>NZ_JACHML010000001.1:0-2400000 GCF_014208045.1 Microbacterium thalassium
CGCGTTACGCCGAATGGCCACCCTGCGTTGGGTGGCCATTCGGTTTAATGGAAGTCCGGCGGTGTCCTACTCTCCCACAGGGTCCCCCCTGCAGTACCATCGGCGCTGAGAGGCTTAGCTTCCGGGTTCGGAATGTGACCGGGCGTTTCCCTCTCGCTATGGCCGCCGAAACACTATTGATGTTTTCGTATCGGTCGCATAACGAACATGGTTCGTTTGCTGATTCCCGACCGTACATCGGGAACCACTCAGTGGACGCAAGCACCATAGAACGGTGTGTTATCAAGTCATCGGCTTATTAGTACCAGTCAGCTGCACGCATTGCTGCGCTTCCACATCTGGCCTATCAACCCAGTAGTCTGGCTGGGAGCCTCTCACCCCGAAGGGTATGGAAGTCTCATCTTGAGGCCGGCTTCCCGCTTAGATGCTTTCAGCGGTTATCCATCCCGAACGTAGCTAATCAGCGGTGCTCCTGGCGGAACAACTGACACACCAGAGGTTCGTCCAACCCGGTCCTCTCGTACTAGGGTCAGATCCTCTCAAACTTCCTACGCGCGCAGCGGATAGGGACCGAACTGTCTCACGACGTTCTAAACCCAGCTCGCGTACCGCTTTAATGGGCGAACAGCCCAACCCTTGGGACCTACTCCAGCCCCAGGATGCGACGAGCCGACATCGAGGTGCCAAACCATGCCGTCGATATGGACTCTTGGGCAAGATCAGCCTGTTATCCCCGAGGTACCTTTTATCCGTTGAGCGACAGCGCTTCCACAAGCCACTGCCGGATCACTAGTCCCGACTTTCGTCCCTGCTCGACCTGTCAGTCTCACAGTCAAGCTCCCTTGTGCACTTACACTCGCCACCTGATTGCCAACCAGGTTGAGGGAACCTTTGGGCGCCTCCGTTACTTTTTGGGAGGCAACCGCCCCAGTTAAACTACCCACCAGGCACTGTCCCTGAACCGGATCACGGTTCGAAGTTAGACATCCAGAGTGACCAGAGTGGTATTTCAACAACGACTCCACGAACACTGGCGTGTCCGCTTCAAAGTCTCCCACCTATCCTACACAAGCCACACCGAACACCAATACCAAGCTGTAGTAAAGGTCACGGGGTCTTTCCGTCCTGCTGCGCGTAACGAGCATCTTTACTCGTAATGCAATTTCGCCGAGTTCGCGGTTGAGACAGTTGGGAAGTCGTTACGCCATTCGTGCAGGTCGGAACTTACCCGACAAGGAATTTCGCTACCTTAGGATGGTTATAGTTACCACCGCCGTTTACTGGGGCTTAAATTCTGAGCTTCGCCTTGCGGCTGACCCGTCCTCTTAACCTTCCAGCACCGGGCAGGCGTCAGTCCGTATACATCGTCTTGCGACTTGGCACGGACCTGTGTTTTTAGTAAACAGTCGCTACCCACTAGTCTCTGCGGCCTCCAAACGCTTTCGGAGCAAGTCCTAATACGTCGAAGGCCCCCCTTCTCCCGAAGTTACGGGGGCATTTTGCCGAGTTCCTTAACCACGATTCTCTCGATCTCCTCGGTATTCTCTACCTGACCACCTGAGTCGGTTTGGGGTACGGGCGGCTAGAACCTCGCGTCGATGCTTTTCTCGGCAGCATAGGATCACCCACTTTTCATCCGCATCGTGTCTCAGCCTGTATGAGTCACGGATTTGCCTATGACTCGGCCTACGCACTTGCCCCGGGACAACCATCGCCCGGGATGGGCTACCTTCCTGCGTCACACCTGTTAATACGCTAGCCGCACCAGCATGGGGTCGAGCGTTCGCTCAAGCGTCTTCACCCCGAAGGGATCCGTACATCCTGAGTTAGGACTCTTAGCACCACTGGATTAGCTTGGGCGGTTCTTCGCCGGTACGGGAATATCAACCCGTTGTCCATCGACTACGCCTGTCGGCCTCGCCTTAGGTCCCGACTTACCCAGGGAAGATTAGCTTGACCCTGGAACCCTTGGTCTTTCGGAGGACGTGTTTCTCACACGTCTTTCGCTACTCATGCCTGCATTCTCACTCGTGTGGCCTCCACGGCTGGTTCACACCGCCGCTTCGCTGGCCACACGACGCTCTCCTACCCATCAACACGGCTGGACCACGAAGGCCTACCAATAATGTCAATGCCACAACTTCGGTGGCGTGCTTGAGCCCCGTTACATTGTCGGCGCGGAATCACTTGACCAGTGAGCTATTACGCACTCTTTCAAGGGTGGCTGCTTCTAAGCCAACCTCCTGGTTGTCTAAGCAACTCCACATCCTTTCCCACTTAGCACGCGCTTAGGGACCTTAGATGGTGGTCTGGGTTGTTTCCCTCTCGACTATGAAGCTTATCCCCCACAGTCTCACTGCTGCGCTCTCACTTACCGGCATTCGGAGTTTGGCTGACGTCAGTAACCTGGTGGGGCCCATCGGCCATCCAGTAGCTCTACCTCCGGCAAGAAACACGCAACGCTGCACCTAAATGCATTTCGGAGAGAACCAGCTATCACGAAGTTTGATTGGCCTTTCACCCCTATCCACAGCTCATCCCCTCAGTTTTCAACCTAAGTGGGTTCGGCCCTCCACGACGTCTTACCGTCGCTTCAGCCTGGCCATGGATAGATCACTTCGCTTCGGGTCTAGGACACGCGACTGAATCGCCCTATTCAGACTCGCTTTCGCTACGGCTACCCCACACGGGTTAACCTCGCCACGTATCGCTAACTCGCAGGCTCATTCTTCAAAAGGCACGCTGTCACACCTACCAGGGGTGCTCCAACGGTTTGTAAGCAAACGGTTTCAGGTACTATTTCACTCCCCTCCCGGGGTACTTTTCACCTTTCCCTCACGGTACTTGTCCGCTATCGGTCATCTGGGAGTATTTAGGCTTATCAGGTGGTCCTGACAGATTCACACGGGATTTCTCGGGCCCCGTGCTACTTGGGATACGCTCCACGCCAGAACACGCATTTCGACTACGGGGCTGGCACCCACTATGGCCCGCCTTTCAAGACGGTTCGTCTACACGCTTCTGTCACGCCGGCTGCTCGGCAGAACAACCAGGAACGTCCCACAACCCCCCACACGCAACCCCTGCCGGGTATCACACGCATGAGGTTTAGCCTGATCCGCGTTCGCTCGCCACTACTGACGGAATCACTGTTGTTTTCTCTTCCTGCGGGTACTGAGATGTTTCACTTCCCCGCGTTCCCTCTACCCGCCCTATATATTCAGGCGGGAGTCACCAGGTCGGCACGCCGCCTGGCGGGGTTTCCCCATTCGGACACCCTCGGATCAAAACTTGCTTATCAGTTCCCCGAGGCTTATCGCAGATTGCTACGTCCTTCTTCGGCTCCAGATGCCAAGGCATCCACCGTTTGCTCTTAAAGACTTGAAATCACATGAGTTTCATCAAGAATCGAACCCAGACCCCGAAAGGCCTGGATCAGAAATTGACTAATGATCTTTAAGATCATCTATAACGAACCAGACCGAAGTCCGGTTCGAAGATGCTCGCGTCCACTGTGTAGTTCTCAAAGTACGGGCGGTACCCCCACCGCAACCAGCCACAAGGCCGGCGCCAGAAGGGGCCCTGAGAGTCAGCTGCCGTTCAACCGAACGGCATCCGGTCCCTCAGGACCCAACAGCGTGCAGCGCCCACCCTCTGTCCGACAACCCGTTCCAACCGCAAGCGGCGTACTGAGGCCATCGAGAGACGATGAGCGCCTTGTCAAATGTTCCACCCATGAGCTCCGGTCGAGAACATTCGTCTCGAATCCGGCTCTGTCACTCCGAAGAGTGCAGTGCTCCTTAGAAAGGAGGTGATCCAGCCGCACCTTCCGGTACGGCTACCTTGTTACGACTTAGTCCTAATTACCGATCCCACCTTCGACAGCTCCCTCCACAAGGGTTAGGCCACCGGCTTCAGGTGTTACCGACTTTCATGACTTGACGGGCGGTGTGTACAAGACCCGGGAACGTATTCACCGCAGCGTTGCTGATCTGCGATTACTAGCGACTCCGACTTCATGAGGTCGAGTTGCAGACCTCAATCCGAACTGGGACCGGCTTTTTGGGATTCGCTCCACCTCACGGTATTGCAGCCCTTTGTACCGGCCATTGTAGCATGCGTGAAGCCCAAGACATAAGGGGCATGATGATTTGACGTCATCCCCACCTTCCTCCGAGTTGACCCCGGCAGTATCCCATGAGTTCCCACCATTACGTGCTGGCAACATAGAACGAGGGTTGCGCTCGTTGCGGGACTTAACCCAACATCTCACGACACGAGCTGACGACAACCATGCACCACCTGTTCACGAGTGTCCAAAGAGTTCTACATTTCTGCAGCGTTCTCGTGTATGTCAAGCCTTGGTAAGGTTCTTCGCGTTGCATCGAATTAATCCGCATGCTCCGCCGCTTGTGCGGGTCCCCGTCAATTCCTTTGAGTTTTAGCCTTGCGGCCGTACTCCCCAGGCGGGGAACTTAATGCGTTAGCTGCGTCACGGAATCCGTGGAAAGGACCCCACAACTAGTTCCCAACGTTTACGGGGTGGACTACCAGGGTATCTAAGCCTGTTTGCTCCCCACCCTTTCGCTCCTCAGCGTCAGTTACGGCCCAGAGATCTGCCTTCGCCATCGGTGTTCCTCCTGATATCTGCGCATTCCACCGCTACACCAGGAATTCCAATCTCCCCTACCGCACTCTAGTCTGCCCGTACCCACTGCAGGCCCGAGGTTGAGCCTCGGGTTTTCACAGCAGACGCGACAGACCGCCTACGAGCTCTTTACGCCCAATAATTCCGGATAACGCTTGCGCCCTACGTATTACCGCGGCTGCTGGCACGTAGTTAGCCGGCGCTTTTTCTGCAGGTACCGTCACTTTCGCTTCTTCCCTGCTAAAAGAGGTTTACAACCCGAAGGCCGTCGTCCCTCACGCGGCGTTGCTGCATCAGGCTTCCGCCCATTGTGCAATATTCCCCACTGCTGCCTCCCGTAGGAGTCTGGGCCGTGTCTCAGTCCCAGTGTGGCCGGTCACCCTCTCAGGCCGGCTACCCGTCGACGCCTTGGTGAGCCATTACCTCACCAACAAGCTGATAGGCCGCGAGCCCATCCCAGACCGAAAAATCTTTCCAAACGTTGACCATGCGATCACGTCTCGTATCCAGTATTAGACGCCGTTTCCAGCGCTTATCCCAGAGTCCGGGGCAGGTTGCTCACGTGTTACTCACCCGTTCGCCACTGATCCACAGAGCAAGCTCTGCTTCACCGTTCGACTTGCATGTGTTAAGCACGCCGCCAGCGTTCATCCTGAGCCAGGATCAAACTCTCCGTAAAGAAAATTTGCATACACAACCGGGAAAAACGGTCGCGCAGCGAGTTTGATCTGACCAAAGGGATGTCATTGCTGACTATCCATTGCCAACCCCACAAGGGGGCTGGTCTTTGATCCAAAAGGAATTCTCAACCAGCCGAAGCTGGACGAGGATTATTTGGCATTTGACAAGTGCACGCTGTTGAGTTCTCAAGGATCGGATGCTCCCACCACTGGCCCCCTCACCAGGAGGAGATCAGCCCCGCGGGGCAACTTCACTATCTTATCCCATCCGCGCTCCGTGTCAAACCGACCGGCGGCGCGTCCAGCTCGCTTCGCGGCTCGCTGAGCCGCATCCCGAACAGGGGGATGTCCTCCACCTCACGAAGCCCAGACAGACGTCTGTTCTGCGGATTTTGATGGGGGGTGGTCCGCTGCTTGAGGGGGCGGGGCCTTCCGGCCGCTCCGCTCTCCCTTTGGGGCGAACAAGTAATACTTTACGTGGCCCCCACCACTCTGGCGAATCGGCCCCGCATCCCGGGCGTGTCGCACCGCCCCGCCCGTTCGGACCGCCGTCTCGCCGGCCTGCGGCGAGCCGGAATCACCCCGCCGGGCGGTACCGGAAGGCCACCTTCACGATGCCGTGGTCGCCCGTGCCCGTCTCCTTGTGATCGTCCTCGTTGAGGTGATCGTTCTCGATGGTCAGGCCGTCGAACAGCCACACGCGCTCCCGGCTGAGGTCGTAGAACTGCTCGCTCACGAGAACGTGGTCAAGCGACTCCCTCAGGTCCTGGAAGACGTGCGTGTAGTAGACGTCGCGGGTGTCGCGGAACTGCTGCAGCGTCTGCGCCGTGTAGAGGCCGTTGTCCACCCCACCCGTCGAGATGCCCAGCAGGTAGCGCGGCTGCTCGGTCACGATGTTCAGCGTGTTGCTGTGCTGACCGTCGTTGATGTCGCCGAGGACGATCACGGGCGTCGCCGTGGTCTTCATGACATCGGTGAGCAGCACGCGCAGGGCGGCCGCCTCGGCGGTGCGCCGGATCGTGGCCAGTGCCGAGCCGATGGCTTTCCGGTGGGGCTTGAAGGCGGCGGGGTCGGCGACGAACCAGTCCTCCTCGTCGATGCGGCTCGGCAGCTTCGACTTCAGGTGGGTCACGTACACCTCGGTGTTCGGCTGGTCCTCGCGCAGCATCACGGAAAGGTGCAGCACCGGCCGCGAGAAGCCGGAGATGCGCACATCGATCGCCGGCGACTGCACGTCCATCGGCCGCGTGCTCTCGAGGCGGAGGGCATCGGGGAAGTCTTGGATCCACTCGGGGCTTCCCACGAGGAGTCCGGTGCGCACGAGCGCCGCCGTCACGATGCGCGTCCCGTCGGCCGGTTCGGCGACGAGGTCGTACCGGCCCGCGAGACCCGACGCCGCCAGGATCTCGACCATGGCGTCGCGGTGCCAGAGCTCCTGCAGACCGACGATGTCGGCATCCAGCTCGGCCAGGCGGCTCCCGGTCCACGCGACCTTTCTCTCGTACTGCTCCTGGGTCCACGGCGTCTGACCGGGGTGCATGTCACGGCCGGGCAGCTGCAGGTTGTACAGGTTGAATGTGGCGACGCTGAATCGCTGGCGTGTCATCGGACGACCTCCCATCTTCGAGAGCCGCGACCGCAGGGCCCTGATACGAGGCCGGCGCCCATCAGCGCTCGGGCGCGTCGGCGACGCCCTCGGGGAAGTCGTGCTCGAGTTCGTCGTGGCTCACGTGCTCGCCGGGGTGCGGGCGCCGGAACGGCGGCGGCGCGGCCTTCTCGTCGAACGCCGGGCCCGGGGCCGAGCCGTCGTCCTCGTCGAAGATGACGTCCTCGTCGTGATCGATGTCCACCTCGGTGTACGGCTTCGGGCGCGGCGGCTCGTGCGCCGGCATGAAGGGTTCCGCGCTGGACATATGGTCAGTCTCCCAGCCGCCCATCGACGCCACCAGGGGCAAAGGGCCCGGCCGAGGGCGCCCAGGCGTGGCGTCAGTCGCCGACCGTGTCGCCGAGGTTCTCCGAGAGCCAGTCGCACCAGATCGACACGGTCCGCCACCGGTCGCGCACGTCGTCGAGCGCGCCGGGCGCCCACATCCACTCCGCGACAGGCTCGCGGCGCGAGACGGCGAGACGCTTCAGCCGGAGCAGATCGATGTGCGGATGATCGACCGAGAACCCGCGCGGCGCGGTGCGCAGCGCGTCGCCGGCCATGAGTTCGAATCCCGCGTCGCCGACCTCGTCGAGCGTCGCCTCGAGGTCGCCGACGAGCCGGTTGTCGTCGACGATCGCGCGGAAGCGCGCGAGCATCGCCGGGGTCGCCTCGTACAGCCCGCCGCCGAGCATGAGCCCGTCCTCGGAGAGCTGCAGATAGTGCGCGGGAGACGATCGCGTGACCATGCCGATCGCCAGCTTGTACGGGGACTTGTCGGCGCTGAAGCGCACGTCGCGGTACGGACGGAAGATCTTCACCGGCCCGAACTCGCCGGCGAGCTCGTCGCCGATGGCCTCGAACGGCGCACGGACGTTCCGCTCGTAGCGGTCCTTGTTCGCCGTCCACCACTCCTTGGTGTTGTTCTCGCGCAGTTCCGCATAGAAGGCGGGAGCGTCGGGGTTCAGTCCGGAGAAGTTCACGTCGCGATCGTAGCCTCGCTGCTGCGGCAGACGACAGGCCCGGAGCCGCCGAAGCGGACCCGGGCCTGATCAGTCGTGCGTGCCGGAGAGCTCAGAGGGCTCCGCCCGCCGCCGGCGGCGCGTCGGCCTCGACGGCGGCGCCCGAGGGCATGTCGCGGGCGACGAAGTTCTCGATGTCGAAGAGGTTCGTCGTGCGCTCGGCGATGGTCAGCAGCGTCGCCATCGAGGCGACCTCCTCGACCTGCTCCTTGAGGAACCACAGCATCGCCTGCTCGCCGAGACCGTCGCCCTCGGCGCGCGCCGCGGCGAACAGCGCCTGGATCTGCTCGGACACGCGCTTCTCCTGCTCGAGAGAGAGGCGGATCGGCTCGGTGTGGTCGGCGAACTCGGTCTGCACCGCGGGAACGCCCGGGATGGTGACGCCCATGTCGCGGTCGAGACGGTACTGCACGAGCATCATGGCGTGATTGCGCTCTTCGACGGACTGGCGGTAGAAGTGGCTCGCGAGCTGCGGCAGGTCGTGGTCGTCGAACCAGACCGCGATCGCGACATACTGCTGGCTCGCGGCGAACTCGTGGCCGATCTGCTCGGTGAGAAGCTGGTCGAACGTGGTCATGGTGCTCCGATCTCGAGGGCTCGCGTACGCGGCGCCGCCTGTAGGCGGGCGCCACGAGCAGGATATCGACGCCGAGCTATGCGAGCACCTGGTGCATCGTCGTCGAACCGTCCTCGGGGTCGGTGAATCCCAGCTTCCGATACAGCGGCTGCCCGGGCGGGTCGGCAAGGAGCGTCACATAGGCGCCACGCGGCGCGCGATCGCGAATCTCGTCGAGCAGGGACTCGAGGATCCGCCGCCCGATTCCCTGACGCTGGAAGTCCGGATGCGTCGCCATGTCGGCGACGAGCAAGTACCAGCCTCCGTCACCGACCACCCGGCCCATCGCGACGGTGCGCCCATCGCCGGTGACCGCCCGTCGCCACGCCCAGCTGTTGGCGAGTGCGGGCAGCCCCTGGTCCGGCGTCTTCGGCGACAGCCCCGAGACCTCGCGGAGCAGCAGATAGTCGTCGAGGTCGGGTGCGGTCGCTTCGACCCGGATGTCGTCGTCCATGCCGCCCATCCTGACGGACCGGATGGGGTCCGTCAGGATCCTGTGACGTCAGTTGAGCAGGTCCGCCATCTGCTTGCCGATCATCTCGGTCGCCATCTTGGGGTTCAGGCGCGACAGGCGGTCCATCATGGCCGCATCCGACCCGATCGTGGCGCGGAAGCGCCCCTTCTCGATGGCCTCGACGATGACGCGCGCGGCCTCGGTCGGGCTGGTCATCTTGCGCTTGCTCTCGGCACCGGCCTCGGGGGCGGCCTGCAGCCGCGCGCCGGAGTTCGCGGCGATGTTGGTGTCGATCGCGCCCGGGTAGATGGCCGTCACGGCGACGTTCGTCCCGAGCAGCTCGGCGTACAGCGCCTCGGAGAGCAGCGACACCGCCGCCTTCGATGCGCCGTAGACGGCCTGACCGGGAACCGGCGCGTACGCACCCATGCTGGCGACGTTCAGCAGCGACGCCTCGGGACGCTCGGTCAGCAGCGGCAGGAACGCCTTGACCATGTTGATGACTCCCCAGAAGTTCACGTTCATGACCTTCTCGATCTCGGAGTAGTCCAGGTCGATCACGCGCTCGAACTTCTGGATGACGCCAGCGATGTTCGCGACACCGTCGACCGCTCCGTGCGCGGCGACGACGGCCTCGGGAAGAGCCTCGACGGCGGCCCGGTCGGTGATGTTCACGGCATGCATGGTGAACCGGTCGCCGGCCTGGGCGAGTTCGGCCGTGCCCTCCATGCTCTCTTCGTTGAGGTCGACGCCGGCGACGGATGCCCCGCCCGCCAGCAGCCGGAGCGCGACGGCCCGTCCGATGCCGCTGCCTGCGCCGGTGACGACGAAGACCTTTCCTGCGATGTCCATGGTTCTTCCTTCCCGCGCGACGCGCTCCACTGTGCGCCGCGCCCGTTCATGAACCGGACATATACGTCCGGTTACACCCATCGTACGTCCTCGCGGACGCACGGGCGCGACGCGGGCGCACTCCACAGCGAGGTCTCAGGCGTGCCCCGTCGGCCGTCGAGACGCGGCGATCCGCGGGTCGGCGCCGGCGGGCGCACGACGCCGCGCGGGAGACCTCACTCGTCCGCGGTCTCCCGCTTTCCGCGCATCACCAGCAGCGGGTCGGGGGTGCCGATGACCTCGTCGTCCCTGCCCTCGTAGTCGAACTGGGTGAGGAAGTACCGCATCGCGTTCAGGCGCGCGCGCTTCTTGTCGTTGGAGCGGACGATGATCCACGGCGCGTCCTTCTTGTCGGTGCGGCGGAACATCTCCTCCTTGGCCTCGGTGTAGGCCTCCCACTTGTCCAGCGACGCGATGTCCATGGGCGACAGCTTCCAGCGGCGCACGGGATCGAGCTGACGGATCGCGAACCGCGTGCGCTGCTCGGTGCGCGACACCGAGAACCAGAACTTCGTGACGTGGATGCCCGAGTCCACCAGCATCCGCTCGAACGCCGGAGCCTGGTCCATGAAGGTCTCGTACTCCTCGTCGGTGCAGAAGCCCATCACCCGCTCGACGCCGGCCCGGTTGTACCAGGACCGGTCGAACATGACGATCTCGCCGAGGGACGGGAAGTGCTGGATGTACCGCTGGAAGTACCACTGACCGCGCTCGCGGTCGCTGGGCTTGGTCAGGGCGACCACGCGCGCAGACCGCGGATTCATGTGCTCGGTGAACCGCTTGATGGTGCCGCCCTTGCCGGCGGCATCCCGCCCCTCGAACAGGATGATCGCGCGCCGGCCGGTGTCTTCGAGCCAGTACTGGAACTTCAGCAGCTCGACCTGCAGCTTGTACTTCTCGAACTCGTACTCGTCGCGGCTCATCCGCTCGTCGTACGGATACCCCTCCTGCCAGGTGTAGACGGGGTTGCCGCGGGGGTCGATCAGATCGGGGTCGGGCGAGTGGCCGTCGCGGACCGAGTACCCCAGCTGGCGCAGACGCTCGATGTATTCGCGCAGGCTCTCGACGTGAAGCTCTTCCATGCGTGCTCCGTTCCTTGCGCGCGTCTCGCCCCGCCGCCCGGAGGGCGGGACCGTGGACACCGTCGGTGCCGGCCCACGCCCCATCCTGACAGCGCGGCACGCGGGAGCGGAAGCGGCGCGGCGTCTGCTCCCCCTCGGTTCCACGCCATTCGACGGGCCGGGGTCACGACCGAGGCGAGGCTCGACCGGTTCTCAGGTCGGCTGGGGGACGCCGCCGAGCGCCAGGAGCCTGGGCACTCCGATCGGCTCAGCGGCCATGAGCGGGACGACCGCGAGCCGGTCGGCGTACCCGCGGACCCGCTCGAACTGCGACGCCTCGCTGCGCGCGCGGGCGCGCAGGAACGGCGAGGAGGGTCGGGACGCGGCGATCGAGTTGTTGACGACCCACGCCCAGGGGTGGATGCCCGCACGCTCGAGGTCTCCCTGGAGGGCGGCTGCTTCGAGCACCGGGGTGGTCTCGGCGAGCGTGACGATGACCACCTTCGTCTGAGCCGGGTCCTGCAGCCTCATCAGCGGCGTCGTGAACCCGAAGCCGGACTCGCCCATCTGGCGCGCGATCTCGCGGTGATAGGAGCCGGTGGCATCCAGCAGGAGCAGGGTGTGACCGGTCGGCGCGGTGTCGACGATGACGAACCGGCGGCGCGACTGGTGCACGACGTGGGAGAACTGCTGGAAGACGGCGACCTCCTCAGTGCACGGGGACATGAGGTCCTCGGCGAGGGCCGTGCGGCCGTCCTCGTCGAGCCCTGCGCCCTTCGTCTCCATCACATGAGCCCGGTACTGCTCGAGCGCTGTCACGGGGTCGATCCGCGACACCGTGAGGTCGCCGATCCCGCCATCGAGGGTCGCCGTGAGGTGCGCCGCCGGATCGGTCGTCGTGAGCAGCACGTCGTGACCGCGCGCGGCGAGCGCGACCGCGACCGAGGCGGCGACCGTGGTCTTGCCCACGCCGCCCTTGCCCATGAACATCACCAGGCCGTGCCCGTCGGATTCGATGGCGTCGACGAGCACGCCCAGGTCGGCATCCGCGATCTCCACGTCCTCCGACGAATCGGCGGCGGCGTCGGCGGCGGGCGGCGCGAACAGCGCGCGGAGCGCGTCGACGCCCACGATGTTGTGCGCCGTGAGCCCGATGACGTCGCGCGGGAGCACGGCCAGAGTCGCCGGCATCGCCGCGAGGGCGGCGGATTCGCGTTCGCGGACCGCGACCGCGAGGGGCTCCTCGCCGGCCGCTTCGGGCAGCACGCCGTTGACGACCATGCGAGAGTCCGTCATCCCGATGGCGGAGAGCTCGCCCAGGGTGCGGGCCGCCTCCTCGAGCGACGAGGTCTGCGGGCGGGCGACCAGGATCAGGCGGGTGCGGGTGGGATCGGTCAGCGCCGCGACGGCGGCGGCGTACGTGGCGCGATGCTTGTCGAGCCCCGAGAGCGGCCCGAGGCATGAGGCGTCTCCGCCCGTGGCGAGGAACTCGGTCCAGGATCCCGGCAGCTGGAGCAGTCGGATCGTGTGCCCGGTCGGCGCGGTGTCGAACACGATGTGGTCGTAGCCGGCATAGGCCGCCTCATCGGTGAGCAGCTCGGTGAACTCGTCGAACGAGGCGATCTCGGTGGTGCACGACCCCGACAGGCTCTCGGCGATGCCCGCGAGCTCGACCTCGGGGAGGAGCCCGCGCACCGGCCCGATGATGCGCTCGCGGTAGGCATCCGCGGCCGCCTCCGGATCGATCTCGAGGGCGTCGAGGCCGGGGACCGCGGTGATCTCGGTGACGGTGTTGCCGACCGTCACGTCGAAGACCTGTCCGACGTTGGACGCGGGATCGGTGCTCACCAGCAGCACCCGCCGCCCGCGCGCGGCGAGGTCGACCGCCGTCGCGCACGCGACCGAGGTCTTGCCGACGCCGCCCTTGCCGGTGAAGAACAGGAACCGCGGGGCCCGGTCGAGGAAGCGCATGCTCGTGTCAGCAGCAGCCGGAGCCGCCGCAGCAGCCCGAGGACGCGGCGCCGGATAGCCCGAGCTCGGTCCGCCCGTCCGGCGCGGGCGGCGGCGCGCCGACGCCGGCGACCTCGAGGAGCAGCTCTCGCGTCGGGTACCCGCCCGCCGCGATCGTCACGCCGTCGGCGATCGTGAGAGGAAGCCCCTTCGAGCCCACGGTGTGCATGAACCCGCGCACGGTCTCATCGGTCGTGAAGGCGACCGGGTCGTTCGCGAGGTTGTGGCGGCTGATGTCCACGCCGAGCTCTTGGAGTCGGCGGACGTCGGCGGTGATGGTCACCAGGGCCTCGTCGACGTCGACACCGCACACACCGGTATCGCAGCACAGGGCGGCTTCGTAGATGCGGATCGCGGTCATGTCGTGTCCTCCATCTCCATCCTCCGCCCCATCGAGGAGTGTCCCAGAGGTGGCTCCCGCTGAACGGGAGCCCCGCACGTGCGGCAGAGTGGACGTACGACCCGAAGATCGAGGAGGGCGCGGGTGACCCGGAAGAAGCGGATCCTGTTCTGCCCCGTCACGTTCAACCTGGCCGAGACGACGCGGATGATCCAGGTCGCGCGTGCACTGGGCGCCGGGTGCGACCCCGTGTTCATGGGGTACGAACACGACTTCGTGCACCTCATCACGGATGCCGGGTTCCCCTACATCGCGTGCGAACCGGCCTGGAGCGACGCCGAACGCGATCAGGCGATGGCCTTCGACCAGGGCCGGTCGATGACGAGTCCGTTCACGCGGGAGCTCGTCGCGGCGCGGGTCGCCCGCGAGCGGGAGCTCATCCGCGAGCACGACGCGCGCGCGGTCGTGACGGGCTCGAACCTCACGTCGTTCATCGCGGCGCGCGCCGAGAGCGTGCCGCTCTTCTTCCCGGTGCCGTTCGCCCTCACCGAGCCGCAGGTGGCGCAGACGCCCCATCTGTGGCTCGTGCAGGGCCGGGGCCGGCTCGCGCGCATCGCGGACCGCCTCGCCACGGCCGCGTTCCGCGGGTTCTACAACTCCGTGCCGCTCGCCCCGAAGGCCTTCGCGACGGTGGCTCGCGACAACGGCGTTCCGCCGCTGAAGACGATCGGCTCGCTCATCACCGCCGACCACAACCTGCTGACCGAGATGCCGTGGGAGCTCGACGGCTTCACGCTGCCGCCCTCGTTCACGCGCGTCGGCCCGATCTTCGCCGACATCGACGCGCCGATCCCGCCGATCGTCGAAGAGCTCGCGGCCCGCGACGAACCGCTCGTGTACCTCGCACTGGGGTCGTCGGGCAACCGCGAACTCGCGCTCCAGTGCGCGGACGGGCTGGGCAAGCTCCCGGTGAACGTCGTCGCCCCCATCCGCCAGTTCGTGCGCGACGACGACGAGCTGCCCCCGAACATCCACGTGACGGACCTGCTGCCGGCGCCGAAGCTCGGCGGGCTCGTCGACGCGGCGGTCATCCACGGCGGCCAGGGAACCGTCCAGACGGCGTGCGCGACCGGCGTGCCGTTCGTGGGCATGGGCCTGCAGCCCGAGCAGACGTGGCACGTGCGTCTGTGCGAGAAGCGCGGGAACGCGATCTCGCTCCCGCCGAAGAAGGCGGGCAGCACCGAATTCGTCCTCGCCGTCGATCGCGTGCTCCACGACCCCGCCGTCCGCCGCGCGGCCGAAGAGGTCCGGGCCGCCTACGCGACCGAGGACGGCGCCGCCGCATCGGCGCGGTACATCGAGCAGCACATCTAGCGCGACTGCGCTGCTCGCGGCGCGGCCGCCCCTACCAGGACGATGCCGCCGGCACCCGCTCGCCCGCGCGCCACACGGCGGCGGTGAGCGGGACGCCGGGGCGATAGGCCAGGTGCGAGATCGAGGGGGCGTCGAGCACCTGCAGGTCGGCGCGACCGCCCACGGCGAGCATGCCGACGGCATCCGGGCTGTCCTGCACGCCGAGCGCGACCGCGCCGCCGCGGGTCGCCGCCCACACCGCCTCTTCGATCGAGAGGTGCATCTGCAGCACCGCGGTCGCGACGCAGTACTGCATCGAGGTGGTGTAGCTGGTGCCGGGGTTGCAGTTCGTCGCGATCGCGACGGTCGCCCCCGCGTCCCGCAGCCGGCGTGCGGGCGCGAGCGGCTCGCGCGTCGACAGGTCGCATGCCGGCAGGACGGTGGCGACCGTGTCGGAGCCGGCGAGCGCGTCGACGTCGGCGTCGGTGAGGGCGTTGCAGTGGTCGACGCTCGCCGCGCCCAGCTCCACCGCGAGCGCGACGCCCCCGCCGTGACCGAGCTGGTTGCCGTGGACGCGCAGGCCGAGGCCCGCGCGTCGCCCGGCCTCGAGCACCTCGCGCGACTGCTCGACGTCGAACGCCCCGCGCTCGCAGAACACGTCGATGAACCGCACCCACGGCGCGACCGCGTCGAGCATCGGCCCGGTGACGAGATCCAGGTACTCCCGCGCGTCGATGCCCTCGGGCACGACGTGCGCGCCCAGGAACGTGACGATGTCGGCCTCGGCCGCGGCGATGCGGGCCGACGCCTCCTCCGAGGCGACGTCGAGGCCGTAGCCGGTCTTCGTCTCGAGGAACGTGGTCCCCTGACGCAGCGCCTCGCCCCGCAGCCGGCTCAGGTTGCCGGCCAGCTCTGCCTCGGTCGCCGCGCGCGTGGCGCGCACCGTCGTGGCGATGCCTCCGGCGGCGTACTTCTGCCCGGCCATGCGCGCCTCGAACTCCGCGGACCGGTCGCCCGCGAACACCATGTGCGTGTGCGAGTCGACCCACCCCGGCAGCACCGCGCGCCCGGCGACCGAGACGGACTCATCCGCCGCCGGGGCGTCGGCAGCGGAGCCGATCCACGCGATGCGGTCGCCCTCGATGACGAGCGCGGCGTCGGTGAGCCGCGGCTCGCCCGGCACCTGCGTGGTGAGCTCTCCGATGTCGGTGATCAGCTGGGAACGGGCCATGTCACTCCTTCGCGGACGGGAGGGGGAAGGCGGCGAGCGCGTCGGCGAGGAGCCGCGCGGGCTCGGTTCCGCGCCGGCGGCCGGCGCCGGCCGGAGCCAGGGCGCCCGACGCGGCGCGCACCGTCCCGCCGACGACCACCCGCTGAACGTCGGATGCCGTGGCCGCGAGCGCGATCTGCGCGAGGTCGGCGCCGACCGTGCGCACCGACGCGGTGTCGACTTCGACGAGGTCGCACAGGGCTCCCCGGCGGATGCCGCCGGTCAGCCCCAGCGACGCGTAGCCGCTCGCGGTGAGGGCGTCCGTCAGCGCGGCGGGGCCGAACCGGCCGCGCCGGCCGGACGCGAGCCGCTCGCCGGCCTCGAGCCCGCGAGCCTCGAGGAACGGATCGACGACGGCGTTCTGGTCGGAGCCGAGTGCGATGCGAGCACCCGCGTCCGCGAGCCGGCGGGCCGGCCCGATGCCGTCGCCGAGGTCGGCCTCGGTGGTCGGGCACATCGCGATCGTCACGCCGGCGTCGCCCAGCATCCGGATGTCGTCTTCGGCGAGGTGCGTCGCGTGTACGGCGCTCAGCCGCGGCGACAGCGCGCCCGCGCGGTCGAGGACGCCCGTCGGCGTGAGACCGTGCGCGCGCACGCAGTCCTCGTTCTCCTGCGGCTGCTCGGAGAGGTGGACGTGCAGGGGGACGTCCGCGGGCAGCGCCCGCACGATCTCGGTGATGTCGTCCGGGGCGACGGCCCGCACCGAGTGCACCGCGGCGCCGAGCACGGTGTCGGCCGGCAGCGCGTCGCGCAGGCTCTCCCAGCGTGCGAGCCACCGGGCGGGGGTGCCGTCGCCGAATCGACGCTGATCCGGCGACGGCGGCTTTCCGATGCCACCCGTGAGGTAGCACGTGTCGAGGAGGGTGAGGCGGATCCCGACGGACCGCGCTGCTTCGGCGAGCGCGAGTTCCATCGCGTGGGCGGGGTCGTACGGCGAGCCGTCCGGGCGGTGGTGCACGTAGTGGAACTCGCCCACAGCGGTCCAGCCGGCGGCGAGCATCTCGGCGAAGACGCCGAGCGCGAGGTCGTGATAGCGCTCGGGGTCGAGGCGTGCGGCCGCCGCATACATCTGCTCGCGCCAGCGCCAGAAGTCGCCGCCGTCGTCGTGCGTGCGGGCGCGCAGCACCCGGTGGAAGGCGTGCGAGTGCGCGTTGCCGATGCCGGGCAGAGCGAACCCGAGACGCAGATCGCCCGGCTGCGGTGCGACCCCGAGCGCGACGCCGTCGATGCGGCCGTCAGCGTCGGCGTCCAGCCGGACGCCCGCCTCGACGACGCCGTCGACGAGGGCCGCCTCGCAGTGGATCGTCACACCAGACCTCGCAGCACGTGGGTCAGCGCCACGACGCCCGCGACGCAGTCCTCGAGCGTGGCATGCTCCTCGGGCGAATGCGAGACGCCCGACGGGTTGCGCACGAACAGCATCGCGGTGGGCACATGCGCCGAGAGGATGCCGGCGTCGTGCCCGGCGCCGGTCGGCAGGGCCGGGATGCCGCCGAGCGTCGCGGCGAGCCGGTCGCGCAGGGCCGGGTCGAACACGACCTGCCCGCTCCAGGACTCCTCCGTGACGCGCGCCTCGCACTGCTCGGCGGCCGCGGCGTCCTGCACGCGCGCCGTGATCTCGGCGACGAGCGACCGGGCGTCGCCGTCGAGGTCGCTGCGGGCGTCGAGCCACGTCGTGACGCGCGACGGGATGACGTTGGTGCCGCCCGGAACGGCCTCGATGCGCCCCACCGTGGCGCGATCGTCGCCGCGCGCGGCGTCGCGGATCGCGAGGATGCCGCGCGAGGCCGCGATCATGGGATCCCGGCGGTCGGCCATGCGCGTCGCCCCGGCGTGGTTGCCCTCGCCGGTGAAGTCGATGCGCCAGCGGCCGTGGGCCAGGATGCTCGAGGCGACGGCGAGCGGGCTGTCGAGGTCGATGAGGCCGCGGCCCTGCTCGACGTGCAGCTCGATGAAGACGCCGATCCGGGCCAGCGTCTCGGGATCGTGCCCGACGAAGCGGGGGTCGGTGCCGTTCGCCGCGGCGGCGTCGGCGAAGGTGACGCCGTCGGCGTCGGTGAGGGCGCGCACCCGGTCGGCCGTCATCGCGCCGGTCAGCAGCCGCGATCCGAGGCACGCGACGCCGAAGCGGGAGCCCTCCTCCTCGGCGAACACGACCACGGCGCAGGGGCGGGTCGGGGTGACGCCGTCGGCCTGCAGCATCGCGATCGCGTCGAGGGCGCTCGCCACGCCCAGCGGGCCGTCGAACTCGCCGCCGCCGGGAACCGAGTCGAGGTGGCTGCCGAGCACGACCGCATCCGCCCCGGGCGAACCCCACCAGGCCCAGATGTTGCCGTTGCGGTCGGTCTCGACATCGAGGCCGAGGGCCGCCGCACGGGCACGGAACCACTCCCGCAGTTCGAGCTCCGCCGTGTCCCACACGTGCCGCGAGTAGCCGCCGCGGACCCGGTCGCGGCCGACGTCGACGATCTCGTCGAGACCGGTCAGGCGACCGTGGGCGACCGCGGGCTGGATCACGCCTGCTCCTCCATGGGGATGCGCAGGCCCCGCTCGCGGGCGACCTCGCGGGCACGCTCGTAGCCGGCGTCGACGTGACGCATGACGCCCGTGCCGGGATCGTTGACGAGCACGCGCTCGATCTTCTCGGCCGCCAGCGGCGTGCCGTCGGCGACCACGACCTGACCGGCATGGATCGAGCGGCCGATGCCGACGCCGCCGCCGTGGTGCAGCGACACCCACGTCGCGCCCGACGCGGTGTTCAGCAGCGCGTTGAGCAGCGGCCAGTCGGCGATCGCGTCGGACCCGTCGGCCATCGCCTCGGTCTCGCGGTAGGGCGAGGCGACCGAGCCGGAGTCGAGGTGGTCGCGGCCGATGACGACCGGCGCCGACAGCTCGCCGGAGGCGACCATCTCGTTGAACTTCAGTCCGGCGAGGTGGCGCTCCTTGTAGCCGAGCCAGCAGATGCGCGCGGGCAGGCCCTCGAAGTGGACCTTCTCGGCCGCTCCCGTGATCCAGCGGCGCAGCTTCTCGTTCTCGGGGAAGAGCTCGAGGATCGCGCGATCGGTCGCCGCGATGTCGGCGGGGTCGCCCGACAGCGCCGCCCAGCGGAACGGGCCGAGGCCCTCCGCGAACAGCGGGCGGATGTAGGCGGGGACGAAGCCGGGGAAGTCGAACGCCCGGTCGCAGCCGCCTAGCTGCGCCTCGGCGCGGATCGAGTTGCCGTAGTCGAAGACCTCGGCACCGGCATCCTGGAATCCGACCATCGCCTCGACCTGCTTGGCCATCGACGCACGGGCTGCCGCGGTGAAGCCCTCGGGGTCGGCTTCGGCCTTCGCGTGCCACTCCTCGACGCCGACGCCCTCGGGCAGGTAGCTGAGCGGGTCGTGCGCCGAGGTCTGGTCGGTGACGATGTCGATCGGCACCCCGCGCTCGAGCAGCTCGGGGAAGACGGTCGCGGCGTTGCCGACGAGGCCGACCGACAGGGGGCGGCGCTCGGTCTTCGCCGCGAGCACGCGAGCGAGCGCGTCGTCGAGGTCCTCGGTCATCTCGTCGAGATAGCCGTGGTCGACGCGACGCTGCAGGCGCGCGGGGTCGACGTCGACGATCAGCACGACACCCTCGTTCATGGTGACGGCGAGCGGCTGCGCGCCGCCCATGCCGCCGGCGCCGCCGGTGAGCGTCAGGGTTCCGGCCAGGGTGCCGCCGAAGCGCTTGTCGGCGACGGCCGCGAAGGTCTCGTACGTGCCCTGCAGGATGCCCTGCGTGCCGATGTAGATCCACGAGCCGGCGGTCATCTGGCCGTACATCGTCAGGCCCGCCTGCTCGAGGCGGCGGAACTCGGGCCACGTCGCCCAGTCGCCGACGAGGTTCGAGTTCGCGATCAGCACGCGCGGCGCCCATTCGTGGGTGCGGAACACGCCGACGGGCTTGCCGGACTGCACCAGCAGCGTCTCGTCGAGCTCGAGCGTCTCGAGGGTGCGGACGATCGCGTCGTAGGCCTCCCAGCTGCGGGCGGCGCGACCCGTGCCGCCGTAGACGACGAGGTCGTCGGGGCGCTCGGCGACCTCGGGGTCGAGGTTGTTCATGAGCATGCGGAGCGGAGCCTCGGTGGCCCAGCCCTTGGTCGTGATCTCGGAGCCGCGCGCGGCGCGGACGGTGCGGGGCAGGTGCTCGGTCATCTCGGTGTCCTTCGTTGGTTCAGGCGAGGGTGTCGACGGCGGTCTCGGCGGCGGCGAGCAGGCTGCCCGCGGCGACCTCGTCGACGACGGATTCGATCTCGGGCGACAGGAAGCGGTCGTGGCCGGGCCCGGCGACGCGCGTGCGGATGCGGGCGACCACGGCGGCGGTCGCGGGGGCGGGGGTCAGCGGTGCGCGCAGGTCCAGCGCACGCGCCGCCGTGAGCGCCTCGATCGCGAGCACGCGGGTGAGACCGTCGATCGCCCGGCGGAGCTTGCGTGCCGCGGCCCAGCCCATCGAGACATGGTCCTCCTGCATCGCCGACGACGGGATCGAGTCGACGGATGCGGGAGCCGCGAGCCGCTTGAGCTCCGACACGATGCCCGCGGCGGTGTACTGCGCGATCATGAGGCCGGAGTCGACGCCGGCGTCGTGGGCGAGGAAGGCGGGGAGCCCGTGGCTGCGGGCCGGGTCCAGCATCCGGTCGGTGCGACGCTCCGACATGCTCGCGACGTCTGCGGCGGCGATCGCGAGGAAGTCGAGCACGTACGCGACCGGGGCGCCGTGGAAGTTGCCGTTCGACTCGACGCGGTGGTCGAGGGTCACGACCGGATTGTCGATCGCCGAGGCCAGCTCGCGCTCGGCCACGAGGGTCGCGTGCGCCAGGGTGTCGCGCGCGGCGCCGTGCACCTGCGGCGCGCACCGCAGCGAGTAGGCGTCCTGCACGCGCGTGCAGTCGTCGCCGCGGTGGCTGGCGACGATGGCGGAACCGGCCAGCACGCGGCGCATGTTCGCGGCCGCGGCGCGCTGGCCGAGCTGGGGACGCAGCCGCTGCAGGTCGTCGGCGAAGGCGGCGTCGGTGCCGAGCAGCGCCTCGACGCTCATCGCCGCGGTGATGTCGGCGGTGGTCGCCAGCATCCGCAGGTCGTGGATCGCGAGCAAGAGCATCCCGAGCATGCCGTCGGTGCCGTTGACGAGCGCCAGGCCCTCCTTCTCGGCGAGGACGACCGGCTCGATGCCGGCTGCGGCGAGCGCCTCGGCGGCCGGCAGGAACGTGCCGGCGGCGTCGCGCACCGTGCCCTCGCCCATCACCGCGAGCGCGACGTGCGACAGCGGAGCGAGGTCGCCCGAGCACCCGAGCGAGCCGTACTCGCGCACGACCGGGGTGATGCCGGCGTTGAGGAGGGCCGCGTAGGTCTCGGCGGTCTGGAGCCGGACGCCGGTGCGTCCGGTCAGCAGGGTCGACAGGCGCAGGAGCATGAGGGCGCGGATCACCTCGCGCTCGACCTCGTCGCCCGAGCCGGCGGCGTGGGAGCGGATGAGGCTCTGCTGAAGCTGGGTGCGCTGCTCGGTTCCGATGAAGGTGGTCGCGAGCGCGCCGAATCCGGTGGAGATCCCGTAGTGGGGAGCCGGGTCGGTCGCGAGCTCCTCGATCGTGCGGCGGCTGGCGATGACCGCGGCGCGCGCGTCCTCGCCGATCTCGACGACGGCGCCCTGCCGCGCGACGGCGACGACGTCGTCGATCGAGACGGGGCCGGTGCCGACGACGACCGCGGTGCGGGTGGGGGTGGTGCTGAGCATGGTTCCATCACACGTCATCGTGATGCGGCGGGGTTGGCGCCCCGGGCAGATTCTGTCTCATATGTGAGACAGTGGCCCCATGACCGCCCCCGCCGAGTCCGCCCCGGCCGCGCGCCACACCCTCGCGATCCTGCGGCACCTGTCGATGCAGCGCGGGCCGGTCACCGCGTCGAGCATCGCGGCCGACCTCGACCTGCCGCGCTCGACGGTGTACCGCCTGCTCGGCGTCCTCGAGGACTTCGGGTTCGTGCTGCACTTCCCCGAGGCCCGCCGCTACGGCATCGGGCTCGCCGCGTTCGAGATCAGCTCCGGCTTCTCACGGCAGGAGCCGCTGACGAGGCTCGGCGGTCCTGTGCTCGCCGGGCTCGTCGACCGGCTCGGCGAGAGCGGGCATCTCGCGGTGCTTCACGGCCGGGACGTGATCTATCTCATCGAGGAGCGCGCACCACGCCGCCCCTCGCTCGTGTCGGACGTCGGCGTACGCCTGCCCAGCCACCTCACCGCCAGTGGCCTGGCGATGCTCGCGGCACTCCCCAAGCCGCAGCTGCGCGCACTGTTCCCCGATGCGAACGCGTTCACGCAGCGCGGGGAGCCGGCCATCTCGAGCTACTCGGCCCTGTCGCGCGAACTGGTCGACGTGCGCGCGCGGGGGCACGCGATCGAGAACGGCGAGATCACACCCGGCCTGTCATCGGTCGCCGTCGCGGTGCGCGACCACGCCGACTGGCCGATCGCGAGCATCGCGGTGACGTTCGCGTCGGAGCTGGCGGAGGAGTCGGTCGGCGAGATCGTGACGCAGGTCACCGCCGCGGCATCCGATCTCTCGCGCCGCGTCCAGGGCCGCCCGCCGACCGCCACCGGGCCGGCTCAGGGGTTGTCGCGCCGCTCCTTCTCGAGGTAGTGCTGAGCGAGCCGCCGCTCGACCTGGCGGCCGTCGACGAACCAGGCGAGCACGTGGAACAGCAGCCCGACGCCCCAGAACACGGTGACCCAGAAGGCCCACTGGATGCCGGGCCCGGTCCACAGATCCAGGAACCAGAGCATCCCGTTGATGATGACGTACACGCCGACGTGCCAGAGCAGGCCCGTGGTGGCCTTGGCCCGACGGAACGCAAGCTGCTCCTCGGTGAGTCCGCTGATGTCGGACATGGTCTTCTCCTCTTCTCTTGTTCGTGTCTGTCGTTCGGTACCGGGGGCATCAGCCTCGGGCAGCGACGTAGTCGATGACCTGCTGCACGGTGGCCAGACCCCGGTAGTCCTCCTCCGGGGTGTCCACTCCGGTCGACTCCGAGAGCACCTCGAGCAGCCGCAGGAAGTCGAGGGAGTCGATCTCGAGGTCCTGGCGCAGCCGCCACGACGTGTCGAGGTCGGACGTGTCGACGTCGGGCGCGACCTCGTCGAGGGCGGCGAAGACCGCCGCCCGGGCATCCTGTGCGTTCACAATTCCTCCGGTTTCTGGAGCAGTTCGTCGATGAGGGCGAGGAAGCGCCCGCCCTCCATGCCGTCGCTCGCGCGATGATCCGCCGACAGCGTCGCGGTGACCGTCGGGTGCACGCCGAGCAGGCCGTCGTGCGCGACCGGCCGCTCGACGACGCGGCCGAAGCCGACGAGTGCGACCTGCGGCGGGAAGATGACGCCGAGGATCGATTCGACGCCGAGGTCGCCGAGGTTCGTCACGGTGATCGTTCCGTCCGCCATCTCGGCGCGACGCAGGCGACCCTTCTCAGCGCGTTTGGCGAGGTCGCGCAGCCCGGCCATGAGGTCGTCGACCGAGAGCGTGTCGGCGTCGAGGATCGCCGGCGCGACGAGTCCGCCGCCGCGCAGCGCCATCGCGACACCGAGGTGCACGGCGTCGCGGGACTCGAAGCCGTCGTCGGTGTAGAAGCCGTTGACGCGCGGAGCCCGCTTCGCAGCCTGCGCGGTGGCGGCCAGCAGCAGCGCCGACATCACGAGGCGCTTGGTGATGGGGCGTCCGGCGTTCGTGCGCCGCATCCAGTCCTGCGCCGCACCGAGGTCGATCGTCGTGCTCAGGTAGTAGTGCGGGATCTCGCGCTTCGAGCGCGCCATGAGTGCGCCGACCGCGCGATGCAGCTTCTCGACGCGGTCGTCCTGCTCGGCGGCCGCGGGCGGGGCGGCGGGCTTCACGGCCGGCTCCGGACCGCGAGGAGACGGAGCGGATGCCGGGGCGGCCGCGCGCACATCGGCGAGGGTGACCGCGTTCGCCGGCCCCGTGCCGTGGACCGCGGCGAGATCGACCCCGAGATCGGCGGCGAGCCGGCGCGCTGCCGGGGACGACCTCACGCGGTCGGCGCCGGGCGCGGACGTGGTCGCCGTCGCCGGCACGGGCGGTGCGGCGACGGCGTGGTCTTCGAATGCGGCGGCTTCGACGTCCGCTCGCGTGATGGCACCGCCGCGACCGCTGCCGTGCAGGTGGTCGAGGTCGACGCCGAGCTCGTGCGCGAGGTGCCGCACGGGCGGTGTCGCGTGCGCGACGGGCTCGTGTGTCTCGGATGCGGGCGCCGGCGCTTCCGTCACCACGGCCTCTGCAGGCTCGGCGGGCTCGCCGTCCGCCGCTGCGGTGATGCGCGCGATCGGCGTGCCGACGGGCACGGTCTCGCCGAGGTCGACCAGGAACTCCGCGATCGTCCCGCCCTCGAAGGTCTCGACCTCCATGACGGTCTTGGCGGTGTCGACCTCGGCGATGATGTCGCCGCGGTCCACGTGGTCGCCGGGCTTCACGAGCCACTCGACGACCTTGCCCTCGGTCATGTCGGCGCCGAGGGACGGCATCCGGAAATCACCCATCGGCGCCCACCGCCTCGCGGGCCGCGGCCACGACGCGCTCGGCCGAC
This sequence comes from Microbacterium thalassium, assembly GCF_014208045.1. Lineage (NCBI taxonomy): Bacteria > Bacillati > Actinomycetota > Actinomycetes > Micrococcales > Microbacteriaceae > Microbacterium > Microbacterium thalassium. The sequence continues at coordinate 24,600 of NZ_JACHML010000001.1, forward strand.
GGCAGCGCGGCCAGTTCCAGGTGGCGGGAGTACGGCATCGGAGCCTCAGCCCGGCAGACGCGTCCGATCGGCGCGTCGAGGTCGTAGAACGCCGACTCGGTGATGCGCGAGCTGATCTCGGCCGAGAGGCTGCCGCTGCGCCAGCCCTCGTCGACGATGACGGCGCGGTGCGTCTTGGCGACCGTCGCGAGGATGGCGTCGTCGTCGAGCGGACGCAGCGTCCGAAGATCGAGCACCTCGGCGCCGATGCCCTGGCCCGCGAGGGTCTCGGCCGCCTCGAGCGCGGTCGGCAGCGTGCCGCCGTACGTGATGATCGAGACATCCGTCCCGTCGCGGCGCACCGCCGCCCGGTCGATGTCGACCGGCCCGGCATCGTCGGCGAGTTCGCCGGACACGTTGTAGAGCGACCCGTGCTCGAAGATCATCACCGGGTCGGGGTCCTCGAGCGCCGTCCACAGCATGCCGCGCGCGTCCTCGAGCGTCGCCGGCGCGACCACCCGCAGACCCGGGATGTGCGCCATCCAGCCCTCGAGGCTGTGCGAGTGCTGCGCGGCGAGCTGACGGCCGCCGCCGGTGGTCATGCGGATGACGAGCGGCACGTTGAACTGCCCGCCCGACATGTGCAGCAGCGCCGCGGCGTTGTTCACGATCTGATCGAGCGCCAGCAGGCTGAAGTTGACGGTCATGATCTCGACGATCGGCCGCATGCCGCCCAGGGCCGCGCCGATGCCGGCGCCGGTGAACCCGTTCTCGGACAGCGGGGTGTCGCGGATGCGGGCGGGGCCGAACTCCTCGAGCAGGCCCAGGCTCACGGCGAAGCCGCCGCCGTAGCGGCCGACGTCCTCGCCCATGAGGAAGACGCGTTCGTCGCGCTGCATCGCATCGCGCATCGCGGCGCGCATGGCTTCGCGGTAGGTGGTCTTCATGACGCCGTCCGTTCGCTGTGCACGAAGCGCATGAGTTCGTCCACGGGTTCGAGCGTTCCGGCTTCGGCGTAGGCGACGGCCGCCCGCACCTCGTCGTCGGCGGCCTTCTCGATGGCGGCCCACGCGTCGTCGCCGAGCTCCCCCGCCGCCTCAAGCGCCGCTCTGAGGTGCACGATGGGGCCGCGTTCCATCCATTCCTCGACCTCGGCCTGCGAGCGGTAGTGCTCGGGGTCGAACATCGAGTGTGCCCGGAACCGGTAGGTGCGCAGTTCGAGGAAGTGCGGGCCCGCCCCCGCGCGAATCGCGTCGACGGCGCGGCGCGCGGCCTCCTCGACCGCGAGCACGTCCATGCCGTCGACGGCCCAGGACGCCACTTCGTACCCGGCCGCCTTGAGCGCCATGTCGGTCTGCGACTCCGAGCGCTCGAGGGCCGTGCCCATCGCGTAGAGGTTGTTCTCGCAGCAGAACAGCACGGGCAGGTCCCAGAGCGCTGCGAGGTTCATGCTCTCGTGGAAGGCGCCCTCGGCGACCGCGCCCTCGCCGAAGAAGCAGGCCGTGACTCGGCGGCGTCCCATCATCTTGTCGGCGAGCGCCAGTCCGACGGCGATCGGCAGGCCGCCGGCGACGATCGCGTTGCCGCCGTAGAACCGTGTCTCGGCGTCGAACAGATGCATCGAGCCGCCGCGTCCGCGGCAGCATCCCTCGGCCTTGCCGTACATCTCGGCCATGATCTTGTCCGCCGACACGCCGCGCATGAGCGCGTGACCGTGTTCGCGGTAGGTCGCGACGACGGCGTCGTCGGGCCCGAGCGCCTCCATGACGCCCGCCGCGATGGCCTCTTCGCCGATCGAGACGTGCAGGAAGCCGCGGATGTTCGTGGCGCTGTACTGCTCGACGCACGCCTCTTCGAAGCGGCGCACCCGCACCATCTGGCTGAGCATGTGCCGCACGTGCTCGGGATCGCCCGCGATGCGGGCGGCGGTGTCCTCCTCGGTCATCGGCCCGACTCCAGCGTGGAGGTGTCGCCTTCGGGCAGGCCCAGCTCGCGGGCCTTGAGCAGGCGACGCAGGATCTTGCCGCTACGCGTCTTCGGCAGCGCCGTCGTGAACTCGAGCTCGCGCGGGGCGACCGCGGCGCCGAGGCGCTTGCGCGCGAACCCGATGAGCTCGCGCTTGAGCGATTCGGATGCCTCGAAGCCGGGCTTGAGCTCGACGAACGCCATGACGACTTCGCCGGCGACCTCGTCGGGGACCCCGATGACGCCGACCTCGGCGACGGCCGGGTGCTCCATGAGCGAGCTCTCGACCTCGAACGGGCCGATGAGGTGGCCGGACGACTTGATGACGTCGCCGGCGCGCCCGACGAACCAGAAGTAGCCGTCCGCGTCGCGGCGGGCGAGGTCGCCGGTGAGGTACCACCCGCCGACGAAGCATTTGCGGTACCGCTCCTCTTCGTTGAGGTACCCGCGGAACATCGAGGGCCACCCGGGCCGCAGGGCGAGTTCGCCGCTGACATCCGGGTCGGTGACGAGCTGGGCCTCGCCGTCGTGCACGATCGGCTCGCCGTCGGCATCCCGCGCGACGATGGCGGCCTCGATGCCCGGCAGCGGCCGCCCCATGGAACCGGGGCGGATGTCCATCGAGGCGTAGTTGGCGATCATGATGCCGCCGGTCTCGGTCTGCCACCAGTTGTCGTGGATGGGAAGCCCGAAGGCCTCCTCGCCCCAGACGACCGCCTCGGGGTTGAGGGGCTCTCCGACGCTCGCGATGAACCGCAGGCTCGACAGGTCGTACTGCTTCGCGCGCTCGGCGCCGGCCTTCATCAGCATCCGGATCGCCGTGGGCGCCGTGTACCAGACGGTCACCTTCTGGTCGGCGAGGATGCGATACCACCGCTCCGGGTCGAACTCGTCCTCGTCGACGACCGCCGTGACGCCGTGGACGAGGGGCGCGATGATGCCGTACGACGTGCCGGTGACCCAGCCGGGGTCGGCGGTGCACCAGTAGATGTCGTCCGGATGCAGGTCCAGCGCGTAGCGGCCGGTGGCGGAGTGGGCCGTCACGGCGTCGTGGACGTGGATGGCCCCTTTCGGCCGGCCGGTCGTGCCGCTCGTGAAGTGCAGCAGCGCCATGTCCTCGGGGCCGGTCTCGGCGATGGGGCCGTAGTCGGGCACGTCGGCGATCGCCGCCGCGAGGTCGACGGTGTCGGGCTCGGGGTCTCCGTCTGCGTCGATCAGCAGCACGTGCCGGAGCGACGGGAGGTCGTCGCGCTGGCGGGCGACCTTCCGCTTGTACAGGGCGCGCGTCGTGATGAGCACGGCGCCCGAGCCGAGGTCGAGCCGCTGCCGGACCGGCTCGGGACCGAAGGCCGAGAAGAGCGGGCAGAACACCGCGCCGTGCTTCATGGTGCCGAGGGCGGCGATGTACAGCTCGGGCACGCGGCCGAGCAGCGAGAAGACCCGCTCGCCGCGCTGGACGCCGAGGGTGCGCAGCAGGCTCGCGAAGCGATCGGTCTCGTGCGAGAGCTGCGCGTAGGTGAGCGGATGGATGCTGCCATCCGCCTGCACGAAGCGGAACGCGTCGCGATGGCCCTGATCACCCGCGGCATGTCGGTCGACCGCCTCGTAGGCGATGTTCACGTGACCGCCGGGGAGACCCGTCAGCGTGCGTCGTTCCTCAGCCCAGCTGAATGCCTCCCGCGTCGCCGGATAGTCCGCGAGGTTGGGGGGAACGGCGAGACCGCTGATGTCTTTGGCGATCGTCGGCCAGTGTGTCGGCGCCAGTGCCTTCATGCCCGGAGGCTACGTCCGCGGCCCTTCCGAGGCCAAGGCCATAGGTCCCGCGGGCAGGGCGGATGCCGCGGCATCCGCCCCGGTCGATCCCACGTCAGTTCTTGCGGTAGTTCTCGCGGGCGAAGGACGAGTACGGCGCCGGGTAGACCGTCGCGCGGATCTCGATCTGGCGGTGGGGCTCGACGGCGGGCTTGGTCGAGTTCGGCTCCTCGCCCCACACGACGACGACCTCGGTCCCCGGCTCGGCGTGAGCGGCGTCGAGGCTCGCGAGCGACGCGAACACCTGCTCGCCGGTGATGTAGCCCGCGTCGTGCGAGACGCCGACGTCGACGCCGTCGGCGAGCACGCGGTCGACCTGGTAGACGCCGTAGCGGGCCTTCGGGAAGTCGATGTACTTCGCGGGCGTGCCCGGCTCGTACAGCGTGCGCTGCGCGGCGGAGAGGTCTTCGGGGTCCCACACGAGCGTGACCTTCGTGCGCAGCTCGCCGGCGGCGTGCTGCTCGAGCGCGGCGCGCCCGATGAAGTCGTGGTCGAAGGCGACGCTGCGTCCGTACCCGAGGTCGTAGGGCGTGAGGTAGTAGTCCTCGATGTCGTCCGAGGTGAAGCTTCCGGCCAGCGACCCGACGCGCGTCGCCGGCAGCCACTGCAGGTAGTCGGCGCTCCCCGCACCGGTGAAGATCGCCGGAAGGGGCGACGGCACCCACGCGGATTCGAGGTTCGCGGACGAGTAGGCCTTGGCTCCGACCAGCACCAGGTCGAACTCCTCGCCGGCGGCGATGATCGCGTTCCGGACCTGCTCCCCCTCGTCCCACGGACCGAACAGCTCGAACCCGGGCTGGCCGGCCATGCCGTGACGCAGCGACCGCACCTCGAGGCCGTCGATCGTGAAGGTGGCCATGTGGAAGAACTTCGTCGCGGGGACGGGGGCACCCGTGAGCTTCTCCATGAGAGCCAGTGCGTTCGGGCCCTGCAGCTCGTAGCGGTACAGCTTCGGCGGGACGCCCGGCTCGCGCATGAGCGAGTTCGCGTCGCGCTCGAAGGTCACGTCGTAGTCGCCGGTCTCGCCGATGTACTGCACCCAGTCGAGCACCATGAACCAGCCGACCAGGTCGAAGACCTCCTCTTCGAGATGGAACAGGATGGCGTCGCCGATGAGGTACCCCTCGTGGTTCACGGCGACGAACTGCTTGGCCTTGTCGACGCCGAAGTTCGCGAAGCTGTTGACGCCCGTGTCGCTCAGCAGCCGCAGCGCGTCGGGCCCCGAGATGAACAGGTCGGTCATGTGGTGCGACTGATCCAGCAGCGCGACGCTCGTGCGCCACGACAGCTGCTCCGACCGCCAGTTCGTGAACTCGGGCGTGACCGGGAAGATGGTGGGCCGGGCCTGCGCGTTGCGCAGCAGCTCGACCGGGCTGCCGGTGCGGGCGATGGCCTCTGCGGCGGATTCGGGCATGAGAACTCCTTCGTTCGTCCGAGCGGATGCCGGGCATCCGTCGCCCATGTTAGTTACCCAGCGTTGTTTTCGGGGTGATCGGGAATAAGCTGTGCTTATGATCAGCGAAGAAGTGCTTAGTCCGCACGGGAGGGCGCGCACGTCGTGGATCTGAACCTCGTGCGCGTCTTCGTCGCGGTCTACGAGACGCAGAGCCTCACGACCGCGGCTGCGCGCCTGTTCGTCACGCAGCCCGCCGTCAGTCAGGCCCTCGGGCGGCTGAGGCGCGAACTCGACGACCCGCTCTTCGAACGTGACGGGCGCTCCATGCGTCCGACGCCGCTCGCCGACAGCGTGTACCCCGGCTTCCGGGATGCGATCGCGGGCATCGACCGCACGATCGACGAGGTTCACACGTTCGATCCGTCCCAGTCGCGGCGAATCGTGCGGATCGCCCTGTCGGAACTCGGCGAGATCGGCTGGCTGCCGGCCATTCTGACGGCTCTCCGCTCGCGTGCGCCGCACATGCGGGTCGAGGTCGTGCCGCTCGACGTCGATGCCCTGCCCGAATGGCTGTCGAGGGGCACCGTCGATCTCGCGGTGACCACGGCGACCATCGCGGGCGGCTTCGAACGTCGCGTCCTGAAATCGCAGGGGTACGCCGTGGTGATGTCGGAGGCGAATCCGCTCGCGGCGGAGCCGGTCGATCTGCGGGCGTACGCGTCCGCGCAGCACGTGACCGCCAGCGAGGACTCGGGGGCTCCCCTGCTCGCGATCGCTCAGCGCCGTGCCGGACTCGCCGTCGATCCGGTGATCGCGCTCCGCCACGTCACGACACTGCCCGCGGTCCTCGCGGCGAGCCGCGACCTCATCGCCACCGTCCCCGACACGATCGCCGAGGGATGGGCGACGACGTGGCCCCTCGTCGTGCAGCCTCTGCCGTTCGACATGCCGCCGGTCGAGGTGTCGCTCTACCGCCGCTCGACGACCCAGCACATGGCGGCACTCGACTGGCTGTACGCCACCGTCGCCTACGCGATCGAGGGCTCCTCGGGCCGCTTCTTCGTCATCCACGGCGACGCGGTGGAGCGCCAGGCACGCCCGGCGGCCGGCGGCCGCGCCTGACATCCTGAGCCCCCGGCAAACGGCGAGCTACCGTCTTCGTACTTAGTACGATACGCTCTCGCTCGACGAGATAACCTGTGGATGCCGACATCCGCACGAGCCGAGGGACAGTGATCCGGTGCTGCGCTTTCTGACGATCCTCACCATCAGTCTGGGTGCGAGCGTGCCGGCGAGCGCGCCGGACGCGGCGATCGAGGAGTTCATCGACGGCGCGATGCCCGCTTCGGGCGCACCGGGCGTCGCCTACGCCGTCGTCGCCGACGGCCAGACGACGGCGGCGGGCGCGCGCGGGGTCGCCCGGAGCGGAGACGACGCCGAGGTCACGGAGGACACCCCTTTCGCGACCGGATCGATCTCGAAGAGCTTCACGGCGCTGGCGGTGATGCAGCTGGTCGAGGCCGGCGAGATCGCGCTGGATGACGGGATCTCCCGGCACCTCGACGGGTTCTCGGGCGCGCCCGCCGGGGAGGTGACGATCCGCCAGCTCCTGAGCCACACGAGCGGCTTCTCGACCGGCCAGGGGAACGCATCGCACACCGATGACGCGGGCGGGCCGGACGAACTGGCGCGAGCGGTCGACGCGCTCGAAGACGTCGCACCCGCCTACCAGCCGGACGAACGGTGGGAGTACTCGAACACGAACTACCAGATCCTCGGTCGCCTCATCGAGGTCGTGAGTGCGCAGCCGTTCGAGGTCTACATCGAGTCGAGCATCCTCGAGCCGGTCGGCATGGCGGACAGCTTCGTCGCCGACGGCGAGGTTCATGACTCGATGGCGACCGGGCACGTGCCGTGGTTCTGGACGAAGCGGCCCGTGACCGACACCGCGACCCACCGCGGGACCGCGCCGCAGGGCGGGGTGATCGCGAGCGCCGCCGATCTCGCGCTGTACATGCAGATGATGATGAACGGTGAAGACGATGTGCTGAGCGCGGACGGCAAGGCGCTCATGATGCGTCCCGCTAGCGACGCGTCGCCGTTCTACGGCTTCGGCTGGTTCATCGACTCCGCCCAGGGGACGGTGTGGCATGCCGGGGCGACTCCCGGGTTCGAGACGCTCGCGACGATGCGCCCGTCCGACGGCACCGGCGCGGTGGTGCTGGTCAACGGCGGCAGCGGAATCGGGTTCGGCGAGACGACCGAACTCCGCAGCGGCATCACGGCCATCGCGCTCGGGCTCGACTATGACGGCGAGGGATCCCGCTGGTCTCAGAAGGCCCTGTTCATCGGCCTCGCGCTGCTGCCCGTCTTCTACGTGATCAGCATGGTCTGGGCCTGGACCCACCGCACCGCGATCCGCGCCAAGTCGGGTGTCTCCGGGCAGTTCAGTCTGTGGTTCCCGCTGCTGACCACGGTCGTCGCGGCGTGGGTCATGCTGAGTCTGGTGCCGACGATGATGGGGGCGCCGCTGGGCACCGTGGCGCTGTTCCAGCCCGACATGGGGCTGGTGCTCGTCGCAGGCGCCGTGACCGGGGTCGTATGGGCGGTTCTCCGGCTCGTCATCGCGTTCACCGGCAGATCCCGTCGACCCGACACGCCCGCGCCCGACACCGCTCAGGCGGACGCGCACGACGTGCGGTACGCCAGCGGCGTCGCGCCGAAGTGAGACCGGAACGCCCGCGAGAACGCGCTCTGGTCGGAGAAGCCCGTCAGGAACGCGATCTCGCCCAGCGAGTTCTCGGTCTGCACCAGCAGCGCCTCGGCCGCGTCGAGCTGCGCGGCGCGGGCGACGGAGGCGAAGGACACCCCTTCGTCGGCGAGACGCCGGTGCAGCGTCCGCTCGCTCATCCCGAGCCTCCGCGCGATGTGGGCCCGTCGGGGAACGCCGTCCGGCAGCGCGTCGGTCACGGCGGAGTACACCCGGGACTCGAGCGACCGATCCGCGCTCGACCGCTTGAGATCATCCAGTTCGGCCAGGAGGAACGCCGACAGCCCCTCGTCGCCGAGCTGCGTCGGCGTCGCCAGGGTCTCGGGCGTGAACACGATCGCGTTGCCGTCCGCGTCGAAGTCGACCGAGCACCCGAAGAAGGCCTCGTGGTCTGTGGTCGATGCGGGGCCGGGATGGCGGAAGGTGACCAGCTCGGGCCGGATCTCGACGCCCGTGATCCGGCGCAGGACCGATACGACCGCGCCGAGGGCGCACTCGTTGGCCAGCTGCGCACCGCGTCGATGGCTCGGCCGGGACATGACCAGCGTCGGGTGGTCGCCCGGACGCAGCTCGTACTCGAGCGTGTCGCTGAGAACGAGGATGTAGCGGCCGAGTCGGAGCAGGGCTTCGCGGACCGTCGCCGCCGTCTTGAGGCCGAGCCCGAGGGCCCCCAGGTCGTCGGGCTGCAGCAGCGCCGCGTACCGGAGCGGGAGGGTGTGATCGCCGGATGCCGTGACGCGCTCGAGCAGGTCGTAGTAGGCATCGGAGCCGACGATCTCCTTGGCGGCCTCCAGCGGCGAGGCACTCGCCGACAGCCCCACGCTCGCGAGCAGCTCATCGCGGGCCCCGGCGCCGCGCGCTGCGTCGATCACCCGCCGGATGACCGGCCCGCGCACAACACTCACCGCGACTCCCCCGTTCGGACCGAAGCGTAGCGGATCACCCTCCGGCGGGAGGCGCGTGCGCCACCGTGGCCGCGCAGGTCAAGAACGGGGCCGAATCCTCCAATACCGCGGCATCCGCCCCTTCGTAGCTTGGGTCTGGCAAGCACCGGACCGTACGCAGGAGGAATCATGTCGACCACGACGACCGCCGCTCAGCTCGGCACCGAGACCCGGCTTCGCCGGCTCACCCGGATCGCAGGAATGCTGTACCTCGCGATCTTCATCATCTACCCGCTGTCGACGATGCTCGGCAGGGAGGCCCTCGTCGTCCCCGGCGACGCCGCGGCGACCGCCGACGGCATCCGGGCCGCCGAAGGGCTGTTCCGCCTCGGAATGGTGGGCGAGGCATCCATCTTCCTCATCGAGATCGCGCTCGCCGCGGTGCTCTACGTGCTCTTCCGTCCGGTGAGCCGGGCCGGGTCGTTCGCGGCGGCGCTCGCACGCGTCGCGGAGGGCGTGGTGATGGCGGCCGGCAACGTCTTCACGAGCATCGCGACGCTCGTCGCCCTCGGCGGCGCGAGCTACCTCGCGGCGTTCTCCGCCGACCAGACCGACGCGCTCGCGCTGTTCTTCCAAGAGGCGAACGACTCGATCATCCTCGTGTGGGGGTTGTTCTTCGCCCTCTCGCTCGTCCTCACCGGCTGGCTCGTGTCCCGCTCCGGGTTCATGCCGAAGTGGCCCGGCATCCTGCTCGCCCTCGCCGGCCTGGGGTACTTCGTGCAGAGCTTCGGGGTTCTGATCGCGCCGGAGCTCGCCGGCCCGCTCGAGATCGTCGTGATCGTCCTCGCGATCCCCGGCGAACTGGTCTTCGCCCTGTGGCTGCTGATCAAGGGCGTCGACACGACCGCGTGGATCCGCCGCGCGGAGGCTGCGAAGGGAGCACACCTGTGAGCGACACCGGGCGGAGCATCCGGATGCTGCCGGGCGCGAACGAGGGAACGACGATGACGGCCGTGCGGACGCGACGACCCGGGTCGGTCGAAGGACTGGAACTCGTTCGGGTGCCCGTACCGGTGCCCGGGCCCGACGAGGTGCTGGTCCGGGTCCACGCGACCTCGGTGACCCGCGGCGACGTGGTTCTCCGGCGCATGCCGGGGTTCGTCGTCCGCGCCTTCGGAGAGAAGCCGAAGCGCATCCTGGGTCACGAGTTCGCCGGCGTCGTCGTGGCGGTCGGCGACGACGCGCTCGGCTTCGCTCCGGGTTCCCGTGTCTTCGGGACCACCTCCGGCACCGAGCACGGCGCGCATGCCGAGTACGTGGTGGCGGCGGCCGAGGGGATGATCGCCGAGATCCCCGACCGCGTCTCGTTCGACGAGGCGGCACCGGTTCCCGTCGGCGCGATGACCGCGCTCCACTTCCTCGAGAGGGGCGGCGTCGGCCCGGGCCGCAGCGTCCTGGTGAACGGGGCCTCGGGGAGCGTCGGGACCTTCGCCGTCCAGATCGCTCGGGCCCGCGGGGCGCGGGTGACCGCGGTGTGCTCCGGCCGGAACGCCGGCCTCGCGCTCGATCTCGGGGCGGACGACGTGATCGACCACACGACGACGGATGCGACGACGACGGGCCGCCGATTCGACGCCGTCTTCGACACCGTCGGCACGCTGCGAAGCAGGTCCGTGCGCGCGATCCTCGCCGACGGCGGGAGGTTCGTGACGACCCGATCGCGCCGCGACGAGACGCTGGCCGAGCTCATGGACGTCCGCGATCTGCTCGCCTCGGGCGCGCTCAGCGCCGTCATCGACCGCGACTACGATCTGGACGACGTCGCGGACGCGCACAGGCATGTCGAGACCGGCCGCAAGCGCGGCAATGTGCTTGTCCGCGTGCACCCGAAGGAGATCTGATGCACGTCACCCTCGCAGCCGTCCTCACCGCCGTTCTCGCCCTGCTCGCGGTGTTCCAGATCGCCCTGATCTTCGGCGCTCCCCTCGGCCGCTTCGCGTGGGGCGGTCAGCACCGGGTGCTCCCCGCGCGGCTGCGCATCGGGAGCGCCGTATCGGTCGTGATCTACGCGTTCGTCGCGGTGGTCGCGTGGGACTGCGTGGGCGTCGTCGATGTCTTCGGCGACGCGTTCTCGCAGATCGCGATGTGGGTGTTCTTCGCGTACTTCGCCCTCGGCATCGTCATGAACGCCGTCTCGCGCAGCAAGCCCGAGCGCTACACGATGGTGCCGGTGTCGATCGTGCTGGCGGTTCTGTCGTTCTTCATCGCGCTGGGGTAGCGCGGAGCACCGTCAGGCGGCGGGCGACGGTGCCGACGGCTCTGCGGATGCCGCTTCGCCGCCGGTCTCGCGTCGCCTGCTCAGTCGCCGCGGACCCCACACGAGGACGATGACGACGGCGAATGCCAGCTGCACGAGGAATCCGGTCCATCGGCCCTGTTCGGTGGTCCAGGTCGGCACGGCCGCGCCGACGACGTTCGCGATCGTGTGGAAGAGGATCGCGATCGACACGGCGCCCCGCGTGTTGGCGAACAGCCACGTGTAGAACACCGCCAGCACCATCTGCTGGAGGATGAACTGGTAGATCGGGATGTTCTCCTGAACGGTCCCGGCGATGAAGTGCAGCGGCAGGTGCCACAGGCCCCAGACGGCTCCGAGCACGAGGCTCGCCCCGAGCGCTCCGAGCCGGCTCATCATCGGCTCGAGGGCGTAGCCTCGCCAGCCGTACTCCTCGGGAGCGGCGTTCATGACGAGGATGAACAGGGCCATGGGCACGATCGCGACCGCAGAGAGTCCGTACTCCCACGCGACCTGCTGCCCCGTCAGCGCCATGACGCCCACCGTCACGGCGGCCATCGCGGGAGCGAGCAGGATTGTGGGCACGAGCCAGCGCTTGTCGAAGTCCAAGCTCCAGCCGCGCTTGAGGAGCGCCATGATCGCGCCACGGCCGCGGCTTCGGCGGACCATCACGAGAGCCGCGATGAACGGGCCGAACGGGCCGACGATCCCCAGGATGCCCACCGGATCGGGCAGGTCCAGCATGCCGGTGGAGTCGAGGACGGTGGGGAGCCACGCGAGCCACGAGATCACGAACGCGAGCACGAAGAACCACACCACGTGACGCACGGGCACGGGACGCGGTGCGGATGCGGTCATGACGCGGTGTCTCCTTCTCCCCCGCCGGCCGGCACCGTCGTGCGTGCCGGGCTGGTCACCGTCGCCAGCCAGTCGACGATGCGGGACTCGACCTGCGGGGCCATCGGGTTGCGGGCCTGCTTCTTGTAGTGCTGCACGTTCGACACCGGCGCGGGTTCGATACGGAGGATGTGGTCGACGTCGGTCAGCACGTGCGTCTCGGCCGTGGCGACCGCATCCGCGACGACGGCGAGATCGGCGGGGTCCACCTGCACGTCCTTCGTCCCCGTCAGCGCGAGGACGGGAACCGAGATGTCCCGCAGCGCCGGCATCGGGTCGTAGGCCATGAACTCCCGCATCCACTTCGCGTTGACGCGAACGCCCTGCATCCGCACGACGTCGCCCGTCGTGGCCTTGAGCTTGTCGAGCGCCTTCCTCTGCTGCGTCGCGACATCGGTGCGCATCACGCGGAGGACGAAGCGGGCGAATCCCGGCAGCGTCTTGGCCACTTCCTGCGCCTGCCACACCAGGGTGTCCTCGCCGGTCTTGGCGGTCACCGCGAGCATGATCGCGCCCGCGATCCGCGTGTCGCCGCGCGCGAGCTCCGCCGCCATCGACGCGCCGGCGCTGTGGCCGACCACGATGATCGGGCCGGTCTCGGGTCGCGAGGCGAGCCAGTCGAGCGCGGCCTCGACATCCGCGAGTTCGTCCTGGAACCCCGTCGGCAGGTACGCGCCGGTCGATGCGCCGACGCCGCGCTTGTCGAACCGCAGCGTGGCCCAGCCCTGGCCGTCGAGCAGGCGCGCGAGGTCGCGGCTGGCGTTCAGCGGCACGCGCTTGGCGTTGCCGTCGCGATCCAGCGGGCCCGAGCCCGCGACGATCAGCGCGGCGGGGAAAGGACCCGCGCCGGACGGTGTCGTGAACGTGCCGGCGAGCGTCGCCCCGGTGGCCTCGATGGTGATGTCGGACTCGGGCACTGCGGTCTCCTCTGGCGTGCGTGATTGGTATCGGTATTGAGAACATTATCGAAAGTGGGAGCATTGCGCTACCCTGGGGTTCGTGACCTCCAGCCGAAGCGACCTCGTGCTCCATCCCGTACGTCTCAGGATCGTGCTGGAGTGCTCGTCGAACGATGTCACCGCGCGAGAGCTCGCAGACCGCATGCCGGACGTGCCCCAGGCGACGCTCTACCGGCACATCTCGGCACTCGCCGATGCCGGGGTGCTCCGGGTGGTGTCGGAACGCCGGATCCGCGGCGGCGTCGAGCGCACCTTCCGGGTCGCGGACGGGGCGGCCGGCCTCGACTCGGGCGACGCGGCGGCGATGTCGGCGGACGAGCATCGCGAAGGGTTCGCCGTGTTCGCGGGCGCGCTGATCAGCGCCTTCTCGCGCTACCTCGATCTGCCGGACGCGCGGCCGTCCGAAGACCCCGTGGGCTATCGCCAGGTCGCGCTGTGGCTCAGCGAGGATGAGCTGCGCGCGATGGTGGCGGCACTGAGCGGCGCTCTGCAGCCGTTCCTCGGCAACGAGCCGACCCCGGACCGTCGGCGCGTGCTCTTCTCCACGGTGCTCATGCCGGATGCGGGCGCCGAGGCATCCGCCTGACCGGCGCCCGGCGCCGGTGATCTCATCTCGCTCCGATGGCCGCGGCTATCGTCGAGTGGTGACCAGCACGTACCCCGCCACCATCGCGGCAGGCGTCGAGCGCGAGCTGGTCGTGCGCAAGTCGCGATTCATCGCCCGCGTCGAGCCGGTCGCGTCGGTCGAGGAGGCGGATGCCGCCATCGCGGCTGTCCGGAAGCGCTACTGGGATGCGCGCCACAACTGCACGGCGATGGTCACGGGGCTCCGCGGCGACCAGGCGCGCTCGTCGGATGACGGCGAGCCGTCGGGCACCGCGGGGATCCCGATGCTCGAGGTGCTCCGCCGCCGCGACCTCACGGACGTCGTCGCCGTCGTCACCCGCTACTTCGGCGGGGTGAAGCTCGGCGCCGGCGGGCTGGTGCGCGCCTACTCCACCGCGGTGTCGGACGCCCTCGACGAGGCGCGGCTGGTGCGCCGCCGCGAGCTCACGCAGGTGCGCCTCGACGTCCCCCACGCCGACGCCGGCCGCTTCGAGAACCTGCTGCGCGACTGGGTGCAGCGCTCCGGCGCGACGCTCGGCGAGACGACCTACGGGGCGCACGCGACGCTCGAGGTCTGGGCACCGGCCGACGCCGTGCCGCGGCTGCGCGACGAGATCGCGTCGGCTTCCGGGGGAACGCTCGCGCCCGCTGTGGGCGGCACGCGGATCGTCGACGTCGCGGACTAGCGTTGGCCTGTGGATGTGCACGACCCCCGGGGCCTCGCGTCGGAGGCTCCGCTCCTGGCGGGCTGGATCGATTTCGTCGCCGGTGTCGACACCGGTGAGCTGACGCCGTTCACGATTCCCGGGCACAAGCACCGGGCCGACCTGGTCGGCGACGTGGTGCGCGGCGACGTGCCGCTGTTCGCGGGTCTCGACTCGATGAAGCAGGCAGGCGGGCGACTGCGAGATGCCGAACGCCGCGCCGCGCGGGCGTGGGGCGTGGACTGGTGCCGGCTGTCGGTCGGCGGCGCCACGCACGCCAATCAGGCGGCGGTGCTCGCCCTCGGCGCGCCCGGCCAGCCCGTCGTCGTGTCGCGGACGCTGCATCGGTCGGTGCTTCTCGGCCTCGTCCACGCGGGGCTCGACCCGGTGTGGGTGAGGCCCGAGATCGATCCGGCGACGGGGCTCCCCGGCGGCGTGCCTCCCGAGGCGGTGGCCGCCGCGCTCGCGAACCACCCGGATGCCTGCGGGGTGCTGATCGGCGATCCCTCCTACATCGGAACGCGATCCGACACCGCCGCGATCGCCGAGGTCGCGCATTCCGCCGGCGTTCCTCTCGTCGTCGACGCCGCGTGGGCGGCCGTGTTCGGCTTCTCGACCCGCGTCCCTTCTCATGCACTCGATCTCGGCGCGGACATTCTCGTGACGAGCGCGCACAAGACGCTCCCCGCGTGGAGTCAGGGCGCGATCATCGCCGCGCGGACCAGTCGCGACGGCGGCCTGGTCGACCCGGATCGTCTGGAGCGGGCGTTCGAGGCGGGGAACACCACGAGCCCCGCCGGTGCGATCCTGGCGAGCATCGACGCGTCGCGCGCGCTGCTGGAGCGCGACGGCGAGGAGCTCGTCGGCGGGCTCGTGGACCTGGTGGCGCATGCCCGGCAGACACTGTCGGCCGTGCCCGGCATCCGCATCCTCGAGACGAATGACGCGTTCGAGGTCGACCCGACCAAACTCGTGGTCCTGTTGGCAGGAACGGGTGCGCACGGCCACGAGGTCGAAGCCGACCTGCTGGCGGACGGCATCGCGCTCGAGATGGCGGACCGCGATCTTCTGGTGCCGATCGTCACGTTGGCCGACGACGCCGGCACCGTGGACCGCCTGCTCGACGCGCTGGCGCGGTCGATCGAGCGGCGGCGCGGCGCTCCGCGCGCTCAGCACGGGTCCGCGGCGTGGTCCGTCGAGCCGCAGACGGCGGCCTCCCCGCGCACGGCGTTCTTCGCCGAGGCCGAGACCGTCGCCGCCGCCGACGCGGTCGGCCGTGTCAGCGCCGAACTCATCGCCCCGTATCCGCCGGGGGTGCCGGTCATCGCTCCGGGCGAGCGGGTCACCGCGGCGGCGCTGCGGGTCCTCGGCGACACCCTCGCCGACGGCGGGCGGATCGCCTACGCGGCCGACCCGAGTCTGCGCACGATCCAGGTGCTGACCGACCGTTCGTGAGCACCGCTCGCCGGCGGGCATCCGATGGCGGAGCGGCCCTTGGTCCCTATCCGGTTCCGTCTCACGGGTGCTAGACCGGAGGACAGGCGGCCGAGCACGATCGGCCGCCGCCGGACGCGAGGAGGCTGACGGTGGGACGGTTGCTGGTCGTCGGCGGGCTGAACATGGACATCCACCTGTTCGGCGTGCGGGAGTCTGCCACGCAGGCGACGCTGGTGGCCGAGAGCCACCTCGCCGAACCCGGCGGCAAGGCCGGCAACGTCTCGCGCGCCGCCGCACGGATGGGCGTCGAAGCGACACTCGTCGCGCGGGTCGGCACGGACGACTTCGGCGAGCACTGCATCGAAGCCGCGGCCGGGGACGGCGTCGACGTCTCGGGGGTGATCCGGACTCCGCACCACAACACGGGATTCGTGGCGATCGATCTGCAGGAGGGAAAGCACCGCTCGCTGGTCTTCTCCCCGGGTGCGAACGATCGCCTGACGTGGGCGGATGTCGCTCCGCACGTCGCGAAGCTGACGCCGGACGACATCGTGGCGGCTCAGGCGGAACTGCCTCCCGACACCCTGAGCGCGCTAGCCGCGGAGCTGACCGCGCGCGGGGTTCCGCTGTTCCTCGACCCAGCTCCGCCCGAGCGCGTCCGGCGGGACCAGCTGCTCTCGGCCGACGCGATCACCCCGGATCTCGAAGAGGCGGCTCGCCTGACCGGCCGGCGGGATTCGTCCGTGCTGTGGACCGAGGCCGCTGCGCGTGAACTGCGGGCCGCCGGCGCGCGGCGCGTCATCCTCAAGAGGTCCGAGCACGGCGCGGTGCTCCTGGACGACGACGGACTGCGGGAGATCCCGACGGCGCGCGTGAAGGCCGTCGACGAGACGGGCGCAGGCGACGTCTTTCTCGCCGCCCTCGCGGTCAGCCGCCTCGACGGTCGCGACTGGGTGGATTCGGTGCGGTTCGCCAACGCCGCCGCCGCCCTGTCGGTCAGCCGCATCGGGCTCGGCCTGCCCGACAGGGAGGAAGTGGATGCGCTGGTGCGCCGGCTGCCCGAGCCGCGGCTCCGGGGCTCCTGATCCGCTCGCCGGCAGGTCAGGGCCGGGCGTCCGCGCCGCTGCTGATCCTGGGTGTTGGCGCAGATCCGAGCCCATCGCGCCGTTCCCGGCGTAGCCTGGAGCCATGAGCCATCAGCGTCGTGTGCTCGACCCTCGCCTCGTGGTGGGGGCCTCGGTGGCCGCAGCATCACTCGCGGTCGCGGCTGTCGTCGTGGCGCCGATGGCTGCGAGCGGCGCGGTCGATCTGCCCGACAAGACCGTCGAGGAGCTGATCGCGTTCGCACAGGCGAGCGATGTCGATGCGTTCAGCGGCACGATCGAGCAGACGTCCGATCTGGGCCTGCCAGACCTCGGCGCGCTCACCGCACCCATGGGAGAAGCGGGCGACGAATCGGGCGCGGCCGATGTCGATGACCTGATCGCCCTCGTCACCGGCTCCCACACCGCGAAGATCTACGTCGACGGCGATCTGGCGCGCCTGCAGGTGCTCGACCAGCTCGCCGAGCGCAACGTCTACGTCGACGGCGCCGCGAAGGAGGTCTGGTTCGTCGACAGCGAGTCGCAGACCGCGACCACGTTCACGTTCCCCGCAGACGCCCCGAAGGGCACGGTCGACGAAGACGCTCTCGTGCAGACCCCCGACGACATGCTCGACACGGCGCTGGCCCGGCTCGACGAGACCACCGAGGTGACGGTCGGCACGGACGGCCGTGTCGCCGGGCGCGACGTGTACGAGCTCATCCTCGAGCCCCGCACGACCGACACTCTCGTGGGCGAGGTGCGCTTCGCGATCGACGGAGAGAACGGAGCTGGGCTGGCGATGTCCATCACCGCCCGTGGTGCAGAGGCCCCGGCCTTCGAGTTCGCGTTCACCGACGTGGACTTCTCGGCCCCGGATCCCGCCGTGTTCGCCTTCGAACCCGGCGCAGACATGACCATCGCCGAGAAGGAGATCGCGGCGCCGGATGGCGCAGCGCACGATCAGGACGAGATGTCTCCGGATGCCGCCCCCGTGGTCATCGGCGAGGGTTGGTCGACGGTCGTCGAAATGCCCGCGTCCACGGGCGAGGGAGACGCGCTGTCGTCCCTCGCCCCGGAGCAGATGGCGATGTTCGAGAGCCTGACGGCGGAGGTCGAGGGCGGATGGGCGTTGCAGACATCCCTGGTCAGCGTGCTCGTGACCGACGACGGTCGGATCCTGGCCGGGGCCGTGCCGACGTCGGTCCTCGTCGAAGCCGCCCAGTCCGGCCGCTGACGGACCATCCGTG
The DNA here is from genome assembly GCF_014208045.1 of Microbacterium thalassium. Taxonomy (NCBI): domain Bacteria; kingdom Bacillati; phylum Actinomycetota; class Actinomycetes; order Micrococcales; family Microbacteriaceae; genus Microbacterium; species Microbacterium thalassium. The sequence goes on from NZ_JACHML010000001.1 coordinate 42,637, forward strand.
ACGGACTCCCCTGCCGCGCACCCGCCCGCCGACGCGGCGCCCGCGATCCAGACGAGCGGTCTCACGAAGAGATTCGGGGCGCAGACCGCCGTCGACGCCGTCGACCTCACCGTGCCCCGCGGCGCCGTCTACGGCTTTCTGGGCCCGAACGGCTCGGGCAAGACGACGACGATCCGGATGCTGCTCGGGCTGCTGCGCGCGACCGGCGGCGAAGCGAGCGTGCTCGGGTCGCCGATGCCGCGTTCGCTCGACACGGTGCTTCCCCGTGTGGGTGCGCTCGTCGAGGGACCGGCGTTCTCGCCGTTCCTGACCGGAGCGCAGAATCTGCACCGCTTCGACGCGGCAGCCCGGCACTCCGACGCGCGCACACGGAAGGCGCGGGTCGCCGCCGCACTGGAGCGCGTGGGTCTCGAACACGCCGCAAGGAAGAAGGCGCACGCCTACTCGCTGGGCATGAAGCAGCGTCTCGGCCTCGCGAACGCGCTGCTGATGCCGCGCGACCTGCTCGTGCTCGACGAGCCCACGAACGGCCTCGACCCGCAGGGCACCCGCGAGGTCCGCTCGCTCATCCGCTCGTTCGCCGCCGATGGCACGACGGTGTTCGTCTCGAGCCACCTGCTCGCCGAGATCGAGCAGCTGTGCACCCATGTCGGTGTGATGAACGGCGGCAGGCTCGTCGCCCAGGGGACGCTCGACGAGTTCCGTCGCGCCGGCGAACCCGCTCGCGTCCGCATCCGCACCCCCGACCTCGAGACCGCACGGGACGTGCTCGCCGGGATGGGAGTTGGCGTCACCGCGCAGGCTGCATCCGCCGATCGCGAGCTGATCACCGGGGTGCTGCCCGCCGCTCTCCCGCCGGAGGAGCTGGTGGCGGCTCTGGTCACGGCAGGCGCGCGGGTGCGGGGCTTCGAGGTCGTCGGCGAGAGCCTCGAGCAGCGCTTCGTGGAGCTGACCGGGGAGGGCTTCGATGTCGTCGCCTGACGTCGCGACGGCGGCCCAGGGCACCGGATGGGGGACGCTCCAGCTGCTGGGCAACGAGCTGGCCACGCAGTTCCGGCGGCCGCGCACGTGGGCGATGCTTGCGGCTCTCGCGCTGATCCCGATCCTGATGGGTGTCGCGATCCGGATCGTCGGCGGGTCGAGCCCGGGCCGCGGGCCCGCGTTCCTCGATCAGGTGACGAACAACGGCTTCTTCCTCGCTCTGGCGGCGCTGACCGTCGCGATCCCGCTGTTCCTCCCGCTGACCGTGAGCGTCGCCGCGGGCGACGCGATCGCCGGCGAGGCGAGCCACGGGACGCTCCGCTATCTGCTGATCGCCCCCGCAGGCAGAGCCCGCCTGCTCGCGGTGAAGTTCTCCGCCGCGATCGCGTTCTGCGTCGCGGCGACGCTCATCGTGGTCGTGGCGGGCACCGTCATCGGGTGGGTCCTCTTCGGGTTCGGCCCGGTCACCCTCCTCTCAGGTGCGCAGGTGCCCGTCGGGGACGGTCTGCTGCGGCTGCTCGCCGTCGCCGCGTACGTGTCGGTGTCGATGGTCGGGCTGTCGGCGATCGGGCTGTTCCTCTCGACGCTCACGACCGTGCCGATCGGCGCGATGGCGGCGACGGCCATTCTCTCGGTCACCGCGCAGATCATCGGAGCGATCCCCCAGCTCGAGGCCGTGCATCCGTGGCTCTTCACGGATCAGTGGCTGGGTTTCGGCGATCTGCTGCGGTCTCCGATCGTGTGGGACTCGTTCGCGGGCAACGCCCTGCTGCAGGCGGGCTACGTCCTCGTGTTCGGCGCCGCGGCGATCGCGCGCTTCACCACGAAGGACATCCTGTCGTAGGCCCACCCACGCGGAGGAGTGATCACATGCCCGAGTTCACCGCAGACCCTGCGCGCCGCACTCGCTACAGGAACTTCACGTTCCGCATCCGGTGGGAGGGTCGCGAGGTCGCCGGCTTCAGCAACGTGTCCGCACTGCGACGCACGACCGAGGTCGTCGAGCATCGCGAGGACGCAGAGAAGGCGATGACCGGCACGTCACCCGGCCGGAGCTCGTACGAGGCGATCACGCTCGAGCGCGGGATCACACACGATCCCGAGTTCGAGAAGTGGGCGGCGCATGCGTCCCGGGCCGCCGTCCGCAAGGACCTCCTTGTCGATGTGCATGACGAGGCGGGCCAGAAGGTGCTGACCTATCAGGTCTTCCGCTGCTGGGTGTCCGAGTGCCAAGCTCTGCCCGAACTCGATGCGTCCGGCAACGCCGTGGCGATCGAGCGGATCCGGCTCGAGAACGAGGGCTGGGAACGGCGCAAGGCCGCGGCCGAGCCATCGGAGCCCGTCATCTAGCCGAGGCGACCATAGGCTGGGTCCACCGGGGATTCCCGCGTCGCGCATAGCGATCCTGACGATGTGGGCGACCGCTGGCAGAATTGCCCGAACGCGCCACATTCTCGAAGAAGGGGAGGTCGTCTTGTCCTCGGACTTCCCGCCTCCACGCGTCCCACAGCCACCGCCGCCTCAGTTCCGCGAGCCTCCTCGACCGCACGGGCAACAGCCTCCTCCGCAGGTTCGACAGCCTCCTCCGCCGCAGGCATGGCAACGCGTGCAGTCACCTCCTCCTCAAGCTCCCCCGAGCAACGCATCAACATCGCAAGGAGTCACTGCTCAGCCGATCCCTGAGGGCAGCAAGAGCTACATCGTGACGCTCCTGCTTTCCTACTTTCTGGGGTTCTTCGGCGCCGATCGGTTCTACCTCGGCAAGACGCAGTCGGCCCTCGTGAAGCTGTTCACCTTGGGAGGATTCGGCTACTGGTGGCTCATCGACCTGCTCATCACGCTGTTCGGTGGGCAGCACGACGCTACGGGTCTGCGACTGAGCGGCTACGACCGCTACAAGAAGACGGTGTGGATCGTGCTGGGCGCGGTCTACGGCGGCGCACTTGCGCTCGGACTCGTCGCCACAGCGGCCTACGCGTCCTTCGACAGTTCTGGCCCGACCACATTCGGCTGGGCGCTGATAGCCATCATCGTCGCGGGCATCATCGCGGCAGGAGCGATCTGGTACTTGCGCCGGCGCGTTCGCGCACGGCCGGCGAAAGCGAAGCGCGGTTCGGATCCCGTCCCTCCACGCGTCCGTGTCTTGCTCGAGAGGCTCACGGAGGTCCGCACCATGTACGTAGCGCACGCCGCCTCCGGCACCGACGCTGCCGCCACGATTGTCCGGCAGATGGATGCGCTCAGCGCAGACACCGGGGAGCTGTTCAGTCGGCTCGCAGCCAAGGCCGATCGGGCGCAACGAGCCCGCGCTGAGCTCGAGTACGAGGACAAGCTCGGCAAGATCGTCGGTGCGCTCGACCGCGGCTACCTGCTGGATGTCCTCGCCAACCCCCGGCTATGGGACGAACCGGATCAGCGCATCCGCAACATGCAGGCGGCGATCGACGCTGTCGATGCGCAGGTGCTCGACAACGTGCGCCAGGTGAACGCTCACAAGGGCATCGTGTTCACGGTCGCGATCGACGGGCTCATCGGACCTCGGAAGGCTATGGACGATTGGCAGCGCGATTTCGACCGAGCCGCGGGCAACGGCGAGAGTCCGCCGCGTCGCTAGCCCCAGGTCTGCCCGTCCCACCAGCGCTGGCGACCTGAGCCGTCTTCGTACAGACCCGCCGGCGCAGTCACTCCCGCCGTTGCGCGAGCCGGCACCATGTAGTGCTCCGTCCACTGCGAGCCGTCCCACCATCGGCCCCCGCGACCCGACCCGTCGTCGTACCAGCCCGCTTGCGCGAGCTGCAAGGACGCACCCGCGAGCGCGGGATCGGAATCGAGAGCGATGTTGAGCTGATCCGAGAACTGTTGGGGCGTCAGGGAAGCCAATTGCTGCTGCCACGCAAGCAACTCGTTCCCGGCGTCCTCGATTCGGGCTGCTGACAAGAGGCGCCACTGCTGCTCGCTGATCGCCTTGGCAAGCAGCATCGCGCGGACCCGCTCCTGCCACTCGGCGCTACTCATCGTGATCTGCGGCAGACCGACCGCAACCTCGACATCACGTGGCGCAATCCCCGGTGCGTTGTCGGACGTCGCGACAGGCGGCGCAGCGACAAGAGCTTGAGACGTCTGGAAGTGCGCTGTCCACTCGAATCCGTCCCACCAACGCTGACGACCGAAACCATCGTCGTACCAGCCGGCGGGCGCAGGAGCGTGGTGTGGGTCCGCTTGAAAGTGGTCGGTCCACTTCTGGCCATCCCACCAGCGCTGGCGCCCTGCGCCGGCGTCATACCAACCTGGGGGAGCATCGGTGGCCTCCGCCGGCTGCACTGTTGACGTCTGGGCCTCCTCCTCGCGACGCCGAGCCTTCCTGTCTTGGACAGCTCCGACAGCCGCGACCGCCCCAAGCGTCAGCCCAACGAGCGCAAGTCCGGCGAGAATGCTCCCGAGACCGGTTTCATCGTCATTCGAGTCACCGTCGTCATCCACGTACTCGTCCAGCGCCGAGTACTCATCCGCGTCGTCGATCTCGTGCAGCTCGACATGCCCGACGAGACGATTCTCTTCGTCACGAAGCGTGCCGCGATACGCTCCCGTCGTATCCCGCGAAACGTCGAGATGGGTCCCGTCAGGGATCTCTGCCCTGAACCTCTTCTCAGTGGCCATCAACAGTGACCCGAGACCTGGCGCGAACGTGGCAGGAACATGCCGCCACTCTACGCATGCGTTCCGACCTCTCGGTCACGTCGCCGCTACCACGTCGCCCCGCCTGCCAACCGGGTGGCCAGTGAAGTCTCGACGAAGCCGAGGGAGAGCTTCTGTGCGCCACGCTGCCAAGACCAGCGGAAGCACACGGCTCGAGGCCCCTCGCCCTCATTCCCCCATCTTTGGCGTCCGCCCCGGCCGCCGAGCCCAGGTCCAGCAGACGATGCAAGGCGAAGACCTCCGGCATCATGCTGCGCGGAGGTCTTCGCCGAACCCACCCTTTCGGAACCCGAGGGGAGAACGTCGCTAGGTGTACTGACCTCGACCGTTGTTGACTCGGTCGATGGGGATGCCTCTGATGCCGAGGTGGGTTCTGTCTAGGTTGTAGTAGTCGAGCCAGGCGGGCAAGGCTGCGGTGCGGTCGGCGTTCGAGGTCCAGGGCTGCGAGTACGCCCATTCGGTCGCGAGGGTGCGGTTCAGGCGCTCCACCTTCCCGTTCGTCCAGGGGCAGTGCGGCTTGATGAACTTCTGTGTGATGCCGTGGGTGTCGATCACGGCTCGGAACACGTTCGAGTGCCGGTAGGCGAACGCGTTGTCGCTGATGACCCGTTCGACGCTCACGCCGAGGGTCGCGTAGAACGCGATCGCACGTTCCAGGAATCCCGCCGCGGTTGCGCCCTTCTCGTCGTCATGAACTTCGGCGTAGGCGACGCGGGAGTGGTCATCGATCGCGGTGTGGACGTAGTCGTAGCCCAGACCTCGGTGGCGGTTCGGGCGTTCCCCGCGGCCGTGGAGCCGCCATCCGCCGCCCTCAGGGATGCGGCCGAGCTTCTTCACGTCGACGTGGATCAGCGACCCGGGATGGTCGTGCTCATACCTCTCAGCGGACCGGCGGGTCGCGCGGATGATCGTCCCGGTCACCGGGTCCAGCTCCCGCAGCAACGGGGTTCGGTGACGGCGCAGCACCCGTCCGACCGTGGAAGCATGCATGCCGAGCCTGCCGGCGATGAACACCGGCCCGCGACGTGTGAGGTGCCGCATGATCCGCACCCGCGTCTCCGCACACGGAGCAGTCCGGAGCGGATGGGTGTGAGCGATGCTGGAACGGTCGACCAGACCCGTAGGTCCGTACTCCCGGTATCGGCGCCACCACCGCCACGCGGTCGTGCGGGAGACACCCATCTCCGCCGCTACGTGCGCGACCGCGCGCCCCGACTGGATGCGCTGAACAAGGATCAACCTGCCGGCAGGCGCCAGCCGGGCATTACCGTGGGACACGAGAGGCCCGTGTGAACGAGCAGGGGAACTAGACAGCTCCAACTCGACCCCGGAGGCCTCTCCTACGTCAACAACGATCCGGGTCAGTACAGCTAGGGGCGACCGCCTCCGCCCATCATCTGGTTGGTCAGGGCGGTGATCTGCTCGCCGTTGACGACGACGGTGCCTCCGGTGAGGGTGCCCGTGCCGTCGAAGTCGAACGCCGACTGCGCCGTGACGTCGATCGTGCCACCGGTGATCGTGAGGTCGCCGTTGCTGTCGAACGCGTCGGTGTCGCCCGAGCCCATCACGACGGTGATCTCGCCGCCGTTGACCGTGATGCTCAAGCCGCTCGTCACGATGGCGGATGCGGCGGCGTTGAGGCCGTCGTCGGAGGCGTTGACGGTGATGACGCCGCCGTCGATCACGACCACCGGCGCTTCGATGCCCTCCACCGAGGAGACGATGTCGATCGTGCCTCCCGTGATCGTCACTTGCTGCTCGGCCTTGACCGCGTCGTCACCCGTGGTGATCGTGATGTCCCCACCCGAGATGACGAGTTGGCCCTCGCCGGCGTCGGTGTCGTTGCTGGACTTGATGCCGTCGCCGGCCGCGTCGATCGTGATCGTGCCGCCGCTGATGGTCAGCGAGTCCTTGCCGCGGATGCCGTCGTCTGCACTCGTCACCGTGATCGTGCCCGATTCGATCGACACGTCGTCCTTGCCGACGATCCCGTCGGCGAACTCGGCGGTGACGTTGAGCGTTCCGGTGCCGGTGATGATCAGATCGTCGGCGGAGTAGATGGCGCCGTCGATCTCCTCATCGCTGCGGGTGGAGGCGTCGGAGACGGTGTTGGTCGTGCCATCGGCGAGTTCGATCACGGTCGTCTCGGCGCTGTCGACCCGGATGGCAGCTCCGTCGGCGCTGTCGATGGTCACGCCGCCCAGGATGATGCGCACATCCTCGTCGGTGTCGACGACGATCTGACCCGTCGTCGAGCCGCTGAGGACATAGGTGCCCGCCTCGGTGATGGTGAGCCCGTCATCGGTGAGCTCGACCTCCGTCGTCGGCAGCCCGCTCCAGTCGATGTCGCCGCTGATGGCGCTCGTTTCGGCGGTGGTCGTCGAGGCCGACGCGGAACTGGACGGCGTTGCAGAGGTGTCCGCACTCGAGTCCGCGAGTGTCGTGGCGCAGCCGGTGAAGAGCAGCGCCGAGGTGAGCAGGGCGGCAGCGGTGAGGGTGAGTCGTCTCATGGTCGGTCCTTGGGTCGGATTCTCGTGGGGTGACTCCCACTCGACCATCCGCCTCTATGCGATTCCTATGCGCCTCCTATGCCGCAACCGAGCTGTGCCACGCGGAGTGGGCGGCCCGTGTGCACCGAACATTGCGGGGAGAATGGGGGACGATCGCACATGAGGAGGGCGGTGCATGATGGCCGGGCCGAATGGTCGAACCGTGCTCGTCACCGGCGCCGGAAGCGCTGACGGGATCGGGTTCGCGAGCGCTCGCCTCGTGGGGGCAGCTGGACGAAACGTCGTCGTCACCTCCACGACGGACCGCATCTTCGAGCGAGCCGAGCAGCTTCGCGCCGACGGCATCGCGGCCGTCGGCATCGTCGCCGACCTCACCAGCGCCGAAGGGGTGGATGCCGTGATCTCGGGCGCCCATCGCGAATTCGGCGATATCCACGTGCTCGTGAACAATGCCGGCATGACCTCGGTCACCGACCCCGACCACCCGGCGCCCATCGGCGAGCTCTCCCTCGAGCAGTGGCGCGCGTCCCTGGACCGGAACCTCACCACAGCGTTCCGAATGGTCCGTGCCGTGCTTCCGCAGATGCACGCGGCGCGGTTCGGCCGCATCGTGAACGTCTCCTCCGTCTCAGGACCGGTCGCGGCGTACCCCGGAGACGTTGCGTATCACGCGGCGAAGGCCGGGCTGGTCGGGTTCACGCGCGCGCTCGCGATCGACACCGCCGCGGCCGGCATCACAGTCAACGCGTCGCACCCGGCTGGATCGACACGGGGTCCGCCTCCGACCACGAGCGCGAAATGGGGCGTTCTACGCCTGTCGGACGACCAGGCACTCCGCAAGAAGTCGCACACGCGATCGCCTTTCTCGCTGCGGAGGCGGCCTCGTACATCACCGGCCAGGTCATCGTGGTGGACGGCGCCAACACGATCGCCGAGGAGCGGGGCCTACGATCGGAGCGGACATGACGGACACCTACCCGCACGCGGCGCCGCTATTCGGACCCACACGCGAAAACCCCCGTTTTACCGGGGGTTTTTCTGCGGAGACAGAGGGATTTGAACTCTGAAGGTTCGACATTTCCGACATTTCGTCGGTCACGCTCCCGCGTGATTCCGCGGAATCACTGCTTTCCACGCTGTGCTCAGTGACGCCCGTTTGCGGTCGATTCTTCCCAAACGGTTCCCACGTCGGTCAAGGCTTTGACCGCGCGAGCACGACGCCCGTTTGCCGAGGCTACCGATCCTGCTCAGTCTTTCAGATGAGCTCGGAGCGCGGCCGCGAGCGGCGGCAGATGCGACTCGACAACGTCGCGCACGGTTTCGGTGTCGACGCCGAAGTGCTGGTGCACGAGGATGTTGCGGAAGCCGCGGATCTGCATCCACGGGATCTCCGTATGCGCGTCGGCGATCTCAGCAGGCAGGTGCACGACCGCCTCGCCGATGATCTGCAGGTTGCGTTCTACAGCATCCTCGGCCATGTCCACCAGATCGGGATCCGGGCTGGTGAGCGAGGACATGTAGCGGCTGCATCGACCGATCGCCTAGAGAATGTCCGCGACCCGCTGCTCCGGGGTTCGCGTCACAGGGCCACCGCATCGACGAGAGCGGACTCCGAGACCGGGCGCTTCAGCAGTTGCACTGGAAAGATGTCGATGTCGTCCCGCCCGTACAGCGCACGGGTCTCCTCCATCAGCCCGCTCGCGCGCATGAGGAGGTTCCCGTCGGCAGGGTCCATCTCGACCAGGATGTCGATATCGCTGCCCTCTACCGCGTCCCCGCGCGCGACCGAGCCGAACAGCCGCGGGTTCCGCGCCCCATACTTGACGAGCAACAGGTCGAGCTCCGTGCGGCGCGCGTCGAGCACCTCGCGCAACGCGACGCTCGACAAGCTGCTCCCGCTCATGCACTCAGGGTAGCGGCGCATCCATTCATGTGTGACAACAGTCCTGGCGCGAACGCGTAGTGGGCGAGCCGCGACCGGGGATGCTGAGCGCCATATCGGGAGGTGGTGGGGGATGCTTGGATGTTCGCTGGTCCTTCGCACCCGAGCAGCTCGACTGCTGTCAGAGGAGGCGGTCGCGTTCGACACTCCCGGATGTCTCAGCCACTCGCCGACCAAGGCGCCCAAGCGCTGCGATCCCGCCTGCCGCACCCGCAACGGCACTTGGCAGCCACCTGACTCCGTCGCCTGGCAGAGCCGCCACAGCGATGACGAGGAGAACGCTGCAGATCCCTATGCCGATCGCGGCAGCGTACCAGCGAGAACGTGCAACCCAAGTCGGCATCGTGTCCAGGATGTAGCCGTCGTGGACATCACCGTCGGCGCGAGCGCTTGGGGGATGATCCGACGCCGCCCAATCGGCGATCTCCTCGGCTTGACGTCGGAGCAGTCGGCGAGGACCAAAGCTCGAAGGCAAGCCGATCGTGTCACCAGAACGCAACGTAACCTCGAGTTGAGCGGGGTATGGATTCCCGCGAATCCAAAGAAGGCTATGTAGGCGCGGATCGAAGAAGTCGACCACCTGCACGCCGGCGATTCTGGCGCGACCGACGAAGATGTCATCTCGCCAGAGCCAACCGAAGGCGGCCAACCTGTCGGCTTCCATCACCATGCGCATCCGGAGGCTTCCGATGGCGAGCCAGAGAGCAGCGACGACCGCCGCCCCGCCGACGGCCGCGAACACCGGGGCAAACCACCACGGAACCTGGAACGCGATGCCAACCGCGATCCAAACCACCAGACACCAGTAGGCCAAGCCCAGAGGCATCCAGACAGTCCGGACCAGGCGCTGAGAACGCACGACGACCCGGCTCACTCCGCCCTCTCTGCGCTGGCAGTGAACACCACCCGCGCGTGGCACTCCGGCGACGGGACACCGGTCGGCGCGCGCCGTTCGCAGCCACAACACGACAAGCCTAGACCCCACGGAGGCTCGCCGCCTCCCAGTCGCGACGACGGTACGACGAGTGGGACCGAGAGAGCGGACCCCTCCGTCTCCAACTCTTCCCAAACTCTTCCCAAACGGCCGCTGGAACAGCAAGAACCGCGGAATCACGCGGGAGGGCTCACGATTGGGAAGAGCGATCCCTCCGTCTTTGAAATCTCAAACGGCCAGATCAGCGTGAGTTTCCGTCATCGAGCGTGACGGAGCAAAGCTCAGAAATGTCGGAAAGGGCTTTCTGCGGAGACGGAGGGATTTGAAATCGCGCCGACCGCAACCGAGACGGGCCGAAACCGCATGATTCCGCGGGTTCTGACGTCGCGGACGTGCTCCTCGATCAGGTGAGCCGGGTTCGATTCGTGGCAGAAACGTGGCGGGTGTTCGGCGCGAAATCAGGTGGCTGCACCCGCCCTTCAGTCATGCGATCTGGAGACTACGCGGACGCAGCTTCGACCATCATCTCAACGGCTTCGATCATGCCGTATCGGTCGCGCAACGTGTCCAGGATCTCCTCGACGGTGAGTGCTGAACCGTAACGGCCGGAACGACTCGCGATCTCCTGCACCGCGGCGAGCGCGTGCCTTGGGTTGAGTGCGACGGTGTTTTTCGCGAACTCCGTGGCGCTGAGCAGTTGGATGCCTGGCGGAATCTTGCCTGTGGGGAAGTCCTTGAGGTTCTCCGTGACGATCGCTCCAGCTCCCGCGATGACGGCCGCAGCGACCACATGCTCGTCGTCGGGATCGGGAAGCCCGAACGTGCCCTCCAACGGCTCCCAGCCTTCGACCTCCGCGTCGGCGAACTCGCGGCGCATCGCGGCGATGAGGGTCGCTGCACGGCCAGCAGCCTTGGTCACGGGCATCCCCCGTTTCACGAGCTTGGCCTCCTCGTGAAACTCGAGCTCGTCGAGGATCGCCGAACTCCAGGTCGGTCGGTACGCGCCCTCGATCGCGAGGGAAAGGAGAAAGTCACGTTGCAGGCTCGGCCACAGCACGCTGGTGTCGAGGGTCGCCGTGAACACGACCCCATCCTGTCAGGCTGCGAAGTCAGAGCCTGGCGGCTCGCCTCGCCTCGCCGCGACCGCCTTCCGCGCCGCCTTGAGGTCCTCGAGCGTCTGCTCGATGTTGTCTTCGTCGACGGAGTCGCGCGTGGCGGCGAGCATGTCGTACTGACGCTCCCGCCGGCGCTCTCGGTACTCGAGCAGATCCGCGAGGAGAACGCGTCGGTGCGTTCCCGCCTTCTCGAACGGGATCTCACCCTCGTCGAGGAGCTTCACAATGGTCGGGCGGCTCACGTTCAGGAGATCCGCTGCCTGCTGGGTGGTGAGCCGTGTTGTCTGGGGTACAACTGACACGGCGAGCCCGCTTTGCATTGCGTCCACGATCTTGCGGAGTGCGAGGTAGACCTCTTCCGGAAGCTCCACCTGGTCGCCTGGACGCGCCCCGGCAAGGAAGTACCTTGGTTCGGGAAGAGCCCGGCCGGCGGCCTCATGGGCGGTGAGGAAGTCAAGCACAGGGGCAAGCTCGACTCCCCTGCTGGGAAGGTACGTCTCTTCAACAACGGCAGCGCGAGACACGGAAATCACCTCAATACACGTAAACGCAGGAGGTTGCGTTTGTTGCGATTACGTTAGCACGCGTCCCCGACAGGTCAATAGGAGCGTGCTGGGGCAACGATCAGATGCCTCGTAAGGACACCCCAAGCCGTGCGAGCACGTAGCTCCACGGGAGGCGCTCCTGCTCGAGGCGTATGTTCCCCTCCGCGCTCAGCGACTGGAGAGTCGCGCGCTCATCAGGCGTGAGCAGCTCGAACACGCCGACGTTCGGATCCGGATCGATCCCCCACAGATCACGGTGATCGAACAGAGTATCCATATCCATCAATGCCGACGTTGCGTCCACTCCCCTGGCTCGAAGTCGGTTGAGAATGGCGAATCCGTGCGAATCGAGATCGCCCCAGTAGGTGACCGTCTGCGCCCACGGGAGGCGGGCGACGAGATCGACGCGGTGACCGCCACCGTGCACTGCTACAGCTCGGGGCACCTCCGGCATCGCGAGCAGGGTGGCGAGGTTCTCGAACACGAACACGCGCTCGGGTCGGATCGTGCTTGCCGCAAGGTCGTCGACGGGCGCCGACACATCGGAGAGCCCCTGGAACGAGAGCGACGGATCGAGAGCACGGATCCGTATGAGCGGTGACGGCTCGCGAAGGCCCAGTCCAGGCGCTCCGGTTCCCGCCCGATGCAACGCCTCGACGAGTCCGCGGCGAGATTCGATCCACTTGGTGTGGATGCCGCGGATCGGCAGTTCCCGCACCAGGTGGCCCGATTCCGGGTTCTCGCGCAACCAGGCCAGCACATGGACGAGCCTGTCGAAATCGGCGCCATCGAGATCGGCGATCGCGCGGGCATTGGCGCGGAGCACACTGCTGGCGTCGGAACCGGCCAGGCCTCTCAACTCGGCAAGTCGCGCCACCAGAAGTCGCCAGCCATCCGTCTCGCCCGCCGCTCGAGCAATCGAATCCGAACCGCGCAGCACCGCGCGAACGGGGACTTCCTGAGACCCGATGCGTGACCAATGACGGACGACCCACTCGAGCTCGATACCCGAATCCTCGCTCACGCCGCGCCATGCGTCGGCCCACTGTCGAACCCGATCGAGATCGTCCAGCGCCTCCCGCTCCGTTGGCGGGCGTAGCGGAACGTAGAGCACGACATCGGTCTGCTGCTCGGCGGCCCAAGTGCGTGCATCTCGGTCGAAGAGTTTCTTCGCCCGCGCGCGCAGGTCAGACGGTGTGACAAGCGTGCTCACGCGCGCGACTCCGCGTGCGGCGGGGCGGCGACCTCAGGTTCATCGACCGAGAACACCACGTTCGCCAGCCGTGACCCGTCGCGGTCGGGGTTCGACACCGACGTGATCGCGCCCACGTACGGTTCGAGCGTCTGCAGCAGCTTCTGCGGTGTCGCGAGGATCATGTGGAATCCGAACTCTCGGAACACCTCCATCGCGTTACGCGTGTATCGGCTGTCAGCCTTGTCGAACGCCTCGTCGAGCACGATCGAACCGAACCGCGGAACCTCGTCCTCCTCTTCGGTCAGCTGGTATCGCAGCGCCGCGGCGAGACAGAAGATGACAAGCTTCTGCCGCTGACCGCCCGACAGCCCCTCGGCCGAGTCATACACCCGCAAGACCCGCCCAGTGACGTCCTTCTCCCGCGCGAGGAAGCTCACATGCAGCCTCGTGTCGAGCACTCGGTTGCGCCAGTCCATGTCGACGCGGTCCTTGGATCCAAGTCGACCGATCACGCGCTGCAACACGGCGAATCGCTGCTCCGCACCGGCGGCCGACTCGTCGGCCCAGTTGCCTTCCACGATGCGGCGGAGGTCGGTGAGGAACTCGTCGACCTCCGGGGTGCGCGTCGTCTTCACATCGATCTCGAGGAAGCGGTCCGCTCCCTCGAACGGGGACCGCCCCAGGGATGCGTTGACAGGGAGGATTCGCTCGCGGATGAGACCCGGGGCGTCGCGGAGGTCGCTGAGCAAGTGTGCAACGACGTCCTGCGATCGTTCCCGAAGCAGCTTGCGGAACTCGGTCTCCTTCTCGGGCAGGCCGCGGGCGAGGATGCCCTCCCGCAGTTCCCGGTAGCCGTAGCGGTCGCGGATGTCAGCAGCCAGCTCGGCGGATGCAGCGGACCACTCGAGCCGGAACTCAGCGGCACGCCCGGCGAAGCTGGCCTCAGCATCCGCTGCGCGGCTGGCCGCGGCGTCCTTCTCCTTCGAGAGTGCCGACTGCACCTTTCGCGCGACTTCGTCCACCGTCTCCAGACTCACGGAGCGTCGATCGGCTCGGAACCGGCCTTCGAGGGCGTCGGCGATCCGCTCCTCGACCGGTGCATATGGGGTGGCCTCGAGTTCGGCGACCTGCGCCGCGATGCTCTCGACGTGATTGTGGGCGACAGCGTGGGCTCCGAGCGCCCGTGCGTGCTTCGCGTTCGTTTCGTCCAGTCGCTGGGTCGCTCGCTCCGCGGCCTCCTGTGCTTCACGGAGGGTCCCCGACTCGCTGGTGAGCACCCGGAGTTCGTCGCGCCGGGCAGCAGTGACCGCCGTCGCGGATGCGAGATCCACCTGGTTCCACGTGAATGTCGATACGCGGGTGAAGACGTCGCGCCGAGTGACAGCGTCCTGATGAAGCGAGTCCGCATCCGACTCGCGGGCAGCGGTCTTGTCCTTCGCGAGTTCCGCTTCGCGGCAACGGTCCAGCAGCGCTTCAAGCCGCGCTTGGGTGTCACCGCCGAGCATCCACCGGGTGGCATCGCCGACATCGTGACGGTCGTCCTTCTCGTACCTGCGTGAGTTGCGCTTGACGAGGCCGCCGATCGTGACGCCACGGTCGACGCCATCGAGCTCGTCGGGGTGTGAAACGCAGGCGTAATCGAACTCGGTGGCGATGCGCTTTCGGACATAGGACGCGAAGGGCCCGTCGCTCACCACGAGGCGATGAACAAGCGAGCGGGAATCCTTGGGGCGACGCGGCTCCTCGACCGAGTGCGGGACCGCTTCGATGACGAGCCGGACACCGAGTGTCCGCGACTCGGCCGCCCGACGCACGGCGACAAGGTGTTCGTCCCGCACGAGGAGCGTCGGCGCAAACGGGGCCATCACTCGCTCTACCGCGCCGCGCCAGGCGGAGTGCTGCTCTGCCACCGAGATCAGCTCGCCTGCAAAGGGGAATGTCGATGCCGGCACACCGACGGCGTCCGCGAGGAATCGCCGGGCGCTCAGAAGCCTCTCATCGAGGTTGCTCCGGTGGTCTCTCAGCGCCTGAATCTGCCTTGTGACTTCATCCAGCGCCTTGCGCGCCTGACTCGCGGCGTCACGCACCTCATACGACACAGCGGGGATGTCGCGCGCAGCTTCGGTGACGGCCGCGGCAAGGAGCTCCGCGAACTGCTCGGGATCCTCGGGCATCGGCGCACCGATGCGCGCCAACTCAGCGGTCAGTTGGGCTCGATACTGCCCGGCGATGCCCTCGGCGTGCTGCGCACTTTCGATCCGCTCCTGCAAGAGCTCGACCCGCGCGCCGCCCTCATCCCGAACACGCGCCTTCGCGCTCTCCAGCGCCTCGGACGCCAGCCGCTGCTCTCGCTCGGCGTCGCGCAGCTCGCTCTCAGCACGCGCCAGCACGGCGCGCGCGGGAGCCGCGGCCTCCTTCGCGAGCCGAAGCTTGAGTCCCGCGGTGAAGGGTTCGACTGCTTCGTGCAGCTCAGAGATCGCCGCCATCGCGGCGACGGCCAGGTCGAACGCGGTGATCGCCTCATCGACCTTGCGGAGCGCATCAGACTGCTTCCGCAGGTCGACCACGTGCTTGTGGGCGGCATCGAGCTCCGTGAATTGATCGACTGCGGTCTCGGCTCGCGCGAAGGTTCCCGGCTGGTCGAGCATGAACCCGCGGAACAACGCGTCGAGGGTGCCGAGGTTCTTCGCTGATTGAGTCTTGTGGAGAAGCTGAAGTGTCGCGTCTCCACGGAAGCCGAACTGACGGATGACGCGCTCGTGAAAGCGTCCGTGCCTCCCGCCGGTGGTGATCAGCGCGTCGGGAAAGGCCTTTGACATGCGGCGCGCGTCGATTCCGCCTTCGACGTGGGGCTTCACCTCGAGAAGCCCCACGTGACCGCGGGCGAAGATCCGTGCGTCCTTCAACGCGGTCGGTTCGGTGCGCGTGCCGGGTGCGTGGAATACCCGCAGCAGGACGACTGGTTCGTCGCGAAGGTTCTCGTAGCGCAACAGGATGCCGCTCCAGGTTGCCTTCGAGCGCAGGTAGGTCGTGGTGGCCCGATCGGCAGTCTCGTCAGCTTCCTTGCTCCATGCCCCACGCACGTAGCTCATCAGCGTCCGATCGCTCTGCCGGGAAGCGCCGTCCTGAGCTGCCGCGTTGAGGCGCAACCACCTATCGGGGGTGAGGACGGCGGCGATCGCGTCGAGTAGCGACGACTTGCCCGATCCGGATGCGCCGGTGAACAGGTGGCCGACACGCGCGACGTCCACGGCGACGTGGCCGGCAAACGTGCCCCAGTTGACGAGTTCGATCTGGGCAAGGCGCCACTGGCCGGGCCCGGTCGGATTGACCTCCGGCTCGTCGGTGGGGAAGCTCAGCATCGTCATTCTGTGTCGTCCTCGGCATCCGTCGCCGGCGCGGCGAGTTCCCCTTGGCCTTCGCGGGCGATTCGCTGGTACTCGGCGGTGATCGCGCGGATCTGGTCGGCGTCGACGAGCAGTCGGAGCACCGGCGAGATCTCGGCGCGGTCGTCACCAACGGCGTGCAGCACGCGGAGCTTGTTCTGCATCTTGTTCCACGACGAGTTGACGCGGCTCGCGAAGTCCTTCTCATCGCGATCCGGGGTGCGGAACACGGCGAGCTGCTCGAACACCTCGGTCTGCCCGACGATCACCCGCCCGCGGCCCTCCTCGCTCAGCAATGTCTGGCGCAAGACGAGCAGCATTGCGGTGTCGAGGAATGTCAAGGCTTCAGATCGCACCGCCTTCGGGGCTTCGTCGGAGGGAGCGTTGCGGACGAAGGCGAACTCGTTGTCGCGATCGATGACCAGTTCGAGAAACAGGTCGGCGAGCCGCGAGCGGATGACAGTCTCGTCGGCGAGCAGCACCGCCCACAGCTGTGCCTCGCGGACTCCGGAGAGATACGGGCCGCGCACCAGACGCAGCAAGACCCGCCGCGTGCGATCGGGGAGTTCGCCGGCGTCGCCGCGCCAGAGGCCTGTGCGCTCGTCGGGGGCGACATCCGCTGTGGTCGGTTCGGTCATGCCACCGCTCCTGTGAATCGGTGCGCGGCCACAATCGCCGCACGCGCAACTCCGTCGGCGCCCTGCCAAGCGAGGACCTCGGGCTCATCGTCAACGGTGCCCTGCTCGGCAGCGATCGAGAGAAGTCCGATCACGCTGCCGACCCCCTGCGTCGCGGGGTATCGAGCAAGGACATCTGCGACGGTGCACGAGGGCACCTCGGCGAGCAGGTCGTTGACGTTCCGGGTGAGTTCGTCGAAGTCGATCTCGGTCTCGCGAGCGATCGCCCGCAGCTCCTCGAGGCTCGCGAGGGATGCCGTCTGCGTGACGATCTCTTCGGTGGCGGCGAATTCGGCGGGGTCGTGAAGGTCGATCCCCCCGACGCTCGACAGCGCGACGGCCGAGAGATCCAGCGTGAGAGACGTCGGATACCACGGACGCGTGTGTGCGGCGGCTTCCACCCCCGCGTGCTGAGCCTCCCGCAGAAGAGTTCTCAGCACCCGGTCGCGCTGGTAGTCCTGCGACTGCACGTAGCGACGGAGCGCCCGGGCGAACAATGTGATGACGTCGTGGATCTCCGCGCTTCGTCCCTTGAGGGTGGTGAGGAAGGAGCGCAGTGCCCGGCGCTCATCCGATGTGAGGTCACGAGCGAATCCGCGGTCGAGGATGCGGCGGATGTCGCCCTCGAACGCGGCGCCGAGTGCAGGGTCGAGCACGAGCTGTGAAAAGGCAGCGAAGCTGCGGCCTGCGTCCGAGTCGGAGATGTGGTCGATACCGCGGAAGACTTCGTCGACGACCGACGCCTGCGAGACATCGGATTCCACGATCTTCGCCCTCAGCGACGCATTCAGCGTCTCGAACTCGGCACGCACTCGAGCGAAGTCGTCCGGCACGTCCGCCGCCTGCGCCAGCACATCACGAACGCGTTCGATCGCGCGGTCTTCATCGATCGCGGTCTCGTCACCGGAACGCAGGCTCTCGATCCGCCGCTCGATCGCGTCGATCTCTTCCTCGAGCAGCGCTATGCGCGCTGACACGTCAGGATCGGTGTCGATCGCGAGGCGGCGGACTTGCGCGGCGAGGCTGGCAAGCCGAGACTCGGTCACACTCGAACGCGGGGCGGCGCGACCCTGCAGGAATCGGATGCCGGCGATCGCGTCCGGCGAGAGCTCGAGCGTCTCACCCCGCGCTTCCGATGACGGCCGACGCACCAGGAAACCGGCCGTTCGCCACTCGCCGCAGTACCCCTTCGCAGTCAGCGGCAAGATCAGCCCCTGAGCGCGGAGCCTCTCGAGGTCGGCATCGATCCGCTCGTACAGCTCCTCAGCGTCGACTCGGCGCTCGTCTCCGCCCAGGTGGGTGCCGAGAAGACCGGCGACCACGGGTGCACTGTCGGCTCGAAGCAGCTTCCACGCCGCATCGCGCTCCGCAAGCTGGGCGAGCTCGAGAACCTGGGCGACGGCGGGCACGCGTCCATTCTGAAGGAACACACCGACATCCGTTGACGCAGCGGCGGCGGATAGCTCGGACTGAGTCACCCGATGAGGTAGACCATCCCGCGACCGTCTGTCGCGAGCGCCTCGACGAACTCCTGTGCCCGCGTGAGGTAGTCGAGGACGTAGCGAAGCTCGTCATCATCGTCGGCGCCATGCCGGCTGCGCCAAGTGCGCGCCCACGATCGCACCTGGTCCTCGTCGATCGCACAGAGACCATCCCGAATCGCCGGCACCTCCTCCGGAAGGATCGTCCTCACCCACGGGTCCCAACCCATGTCGTGCATCGTCACGTTCCCCTCGAACATCCGGTAGCAGGAGCCGGCGTCGGGAACATCGGTCGTCGGACACGTGAGGGACTGCAGGGCGGACCATGCCTTGTCGAGATAGAGCATGTCGCGCTTCGGCGAGATCTGCTCGAACGTCGCGATACTCACGCTCGCGTGCGGCTCCAGGCCCCACGCGTCAGCGAGCGGATCGCTGGAGAGGAGGCTGTGCGGGTCATCGACCGCCTGCTGAGCAAGGTCGGCATCGAAGGCATATGCGTAGTATCGGATTCCCATGCGGCCAGCATCCCGACGAGGACGTCGCTCTGATCGCGACATCCGACGGGCTGGGGACGGCGCGCCCGAATCCGCCGTTGTGGAGGAACGGAGGTCGCAGTGGAGGAGTTCGCAGGCCCCTGGAGACCCAGGGATACGCGCTCCCGCCCTCCCTGGCGGACACGCGGAATCTTCACCCCACGATGACTTCAAACGAGCAGGTTGATGAGCGGGCGATCGCGAACACGAGCGGATCGCTCAGCGCCGAACGCTTCGCAAACGTGGCAGAAATGGCGGATTTCGTGGCAGACGTGAAATGAAAAGCCTTTGATCTGGGGTTTTTCTGCGGAGACGGAGGGATTTGAACTCTGAAGGTTCGACATTTCCGACATTTCGTCGGCCACGCTTCCGCATGATTCCGCGGAATCACTGCTTTCTATAATGTGCTCAGTGACGCTCGTTTGCGGTCGATTCTTCCCAGACGCTTCCCACGCGGCAGAGCCGTTCGGGCGAGTGATCTCGGGGATCTGCGGTCAGGCTACCACCCGCGTCGATCACGCTGCCGGCCGTTCAGACGGGCCGTGCGCGAGCGACTTCCCGGACGGTAGAGACGCCGGCGAACCAGCCCTGCAGGGCAGGGTTGATGGCGCCGACCAGTCTCACCGCGTCACGGTGACGGGCGGTAGCGTTGACCGCGAGTAGAGGCTCCATGTGAGCGACCCGGTTTCGCAGCGCATGGAGCCGGGCGGCGCGATCAGCAACAACCAGCCCGTCGGGGTCGTCACGCGACCCCGGGAACGCGTTGACGAGCGCCTGACTCCAGAGCACCTCGCGGGCGCGGCTGTGCTTGTCCGTCGCGTCAGGAGCCGGGAGGAGCCTGACGAAGACCCCGAAGGTGAGCTGGGCGAGGATGTCATCGTGCGTGATCGGCGCCGTCTTGCGGGGGTGGCTGCGCGGGCGGGCCGCGCGAGCGCGAACGGCGTTCGCCTCCGCGGTCCGGCGGGCGTTCGCTGTCATCGAGTTCAACGGCCGCGCCGGATCGATCAGCCACTCGGGCGCATGGGTCCCACCGTCGGCCTTGGGCTGCGCAGCGTTCCAGGTGCGCAACTCGGCATCGATGGCGTTGCGGAGGATCACCTCGAGCAGACCCAGGCTCGAGTGGAACGCGCCCGCGAGCTGCACGTTCCACAAGTACAGGCGCAGCGCGAGATCCATGTCACCGCCGGCAGCTGTCGCGTACGTTCCGAAGCGCGACACGTGCAAGCTGGTGGCGATCAGCGCAGTGGTCTCCGATTGCGGCATGTCTCCATACTGAAGTAACCTGGGACCAATACGAGGACAAGGTCCCTCGTCTCATACATGGAGAAACCCTCGGCGAATCGCCGGGGGTTCTTCACTTTCCGCGGCGCGCAGCCCCAAGGGCTCGACTCACAAGGCCAACGCCTCGAGGAGCGCAGCCTCCGAGACCGAACGCTTCAGCAGCTGCACCGGGAAGATGTCGATGTCGCCGCGCCCGTACAGTGCACGGGTCTCCTCCATCAGCCCGCTCGCGCGCATCAGGATGTTCCCGTCGGCAGGATCCATCTCGACCAGGATGTCGATGTCGCTGCCCTCTACAGCATCCCCACGCGCGACCGAACCGAACAGCCGCGGGTTCCGTGCCCCGTACTTGACGAGCAACAGGTTGAGCTCCGTGCGGCGCGCGTCGAGCACCTCGCGCAACGCGACGCTCGACAAGCTGCTCCCGCTCATGCCCCCAGGGTAGCGGCGCATATGTACCGCGTGACAGGCAGTCTTGACGCCACCTCAAGCTTGACAAGGTGCCTCTTTCATACGCGGACAAACCCTCGGCACATCGCCGGGGCTCTTCGACGCCGCGACATCCGAGATACTGGATCACACACGCACCGGGCGCCCAGCGGATCGGTGCTTCCCGTAGGGGGCCACGACCGCGTCGTGGCCCCCTATCCACACCCTTTCTCCGGCCACCGAGGCGTCCCGCGTCACGTCCAGTGGCAGCAGCGCTCCGCCCCACCCATCGCCGGAAGCGCGCCGTGGCGGACCTGCGCAGCGCAACGGGACAAGATGCTAGGCGCCCAGTCCCTGTGCGCGCGCCGCGGCGACGGGCGGCCACACTGACTCAGTGCCGGCAGATCGCGCCGCGGGCGGGTCACACAACGCCTCGCGCAGCAGGACCTTCGCCCGCGCATATCGGCTCCGTGCCGTCGAGGACGGTATCCGCAGGAGCTGTGCCGCGTCCTCGAGCGTGAGGTCATCCCAGTGCACCAATCGGATGAGCTCCGCCTGCGCCGTGGGGAGAGCGTCGACCGCGCGGCGGACGTCGAGTCCGGCATCCGCCCCTGGAGTCAGCGGATCGTCGAGGGTCTCGGCCAATCGCTTCGTCAACTCATCGCGGGTGCGGATGCCGCGCCAGTGGTGCCGCTGGATGTTGCGCGCCACGCCATACAGCCAGAGGCGCGCCTCATCGGGGGCAGTCGGCATCCTCCGGCGGGACTTCCAGGCCTGCAGGAGTGTCTCGTTCGTGAGGTCGGCGGCATCCTCACGGGAGGGGACACGATGGAGGAAGTACGCGAGGATGCGAGGCGAGTTCTCGGTGAGCGCGGCGCGCACTGCGGCATCGGGGGCGGACGTGCGCGTCACGGTGCCGGCGCTTCGATCGGATCGGTCGAACAGTGGGTCTCACCGCTGGCGCCGACGCCATCGCGGAGTTCGTCGGGCCAGCGCTCCAGCAATGCTTCGCCCATGCCCTGCATGGCGTCCGCCGCCAGTGCGTCCTGCATCAACCATGCATCGGTGTAGAGGGGGTCGGTGATGAGGTCCCCGACGTGCGTGACATCCCAGTCGTTCGGATTCGCGCCCGCAACGAGCCGAGGCAGATCATCGAGTCTCCCCACGCTGTTGAGGCCTCCGGCGAGGACTTCGGTGTTCGGAGCCATGTGCTCGATATCCAATGCCGCCAGATAGTCGCGTGCGGCATCCTGGATCTCCTGCGTGGGGAACTGATCGGCCTTCACCCGCGTTTCGCATGTCCCCAGGAAGGTGCCTTCGACATCGGTCCAGGAGCGGGAGATGACCAGGTCGGGGTCCGTGATGTTCCAAAGGATCCCCTCGGTCGCGGCCACCGTCCCGCCACTGACGAGCACGAGCGCTGCGCCGATGCCGATCGCGGGGCCGAGGACTCGGCGATGTCGCGGAGCGGTGTGCGTGCGATCTTCGACCAGCGCGTGCAGCGCCGCGGCCACCGCGGGGTCGTCGACGCCCGCGCGGGCCCTCCGCAGTCTCTCGTCCAGCTCGTCCATGCGCACCCTCTCATGATCGTGTCACCGCGTGGTCGGTGAGTTCATAGAGCACATGCCGTGTGGCACACGTCTCGTCCACGCGGACCCGAATAATTCCGCTCGAGAGCATGTCCGAAATCCGCCAGCTCCGCACCGAGTCTTCCCAGATTCTTCCCACACGCCCGCACATGCGCGAAAAAACCCCTGATACACAGGGGTTTTTCTGCGGAGACGGAGGGATTTGAACCCGGACCCTACGAGGAGGGTCGTGGGCGTTGAGTGGTACTTCCGTTGATACGACTGGGTTCGCGGCGGTGCATGTGGAGGTTCAAGGCTGTTCGCGGGCGTTCAGGTTTACGCGATTCTTACGCACGTCGTGGGGCGGCGCGGCTCCCCGGCCTCAGCACATGCGGAGCGTCCGCGACCATTGTCCACCGACGAGGTCCGACGGGCTACTCGGTGAAGCCGCTATGCCCGTCGGGGCTGGAGTGTTGAGGCGTGCCGAGGTCACCGGGCCTTCCCGGGGGGTGTGGGAGCGGGTCTGCGGGGGCGCCCGGCCGGGGGGCCCTTGCGTTTCGGGTTGGTCGTCCCGGGAGGGAGCTGGCCTTGTGCGCTGAACGCGTCGACCATCTGCATGATGTAGCCGATGCCGGGCGCGGCCCCCACGTAGACGGCGACGTAGGGGAATGCCTCCTCGAGCGCTGATTCGCCGAGCTCGTAGAGGAAGGTGACGATGAAGGTGGTGGACACGAGGATGTCGCCGACGGCACCGACCACGGCGTCGTCGCCCTCCGCGGCCTCGACCGCGGCGACGATGATCTCGATGAGGGCGACGAAGGCGTCGGCCATCTCGAACAGGTCGCTGGGCCTGGGTTCGCCCGCGTCCCACCCGGCCCCGGTGTTGGGTCCGGCGGTGGTCCAGTAGCAGGTCCCCAGAGCGGACAACAGCTCCCAGGACGGCACGAACGAGTTGACGAACGTGGGCGTCTCGTCGGAGGTGAAGTGGTACACGAAGTTGACGGTCGCCGGAATGAGCGCCATCCACGCCGCGGTGTACTCGAACGGGTCGTGCTCAAGGGCGACGGATTCCTCGTTTGCCGCGACGATCCAGGTGCCGGCCACCGCCTCCCCCAGGCAGAAGTCGACCGCGAGGCGAACGCCCGTCCACGTCTCCACGCTGCCTCCCGTCAGCTCGTCGGAGGTCGAGGTCGACAGCGCGCTGTAGACCTGTCCCATGTTGCTCGTGCTGGTGCCGTCCTTGACGTAGAGGGTCGCCCAGATGACGACGGCCGCGGGGAAGTACACCGCGTCCTGGATCGTGAGCGTGACGTTGCTGCCCGAGACGGTGCCGAACCCGAAGAGCCTGGCCAGGTCTGCGAGTTCGGCGACCTTGAGGGTGACGAATGGCTCGCTGTTGTTGACCACGGCCGACGTGGCGTAGTCGACCGCCTGCTGGGCCTGCTGGTCGAGCTTGTCGTAGACGTTCTCGACCTCCTGCTCGACCTCTTTGAGCAGGCTGCCGAGGCTCTGGCTGAGGTTGGTGAACGTCGCCTGAGGGTTGGACACATCCGCTGCGAGGTTCGTCACCAGCGCCTGGACCGTGTCCACCGTGATGTTCTCCACGGCGGCGACGATGTCCTGCTCGACCTCGCTGAGAACGTCGACCTCGACGGGCATGCTCACCGAGAAGGGCAACTCCTTGAGCGCTCCGGAGACGACCTGGTTGACGTAGCTGACCACCTTGGTGACGAGCTTCGTCGTGAACGGGTTCGCCGCGATGTCATCGAGCAAGGCCGAGGTGACCTCGGTGGGGACCGCGCTGGTGTCGGTCTGCTGGAGGAGCGCGTTGACGCTGTCGTTGCCGATGTAGCTGCCCACGACGTCCCACGAGCTCCCGGCGGGGATCGACGGAGTGGTCTGACCGTTCGCGCCACCCAGCAGGTTCTCGACCAGCTTCCTCAGACTGCCGGTCAGCGCCTGGATGTCCTTGAGGTGCCAGAACAGCGAGATGAGGGCGATGATCCGCTCGATGAGCTGGTAGAGGAAGGACTGTTCGACGATCGTCACGATGAGGTTCGCGACGATGTTGGCGTACTCCTCGACGGTCTGGACGACCTCTTCCAGCGCGGAGTCGACTCCGTTGACCGCCTGCATGATGTCGGCGCTCACGGTGGCGGTGATGCTGTCGGCGGCCAGCTCGATGCCGACAGCCCCCTCGGCGAGGGCTTGGTAGGCCTCCTTCTCGACGTTCTGCAGCCAGTGCAGGGCGTCGTGCAGCGCATGCGAGATGCCCGACCAGATGCTGCCGAGGTCCCCCAGCGGCGGGCCCGTGGACGGGCCTCCACCGATGGTCCCCTTGGGGTACGTGAAGGTGGCCGTCATGGTCGCCAGCCCCTGGGACGGGACGGCCGTGACCGCGGTGAGCGGGTCCGGGCCGCCGGAGCCCGAACTCGCCCCGAGCGCGAGCTGGGAGTTGGCGGCGAGGATGTTCTGCCCCGAGGTGTTGAGGTACTCCGCGAGGTTGCCCATGTTCGCCTGGGACGCGCCGTACACCTTGAACTGCCACCCGCCGTTCGGGTCCGTGCTGTCGTCGTACAACGACGACTGGGACACGTACTGGTAGGTGTCCACCAGCGGGGCGTCGTCGCCTAGGGACAGCAGGGTGCTCGCGGTGCCGTCGTTGCCGAGGCGCTGTTGGCCCTGGGCCGAGAGGTTCACCGGCTGCCAGGCGTAGGTCTCCACCCCCCGCGAGGCGAGCATCGCCGCGTCACCCGAGGAGGGGAACAGTCCACTCGTGTCGACGAGCCGCGCGTAGAGGACCTGCGCGAAGCTCTCCGCCTTGACGACGAGGGCCAACCGGCCGGTCGTGGGGTCCGGCGACGCGAGGAACGAGGAGTACCGGTCGACGTCGTAGTAGAGGTTGCTCGTGTCGTCGGTGACCGTCGTCGGCGAGTCCGCGCGAACCTCTATCTGCAGGTGCGCGTTCGCGTCGTTGTCCATCCGGACGGCACGACCGTAGGCGTTGGCCCCCGCCACCGTCGCCTGCCAGTGATCCCCCGACTCGTTGAGCCCCGGGGGTTGCGGCAGCACCTGCGTCGCGATCTGACGGCTGTGCCAGGTTCTGGTCACCGGGTGGCACATCGTGAGGTACGAACTGAACTGCGTGCTCGATCCCTGCGCCTGCTTGACCTCGACGTGCTCGCTGTCGCGCACGAACCGATGAGGCGCGTACGCCGCCTGGTAGGAGTCGCCGAGCCACACCGCTTGGCTCTGATTCGTCGGGTCGGTCCCGAACGCCAACGCTGCGTTCAACAAGACGTTGTACCCGATGTTGATGAGGTTCTGCTCCCCCGGTGGGGTCGTCGTCTTGACCCAGTTCAGGAGCTGGTGGAGGTTCGACGAGCTCTCCGTGGTACCGGGAATCGGGTCGTAGGCGGTCGAGGTCGTGTTCTGTGGTGGCGGCGCCGGGTTGCCGGACGCGTCGAACAGCCCGTACACCGGGTCGGTGTACGGGGAGTTCTGGGGCTGCAGCCGCCCTTGGCGCAACAGGAAGAGGTTGCCGTCGCTGTTGCAGGCGACGAACCGGAAGCCGCCGAACTTGCTCACCCCGCCGCTGAGTGTCGTCGGCTGGCCGACGCCACCAGCCGGCTCCGGCACAGCGAGCGGGAAGAACCCCTCGAGGGTCACCTCTTCGCCGAAGATGACGAACAGCGCGACGGTTCCCTGGAACCGGGCCAGCTTGACGTGGTGCTTGAACCCGAGGTCGTCGGTCACGGTGTACAGCGCGTTCACGTCGCCGATGGTGTCGAAGTGGGGCACATCGACATCGATCATCGAGTCGGCCGTGAAGGAGGCCACGGCGTAGTCCTGGCCGAAGTAGCTCGTCTTCTGCACCTGGACGTACGGGGCCAGGAACGTCTGCGGGGTGCCGGCGGTCCCCCTGTCGAGCGGCAGAGTGGCGGTCTGGAAGGTGAAGGAGGAACTGTCGGCCCACGACTTGGCGAGGACGACATCGTTCTCGATATGGACGACACGCGAACCACTATCGTTCTCGGGCCAGTCGAAGGTGAAGACCGCAAGCGTTGCGTACCCCGGCCGGTTCGCGCTGTCGGTGAGGGAGAGGATGAGGTAGCCCCCCGGGTAGTACAGCACGATGTACTCGTTGGCGTTGCCCGCCTCGTAGGAGGTCGAGTTCTCGTAGCCGTGCGTCCGGTAGGTGTCGGCGTACTCGACGGCCTGCCCCGGGCCGAGGGAGCCGAGCGTCTCGAACTTCCACGTCACCGGGTACTCGGTCACGCCGGCCCCGATCGTGCTCGGTTCCCACGCCCCCGCTCCCACGCAGACGAAGCCTCCCCCGGCGACGTCGGCGTCGATGACCACGACGACGTAAGTCACCCCGGAGGTTACCGGGTTGCCCGCGTACGCGTTCGCGCGGGAACCCGTGATGGTGAGCACCTGGGTCGGACTCTTCAGCCCCTTGCCTGCTCCGATGATGACCTCGCGGACCATGCCGTCCGTCGAGGCACCGTCGGTCCTCGCACCCCACGGCTGGCGGTAGTGCACGAGCTCCCAGCCGCTGCTGGTGTCCTCCAGCTGGACCAGCTCCGGCGATCCCCAGTGGAAGCCGGTGTCGAGGAACGCCGACTCCGCAGGCGAACTGGAATCGAGGTCGCTCTGCAGCCGCCGACTGTTGCGCGCCCCTTCGATCAGCGCGTGAGATCCAACCGCCGCTGGCGACACGGCCGGCTGCGAGTAGATCGTCTCCTGGAACAGCTCGGTCCCGAAGGTCAGCTGGGTCGCCACCGGCACGGACATCTCGTCGGCCAGGGTGAGCCCCACCTCGGCGGGCTCGACGGCCAAGGCAGAGTCCACCGCCCCCCACCGCGTCGGCGGGATCCCCGATGCGACCAGGCCACCAACGATACCCAGCTGCGCAGTCGTCAAGAACTGGCGCCGGTCCATCACCACGTCGAACGCCCGCAGCTCCTTGGCCTCAACCTCCGGCTGCCCGATCCGCTGCCTGAGTCGCGCCGCCAGGCGCGCCCGCAGGCCGCCTGACCCCAGCTGCTCGTCCTTCACCTGGGCTCCCTCGCCCCTATCCCCGAAAGTACTGTCGCCCGTCGTTCGTGGCCAGATGCTATCCGGCGAACGGCGCCAGACGCTATCCCCCGAACGGTGTAGTTGGCGGTCTGAGGCACCCCGGCCGGTTCGGAGTCTCGAGATCGTGGGTACCGGGCTGGGCAACACAGCGGACCACCACCCCCTTGAGGCGGAGGGAGCGTTTCCCTCAGTCTCGGGGCGCTGATACCCGCGGAAAACACGCGGGTCGATGGATGTGTAGAGCGCCGTCCGCGCGGTCTTGCGTAAAGGATCCTTACGCGATTCGACCCTCTCAGCGCTTCGAATTCGCTCTGATCAGGGGTTTTCATGGCGGAGACGGACGGATTTGAACCCGGACCCTACGCGAGGGCTGGTGGGCGTTCGTCGGTGCTTGCGTTGATATGACTGGGTTCGCGGCGGTGGACGTAGTGGTTCAGGGATGTTCGCGGCGGTCTGGGTTTACGCGATTCTTACGCAGCCGTGTGGTGCCCATCCCGGACGACGACCTTGCGTTCGCCGAAGGTCGTGGTGATCTCCACGGTACCGCGGACCGCTTCGACATAGGCACGGAGCGCAGCCAGCCCCGACCGGTCCATTCCACCAACCGGGACCTTCGGCACTCCCATGACTCACGCGACGACTCATACGGTGGTGCCCGGGGTCGGTACACGCCCCAGGAGATGAAGGGACGTGGTCATCATGGGTGCTGACTTCGCAGACCGGACCGACTTCGACAACGCGGAGCGGGGGTTCGTCGCGCGGCTGGAACCGGGGCAGATCCTAGGTGAGGGTGGCCGGGTCGTGTACGACGCGGATGCCTACACGAGTGCGACGGCGGGCGAGTGCCCCGGCACCGTGAACCCGAGCTTCTGGCGGCAGAGTCAGCTCACCGCGATCCAGGGCCTGTTCGAGGTGACCGACGGCATCTACCAGATCCGCGGCATCGAACTGTCGAACATGAGCATCGTGGAAGGCGACACCGGTGTCATCATCATCGACCCCGCTGTGTCGGCCGAGGTCGCCAAGGCCGGGTTGGAGCTGTACCGGAGCCAGCGGGGCGACCGCCCGGTGACCGGGGTGATCTTCACCCACAGCCACGTCGACCACTTCGGCGGTGTGCTTGGCGTCGTGGACGCCGACACCGATGTCCCCGTGATCGCGCCCGAGGGGTTCCTCGAGCACGCCGTATCCGAGAACGTGTACGCGGGCACCGCCATGATGCGCCGGAGCGTTTACCACACCGGCGCGGCGTTGGAGGTGAGCCCGATCGGCACCCTTGGGGTGGGCCTCGGGCCCGGGACCTCGCTGGGCACGATCGGGCTGATCGCCCCGACGCTGGACATCACGCACACCGGCCAGGAAGAGACCGTCGACGGCATCCGGATCGTGTTCCAGATCACTCCCAACACCGAGGCGCCGGCGGAGATGAACTTTCTCTTCCCTGACAAGCGGGCGCTGTGCATGGCCGAGAACACCACCCACACGCTGCACAACCTCTACACGCTGCGCGGCGCGCAGGTTCGCGACGCACGAGCATGGTCCCGCTACATCGCCGAGGCCATCGACCTGTTCGCCGCCGACAGCGACGTGCTGTTCGCCTCACATCACTGGCCGACCTGGGGCACCGAAGCGATCACGACCTTCCTCACCCAGCAGCGCGACCTCTACGGATACCTGCACGACCAGACGCTCCGGATGATCAACGAGGGATACGTCGGCAGCGAGATCGCCGAGATGATCCAGGTTCCGCCCGCACTGGACGCGGCCTGGAACACACATGGCTACTACGGCTCCGTGTCGCACGACGTCAAGGCGATCTACCAGCGCTACATCGGCTGGTACGACGGCAACCCCGCCCACCTCTGGCAGCACCCGCCGCAGGCCGCGGCCGAACGCTACGTGGACGTGATCGGCGGAGTCGACGCCACCGTCGCCGCCGCGAAGAAGTACGCGGATGCCGGTGACCTGCGCTTCGCCGCCGAACTCGGCAGCCACGCCGTGTTCGCCGACCCCGACCACCAGGGCGCCCGGGGACTGCTCGCCGATGTGTTCACGAAGCTCGGCTACGGGTCCGAGTGCGGCACGTGGCGCAACAACTACCTCGTCGGAGCCGCCGAACTGCTCGCTCCGCCCAAGAAGACCGCCTGGTCCCCCGGAGGGATGGCCGCGGCGCTCACGATCACCCAGCTGTTCGATTCCATCGCCATCCGCATCAACGGCCCCCGCGCCTGGGACGCGAAGGCATCGATCCGCTGGGAGTTCACCGACACCGGCGAGACCTACCGGATGGAGTTGTCGAACGGCGTGCTGGTCCACCACCTGACCGACCGCAAGGATCCCGCGGACCTCGCGATCACCCTCACCAAGCCCCAGCTGGTGGCGCTGCTCGGTGGCAGCACTGACGACATCACATTCGACGGCGATCCGACCGCGTTGCAGACCCTCATGTCGTTCGTCGACTCACCGAGCCCGAACTTCTCGATCGTCACGCCGTAGTCCGGAGCCCGGAGGCAGGGCCCTGCCAGAAGCGCCGCCCACAACGCGCGCAGGTGGCATGATCCGGGGGGAGACTATCCCCCAGTCTCGTGGCCTTGAAACCCGCGGAAGCACGGGGCTCGATCGGCCTCGCCTGAAGCTCTGCACGCAGTTTGCGTAAAGAATTCGTACGCGATTCTTACGCAATTCGACCTTCTCAGCGGACTAAACGTGCTCTGATCGGGGCTTTTTATGGCGGAGACGGAGGGATTTGAACCCTCGGTCCCCTTGCGAGGACTCCACCTTAGCAGGGTGAAAGGGGCCAAATCGGGCCAGCCGGCCCGCTGGCCCGCGCTTCCGCGAGATCCCGCGGAATTCACTGCTGATCAGGCAGTTTTGGGGCCACTGACTGCCGCTCGTGACGCACACTATGCACGGGAGCCTCGCCGTGATCGGCGTTCACGGGATGCTCGGGGACCCCTGGGGGACCCCTGGCCCGGCCGGAGAGGGTTTGGTCGTGGACCGCGTCCGTCGACCAGAAGGGAAGCACCTTAGTCTCCGGTCCGGTCCTTCCAATATCCGGGCAACCGGTTCGTGTGCGCGTACGCGACTACGCGAATCCGCTCCCCCGACACGTAGTACACGATCCGATAGTGAAACGTCTCGACGCGATGGCTGCGCAGATCCGGCCGCCCTTCCCAGCCGTCCACCCGCGGCCATGCGTCGGGGTCGTCCGTGATCTCGCGCAGTGCGACTTCGAACCGGTCGACGAGTTCGTCACCGAGTCAGGCGTGCTGCCGCTCGTAGTACGCGATCGCGTCGATGTACTCCGCGCGAGCCGCCCGGTGATCCTCGACCCACAACGTCACTCGCTGCCACGCGCGGGCAGCGTCCGCGCCATCGCGACCGCCTGAGCGTGGCTCACAAGCGCAACCGCGCCACCCTCCAGCTCCTCCACACGCCGCCGCAGCTCAACATCCCACGCGGCATCGACGGACGCCAGGCGTCGTCACCGCGAAGACGACCACCGGATCGCTGCGGCGAGCGCAAGCACCAGCGCCAGGGTGTAGCCAACCACCAGGAATGCACTCGGAATGAGAAACGCCCCGGGGTGAGGACTCGAAACCTCAGCGAGGGCGAAACTCATCACTCCCCAGGTTCCGGTCCATGCGATCCACGATACGGCGACGCACCACAATCCCGCACGATGGGGAAAGCGGATCGCTCCGCGAACGGCCACCACGGTCACGCCTACCGAAGAACCGACCACAACTGCGCCTGCTAGGAGCGAGTATAGATCGAGCCTTGCGAGCTGAGACTCGTCCATCATCGCTCGGATATCGGAAATGCTGAGTCCGAAAGCATTCGGGACGTGCAAGTAGAGCGACCAAGCCAGGACGCCAGAGCCAATCCAGGCAACAGCCAGCCATGGAAACACCCATCCAGCAATTCTGGTTGACTGTTCATCGCTCACTCTATTGGCCCCCCCAATTGCACGCGCCCGCAAAGCCATCGCGGCCGATCGCGGGCAACGCGACCTGCGGCTTCGCCCAGTAGGGATTGCTCCCGCGATCGAACTCCAAGTCGAACGATCCGTCGCCGAACGTTAGTTGGAGCCTGACCCGGTTTCCCGGACGGTGCTTGTGTGTTGATCATGCCGCGATCTCGGCAGCGGTGTGAAGGGCTTCGTAGTCGGCAGGGCTGAGATCACCGAGCGACGTATGCCGGCGGCGAGAGTTGTAGAAGCCCTCGATCCACTCGAACATCGCCGACGCGAGCTGCGCCCTCGACTCCCAGACCGCGCGGTCCAGCAGCTCGCGTTGCATGGTCGACCAGAACGACTCGATGAGCGCGTTGTCGACGCTGGACGCGACCCTGCCCATCGAGCCGAGGAGCCCGGCCTGGCGGAGTCGGTGCCCGAAGAGCCAGCTGGTGTATTGCGCTCCCCGGTCGGCGTGAACGACCGTGCCGGGTTCGGGTCGGCGTCGCCAGCGGGCCATCTCGAGCGCGTCGACGACGATCTCCGCGGTGACCCGATCCGAGATCGACCACCCTACGATCCGCCGCGAGTACGCGTCGATCACCGCCGCGCAGTAGACCCATCCGTCACGGGCGCGGTGCTGTGTGATGTCGCAGAACCACAACCGGTTCGGGGCGTCAGCGGTGAACTGCCGCTTCACGAGGTCCTCGTGAGTGGCGGTGTCCGGTCTCCAACCGCGTCTCTTGCGGTGATGCGAGACGCCCACCAGGCCGTCCAGCCGCATCAGCCGAGCAACACGTTTGCGGCTGACGTGGACGCCGAGGCCGAGGCGCAACTCCGCGAGCACCCGCGGTGCCCCGTAGGTCTCTCGGGAGTCGGCGTGGATGCGTCGGATCGTGGTCAGCAGCGCTGCGTCCGCGACCGCACGTGCCGACGGCGCCCGGCTCGCCCACTCGTAGTAGCCGGAGGTGGAGACGTGGAGGAACCGGCAGGCCACCGCGACGGGGATCCCGTCGGCGGCGAGCTCCTGGACCAGCCGGAACCCTATTTTGGGAGCACGTTCTCCCTGGCGAAGTACGCCGACGCGCGCTTGAGGATCTCGTTCTCCATCTCCAGCACCCGCAGCCGGCGCCGCAACTCGACAAGTTCCCTACGCTCATCGGTGGTCAGGCCGGACTTCGCGCCGCTGTCGATCGCGTCCCGGTTCATCCAGTTCCGCAATGTGGTCTCGCTGATCCCGAGATCACGAGCCGTCCTCGCGACCGGCTCACCTTGCGCAACCAGATCCAGGGCTCGACGCCGGAACTCCGGCGAATGTGGTGCGGGCATCTCACGGACTCCTTCCGAGACGATCATCGCCTCAACTCAGGTGTCCGGGAAAGCGGGTCAGGCTCCCCCGGACCACGCAGCGGATCCCCATCCGGGAAGACCCCCCGCACCTGACCAACATCAACCCGGTACCGGGACGTGAACGCCGACACCGGCACACCAGCACCCAAGCCCACAGCCACATCCGTCTGCGTCGTCAGCTTCGCCGGCCCCGACGCCGGCAGCAGCGACTCCGCACCCTCGTCGAGCAGCCTCGAGAAGTCACCCTCCGGAAGCGTGACCACCTCCCCATCGGAAACCGCCGACTCGATCG
Source organism: Microbacterium thalassium (assembly GCF_014208045.1). Taxonomy (NCBI): domain Bacteria; kingdom Bacillati; phylum Actinomycetota; class Actinomycetes; order Micrococcales; family Microbacteriaceae; genus Microbacterium; species Microbacterium thalassium. Next base: position 75,589 of record NZ_JACHML010000001.1, read on the forward strand.
CGGGCGGACCTCCTACAAGGCGCGCGTGAAGTCAGGTCGTGAGCTCATCGCCACCCGCGCGTTCGATACGCGGCGCGAAGCGGAGGCGTGGGAACGAGACCAGAAGCATCGGATCGAGACAGGGAAGCCGCTGCCCCCGAAACGGACATTCACGCTCGGCAACCTCGTCGAGATGTTCCTCGAGGCGCGCGCGAGCGGGAACCCTCACACGGTCGACACCGATCGACACAACATCGCTGCCCTTCCCAAGGCACTGCTCAAGCGCTCGCTGGCAACGATTCACTCCGAGGACATTCGCGGGCACCTCATCACGCAACTTCGGAGGAAGGCCCCGTCCACCGTCGCACGCGAGAAGACGACTCTGAGCGCGCTCTTCACCTATGCGGCAGAACTCGGCCTGTTGCACCAGGCACACCCGGTCCGGACGATGAAGAAGATCGCGGAACTCAGCGCGACGACCCAGCGCGCGATCAGCCCGAAGGACGTTCCCACTCCTGCGCGTCTGGCCGCGGCGATCGAAGCCGTCCGAGACAAACGTCCCGACATCGCGGACGTGTTCGAGTTCATGTCCCTCACTGGCATCCGATGGGGTGAAGCGCGCGCGCTACGTGTCAACTCGATATCCCGGCTACCGTTTCCGCAGCTCATCGTCGATCGATCCCATTCGGACCGCTACGACGAGAAGAACCCCAAGTCGTGGCGAGGCAAGCGAACGCTCCCGCTCTCACCACGAGCGCGCGAGATCTTCGAGAAGTACGCGGCGCGCAAGCACCCCGACGACTACCTGTTCACCAACAAGCTGGGCGAGCAGCTCAGCGTCGGCGTCGTACGAAAGTTTCCGCTCGGCTTCGAACGGCACAACCTGCGCCACTACGCCGCGTCGACATGGCTACGCCTGGGCACGCCGGTCAACGAAGTCGCCGAGTATCTGGGCGACGAGGCGCGCACCGTCCTCGCTGTCTACGCCCACGTTCTGGGCGAAGATCAGCGGCGCGATCACGCCGAGAGATTGGCCCGCGCAGAGGGTCAGATTTCAGCGGGGGACCCCTGGGGGACCCCGGACCCGAATCTGGGGCCGTCCACGAGCAACATGATCTTCTGAGTCAAACGCGAAAACCCCCGGTTTACCGGGGGTTTTTCTGCGGAGACGGAGGGATTTGAACCCTCGGTCCCCTTGCGAGGACTCCACCTTAGCAGGGTGGTGCACTAGGCCTGACTATGCGACGTCTCCAGGTGTTCGCAGGCCGAAGCCGCAGAACACACCAGGCAATCATAGCCGCTCGCGGGGCGAGCGCCGAACCGGCGGCGCTCGCCCCGCGATAGCGAGCGGTCAGTGGACCGCCACCGGCTCACGTTCCTCTTCGCCTGCCGGTGGCCCCGAGTGCGAGAGCGACAGCCCGTCGCCGCGGCGACGGAACAGCAGCGCCGACATGACGGCACCGGCGGCGAAGAACAGTGCCGACCACCAGTACGCCGTGCTGTAGCTCGCGATCGCGGCATCCACCCCCACCTCGGCGGTGACGGGCGTGTGCGACGCGAGATAGTCGGCGGCGGCCGTCGCGGCAAGCGTGTTCAGCAGTGCGGTGCCGATGGATCCGCCGACCTGCTGGCTCGTGTTCACCATCGCCGAGGCGACGCCGGCGAATTCGCGGTCGACGCCGAGCGTCGCGGTCTGCATCGAGGCGGGCATGATCGTGCCCATCGCGAAGCCCATCACCATGAGCGGCGGCAGCACGTGCGCGGCGTACGTGCTCGAGGCATCGAGGAACGTGAACCAGATCATGGCGAGGACGCCGAGCGTCATGCCCGCGGGCACCATGATCTTCGGTCCAAGCCGCGGCACGAGCAGGTTCGTGCCGAGCTGCGCCGCGAGGACGAGCATCGCGATCATCGGCAGGAACGCCAGACCGGTCTGGATCGGCGAGTACTCCAGGGTCGTCTGCAGGTAGTACGTGACGAACAGGAAGATGCCGAACATCCCCGCACCGGCGATGAGCACCGACAGGTACGCGGCGCCGCGGTTGCGGTCGAGCACGATGCGCAGCGGCAGCAGCGGATGCGACGCACGCGTCTGCCAGAGCACGAACGCGATCAGCAGCACGCCCGAGGCCGCGAGCACGCCCCACGTCAGCGGCGAGTCCCAGCCGTCGGTCTCGGCGTTCGAGAACCCGTAGACCAGGCCGAACAGGGCGCCCGAGACGAGCAGGGTGCCGGGAACGTCGAGCTTCGGACGCGGCCCCGACCGGTCGATGTGCGGCACATACAGCATCGCCCCGACCAGCGCGAACGCGGCGATGAAGACGTTGATGTACAGGTTCCAGCGCCAGTCGAGCGCCTCGGTGAGGATGCCGCCGAGCAGCAGACCGACCGCTCCCCCGGCGCCGGCGATCGCGCCGAAGACGCCGAACGCCCGCGCCCGCTCCTTCGGGACGGTGAACGTGGTGGTCAGCACCGCCAGCGCCGTCGGGGCCAGCAGCGCACCGAACGCGCCCTGAAGGGCCCGCGCCAGGACAAGCAGTTCGAAGGTGGCGGCCGCACCGCCGAGCGCTGATGCGGCGGCGAAGCCGATGAGCCCCGCGATGAACGTGAGCTTGCGGCCCATCAGATCGGACAGGCGTCCGCCGAGCAGCAGCAGGCTGCCGAACGCGAGCGAGTAGGCGGTGATGATCCACTGACGCTGGCCGTCGCTGAAGCCGAGGTCGGCCTGCGCCGACGGCAGCGCGATGTTCACGACGGTGGCATCGAGCACGACCATGAGCTGGGCGAGCCCGACCACGACGAGGGTGATCCAGCGACGACGGTCCGTCGCGGGCAGGGTGGATGAGGTCATGTCGGGTACTCTATACGGTACTGACCAGTTCCGGATATGCATTGTTCAGGAATTCACCCGCCGGTAACATCGACAGCGAGCGGATTGGAGGCGAGTGCGATGACGCAGGTCGAGCCCGACGCGAAGCCGCGCCTCGGACGCAAGCGCGACCACACGCGCGACCCCGAGATCCTCGAAGCCGCACTCGACGTGCTGGCCGAGACCGGCTACGACGGCATGACCATCGACATGGTCGCCGCCCGCGCCAAGGCGGGCAAGGCCACGCTCTACCGCCGGTGGGCCTCCAAGCCCGACCTCGTGCTCGACGCCGTCGCCTGCATGAAGGCATCCGAGATCGACTTCGCCTCACCCCCCGACACCGGCACGCTGCGCGGCGACCTCGTCGCCCTGGTGGGCACGCCGTCGGTCCGCGACGCCGAGCGCAAGCTCAAGGTGATGGCCGGCATCGTCTCGATGATCGCGCGCTCCCCCGAACTGGCCGAGGCCGCTCGCGCCGCGCTCGTCGAACCGCGCGCCGAAGCCAACCGCATCGCCTTCCGCCGCGCGATCGCCCGAGGCGAGATCTCGCCCGACTGCGACGTCGAGCATCTCGCGATGGTGGGGCCGGCGATGGTCGCCTACCGCGTGCTCATGCTGGGCCAGCCGGTGCGCCGCGACTTCATCATCGAGATCATCGACCGCATCGTCCTGCCGGCCGCGGGCGTGCGCGTCGACAGCCCCGAAGCCTGACGGGGGCGGATGCCGCCGGCGCTCCGGAGCCGGTTCGCTAGCCTTCGGGAACCGTGCAGGTGACCTGCGCCGCCGTCGTGCCGGTGATCTGCGAGGGCAGCTCGACGCGCTCCTCCTCGGCCTCGGCGGTCGCGGTCGCACTCGGCGTCGGCGAAGCCGTCGCCTCCCCCGCGTCGCCCTCGGCGTCCGCTTCCGCGGTCGGCGTGGGCGTCGGCTGCTCGGCCTCGCCGGTGACCTCGACGCCGAAGCCGCTGCTGGCCTCGCCCGTCAAAGTCAGCGGCTGGTTCTCGCGCAGCGCCTGGAACAGCACGTCGGCGGCATCCGTCACCGGAAGCACATGCACGCCGTCGCTCGAGTACCCCGTCGGGTACTGCACGAACACGATGTCCTCGTAGGCGACGTCCTTCACCGCCATCGCGATCTGCACCATGAGCGTCGGGTTGGTCAGGCTCGAGCTGAGCACGAGCTGGCCCTGCGTCACCTGGTTGATCGCCGTGGTCGCGAGGTTGAACAGCACCGACGGATTGGCGAGCACCGACTCCGACTGGAGCTTGCGGACCATCGACGACATGAACTGCTGCTGGTTCGAGATCCGGCCGAGGTCCGACCCGTCGCCGATCCCGTGACGGATGCGCAGGAACTGGAGGGCCTCGGCGCCGACGAGCGTGTGGTTGCCTGCCGTCAGGTTCAGCCCTGTGTGGACGTCGGAGATGTCGCCCGCGACGCACACGTCGACGCCGCCGATGGCATCCGACATGTTGATGACGCCGGTCCACCGGATCGCCGCGGCGAACTGGATGTCCTCGCCCGTGAGCTCCTCGACGGTCTTCACCGTGCAGGCAAGGCCCCCGTACATGTACGACGAGTTGATCATCTGGGCGCTCATCGCGGGGTACGAGCCGCCTTCGCCATCGGAGCACGACGGGATCGGGACGATCATGTCGCGCGGGAACGACACCACGGTCACGCGACGCGGGTTGTCGCTGATGTGCACGAGCATCGTGACGTCGTTGCGCTCGCCCCCGTCGTCCTCGGCGCAGCGCGGGAACAGCTTCACGTCCTGTCCCTCGCACGAGTCGGTGCCGACGACCAGCAGGTTCACGCCGCCCTCGATCGCGCCGAGCGACGGGGGGATCTCCTCGTCCTCATCGAGGACGACGGCGTTGTCGCTCAGGGCGGATGCCGCATTCCACACGCTGAACGTGCCGACGCCGACGACGCTCGTCGCCACGACGGCGACGAACACGCCGAGGAGCGACAGAATGCGCGTGAGCGGATGCCGCTGCTCGACCTGCGCGTGGCGCGCGATCGGCTTGCGGCCCGATGCCGGGGGCCGGGTGAATCCTGACATCAGCCTCTCAGATTCCCTGCCGAGCATGTCTCGTCTGCGGCAGTCGTTCCGGGAATGGTGCTCGGCAGCTCCACGACCTTCTCGGGCTCGGGCGTCGCCGTGGCACCCGGAGTGGGGGTCGCCGTCGCCTCGGGCTCGGGCTGCGGGGTCTCGGTCGGAGTGACCGTGACGACACCGCCGGTGTTGTTGGGATCGCTCGTCACCGCGATCTGGTTGTTCGCCTTCAGCGCCGCCCAGAGCTGCTTCGCGGCGTCGTAGTCGGGAACGACGCGGTTCGAGTCATAGGGGTCTTCGAGCACCGGGTACTGCACGAAGACGATCTCGTCGAACGGCACGTTCTTGACCGCGAGCGCGATCTGCACGAGTGTCATCGGGTTCGTCAGGCTCTGGCTCGGCGTGACGTTGTTCACCGCGGTGGTCGCCAGCTTCAGCAGCGTCGCGGGGTTCGACAGGACCTCTTCGCTGACGAGCTTGCGCGCCAGGCGCGACATGTACTGCTGCTGGTTCGAGATGCGCGCCAGATCGCTGCCGTTCTCGAGGCCGTGACGGGTGCGCAGGAACTGCAGGGCCTCGAGTCCCTTGACGGTGCGCATGCCGGCCGGCCAGTCGATGCCCGTGTAGTAGTCCCGGATGCCGCCGTTGCCGATGCAGACCTCGACGCCGCCGATCGCGTCGGTGATCCGGATGACGTTGCCGAAGCTGACCTTCGCGGCGAAGGGGATGTTCATGCCGCTGAGCTGCGAGACCGTCTTGACGACGCACGACAGACCGCCGTATCCCCACGCGGCGTTGATCTGGACCTTCGTCTGAGCCGAGCTGACCTGTCCGTCCTCGTCGGTGCACGACGGCATGGGCGCCATGAGGTCGCGCGGGAACGACACCACCGTCACCCTCCGGGGCGCGTCGGAGATGTGGACGAGCAGGTTGACGTCGTTGAGCTGCCCCTCGGCATCGGCGCCCGTGCAGCGATCGCCGAAGTACTTGGCGTACTTGGGTTCGCATTCGTCCGTGCCGACGACGAGCAGGTTCACGCCGCCCTCGATCTCGCCGATGTCGGGCGGAACCGACTCCTGCCCTTCGAGCGCCACCGCGTCCTCGGTGAACGAGGTCGTCAGGTCGAAGGTCGCGAAGGATGCGATCCCCACGACCGAGACCATCACGACGGCCGCGACGATGCCGGTGACCTTGAATACCATGCCGAGCGGGCTGGGCGATCCCAGCACCGCGTGCCGAGCGACGGTCCGTCGTCGGCGGCGCGGGGGCCGGGTCTTCTGGCTCACGGGGTCCTCTCGGGCGGGGGATTCAGGTCGGGATCGCCCCCCCGACGCAACCCTTGAGCGGAGGGTGTGGGATTCGAACCCACGGGACATCGCTGCCCACTGGTTTTCAAGACCAGCTCCATCGGCCGCTCGGACAACCCTCCCGGCGGATGCCGAGGCACCCGTCGAACGGCGTCGAGTCTAGCCGACACGCTGATGCGGCCCATTCTCGCAACGTGATCTGTGGAGGGGCTGAACGGCGCGCGCAAGCCTCAGAGCCGGGGCAGGGCCCTCAGAGCTGACGCAGCACCTCGGCCACGCCGCCCTGCTCGACGGATGCGGTGACCTCGCCGGCTGCTTCGCGCACTTCCTTCGGGCCCTGGGCCATCGCGACGGCGCGGCCGCCGTTCTCTCGCGCCCACCGGAACATGCCGACGTCGTTGCGCCCGTCGCCGATCACGAGCACATGCGCCGGATCGATGCCGAGCGCGGCACTCACGCGCTCGAGCCCGGTGCTCTTGTCGACCCCGAGCGGGGCGATGTCGAGCCATGCCGTCCACCCGACGGCGTACGAGACCTGGTGCAGTCCGATGCGCTCGACGAGGTCGAGGAAGTCCTCGGATGCCTGCTCGGGCGCGACCACGACGACACGGCAGACCGGGTGGGCCGAGAGCTCCTCGAACTCCACGCGCCGCGCCTCGAACAGGTTCCAGTCGTCGAGGTACTCCGTGTAGAGGCGCTCGCCGTCCGGAAGCTCGACGAGGTAGCGGGCGTCGTGCAGATGCTGGTGAAGGTGCGCGAGCACCTCGGAGGCGTCGAAGGTCTCGATGTGCCAGCGCTCGTAGCGGAGCTCGTCGGCGTCTTCGCACCGGAGCACGACCGCTCCGTTGGAGCACACCACGAACTCCGGAGCGATCCCCAGCACGCGCAGCACACCGCGCGTGCTCTCCCAGCTGCGACCGGTCGCGATCATGACCTGGTGCCCCGCGCGGTGGGCGTGCTCGACGGCTTCGACGACGCCGGGCGAGAGCGACTCGTCCTCGAGCAGCACCGTGCCGTCGATGTCGAGCACGATGAGCAGCCGCTCCGCATGGGCGCGCGGGTCCTCGGTGTCGCGCGCCACCCGCTCGACGAGCCGGGCCGCGCGCTGAGGCTCCACGACCTCGACGCGGCCGGTCGGCGGCAGGTGCGCCTCTGTCATGCGGTCGGCTCCATCACCTCGAGGCCGCCCAGGTACGGGCGCAGCACCTCGGGCACGACGACCGAACCGTCGGCGCGCTGGTGCGTCTCGAGGAGCGCGACGATCCAGCGGGTCGTCGCGAGGGTGCCGTTGAGCGTGGCGACGTGCTGCGTCCTCCCGCCCTGGTCGGCCGGAAGCCGGTGGCGGATGTTGAGGCGGCGCGCCTGGTAGGTCGTGCAGTTCGAGGTCGAGGTCAGCTCGCGATAGGCGCCCTGCGTGGGAACCCACGCCTCGACGTCGTACTTGCGGGCGGCGCTGGAGCCCAGGTCGCCGGCGGCGACGTCGATGACCCGGTAGCTCAGGCCCAGGTCCTGAAGCATCCCCTCCTGCATCGCGACGAGGCGGAGGTGCTCGGCCTCGGCCTCTTCGGGCGTCGTGTAGACGAACATCTCGAGCTTGTTGAACTGGTGCACGCGGATGATGCCGCGGGTGTCCTTGCCGTACGATCCCGCCTCGCTGCGGTAGCACGTCGACCAGCCCGCGTAGCGCTTGGCGCCGCGCTCGACGTCGATGATCTCGTCCATGTGGTAGCCGGCGAGGGGCACCTCGCTCGTGCCGACCAGGTACAGATCGTCCTTGTCGAGGTGGTATACCTCGTCGGCGTGCTGGCCGAGGAATCCGGTGCCGCGCATGACCTCGGGACGCACGAGCGTCGGCGGGATGAGCGGCACGAACCCGGCCTGGAGCGCGCGGTCGAGGCCCAGCGACATGAGCGCGAGCTCCAGGCGCGCGCCGATGCCCTTGAGGAAGTAGAACCGGGCGCCCGACACCTTGGTGCCGCGCTCCATGTCGATCGCGTCGAGCATCTCGCCGAGCTCGAGGTGGTCGCGCGGCTCGAAGTCGTACGTCGGCGGCTCGCCGTGGGTGCGCAGCGTGACGAAGTCCTCCTCGCCGCCGGCGGGCACACCGTCGATGATCACGTTCTCGATGACCGAGAAGGCCTCGTCTGCCTGCTCCTCGGCGACGGTGACGGCGCGCTGCGCCTCCTTCACCCGATCGCTGAGCGCCTTGGCCTCGGCCACCAGCGCGGCCTTCTCCTCCTTGGGCGCCTTGGCGACCTTCTTGCCGTGGGCGTTCTGCGTCGCCCGCAGCTCCTCGAACGCCGTGATCGCGGCGCGGCGCGCGTGGTCTGCGGCCAGCGCGGCGTCCACGGAGTCGGGCGACTCCCCGCGGGCCTCCTGCGAGCGCTTGATCAGCTCGGGGTTGTCGCGGAGCAGCACGGGATCGATCATCCGATCAGTCTAATCGGGGGTCTTCGCCGGATGCCGCCCGCGAGGTTGCGGCCGGATGCACATCCGGTGAGCGTCCCGAACCGGCATCCGTCTTCGCTCGGCCCTACGCTGGACCCATGGCGAGCGATTCCGACAACGCGGGCGGTCCGGGCTCGCCTCGTCGCGCCGCCCTGATCTACAACCCCATCAAGGTGGCCGCCGCCGCGATGCGCGCGTCGGTCGAGAAGGCGTCGGCCGCCGCCGGCTGGGGGGACCCGCTCTTCTTCGAGACGACCCCCGAGGACCTCGGCGACGGCGTCGCGCGCACGGCGATCGACGAGGGTGCGGATGCCGTCCTGGTCGCGGGCGGCGACGGCACGGTGCGGGCGGTGTCCGAGGCGATGTGCGGCACGGGGGTTCCGCTGACGATCGTCCCGAGCGGCACGGGCAATCTCCTCGCCCGGAACCTGCGCCTGCCGCTCGAGGACCGCGACAAGATGATCCGGGCGACCTTCGAGGGCGAGACGGCGGCGATCGACGTCGGGTTCGCCGCCATGCGCCGCGAGGACGGCACCCACGAGGAGCGCGCGTTCGTGGTGATGGGCGGCATGGGACTGGACGCCGCGATGATCGCCAACACGAGCCCGCAGCTGAAGAAGTCCGTCGGATGGGTCGCCTACGTGGACGGCGCGGCCAAGTCGCTGCGCACCGCCAAGCCGTTCCAGGTGATGTACCAGATCGCCGGGCATCGCCTGCACTCGACCAAGGTGCAGAGCATCCTGTTCGCCAACTGCGGTTCGCTCCCCGCCGGGCTGGAGCTCATCCCCGAGGCCTCGGTGGCCGACGGCGAGCTCGACATCGTCGTGTTCCAGCCCAAGGGCGCGCTCGGCTGGGTCTTCGTGTGGCGGCGGGTGGCGTGGGACAACAGCTTCCTGCGCAGGTTCCGCGCCGGCCGCGAGGTGCTGAAGCTGCGCACGGAGGACAGCTCGGTGATCTACTCCCGCGGCGCGGGGGTCGACGTCGGCTCGACCGAAGGCGCCCAGGCGGTGCAGCTGGACGGCGACGAGTTCGGCACGGCGACGCATGTGACGGTGCGGGTCGAGCCGGCCTCCCTCGTCCTGGCGCTCCCCGCGGGTCACGAACTGCCCGTTTGACAGGTCCGGCGCGCCGGACGGACCGCGCCGGCACCCGGCGAGAACGATACGAACCGTCGCCGGTGCGGGCACCGGCGCGCGGGTATCGTCGATCTGGACGCGCATCAGGAGGCCCCGCATGTCCACGACCACCGACCGCCACGCCCGCACCGAGGCCGAGCTCCAGGGGATGGCGCGCGACCACCTCTGGATGCACTTCGCCCGTCAGTCGGTGATGACCGAGGGCCCCGGCGTCCCCATCATCGTCAAGGGCGAGGGCCACCACATCTGGGACTCGCAGGGCAAGAAGTACATCGACGGCCTCGCCGGCCTGTTCGTCGTCAACGCCGGCCACGGGCGCCGCCGTCTCGCGGAGGCGTCGGCGAAGCAGGCCGAGCAGCTGGCGTTCTTCCCGATCTGGTCGTACGCGCACCCGGCGGCGATCGAACTCGCCGACCGCATCGCCGGCTACGCGCCCGGCGACCTCAACCACGTCTTCTTCTCCACCGGCGGCGGCGAAGCGGTCGAGACCGCCTTCAAGCTCGCCAAGCAGTACTGGAAGACCGTCGGCCGCCCCATGAAGCACAAGGTCATCTCGCGCGCCATCGCCTACCACGGCACACCGCAGGGGGCGCTCGCGATCACGGGCCTGCCGGGCATGAAGCAGATGTTCGAGCCGATCACCCCCGGCGGCTTCCGCGTGCCGAACACGAACTTCTACCGCGCCGAGGAGCAGGGCTTTCCCGGCGGCACGGAGGAGGAGTTCGGAAAGTGGGCCGCCGACCGCATCGAGGAGATGATCCAGTTCGAGGGCCCCGAGACGGTCGCGGCGGTCTTCCTCGAGCCGGTGCAGAACTCGGGCGGATGCTTCCCGCCCCCGCCCGGGTACTTCCAGCGCGTGCGCGAGATCTGCGACAAGTACGACGTGCTGCTGGTCTCGGACGAGGTCATCTGCGCGTTCGGCCGCATCGGCGAGTTCTTCGCGGCGGACGCGTACGGCTACCAGCCCGACATGATCACGTTCGCCAAGGCCGTCACGAGCGGCTACTCGCCCCTCGGCGGCACGGTGGTCAGCGACCGCATCTACGAGCCGTTCTCGCACGGCAATGCCTCCTTCGCCCACGGGTACACGTTCGCCGGTCACCCGGTCTCCGCCGCCGTGGCGCTGGAGAACCTCGACATCTTCGAGGAGGAGGGCCTGAACGCCCACGTCCGCGAGAACTCCCCGATCTTCCGCCGCACGCTCGAGAAGCTCACCGATCTGCCGATCGTGGGGGACGTCCGCGGCGACGGCTACTTCTTCGGCATCGAACTGGTCAAGGACAAGACGACCAAGCAGACCTTCGACGAGGACGAGTCCGAGCGCCTGCTGCGCGGCTTCATGTCGAAGGCGCTGTTCGACGCGGGGCTCTACTGCCGCGCCGACGACCGCGGCGACCCCGTCATCCAGCTCGCGCCGCCGCTGACGATCGGGCCGCAGGAGTTCGTCGAGATCGAGCAGATCCTGCGGGGCGTGCTCACCGAGGCGTGGGCGCGCCTGTAGGCCGGTCGGTCACTCCACCGCCTGCTCGCGGGCCCGCGGGCCCGGGATGAGGACCACGAGCATCCCGATCGCCGAGCCGACGAGCGTGTCGATGATGCGCTCGACGGCGACGGCCGTCGAACCGATGTCGCCGCTCGCGGCGCCGGTCAGCAGCAGCACGAGCGGCGTGATGAACAGCAGCGCGAGCCCGTAGTTGCGCACGACGAGCAGCTCGATCACGAATTGAAGCGTGCCCAGCAGCGCCGCCAGCGCGAATCCCGCCCACGGGACGAGGATCAGCGCGAAGTACAGCCCGGCCCCGGCCGCGGTGCCGATCGCGCGCTGCAGCCCACGGCTGACGGCGACCCGACGCTGCAGCGCGATGCCGGCGGCGGCGACGGCGACGCCCGAACTCACGATCCAGTAGGCGCGGTCGGGATCCACCCAGGCGGCGACGCCGGCGCCGACGACCGCCGCAGCCACCGCGCGCAGCAGCATCGTCAGCGTCGCGGCATCCCACACCGGCGGCCACATCAGCTCGGCGAGCGGTCGCACCGGCTCCCGACGCACCCGCGGCAGCACCAGCGGCGTCAGCGCCAGCAGGTACGAGAAGACGCAGCCGCCGGCCACCGCGAGCAGGAACGGCCCTGCCGAGAACGACGGGGCGACATCGGCGATGTGCGCCGAGATGCCGAAGACCAGCACGAAGAAGAGGGGCCCGGGCGGGCCGAACCGGAACCCGAAGCTGACAGCGCTCGCAAGCGCCGTGACGACCACGAGCCCGGCGAGCGTGGCGGGCATCGACGGCCCGACGAGCACGCCGAGCGCGGCGCTGCCGATCAGGAGGGCCGCGACCAGCGGCAGGACCTTCGCGCGCTCCCCCGGCCGCAGCTGAGCGACGTGCAGCGCGGTGAACGCGCCGGTCGCCGCCTGGTACCCGACCTCGGGCAGACCCGCGAAGGTCATCACGGCGATCGGCGTCGCGACCGACAGCCCCGCCTGCAGGGCCAGCGGCCATCGGGGGCCGGGGGCCGGCCGCATCGTGTAGAGGCTGCGCACCGTGGCGACCGTCGCCGTGGGCCACGGCATCCGCATCCTCCGCCGCTGCGGCTGCTCCTCGCTCATCGGCACCTCCCCCACGACGCTACCCAAGTCTGCGCGGCTCCCGCTCCGCGCGCGCTCGGCAAGGCCTAGTGTCTTTGTCGTGGGAACCATCTACTACGGGGGATCGGACACGCCGATCCACATCGAGGACCGGGCGCTGGCGCACCTCAAGGTCGTCATCGTCACCAAGCTGCGTCGCAACGAGACGTTCACGCTGTCGTGGCAGCATCCCGACGACGAGCCCCGCGGACGAAGCACGATCTGGCTGCATCCGTCGATCCCGCTGCGGTTCGTCTTCGACGACCCCGAGCCGACCGAGCTCAGCCGCGAGTGGATCTCGGATCTCGCCAACTCCGTGTCGTCGACGGGTGGCATCATGCTGGTCGCCGAGCACATCGACGCCGAGCCGGAGACGGATGCGTCCGAGCGCCCCGGCACAGGCGACGTGAACCTGGGCAACGTCGAGGTGGACAGTGTCGACATCGACAAGCTCACCGTCTCGGACGTCAAGGTCACGCCGCCATCGCAGGAGGAGCGCAAGCCGCTGGAACCCTGAGGCTCACTCCTCGGCGACGGCCGTCGCGGCCTCCTCCGACGGCTCGGGCATGATCCACAGGCCGTTCGGGCCGCCCGCGGCGAGCATCATCTCCTCGACCCACACGCGGTTGATGCGCGGCTGCCGGCTGCCGTAGAAGTGGAACTGCAGCGGAACCGACGAATGCATCCAGAAGCTGCGGCGACCGCTGCCGTCGCCCATCTCGACGTCGAACATGAACGACTCGCCTCTTCGCAGCTTGTTCATCACGACGATGCGCAGATGCGCGAGAGTACGGTCTTCGATGTCGACGCCGTTCGCGACGGTGTCATAGATGAACCTGCCCACGACAGGAGCATAGATCCCCGCGGCGTCAGCGGGGGGCGAAAGCGGCGGCGAACAGGGTCTGCGCGCGCTCGGCGATGCGCGGCCGCTCGGACTCGGGCATGTGCGCCAGTTCGCTCGCGATCATGCCCAGCGCCATCGCGACGTCGGCCTCGTCGACGTGGTCGCCGATGCGGCCGGCCGCGCGGTCGTTCGAGACCACCCGTGCCACGACACTGGCGAACCGCGCGTTCAAGGGAGCCACGCGTGGGTCCTCGAGGTCCGCGGTCACGAGGGAGATGAGCGCCGTCGACGTCATCGCCTGGTCGGCGACGCGGCGCATGAGATCCGCGACGGAGGCCTCGGGACCGGACAGCTGCGCGTCCATGTCGGCGATGTTGTCCTCGAACACGGCGACGGCCAGCGCGATGCGGTCGGGGAAATGCCGGTACAGGCTCCCCTGGCCGACGCCGGCGCGCTTGGCGATCGCGCTGAAGGGCGCGGACGGACCCTCGGTGGCGTAGATCTCGCGCGCCGCCGCGATGAGCGCGCGCCGGTTCTCGGGACCCGCCGCGCGGCCCCGGTTCGGCCGTGCCACCGTGTCGTTCGTCACACCTCCACCCTACGCACCGTCGCGTCGCGACGTCAGAAGGGCCAGATCAGGGGCACGTACAGCACCGCCATGACGATGAAGAACAGGGTGAGAGGCGTGCCCAGCTTCCAGTAGTCGCCGAACTTGTAGCCGCCGGGCTCCATCACCATGAGGTTCGCCGGCGTGGCGATCGGGGTGAGGAACGCGGACGCGCCGGCGACCGTGAGCGCCATCATGAAGGGCAGCACCGAGACCTCCATCGTCGCCGCGATCGACAGCGCGATGGGGGCGACGATCAGGACGGTCGCGGTGTTGCTGATCAGCTGGCTGAGCACCACGGTGACGACCACCAGCACCAGCAGCGCCAGGTGCGGACTCGCGTCGCCCAGGATGCTGAGCAGGTAGCCGGCCACGAGGTCGGCGGCACCGGTCTTGGTGAACGCGGTCGACAGCGGGATCATGCCGGCGATGAGCACGATCGTCGTCCATGAGATCGAACGGTACGCCCGCGTGGGCGACACGGTCCCGGTCACGACCAGGGCACCCGCGGCCAGCAGCGCGGCGACGGCGGCGGGCACGAGGCCGGTCGACAGCAGCACCACCATGAGTCCGAGGATCACCAGCGCCCGCTTCGCGCCACTGCCGAGAGGCACCGACCGGCGCATCAGCTCGGGGGCGTCGACGGCGAGCACACCGGGAGCCGCGGCGTGCCGGCTGAGCTCGTCCCACGTCCCCTGAAGCAGCAGCACGTCGCCCATCTGCACGGCGATGTCGGGGCCCTTCAGCAGATCGTCCCCGCGGCGGACGGCGAGCACCACGAGGTCGCCGGCCGGCGTCTTCATGCCCGGCGACACCGATTCCCCGATCAGCGGCGACCGGGGCGCGACGACGATCTCGCTGACACCGCTCGAAGCGCCGAGGATGACGCCGGTCTCCATGCTGAGCGAGTACTGGTCGCGCAGCAGGCGGGCGTGGCGCACGAGGTCCATCGGCATGATCGCCCCGGCGCGCTCGGGCAGCAGGCGCTTGCTGAACAGGACCAGCAGGATGACGGCGCCCACGACGACCGGGACGCCGACGAGCGCGAACTCCCAGTAGCCGAACGCGCGCGCTCCGCTGTTCGCGGCGAAGTCCGACACGATGATGTTCACGGGCGTCCCGGTCAGCAGCAGCAGGGACCCCGCGGATGCCGCGAACGCGAGCGGCATGAGCATCTGCGACGCGGGCAGCGCGGCCCGCGCGGCGACCACGACGACGAGCGGCAGCAGGGCCGCGGTGGCGCCGTTGACGCTGATGATCGCGGACACGAGCGCCGCCAGCAGCGAGATCACGATGATGAGCGTCGTGCGCTTGGTGCCCGCGCGCCCGATCACCTTCTGCCCGGCCCACGCCATGACCCCCGACGCGTCGAGGGATTCGCTCACCACGAACAGTGCGGCGATGAACAGCACCGTCGGATCGCCGAACCCGGCGAACGCCTCGTTGATCGTCAGGACCCCGGTGAAGTACAGCGCGAGGGCGACGCCGATCGCCACGATGCCCAGCGGCACGCGGTTGCTCACGAATGCGACGACCGCGAGCACCAGGATCACGAGTGTTGCCACGACCGGGTCCACGCGCCCACTGTATCCAGTCGTCCCGGCCGGGCGCAGGCGCGTCGCCGATCCGGGCTGGAGTTCGCGGACGGATGCCGCGCCGTGCGCCCCGGTCGCGGCGTGCGCGCGGCCCGGGGTCAGCCGGCGGCGAGGAAGAAGCGGCCGTCGCCGCGGATGTCGAGGGTCGCGGCATCCGTCACGAACACGACGCCGCCGCGCGGCAGCTCGATCGCCTCGTCGCCCGCCGTCACGGTGAACGCGCCGTCGACCACGATCCCGATGGCCGGGCCCGACGTCGTGACGACGTCGTCGCCGGTGACCGCGAGCAGCGCGAACGCAACGCCCCGGCCCGACGGCAGCGAGGCGGGACGATAGGCGACGACGTTCTCCGAGACGCGCGCCGGCGCCAGGTGGGGCGGTTCTCCCGTGGAGAAGTCGAGCACGCGGCGCAGCTCCGGGACGTCGACGTGCTTGGGCGTCAGGCCGCCGCGCAGCACGTTGTCGCTCGGGCCCATGAGCTCCATCCCGGTGCCACGCAGGTACGCGTGGATGTTGCCGGCGGGCAGCCACAGGCACTCCCCCGCCTGCAGCGTCACGTGGTTGAGCATGAGCGCGATCGCGATCCCCGGGTCCGCCGGGTACCCGGCGGCGAGCCGGCCCGGCAGCTCGAAGCGCGCCGGGTCCGCCTCGGCCGCCGCCGTCACCTGCCGCACGAGCGACTCCACCGCCGGCCCGCCCGACAGTAGCCAGTCGAAAGCCGTCCGCACACCGTCCTCGGCGCGCAGCATCCGCTCCCACTCGGCGAACGGAGCGGGGTCCTCAGCGGTCTCGGCGAGCACGGCGACCGCCTCGAGGGTCGCGGGCAGCGGGCGGAACCCGCACAGCCCCTCGAAGCCGTCCTCGAGCGCCACGATCAGCTCGGGCTTGGCCGACGCGTCCTTGTAGTTGCGCTCGCGCGCGTCGCGGGCGACGCCGGCCGCCTCCTCCGCCGCGAACCCCGCCACGGCCTGCTCGGTCGTCGGGTGGGCCTGCAGCGACAGCGGAGATGACGCCGACAGCAGCTTCAGCAGGAACGGCACGGCCGTGCCGGTCGACCGCTCCCAGGCCGCCAGGTCGGTCGCGCCCGCGGCGTCCGCGTCGACGATCCGGCTGGGAGCCGAGGGGTGCGCGCCGAGCCACAGCTCCGCCTCCACCTCGTCGGTGGCCGGACGGCCGAGCGCGCGAGAGACGCCTCCGGGGGTCCCCCACGCATAGTCGCGCACATCGCCGATGATCTCGAGCAGGTGAGCGGTCATGCAGGGGTCCCTCCGAGGCCGCGCCTGTCGTTTCGCGCGCCCTGGAAAGCATGTCACGACTCGAGCAGCACCATCGCCTCCTCGAGGGTCGGCGCGACGTCGGCGACCGTCGCGTCGATGCCGCCCAGAGCCTCTCGCACCCGGTCGGCGGGGACGCCCGCGACCCGCACCGTGCGCCCCGAGAGCATCGTCGGCAGGCCCGCGTCGCCGAGGGTCGTGAACGCGTCCTGCCACCGGGGCGAACGGACCTCGACGGCGGTCACCCCCGCGATGAGGTCGTCGACCGAACCCATGCCCAGCAGCTCGCCCTGCGACATCAGCGCGAGGCGCGTGCACTGCTCGGCCTCCTGCAGATAGTGCGTGGTCACCAGCACGCCGCGCCCGGCATCGGCCTGCGCGTGGATGATGTCCCACAGCCGGGCGCGCGAGAGCGGGTCCACGCCCGACGTGGGCTCGTCGAGCACCAGCAGCTCGGGATCGTGGCTGAGCGCGAGGGCGAACGCGAGCTGGCGCTGGCGTCCGAGTCCGATGTCGCCGACGACGTCCTTCGTGACGGCGGCCAGCGACGCCGGCAGCGGCGCCTCGGGCGTGCCGTACACGCGCGAGAAGAACTCGACGTTCTCGCGCACGCTGACGGTCCGGTACAGGCCGAGGCCCTGCGGCACGTAGCCGAGGCGCCGGCGCGAGGCGGCATCCGGCGCCGAGCCGAACAGCTCGGCCTCGCCCTCGTCGGGGCGGTCGAGTCCGATGAGCGCACGCAGGAACGTCGTCTTGCCGGCGCCGTTCGCCCCGATGAGCCCGACGACCTCTCCCGCCTTCACGTCGATGCTGACGTCGTCGACGGCGACCTGCCCTCCGAAGCGGCGCGTGACGTTGCGGCCCGCGGCGAGCGTCGTGCCGGGGACGAGCCCGGACGGCCGCGTCTCGGGCATGTCCACCGGCGTGAACTGGCGGTGGTGCGTGCGGGCGATGCGGCGCGCGTGCGCCGCGCGGCGCGGGTGGACGTCGGCGTCGACGCCGTCGGCCCGGCGCGACAGGGTGAGCGCGATGAGGGCGTCCTCGAGGTCGGGCTCGGCGATGGGTGTGGTCTCCGGCGCCGCACCGCCGCCGAGCCAGATGTGCCGCGCCGCGCCGCGCCGCCATGAGTCCGGCACCGGCTTCTCGGCGTCGGGCAGCAGCGCGATCCGGCCGGGCATGCCCGCGATGATGTCGCCGGGAAGGCCGGCGGCGATCACGCGACCCTGGTCCAGGGCGACGACGGATGCGGCGCGCTGCGCCTCGTCCAGATACGTCGTGGCCATCAGCACCGCCGTGTCGCTCGCGGCCACGCCCGACACCAGCCGCCACAGCTCGACCCGGCTGACCGGGTCGACGCCCGTGCTCGGCTCGTCGAGCAGCACCAGCCGAGGCTCGTGGAGGATCGCCAGCACGAAGCCCAACTTCTGGCGCATGCCGCCCGACAGCGCCGACCCGAGCCGCTTGCGCGCCGCCGTGAGACCGGCGCGCTCGAGCAGCTCGTCGCCGCGCGCGCGGATCGCCGTGCCCGACATCCCGTAGGACTGCCCGACGAACTCCACGTTCTCGATGACGCTCAGGTTGCCCCACACGCCGCTGGTCGCGGGCTGGTAGCCGATCTGCGCCTTCCCGAGCGTGCGGACCTCGCCGGCCGTGACGCCCACGCGACCGGCGAACACCTTCAGCAGCGTCGACTTGCCTGCGCCGTCGCCGCCGACGACGCCGGTCACCTCGCCCACCGGGACGTCGATCGACACGTCGTCGAGGGCCAGCGTGTCGCCGAACGACACGCGGATGCCCGAGGCGCCCAGCTCGGTCACTTCGCGTCCTCGGCGCTGCGCTGCTTCGCGGGAGCGATGCTCCGATGCAGCCGGATGACCGCGAGCCCGAAGATCACCACGGCCATGATGGCCAGCACCGTGAGCGGCAGCCACAGCGAATCCCACGGGGCGTCGCGCAGCATCACGCCCTGCGACAGCATCGTGAAGTAGGTCAGCGGCAGCAGATACCCGATCCACCGGACACCGGGCGCCATGGCGTCGAGCGGGAAGATCATGCCCGACAGCAGGATCTGCGGCAGCAGCGTCATCATCGCCAGCTGGATCGCCTGCCCCGACGTCTGCGACACCGACGAGATGAGCACGCCGATGCCCAGGACCGCGAACAGGAACAGCGCCGCGCCGACGACGAAGATCCACGGGTTGCCGTTGAAGGGCACGCCGAACAGCCAGATGCCGATGCCGGCGATGAGCACCATGTCGAACGAGGCGAGCAGGAAGTACGGCATGATCTTGCCGAGGATCACCGCGGGGGCCTTCAGCGGCATGACCGCCAGCTGCTCCATCGTGCCCGCCTCGCGCTCTCGCACCAGGCCGATGCTCGTGATGATCGTGCCGATGAAGGTCAGGATCAGGCCGATGATCGCCGGGATCATGACCCACGAGGTCTTCAGATCCGGGTTGAACAGGATCTCGACCTCCATCGCCGGCGCCTGCGGGTTCTGCGCCAGCTGCTGCTGCACCTGCGCGAACAGCACCTGCGCGCCCTGCGCGGCGAACAGGTTCGACCCGTCGATGTAGACCGTGACGCTGTCGCCGTCGGCGAGGATCGCGACGTCCGCCTTGTCCTCGCGCAGCTCGGTCTCGGCATCCGTCTTCGTCCCGTCGGTGTCGACGGTGAGGATGTCGAAGTGATCGGCCAGGTCGTCGTTGTCCTCGATCTGGCTCTGGACGTCCTCGGCGGCGCTGCCGTATATCGACAGTGTGAACGTATCGACGGTGAAGTTCGCCGCGTAGCCGAAGATCACCAGCAGCAGCAACGGCATGACGATGAGCATTCCCAGCGTCCTGCGGTCGCGCCGCAGCTCCTGGAACTCCTTGAGGAACACAGCCCGCATGGTCGGCATTATTCAACACTCGATGAAATCTTGGCAAGACCCTTCGGCCGCCGTACGCTGTGGACATGCCGGAGCACCGGGCACCGTCCTCCCGACGCCGCCGAGGGCGTCCGCGCGGCGGCGACTCGGGCGCGCGGGAGCGCATCGTCGACGCCGCCGTGGCGGAGTTCGGCGCGCGCGGCTACGACGGCGCGACGATCCGCGCGATCGCCGCCCGCGCCGGCGTCGACGCGGCCCTCGTCCACCACTACTTCGGCACGAAGGACGACCTGTTCACGGCCACGATCGACGCGCCGCTCGGACCCGCGAAGGCCGTGCCCGGCATGCTCGCGGGCGACCTCGACACGGCGGGCGAGCGCATCGTGCGGTACGTGCTCGAGACCTGGGAGGACCCGGCCTTCCGCCGGCGGGGCGTGGCGATCCTGCGCGCGATCGTGGCCAACCGGCGCTCGACGTCGCTGCTGGTGGGACTCGTGTCGCGCGAGGTGCTCGGCCGCATCGCCGACCGCCTCGAGGGGCCGGATGCCGAGCGGCGGGCGGCGCTGGTGGGCAGCCAGATCGTGGGCCTGATGGTGACGCGGTACGTGCTCGAACTGCCGCCGATGGCCTCGGCACCCGTCGACGACATCGTCGCCGCCGTCGGGCCGACGGTGCAGCGCTACCTCACGGGGCCGCTCGGTCCGCCGCCGTAGGCGCCTCCTCGGCGCTGCCTGCGGATGCGGCATCCGCCCGGGAATCCACCAGGCGCGAACGCGACAGGACGCCGGGGAGCCCGCGAGCACCCGCGGTGACCAGCACCAGGACGATCGACACGATCGCGAACAGCGGCGTGGCCCATTGCGCGATCGCGGGGATCGCGCTGAGCACCTGATACCCGCCGATCCCGCCGAAGAAGATCAGGACCCCGGCGACGACGCGCGGATACGGCGAGCCGGTGTACCGCAGCTGCACGGCCGCCTGTCCGATCGTGCGGCCGGTGAACGCGAAGAAGCCGGCCGAGAGGGCGAAGGGGACGAGCGCGACCGTCCAGGTCACCCACGCGTCCGTGGGGTCGAGCACATGGTCGCCGACGGTCAGCGCCGCGCCCAGCGCGATCACGACCGCCGTCGCGATGCCGGTGAGCGTCACGCTCAGGAAGTCCGACAGCGACGCGATCAGCCGTCGCGTGCGGGTGACCGGCTGCGGGAGCAGAGCGGCCGCGACACGATCGGGGCGGACCCGCAGGCGCGGCGCGATCAGCAGCGACAGCAGCGATCCGAGGACGGCCCCGAGGGTGTTGGTCAGCAGGTCGTCGACGTCGAACAGGCGGTACGCGCACGGATACAGTCCCCACACGCCGGTGACCTGCGTGGTCTCGATGAGCAGCGACAGGAGCAGTCCCGCGATCAGCGAGACCACGATGCCGCGTCGCCAGATCAGGCGGATGAGGATGCCGAGCGGGACGAAGAGCAGCACGTTGAGGGCGAGCTGAAGGAAGCCCGCGTCGGTCAGGAAGCTGCCG
This sequence comes from Microbacterium thalassium, assembly GCF_014208045.1. Taxonomy (NCBI): domain Bacteria; kingdom Bacillati; phylum Actinomycetota; class Actinomycetes; order Micrococcales; family Microbacteriaceae; genus Microbacterium; species Microbacterium thalassium. The sequence goes on from NZ_JACHML010000001.1 coordinate 96,721, forward strand.
CCGGACGCCGCCCCGCGCAGGTCCTCGACGAACGCGAACGGATCCAGCTGGGGCTGCGTGCAGACGATCGTGCTCGGCTCCGGCATGGGAAGCAGCGTGTAGACCCACACCGCCACGAAGTACAGCAGCGCGGCGCCCCACAGCGCGAGGGTCGACAGCGCGAGCCGTCCGTGGCGACGGTACGAGATCGCGACCGCGGGGACGAAGAGCAGCAGCCCCGCGATCACGCCGAAGAAGACGGCGATCAACCCCAGCAGAACCTGCGCCTGCGCCATCCGGCCTCCTCCTGCGCCCGCGGGCGCTCCCCCATGATGGCGGTGGCGCCGCCCGACCGCCAGTCGCGGCGGGGTTCGGCCCGCGCGCCGGGCTCAGCCTCGGACGTCGCGCAGGTCGCCCGGCCGGGCCGGATCCGCCAGATGCACGCGGGCCCGGCGATCGCGCAGCGCCTCGACGGCCACCCACACCAGGCAGGCCACGGCGATCCCCTCGAGCAGCCCGCCGACGACGTCGCTCACCCAGTGGGCGCTGAGGTACGTACGGCTCCACGCCATCAGCACCACCCAGAAGACGGCCAGCACCCACACGTACCAGCGCCGCAGGAGCAGGGCGAGGGTGATCATCACCGTGGTGGCCACGGCGGTGTGACCCGAGGGGAAGGACGTGTCGACAGTCTCGGCGAGAGAGTCCGCGGGACGCACGCGCCCGACGATGGATGCCATGGGCGCGCCGATGGCGACGACGATCACGATCGCGAGGCCGACGTTCACGGCATCCCATTTGCGGTGCAGCACCGCGAAGACCGTGATGAGGAGGATGCCGACGGCGATCATGCCGATGGTGCCGCCGCCGATCGCGGGGATCCACGCGAGGATGAGCAGCGCATCCGCGCGCCCCTCCACCATCAGGTCGTGCCACCACACGTCGATCGGCAGGGGCTCCTCGCCCCCGAGTGCGACGACCACCCGCAGAGACACGAAGAGCACGGCGGCGGCGCCCCCGACGATCAGGGCGACCATGCGCCGCGGGTCGGGCTCGGGAACGGGATCGGCTGTCGTCGAGCCGGCGAGGTCGGTCGAGTCCATGGCCGCCACCCTATGCGGGGCGGCTCTCGCGAGCGGGCCCCCTTGCGTGCGTGCAGCGGGCATGCAAGGGCCCGCCTGATGGCATGTCCCGCGCGTCGTCCCCCGGGCCGACGGAGCGTCGGGTTCAGTGCCGCGCGGACACCCACTTCTCCGCGGTGGCGGCGATCTCGTCGCCGGGCTGTGCGATGTCGACCACGACGCCGCGCTCGTCCGGCCCGAGCGGCTCGAGCGCGGCGAGCTGGGAGTCCAGGAGCGCCGGCGGCATGAAGTGACCCTGTCGCGCGCCGGCCCGTGCCGCCAGCAGCGCCCGAGAGCCGTCGAGGTGGACGAAGACCGCCGCCGGGCACGAAGCGCGCAACTGATCGCGGTACGTGCGCTTGAGCGCGGAACAGGCCATCACGAGCCCGCCGGAGGCCGCGCCCTCCGCCAAGCGGGCGCCGACCGCCGCGAGCCACGGCCGGCGGTCGTCGTCGTCCAGGGGCGTCCCCGAAGCCATCTTGGCGACGTTGGCGGCCGGGTGCAGATCGTCGGCGTCGGCCCACGGGATGCCGAGGCGTGCGGCGAGCGTGGCGGCGACGGTCGACTTGCCCGACGCCGAGACCCCCATCACGACGACCGCCGGTCCCGGATCGGCATTCGCGGCGCTCATCCCACCCATCATGCACTGTGCCGTCGTCGAGACGGCTGCCGGTCAGGCGGGTCTGCTCGCCCGGTTCCGGCCGCGCCGGGTGCGACGCAGGGCGCCCCGCCGAACTCGTCGGCGGGGCGCCCTGTGAGGCGGCTTCGGTTTAGAAGTCGAAGTCGCCGATGTTGTCGGCGTCGAACACGTACGGCTCGCCGAGCAGCACGGTCGCGTCCGCGTCGACGGTGTACGAGCCCAGCTCACCGGCCTCGAACGTGTCGCCCTCGGCGCCGGTGATCTCACCGGTCGCCAGCGCCTGCGCCGCGTACGCGGCCAGGTAGCCCAGGTCGGCCGGGTTCCACAGCGCGAACGCGGTCACGGTGCCGTCCTCGACGTACTCGCGCATCTGGTTCGGGGTACCCAGACCCGTCAGCGCGACCTCGCCCTTGTACTCCGACGTCGACAGGTAGCGCGCCGCAGCCGAGATGCCGACCGTGGTGGGCGAGACGATGCCCTTCAGGTCGGGGTACGTCTGCAGCAGAGCCGCGGTCTTGTCGAACGAGGTCTGGTCGTCGTCGTCGCCATAGGCGATCTCCACCAGCTCCACGTTCGGGTGGTTCGCGTCGAGCTCGGCCTGCATCATCTCGATCCAGGCGTTCTGGTTCGTCGCGTTCGCCGACGCCGACAGCACCGCGATCTCACCCTCGTCACCGATCTGCTCGGTGATCAGGTCCACCTGGATCTTCGCGATGCCCTCAGCGGTCGCCTGGTTGATGAACAGGTCACGGCAGTCCGGGTTCGTGTCCGAGTCGAACGTGACGACCTTCACACCCGCGTCACGCGCCTCGTCCAGCGCGTCGCAGATCGCCTCCGGGTCGTTCGCCGACACGATCAGCGCACTCGCGCCCTGCTGCGCCGCCGTCTGGATGAACGGCACCTGCGCCGTCGGCGAAGCCTCCGTCGGACCGACCTCCTCGAACGACCCGCCGAACTCCGCCACCGCCGCCTCGGCACCACCGGTCGAGGTATCGAAGTACGGGTTGCCCAGGTTCTTCGGCAGCATCACGATCGACACGTCACTGCCCGCGTCACCACCCGCGTCACCCGAGTCGCCGGAATCCCCCGAGCTCGAGCAGCCCGTCAGCGCGAGCGCCGACACGGCGACGAGCGCGGCAACGCCGACGCCGAAGCGACCGGACTTGCGTCCCATGTTGAACATCATTGTTTCCTTCCTTGGTGCCGTTCCCGGCACGTGATTGACAGGCAGGGTGATCAGGCGGAATCGCCCTCGGTACCCGATCGCCCCTTCTTCCTCCCGATCGCCGAGACGCGCTTGGTACGCACCCAGGCGAGGAGACTTGCGGACACCACCGAGAGGATGAGCAGGACTCCGGTGATGACGTTGATGATGTCGCTGGTCACGCTCGCCAGGCGCAGGGCGCTGGCGAGGGTGCCGATGAGGAACACGCCGGCGATCACGCCGTGCATCGCTCCGCGGCCGCCGAAGATCGACACACCGCCCAGCAGCACGGCCGCGATGACCTGCAGCTCCATCCCGGTGGCGTTGTCGCCGCGGGCGTTGTTGTAGAGCAGCGTGAAGTAGACGCCCGCGAAGCCGGCGACCGATCCGCTCATCACGAACAGCCAGAACTTGGTCATCGCGACGTTGATGCCCGAGAAGGCCGCAGCCTCCTTGTTGAGGCCGATCGCGTACAGCGAGCGGCCGAACGGCGTGAAGTGCAGCAGCACCGAGAAGACGATCGCGAGCACGATGAACGGCAGGATGATCACCGGGATCGGGGTGCCCGTGATGTTGTCGCGCGCCAGGTCGGTCCAGAACTCCGGGAACTCGCTGATCGCGGTGGTTCCGAGCAGTCCGACGGCGATGCCGCGGAACAGCGCCAGGGTTCCGATCGTGACCGCGAGCGACGGCAGGCCGACGAAGGTCACCAGCGCGCCGTTGATCACGCCCGCGACCATGCCGGTGATGACCGCGAGCACGCCCGCGATCGGGAGCGGGAACCCGGCCTGCACGAGCAGGCCGGTGACCACACTCGAGAGTCCGACGACACTGCCGACCGAGAGGTCGATCTCCTCGGTGACGATGATCAGCGTCATCGGCAGCGCGATCAGGAGGATCGGCGCGATCTCGCGGATCAGGTAGGTGACCGTGAGCGGGCTGTCGAAGTTCGGCACCCACATCAGGGCCGAGGCGACGACGATGGCGAGGAGGGCGATGATCGCCATCTCCCGCGTGAGGAGCACGCGCCGCCAGAGCGGGCGCTGGTAGGCCTGGTACGTGCGGACCGGCTTCTGCGTGAGTACCGTCACGGTGCTCATGCCGCCACCTCCCTCTCGGCGACGAGCCGTCGATGCTGTCTGACTGCCAGGACGCGGTCGAGCACGATCGCGCCGATGATGAGGATGCCGACGACGGCGCGCTGCCAGAAGTCCTGGATGCCGATGATGGGCAGTGCGCGGTTGATCGTCAGCAGCAGGTACGCGCCGAGCGCGGCGCCCCACACGGTGCCGACGCCGCCCGAGATCGCGACGCCGCCGATGACCGCGGCGCCGACGGCCTGGAGCTCCCAGCCGAAGCCGGCGTTCGAGCTCACCGTGCCGTAGCGGGCGGCGTAGAGGACGCCCGCGAGGCCGGCCAGAGCACCGCACACGATGAACGCGCCGAGCACGCGGTTGGTGACCTTCAGGCCGTACAGGTGTGCGGCATCCGGGTCGGATCCGATCGCGTACAGCTCGCGGCCGCTGCGGAGGTTGCGCAGGTACCACGCGGCGATGACCAGCACGACGACCGCGAGGATCGTCAGCAGCGGGATCCCGAGGAAGTCGCCGGTGCCGAGTGCGCGGAACGACGCCGGCATGTCCGACGCGTTGATGCGGTCGCTGCCGGTCCACGCGACGTTGATGCCGCGGTACACGTAGAGCGTTCCGAGGGTGATCACCAGCGCCGGGACCTTCGCGAACGCGACGAGCGCGCCGTTGATGAGTCCGAGCACGGCGCCGAGGGCGATTCCCGCCGCGAACACCAGGACCGGGTGGATGCCGGGGAAGTCGATGAACAGGCGCCCGGTCAGGTAGGCGCTCAGGCCCACCACCGAACCGACCGACAGGTCGACGTTGCGGGTGATGATGACGATCGCCTGGCCGACGGCGACCACCATCAGCAGCGACGGCGTCAGCAGCAGGTCGCGGAAGCCATCCGACGAGAAGATGAAGCTCGGGTTGACGATCGTGGCCGCGACGACGACCAGGATCACGGCGATGCCGATGCCGGTCTCACGGGCCTTGATGATGTGGCCGGCGGCCGAGACGAGCGGATGCTGCTTCGGCTCTTCGATGGTGAGGCTCATCGGGCGACTTCCTGTTCTGCGGTCGCGGCGAACATGACGTTCTCGGGGGTGGCGTCCTCGCGCGCGAACTCCCCGGTGAGGCGGCCCTCGCGCATGACGAGGACGCGGTCGGCCATGCCCAGCACCTCGGGCAGCTCCGACGAGATCATCAGGATCGCGATGCCCTCCTGGGCGAGCTGGGACATGAGGCGGTGGACCTCGGACTTCGTTCCGACGTCGATGCCGCGCGTGGGCTCGTCGACGATCAGGAGCTTGGGGTGCGTGGCGAGCCACTTGCCCAGGACGACCTTCTGCTGGTTGCCACCCGAGAGCGTGCCGGTGTCGGCGTCGAGGGCCGCGGTCTTGACTTCGAGACGGCTGGACCAGATCTCGGAGGCGGCGTTCTCCAGTCCGCCCCAGATGAGACCCCACTTCGCGAGGCGGCCGCGGATGGCCAGCGTGATGTTGCGCGTGACCGACTGGTCGAGCACCAGGCCCTGCTTGCGGCGGTCCTCGGGGACGAGGGCGATGCCGGCGGCCATCGCGGCGGCGGGACGGTTCTTCGGCAGCGTCTTGCCGTTGACCGTCACCGAGCCGGTCTCGTACGGGTCGACGCCGAACACGGCGCGCGCCACTTCGCTGCGGCCGGCGCCGACGAGGCCCGCGAGCCCGACGATCTCGCCCGCCTTCACGGTGAACGAGATGTCGTGGAACACGCCCTTCTGCGAGAGTCCGTCCACCACGAGCACGTCCTCGCCGACGTCGGCGGGCAGCTTCGGGAACAGCTCCGTGACATCGCGGCCGACCATCTGGCGGACGAGTTCGTCGACGGTGGTGTCGGCGATCGCCATGGTGTCGACGTACGATCCGTCGCGCATGACCGTGACGGTGTCGCAGAGCTCGAACACCTCGTCGAAGCGGTGCGAGATGAACACCAGCGCGCGGCCCTCGTCGCGCAGGCTCCGCGCGACGGCGAACAGCCGTTCGACCTCGACACCGCTCAGCGCGGCGGTCGGCTCGTCCATGATCAGCACGCGCGCGTCCAGCGAGATGGCCTTGGCGATCTCGATGATCTGCTGGTCGGCGATCGACAGACCCTCGGTGAGGCGGTCGGGGTCGATGCGCACACCGAGCCGCTCGAAGATCTCGGTCGCCTCGGTCTTCATCGCCTTGCGGTCGATCCGGCCCAGGCGCGACGTGGGCTGGCGGCCCATGAAGATGTTCTCGGTGACCGACAGGTCGGGGAACAGCGTCGGCTCCTGGTAGATGACGGCGATGCCCGCCGCCTTCGACTGTGCGGTGCTGTGGAAGTCGACCGGCTCGCCCTCGAGGAAGAAGTCCCCGGCGTCACGGCGGTACAGGCCCGCGATGATCTTGACGAGCGTCGACTTGCCGGCGCCGTTCTCGCCGATGAGCGCGTGGATCGAGCCCTTCTGCAGGCGGATGCTCCCCGAGCGGAGTGCAACGACGGCACCGAAGGATTTCACCACCCGGGACAGCTCGAGCGCGGGGGCGGCCTCGCTGTGTGGCATCTCCGACACGGCTACCTCCTCCTTGAGGGATTACGGGGTTGAAAGGAATCTGAATCGATTCACGTACGATTCAGGCATACTCTATGGAGCGGTCCGGCGACGGTCAAGTCGAATCGGCCGAACGGTGCGTAATCGATGTGGAGGTAGCACCAGCGATGGCGAGTGTGAGCATTCGTGACGTGGCCCTGCGGGCGGGCGTGTCCGTCGGTACGGTGTCGAACGTGCTCAATCGCCCCGGCGAGGTGTCGGCGGAGTCGGCGCTGAAGGTGCAGCAGGCGATCGACGCCCTCGGCTACGTGCGCAACGAGGCGGCGCGCAAGCTGCGCGCGGGCGTCAGCACCACGGTCGGCTTCGTCGTGCTGGACGGGCAGAACCCGTTCTTCTACGACGTCATGCGCGGCGCCGAGGACGAGGCCACCCGCAACGGCATCGCGATCCTCTACGGCAACACCGATGAGAATCCGGTCCGCGAGCGCATGTACCTGGATCTCTTCGAAGAACACCAGGTCAGAGGACTTTTGATCGCGCCCCACGGAGATGTGCAGTCTCGCTTGGAGCGACTGCGGGCACGCGGCATCCCCGCGGTGCTGATCGATCGGCACAGCGGGTCGGGGCGCTTCAGCTCTGTGTCGAGCGACAACATCGAGGGCGGGCGCCTGGCCGTCGAGCACCTGATCGCCACCGGCCGGACGCGCATCGCGTTCGTCGGCGGCTCGTTCGAGATCCGACAGGTCACCGATCGGCTCGCGGGCGCCCGCGTGGCGGCCGAGAACGCGGCGGGCGTGACCCTCGAAGTCATCGCGACGAGTGCCATGAGCGTCGCCGAGGGCGTCGCCGCGGGCGAGCGGCTCCTGCAGCGCCCCCTGCGCGAACGACCCGACGCGCTGTTCGCGGCGAACGACCTCCTCGCGCTCGGGCTGCTGCAGTCCCTCGTCGGCGACGGGACGCTGCGCGTGCCGCGCGAGATCGCGATCATCGGGTTCGACGACATCGCCTTCGCCGGCGCCGCCGCCGTCCCGCTGTCGTCCATGCGCCAGCCGAGCACGATCATCGGCAAGACCGGGCTGCGACTGCTCCTCGAAGAGGCCTCCGACCCGGAGCTGATCGCCCGCCAGACGGTGTTCCACCCGGAGCTCGTCGTCCGCCGCTCCACCGAGCCCGCGGACTGAGCGGGACGCGGCGGCGCCGCCGACCGGAGGAGAGAGGGTCGGCAGCGCCGCAGGGGATGCCCTGGCGCGTCAGTCGAGCCAGGGCGAGGTGACTCCGAAGGCCTCGGCGACCGAGCGGATCTCGGCCTTGCTGAGCCCTTCGGCGACGCCGCCGGCGGTGAGGTTCATGTGCTCGTACATCGCGCCGGTCTCGGCGTACTCGACGCGGTCGACGGCGCGGGTGACCGACAGGTCGGAGCGCGACATCGTGCCGTGCTTGCCCCACAGGACGATCTCGTGCGTGCGCAGACCCTCGACGTTCGCCGCCATCAGCTGATCCGACCCCGGGACCATGAAGGGCAGCACCCCGATGCCCTGCGACAGGGCGACGATCGACTCCGGCTCCCACCGCAGGATCGCGTCGTTCATGGCCTTCGTGCTCTGATACGCCGGGATGTGGCTGAGGAACGTCAGGTGCGGCGGCTGCGCGTGGACGGTCGCATGGAACGGCAGGTCACGGGCCGAGATCTGGTCGTTGTGGACGGCGAGGTGCGAGTTGAACTCGCTCGTCAGCTTGGCGAACTGGCGGCGCGGCGAGCTGAGCAGCTCGGCGTGCTGACCGTCGTCCTCGACGATGACGGCGCCGATCGCGGCCACCGGGTCGGCGGCGATCTGACGCAGGCGCCGGCCCGAGCCGGTCACGAGCAGCGTGCGGCCGGCGAGCGCCGGAGCCGGCAGCGGCAGGTCGATGCGCTCCGACAGCGGGAAGACCTTGTGGACGCCCGGCAGGTCTTCGAGGCAGATCGAGATGTTGCCCGCCCCCGCCTCGCTCGCGTCGATCTCGCAGATGCGGCTGCCGCCCGCCCCCATATTGGCGAGGTACTCGTCGATGGTGGGCCTGTCCATGTCGATCATCGCTGTGTTCGGCCCGTTCACCGAGCCGGGATGCTGGTGTCGCTCCCCGGTCTCCGGACCTTCCCTTCACGAAGAAGAGTAGCGCTGAATCGTTTCATTATCAATGTGGTCCGACCACATTCTCCGGCGTCTTGCCGCCGAACGCCAGGCGCCCGAGAACCACGACCTGCGCGATCACAGAGATCGTGGTCACCACCATCACGAAGCCCAGGAATCCGCGCATGAACAGCTCCCAGTCCAGGCCCCGACCGAACTCCAGCACGCCGAAGTCGAACGGGAAGACCTCCCACAGCTGCAGCGCCACGGCGAACGCCAGCACCGCCGTCACGATGTCCCCCACCGCTCTCAGCGCACGGCTGTCCACGAGGGCGTTGAGGAGGTTCACGACGATGCCGGCGATCAGCGAGCCGACGAAGACCGGCAGCACCGCCACCGCGTCCGGCGTCAGGATGGGGACCGCCTCCCACCCGGGCCACACGAGCGTGAGCCAGAGCAGGATGACGTTGACCAGGACCGCGAGCCCGAACCCGACGCGGCGCATCGCAGACGCCGCGAATCGGCGGGTCGCCGCATCCGCCTCCGTGGACATGCCGACCTCGGCCGCTCAGGAGCCCGGCGCCGGCGGTGGCGTCGGACCGGCCGGCGGCGTCTGCGCGGGCGGCGTCGCGGCAGCGGGCGGCGTGCCCGTGGGCGCAGCGCCGGGGGTTCCACCCGCCTGCGGCGGTGGCGCGTACCCCTGCGGAGGCGCGTATCCCTGAGGGGCGTATCCCTGCGGCTGGGCGTAGCCGTACGACGCCGGGGCGACCTGCGTCGGCTTCGCGCACAGCACGATGAGCACGATGACGCCGGCGAGCGGCAGCAGGAACCAGAACACGTGGCCCCAGCCGTAGCCGGCGTCGCGCAGCCGCCGCACGGTGACCGCGAGGCTCGGCAGCAACGTCGCCAGCGCCCACAGCCCCGACAGCGTCGTGGTCGTCAGGGCCAGCTGCCCCGAATCGTCCACGGTGATCATCGGCAGCTGGATCGCGCCCAGCCCCGCCGACACCAGGAACGTGAACAGCACCCACCACCAGAACTCCGGACGGGTGGCCCGTCCCGAGAACTCCGCGTACTTGGTGAAGACCGTCTTGATGGACTCGCCGAATGACATGATCCGCCTCCTGACCGGAGAGTCTGAGCGGATGCCCCAGGCACCCGACTGCGACCCTGCTCCCCCGGCGGCGTCGGCGACAGTGCCAGAGGTCCCGTCGTCACCCGACCGTCTGCGGCGCTCGGCCGATGGTCTCCACGAGCGCGTCCAGCACCGCGGGATCCTCGATCGTCGCCGGGATCCGGTACGGCTCGCCGTCCACGATCTGCCTCATGGTCTTGCGCAGGATCTTGCCCGAGCGCGTCTTGGGCAGCCGCTCGAGGATCGTCACATCGCGGAACGCGGCCACGGGTCCGATGTGCTCGCGGACGAGCGCCACGAGCTCCGCCTCGAGCTGATCGTGATCGACGTGCTCATGGGCCTTGAGGGTGACGAAGCCGGCCGCGCGCTGCCCCTTGAGGTGATCCCGGATGCCGATGACGGCGCATTCCGCGACCGCGTGGTGCATCGTCAGCACCTCTTCTAGGGATCCCGTCGACAGCCGGTGGCCGGCGACGTTGATGACGTCGTCGGTGCGGCCCATGACGAACACATAGCCGTCCGGGTCGATGTGCCCGGCATCCCCCGTCGCATAGAAGCCCGGGAATGCCGACAGGTACCCGTCGCGGTATCGCTGCGCGTCGCCCCAGATGCCCGTGAGCGTCCCCGGCGGCAGCGGCAGACGCAGCGCGATGTTGCCCTCGGGCGACGAGCCGTCGGGTCCGGTTCCGGTGATGTCGCGACCCGAGCCGTCGAGGATGCGCACGTCGTAGCCGGGCATCGGGAGCGCGGTCGACCCCGCGCGGGTCTCGAGCCGCTCGAGACCGACCGGCACGGCGCAGATCGGCCAGCCCGTCTCGGTCTGCCACCAGTGGTCGACGATGGGAACGCCCAGCCCGTCGTTCGCCCAGTGCCACGTCTCGGGGTCGAGCCGCTCGCCGGCGAGGAACAGCGTCTCGAGGCCGTCCAGGGCGCCCTCGGGCAGCTCCTCGAGGTCGGGGTCGACGCGTCGGATGGCGCGCAGCGCGGTGGGTGCGGTGAACATCGTCTTGACGCCGTGGTCGCGCACGACGCGCCAGAACTCGCCGGCATCCGGCGTTCCCACCGGCTTGCCCTCGAACAGCACCGTCGTCCCGCCCGCGATGAGCGGGCCGTAGACGATGAACGAGTGCCCGACGACCCATCCCACATCGGAGGCGGTGAACATGGTGTCGCCGGGCCCGATGTCGTAGATGTTGCGCATGGCCCACGCGAGCGCGACGGCGTACCCGCCGGTGTCGCGCACGACTCCCTTGGGGCTGCCGGTGGTGCCGGAGGTGTAGAGGATGTAGAGCGGGTCGTGCGCGACGACGGGCACCGGCGCCGCAGGCTGCGCCTGCGCGACCCGATCGTCCCAGTCGAGCCAGTCGACGCCGTCGACCGTGTCCTGCATGTCGGCGGCGGAGCCGGGGACGGCGGCGCGGTCGCGCACCACGACGGTGCCCACGATGCCGGGCGCGGCTTCGAGGGCCTTGCGCACGATCGGCAGATACTCGACGGCGCGTCCCGGCTCGAGCCCGCCGGAGGCGGTGACGATGACCGACGGACGGGCGTCGGCGATGCGCACGGCGAGCTCGGATGCCGCGAACCCGCCGAACACGACGGAGTGGATCGCCCCGAGGCGCGCGCACGCCAGCATCGCCATGACGGCCTCGGGAGTCATGGGCAGATAGATCAGCACGCGGTCGCCCCGGCCGACGCCGAGGCTCTGCAGCATGCCCGCCACTTCGGCCACGCGGTCCCGGAGCTCGCGGTACGTGTACGCCTTGTGCGTCCCCGTCATCGCCGAGTGATAGCGCAGCGCGATGTTCTCGCCGCGGCCCGCGTCAACATGCCGGTCGAGCGCGTTGTCGCTCATGTTCAGGGCGGCGTCCGGGAACCACCGGCCCTCGGCATCGCCGTCGTGGGCCCGGCTCGGCGGCACCGTCCACGTGACGGCGCTCGCGGCGTCCAGCCAGAAGCCCTCCGGGTCGTCCATGCTGCGTCGCCACTGCGTCGCGTATTCGTCGGCCATGCTTCCCCCTCGAAACAGATGTGCGATCGACCTCGACCGCACGGCGTGGCACGACGCTAGCCCGGCCGCCGACGCCCGCGGCACCCCCGAAAGGAGGGAGCGCACGGGTCCAGCCGGTCGTGTCGCGCTACTCCGGCGCGACGCGCACGACGACCTTGCCGAGCGCGTGCCCCTCGCCGTGGTGGCTCAGCGCGGCGGCGATGTCGCCGAGGCCGAACTCGCTGTCGATGCGGATGCCGACATCGCCGGCGACGCAGGCGGCGGCGACGGGCTCGAAGTGCTCGGGCCCCTCGCCGACGGCGAGGATGCCGATCCTCCGTCCCGACACCGCGCCGATGAGGGTCCCGAGCGTGAGCGCGCGCAGGAGCGCACGGGTGGTCCCGCCCACCATGAAGAAGCGCCCGCCCGGTGCGAGCGCGCGTCGGTAGGCGAACATCGACCGGCGCGCGACCATGTCGATGATCACGTCGTACGGCCCGCTGCGGGTGTAGTCGGTCGTGCGGTAGTCGATCACGTCGTCGGCGCCGAGGGACTGCATGAACGCGAGCTTCTCGCCGTTGTCGACCGCGGTGACGTGCATGCCCGCAGCCGTCGCGAGCTGGATCAGGAACATCCCCGAGCCGCCGCCGGCGCCGTTGACGAGCATGCGGTCACCCGGCCTCCCGCGTGCGACGCCGTGCTGCGCGATCGCGCCCGCCTGCGGAATCGTTGACGCTTCGGCGAACGACAGCTCGGCCGGCTTGGCCGCGAGCTCCGACTCGTGGGCCACCGCGTACTCGGCGAAGCCGCCCTTTCGCTGCAGGATGTCGCCGTAGACGGCGTCTCCGACGGCGAAGCGGCTGACACCGGGCCCGACGGCGACGACCTCCCCCGCAATGTCGGAGCCGAGGATGCGCCGACCTGGCCGGAACAGGCCGCTCGTGCGCGCGTAGGCGGGCGAGCCGCGCAGGGTCTCCCAGTCGCTCAGGTTCACCGACGTCGCGACGACGCGCACCAGCACCTCGCCCGCGGCGGGCACGGGCACCGGCACCTCTTCGATCCTCAGCTCGTCGACGGTCCCGTAGCGCTCGTACACGGCGGCCTTCATGCCGCCCACGCTAGGGCCAGGCGACGACCGGTGTCACGCGAAGACGGGCCCGCATTCCCCGGGCGGGGACGCGGGCCCTCTCGCAGCATCAGACGGTGAGCGGATGCTCGGCCGCCGTCTCACCGGCGGCGAGGCGGCGCGCCGGCAGGTCGACCAGCGTCAGCGCGAGGCCCACGACGGTCCAGGTGGCCAGCACGAGCCAGGGGAAGGTCGCGTCGGCGGCCGGGAAGTACGACAGGTCGCGGATGAGCGTCGCCGCGGCCCCCGGCGGCAGCCACTGGCCGAATGCGCCCCACGGCGCGGCGATGAACTCGACCGGGACCGCTGCGGCGGACAACGGGTTGGCGACGAGCATCATGAACGCTGCGCCGAGCCCGACGCCTGCCGGCCCGATCAGACCCGCCAGTCCCGTGATGGTGCTCGAGATCGCCGCGATCGCCAGCGCGATCGCCGACGCGTTGAGCCAGTAGCTCCCCTGCAGCGCGCCGTACGCGCCCTGCAGGATGCCGGCGATGAGCAGTCCCGCCGCGGGCGCGTAGATCGCGACGCCGACGACACGGCGAAGGCCGCCGCCCTTCACGGCGAGAGTGAGCGCGATCCCGCCGATCATTCCGCCGATGACCATCGGGAACATCGCGGCCGACAGGCCCGCACCGCGCGGGTCGGTGTCGGCGAGGGGCACGACGTCGGTGACCTCGACCGTCACGACCGGGATCGTGATCGGCGCGGCATCCGCGTCATCGCCGGGCATCTGGGGCGTCTGCCCGCTCAGCGCCGCCTGGACGGCGGCCTGGATGGCGGCGGCGACCTTCTCGGCGAACGACTGCTGCATCGTGGCGAGGTTCTCTTCGACGGTCGCGCGGATCTGCGCGTCGATCTGCGCCTGCTGCTCGCTCGCCAGCCCCTGCAGCAGCTGGGCGACGGCGGGGCTTGCGGCGGTCGCGATGAGCACCTCGGGCGCCTCGCCCTGTTCGGCGGGCAGCACGACCGCGCCGTAGACCTCGCGCTCCTCGATCGCGGTGACCGCCGCGTCACGGTCCTCGTACTCGGTGAGCGCGATCGCGCCCTCGGACTGCTCGTCGACGTTGTCGGAGATCTGGTCGAGCTGCTCGGCCGAGGCGACGACGCCGATCGGCAGGTCGTGAGGATCGGCGGTGACCGCCGGCCACGAGAAGGCGAGAAGCACGACGCCGACGATGAGCGAGACGCCGATCGCGATGATCGGCACGCGCCACCACGGGGTGCGCTCGAGTTCCTGAGGTGCGTCCATGATGCGGCTCCTTGGCAAAACGAATGTTCGTTCTTTATTGTGGGAGTCGCGACTACGCTTGTCAATCGGGGGGTGCGGATGCCGAAGATCAGCGAGGCGCGGCGCGAGGCGCGGCGCGGTGAGATCCTCGACGCGGCGCTGCGCTGCTTCACGCGGTCGGGCTACCAGAAGACCTCGATGGCCGACATCATCGCCGAGTCCGGCCTGTCCGCCGGAGCGATCTACCTCTACTTCTCGAGCAAGGCCGATCTCGTCCGCGCCGTCGCCGCCCGGGTACTGGACACCCGCCGGATCGAGATCGAGGCCGCCGGCGCCGACGGGCCCGTCTCGCCCGCCGCGATCGTGCGCATCATCGCCGAGGGCGTGCGGGCGGGCGCGCCGCTGCCGGTTCTCGTGCAGGTCTGGGGCGAGGCGACCACCGACGACGCGCTGCGCGAGCGCATGCAGGAGACGGTCGGGCATATGCGGTCGACCATCCGCGATGCGCTCGAACGGTGGGCACGAGCGCAGCCGGAGCGCGAGGCGACCGCGGGCGAGTGGGCGGACCTCGTCGCTCCCGTCGTCGTCGGCATGCTCCCGGGGTTCATCCTGCAATGCGCCCTCGTCGACGGGTTCGACCAGGAGAAGTACCTGCGCGGCCTCGACGGGCTGCTGCCCACCGGCTGACCCCGCCCGTGCGCGATATCCTCGGGCCGATGAGAATCGAGGATGCCGTCTCCGAGGACGCTCCGGCGCTGGCGGAGCTCGCGGCCCGGACGTTCCCCCTCGCGTGTCCGCCGCACATCTCAGCAGACGCGATCGCCTCGTTCATCGCGGCGCACCTGACCGCCGCGGCCTTCGCCGGCTACCTGGACGACCCGGCCTACGACGTGCTGGCGGCATGGGAGGACGACGGACGCCTCGGGGGGTACGCCCTGTCGGTCCGCCGCGACCCGCCCGCCGACATCGCACGACTGCTGCCGCCCGGCCCGGTCACCGAGCTGAGCAAGCTGTACGTCCGCCCCGAGGCCCACGGCGGGGGCGCGGCCCGGCTTCTGCTGGACGCCGTGGTCGAACGCGCGCGCTCCGCGGGCACCGCGACGGTCTGGCTCGGCACCAACCGGGAGAACCACCGGGCGCGGCGCTTCTACGAACGTGAGGGCTTCGCCCTCGCCGGCCCGAGGCGCTTCCTCGTCGGCGACCGCTGGGAGGACGACGTCGTCTACACGCGCATCATCCCCGAGCCGTAGCCGTCGTCGCCCGCCGTCTCACCCCGCGGTGCGACCGGCGGCGACGGGGATCCGCGCCTCGGCGGGAGCGTGCCCGCCGCCTGCTCCCGAAGCCGCCGGGCTGAGCGCCACGGCGATCCCGAGCAGCAGCGACGACCCCACCACGAGCCAGATCCCGATGACGGCCGGGAGCGAAGCCGCCGTGGCCTCGAGCGCCGCGAAGGGCACGCGGCTCGTGGCCATCCCGATCCACATCACGGCGTACAGGTACGACAGGCTCCCTGCGACCGCGACGGGCGTCCAGCCGAGGGCGCCCAGCGCGCGCACTCGCAGGCAGACGACGCCGACGACGGCGAGGAGGATCGGCAGAGCGACGAACCCGATGCCGAACGCCACCGAAGAGATCTGCCCCGCGATGCGGTGGTCCGGCCACCAGACGGTCGTCGCCTCCCAATAGCCGGCCGCGCCTGCGACGAGGAACGTCGCGCCTGCGACGACGATCGCGACGCGCAGGCCGGTGCGCACGCCGGCTCGCGCACGGGGCATCCGCGCGACGATCCCCAGAAGTCCGATCGTGATGGCGATCGAACAGACCAACGCGATCGTCGTATGGACGCCCGGCAGCTCCGACGAGAGTCCGATCGCACCGCCGACGGCGGTGACGCCGTCCCAGAAGGCGACGCTGCTGAAGCTGGCGACGAGGATCGGCACTCCCAGCGCCAGGGCGATCCCGTATCCGATTCCCGAACCGTTGAGTCTCATCGCCGGCTCTCCTCTCATGTGCTCCTTCGCGGAGTTCACCGCGAGGTCTGCGGCGATCCGCAGCCGTGCGGCGAGCACCGCCGCCGAGCCCCGGCGGCGCGCGTCGCGGATCATGTCTCGCGCAAGCAGGCGCATCTCGTCGCCGTACTCGCCGCGGAACGCCGCCGGATAGCTGCGCAGCGCCAGGTCGACCAGCGCACCCTCGCGCACGCCGCCGTTCATGTCGTCAGCCCCCATTCGGGCAGCAGGCGCTTGAGCGCGGCCTGCCGGGCCAGAGCAGACACCCGGGCCGCTTCGGCGGCCGCGACGCGCTCGCCGAACGCCGTGATGCGGTAGGAGCGGCGCCGCTCCTCGCCGAGCTCCGGGTCCACGCGCGCGTCGGTCTCCTCGATGAGCCCGAGTCCCCGCATCCGCTTGATGGCGCCGTAGAGCGTTCCCGGCACGAGGACCACGTCCCCGTCGGTGCGCTCGCGCACCTCCTGCATGATGGCGTACCCGTGCCGCTCGCCGTCGGCGAGCGAGAGCAGGATGTGGAAGACCGGCTCGGTCAGGGGAAGCAGGTCCTTCGGTTCGTTGTGGGCGCCCATGGTTCCTTCTGCGGTGTATCGCGTTCCTGTATATCGCCACACGATACATCGGCTAGCGACTTATGACAAGACCCTCGCGTCGTGGGCGAGGATGTCGGCAGGAGGCAGCGATGACGACGTCCGGGATCGCCCGGTGGGTGCCGGGCCTCGCCGTGGCCCGCGAGTACCGGCGCGCCTGGCTGTGGCCCGACATCCGCGCCGGCATCGTCGTCACGGCGCTACTGATCCCCGCGGGGATGGGATACGCGCAGGTCGCGGGACTGCCGCCCGAGACCGGCCTCTACGCCACGATCGTCCCCCTCATCGCGTACGCGGTGTTCGGCCCGTCCCGCATCATGGTGCTCGGACCGGATTCCGCACTGGTCCCGATCATCGGCGCGGCGATACTGCCCCTGGCTCTCGGCGACTCGCAGCGGGCCGTCGCGCTCGCGGGGCTGCTGGCGATCATGGTGGGTGCGATGATGCTGCTCGGCGGCATCCTCCGGCTCGGCTTCGTCACCGACCTGCTGTCCAAGCCCATCCGCGTCGGCTACATCAACGCGATCGCGGTGATCGTGCTCATCTCGCAGATCCCCAAGACGCTGGGGTTCGACGTGGACGCGGACGGCAGCTGGCGCACGATCGTCGCGATCGGCGAAGGGATCGCGACCGGCGGCATCGAGCCCCTCGCCGCGGCGTTCGGCGTGGGCTCGCTCGCGGTGATCCTCGTCATGAGGTGGCTGCGCTCCCCCGTACCCGGAGTCCTCGTGGTCGTCGTGGTGAGCATGATCCTCACGTGGGCGCTCTCCCTCGCGGACGCGATCGCGGTCGTCGGCCCGCTGCCGCAGGGCCTTCCCGCACCCGCGCTCTCGGGACTGGAGTGGGGGGACGTCGTCCCCCTCATCGCCCCGGCCGCCGGCATCGCACTCGTGGCGTTCACCGACAGCGCGGTGCTGTCGCGGACCTACGCGGCCAAGCGGGGCGAGACGGTCAGCGGCAGCGGCGAGCTGCGCGGGATCGGAATCGCCAACATCGCCGGCGGTCTCTTCGGAGGATTCGCCGTATCCGGATCCTCGTCGCGCACGCCGGTCGCCGACCACGCAGGTTCGCGCACGCAGCTGACCGGCGTCGTGGGCGCGATCCTGATCATCGTCTTCATCCTGGTCGCCCCCGGACTGACCACATACCTGCCGTCGGCGACCCTGGGAGCCGTCGTCATCGCCGCGGCGCTCAGCCTGATCGACCTGCCGGGGCTCGTCTCGCTGTGGCGCATGGACAAGCTGGACGCTGGACTGTCGCTCGCGGCCTTCGCGGGCGTCCTCATCGTCGGCGTGCTCGAGGGCATCGTCGTGGCGATCATGCTGTCGCTGCTGGCGTTCTTCGCCCGCTCGTGGCGTCCGTACCGCGCCGAGCTCGGGCGCGTGCCCGGTCTGCGCGGCTACCACGACCTGTCGCGCTACCCCGAGCGCGGCGAGCGAATCCCGGGCATCGTCATCGTCCGCTTCGACGCCCCGCTCTTCTTCGCGAACGGCGGCTCGTTCGACGACTGGGTGCGCTCGCGCGTCGCCGCACGCGACGACGAGGTGTCGACCGTGATCCTGGCGGCGGAACCGATCACCGACATCGACACGACGGCCATCGACGAGCTCGTCGAACTCGATGACTACCTCGCCGGCCGCGGCATCCGCCTGGTCTTCGCCGAGATGAAGGACCCGGTGCGCGACGTCCTGCGCCAGTACGGCATGAGCGAGAGGTTCCCGTCCGACCACTTCAAGCCGACCGTCGGCGCGGCCGTCGACGAGGTCACGGGCACGCTGCGTGGCGACCTCGAGGGCACCGAATGGGACGACACGGACAGCTGACCCGACCCCGGGAATACGCCGCCACCGGGCCGGTGTTTTTGAATCACGTACACCAATCGGAGATACTCGACACGCATCCGCCTCGATGTCGCCGCCGGGTGCACTCCCCGATGAACACTCCCCAGCTCTCCCCGCACCGCGCAGTAGCGACCGTGTCCCTCGTCGGACCCGGCCGCGTCGGCCGCGTGCTCGCGCGGGCCCTGAGCGCCGCCGGCTACGCCGTGGCGGGACCGACCGGCCGCCACGACCGGATCGAACCCGCCGACGTGGTGCTGCTGTGCGTCCCGGATGCCGAGATCGCCGCGGCCGCCGATCGCGCGAGAGCTGCCGGCCGTTTCATCGGGCACGTGTCGGGCGCCACGCCGGTCGAGGCGTCAGGAGTCGACTTCGGACTCCATCCGCTCAACACCTTCGTCGGAACCGAAGGCCCGGACGCCCTCCGCGGCGTCGGCTGTGCGATCGGCGCGGCGAGCCCGGAGGCCCTCGAGGTCGCGCGAGGTCTGGCCGTCGGCCTCGGCGCGCGGCCCTTCGTCATCCCCGACGCGGGACGCGCCGGGTACCACGCGGCGGCGTCCATCGCGTCGAACTTCGTCGTGACCCTGCTGGGGGCGGCCGAGGACGCCGCGGCCACGGCGGGACTCGCACCCGAGGACGCGCGAGCCCTGCTCGCGCCGCTCGTGCGCGCGACGGTCGAGAACTGGGTCGCGCACGGCCCCGAGGCCGCCCTCACCGGCCCCATCGCCCGCGGCGACCTGGTCACCGTGCAGCGTCAGCGCGCCGCACTCGAATCGGGCGCACCCCACCTGCTCCCTCTCTTCGACGAACTGTGCGTGAGCACGCTCTCCCTCGCCCAGAAAGACGAGACACCATCATGAGAATCGTGCGCAGCGTCGCCGACGTCCGCGCCGCCCTGCGCCAAGCGCGCGCGGCCGGCCGGAGCATCGGGCTGGTGCCCACCATGGGCGCCCTCCACGACGGGCACCTGTCGCTCGTGCGCGAGGCCCGCACCGAGACCGACGTCGTCGTGATGTCGCTGTTCGTGAATCCGACGCAGTTCGGCAAGAACGAGGACCTGGCCGCCTATCCGCGCAGCGAGGAGCGCGACGCGGCCCTGGCCGCCGCGACCGGCGTCGACATCCTGTTCGCACCGACGGTCGCCGAGATGTACCCGGACGGGTTCTCGACCACGATCCACGTCTCGGGCATCACCGAAGTGCTGTGCGGCGCGACGCGCGGTGCCTCGCACTTCGACGGGGTCGCCACCGTCGTGACGAAGCTGCTGCAGATCGTCGGGCCGGACGCCGCCTACTTCGGTCAGAAGGACGCGCAGCAGGTGCTCGTGATCCGCCGCGTCGTGCGCGACCTCGACATCCCCGTCCGCGTCGTCGCGTGCCCCACGGTCCGCGAGGCCGACGGCCTCGCGATGAGTTCGCGCAACGCCTACCTCGACCCGGAGTCCCGGGTGCGGGCGCGCGCCATCAACCGGGCGCTGGATGCCGCCGAGGCGGCCGTCCGACGCGGACGCACCAGCGCCGCCGGCGTGCTCTCGGCCGCCCGCGCCGTCCTGGCTTCCGCGGGGATCGAGCCCGAGTACCTCGAGCTGCGCTCCCCCGACGACCTGCGGGAGCTCGACGAGGTCGGCGACGCCGCGCTGCTCGCGGTCGCCGCGCAGGTGGGCCCGGCCCGGCTCATCGACAACCGGATCCTGCAGGCGATCGGCGCCGACGGGTCCGCCGCATCCCTCACCCGCTCCCCGGAACCGGCGACGTGAGCGCGCACCCCGGACAGGCGCCCGGCGACGGCGGCCGCACGAAGACCACGTTCGCGAGCCTGGCGGCGCACAAGGCCGCCGGCGAGCCCATCGTGATGGTCACGGCCTACGACTACCCGAGCGCGCAGATCGCCGACGCCGCCGGCGTCGACATGGTGCTCGTCGGCGACTCCGCGGCGATGACCGTCCTCGGCTACGACAGCACGATCCCCGTGACCGTCGACGAGATGCTGATGCTCACCGCCGCCGTGCGGCGCGGACTGTCGACGCCGCTGCTGGTCGCCGACCTGCCGTTCGGCTCGTACGAGACCTCGGACGAGCAGGCGGTCGCCACCGCCATGCGTTTCGTCAAGGAGGCCGGAGCCGACGCCGTGAAGATCGAGCGCGGCGGGTCATCGGTCGATCGCGCGCGAGCGCTCGTCGCCGCCGGCATCCCGGTCATGGGTCACGTCGGGCTCACGCCGCAGACCGCCGCGACGATCGGCGGCTACCGGTCGCAGGGTCGCACGGCCTCGGATGCCCTGGCCATCCGCGACAGCGCGGCGGCGCTGCAGGAGGCCGGATGCTTCGCCATCGTGTTCGAAGCGATACCGACCCCCGCGACCGACGCCATCATGCCGCACCTCGAGATCCCCGTCATCGGCATCGGTGCGGGACCCGGGACCGACGGCCAGGTGCTGGTCTTCCACGACCTGCTCGGCATCTACGACGGCCATGCCGCCCGCTTCGTCAAGCGCTACGCCGAGCTGCGCGCGCCCATGGTCGAGGCCGTGGCCGCGTACGCCGCGGACGTCCGCGAGCGCCGGTACCCCGAGCCCCGGCACGAGTACGGGATGCCGGAGGATCAGGTCGCGCACCTCACCCAGCTGCTCAGCGACTACTGACGCGCCATCGCGATCCGCATCCGCTCGTCCGGGTCGATGAAGTGGTCGTTGTCGTCGGCGCCGAGGTCGATCTGCACCCACTGGATCTTCCCGCGGAACCGGCTGGTGGCGACGTTGTAGTCCGACGAGACCGTGGTGCCGGAGTTGAAGCCGACGTCGGTCGTCTCGTCCGCCGAGAAGATGATCGCCTGCGTCGCCTCGACACGGCCCGCCCCGACCTGGTCGCCGTCGTAGTAGAGCGTCACGTCGCCGCCCTTGCCGAGCCCGCCGCCGTCGTAGGCGAACTCCATGCGGACCTGATGCGTCCCCGACGGGATGGGTGCATCCGCCTCGACGGAGAAGGACTGGATCCCGAGCACGTTGTACACGAACACGGCCCGGCCGTCCTTGGCGTACAGGCTCCACCCGCCGAAGCGCCCACCCTGGGCGATGATGACGCCGCTCGCGCCGTCGTCGGGGACCTCGACCTCGGCGGTCACCGAGAACGACTTGTTCTTGATGTTGACCACGCTGCTCTCGGAGAGGCGCCCCATGCCGGGGAAGAACAGCTGCGAGTTCCCGTGGATGAGGGTGGGCCGACCGGCGAGGTCGGAGTTCAGCCGCTCACCGGTGCGGTCGTCGAGAGGAAGGACGTTGTACTTCGTCGCCTCGATCAGCCACAGCCGCTGCAGCTCGTGGAGCTTCTCCGGGTATTCAGCCGACAGGTCGCGCGCCTGGCTCCAGTCGACGCTGCCGTCGTAGAGCTCCCACACGTCGTCGTCGAACGCCGGAACCGCGTCGCCCAGGAGCACCCACGGCGTGCGGTGCTTCGTGACCGCGCTCCAGCCCTTGTAGTAGATGCCGCGGTTGCCGAACATCTCGAAGTACTGCAGATCGTGCCGCTCGTCGGCCTCCGGATCCTTGAGCGCGTAGAGCATGCTCGTGCCCTCCATCGGCGACTGCTGCACGCCGTTGACCATCGTCGGCTCGGGCAGCCCCGCCGCCTCGAGGATGGTCGGCGCGACATCGATGCAGTGCGCGAACTGCTCGCACATCACGCCCTTGCCCTCGATGCCCGACGGCCAGTGCACGATCGTCCCGTTCCGGGTGCCGCCCCAGTGCGACGCGACCTGCTTCGTCCACTGCAGCGGCGAATCCATCGCCCACGCCCACCCGACGGCGTAGTGGTTGTACGAGCTCGGCGACCCGAACTCGTCCATCTTGGACCGCATGAACTCCGTCGTCTCGAGCGCCGCCATGCCGTTGAAGTTCGCCATCTCGTTGAAGGCCCCCTGCAGGGTCCCCTCGGCAGAGGCGCCGTTGTCGCCGATGATGTAGTAGATCAGGGTGTCGTCGAGGACGCCGAGCTCGGCGATGGCGTCGATCACGCGGCCGACGTGGTGGTCGGTGTGCTCGAGGAAGCCCGCGTAGACCTCCATCTGCCGCTCGAGCACCGGCTTGATGTCGTCGGGCATGTCGTCCCACGCCGGAATCTCGTCGTGCCGCGCCGTGAGCTCGGCGTTCGGGGGGACGATCCCCAGCTCCTTCTGGCGCGCGAAGGTGCGCTCGCGCTGAGCATCCCAGCCGTCGGCGAACCGGCCGGCGTACTTGTCGGCCCATTCCTTGGGCACGTGGTGCGGCGCGTGGGTCGCCCCCGGTGCGAAGTACGCGAAGAACGGCCGGTTCGGCATGAGCGCCTTCTGCGTGCGGATCCACGTGATCGCGTGATCGGCGAGATCCTCCGTGAGGTGGTACCCCTCCTCCGGCGTCGCCGGGGGCTCGACGGGAGTCGTGCCCTCGTACAGCGCCGGATCCCACTGGTTGTTCTCGCCCCCGATGAACCCGTAGAACGTCTCGAAGCCGCCGCCGGCCGACGGCCACGCGTCGAACGGCCCGATGGAGGACGACTGCCACACCGGGACCTCATGGCACTTGCCGAACTGGGCGGTCGAATAGCCGTTGAGCTTCAGCGTCATCGCCAGCGGCGCCTTCGTGTTCGGCCGCAGCGAGCTGTTGCCCGGAGCCGACGTCGCCGTCTCGGTGATGCTGCCCATGCCGACCGAGTGGTGGTTGCGCCCGGTCAGCAGAGCCTGCCGTGTGGGAGCGCACAAGGCGGTCGTGTGGAACCGCGTGAAGCTCAGTCCGCCCGCGGCGAGCTTCTCTGCGGTCGGGGTCGCGCAGGGGCCGCCGAACGCGCTCGAGGCGCCGAAGCCGACGTCGTCGAGGAGCACGATCAGTACGTTGGGTGCGCCCTCGGGCGGCAGCAGCGGCTCGATCGGGGGGTAGGCGGTATCGGGATCCTTCGCGTCGTAGGTGGTCAGACCGGGCGACGGTCGGTCAGGAATCGGCAGCATCGTGCGGGCGTGACGGTCGGCGCTCATGAGAATCCCCTTCGACGGTCTCGACGCTTGAACCGTACGCGCGCGTGCCTCCGCGGCGCCTCACGCGATCTGGGTGATGTGCCGATTCTGCTCGCGACCTGGCGCCCGCGAGTCGTCACCCAGACCGCGTGATGTGCGCGTGGGTGCGCCGGAGTACCGTGCATGCCGACAGCCTCTCCGAAAGGACGCAGTGATGAACGAAGAACTGTCCAGCGGACCCATCGACTATCTGATCGTGGAGTGGCCGGCAGGCTCGCCGCCGAACGGCGAGGCGTTCCCCCATCTCGTCGACCTCGTCGACAGGGGACTCATCCGCATCCTCGACATGACGTTCGTGACGAAGGACGAGGATGGCACCGTGTCGGGGGTCGCCATCGGCGACTTCGACCTCGACGGGATTCCCGACCTCGCCGTGTTCGAGGGCGTCGGCTCGGGGTTGCTCGGCGACGACGACGTGGACCAGGCCGGCAATGCGCTGGAGCCCGGAACGTCCGGAGCGATCCTCGTATACGAGAACACCTGGGCGGCGCCGTTCGCGACCGCCCTTCGCAAGAGCGGCGCGCAGCTTGTCGATTCCGGCCGCATCCCGGTGAACGCGATCGTCGCCGCGCTCGACGAACTAGACGCCGCCGAAGTCTGAGGAGGAAGACATCATGGGATTGTTGCGAGGAGTCGCACGCACCGCCGTCGTCGCCGGCACCGCCACGGCGGTGTCCAACCGGGTCTCGCGCCGTCAGGCCAATCGCTGGTCGCAGCAGGCCGAAGCGCAGGCCTACGAGCAGCAGCAGGCGGCGAACTACCCACCGCCGGCGCCCGCTCCGGCGCCCGCCCCGGCCGCCGCCGCACCGACGGAGACCGACACCCTCGAGCAGCTCACGAAGCTCGGCGAGCTCAAGGCCGCGGGTGTGCTGACCGAAGAGGAGTTCCAGGCGCAGAAGGCCAAGATCCTGGGGTAGGCCACCATCGACGCGACGGCTCATGAACGCCGCGCGCAGAGGGAAGGAGCCGGGCGTGGCTGACTATCGCTCACGACTGCGCAGACTGGCGGCCAACGAGCCCGGGATCATCGACGACGAGGGCCCCGCGGCGCTGAGTGCCGCGGGTCTGAACGACCAGTCGCGGGCGCTGGTCCGTCTCGCGGGGCTCGTCGCCGTCGGCGGGTCGGATGCCTCGTACGCCGAGCAGGTCGACGAGGCCGTGAGCGCCGGGCTCACCGCCGACGCCATCGTCTCGGTGCTGTTCGCGCTCGGGCCCATCGTCGGCGTGCCGCGCGCGGTGAGCGCGGCGCCCTCCGTCGCCCGGGGTCTCGGCTACGACCTCGAAGAGTAGCCCTACGAGCCGCCGAGCAGGCCCACCGAGGTGGCGCGCTCGACCGCCTCGCCGCGCGAGGACACCCCGAGCTTGCGGTAGATCGAGCCGACCTGCGTGCTGACCGTGTTGCGCGAGACGAACAGGCGCGAGGCGATCTCGGGGATCGTGAGATACGTCTGCAGATAGGGCAGGAGCCGCAGCTCGGCAGGCGTGAGCGGGGGCGGTCCGCCGGCCGCGACCCGAGGATCGGTCACGCTGTCGCGCAGGCGCGCGAAGTCGTCGACGAGCGCACCCAGGTCGGGTCGGCGCAGCAGAATGTCCTCGACCTCGCGCACGAGCTGGCGGGCTGCCGCGGCATCCCCCATGGCCCACCACGTCGTGGCGAGGTGGAGACGCAGCCGCACCGCCACCGTCGGCATGGCGCCGCTGGCGCCGGCCCGCTCTCGCATCGCATGCGCCAGCTCCCGCTCGGCGGCATGGAGGTCACCGCGATGCAGCGCGATGCGAGCCGCGGCGGCGTAGGCGCCGAGCGCGGTCGAATAGGTGTGCAGGCGGTGAGCGTCGATGACGCGTCGCGCTTCGCCGACGAAGTGGTCCGCGTCGTCCCACTTTCCGTGCTCGATCGCGATCATCGCCCGCAGCGACGCGTTCAGCACCTGCACCTTGAAGTTCCCCGCCTCGGCGGCGCGCGCGGCGGCCTGCGCGAACAGCGCGTCGGCGGCGTCCACCTCGCCGCTGAGCAGCAGCGCATCCCCGGCGAGCGTGAGCGCCTGATCCCGCCAGACGCTCCACGCCGGTTCGGCGTTCATGGCGAGCGCAGCGTCCTCGCGCATCGCCGCAAGCCCGTGGGCGCACATCGCGGCCCTCAGCATGGCGCGCGCCGATTCGTACGACGCCGAGCCGTCGGCGGGAACACGGGCGAATGACAGGGACTCCGCGCGGGTCGCCCACTTCTCGGCCTCGGCGTCGTGCGCGGTGAGGGCGGCGATCCATCCGGCGAGGACAGCGAGCGGCGGGTACGCGCGGATGCTCTCCTCGCCGACCGCCTGCACCCATCGCCGCACGGTCGCCAGATCTCCGGCCTGGTAGGTCGTGTAGCCGATCGCGTCGATCAGGCGGGCGCAGCGATCGCGGTCGGGTGTCTGAAGGAGGTGTTCGACGGCCATCGCCGGCTGATCGTTCGCTTCGTACCAGTCGGCCGCGCGGCGGTGCAGGTCGGCGACCGCCTCCTCGTCCTCGTGGCGCAGCTCGCCGAGGAGGAACTCCCGGTAGAGCTGGTGATAGCGGTACAGATCCCGCGTGCGGTCCAGCGGGACGAGGAACACGTTCGACTCCTCGAGGTCGCGCAGCCCCGGTGCGCCGTCGGGATCGTCGGCGACGGCCGCGCACAGGGCGTCCGACATGACGTCGAGCACGGACGAACGGATCAGGAAGCGCCGCGTCTGCGCGGGCAGCGCCGACAGCGACTCGCGATACAGATAGTCGGTGACGAACCGGTCGTCGCCCGAGATGTCGAGCACCTCGCCCCGCGCCGCCGAGACGGAGGCGGCGAGGTGGACACCGACCGGCCAGCCCTCGGTGTGGGCGAGGATCGCTTCGACGTCGTCGCCCGCGACGTCGACGTGGGCTCGTGCGAACACCGTCCGGACCCCGGCCGCGTCCAGCGCCAGGTCGGCGGCGCCGATCTCGAGGACGTCCCCCTCCACCCGACGGCTCGCCGCCTGCATCTGCGGGGCGCGACTGGCCGCCACCAACTGCGAACCGCCGGGGACACCGCCCATGACGACGGTGAGCACGTCGTCGCACACCCCGGACTCGAGGCAGTGCAGATCATCGAGCATCATCACGAAGGGCGTCGGCGCAGAGCGCAGAGCGGCCGCCAGCATCGGTGCCGCGCGACCGAGAGCAGCCGACGGCGGGACGCGCATGTCGCCCGCGAGGTCGTCCCGGCCGCCGGTCGCGCGCGCGAAGGATGTCGCGAGAAGGGTCAGCAGCGTCACCGGATCGTCGTCGAACCGGTCCAGCGACACCCAGGCGACCGGTCGGTCCTCACCGTCGGCCCACTCGGCGAGCATGCTCGACTTGCCGTACCCGGCCGATGCGCTGACGCACACGAAGCGGTTCGCCGCGTCCCGGGCGGAGTCGATGAGCCCGCTACGGCTCACGAACGCCGCCCGTGGTGCGGGCGCGATCAGCTTGGCGTCCAGCGGCACCGGTCTCGCTGTGCGCGTGCTCGTCGATGAGGCCCCCAGCCCTGCGCTCACAGATTCGAGGCTAGCGGCGAACCCGCCCCATCACCGGGCCGAACGTCCCGGACGGCGCTACCGGATCGTGCGATCCGCATGATGTGCGCGTCCGACAGGCCGGGCTACCGTGAGGGCATCATCGGCCGCGAACCTCGCGACCGAGGGAGGAAAAGGGCTGATCAAATGAACTTCTGGGAATTCCTGGTGTGGATGTTCTGGATCTACATCGTCATCTCGTGCATCTGGATCTACATCACGATCCTCATCGACCTCTTCCGCGACCACACGATGGGCGGATGGGGGAAGGCGCTCTGGGTCATCTTCCTCGTCTTCCTGCCCCTGCTCGGTGCGCTGATCTACCTCATCGCACGCGGCCGCAGCATGTCGGAGCGCCGCGTCGCCGAAGCGCAGCAGGCGCAGCAAGCGACGAACGACTACATCCGAACTGTCGCGGGCGGCGGGAAGTCGCCGACCGCCGAGATCGAGTCGGCGAAGGCTCTTCTGGACGCAGGCACGATCACGCAAGCGGACTTCGACGCGATCAAGACGAAGGCGCTTCAGGGCTGACGCCCACCGCACCACGGGGCGGGGACCGGGCACCGGCCCCCGCCCCGTCGCGATGACCGTCCAGTGACCCCAGCGCGACACCACCATGCCCGGCACCGCTCCGAAGAGCTCCACAACCCGCCTGGGAATGCCTCGCCCGCATGAGGCATCCCCACGGATCACCGTCGATCCGAGAACGGCCCCGCCGCAGTTCCACCTGCTGGCCAAGCCGGCGGGATCGACCTGCAACCTGGACTGCACCTACTGCTTCTTCCTGTCCAAAGAGGCCCTGTACCCCTCGGACAGCTCGCGGATGACCGACCAGGTCCTCGAGGAGTACATCGTCCAACTGCTGGAGTCCCACCGCTCCCCCGAGGTGACCGTCGCCTGGCAGGGCGGCGAGCCGACCCTGATGGGTCTTGACTTCTTCGCGAAGTCCGTGGAGATCGTCCGGCAGCACCGGCGACCGGGCCAGCGGGTGCAGTACGCCCTGCAGACGAACGGCGTGCTGCTGGACGACGCCTGGGGCAGGTTCCTCGCCGAGAACGACGTCCTCGTCGGACTGAGCATCGACGGCCCCGCGCCGATGCACGACACCTACCGGGTCAACCGAGGCGGGCGCGGCACACACCGTCAGGTCCTGAAGGGCCTCGATGTGCTCCGCCGCAACGGTGTCGAGTTCAACATCCTCTGCACCGTCAACGCGGCGAACCAGGATCATGGCGCCGAGGTGTACCGCTACTTCCGCGATGAGCTCGGCGCGACCTTTCTGCAGTTCATCCCGATCGTCGAGCGCGCCACCGCGGAGAGTCTTCCGATCGCCAACCAGGGTTGGAGCGAGCGAGCCGGCGGACACCGCCCGCTCTACACGCAGACCGGATCACTGGTCACCGAGCGATCGGTCGCCGGCGACGCGTACGGGCGGTTCCTGATCGACGTGTACGACGAGTGGATCCGACATGACGTCGGAACCGTCTTAGTCCAGCTCTTCGACGTCACCCTGCAGGCCTACTTCGGCCAGCACTCGCTCTGCGTCCACGCGCCCACGTGCGGCACCGCGCTCGCGCTCGAGCACAACGGCGACCTCTACTCCTGCGACCACTACGTCGAGCCCGACTTCCTTCTCGGCAACATCACCCGCACCCACATGCTCGACCTCATCGCCTCGGACCGGCAGCGCGCCTTCGGGCAGAGCAAGCGCGACACCCTGACCGCCCAGTGCCGATCCTGCGACGTGCTCTCACTCTGCAACGGCGGATGCCCGAAAGACCGGTTCCTCACCTCGCGCGACGGCGAACCCGGCCAGAACCACCTGTGCGAAGGCCTGTATGCCTTCTACACGCACACACGACCGACCATGCTCGCCATGGCCCGGCTCCTCCGGCACGGGCATTACGCCGACGAGATCATGGACCAGGTCGCCGTCGGCGACCTGCCCTGACGGGATATCGCGCGGATAGGGTGACGCGCGCCGCGGATTCCGCCACGATGCTGGCGCCATGTGGAAGAAGAGCGCACCACCGCCCGAGAGCGCAGAAGTCCCTGACCCGGCACGACCACCCGGTGGCCCGTCCGGCGCGCGCCGCGTGCTGACGGCGTTCGACCATCCCTTCGGCACGGCGGTGGTCGTCACCTTCGGCGTGCTCTTCTCGATCGTGATGGGGCTCGCGATCGGATCGCTCTCGACCATCCTCATCTACATCACGCTGGCGCTGTTCGTCGCGATCGGGCTCGACCCGGTGGTCCGGCGCCTCGAGCGCGGCGGCGTGGCGAGACCGTGGGGGATCACGATCGTCTTCGGATCCTTCGCCCTGCTCCTTGTCGTGATCGTCGTCTTCGTCCTTCCCCCGGTGATCCGACAGCTCATCGAGTTCGCCAAGACCATCCCTCAGGCGATCACGGATCTGGAGTCTTCGGACTGGTACGCAGGCATCGAAGCCGACTACGGCGATGTGATCGGAAATGCGCTGGACCAGCTCAAGACCTTCCTGTCGGATCCGACGACCATCGCCAACCTGGGCGGTGGCCTCCTCGCCTTCACCATCGGGCTCACCACCGCGATCTCCGGCGGGCTGATCGTCGTGGTGCTCTCGCTGTACTTCCTGGGTTCGCTCCAGCCGATGAAGAACGCCATGTACCAGCTCGCCCCGGCCCGCAACCGGGCGAAGTTCTCGGAGCTGACGGACCGGATCACCGACTCCATGGGCGGCTACCTCATGGGCATGGTGGTGCTGGCCTCGATGAACGCCGTGGTCGCCACGGTGCTGCACCTGCTCCTCGGGCTCCCGTTCCCGGCGCTGATGGGTCTGATGGCGTTCCTCATCACCCTCATCCCGCTGATCGGGTCGGTGCTGTACTGGATCACGGCGACGGTGATCGCCCTGTTCACCAGCCCCGTGACCGCCCTGATCTTCGCCATCTGCTACCTGATCTACATCCAGATCGAGGCCTACGTGCTCACCCCGAGGGTGATGAACCGGACGATCTCGGTTCCCGGCGCGCTGGTGGTGATCGGCGCACTCGTCGGCGGCACGCTGCTGGGCCTGCTGGGCGCGCTGGTCGCGATCCCGGTCACGGCAGCCATCCTGCTGATCATCAAGGAGGTCTTCATCCCGCGGCAGGACGCGAAGACATGAGTCGGCTCGCAGTCAGGCTGCCCGGCACGGTGCCATCCTCGGGGGCGGCGGCCGACGCCCCCGGCGATGCCGTCGCTAGAGTGCACCTATGACGACGGGGTTCAGCGGATTCGATCTGGCATCGCTCATCGCTCTGGTGTTGACTCTCGCAATCGACATCACGGCGCTCATCGTCATCCCCCGCAGACGCAAGCCGACCGCGGCGATGGCGTGGCTGCTGGCCATCTTCCTGATCCCGATCGTGGGAATCGTGCTGTTCCTGCTGATCGGGACCTACCGTCTGCCGAAGGCGCGGCGTGACGAGCAGGCCCGCATCGATGGGCTGATCGCGTCGCGCGCCCGTTCGGCGGGACTTCACACCGACCCATCAGAGTGGCCGCGCTGGTTCCAGCGGGTCGTCGAGCAGAACGAGACCCTCACCAGCATCCCCGCCGTGAACGGCAACCGCGCCGTCCTGGAGGGGGACTACACCTCGTCGATCGACGCGATGGCGCGCGCCATGGACACCGCCGAGCGGTTCATCCACGTGGAGTTCTACATCGTGTCGTGGGACGACACCACCCGACGCTTCTTCTCGGCCATGGAGGCCGCCGTCGCCCGCGGGGTCACCGTGCGCCTGCTCGCCGACTACGTCGCCTCCCGCCGCACCGCACGGTGGAAGCAGACCTTCGCGGAGCTCGACCGCATCGAGGTGACATGGCAGTGGATGCTGCCGGTGCAGCCGTTCCAGGGGAAGTTCCAGCGCCCCGATCTGCGCAACCACCGCAAGCTGGTCGTGGTCGACGGCCGTGTCGCGTTCGTCGGGTCGCAGAACCTCATCGATCGCAGCTACAACGCCCCGAAGAACATCAAACGGGGGCTGCAGTGGCAGGAGCTCATGACCTCGCTCGAGGGCCCCGCCGTCGCCGAGGTCAACGCCGTGTTCCTCTCGGACTGGCTCATCGAAACCGGAGAGCTGCTCCGGAGCGAACAGCTCGCGGTCGCCGACATCGAACCATACGACGGCGACGACGCCCTCGTCTGCCAGGTCCTGCCCAGCGGCCCCGGCTACAGCACCGAGAACAACCTCCGCCTGTTCCTCTCCCTCATCCACGGCGCCACCGAGAAGGTCATCCTCACCAGCCCGTACTTCGTCCCCGACGAGGCCATGGTCTACGCCATCACCACGGCGTGCCAGCGGGGCCTGGACGTGCAGCTGTTCGTGTCCGAGATCGGCGACCAGTGGCT
This sequence comes from Microbacterium thalassium, assembly GCF_014208045.1. Taxonomy (NCBI): domain Bacteria; kingdom Bacillati; phylum Actinomycetota; class Actinomycetes; order Micrococcales; family Microbacteriaceae; genus Microbacterium; species Microbacterium thalassium. The sequence goes on from NZ_JACHML010000001.1 coordinate 128,285, forward strand.
CGTGTACCACGCGCAGCGGTCGTACTACGAGGCACTGCTCGAAGCGGGCGTGCGCATCTTCCTCTACCCGGCGCCGTACATCCTCCACGCCAAGCACTTCTCGATCGACGACGACATCGCCGTCATCGGCTCGAGCAACATGGACATCCGCTCCTTCAGCCTGAACATGGAGGTGTCGATGCTCGTGCGCGGCGAGTCCTTCGTCGCGCAGATGCGCGAGGTCGAGCAGGGCTACCGCGACGCGGGCCGCGAACTCACGCTCGAGCAGTGGCGGAGCGAACCCGGCAGCGCGACCTTCATGGACGGCGTCGCCCGATTGATGTCCGCGCTGACCTGATCCGCCGCGGGCGATCACACCTGCTTCGCGACGTCCGCGATGAGGTCGACCACGCGCGCAGGCTCCGTGATGCCCGCCGAGAAGACGTAGGTCGTCGTGAACCCCAGTCCGGCGAGCTCCCGCACCTGCTCGGTGACGGTGTCGACGGTGGATGCCGGCGAGACGCCGATCATCGCCGTCTTCTCGATGTCGTCGTAGTCGCGGCCGACGTCGTCGCAGTGCGCCTTGAGCACGTCCAGCTTGTGCGCCGGCATACCGCCGAGGGCACTCAGATTGCACGCGTCGGCGTACTGCGCGACGAGCTTCAGGGTCTTCTTCTCGCCCCCGCCGCCGATCATGAGCATCGGCTTGGTGAGGTTCTGGGGCGAGTTGAGCGTGCGCTCCAGCTGCCAGAACGCGCCCTCGTACGGCTCCTCGGAGTCCGACCACATCTGCAGGCAGATCTGGATGGTCTCCTCGAGCTCGCGGAACCGCTGCGCGACCGGCGCGAACGGGAACCCGAGCCCGCGGCACTCCTGCTCGTTCCACCCGGCGCCGATGCCGAGGCCGAAGCGACCGCCCGACAGCACGTTGAGGGTGCTCACCTGCTTGGCCAGCAGCGCCGGATGCCGGTACAGCACGCCCGTGACGAGCACGTGCAGCATCGACTTCCGGGTGTGCGCGGCGAGGAACCCCATCGTCGCGTAGGCCTCGAGCATCTCGTGCTCGACCGGCCCGAGACCCGGCAGCTGCCAGAAGTGGTCCATGACGGTGATGCGCTGGATGCCCGCGTCCTCGGCATGCCTGACATGTCGCGCGAGTGCGGGGCCGAGCTCGGCCGGTCCGCTGTCGAAGGTGAAGTCCGCGATGTGGAGCCCGAATTCCATGACCTCTCCGTCCTGGGTCGGATGCCGCATCCGGCCGCCCGCCCAGGGTACGGCCCGCGCGATGCCCCGTGGGCCGGATCCGGTGGGGTCGGTCCGGTCGGGCAGGCGTCACACCACCGTGAGCAGCATTCGCTGCCGGCCGGTGGACCCGTCGGGGGCGATGGGCGAGCGACGCTCGGTCTGCACCTCGCCGTCGCGGCTCACCGCCCGCACCGACACATAGTGGGCTCCCGGTTCGGCGTCCCACGGGATCGTCCATTGCACCCACGTGTCGGCGTTGACCGGCGTGGACAGCCGTGCCGCCGTCCACGGGCCGTCGTCGATGCTGACCTCCACCCGTTCGATCCCCACCGTCTGCGCCCAGGCGACGCCCGCGATCGCGACCCGGCCCGCCTCGACCCGGGTTCCGGGGCGGGGGGTGTCGATCCGCGAGGAGAACTTGATCGGAGCTCGGGCCGCGTAGCCCCGTGGGGTCCAGTACGCCTCGTCCTCAGCGAAGGTGGTGACGGTGAGCCGCGTGAGCCACTTCGTCGCCGATACGTAGCCGTACAGTCCGGGCACGATCATCCGCACGGGGAAGCCGTGCTCGAGGGGCAGCGGCTCGCCGTTCATGGCGACAGCGAGGATCGCGTCGATCCCCTCGTCGGTGAGCGCGTCGAGCGGGGTGCTCGCCGTGAAGCCGTCGACGCTTCGTGACAGCACCATGTCGGCCCCGTCCTGCGGACGCGCGATGCGAAGGATGTCGCGGACCGGCACGCCCCACCATGTGGCCGTGCCGACGAGCTCGCCGCCGACCTCGTTCGAGACGCACGTGAGGGTGATCGAGTACTCCTGGAGTCCCCGACCGATCAGATCGTCGAAGCCCAGATCGACCGGCTGATCGACGAGTCCGTCCACGACGAGGCGCCACCGGGCGGGATCGACGGCGGGAACCTCGAGCGCCGTGTCGACGCGGTAGAACTCGTCGTTGGGCGTGTACAGCGGCGAGAGCCCGGGGATGCCGAGTTCCGCGCCGGCGGGCACATCGACCGATGCGGACGGCATCGGGAGGCGAACGGCCCGACGAATCGCCTCGACGGAGGTCCGCGCGCCGTCGGCGAGGCGCGCGCCCAGCCCGATCGCAGCCGCCGAGACCGCAGACACCGCGGTCAGGATGAAGAACGCGCGGCGATCGACCTCGGCGTCCCCCGGGCCGCCGCTCCCCGCGGGGAAGCGCGTCTCGTCGCGACCGGAGCGACCGAGCCACGAGCGCAGGCGTGCGACGAGCACGGCCATCACGATGCAGCCGGCGAGCGCGCCGGCTGCGGGCGGCAGGACGGCGAGCGCGGCAGCCCCAGGGCGCGTCACGACCGCGGCCAGTCCAGCAGTCATCCCCAACCCCAGCATCACCACTCCCCACGGCGGGCGTCGCAGCTGGAGCACGCCGGCCAGCGTGGCGCCGAGGAGCGCCGCGATGCCGACCGACCCGACCAGGATGGGCTTGTCGGCGGTGCCGAAGGCGGAGATCGCGAACTCCTTGAGCGGCCGCGGCACGACGTCGATGACGAAGCCGCCGACGTCCAGGATCGGGTTCGCGCCGGGAGCCACCAGCATCGCGACCGCCTCGGTGACGGCGAGGTAGACCCCCGCGCTCACGACGCCGGTCACCGCCGCCCACAGCATCCCCCTGGATCTGCGCGTAGACATGTCGGTCAACGTCCCCTCTCTCTGTGCCGCAGCCCGTGCGGCCGGCCCGCACGGCGAGGCGATGCCGGGCCCGCCGGCGCCCCCCTGGGCCGGCGGGCCCGCTCCGGGTCGGTCGCGAGGACCGACCGGCTCAGGACGCCGGCGGCAGGAGCACCGTGTCGATGAGGTACACGGTGGCGTTCGCCGTCTGCACGCCACCGCAGATCACGCCCGCGCCGCCGACCATCAGGTCGTCCCCGCTGCCGGTGACCTCGACCTCGGCGCCGTTGAGGGTGACCTGGGAGCCGACGATCTCGTCGGGTCCGATCTGACCGGCCACGACGTGGTACGTGAGGATCGAGGTCAGCAGCTCGCTGTCGGTCGACAGCGTCTCGATCGTGTCGGCGTCGATCTGGGCGAATGCGTCGTCGACCGGCGCGAAGACGGTGAACTCGTCGCCGTTCAGGGTGTCGACCAGGTCGACGTCAGGGTTCAGTCCGCCGCTCACCGCGGCGGTCAGGGTGGTCAGCAGCGGGTTGTTGGACGCGGCTGTGGCGACCGGGTCCTCGGCCATGCCGGCCACCGATCCCGCGCCGTCCGGCACCGCCTCGGCGTAGTCGGCGCAACCGGGGCCGACGAGCGCGGCCGCCGGGTCCATGTCGTCCATGGCGCCGTCGCCCATGGCCTCGGAGGCTTCCTCGGTCGCGGGGGCGGCGGTGTCGTCGGACGTGCCGGAGGCCCCCATCGAGCAGCCCGTGAGCACGATCGTCGAGGCGAAGGCGAGCGCGAGCCCGGCGGTGAGCGTCTTCTTGGTGATCATGTCTTCCTCCTGGTTGGTGAGCCGTGTGAGACCCGTGCAGGACGGACCTCGAGTGCCGAGGGCCGTACACGTCGCAGAGGCGGCGTGCATGATGTCTTCGGCGCCCCTCACGAATCGGATGGGAGATCGCTCGAATTCGGATGCGGCGCCTACTCGCATCCCGGTGCGGCAAGCTTGAGCGCATGGTGATCGACGGCGTGGATGTGCCCGAGGGCGGCTCGGCGCCGGTCGATCACATCGGCGAACTGCTCCGGCAGGTCGCGGCGGGCGACCAGCAGGCGTTCGCCCGCCTCTACGATCTGCTCTCGCCCCGCGTCTTCGGCCTGATCCTGCGGGTGCTCGTCGACCGCGCGCAGAGCGAAGAGGTGCTCCAGGAGGTCTTCCTCGAGATCTGGCAATCCGCTTCCGGCTTCGCTCCGAAAAGAGGCCAGGGGAGATCATGGGTGCTGACGATCGCTCACCGACGGGCCGTCGACCGCGTGCGGTCCTCGCAGGCGAGCGCCGACCGGGACATCCGTGCGGGGTACCGCGAGCTGGCGAGCGAGCATCAGGACGTCGCGGAACAGGTCGAGCTGCGGCTCGACGCGCAGCGCGTGGCGGCCGCGCTCGCCTCGCTGCCCGAGGCGCAGCGTGAGGCCATCACACTCGCCTACTACGGCGGTTACAGTCAGAGCGAGATCGCGGCCCTCGTCGGGTCTCCGCTCGGAACCGTCAAGACGAGGATGCGGGACGGGCTGACCCGGATGCGCACGGAGTTGGGGGTGGGAGCATGAACGAGTCGGAGTTCGCCGAGCTCGCCGCCGGCCATGCCCTGCACGCGCTGTCGGAGTCGGACGAGCGGGCGTTCCAGACCGCCCGAGCCGCCCATCCCGAATGGGAGCACCTCGTGCGCGCCGACGCCGAGGTCGCGGAGGCACTCGCCGATGCGGCGGCGCCGGTGGAGCCGCCGCCGGCCGTGCGCGCCGCGCTTCTGGCGCGGATCGCCGGGGCGCCGAGCGCCGACCACCCGGCAGACCCGACCGATTCCGCGTCGGCGACATCCGCGGCTCAGCCCACGGATCGTGCGGATCGTCCTGCACACCGCGCGCGGCGCGGGCTGTCGCGGCGCGGACTCTTCGCGCTCGCGGCGTCCATCGTGCTGCTTCTCGCCATCGGCGCCGGTGCGATCGTCGTGACACAGCAGCTGGTGCGCCCCGCGGCCGTGGTCGCGCTCGAGCAGATCGAACGGGCCCCCGATGCCCGCTCGGCCACCGCGACCACCGCGGACGGCAGTCAGGTGACGGTGCACTGGTCCGACGATCTGGGACAGTCGGTCATCGTCGCCGAGGACTTCCCCGTGCTCACGGCCGACAGCACCTTCGAGCTTTGGCTCGTCCGCGACGACACCGCGATCTCGGCCGGCACCTTCGCCGCCGACGACTCGGGTGACGCGGTGGCGCTGCTCGATGCGCCGCAGGAGCCGGGCGACGTGATCGCCGTCACGGTCGAGCAGGCGGGCGGATCGCCCACCGGCCGGCCGACGACCGAGCCGATCGTCGCGATCGCGACCTGACGGGCGCGCCGACGACTCGGACCGCTGCTACGCCGCCGGTTCGTATGCCCGGATGAACTCCGCCGATGCGAGCAGGGCGTCGCGAGACGGGATGTAGTCGAACCCGAACTGACGGGGAGCGTCGGAGCCGTCGACGTCGGCATTGAGACCCAGCCCCTGCGCCGCCGTCTTCATGGCGGGCATGAACGCCGACATCGTGCGCACGAGCCAGTCCGGTGCGACGCGACGCGAGATGCCGGCATCCGGATAGACCTCCGACAGCAGCGCCGCCATCTCGGGCACCGACAGCGCGCCGGCGTTCGCGGGGAACCGCTGCCCGACGGCGCCGTCGTCCGACATCGCGCGAACGTGGATGCGGGCGACGTCGCGCACATCGACGACGGGCATGTTCATCTTCGGCGCCATCGGAAAGCTTCCGGTCACGAGCTGCTCGACGGTCGCCAGCGACGATCCGTAGTGCTCGTCCATCGCCGGACCGAAGACCATGCCGGGGTTGACCGTCGTCAGCCGCATCTCGGGGTGTTCGCCGACGAAGCGCCACGCGGCCTGCTCGGCGAGGGTCTTCGACGCCTCATAGGCGGTGGTCTTGGGCCCCTCGGTCTCGGTCCAGTCCTCACGCGTCTTCACGCGCGACCACTCGCGGTCGGCCGGCTTGTAGATCGCACCGCACGTCGAGGTGAGGACGACCCGCGTGACGCCCGCCGCCTGCGCCGCGCCCAGAGCGCGCAGCGTGCCGTCGACGGCCGGGCGGATGAGGTCCTGCGGGTCCCGGGGCGGTGCGACCGGAAACGGCGACGCGGTGTGCATGAGCACGTCGACGCCGGCCATGGCGGCATCCCACCCCTCGTCCGCGGTGAGGTCGAGCGAGACGAATTCGATGGGCGCGTCGGGGAAGAGCGCCTCGACCTGGGCGCGGCGCGGGCCCGAGCGGACGGCCGCCTTCACGGCGTGACCCTGCTCGAGGAGCTCGCGGACGATGTGCTTGGCGATGAAGCCCGAGGCTCCGGTGACCAGGACGGTGGACATGGTTGTTCCTTCTCTCCGATGCGAGTGCGGGAGGCGGGCTCTAGCGAGCCGCTGCCTCGACGTGGGGCGACGCGGTGATCGACGCCCACGCCATCTCGAACGCGACCCCGCGTTCGGTCGGACCGAGACCGCTCGACACGGCGAGGTCGAGCTGGACTTCGACGACGGCGGCGAGATACGGCAGCTGCATGTCGGTCACGACACCGTGTTCGGATGCCGCCACCAGCACGTCGGACACGGCGGCGAACAGCGCGGCCGCCTCGTCGACGGCGGCGTCGCTGACCAGGCCCCCGCCCTTGAGCATGAGGACCACGCGGTGGCGCGCGGGAGCGTCGATCCCCCAGGCGACCCAGCGGTCCCAGATGGTGCGCGCACGGTCCTTGACGGGCACCGCGGCGTCGATGGCGCCGATGGCCGCCGCGAGGTCGCGCTTGAGGTGCAGGTACAGCTCGTCGAGCAGATCCTGCTTCGTGCGGAAGTAGTTGAACAGCGTCCCGTTGGACACGCCCGCCGCCTCGGCCACCTTTGCCGTCGAGACGCCGATGCCCTGCGCGTCGATGAGGGCGACGGCGGCATCGAGGATGTCGGCGGGGACGTACTTCACAGTGAATAGAGTAAACACTCTAGAGTGATCAGTCAAGTGAGGTTGATACATTCAACTGCATCCAAGAGCGCCCGCGGGCCGGAACGAACCAGTGGGCGACGAATCGCGCCGCATGGAGCAGACTCGAACCGGGAGACGCAATGACCGCTGATACCACCACCGCATCGACGCGCGACGGACTGGACTCGCGCGACACCGTCCGGCAATGGCTCGTCCTCGTCAGCTCGGTGCTGGCGATCGTCGCCGCCTTCATCGGCTCCGGCGTGATCGTCGGAACGCCGATCCAGGAGGCGGCGGGCGGCTACCTCGACGCGGACTCGACGCTCATCGCCCCCGGCACGGGCGCCTTCCGCATCTGGAGCGTCATCTACACCGGCATGCTCGCGTACGCCGTGTGGCAGGTGCTCCCCGGCCAGCGTCACGACGAACGCCAGCGGCGCATCGGCTGGTGGGTGCTGGCCTCGCTCGTCCTCAACGCCGTCTGGATCTTCAGCGTGCAGGCCGACCTGCTGTACGCGAGCCTGCCGATCATCGTCGCCCTGCTGGCGGTCCTGTGCCGGATCTACGTGATCCTGCGCGAGACGGCGCCGAAGAACCTCGTCGAGACCGTCGTCGCCGACGGGGCGATCGGCCTCTACCTCGGCTGGGTCATCATCGCGACCGCGGCCAACACCACCGCGGTGCTCGTCGCGGCCGGCTTCGACGGCTTCGGCATCGCGCCCGAGATCTGGGCGGGGATCGTGCTCGCCGTCGCCGCGGCCATCGGCATCGCGTTCGCCCTGTGGAGCGGCGGCCGGATCGCCCCGGCGCTGTCGCTGACGTGGGGCATCAGCTGGGTCGCCGTCGCGCGCATCACCGACGAGCCCTACTCGGTGTCGACGGGGATCGTCGCGATCGTCGCGGCAGCGGTGATCCTCGCCGCGACGGCGTTCGCGCGAGTGCGACACGACCGCGCGAAGCGCTGACCTCCGGCTGGTCTCTTCCCCGACCCGAACGCGCGTGCCGCTGAGCGGCACGCGCGTTCGCGCCGTGCGGGAGCGTCGGCGATTGTCGTTCATACCCGCAGAGCCGCAGGTCCGTTGTCGCCGACCGCGCCACCGACGGCACGAAAGGACGCAGCATGGCCCTCTCCTCATCCTTCGAGCAGCTGACGGTGTTCGTCGACGAGTTCCTCGCACGACTCGGCTTCGACGACGTCGTCGCCACGCTGGGGCTCGTGCCCCATGCCGCTGACGGGGAGACGATCAGCCTGCGCATGCCCCTCGCGGACCACATCGCGCAGGCGAACGGGATGTTCTCGGCCACCGCACTGTTCGGCGCATCCGACATCACCGGCACCTTCGCCGCGATGCAGGCGTACGCCGAATCCGGACAGTTCCCGCTGGCGGTGCAGTCGAACCAGAACTTCCTGAGCAACTCCAAGGCCGAGTACGCCGTCGCGACGGCACGCGTGCTGCGAAGCGGGGGCAAGGTCGCCGTGGTCGAGGTCTCGGTCGCGGACGCCGCCGGCAAGCTCCTCTCGCACGCGACGTTCACGTACGTCCTGTCCGAGCGCACGCTCGGGCTCTGAACCCGCGAGCCGCTTCGTCTCGCACCGCGGAACGAACGGATGCCGCAGACCCGCATCCGCGGTGCACTGGAATCATCGCCGCACGACGAAGGAGTCCCCGATGCCACAGGCGCTCATCTGCATGTCGCACAGTCCGCTGCTCGAGCACACCGATCCGCCCGCCGATGTGAAGGCGGCCGTCGAGGCCGCCTTCGATCAGGCCCGGCAGTTCGCGCGCGACTTCCGGCCCGACATCATCGTGAACTTCGGGCCGGACCACTACAACGGCTTCTTCTACGACCTGATGCCGCCGTTCTGCATCGGCTACGACGCCCTGGGTACGGGCGACTACGACTCGTGGGAGGGGCCGATCCCGGTTCCGACCGAGACCAGCGAGCGGCTCGCGCAGTTCGTCATCGACCACGACATCGACACCGCGATCTCGCGCCGCATGGAGGTCGACCACGGAGCGGTCCAGCCCGCCGAGATCCTGTTCGGCGGGCTCGACGAGGTCCCGATGATCCCGATCTTCATCAATTCGGTCGCCCGCCCCTTCACGAAGGTGTCCCGCATCCGGCAGTTCGGGACGGCTGTCGGCAAGTTCTTCGCCGACAGCGACAAGCGCGTCCTGTTCCTCGGCTCCGGGGGGCTCTCGCACGACCCGCCGGTGCCGCAGTACGCCACCGCGACTCCCGAGCAGCGCGACTTCCTCACCGACGGCCGGCACCCGACCCCCGAAGCGCGCGCCGAGCGGCAGCAGCGGACGATCGACACCGCCGTCGCCTTCGCGAAGGGCGAGGCGGACATCATGGAGCTCAACCCGGAGTGGGATCTGCAGTTCCTCGAGGTCTGCCGCTCCGGCGACCTCGAGCGCTTCGACGCGTACACCGCCGATGAGATGGATGCCCTCGCGGGTCACTCCTCGCACGAGGTGCGCACGTGGGTCGCCGCCTACTCCGCGCTGCGCGCGTGCGGCCCGTACGAGGTCACCTACGAGTTCTACCGGCCGATCAAGGAGTACATCGCCGGGTTCGCGGTCACGACGGCCGTGCTGACCTGAGAAGCCGGAGCCCTCGGGCTCCCGCGCGTCGGGGGACGCGCAACGGCGGCGGCATCCGATCGGATGCCGCCGCCGTCACATGTCCGCGGGCTATCCGCCGGCGGGCGAGGTCTCCGCCTGTCCCAGTCCGTGGCTGGTCAGGTACTGCGTGAGGACGGCGTTGAAGTCGTCGGCGCGCTCGACCTGCGACCAGTGACCGCACTGGCTGAAGATGTGGGCGTCGGCGTGGGGAATGACGCCCAGCAGCTCCCACGTGCGCGAGACCGGGATCACGACGTCCTGCGTGCCGTGGATGAGCAGCACCGGCACGTCGAGGTTCGCCAGGACGTCGAAGTCCAGCGGCAGCTCGTGGCGATCGCGGTCGCGGGCCGCGACGACGTCCGCGAGCCGGTCCGACGCGGTGTCGTTCAGCGCCGCGGCGTACCGCAGCTCGACGAGCTGGTCGGTGACGAGGCTCTTGTCGACCACGAACAGCTCGAGCGTCCTGCGGATGCCCTCGGGCGTGAGCGTCGGGTTCGCGTGGCCCTGCAGCGCGCCCGTCAGCTTCGCTCCGCCGGTGCCCATCGACACGATCCCGAGCAGGCGCTCGGGGAAGTCGATCGCGAACTGGAACGCGAGCCACCCGCCGAGGGAGTTCCCGACGATCCAGGTCTTCTCGATGCCGAGGGCGTCGAGCACGCGGACGGCGTGGCGGACCCACTCCCGGATGCCGTACGCGGTGCCGGGCGCGACGACGCTCTGCCCGTACCCGATCGAGTCGATCGCGATGCACCGTCCCAGGCGGGAGAGCTCGGGGAGGTTCAGCCACCAGTTCGCGGCTGCCGTCACCCCCGTCCCCGACCCGTGCAGGAAGAGGATCGGGGTGCCCTCCCCCAGCTCGTGGAAGTGGGTCAGCTCGCCCGGAGCGGTCTGGAGCCACCGGTCCTCGAGGCCGAAGAACGCGTCGGTCGTGTACTCGGGGGCCTCGACGGTCGTGGGGTGGCCGGTCATGCGGAGACCTCCTCGAGGGCGTCGGCTTCGGCGGTGTCGTCCATGCTGGTGATGGCGGCGAGGTCCAGCGCCACGTCGGTGATCATGTCCTCCTGACCGCCGATGAGGCGACGCTCCCCGACCCGCACCAGGATGTCGCGTGCGTCGAGGCCGTGGGTGGCCGCGGCGCGTTCGGCGTGGCGCAGGAAGCTGGAGTACACGCCCGCGTAGCCGAGCGTGAGCGTCTCGCGGTCGACCTGCACCGGCCGGTCGTGCAGCGGCCGGACCAGGTCGTCCGCGGCATCCTGCAGAGCGAACAGGTCCGCCCCGATGTCCCAGCCCTGGAGCTTCGCGACGGCGACGAACGGCTCGATCGGCGTGTTACCGGCCCCCGCGCCGTGGCCGGCGAGGGAGGCGTCGACGCGGTACACGCCCTCTTCGACGGCCACGACGGAGTTCGCGACCGACAGCGACAGGTTCTGGTGGGCGTGGATGCCGATCTGCGTCCCCTCGTCGAGCACGTCGCGGTAGGCGCGCACGCGCTCGCGCACGCCGTCCATCGTGAGGCGGCCGCCGGAGTCGGTGACGTAGACGCAGTTCGCGCCGTAGGACTCCATCAGCTTCGCCTGCTGGGCCAGCGACGCCGAGTCCGACAGGTGCGACATCATGAGGAACCCGGACACGTCCATCCCCCACTCCCGCGCCGCGCCGATGTGCTGCGCCGACACGTCGGCCTCGGTGCAGTGCGTCGCGACCCGCACCGAGCGCACGCCGAGGTCGTACGCGCGCTTGAGTTCGTGGAGCGTCCCGATGCCGGGGAGGATCAGGGTGGTCAGCACGGCGTTCTCGATCGCATCGGCGGCCGCCTCGATCCACTCCCAGTCGGTGTGGCTGCCGGGTCCGTACGTGAGGGACGATCCGGCGAGTCCGTCGCCGTGGGCGACCTCGATCGCGTCGACGCCCGCCCTGTCGAGGGCGCCGGCGATCTCGCCCACCTTCTCGGGGGTGATGCGGTGCCGGATGGCGTGCATCCCGTCGCGCAGGGTGACGTCCTGCAGATAGATCTTCGTCATGCCACCTTCTCCTTCTGGCGTGCCGCGGCGAGGGTCTCCGCCGCCTTGAGCGCGGCGGAGGTCATGATGTCGAGATTCCCGGCGTAGGCGGGCAGGTACATCGCCGCACCCTCGACCTCGAGGAAGACCGAGACGCGGGTGTACTCCCCGCCACGGCGGTCCTCGGGCAGCAGCCCGTCCAGCTCCGCACCCTCGTCGAGGAACTGCACCTTCTGCTTGAGGCGGTACCCGGGAACGTAGCCGCGCACCTTCTCGGCCATCGCTTCGACCGAGGCCGCGACCGCGGCCCGGCCTGCCTCGTCGAGCCGGCTCACCACGACCTGCACCGTGTCGCGCATGATCATCGGCGGATCCGCCGGATTCAGGATGATGATCGCCTTGCCGCGCGCCGCGCCCCCGACGACCTCGAGGCCCGTCGCCGTCGTCTCGGTGAACTCGTCGATGTTGGCGCGCGTCCCGGGCCCGGCGGAGCGCGACGAGATCGACGCGACGATCTCGGCGTAGTGCACCGGGGTCACCTGCGACACCGCGGCGACCATCGGGATGGTCGCCTGCCCGCCGCAGGTCACCATGTTCACGTCCGGCGCGTCCAGGTTCGCGTCCAGGTTCACCACCGGCACCACGTAAGGACCCACCGCGGCCGGCGTCAGGTCGATCAGGAGCTTGCCGTACGGGGCGAGCGCGGCGGCGTTGTGCCGGTGCGCTCCCGCGCTGGTCGCGTCGAACACCACGTCGATCTCGTCGAACCCCGGCATCGCGATGAGCCCCTTCACGCCCTCATGGGTGGTCGGGAACCCGAGCCTGCCCGCGCGGGCCAGCCCGTCCGAGGTGGGGTCGATGCCCACCATCGCCGCCATCTCCAGCGTGTCGCTGAGACGGATGATCTTGAACATCAGGTCCGTGCCGATGTTGCCCGGACCGATGATCGCTGCCTTGATGCCCATGTCACTCCTTCAGGGGGATGTCTTCGAGGATGTGCGGCTGTGCGAGCACCCAGTCGGGCTCGACGACCATGAGAGAGAAGGCGCCGGCGCGCACCTCGACGTCCACGACGTAGCGGAAGCCCGCCTCTTCGGCCCAGGCGATCGCATCGAGATCCTGCTCGGGAACCGCGAACACGATCCGCCGGCACCGCGGGTCCGCGGCGAGCGCCTCGGCCGCCGTCCGCGCCAGCTCGGTGGGGGCGGGTCGACCTTCGACGAGGAGCTCGAGATCATGGGCTCCCGCCGGATAGGCGTCGACGAGCGCTCCGAGGCGCGCGCGTCGCACGCCGAGGCGGGCGACGCCGCCTCCGGCATCGGGCACCTCCCTCGCCGGGGCGAGGGCTCCGGGATCTGCAGTGGTGTTCACAGCTGGTCTCCTCCCGCGGCCGTGGCGAAGCCGCGCACGCCGATGCCGCCGTCGGCGTTGATGATGGCTCCGGTGATGACGCTCGCGTTGCGGCGCGACGCGAGCAGGACGAACGGGCCCGTGGAGTCCGCGGGGTCGCTGGACGCGTCGTGGAGCGGCAGCCACATGTTCGGCTCGCCGGTGCGCTTGGCGAAGGACTGCTCGATCGAACGCTCGCCCATGCCGATCGACTCGGGTCCGCGCAGGTCTGTGCGCAGCCCCCCGATCGCCACGCCGTTCACGCGCACCTTGGGCGCGAGCTCGTACGCCAGCTGGGTCACCAGGCCCCGGATCGCGTGCTTGGACGCGGTGTACGCGGGACCTCCCCCGGCCGGATAGAACGCCGCGTTGGACAGCGTCATGACGATGCATCCGCCGCTGTCGACGAGCGCCCGCCACGCAGCCGACACCGTGAGCACGCACCCCTTGACGTTGATGTCGAACAGCTCGTCGCAGATCGCCGCCATCTCGGCGGACGTCGTGCGGTGGATCGACCGGTTGAAGTCCCAGATCCCCGCGTTGGGGACGAGGACGTCGATCGCACCGAAGCGGTCCAGCGCGGCGGCGACAGCGGCCTCGAGGTCCACGGTGGAGCGCACATCGCCCGTCAGCGCGAGCACGCGATCGGGGACGACGCCCGCCTCGTCGGCGAGGGTCGCGACCCCCTCGATCGAGCGATCGAAGATGACGACGCCGTGCGCGCCCTCCTGCAGGAACCGCAGGGCGACGGCGCGCCCGATCCCCGATCCGCCGCCGGTGATGAAGGCGACGTCGCCGTCCAGCCATCCGATCATCCGACGCACTCCTCGCAGCCCGGGCATCAGAAGAACGTCGAGATGTTCTTGGTCAGCAGCACGTTCTGCTCGAACAGGATCGTCCGCTTGACGACCTCGTAGCCGTGGACGCCGTCGCGGCGGAGGATGTCCGTCCGGCCGCCCGCGTAGAGGTCGGTCTCGGTGTGCAGGCGGTTCCGGTAGCAGAGGAAGGCGCTGCGCACCTGCAGCAGGCCGTCGCTGCGCTCTCGGACCGAGATGTTGGACACCAGGTGGCGGGTGCGGCTGGGCGGGTCCTCGGCCCACGCCATGCCGGAGTCGAAGCGGCGGATGCGCCAGGCCAGCGAGTCGCGCGTCTCATCGTAGAACGCGGCCTCGCCGGGGGCGTGGACCGACAGCGCCTGCTGACGCCGCAGGCGGTTGGTGCGCACGGGCGCCCAGTAGTGCAGGTCCTCGGCGAGCATCTCGAGCCAGTCGGCGAACCGGCCGTCGTCGAGGAGCTCGGCCTCGAGGTTGTAGAACTGGGTCACCTCGAAGTGCGTCTGGAGGTCCGCCAGGTGAAGGCCGTCGATCTCGTCGTCGAGGATGCCGGTCGACGTGCTGGTCGCGCCGTTGAGGGTGGCGGGGTTCAGGTACGTGTCGGTCATGTCCGTCTCCTTCCGGGCCGCGCGTCAGCGCGCCGCCCTGAGCAGTCCGCGCAGCCCGACCGACGGATCGGCCAGCTCCGCGGCGGTGACCGGGATGCGCTGGTCGATCAGGCGGCGTGCCGCACGGATCGTCATGGTGTCGTCGATGGCGGCGGCTCCCACGAGCGCGCCGTCGTCGACGAGGAACACCGTCGGGTGGTCGCCCGGGCGGATGACGACCTGGCCGGCTCCGGTGAGCCGCCCGGTCGCTTCGAGGTGGATGCCGTGCCGATCCGACCAGAACCATGCGGCGCCGTCCGAGATCGGCTCCTGGCCGAGCATGTCGCGGGCGGCGCGCTGGCCGTCGAGCTGCGCGGACTCCCAGTGCTCGGCGCGCCGGAGGAGCGCGCCCTCGTCGTCGCGGCGGCGGCACACGTCGCCCGCGGCGTAGACGCCGTCGGCGCTGGTCCGGTGCCGCGCGTCGACGATGACGCCGCCGTCCACATCGATGCCGGCCGCCTCGGCCAGCTCGGTGTTCGGGACGATGCCGATGCCGACCACGACCAGGTCGGCGGCGATCCGGCGTCCGCCGTCGAGGACGACGTCGACACCGTCCTCGCCCGGCTCGAACGCCGCGGTGAGACCCTGGATCGTCGTCAGCCCCTTCGCCGTGTGCATCCCGTGGAGGTGGCCGGCCATGTGCTCGCCGACGGCGGGGACGAGAGGCGTCTCGACCGGGTCGATGAGGGTGACCTCCGCCCCCGCGGTCTGAAGGGCCGAGGCCAGCTCCGCGCCGATGAGGCCCGCGCCGACGACGGCGACGCGCGTCCCCGCCGTCACGCTCTCGCGGAGGGCGACGGCATCCGCGAACGTGCGCAGCACGCGCACCTGCGGCAGGTCGCCGCCCGGGATCGGGAGCGTGCGCGGGCGTCCGCCGGTGGCGAGCAGGATGGTGTCGGCCGGGATGACGTCCCCGTCGTCGAGCGTCACCGTGCGCGCCTGCGCGTCGACCGCGACGGCCGCGCGGCCGAAGCGCGCGTCGATGGCCTTGGCGGCGAGCGCAGCCGCATCGGCGAACGCGATCTTCTCCAGCGAGAAGTCGGCCCGGAACAGGTCCTTCGACAGCGGCGGCCGGTCGTAGGCGGCGGGCTCGGGATCCACGATCGTGATCGCGCCGGAGTGCCCGAGGGCGCGGAGGGTGTCGGCGGCGCTGTAGCCGGCGAGCCCGCCGCCGACGATGACGACGCGTCCGGCATCCCGTGTCACGACGCGATCCGATCCGGGTTGGGCACCACGCGGATGTCGGCGCCGCTGACGATCACGCGGTGACAGGCGACGTCGACGGTCGCGGGCATCGACTGCACGGCGCCGTCCTTGAGGCAGAACTTGCCCGCGTGGAGCGGGCACTCCACGATGCCGTTCTCGACCCAGCCCTCCGACAGCGACGCGGTCTCGTGCGTGCACGTGTCGTCGAGGGCGAAGAACTCGCCGTCGTCGTTGAACACCGCGACGTCGTCGACGGTGCCGAGCACGGCGGCGTCGATCTTGATGCCCTCGCCGTCGGGGATCTCGCCCGCCTGCGCGACGAGGATTCCTTCTTCGCTCATGACTGCTCCGTCTCGTGCCACGCGGGCGTGTTCATCAGCTCGGCCCAGCGGCGGTAGAAGCGGCGGCCGGCCGAGTCGCTGTACAGCGTGCTCGTGGAGCCGGGGTACACCCCGTCCTCGCGCTCGCTGCCGATCCCCATCTGGTAGTTGAGGGGGACCCTGTTGGTCTGCCAGCCGCGCGAGATCGCCTGGATCTCGCTCCAGTTCTCGCCGTCGTCCTGCTCGAAGATGCCCGACGGCCCGAACGTGCGCAGGTTGTACAGGCGCTGGGCCTCACGGACCTCTTCGGGCATCGACTTGTCGAGCACCGTCCACGCCCAGATCTCGATCTCGTCGGGCCCCTTCGGGTGCCACACGCGGATCGATCCGTTGACCGGCAGGTACGAGAAGTTCGGGAACACCGTCGCGTGCCCGGTGGTCATCGGCCCCTGCACGCGCGCCTGGCCGAGTCGCCCGGCCAGGGCCGCGTAGTCGTAGTACTCGTGGACCGGCTGCGCGTCGAAGCGGGATTTCGGATGCGTCGGGAAGCCGGTGCCGTTCCCCCGCTCGTCGGAGTACTGGCGTCCGGGCGTCTCGGCGATCTCCTTCTTGGGGCCCCGGCCGGTCGGCGAGAGGACCATGAGCGCCGAGGCGTGCGACATGTTGACGTGGTACCAGTCGGTGCCGAACTGCTCGGCGGCCAGCTTCCAATTGCCCTTCAGGATCCACTTGGTGATCCCGCCGACGATGGTCGTCCCCTCACTGTCGCGGTCGAGGAAGGCCTCCATGTAGTACTTCATGTCGCCGAGCTGCTCGTCCAGCGTCGGCGCTTGGGGGTTCCAGGTGGCGAAGATGAGACCGAGCACGGTGTCGAGCTGGGCGACCTCCAGCAGACCCCACTGGTCGCGGTCCCAGCCACCCTCGGGGTAGGCGGCCTCGTTCGGGACGCTGATGAGGCGACCCTCGAGGTCGTACGACCACCCGTGATACGTGCACGTGAACGCGCGCGTCTGCCCGTAGTCGGCACGCAGCACGCGCGCCCCGCGGTGCCGGCACGAGTTGAGGAACGCCCGGATGCGGCCGGACTTGTCCTTCGTGACGATCACGGGGTCCTCGCCCATGTACGTCGTGAAGAAGTCACCCGGCCTCTGCAGCTGCTCGACGTGGCCGAGGAACAGCCAGCTCGTCGCGAAGACCCGCGCCTGCTCCTGCTCGTAGAGCCGCTGGTCGGTGAAGATCGCCCGGTCGAGGTACCCGCCGTCCATGTCGACGAGTCCTGAGACGTCGATGCTCGGGTCGAAGCCGCGGGGGCGGTGGATGTCTCCCGTCGGGAACATGTGCCGTTCGCCCTCGTGGGTGCTGGGCAGTTGCGTGATGGCCATCAGGCGCCTCCTTGCGCGGTGGTCATGGGCAGGGTGCGGAACGCGACCGCGGGGAAGCCCTCTGCGGATGCCTCCCACGACTGGCCGGGCGCGAGCGGCGCAGCCCGGTCGACGGCGCCGGCGAGCACGACGTCCCCGGCCTGGAACGCGTCGCCGAACGCGCCGATCGCGTCGGCGAGCCAGCGCAGCGACACCAGGGGGTCTCCGAGGACCGCCGATCCCGGGCCGGCGGCGACCTGCTCGCCGTCGCGCCGCATCGTGACGATCGCCTCGGGAAGCGCCGCCAGGAGCGAGCGCGTGGGGGCGACGAATCCGCCCGTGACGATGCGCGCGCTCGAGGCGTTGTCGGCGACGGTGTCGACGAGGCCGATCTTCCAGTCGGCGACGCGCGAGTCGATGATCTCCAGGGCGACCGCGACGCCGTCGACGGCGTCGGCGAGTTCCTCCGCGGAGGGGGACGGATGCAGGTCGCGGCCGATCCGGAACGCGAACTCGGCCTCGACGCGCGGAGCGATCAGCGCCGCGGCGTCGAGCTCGCCGCCGTCTGGGACCACCATCGCGTCGGTGATGACGCCGAAGTCGGGCGAGTCGACGCCGAGCTGCTGCTGCATGGCGAGGGAGGTCAGGCCGATCTTCCGGCCGACGCGGCGCTCGCCCGCGGCTTCTCGCACACCGATGTTGAAGCGCTGGATCTCGTAGGCGTCGCCGACGGTCAGCGCGGCGTTCGTCGCCGAGGGCGTCGGGATCGGCCGGCGCAGGCGCTCGGCCTCGCGGAGCTCGTCGGCGAGGATGCGAAGCTCCGGCGTCAGCGAGGGAGAAACGGTGGTCACGACCACAGCGTCCCTCGCCTCCGCCGCGAGGTGAACTCGGTGTGCCGCACTCCGGCACGGATGGGCGAGCGGGGTCAGCGGACCCGGGTCAGAACCAGCCGCCGTCCTCGTCCATCGTCAGCTGAGGCGACGTCGTGCACGCGAACAGGGTGGCGACCGGAGTGATCGCCTCGAGGAAGTGCTCGGTGTCCGCCGGGAAGCGGACGAAGTCGCCGACCACGGCCACGGCCGGGGAGGTGGTCGGCCCCAGCCTCAGCTCGCCCTCGAGGACATAGCAGTGCCGCAGCGCACCTCGGCCGCGTGCCGGGTAGACCGCTCGACCCCGGTTGGTGTCGACCCGGATGAGCGCGTTCGTGACGTACCCGGAGCCGAATGCCTGATCGAGGGGCCGCTCGCGCACCTTGCCCGATCGGCGCCAGATCGCGCTGGCGGCGTGACTGTGCAGCACCTCGGTGCCGAGCTCGGTCAGCAGCGCCCGCGCGCTCACGCCGAGACTCGACGCCAGGCGCTCGACGGTGTCGATCGTGGGGTTCCCCTGGCCGCTTTCGATGCTCGCGATCGTCTGTTTCGCCAGACCGGCGCGCTCTCCCAGGGCGGCCATCGACATGCCGCGTTCGTGGCGATAGCGCTTGACATTCCGCCCGACGACGTCGCTGACGGCCATCTCCACCGCCCCTTCCCGACCGCTCGAGGCGGTCCAGTGAAATGTACCACCGGACCATTGCAACACCCCCACGCCCGGGCGACACTGGTCTGCATCCACAGGTCGCATCGACGGAGATGGGGAGCCGATGAGCACAACGGACAGCAGCCGAGACGAGCGCTCGGCCGTGGACAAGGCGATCAGCGTCATGCGCGCGTTCGGCGAGGAAGCACACGTCGGAGTGGGCGTCAGCGAACTGGCCCGGCGTGCCGATCTCAGCAAGTCGACGACGTTCCGGCTGCTGGCGACGCTCGAGTCGAACGGAGTCGTCGAGCGGGTCGGCACCGCCTACCGCCTCGGCGCGCTGCTCGACGACCTCAGCGCGAGCAAGGACAGCCCGCTGCACGATCTGGCGCGCGACGCTCTCACGCCGTTCCTCGCCGAGCTCTACGAGGCGACGCACCTGACCGTGCAGCTCGCCGCGCTCCGCGGCTCGCACGTGATCTACCTCAACAAGCTCGAGGGCCACCAGCGCCTGCGGTCCCCCAGTCGGATCGGCGGCCGCATGCCCGCCTACTGCACCGCCGTCGGGAAGGTGCTGCTGGCCGGCGACGGCGTCGCCGCCGAGCAGGCGCTGCGCTCGCCGCGCCACCGGTGGACCGCGAACACCATCGTCGACGAGGACGCCTTCGCCGACGAGCTGGACCGCGTCCGCAGCAACGGTCTCGCCCTCGACCGGGGCGAGTCGCTCGAGACGCTCGCGTGCATCGCCGCACCCGTGCGCGGCGCGAACGGTCAGGTCGTGGCGGCGCTGTCGGTGTCGGGAGACGCCGCGACGTTCCCGGCGCTGCGATACGAGCGGGTCCTGCGCAGCGTCGCCTACTCGGCCTCGCGCGTGATGTCGGCGCAGCAGCGCTCGCGCACCGCCGCCGCCTGAAGCGATCAGCGCACCGTGCGCGGGATCTTGAGCGTCTCGGTGAACGATGCCGTCTCGACGTCGCCGCGGTGCTTCGCGAGGTGCTCGCGCACCTCGGTCCGGATGCGGGGCTTGTCGAGCTTGCCGGCGCCGTTTCGCGGCACATCGCGCAGCACCAGCACGGTCGGAAGCTTGTAGCGGGCGATCGACTCCCCCGCGAACGCCCGGAGGTCCTCGAGGGTGATCGGCTCCTGATCGGTCTGCACGACGGCGCACACCGCCTCGCCCCACTTCGGGTCGGGCACGCCGATCACGGCGACGTCGACGATGCCCGGATGGGCGCTCAGCACGTTCTCGATCTCGGCCGGGTACACGTTCTCGCCGCCCGAGATGATCATGTCCTTGAGCCGGTCGACGATGAAGAAGTAGCCGTCCGCGTCCCGGTACCCGATGTCGCCGGTGCGGAACCACCCGTCCGCGGTGAAGGCGGCATCCGTCGCCTCGGGGTTGTTCCAGTAGCCGCGCGACACGTTCGGGCCGCGGACCCAGAACTCGCCGGTCGCCTCCGGCTCGTGCACATCGACGTCGTGCGACAGGTCGACGATCTTGACCTCCGTGTACGGCATCGGCAGACCGCACGACCCGAGCTTCTCGATCGTCCTCTCGGCTTCCAGGTACGTCGAGAAGGGCGCCGTCTCAGTCAGGCCCCACGCCTGCTGCAGGAACACCCCGCGCTCGGCATAGGACGCGATGAGCGCGGGCGGCACGGGCGCACCCGCGGCGATCGTCGAGCGCAGCGCCGTCAGGTCCGCGTCGGCGAAGCCGGGCTGGCGCTGGATGGCGGCGAGCATCGCCGGCACCACGAACATGCTGTTGACGCGCCGCGTCACCAGGTCGTCGAGCGCCTGCGCCGGATCGAATGCGCGGCGCACCACGACGGTGCCGCCACGGGTGAGCGTGCGCAGCGTCACGGCGTTGAGTCCGCCGATGTGGAACAGCGGCGCGATCGCGAGCGAGACGTCCCCCACGCGGGTGTCCACCACCGAGTCGACGTTCACCCAGTTCCACCAGATGTTGCCGTGCGTGAGCATCACGCCCTTCGACCGGCCCGTCGTCCCCGACGTGTACAGCACGACGGCGAGGTCGTCCTCGGTGCGATGGGCGGGGGTGGCCGGTTCGTCCCAGCTGGTCCGGAAAGCGGCGTACGACTGCCACCGGGGCGAGGGCGGCTCCTCGTCGGCGAGCGCCTCGTCGTCGTCGATCAGGAGCGGATGACGAACGCCCAGCTCGTCGAGGAACGGATCGATGAGGCGGGCGTGGTACGGCTCCGCGATCAGGACGTCCGGGCGCGCATCAAGCAGGATCACGCGCAGCTCGGGACCGGCGAGACGGAAGTTCAGCGGGACGAACGCGGCGCCGATCCACGCCGCCGCGAAGTAGCCCGTCAGGAAGGTGAGGCTGTTGACGCCCGCGTAGGCGATGCGATCGCCGGGGCCGATGCCGTCGGCGCGCAGCGCGGCGGCGAAGTGGTGGACCAGATCGAGGAACTCGGCGTAGTCGTATTCACGGTCCTCGTAGACGATGGCCACGACGTCCGGGTGCTGGCTCGCGAACCGTGCCAGCTGACGGACCGGGCTGATGTCGATGCCTGTCACTGCTCCTCCTCCAGACGGCGGTGTCCTTCGGGTACGAGCATGCCCGGCCTCGCGCGTGGCCGGGAGTGGTCGTGCCGGAGCGCGGCACGCGGGGAATCAGCCGCCGTTGGAGATGATGCCCAGGACGCCCGAGACGATCATGTACAGCGCCACGGCCCCGACGACCACCCAGATGGTGATCCTCCCGCCGGAGATCGAGCTCTTGGGCTCGTTCGGATCTTGCATCCTTCGAGTGTAGGCGGCGGAGGGCCGCGGCGGCATGGACAGCCCTTGACCACGACGCCCGTGACTGCGAACATCGCCACGTCGATGGCGACCGGCGGGACTTTCTCGCATCACCCGGGCGTTCCCGGAGGCTGCTGCGCGTCGCTGCGACGGAGCAGGAGGGAGCTCACCATGGAACCGTTCATCGGACAGATTCAGGCGTTCGCGTTCAGCTTCGCACCACGGGGCTGGGTGAAGTGCGAGGGTCAGATGCTGGACATCGTGCAGAATCAGTCGCTGTTCAGCCTGCTGGGCGTCACGTACGGCGGGGACGGGCGAACCACGTTCGGGCTCCCCGACCTGCGGAAGCAGAGCAAGGCGGACGACCTCAACTACTGCATCGCGATCCAGGGGATCTTCCCCAGCCGGAGCTGACTCCGCGCCGGACGTCCGGTCATGATGATCCGGCGGCCGGGCTCTCACCACCTCGGGCGCGCGCGAGCAGCCTGCGCAGGATCGCGTTCAGGGCGTGCACGTCCTCTTCGCCGAGCTCGGCGGTGATGAGGTCCTGACCGCGCTGCGCGATCGGCGCGAGCAGGTCGTGCACGCGGACGCCATCCGGCGTCAGATACATCGGGCGCGACCCCCGAGGACCGCCGACGAGGACGATGAGCCCCTCTTCGGCGAGCCGGTTGACCGTGGGCGAGATCAGCGACTTGTTGATCGACAGCGATTCGGCGATCTCGGATGCCGCGAGCCCCGGCGTGGCGGCGACGGCCGCGAGGATCCGCCACTCGTTCGTCGACCGTCCGGTCTCGCTGCGGAACCCCTGGGACTGCGCGCTCACGAGCACGTTCGACAGCAGCGTCAGCAGGCGCGGCGTGAACTCCTCCGGCGGCAGCGCCGTCGGAAGCGGTTCGGTTGCGACGCCCTCGAGGCCGGCCGGGCGCTGGAGCACCGTGGCCCGCGGCTGCTCATCCGACATCTCGCACCTCCTCGATCGTCTTCCTCACGCTATCGAGACATCGCCGCGAGCGCGTCACGGTCGAGCCGCGAGATCGCCCGCGTGTCCTGGAACGCGCGGATGCCCTCGATCCCCTGCTCGCGGCCCATGCCCGACTGCTTCATGCCGCCGAAGGGAGCGCGGATGTCCAGGCGCGGCGCGCCGTGGTCGTTGATCCACACGTACCCGCACTCGAGCCGCGCACCGATGCGCGCAGCGCGGTCCTCGTCTTCGGACCACACCGAGCCGCCGAGGCCGGCCCAGCTGTCGTTCGCGAATGCGACGGCGGTGTCGTCGTCGTCGAACGCGATGACGGGGATCACCGGCCCGAACGGCTCCTCGTGGACGACGCGCAGCGACGGGTCGGGGTCCACGACGATCGCGGGACGGATGAAGTGCCCCTCGCGCAGCTCGGGGGAATCCGGCAGCTCGCCGAACTCCAGCACCGGCGCTCCGGCATCCCGCGCCTCGGCGATGAGCTGCTCGACGAACTCCTTCTGCCGAGCCGTGTGGAGCGGCCCCATCGTGGTCGACGGGTCCAGCCCGTCGCCGAGAACGGTCCGCGCGAGCCGGTCCGACAGCCCCTGGACGACCTCATCCAGACGGGATCGGTGGACGTAGATCCGCTTGGCGTTCATGCAGATCTGCCCCGTCGAGGCGAACACCGCGCCGAAGAGCCGGTCCAGGTGGTCGTCGTCGAGCGGCGCGTCGTCGAGAAGGATCGCGGCATCGTTGCCGCCCAGCTCCAGGGTGACCCGCGTGAGACTCTCGGCCGCGAGCGCCATGATGCGCTTGCCGCCGCCGACCGAGCCGGTGAAGCACACCTTCGCGACGTCGGTGTTGCTCACGAGCGCCGACATGTTCTCGTCGGCGCCGGTGACGACGTTGAGCACTCCGGGCGGCAGCTGCGCGGCCATGCGCTGCACGATGCGCGTCGTCGCGAGCGGCGCCGTGGGCGGCGGCTTGACCACGACGGTGTTCCCGGCCAGCAGCGCGTAAGGCAGGGCGGCCGACAGGATGCCGACAGGCCAGTTGAACGGGACGATGATCGTCACCACCCCGAGGGCCTGGTACCCGATCTCGGTGTTCGTGGGCGCGGAGCGTTCGCTGGGCAGCGACCGCGTCGCGTCGACGAGGTCGGCCAGCCGCGTGACCTGCCGCGTGCGCCGCTCGAGCATCGACGTGTCGCGCACGCACTCGGCGAGGATCTTGCCGTTCTCGCGCGACAGGATCGCCGCGTCGTCCTGGGCGTCGGACTCGTCGCGCACGACCGCGGCCTCGAGCAGCGCGGCCCGCTCGGCCGGAGACAGAGCAGCCCAGGCAGGGAAGGCCGCTCGCGCGGCGGCGACGGCGTCGGCCACGTCCTGAGGCGTCGCCGACGCGGCGTGTCCCACCGTCACCCCGCGTGCGGGATCGGCGACCGGGACGGATGCGGCGGTGCTGCGGTGTTCCCCGCCGATGAAGAGATCGGTGACGACGGTGTCGTCGACGGTGAGCGTTGGCATTCCTGCACCTCTCTGTGCTCGGGGCGCCGGCGGTTGCGGCACACGAGCGAGTCTAGATCAGAATTGGTTCAGTCTCAATCTAGTTCACTTTCAAACCAGATTCTGCTACGGTCGTCGCATCCGGCCATTCGAGGAGGAGTGAGCACATGAGTCGCGAGGCGCTCTTGACCGCACGGGCACACACCGTGCCGCAACTGGAAGAGACGGCGTGGGAGCTGCGCCGGCTGCTGATGCAGCTGAGCCACAGCTACAGCGGACCGATCCACGTGGGCGGGGACCTCTCGGCCGCCGACGTCTTCACCGCGCTGTTCCACTACGGCCTCGCGGTCGACCCCACCGACCTCGCCAACCCCGCGCGCGACCGCTTCGTGCTCAGCAAGGGTCACGCCGCCGTGTGCATGTACCTGACGATGGCCCAGCGCGGGTTCTTCACGATCGACTCGATCTTCGACACCTACGGGCAGCTCGACAGCGCCTACGGCATGCACCCGTGCAAGGTGCAGCTGCCCGGCGTCGAGGCCTCGACCGGCTCGCTCGGCCACGGACTGCCGCTCGCCGTCGGCATGGCGCTCGCGGCTCGGCAGGGAGGTGAGCCGCACCGCGTCTTCACCCTGCTCGGCGACGGCGAGACCGGCGAAGGCTCGGTGTGGGAGGCGGCGATGGCCGCCCGCAGCAACCGCCTCGGCAATCTCGTCGCCGTCGTCGACCGCAACCGTCAGCTCATGACGACCCACGACGAGGAGCTCGTCGTGCTCGAGCCGTATACGGACAAGTGGGCGGCGTTCGGCTGGAACGTCGTGCACGTCGACGGCCACGACATGTCGGCGCTCGTCGACGCGATCGACGCGCTCCCCGCACCCGACTCGCAGACCCCGACCGTCCTGGTCTGCGAGACCGTCAAGGGCAAGGGCGTCGACTTCATGGAGGGGCAGATCGCCTGGCACGCCGGCTCGCTGACGGATGCCGACCTCGAGCGCGCGCTGGCGTCGCTCGAGGCGACCCGCCCCGCACTCGCAACCGAAGGGATCCGCTCATGACGACCGCGACGACCGGAGACATGCTCTCCTCACGCTCGGTGATCGGCTCGACGCTCGCCGACCTCGGGGAGAGCAACCCCGACCTCTGGGTGCTCACTCCCGACATCGGCGGGTCGCTCGGCGCATTCCGCTCGCAGTTCCCCGACCGCTTCGTCGACGTGGGGCTCGCCGAGCAGGCGTGCGTGGGCGTCGCCGCCGGGCTCGCCTACGACGGCAAGACGCCCGTCGTGTTCGGAATGCTCCCGTTCCTCAGCATGCGCGCGCTTGAGCAGGTGCGCACCGACGTCTGCTACCCCAACCTGCCCGTGAAGATCGTCGGTTCGCACGGCGGGCTCGTCGGCAACGGCGGCTCCACGCACTACGCCGTCGAGGACATCGCGCTGATGTCGGCGCTCACGAACATGACGGTGACGTCGGTCGCCGACCCGCTGATGGCGGGCGAGGTGCTGCGCGCCTCCATGGAGCTCGACGGCCCGCTGTATCTGCGGATGGGCGTTGGCAAGTCCGATCCCGTGCTCTACGAGCCCGGCAGCGTCGACGTGACGATCGGCAAGGGGATCGTCGCCCGTGACGGCGGGGATCTCACGATCCTGACGCACGGCACCACGGTGCGTCAGGCGCTCGACGCCGCCGACATCCTCGCGGCCGAGGGCATCGAGGCGCGCGTCGTCGACATGTTCACCATCAAGCCGCTCGACGAGGAGCTCGTGCTCGCGAGCGCCGCCGAGACCGGCCGCATCCTCGTGGTCGAAGACCACCTCGCCTACGGCGGCCTGGGGTCGCGCGTAGCGGATCTGCTCATGGACCGCGGCGCGGGCGCCGTGGCGTTCGAGCGTCTCGGCATCCCGCAGGTCTACGCCGGCTTCGGCCCGGACGAGGCACTGCGCGAGAAGCACGGCTACGGCCTGACGCAGACGATCGCGACCGCGCGGCGCCTCGTCCGCGGTGAGGAGGCCGGACGATGAAGACGGTCGCCGTCACCAAGGTCGGGCGTCTCGCCGACCCCGACGAGGACGCGCGCGGCACGGTCGAGGTCATCGACTTCCCGCGCCAGCCGCTGGGCCCCGAGGACGTCCGCATCCGCATCGCCTACTCGTCCATCTGCGGCTCCGACCCGCACGTCGCCGAAGGATTCTTCCGGCGCGACGTGCCCTTCGGTCTCGGCCACGAGGTGTCGGGTGTGATCGTCGAACTCGGCGAGCGCACGACGCGGTCGGGCCTGAGCGTCGGCGACCGCGTCGCCTGCAACTTCCTGAAGTTCTGCGGCGTGTGCCGCCCCTGCCTCGACGGACGCCAGCAGTTCTGCGAGAACCTCCGCAACGAGTACCGCCGCCCCGGCATGAGCGAAGAGGTCGTGTGGCACGAGTCGCAGGTCTACCGCCTGCCCGACAGCGTCTCGCTGCTCGAAGGGTGCCTGCTCGAGCCCACCTCGATCGCGGTGCGGATCGCCGACAAGGCGCGCATCCGCGTCGGCGACCGCGTCGCCGTGTGTGGCGGCGGCCCGATCGGCCAGCTGGCGCTCCAGGTCCTGAAGATGTCGGGCGCCACGAGCCTGACGATGATCGAGCCGATCGCCGAACGGCGCGAGATAGCGCTGGCCACCGGCGCCGAGCACGTGATCGATCCGATCGCCGAGGACCAGGCCGCCCGCGCGGACGAGATCACCGACGGACGCGGGTACGACCTCGTCGTCGACGCGTCGGGCTCGCCCCGTGCCGTGCGCGGGCTGCTCGACCTCGCCACCAAGGGCGGCACCGTCGTGTACGGCGCCATGTACCCGCACGACTACGAGCTGCCGCTGAACCTCGCCGAATACCTCTACCAGCGCGAGCTCACCCTCACCGGGGTCTTCGTCGCGCCGTACGCCTTCCCGCGCGCGATGCAGATCCTGCCGCACCTGGAACTGGCTGAGCTGACGCGCGCGGTCTTCCCCCTCGAAGACGCGGCCGAGGCGTTCCAGGTCCACCTCAGCGGGAAGCATCCCAAGGTCGTGCTGAAGTGCAACGACCTCGACGACCTCGACCTTCAGTGAAGACAGGAGAACCACGCATGAGACTCGACGGCAAGGTAGCCATCATCACCGGCGGCGCGGGCGGCATCGGCCACGCGACCGTGCGGAAGTTCCTGCGCGAGGGTGCCAAGGTCGTCGTCGCCGACCTCGACCTCGAGCGGGCCCAGTCGGTCGTGGACGAGGCGGATGCCGACGGCTTCGCCGGGTCCGCCATCGCCGCGCGCGTCGACGTGTCGAGCTACCCCGACGTCGTGGCGCTCGTCGCCCGCACGGTCGAGGAGTTCGGCCGTCTGGACGTGATGTTCAACAACGCCGGCATCGCCGGGGGCCGTCCCCTTCTCGAGCAGAACCCCGAGAAGGACTACTACCCAATGATCCGCATCGACCAGGACAGCGTCTACTTCGGCATCCTCGCCGCCGCGCACCAGTTCGTCGCGCAGGACTCCCCCGGCGTCATCATCAGCACGTCGTCCATCTACGGCGAGTCGGCCGCCGAAAACGCGATGGTCTACGGCGCCGCCAAGGCGGCCGTCATCTCGTTCACGCGATCCGCGGCGTACGAGCTCGGTCCCCGCGGCATCCGCGCCGTGGCCATCACGCCGGGACGCGTCAACACGCACATGATCCAGCGACTGGGATCGGAGCTCGGCGAGCTCTTCAAGTCGCAGCAGGTCAGCGGCAAGCTCACCGAGCCCGAGGAGATCGCGAACACCGTGGCCTTCCTCGCCTCGGACGACGCCTCGGCGATCAACGGCACCGTCGTGCATGTCGACGAGGGCTACTCCGCCTTCAAGCAGCGGTTCGCGCCGCCCCGGTTCGACTGATGCGCGCCATCGACGACGCGCCGCTGGATGTCGCGTGCCAGCTCGGGATCATCGGGCCGGGGCTCGACCCCGCGCTCCTCGAGCGGGCGCTGCCGCGCCTCGCGGAGGCCGGGTTCCGGCGCGTGGTGCTCCCCCGCATCGCGCCCGACCACCCGGTGGACGTCACCCGCATCCGCGGCCTGCTCGCCGACAGCGGCCTGGCGCCGATCGGCATGGCCGGCCAGACGCCCGACGCGGACGTCGGATCGTCGGATGCCGACGCCCGCAGGCGCGGCCTCGCGCTGCTGCGGCACGCGCTTGAGACGACCGAGCGCCTCGGCGGCGACCAGCTCAACGGCGTGCCGTACGGGCCGTACGGCAAGGCCGATCAGCCGCCCGGGCCGGGCGCGTTCGAGCGGGCGGCGAGCGCCGCCGGCACGGTCGCCGACGAGGCGCACGAGCGCGGGATCACCATGACGTTCGAGGTGCTCAACCGCTACGAGACGGCGATGGTGAACACGGCCGCGCAGGCGGTCGAGTTCATCGCCGCGAGCGGCTCACGGCACCTGCGCATCCATCTCGACGCCTTCCACATGTCGATCGAAGAGCCCGGCATCCCGGCCGCGATCCGCACCGCACTCCCCCACCTCGCCTACGTCGAACTCGGCCAGTCGGGGCGCGGCGCGCTCGGCGACGGCGTGATCGACATGGAGGCGACGATCGCCGCCGTGCTCGACGAGGGCTACGACGGACGCTGGGGCATCGAGGCCTTCACGCGGAGCCTTCTCCCGGCTCCCGTCGCCGATCGGCTGGCCATCTGGCGCGAGCCGTACGCCGACGGACTCGCCCTCGCCGAAGACGCGCAGCGCGTGATCCGCAACGGATGGGCGCACAGCTCGGCCGGCCGGCGGGCGCTGCGCGAACAGCGCGCGGCGGACGCACGCGAAGGAGCGGCAGCGGGCCTTTCGGTGCGGTAGCGTCCGAGTATGCGGGCGGAACGATGACGCTGGAGCTCCGGCAGCTCGAGTACGTCCTGGCGACGGCTCGCGCCGGATCCTTCTCGAAGGCGGCGACCGACCTCGGCCTCGCCCAGCCGTCGCTCAGCGCCGCGGTCGCCCAGCTCGAGACCGAGCTCGGTGTGCGCATCTTCGAGCGCAGCTCGCGCGGCGTGGTCCCCACGGCCGTCGGCGCGTACGTCGTGCGTCAGGCGCAGCGCGTGCTGCGCGACGTCGACGAACTGCGCTCGACGGTCCGGTCCATGGCGAGCGGGGCGACGGGTGCGATCACGTTCGGCGTCGTGCCGGTGCTGGCGTGGCAGTCGGCTCCGGCGATCCTGCGCGCCTTCACCGAGGCATGGCCGGATGCCGACCTGTCCGTGCGCGAGCGCAACGCCTCCGAGATCATCGAGCTGCTGATCGAGGGGGCGATCGACGTGGGCATGGTGGCGACCGCGTCGAGTTCGCACCTGAAGGAGTTCCACCGCGGCGTGCTGGTGGTCGAACCTCTCGGGTCGGTCAACCTCATCGCGGCGCTGCCGTCGACCTACGCCGACAGCCCCGACCCGATCCCCCTCGCGGCGTTCGCCGACGACGAGATCGCGATCCCACCGGCGTCGACGCGCACGTTCGGGCTGCGCTCGGGGCTGCTGCGCGCGTTCGATCAGGCGAATCTGCCGGCGCCGAAGGTGAGGGACGTGCCGTCGCTGTTCGAGGCGATCCCCCTCGCGATGGCCGGCATCGCCGTCGCCATCATCCCCGAGGGGATGCGCGCGGCGATCACCTCACCGGACCTCGTGCTGCGGTCCATCCACAACGGCCCCGCCCCGCTCGAGATCTCGCTCCTGCGCCGCGCGCGCAACACCTCACCGGCTGTCAGCCGGTTCGCGCGCATCGCTCGCGACACCATGCGCGGCCGCGGCGGGAAGCGCCCCTCCGCGCAGTGAGATGACTTCGAGGTCCTCGGGAACGAGGAACCGCCCGGGGAAGGACTCGCCGCTGCGCAGCCACAGGTCGCGCGGCGCACCGCGCGGAACGAGGTGGTGAAGCGCCAGCTGGCGGGCACCCGCCGCCTCGGCGATGCGCATCGCATCGACCGGGGACGTGTGCGCCGAGTAGTGGTGGTCACGCACCGCGCGGGCCGAGTCGTCCCGCGTCTGCTCGTACTGCTCCTCCACCCACGCGAAGTCCAGCGCCTCGTGCAGCAGCAGGTCCGCGTCCCGCGCGAGCCGGATCATGTTGTCGGTCGGGCCGGTGTCGCCCGAGATCGCGACGACCCCGTCCTCGGTCTCGAACCGGTAGCCGAAGGCGGGAGCCATGGGCGCGTGCTTGACCAGCACCGCCGACACGCGCACCGCATCGTCCTCGAAGATGACGAACGGCTCCATGTCGGGCGTCGGGTTGTCGTTGGGGTGGAACCCCGCCGACGTCGGGATCTGGATCTCCTGCGGGGAGAACCAGTCCAGCGGCGTCGGCTTCAGCGAGTCGAGCAGCCGGTCGTTGATGTCCGTCGCGAATCCGCGCAGCAGAAGGTCGACCGTGTCGATCATGCCCGGAGTGGGGTTCTCGGGGAACACCGGCTTCAGCGCTCCCGATGCCCGCGGACTCAGCCGCGGCAGCACGCCGCGCGGCCCGGGGCCGACGACCGGGATGCGGTGGGTCGGCGGGATCGGCATCCGCATGATGCCGAACACCATGAGGGCGCCGAGGTCCACGATGTGGTCGGAATGCAGGTGCGTGATGAAGACGCCCCGGAGGCTCCCGAACGGCAGGCCGGCACGCACCATCTGACGCCCGACGCCGGAGCCGGCGTCCACGAGGTAGGTGCGATCTCCGACGACGACCGCCGTGGCGATGCCGGTGCGCTCGCCGTCGACGCCCCATACGGGGCCGCCGGCGGTGCCGAGGGTGATGACGTGAGGTGCCGCGGTCATGCGCGCACAGCCCGGACGTTCTGCGTGACCGGCTTCTTGGCCTGCTGGATGAGGTCGAACACCTCGGCTCGCAGCTCGCCGAAGCGCGGCAGATTCTTCGTCTCGACCTGGTGGCGCTGCGCCGGAAGATCGACGGCGATGTCGCGAGCGACCTGCGCCGGCGCACCCGAGAGCACGATGACGCGGTCGCCGAGGTACACCGCCTCGTCGATGTCGTGCGTGACGAAGAGCACCGTCATGCCCAGGCGCCGGCTCATGTCGAGGACGAGGTCCTCGAGCTCGATCCGCGTCTGCGCATCCACGGCCGCGAAGGGCTCGTCCATGAGGAGCACGTCGGGCTGGTAGGCGAGCCCGCGCGCGATCGCCGCACGCTGCTGCATCCCTCCCGACATCTCCCACGGGTAGAGCTTGCCCTTGCCGGCGAGACCGACGTTGACGAGCGCCTCTTCCACGAGCGCGGCACGCTCGGCCTTGGGGAACTTCGCCTTGTGCAGCGGCAGCTCCACGTTCTTCTCCACCGTCATCCACGGCAGCAGGCTCCGGGAGTAGTCCTGGAAGATGACGGCGAGCTTGGCGGGCGGCTCGGTGACCGTCTCGCCCTCGAACACGACCTGCCCCGACGTGGGGCGGGTCAGGCCCGCGATGCACTTCAGGAGCGTGGTCTTGCCAGAGCCGGACGGGCCGACGACGCAGACGAACTGGCCGGTGTCCACGGCGAAGTCGACGCCGTTGAGGATCTGCGCCGTGGTCTCGCCCGAGACGTAGGCCTTGCCGAGGTCTTCGACCGCGAGGACGTGTTGCTGAGACATGAGAGAACTCACTTTCACTATGACCTGGGGCTACGCCGCCCCGGTCGCTTCCCGCATCCGGATCTGCCAGCGCAGAACCCGACGCTCGATGACGACGAACACCGACGTGAGGAGGTAGCCGAGCAGGCCGAGCATGATCGTGCCCGCCCAGGTCTGCGGCACCTGGAACAGCTGCTGGGACTCCAGCACGAAGTAGCCGAGGCCGCGGGTGGCTCCCACCATCTCGCTGACGACGATGAGGATGATCGAGATCTGCAGCGAGATGCGGTAGCCCGCCACGATCTGAGGGCCGGCGCTGGGCAGCACCACCTGCGAGATGATCTGCCACGGCGTGAGCCGGTAGGAGCGGGCCATGTCGCGCACCTGCGTGTCGACGCTGCGGACGCCGTCGATCGTGTTCAGCAGCGTCGGCCACACCGCGCCGATCGCGATCAGGGCGATGCTCATCGAGTTGCCCAGGCCGAACAGGGCCAGGACGATCGGGATCAGCGCCGGCGACGGCAGCGACCGGAAGAAGTTGATGATCGGTGCGAGGAACGCTCGCAGCACGGGGCTGCGCCCGAGGATCACGCCGAAGACGGTTCCGGCGACGAGGGCGATGGTCAGACCGGCGACGAAGTTCGCGAGTGTCGGGAGCAGGTCCTCGACCAGGCGCGGACCGAAGATCCACTGGCCGACGATCTCGTCGACGATCTCCGACAGCGGCGGGAAGTACAGCGAGGGGTTGGTCTCGCTGGTGAACCACCACAGTGCGATGATCGCGACGGGCAGCCACGCCCGCAGCAGGAAGACGTGCAGGTGATGACGCAGGTCGAGGCCGTTCATGACGACACCCGCTCTCGCTGCGACGCATGCCAGAACAGCAGCGGGCCGTTCAGCGCGGCGATCACGCCGTTGAGGGCGAGCCCGAGCAGACCCATCGCGACGATCAGGGCGTACATGCGGTCGAGCAGTCCGTTGACCTGAGCCGTGGAGAGCATGGCGCCGAGGCCCGGGATGCCGATGATGTACTCGGTGACGATCGCCGTGACCAGCGCCATCGTGATCGAGATGCGCAGCCCCGTCATGGCGAAGGGCGTCAGGCTCGGGATGACGATGCGGAAGGTCCGCTGCATCGGGGTGAACCGGTAGACCCGAGCCATATCGAGGGCGACCCCCGAGACCTCGCGCAGGCCGTAGACGAGCTGCGTGAGCATCGGCCACAGGGCGGCGAAGACGACGAGGAACAGCTCCACAGCCTTGGTCGGACCCCAGATGAGGATCGTCAGCGGGATGAGCGCGACCGGCGGGATCGGCTTGAGGAACTCGAGCACGAACCAGGTCGACTCGCGGAAGAACGTGCTGCGGTGGATCGCCATCGCCAGCGGAATCGCGATGGCGATGACGATCACGACACCGAGGAGGGCGACGGTCACGGTGGCGAGCACCGCACCCCAGAAGGTCGTGTTGATCAGCAGGGCGCCGAAGCCGACGGCGACGTCCAGCGGTGGCGGAACCGCCCGCGGGGACAGCGCGCCCGTCATGCTCGCGATCTGCCAGATGGCGATGATGGATGCCAGGCCGGCGGCTCCGAGTGCGAACTCGGCGCGGCGGGTCAGCTGGCGCGGGCCGCTCGATCGCGGGCTCGCGAGGCGAGGGCTGCTCGTCGGGGCTGCAGTGACCATGTCGACACTCCTCTCTGTCCGGTGATGTCAGGGACCCGGGTATCGCGGCGGGCGACTCGTCGCCGCCCGCCGCGCCCCCCGGTCAGGGCAGCCAGACCATCTCGGTCGCGTCGGGCTCGTTCGCGATCAGCCCCATCTCGAGCATCGCGTCGGCCATCGCCTGCACATCTGCGGGCTCCACCTCGCCGCGGAAGCCGGGCAGGTAGATCGTGTCTGCGACGGCCTGGTCCAGATCGAGCTCCTGGACGAGGAGCGCACGCACGGCGTCGGGGTTGTTCTGCGCGTATTCGTTGGCGTCGATCATCGCGTTGCGCATGGCCTCGGCGATGTCGGGGTTGTTCGTCAAGTACTCCGTGCTGGCGACGAGCACCGCATCGGTGAACTCGGCGGGGATCACGTCGATCCCCGGAGCGCGGTACGCGTTGAAGGCCGCGACGAAGCCGGCGTCGGCCGCTGCCGCCCGGAACGGCTCGGATGCGATGATCGCGTCGACCTGCCCGTCCTCGAGGGCGGGGATCTGCTCGTTGAGGTTCATCACGACCCAATTGATGCCGTCCGGCGCGCCGCCGTCGGCGAGGTAGTTGGCCATCACGCCGACGTACGGACCCGAGCCGACGGCGTTGACCGCGACGGTCTTGCCCTCGAGATCCGCAGGCCGCGTGATGTCGGTGCCTTCGGCGATCATGACCTGGTCGTCGCCGAGCGTCGGGTCGGCGGGCTCGGCCTGCACGCCGGCGACGATCTGGATCGGCAGGTCGTTGTCGATCGCGGTGATGATCGGCGCCGTGGCGGCGTTGGCGAACTGCATCTGGCCGTTCAGGAGCGAGGGTGCGGATGCCGCGAAGTTCGGCGACTGCGTGATCGTGACGTCGAGGCCGTACTCCTCGAAGATTCCCTGGTCCTCGGCGATCCACAGCGGCACCGCGGCGGTCGTGAACACCGCTCCGACGGTGATCGGCGTGAGGCCGTCGGTGGATGCCGATGCGGCATCGCCGGCCGGATCATCCGACGTGCAGGCGGCGAGGCTGAGCGCCAGCGTCGCTGCGCCAAGGGTGAGAGCCATGCTGCGGATTCGTGCCGCTGCGTTCATGGGCGAACTCCTCTTCGTGTTCGTGTCGGTCTTCGGTGACCGGATTCGCGTCATCGCGTGAAACCAGCGTGCTGGGTCGGCCGCTGACGCGGAAGCCGTCGATTGCCTGCCTCGGCCATAGGCACTGGCTATGGCCGAGGTGCCGTCGCCGCCGGCTCGCCGCGCGCGACGAGCCGTGTCGGGCGCGACTCCGCCGCGTCCCCCGAGGCGAGGCGCCCTGCGCCCCTAGGATGAGCGCAGAGCGACGGGAGGGCCGAGGCGTGGAGCTCGAGGACAAGGCCGAGTTGATCGACCCGGACACCAACGCCCGCTTCCGTGATCAGATCCAATCCACGGTCTCGGCCCTGTCCAACACCGTGGCGCTCCGGGGTCTGGTGGCGATGGGCGCCGGGACCGTGGTGCTGCTCCTGCCGGACGCCACCACGAACCTCGTGACGCTCATCCTGATCGTGCTCCTCGGATTCAGCGGGCTCCAGGACCTGTTCTACGCCGTGAGCGGGCTCCGCTGGTTCGGTCGCCGCATCAACCGCTGGCTCGCGACACCCCGCGGCATCGCGGCGATCGCGCTCGCCGCCGCGATGGCCCTCCTCGCGTACGCCGGGGTCGGCGAACTCACGCTCGCCCTGCTGGTCGGGCTGGTCGGCATCTACATCGGCATCCGCGGCGTCGTCTCCATCACGGCAGCGCTGCTCAAGCGCAGCCAGCGCGATCCCCTCCCCGGCCTCGCGGGCGGGTCGCTCGCGGTCATCGTCGGGGTCCTGGCGTACATGGTGCCGACATCCATCGTCTCCACCGTGATCATCGCCGGCGCGGTCGGCGCCCTTCTGGTCGGGCTCATCCTCGTCTCGTGGAGCCTGCGGCGGGACGCCCGCGGCTCCGGGATCGACCCGGCGACGGCCTCGATCGCGGAGGTGCTGTGGGACTGGATCGACGGGTCCGACGTCGGCCGCAAGGAGCGGGCGGAGCAGGCGACCGGACTCTATTTCGAGGAGCCGCAGCGTCTCACGAAACTCGGCACGTGGTGGGTCATGCTCATCCTCTCGGTCGCGATCGCCACGTTCGCCGTGCTGCAGGACTCCACGGCCGTTGTCATCGGAGCCATGCTGGTCGCCCCCCTGATGACGCCCATTCTGGGGTTGGCGGGCGCCCTCGTGAACGGGTGGGGGCGACGTGCGATCGAGTCCGCGGCGCTCGTCGCCGGCGGTGCGGTCGTGTCGATCACGCTCGCCTACGGCCTCGCCGCGTGGGCTCCCATCGCAATCTCGTTCTCCTCGAACTCGCAGATCACCTCGCGCGTGAGCCCGAACACCATCGACATGCTCATCGCCCTCGCCGCGGGCGCCGCAGGCGCGTTCGCGACCGTCAACGCCCGCGTGGCCAGCGGCATCGCGGGCGTGGCGATCGCGGTCGCGCTGGTCCCGCCGCTCGCGGTGGTCGGCGTCACCCTCAACGGCGGGCGGGTGGAGGACGCCGGCGGCGCGACCCTGCTCTTCCTCACGAACTTCGTCGCGATCGTCCTGTCGGCGGCGCTGGTGTTCATCGTCACCGGATTCGCCCGCCCGTACGCCCTGCGCAACCGCCCTCGACAGCTCCTCCAGACCGTCACGCCGTTCGTCGCCCTCGCCGGCATCATCATGCTGCCGCTCATGCTCACGTCCGAGAGCGTGCTGCAGACGCAGAACCGCGAGCGGGACGCCCAGGGGACGGTCGAGGAGTGGCTGGGCGAGGACACCGAGTTCGTCGTCACCGATGTGACGGTGGCCTCATCCGAGGTGCAGGTCGTCATCACCGGTCCGGGCGATCCGCCCGACACCTCCGAGCTGCTCGACGCGCTTCAGGACGACTTCGTCGAGCCGGTGGGTCTCGAGCTCACCGTCGTGCCGGTCGATGTCACCGTGATCCCGGCGCCCCCCGGCTGACGCCGCACGCGCACGGCCCTCGCCGTCCTGATCGGCGCGTCAGCGCAGGTCCGCGGACAGCGGGGACATGCCGGACTCGCTCCGCAGCGCGGGCATCACCTCGGTGCAGAACAGCTCGAGCGACCGCCACGATCCGCCGGGCAGGGCGATGAACCCGTCGATGCCGCCGGCGTCGCGACGCCGGAGCACCTCGTCGACGACGTCGCGCGGCGTCCCGCGCACCGTCCAGTGGCGTGCGCCCGTCCCGTCGTCGCCGGCGAGAGCGTCGGCCTCGGCGCGCGTATCGGCGATGTACATACTCAGCCCGGGCAGCGCACGGACGGCATCCGCGCTCCGCCCGTGGTGGACCGCGCGGTCGCGTAGCGTCCGCCGCAGGGAGGTCGCTGCTGCGTCGGGGTCCGCCGCCGCCGCGAAGAAGCCGTCGGCCCACCGGGCGGCAAGGTCGAAGGCGGCCGGCGATCCGCCCGCGGTCAGCAGGGGCGGCCGCGCGTCGGTCGGCGCGGGGACGCCGAGGGGGCCCGCGACCGGCAGCGGAGGATCGACGATCGGCGCGACGCGCTCGGCGTCGGCGAACACGCCGGACTCCCGATCGATCACCAGCGCCTCGCGGGGATAGCTGCGCCACAGCGACTCGACCAGGCCGATCACGTCCGCGGCCCGGGCGTACAGCTCGGACCGGTCGGGCGCCGGCGTCTCGAAGTTCTCCTGCCCGCCGAGCGACGTGACCACGTTCCACCCCATGCGCCCGCCGCTGAGCGCATTGAGCGTCTGCAGCTGCCGCGCGATCAGATACGGCGGGTGGAACGTCGCCGACACCGTCGGGACGAGGGTCGCCGACCGGGTCGCGGTCGACAGCGCCGACAGCAGCATGAGCGAATCCAGTCCGCTGAAGCCGGGCGCGCGCGAGATGTTCGCGGGGTCCAGCGTCAGCGCGTCCGGCAGGAACAGGAACGCCACGCCGGCGTCTTCCGCCGCGCGGGCCGCGTCGCGGTGGAACGAGAAGGCGAACAGCTCCTCGGCGCGGCTGTCGTCTCGCCGCCAGCTTCCGGCGCGCAGCCATGTCGGCGACAGAGCGAAGCCGACGGTCAGGTGGGACGGAGCATCCGGAGCGGTGGTCGTCATGCGGCAGCCTCGCGCAGGGAGGGCGCGCCGCCGGCGGCGCGGTGCTGCGTCACGCGGTGCAGCGCGTGAGGGAGCCCGGCCGCCCAGCAGGCAGGGTCGTGCCCACCGTCGAACTCGACGTAGGCGAGGTGGTCGCACCGTCCGGCGAGGACGTCGCGCAGTCGGCGCGTCGGGTCGAGCAGCACCCACTCGTTCGTCCCGACCTCCAGATGCACCCGCCCCAGCCGCGTCGCGCTCTCGTCGATCGTGCGGCTGAGCCATTCCGCGGGCTCGCCGCCCTGCGGATTCGGCCACCAGAACGAACCGGACTGGCACACCGAGGCGCCGAACCGACCGGGTTCGAGGCACTGCGCATAGAGGGCCGTGAGGCCGCCGAGCGACTGCCCCGCGATCGTGGTGCGGTCGGCGGTCGCCGCGACCGGAGCGCCGAGTACGCCCGGCGCGGCGTCGATGAGCTCGACGATGTCGGCGATCAGTCCGGGGTTGCACGTGAGGTCGGCGACGCGCGCCTCGAGGGCCCCGTGGCCGAGCACCAGCGTCGCGGTGGGCGGCACGACGCCGGCAGCGGCCCAGGCGTCGAGCAGGCCGGGGTCGTCGTCCAGCCAGCGGTCGCCGTCGAGGAGGACCAGGACGTCCCACCCCTCCGGCCCCGGATCGAGGTCCGGCACATGCCACCGCGCGGCGCGGCGTGGATGCGGCGCACCGATCACGCGCCCCGGCGACGGCCGCGTCGGCATCCGCCACTCGGGCGGAGCTTCGGGACCCGCCGCCGCGGAGCCGAGCAGGCTGCGACCGGTCGCATGAGGGTCGGGGCGACTCATCCGCAGCAGGTCGTACCAGGCGTGGAGGGACGGATGCCGCGAGGCGCCCGCCACCGACAGCGATCGGCCGCGGCGGACGTCGAGCTCGGCGAGTTCGGCATCCGTCAGGGCGAGCGCGGTGCCGTCGTCGACGGCGAGCGCGTAGGTGCCCCGCCAGCCGGCGCCGAGACGGACGGTCAGCGCCCAGACGTCGGTGCCGGGCACCCGGCGGAGCAGGGCGTCGGCGAGCGTGGTGTCGTCGACGAGCTTGTTGATGATGAGAGCGACGCGTCTCGCCTCGCCCCGGTGCACGAAGGTGTAGTCCCGCAGCGGACCGTCGCCCTCGACCAGGGGCGTTCCTACGGCGACGACGCGGTCCCAGAACGCCTCGATCGCGGCCGGGGTGGGATCCGCGGCGAGTGCCTGCACCGCCGGCGACTCGCCCCGCGAGAGCCCGGCCGAGCGCGCGGCGTGCGGGGGAACGGCCCGGCGGCGCGGTCCCGCCTCGGACGGCGGCGTGGTGAACGGGTTCATGCCTCGCCCGTCCGCCGGTCGCGCGGGATGACGAGCGGCCGGCCGTTCTCGGGGTCTGCGATGACGCGCGCGTCGAGGTCGAACACGTCGCGCAGCAGGTCGGGGGTCACGACGTCGTGCGGCGAGCCCTGGGCGACGATGGCGCCGGCGCGCATCGCGACCATGTGGGTCGCGTAGCGGGCGGCGAGGTTCAGGTCGTGCAGCACCGCGACGAGCGTGCGGCCCGACTCGTGCAGACGCGCGCACAGGTCGAGCACGTCGATCTGGTGCGAGATGTCGAGGTAGGTCGTCGGCTCGTCGAGCAGGATCACCGGGGTCTGCTGCGCCAGGGTCATCGCGATCCACACGCGCTGACGCTGACCGCCCGACAGTTCGTCGACGTAGCGGTCGGCGGCGTGGAGCATGTCGACTTCGTCGAGCGCGCGGGCGACGGCATCCTCGTCGGCGGCCGACCACTGACGCAGCAGATGCTGGTGCGGGTACCGGCCGCGCGCGACGAGGTCGGCGACGGTGATGGCGTCGGGGGCGATCGGCGACTGCGGCAGCAGGCCGACTTCGCGCGCGACCTCCTTCGTCGGCATCCGGTGGATGCTCTTCCCGTCGAGCAGGACGCGGCCGCTGGACGGCGCCAGCATCCGCCCCAGCGAGCGCAGCAGTGTGGACTTGCCGCACGCGTTGGGTCCGATCACGATGGTGAACCCGCCGTCGGGGACGTCGAAGGACAGGTCCTCGACGATGACGCGCGGACCGTAGCCGAGCGTGACGGCGTCGGCGGTGAGCGTGGAGGTCATGAGGTGTTCTCCTGGGGTTGGGGTCGCCCGCTCACGCGCGTCGCGCGAGCATCCAGACGAGGTAGACGCCGCCGAGCAGCGCGGTCACGGTGCCGACGGGGGTGCGCAGGCCGATGTCGACGGCCTGCGACAGCAGGTCGGCCGTCACCAGCAGGATCGCCCCCAGCAGGGCGGAGGTGAGGACGTGGACGCCGCCGCTGCGGACCAGCCGCCCGACGATCTGCGGGGCCGCCAGCGCGATGAAGGCGATCGGACCGGTCGCGGCCACGGCGACGCCCGTCAGCAGAACGCCGAGGATGACCGCGATGAAGCGCGTGCGCTCGACGCGGACGCCGATCGAGCCGGCGAGGTCGTCGCCCATCTCGATGAGGGTCAGGCGGCGCGCGACGATCACGATCGGGACGATCAGCACGAGCACCGCCACGGTGACGCTCCACGCGTGCGGCCAGCCGCGGCCGAGCAGCGACCCGGCGAGCCACTGCTGGGCGCTGACGGCGCGGTCGAGCTCGGCACGCACCACGAACAGCGCGGTGATCGCCGAGGCGATCGCGCCGACGCCGATGCCGACGAGCACGAGGCGGAGCCCTCCGGTGATGCCGCCGCGACGTGCGAGCCCGTAGACCAAGAGCGCCGTGACGAGTCCTCCGGCGATGGCCGAGAGGGCGGTCGCGACGACGTCTCCCCCGAACACGGTCACCTGGATGACGGCGCCGGCGGCGGCGCCGCTGGTGAACCCGATGATGTCGGGCGAGCCGAGCGCGTTGCGCGACACGCTCTGGAACACCGCTCCGGCGATGCCGAGCGCGCCGCCGACCGTCGCGGCCGTGATGAGGCGCGGCAGCCGGCGGCCCTGCACGGTG
Source organism: Microbacterium thalassium (assembly GCF_014208045.1). Classification (NCBI taxonomy): domain Bacteria; kingdom Bacillati; phylum Actinomycetota; class Actinomycetes; order Micrococcales; family Microbacteriaceae; genus Microbacterium; species Microbacterium thalassium. The sequence continues at coordinate 168,687 of NZ_JACHML010000001.1, forward strand.
CGCACCGCCGGGGCCTCGCCCTGCCCGAACAGCGCGGCGACGACCTCGGCAGGCGAGAGCGCGAGGGTGCCGTGGGTCAGCGTGACGAGGCCGGCGGCGAGGAGCACGGCGATCGCGGCGATCCCGACCCAGAACGAGCGGGGACGGATGCGGACGGTGATCGGTCCGGCCGACACCACCCATGCGCCGGTGATCGAGCGACGGCCCAGGGGGGACGGCGTGCGCGACGGGGTCGGGGTCATGGTCGCGGTCACAGCGCCGCCAGCCGTCGAGAGCGCACCAGGGCGACGAAGATCGGACCGCCCAGGATGGCGGCGGCGATGCCGGTCTGAAGCTCGGCCGGCGCGACGATCCAGCGGCCGAGCACGTCGGCCAGCAGCAGGAAGGCCGGGGCGACGGCGAGCACCCCCGGGAGCAGGAAGCGGTGGTCGCCGCCGACCGCCATGCGCACGATGTGCGGCGCGGCCAGTCCCACGAACGCGATGGGGCCCGCCGCGGCGGTCGCCGCGCCGGCGAGCAGGACGACCGCGATCGCGGCTCCCGCGCGCGTGAGCGCGGGGCGCGAGCCGACGCCTCGGGCGATGTCGTCGCCCATCGCCATCGCGTTCAGCGGACGCACGAGCAGGATGCTGAGGACGACGCCGACCGCGACGAACGGCGCGATCATCGCCGCGACATCGAGGCCGCGCCCCTGCAGGGAGCCGACGGACCAGTACCGGAACTGGAAGAACAGCGTCTCGTTGCTGAGCAGCACGAGATCGGTGGCCGCCGCGACGGCGACCGAGATCGCCGCTCCCGCGAGCGCCATGCGTGCCGGCGTCGCGGCGCTGCGATGGGCGGTGCCGAGGAGATACACGGCGACGGCGGCGACGGCGGCGCCCGCGAAGGCGAACCACACGTACCCGGCGGGGTCCAGGATGCCGAAGACCGCGATCGCGGTGACGACGGCGGCCGCAGCGCCGGCGTTGACGGCGAACAGGCCCGGGTCGGCGAGCGGGTTGCGCGTGATGGACTGCATCATCGCGCCGGCGAGGCCGAGCGCGAGTCCCACGAGGATGGCGAGCACCGCGCGCGGCACGCGCGAGTGGACGACGATCACGTGGCTGGTGTTGCCCGGGTCGTACGCCGTGAGGGCGTCGATCACGACCGGGACCGGGATCTCGCTCGACCCCAGGGCGAGCCCGCCGACACCGCACACGAGGATCGTGATCGCGGCGGCGGCGATCAGCAGCGCGAAGCGCCGCGACGCTCCGGCCGCCCGCCGAGTGGCGGCCGACCGGAGCGGAGAGCGTGCCGGGGTGACCGAGGTCACGCGCCGAACTGCTCGACCAGGTAGTCCACGAGCAGGGTGGCGCTGTAGTAGTCGAGGCGGAACGAGGTCACCGGCACGATGTACAGCTCGTCGTTCGCGATCGCGGGCTGGTTCGCCAGCAGCGGGTCGGCGATGATGGCCTCGGTGGGGTCGCCGCCGACGGGGATCGCGAACAGCGTCTGCACGTCCTCGAGCACGACCGGGGTGTTCTCGGCGGTGAAGAAGGAGGCATCCGCGCGGGTCTGCGAGGCGAGCTCGGTCGGGACCTCGAGGTACTCGAAGCCCAGGTCGGCGAGGATGGCGCCCTGCGGGCTCTCGGGCATGAACAGCCCGATGCCGTCGGCGCCCTGGTACGTGATGAGCGCCGAGTCGCCGTCGGGGACCTCGATCTCGGCCGCCTGATCGGCGACGTACGCGTCGAAGGTCTCGACCACGGCGGCGGCGTTCGCCTCGAGACCGGTCGCCTCGCCGAGGATCTCGGTGAGCTCGGTCCAGGGCGCTGCGCCGTAGTTGAGCATGACCGTCGGGGCGATCTCGCTGAGCTGCTCGTACGCCTCGAGCGTCGAGTCGCCGCCGATCGTGGAGCCGATGATGAGGTCCGGCTCGTACAGCTCGATGGCCTCGAGGTCGAGCTCGAGGTTCGGGTAGAGCACCTCGACGCCGCGCTCGGCGGCGACATCCGCCCACTGCGTGAAGAAGCCCTGGTCGTCGGTGAGCGGGTTCACCGACGTCGCCGCCGACGCCGCCAGCGGCGCATCGATCGCGAGGAGCGAGCCGGTCAGCGAGACCGAGGTCGACACGATCACGAGCGGCTGCTCGGCGATCTCGGTGGTGCCGGCGTCGTGCTCGATGACGCGGGGCCAGTCGCCGGTCGTCGTCGCGGTCTCATCGGACTCGGTGGACTCGGCGGCCGAGGCGGCACAGCCGGCGAGGGCCAGAGCAGCGATGGCGACGATCGCGGCAGCGGTCGAGCGCAGGGTGGAGCGCACAGGTTTCTCCTTCGGAATTGTCGGGGTCCCATTCAGGTGCAAGGGATCCGAGCGACAAATATAGGGAAGGCTTACCTAACTTCGCAAACGCGAGACGCGCCGTCGCGCGCGAGCCTCATGGCGCAACACTCTGGGGCATGAGGCGGCGGTTGTGCCGGCATCCGCCCTCTGATCAGGCACTTCTGCGGGTGGCCGCCGACCGGCGGCCACCCGCGTCTCGACGGCGCTCTACTCGCCGAAAGCCGCCTCGCACGCGGGCGCCACGGTCTCGAGCAGTGCGGTCGCGCCGTCGATGTCGTCCTGGGCGATGAGGTCGATCGCGCCGATCGATCCTCCCGCGCACAGCTTCGCCAGATCCGCGACCGCGAGCGCCTGATCGCGCTCGGCCTGAGCCGTCTCGAGGTCGCCCTGGGCCTGCTCGAGAGCCGTGTCGGCGGACTCCAGCGCGGCGGCGGCGTCGGTGACCTGCTGCTCCGAGACGTTCAGTTCGCCGGCGGCGACCCCGAGCGCATCCACGGCCTGGGTGAGAGCTGTCGCCGCCTCCTCCGTCAGCTTCCCCGCCTGCTCCTCGAGGTCGGCGTTCTGCGCCTCGAGGTCGGCGACCTGCGCGGTGAGGTCACCGCGTTCCTGCTCGAGAGCGGCCACCTCCTGAGCCGCCGAGTCGCTGTCGCTCTGCGCCCCCGTGAACAGGACGATCGCCCAGATCGCGAACCCCACCGTCGTGACGGCGAAGATGGCGGTCATGACCTTCCACGCGGTGGAGGGGTCGCGCCGCGATGAGACGAAGGTGCCCTCGCCCGGAGGCGGAGCGGCGGCAGGAGGCGCAGCGGGAGGCGCAGCGGGCGCTGCCGGCTCCGGCGCCGGCTGCGCGACGGTGGGCGGCTCGGGCGCGGGCGGCTCGGGCGCCGGCGGTCCCGAGGCGGGAGCCTCGGACGTGGGCTGATCGGGTGCAGACGCCCCGGGCGTGGAGTCCTCGGGCGTGGGCTGATCGGGTGTCGACATGACTCTCCCCATTGATCCATGTGGTGCTCCGCATGGCGCCCGGTCACCGTCGGGCACGCGGGCGCTCGAATGTGCGCGACGGTATCGGGGCTGGCGGCACCCTGCAAGGGGGGTCGACGCGCGTCCGAGATCAGGGCGTCGCGAATCGCTCCAGGTCGACGCCCTTCTCGGGCAGCGCCGTCACCGGCTCGGAGATCCCCGAGAACCCGCCCGTCGCCTCGGCGAAGTCGACCAGGTTCGCCGGTTCGTAGCCGCCGCCCTGATAGTGGTTGACGGCGCTGCTGGCGATCCGCACCGACAGCGCCCGCTCATGGGCGAGGCGGCGCAGCCCGCGGTCGAACATCTCGGCCTGCTTGCGCGCGCCGAGCTTCATCTTCAGCGTGAGCACCAGGTTGTGGATGCGGAATCCGAACGACAGCGGATTGTGCCGGATCGGGTCGGAGCCGCTGTTGACGTAGCGCTCGAGCAGGGGCGCGTCGAATGTCAGGCCAGCCTCGTGCGCCTCGCGCACCATCCACAGCAGGGCGGTGTCCGACAGGCCGGTCTCGCTGTACCCGCCGCCGATGTCGGAGTGGGCGCCCTCGAACCACACCTGCTTGACGCGCTCGTCCTCGGTCGGGGTGCCGGGCGGCGCATCGTCGGGGATCTGCCAGAAGGTGGGGGCGAAGATCAGCCGCGTCTCGTCGATCGCGAGCGCCTGGCGCGCGCGCACCACCGACCCGCCCAGTTGGACGTCGTGGAACCGCGGGCTCCGCCACCGGAAGCCGGGGACGCCCAGGGCGCCGACGGTGTCGAACACCCCAAGGAAGTGGACCTTCGCCGCGTGGCAGTGGTCGTGCTTGAACTCCTCGACGCTCGCCCCGAAGGCGCCTTCGGGCAGTTCCTTGCGCTGGTACATGTGGACCGCATCGCGGAGTCTGTCCTCGACGAGCGACTCCTCGGTGAGCAGGCCCACGCGCCCGATCATGCCGGCCAGAGAACGGGCGGTGTACGCGCCGCGGCTGAACCCGAAGATGAAGATCTCGTCGCCGGGCTCGTAGTTCTGCGCGAGGAACCGGTAGCAGGCGATCACGTTGTGGGAGAGGCCGAAGCCGAACGCGCCGCCGAGCACGCGGTCCGCCGCGTAGCTGCCGCCACCGACCCCGCTGATGTAGTAGACGAGCTGGTACACGCCACCCGCCGGCGCCGGGTCGTTCTGAACCGTGCGCGCGATCTTCGCGACGTTCGTGACGTCCTTGTTGTCGGGCTTGTTCCAGGTCCCGTCGCAGCACACCACCAAGCGCTTCACAGCGCCCATCCTGCCGGACGCCATCCCGGCCCACCAGAGCGGGCTCCTCGCTCGCCGACAGCCATGACAGGGTGGAAGGATCCCCGGATGCATCACCAAGGAGATCGCATGCAGACCCGCTCACTCGGCCCCTTCACCGTCTCGGCCATCGGGCTGGGGGCGATGCCTGTCTCGATGAACATCGAACAGCAGTACCCGGCGCGCGAGGACGCGATCGCCACCGTCCACGCCGCGCTGGACGCCGGCGTGACCCTCATCGACACCGCGGACATCTACGCGCCGTCGTGGGAACGGATGGGACACAACGAGCAGATCGTCCGCGATGCCCTGAACTCGTGGGAGGGGGACACCTCGAGCATCCTCGTGACGACCAAGGGCGGCATCACCCGCGGCGAGGGCGAGTCATGGGGGCGCGACGGCTCGCTCGGCTATCTGCGCGCGGCTGCTCAGAGGTCTCTCGTCAACCTCGGGGTCGACGTCATCGACCTGTACCAGTACCACCGGCCCGACCGCTGGATGGTGTACGGCGAGATCATGGAGAATCTCAAGACCCTGCAGGCCGAGGGGCTGATCCGCCGGATCGGCATCTCGAACGCCAGCGTCGAGGAGATCGAGATCGCGCGGCAGGTGCTCGGCGAGGGCAACCTCACGAGCGTGCAGAACGAGTTCTCGCCCTGCCACCCCGGCAGCTACGACGAGCTGCGCTACTGCGAAGAGCACGGCGTCGCGTTCCTCCCCTGGAGTCCGCTCGGCGGCACGGGCGGACGGGGCCGCTCCATCGGCGAACGGTTCGGCGTCTTCCGCGAGATCGGCGACGTGCACGGAGCGAGCCCGCAGCAGGTCGTGCTCGCGTGGGAGCTCTCGCTCAGCCCCGTCATCATCCCGATCCCCGGCGCCCGCCGGCCCGAATCGATCGCCGACTCCGCCCGCGCCTCGGACCTGCAGTTGACCGAGGACGAGCTCGACCGCTGCGACGCCGCGGTCGGCATCGAGCGGTGAGGCACCGAGTGAGCCGACGCCCCGCCACGCCCGCGAGGATGGGGACATGCAGCTGACCGACGCCGGGATCGCCTTCGTCACCGATCGGCACCTCGCGACCCTGTCGACGATGGCGCCCTCGGGTCTCATCCATGCCGTCGCAGTCGGCTTCACGGTCGATGGCGGCATCGTTCGGATCATCACGAGCGACGGCTCGCAGAAGGTGCGCAACATCGAGCGCGATGGCCGCGCGACGGTCGCACAGGTGGCCGGCCCCTCGTGGCTGAGCATCGCGGGGCGCGCCGTCATCGAACGGGACGCGGATGCCGTCGCCCAGGCCGTCGCCCTCTACACCGCCCGCTACCGGCCGCCGCGGGTGAACCCTCGTCGTGTCGTGATCCGGCTGACCCCCGAGCGCATCCTGGGTTCGGCCGGGCTCATCGCGCGAGTTGACTGAGCGCTTCCGCCGGCTTCCAGCACGTCGACGCGCATCTTCACGAACGCTTCACACTTCTCACCTCAGTGCCTTCATCGGCACCGGGTTCTCTGGGACATGAACAACCCCAGAACCACTTGAGGTGAGACAGATGAACACCACCACACGCACGATCGGCGCCGTCGGCCTGAGCGCCCTCGCCACCCTCGGGCTGGCCACAGCCGGCGCTGTCGCCGCGTCCGCGGCCCCGACGTCGACCACGATCGCCACGAGCGTCACCGCCGAGGACGATCTCGCCGAAACGCTCGCATACATGCGCGACGAGGAGCGCCTCGCCCGCGATCTCTATGCCGCGATCGCCGAGCTGTACGACGGTGCTCGCCCGTTCAGCAACATCACGAACAGCGAAGACCACCACTACGACGCCGTCGGCGTGCTGCTCGAGCGCTACGACATCGACGACCCGTCCGACGGGATGTCCGCCGGCACGTTCGTCGACGAGGAGCTGCAGGCGATGTACGACGACCTGCTCGCCGAAGCCGAGACCTCGCTCGCCGCCGCGTACGAGGTCGGGATCACCGTCGAGGAGACCGACATCGACGACCTCGAAGCGGCGCTCGCCGCCGACTTCCCCGACGACGTCGACGCGGTGCTCGAGAACCTCCTGAACGGCTCCGAGAACCACCTCGCAGCCTTCACCGCCGCCGCCGACGGCACGACGGCCGGAGGCACCGGGGTGGGCGGCCGGTCCGGCAACGGTCAGGGCATGGGCGGCAACGCCCAGGGCAACGGCAACGCCCAAGGGAACGGCAACGGCAACGGCCACGCCCAAGGAAACGGCAACGGCAACGCCCAAGGGAACGGCAACGGCAACGGCCACGCCCAAGGAAACGGCAACGGCAACGGCAACGGCAACGGCAACGCTCAGGGCAGCGCGAACGGCGCCGCGGTGAGCACCCGTGCCGACGGCGAGTGCCTCCTCATGCAGTAGCCCGCTCGGTCACGAGGCCGGCTGGGATCACCGAGATCCCGCCGGCCTCGTTCGCGTCGTGACGACGGCGTCGGTTCCCGGCGTGACGACCGCAGTCACTCGCCGGACGTGGAGGCGGCGTCCGCGCGCAGCGGCATCCGAACGGTGAACGTCGCCCCCTGCCCACGGCCCTCCGAGCGTGCGGTCAGCTCGCCGCCGTGGGCCCGCACGATGCCGCGGGCGATCGTCAGCCCGATGCCCGAGCCGCTGCCGTCGGCGCGCCTGCCGGGCACCCGGTAGAAGCGCTCGAAGACCCGCTCGAGGTCCTCGGGGGCGATCCCCTCCCCCGTGTCGGCGACCGCGACCACAGCGCCTTCGGACTCCGCGCCGACGCGCACGTCGATCGCTCCACCCCGAGCGGTCGCGCGCATGGCATTGCCCACGAGGTTGGTGACGACCTCTGCGATGCGGTCGGCATCCACGTCCACGGGAACGGCCTGCTCCCCCGCGCTCACCGTGAGCCGGATGCCGGCGTCATCGGCCTGGCTGCGCAGCCGCTCGGCGGCTCCGGAGACCACCGAGCGCAGATCGGCCGGCGCCGAGGCCAGGACCAGTCGCCCCTCCTCGGCGCGCGAGAGCGCGGACAGATCGTCGGAGAGGCGCCGCAGCCTCCGGGCCTCGTCGCTGACCTTGCCCAGTTCCTCGGGCGTGGCGGGCAGGATGCCGTCGATCATGCCCTCCACGTGCCCGTCGATGATCGTCAGCGGCGTGCGCATCTCGTGGGCCACCTCTCCGAGGAGCCGCGTGCGCCGCTGCTCGGTCTCGGCGAGCGCGCTGCCGAGCGTGTTGACGTCCTCGGCCAGAGCCGCCAGTTCGCTCTCGCGCGGGGGCGTCACCCGCGCCTCGTAGTCTCCGGCGGCGATCCGCCGCGTCGCCTCCGACATCTCGTGGAGCGGGCGCGCCAGGCGCGCGGCGGCGAACACGCCGGCCGCCGCGGCGGCGAGCACGCCGACGGCGAGGCCCACCGCGAGCGCCTGCGTCACGGCATTCGTCACTTCGGCGTTCAGCTGCTCCCGGTACCCCTGCCCGCCGGTGCCCGGGCCGCCCTGGCCGCCGCCGAGCCCCATCTGCCGGTCGAAGATCAGCGGGGTTAGGAGGCGCACGACGAGGAACGTCGCGAGTCCGCCGAGCACCGCGACGACGAGGTGGGAGAGCACGAGGCGCGTCCGCAGGCGATTCATCGGCCCTCCTCGGGGCGCAGCAGGAACTTGTAGCCGACGCCGCGCACGGTGCCGATGATCCGCGGATCGGCGGCGTCGTCGCCGAGCGCGCGCCGGACGCCGCGGATGTGCACGTCGACCACGCGCTCGTCGCCGTAGAAGTCGTAGCCCCAGACCTCTTCGAGCAGCTGCGCCCGCGAGAACACCCGTCCGGGCGAGGCCGCAAGCGCGTGGAGCAGATCGAACTCGAGCGTCGACAGGATGATCTCGCGACCGTCGACCACGAGCTCGCGCCGCTGCTCGTCGAGGGTGAGTCCCGCGAATCGCAGGACGTGGTCGTCCGCCGCGGCGCCTGGCGGAGCTGCGTCGTCGCGCATCCGGCGCAGCACGGTGCGCACGCGCGCCGCGACCTCGCGGGGGCTGAACGGCTTCGTGATGTAGTCGTCGGCGCCGGTGGCGAGCCCGATGAGGGTGTCGGCCTCCTCGGCGCGCGCCGTGACCAGGATGACGTAGACGTCGGAGGTCCGACGGAGCGTGCGGAGCACCTCGAGTCCGTCGAGATCCGGCAGGCGGATGTCGAGCAGGACGAGGTCGGGCGCCGTGCCGTCGGTGGCGAGGATGCGGTTCAGCGCCTCCGCGCCCGTGTCCGCTTCGGACACCACGTTGCCGTCGGCCTCGAGGTAGGCCCGGAGCACCGTGCGGATCTCGCGCTCGTCATCGACCACGAGCACTCGGCGAGCCATCTGGCGACCTCCTCCGCCTGCGATCTCCCCCTACGGTACCCGCGGGCTCGAGCGCGCCGATCTCTCCGCGCCGACGGGGGTCGAACGCCATGATGCCGCGCCCCCAGCGAGACGCGGCATCACGGCGCCGCGGGGCTCACTGCGCGGTCGAGCGCTCCCCGTTCGGCGAGACCGTCTCGGCGATACCCGCACCGAGGCCGCGTCCCACCGCCTGACCCTGGATGATCGCGGCGAGATCGAGGCCGGTGGCCGCCTCGACGCTGTCGAAGACCGAGCGCATGGCCTTCGCGCTGTCGCCTCCGACGACCGCCGACGCGCCGTCCTCGCCGGCGCCGCCGATGATCGAGACGCTGCCGATGGCCGAGTAGCCCTTGGCGAACTCGGCCATGATCGACGGCAGCACCTCCAGCACGCGCTGCGACAGGAACGCCTCCTGGTTCGAGGCGATCGCCTCAGTCTCCGCCTCGACCGCGGCCGCGCGGGCCTCGCCCTCGGCGCGGATCGCCTCGGCCTCGGCCTGGGCGCGCAGGCGCCGGGCCGTCGCCTCGGCGTCCGCGAGCGCACGCAGGGCGCTCGCCTCACCGGTCGCCTTGGCCTCGGCGGCCGTCGCCTCACCGGCTGCGCGGGCCTTGTCGGCCTCGGCCTGCTGCTCGGCGATGCGGGTGCGCGCCTCGGCCTGCTTGACCTGCTCGATCGCGGCGGCCTCGGCCGACCGCTCGCGCGTGTACAGCTCCGCCTGCGCGCGCGTCTCGGCCTCGTACCGCTGCGCGTCGGCGACGCGCTTGACGTCGGCGTCCAGCTGGGCCTGCTTGTTCTCGGCCTGCTGCTGCAGGACGGCCTGCTCGGCCTTCGCGCGGGCGAGGTTCTCGGCCTGCTCGGCCTCGGCGCGAGCACGGCCGACGCCGGCGTTCGCGTTGGCGGTGTTGGTGTCGAGCGCCGTCTGCTCGATCAGGTTCGCCTCCTGGTTGGCGATCATCTTCTGGTTGATCGCGCGGTCGGCGTTCGTCTGGGCGATCTCGGCCGCCTGGCGCTTGGCCTGGATCTCGGGGGCCCCGAGCGAGCGGATGTAGCCGACGAGGTCGGTGATGCCCTTGATCTGGAACGAATCGAGGATCAGGCCCTGCTCGGCGAGCTCCTGCGACACATCCGCCGCGATCTGGTCGGAGAACTTCTTGCGCTCGCGCATGAGCTCGACCACCGACAGGGTCGCGACGATGCCGCGGAGGGCGCCCTCGAGCTGCTCGGTGGTGAACTGCTCGATCGCCTTGTCCTGCGACGCGAAGCGTTCCGCCGCACGGCGCACGAACAGCGGGTCGGAGCCGATCTTGACGATCGCGACGCCGTCGACGTTCAGGGTGACGTTGTCGAGCGACTGCGCCTCGGCGTTCAGCGAGACCTGCCGCGAGCGCAGCGAGATGATCTCGTGACGCTGCGTGATCGGGTTCACCAGCGACTTGCCGTTGACGATGACCGTGACCGGCGACTCCGTCAGCTCGGAGCGGCTCGAGCCGTCGGCTTCGAGGACGGTGCGCTGGACCTTCTGCTTGCGGCCCGAGATGACGAGAGCCTCGTCGGCCCGCGCGACCTTGATCCAGCTGCGCGCGGCCAGCAGCACGATCAGCCCGATGATGACCGCCGCGGCGACGGCGATGCCGATGATGAGCAGGATGCCGAAGAACCCGGCGACTTCCATGGACGACTCCCTCGTGGTGCGCGGCGTCCAGCGGATGCACGGACGCCAGTGTCAAGCCTGCCAGGTCCGCCCGGGGCGCTGAGCCGCCTGTGGACAGCGGCGCTTCCGGCGAAGGCGAAGATGTCGGGCCGCCCGCCGCCCGATCGACCTGGGTCGCGGCGGGCCCCACGCCTCCGCAGCCCGTCTACGCTGTCGGCATGGGACCCGGAATCGACGCATCCGCACTGCGCAGATTCATCGCGCACACCGAGGCGAAGGTCTCGCCCAAGGACGTCGCGGGTCTCTACGGCCGCGCCGAGATGCTGGCCCGGATGCCGATGCGGCTGCAGGAGTGGATCGTCTCGCACGCCGGCGCCCGCGGCGAGGAGTACATGGGGTTCGTGGTCGAGCCGTACGCCTTCTTCCTGGCCTACGAGGTGGTGGATCCGGATGCCGCGGCGCGGCTGCTTCCGCCGGGCTACCGGCTGGTCCCGGCCGCCATGTTCGCCGGCGAGACGCCCCGCCTCTGCGCGATCCTCGGGGCCTTCAACGTCCACGCCTCGGTCTTCTGGGGGGCGCGCGTGGAGCTGTACCTGATCGCCGAGAACACGCGGACCGGGATGATGACGTGGGTCATCTGCGACTACGAGTCCAACACGATCAACTACGACCCGGGTGAAGGGTTCTCCGGAGCGACGGCGGACCGCGCGGTCATCACGACGTCGCACACCGGGGAGGTCATCGTCGACGTCCGCAGCGACCACCGTCCCAACCGGCTCGAGGTCACGGCCTCGCTCCCCGCGGGCGCCACTCGCGCGCTCGACCAGCGGCTGTGGATCGAGGGGAACCTCAGCGTGGACTACGGCGGGCGGCTGATGCATGAGGGGTCGGAGCCGTTCGGGCTCATCTTCGATCCCGGCGAGATGGCCCGGGCTCTGCACGTGCCGCTGGAGGCGGTCGAGGTGGCTCGCAACACGTTCGGGGCCGCATTCCGGGCCGACGAGCCCTTCGAGGCCGCGTGCTTCCCGTACGCCCAGCACTTCCTGACCACCAGCTACCCGCGAGCCAGCGCGATCCACGACGAGCACGCGCTCGTGGACGCCGTGCGCGCCCTCACCGAGGCGTCCGCATGACGCTCGACACCGCCGCGCAGACCGAGCTCGCCGCCACGATGCGCGGCGGCGTCAAGATCTACGGCAAGGGTCACGCAACGGTCCGCGCGCTCGACGGCATCGACGTCGACATCCGGCGCGGAGAGTTCACCGCGATCATGGGCCCGTCCGGATCGGGCAAGTCGACGCTGCTGCACACGCTCGCCGGGCTCGACCGGCTGACGTCGGGGACGTCGACGATCGCCGAGCAGACGATCACCGGGCTCAGCGAGGCCGCGATCACCGACATCCGCCGCGACCGCATCGGATTCGTGTTCCAGGCGTTCAATCTCATCCCGTCGCTCACGGCACGCGAGAACATCACGCTGCCGCTGGACATCGCGGGACGGAAGGTCGACTCGGCGTGGTTCGACGAGGTGATCGGCATCCTCGGCCTGGGCGACCGTCTGACGCACCTGCCGGCCGAGCTCTCGGGTGGCCAGCAGCAGCGCGTCGCCGTCGCGCGCGCCCTGGTCGCCCGCCCCGAGATCGTCTTCGCCGACGAACCCAGCGGAAACCTCGACTCGCGCTCGGGCGCCGAGCTGCTGTCGTTCCTGCGCCACGCCGTGCGCGACTTCGGGCAGACGATCGTGATGGTCACCCATGATCCGGTGGCGGCGTCGTACTCGGACCGGATCGTGTTCCTCGAGGACGGCGCCATCGTCGACGAGATGCTCGAGCCGACGGCCGAGCGCGTCTTCGACCGCATGAAGCTCATGGGGCACTGAGGTGTTCCGCCTCGCCTCCCGGTCGATCAGGCACAACCCGCAGCGACTGGTCCTGACGGCCATCTCGGTGGCGCTGGGCGTCATGCTCGTCGCGGCGACGCAGACGCTGACGTCGTCGCTGTCGAGCGGCTTCGGAACCCTGTTCGGCGAGATCTACGGCGGCGCCGACATCGTCGTCGAAGCCGACCCGGATGCCGCCGATGATGCGGCATCCGGGTCCGAGACGAACTTCGCGGCGCCCGAGCCGATCTTCACCGCCGACGATGTCGCCACCGTCGCCGCCGTCGAAGGCGTCCAACTCGCCGCCGGAGGCTTGCAGGTGCCCGCGAGCGGTCTGCTCGAGAAGGACCAGGACCGCGCGGATCCCTCCGCGCTGCTCGGCGGCCCGCCGACCCAGATCTTCAGCTGGTACGGCGACCCCGAGATCGACCGCGCGACGCTCGTCGACGGCGAGGCGCCGACGGACGACGACGAGATCGTGCTCGACATCGACGCGATCGAGAACCTCGGCTACGAACTCGGCGACATGATCGCGGTCTCCACGTCGACGGCGACCGAGGAGTTCGAGATCGTCGGCACCGTGCGGTTCGGCGACGAGAACAACCTGCAGGGCGCGACGCTCGCGTACGTGAGCCTGGAGTCCGCTCAGCGGCTCACGGACACCGACATGTTCCAGACGATCGGCGTCGTGGGCGAGCCGGGCGTCGACCTGGATGCGCTCGCCGACGACATCGGCGCGCTGCTCCCCGCGGACACGCGCGCGATCACCGGCGAGGCGAAGGCCGCCGAAGAGGGCGCCACGCTCAATGACGCGCTCGTCTACGTCGACATCGTGACGATCGTGTTCGCGATCATCGCGCTGTTCGTCGGGTCGTACATCATCCTCAACACGTTCCGCATCGTGGTCACGCAGCGCACGCGGGAGTTCGGCCTGCTGCGGGCGATCGGCATGAGCGGCCGGCAGGTGCTGCGCATGATCCTGCTCGAGGCGATCCTCGTCGCCGTCGTCGCCTCGACGCTCGGGATCCTGCTCGGCTGGGGTCTCGCCTGGATCGTCACGTCGATCATCACGATGCTCGGCACGGATGTCTTCGGACCTCTCGTAGTGCCATGGCAGGCCGTCGTGTGGAGCTACGCGCTGGGGGTCACCGTCACCGCACTGTCGGCCCTGGCGCCTGCCCTGACCGCCGCGCGGGTGTCGCCGATGGAAGCGCTGCGCGAAGCGGGGACGCAGGCGCGCAAGCCGCTCACGGTGCGCAACGTCGCGGGTGGCCTGGTCGTCGCCCTCGGACTCGTCGGCGTCGTCCTGGGCCTGACGACCGGGTGGGAGCAGCCGTACCTCCTGGTGGGCATCGGGGGCGGCCTCGTCGTGCTCGGCGTGACCCTGCTCGCAGCGCAGGTTCTCGTGCCGCTCGCGTACGCGCTGCGCGGTCTCCTCACGCGGCTGTTCGGCGTCGACGGCAAGCTGGCCGCGAACAACATCCGGCAGGAGCCGCGCCGCAGCGCCAACACCGCGGCCGCGCTCATGATCGGGGTCATGCTGCTCGCGCTCGTCGCGACCTTCGCCGAGTCGCTCAAGACGGTCATCGACGAGGAGCTGGGAAGCACGAACGCGGACGTGTTCGTCTTCAGCACGCAGGACACCGTGCCCGAGGACGCGATCGCCGCGGTCGAGGACCTGCCCGAGGTCGCCCTGGTCTCGGAAGTCGGCTCGGGGATGCTCGAGTACGACGGCGACGAGTACGCCTACAGCGTCGTCGACCCCGAGGCCGCGGTCCGGGTCGGGGGCTTCACCTCGGAACCCGACCTGCGCGAACTCGCCGACGGCGTGTTCATCGGGCCCGAGATCAGCGATCTGGGCGTCGAGGTCGGCGACGACGTGACCGTCACGACCGACACCGCCACGGTGACGCTGGCCGTGACCGGCGAGTACCTCACGGGCGGCGACGCCGGCTTCTACGTCGACTGGGAGACGAGCACCCTCCTCGCCGACGACCTCGAACCCGTCCAGCTCGCGATCGTCTTCACCGACGACATCGACACCGACGAGGCTCGGGACGCCGTGATCGACGATATGGGCAACGACGTGCTGGCCGACTATCCGTCGCTCGTCGCATTCCCGCCCGAGGTGTTCGCGAGCCTCATCTCCTCGGTGATCGACCTGATCCTCGGCATCATCACGGCTCTTCTGTCGGCGGCTCTCGTGATCGCCGTGCTCGGCGTGGCCAACACGCTGCTGCTGTCGGTCACCGAGCGCACGCGCGAGATCGGCCTGCTGCGGGCCGTCGGACTGCGCCGTCGCGAGGTGTGGCGCATGGTGACGCTCGAGTCGGTCATCATGGCGGTGTTCGGGGCGATCGCGGGCATGGTGCTCGGCGTCGGTCTGGGCGCCGCGCTCGTGGTGACACTGCAGGATCTCGGGTTCTCGACGCCCGCGGTGCCGTGGGCCTGGCTGGTGCTCTACACCGCGCTCGCGATGGCCGCCGGCATCATCGCGGCGATCTGGCCCGCGTGGCGCGCGTCGCGCATGGACATCCTGCAGGCGGTCGCCGCCGACGGGTAGCGGTTCAGTCTGCGCAGGAGATATATGCCGATCGCGTGATATCCACGTGCAGCTGCGCGTGACCGGCGTACTCGCGGGCGGCATCCAGCGATTCCGCGTCGAGCGTCAGCGTGGCCCACCCGACGACGCGCTGCGGATGGCTGGCCAGCTGCGGCATCGTGTTGTTGCCGGGCGCCCACTCCGCGAGGGTGGCCGAGAACTCGTCCCAGCGATCCTGCGGGTCGTCCCAGTCGCCCCCGAGGACGTCGCGTTCGACGCACGCGTTCGCCGGCGGCTGGGCGCGACCGGCTTCGCCGCCGAGCCCGGGCAGCAGGCCGGCTTCGCTCGCACCTTCGACCGTTCCGTCGCCGTCCGCGTCGCCGTAGAAGGGCCCGTCCGGCCCGACGATGAGGTTGCGAGCGGCCTCGGCGTGCTTCCACGCCATGGCCACGTCATCGGCGGTCCGCCAGCCGGCCACCGCCTCGTCGAGCGCGTCCAGGCGCGATGCGATGTCGTCGGGGATCACGCTCGGATCCGCACCCGCCCCCGCGTCCGCTGCACACCCGGCCGAGGCCAGCGCCACGGCCGTCGAGACCGCCAGTGCGAGCAGCGTTCGTCGGTGTCGGGTTCTGCGGGGCATCGGCATCCGGCCAGCCTATGCGCCGGTCACGCCGTCGCCCGCGCGTGCGGGGACATCTCTCCGGAGGCGGTCACCAGACGATTCCGCCGCCCAATGAGATGCCTCCCCAGGTGAGCAGGATGAAGATCGCGGCGAACACGACGGGCGCGATGCCCTTGCCGCTGCGGGCGAGACCCTTGAGCAGGGCGATGACCGCGAACACCGCCGCGACGATCGACAGCCCCCCGCCCAGGATCAGCCCGATGAACAGCGGTATGGGCATGAGGATGAGCCCCGCGAGGCCGAACCAGAAGGCGATCCAGGCAGAGGAGTTCGTGTGTGTAGCCGAGGCGTTTGACATGGCATCGATCCTCTCAAGCGCCGACCCCACGAGGGCAATATCGCGCGGGGGCTTGACTTCCGCTCGCGATCACGCGTCGAGCCACACCCAGCGGACATGAGCCTCGCACCCCTGTCGGCGATCCCGAGACTTCCGTACTGGTTCGGCTCTACCGTTCCAGCACGACGGCGAGTCCCTGTCCGACGCCGATGCAGATCGCCGCGACCGCCACGCCGCCGCCGCGACGCTTCAACTCGTGCGCCGCATGGCCGATGATGCGGCCGCCCGAGGCGCCCAGCGGATGCCCGATCGCGAGCGCTCCGCCGTGGATGTTGATCTTGTCCGGGTCGAGGTCGGGCCACCCCTGGATGCAGGCGATGCTCTGCGACGCGAACGCCTCGTTCAACTCGACCACATCGACATCCGCCCATGTCCGCCCGGCGCGTGCCAGCGCCTTGTTCGCCGCCTCGATCGGGGCGATCGGGAAGTAGTCCGGATCGACACCGTGCGCACCGCGGCCGGCGATCCGCGCCAACGGCTCGGTATCGATCACGCCCTCACCACCCAGCAGGATCGCCGTCGCGCCGTCGTTGATCGGCGAGGAGTTCCCCGCCGTCACCGACCCGTTCCCATCCGCCGCGAACAGCGCCCTCAGACCGGCGAGCTTCTCCACGGACGTGTCGTCGCGGATGCCTTCGTCCCGCGACAGCTCGGCACCGGGCACCTGCACGACCTCTTCGTCGTAGACGCCACCGGCCCACGCCTCGGCTGCGAGGCGGTGCGACCGGACCGCGAACGCGTCCTGCGCGTCACGGTCGATCCCCCACTCTCGCGCGATCTTCTCCGCCGACTCGCCGTTGGAGATCGTCCAGTGCTTCGGCAGGGCCCGGTTCGTCATCCGCCAGCCGATCGACGTGCTCCACATCGTCTGGTTCCCTACCGCCGGCCACGGCTTCGGCGACTTCTCCACCACGAACGGGGCACGGCTCATCGACTCCGCCCCACCCGCGAGGACGATGTCGGCATCCCCCGTCTCGATCGCCCGAGACCCCTGGACCACTGCTTCGACAGACGACGCGCACAGTCGGTTCACCGTCACGCCGGTGACCGACGTCGGGAAGCCGGCCAGCAGCGCCCCGAACCGCGCCACATTTCGATTGTCTTCACCCGCCTGGATCGCCCCGCCGAAGATCACGTCGTCGATGCGCGCGGGATCGACCCCGGCACGCTCCACACTCGCCCGCATCACCAGCGCCGCAAGATCATCCGGACGTGTCCCCGACAGCGCACCACCGGCACGACCGAACGGCGTACGGACAGCGTCATAGACATAGGTCGCAGTCATATTTCTCCTCACGAACGACCGGCGGCATCGGGCTCCTGCGACGTGGCGTCTCCGCCCACTGTGCGCAGACGGTTCAGCCCATCACCGATGATCTCGGGTTCAGGTCCAGGATTACCACCACGGTGGGGCCTGAGGTCGGGCTCGTCTGCCGTCATCCCAGCTCGCAGCTGACGGGGACGCAACCCGTCGCCAACCGGGACTGCCGAGGGTGCCCCACTCCGCGCGAATGTTGCCACCACTGTTGTCACGAGCGCCTCTGAGAATATAGACAACCCTGATAATCAGGATTCTCTCTGGCGGTGGCGGCGGGATTTGAAACCTGGTCACACGTCTGTTCACGCTTCGGCGTGGTTCAGATGCCCATCACGAGGCGGATGCCGTCGGCGATCCTGGTGACAAGGTAGCCCGGGAGATGCCCGACCGGATAGGGGTCGAGGAACTCGCGACTGACGGCCCCGACCTGCGAGACGATCGCGACGGAGTCCTTCTCGAGCCCGGACGCGTCGACCGGGACGAGGACGTTCCCGGGAAACGCCTCAAGCCCGACGTTCGAGGTCAGCGGGACGACGAGGACGGTCGCGATGTCGGAGGCCAGCAGCCAGTCCTCCTGCATGACCACCGAGGGCCGACGCTTGGCCGGCTCCGAGCCACGGGGCACGCCGAAGTCGACCCAGACGACGTCGCCGTGGGCGATCACCACTCCGAGCCCTCGAGCACCGTCCGCTCGGACTCAGCGAGGAACGGACTGTCCTCGGAGGGCTGCCCGACACGGGCGATGACCGCGTTCGCCATCGCCGTCAGCTCAGCCTCACCCTCGAGCTCATCCGCGAGACGGCGCCCGGCGAGCCGGTAGAACTCGGACCGGTTCATCCCATGGCGCGCAGCGATCCGCTCGAACCGCTCGAAGTCACCGTCCGGGATGGAGATCGCCGTCTTCATGCCAGCAGTATAACCCGTCATACCCATCGACGGCGTAGGGCCTTCCACGCCCGTCGAGTCCTGGGCACGTGATCGATCACTCATGGAACCTCAGTCTTCAGCGAAGACTCACGACGAAGGACAACCGCTTCGGACCAATCCGGCCACCACTGTTGCCACGAGCGCTTCTGGAAATGGAAAAACCCCCGATAAACGGGGGTTTTTCTGGCGGTGACGGTGGGATTTGAACCCACGGTAGGGGGTTACCCTACACAACTTTTCGAGAGTTGCACCTTCGGCCGCTCGGACACGTCACCGTCGTCCAGTTTACGACAGACGGTGCTGAGCGCGAAATCGGGGCGGATGCGCCGCTACAAGTCGCTGCCGCGGCCGTAGACCTCGGAGCGCTCGGCCGGCTCGGGGAAGTCGGTGCGGAACCGGCGCCCCGACACCTGGACCGGCGTCACGACGCAGAAGTCGTTCTTCGGCGACGGCGACAGGGTGGCGAGACCGAGGACCCCGGATGCCTCGATCTCGTCGTCCCTGTCGAGCCGGCGAGCGGTGCCGCGGATGACGACGCTCCAGCGCCACGGAGGCTCTGCGCCGTCCATCTCGAACGCGACACGATCGTCGGCGGCCACTTCGCGCATCTTCGCGCCGCCGCCCGACCGGAAGTAGATCTTCCCGTCGTGGACGAGTGTGTTGACCGGGAAGATGTCCGGACCGCCATCGGCTCCGATCACCGCGAGCCGGCCGATCGGCCGGTTCCCCAGCAGCGCCCAGCACTGATCCTCGCGCAACGGCTGACTGCTGTGCGCGGGGAGTTCGTGCATCTCCCGGGCAGGACCGGCAGCCGCCACGTTCATGTCACACCGCCGCCCACCCGCCGTCCACGGGAATGATCGCTCCGGACACGTCAGAGGCGTCGTCGCTCAACAGGAACGCGATCACCGCGGCGAGTTCCTCGGGTTGCGCCGTTCGCGGAAGGTTCGTCTGGAAGAAGGGTCCGAGCCGCTCCATGCCGTACGCCGTCTGCGGCGTCGAGTCGACGTTCGTCGCGACGCCGCCCGGTGAGACCGCGTTGCACCGGATCCCCTTCGGCGTGTAGAAGAACGCCGTGCTCTTGGTGAATCCGTTCACCGCATGCTTCGACGTCGTGTACGCCGTGCCGGCTGCCGACGCCCGATGCCCCGCCTCGGAGCTCACGTTCACGATCGACCCGGAGCCGGCGGCGAGCATGGGCGCGAGCACGGCCCGGGTGAGCTTCATCATCGCCGTGAGGTTCACAGCCATGACCCGCTCCCACATGTCGTCCTGGAGCTCGGCGGTCGGCACGAAGCCGTCCATGATGCCGGCGACGTTCGCCAGCCCGTCGATCGTGTCGCCCGCGGCGTCGACCGTGGCGGTGACGACGGCGCTGTCGGTGAGGTCCCCCGTGACCGTCACGACAGCGCCGCCTAGCTCTGCGGCGAGCTCGTCAAGCCGCTCCTGCGAGATATCGACCGCGACGACGCGGCCGCCTTCGGCGACGATCCGCTCGACCGTGGCCTTCCCGATCCCCGAGCCTCCGCCGGTGACGATGACCGTGCGGCCTGCGAAGCGCTTGCTGCTCATGGTGAGTCCTTTCTCACTGTCTCGATTCCACGCCGATCGAAGCCCCGGCGCTAGAGCACAAGGTCCCGAGCGGATGCCGCGACCCGCGGCATCCGCGAGTGCGGGACCTTCGACTCTCCCGCGCGCGCACGCGGCATCCGTACCGTCGAATCACACCCCCAGGACCCAGGAGGAGGAGCCATGACCCACATCGCCCTCGGCTACGACGGCAGCCCCGGCGCCCGCACGGCGCTCGACTGGGTCGCGGTGCGGGCGGCCCGAGAGAACGCACGCGTCGACCTCATCACCGTGACGAACATGGTCACCTCGAACTACGAGAACACCGAGCGCGAGCTGGCGCGGGCCGAGCGCCTGCTGCTCGACCTGGCACCGGGCGTGCACGTGGAGTCGCACCGCATCGACGGCACGATGCCGAACGCCCTGCTGAAGGATGCCCGCACCTCCGACCTGCTCGTCATCGGCCTGCACCAGCAGCGCCCGCTGCGCAACGCGCTGAAGGGCTGGATGCCGCAGCGCCTGAGCGCCCGCGCACACGGACCGGTCGCCCTCATCCCCGAGGGGTGGTCGCTCGTCGACGGACCGGTCGTCGTCGGCGTCGACGACGATCCGTCCTCGGACGAGGCGCTCATGTTCGCCGCCGCCGAAGCGCAGTCGACTCACACCACGCTGCGGATGGTGCACGCGTGGTCGATGCCGGTGCCCCGGCTCGAAGGCTCCAGCGCCCTGCTCGCCTCGCCGCTCCAGGTGAAGGAGAACCACCGCCGGATCCTCCGCGAGGCGATGCACCGCGTGCAGGAGGCCTACCCGACGGTCACGATCGAAGAGGCCCTCGTCAACGACAACCCGCCGGCGGCGCTGCTGCACCGGTCGACAGACGCCTCCATCGCCGTGATCGGAACGCACCGCCGCGGCGTGATGGCCGGTGGCTTCTTCGGCTCGGTCGCGCAGGACATCCTCGGCCAGATCGGCTGCCCGGTCGCCATCGTGCCCAACGACTGACCGGATGCCGCGCACCAGCGCGCGGCATCCGGCCGTTCCCGTCTGCTGGCTAGAATCGCGGCAGACGGAAGAGGCGTTCCCATGGACACCGCGGGCGAGACCCTGCCGCATCGGCGCATCGACGACCTGCTGCGCGCGAGCACGGCCGTCGTCGAGCACCTCGACCTCGAAGAGGTGCTCGGGCGCATCGTCGAAGCGGCGATGTCCCTCGTCGACGCCCACTACGGCGCCCTCGGCGTGCTCGGCCCGGACGGCCGGCTCGAGCGGTTCATCCACCGGGGCATCGACCCCGCCACGGCGGAGCGCATCGGCGACCTGCCTCGCGGCCGCGGCATCCTCGGCGCCGTGATCGCCGCAGACCGCCCGGTGCGCCTCCCCCACCTCTCCGAGGACCCGCGCTCGTCCGGGTTCCCCGCGCATCATCCGCCGATGGAGTCGTTCCTCGGCGTGCCGATCCGCGTGCGCGACTCGGTGTACGGCGACCTCTACCTGGCCGATGCCCGCGCCGGCGCCTTCACGGCCGACGACGAAGCCCTGATGGTGTCTCTCGCCGCGACCGCCGGCGTCGCGATCGAGAACGCTCGCCTGTACGAAGAGGCCCGCGCCCGGCAGCAGTGGAGCGAGGCGATCGCCGACGTCATGGGCGCGCTGCTGGACGTCGACAGCGACGACGCGCTGGACGTGATCGTCGAGCGCGTCGTGCCGGTGGTGGCAGCCGACGTCGCCGCCGTGTCGATCCCGTGCGGCGACGCCGAGATGAAGATCATCGCGTCGCAAGGGGCGGATGCCGTGCGCCTGCGCGGCCGCATCTTCGCCCGGGCCGGCACACCGGCCGACCGCGCCCTCTCGAGCGGGCGGGCCGTCAGCACCCCCGAGCAGCCGGCCGGCGCGCTCTTCGCCGAGCAGCCCCCGGTCGGCCCGTCGGTGGCGGTGCCGCTCCTCGCCGGCGACGAGCCCCTGGGTGTGCTCACGATCTCGCGCGAACCCGGGTGCCCGCCCTTCTCGGACGCCGAACTCGAGATGGCGTTCGTGTTCGCCGGCCAGGCGGGCGTCGCCATCGAGGTCGTGCGCGCCCGTGAGGAGCGGCGTCGCGCCGAGCGCACGCAGGACCGCACGCGCATCGCCCGCGACCTGCACGACCACGTCATCCAGCGGCTGTTCGGCGCCGGACTGGCGCTCCAGGCGGTCGCCATGACCTCCGCCGAACCGGCGGCCGCCGCCCTCACGGAGCAGGTCGACGCGCTCGACGACGCGATCAAAGAGATCCGCACGATCATCTACGCGCTCAGCCACTCGCCCGGCTCGTCGCGCGGCACGCGCGACCGCCTGCTGTCGGTCACCTCCGAGACCCTCGCGTCGCTCCCCTCGGCACCGCGCCTGCGGTTCAGCGGGCCGATCGACAGCCTCGTGACCGCCGACCTCGCCGACGACCTCGCCGCCGTGCTGCGGGAGTGCCTGGCGAACATCGTCAAGCACGCCGATGCCCGCGTCGTCGACGCCTCGCTCGCCGTCGCCGACGAACGGGTGACGCTCACCGTCCGCGACGACGGACGCGGCATCCCCGCGGACGCCGGCCGACGGGGCCTTGCGAACCTCGCCGAGCGCGCGCGGCTGCGCGGCGGCGAGTGCCTGATCGAATCGACGGCGGATGCCGGCACCACCGTCACCTGGACCGTTCCGCTCCCCGACGAGGAGGACACCCCATGACCCGCGTGTTCCTGGTCGACGATCACGAGATCGTCCGCCGAGGCATCGCCCAGCTGATCGACGCCTCGCCCGGCCTCGAAGTCGCCGGCGAAGCCGGATCCGTCAGCGAGGCGCTGCGCCGCATCGAGGCGATCGCCCCCGACGTCGCCGTGCTCGACGTGCGTCTTCCCGACGGCGACGGCATCGACCTGTGCCGCGACATCCGCTCGCAGCATCCCCACATCCGCTGCCTCATCCTCACCGCGTACGACGACGACGCGGCGCTGCGGTCGGCGGCCCTGGCCGGCGCGAGCGGGTACGTGCTGAAGGACGTGCGCTCGGGTGCCCTCGTCGACGCGATCCGCGCCGCCGCCGACGGCCGCACGGTGCAGTCGTCGAAGTCGCTGCGGGCCGCGGCGCAGTCGCTCGCGAAGCCGGCGACGCCGGCGCCCGGCGATCGCATCGACGACACCGAGGCCGAGCTGTCGTACCGCGAGCGCCAGGTGCTCGACCTCATCGCCGAGGGAATGACCAACCGCGAGATCGGCGAGCGCCTGGGACTGGCCGAGAAGACCGTCAAGAACTACGTGTCGGGGCTGCTCGCGAAGCTCGGCATGGAGCGCCGCACGCAGGCCGCCGTCTACGGCGCCGAACACCGGCACGGCCCGGGGCACTGAGACCTCTGGGGACGGCATCCGCTCGTCCCCTGCCGCGCGCCACCGCGCGGGAGTAGTTTGGCGCCATGGCTGAGACGATGACGGCGCAGCAGCGCCTCGTGCTCGTCATCGCGATCATCGCGTCGTTCATCGCGTTCCTCGACGGCACGGTCGTCAACGTCGCGCTTCCTGCGATCCGCGACGAGTTCGGCGGCGGGATCGCGACGCAGCAGTGGGTCGTCGACGCGTACTACATCACCCTGGCCGCGCTCATCCTTCTCGCCGGTTCGGTGAGCGACGCGTTCGGACGCATCCTGATCCTGCGCGTCGGACTCATCGGATTCGGCATCACGTCGATCGTGATCGCCCTCTCGCCGGACGCGATCGTGCTGTTCGGCGCCCGCGCACTGCAGGGGGCGTCGGGGGCCCTGCTCGTCCCGAGCTCCCTCGCACTCATCACATCGGCGATGCGAGGGGCGCTGCAGGGACGCGCCATCGGGATCTGGACCGCGTGGACCACCGTCGCCTTCATCATCGGGCCGATCCTCGGCGGACTCTTCGTCGACCTCGTTTCGTGGCGGTGGGTGTTCGTGATCAACATCGTGCCGATCGGGGTGACGCTGTGGCTGACCACGCGCCTCGAGCAGCACGACGTGCGCAGGCCGGATGCGCGCATCGACTGGCTCGGCGCCGTGCTGTGCACGCTGGGCCTCGGCGGCACGGTGTACGCGCTCATCGAGCAGCCGCAGCTGGGCTGGACACCCGTCATCTGGATCACGCTCATCGGCGGCATCCTGCTGTTCGGCGCCTTCCTCTGGCGGCAGGCCGTCACGACAGCCCCGATCCTGCCGCTCGGCCTCTTCCGGGTGCGCAACTTCTGGACCGGAAACGTCGCGACGGTCTTCATCTACGCCGGCATCTACCTCGTCGACCTCGTCATCATCATCTACCTCCAGCAGCAGGCCGACTTCTCGGCGACGTTCGCCGGCGTGGGCATCCTGCCGTGGATCATCATGCTGACGGTGCTCAGCCCCTTCGCCGGGACCTGGGCCGGCCGGTACGGACCGCGGCTGTTCATGACCCTCGGTCCGGTCGTGATGGCGATCGGCACCGCGATGCTGCTGCTCGTGTCGGCGGATTTCAACTACTGGTGGCAGGTGCTGCCGGCGCTGACCGTCTTCGGCACCGGGCTGGGCCTGACCGTGTCGCCGCTGACCGCGACGATCCTGGGCGCGATCGAGCCCGAGCGCGCCGGCATCGCCTCGGCGACGAACAATGCCATCTCGCGCGTCGGAGGTCTGCTCGGCATCGCGCTGCTGGCCACGATCACCGGCGGGGCGCTCGACCTCGACGGACTGCACCGTGCCGCCATCGTGATGGCGGCCCTGCTGCTCGTGGGCGGCATCGTCGCCTTCCTCGGCATCCGCAATCCCGCCCGCGAGCCCGTCGCCGAAGAGAGCTGACCCGGTCCCCGCATCGTCCATCTGGCACCGGGGCATCGCACCCTGCAAGACTGAGCGCATGGCTGTCATCGAGAACTCCAAGCTCACCGTCGTCGGCGCCGGCAGCGTCGGCGCGAGCGTCGCGTACGCCTCCCTCATCCGAGGGTCGGCACGCCATGTCGCCCTCTACGACATCAACGCGTCGAAGGCCGAGGCCGAGGTTCTCGACCTCGCCCACGGCACGCAGTTCACCGGCTCGAGCGACATCATCGGCGGCGCCGACATCTCGTGCGTCGAGGGGTCCCACGTGGTGGTCATCACCGCCGGCGCCAAGCAGAACCCCGGCCAGACGCGCATCGAGCTCGCGGGCGTCAACGCCGGGATCATGAAGAAGATGATGCCGCAGCTGCTCGAGGTCGCCCCCGACGCCATCTACGTCATCGTCACGAACCCGTGCGACGTGCTGACGGTGCTCTCGCAGGAGGCCACCGGCCTGCCGCCCGAGCGCCTGTTCGCGTCGGGGACCGTGCTCGACACGTCGCGCCTGCGCTGGAAGCTCGGGCAGCGCGCCGGGGTCTCGCCGTCGAGCGTGCACGCATACATCGTCGGCGAGCACGGCGACACCGAATTCCCGCTGTGGTCGCACGCCACCATCGGCACGGTGCCGATCCTCGACTGGGTCACGCCCGCCGGCGACAAGATGACGGTGGAGGAGCTCGACCAGATCGCGATCGACGTGCGCGACGCCGCCTACAAGGTCATCCAGGGCAAGGGTGCGACCAACTACGCGATCGGCCTGTCGAGCGCGCGCATCGTCGAGGCGATCCTCGGCGACCAGAACGCGGTGCTGCCGGTCTCGCCGGTGCTGCACGACTTCCACGGCATCAGCAACGTCGCCTTGTCGGTGCCCTCGATCGTCAACGCGAAGGGCGCGCACCCGATCTACGAGACGACGTTCTCGCCGAGCGAGATGGGGCTGCTGCGCCGGTCGGCCGACGCGCTGCGCGAGGTCGCCGGCTCGCTGCGCTGACGTCGGCGGCGGGCCGCCGCGGCGGTGTCGGATGCCGCGCCTACGCTGAGAGCATGCCCTCGAAGCGCTCCGCCACCTCTGCGCCGTTCCGCTGCACGGAGTGCGGGTGGACCACCGTCCGGTGGGTCGGGCGGTGCGGCGAGTGCCAGCAATGGGGCACCGTCGTCGAGGCGGCCGAGCAGACCGGCATCGTCAAGTCCGTGTCGGCGGTCGCCCCCAGCGCGGCGCGGGCGGCACGCCCGATCACGCGCATCGACACGACCGAGGTGCCGCGGCGGAACACCGGCGTCGCCGAGTTCGACCGGGTGCTGGGCGGCGGGCTCGTCCCCGGGGCCGCGATCCTGCTGTCGGGCGAGCCGGGGGTCGGCAAGTCGACGCTGCTGCTCGAGGTCGCGGCGCAGACCGCGCGGTCGGGCCGTCGCGTGCTGTACGCGAGCGCCGAGGAGTCCGCGGCGCAGGTGCGCCTGCGCGCCGAGCGCACCGGCGCCCTCCACGACGAGCTGTATCTGGCCAGCGAGACCGACCTCGCCACGATCCTCGGACACATCGACGAGGTCAAGCCCGATCTGCTGATCGTCGACTCGGTCCAGACCGTGTCCTCCGCGCTGTCCGAGGGTGCGGCCGGGCACCCCTCGCAGGTCCGCGAGGTCGCCTCGACGCTCATCCGGGTGGCCAAGGACCGCGACCTGCCGACCATCATCGTCGGCCATGTCACGAAGGACGGCACGATCGCCGGTCCCCGCATCCTCGAGCACCTCGTCGACGTCGTGTGCCATTTCGAGGGCGATCGCCAGACGTCGCTGCGGTTCGTGCGGGCGCTGAAGAACCGCTTCGGTCCCACGGACGAGGTCGGATGCTTCGACATGGCCGGCGACGGCATCGCCGAGGTCCCCGACCCGTCGGCCCTGTTCCTCGGCCACGGCGACCCGGTGTCGGGCACGTGCGTCACGATCGCACTCGAGGGCCGCCGTGCCCTCCCCGTCGAGGTGCAGGCGCTGACGATCGAGACCCCGGCGCCAAACCCGCGCCGCATCGTCAGCGGCGTCGACAGCGCACGCGTCGCGATGGTGCTCGCGGTCGTCGAGAAGCGGCTCAAGCTCCCGCTGTCCAAGCACGACGTCTACGTTTCGACGGTGGGCGGCGTGCGCCTCGTCGAGCCGGCCGCCGACCTCGCCATCGCCGTCGCGGTCGCCAATTCGCTCCGGGGCCACGCGCTCGCGCCGGGCGTCGCCGCGATCGGGGAACTGACGCTCGCCGGTGAGGTGCGACCCGTCACGCAGGCGGCGCAGCGACGGTCCGAAGCCACGCGGCTCGGCTATCGCACGGTGGTCGACGCCTCGGCACGCACGCTGCAGGGCGCGATGGACGAACTCGCCCTCCACCGCCGGCGCCCCGGCCGCGAATCGACCGCTCCGGGCGACGTCCCCGAGTTCTGACGGGAACGCCCCGCGGGCGCGCGCCGATGATCCGCGTCTGCGGCGCTGTGCCGGCTCAGACCTCGAGCGCGGCGATCAGGTCTGCGGGAGCCGCCTGAAGCGGGTGCGGCCCGGCGATGTCGAAGAAGACCGTCGTGATCTGCTCCTCATAGGTGCTCAGGAACGACTTCAGCCACTCGGGCGACTGCAGCGCCACCCCGGGCGGGAGCGTCTCGGGCTTGTGCTTGGCGTCGCTGAACAGCAGCAGGGCGACCTGCCCCGTGTTCGGGTCGCGGTAGGTCCACACCTCGCCGACGTCGAGCGGGTTGTCGCGCTGTCCCGGGCGCATGAGCGGCACGACCGTGGGCCCGTGCCGCAGCGCGAAGGCGACCGCCGCCATGTCCTGGGTCTGCAGGGCGTCGGCGAGCTGGGTGTTGCGGAATTCCATCGATTCCTTCTTCGCGCGCTTCTTGCCGGCCATCGTTCCAGGGTAGTCGGGGGCGGCGACGGCACGAAAAGAGAAGGCCCTCCCGTGTCATCAGGATCAGACGGATGAGACGAGAGGGCCCATGCTCACCGGCGGTTGAAGACGCGCTCGCTGGGGACGAGCGATGCCGCTGGGGACGGCACCTGACCACCGCGGCGGGAGCTGGTCTCAGAATACGCCCGGCGGGGTGGATTGGACCCGCTATCGGACGATACTCAGCAATCTCATCAGTAGAGCATGAACGAGATCGCCTCGATCGCGGGGAAGCCCCCGATCTCGACGTCCAGCCAGTACGTCGCGCCGTTCCCCGCCGCGCGCGGGCGGCTGTCGCTGTCGCACGTGCCGACCGCCGATCGCGTGCGATCCCACTCGAGCGGGGACGCGCTCTGCACCGTCTGGCCGGCCGCCAGCGTCACGACCATGTCGCTCGGCTCGGTCTGGCAGTCCGTCGACCGCCACCACGTGTCGGAGCCGCTCGTCACCGTGAACACCTGCGTGGTCGTGCCGACGTTGAGCGTGCAGTCGACGTCGCCGTCGTTGGTCAGGCTGATGGAGAACTGCGGGTTCTCGTCCGCGGCGTACGACGCCTTGTCGGAGACAGCCTCGATCGTGAGGTCCCGCTCGATGCACGGCTGCGCGACCGGCGTCGACTCGGGAGACGGGGTCGCGGGCGCGGTCGTGGCCGCGACGGTCGGCGTCGCCGACGGGCTCGGCGTGGAGCTGGAGGGCACCGGCAGCGCCGTCGCGGTCTGATCCGCCGCGGCGGGCACCGGCGCCGCCGCGGCATCCGACGCCGCGCTCTTCCACGGCTGGGCGATGAGCAGCCAGATCCCGGCCGCGATCGCCACGATGACGATCAGCACCGTGAGGCGACGGCGCCGGTAGACGGCAGGAGAATGCCGTCTGCGCCTCGTCGCTTCGCCGCTCATACCTCCACGGTACGCGCGGGCGCGTCAACGGCACGTTCGGCGCGCCCGATGCGCAGCGCCCCGAGCGTCAGAGGCGCTTCAGCATCCGCGTGTTGCCGAGGGTGTTCGGCTTCACGTGCGCCAGGTCGAGGAACTCGGCGACGCCCTCGTCGGGGCTGCGGATGAGCTGCGAATACACGTCGGGGTCGACCACCTGCTCGCCGATCGGCGCGAACCCGCGGCGCGTGAAGAAGTCGACCTCGAAGGTCAGGCAGAACAGGCGCGTCAGGCCGAGCGTGCGGGCGTTCGTCTCGAGCGCCTCGACGATGGCACGCCCGACACCGTGGCGCAGCCACTCGTCGGCGACGATGAGCGTGCGGATCTCGCCCAGGTCCTCCCACATGCAGTGCAGGGCGCCGCATCCGATCAGCCGGCCGTGCTCGTCCTCGGCGACGACGAACTGCTGCACGGCCTCGTACAGGACCACGAGGTCCTTCCCCAGCAGGATCCGCCGCTGCACGTACGGATCGAGCATCCGCTGGATGCTCTGGACGTCGTCCGCCCGCGCCGCGCGTACCCCGAAGTGTGCCACCCGTCCAGCCTAGGCCCGGCGGTTCCCGGACACGCGCACCGTGAGCTACGCGTGCCCCGAGCGCTCTCGCTCAGCAGGCCCCGATGGTTCCCGGGAACCCGCTGAACTCGATCCGATTCCGGACGATGTTCGTTCCGCCGTCGGGCGTGAAGGAGATCCAGAACTGGTCCTGACCCGATCCGGTGTTGAAGTCGATGTCCACACCGGCTCCGACCACCTGGTTGCCCGACCAGACCGAGAACCCCTCGTTCGGGAAGTTCGTGTCGTTGTTCTGCTGGATGTTCGTCACCACGAAGTTCGAGGTCGGCAGTCCGCACGCGTTGGAGACGGTGATGTGCATGCGGAAGTTCCCCGCACCCGGCAGGTCGCACATCGTCGCGGTGAGCTGCGGGACGCAGATGTTGATCGAGCCCTCACCCTGCCCGTCGGGGAAGTCGACAGGCGTGCCGTCCTGGATGCACTGCACCAGGTAGGTCGCCATCGGGCCGTCCGTGTCGTCGCAGCTGCCGCCCGACGGCGGCGCGCCAGAGCCGCTGGGGTTGATGAGACAGTGCAGCGCGTCCTGCGTCAGCCCCGGTGCCACGATCGTTCCGACGAAGGCGTCGTTCGACACGTTGTACACGTTGTCGCCCTCTTCGGGGAACGTGCCCGTCGCACCGAGCGCGAGGGTCTTCCGCACGTAGCGCTGAGGCTGGTCGGTGGATTGGTTGAGCCACAGCTGCGACCGGTCCGGATTGTCGTAGAAGGTGACCAGGACGGCGTCGCAATCGCAGCTCGCCTCGGCCGCCGCGGTGATCTTGAACTGGAAGTCCCAGTGCGTGTTGGCGACCGTGCACCCGGCGACGCCGACGTTCACCGGATAGCTGCCTCCCGTCGCGTTTACCGAGCCGACGCACGGAGGCAGTGACGCCGATGCCTGCGGCACCACCGCGGCGTACGCGACGACCGGCGCCGCCCAGGCTGCGCCCTTGACCACGCTACGGCGGGTGAGGCCGGCGATCTTCTCGTTCGTGGTCTCGTTCGTGTCAGGACTGGTCATGACCTAGGCTCCCCAGATGCTCGAGTCGTGGTGCGCTGCAATGCGATGAGCGTCGTCCGACACCTTGTCCACCCGGCGCTCGGGTCACGTCGGACGCGACAGATACGATGAGTATCATCGACGATTGCGCGAGATGTCAATAAGTCGTCTGCCGTGCGGGACGCTTCCCGTGCAGGCTCTCGTAGACGTCGTCGAAGAAGACGTCGATCTCCTCCGCCCCGGTCACCGGCCCTCCGGCGAGGAGACCATCTGCGCCGAACAGCACCGCGGTCGGTGTCGCCCAGTCATCGATCGAGCCGCGGACGTAGCCGTGCGGGTCGTGCAGCGACTGAGGCTCGTCGAGCTCGACGAGAGCGCTGTCCTCGGGCGCAGAGCTCAGCAGGAACCGCACGTCGAGTTCCGGCATGAGCTCGCGGTATACCTCGACCTTCTCGATCACCGGCCGGCACGATGAGCACGTGGTGGACACGGCGAGCAGCAGCAGCGGCCGGTGCGATGCGATCAGCCGGAGGTTCGAGGTCGTTCCGTCTGCGAGCGTCACCGGGACGGCCGGAGTGCGCGTGCGGACGTAGTCGAGGCTGCCATCGATGTCGTCATCGGCCGGCTGCGTCGCCGCGGGGGATGCCGGAGCCTCGTGAGCGGTCTGGTCGGGCCACATGATCAGCGCCACCGTGACCGCCGCGGTGGCGATGCCGACCAAGAATGCCCAGTCTGTGATGCCCATGGCGACCGCGCCGCCCAGCAGCGGCGTCGCCCCGATGACAGCCGTGGACGCGAGAGCGAGGAGGGTGAGCCAGACGTTCCGCACGACGGTCGTCCGGGTGATGCGCTTCTGAGCGCCGAAGCAGGCGCAGGACGCGTCCTCCGAACGCGAGGCGGCACGTGCGACGAGCACCGTGTAGGTGAGCATCAGCGCGAGCGCCGCGAGCGACGCCAGCATGCCGAGCCAGCCGCCGAGCAGCGCGACGGCGATGCCGAGTGCGAGCTCACCCCACGGATGCAGTCGCAGAAGCCATGCTCGCCGGAACGCGGCCGGGACGCCGAGGGTCGCCCATTCGCTGAGCTCGTCCGGGGTGCGCAGCTTCGCGACTCCGCTTGCGACGAGGACGCCGGCGAGGATCAGCGGAAACGTAATGAGGAGTCCATCGGGCATGGTCCGAGAGTACCCGGCGCTGCGACCGGCGACGGTTGCGCAGTCCCGCCCGGAACGACGACGGGGCGGATGCCGCAGCATCCGCCCCGTCGTTCGTGGATCAGGTCAGTCCGAGCCGATGACCAGGTCGGGGCTCGCGGTGATCTCGCCGCCGCCGACGACGCCGACCGCGACCTTCTCGCCGCGCGGACCGCTCTCGAACGTGAACTCGCCGTCGACGGCGTCCACCTTCACGTGGTCGCCCGAGTCGAGCTCGCCGTGGAGGATCTGCTCGCTGAGCCGGTCCTCGACCTCGTGCTGCATCGCGCGGCGCAGGGGGCGGGCGCCGAGGGCCGGGTCGAACCCGATCTCGATGAGGCGCTCCTTGGCGGCCATCGACAGCTCGATGGTCATGTCGCGGTCGAGCAGTCGCTCCGACAGGCGCTTCGTGAACAGATCGACGATCTGGATCAGCTCGTCCTTGTTCAGCTGCGGGAAGACGATGATGTCGTCGACGCGGTTGAGGAACTCGGGCTTGAAGTGGCGCTTGAGCTCCTCGTTGACCTTGCCCTTCATCCGGTCGTACGACGTCGCGGTGTCACCCTCGACCTGGAACCCGACCGGGCCGCCGGCGATGTCGCGGGCGCCCAGGTTGGTGGTCATGATGATGACCGTGTTCTTGAAGTCGACGACGCGGCCCTGACCGTCGGTCAGACGACCCTCTTCGAGGATCTGCAGCAGCGAGTTGAAGATGTCGGGGTGCGCCTTCTCGATCTCGTCGAACAGCACGACCGAGAACGGCTTGCGGCGCACCTTCTCGGTGAGCTGGCCGCCCTCTTCGAATCCGACGAACCCGGGAGGGGCGCCGAACAGACGTGAGACGGTGTGCTTCTCACCGAACTCCGACATGTCGAGCGAGATGAGCGCGCCCTCGTCGTCGAACAGGAACTCCGCGAGCGCCTTGGCGAGCTCGGTCTTTCCGACGCCGGTGGGACCGGCGAAGATGAACGAACCCGAGGGGCGCTTGGGGTCCTTCAGACCCGCGCGCTGGCGGCGGATCGTCTTCGACAGGGCCGAGATCGCCTCTTCCTGGCCGATGACGCGCTGGTGCAGCGCCTTCTCCATGAAGACCAGGCGGCTGGACTCCTCTTCGGTGAGCTTGAACACCGGGATGCCGGTCGCCTGGGCGAGCACCTCGGCGATCAGGCCCTCGTCGACGACGGCGTGCGAAGCGACGTCGCCCGAGCGCCACTGCTTCTCGAGGCGCAGCCGCTCGGCGAGCAGCGACTTCTCCTCGTCGCGCAGCGACGCGGCCTTCTCGAAGTCCTGGTCCTCGGACGCCTTCTCCTTGTCCTCGCGGACCTTGGCGATCTTCTCGTCGAACTCGCGCAGCTCCGGCGGGCTCGACAGGATCGACAGCCGCAGGCGGGCGCCTGCCTCGTCGATCAGGTCGATGGCCTTGTCGGGCAGGTAGCGGTCCGAGATGTAGCGGTCGGCGAGGTTCGCCGCCGCGACGATCGCGCCGTCGGTGATCTGCACCTTGTGGTGCGCCTCGTAGCGGTCGCGCAGACCCTTCAGGATGTTGATCGCGTGCGGCAGCGAGGGCTCGGCGACCTGGATCGGCTGGAAGCGGCGCTCGAGCGCGGCATCCTTCTCGAAGTGCTTGCGGTACTCGTCGAGCGTCGTGGCGCCGATCGTCTGCAGCTCGCCGCGGGCGAGCAGGGGCTTGAGGATCGAGGCGGCGTCGATCGCGCCCTCGGCGGCGCCGGCGCCCACGAGGGTGTGGATCTCGTCGATGAAGACGATGATGTCGCCGCGCGTGCGGATCTCCTTGGTGACCTTCTTCAGGCGCTCCTCGAAGTCGCCGCGGTAGCGGGATCCGGCGATGAGCGAGCCGAGGTCGAGCGAGTAGAGCTGCTTGTCCTTGAGCGTCTCGGGGACGTCGCCCTTCACGATCGCCTGTGCGAGGCCCTCGACGACGGCGGTCTTGCCGACGCCGGGCTCGCCGATGAGGACGGGGTTGTTCTTGGAGCGGCGCGACAGGATCTGCATGACGCGCTCGATCTCCTTCTCGCGCCCGATCACCGGGTCGAGCTTGTTGTCGCGCGCGGCCTGCGTGAGGTTGCGGCCGAACTGGTCGAGCACCTGCGATCCGCCCTGCGCGCCCGAGGGGGCCTCTTGAGCTGCACCCGAGACGGCGGCGGGCTCCTTGCCCTGGTAGCCCGAGAGCAGCTGGATGACCTGCTGGCGCACCTTGTTCAGGTCGGCGCCGAGCTTGACGAGCACCTGGGCGGCGACGCCCTCGCCCTCGCGGATGAGGCCGAGCAGGATGTGCTCGGTGCCGATGTAGTTGTGGCCGAGCTGCAGCGCCTCGCGGAGGGACAGCTCGAGCACCTTCTTCGCGCGCGGCGTGAAGGGGATGTGGCCGGTCGGCTGCTGCTGACCCTGGCCGATGATGTCCTGCACCTGCTCGCGGACGGCGTCCAGCGAGATGCCGAGGGACTCGAGGGCCTTGGCGGCGACGCCCTCGCCCTCGTGGATGAGGCCGAGCAGGATGTGCTCGGTGCCGATGTAGTTGTGGTTGAGCATCTTCGCCTCTTCTTGGGCGAGGACGACAACCCGACGGGCACGGTCGGTGAATCTCTCGAACATCGGTCTTCCCTCCGGCTCGGGGCCACGAGCCCACTGCAGGCGCTTTACAAGAAGGGTAACGACGGGGCGAGACCGAAATGCCCGTGTTCGCCAGGGGCATACGGGCGATCGGATGCCGGGGGCGCGAGGACGCCGTCAGCCGGCGCTGCCGCGCGCGCCGACGACGTCGGCGAGGGCCGTCCGCATGCCGCGGCCGTAGCGACGGTAGTTGCCCGAGGCGGCCTGGGCGAGGACGTCCCAGGTCCGCCGCGGTCCGCGCGGGCTGCTGCGGACCTTCAGATGGGCGTTCCAGCGTGCAAGCTCGCGGACGTCGTCCCGCCGATGCGGAGCCCACGCGGACTCGTGCTGCTGCAGGCGACCGATCACCAGAGACGATCGGCCGACGTCCTGCGTGAGCTGCTTCGCCGCGGAGGCGCTGCGTCCCTGAGGCTCCGTCCCCTTCTTGGCGTCCCGGAGGGCTCTGGTCGTCTGCCCGGCATGCGTGCGATAGAGGGTGAGTGGCCGCGGGTCGGCGACGAAGTCACCGTGGGCATACGCCAGCACCGTGATCCACGCGTCGTGGAGGACGAGATGGTCGGGCGGGTCGAGCTCGGCGGGGAACGGCAGCACCAGTTCGAGGAGGCTCCGCCGGATGACCATCGTCGACCCCCAGATGCCGCCGTGGATCAGCCGGCGAACGCCCTGGGTTGTCCCCTGCAGGGACCGCACCGTCTCGTCGTCGACGCGCCCGATCGACCACAGCCGCCGGCCCGTGGGTTCGCCCTCCTGATCGATGAGCGCCGCGTCGGAGAACCACATCGCCGTTCCGGGGTCCTCGAACGCCGAGGCCGCGGCCTCGAGCTTGCGCGGGTCCCAGAGATCGTCCTGATCGCACAGCGCGATCGCCTCGCCCGTGCACCCCTCCAGCGCGCGTGCCAGGTTCCTGTTGAGCCCGACGTGGTCGCCCCCGAGCAGGATCACGGGCACGGGGCTCGACCGGGCGAAGTCGCGCACGAGCTCGACGGTCCCGTCCGTCGAACCGTCATCGGCGATGACGATCTCGCCGGGGCGGACGGTCTGATCGACGATCGACTCGAGCTGGGCCCGCAGGAACCGCTCGCCGTTGTAGACGGGCATGGCGACGGACACGGATGCTGTCATCGGCCGTCCTCCTTGCCCAGGGTCCCGGCGATCGGGAGCTCGACGACGTCCGATCGCTCGCCGATGAGCACGAGCGTAGCGCCCGTCGGGTTCTCGGGTCCGTCGACCGTCGCGATCGTCGTGCGCGGGGCCATGTCCATCGTGCACACCTGGTCGTCGGGCGGCGTCTCGAACGTGACCGTCACCTCGCTCTCACCGGTCGCCGCGGCGCTCTCGACCACGGGCGGGCAGCCCGAGGACCCCCACGTGAGGATGACGAGCATGCCCCTTCCCGCCCATCCGGCGCTCGGGGCGTAGTCGGTCGGGTCTCCGGGCATCCCGCTGAGGCGGGCATCGCTCTCGAGCGTGACCTCGCCCGAGTAGTCCCCCTCGACGACCACGAGCAGGTCGGCCGATGGGTCGACGCCCTCCGGCGCCGGAACGTAGGTCGCGCGCGGCGCGTAGTCCGCCGTGCACACCGCGTCTTCGGGGTCGGCCAGGTCGACGGTCAGACTGCCGATGTGCAGGTCGGCGGCGACGAGGCTCGGCTCGCACGACGAACTGCCGTAGGTCACCACCCCGATCCCGCGACCGTCGTCGAGCCACGCGGCGGCGACGTCGGACCCGGCGTCGGGCTCCTCCGACGCGGTCGGCGTCTCGGGCGACCCGCTGGGCGCGCCGCAGCCGGTGAGGACGGCAGCGACGGATGCGGCGACCACGGCACCCCAGATCACACGTGCCCGCATCAGGACCCCCTCGTCGTCCGCGACGTCACGACCTCAGCGTAGAACGCGCCATGGGCGGTTGCCACCGCGTCGTCGTCGAGCAGGCCGGTGGTGGACGGCGCCGCGGTGGCGAGCGCGGCGCGCAGCGCCCCGTCCCCCGCGAGCCGCTCCAGCGCCGCCGCCAGCGCGGGTGCGTCGCGCGCAGGGACCACGAGCCCATTGACGCCGTCATCGATCCACTCCGCGGGCCCGCCTTCATCGGCGACGATCGTCGCGCACCCGGCCGCGAGGTACTGGAGCACGTTCTGCCCCAGAGGTTCGGGCCGCGTCGAACACTGCACGGCGATGTCCCAGCGCGCGAGCACCGCATCGAGATCGTCGACGTGCCCGAGGAATCGCACACGGTCGCCGAGACCGAGTTCGGCCGCACGCGTCCGCAGCTCCTCCAGGTGCGGTTCCGTGCCGAACTGGGGCGCGCCGGCGAACTCGAGCACGGCATCGCCGTCCCCGAAGGCCCGGGCGAAGGCCTCCAGCAGCAGCGCCTGCCCCTTCCACGGGTCGATGCGCGCCAGGATGCCGATGCGCAGCGGACCCGCCTCCCCGCGCGCGGCGCGCGAGGCACCGGGCAGGACCGGATGCAGGCCGGCCGCGCTCGGGATGACGGCGGTCACGGCATCCGGTCGCAGCCACGGACGAGCCGACTCGAGCGTCGCGCGCGAGTTCGCCACGACGCCGTCGGCACGGGGAAGCGCGATGCGCGTCATCATGAGCAGCCCCGAACCGCCCAGAGCCTCGGCCTCGACCATGTCGCGAAGGTGGAGCACGAACGGGCGGCGGGACGTGCGCGCGGCGAGCGCCCCGTAGGCCGCCGCTCGCGCGGTGTTCGCGTCGACGACGTCGGCGGAGCGGAACGCCGGGTCGAGCCGTGTCGCGGCGGCCTGCAGCATCAGCCGCACGGCGGCTCGCGCCACCGCTCCCAGCCCGCCGCCGCTCACGCCGGCCGGCTGCGCGACGCCGCCGGTGCGAATCGGCACCCGCCCGCCGAGCGGGGCGTAGACGCCGCCACGGCCGCTCGGCGGCACCAGCAGCGCCGGACGCCAGGGCACCGGCCCCCGCAGCATTCGCATCAGCGCGTACTCGGCGCCGCCTGCCGCCGACGTGTGATCGAGGTGGAGCACGCGCGGTGCCGCGGAGTCCGTCACTGCGGGTCCGCCTCGCCGTCCGTCAGCAGTGACGCCGGATCCTCGGCGGCTGCCAGGTACGCCTCGACATCACCGCGGGGCATCCGGAGCAGCGTGCGCGCGAGAGCGACCACGGCGGGCACTTCTTCGCGCACCATCTGCTGATACGCGTCGTCGCCCTCCCCCTGCGGGTCGAGGACGTCGTCGTCCGCCGGATTCATCGGTGCGGTGCGATGATCGGCCATGGCCGACACCATCGCGACCAGATCGGACGGGGCGTGCGGGGGCGACGGCACCGGCAGCGTCGCGGCGATGCGTCCGGCCTCCCGGAGCGTGAACGTCCGCCGGAGCGCGGCCGGAACGTACGAGAGCACCTGCTGCTGCTGGGACCGGCTCGCGACGAGGATGAGGTCCGACGAGGCGATCAGGTCCTCGGTGATCTGGGTCGCGCGATGATGCGAGCCGTCCGCGCCGAGCGCGCGCACGACCTTCTGCACGCGACGCCCCATGGGCTCGCCGACAGGCGCGGTGAGCCCGGCGCTGCGCACACTCACCGACTCCGACACCGCAGCCGGCAGATACCAGCCGGCCCACGTCTCGAGCAGGCAGGCCGCCAGCGGCGACCGGTGGATGTTCCCCCGGCACACCGTCAGGATCGAGAACGCCGGCATCATCGGACGTCGGAGTCGACCGCGGCGGGCATGACGGGCCGCGAGCCGTGAAGGTTCTCGTAGACGTCGCCGATGAACTCCTCGATCGCGGTGAAACCGGTGACCGGTCCACCGGCGAGGAGTCCGTCCGCGCCCAGAAGCAGAGCGGTCGGGGTGCCCCAGTCGCCGATCGACTGCCGCAGGTACCCGCCTTCATCGTGCAGCGACTGGGGCTCGCTGTGGTCGGTGGCGGCGTGGTTTCCCGGGGGAAGCTCCGACAGCATCCGGATGTCGACCTCGGGGAGGATGGGGCGCCAGTCGGAGGCCTTCTCGATCACCGGCGTGCACGAGCCGCACACCGGGGAGACGGCGAGCACCAAGATGGGCTTGCGCGACGCCAGTGTCCGCAGGTTCTCGACAGTGCCGTCGGCGAGTGTCACCGGCACCGCGGGCGTGCGGATGCGGATGTACTCGAGGTCGTCCTCGCCCCCCGCGCGCGCCGGCTCGGGCGCCGCGATGGGGGTCTCGGTGCGGCCGGCGGCATCCGACCACACGACGAGGATCGCCGTCGCGGCGGCCACGGCGACCGCGATGAGCCACAGCCAGTCTTCGCCGCCCAGCGCCGTGACGGCACCGCCGAAGATCGGGTTCGACCAGATGACGGCGACGGATGCGGCCGCGATCAGCAGCAGCCACGCATTGCGCACGACGGTGGCGAGCGTCACGGTCGATCGCTCCCCGAAGCAGGCGCACGACGCGTCGCCGGCGCGACGGTAGGCGCGGACGATCAGCCACAGATACGCGGCCATCAGCGCCGCCGCCGCGAGCGCGGCGAACGCGCCGAGCACGCCGCCGAGCAGCACGAGCGCCGCAGCCAGCACGAGCTCGCCCCAGGGGTGCAGTCGCACCAGGAACGCCCGTTGGAACACCGCCGGGACGCCCAGCTCCGCCCACCCCGCGACGTCGTCGGGGTGCCGCAGCTTCGCGATCGCGCTCGCGATCAGCACCGCGGCGAGCACCAGCGGCAGCGCGATGGAGAGCGGACCGGGCATGCCCCGATCCTAGGTGTACGTGCAGGGCATTCGCGCTCCCCGGTCCCGACCCGCGAAGATGAGGGAACCATATCGATGAGGAGGCGCCGTGCGCGTACTGCGGATCTCGCACAGCGCGACCGTGCCCGCGTGGCGCGGTCGGGAGCGCGCGCTGCGGGGTCTCGGCGTCGAGGTGGAACTGCTCGCGGCGGCGCGATGGCACGCCGGCGGGACGGAGGTGTCGCTCGACCAGGGCGACGAGCCGCAGACCCATCCGGTACGCACGTGGGGCCGCCACCCGGCCCTGTTCCTCTACGACCCTCGCCCGATCTGGCACGCACTCGGCGAGCGCTGGGATGTGCTCGACCTGCATGAGGAGCCATTCGCCCTCGCGACCGCCGAGGTGCTGCTGCTGCGGGCGCTGCGACGAAACCGGGCGCCCTACGTTCTCTACACGGCCCAGAATCTGCGCAAGCGGTACCCCGTGCCGTTCCGCTGGCTGGAGCGGTTCGCACTGCGCGGCGCTTCGGGGATCTCGGCCTGCAACGGCGAGGCCGCGCAGATCGCGGAGGACAAGGGGTTCGCCGGTCGCGCTCGAGTGATCCCCCTGGGGGTCGACCCGGCCGAGTTCGCGCCTGGACCCGCACGCACTCCGGGCGAGTCCGACGCCGTCGACGCCGGCTTCGTCGGTCGCCTGGTGCCCGAGAAGGGGATCGACGTGCTGCTGGACGCTGTCGCCCGTGAGCCCCGGCTTCGCATTCGGTTCGCCGGCTCGGGCCCGCTCGCCGACGATCTCGCCGAGCAGGCGGCGGCGCGCGGCATCGGCGACCGCGTCCGGCTCATCGGCGCGCTTGCGCCGGAGGCGGTCGCCGACTTCTATCGCTCGGTCGACGTGGTCGCGGTGCCATCGCTGCCCCGCGCCGGCTGGACCGAGCAATTCGGGCGCGTGGCCGTCGAGGCGATGGCGTGCGGCACGCCCGTCGTGTCGAGCGATGCGGGGGCTCTCCCCGACGTCGTGGGCGGCGCGGGCCTGGTCGTGCCGCACGGCGACGCATCCGCTCTCGCCCGAGCGCTCATCGCCGCGAGCGGGCCCGAGCGCGACGCGCTGCGGGAGGCGGGGCTGGCCCGCGCCGCGGAATGCTCATGGGACGCGGTGGGCCGCGAGTACGTGGACCTCTACCGCTCGGTCACGCACACGGCATCCACCGAGCGAGAGCGCGGGGTCGAGATCGTCGTGGTCGCGTACGGGGCGCCGGATCTGCTGCGCGAGGCGCTCGAGCCCCTCGCCGGCATGCCGGTCACGGTCGTCGACAACTCGTCGATGCCCGCGATCGCCGCGATCGCCGAGGAGTCCGGCGCCCGCTACATCGATTCAGGGGCGAACCTCGGATTCGGCACCGCCGTCAACCGGGCGCTGCGCGAGCGGCTGCTGCCTGGCACCGACGTGCTGCTGGTCAACCCGGACGCACGCGTCGCGCCCGAGCAGATCGCGATTCTGCAGCGCGCGCTGCACCAGGATCCTCGGCTGGCGAGTGTCGGCCCCTCCCAGACGGATGAGGCCGGGCACGATGCGCGCGTCGAGTGGGTGTTCCCGTCGCCGGCGAACGCGTGGCTCGAGGCGGTCGGCCTGGCACGCCTGCAGCGCGGACCCCGCTTCGTGATCGGCTCGGTGCTGCTGCTGCGCGCCGAGGCGCTGGCCCAGGTCGGCGGGTTCGACGAGCACTTCTTCCTCTACGCCGAGGAGACCGACTGGGCGTATCGTGCGCACCTTCTCGGATGGCGCCATCGCGCCGTGGCCGAGGCCCGCGCTGTCCACGTCGGCGCCGGCACGAGCGGCGACAGCCGGCGGCGAGAGCTGCACTTCCACGCGTCGCAGGAGCGCTACCTGCGCAAGCATTTCGGATGGGCCGGGTGGCAGGCGGCCCGGATCGCGATCTGGTCCGGGGCCCTCGGGCGAGCCACCGCTCTGCGCGGCGAGCGGGCGCGGGGGGCCCGCCGGCGGCTGGCGATCTACCGCCTCGGTCCTCTGAAGGCCGAGGCGCACCTGGCTCAGGAGGGCGCCTCATGACCCGCATCGTGCAGATCGTGCCCAAGATGGCGACCGGCAGCGGCGTCGCCGGCGTTGCGTTCAACCTCGATCGCGAGCTGCGCGCGCTCGGCGCCCACGTCGAGCGGTTCACGCTGCGCGAGGCGCTGCGGGGCAAGCCGATGCGGGTGGGGAAGGGATGGCGCCGCGAGCGCTTCCTGCAGGCATGGCGCGTCGTGTGGTTCAGCACGGTGGGAACCCGCCGGGCGAGGAAGTTCCTCGCAGAGCGCCCCGATGCGGTCTCGATATGCCATAACAACGTGATGGCAGGCGACGTCTACGTCAACCACGGCGTGCTCTTCGCAGCGATGCGGGCCCGCGGCCACGGCGTCTGGCGGATGGTGCGCAACCCCACGCACGTCTTCACCTACGTGCGGGATCTGATCCGCTATCGCAGCGGCATCCATCGGGCCGTCGTCGCCCTGACCACCGGCGAGGTGGAGACGATGCGACGAACATACGGACGCATCCGCCCGCGGACGGTCGTCATCTCCAACGGCGTCGATCTGGAGCGCTTCCGCCCGCCGACGCCCGATGAGCGCGCGGTGGCCCGAGGGAATCTGAGCCTCGAGGATGAGCACCGGGTCGCGCTGTTCATCGGGCACGAATTCGATCGCAAGGGACTGCCCATCGCGATCGCGGCCATGGCCCACGCCCCGACGGTGCTCCTGCTCGTGGTGGGCGGGCAGCGCACCATGGTCGAGCAGGCGCACGAGATCGCCGTCCGCCACGGCGTCGCCGACCGCGTCATGTTCGTCGGCCAGCGCGCGGATCTGTTCCCCTACCTTGCCGCAGCGGACATGTTCGTCTTTCCGAGCGTGTACGAGTCGAGCGGCCTGGTCTTCCTCGAGGCGCTCGCCAGCGGCCTGCCGGTCGTGGCGACTCCGGTGGGCGTCGCGGCCGACCTCGTGGTGGACGACGTCAACGGCTACCTGGTCCCCCGGGAACCGGCGACGATCGGCGACCGTCTCGAGCGCATCGCCGCCTCGGACCCCGAGGGGTGGCG
This sequence comes from Microbacterium thalassium, assembly GCF_014208045.1. NCBI lineage: Bacteria > Bacillati > Actinomycetota > Actinomycetes > Micrococcales > Microbacteriaceae > Microbacterium > Microbacterium thalassium. Next base: position 210,390 of record NZ_JACHML010000001.1, read on the forward strand.
GACCCGGTCGCGCCAGAGCGTGCTGGGCTACTCGTGGCGCGCGATCGCGGAGCAGTACCTCGATCTGGTGCACGAGCTCGAGCGCGAGCACGAGGCCGAACGGAGCGGGCGATGACGGCCCCGCTGCGCATCGTGCAGATCGCACCCCACATCGCCGCCGGCAGCGGCATCGCGGGAGTAGCGTACGAGCTCGAGCGCCAGTTCATCGCAGCCGGCGCGAGCGTCGAGCGCTTCACATTCGACGAGGCCCTCGGGCGCGCCGTCGATCCGACGACACGGACGCGCCTGGCCCACGCGTGGGACGTCGTGTGGTTCAGCACCGTGGGATCCCGACGTGCGAAGCGCCATCTCGCCCTCCGTCCGGATGCCGTCTCGATCTGCCACAACGATGCGATGGCCGGCGATGTGTACGTCAATCACGGACTCCTGCAGACGGCCATGCGCGCACGGGGGAACTACGCGTGGCGCATGGTCCGCAATCCCGTGCACCTGTTCACCGCGGCGCGCGACCGCATCCGCTACCGCGGCCACACGCATCGGGCCGTCGTCACGCTCAGCGACGAGGAATCCCGGCGTCTCATCGAGATCTACGACCGCGTGGCCGCGCCCATCACCGTCATCCCGAACGGCGTGGACCTGGACCGCTTCCGGCCGCCGACGGATGCCGAGCGCGCACAGGCCCGGGCCGCGATGGGACTCGCCGCAGACGACCGGCTCGCCGTCTTCATCGGCCACGAGTTCGACCGCAAGGGACTCCCTCTGGTCCTCGAGGCGATGCGCGGGATCGACCGGCTCCGGCTGGTCGTTGTCGGAGGGACGCCGGATGCCGTCGCGGCCGGGCGCCGCCTCGCCGCCCAGTATGACGCCGCCGAGCGCGTGACGTTCGCCGGCACGGTGGCCGACCCGGTGCCGCATCTGTGGGCGGGTGACCTCTTCGTCCTGCCGAGCGCGTACGAGTCCAGCGGACTGGTGTTCCTCGAGGCACTCGCGTCCGGCCTGCCGATCGTCGCGACCCGTGCGGGCGTCGCCCCCGAGCGCATCGACGACGGAGTGAACGGATTCCTCGTCGACCGCACCGCCACAGATGTCGAGAGGGGCATCAGAGAGGTGCTCGCGCTCGACCACGGGACCGCCCGCGTGCGCGCTCGCGAAAGCGTCGCCGACCTCGGGTGGCCGGGCATCGCGGCGCGGTACCTCGACCTCGCCCGCACGCTCGCGCGGGACACCGCCTCGGGCCCGCTGCGCATCCTGCACGCCGTCCGCTCCGACGGCTTCTCGGGTGTCGAGCGGTTCATCCTGCAGCTCGCCCTCGCCCAGTCGGCCGCCGGTCACACCGTCTCGATCGCGGGCGGCACCCCCGACCGCATGCGAGAGGTGCTCGCCGGAAGCGGCATCCGCCACCGCGCGGCGCGAACCACCCTCGAGGTCGCCCGCGCAATCCGCGACATGCGTCACGACGTAGACGTGGTCAACACCCACATGACGGCCGCGGACCTCGCCGCGACGATCGCTCTGGGCGCGACCCGGCGCCGGCCCGCGGTCGTGTCGACGCGCCACTTCGCCCGGCAACGGGGGTCGATCGGTCCGGTGCCGTACGACCGGATGGTGCGGTCTGTCGTGGATCGCGAGCTGTCGATCAGCGACGCCGTCGCCCGCGCGGCCGGCGTGCCCAGCACCGTGGTGCACACGGGGCTGCCCGACGCCGACGCGATCGCCACCGCAGGTGAGAGCCGCCGGATCCTAATGGCCCAGCGGCTGCAGCCCGAGAAGGCCGCGGCTGTCGGTCTGCGCGTGTTCGCGGCGAGCGGTCTCGCCGCGAACGGGTGGGAGCTGATGATCGCCGGTGATGGCCCCGAGCGCGACCGGCTGGGACGTCAGGCGCGCGAACTGGGGATCGACGGCGCCGTGACGTTCCTCGGCTACCGCACCGACGTGCCGGAGCTCATGACGACCAGCGACATCCTGCTCGCGCCGTGTCCGATCGAGGGTCTCGGGCTCACCGTCCTCGAGGCGATGCGCGACGGCCTGCCCGTCGTCGCGGCCCGCGGCGGCGGGCATGTCGAGTTGCTGGAAGGTCTCGATCCGCGCGCGCTGTTCACGCCAGGGGATGCGGCCGCCGGTGGCCGAGCGCTCCGAGCGCTCGCGGATGACCCCCAGGGTCGTGCCGCGCTCGCTCTGGCGGCGCGCGACAGGCAGAGGGCCGCCTTCACGCTCGACGTGCAGAGAGAGCGGACGGACGTCGTGTACCGGGCGGCGATCGCCGCGCGACGAGGCACGCACGGAGACGGGCCGTGACCGACCTGGTCGTCGTCTCACTCGAAGCCTGGGACGACGTGTGGCGACGGAACCAGCACCTCGTCTCGCGACTGCTCGACGCGGATCCGGCCCTGCGTGTGCTATTCGTCGAGCCGGCCGCAGATCCGCTGCATGACCTCGCTTCTCGCAGGATCCCCGGGCGCGGCATGGCGCCGACTCCGGTCGAAGAGTACAGGGGGCGGCTGATGCGCTACCGACCGGTCAAGCTCCTCCCCCGCCGCATCGATCCAAGCGCGGACGACCGGCTCGCACGCGCCGTGCGCACGGTGGCCGTCCGAGCGGGGATGACCGCCCCGCTGCTGTGGCTGAACGCACCCACAGCCGCCCCGCTGGCGAGACTGACAGGATGGCCGGCGCTCTACGACATCACCGACGACTGGGCGGTCGCGGATCGACCTTCGTCCGAACTCGACCGCATCCGCGCCGATGAGGCATGGCTCCTGGAGAACGCCACCGTCGTCGTCTGCTCGTCCGAACTCGCACGGCGCAAGCAGCCATTGGCCGGGGCGCCCGTCGCGCTCATCCCCAACGCCGTCGACGTCGACGCCTACCGCGTGCCCCGTCCACGGCCGTCCGATCTCCCGCCCCGCTCGGCGGTCTATGTCGGAACGCTCCACCGCGACCGGCTCGACGTCGACCTGTGCATCGAGACGGCACGAGGCCTCGGTGATCGCGGCCGCGTCGTGCTCGTGGGTCCCAACGCGCTCGACGCGACCGACTCGGAGCGTCTGCTGGACGGCGGCGTGCTGATGCTCGGTGCCCGACCGCGTGATGAGGTGATCGCCTACCTGCAGCACGCGGATGTGCTCATCGTCCCCCATATCGTGTCGCCGTTCACCGAGAGCCTCGACCCGATCAAGCTGTACGAGTACACGGCGGTGGGCCGCCCCGTGATCTCGACACCCGTCGCGGGCTTCCGGGATGCGCTCGACGAGAGCATCCGCACCGCACCCGCGGTCGTCTTCGCACGGGCCGTCAGTGCGTCGATCCCGGCGGCGACGACGTTCCCCGAGGGGGCGGACGCGGAGGTTCCGGGATGGGACGAACGCGCGGCGGCGATGCGTGCCATCATCGAGCGGATGCGGTGAGACTCCTCCGCGACAGCGAAGAGGGCCCCGCCGCGGCGAGGCCCTCTTCGTGACGACGTGGATGCGTCAGGCGCTGATCTGAAGCCAGGTGACGGTGCCGTCGAGCACCGTGAGGCCGGAGCCCGGGGCCGTCGGCTCGGTTCCACCCGAGGTGCCGGCCACGGTGCACGACAGGTACTCTCCCGTGCTGAGCACCACGACGTCGTCGACGTCGTAGGCCGTGTTCGGCTCCCAGAGCACGATGACGAGGCTGGCGAGGCACAGCTTCTCTGCCGCGGTGAACGTGGTCGACGGGCACGAATTGCCGTTGATCGGCGGCACGGCCGGCACGTTCGCCGTGACCGTGATGAGCGTCGTCCCGCCGTCGATCGTGTAGGTGACCTCCAGCAGGCCGTTCGAGCTGCTCGGCGCCAGCTGGGTCGCCAGCACCAGGTTGGGGTAGCTCGTGTTGGCTTCGAGGGTGAACGGGTTGGTGGCGGGGATGCAGCCGTCGAGGTTCACCGCGGCGACCTGGCCGAGAGGCGCGCCGTCGAGGGTCGCGTTGGTGATCTCGAGGGTGATCTCCGAGTTGGTGTTGTTGTTCGCGGAAAGCTTGAAGGCATATCCCTTGAACAGGCCGTTCGAGTTGCCGGGAAGCTTGCAGCCGAGGCCGGCGAGCTCGAGGATGCCCTCCGATGCCACGGCGGCGGGCACGGTGGCGGCGACGGCGATCGTCGGCGCCGCCCAGGCCATCGCCTTCGTCACGGTGCGCCGGCTGATGCCCTGCGCCTTGTCCGGCTGGTTCTTTTCGAGGTCTGTCATGATTGTTTCCTCCGGGTCTGAGTCTTCGCGGGTTTGTCTGAGACGCCGGTTGCTGTGTGGTCATCCCGAGCTCGAGGAACACCCCAGTCCGAGCCCTCCCTTGTTCAGGGGGAGACACTCTGGATGATACCGTATGGCGACCCCCCTGCAAGGGGACAGAAACGTGATCGAAACAGTCGGCGCCCGAACCGCCGCACTGCAGCCCGCCGCATCCGTCAACGGGCGCCGAAGCGGCTGAGGAGGACGATGCAGCGCTCGCCGCAGCAGCCGGGCCTGATCGCCCAGCTCCGCTCGATGCTCGAGATGGCCGGCGCCCGCCCGCTGCCGTGGATCTCGGGGATCATCGCGGTGTCGCTGATCCTCGCCGCCCTCGACACCCTCGGCGTCGCCGCCATGGTGCCCCTGACGCAGCTGATGACCGGCGCGAGCACCGACAGCGGCGCGCTGAAGATCCTCGCCGACACGTTCGGCACGTCGGACCCGGCCGAGCTGATCCCGATCGTGGCCCTCGTGGTCGCCGGGCTCTTCATCGGCAAGAGCATCGCCGCGATCTTCTTCCGGTGGTGGCTACTGGGCCGGACGTCCAAGATCGCCGCGCTGTCGGCCACCGAGCTGCTCAGGCGGTACGTGCTGGCCCCCTACGCCGACCATCGCGCACGGCGCGTCAGCGAGGTGTACCGGTCGATCAACGAGGCGACGAACCAGTCCGCCTCGGTCCTGCTCGCCCTGGTGAGCCTGGTGACGGACATCCTCGTGCTCACCGCCATCGGCGCCGTGCTCGCGGTCGCCGCCTCGACCGTGACCGTGCTGACCATCGCGGTGTTCGCCGTCGCCGTCGTCGGCATCCAGCGCCTCCTCCGCCGGCGCCAGTCTCGCATCGGCGAGGAGATGGCGGCGGCGAGCCTCGAAGCCTGGTCGTTCCTCATCCCCGGCCTCGACGGATTCCGCGAGGCGCGCCTGACCTCGAGCGCCTCGGCGTTCGTCGAGGGATTCCGCAAGGCGCGCCTGCGCAGCGCCCATGCGGCGCGGCAGATGGGCATCGTCGCCGAGGCTCCGCGGTACGTGCTTGAAATCGGGTTCATCGTGGCGATCCTCGTCATCTCGGTGCTGCTGTTCACGTCCTCCGACCCCGCGACGGCGTTCACGGTGCTCGGCGTCTTCGCCGCGGCTTCCGTCAGGGCGATCCCGACGCTCAACCGCGTCACCGGCAGTCTCACCACGATGCGCGTCGGCCGCGTCGGCCTCGGCATCTTCACGCGAGCGGCATCCGAGCTCGCCGCCGGCGGCGCCCACGACGAGGTGCCCCGCAGCGACGAGCGCTACGCGGGCGACATCGCGATCCGCGACCTGAGCTTCGCGTACCGCGGCTCGGACGACCCCGTGCTTCGCGACCTCACCCTGACGATCGCGGCGAACCGCACGACGGCCTTCGTCGGCTCCAGCGGCGCCGGCAAGTCCACCCTCGTCGACCTCGTGCTCGGCCTGCTCGAGCCGACGAGAGGCACGATCGAGTGCGGCGGCCGCTCCATCCTCGACGACCGCGCCGCCTGGTATTCGGGGCTCGGCGTGGTGCCGCAGGACGTCTTCCTCGTCAACGACACGCTGCTGGCCAACATCGCCTTCGGCGTGCCCGAAGCGGATGCCGACCTCGACCGCGTGCACGAGGTCATCCGCATGGCTCAGCTCGAGGAGGTGGTCGCGGGCCTCCCCGAAGGCCTGCACACGACCGTCGGCGACCGCGGCGTGCGCCTCTCGGGCGGCCAGCGACAGCGGGTCGGCCTGGCGCGCGCTCTCTACCGCCGCCCGTCGGTGCTCGTACTCGACGAGGCCACGTCCGCTCTCGACAATGTCACCGAGCACGAGATCGCGATGACCCTCGAAGGACTCAAGGGCACGCTCACCATCATCATCGTCGCCCACCGCCTGTCCACCGTGCGCAACGCCGACACGCTCGTGTTCCTTCAGGACGGCACGATCTCGGCGAAGGGTCGGTTCGACGAGGTGCGGCGCGAGAACGCCGACTTCGCGCGCCTCGTGAAGCTCGGCGAGCTGACCTAGGCCGCCGCCTCGTCGAGGGCCGCACGGATTCGTGCGCCCTTGGCATCCGAGCGGGTGGGCGGGGTGGGGTTCCAGGCCGCATCACGGACGGCCGCAAGAGCGCCCCAGCCGATGCCGATCGCAGTGACGCCGAACCGCGAGGCCTTTCCAACCAGGCCCGGCGCCCGCACGACGGACCGGAACTCCCGCCCGATCCATCGGCGAAGCACGGGCGAGCGCAGGCCGCCGTCGCGCGCAAGGAGCACCATGTGGTTGCGGCGGGCGTACAACTTGTACCGTGTGTCGAACCGCGCGCCCGTGACGTGCGGCGCAGGGAGATGGTCGACCACGGCTTCGGGCGCGAACACGGCGCGACCCCCGATCGCGCGGACGCGCAGGTAGATATCGGTGTCCTCGCGCATGGCTGTGCCGGGATAGTCGTCGCGGAATCCGCCGAGGCGTGCGATGACGCTGGTGCGGAACGACATGTTCGCCCCGATGCCGTGGTCCACGTCCACCGGCTCGGTCGGCAGCGACGCGAACCCCTCCGTCAAGCCGCCGTCGGGCAGAAGCCGACCGACCGGCTGCGCGTAGTGCTCCTCTCCGTCGATCCCGTTGCATGTGCGGCCGGCGACAGCGGCGACGGCCGCGTCCTCGAAGGCCGCCAGCACCGCGGCCTGCCAGCCTGGTCGAACGACGACGTCGTCGTCGAGGAAGCTGACGACCCGGCCTTTCACCGACAGCAGCGCAACGTTGCGCGCGCGGGTCATCCAGCCCGCGACGGAGGTGTCGTGCACGTACTCCGCCGTCGGGAAGGCGACATGAACCGCATCGCGGTCGCTCTCGGGCGAGGCATCCACGACCACGACCTGCGTGGACTCGCTCACGTCATTCCGCAGCGCCTCGAGACAGCGGGTCAGGTACGAGGAACGTCGATAGGTGACGATGCACACGGTGTGACGGATCTGGGCTTCCATGGCCTCTCGGGGTTGTGTTCGCTGGGCATACTACCTTGGTCGTCATGCCCTCGCGCACGAGCTTCGCACTTATCATCCCCACCCACCGACGACCGGGATTCGTGCGCGAGGCCGTCGACAGCGCCTTGCGCCAGCATCGTCCGTTCGATCACATCATCGTGGTCGCCGACGGCGAGGACGACCCCGCGATCGCAGCGCTGGCCGACGCGCCGGTCGACGTGATCGGAATGCCCCGCCGCGGCGTCGCGGCGGCGCGCAATGCCGGCGTCGAGCGCGCGACATCCGACTGGGTCTGCTTCCTCGATGACGACGACCTGCTGCATCCGCACTATCTTGCGCGCATCGCCGAGACGGTCGACGCGGACGCCGACGTCGGGGCGATGAACTGCTGGTACTGGACGTTCGCCGCGGACCCGGCACGCGGCAGCGAGATCACCGCCGCCTCGCTCGACGAATGCCTCGCCGCTGCCGCGTCGGCCGAGCCCCGCCTGGACATGAACTACCTCGAGATCGAAGGGCGCAGCTTCGATCTGCTGCTCGAGCGGCTGCGCGGCTCCATGAGCACGGCCGCCGTGCGCCGAGAGGTGCTGCTGCGCGCGGGAGGCTTCCCCGAGGGGATGACCTGTGCGGAGGACTGGACGATGTACGTCAACGTCGCGCGCTTCACGGAGTGGCGGATCATCCGGGAGCGGCTGGCCTTCTTCCGCGACCACGGCGGCACCAATACCCGCACCGGGTGGGCCGCGAACGGCCTCATCATCCTCCGGGCGATCCGCTCCTTCTGGGAGCCGAGCACAATGCCGACTCCCCCGCATCGCCCGCTGGACGCGTATCGCCGCGACTATCGCTTCGTCCTGACGCACACGCTGGACGCCGCGGTCCGCAGCCGTGACTTCACGACCTACCGCCAGGCGCTCGCGACCGCGGCTTCCGTGCTCCCCCGGCGCACCGACCGTCTCCGCGCGATGACACCCCGGCTCCTCCGGCGCGCCGCGGCCTTCATCCGGCGGACGGCCCGCTGACCTCTGCGGGGTCGCCCCCGGGCGGTTCGGGGATCGCCGCCACGCGGAGCCAGTCCGACGACCGGAAGGTCGACAGAACCGACGCGATCCTCGGATGCCGCGTCCGTCGGAGCCACGCCCGGTACTCCGCCGGACCTTCGATCTCGGGGGCGTGCCCCGACCACGCGAACTTGCGCAGGATCACGTCCGGCGTCCGCACCCACGAGAAGTGCAGCACCGCACGGTCTGGGTCGATCACACGGTGCACCTCGACGCCGCGCGGCTGCCACGGATCGGTGCCGCGTCGGTCGAAGTCCACGCGATACAGCGGGACGTCCGCCTGCCGGGCCAGGCGGAGATGCGCGCCGGGACGGAGTGCGAGAGGCCCGGGGAACGACGCCGCGACGCGACCGAATCTCCGGCACTGCTCCAGGTAGCGCCCGGGGCTGATTCGCGCGTACAGGCGCCGCGAGGGGTAGTCGAGGCCGTCAGCGTCGGCCTGATCCGCGAGCGCCAGCGAGGCGAAGAAGTCCGGCGCGTCGGTGATCACTTCGTCAGTGTCGAGCTGCAGGACCCAGTCGGCGCCGTCGGATGCAGCGTCCAAGGCCGTTTGGCGTTGCAGGGTGTCGTTCTCGAGCGGAGCACGCGCGGTGTCCGAGAAGTCGCCGGCGAGTTCGACGCACTTGCCGTCGACGTCGATCTCGCGCACCATCTCCCGGCACACGTCGACCGGGAGCGGTGTGCCGGTCCAGGAAGTCGACGTGCGATCGAAGCACACGACGATCCGATCGACGTGGTCGTAGTAGGCGGCGATGCTCTCGCGAAGAAATGTCGGGTCAGCGAGCAGCGCGTACGCGCTCACCCTCATGTCATGGCCCTTGTCGATCGTCACGAGTCACGAGTGTAGGGGGCCCGCCACTACTCTGATTCCCGTGGGAACCGGTGCGGACACGGAAAGCGACATCACGTCGGCGTACGTCATCCTGTCTCACAGTGAGCCGAAGCAGGTATTGCGCCTCGCGCGCGCGATCGTCGCATCGAGCCCGGGAGCGCGCGTCCTCATCGCTCACGACGCCCGATCCACTGCCCCGCCGGTCAGCGATGATCACCGCATCCGCGTCCACCAACACGGTCTGGCGACCGATTGGGGAAGCTGGGAGCTCGTCGAGGCGGCGCTGCGCTCCTTCGCCCTCGCCCGGTCCTGGGCGGATCCGGATCTGGTGTGCCTGGTCTCGGGCGGCGACTACCCTGCCGCTCCCCTCCAGGAATGGGAGCGGCAGGCCGTCGCGATGGGCGGGTGGACCGGGCTCCGGCGCGAACTCCGGTACGCCCCCCGCTGGGGTCGGCGACGTGGCGAGGGAGACGACACCCTCACGCGTTACGACTACCGATGGCTGCAGACACCCGCCGCGCGCGCGGGCATCCGCTCCGACGGTGCGGTCGCCCGCCTGTGGCGCCGCGTGCGCGACGCGCTGATGCTCCGGCTCGAGCCGGCGATCTCGACCCGCACGGTCGAGCGCGGGCGCGGCGTGTACTACGGGTTCCGACGCCGGCGCCCACGCTTCACCGCTTCGCATGCCTGCTATGCGGGCAGTCAATGGATCGCCATCACGCGCGACCTGCTCGACCCGCTCCTCGACGAGGACTTCGCACCGCGCGCTTCGCTCCGACGCCTGTACCGGCAGACGATCATCCCCGACGAGTCGGCGCTCGTCACCGCGCTGTCGTGGCGCCGCCCTCCATCTGGATTGCCGCCGATCAGCCACATCGCCTGGGACCGGGACCGGGATCAGCCCCGCGTGCTCGACGAGTCCGACTTCAGCGCGGTCACCGAATCGGGTTCGCCGTTCTGCCGAAAGGTCGAGCGGGGACCCAGCGACGGTCTCATGGACATGCTCGACGCCGCTACCCGTCACCCCGGTAGAGACGCTCGTAGCAGTCCGCGACCGTTGTGAGCTCGAAGGCCTGTGCGCGTTCGCGCGACGCGTCCGAGAGCCGCTCCCGTTCGGCGGCGTCCTGCAGAAGCGATGCCAGACGACCGCCGAGTCCCGCCAGAGGAACCAGTACTCCATAGCAGCCGTCGTCGGTGACGAACCGCGCACCCTGATTGGGGGTCGCCACCACGGGGAGCCCCGCCGTCATCGCCTCCGCGTAGGGGATCCCGAAGCCTTCGTACGACGACGGCAGGCAGAACACCCATGCGGATCGGTACTCCGCGGCCAGTTCGTCGTCGGTGAGTCGCCCCAGCACCGTGACGCCGTCGGGGAGATCCGAGGGTGCATCCTGGGTCACCATCCGCAGCGTCGCATCGGGGACCCGCGGGCGCACCTCCTCCGCGAACACGCGGGCAAGCTCGGCGCCGCGCTTCCTCCCGCGCCAGGTGCCGACGAACAGGACCGTCGGCGCGCGCGACCGAGCCGATTCATCGGGGCCGAACAGTCGCGTGTCGACACCGTTGGGTATCACGGTGGAGACCCACGGCGTCCAGCGCCGGGTCTGGGGCGATATGAGCGCGGTTCTGTCGGCGACGATGCTCGCCAGCACCTCGGAGAAGCCGAGCATCACCATGCGCAGCTTCTCTTTGAGCCCGCGGATGCGGCGGGCCTCCTCGAAGCAGGACCCGTGCAGCGTGCGGATGTGCATCGGGACCCGTCTCCGCCACATCCAGTAGTCCTCGCCGTGCGCGTGCAGCACGTCATACCGCGAGAGGTCCCGGCGCCGCATGACGAAGGCGAAGCGGAACGTCCGCATGCCACCGGTCTGGGGGAGCTGGATGACGTTGTACAGCGCACCCTCGACCGGCGCGCACGGACTGTAGACGTCGACGGTGTGCCCGCGACGCGCCAGCTCGTTCGCTAGCGCGTGCACCTGGTACCCGACGCCGATCTTGCTGTCGCTCGGCAGGTAGTAGGAGATCATCGCGATCCGCAGCGGCCGATCGGCCATCGCCGCCAGCGCGGCGGCGCGCTCGGCGCGCTTCACGTCAGGCCCGCCCGCAGCGCCTCGAGCCAGCCGTGACCCTCCCGCAGGTCGGGCTCGAGGTGATTGCCCTCCGCCCACTCGTTCCACGACTTCACCCACAGCAGCCGCTCCTGCGGCGGCCGGTCTGCCAGGAGCTCGACGGCATCCGCGACGTTCCTGCGGAAGCGCTCGGGAGTCGCATCCGTCACCGCGAGACCTCGCCTGCCCGCTCGCGGCGTGTTGTCCCAGTTCGGATACACGCACGGCTGGACGTGCGGGTCGCGCGGGAAGGTCTCGGCGATGTGGTCGGAATAGGGCCACACCTCGGGTCCGCCCAGGAGCTTGCGCCGCGCACGCATCTTGAGCGTCGTCCAGCGATCGACCTCGACGGGGATCCGCATGTACACGCTGGCGTCGAAGCCGTCGGCCGTGCCCGTCGTATAGCGCGGTCCACGACCGAGCAGGTCGCTCATCTCGGCGACGAGGTAGAGCCCTCCGAGGCCGGCATCACGGGCCATCTCCTGCCAGCGATCCACGAACGCGGCAGGGTCGGGCAGCTCCTCGGGGCGGAAGACGTAGAAGACCGGCCTCCCGTCGACGCGCAGGTAGCGCTCGTCGCGGAACGCGGGAAGGATCGTCGCGAAGTGGGCGGCGTCGTCCTCGGGACCCGGGTAGCGCTGCTCCTTCAGGATGCGGTCCGGCGCGCCGTGCCACGTACCGGTCCATGTCTGGTTGGCCCACGCCAGGCAGAACGAGATGCCGGGCTCGCCCCGGTCGATCACCTCGCGGAACGGCCGTTCCAGGATCCGCTCGCCCTCGCCGAACCAGTAGTGCCAATAGGCGAAAGCCTCCACGCCGTACCGCTGGGCGAGATCGCTCTGGGCCTGCCGGGTCTCGGGGACACGCAGGTCGTAGAAGCCGAGGTCGGCGGGCAGCGTCGGCTGCACGTGACCGGGGAAGAGCTTCCGGGCGCGTGCGGTGTTCGTCCACTCCGTGAAGCCGGGCCCCCACCACTGGTCGTTCTCGGGGATCGGGAAGAACTGCGGAAGGTAGAAGCTGATCGCCCGCGCGCGCGTCGCGCCCTCCGAGGTGCCTTCCGCGCTCGGGTCGCGCGGACTCACGCTCACTCGCGTCTCCCTCCTGGAGTGGGCTGGACGGGTCCGACCCTACCAGCGGCGACCGACCGCGCCCGACGTCGCCCGAAGCGCACCGAGTCGCGGATCGACCTGCTCAGCCCCGTGAGCGCCGCGCGCCCGCGCCCACCGGATTGCCCGTCTCGGCTTCGGCCGGGCCGGCCTCGGCGCGCGTCTTCGCGACCTCGTCGGCGGTATCCGTCTGGGGCTTGGTCTCCGCCTCGCCCGATACCGGCTCGCCGTAGGACTTCCGGTAGTCGTACGAGTAGCGCGAGGCGTCCGCGCCGCGAACCGGGGCGCGGTTGAGGACCAGTCCGAGTGCGCGCCCGCTGGACTTGCGCAGCGCGTCGAGCGACCGGTCGAGCAGCTCGTACGTCGTCTTGCCGATGGTCAGCACCAGCAGGGCGCCGTCCGCCTGGTGGGTGAGGACCGCACCGTCGGTCACCGGCAGCAGCGGCGGCGCGTCGACGATGACGAACGCGTGCTGCGACAGATCGTCCAGGACGTGGTGCATGCGCTCCGAGCCGAGCACCTCGCTCGGGTTGGGCGGAGCGCTGCCGGACGTCAGGATGAACAGGTTGGGCGATCGCGGCGTGCGCTGAAGCACGTCCGTCAGCTTCGCCCGCCCGGCGAGCACATCGCTCAGCCCGGCTCCGCCCGGGATCCCCATGGTCTTCGCGACGGTGGAGCGTCGCAGGTCGCCGTCGACGAGGACCACCGACTGTCCGCTGGCTGCGAGCGTGAGCGCGAGGTTGGCGGCGATCGTGGACTTGCCGTCGCTCGGCAGGGGGCTGGTGACCACGAGCACCCGCGGCGGATTGTCGACGTCCATGAACTGGAGGTTGGTCCGCAGTGCGCGAAGCGCCTCGGACACGGCGAATCCCGTGCCCTTGCCCCTACCCGATGACTTCGGGTCGAACAGCCTGCTGTCTCCTCCGAGCGATTCACTGATCGGGATCGTCCCCACGACGGGGATCTGCGTGTGCGTCTCGACGTCGGCGGTGGAGCGGATGCGGCGGTCCGACACGGTGCGGATCAGGGCGAACGTGATGCCGAAGCCCAGTCCGAGCACGCCGCCGACGATGAGCGCCGTCTGCGGGTCGGGGTACACGGGCGTGCTCGGCACCACCGCGGGCGAGGCGATGCGGACCGTCAGCGGAGCCGACCCGGCGGTCCCGTCGCCTTCGAAGTCGTCGATGGTCTGCGCCAGCGCCTCGATCCAGGCGTCGGCGAGCGCCGCCGCCGCCTCGGGGGTGGAGCCGCTCGCCGTGACGCGGAGCACGGCCGTCCCGTTCGGATTCGCGACGGTGACCCGGTTGTTCGCCGCGGTCGGCGACATGTTCAGTCCGGCGATCTCGACCGCGGCGGAGGCGGTGGGCTCCCACGTCGCCATCTCGAGATAGGTGGCCACCTTGCCGCGCGCCATGCTGTCGCTCATGATGGCGTTCGCCGCGACGTCGTCCGAGTTCGTCTCGACCAGCTCGATCAGGCCGCTGGCCGTGGTCCGGTACACGGGCGTCTGGATCGCGGTCCAGCCGGCAGCGGCGATCAGCCCCACGATTGTCATGAGGACGATCGCGAGCCAATGGCGGCGAAGACCACGGAAATAGTCGCGCAGCTCCATCTGGTCTCCGTCGGTTCAGGCTCCACACCGTGGTGCTCGATCGGTTAGGTAGGGTCCATCGTATGTGACGACGCCTGCGGAGCGCGTGCCGCCTGTGGACCGCGACCGAGCCCACGTGAGCGCGCCGCGGACGACGGCGCCTCGGTCGCGTCCTCGTGCTGGGGCTCGGCCTCCTCGCTCGCCGCCCCGCGCAGGGCGGAGCCCTCCTGCTCATACCTCGCCATTGCGCCCAGGCAGATGCCGGCGACGACGAAGGGCACCGAGACGCCGACAGCCGTCCAGAACAGGTCGAACTGCGACTGCGTGATCCGGCTGAGCGTGATCGCCAGCGCGAGGGTTCCGAAAGCCGGGTTCACCCGCGCGAGGACGATCAGGATGCCGACCCACATGATCAGGAAGGCGGCGAGGCCGACCAGACCGGCGCTGGCTACGACCTCGAGCTCGGCCTGCGGGGGCTGGTACGGAAGCGTGCGGTCGTAGTACCAGAATCGCAGCCCATGTCCGAAGAACGGTGCGTGCTTCCAGTAGGCATAGACCTCGCGCCACCAGTCGAGGCGCTGGAAGAACGAGTTGTGCTCGTTCTGCGACTCGATCTGCTCGCTGACCATCGTCACGACCATCCAGATCGCGGGGATCAAGAGCAGCAATGCTAGCCGCTGACGCACCGAGGCGCCCTTGCGGACGGCCACGACGACGACCGCCGCGACCAGACCGACCAGCGCCTGGCGCGACTGGGTCATGACGATCGCGACGACGAGGAGCCAGAAGGCGAGCCCGATCCAGCGCCCGGGCAGCCGGGCCCACGGCGGGTTGATGTACACGATGATGACGGCGAAGGCCATCGTCGTGCCCGCGAAGTTCTTGTGCATCGACCACGGCCAGGCCGGGTACACGGGGCCGAGATCGCCCGCGATGTACTGCAGCAGCCCGGTGCCGATGGTTCCCAGCGCGATGACGACGGCGCCGGCGATGATCAGCAGCAGCGCGGCCCGGCCGAACCCGGCGCGGCCGAGCGCCCACCCGACGACGAGCGCCCCCGAGATGAGCAGCCAGGCGTGGAACCATTCGACGGTGTTCTGCACCTGCGGGACGACGATCACCGTGAGCAGTGTCGCGAACTGATAGACGAGGTTCAGCCACAGCAGCTGCTTCATCGGCTTCGAGTAGTGCCGATCGCCGAGCAGGATCGCCGCCCCCACGGCGGCGAACAGCGCCGCATCCGACACCGACAGGTTCGTGCCGCCGATCCCGACGCGTTCGACGATGAGAAGTAGCGGCATCGCCATCAGCGCCAAGGCCATGGGCTCCGACCAGGTGGCGATGGCGGCGATGGCGAGCACGGCGATCGCGATCGCGGTGGTCACCCCGTGGCGCCCCGCGTTGTCGAGGATGAAGAACGCCGCGGCCACGGTCACGGCGGCCAGCAGCACCCACTTCCACGCGGCCGACAGCCACTCCAGCACGCGCGCGCGCCACTGCTGGGCACGCAGGCTGGTCGGTGTCATGGCGGGGTCCCCTCCGGACGTCGATCCAGTATCGCAGGTGGGACCCGGCAGCCGGACGGGTCGCTCGCGCGGCTCAGTCCTCCCGGAGGAGCCCGAGCGCGACGAGTTCGTCGACGAAGGCGTGGAACGGTCCGCTGATGGCGCCCTCCGCCTCCCCCGTCAGTCCGGCGATGGCGGCGATGGCCTGATCGCGCTCGCGCCCGACCGCCTCCTGCCAGATGAGCTGCGCGGAGTCGCGCAGCACGATGATCGGGCCGTCGGGCAGGGCGGCCGCGTAGACGGCGTCGTCGGCGATCTCGACGCCGACGGACGGAGCCACCCCGATGCTCACGGCACGGCCCTCCTCACCAGTTCCCGGATGCCCCGCGCGGGCCGGGCGAAGAATTCGCGCGCGATCTCGGTGCGGGTCGGCGTCCGGCCCAGCTCATGCGTCAGATGCTCGACGTTGACCTGCAGCGATCGGACGAGGATGGCGGCGGCGTCCCGCGCTGTCGGCGCCGCGCGCAGGCGTCCCCACCACTCCTCCGCGCGCGTGCCACCCTGCGACACCGCCTTCCACAGGCGGTAGTCCGGTTCGCGCCGGTGATCGTCGAGTTCCCCGATCGCCGCCGCGAACGCGGTCCCGGCATCCAGGTCACGTGCCAGCGCCCGGATCGCCTGCTGCTGCTCGTGCGACGACGAGCGCCACACCCGGTGGAGGTCTCGAGCCGCGCTCGTTCCGCTGCGGGCCGCGTTGAGCACGAGGATGAGTGCCTGCTCGACGCGGCCGGGGGTCGGGCACGCGACTCCCCCGAACGACTTCTCCAGTCGGCCCCGCCACATCCGTTCGAACGCGGCCGCGGGGTCGGCCCGGATGCCGGGGAAGATGCGGTGGATGTCGACATAGCCCCAGACCGGGTGGGAGTAGGTCTGCGCATGCCCGAAGGGCGACCCGAAGAGGAAGGTGCTGTACACGCTCCAGCCGTGCGCCCGCAGCGCGGCGTCGACGGCCCCGACCGACTGCGGACGGACCAGGACGTCGACATCGGTGCCGGCCAGCCCCGTCGGCCGGAACTCCGTCTCGACCGCGTCCCCCTTGATGTGCAGCAGATCCGCGCCGATCTCGTCGGCGACGATCTGAATCGCGGCTCGACCGAGATGCAGGCGCACGGTGAGCGGGATCGCCGTCGATTCGCCCGTCAGCTCGCTCTGCACAGTGCCCACCCTCGCCACTCTAGTGAGGGCCGGGCGTGCGGCCGCGCCGACCTACTGGAGCGCCGAGGTGAGCCGCGCGAGGTTGTCGAGCACGGTCGAGCCCAGCGGCTGCTTCATCCACTCGTCGAGCGTGAGCTCACGGCTGAGGTCGCGGTAGGTCGCCTCGACCTCGCGCATCTCGCTGACGAACTCCTCGCCGCGCACGAGCATCGAGATCTCGAGGTTGAGGCCGAACGAGCGCATGTCCATGTTGCTGGACCCGATGATCGCCACCTCGTCGTCGACGGTCATCGACTTGGAATGCAGGATGAACGGGCGGCGGTACATCCAGATCCGCACTCCCGCGCGCAGCAGCCCCTCGTAGTAGCTGCGCTGGGCGTGGTAGACCATCGCCTGGTCGCCCTCCTCCGAGACGAAGAGCTCGACCTGGACGCCGCGCTGGCAGGCGGTCATCACGGCGAGCAGCAGCGATTCCTCGGGGACGAAGTACGGGCTGACGATGATGACCTTGTGCTGGGCGGCGTAGATGAGGCCGCAGAACAGCTTGAGGTTGTTCTGGAACGCGAAGCCGGGCCCCGAGGGGACGACCTGGCAGTCGAGATCCCCGCTGCCCGACGTCACCTCGAACAGCTGCGCCTGATCGGTGAGCACCTCGCCGGTCTCGCTGTACCAGTCCGAGAGGAACACGGCGTTGATCGAGGCGACGACCGGACCGTCGAACCGCGCCATCAGGTCCACCCAGTGCAGCCCGCGCTTGATGTTCTTCTTCAGGTTGTACGTGGAGTCGGTGACGTTCTGCGAGCCGGTGAAGGCGACGTTCCCATCGACGACGGTCAGCTTGCGGTGGTTGCGCAGGTCGGGACGCTGGTACTTGCCCTTGAGCGGCTGCACCGGGAGCATCAGGTGCCACTGCGCGCCCATCGCCGTCAGGCGCTTCAGCGTGCGCTTGTAGAACGGCTTGCCCCGGTTCGCCCAGTGATCCAGCAGCACGCGCACGACCACGCCGCGCGCGGCGACCTCCTCGAGCGCCCGGAAGAAGTTGTCGGTCGATTTGTCCGACTGCAGGATGTAGAACTCCACGTGGACGTAGCGCTGAGCCGTGCGGATCGCGTCGGCCATGGCATCCAGGCTCTCCTGGTAGTCGGCGATCAGCGTCGCGCCGTTGTCGCCCGCGAGGGGCATGGCGCCGAGGTTCCGGTTCATGCGCACGAGCGACGTGAACGACTCGGGCGCCTCGGGGCGGAGCGTGCCCATGTCGAGCCCGTCGCTGGTCTCGCGGATGTACCCGTTAATGCGCTCCTGCATGCGGCGACGCTTGCGCGGCAGGCGCGGATTGCCGATGAGCAGGAACAGGAAGACGCCGATGAGCGGGATGAAGTAGATCGCCAGCAGCCAGGCCATCGCGGCCGTCGGGCGCCGGTTGCGCGGGACGACGATGACGGCGGTGACGCGCACGACGATGTCGAAGAGGATGACCGCGAGGAGTGACCAGCTCGTGACGGTCAACTCGAGCGCGCCGCTGTCGTCCACATCCCCACCCCCGGAATCGCCTGGCTGAGCCCAGCGTAGTGGGGAGCGGGGTCAGTTCTCGGCGCCGGCCGGGGTCGTGTCGGATGCGGCGCCCGCGCTCGCCGGCGGAAGTCCACGCTTCGCGCGCTCCTCGGCCTCGATCTTGGCGTACGCGCGGCGCTCGTTCCGGTCGGCGCGCACGACGCTGCGCAGCACGTACCAGAACAGGAGGCTCACGACGACGGTCGGCAGGAGCGACCACACGACGGCGAGCCAGTAATCATCCACGCCCCCAGTCTACGCGGCCGTCGGCCTCTCCTCCCCACCCGCTGATCCGTCCCCAGGCCGGCGCATCCCGGTGACGCGCCCCGGAGTCCGGCCAGAGTCCTGCCATGACCACGATCGTGAAGGCCGCGAACGCGGCGGAGTTCCTGTCCCTCGTCCCGCGGCTGCTGGGCTGCCATGTCTCGCAGAGCCTCGTCCTCGTGCCCTTCGACGGCGCCCGCACGCTCGGTGCGCTGCGGGTCGATCTGCCCGCACCGGAGGCCGACGCCGACCAGGTCGCGGCGACCTTGATCGGCATGGTCTGCAAGCTGCCGGACGCCGACGGCGTCGCGCTGGTGGCCTACACGGCAGCGTCCGCCGCCGCCGGCATCCCGCATCGACCCCTGGCGGATGCCGTGGGCCGGCGCGCCGAGACGTGCGGCCTGCGGGTCGTCGATGCGCTGTGCGTCGCCGCGGATGGCTGGGGCTCGTTCCTGGATCCGGAGTGCCCCGACACGGGCCGGCCGCTCACGGAGCTGGGGGATGCCGCCGCAGACGGCATCGATCACCTGCCGCAGCCCGCCGCCGACCTCGCGGCCGGGCTGGAGCTGCCCGAGGTGTCCACGGCCACCGCGACGGCGGGCGAGCAGGCGCTGGCGGCCTTCGATCGCGCCGTCGAGGTCGTGTGCGGACCGGCGGCGACCGACGAGCGCGGCGCCTTCGGCGAGCGCCGCGTCGGCGGCGGACGAGTGGACCCGCGCTCGCTGGCGGCATCCCTGCTGCTGGATGATCTGCCCCAGCTCTACGAGCAGGCGCTCGCCTGGGACACGACCGACATCGATCCGCACGACGGTGCGGCCGTCATCTGGTGCTTGAGCAGACCGGCACTGCGCGACATCGCCCTCGTCGGCTGGAGCGGGCACATCCGCGACGCCGACGAGGCACTTCAGGCTCAGCTGCGCTGGGAGCAGGGCGAGGAGTACCCCGCGCATCTCGCCATGCGGATGTGGGGGGACGGCTCGCGGCCCGATCCCGCGCGGCTGGAGTCGGCGCTGGCCCTGGTTCGTGCGCTGGCGGCGCGGACACCCGCGGGTGAGCGCGCGGGGCTGCTCGCCATGTGCGCGTGGCTGTCATGGGCGCTCGGCCGATCGACCCACGCCGCGCACTACGCGGGCCTCGCCCGCGATCTCGAGCCGGAGCACGGCCTCGCCGAGATCGTGCTGTCGTTCGTCGGCGCCGGCCATCTGCCGGAGTGGACGTTCGACCGCGGGGCGAGGCGGGCGAGCAGGTGAGGATCCCGTCGGGACGTCCGGCGACTCGATGCCACGCGGGCACCGAGTCGCCGGAGTCACTCAGCGGGCTCTGCCCCGCGAGTGGGGCACGAGGATCTCGACATCGTCGACGACGACGACCTGCACACCGTCTGTGACCGCGGCCGTGACCGTGTACGTGCGTCCTTGCGTGGCATAGCGCTCGGCACGCACCGAGAGTTCGCCGTCGGCGATGCCGATGTCGTTCGGGAGGTCGTCGTCGCCGAGGCAGCAGTCTGCCTCCGACGAAACCGCCGACACGGCCGCGACGGCGAGGTCGTCCGGATCCACCGTGAGCGAGATCGAGCGCATCTTGTGGTTCGGCGGCCACAGCGAGCCCGGGTCGGCGGTGACGTCGAACTCGCCCAGGCCGCCGTCGAGATCGAGCCCGATCAGTGCCGCGTCGTGGTCCGACGCGCGGAACGGCGTCGTGGGGTCGAAGAACGTGTCCTGGACGCTCGACTTGAAACCGGTGTCGTAGTCGAGGATGTCGGGCTCGTCGGCGTTGATGTGCCACTCGGTGGCGCCGGTCACCTGCGCCGTGGCCGTCTCGCTCGACATGACGTAGTCGAGGTAGCCGACCTCGCCGTCGAAGACGTAGCTGTAGGCGTACTCACCCTGGTAGGCGCCGACGAGGTCGGTGAAGCCCGCGTCCTGCAGCACGACGATCGGGGCCTCCTTGTCGTAGGAGTTGAGGTCGCCGAGGATCAGCCAGTCGGCGTCGCCGCTGCCCGTCGGGTCGCCCGCGATCCAGTCCGCGAGCGCACCGGCGGCCGCGGTGCGCGTGTCGTTGCAGCTGCCGGTGAGGCCTCCCTCGCCGGCCTCGCCGCACTCCGAGCCCTTCGACTTCAGGTGGTTGACGGCCACCGAGAACACCTCGCCGCTGGCGTTCTCGACGAACGACTGGGCGACGGCCGCGCGGTTCTTGTTCACGCCCGAGTCGAGCGGGTCGAGGAACCCGGGGGTGTCGAGGCTGGCCGATGCCCCGTACGGAGTGACCGCCGCGGTGCGGTAGATCACGCCGACCTTGATCGCATCGGTGCCGACGACCGAGTCGTCGCCTGCGGCGACGTAGTCGTACGTGCCCTCGCCGAGGAGGTCGTTCAGTCCCGGCAGGCCGCTGCCGTCGCCGTCCGGACCGTCCTCGCCGTCGACGATCGTGGCGAGCGCCTCGACCCCGGGCGTGTTCTCGATCTCGACCAGTCCGACCACGTCCGCGTCGAGGCCGACGAGCGCGTTGATGAGCTTGGCGTGCTGGCGCTCGAACTCCTCGCGATCGTCGGCGCCCCGGCAGTCCTGGTCCTCGGTGGGTCCGCACGTGTCGGCGGTGTCGAGCGAGACGAAGTAGTTCAGCGCGTTCAGCGACGCGACGCGCAGGTCGCCGCCGACGTCCTCGGGCTCGGCCGGGGCTTCGGTCCTGACGTAGGTGTCGTACCCGTCACCGTCGCCGTAGGGCAGGATGCGGTAGAGCCCGAACGAGTAGGTGATGGGACCCGTGAGGCCGGTCACCGTGTCGCCGCCGCGGAACGAGTTCTCGAGGCTGAACGGCTCACGGTTGACCGGGTGGATGTTCACGTCGGGGTTCTGGGACGAGTTCCCGTCGTCGATCGTGATGCGGCTGCGCAGGTTGAGGTCGCGCAGCTCGGCGGCGGCGGGGTCGTCGGGCGCGT
The DNA here is from genome assembly GCF_014208045.1 of Microbacterium thalassium. Lineage (NCBI taxonomy): Bacteria > Bacillati > Actinomycetota > Actinomycetes > Micrococcales > Microbacteriaceae > Microbacterium > Microbacterium thalassium. The sequence goes on from NZ_JACHML010000001.1 coordinate 231,780, forward strand.
ACACGGCCGTGGGGTTCATGACACGGTCGGTGTCCGCGAGTGACGGCAGCGCGACGACGACCTCGCCGAAGCGGTCGTAGTTGAAGTACTCCGACATGACGAGTTCCTGCGGCAGCGTTCCCGCCATGCCCTCGTAGGCCTCCATCGCGTCGACGGACGCGAGCGGGAACTCGATCGTGGCCGGCGTCGGCAGGTCGACGCCGGACTCGACGACGGTGATCACGTCGGCGGTGATCTCCGTCAGGCCGTTGAACTCCGACACCGCTCCGGTGACCTGCACCAGGTCACCGAGCGACACGCTGTCATTGCTGAAGTTGTAGACGAAGATCCCCTCGGACGTTGTGGGGTCGCTGTCCGCCTCCGCGTCCTCCTCCTGCACGAAGAAGCCGCGCAGCGTGGGGTAGGCGCCCTCGTTGTCGCCGACGACGACACCCTCGACGGTGACCGATCGGCCCACGAGCGGCGAAGTGTCGGTGTCGCCCTGGACGTCGTGGATGAAGACCTCGATCGTCTCCCCGGTGTCGCCGGTTCCGGCGGTCGGCACGTTGATGTCATCGGTGATCGGACGGAAGGTCAGGAACTCCCAGTCGGCGACGGTGTCGGTGTCGACACCGGTGGCGACACGCCGAACGCCCGCCGGAAGGTACGGCCCGTCCGGACCCACCACCGGAGCACCGAAGAAGAAGCTGTCCGTCAGCCCGCCGTCGGTGATCCCGACGGCGTCGATCGCGGGTGCGTCCGCGGGAAGCGTGTCGAGGTAGCCCGCACCGAGGTCGTCCACGACGACGAGTCCGATCGTGAGCGAGGAGTTCTCCAGCGCGTTGGACGGCAGCGAAGCGTTCGGCACGATGCCGAACGCGTTCGCGGCGATCTCGTTCGCGAGCAGGTAGAAGCCGTTGTCGCCGATCGCGGCGCCGGCGGGGAGTTCGAAGTAGTGCTGGATCTGGCCGTTGCTCGAGATGTCGTCGCTCTCGATGTCGACGATCGCGAGACCCTCCAGGCTCGTGCCCGGCGTGCCGTACAGCTCGACATACTCGGCGTCCGAGCCGTCTGTCGACACGAGCGCCGCGTTGATCACGAGCAGCGGGGCGGCCGCCGTGGGGGTGTTGGGCGGCGAGTCGAGGCTGAAGTCGAGCAGTTCCCAGTCGGCTGCGGTGTCGGTGTCGACGCCGGCGACGACCCGGCCCCATCCGGCGGGGAAGTACGAGCCGTCCGGCCCGAGGACGGGCAGACCGAAGTAGCCGGCGTCGCCCGCGCCGCCGTCGGTGCTCGCGAAGCCGTCGACGACCGTGATCGTGTCATCGACGAGATCGCCGACGGCCTTCGTGCCCAGCGACGCGGTCTGCACCAGCGCGACGGTCGATGTGCTGTTCTCGAAGAAGTTGTTCGCGATCTCCAGGTCGGGAGCCACGCCGTAGGTGTCGGCCGTGAGGGTGTTCGCGATGAGGTAGTAGCCGTTCGGGCCGAGCACCGCGTCCGACGGCAGGTCGAGGCGGCGGTCGATACGCCCCTGGGGCGATTCGATGTCGCCTTCGACGTCGAGGATGCTGAGCCCCGCGAGCGACGCGCCGGGGGTGCCGTACAGCTCGAGGTACTCCACGTCCGTACTGTCCGTGCTCATCAGCACTTCGTTGATCAGCACGGGATCGCCCGTCGCCGCCTGCGCCGGAGGCACGCCGATCAGCGCGAGCGAGACGAAGGCGGTTGCGGCGACGGCGGTGGCACGACGATTCACGGGCACGAACTCTCCTCGGTAGTGGCTCGCGCCGACGCTACCGGCCCCTGCCGACCCCACCCAATGCCTGCGAGGTAACGGCAGGTGAATTCTGGATTTCCCGACGGGGGCCAGGAATCCGCGTCGCGCTACTTCACCAGCGGGAAGAGGATCGTCTCGCGGATGCCGAGGCCCGTGATCGCCATCAGCAGGCGGTCGATGCCCATGCCCATGCCGCCGGTGGGCGGCATGCCGTGCTCGAGGGCGCGCAGGAACTCCTCGTCGATGCGCATGGCCTCGACGTCGCCGCGCGCCGCGAGCTTGGCCTGCTCGACGAAGCGCTCGCGCTGGATCACCGGGTCGACCAGCTCGGAGTAGCCGGTGGCCAGCTCGAAGCCGCGGACGTACAGGTCCCACTTCTCCACGACGCCCGGGATCGAGCGGTGCTCGCGCACCAGCGGGCTGGTGTCGAGCGGGAAGTCCATGACGAACGTCGGTCGGGTCAGGCCGCCCTTGACGAAGTGCTCCCACAGCTCTTCGACGAGCTTGCCGTGGATGACGTGCGGCGGCTCTTCTACGCCCTCCGCCTGGGCGATGTCGCGGAGCTCGTCCAGCGGCGTCTCGGGCGTGATCTCGCGCCCGGCGGCGGCCGACAGCGACTCGTACATCGACAGCCGCTCCCAGTCGCCGCCGAGGTCGTACTCGGTGCCGTCCGCCCACGTGACGGTGGTCGAACCGGCGACCGCGACGGCCGCATCCTGGATCAGGGCCTGCGTCAGGTCGGCGATGCCGTTGTAGTCGGTGTAGGCCTGGTACGCCTCGAGCATCGCGAACTCGGGGCTGTGGGTCGAGTCGGCGCCCTCGTTGCGGAAGTTCCGGTTGATCTCGAACACGCGGTCGATGCCGCCCACGACGGCGCGCTTGAGGTAGAGCTCCGGAGCGATGCGCAGGAACAGGTCGGCGTCGAACGCGTTGGAGCGCGTCACGAAGGGACGAGCGGATGCTCCGCCGTGCTGCACCTGGAGCATCGGGGTCTCGACCTCGATGAAGCCGCGGGAGGCGAAGGTCGTCCGCAGGCTCGCGTTGACCTTCGAGCGCGCGACGACCGTCTCGCGGGCCTGGTCGCGCACGATGAGGTCGAGGAAGCGCGAGCGCACGCGGCTCTCCTCGCTCAGCTCGGCGTACATGTTCGGCAGCGGCAGGATCGCCTTCGACGCGATCTGCCAGTCCGTGACCATGATCGACAGCTCCCCGCGACGGCTGGAGATGACCCCGCCGGTGACGTAGACGTGGTCGCCCAGGTCGACGAGCTCCTTCCAGGCCCGCAGCGACTCCTCGCCCACGTTCGCGAGCGACACCATCGCCTGGATGCGGCTGCCGTCGCCGGACTGCAGGCTCGCGAAGCACAGCTTGCCGGTGTTGCGGCTGAACACGACACGGCCCGCCACGGCGGCGGTCACGCCGGTCTCTGCCCCGGCCTCGAGGTCGCCGTAGCGCTCGCGCAGTTCGGGGATCGTGTCGGTGACGGGGAGCGTCACCGGGTACGCGCCGCCTGCGGCATCCGCCCGCTCGGCGATCAGCTGCTCGCGCTTGGCCAGGCGCACGGCCTTCTGCTCGAAGACGTCGTCTTCGGTCGGCTCGTTGGCGGGCGCGGGCGCGGCGGAATCGGTCATCGTGTCAGGGCTCCTCGGGACAGACCGATCAAGTCTACCGGCGCGTGCGTGCGAGACCCTGAAGAGGGTTCAGCCGGCTACTGGTCGACGGGCGGCACCTCGCCGGTCGCGCCGCCGGCTTCGGCGAGCGCGTGATCGACCGTCGAGTGGACCAGCGACGACAGGTACAGACCGGGCTCCGGGATGCCGGCCCGGGCCAGCAGACCGGCGGCCTGACCGACGATCGAGCGCGAGAACGCCGTCGCGGTCGCGATGGCCTCGGCATACGCCGCACGGTCCTCTTCGGCGACCACGATCGGCTCGCAGCCGAGTTCGACCGCCAGCGCCTGGGCGATCGGCAGCACCGGTCCCGGGGCGGTCACGGCGGCGAACGCGTTCGTGAGCTGGCGCAGGTCCATGCTCGTCCCCGTGAACGCGATCGCGGGATGGATCGCCAGGGGAATGGCGCCACGGGCGGCCGCGGGCGCGAGGACGCCCGTCCCGAAGGCGGCGTCGGTGTGGACGACGAGCTGACCCGGCTGCCACGCGCCGACCTCGGCGAGTCCGCCGACGAGGCCCTCGAGCTGCTCCGTGGGCACGGCGATCACGACGAGTTCGCTGCGTCGCAGGATCTCATCGGCGGCGAGCACCGGTACGCCGGGCAGCACGGCCTCGACGCGATCCCGATCGGATCCTGCCGTGATGCCCGTCAGCGCATGCCCGGCGCCGGCGAGGGCGGCGCCGATGACGGGGCCGACGCGTCCCGCGCCGATGATCCCCACGCCGAGGCGGGCGGTCCGAAGCATCCGTCGATGCTACCGAACCGCCCGGCGCGCCTCCGACGCCCTCGTGGACGTGGTGGATCTCGTCGGCGATGCGCCCGTGGGCGACGCGGGCCGGGTGCGCGGACGGTCAGCGACCGGCGTCTTCGCCGGCTTCGCCCGCCCACCGATGCGTGTGATCGGCCGCCGCGGCCGCCAGCACCCCCGACTCGACGTCGGCGAACACGCGCAGCGCGGCGTCCCGGTCGATCGCCCCGATCGTGGTCGAGACCCGGCCCGGGATCGTGTGGGCGCGGATGCCGGCGACGCGGATCGCCCGGGCGAGCGGCCCCTGCGACACCCCGATCGACTGCAGACGCGCGAGCGGCAGGACGCTGAGCTGACGCCACACGACACCGCGGCGCAGGAGCAGGGCGTCGGGCGTCGCGAGCAGCCCGTTGCGGCGCCACGACAGCGGCCGGAGCAGCCGCGCCCGCCCCGGGGTGTTCGTGTACGGGTCGTCGGTCTGGGGACCCAGGATCCCGTGGCGGAAGACCTCGGGCCACGCGCTCTCGGGGAGGTCGGGCAGCAGCAGCCGCAGCACCTGCTCGACGTCGTCGCGCGTGCCGACGGGGAGCACCGTGGCGAACTGCTCGGAGTTGCCGTCGCCCCCGGCGCTGCCGGAGAGCCGGTTGACCGTGACCGTCCACCAGCCGGCCGGCCGCCACAGGATCGACTGCGAGACCTCGATGGCGTGCACGCGGCCGGGCGGGACGATCTCGGTGATGGTCGTGAGCAGACCGAACGTGATGCGCACGCCGTCGGGCGTCGGGGCGATCGAGTACCGCAGCGAGCGCGTGATCGAGCGGAACCAGAACGCGGCGAAGCCGATGATCGCCGGGACGAAGCCGAACAGCAGCCACGGGGTGCTGTTGACGACCCCGATCACGATCGCCGTCAGCGCGGCGATCAGCCACAGCGTCGAGGTGCTGAGGATGTGCGAGCCGATGATGCGGCCCACCGGGATGTGGACGACGGATTCCGGTTCTTCGACCTCGGGCTCGTCGCCCGCGATCAGACCCGTGACGCCTCGGCCGACCGTCCGCCCGAGCCCCGCGGCGGGCGCGGCCGAACCGTCGCCCGACCCGGCCGCCGACGATCCGAGCCGCCGCCCGGAGGCGAGCCGCAGGATGTCGGCCCGCACCGCCTCGGCGTTGGCGGTCGACAGGTACTCCAGCTTCACGTTCGCGTCGGCGCCCGCGCCGACCACTTCGAGCTTCGCCATCCCGAAGATGCGCGCGATCATCGGGCGCGTGAGGTTCACGCCCTGCACGCGGTCCAGCGGCGCGCGGCGCTGCGTGCGATTGAGGATGCCGCGGCGCACCTCGACGTCGTCGCCCGTGATGCGGAAGGAGTGGAACCGCCACGACAGGTAGAAACCGCTCACCAGCACCGCCAGGACGCCGAGCACGACCACGAGGGCCACCAGGTAGAGGTTGTTGGCGATCACGAAGTCGACCGGGTCGTCGCCGCCGCCGAAGTCGGAGAAGTCCTCCGACGAGTCCGGCAGCAGCCACGGCAGGAAGACGGCGACGAGCCGATCGCGCATGTTCGCCACGATGATGCCGCCGACCACGAGCAGGAACAGCCCGCCCCGCATGAGCGGCGTGAGCGGATGCATCCGGTGCCACTCCCCGTCGCTGAGGGGCGAGCGCACCAGGTCCGACGGCGGCACCGCCGGCTCGGGGACGGCGGCGTCGCTCACAGTCCCGTCCGCCGGGTCTCGGCGACGGCGACCAGATGGTCGCGCAGCGTCTCGGCCGTCGCCTGCGGGAGCCCCGGGATCGTGACGCCGGTGGCCGCGGCGGCGGTGACGAACTTCAGCTGGGCGATCCCGAAGCCGCGGTCGAGCGGGCCGTGGGTGATGTCGATCAGCTGCATCCGTCCGTACGGCACCGCGACGATGCGCTGCCACAGGATGCCCCGCCGGAACACCAGGTCGTCCTCGCGCAGCCGGTACCCGATCGACCGTGCCTGGCGCGGTGTGATCGCGATCGTCCACACCAGGATCACCGAGACGATGCCGCCCGCGATCAGCGCCCACCACTGCTGCCACAGCAGCCACAGCGCGAGCGTGACCGCGACGACGACGATCAGCACCGCGCCGTTCGAGATCAGCTGGACCCACACGTACTTGGGCGAGATCTGGTGCCAGGCGCCCGGCTCGATGGCCAGACGCGCAGCGGATCGCGGCTCGATCAGCTTCGAGAAGGTCGCCTCGTCCGCGCCCGCGTCAGTCGTGGAGCTGGGGCTCGGGTCCGGTTCCGGCGCCGCCGGGCTGTTCGTCATCGTCGTCCTTCCGGATCGTGCACAGGTGCTCCGCGACGAGCGCGGCGGCGATCAGGACGCCGCCCGCTGCCGCGGTGGCCAGGACCGCCGCGATCGAGCCTACCGAGGGCGGCACCGGACGGCTCAGCAGGAACAGCGCGAGCCCCAGGCCGAGGCCGCCGACGCCCGCCCCGACGATGCTCGACGCCTTCGCGAGCATGGCGATGCGCACAGCCCGGAAGGGGTCGATGCGCGCGGGCGCGGACCCTCTCGCGGCGCGATGGATCGGCCAGGCGAGGGAGACCACGGCCGCCCCGAGCGCGATGAGCAGGACCGGCAGCGTGATCGCCGGGGTGAAGGTCGGGCGGCCGGCGGCCGTGAGGATCTGGTCGAGGGCGTACCCGGCGGCGACCCCGATGACCGCCGCGACGATGAGCACCCCGGGACCGGTGCGCTTCACGAGGCGTCCCCGGGGCGCGCGAGCAGGTCGTCGACGCGGCCCGCGCCCGGCAGCACCGCGTCGGGGTCGATCGCCAGCCACGGCACGAGGACGAAGTCGCGTTCGGCGGCGCGCGGATGCGGCAGCATCAGGCGGGGATCCTCGCTGCGGGTGTCGCCGTAGGCGATCAGGTCGAGATCGAGGGTGCGATCGCCCCAGCGCTCGGCCCGCTCCCGGCCGTGCCGCGCCTCGATGGCGTGCAGATAGCCGAGGAGCACCGAGGGCGCCAGGCGCGTGGTCACCAGCGCCACCGAGTTCAGATACGTCGGCTTGTCGGCATCCGGCCCCTCCAGGGTGACCGCGACCGACTCGACCGGCTCGGCGACGACGACGTCGGTCGTGAGCGGCAGGCGACGAAGCGCTTCGACGGCCGACGCGAACGTGGCGCGCCGGTCGCCCAGGTTCGCCCCGAGGGCGATGACCGCCTGCACCGCCGGGCGGGGCTCGCGCGGCTCCGGTGCTTCGATGCCGTCGGCGAGGCGCCGGTTCACGCCGCCGCCTCGTCGGACGGCCTGCGTCGCTCGATCGTCACGGCGACGTCGTCGAACGCGAGGGCGATGGGTGCGTGCGGCTTGTGCACGGTCACCCGCACCGAGTGGATCAGGGGCTCGGCGAGCACCTCGTCGGCGATGCGGGCGGCGAGCGTCTCGATGAGCGCGACGGGTCGGCCGCCGATCACCGCCGCGATGCGCTCGGCGATCTCGCCGTAGTGCACCGTGTCGGCGACATCGTCGGTCTCGGCCGCGCGACGCATGTCCAGGCGCATTGTCACGTCCACCACGAACTCCTGACCGTCACGCCGCTCGTGGGCGAAGACGCCGTGGCGCCCGAAGACGGTCAGCCCGGTCAGCGTGATCTCGTCGGAGTGACCCAACGGCTCTCCCCCTCCCACGCGTGCTGGATGGCCAGGGCGTCGCGGGAGGCGGCGACGTCGTGCACGCGCACCGCCCACGCGCCCGCCTGCGCGGCCAGGACCGTCGTGACGGCGGTGGCGAGGTCACGGCGCTGCTGCTCGACGGTCGTGGGGTCCTCGGGATCGAGGGTCTCGGTCAGGAAGCGCTTGCGGCTCGTGCCGACGAGGACCCGCACGCCCAGCTGCCCGAGGCGGTCCAGGCGGCGCAGCAGCGTCCAGTTCTGCTGCCCGCGCTTGCCGAACCCGATGCCCGGGTCGACGATGATGCGGGCCGGGGGGATGCCGGCGGCCGCGGCCTCGTCGATGCGGGCCGACAGCTCGGTGGCGACGTCGCAGACGATGTCGGAGTACGTCGCGCGTGCGTACATGTCGGCGGAATGCCCGCGCCAGTGCGACAGCACGACGTCGGCGCCGTAGGGAGCGACGGCGGTCAGCAGGTCGGGGTCGGCGAGGCCCCCCGACACGTCGTTGACGATGCGGGCGCCGGCTTCGAGCGCGGCGACGGCGGTCGACGCGTTCATGGTGTCGATGCTGACGGCGGCGCCCGCCTCGGCGAGGGCGCGCACGACCGGGAGGACGCGCTCGCGTTCGACCTCGGGAGCGACGCGCTCGGCTCCCGGCCGGGTGGACTCGCCGCCGATGTCGAGGATCTGGGCCCCCTCGAGCCGCAGCCGCAGCCCGTGGGCGATCGCGGCGTCGTGATCGAGGTACCGGCCCCCGTCGCTGAACGAGTCGGGCGTGACGTTGACGACGCCCATCAGAAGGGTCATGCTCGCTGTCCTCCCAGCAGGGCCATGAGCTCGGCGCGCGCCGCCGGCTCGGCGAGTTCGCCGCGGGCGGCGATCGTGACGGTGGTGGCGTCGGGCTGGCGTCCGCCGCGCATCGTGAGGCACTCGTGGGCGGCGTCGAGCACGACCAGCACGCCGCGCGTGTCCAGCGCGTCGGCGATGGCGTCGGCGATCTGCTCCCCGAGACGCTCCTGCACCTGCGGGCGCGACGCCAGCACGTCGACGACCTTGGGCAGGGACCCCAGACCCACGATCTGCTCGCCGGGAAGATACGCGACGTGCGCGGTGCCCCGGAACGGGAGCAGGTGGTGCTCGCACACCGAGCGGAACCGGATGTCGCGCAGCATCACCGCGCCCGAGGGCAGGGTGTCCGGCGCGGGCCCGCTCGAGACCGAGATGGTCGACCCCAGCGGCGCGGCGGCATCCGCCCCCACGCCGGAGAAGAACTCCGCATAGGCGTCGGCGACGCGCTGAGGCGTCTGACGGAGCCCAGCGCGATCGGGGTCCTCCCCGATCGCCTCCAGGAGTTGTCGCACCAGTGCGGCGACGCGCTCGCGATCAACGGCCACAGGCCGAGCCTACGCGGTCGCGGGACGTGCCTGCCCTGTGGGGCGGCGCTGGGGCGCCTTCTCCGCGGCGGTCTGCTCGGCCTCGGCCGACGCCGCGATGCCGGCGGGCTGGTCGGCCGGGCGCGGCACCTCGATCGGCGGCAGCGTCGAGACGGGGCGGTCCTCGCTCGAGAGCCACTGCGGGCGCGGCGGCAGCTTCTTGACGTCGGTGAAGATCTCGGCGAGCTCGTTGTGGTCGAGCGTCTCCTTCTCGAGGAGCGCCAAAGCGAGCTTGTCGAGGATGTCGCGGTTGTCGCTGATCACCTTGTACGCCTCGTCGTGCGCCTGCTCGATGAGCGCGCGCATCTGGACGTCCACGCGCTCGGCGACGCGCTCGGAGAAGTCGCGGCCGTGACCCATGTCGCGGCCCATGAACACCTCGCCGGAGGACTGCCCGAGCTTGACCGGGCCGACATCGGTGGTCATGCCGTACTCGGTGACCATCTTGCGGGCGATGCTGGTCGCCTTCTCGATGTCGTTCGAGGCGCCGGTGGTGGGGTCGTGGAAGACGATCTCCTCGGCGACGCGGCCGCCCATCGCGTAGGTGAGCTGGTCCTGCAGCTCGTTGCGGGTGATGGAGTACTTGTCGTCCAGCGGCAGCACCATGGTGTAGCCGAGGGCCTTGCCGCGCGGCAGGATCGTCACCTTCGTCACGGGGTCGGTGTGGTTCATCGCCGCCGCCGCGAGCGCGTGACCGCCCTCGTGGTAGGCCGTGATGAGCTTCTCCTTGTCCTTCATGACGCGCGTGCGACGCTGAGGACCGGCGATGACGCGGTCGATCGCCTCGTCGAGGGCCCGGTTGTCGATGAGCTGCGCGTTGGAGCGCGCCGTCAGCAGCGCCGCCTCGTTGAGGACGTTCGCGAGGTCGGCGCCGGTGAAGCCCGGCGTCTTGCGGGCGACGACCTCGAGGTCGACGCTGTCGGCGAGCGGCTTGCCGCGGCCGTGCACCTCGAGGATCTTCTCGCGACCCTTCAGGTCGGGTGCGTCCACGCCGATCTGGCGGTCGAAGCGTCCGGGGCGCAGGAGCGCCGGGTCGAGGATGTCGGGACGGTTCGTCGCCGCGATGACGATGACGTTCGCCTTGGGGTCGAAGCCGTCCATCTCGACGAGCATCTGGTTCAGGGTCTGCTCGCGCTCGTCGTGCCCGCCGCCGAGGCCCGCGCCGCGGTGCCGGCCGACGGCGTCGATCTCGTCGATGAAGATGATCGCGGGGGCGGATTCCTTGGCCTGGTTGAACAGGTCGCGCACGCGGCTCGCGCCGACGCCGACGAACATCTCGACGAAGTCCGAGCCCGAGATCGAGTAGAACGGCGTGCCGGCCTCGCCCGCGACGGCGCGGGCCAGCAGCGTCTTTCCGGTTCCGGGAGGTCCGTACAGCAGCACGCCCTTGGGGATGCGGGCGCCGACGGCCTGGAACTTGGCCGGGTCCTTGAGGAAGTCCTTGATCTCCTCGAGCTCCTCGATCGCCTCGTCGGAGCCGGCGACGTCCTGGAACGTGACCTGCGGCATCTCCTTCGTCACGAGCTTCGCGCGGGACTTGCCGAACTGCATGACCTTGCTGCCGCCACCCTGGACGTTCGACAGCAGGAACCAGAAGAGCAGGCCCAGCAGCAGGATCGGGAGCATGAGCGACAGGAAGCCGTCGAACCACGTCGCGCGCGGCACGGCGTCGTCGAAGCCGTCCTCGGGGGCGGCGGCCGTCACGGCGTCCACGACCTCGGCGGCACGGGCGTCGACGTAGTAGAACTGCACCTCGGTCGCGCCGTCGTAGGGCTCGGACAGCGTCATGTCGACGCGCTGGTCGCCGTCGGTGTTGAGCACCTCGGTGACGGTGCTGCCCTCGAGCAGCTCGAGACCCTCCTGCGTGGAGATCTGCTTGGCGCCGTTCAGGCTCGAGATGAGCATGAATCCCACGATGAGGAAGACCGCGATCAGCAGCACATAAAGCAGCGGATTGCGGGTGATCTTCTTGACGTCCATTGTGTGGGCGCGAACGCCCTGTCCCTTCGTCGGCGGCACCGCGGCGATCCAGCCTGCCGGCGGTGGGTTTCAGGGTATACCGCGCAACCTAGGCACCCCCTGTGCATTCGCCCACGGCGTACAGGGGGTGACGGCGCGCGCGTCAGGAGTACACGTGCGGCGCGAGCACGGCGACGTCGCGCAGATTGCGGTACTTCTCGGCGTAGTCCAGGCCGTAGCCGACCACGAAGTCGGTGGGGATGTCGAAGCCGACGTACTTGCAGGGCACGACCACCTTCGCCGCCTCGGGCTTGCGCAGGAGCGCGAACACGTCGACGGCCTCGGCGCCGCGCGACGCGAAGTTCTCGAGCAGCCAGCTGAGGGTGAGCCCCGAGTCGATGATGTCCTCGACGATCAGCACGTGCTTGCCGTGCAGGTCGGTGTCGAGGTCCTTGCGGATCTGGACGACGCCGCTGGACTTCGTCCCGGCGCCGTAGGACGACACCGCCATCCAGTCCATCGGCACGAGGCTCTTCAGCGACCGCGAGAAGTCGGCCATCACCATGATCGCGCCCTTGAGGACGCCGACCAGCAGCAGGTCCTTGCCGGCGTAGTCCGCCTCGACCTGCGCGGCGATCTCGTCGAGCTTGTCGCGGATCTGCTCCTCGGTGACGAGGACCTCGGTGATGTCGCTTTCGATGTCGGTCGCGCGCATGACCCGAGTCTATTCAGTCGGACGCGCGTCGCCACCGGCGGCGGCCGCCGCGAACTCGATCCGGCCGCCCGTGCGGCGGGCGCGGCATCCGGGGAGGTCGATCGGGCCCTGGCCCGACCAGTCGGTGACGAGCCGCGCGACCTCGATCGTCTGCCCCCGTGTCAGGCTCTGACCGAACTCTGCGGCGACGACGTGCCTGATGATGCGGTTGCGCAGCGCCGCCGGATTGGCCGCCAGCGCCGCGACCGAGACCGAGATGCCCGCTTCGGCATGCTCGACGATGTCCTCGATCGTCTCGTCGATCATCTCGTCGAACGCCTCGGCGTCTTCGCGCAGCTGCGCCGCGGTGCGCGCGAGCGCGCCGGCGATCCCCGGCCCGAGCTCGGCCTCGAGCACCGGCAGCACGCGCTCGCGCACCCGCACGCGTGCGTACGCGATATCGGCGTTGTGCGGGTCCTCCCACGGCTCGAGCCCCTGCGCGGCGCAGGCTGCGCGGGTCGTGGCCCGCCGCACGTCGAGCAGCGGACGCAGCAGCGCGACGCCGTCGAGGTCGGATGCCGGCGACATGCCCTGCAGACTCGCCGCTCCGGCTCCCCGCGCGAGGCCGAGCAGCACCGTCTCGGCCTGGTCGTCCAGCGTGTGCGCGACGAGCACCGCCGCGGCGCCCGCCTCCGCAGCCGCCGCGCGCAGCACCCCGTACCGCGCCGTGCGCGCCGCCGCCTCGGGTCCGCCCGCGCCGGCGACCTCGACCCTCGTGACGCGTGCGTCGAGCCCGAGGCCGCGTGCCGCCGCGGCCGCCGCGGCCGCGACATCCGCCGACCCGATCTGGAGTCCGTGGTCGACGACGACCGCCAGCGCCCGCACGCCCGCCTTCGGGCCCTCGAAGGCAACAGCCGCGGCGAGCGCCAGCGAATCCGCCCCGCCGCTGAGCCCCACGACGACTGCCGAGCCGGCGCCGAGCCCCCGCAGCGCCGGGCGCACCGCGCGCCGCACCTCGGCGACGGAGGGGTCCAGCCCCGGCCTGCGCTCGTCCACGCCCTCAAGGTATCGGCTCCCCCGCGACTAGGCTGGTGTGCGGCATCCCCACAGACTTCGAAGGAGCACCAGCATGGGCGCGTACGACGCCGTCATCGAGATCCCGCGCGGCAGCCGCATCAAGTACGAGGTCGACCACGGCACCGGCCGGGTCTTCCTCGACCGCATCCTCTACACGCCGATGGGCTACCCCGCGAACTACGGCTTCTTCGAGAACACCCTGGGCGAGGACGGCGACCCGCTCGACGTGCTGGTGCTGCTCGACTACGACATCGCGCCCGGCGTCGTCGTCAAGGTGCGCCCCGTCGGCGTGCTGAAGATGAGCGACGAGGCCGGCGGCGACGACAAGCTGGTCGCGGTGCTCGCGAAGGACCCGCGCTGGGCCCACATCCAGGACGTCGACGACATCGCCGAGTACACGCAGAAGGAGATCGCCCACTTCTTCGAGCACTACAAGGACCTCGAGCCCGGCAAGTGGGTCAAGGTCGACGAGTGGGGCGACGTCACCGAGGCCGAGCGCCTCGTGGCGGAGTCCTTCACGCGCTTCGAGGAGCACGAGGGCCAGACCGAGACCCAGGGTGAGGGCGAGGCGCCCACCACGCGGTAGCCTTCGGCCATGACCCGGCCCGGCGGCGCAGTCAGGCGGCGACTCGCCTCGATCACCGAGGCGATCGCGTCCCGCCTGTGGCCGCTGCCGCTCGTGGCGGTCATCGCCGGCGTGATCCTCGGGGTCGCGCTGCCGGTGATCGACCGGGCCGTCGACGCGTCCCTGCCCTCGTGGGTGGGGACGTTCGTCTTCTCGGGCGGAGTGGATGCCGCCCGCGCGGTGCTGTCGGCGATCGCCGGCTCGCTCATCACCGCCGCCTCGCTGACGTTCTCGCTGACGGTGGTGGCGCTGCAGCTGGCCTCCAGCCAGGCGTCGCCGCGGCTGCTGCGCATGTTCGCGTCGGACCGGATGGTGCACGCGACGCTGGCGATGTTCCTCGGCACGTTCGCCTACGCCCTAACGGTGCTCCGCACGGTCGAGGACGCGACGGAGGATGCCGACGAGTTCGTGCCGCGGCTCGCGCTGACGGCGGCATCCGTCCTCACGCTTTCGAGCGTCATCGTGCTGACGTTCTTCCTCGCCCACCTGGCGCGGCAGCTGCGCGTCGAGACGATGATGCGCGACGTGCACCGCGAGGCGTCCGAGACGATCGCCCTCATGGCCGACGACGCCCCCGGCGCACCGGCGGCCGCCCCCGCGCGTCCCGGGCATGCCCGGACGGTGCCGGCCCCGACGTCCGGGTTCATCACGGGCGTCGACCGCGAAGCGCTCGTGCGGGTCGCCGCAGAGGCCGATGCCGTCGTGCGAGAGCTGCGGACCGTGGGCGAGAACGTCGTCGAGGGCACCCCGCTCATCGAGTGGTGGCCGTCGGACCCGATGGTGCGCCCGGACGCCGAGACCTCGGAGCGGCTCGCGGAGTCGCTCGCGGAATGCTTCTCGGCCGCGTACGAGCGCACGCCGCCGCAGGACGTCGGGTTCGGCCTGCGGCAGCTCGCCGATGTCGCGGCCAAGGCGCTGTCGCCGGGCGTCAACGACCCCACCACCGCCGTCCACGCCCTCGGGCACATCGCCGCGGTGCTGGGCGATCTGGCCGAGCGCGACGAGCGGCCCGCCGCGTGGGCGGATGCCGACGGAGCCGCGCGGCTGATTCCTGCGGGCGGCGGCTTCGCGGACTTCGCCGAGGTCGGGCTGCAGCAGATCCGCCGGTACGGCGCAGGCGACCCCGACGTCGCGGCGCGCCTGTTCGCCGTCATCGACGACGTTGCCTGGCGAGCACGACGACCGTCCGAGCGGGACGTCCTGCTCGGCCAGCTCGAGCGGCTGGAGGCATCCGTCGCCCGCGAGGACTACGACGAGGTCGAGCGCGCCCGGTTCGCCGACCTGGGCGCGCGTGCACGGGCCACGCTCGGACGCGCCTGACGACGCGGGCGATGACCGGTCGCGTCAGACCGAGACGCCGCGTGCGGCCATGAACGGCACCGGGTTGATGGGATAGCCGTTCTGGTACACCTCGTAGTGCAGGTGGCATCCGAACGAGTTGCCCGTGCGCCCCTCCGCCGCGATGAGCTGACCGGCACTGACCCGCTGGCCGTAGCCGACGTAGAGGCCGCCCCACTGGATGTGGGCGTAGCCGGTGGCGATTCCGTTGCCGTGGTCGATCTTGATGTAGTTGCCGTAGCCGCCGTTGGCGCCGGCGTACACGACGGTTCCGGCGTGCGCCGCGTAGATGCCCGCGCCGCACCCGGAGGCGAGGTCGACGCCGTAGTGGAAGCTGCTGGCGCAGTAGCTCGGGCCGCACTGGACGCTGCGCGGGCCGTAGCCCGAGGTGTGCCGGCCCGACGACGGACGCGCCCACCCGGAGTTGACGACCTTGCCGCCGCCGCCGCTCGACCCGCTGCTGCTCGAACCGCCGCTGCTGCTGCCGCCGGACGAAGCCGCAGCCGCAGCCGCCGCGAGCCGCGCGGCCTCTTCGCGGGCCTTCCGTGCGGCCTCTTCCCGGGCCTTGCGGGCCGCCTCCTCGCGGACGCGGACGCCCTCCTGGTAGTCGGCGATCGTCTTCGCGGTCGTGTCCTGCAGCGCGGCCAGCTGGGCCTCGAGCGTGGCGAGGTTCGCATTCTGCGCGTCGAGGGCGGCCTGAGCCTCGTCGGCGGCCTTCTGCGCCGCGATCATCTTCTCCTCGGCGACCTTCTGGAGCCGGTCGCGCTCGTTGCGCGCGACCACGGCCTGATCGCTGAGGCTCTGCGCCGAGTCGCGCGCCGTGATCGCCTCGGCGTAGATGTCCTGGTTGCGCTCGAGCAGCCGGTCCATCGTGCCCAGACGCGTCAGCAGGTCGTCGGCCGACGACGCCGATCCGGCGAAGAAGAGCTCGAGCGACGTGTCGTCGCCGCCGCTGCGATAGAGCTGCGCCGCGACGCGGCCCGCCTTGTTGGCGGCGTCCAGTGCGGCGGCGGCCTGCTCGTCGGCCTGCTCCTGGATCTGGTCGGCACGGTAGGAGGCGTCGAAGTACTCCTGCTGGGCGACGTAGAACTCGTCGGACGCCTTCTCGGCCGCGGCCTGCTTGGCGGCGACCTCGGCCTTGAGCGATTCGATCAGCGACTGGATCCTGGTGACCTCGGTGGCCTTGGCCGCCTCGTTCGCCTTGGCCTTCTGCACGTCGTCCCACGTGGGGTAGTCGTCGGCGAACGCGGCCGGCACGAGCGGGCTCGCGATCGCCGCCGTGGCGGCGACGCCGAGGACGCCCAGACCGAGCGTCGCGCGGCGGGTCAGCGTCGGGCGCAGGGTCGGTCGATCGCGCTGCGTGGGGGCGCAGCCGCACGCGTCGGGGTCGGGCTCAACGCTCACAGACCCCTCCCTTCGCGCGACAACGTCTTTCACATTAGCAACATTGGTCGCATCTGCCACGGATTGAGTCGCGCGCGCTCCCGTCCCAGCGTCGGGGCGCACACCGCCTAGTGTCCGCTCTTTCCGACGCGTGCACCAGAGGGCCCCGGCCCCGATTTGGCGTGGCGCCGGAAATCTCTTATGCTTGATCGTCGGCAGGCGAGAGCCCACCGGGTTCATCCGGCCCCATCGTTTAGCGGCCTAGGACGCCGCCCTTTCACGGCGGTAGCACGGGTTCGAATCCCGTTGGGGTCACTCACGCCGGCAACACAATTTCACAAGCATGGCCCTGTAGCGCAGTTGGTTAGCGTGCCGCCCTGTCACGGCGGAGGTCGCGGGTTCAAGTCCCGTCAGGGTCGCTCCGAGCGACAAGCCCTTCTCGGAGGGCTTTTCGTTTAGGACGCGGCAGCTTCGGATGCCGCGCGGCTCTGTAGCTCAGTTGGTAGAGCGTTCGACTGAAAATCGAAAGGTCACCGGATCGATGCCGGTCGGAGCCACAAGGGTGATCGTTACAGTCACCCCAGGAACCCTCGCGTAGCTTCTACATCGCGGGGGTTTCGTTTTTCCTTGGAAACACTGGGATCGCGAGGATCTCGACGCCCGGCGTGCGCTCCGTTAGCGGGCATCTTCCGACCCGTCCGACGAGTCATCCGCGGAGTCCTCCACACTCGCGTCAGCGGCGTCTGCCCACGATTTGCCCACGAACGAATCACGAGCAGCGCGATCGAGGGCGGCTGAGACGGATGTCAGGTCCTCCGGGAAGAGGTCCGCATACACGTCGAGGGTCATCGCCGCCGACGCGTGCCCCAGCATCCGTTGGAGGAGCTTGACGTTCGCGCCGGCTGACATCGCGAGGCTGGCCGCGGTGTGGCGCAGGTCGTGCGGAGTGACCTGCGGGAAGTCTTCGTCCAGTCGCGATGACAGTCTCTCCACGGCAGGACTGAAGACGCGGCGACGGAAGTTTCCACCGCGAAGGGGCGCTCCGGTGGGCCCGCAGAAGAGGAGACCGGTATCGCGGCCGGCTGCGACATGCTCGGCGATGCTCTCGTCGAGCAGCGACGGGTACGGCACGGTGCGCTGCTCATGCGTCTTCGGCGTTCCCCACACGAGGTTTCCCCGGACGTCGGCGACGGCACGCCTCACTCTGACGAACCGCGCATCGAGGTCGACATCCTCCGGGCGAAGCGCGGTCGCCTCGCCCCAGCGCAGCCCCGTGTAGGCGAGGAAGCGGATGAGTGTCGCCCACTCGCCGACCTCCTCGGCGAGCAGATGCACCTGCGAGTGGTTTAGATAGTGGCGATCTGAAGCGACCACGCGCGGCAGGGCGATCTCCGCTGCCACGTTCCGCCCGAGACGTCCGTCGCGTACCGCGTAGGCGAGGACGCCGGACAGCACGAGGTAGATCTGCCGGGTAGACGACGGCGACAGCGACTTGGACAGCGTCGCGACCCAGGCCTGCACCGCGGCATGGTCGATGTCGGCCACGCGCGTACTCCCCCACTTCGGCAGCACGTGCTTGTCGAGCGAATTCCGGTATCCCGACCGGGTCGTCGCCTTGACACTGATCTTGCCGTCGTACCAGGCCTCAGCCACATCACCGAACCGTACGCGCGACCGTGCGGGATCGACCCACTCGCCGCGGAGCTTGGACGCCTCGACGGTCGCGAGGAATGCTTCCGCCTCCCGCTTCGTGCGGAATCCTCGCTTGTCGGTCTGCTTGTTGTCCGGGCGGCGGTATCGAACGCGATAGCGACGGCCAGCCTTGGACTCATACGACTCGACACTTCCCACAACTTGATTATGCAGAAGTTGTGCTGAGTTACGCATGATGCGATGGACGGTGCGGCTGAACGATCGACCGCGGGAGAGTCGGACGAGGGGCGCCCGCCGACGCCGACCGCTCTCGACCGGCGCAGCCGATGAGCACCGGTAAAGATACGGTTGCGCGATCGCACATTGTCACGCCGCATGGCTCCCTCGAAGCTTGAAGTGGTTCCGCGTGCCCGCGCGGGAACAGCGAGTCACGGAGGTCGACGATGGCGACGAGCACACTGCCGAATCTGATCGGGGGTGAGTTCGTCGATGCGGCACCGGATCGCCTCATCCAGGTCACCAACCCCGCCGACGGGTCACTGGTGGGGACCGTCCCCGCCCTCACGTCCGATGATCTCGGCGCCGTGTTCGACGCCGCCGATGCCGGCGCCCGCGCTTGGCGAGCCGCCGGCCCGCTCGCGCGCGGTCGCGTGCTGCTCGACGCCGCCGCCCTCATCCGCGCCGAAGCCGGCGACCTCGTCGAGCTCATCGTCGCCGAGATGGGCAAGACCACGGCCGAGGCGACCGGCGAGGTGGGCAAGACCGCCGAGTTCTTCGAGTACTACGGGGCGCTGGGACGCCAGGCGTTCGGCGAGCTGATCCCCGACGCGCGGCCCGGCACGTTCGCGATGCAGACGCGCGAGCCGGTCGGCATCGTCGTCCTCATCACGCCCTGGAACGACCCGCTCCTCACCCCGGCGCGCAAGCTCGCGCCGGCGCTCATCTCCGGCAACGCTGTGGTCATCAAGCCGGCGACCGAGACCCCGCTCATCACGCTGCGCCTCGCCGAGATCCTCCAGCGCGCGGGCCTGCCCGCAGGCGCCCTGGGAACCGTCACGGGCCGCGGCTCCGAGATCGGCGACGCGCTCGTGGACGACCCCCGCATCGCGGCGGTCTCCTTCACCGGCTCGACCTCGGTCGGGCTCGCGCTGCAGCGGCGGCTCGCGGGACGCGGCATCCGCGTTCAGACCGAGATGGGCGGCAAGAACGCCGCCGTCGTGCTCGCCGACGCCGACCTCGACCTCGCGGTGCCGATCCTCATGGCCGGCAGCTTCGGCCAGAGCGGTCAGCGCTGCACCGCGACCAGCCGCCTCATCGTCGAGCGACAGATCGCCGACGAGGTGCGTGTCCGCCTCACCGACGCGATCTCGAGGCTGCGCGTCGGTGCAGGCGGGGCCGACGGCACCGATATGGGTCCGGTCGTCAGCCGCGGCGCTCAGGCCGACATCCGTGCTCGCGTTGAGGCCGGGCTCGCCGAGGGTGCCGAGGTGATCGGGCGCGCCGACGTCCCGGCCGACATGCTCGAGAGCGGATGCTTCGTCGAGCCGATCTTCGTCACCGTCGACCGCGACAACAGCCTGTGGCGCGAAGAGGTCTTCGGCCCGGTGCTGAGCATGATCGTGGTCGACTCGCTCGACGAGGCGATCACGGCGGTCAACGACTCGGCGTACGGCCTGTCCAGCGCCGTGTTCACGCGCAGCCTCGAGGCGGCATTCCGCTTCGTCGAGGCCGTCGACACCGGGCAGGTGTCGGTGAATCAGCCCACGAGCGGGTGGGATATCCACCAGGCCTTCGGCGGGTTCAAGGAGTCGGGTTCGCCGTTCAAAGAGCAGGGCCAGGAAGCGCTGCGGTTCTACACGCGCGTGAAGACCGCCGCGGTGCGGACCCACTGATGGCGGGCACCACCGGGATCATCGGCGGCGGCATCGTCGGCATCGCGCTCGCCCGCGCGCTCACGCAGCGCGGCGACCAGGTGACGGTGCTCGAGAAGGAGGCCCGCCTCGCTCAGCACCAGACCGGCCACAATTCCGGCGTCGTCCACGCCGGGCTCTACTACAAGCCCGGCTCGCTCAAGGCGACACTGTGCGCGGCCGGCCGGGTGTCGATCCGCGAGTTCTGCGAAGAGAAGGGCCTGCCCTACCGCGAGGTCGGCAAGCTCGTCGTGGCCGTCGACGAGACCGAGCTTTCCGCGCTCGCCGAGATCGAGCGACGCTCGATCGAGAACGGGGTGCCCGACCTGGATCGCATCGACGACGTCGCGCGGCTGCGCGAGATCGAGCCGCACGTCGCCGGCGTCGCCGCGGTCCACTCCCCCCGCACGGCGGTCGTGGACTACGCCACGATCACCGAGGCGATGGCGCAGGACGTCCGCGCTGCGGGCGGCGCGATCCGCCTCGGGCACGAGGTCACCGGCATCCGTCACGAGAACGGCCGCGTGCGCGTCACGACGCCGGTGTCCGAGGACGTGTTCGAGCGTGTGATCGTGTGCGCAGGGTTGCAGTCCGACGTCGTCGCCCGGTTCGTCGGGGCCGACCCGTCACCGAAGATCCTGCCGTTCCGCGGCGAGTACTGGGAGCTCAAGTCCTCGCGCACAGACCTCGTCAGCGGCATGATCTACCCGGTGCCGGACCCGCGGTTCCCGTTCCTCGGCGTGCACTTCACGCGCGGCGTGTACGACAACGTGCACGTGGGACCCAACGCCGTGCCGGCCTTGCGCCGCGAGGGCTACAGCTGGCTGCAGTGGTCGGTGAAGGACACGTGGGAGTCGCTGCGGTGGCCCGGGGCGTGGCCGCTCGCGAAGCAGCACTGGCGCATGGGCGTCGACGAGATCTCGGGATCGCTCATCAAGCCGCTGTACTTCCAGAAGGCGCGACGCTTCGTCCCCGAGCTGACCATGACCGACCTCGAGCACAAGAGCGGTGCGGGTGTGCGTGCCCAGGCCTGGGGACGAGCTGGCGAGCTGCTCGACGACTTCGCCGTCGACCAGGTCGGCCCCGTCACCGTGCTGCGCAACGCCCCTTCACCCGCGGCGACGAGTTCCATCGCCATCGCCGAATACGTCATCGAGCACTACCTGGCCCGCACCTCTGTCTGAGCGGGTGAGAATCCCCCTATGAAGATCGTCGCACTGTACGGCACCGAGTCCGGTCACGCCGAGGAGGTCGCTTTCGCCCTTCGCAAAAGCCTGACCGGTCACGAGGTCGAGGCCGTGAACATGGCGGATGCCGCCACCGACGTGTTCGAGCCGGGACCGCTCTTCCTCATCGCGTGTGCCACGCACGGCGGAGGCGAGCTGCCCGGCTTCGCGCAGTTCCTTCACGACGACCTGATCGACCTGCATCCGAACCTCTCCGGGGTCCGGTACGCGATGTTCGGGCTCGGCGACACGTCCTACGGAGAGAAGTACAACCGGGGATCCAAGCAGTTCGACGAGCTCCTCACCGGCCTCGGCGCTGAGCGCGTCGGGCCGTTCGGTGAGCACGACGAGCTGTCACGGCAGGACCCCGGCAAGCTCGGCGTCACGTGGGCCCGCGAAGTGCTCGCGGCGATCGGCGCGTGAGGACGGGGGGCACCACCACGTCCGGGGAGGCGCTGGATCCGGGCACGCGGCGCATGCTGCTGCGGTTCGCCCCGATGATCTACGGCCCGACGCTGCTGTTCGGGCTCGGCGAGGGCGCGCTGCTGCCGCTGCTGCCCGTCATCGCCTCATCGCTCGGCGCCGATGTCGCCCAGGCGGCCCTGATCGCCTCGATCATCGTCATCGCCCGGCTGATCGGCAATATCCCGGCAGGCTGGCTCGTGGCCCGCATCGGCGAGCGCCGGTCGATGGCGATCGCCGGCGCGCTGGCGCTGTTCGGCGGCATCGGCGTGCTGCTCTCGCCAACCGTCGCGCTGCTGGGCGTCTCGGTATTCGGCATCGGCCTGTGCGCCTCGGCGTTCGGGCTCGCGCGGCACGCGTTCATGACCACGCGCGTGCCGCTTCGGTACCGCGCCCGGGCATTGTCGGTGCTCGGCGGCTCATTCCGGCTCGGGATGTTCGCGGGTCCGTTCGCCGCCGCCGCGCTCGTCGCTGCCGCCGGCACCGAGACCTCGGCCGTCTGGTTCTTCATCGCCTCGCTCGTCGCGCTCGTGATCCTGGTGCTCGTCGGCCGCGATCCCGAAGATGAGCTGCGCGCCGAGGGGTCACTCCCCGGGTCCGGCTCGACGCCCGCGCGCGCAGCCGGGTCCGGCACGACGCACCGCGCAGCGCCCGACGGCGTGTTCCGCACCATGTGGGCGCACCGCGGCGTGCTGTTCAGGCTGGGCACGTCCACAGCGGCGCTCTCGGGACTCCGGCAGGCGCGCGTCTACCTCCTCCCGATCTGGGGGGTCTCGCTGGGGCTGAACGCCGAGACGATCGCGCTGGTGGTGGGAATCACCGGCGCCCTGGAGTTCGCCCTGTTCTACTCCAGCGGCCAGATCATGGACCGCTGGGGACGGCTGTGGGCGTCGATGCCGTCGATGATCCTCATGGGCGGCGCGTTCCTCGGCCTGGCATTCACGCACGACCTGTCGAACGCCATGTCCTGGTTCATCGCGGCCGCAATCGTCGTCGGCGTCGGGAACGGCCTCTCGAGCGGCATCCTGATGACGCTCGGCGCCGACGTCGCCCCGCCGGGCAACCCGGCGCCGTTCCTGGGGTCATGGCGCACGCTGACGGATGCTGGAGCGGCCGCGGCACCGCTGCTCATCGCCGGGGTGACGGCGGCGGTGTCTCTTCCGGTCGCGACCGCCGTGATCGGCGTCGCGGGACTGGCGGGCGCGGTCGGCTTCGCGGTGTTCGTCCCCCGCTACGTGCCGCACCACCGGTGAGCGCCGTAGGGATGCAGCAATGCACGAGAGCCGCCTGCCTTGCGGCCGACAGCGGCCGCATCCGCTCGATTCTCCTGCGTTCGTGCAGGCGATTACAGCGCCTCGGCCACCGTGACCTCGGTCGGCGCCGCCATCAGACCTTTCACGCCGTCGCGCAGCACCTGCACGGCGGCGCCGGTGTTGTGGGCGGCGAGCGCCTCGCGGGAAGACCACCGCTCGACGATGACGAACGTGCCATCGTCGGCGCGGTGCGGCTCGTACTGCTCGCAGCCGTCCTCGGCCAGGATGCCGGGCACGGCCGCCCGCACGGCCGCGGCCGCCTGCTCCGCCGACGCGGGGTCGGGGTGCAGGCGGGCGACGACGGTGACGGGGCCGCTCATGCCTCGTTGCCCCAGATCATGGTGGCGAAGGTCTCGACGTGCTCGAGCTTCTTGCGCTGCTCCTCGGCCGTCAGAGCGGCGGGGATGTAGTGCGCCTGCTGGAACCCCTTCTGCGGGAGGAGCGCGATGCGGTCGTAGTCGTGCACCTCGACGACGTCCTCGATGCGCTTGACGACGGTGTCGATGTCCTCGAGCTCGGCGACGGTCGCGTCCACGATGCCGATGCCGACCTGCTTGTCGTCGGGCACGTGCCGCGGCAGATCCTGCGCGACGGCGGCCTCGTTGTGGAACGGCACGATGAACTTGTCGTAGTCGGTGGCGAACAGCACGGCCACACGGTCGTAGTCGACCGCCCCGTCGAGGTCGTCGCCCCAGCCGACGGTGAGACCCACCTTCTGCGACTCCTCCTTCTGGAGTCCCGCGACCACGGCGTTGTCGATTTGAACCGCCTCGTCGAAGGTGAGGAGCTCGCCGCCGCGGCCCACGAGGTGCGCCGAGTAGTCGGGGTTGTCGAGCTGGATGAACTGCACGCCGATCTCGAGCAGGTGCTCGATCTCGTCGCGGAGCAGTTCGGCGATCGCGTCGCCCAGCGCCGCCGCGCCGGGGTAGGCGCGCACGGTCTTGAGCTCGTCGTAGCACTGCGCCGCGAGGTGCGCGGCCGAGGGCAGCTTGACCTTCACCGGCAGCTGCGTCTGCTCCAGCAGGAAGGCGGCGTCGTCCGAGGCGATCGGCTTCTTCAGCTTCAGCGGCGCATCGACGATCCACGTCCCGAAGCCGCCCGGTCCCATGCGCTCGGGGTCGCGCGTGAAGCCGGCCACCGAGTGCAGGACGGGGCTGCGATAGTCGCCGTAGCGGAAGCCGCCGTCGGTCAAGCACGACAGCGTCAGGTGACGCTGGGCCTTGATCCAGTCGATGATCGCCGCGTCCTCGATCTCGCGCAGCTCGTCCGCGGTGATCTCGCCGGCACGCAACTCCTTGCGTGCGCGTTGGATGTCGGACGGGCGGACGTTGTCGCCGTGGTTGTCGATCCGGTATGCGAAGTAGTTGGCCATCGTCGGCCGTCCTCTCAGTCCTTGCCGGCGGCGGCGCCCTTGGCGCCCGCCCACTCGGCGAAATCAGTGTCGTAGCCCAGTTCGGTCAGGATCGCCTGGGCGAGTTCCTCGTCTTCGCCGGGCGTGCCGCCAGAGACCCCCACGCCGCCGACGAACTCGCCGTCGCGCTTGAGGGTCACCCCGCCGCCGGTCGCGACGATCGGGAAGTGGCCCATCGTCGAGACCTGGCTGAAGAAAGCCGGGTCCGAGTTCGACCACGGCTTGAGCATGGCGCTCGGGCGCTGCATGACCGCCGAGGTATATGCCTTCGACAGGGCGATCATCGGCGTCATCGGACGGGCGCCGTCGAAGCGGCGGATGCTGACGATGAAGCCGCCCGAGTCGACGACCGCGATCGACAGGCCCTTGCCGATGCGCAGCGCCTCGCGCTCCGCCACGGCCATGATCTTCTCGGCGTCCTCCTGCATGACGTTCTTCGGCATCTCAGTTCCTTTCCAGAACCTCGACACGCTCCAGCGCGTCGACGAGCTTCGCTACGGCGGTGTTGAACAGTTCGGGGGCTTCCCAGTACATCGAGTGCGGCGCGCCGGGAACGATCTCGAGCAGGGATCCTGCGACGAGTTCGTGCGCCTTGGTGACCGTCGCCGGACTGATGACCGCGTCCTTCTCCCCCGCGAGGAACGCGACGCGCACGCCCACGGCCTCAAGGTCCGCGACGGTCGGACCGTCGGTGGCGAGGTTGCGCAGGTCCTGCATCCGCGCCTTGTTGAACGTGCCCTGCTGCGTGAACAGGAACGTCTTCGCGGGCTGCTCTGCGCGGAACTCCTTGGTCAGCAGGCGGTCGATGACCGGCAGCTTCTCAGCCTCGGCGCGATCGGCCTTCACCAGGGGCGTGACCTCGGGGGCGTCGATGCCGCCGAGCGAGTGGGCGAGGATGACGCCGCGGATGCGCTCGGGAACCCGCAGCGCGGCCTTCAGCGCCGCCGCGGCACCGATCGACTGCCCCACCAGCACCGCGTCGGTGAGGTCTGCGTCCTCGAGCACCGCGACGATGTCACCCGGGAAGCTAAGGCTGTCGTAGGTCTCGTCGGAGTCGGAGTTGCCGAAGCCGCGCAAGTCGAGCGTGACGACGGTGTGGGTGTCTCGCAGCGCCACCACCTGCTGCCACCAGGCGGCGTGGTGGCCACCCGAGCCGTGCACGAACACGACCGGCGACCCCGCGCCGTGCACCTCGTAGTAGATGGATGTGCCGTTGTTGTCCACTGTGGGCATGAAGCGTCCTTGCTGTCTCCGGGCGCGACTGGTCGCACCCGGGTCGGGTGTGTTGGGGGGGGGAGGGGGTCCTAGGCGGGACGCCGCCCGTGGAACACGATCTCGATCATCGTGTGGTCGGGATCGTGGATGTAGCAGAACTTCGACTGGTTCTCGGGCCGCTCCACTTCGCGGGTGTGGCGGATGCCGAGGCTGTCGAGGTGCCCCATGAAGCCGTCCCAGTCCTCGACCTCGATGGCGTAGTGGTACGGCGCCATGCGGTCCATCTCCTCGACGGGGGTGAAGTGCAGGTCGAAGCGGCCCTTGGTCATGAGCACGACGCGCGAGTTGGACTTCGGCATGACGCGCTTGAGCCCGAAGACCTTCGTGTACCACTCGACGGTGCGGTCGACGTTGGTGGTGGGGAAGTTGACGTGGTGGATGTACTTCGGCTCGATGCTGCGGCCCTGCTCGTCGAACTTGGGTTCGGGCAGGCTGAAGCCCTTCTCGACGTGCCGGGGGCCGGCGTCGGTGTCGGGTGCGGTGGAATCGACGGTGGTCATCGTCCGTGTCCTTTCTGGATGCCGACGAGGGTGTCGGTGCGGCGACCTTCGGCCGCCACGGTGTTGGTGAGTGTCCCGATGCCCGTGATCTCGATGTCGATGACATCGCCCACGCCCATCGGGGTGTTGCCGTCCGCGCCCATCCAGAGAACGTCGCCCGGACGCAGAGTGATGTACTTCGTCATCTCGACGATGAAGTCGTACGGATCGAAGATCATGTCGCCGGTGGCGAAGACCGCGTCGACGACGCCGTTGCGGCGCACAGTCGTGGTCGAGGCCATCGGGTCGACGTCGGTCTCGATCCACGGGCCCATCGGCTTGAACGTATCGGCGTTCTTCGCCCGATAGAACGTGCGGTCGGCGTGCTGCCACGTGCGGGCCGAGACGTCGTTGCCGATCGTCCAGCCGAAGACCGCGGCCTTCGCCTCGTGGCGGGTGGCGTGCTTGAGGGTCGTGCCGATCACCGCGACCACTTCCGCCTCGGTCTCGAACCGGCCCTCGACGCCGTCGGGCTTGACGATCGCATCGCCGTGCGCGGCGAGCGCCGACTGCGCCCGGTAGCCGACCTCGGGGTGGTCGCCGACCTTGACGGGATCGTAGCCGAGCTCCTCGTGGTGCCGGTTGTGGGCCTTGTAGTTGAACCCCGCCGCATAGAACGTCGGCGGCAGCACGGGGGGTAGCCACGAGACCGAGGAGATCGGATGCCGCCGGCCGCGCTCGTGCGCGAGCCACGGGGCGTCCGAGATCTCGACGGCCTCGTCGCCTTCGACGATCGCGTAGAACTCGCGACCGTCGGCCACGCACCGTGCGTACCGCATTCGCTCTCTCCTCTCGTCTCTGGGATCAGCGCAACTTGTGACTGACGCGCTTGGTGACGACGTAGGCCTGCACGCCCTCGGGACCCGACTCCCTGCCGATGCCGGACTCCTTGAACCCGCCGGACGGAGCCTCGGTGACTGATCCACCGCAGTGGTTGATCGAGAGGATGCCGGCCTCGAAGCCGCGTGCCATGACGTTCGCAGTCGACGCCGACTCAGTGAAGCCGTAGGCGGCGAGACCGAACGGCAGCGAGTTCGCGATGCGCATCGCCTCGTCGAGGTCGGTGAACGTCGTGATCGGGGCGATGGGGCCGAAGGGCTCCTCGCTCATGACCTCGGCGTCCAGCGGCACGTTCGTCAGCACCGTGGGCGCGTAGAAGTGGCCCCGGTCGCCGACCTTCCGGCCCCCGGCGGCGACCGTGGCGCCGTGCGCGACCGCATCCTGCACGAGGTGATCGGTCGCCGCGACGCGTTTGGCGTTGATGAGCGATCCCAGCGTGGTGTCGGGATCGAGCGGGTCGCCGACGGTGTGCGCCTCGGCCAGGCGCACCATCTCGGCGATGAACTCCTCGGCGATGGACTCGTGCACGAAGATGCGCGACGGCGAAGTGCACACCTGTCCCGCGTTCGCCCACTTGGCGGCCGACGTGCGGCGGGCGGCCTGGATCGGGTCGGCATCGGCAGCGATGATCACGGGGGCGTGACCGCCGAGCTCCATGATCGTGGGCTTCATCAGCGCGCCGGCGCGGGCGTTGAGGATCTTGCCGACCGGGACCGAGCCGGTGAACGCGATGAGGCGGGTCTGCGGGGCGTCGATGAGGCGCTCGCTGGTCTCGGCGCCGCGACCGAACACGAGGTTCAGCACGCCCTTCGGCAGCCCGGCGTCGTGGAACGCCTGTGCGAGCGCGCACGCGGTCGCAGGCACCTCCTCGGACGCTTTGATCACTAGCGCGCAGCCGGCGGCGATCGCGGCCGACATCTTGCGCATCGGCGAACCGGCGGGGAAGTTCCACGGCACGATCGCGCCGACGACGCCGACGGGTTCGTAACGGACCGTGAGATCGGTGTCGACGTCGGTGGGGATGATGCGGCCGTACAGTCGGCGGGTCTCCTGCGCGCACCACTCGAGGGTTCCCGAGACGCGCTTGACCTCGTTGATCGCGTCCTTGAGCGGCTTGCCCTGCTCGATGGCCATGAGCTCGCCGATCGCCTCGGCGCGCTCACGCAGCAGCTCTACGGTCTTCAGCAGGATGCGGCTCTTCTCGAACGCCGAGGTGTCGCGCCACAGCGGGAAGGCGCGCTCCGCCGCGGCGAGCGCGTCGTCGATGTCGGGCGCTCCGGCGCGCGGGACGTGACCGATCACCTCTTCGGTGGCGGGGTTGAAGACATCGAAGGTGCGGCCGTCCGCGGCCTCGCGCCACTCGCCGTCGATGAACAGTCCCAGGCGGGCGCCCGCGTACGCCTCGGCGGCGCGGGAAGTGGGTTCGGTGATGATGGTCATGCGAGTGCTGATCCTTCCGAGGTGTTGGGCACGCGGGCATCGCGATTGGTCTCGAGCACCCAGATGTGATGCGGCGGGGTGGTCTCGTGCACGTTCGGGCCGTACGTGTCGTCGACGCGGTCCATGTCGGCGGCGTACTCCACCCGCCCGCCTGCCGGGCAGTGGATGAAGCGGAACACGTTCGAGCCGACGGTGTGGCGACCCAGCCGGCGCGCTTCGCGCCAGCCCTTCTCGATCATGTGGTTGCCGCCCTCGATGACGTCGTCGAACCCCGATACCTCGTACGAGGTGTGGTTGGTGCCGGCGCGGTCGGGGCGGTGGCAGAGCAGGAAGTTGTGCTGGTCGTCGTCGCCTTCGATCTGCATGAACACCCCCATCGGCTTGACGATGTCGGTGGCGCGGAAGTTCAGCCGGTCGAGGTAAAAGTGCACGGCCTCCCAGCGCCCCTCCTTCGGGATGTTCAGCGCCACATGGCAGATGCGAATCGGGCGGATCTGCGGGATCGCGGTGTGGGATTCGTTCCACCGCTCGACACGTCCGCGGCTGTTGTACCTGCGGACGTCGAAGTTCATGTCCTCGGGCTTCGTCACGGCAAGCGCGACGCCGTACCCGGTCTCGTCGAGCGTGTGGGCAACCCCATCGGCATCGATCGCGACCTCGCGGTCGGTGCTCAGGTCCGCCACCAGCGCCTCGAGGGAGGCCTGGGAGTCGACGCCCCACACGACCTCGCGGATCCCGGGGCTGCCCGGCTCGACCGAGGGCGGCAGGTCCGGGTCGTCGATCGGCCGCAGCACGACGGTCTGGCCGACCTGGGTCGTGAGGACGGCGCGCTCGGGGCTCTGCTCCTGGAGGGTCAGTCCGAAGTCCGAGAAGAAGCGGGCGCATTCGTCGACGTCCTCGACGCCGTACGTCACGGACTCGATGCGCTCGATCGACATGTCGATGTCCCTTTCAGCGTGCGGTGGGAACGGGAGCGGAGGAGGGCTGAGGGACGATCGCCATCAGTCGGTTGCGCAGGAGCGCGAGGGTCTCGGTGACGCTCGCCAGCGTTTCGGGATCGTCGTGCCAGGCCTCGGCGAGTACGCCGGCCCATCCGGCTCTCAGCCCGGCGAGAGTCTCGTCGGCGCGGGCCGTCGCGTAGATGCGTACGGCGCGCCGATCGTGTGCGTCGGGCTCCGACTCGATGTAGTCGCGGTCGCGCAGGTCGCGCAGCGCGGTGCTGACGTTCGCTCGCTGCAGTCCCGTGCGGGCCGCGATCTGCGAGGGCGTCGAGCCAGGTGCACTGTGGACGCAGCTCATGATCTGGCTCTGGTTCTGGGTGAGCGGGATCGCCGGGCCGTTCGCGCTGCTGCGCACCCGCATCTCACGGACGACGTCATTGACGACTGTCGCCAGTTCGACGAACACCACCTCGGCGCCCTCGTCCACCACAGTCCTCCTTGGCCTAAGTAGTTATGCATTCATAACCATAGGCGCCTCCCTTCCTAGCGACAACCGATTCGTCGCTACCGCCGCGGTCGGCATTGTTTGCGTCCTGTGCACGCGTGGGCGCCGTGGACGATGAGGCATCCGCAACCTCCGCGTGCACCCATCGGACGGCGTCCTGCGCCAGGCTGGAGGGCCATGTTCCCCGCTCACTCACCGGAGGCAGAGTTGACGCCCCCACCCGCCGATCGCCCCAACGTGCTGCTCATCCTCGCCGACGATCTCGGATTCTCGGACGCCGGCTGCTACGGCAGCGAGATCCCGACCCCGAATCTCGACCGCCTCGCCGCGCACGGCATCCGTATGTCGAGCTTTTACACGACGCCGCGGTGCAGTCCGACCCGCGCCTCGCTGATGACCGGTCGCTACTCCCACGATGTGGGCATCGGGGTGCTCACGCGCACGGTCGGCTATCGCGGGTCGCTTGATCCGGCCGTCCCGACACTCGCCGGTGTTCTTGCCGAGCAGGGCTATCTCACCAGCCTCACCGGCAAGTGGCACCTGTCGGCGGATGTGTCCGAGCCGAATGAGACGTGGCCGACTCGGCGCGGGTTCGAGGACTTCTACGGGATCCTGGGCGGAGGAACGAGCTACTTCAACCCCCGCGCGTTCTACCGCAACGAGGATCCCATCGAGGCGCCCGCCGACGATGCGTTCTACCTCACGGACGCGCTGAGCGACCATGCCCTCGAGGTCATCGACTGGGCAGGTCGCGAGAACCGCCCGTACTTCCTCTACCTCGCCTACACGGCACCGCACTGGCCGCTGCAGGCGCCGGACGACGACATCGCTGTGCACCGCGGGCGCTACCACGTCGGCTGGGATGCCGCCCGCGAAGCCCGCGAGGCGCGCCAGGCCGAACTCGATCTGTTCCCCGCACCCTTCAGACCGTCCCCGCGCGACCCGCAAGAACCGGCCTGGAGCGCCACCGACGACCCGGATTGGCAACAGCGCCGCATGGAGGTCTTCGCGGCGCAGGTGACCGCCATGGATCGTGGGATCGGGAGGATCCTCGACGATCTCGAGTCGCGGGGTGAGCTCGAGAACACGCTCGTGCTCTTCCTCTCCGACAACGGCGCCGAGGCCGAGGAACTGCAGGTGGGAAGATTCCTGTCTCCGCACGTGACGCCCAAGGTCACGCGCCAGGGCGACGATGTGACGATCGGGAACGCCCCGGACATCGAACCGGGACCGGAGCACACGTTCACCAGCTATGGCCGACCCTGGGCGAATCTGTCCAACACGCCTTTCCGGATGTACAAGAAGTGGGTGCACGAGGGCGGCATCGCCGCTCCCCTCATCGTCTCGTGGCCGGCGGGCGGCATATCGTCGGGCGAGGTCCTGCACTCTCCGATGCATGTCATCGACCTGCTCCCCACGATCGCTTCGGCGGTCGGCGCGACGGCCCCCGACGAGATCGCGGGCGTCGACGTCCTGGACGCGCTCCGCGGCGGCCCGTCCCCGGAGCGGCCATTGTTCTGGGAGCACATCGGCAACGGCGCGGTCCGCGACGGTCGATGGAAGCTCACGCGCGAGCACGGTTCCGCGTGGGAGCTGTACGACATGGAGGCCGACCGCGCCGAGCTCGACGACCTCTCGACCCGGTATCCCGAGATCGTGGAGTCCCTCGCCGCCAGGTGGCACGAGTGGGCGGACGCGCACGGGGTCATTCCGTTCCCGCGTCTTCAGGACATGTACGAGGAGCGTGGACTGCCTCGCTGGCAGGCGAAGTCCTAGCCAAAGAGAGTGCCGCACGTCTGACGAGACCGGACGGCGACGGGCTCCGATCATCGTGATCGGAGCCCGTCGCCGTCCCCAGCGTGCTTCGGGTGCTATGCCAGCGCCGTCTCGGCCTCGTGGATCTGCCGGAAGGCAGCGCGGCGAGCACGACGCTCTTCGCGGCCTTCGGGCTTGGAAGCGGGAGTGGCTCCGAGCAGCTTGCGCGTGTAGGTGTGACGAGGGTGGGTGAAGACCTCCTCGGCGTCCCCGACCTCGACCAAGCGCCCGCGCTGCATCACGGCGATGCGGTCGGAGATGTGCCGGACGATGCCGAGGTCGTGTGCGATGAACAGATAGCTCACGCCGGTGGCCTTCTGGAGATCCGCCAGCAGGTTGATGATCTGGCCTTGCGTGGACAGGTCGAGGGCGCTCACCGCCTCGTCGCACACGACCAGCTTCGGGCGGAGCACGAGTGCCCGCGCGATCGCCACACGCTGCTGCTGGCCTCCCGACAGCTCAGCGGGGAATCTGTTCATGTGGTCGGTCGACAGTCCGACTTGGTTGAAGACCTCCATCGCTCGGGACCGGCGCTCGGTCGGATCGGCGACGCCGTGCGTGCGCAGCGTGTCGTCGACGCAGCGGCCGACGACGTGCCGCGGGTTCAGCGACGAACTGGGGTCCTGGAAGATCGCCTGCACGTGCCGTCGATAGGACAGCGGCGTGTGGCGGCCCATCTCGGTCACTTCCGTGCCGTCGAAGTCGATCGACCCCGCGGCGGCCGGACTGAGGCGGAGAATCGCGCGTCCGGTCGTGCTCTTTCCCGACCCCGACTCGCCGACGAGGCCGAGAGTCTCGCCTGAGAAGATCTCGAAGCTCACTCCGTCGATCGCCCGCGACACCCTGCGCTTCCACGGCAGTCCACCGCCGGCCTCGTACTCGACCGCCAGGTCCTTCACCGCCAAGAGCGGCTTCTGAGAGGAATCGGTCATCGCGCCACCGCCTCGAGGGTCAGTTCGTCGACGCGGACGCAGCGGACCGAGTCGACGAGGGGTACGGGCGAGGATGTGCAGGCGTCGGTGGCGAATGCGCACCGGTTGGCGAAATGGCAGCCCTTCGGCCACTCCCCCGCGAGCGGCACCCGCCCGGAGATCGTCGGCAGGCGGTCCACCTGGGCCTCGGAGGCCGGGTTGGCCGCCAGCAGCGCGGACGTGTACGGATGGCGTGGGTTGTGGAACAGGTCGGTCGTCGTGCCGACTTCGACGATCTCACCCGCGTACATGATCGCGGCACGGTCGCAGGTCTCGGCTACGACACCGAGGTCGTGGGTGATCATCAGAACCCCCATGCCGTACTCGTCGCGCAGGTCCATGATCAGGTCGAGGACCTGAGCCTGTGTGGTCACATCGAGCGCCGAGGTCGCCTCGTCGGCGATCAGCAGCTTCGGATCGGCGGCGAGGGCCATCGCAATGGCGACACGCTGCGCCATGCCGCCCGAGAACTGATGCGGATAGTGGTCGAGACGCTCGCGCGGGTTCGTGACTCCGACCCGGTCGAGCAGCTCGACAGCGCGTTCCCGCGCCTCCGGCTTCGACATGCCCTTGTGCTCGCGCAACGGCTCGATGAGCTGCTTGCCGACGGTGTGCACCGGGGAGAGCGCCGACAGCGGGTCCTGGAACACCACGCCGATCCCAGCACCGCGG
The DNA here is from genome assembly GCF_014208045.1 of Microbacterium thalassium. Taxonomy (NCBI): domain Bacteria; kingdom Bacillati; phylum Actinomycetota; class Actinomycetes; order Micrococcales; family Microbacteriaceae; genus Microbacterium; species Microbacterium thalassium. The sequence goes on from NZ_JACHML010000001.1 coordinate 265,092, forward strand.
ACTGTGCGAAGCATCGTCTGCGACTGGAATGCCAGCTGCGTACCGTCGAACAGGATCGAGCCTGCCGACAGTCGCGTGCGCGGTGGCAGGAGCCCCATGACCGCCTTGGCGAACATCGACTTGCCGGAGCCCGACTCACCGAGCAGTCCCACGATCTCCCCCTGGCCGATGGCCAGATGCGCTCCCGAGACCAGTGGGACGACATCCCCTTCAGGCCTCTCGAGCGCCACCGACAGCCCGCGCACGTCCAGCACAGCCCCGGGAACCGGTTCGGGGAGAACCTCGGTGGCGCCCGTGGGCGTCTCGATCTCCTTCACCTTCTGCGGGAACGGGCTGGCCGCATCGGGCGCCGCATCATCGGCGCTCTGTGCGCCCATTGAGTATGTCTGACCGGGCAACGTCGCGGACGCCGCCGTCGGGGCGTTGCTCATCCCGGGCAGCTCGGCCGTCGTCAGGCGCTTGCGCGGTGACTTCCGGACGCCGCCCGTGATCGCGTCGTTGAGCCCGTCGCCGAAGAAGTTGAACGCCAGCACGGTGATCACGATCGCGATGCCCGGAGGGAAGACGAGGAACGGCTGCTGTGCCTGATGCTCCACCGCGCCACTGAGCATGCCACCCCAGGTGGGCGTGTCACGGTCCAGGCCGACGCCGAGGAAGCTGAGGCCGGATTCGATCATGATGGCCGAGCCGAAGAAGACGGCGGCCTGGATGATGATCGGGCCGATCAGATTCGGCAGCACCTGCCGGAAGATGATCACCCGCTCCTTCATACCCGCGACGTACGCGGACTCGACGTAGAGCTTGTGGCGCTCCGAGAGCGTGACCGCGCGCGTGAGGCGGGCGAAGCCCATCGTGAAGATGAGCCCGATCGCGAGCATCAGCGTCCACAGGCTCCTTCCGAGGATCGCGATCACCGCGAGCGCGACCAGGATGCCCGGGAGCGCCTGGGCGACGTCGACGAGGCGAGACCCCAGCCGGTCGGTCCATCCGCCGCGATACCCGAGGAGGAGGCCGAGCGGCACGCCCAGCAGCGCGGCGATCACAACCGAACCGAGCGCGACGACGAGGGCGACCCGTGTGCCGAAGATGAGGCGGCTGAGCTCATCTTGACCCAGGTCATTCGTCCCCAGCCAGTGCGCCGCCGTCGGACCGGAGAGCAGGTCGGCGTAGTCGGACTGGTTGGGGTCGTAGGGCGCGAGAACCGGAGCGAAGATCGCAACGACGGCGAGGAACACGATCGTCCAGAAGGCAGCGACGGTGAGCGGCTGCCGGCGAACTCGATCGAAGATGCGGCGTGCGCTGGACGGCGATTTCTGCCCCTTCTGGGGCTTGCCCACGCGAGTGAGATTGATGGTGTAGGTGTCGGTCATTGGGGGCGCGCCTTCGGGTTGAGCAGGCCATAGCAGATGTCCAGGACGAAGTTCACGAGGATCACGATCAGGGCGATCATGAGAACTCCGCCTTGTACGACGGGGAAGTCCTTGCCGATGACGCTGCGGAGCATGAGGTCGCCGATGCCGGGGAACGCGAACACCTGCCCCACGACGAAGCTTGCGCCGATGAGGATGCTGACCGTGAGGCCCGTCGAAGCCAGCACGGGGATCAGTGCGTTCTTGAGGCCGTAGCGGAAGATCACCCGTCCGCGCGACATGCCGGTCGCCGTCAGCGTGTCCACCCAGCGGGCGGACAGCGTCTCGGCCATCGACGTGCGCATCGACCGCGCGATCAACGCGGCGGATCCGACTCCGAGTGCGATCGAGGGGAGGATGAGTCCCTGCGCCCAGCGGACCGGATCCACCTCGAACGGCACGTAGGCGATGACGGGCACCCACCTCAACTGCACCGAGAAGACCAGCAGCAGGACGATACCGAGCCAGAACTCGGGGATGGCGACCGTGATCGCCGTGATGGTGGTCGTCGTGCGGTCGGTCGTCGACCCGGGGCGAGTGCCGCCGAGCAGCCCGAGCGCCAGGCCGATGAGCACGGCGACGACGAGGCCGCCGAATACCAGCGACAGCGTCGCCGGCATCCGCTCGAGGATCATGTCGGTGACCGGCCGGCCGATGGCGTACGACGTCCCGAGGTCTCCTTGGAACGCGGCAGCGAACCAGGTGATCATGCGGGTGAAGAAGGGCTGATCCAGGCCGAGCTGAGCCTCGACCTGAGCGATGCGCTCAGGATTGGCCGACGTGCCGAGGATCGCCGCCGCGGGGCTGCCGGGCACGAGGTAGGTCATCAGGAAGACGACCAGGGCGACCAGGATGAGCTGGGGGACCACGAGGGCGAGGCGGAAGGCGATGAGCTTGCCCATCAGTCCTCCCGCCCCGCCGTGTACTGCATGTTCGTCACTAGTATCCGTGTGTTCGGGTCAGCCCGCGGGAGTGATCTCTCGGAGGTTGAGGTTGTTCGCCTCGAACGGGTACGACGGAGCGGACACGTTCGCGACGGTGTCGGCGTTGTAGGCGATGACCTCGAAGCCGCGAGCGTGGGCACAGGTGAGCGCCTCGTCCGCGATGATCTTGGTCACGTCCGCCCACAGGGCGTCGGCCTCCTCGCTGTCGCCGGCGGCGATCGCGGCGTCGGCGGCTGCCTTGAGCTCATCGCTCTCGACGCCCGACGGGTTGCCGCCCGCGTCGGCAGCGAACCAGGCCTTGTACCACTCGAACGGCGTCAGTTCGTCGTTGGAGCCGAGCCCGATCGGGTAGGTGCCGCTGTTCCATCCCTGGAACCACTCGGGCGGCGGAACCGTCGTCACGGCGATGCCGAACCCGGGCAGCTGGCTCGCCTGGTCCATGTAGATGGTCGACTGCGTCGTGGTGAACGGCGCCGCGATCATCTCACCGTCGATCGTCGGGCTTCCGGCCGACTCCCACAGCGACGTGGCTTCGTCGACGTCGGTCGGGTAGCCGGTGATGTCCGGGTTGTAGCCCTGCGAGCCCTCGAGGAAGTGCTGCGTCGCGGCCTCCCCGCCGTTCACGTCGACCATCTGCTGCACGTCGAGGGAGTAGCAGATCGCCTGGCGGACTTCGACGTCCGCGAACAGGCCGCCGGGACCCCGATCGAAGAACATGACGTTGTTGCGGATCGCCGGGTACTGGAAAGTCTCGACGACGGTGCCGTCGTAGCGGGGAAGGACTTCTTCCTCGGTGTCGGTGACGTCGATCTCGCCGTTGATCACGGCAGCGGCCGCGGCCTCATCGTCCGGGATCGCGTAGAGCTCCACGTTTGCGAATCCGGGCTCATCGCCCCAGTAGTCCTCGAACTGCGTGAAGCTCATCACCGTGCCGGCGGTCGAGCCGTCGGCGTCGTACGCCCAGGGCGCGGTGCCGATCGGGTCCGTTGCGATGCTCCCATCCTCGATCGCCGCGGGGCTCGCGATCGGGAGCACCCGCGTCGACAGCGTCGTCGGCATTGAGGGAGTCGGTCCTGTGAAGTTCAGGACCACCGTGCTCTCATCGGGAGTTTCGACCGACTCGATCACGGCGAGCTGCGCACCGAATGGACCAGGCGTGTTCTTGACGGTGTCGATGTTCACTGCGACGGCCTCGGCGTTGAACGGCTCGCCGTCGTGGAACGTCACGCCCTGCTGCAGGTTGAGGGTCAAGGACGTCGAGTCTTCGCTCAGCTCCCACGACTCGGCGAGCCCGGGAGCGAGATCCCCGGCGTCGTCGCGCGTGATGAGGTTCTCGTAGACGATCCGCATCGGACCGCCCTCGAATTCGTAGCCGGGCGCCCAGGTTTCGGGGAAGGCCCCGAAGTTCAGGCGAAGAGTGCCCGATGCCTCCGAGCCCGAGTCGGTCGGTGTCGGATCGCCGCTCTGGGTGCAACCGGTGAGAACGAGAGCAGCGATCCCCAGCGGGATCGTCGCCCTCAGTGCAGTGAACTTCATGATGCGCTGACGCCTCCTTGCGTTCGGACCCGTCCGTCGGGCCCTGCGTGTTCATGTGGTGGTCTCGGTCGCATTTCGGCGAGCCACCGGTGTTGCTGTGCCATCACGGTACATATCGGCTCGGAATCCAGATATCTCCGGAAGCGCAAGCTAATGGTGCACGCTCGTGCTCCTGGGATCAGACGCTCGCGGCATCCTCGCATCCAACGCGTCGATCCGCCTCGGGCTAGGCTGGAAGGCGGTGCCGGCGCCGTCCTCGTCGGTGTGGAGGAGGCATCGGATGGACCGCCTGGTCGTCATGCGGACGTTCGTCACAGTGGCGAAGTCGTCGAGCTTCAGCGGCGCAGCCCGCGAACTGAACATCTCGGGGTCGCTCGTATCGCGCCACGTCGCGGACCTCGAACGCCAGGTGGGAGTGCGGCTGGTCAACCGCACCGCCCGTTCGGTGAGCCTCACCGACGCAGGCCATCAGTACGCCGAGTTCGCCGAGCGGATCCTTGACGAGATCGACGCCGAGGACCACGCACTGTCCCACTCGCAGGACGCGCCGGAGGGTCCGATCTCGGTGATCTGCCCGAAGTGGATCGGCACGCTCGATCTCGGCACCGCCATCGCCGCCTTCGCCCGCGATCATCCCAAGATCACGGTCAAGTTCGAGCTCGGCGGCATGTCGGATCGAAACTACGACTTTCTCGACCGCGGCTACGATGTTGCCTTCCACACGAGGGATCTCCGCGACTCGAACGTGCTGATCCGCCGAGTGTCCGAGCTGCCCTTCCTGCTGGTGGCCTCCGAGGATTACGTCCGCCGCAAGGGGCGTCCCGCATCGGTGGCCGAGCTGGCCGACTTCGACTGCATCCTGCATCCGAACGACCCGGTGTGGCGGCTCGGCTCCGGCTCGGACACGATCCACCACAAGGTGCAGAACCCTGCCGTGGTCGCGAACTCGTACCTCGTCATCGAGAAGCTCGTCGAGGCCGGCTGCGGCATCGCGCTGATTCCGCGACGCCCCGCGATGAAGCGGCTCGCAGAGGGCTCACTCATCGAGCTGCTGCCCGAGCACGCACCACCCGCCCGGTCGCTCTACGCTGTTCACGGGCCTGGTGGACGCACGCCGGAGCGCGTGAAGGTCTTCCTTGACTTCATGACCGACTGGTTCCGCCGCGCCAACGAGTCGACCGAGGTGTGACCGTCGTCAGTCGGTTTCGGGGCCCTGGCAGTAGTCGCACGACAGGTCCTCGCAGCACCACGAGTCTTCCGCCTGCTCCTGACGTCGCTCGGGCAGGATGACGATCATCGTCAGGCCTCCGCGGGTTCGACCTTCGCGTAGCCGCGAACGTCGGGGAACGGGGGGACCTTGTTCGGCTGCAGGTCGACCTGGAACGTGTTCAGGCACATCGACAGCATCGTGTAGTTGCCGAGCAGGCCGATCGCGTCGACGAGCTGCTGGTCGGTGAACAGCTCCTTGAGCCGCGCGAACGTCTCGTCCGAGACGAAGTGAGTCGTCAGCAGCTCGACGGCGAAGTCGTGGAAGGCCTTCAGCTCGGCGTCGTCGCCGAAGTCCGGCTCTCCCCACCTCGCGAGCGCCTGGATCGCCTCGGCCGGGACGCCGGTCTCGATCGCCTTCTGGACGTGGGCGTTCCACGAGAACTGAGCATCGAAGTAGCGCGCCGCCACGAGCAGGCTGTACTCGCGGATCCGCTCGGGCATGCTGCAGTCGAAGCGCACGAACGCCCCGAGGGACTCGGTGCGGTCGCACAGGTCCGGGCTGTGCAGCCACACCTTGAACGGCCCGCCGATCTTGCCGCGCTTGGCGATGATGCGGTCGGCGAGCTCCCGCTGGCGCTCGGTCATGTCTTCGTACGGCGTGACGTCGAGTCGCATGTGTGCCTCCATATGACGCATGTTCGATACGTCCGAGACACTAGGTGCGCCGACGCGCGTCCACGAGGGTCGGCGTCGCAACGTTAGCGTGCACCCCGTGAAGGATCGCCCCGCCTAGCGTGGGAACGTGCCCGCACGTATCGCCACGCTCACCGCCGAGCTGCGCTCGGACTCCGCCGCCGTCGCCGTCGCCACCCCGCGACTGTCCTGGACGGTCGCGTCGGACGACCCTGGATGGATTCAACAGTGGGCGGAACTGCGCCGCGGCGATGAGGTGCGCCGCATCGACGGCCGCGCCAGCGTCCTCGCAGACTGGCCCTTCGCACCGCTCGCGGCCGGCGAGCGCGCGCACGTCGAGGTGCGCGCCGCCTCGACGAAGGGCACGGTGACCCCATGGAGCTCGCCTCTCCAGGTGTGGGCCGCGTTCGCAGCCGAGTGGACCGCGCGCCCCATCGCCCTCGCCGATCCCCGCGGGATCGCCCAGCCGGCCCTGCTCCGGCGCGAGTTCACGGTCGGCGCCGGTCTGGCGCGCGCGACGCTGCACTGGACGGCCCTCGGGGTGGTCGACCTCGTCCTCGACGGCGCGCCCGTCGGCGACGCCGTGATGACCCCGGGATGGACGAGCTATCGAGAGCGCCTCGTCTACGAGACCGCCGACGTCACCGACATCCTCGCGGCCGGCCCGCACGCGCTGGGCGCGCTGCTCGCCGGCGGGTGGTACACCGAGGGGTATCAGGTGCTCACCGCCCCCAAGCGCTTCTACGGCGATCAGCCGCGCTTCGCCGGGCAGCTGGTGCTGGAATACGCCGACGGGTCGCGCGAGGTCGTCGCCACCGACCCGTCGTGGCGTGCCGCGGCCGGACCGATCCTCTCCAGCGGGGTCTACGACGGCGAGCACGTCGACGCGCGCCTCACCCCCCACGGGTGGGACCGCTCCGGCTTCGACGACTCGGCCTGGGCGCCCGCCGTCGTCACCGGCGAGCCGCTGCGAGGACTCGAGGCCCGCGACGCACCGCCGGTCCGACGCACCGGGTCGCGCACGGCGCAGTCGGTGACGCGGACCCCGAGCGGCCGCATCCTGCTGGACTTCGGGCAGAACCTCGTCGGCCGACTGCGGCTGCGGGTGAGCGGCGCCGCGGGCACCACGATCACCGTCCGGCACGCCGAGGTGCTGCAGGACGGCGAGCTGGCCCTCCGCCCCCTCAAGAGCGCCAAGGCGACCGACTCGTTCACCCTGGCGGGGGACGGCGTCGAGGAGTTCGAGCCGCGGTTCACCTTCCACGGCTTCCGCTACGCCGACATCGACGGGTGGCCGGGAGAGTTCGATGCGGATGCCGTCGAAGCGGTCATCCTCGGCAGCGACCTCGAGCGCACCGGGTGGTTCTCGTCGTCCGACGACCTGCTGAACCGGCTTCACGAGAACGTCGTGTGGACCGAGCGCGGCAACTACCTGGCCGTGCCGCAGGACTGCCCGCAGCGCGACGAGCGACTGGGCTGGACCGGCGACACGCAGCTGTTCGCGCCGACGGCGCAGTTCCTGTTCGACACGCACGCGTTCCTGCGCTCGTGGCTGCGCGACCTGCGGATCGAGCAGGATCGCCTGGGCGGTGTCGTGCCGCTGTTCGCGCCCGACGTGCTGCCCGACTTCGCCGACCGCGGCCCGATGGCCGCCTGGGGCGATGCGATCGCGATCGTCCCTGATGTGCTGGCGCGCAGCAGCGGAGACCGCGAACTCCTCGCCGAGTTCTACCCGGGCATGCGCGCGTGGCTCGAGGTCGTCCTCGCCGAAGCCGACGACGAGGGGCTGTGGACCAGCGGACGCCAGCTCGGCGACTGGCTCGACCCGAACGCGCCGCCGAACGCGCCGTCGCGCACGCGCACCGACAGCGACGTCGTCGCCACCGCCTACCTCGCCCGCACCGCGCAGCTGACCGCCGACATCGCGGAGACGCTCGGCGAGGACGCCGACGCCGCCCGGTTCGCGGCGGCCGCGGCATCCGCCCGCCTGGCGTTCACCGACGCGTTCGTGACCCCCTCCGGGCGCATGATGTGCGACACCCAGACCGCGTACGCCGTCGCGATCGCCTTCGACCTGATCGAGGATGCCGAGCTGCGGCGGCTCGTCGGCGACCGGCTCGCGTTCGCCGTGCGCCGCGACGGACACCACATCGCCACGGGGCTTGTGGGCACCGCTGTCCTGATGCAGGCGCTCACGGCCGCCGGGCACCTCGACACCGCCGAACGGCTGCTGTTCCAGACCGAGTCGCCCTCGTGGCTGTACCCGGTGACGGTGGGGGCGACGACGGTGTGGGAGCGCTGGGACGGACTGCGCGAGGACGGCTCGCTAAACCCCGGGGCGATGATCTCGTTCAATCACGTGGCGTTCGGCGCGGTCGCCGAATGGCTCCACACGACGGTGGCCGGGCTCGAACCCGACGAGCCCGGCTACCGTCGCATCCGGATCGCACCGACGCCGCTGCGGCGGCTCTCCCACGCGCAGGCACGGCACCTGACGCCGTACGGGCACGCGTCCGCCGGCTGGGAGCGCGCCACAGACGGTGTGCGCGTGTTTGCCGAGGTGCCGCCGAACACCACCGCCGTCGTCGCCCTGCCCGACGGTCGCCGCACCGAGGTCGGCTCCGGCACGCACGAGTGGTTGTGCCCCGAGGCGCCGGCATCCGACCCGGCCCCGGTGGACCTGGAGTCGTCGATGGCCGACCTCGCGGACGACCCCGCCGCGTACCGCGCCTTCCACGCGGCCCTCGCCGCGCAGCCGAACCGGTTCCTCGCCGCCGGCGTGCGGGCCAACGCCCTGTACACGCCGGGGCGCAGCATCCGCGACGCCCTGATCTTCGCGGACGACGCGGCGCTCGCCGCCGTCTCGGCCGCGCTGGCGACCACCCATCCGAACCCAGGAGGTACCCCATGACGACGATCCGCATCTTCGACGAGATCGAGGTGCTCGACCGCGGCGGCGCCGTCAAGACGTGGCCGCTCATCACCACCGAGACCAGCGGCGGCGAGAACGATCTGGCAACCGGCATCAGCGTGTACCCGGTGGGCGCCGGCGCACCGCTGCACTCCCACAACTGCGACGAGCAGGTGCTGATCCTCGAGGGCGAGGGCTTCGTCGAGGTGCACGAGGCCGGCAAGGACGTCGCCGACGGCATCCTGCGCCGCCAGCTCGTCAAGGACGACACGGCATACGTCAAGGCGGATGTCTTCCACCGCTATCAGAACACCGGCGACACCCCGATGCGGATCCTGTGGATCTATCCGCAGGCCTACGTGACCCGCACGTTCGGCGACACGGGCAAGACCGTCGAGCACCTGACCGCCGAGGACGCCATGGGCGGCCGCTGAGTTGCACCGACGACGAGGGAGGGATGCCGGCTCCGGCCTCCCTCCCTCGTGTTCTGTGCGCGTGTCAGGCGGTCAGCACCACCTTGCCGCCGGGGTGGCCGGTGGCCACCAGGCGCAGCGCGTCCTTCGCCTGGGTGAGGTCGAAGGTCGCGGCGATCGGCAGGGTCAGCGAGCGCTCGGCGGCCAGCGCCAGGATCACCGCGCGCTCCGGCTCGCGGAACGCGATGCTCTCGGGGCGCATGCCGGCCGAGATCTTCACGCCGGCTTCCTGCGCGGGCTTGCCGGGCGCAAGCGTCGCGACGCGGGACGGGTCGCCGACCAGCTCCAGCGAGACCGCGAGCGCCTCGGGCGTGCCGGCGGCGTCGATGGCGGCCTGCACTCCGTCGGGGGCGAGCGCGCGCACGCGATCGGCGAGGCCGTCGCCGTAGACGACCGCGTCCGCGCCGAACGCGCGCACCTTGTCCTGGTTCGCCTCGGAGGCCGTGCCGATCACCCGGATGCCCGCGCGGCGCGCGAGCTGCACGGCCAGGACGCCGACCGACCCGGATGCCCCGTGCACCAGCAGCGTGTCGCCGGCGGTCGCGCCGGCGAGGGCGAGCAGCTCGGCGGCGACGACCCCGACGTGCAGGATGCCGGCCGCGGTGTGGTCGTCCAGCCCCGCGGGGATCGCGAACACATCCTTCGCGGGCACGACGACCGCATCGGCGAAGGCGCCGGCGATCTTGAAGGCGACCACCCGGTCACCGACGCGGACGGGCCCGGATGCGATCGCCGTGTCGGGGCCGACCGCGGTGATGACCCCGGCCGCCTCCTGTCCGACCGGCAGGGGCAGCTTCGACGGGTCGGCGTTCCAGCCACCCGCGAGCGACTTCGCATCGGACGGGTTGACGCCGATCGCGGTGACGCGGATCGCGACCTCACCGGCCTCGGGCGCGGCGAGGTCGCCCTCGGCCAGCTCCAGCGCGTCGATCCCGTCGTAGGCGGGAAGCTCCCAGCGACGCACCATGGCTCAGGCCGCTTCCGGGAGGGTGACACCGAGGGCGCCGGCGACCTCGACGAGCTCGGTCCACAGCTTGTCGCCCACCGGGATGCCCGCCTCCGCACGCGCCGTGGCGGCCGCCGAGCTGCGCTCGCCGGGGACGAGGATCGCGTCGACGCCCTCGGCCTTGGGCAGGTCGTGGATGGTGTCGACCGTCGCGTCGACGTTCGCCACGAAGTCGGTCACGTCGCCGAACGCGGCCGGGTCGACGACGATGAGCGTCGCGTTCTGGCGGTGCTTCTTGGTGCCCGCGTGGTACGGGGTGAGGATCGGAGCGGTGACGAGGACGCTCGTGATCAGCTCGAACATGAGCGACAGGCCAGACCCCTTCGCGCCGCCGAGCGGCGTGGGGACCTTGGCGAGCTCGGGATCGGTGGTCGGGGTGCCGTCGGCGGTGGTCGCCGACCCCTCGGGCAGCGGCGTGCCGGTGCGCTTGGCCTGCGCGATCTTGCCCATCGCGATGAGCGAGGTCGCCATGTCGAGCAGCACCGTCGGTCGACCTTCGCCGGCCGGAACGCCGATCGCAAGCGGGCTCGTGGCGACGGAGGCGCCGACCGCGCCGGTGTACGACATCATGGGCGAACCCGCGGCGATGCCGATGCCGACCAGGCCCTGCTCGGCGATGAGCGACGGGTAGTAGCCGATGGCGCCGGTGTGCACGGTGTTGCGCACCGAGACGATCGCGACGCCCTGCGTCTTCGCCTTCTCGACGGCGAGCTCGGCCGCGCGGGTGAGCGCGATGGGACCCGGAGCGAAGTCGGCGTCGACCACCGCGGTGCCGGGTCGGGTGTCGTCGACCGTGATGGTCGCGGCGGGGTTCGCGATGCCGTTCTCGAACATCTCCACGTAGCGGGGCACGCGGGCGATGCCGTGCGAGTCGATGCCGCGCAGGCTCGCCCAGACGAACGAGTGCGCGAGCGCCGCCGAGTCCTCGGGCGACAGGCCCTTGGCGACGAAGATGTCGCGGGCGAAGTCCTCGAAGGCCGAGGGTGAGATCTTGACGGGCATGAGATGGGCCTTTCGGGGGCGGGGGCGCTTGGTCTTGCTTCGCTCGGTCAGCGCCCGGGTTTCGGTTCGGGAAGTGACGGGGTGGTGCGGGGCGGGCCGGAAGCACGCCCGGCCCGCCCCGGGTCTCAGCGGGAGACCGCCACGTTGAGCACGGCGGTCGTCCCGGACGTGACCGCGGCGAGCGCCTCGCCGAGCACGCGATCGAGCTCGGCGGGGTCGTCCACGGCGGCGTGGTACATGTCGAACGGAGCGGCGAAGGCGCTGAGTTCCGGCTGTGTCGACAGGTCCACGCCCAGGTGGTTCTCGGTCTGCACCGCGGCGCCCTGCGGGTAGAAGCGCAGGTGGTTCATCTTCATCGACAGGTACTTCTTGTTGTTGAAGATGACGATGAGCACCGGCAGTCCGAGGTCCTTCGCGGCCATGAGCGACTGCACGATCGGGTTGTACAGGAACGCGCCGTCGCCGACCGTGAAGATCACGATGCCATCCTGGACGGCGAGCTTCACGCCCAGCGCCACCGCGATGCCCTGCCCGAGGCCGCCCTGGACGTAGAAGTACGAGTCGGGGCGGTCCCAGCCGACGTGACGCTGCACGAGACGGCTGTGGGTGATCGTCTCGTCGACGACGGTCGCGCCCTCGGCTCGAACGATCTCGCGCAGCTTCGTGGCCAGCAGCACCGGGTCGATGCGATCGGATGCCGCGGCCCGCGCCTCGGCATCCGCGGTTGCCGTGGCCCACCGTCCGTGCGCGCTGGCGAAGTACGCGGACCGGGTCGCGATCGCGGACTGATCCGTCAGTGCGAGGGTCGCCTCGCGCAGCTGAGCGAGGGTCTCGGGCAGGGCGCCCTCGAGATAGTGATCGGCGTTGAGCACCTGGTACACCACGTGCGGCCGCTGGGGCACTTCGTCGATGACGACCGTCTTCGCCTTCGCCGGCTTGCGGCTGGGCGGATAGTACGGCGCACGGCAGTTGACGAGCAGGATCAGATCCGCCTCGTCGACGTACGGGTCGAGTTCCCCGCCGAGATGCAGCGCACTGTCCTTGGGGAAGTTCGCGCACACCGCCGAGCTCGGCTCGATGACGCCGATTCCGAGGCTCTCGCACAGGTCGATGAGCGCGTCGTAGCCGCCCTCTTCGCGGCCCGCGGTCTCGGTGATCACGATCGGGCGCTCGGCGGTGGCGAGCAGCTCGGCCACCGCGGCGACGTCCTCGGGGGCGCTGATGCGGCGTCCTCGCGCGACGACGTCCTTGCGCACCGGGCGCTCGGTCTCTTCGAGCAGGATCTCGAGGGGCACGTTGAGGTAGGTGGGGCCCGCCGGCTGGCGCGCGGCGAGCTCGCCGGTGCGCTTGACCAGCTCGTAGAGCACGTCGACCGAGCCGACCTGCTGCGACCACTTGGTCCAGGGCTGGGCGACCGGATGCGTGCCGCCGACGATCGAGAGGTTGCGGTACCACTGGCCACCGGGGTCCTGCCCAGGTCCGTCGCCGTAGGTCGTCGACTCGGACGAGGCGACGACCATCGGAACGCCGGCGAGCAGCGCGCCGTGCACGGCCATCGCGCCCTGCAGCAGGCCCGGGGTGGCGTGGAGCAGCACCGCCTGGGTGCGGCGGGTCACGAGACCGTAGCCGGTGGCCATGCCGCCGGCTACGGTCTCGTGCGTCAGATCGATGTAGCGGGGAGCGGGTTCACCGGCCTCCTGGCGACGAGCGAACGCCTCCCATGCCGGGGCCCATTCGGACCCCGACGAGCAGAAGACGACGTCGACGCCGAGGTCGGTGAGCGCATCGATGAGAAGCTCACCGCCGTCGTACGTCTGCGTCATGGGTGTCAGTTCTCCGCGGCCGCCGCGCCTGCCGCGACCTTCTCCGTCTCGGGGATGTCCCAGTCGAGCACCTTGCAGATGCCCCTCCCCATGATCCACTCGAGTTCCTCGGCAGAGAAGCTGAAGTACTTCGTGAACTGCTCGATCGTGTCGGTCCAGGTCAGGCCGTGGCCGAGCAGGCGTGTGATGTCCGTGCCCCAGTGCGCGCGCTCCGGACCCATCTTGTCGACGACCTCGCGGACGTACTTCTCGATGTTGAGGTTCGGGAACGGCGCCGTCGAGTAGCCGGGGATCGCCGAGACCTTGACCGAGATGTTCGGGTACACGTGCAGGTCGGCGGTCTCCTGCACCCAGTAGCCGATGGCGTCGTCCACGCAGCGGGCCATGATGCCCATGTGGTCGATGATGATCTTCAGGTCGGGGTGCTTCTCCGCGATCTGGCCGAGCTCGCGCTTCCAGATCGGAGCGTGGACCATCGTCGGGATGCCGAGCTTCTCGGCGATCGGCCAATACCAGTCGTTGGTGCCGTCGATCATCCAGTTGCGGTCCTGCGGACGGTGGAACGTCAGGCGAGTGCCGAGGATGTGCGGATTGTCCTTGATCTCGTGCAGCAGCCGCTCGCCCTCTTCGGGGTCGTTCTGCGGGATGCGCGCCATGATGCCGAACCGCCCGTTGTACTGCTCGGCAGCCTCCAGGGCGTAGTCGATGCGGTCGCCCTCCCACGACGGCGGCAGGATCAGGGCGCGGTTGACGCCGGCCTCATCCATCAGGGACACGGCCTCTTCCGCGAGGAAGGCCTCCTCGCGGTGGCCGTTGAGACGGATGCGCTCACGAGCGCCGGGGACCCAGGGGCGGTCCGGCGTCTCTTCCTTCCAGAGGTGGATCTGCGAATCGACGATGAACAAAGCTCTTCCTCACGTTCGTGTTGCTGCAAGCCGGCCCCCGGTCTGCGGCGACCGTCTCCGGCTGAGCCACTCGGCTCCAGTGCAAGCGAAGGTATCCCGCCGACCGGGGCCCGGCCAGGGTCGCGAGCGCACGTTTAGGTTGACGGATCGTGCACGGTTCCGGCCGGCGTCGCGTGATTGGGTGGGAACCGAGCCCCAAGACACGCGAGGGCCAGGGAGACACTATGACCACGCCATTCCGAGGCGACTCCGCCGTCGACAGCCCATTCCGCCGCGAGGGCGGACGCAACCGGTTCACGGCCCGCCGCGCACAGGTCGTCGATGTCGCCCAGGTCGCCCCCGCGATCACGCGGGTGCGGGTCACCGGGCCCGACTTCGCCGACTTCGTCAGCGCCGGTCCCTCGGACCACATCCGCGTCTTCTTCCCGGACCCGGCCACCGGCGAGCTCGTCGCCCCCGAACCGGTCGGTTCCGGCGAGGACGGCATCGTCCGCCCCGACCGTCCCACGCACGCCCGCGACTTCACACCACTGCCGGCTGCGGACTGGGACGGCCCGGGCATCGCGGTGGACATCGACTTCTTCCTGCATCCGTCGCCGGGACCCGCGTCGGCCTGGGCGACGCACGCATCGCCGAGCCAGGAGCTCGTGGTCGTCGGCCCGCGCGGCTCCAAGCGCGCGCCGCAAGGTGTGAGCAGGGTTCTGCTCGTATGCGACGAGACGGCGCTGCCGTCCGCGACGCGGTGGGCCGCCGAGGTGCCCTCCGCCGCGGGGGTCGACGTGATCGCGGTCACCGGCGACGACGGCGGATGGGTTGCGGAGTACCTGTCGTCCACATCGGGACGCCAGGATGTCCGCGTCGCCCACGTCACGGCGGGCGACGCCGCCGGCCTGCTCGCCGCGATCGACGCCGCCGCCATCGACGACAGCACGTACGTGTTCGCAGCGGGCGAGGCATCCGCTCTGGTGCCCGTGCGCCGGCACCTGCGACGGACGCTCGAACTGCCCCCGGAGCAGGTGGCGCTCAGCGGCTACTGGAAGAACGGAGCCACCGCGTTCGACCACCATTCACCGGTCGATCCGTCCGACCCCGACTGAGACCCCGCCAGAAGGAGAAACAGGATGCCTCTCATCCAGATATCGATCGGCGCAGGCCGCACCGACGACCAGGTCCGGACTCTAGTCACCGAGCTGACCGATGCCACCGTGCGTGCGATCGGCGCGCGACCGGAGGCCGTCAGCGTCATCGTGACACAGGTCGAGGGAACCCACTGGGCCAACGGCGGCACGACACTGGCAGACAAGAAGGCCGCACGCGAGGCGGCCGCCGGCTGACTCCCCCGGCACCGCTCGAGGCGATGGCGATTCTTGCCGACCTGGTGCCGAGCCTGCTCGGCGTCGCCGTCCTCGCCGCGGTCGCCACGGCGGTGCTGGCGGTGTTCCGTGTTCCGCACCGCTGGGCGCCGGCCGCGGCCATCGCGCGCGGCGCGGTCCAGTTGGCCGTGATCAGTGTCATCCTCACCGGGATCATCGGCAGCCCGGTCCTGATCGCCGCCGCGCTGCTCGTGATGTTCACCGTCGCCTCGGCCGTCGCGACCGCGCGGGTGGGGTGGAGCGGGCGGCACGTCGCGGCGATGTCCACGTCGATCGCGGCCGGCGTGCTCGTGGCCGCGGTGACAGTCTTCGCCTCGGGCGCGCTCGCGCTCACCTCCCGGTACGCGCTGGCGATCGGCGCGATCATCATCGGCAACGCGATGAGCATCGCGACCCTGACCGGAAGGAACCTCACCACCTCGGTCCACGATCACTGGGACCACGTCGAGGGCTGGCTGGCTCTCGGTGCCCCTCCGCGCAGGTCGACACTGGATCTGGCTCGACGGGCGGTCCGCGACGCGCTCGTCCCGTCGGTCGACCAGACGAAGACGACCGGTCTCGTCGTCCTCCCGGGCGCGTTCGTGGGCGCGATCTTCGGCGGCATCTCGCCTCTCGAAGCGGGCCGCTTTCAGATCGTCGTCCTCGCGTCCATCCTCGCCGCGGGCTCCGTGACGGCGGTCATGGTCGCGCTGTGGTTCGGCGCCGTGACGACGAAACCCGGGCCGCCGAGCTAGCGGCGGCCCACCGTCTCGATGTCTTCGTGGAAGTCGCTGGCGAACCCAACGGGCGCCGACAACGCGATGCCGCTCCTCAGCTCTGGGACAGTGCGCTCACCGCGGGCTCGTCGACGTGCCAGGGAGTCTTGTCGAGCGCCATCGCGGCGACGACGGCCGAGGCCGCGAGGATGACCGCGCCGACCAGCAGCGCCGCGCCGTAGCCGGTGACGAGCGCCTCGCCGCCGACCTCCTGCGTCTGCGCCGTCACACCCGCGGCGACGCCGGCGAGGATCGCCAGGCCGAGCGCCACGCCGATCTGCTGCGCCGAGTTGAGTAGGGCCGACGCGATGCCGGCCTTGTCCGCATTCACGTGCGACACCGCGGCTTGGGTGAGGGTGATCGCTCCCAGGCCGAACCCGAGCCCGAGCAGTATCATCGCCGGGGCGAGGTGCAGCCAGTAGCCGGTTGTCGTCGAGATTGACGAGAACCACAGCACCGACCCGGCGGCGATCAGCGCACCGGCCGCCGCGACGACCCGGGGCGCGAGCTGAGCGAGCAGCTTCGGGGCCGCCCCCGCGCCGACCACCAGGCCGGCCGCGAACGGCAGCCACGACAGGCCTGTGCGCAGCGGGCTGTACTCCAGCACTTGCTGCAGGTACAGCGTGATGACGTAGAAGGCGCCCATCGGGCCGATCGCGAGTCCCAGCATCGTCAGGTAGGCGCCGACCCGATTGCGGTCACGGAACAGGCTCAGCGGGACCAGCGGCGTGTGACTCGCCCGCTGAGTCAGCACGAAGAAGGTCAGCAGCACCCCGGCCCCTGCGACCAGCGCGTAGGCGACCGGGTCGCCGAAGCCGTTCTCACCGAAGCGGGTGATCGCATAGACCAGTGCGAGCATGCCGGCGGTCCCCCACACGGCGTCGAGGAACCCGAGGCGCCCGCCCTGGCGATCGGGCGTGGCCAAGGTGCGGCTGCCCAGAAGCACGATAAGCCCGATCGGGATGTTGATGAAGAAGACCCAACGCCAGCCGAGCGTCCCGGTGAGCACACCGCCGAGCAGCAACCCGACCACGATCCCGAGACCGGACATCGCGCCATACAGCGACAGCGCGGAGTCGCGGGTCCTGCGGTCGGCGAAGGTCGTCGCGATCAGCGCCAGCGCATTCGGAGCGGCCATTGCGGCACCGATTCCCTGCGCCGCCCGCGCGGCCACGAGCACCTCGGTCCCCTGGGCGAGCCCGCCGACGAGCGATGCGAGGACGAATACGGCGATGCCGATCTGAAGGGTCCGCCGCCGTCCCCACACATCCCCCACACGACCGCCCAGAAGCAGAAGCGCGCCGAACGCGACGATGTACGCGTTCACCACCCACGGCAGGTGCACGGGGTCCACGGCGAACTCGGTCTGGATGCTCGGCAGCGCGATGTTCACGATCGAATCGTCGAGCACCAGCATCAACTGTGCAGTGGCGATTACGAGCAGGGGGATGAGTACCCCACGGGGCGTGCTCTCGGGCGTCATCGGATGACTTCTCCTCGTCGGCGGTGTGGATCCAGGCGATCACCTGCTCACCAGCGCCCGTCGAATCCGGGCGCAACGAGTAGAAGACAATACCCCCCAGGGGTATTCCCTCCCTGGGAAATCGAGACTACAGAACCCAGGTTGCGTTCTCGGGAAAGTGCCACCACGCCGCACCGCGGCGCCCCGTCCGCCGCGACCGAGCAGCCTGCTCTCGGCGCCGCGGCTCCGCCGAATCGGGACGCTCGTCGCGGCGGTCGCGGCGTGGCAGCGCCGGTCCGGCGCCCTCGGTCATTCCTGGTCGGCGACGACCTGAGCCGTCACGTCCACAGCGCCATGCAGGACGAACTCCACCGAACCGTCGGCGGCGAACACGGGGAGGAAGGTGGGCTTCCAGTAGCGCGTGTCAAACGAACCGTCGGGCTGCTCCATGTCGTACCGCTGCGGCGGGATTTCTGCGTCCTCACCCGAGGACACGACGCCGTTGATGGCGTTGCGCAGCACCGTCGTGCCGTTCGCATCCGGGTCGTCGGGGTTGTCGGGGAAGGCGACCGTGATGTCGATGCCGAGAACCCGCTCGCGCGTGGCACCGGTCGCGGCGAGGAACGAGTCCGTCGCGGCGACGATGACGCCCGCCGGGTCGACGACCACGTAGGACTCAGGAAGGGCGTTGAAGATCCGGCCGAGCTCGGCCGAGTTCACAGTGGTCGTCTCCATGGTGGTTCCTTTTCCGTTCGAGGTTCGTGGTGATCCCACACTCCCCGAGGCGCACCAGCCATTCCAGTCGCGAATCTGTACCCCCTCACGCAGTACAGATCATGCACTTCCACGCAGCGCGCTGCGGGGGCTGGAATGTCGTCACCGGGCCTGACGCGTGGCGTCCACATGGGACCGGCCCGACCCGCCCCACCCTTGACACGCAATTGAGGAGCACCAAATGAAGATCCGTCAGATCCGCAACGCGACGCTCGTCCTCGAGATCGGCGAAGCAAAGATCCTCGTCGATCCGTGGCTGGAGCCCAACGCGACCACGGCGTTCCCCGGCCCGACCGCGCCGCTGACCGTCCCGATGAACGAGATCGTCAACGTCGACGGCGTGATCCTCACCCACCTTCACCCCGACCACTGGGACACCACCGCCGTCGCCGAGCTCGACAGCGACATCCCGATCTTCACCCAGCACGGCGCCGACCGCGACCGCGTCAAGGCCGGCGAGGTCCTCATCGTCGAGGCGACCGGCGAGGTCTGGTTCGCCGTCGTCGAGGGCAAGACGTTCAACAACGTCGGCGTGCTCACCGGAAACCCCGAGTTCAAGGGCGTCAAGCTGCACAAGGTCCCCGGTCAGCACGGCTCGGACTTCGCGATCCAGGCCGCCTACGACATCCTCCGTGAGGTGATGGGTGTCGTCCTCACCTCCCCGGGGGAGAAGACGCTCTACATCGCCGGCGACACGAACTGGAACGAGTACGTCGAGGCGAACATCACCGAGTACCAGCCCGACATCATCGTCGTCAACGCCGGCAACGCCAAGCTCCCCGGTATCGACGACGGCATCATCATGTCGCCCGAGGACGTCGTGAAGGTGTGCGAAGCGGCGCCCGACGCCGTCGTGATCGCCAGCCACATGGATGCCGTCGCGCACGCGACCACCACGCGCGCCGAGCTGCGCGAGTACCTCGAGGGCGTCGGCCTGTCGCACCGGGTGCTCATCCCGGCCGATGGCGAGACACTGACCTTCTGACCCCGGACGTGCTGATCCCGTGAGTATCTCCTCTGCAGCCGCATAGCTGGGGAGGAGATACTCACGCAGACAACGAGGCCGGACGGAACCAGCCAGGATACGAGGCGGCCAGCTGCGCCGGCCCCTCGAACCCGACATCGCCACGCATGATGGCATCGGCGCACGCGCGCCGGCCCCACCACAGCTCGTTCAAGACCTCGGGCTCCACGATCACCGTGAGATCCGGCTGGTGTTCCGGTGCGCCGATGGACGCCCGCGGGCCCTCCGGGCCCACGTGGATCCACGCGTGGGACGGATGCGAGTCAGGGAACTGGAACGCCAGCGTGAGTTCCCGCAAGGGCAGGAGCTCGGGCTGGATTCCCTGCTGCATCTGCCACATCAGGGTGGCGACGTTCACCTCGCCGTCGGCGGTCGGGGCCAATTGCCAATCCCGCGCCCACACGCCCAATGCTTCGAGCACGGGGCGAAGAGCGAGCCCGGACGCGGTGAGGCGGTACTCGCTGCGGCTCCCGGGCGACCGGCTGCCATGCCGTGAAACGACGCCAATGCGCTCGAGATACCTCAGTCGAGAGGACAGCAGTGTGCGAGAGAGCGCGGGAAGCCCGCGATGGATGGCGTTGAAGCCGGAAGCCCCGGTGAGGATCTCGCGGACGATGAGCATCGTCCAGCGGTCGCCGATCAGACGCGCTCCGACCGACACGGGGCCGTACTCGGTCGGCGGCACCCAGCCGTCCGGGGTCCCGGCCAGGCGAGGAACGACGTCTCGTGATCCGTTCATACGAGCCTTCTCTCGGGCGAGCTTTCGGGCTGTTGATTCGTTTGCGGAGCCTGGTCTTCGAGACTCTCACGATGAACCGAGGAGTAGCATGTGCATGTCGCACATACCCAGTTGTGCTCCGGTGTGATGCGCACACGTCCATTCGTGGGCGGCGACCTAGATTCGCCGTCATGCCTGCACCCGGAGGCACCCGGAGGGAACCACCATGCCTGACGTCACCCGCGGCCACCTGGCCGAGCGACGGGCCGCAGTGCTTTCGCAGCTCGTGCTGCTGTTCGCCCAAGGGCGCGAACCCGTGGAACTCGCCGACGAGGCTGTTCGACTCGTAGCCTCCGCGACCGACACCGGCGCTGTCTTCGTGTACCTGTGGGACGACGAGCAGGAACGCCTCGTGCTGCGAGTGGCGAGTGCCGTGCCTCAGCAGACCGGCGTAGATGAGATCCGCCTGCGTCTGGGCGAAGGAATCGCAGGTTGGGTGGCGCTGCGCCAGAAGTCGGTGATCATCGATCGCCGTCCGCAGGACGACCCACGCTACCTCGGCGTCGACACCATCGATGAAGCGGAGTTCAACTCAGTTCTTGCCGCACCGATCGCCGACGAGCAGAACCAGCTGCGCGGCGTGTTCGCCCTCTACTCCAAGAAGGAGAACGCCTTCGGCGACGACGAGCTTGCGATCGCGGTCGAGGTGGGTCGGCTGCTCGCCTCAGGGCTGGTGCGGGCGGAGACCGTCGCCAATCTCGACCGCCAGTCGGCGAGCTCGCACTTCCTCCAGGACTTCCCCACCGCGTCCCGGACCGCGTTGGTTCCCGCGCTCGAGTTCGCCGCCCGCCGGCTGCTGGACATCCTCGAGGTCGACGTCTGCATGCTCGAGTACATGAGCCGTCGTGAGAGCGGTGCGGCGCCGATCATGTTCGCGTTCCGGTCGGAGCACGGAGCGCACCGCGTGTGGTCGACCCACGCGCGCGCTTCTGCGCAGGCGAGCATCGATCAGCACTGCGCGGGAATGGAGCGCGCGTCGGTCGCGCTTGGCATGGGCGCGTCGCGCGGCATCCTGTCGTGCTACCGGGGCGCTCGATTCCGGGCGGACGACTTCGACCGGCTCAGCGCGCTCGCGATGCAGCTCGGCGTCCTCCTCGAGGCCGTGGACCTCAACTCCGTCGGCTCCACACTCGCGACGCGTCTGCGCTACACGCAGGATGACGCGGAGGCCGCGCGGATCGTCGAGGAACTCGGCCTCGAGGGCCCGGTTTGTCCGATTCTGATCCGCGTGCACAGCGTTCGCGGGGACTGGGATGCCGCGAGCCGCATGCTGCAGGACGCACTCGCCGCCGCCGCCGGGTCTCGCTCGGTCGTGCTTCTGCACTCCACCTGGGGCATGGTGCTCGTCGATGCTCCGGGAGGCCGTGTCAGCAGCGAGCTTCCCGCCAAGATCCTGCAGTCCACTCGGCGACTGGCCGGCGATGTCGGGATGACCGCGTCCATCGGGATGGGAAGCGTCGCTCAGACCACCGCGCAGATCCGTCAGGCCATCGCCCACGCTCGGCAGGCGATGCACTGGACCGAGACCTACGACTCCGCCGACGCCGTGTCACTCGCGGTCTATGCGGACGTCCGCGATGTGCTTCCTCTGAATGTGACCATCGGCGAACTCATTCCCGCGGTCCGCACACAGATCCGCGCACTCGAACCGCTGTCGAGATACGACCTCGACCAGGGTTCCCAGCTGGTCCGGACTCTCTCGGTGCTCGCCGGCTGCGGTGGATCCGTCAACGAGACGGCGACGAGACTCGTCATCCACCGCAACACCCTCCGTCAGCGCCTGCAGCGCATCGAGCAGGTACTGGGCACACCGCTCGACCCCGCGAGCGATTGGACGGTGCTGTCACTGGCGAGCCGTGTCGCCGCGGACCGGGTGGATCGGCTCCGCCCGGCCCAGAGCTGACCGCGGCGGAAGCGAAGCGGCGTCAGTAGACGTCCTTCACATAGCGGCCCTGGACCTTCAGCTCGTCGACGGCCGCGTCACCTCCGAGGATGTCGGCGAAGGCCCTGTCCACATCGGGAGCCATGTGCACCTTGTCGCCGCACACGTAGATGTATCCACCCTGCGCGACCCAGTCCCGCAGCTCGTCGGCGGAGCGCCTGATCTCGTCCTGCACGTAGTGCTTATCCGCCTGATCCCGAGAGAACGCCAGGTCCAGGTGCGTCAGGGTGCCTCGACGACTCAGGTCGGCGAACTCGTCTTCGTACAGGAAGTCGTATGCGCGGTGCTGGTCGCCGAAGAACAGCCAGTTGCGCCCACCGGCACCGACCGCGTCGCGGTGGCGCAGGAACGCCCGGAACGGCGCAACGCCGACGCCGGGACCGACCATGATGACCGGGACATCGGCCGCAGGGAGCCGGAACTCGTGCGCCGGCACACGCCGCACCTCGAACGGTGAACCATCGACAGCGCGTTCGCGAAGGAAGCTCGTCGCCGCCCCGGCATAGCTGCGGCCACCCGCGTCGTACCGCACGCCGTTGACCGTCAGATGGACCCGTCCATCGTCGCCGACGGGGCTCGAGGCGATCGAGTAGTCGCGATGCTGCAGTGGACGCAGGATGTCGAGCACGTCCTCAGCCGGCACGTCGCGGCAGTCCAAGTCGGTCAGGACGTCCAGGACGTCGCGGCCCCAGAGCCACTCCTCGAGCCCGTCGCGATCGCCCGTCTGCAGCATCTGCGCCAGACGCGCGACGGCCCGGTTGTCGGGTCGCAGCCGTGCGAGACCCGCGATGAGACCGGGATGCACGAGCCTGAGTTCGACCTCGGCCGCCAGGACCTCCCGAAGCGGACGCGTCGCGTCCTGTCGGGTGACGTCCACGTCCCCGAACACGGCGATCCACTCCTCGACGAGCCGCGGAGGATTGGTGACGAACACCGAGATCGAGTCACCCGGTTCGTACGCGAATCCGCCGTCGTCGACCGTGAGTTCGTAGTGCACGACCTCCTTCGCCGAGCCGGGCTTGGACAGATTCTGGCTCGCGGAGACGCGGGCGAGGTAGCGCCGGTCGGAGTCGCCGGTCGATTCGGCCATCCCCGCCTCGACCCCAGCGGTCGGCGCATCGGCCGTCCAGGGGTCGGCGGCGAGCA
Organism: Microbacterium thalassium; assembly: GCF_014208045.1. NCBI lineage: Bacteria > Bacillati > Actinomycetota > Actinomycetes > Micrococcales > Microbacteriaceae > Microbacterium > Microbacterium thalassium. The sequence goes on from NZ_JACHML010000001.1 coordinate 288,257, forward strand.
GGTCGGCGACCGCGGGCTTGGCCCACTTCGTCGCCGTGAACTCGAAGTCGATATCGCAGTCGACGCCCTCCACCACACGCACCGCGCCGAGCTCGTGCAGGCGCCCGTCGATGTCGTGGCCTGCCTTGCAGAAGTCGTCGTACATCGAGTCGCCGATGGACAGCACGGCGTACGGCATGCCGGCGAGCGCCCCGGGCTCGAGGCTCTGGATCCACTCCCAGAACTCCGCGGCATTGTCGGGCATGTGGCCGTTGTCGTGCGTGGACGTCACCACCAGCAGGCGGCGCAGCGCCCGATCGTCCGAGTGCAGCCACTCCTCGAGCGAGGCGAGGGCGACCGTGTCGCCGTTCTTCTCGCTGGCGCCGTGGATCTGATACGCCAGATACTCCGCGTTCCCGGTCTGGCTGCCGTACAGGATGGTCAGGTCGGGCGCGTCCATGTCGGTCACGATGGGCCTTTCGCCGTGGAGGTCGGTGATGATGCTCATGCTGCGGTGCTCACGAAGACGGACTTGTGCTCGGTGAATCCCTTGACGCCCTCCATGCCGAGTTCGCGCCCGATGCCCGACTGCTTGAATCCGCCGAAGGGCACCTGGACGCGCACCGAGGAGTTGGAGTTGACCGACAGGGTCCCGCTCTCGACCCCGCGTGCGACACGGAGCGCGCGCCCCACGTCGGACGTCCAGATCGAGCCGCTCAGCCCATAGATCGAGTCGTTCGCCATGCGCACGGCGTCCTCCTCGGTGTCGAAGGGGATGACCACGGCCACCGGGCCGAAGATCTCCTCACGTGCAGCACGCGAGGTCCCCGCCTCGTCCAGGGCGATGTGCGGGGCCATCCAGAAGCCGGGACCCGACGGCGCATCGCCGCGGTAGCAGAGCTCGAGGTCGCTGTCGAGGAACGACTGGACGCTCGCGCGGTGCTCCGCCGAGACGAGAGGACCGAGATCGGTGGCGAGGTCGCCGGGGTCGCCGATGCGCATCGCGCGCGTCGCGTCGACGAAGGAATCGATGAACCGATCCAGCGCGGAGCGCTGAACCAGGATGCGGCTGCGCGCGCAGCAGTCCTGCCCGGTGTTGTCGAAGACGGCCCACGGCGCAGCCGCAGCGGCCTTGTCGATGTCCGCGTCGGCGAAGACGACATTCGCGGACTTGCCGCCCAGCTCGAGCGTGACCCGCTTCATCGTCGCCGCGCTCGCCGTCAGGATGGACCGCCCGACCTCGGTGGAGCCGGTGAAGCTGATCTTCCCGACGCGCGGGTCGTCGATCAGCGCGCCGCCGACGGCGGCGCCCCCGCCCGTGACCGCCTGGAGCAGGAACGGCACCGGGGTGACCTTCTCGGCGAGCTCACCGAGCAGCCGCGACGACAGGGGCGTCATGCTCGCCGGCTTCACGATCACCGAGTTCCCTGCGGCGAGCGCCGGTGCGATGCTCCAGCTCGCGATCGGCAGGGGGAAGTTCCACGGCGTGATCACCCCGACCACCCCGATCGGCTCGCGGAAGGTCATCGCGACCCCGCCGTCGACCGGGATCGTCTCGCCCGTCAGCTTGTCGATCGTGCCCGCGTAGTACCGGAACACCGACGCGACGCTCTCGGCCTCGGCGAGGGCCGCGCGCAGCGGCTTGCCGACGTCCTGCGACTCCAGAGCGGCGAGCTGGTCACGGTGCGCATCGATCTCGTCTGCGAGGTCGAACAGGAACTGCTGACGGCGGCCGAGCGGAAGCCGCGCCCACTCGCGCTGCGCCTCGACCGATCGCGTGATGCACTCGTCGACCTCGCTCGACGAGAAGGAGCGCACGTCGTCGATCTTCTGCTCGGTCGCGGGGTTCCACACGGGGATGGTCTGGTTCGTCATCGGTCCTCGTCTCACTCGCGGCTCGCCGCCGCTGTCGTCGCACCACTGTCGCCGATGGTGGGCCGTCCGCAGGCGTACGGTGAGCACCGAAAACATCGAGGGCATGTGCAGCTCGCACATGCCCTCGATGTTCGACTCGCTCCGGAAGGTCAGACCCCCATCAGAAGCCGCGCGATGCGCGGCTGCGCGTTGATGCCGATCCACGCCGTGCTGTCATCCTCGGCCCGGTACAGGACGGTGCCCCGCTCGGGGTTCTCGAATTCGACCTGCAGCGTCATGGCAGGGTCGAGCGATCCGACGACTTGGAGCTTGCGGCCGGCCACCTCGGTCCAGAAGTACGGGCGCGGCTCCTGCTCCCGATCCGCGCCGCACAGGTCCTCGGCCAGCCGGGCGCCGTGCTGGCGCGCGGCTGCCCAGCTCTCGGTGCGTGTCGTCGAGCCGCCGGCATCGCGCCGGCTGACGACATCGCCGATCGCGTAGACGTCCGGCACCGCCCCCTCTGCGGTCACGACCCTGCCGTCCTCGTCGGCGAGCAGCATGCCGTCGGTGAGCAGCCCGGTGCCGGCGAGCCAGCCCACCGCGGGGCGCGCGCCGACCGCGCTGACCAGCACATCGCCCGCCACCTGCGAACCGTCCCCCATGTCCACGCGCCAGCCGGCATCCGTGCGGGTGATCGCGGCGATGTCCGCCCCCCACACGCACTCCACCCCGGCATCCTCCAGCCACTGCGTCACCTCGTTGGCGAGGTGTCCGGCGAGCAGTCGCTCCAAGGGGCCCTGGGCGCGATCGACGAGCACCGCCTGTCCACCCCGCGCGGCCAGTGACGAGGCGAGTTCGACGCCGATCGCGCCCGCGCCGATGATCACCGTCCGCTCGGCATCCCCGGTGCCGGCACGCAGGCGCCGCGCGTCCTCGGCGCTTCGCAGCGCGAGGGTGTCGGCGGGTTCGATCGGGAGACGGATCGGTGACGCGCCGGTGGCGATGACCAGCTGGCCATAGGGCAGACGCAGCTCCTCGCCTCCGGCCTCGCGCACGAGGAGCATCCGCGCCTCGACATCGACCCCGGTCGCCCAGCCGCGCACCAGGGTGGCGTCGAGATCACTCCAGTCGACCGCGATGTCCTCCGCGTCGCCCTCCACCAGGAAGTGCTTGGACAGCGGGGGACGATCGTAGGGCGCATCCGGGTCGCCGTCCACGACGATGATGGATCGCCGGTCGCCGAGCTCCCGCATGCGCTCGAGGAAGGCGGTCGTCGCGACGGACGCGCCGACCACCACCAGCTGCTCGGTCATGACGCGGGTTCTGCGCCGATGACCTTGATCGCGCGCTCGGGGCAGTTGCGGATCGCCTTGCGCACGTTCTCCTCGTCGTACGAGCCCTCGCGCCCCGCGATCACGTGGCCGTAGCCGTCGTCATCGATCTCGAACGTCTCGGGCGCGAGCATGAAGCATCGCGCGTGGCCCTGGCAGCGTGCCGGATCGATCCAGACCTCCGCCATCTCACTCACCTCCGGTCAGTCGAATGCGCAGCGAGCCGACGCCGTGCCACGGCTCGTCCTCGGCCAGCTCGAACTCGGGGATCGTCGCGAGGAAGTGCTGGAGCGAGATGACCAGCTCCTTGCGACCCAGGTTCGAGCCGAGGCAGCGGTGGATGCCGCCGCCGAACGCGAGGTGCCGGTTGTTCTCGCGCGTGATGTCGATGTCGTTCGGCTTGTCGTAGACCTCGGGGTCGCGGTTGCCGGCGCCGAAGACGAGCACGACGCGCTCCCCTGCCTGGATTTCCTGGCCGCGCACCGTGGTGTCCTTCTTGGCCGTGCGCGCCATCGCCTGCACGGGCGACAGCGTCCGCAGGAACTCCTCGGCCGCGTCGGGGACGCGGTCCGGCTCGGCGCGCAGCAGGCGCTGCGCCTCGAGGTTGCCGGCGAGGTACCACAGCGACGACCGGATCGCCCACGCGGTGGTGTCGAGCCCCGCGAGGAACAGCAGGTAGCCGTAGGAGATCAGCTCGTCGTTCGTCAGCGGACGGCCGTCGACCTTGGCGTCGAGCAGATCGCCCATGATGCCGTGCTGCGCGGTGCCCGCACGACCGTCGTCGATCAGGCGCTGGACGTACGCGACGAGGTCGTCGCCCGCCTTGTTCGCCGTCTCGGGGCTCTTGGTCCGCTCGTAGATGATGTCGTCGATCCACTGGTCGAACATCGGCCAGTCCGCCTCGGGGTACCCGGCGAGGCGGCTGAAGATGATCGTCGGATACGGCCGCGCGAAGCGGTGCGATACATCGACCACACCATCCGCCTCGAACGCCTGCTTGACCTCGGCGGCGAGCTCCTCGGCGGTCGCGTGCATGCCGGGCTCGAGCTTGTTGATCGCCATCGGCGTGAACATCGGCAGCAGGAGCTTGCGGAACCCCGCGTGGGTCGGCGGATCGATGTCGATGGGGATGAGCGGCATCTCGGTTCCGAACCCCGGAAGGATCATCGAGGGGCCGACCGACCACGTGTCGGGGTCCTGCTCGGCCTCGAAGATGTCGTCGCTCTTGGAGATGTACCAGAAGCCGCCGTACTTCGAGCTGTGGCCGACGGGCTTCTCGGCGAGCATCGCCTCGTAGTCATCGAAGATGGTGTCGAGGGCCTTGCCGTGGAAGTCGAAGTCCTGTGGCACTGTTCGGTCAGACATGGGCGGTGTTCCTTTCCTTGTGTGCGCGCGCCCGGCCGACGAGGTCGTCGAACAGGGCATGGTTGTCGGCTGAGACGCGGAACAGATGCTCGGGGTGCCACTGCACCGCGATCAGGTTCGCGTCGGGGTCCTCGAAGGCCTCGACGACGTCTCCCGCGCGAGCCGTCACGCGCAGGCCCGATCCGATCGAGTCGACGGCCTGGTGATGGTAGCTGTTGACCCCCATCACGGACGCGCCGACGATCTCGGCGAGGCGGGATGACGGGTCGATGGCGACGTCGTGCTCGACCTCGTGGGACGTGCGCGTCTGCCAATGCGCGTCGATGTGCTGGAGAAGGCTTCCGCCGCGCAGCACGTTGATCAGCTGCATGCCCCGGCAGATCGCGAGGATCGGGAGGCCGCGCTGCTGCGCCTCGGCGACGAGCGCCGCCTCGAACCGGTCGCGGATCGGGCTCACGCCGTACACCTTCTCGTCGGGCTCCTGCCCGTACAGCTCGGGCGACAGGTCGCCGCCACCGGTGAGCATGAGCCCGTCGAAGCCGTCGAGCAGATCGGTCGGGATGACCTCCGTCGCGGGGAGCATGGCGGGCCGGCCACCGGCGGACACCACTGCGTCGGCGTATTCCACCACCTGCAGCGTCGAGTCGCGGGGGCCGAAGGCGGACTCCCGCAGGCTGCGGTCCGCCGTGACGGCGATCAGCGGAGCGGCCATCAGTAGATCGTCCATCCGCCGTCGACGAAGAGGGTCGTGCCCGTCACCCAGCTGGCGTCGTCCGAGGCCAGGAAGGCCACGCCGTTCGCGACGTCCTCGGGCTTGCCGATGCGTCCCATCGGGGTGCGCTCGAGGAGCCAGTTGCGCACCTCTTCCTTGCCGAGCGCCTCGGCTGTGAATGGCGTCTCGATGAAGCCGGGGGCGACGGCGTTGACGCGGATGCCGGAAGAGGCGGCTTCGACAGCGAGCGCTCGCGTCAGCTGCAGCAGCGCGCCCTTCGACGCGTTGTAGTGGATCTGGGGGTGCCCGCTGCTGGAGATGACGATGTGGGCCTCGACCGAGGTGATGTTCACGATCGCGCGGGTGTGGTCGCCGTCGCCGGCGCGCAGCAGCCCGTACGCCTCGCGCGAGACGAGGAAGGGCCCGGTCGAGTTCACCGCGAACACCTGGTCCCACTCGGCGCGCGAGAGCTCCTCGAAGGTCCCGAACTTCACGATGCCGGCGTTGTTGACGAGGATGTCGAGACGCCCGAAGGCCTCGGCGATCTTCGCCATCCCGGCCTTGACCGATGCTTCGTCGGCGACGTCCGCCTGCACCTGCAGGACCTCGGGGCGGTCGCCGAAGACACTCGCCAGCGCGTCGGGGTTGAGGTCGATGGCGACGAGCGTCGCACCGTCCGCGAGGAGCTTCTCGGCGATGGCGCGACCGTTGCCGGAGGCGGCACCGGTGACGGCGGCGATGCGGCCGTCGAGTCGATTGGTCATGGGCGGTGGTTCCTTCTGATGAGGCGGGTGTGGTGATGAAGCGGGATCGGATCAGATGTGCTCGATGTAGCGGTTGATCTCCCAGTCGGTGACCGCGGTGGCGTAGCTGTGGATCTCCCACTCCCGCGTCTGGACGTAGTGGCGCACGAACTCCTCGCCGAAGTACTCCTTGGCCACCTCGCTCTGCGCGAACACCTCGGTCGCCTTGGCGAGCGTGTTCGGCAGGCGCAGCGAGGTCTCGGCATCCTGCTCGTAGGCGTTCCCGGTGATGGGCTCGGGCGCGACCATGTCGTTCTCGATGCCGCTGAGCCCGGATGCGATGTTCGCGGCGAGCACGAGGTAGGGGTTCGCGTCGGCGCCGGGCACGCGGTTCTCGACGCGGGCGGCGGGACCGGCGGAGGGGATGCTGCGCACGGCGACGGTGCGGTTGTCGAATCCCCAGGTCGCGCTGGACCCGGCCCACTGGCCGCCCTCGACCCGCTTGTACGAGTTGATGGTCGGCAGGTAGAGCGCGGTGAAGTCGGGGGTGCCGGCGACGAGCCCGGCGAGGTACTTCATTCCGGTCTCACTGAGCTGGGTGCGGTCGGCGGGGTTGGCGAACACCGATGCGCCGTCGTCGGACGAGACCAGGCTCTGATGGACGTGACCGGAGGATCCGGCGTGCTCGGTGTTCACCTTCGCCATGAACGTCGCGGTCAGGCCGTGCTTCGCGGCGATCTCCTTGACCGTGTTCTTGAGGATCAGCGCGCTGTCGGCGGCGCGGACGGCGTCGCCGTAGTGGATGTTGACCTCGAACTGGCCGGCGCCATGCTCGCTGTTGCTCGCCTCGATGAAGACCCCCTGCTCGGCCAGGCGGTCGCGGATCTCGCCGATGACGTAGTCGGTGCCGGTGTCGCGGTAGACGCTGTAGGTGTGGTTCCCGGTCGTGATCGCCTCGAGGTCGCGCCACTTGCCTCGGGCGAGGTCGCGGGGGGACCCTTCGAACAGGTAGAACTCGAACTCGTACGCGCAGATGGGGTCGTAGCCGAGCGCGTTCGCCCGGTCCACCACACGCTGCAGGACCCCGCGGGGCGAGATCGCCAGCGGCGTGCCGTCGGGCTGGTACAGGTCGCAGATGACGGATGCCACACCCGGCTCGCCCGGCACGACGCGGAGCGTGGTGAGGTCAGGACGGAGGTTGACGTCGGGGTAGCCCGTGTGCCAGCCCGTGAAGGTGAGGCCGGGGATCGGGGTGTCGTGCAGGTCCCATCCGAAGAGGATGTTGCAGATGTTGGTGCCGGCAGCGTGGGCGGCCTCGGAGAAGTACTGCGCCGAGAGGCGCTTGCCACGCCAGAGCCCGTCGATGTCGACAGCCCCGATCTTGAAGACCTTGATGTCGTTCTCCTTGATGAAGGCGTCGACGTACTGCTTGGCGTCTTCGATGGGAGCTGCGTTGTTCATTGCTTCGGCCTGCTTTCGGCTTCATGGCCCGGCGGATGCCGGTGGACGGTGGAGCGTGTTGCGAGAGTATTCGGAGGCTGTGGGGGTGCAGTGTGCATGATGCCCATGCTTCGGTGAGGCGGAGTGCAGACCGGGCACGGTGCAGGAACCACGAACGCGGCGCCCGGCACGAGAGTCGTCACCGGGCGCCGCGTCACGTCAAGGGACGAGCATCAGTCCTTGGCGTCGTGGTGCGGGAGGGGCACAGCCATGACGTCCGGCAGCTCCTCCTCGTCGTAGATCGTGCCGATCCGGTCGTAGCGCGAAACGTGCCGCTTGCGCAGATAGAGGGCGAATCCGACGCCGGCGAGCGTGATCGCCGCCACGTAGACCGGGATGAGGTTGACCACCGTCACGTCCGCCCCGGCGAGGAACGGGATGTAGATGACGAGCAGGACGAGCACGACGGCCTGAGCCAGCGCGCCCACGACGGGCGCGACAAGCGTCTTCCACCAGTCGCCCGCGCTGTGCCGTCCCACCTTGTTGAAGTAGGCGATGACCGCCAGCGACACGAGCAGCTGGACGAAGACCACCCCCGCGGTGCAGAAGATCGGCAGCCACGTACCGAGCTGCAGGAGCGGGTCCGCTCCGGCGAGCGCGAACAGCGCCACGACGACGATCGCGACGGCTGCCTGCACGCCGTTCGCCACGAACGGCGACTTGTGGCGCGGGTGGGTGCGGCCGAGGCTGCGCGGGAGGATGTGGTCGCGGCCCATCGAGTAGAGGTAGCGCGAGGCGTTGTTGTGGAACGCGAAGGCGCACGCGAAGAAGCTCGTCAGCACGAGGAAGTCGAGCAGAATACGGATCGGCTGCCACGTGTACATCTCTGCGAGCACGAAGAAGTAGTCACCGAGGAGCGACTCGGCCTGCGACATGGTCTCGTCGCCGAAGCCGACGATTCCGGCATACGCCGCGAAGCTGTAGAAGACACCGAGCGTGATGACGGCGATGTAGGTCGCACGCGGCACCGCCTTCTTGGGGTCGGTGGTCTCCTCGCCGTAGATGGCCGTCGTCTCGAAGCCGATCCACGACCAGAATGCGAAGAAGAAGCCGATTCCGATCGCCGGCGCGGCGAGGAACTGCGCCGGGCTGAACACCTCGGGCATCTGCCCCTGCGCGCCGCCCTGGACGATCACCGCGGTAGCGATGATGAAGATGACGATGATCTCGAGGGTCAGCGCCGCCCCCAGCACCCGGCCCGCGACGGTGACCTCGAAGTACGAGATCAGCCACATCAGCGCGATCGCCGCGATGCTGCAGATCCACCACGGAACGCTCCACCCGAGGTAGAGCTCCAGCATGTGGGATGCGAAGTATCCGAACCCACCGCTGATCGCCGGGACGATCATGCTGTACGCCGCCATGACGGTCCAGCCCGCGCCCAGACCCAGCGGCTTCCCCAGGCCCTGTGTGGTGAAGTTGTAGAAGGCGCCTGCCGCCGTGATGCGCTTGGCCATCTGGGCGAAGCCGACCGAGAACACCAGCAGGATCAGGGTCGCGGACACGTAGGTCAGTGCGGTGGCGAATCCCGAGCCGTAGGCGTAGGAGATCGGGATGTAGGTGCTGACGACGACCAGTGGTGCTGCGGCCGCTGTCACCATGAGGACGATCGTGAGGAACCTGATCGACCCCTTCATGAGGTCGGTCGACGTTTCGGCCGCCGATCGCTTCTGATTCGTAGTGGTGGACATTCGGGTGACCTCTCAGTGCGTGATGCCTGATATTCCGGGTGGTTCCGCTCGACGACCCGGCGATGCGTGCGCACCGCCCGAACCTCGTCCGCGGATTGTGAGGGACCGTAGCGAGCGCTTCGTCCGCTTCTCGTGTGGCCGCTGAACACCATCACGGAGCAGTGTGTGCATGACGCCCACTCGCTCGAGGTCAGGAGTGTCCGTCTCGTGACCCGGCATCGGCTCGCCGGCCCCGCACGATCCCGACGAACCCGCGGGTGAGGTGGCGCGCGTCATCGCTGACCGCCGTGTCCGCGCTCTCGAATTCGCGCGCCTGCGCGTCGACCTCGGCGAGGAGGGGCATCGGCACCTCGTCGCGCCACTCGACGAATCGGGTCGGCGAGATCTCCGGGTGGAACTGCACACCCCACGACGAGCCGACGCGGAACACCTGGTTCGGGTAGACCTCTCCGGTCCCGAGCAACACCGCATCGCGGGGCAGACGGGTGATGGCGTCGAAGTGCAGCGACGGCATCAGCATCTGCGCCGGAAGACTCTTCACCAGCGGGTCCCCCACGGCGTCGTCCAGGAGCCGGATGCGCACGAGCCCGCTCTCCAGACCCTCTCCCCCGACCGCGACCTCGCCGCCGAGAGCATCGGCCAGCAGCTGTGCACCGAGGCACACGCCGAGCGTCGGCAGGTCGGCATCGGCGGTCGCCCGCAGCAGGGACTTGATGTCATCGATGTACGGGTATGCATCCCCGTCGTGCACGCCCATGGCGCCGCCGAGCACGATGAGCGCATCATCGTGGATCGACGCCGGAACGGCGTCGCCGGCGAAGGGTCGGATGACCCGGAGCTCGACGCCGTCCTGTTCCAGCCACTCTCCCATCCGGTCGAGGTCGCATTTGTCGTCGGGCTGGACGACCGCGATCCGGATCGTTCGGCTGATTCCCATGGGTGGCGATTCCCTTCCTTCTCTTCGCGCAGTGCAGCGTCCACGTGCAACGCCCGCCCCCAGCATCCGGTTCGCATGGGACAGTCCGATGTCTCGTCCGCACATCGGGGTGGTCATCACCGTGCATCGTGCACGCCCCGCCGCGCTTCCGGCCGGTGATGATGCCCTGGTACCCCCGAGAGGACGACATGCCACGCATCCCTGTGAGTGCCGCCGTGCTGAGAGCACCCGGCGAGCCGCTCTCGATCGAGACCCTTCATCTGGACGAGCCGCGCCACGGTGAGGTGATGGTACGGACGGTCGCCGCGGGACTCTGCCACAGCGACCTGCACTACCTCACGGGCTCGCTCGACATCTCACTTCCCGCCGTCCTCGGTCACGAAGTGTCGGGCGTGGTCGAGCAGTGCGGGCCGGGTGTCGATCGCGTGCGAGTGGGCGACCGCGTCGTCGTCACGATCACTCCCAGCTGCGGCCAGTGTCCCGAGTGCGTCTCGGGCGCTCCCACGCGGTGCAGTCGCGTCGGAGAGCGGCGCCGGCGCAGCGAGCCGCTTCTCACGGACGGAGCCGGCGCTCCGGTGACCTCGCTCGGCGCGATCGGCGCGTTCGCGGAGGCGATCGTCGTGCCCGAGGCCGCTCTGGCCGTGGTCGATGCCGACATCCGGCCCGATGTCGCGGCTCTTCTCGGGTGCTGCATCAGCACCGGGGTCGGCGCCGTGATCCACGGAGCCGGTGTGGGGCCCACCGACACCGTCGCGGTCATCGGATGCGGCGGCGTGGGCATGGCGGCGATCCAGGCCGCTCGCCTCAGCGGCGCCCGGCGGATCGTCGCGATCGATCTGCACGACGAGAAGCTCGCACTGGCGAAGAGCCTCGGGGCGACCGACACCGTCCTATCTGCGAGCGGTGACGTGCGCGAGGCCGTGCTCGAGCTGATACCGGGAGGCGTGTCCCACGTCTTCGAAGCGGTGGGACGACCGTCGACGGCGGAACTCGCCTTCGCGCTGCTCGCGCCGGGCGGCGTCGCGACGCTGCTCGGACTCATGCCGACAGGAAGCCGGATCAGTCTCGACGCGGCCGCCATCGTCGAAGGAGACCGACGCGTGCAGGGCTCCTACATGGGGGGCAACCGGTTCCTCGCCGACGTGCTGACGCTCACCGATCACTACCGCCACGGCCGACTCGATCTGGATGCGATGGTCACCGGCACCGTCGCCCTAGAAGGCATCGACGGGGGATTCGCCGCCATGGCAGCTCCGTCGTCCATTCGCACGGTCACCTCTTTCGGAGAAGGGACATGGTGATGCACACGATCCCCGTCGTCGCCAGCCGCCTGTTCGTCGACGGCGCCTGGCGCACGCCGGCCGAACGGCTGGGCGTTCTGCACGATCCCAACACGGGCCTCGAACGCGTCGAACAGCTCGGCGCGACACCTCACGACGTCGAGGACGCGCTGCGCGCCGCCGACCGGCTGCACGCGTCCCAGACGCTCGACCGGATGCCGGCCGCATCCCGCGCCGCCGTTCTCGAATCGTGGGCCGATGCGCTCGACCTCCGCGCCGAGGACATCGCGGTGCAGGACGCGATCTCGAACGGGAACCCCATCACGACCACGCGGGTGCTCGCCTCGTTCCTCGGCGACCGCGTGCGGTCGGCCGCGCGGCAGGCCACCCAGATCGGCGACGGCCTCGTCCTCCCCGCGGACGGACGGACGGTGCGCCTGCTCAACCGGGCGCTCGGGCCCACGCTGGTCCTCGCCCCGTGGAACGCACCGACGTTCGTCGCGGTGTCGAAGCTCAGCACGACGATCGGGTCCGGGTCCCCCGTGATCCTGAAGCCGTCGGAGTGGACGCCGGGCGGCGCGCAGATCGCGTTCGAACTGCTTCAGGCGGCGCTCGACCAGCATGGGTTCCCCGCGGCGACGGCGCAGCTCGTCCATGGTGCCGCGGCCGTCGGGAGCGCTCTGGCCGGCGACGCCCGGGTGCGCGCGATCAGCTTCACGGGCGGCCTGGCCGCAGGACGCGCCGTTGCGCGGGCGGCGGCAGAGACGCTCGCCGTCGTCCAACTCGAGCTCGGCTCGAACAATCCCGCGATCGTGCTTGCCGATGCAGACGTCGAGCGGACCGCGGAGATGCTCGTCGCCGGCGTCACCCGGCTGAACGGTCAGTGGTGCGAGGCTCCCGGCAAGGTGCTCGTGCCGCCCGCACTTCACGACCCGCTGGTCGACGCGCTCTCGGCACGTGCCGGCGAGTTGCAGATCGACCACTCCTTCGAAGCCGGGACGCAGCTCGGTCCGCTGGCCTACCGCGCGCACCGCGACCGCCTCGAGGCTCAGCTCGCCGCCTATGCCGAGGCCGGTGCCACAGTGCGGCGTGTGGGGATGGCGCCGGACCTGGACGGCTGGTTCTTCCGTCCGGCCCTGGTCACGGGCCTCGGTGCCGCGGACGCGCCCGACGAGTTGTTCGGTCCCGCGCTCACCATCCACGCCGTCGAGTCGGTCGACGAGGCCGTCCAGGCTGCGAATCTGCCCGGCGGAGGACTGGACGGGTTCGTGTTCGGCGAGGACGAAGAGGCCGCGCTGGAGGTCGGCGCGCGGATCCGAGCCGGCGAAGTACGCGTCAACGGGACGTACATGGCCGACCTTGCAGACGGTTCCGAGCAGACGTTCTGGGGCACCGCCGGCGTCGGCGGCCACGATCCCGCGCACGGCGTCGCCTTCTCGCAGGGTCGACGCGTCGTGGGCGTCGACGCAGCGAACCTTCCGATCTAGAGCAGCACCACCGGACTAGATCCCGGTACGACGAAAGCAGGAGACACATGATCATCGGAGTTCCGACCGAGGTGAAGAACAACGAGAACCGCGTCGCGGCGACACCCGCCGGCGTCGCCGAGCTGACGGAGCACGGCCATCGGGTCGTCGTGCAGGCCGGCGCCGGCGAAGGGAGTTCGTTCTCCGACGCCGAATACGTCGACGCCGGGGCCTACCTCGTCCCCGAAGCCGAGACGGTGTGGGGCGACGCCGACCTGATCCTCAAGGTCAAGGAGCCGGTGCTCAGCGAATACACGCTGATGCGCGAGGAGCAGGTGCTCTTCACATACCTGCACCTGGCCGCCGACGCCCCGCTGACCGAGGCGCTGCTCTCGGCCCGCACGACCTCGATCGCCTACGAGACCGTCCAGCTCGCCGACCGCAGCCTGCCGCTGCTCTCGCCGATGTCCGAGGTCGCGGGTCGCCTGTCGGCCCAGGTCGGGGCCACCCAGCTGATGAAGACCGCCGGCGGGCGCGGCCTGCTGCTGGGCGGTGTTCCGGGTGCCCCGAAGGGCAAGGTGGCCGTCATCGGAGGCGGGGTCGCGGGTGAGCACGCTGCCGCGATGGCCGTCGGGCTCGGGGCCGAAGTCACCATCCTCGACGTCAACCTGCCCCGCCTGCGGGCGCTCGAGGCACGGTTCGACGGTCGTGTCACTACGCTGCGTTCGAACCCGTACACGATCGCCGAGACCCTCCTCGACTCCGATCTGGTGATCGGCTCGGTGCTCATCCCCGGCGCCGCAGCACCCAAGCTCGTGACCGACGCGATGGTGGCCCGGATGCGGCCGGGTTCGGTCCTCGTCGACATCGCCATCGACCAGGGCGGATGCTTCGAAGGCTCACGCCCGACCACGCACGACGACCCGACCTTCCCGGTGCACGACGCGATCTACTACTGCGTGGCGAACATGCCGGGCGCCGTTCCCCGCACCTCGACCATCTCGCTGACGAACGCCACCCTCCCCTACGCCCTCGCGATCGCCGACAAGGGGTGGAGCCGCGCTCTGACCGAGGACGCGGCACTGGCCAAGGGTCTCAGCACGCACGAGGGTCGACTGACCAACGCCGCCGTCGGGGAGGCCCTCGACATCGCGACGACCTCGGTCGAGACGGCACTCGCTGCCTGAGGAGGCACCTATGGATGACTCACTGTTCACCGCTCGGGCCGACCTCGGCTTCGCCTGGAGTGTCAAGGACACCTTTCTGCAGTACATCCGTCGGATGCGCGACGGAGACATCGCCTGGAGTGGCGGCGCTGCCGTCACCAGCGGCGGCGAGTTCTTCTTCCCGCTGGCGGGGGTGCGTCGCTTCTCGGACTGCGACGTCCTCACGTTCCGCGGGAGCGTGGTCTTCACGGCGCATCACGGCATGCTCTCCGTGGCGATCACGCAGCCGCGGATCACGCTGCGTGACGGATTCGCCGACCTCAGCGTGCATGTCGGCGAATCCGAAACGCACATCGCGACCGTGCAGCTGCCGCGCGCCATCCGGGACGGCAACGTGGCCATGTGGCTGGAGTGCCCGGTCGCGCTGACGGGCGGGGGCCCGGAACTGTTCGGCGGGACGTACACCGACGGCGAGCAGCTGGCGCCGCTCACTGTGCGCGTTCCCGCCGGCGCCATCGCCACGAGCGGCGAGGGAGCGCTGCGTTCGAGATGACATCGCTGCCGACGAGCGCGCTGCTCAAACAGACTGTCCTGGCGGAGTATCCGCAGGTCGAATACGGACGCGGCGTATACCTGTACGACGACCAGGGGCACCAATACCTGGACGGCGCAAGCGGCGCGATGACGGCGAGCATCGGGCACGGGGTCGCCGAGGTCGCCGACGCGATCCGCGCCCAGGCGGCCACGGTCGCCTTCACGTACCGCACCCAGTTCACGAACGCGCCCGCCGAGCGCCTCGCGGCGCGGATCGCCGCGCACGCGCCGGACGACCTCGACTACGCCTTCTTCGTCAACAGCGGATCCGAGGCGACCGAGTACGCGATCCGGACCGCGGTCGGCTACTGGCGGGAGCGCGGCCTCCCGGCGAAGACCAAGGTGCTCAGCCGCGCCGTGAGCTACCACGGGATGACCATGGGCGCCCTCTCGATGTCTGGACACGACGCACGTCGGCCTGACTACGGCAACCTCCTGCATCCGTTTCCCGTCGCACCCCCCGCGCACGCGTGGCGCTACGCCGAAGCCGGTGAGACGGAGGCCGGCTACTGCTCGAGGACGATCGCCGAGTTCGAGGCCGCGGTGAGGGCCGAGGATCTTGACACCATCGCGGCGGTGATCGTCGAGCCGATCGTCGGCGCCGCCGGCGGTGCGCTCGTCCCGCCCGCCGGCTACCTGTCGGCGCTGCGCGAGATGTGCGACCGGCTGGGGATCCTGATGATCGCCGACGAGGTGATCACCGGCTTCGGGCGCACTGGGGACTGGTTCGCCTGCGGCAGCGACGATGTCGTCCCGGATGTGCTCGTCTTCGGCAAGGGGGTCAGCGGCGGGTACGCCGCCGTGGCCGGCGCCCTGCTGCGCCGACATGTCGTCGAAGCCTTCGCCGCGGGCAGCGGCGTCGCACCGTTCGGGCACACCTTCTCGGGCAATCCGCTCGGCGCCGCCACCTGCCTCGCCGTTCTCGACGTTCTCGAGCGCGATGCCGTGCTCGAGAACGTCCGCCGACGCGGCCGGCAGCTCGAAGCCGGTCTTCGGCAGCTCGCGCAGGCCCATCCGCGCATGGCCGACGTGCGCGGCCGCGGACTGCTGTGGGGATTCGAGTTCACCGCCGAGGCGGGAACCACGCGCGCGCCCGATCCCGCACGTCAGACGGCGACGGCGTTCACCGAGCTGTGCAGCCGGCACGGCCTGATCGTCTACCCCGCCGGGATCGCGCCCCTCAACAACGCGATCCTCATCACTCCGCCGCTGACGATCACAGAGAGTGAGATCGCCGACCTCCTCGATCGCCTCGGTCGGGCGCTCGAGCAGATGGAGTCGGCATGGTGACCGAGGGGATCTGTGGATCCGAATGGATCCGCAGATCTCGGTCGGCCGACGCACGCCGACGTCGTCTGAACTCCACGCTCGGCGTGACATTGGAATCACGTCGAGCCGGGCAGCCCGGACTCCGACAAGCTGGCGCTCCTCGCCGGCATCGCAGCCTCGGTCTGATCGCCTCGAACCCGATCCCCGCCGCGCACCCACCGCGTCATATCGCGACACACGGGATCACCTCCACGCGATCGACGCCTACGGTGACTCGAGCGAGCGCTTCATCAGACCCGCGCCGCGAAGGAGGACAACATGTCTGTTCGTGAGGAGATCCTCGAGGCGAACGTCGCGTATGCGGCCGACTTCGGTGCGCGGTCCGAACTCGCCCTGCCGCCGGCGCGTGGATTCGCGATCCTGACGTGCATGGATGCACGTCTCGACCCGGCCCAGTACGCCGGTCTCGCCGAGGGCGATGCGCACGTCATCCGCAACGCTGGGGGGCGGGCGTCGGAAGACGCGATCCGCTCACTCGTTATCTCGTACAAGCTCCTCGGCACGCGCGAGTTCTTCGTCATTCACCACACCGACTGCGGCATGGAGTTCTTCACCAACGAGGTGATGAGTGGGTTGCTGGCGCAGAGCCTCGAGACCGCCGAGCTCGGTCCTGACGGGTTCCGCGACGTCGGGCAGGGGCCGGGGACGGATGCCGGCGCCGCCGTCGACTGGCTGACGATCAGCGACCAGGCGCAGGCCGTCGTCGACGACGTCGTGCGCATCAAAGCCAGCCCGATGGTGCCGGCGCGGATCCCCGTCCACGGCTTCGTCTACGACGTGCGCTCGGGCCGGCTGATCGAGATCGAGGCTGCCACGGAGGCGGGCCGGGCGACCGCCTGATCACCCGCCCGGGCCCGGCCGGACCGGCGGACACTCAGCAAGAAGGGCTGGAATGACCGCTGCCACCCTTCACATGGTCAAGACCGTCGACGAGATCCTTCCCCCCACCCGCCAACGAGATTCAGACGCACGACACTAGAACTCCCCGATAGCCAGCCCGAGTCTGAGATATAGGTCCGTCACCGCCTCGTTGTTGACGCGGTACTTCACCCACGCGCCCTTGCGCGCCTCTGTGCGCGGCGGGTCGGCGATGACGATGCCCGCGGCCTCGAGTTCTGCAAGGTAGGGCTGGACGGTTGTCGGGCCGAGGTCGAGAGCGTCGCAGATGTTCTTGATCGTGACGTCGGGGTCGGCGCGCAGAACGCGGACGATGCCGGTCTTGACCAGATTGCCGAGGATCGCGACGGGCTCTTTGGCGTCGTCTGAGCCGGCGGGCTGCGCGAGTCGGGGCATGGGGCCATTGTTCCGCATAGCCCCTGCGGTCGTCGAGAGTTCCATACGGCTTACCGGTTTACATTGCATCCATACGGCTATACAGTGTGGGCATGGTCGGACTGACGGTGCGCATCGGGTGGGAGTCAACCCGCACACCCGCATGCCCGTCGCGACCCCCCACAGTGCCCGACGCGCGACCTCGCTCTGCATCGAGGACTGTTCGCTCGACCGCCGCGCGGGCATCCGTCTCCGCGTGCGCCCGCCGAGTTATCCACAGTTCGTCCACACCGCACGTTCGGCAGTTGCGTCGAGTGCTTGAGTGGCCCCGACGGCAGCCTCCCCCCGGGTACTCGTCCCTGGTTCCGGTCGCCGTTGCGAGGGAGCAGGAGGACGGGCGATGACGCAGTCGCAGTGGTCTGGGGGTCGGAGCGGCCTCGTATGGGCCGTGGTGGGCGGGGTGATCCTCGTGGCCGGCGTCGTCGCGATCATCCTTCTCGGGCTGCTCCCCCAGTCCGACACACCCGCGACGCCATCGCCGACGGACTCACCCACCTCGACCCCCGCACCGCCCGCGAACCTCGACGCCGCTGTCGACCCTGCGGTCGCCGAGCGCGGCTGGCGGCCGGAGCCGATCACAACGGATGCCGAGACCTACATCCGCGCGGCGCTGGAGTCGGCGTCGACTTTCGACACCACCAAGGGCACGCGGGATGAGTGGCTGAGCCATCTCGACACCTGGTTCACGCCGGACACGCGGTATCCCGAGGCGGATCAGGCGGCGCGGATGAAGGCGGCGCAGCTCGAGCTGCGGCAGGCGGTTGTTCTTCCGCAACAGGAGTGGGATTCGCTCGCCGCCGAGGACGGCCGCGTCGTGGCGACGACGAACGGCGATGTGACGTTCGTTCCGGTGGCTGAGGACTCTTCGGGTGGCATGTCGATCGGCACCGCGGATGTGACGCTGACGTTCACCCGGTCGGATGGCAGCGGCGGTGAGGGGTCGTATGACGAGACGGTCCGGGTGAGTGTGCAGGTGCTGTGCGGTGCGGGGTCGGTGCCGACGCCGGATACGGCGCAGCAGGCGGGCGACTGCAAGGTGGTCCGCTGGTTCGCGGAGTCGTTGGAGCCCTGATGGGAGCCCCGGTCGCCGCCGCCGCAGCCCTCGCCAACAGCAAGTCGGGCCGCAGGATCGCGATCGGGATCGTCGCGGTCATCGCCGTCGTGGTGATGACGGTGCTCGCGCCGCTCATCGCAGTCCCGCTCGCGGTCGCCGGAAGCCAGACCAGCACTGAACTCACCAGTGGTGAAGCCGGGGTTGGGGCCGCGGCCGCGTCCGGAGAGTGGGGGTACCCGCTCGCGGGCGCTTACACGAAGGGCCGCGGGTTCGGGTTCAACCCCGTCGCCGGATGCGCGTACTGCTCGACCGACCATCAGGGCTATGACATGGCGCAGGGGTGCGGAAGCACGATCTACGCCGCAGGTCCTGGCGAGGTGATCACCGCGGGCAACTACCAGGGATACGGCAACGCCGTCCGCATCGACCACGGCGAGGGCCTGGTCACTCTCTACGGGCATATGCAGTGGGGGTCGCTTCGGGTCGTGGTCGGCCAACAGGTCACGGCGGGCACCCCGGTCGGCGCCGAAGGCAATACGGGCAAGTCCTTCGGCTGCCACCTGCACTTCGAAGTCCTGAAGTCCGGAACTTCGGTAGATCCGGAGCCGTTCATGTCAGCCCTCGGTCTTCCCCTCACGTAATCAGCAACAGCAAGGAGCGCACCATGTCCCCCATCTCCCCCCTCCCCACCGACGTTGAGATCCCCGACATCCAGCCGGACTTCTCCGCCCCGTTCTTCGCCGGCTTCCAGGTCATCGCGTCATACATCCTCGCCGGCGCGATGCTCGTAGTACTGATCATGCTGATCATCGCCGGCGCCGCCCTCGCCTTCCGTGGGATCGCGTCCGACCGGGTGCGCACCTGGGCGGGCGAGAACATCCTGTGGATCTTCATCGCCGCCGCCGTCCTCGGTGCCGCGTCGGGCCTGTTCGCCTGGTTCGTGAACTTCGACTTCGGGTTCTGATGCGCACCCGGCTCGCTGCTCTCCTCGGCGCCGCGCTCGGCGTCGGGTTGGCGCTGAGCGTCCTCGCCCCCGCATCCGCCCTCCCGCCCGCATCCGTGACCACCGCGTCGGCCACACAACCCGCGGATGTCCGGGTCGCGCCGGCCGAGGCGGTGTCGGGCGCTCCGTGGTCGGCGCCGGCCTACCCGGTCGAGTGTCAGGCCTCGAGCGGGCAGGTGACGTGCACCCCGTCGGATCCGGCGTCCGTGACGGAGCAGAAGTGCTTCATGGGTGTGCTGTACGCGGGCGAGTCGTACACGGTGTGCACGACGTACGAGGGGCACGCGCAGGCACTGCAGAACGCGGGCGGCACCCCGCTGATCGTGGAGTACGGATGCAGCCTCGGCGACCTCGTGTGCGTGACCTTCGAGAACGCGGGCCGCGGGATGGCACTGTCGGCGACGGCAATGATGTTCCTCGTCGCCGACAACATGCGGTTCGACACGAGCACACTGCTGTGGGATGCCGCGGTCGATGAGTGGTCGTTCTGGCAGTGGGCGATCCTCATCATCACGTTCGGCGCGATGGTGTGGGCGGTCGCCGCCGCCGTGGTCTCGGGCGACCGCGAAGAGCTCGTCGGGGCGCTGATCCGGTCGTTCCTCGCGATCCCCGCGGTGCCGCTGTCGCTGTGGCTGACCGGGCACCTGCTGAACGCCATCGACGACATGACCTGGTACATCGTGAACCGCGACGGCCCGTTCACCCTGTTCTCGACCCTGCAGTCGGTGATGTGGGCGGGCGGGCAGGCGAACTACTTCTTCGCGTTCCTCATCCACGGCCTGTTGATGATCGGGATGCTGCTGCTGATGCTCGTCTTCGCGTTCCGCAACATCACCCTCGCCGCCCTCATCGCGGTCGGCCCGGTCGCGTGGATGCTGTTCCCGGTGCGGGGCCTCGGGCCTCAGTGGGTGGTCCGCTACGTGTCCGCCGTCGTCGTCCTGCTGCTGTCGGGCCCGCTGACGATCGGGTTCGTCACGCTGATCATCAACGGGCTCGCGAGCGTGAGGACGATCTGGGACCCGCAGTCGTGGCCGCTGCTGGTCGGGCTTGTGCTGGTGGCGTTCGCGCCGTTCGCGGTGTTCGGGCTGTTCAGCTTCGTCGGAGCCGTCGCTGCCGACGGGGTGGGCTCACGGCTCGGCGCGCATGGTGCACGGATGACGGCGGGCGCCGCGAGTGCGGCGGTGCGCATCCCGACCCGGATGGGCGGCCGCCCGTCGGGCGTGGGTCCCAGCGGGCCGAGCATCCCCGGCGGTGGCGCCCGCCCGGGCGGCTCGACCGGCCCCGCTCGCGGCGGCAGTGCACCGAGCGGCTCGCCCTCGGGGTCGCCTCGCCGGCCCGGGCCGGCCGGGGCTCAGACACTGGCCCCGTCGACTCCAGCACCTCGTCCCGGCGCCGCCCCGGCGGCATCCTCCTCCCCCGCGCGCCCGTCGGGCGCACCGCCTCAGTCTCCGTCCGCGCCGGCGGGCCGCTCCCCCGGAAAGGCGTCCTCATGACCGCTGCACCCGACTTCGCCCGTCCCGTCCGCCTCGCCCGCCGCTCCCGCCAGGGCGTCGCGATGGGCATGGATGCGTTCCAGCTGCTGTTCCTCGCGATCGCCGCGCTCACGGTCCTGATCGCGGTGAACCGGTTCGGTCCTCCCGGGCTGCTGTACGCGGCACCGATCTATCTCGCGTTCGGGGTCACGGCGCTCACCAGCATCCACGGGATGTCGACGCCGAAGATGGCGGGGCTGTGGCTCATGAAGCAGGTCCGGCACGGCGCCGGCGCGACCAAGTCGGTCTACCGGCCCGAACGCACCGAGCTCGCGGGCACCTTGAACCTGCCGGGGACGCGGGCGTCGATCCAGCTGTGGGAGGTCGACGGTGTCGCCGCGGTGTACAACCCGCACGACCGGTCGGTGTCGGTGCTCGCCGAGCTCGAGGTGCAGGGGTTCCTGATGCACGACACCCCGGAGCGGTACGACCTTGCCGCGCAGTTCGACCGGGTCCTCGGCCCGCTCACTCAGCGGCCCGGGATCAAGCGGGTGACTCTGCAGGAGCGGACCCTGCCGACCACGATCCGCGCCGCCCGCGAGCACTACGAGACGGTGATGCGACTCCGAGGTCTCGACACGACGTCCCCGATCGCGATCAACTACGCCGACGTGATGGACCGCTCCGAGCGGTTCGAGGTCGCGCACCGCAACTACATCACCTTCACCCTCGACCTGATCGACCTCGGCGCGCAGCTGAAGTCCCTCGGCGGAGGGAAGGATGCGATCCTTGCCCTCGCCGCGATCGAGGCCCGCAACCTCGCCGACGCGCTCAGCACCGCCAAGATCACCGTGCGCCGGTGGCTGTCCCCACGCGACGTCGCAGCCCTCGGACGCCTGGCGTTCGACCCGGAGTTCGCCGCGACCGTGCAGAACCGTCCCGACGAGCTCGCCGGCGTCGACCCCGTGGCGATCGGGCCGATGTACCTCGAGGAGCCGAAGGGCCGCAACGGCATCGTCCTCACCGACTCCGGTGTGCACACCACGATGTGGGTGCACGAGTGGCCCCGCTCGGACGCCCCCGTCGGGTTCCTCTCCCCGGTCGTGTTCGCACGGCATCCGCACACCGGCGAAGCCATCACCCACATCCTGTCCATCGTGCTGACCCCGGTGCCGGTGGCGAAGGCGCTGAAGCGGATCCGCGACGAGAAGAAGGTGTGGCGCGGCAACGAGCAGCTGCGCGCCAAGCGCGGCGCCGACGGGTCGGCGGCGGATGCCGCGGACTGGCGTGCCCTCGAGCAGCAGGAGCAGGAGATCGCCAACGGGCACGGCGAGTTCCGGTACGGCGCCTACCTCACCGTGTCCGCCCCCGATGAAGAGCACCTCGACCAGGCGGTCGCGGGGATGCGCAACGCCCTGTCGCGCGCCGGAATGGAGGGGCAGACGCTCTACTGCCAGCAGGCGGAGGCGCTGATGGTGAGCGCGCTGCCGATCGGGCTGGGGATGAAGTGATGGCCCGCCGCTCCTACACATTCACCCCGGGCAACCTGTCGCGCGCCGAGAAGGCGGAGGTGCGGCGCGAAGCGGCACGGTTCGTCCACGACGACACGCCCGCCCGCACCAGCCGCCGCGACCGGTCACTGCCCGAGCCGGCCGTCGCCGGCCCGTTCGGTCCCGGGATCATCCAGGGCGGGTACTGGAACCTTGCGAAGCCGTCGCTCCCGCCACATCAGGCGACGTCGCAGCACATCGCAGGGATCTACCCGTTCGTCGCCGACTCCGGCCTCGGGCACCGGGGCCCGGTGATCGGGGTCGACCTGAACGCCGACGCGCTGTGGCACTTCTCCCCCTGGGAGTCGTACATCGACGCCTCCGAGCGCGGCACGTTCTCGACGAACATCCTGGTGCTCGGCGCGTATCGGTCCGGCAAGTCCGGCACCATCAAGACGCTCACCACCCGGTCGATCGCATTCGGCCACCAGGTCGTCGTCCCGTCGGACCCGAAGGGCGAGTGGGTGTCGGTTGCCGAAGCGATCCCCGGCGGCAAGGTCATCCGTCTCGGTGGCGGCACCGGCGCCCGTCTGAACCCCCTGGACCGGGGGCCGCGCCGAACTGACTCGACCGATGAGCAGCACGAGCAGATGGTCAAGCAGCGGCGCATCGGCACGCTGATCGCGATCATCGAGATGACCCTCGGCGGCCGTCTCACCGCGGTGGAGCACGCCGCGATCCTCGACGCCCTCGACCGGTGCATCGCCCGTACGCACGACCGGCCCACCCTCCGCGGTGTCTACGAAGAACTCGGGCGCATCGCCGGAGAGACGGATGCCGCCTTCCGCGCCGCCGAAGGTGCCGTGCAGCCCCGGTTCGTTCTGCGCCGGTTCGTCGAAGGCGACCTGTCGGGTCTGTTCGAGGACGAGTCCACCGTCACCTTCGACCAGGATGCTCCGATCGTGGTCACCGACACGTCGGAGCTGTTCGCGCGGGGGGATCTCGCTGCGCAGCTCACGCAGGTGTGCTCGACCGCGTGGATTCAGGCGGTCATCGCC
This sequence comes from Microbacterium thalassium, assembly GCF_014208045.1. Taxonomy (NCBI): domain Bacteria; kingdom Bacillati; phylum Actinomycetota; class Actinomycetes; order Micrococcales; family Microbacteriaceae; genus Microbacterium; species Microbacterium thalassium. The sequence continues at coordinate 311,613 of NZ_JACHML010000001.1, forward strand.
GACCGCGCTGCCAAGCGCACCCGCTACGTGGTCCGCGAAGAGGGCTGGCGGGACATGACGTCGCTCGCCAGCCTGCAGATGTTCCAGCAGTGGCTGAAGCTGTCGCGCCACTACGGGATCAGCAACATCGTGATCCTCCACAAGATGGGGGACCTGGATGCCGTCGGCGACGCCGACTCTCTGGAGCGCTCGCTGGCGTACTCGATCGTCGGGGACATCGAGAACAAGTTCGTATTCCGGGTCAACCAGCAGGAGCAGACCGCGCTGCGGCAGCGACTCAACCTGCCCGCACCGCACGTGGAGATGGCGAGGCAGCTTCGCAAGGGCGAGTTCATCGCATACGTCGGCCAGTACTCGTACCTCGTCGACTGCTTCGCGACCTCGACGCCATGGGAGTTCGAGCTGTTCAAGACCGACGACGCCGTCGCCCCCGCCGACCAGGACGACGCACAGCTGCGAGTCATCGACACGGGCGAGCTCGACAGCTACTGGCCCGACACGCTCGCCCCCGACACCAGTCTCGAAGGCTGGCTCACTCCGAACACCGGTCCGAAGGAGCAGTGATGACCCCCACCGCCACGACACTCCGCGCGTACGCCACCGTCACCGGCAACGCCGCGACCTTCGTCGCCGTCGATGGCCGCAGGGAGCCGGTGCTTCCCGATACCGGTGAGGACATCCGGCAGGCGATCGTCCGCCGCGCCCACCAGGAAGCACGCCGCACCGGCGCCCGGGTCGTGCTCTACACGTCGGGCGACCGGGGCGAGCACCGGCTCGTCGTCGGCGCCGACGGCACCCTCGACGCCGTTGGCGATCCCGCCGAGCCGCAGATCCACACGGTCACGGTGGAGCCCCCCGCGGATGACCGACCGGCACGGGAGCTTCGTGGAGAGGAGGTGAGAGAGCAGGCTCCGCAGACCGGCGCGGCCCGCGCTCCGGCCGCGCCGGCTGCGGAGTCTGGACGGGCGCGTCCCACCTTCCTCACCCCCGCGCGCGGTGATCAGCCCACGGCACGGGGCGTGTTTGGCCGCTTGCGGAAGCCGTCGGCGCGCGAGCGAGCGCACGCCGAACACGTCGCGATCGTGTCGCGGCACTGGGCGGGCTGGCGGACAGTCGCGGTCGCGAACGGCAAAGGCGGGGTCGGGAAGACCATGACCACCGCGATGCTCGCCGCCGTGTACGCGCGAGAAGGAGGCGGGAATGTGCTCGCGTGGGACAACAACGACACCCGCGGCACCCTCGGATGGCGCACCGAACAGGGACTGTACGACACCACCGTCCGCGACCTGCTCCCCGCCGCCGGAAGGCTCCTCGCCCCGACCGCGGGCATCGCCGACATCAGCCAGTTCGTGCACCACCAGTCCGCCGACCGGTACGACGTGCTCCGCTCCAACCCCGAACTGCTCGCCACCGACCAGCGCATCGCGACCGCCGAGTTCGACCGGCTGATGCAGGTCGCTGCCCGCTACTACCGGCTGGTGATCTTCGACTCCGGCAACGACGAATCCGCTGAACGGTGGCTGCGGATGATCGACATGTCGTACCAGCTCGTCATTCCCACCATCGCCACACCCGAGTCCGCAGAATCCGCCGCGCTGCTGCTGGATGCGCTCCGCGCCCGTGACCCCCGGTCGAGGCTGCTCGCCGACAACGCGGTCGTGATCGTCACCGAATCCGAACCCTCCGCCGCGATGACGGCACAGCAGATCGCGGCCGGGTTCAGCGGGCACGTGCGGGCGGTGCGGATCGTCCCCTACGACCCCGCACTCAAGTCCGGGCCGTTGAGGTTCGATGCGCTCCGCCCCGCCACCAGGGACGCATGGGTGGCCGCGGCGGCGTCCGCAGCGAAGCAGCTCGGAGGAGACGCGACGTGAACGAGGGGCTGCTCGGCAAGGGCGTTGCGATCCTCATCGCGTGCGCCGTCGTGCTGTCATTGCTGTTCGGGTTCATCGCCGAGACCATCACCAGCCTCGTCTGCGGGGCGCGGCCTACGGCGGTGAACCTGTTCTCGGGGCTGTGGCTCGCCGTCACCGGCGACCCCGCCGCGTACACCGCCCCCGCCGGATGCTCCCTCCCGGTGCTGCCGATCCGGATCGTCGATGCCGCCGTCGTGGCGCTGGTCGCCGCCGGGGTGGTGTGGTTGGTGTGGGCGGTGAACCGGTACCGGCAGTCGGACCAGGCGTTCCTGTCCGACCTGCGCACCCGACCCGGGTTCGCACCGGCATCCGAGATCCGCGACCACCTCTCCGCCAGGGCGGTGCTCGGCCGTGCGGCGCAGCTGCGCCCTAACCTCGCCCGACCCACGCCGACGGATGTGGGGTGGAGGGTCGGGAAGGCGCGCGGCACCGACGTGTACGTGTCAATCGAGGACTCCGTCGCCCTCGAGGGCCCGCCCCGCTCCGGGAAGGGGTACCGGGTGCTGATCTCCGCGATCCTCGACTGGTCCGGGCCGCTGATCACCACGTCGACCACGAACGACAACCTGACCGCGACCATGCGGATGCGGCAGACCCGCGGCGACGTGCACGTGTTCGACCCGCAAGGGCTGTCCGGCATCCGGCACCCGCTGCGGATCAACCCGATCGCCGGCTGCGAGGACCCGCTGGTCGCGATGCAGCGCGGCAACGCGATCATCACCGGTACCGCCCTGGGCGCGTCCACCGCGAACGCGGAGTGGGCGCAGGCGTCCGGTGTCGTCCTCGGACGGCTGCTGCACGCCGCCGCGGTCGGCAACCGGTCGATCGACAGTGTGTACGCGTGGGGCACCAGCCCCGGGCAGGCCCGCGACGCCGTCGACATCCTCAACGCCGCCGGCACGCCCGGTTGGGGCGACAACCTCGAAGCGACCATCACCGGCGACGAGAAGATCGTCTCCTCCATCTGGTTCGGCGTGCAGGGCGCCGTCGCACCGCTCGCGGTCCCGCAGATCCGCGACGCCCTCATGCCCCGGCCCGGCGACCCCGCCTTCGACCCCGAGCAGTTCCTCGACGGTGCGAACACCCTGTATCTGATCGGGTCGTCGTCGGGGGCGGCGGCGATGGGCGGATGGCTGAGCGCCGTGCTCGACGACATCGTCGAAGTCGCCCGCAACCGCGCCCTCGCCTCCCCCGGCTCCCGACTCGCCCAGCCCCTCGGGCTCATCCTCGACGAGATCGCCAACATGTTCCGATGGGGCAACCTCCCCCGCATCATGGCCGACGGCGGCGGCCGCGGCATCTGCACCTTCGTCGTCCTGCAGGCCCTCTCGCAGGCCGAGACGTCCTGGTCACGCGCAGAGGCCGACACCATCTGGGCCGCCGCGACCGCGAAGGTCCTGCTCGGCGGCGCCAGCCACGTCGGCCATCTGCGCGACGTCGAGACGCTGCTCGGGTACCGCGACACCCGCCGCACCCAACGGTCCTGGTCGAATCAGCACGTCGGGCACAGCACCAGCGAACAGCACGAACGTCGCCCGCTGATGTCGGTCGACGAGATCAGGCGGATGCCGCAGAGTCTGGGACTGCTCGCCTACCGCAACCGCCGCGGCGTGCTCCTCGACCTCGCCGGCTGGGACGAGCGCCGCGACGCCCGCCACATCGTCACAGGCAAACGCGACGTGGAGCGCGAGCAGCGCGACGTATTCCGCGCAGGCTTCCAGCCGGCGCCGACACCGCGGCTGGTGGAGGAGGCGACCGAGGAATGAGCAACGCACGCCGTTCGTGGATTCTGAACCTCTACCGGTCGGAGTACCTCCGCTCCCGGGTCTGGTTCGCGCGCCGCGACCGGTGGTTCCGCGAGCAGGCAGCGACCGGCGCCGCGCTCGCATGCGCCGCGTGTGGGCAAGGCGCGGTGAAGTCCGACCTTGAGCTTCACCATCTCGACTACGACCGGGTGGTCCTCGAGGACGGCAGGTGGAAGGCGCGGGAACCTCATGCCGACCTGGTGCCGATGCATCCGTACTGCCACGACCTGCTGCACCGGCTGATCGAACGCGACGAGGTGCTCGCCCGTCACCGCACCAGGCGCGACGCATCCGCGATCGCCCTCGAGACGCTGCGGTACAAGCTGAACGCCGCGAAGGAGGCGCCATGACCAATCCCGGCAAGCCCGATCCCGAAGCCATGCTCGGCGCCGAGATGGGTGCGTTCGGCCCACCGCCTCCCCCATCGCGGGACGGCAGCTCCGGGCCGATCGGCGGGAACGTCGTCAGCTGGCGTGACCTTCCCGACAGCGACGCCGCAGCCCGATGGGAGGCGCTGCGCCGGTGGGTGGAGTGGTTCGCGGTTCGCTACCGGGTATCGCAGACCACCATCCCTCCCTGCTGGTACAAGCACGGGCAGCTCGTCGAAGAGCTCTCCGCCCTGCACTCCGCACACATCGCCGCGTTCGACGAGCGCGACGCCGGGTACGGGCCGCTCGGCTGGCACGAACGCCTCGCGCAGGCCATGCCCCGCCTCACCCGCGCATACGCCGGCGGATGCACCGACGGGCACAGAGACCACGTCCCCCGCTCATGGGTCGGCACGACCGACGAGCAGGACTGGAACGCGTGGACCAGCAAGGCCCACGCCCGCTGAGACACCCACCCGGGGTGACTCCCCAATAGAGAGGAAGAAGGATGACCACCAGAATCCCCGTCACCATCGAGGGCAACCTCACCGGTGACCCCGAGCACGGCGCCGGCGAGTCCGGCAACGAATACGCGAGGTTCACTGTCGCCGTCAACGACCGCAGGCTCAACGAGTCCACCGGCCGGTGGGAGGACGCCGGCACCGTGTTCCACCGGGTCGTCGTGTTCAACCAGCAGGCCCGCAACCTCGCCGAGTCGCTCCGCAAGGGCGACAACGTGATCGTGGCTGGCGATCTGCGGTTCGGGACCTACACCGACAAGGAGACCGGACAGACCCGCGAGACCCGCGACATCGTCGCCGACAACGTCGGCGCGTCCATGCGGTTCGCGCGCGTCCAGATCGAGCGCACCCCAAAAGCTGAAGGCCCCGCTGCAACGGGGCCTTCAGTAGCACCGGCCTCGTACGCCAGTGCCGGGATCAGCCGCTGACCCATCTCGCAACAGGTGCGGCGGGAGACATCGTACTCCCGCCGCACCGCCGTGTATGAGACCTATCCCCGTCGGCCTGGCGCTTCGGCTCAGCGCGGGGCGGGCAGGCGACCAGCCTCTACTCGGTCTGGCGTCACCCCGCCGCCAGGCAGGCTCGCTCGCCGAGTGTCGCTCGCGCCCCGGTGTCCGGGCATGCCGCTACGTTGATGGCCATGAAGTCTGCCCGCCTGCCCCGCGTCGTCGCCAAACTGCCCCGCCGCGGATACGTCCTGGCGACCCTGACTGTGGTCGACGAGAACGGTTTCACGCACCACTACGCACCGGTCGAGACCCCGCTCGGCGCGCTCCGCGATGCGGCTGCCCTCATGCACCTGCAGTCGACCGCGATGGACACCAGTCACGACGACGCTCGCTCCTCCGCCTCCTGACATAGCGGAGCCGCTTCATCTGCGCATGCTCCTACGGGTAGGCGCGGTGCACATGCCAGTCCTCTTCGGTCTTGTAGACGTCGAACACGAACGACTCACCCTCGGCATCCGTGGCCTGGAATCGCCACCCATACAGACCGCCGGAACCGACGGATGCCTCCCAGATGGATCCCCGCAACCTCGTCGGCATGTCGGTGACCCGCCAGCGTCGACCGGCGTAGAACATCCGGGCAGGCACCTCATCGACCATCCACATGGTCACATCATGTTCTACAGTAGCCTCGCTCATGGCTTACCACTGTAGAACTAATGTTCCCATTCGTCTACGAGTGCTGAGCACTCACCGCTAGCGACTGATCCCGCGTTCTGGGGTGGTCGGAACCGGCACTCGGACGGCTTCGGAAGCTCCCCGGTCGCGCTCCTCACGTCTGCGGGCGTCGGCGGGGAGCGCCGCGCGGATCGCGAGTTCAGACTCGAGCTCGTCGAGCACTCGGGCGAGCGAGAGGTGCTCCTGCTCGAGTTCGAGCAGGTCCGCGGACCGTGCCGCGTACCGGTTGGAGAGCCGCGTCGCGGCCTCGTGGTCACCCGAGTCCTCGGCTGCTCGTTCGGTGCGGGCGTGGGTGTTCGCGGCCCGGCGGCACGCGTCGGCATCGAGGTCCATCAGTGTCCGTTTGGCCCCGTGCATCCAGTCGCTCGCGCGCTCCCAACGCTCGCGGGCATCCCGCTCGCGTTCGCGGGCCATGCCGAGCGTGCGCGCCAGATCCGCGTCCGCACCATACGGGCGCCGGGACCGGTCATTCCACGGCGCGGGCGTCCCCGCCTCGTCCGCCAGCGGAGCCCGGGCGGCGCGGCCCAGCTCCGTGCGGGCGGCGCGGATCGAGTCGTCGATGCTGACCTCGGGGATGCCGCGCAGCATGCTGTCGGCGATCGCCTCGCGAGCGGCGCCGTCGGTGCGCGCGAGCGCGATGGCCTCGTTGTGGGAGCGACCGCGGGTCATGCCGACGTACAGGCCGGACGCGTCCACCCCGGGACCGACGACCGAGGCATCCGTGGTCTCTCCCTGGATGCCGTGGACCGTGGAGGCGTACGCAAGGTGAACGTGCGCGGCAGCGTACTCGTGGCTCACCATTCGGAGATCGCCGCTGTCGCCGACGCTCGCCAACTCCACCCGGTCCGCCGTGATGCGGCGAATCGTCCATACGGCGCGGTTCTCGACGTCGGCGTGACGGTCGTTGCGACGGGTCTGCACGATGTCTCCTTCAAGGATCCGCTGCTCACTCTGCCCGATCGCGATCCGTGACTGTGCGAGCTGACCGGTGTCGATGCGGCGCTGCTGGATCGCCTCGTTGATCGCATCCGCTTCCTCGTTCGTGCTGGTCACGAGCGCGACTCTCCTGTTGCCGGTCGCCCACCGGAAGTAGGACTCGACCATGACGTCCCGCGCCTGGACCTGGTCGGCTACACGATGAATCTGGCCTCGCGCGTCGAGTTCCGCGGCGACGGCGAGCGCCGCATCCTTCGATGCGGGCTCCCGCATGCGCAGGGTCAGTTCCGCATAGTCGGGGTCGCGGAACCGGTGCACGGCGGTGAGTTCGATGACCGCGGTGCTGCGTCGGGCCATGCAGGCCATCGCGCCGGAGTGACCGACTGGCATCGCCTGCAGGTGGTCGCCGACCATCGCGACCCCGGCCCCGGTCTGCGCCGCGACTGAGGCGAGGGCGTTGGCGGTGTGGAGGTCGACCATGCCGGCTTCGTCGACGACGATCCGGTCGCCGGCGGTGATCGAGAACCGGCGCGGTCCCTCGTAGACGATGCCGGTGGCTGGGTCCGTGCCGCCGGGGCGGAGTTGCGCCCACTGCTCGGCGCCGGCGTCGTCGCGGGACCACCGCCAGCCGTAGTCGGCAAGGAGGGCGTGCACGCTCGAAGCGGTTGTGCCGAGTTCGCGTCCCGCGACCGAGGCGGCCTTCTTCGTGGGCGCGACCACCAGCATCCGCTGGCCGCGGTGCGCGAGCGCGATGTTCGCGACCCGCAGCATCGTCGTCTTGCCCGCACCCGCCGGTCCGGTGATGGACACCAGCCGATCGGAGCCGGCGATCGCGGCCGCAGCGGCGATCTGCCGGTCGTCGAGGCGGATGCCGTCAGCCAAGGTTCCGGCCGCGATCGCGGATACCCGCTCCTGGTCGACCCGGGCGCCAGCGCGGGCGAGGGAATCGAAGCGATCGGCGAGCTCGACCTTCAGCGCCGCAGTGGCCTCGGCCATGTACCCCTTGATGTGATCCGGGCGCTCACCTTCGTCGGCGAGCAGGTCAACGACATGAAGAGAAGCGAGGCTGATGACCCTGTCGATCGTCGCCTGCAATCCGGTGCGCTGGTGAGCGACCCCGGATGCGGCGAGCGCGCGCATCGCGCCCGCGCGGATGTCGAGGCCGCTGAACCGCCCGCCGTACGGGGTGGAGCGGGCGTCGGCTTCGACGATGGCTCGCGCGGCGAGTAACTCGAGGTCGAGGTCGTCCATCGCCACACTCGCCGGGGCAACCGCACCGCGGAGGTCAGCGATGCGCGAGTCGACCGCCATGAGCTCATCGCGGATGAGTTCCTCCCAGGCCGCCTCGTCGACCTGACCGGGCTTGTTCGGGCGTCCCGTCGCCCAGGCCCTGCGGTCGATTTGCTGGACCACGTCGGCGCTGGGTTCCTGGCCGGGGTGCTCGTCTCGCCACCGGGCGAGGAGGACGGCACGGTTCCGTTCGATCTGGTTGGACCGGCGAGACAGCGGTCGAACCGCGGCCGCGAGTTCGGCGATCTCTCCGTCCTGGTCGAGCGTGTATCCGTTCCGGGCGAGCGCTGCGATCCACTCCGGGTCTGTGCGCGCGGCGAGCTCGCCCTCGGCGTTGACGACGGTGTGGAGCTTCATCGCGACGCGCGAGTCGACGTTCGACCACTTGCCGTCCTCACCGAGGACCTTCACGTTCAGCCACAGATGCCGATGGATGTGCGGGTCCAGCGCCCGTGACCGCCGGTGCTTCAACTCGACGACCTCGACCCGCTGCAGCGCTTCACGGATGCGACCGCCGGCACCGCGGCGGGCATTCAACTCCTGCTGCCACAGCACAATCACGCGGTCGCGCAGGCGATCCTGCAGCGCCTCGAACTCCTGCGCGAGGTCGGGGTTGATGAGCACGGCGATGCTGTAAGACTTGGGCGCGTTGATCGTGCCATCGAGGATCAGGTCGGCGTCAGGCGACTCCAGAGCACGACCACGCCGCTCCCCCGTCCGCGGGTCCCGCCCATCCACCCACAGGCGAAGCTCGTCCTCATCGAGCACATCGGTCGCGATCACCCCACCTTCGACCGTGAAGCGGGTCACACCGGTGCCGGCGTCTCCATACTCGGCGAGCGCATCGACACCAGACGCCACGCGTACATGTGAATCGCATGAAGCCTGGAACGCGTAGGCGAGCGCCTGTCGAACCCCCTGGGATCCGACACCCCGCTTCCACCGCTCGAGCCCCCCGCGCACGAGCCCAGGCTACGCGTTAATTGCTGAAGTCGATACGCATTCCACATGAAGTGCCTGCGTGCATTGCCTCTTCGTGGATTGCTCTTCGTGGATTGCTTTTCTTGGTGCCTGTCCGAGGGACTTGCGGCCTGGCGAGTCCGCCGGCACTGGTCTTGCGAGACGCAATGCTCGCTGGAATCCCGTTTCGCGGCGAGGCGGCCGGACGCGGCAAGCGGTGCTCAAGTAACACAGTCGAGTTGGTCAGTGAGCCAGTGTCACTCCCACGTCAACCGCGCGTCCCGCCGCGCTCGCCGAAGGCTTCGGGGATGCCTTCGGCGACGCAACGTGTGCCCAGCGCATTGAGGGAGCGACCGGAATACGTGCGGTGGGCGACCGGTCATCGGTCGGCAGCCCTGGAATGGCCCGGTCGTCTGATCGGCCAGACTCCGCGCCTCGTGAGAGGATGAGGGCCCTTCCCTCCTTGTTCAGCAAGTACTTGCCGAGCCCGAAGACCCTTGATGCGCCCTCGTCGGGGCGGATCGATCACCACCGTGGGACATCATCTTCGACGTCAATTCCGAGCGCGCTAATGATGTAGATGCTCAGATCGAACTCACCGCTACTCACCCACCTTCGAAGCCGGTATCCCACAGAAGCCTCCAGTGTTAGCCAGGATTGTCTGCCCCTCTCGGCTAGAGATAGCTCTGGAGACTCAGCGTGATCGAGCGCCTCGACATCTGCCCTCATCCGCTTCGTGAGTTCAATCCAACTAATGCACCTCCGCGCTTGGTCTACCATCCAACCGGCGATCGCTGGAGCGTTCGATCCTGCAACAGCTGAGGCCGCATATAGGCGTGCGCGCGAGCGTCGTGCATGATTCCTAAAGTCCTCTTCCGTCGAGAACTCGGCAGTCGCCCACTGCTCCAACTGAGCCATGGCAACCCGAAGGAACTCGGCGCGGTCGGCTCGGTCGCGTGCCTGCTCCTCGGCGAGCTCTCGACGCGCTGCCTCGTTTCGCTCGCGGCGAGCCAGCCCGAAAGTGACGATGATCGCCGCGACAGCCACGCCGAGCGAACCGACCGCCCCCAGCAGAGGGATGCCCGCGTCAATCCACCACTCCGGCGACCAAAGGCCCGGCGCCGGATCAACGATCAGCACGGGGACGGGGCTCGGCGAAGGCGACGGCACGCGCCGAATCTAGGGCTGCAGCTCGGCGTCCGGTGGTCGGCGCGCTGCGCAGAGCGATGATCGCGTGGTCGACAGCGTCGTCTTCACCCTCCTCGCTGTCAAGCAGCTCCAGGAGCGCCTCCCTCGCGTTCGGTCCTGCAAGTCGGATCAACATGTGCGGAGTGAACCGTACATATCGCCATGGGCAGGATTCGCGCGCGGGGCGAAGCGCAGCCGACGATAGCGATTATGCCCATCGGCGCACGCGAATGAGTCCGCCTGGAGCTCGTTCCTCAGAGCGAGCCATCATGGGATGAAGGGGATGACTGACCTGTTGACCGGGACGGCCTTCCGGCCGGTCGAGTCGAGCAGGATGCGTGCTGTGCGCGCCCGCTGATTCATCTGATCGCCCCGCGGTGGACCAACTGTGATGTCCTGGACTGGGAGTGCGATGGGCTTGTGCGGGCGGAGCATATGCGGGAAGACTGCCGGCACGAGCTCTAGGTACGGCACCAGTCCTCGAACGCTGCCTCGAAACCTGGGGGAGACACCGTCGGGCGGGAAAGCGATGAGGCGCACCTCCTGCTCTGCAGCGAAGCTGGGGTCCTTCAAAGCTGTGGCTAGTCCTGACAGCATGGCGCGAACATGCTCAACCGCGTCTTGAATGGCGAACTCGGCGACAAGCCGCCCGATGAAGTTGTCCTCGCTAAGCAGATAGCTGAAGTAGCGGCGCATCAGCGCATCCTGCTCATGAGCTGTGTACGCCACCTTCACCCAACTGGGAGACCACGCGAAGCCAGCCTGGCCGTCCCGAGCCCAGACCGCCCACTCATGGGCGGGGTCGAGCTTGATTGCGTATCCCGCCGTCCCGGCGTAACCGCGCCACTGCCCGAGCATGTCCCCCTCAGTGGAAGCGCACACAACGTATGCCGGATTGGCAAGAATCCATTCGCGAAGGCCCGACAGGACGCTGCGAATGACGATGTGGGCGCCTGCGGTCCCTTCATCCAGGTAGTCCTGCTGCTCGAACCACTCGACTACCCGCGCAACACCGTACTCCAGCTCGTCGGGATCATTGAGCATGGTCGCGGCGGTCGCCCACAGCACCCCGATCTTCTCCGGCCAGCCTGACGGACCGCCCCCGACAATCCCGGCAAGCCCGTGGGCATCGGTGTAGTGCCAAACGCCGTCATGGTGCTCAGACAGCGGAGGCACGATGAGGGCCGTTCCCGGCAAGGCGTAGGTCTCGTCGTCGGTCACGCCCGCCAGCCTATGGGTGACAACGGCCGGCGTCCCACCGGCTGTCACTACTTGCTGCTTCGCGCAGCCAGACCCACACGTAGGAATGCGGTGCCCATCTAGCAGGGTCCACCTGCTCCTCGTGCAGCACCGCGCTGAGCCTGCGGCAGAGGTTTCTCAATCAGGCGCCAACACCATCTCTTCTCGTCGTCCGTCATCGTTGGGTCCCGCAATCACCCTCGTGCCTCATCGATCTGTCGCTCGATGCAGCTTGACTCATTCCCGGTCCAGGACCCCGACGCATACTGCGAAGTGCTCGGCCGCTCTGGCACAACGGTGGACGTTGTACAGCCACGCAACGAGGAACAGATCATCGAGGGGACAGGTGCTAGTGCCGCTGCGCACTCACGCGGCCATGCTCGTGAGGTGGTGCCCGTGGCAGGCGTCGCATTCGTATGTGCGGACCTCGCGCCGGCGCGACGGGACCATGTCTTCTTCGGCGCGCTTGCGGAGGGTCGTGACGTTGTGGAGCGCGGAGACGGCCTCGCGGTGGTCGCGGAAGCGAACCTTGCCGCAGCTGTGGGACTTGTGCAGAGACATGTGCGTCGCATCCTTCGAACTGGTTCTGGCTGATTGGTCGACTTCGGGGGCTCGGCAAAGCCGCCCTGATGTGGCAGCAGGGGCCGAGCCGCGGTATCGCGACTCGGCCCCTGCCGATGGATCACTCGATGGCGAGCGTCCAGTTGCCGTCGGCGGTCACGGTGATAACCGACGGTCCGGCCGAGAGCGGGACGGTACCGGAGTAGGTGCCGATCTCGTTCACGAGGAGGCCCATGTTGAACGCTTCGGAGGTCTCCTCGAGGATCGCGAAGTTGCGTTCGCCGTCGTGGGTGGCGGTGAGGGCGGCGGCCCCTCCGTCATAGAGGAACACGGCGTCGCCGGTCCCCGACTGCGCGACGGCCGGCGCCGACCCCATGGGACTGATGGTGATCGTCCATGCCCCGTCGGCGGTCACCTGCAGGCGTGCGCCCTCGCCGAAGGCGTTGACGCCCCACGCGGTCATGCCCGAGTAGGTGCCGATGGTGTTGACGAGCAGTTCGCCGGTGGTCTCGTTCGAGGCGTCGAGGACCGAGATCGCGAAGTTGCGCTCACCGTTGTGGGTCGCGGTCACGATCCCGCCGGTCGCTCCTTCGGGGAGGGTGATGAGGGTGTCGCCCGTGCCGGACTGCTCGACGGGCGCGAACTCGCCCCACTCCTCGTTCGCCCAGCTCGCCGCAGTAACCGCGGGTTCCTCGGCGGGTGCCTCCTCGGTCGGCTCAGCGGGCTGCTCTGACTCGTCGGTGGTCGTGTCGCTCTGCTCCACGGCGGGCACGTCGACTGCGTCGTTCCCACCGCTCCCGCCGTTGACTGCGCCCATCGCGATGCCGAGGACGATGACGACGCCGGTGACGATCCATGCGATGACGCGGTGCTTGTCGTAGCCCTCGAGGGGGCGGCCGAGCTTGTCGCGGGTGGCGCCGACGAGCACCATGATCAGGTCGACGAGCACCCAGATGCCGAGACCGCCGAACGTGACGAGCTTGAGGATGCCGGTGCCGACCTTGCCGAGGTAGAAGCGGTCGACGCCAAAGACGCCGAGCAGCCAGGCGAACAGCCAGGTCGCGATGAACGACTTCGCGGGCGGCTGCGGGAACTGCGCGCCGGGCACGGGAGCGGCGGGCATGGCCGGCGGCGCCGGGGTTGAGGGATTGCTCACTGTGATTTCTCCTTTGTGATTGAGGTGAGGTCGGGACGGGCTCAGTACGCCCACTCCCAGCCGTTGGCGGCGCCCATCGTGAGCACGACGGCACCGTGGTCGGTGGGCAGGTCGAGGACGATCCACCCGGAAGCGCTCTGGCCGGGGCCGATGTCGGACGGCAGCTGGTCGCCGGCGTCCATGCACCAGAAGGCGTTCCCGACGGGGTCGTTCACCCGCTTGTCATCGGCGTCGAACGCCTGCCACGCCCACTCCGAGAACGACACGGTCGGGAGCTCGTCCTGAGCGAGTTCCGGGGTGGTCTCGACGTTGAGATGGATGCCGACGAAGTGGCCGTTCTTCGGCGCGTCGGCGTACTCGTCGGTGCAGTCGACGTCGACGACGATGTCGGTCACGGCGAACTGAGCTGCGGTGACGTCGGCGTCGTCGACGGTGGACATACCGGCGAGCTGTCCGACGTCCTTGACGAGGTTGCCGCGGTCGTTGATGACCCGGTCCCCGTATGTGGCCGTCTGGTCGGGGTCGTCGCTCGGCGTGTGCGTCGGTTTCGCGGTCGCGACCGGCGCCGTATCGGGCACGTGATCCGCATCGGGCGCCGCCGTCGGCGTGCATCCGACCAACAGCAACGGGCCCGCAACTGCGAGAGTGAGAGTCAGAGTGAGCGTGCGTCGCATGGTCAGTCCTTTCGTGTCGGAAGCGAGCGGACGGGCCGGCCCCCCCAGTAGGGCCCGTCCGCTCCGGCGGTACAAGTTGTCCGCCGTGACCGAAGCTACGAAGGTCGCGCATCCGTGTGGTCTAGCGAGGTGATAATTCCCCTTATCAACAGATTGATGACCGTGGCACGCGTGGTGCACTACCGTTTGGCTCGTGACCACCGCGACTTCCACCCAGCGAGCAGCCGAGAGCCATGCGCCTCTTCGCCTCTCGCTGTCGGATGTGGCCGAACTCGCGAGAGTGCGGCGCCCAGTCGCATCGATGTGGCGCTCACGATTCGCGACAGGTGACGATGCGTTCCCCGCGCCGATCGCTCGCAAGTCGGGGTCGCCACTCTTCGATGCCGGCGAAGTGGCCGAGTGGCTCGTCCGTACAGGCCATGGCAACAATCCCGAAGCGGTGGCGGATGCCGCGGCAGCCGCCGCGCCGGCCGATCTCGACTGGGCGAACGCATCGGACGTCGCCGAGCTCGACGCACTCGTCGTCCTGGCCACTCTCACGGGCGGACTCGCCGACGAGACGCACGACGCCTTGCGTCGCGCTGCGGGCGACGCCGACCCGGCTGACGCGTTCCTTCGCACCGAGGTGTCCCGACACCTCGATCGTGGCGCAGACTGGGCGCCATTCGCCGACCAGCTGATCGATGCGGCGTACTCGCCTGCTCAGGCGCTTGAGATCTCGCGCGCTCGTCACGCCGCAACGACTGCAGCGGATGGCTCGGCCGCTCCACTCGCCGGAACTGCGCTCGACTTCATCCTCGAAGTCACGACGGGGCTCGCCCAGCGGGATGGCGTCGATCGGGTGGTGATCGACCGCGGAATCGACGAACTGACCGCGCTCCGCACGGCGAGCGACGTCAGCGATGACATTGCGCTCTCGCTCGTGGCATCGCCTCGCGAGCGGAGCATCCGCCGACACCTCCGGGTCGCCGACGTCTGGATCGAAGACGATGTCGACAGCGCCGCGACCGTCCACCTCGCGCGCGTGCCGTCGACGCCCGGCGACAACGTCGAGCGGATGCTGGCGGATGCCGACGACGTAGCGCTGTCGCTCCGCGACGATGACGTCGCCGTCGTGGTAGGCCCGGCACGCGCCCTCATCGACGCGCTACCCGCGCCCGTCCGAGCGGCGCGCGACGACGTGCTCCGATCCGGTCGCCTTCGTGCAGCGGTCCGCTTGCCACAGGGACTCGTCACTGCCGCGACCCGCGAACCGCTCGCACTGTGGGTGCTCGGCCCGCCGACCGGCGACGTGCCCCGCGGTGAGCGATTCACGGCTGTTGCGGATCTGATCGATGGCGAACTCACTCCCGCCACGAGCGCGGACATCGTCGGCGACGTCCTCGCCGGCATGGGAAGCCGCGCCGACGTCTTGGCGCGCACCTTCCGATTCGCGCGACTCGTGCGCACGCCATCGTTCCTCGCACGCTCCGGCGCACTCCTCGCCCCGCGAACCCCGCACACGCCATCCGCTTCGCGCGCCGGGGAACTCGCCGCGAGCCTGGACGCCGCGGCCGCCACCGCCGCCATCGACCTCCCAGAGCACATCGGGGCGATTGGTGACACGTCGGCAGCGGTGCCGCCGGCCGCGCTCGGGGACCTCATCGGCAACGGACACGCGCGGATCATCCCCGGCACAAGACTCGCCATCGAGAACACTGGCACCACCGGCCTTGTCGTCGTCACCGCCGACAACCTCGGCGCGCCGTCGAGGATCGGCAAACGTCGCATCGACCCGATGACCTTCGCGCACCAGCATCCGTCCGCGCAGCTCACCCGCCCCGACGACATCGTCTTCCGCACCAGCCCCACACCCGCCGCCTGGGTCGATCACGACGGATCCAAGATCGTCGCATACCCCGCCCGCGTCCTGCGGATCACCGCGGCCGACCCCGGCGGCCTCGTCCCCGAGCTCGTCGCCGCCGACATCCCGACTCAGCCCGCCGGGCCGGGCGCGTGGAAACGGTGGATGCTGCGCCGCGTCACCCCGGCATCCATCGCCCCCCTTCGCCGAGCTCTCGCCGAACTAGCCGCCACTCGCGCCGAACTCGAGAGCCGCGTCGCGAATCTCGACCACTACATCGATACGCTGACAGCCGCTGTGGCCGCCGGCGCCGTCACTCTGACCGACCCGGACACCGCGCCCGCGGCATCCGACCCGCAGTAAGGAAGCTCCATGCCCCGCACACCCAAATCCGCCCCGCAGGCGCCGTCGACCATGAAGGAGCTGAAAGACACGCTCTGGAAGGCCGCCGACAAGCTGCGCGGATCGATGGACGCCTCGCAGTACAAGGACGTCATCCTCGGGCTCGTCTTCCTCAAGTACGTGTCGGATGCCTTCGACGAGCGCCGTGACGGCATCCGCGCCGAGCTCACCGCCGACGGGTACGACGACGACCAGATCGCCGACCTCATCGACGACACCGACGAGTACACCGGCCGCGGGGTGTTCTGGGTGCCCGCGAACGCACGGTGGGGGTTCCTCGCCGAGAACGCGAAAGGCGCGCAGGTCGACGGCGTCGAGAAGTCGATCGGCCTGCTGATCGACGAGGCGATGGATGCCGTCATGCAGGCGAACCCGCAGCTCTCGGGCACGCTGCCGCGGATCTTCAACCGCGACAACGTCGACCAGCGGCGCCTCGGCGAGCTGATGGACTTGCTGAACTCCGCGCGATTCGCCGCCCAGGGGCAGGGCGGCTCGGACGGCCGCCGCGCGCGCGACCTGCTCGGCGAGGTATACGAGTACTTCCTCGAGAAGTTCGCCGCCGCCGAAGGCAAGCGCGGTGGAGAGTTCTACACGCCCGCCGGCGTGGTACGCGTGCTCGTCGAACTGCTGCAGCCCACGCACGGGCGCGTGTACGACCCATGCTGCGGATCGGGCGGCATGTTCGTGCAGGCCGAGAAGTTCATCGACGCGCACCACGGCGAAGGTAGCGACATCTCGGTGTACGGGCAGGAGCTCAACGAGCGCACGTGGCGGATGGCGAAGATGAACCTCGCCATCCACGGGCTCTCGGGCAACCTCGGTCCGCGCTGGGGAGACACGTTCGCACGTGACCTGCACCCCGGCCTGCAGGCCGACTTCGTCATGGCCAACCCACCCTTCAACATCAAGGACTGGGCCCGAAGCGAAGACGACCCGCGCTGGCGCTTCGGCGTGCCACCCGCAGGCAACGCGAACTACGCGTGGATCCAGCACATCCTCTCCAAGCTCGCCCCCGGCGGACAGGCCGGCGTCGTCATGGCCAACGGCTCGATGTCATCGAACTCCGGCGGTGAGGGCCAGATCCGCGCCGAGATCGTCGAAGCCGACCTCGTGTCGTGCATGGTGGCGTTGCCGACGCAACTGTTCCGTTCGACCGGCATCCCGGTATGCGTATGGTTCTTCGCGAAGGACAAGGGCACGCGGGCTGGCGAGGTGTTGTTCATTGACGCTCGCAACCTCGGGCACATGGTCGACCGCGCCGAGCGCGCGCTCAGCGACGAGGACATCGCGAGGATCGCGGGAACATTCCACGCGTGGCGCGGGGTGGAGTCGGATGCAGCGCCTGACGAGTATAGGGACGTTCCGGGGTTCTGCTACTCGGCGACCCTCGCCGAGATCAAGGCCGCGGACTACGCGCTCACCCCCGGGCGCTATGTCGGAATCGCCGAGGTGGAGGAGGACGGTGAGCCCATCGAGGAGAAGCTTGGCCGGCTGAGGGCAGAACTCGTAGCGCAGTTCGCGGAGTCCGCGCGCTTGGCTGAGGTCGTGCGTGAGCAGCTGGGGAGGGTCGATGTCTGACATCGGGCATGCTTCTCTCGCCCGTGGTCTGGATTCCACTGGAATCTGGCCGCTCGAGCGCTCGAGCGATCTCTTTGAGCTCCGATACGGGAAAGCGCTGGTCGAGTCATCCCGGGTCGCAGGAGGTATTCCCGTCTATGGAACCAACGGGCAGACGGGCTGGCACAACGAGGCGATGTTTGACGGGCCAGGCATCATTGTGGGCCGCAAGGGGATGGGCAATCTCGGAGTCAAGTGGGCAGATCGTGACTACTGGGTGATCGACACTGCCTACTCGCTTCAACCTCGATCGGGCGTGGATCTCAAGTTTGCCTACTACCTTGTGAATCACGTCGGCGTGAACCACCTCAAGCACGGAACCTCGAACCCGTCGCTCACGCGCGAGGCTTTTGGCGCCCAGTACTTCCCGGTTCCTCCCCTCGCCGAGCAGCAGTCCATCGCCGAGGTGCTCGGCGCCCTTGACGCCAAGATCGCCGCTAACCTCGCTCTCGCCACCACCGCGGATCTGTACGCATCGACCGTGTTGCTTGGCTCTCTCAGCACGGATCGAGTGCGACTGGACTCGATCGCGCGAATCATCATGGGTTCATCTCCGAAGGGCGAGACACTGAACGAATTCGGCGACGGAATGCCGTTCTACCAGGGTGTACGCGACTACGGGTTCCGCTCGCCCGCCCGTCGGGTCTTCACGACCTCGCCTGTCCGATCCGCGGACGCCGGTGACATCCTCGTCAGCGTGCGTGCACCCGTTGGTGATGTGAACGTCGCCAACGAGGCACTCTGCATCGGCCGCGGGATCGCCGCGGTGCGCTCGACCACCGGAAGGCAGGCGACGCTGTTCCATCAGTTGAAGGCGGAGCGTGACGCTTGGGAACCGTACGAGGCGGAAGGAACCGTGTTCGGCTCGATCAACCGCGATCAGCTCCACGGCATCCAGCTGCGGACTGTCGATCCGAAACTAGCTGAGGTCGTCGAGCAAGTACTGACGTCGCTGGAATCCTCGATCGCGGCAACGCTCGCCGAGAACGACACTCTCGCTACCACCCGCGACGCGCTGCTCCCGCAGCTCATGTCGGGCAAACTCCGCGTCCGCGACGCGGAGGCCATGGCGGCGAAAGCTGGTGCATGAGCGAGGACGGGACTTGAGACTCTAGATTTCATACTGGGTGCACGGTTGCATCCACCCGGGGAGAGACACCGCAATGACAACAACAGCTGGGCCCTTGGCCTCCACCATGCCCGCAATTGAGGCCACGGGCGGGCCGCGCCATCCGCTTGACTCTGCCCTCGCGCGAGCGTTCAAGCCGACAGCATCCGAAGCCGGGATCCAATGAAGTTCCTGAAGAAGCCCGTTCCTCTCTGGTCACACTTCGCGACATTCGGGATTGTCGTCCTTGTAGTGGGCGCACTCGTGGCCGGCCTTGCGGTCGGCCTTCTCACCCCGCCCTGGGTGGCGTCAGCGCTTGGCCCTCAGACCGTCGTCCGAAACGAGCAGGTAGTGACGTCGATCGAGCGAAAGGAGCAGCCGGTGCTCCTCCAACTCGGGGTCCAAGGAATCTCTACGGCCGAGGGGATACCGCCTGCATTCTTCAAGGACTTGCCTTGGCTGCAGAAGGCGCGCCTGATGCAGTACAGCATGAAGGTGAAGCTCGGTGTCGACAGTGTCGAGATCAAGTCGACGGCCGATCATGAGTTCTTGGTGACGGTCCCGCAGTTCATCTGGATCGGGGTCGACGACCTGAAGATCGATCGGGTCTTCAGCGATGACGGGGTCCTGAGTGCATTCACACCCCAAGACAGCGAGTCTGAGCAGTTCAACGAGATCGTCGACGACGAGCTCAAGCAACAGTACTTGGACGACAACCTGCAGCTTCTCCGTGACCAGGCTGAGTTCTACTTCACACAGCTCGCCAAGAGCATCGACCCCGATGCCGAACTCACATTCGAATTCGCACAATGACCGATATCAGCCAGCCAGAGGATGTACCCGTGACAACCGAGCCTAAGAACCCGACATCAGCTTCTCCGGAGATCGACGAGCAGCCGTTCCTCGAAGCGACCGCCGACGCGAAGTCCAGGTACGGCCGGTTCAACCTCGCAGTCATTGGCGGCTCGGGGGTTGGCAAGTCCTCGCTTGTCAATGCCGTGTTCGATCGCGACTGGGCGAAGGTCGGGAAGGGGCTTCCGGTGACGCGCGGCGTGCAGTACTTCAGCGATGAGTCGCTCGGCATCTGGGACGTCGAAGGGTTTGAGATCGGGTCGCCCGTACCTCCCGGTGAGCAGCTCAGCGCTCACCTCAAGACGATCGCGGCGTATCCGGCGAATCAGCAGATCGCAGTGGTCTGGTATTGCGTGAAGGCCACCGATGATCGCCTCACGCCCGCTGACGTCGCGATGATTCGCGAACTCGATGCCGCAGGGCTGCCTGTGATCCTCGTGCTGACGAAGGTCGATTGGGGAAGGAACCCCATCACGGGCAACCGGTCGGTCCCCAAGGGAGTTGAGGCATTCATCGATTGGCTCGAGAGCCCCGTCGACGCCGAGGGCCAGCCTCTGAGCATCCCTTATGAACGCGTGATCCCGACATCCACCGTCGACAAGCACGGAAAGGATTCGAAGCATGGCCTCGGTGAGCTCCTCTCCGAGACACTCGCCCTCTCACCGGAAGACGAGAAGGATGCCTTTCGCATCGCTCAGCGGCTCAATCTCCCCTGGAAGCGGGAAATGGCTCGGCCGGTCATCGCCGGCGCTTCCGCCTTGGCTGCCACCGCAGCTGCGACCCCACTTCTCGTTGCAGATGCGATCGCGCTTGCGCCGATCCAACTTGGAATGATGGGGCGCATCGCCGCGATCTACGATCTAGAGCTCAAGACGATGATGTCGGCGGGTGCGCTCGCTCAACTCGGTGCGCAAATCGCCGGGCAGGCGCTCGCGCGGAGCGTCATCAAGCTGATCCCCGGGGCGGGAACCGTCGTGAACGCTGGCGTCGCGGCCGCTCTCACGGCAGCGACCGGCGAGGCATGGCTGCAACTGTGCGAGCAGGTCCACACCGGCAAGCTCGACATCGCGAAGATCTCAGAGTCGTGGGGCGACTTCGCACCGTCATTCCTCGACGTCTGGCGCAAGATGCTCGAGCAGCGCATCGCTAAGTCGTGAGCCTCACGAGGGGAGTCGCATGACAGCTCTGTCCGAGTCCGATTGGGAGCAGGACGCCCTCGAGACGCTCGCCGAGCCACTCGGTTGGCAGCCGACCAAGGGCGAGATCATCGCACCCGGCAGCGGCCAGCGCGACACGTGGGATGACCTGCTCATCCGTCCGCGGCTCCTCGACGCGCTGCGTCGCCTGAACCCTGGCGTCCCCGGCGAGTATCTGCAGCAGGTCGTTGCTCAGATCGCTTCGCCGACCTCGCAGGACGCGATCACCGAGAACCACCGCATCCATCAGTACCTGGTCGACCGGTATCCGCTGAGCTACTTCGACTCTGACGGGGTCGAGCAGAATCCGCGGCTCCGGCTGCTCGGAACGCAGCCGCACGAGAACGACTGGCTGGCCGTCAATCAGGTCACGATCCGTCAGGGGGATCTGCACCGCCGGTTCGACATCGTCCTGTTCGTCAACGGGATGCCGCTGGTCGTCGTCGAGCTGAAGCGCGCCGGCTCGGCATCCGCCGGCGTCGCCGACGCGCATCGGCAGTTGCAGACGTATCTGCGCGAGTTCCCGATGGTGTTCCGGTTCTGCGTGCTGACGCTCGCGAGCGACGGGCTCGAGGCCAAGTACGGCACGCCGTTCACGCCGCTGAACCACTTCGCGCCCTGGAACGTCGACGACGACGGTGCCCCGCTGAAGCAGCCGCGGCTCGAGAACGGGATGTCGGTCGAGCCGCTCGACGACGCGCTGAATGGACTGTTCAACCAGGAGCGGTTCCTTCAGCTCGTGCGCAGCTTCACCGCGTTCGACGAGAACTCCGACGGCCTCACCAAGCGCATCGCGAAGCCGCACCAGTACTTCGCGGTGACGAAGGCGGTGGGCTCGACGGTGCAGGCGGTCGAGACGAACGGCAAGGCCGGTGTGGTGTGGCACACGCAGGGGTCGGGCAAGTCGATGGAGATGGAGCTGTACGCGAACCTCGTGTCGCGGCATCCGAAGCTCAAGAACCCGACCGTGATCGTCGTCACTGACCGCACCGAGCTCGACGGTCAGCTGTTCCAGACGTTCGATCAGAGCCTGCTGCTGGCCGAGAGGCCGGTGCAGGTGCGCGAGCGCGCGCAGCTGCGTGACGAGCTGAGCAACCGGGTCACGGGTGGCATCTACTTCACGACGCTGCAGAAGTTCGGGCTGACCGATGCCGAGAAGCAGTCGGGCACGCAGCATCCGCTCCTCACCGATCGGCGCAACGTGGTCGTCGTCGTCGACGAAGCGCACCGCAGCCACTACGACGACCTCGACGGGTACGCCCGGCACCTGCGGGACGCGCTGCCGAACGCGACGCTCATCGCGTTCACGGGCACCCCGATCTCGTTCGCCGAGCGCGACACCCGTGCGGTGTTCGGCGACTACATCGACATCTACGACCTGACACGGGCTGTGGATGACGGGGCGACGGTCCCGGTGTACTTCGAGCCGCGGCTGATCAAGGTCTCGTTCGCCGACGGGGCGAGTGAAGAGGACATCGATCGCGCCGCCGACGAGTACACGCTCGGACTCGACGACACCGAGCGGGCGCGGCTCGAGGCATCCGTCGCCGTCGTCAACGCCGTGTACGGGGCTCCCGAGCGGATCGAGACCCTCGCCGAGGATCTGGTGCGGCACTGGGAGGAGCGGCGCGAGCGGATGAAGCCGTTCCTCGAGTCGCCGGGCAAAGCGCTCATCGTGGGTGGCACGCGCGAGATCTGCGCGCGGCTCTACACGGCGATCGTCGCGCTGCGGCCGGACTGGCACTCGGATGCCTTGGACTCGGGCCGCATCAAGGTCGTGTACTCGGGGTCGGCGTCGGATCAGCCGCCGGTGAGCGACCATGTGCGGCGTGACTCCGAGAACAAGGCGATCAAGGCGCGCCTGAAGGATGCTTCGGACGAGCTCGAGCTGGTCATCGTCAAGGACATGATGCTCACCGGGTTCGACGCCCCGCCGCTGCACACGCTGTACCTCGACCGGCCTCTCAAGGGTGCGTTGCTGATGCAGACGCTTGCTCGCGTGAACCGCACGTTCCGCGGCAAGAAGGACGGACTGCTCGTCGCGTACGCTCCGCTGGCGGACAACCTCGCGAAGGCACTGTCGGAGTACACGGTTTCGGATCAGGAGCACAAGCCGATCGGACGTGATGTCGACGAGGCGGTGGCGATCGCGACCGAGCTGGTGGCGCAGATCCGGGATCTGCTTGCCGACTGCGACTGGCGGGCCGTCGCGCGCGCGGGCGGCTCACGTGCGTGGCGAACCGCGGCGACCATGGCGACGAACTACCTGCGCGACCCGCAGAACCCGCTCAACGCGGAGGAGCTCGGTTCGGAACGGCTCTCGGCGCAGTACCGGCTGGCGAGTGGGCAGCTGGCGCGGGCGTGGGCGCTCGCGTCCGGGCGTGAAGGGCTCGCCGAGCTGCACGACGAGATCGCCTTCTACGAAGAGGTCCGTGTGTGGATGGCGAAGTTCGACGCCGCCGAGCGCCAGTCGCGCGACGAGCCGATCCCCGAGGAGATCTCGCGCCTGCTCGGCACGCTCGTCGCTGACTCGATCGCGCCGGGTGATGTCGTCGACATCTACGACGCCGCCGGCCTGCCTCGCCTCGCCCTCGACGACCTCGGACCCGAGTTCCTCGCCAAGGCCCAGGCAGCGCCGAACGCGCACCTCGCGATCGAGGCGCTGCGCAAGTCGCTGACGGATGCCGGCGCGGCCGCGACCCGCGGCAACCTCGTCCGCCAGCGGGCGTTCTCGGAGCGGATCGCCGAGATCATGAACCGCTACACGAACCAGCAGCTCACCTCTGCCGAGGTCATCGCCGAACTGGTCGAGCTGGCCAAGGACGTCGCAGCCGAAGCGAACCGCGGGTCAACGTTCACGCCCCCGCTCTCGAGCGACGAACTCGCGTTCTACGACGCCGTCGCCACCAACGAGTCCGCGATCGACGTGCAGGGCGAGGACATGCTCGCGCAGATCGCACGGGAGCTCGTCGCCGTCATGCGCCGCGACGTGCGCACCGACTGGACGGTGCGCGACGATGTTCGCGCGAAGCTGCGGTCATCGATCAAGCGACTCCTCGTGAAGTACAAGTACCCGCCGGACAAGCAGCCCGAGGCGATCAAGCTCGTCATGGACCAGATGGAGTCGATGGCACCGCGGTACGCGGATCAGCGCACCGGCTGACACGCGACACGAGCGATCGTCCCTGGACATGGCGCGCACGATCGCCTACTCGTGCAGCAGTCCCATGCCCATGCGTCATTCGACGGACCCTCATCGCGTCGCACCACAGCCCATCCGCGACCAGCCTGCTTGGAGCACTGCCCGTGTGGGGATATCGGCGCGCCCCGCGCTCACCCCTCGTCAGGCGCCGTCGAGGATGTAGGAAAGGGCCCTAGTCATGCTCGAGCGAACAACTTCCGGATTGACCGCGCCCGATCCGTATCCCGCTGTCTCGCTCGTAACGCGGACCGTTCCGTCACGGTAGACGGTGACGTCAGCCTTCCCGTGATCCGCGTACCCGCCACCCGATGTGTCGTAGTTGTAGACGACCTGGAATCGCCACTCGCTCGGACCAAACCACTTCCGCCCGCGAGCGGCTTTCGCAAACTCAGGCCCCAACGGCGAAACGATGCGCGTGATCTGAGCGACTACCGCCCGT
Source organism: Microbacterium thalassium (assembly GCF_014208045.1). Lineage (NCBI taxonomy): Bacteria > Bacillati > Actinomycetota > Actinomycetes > Micrococcales > Microbacteriaceae > Microbacterium > Microbacterium thalassium. Next base: position 336,070 of record NZ_JACHML010000001.1, read on the forward strand.
TCAGTCCTTTCCCGCGCGATGCGCTCCTGTCGGTCCCGTTCGTCCCGGCCCCGCAGGATCCCGCGCGCATCCTCTTCGATTCCCATGCTTGTGATGCTAGCCAGCGACGGGAATCGGGCGTTCATCGAGAAGGACCGAACACAAGCTTCGCCTTGCGGCGCGTAGATCGAACGCCAAACGCACGGCTCCAGGTGCGCACGCGTCGTTCGTGTTTTGAGCGATGCCCGCAGAAGGATCGCCGCGGGGGGAACCGCGCACCTCGGCAGTCCCAGCCAGGTCGACCGCTACCGTAGGTGGATGGCGACGGAGAACGATCGCACCCTCTTGGCTCGCGATGTCTATCGGCCCTGAAAACGCCGGGTCCAAGCCGCAACCCAATCTGTGAGGGTGTTCACTCCGTACTTCGACCGCATGCTCGCTCGCTTGCTCGGAAACGCGACGCTCGACGCCAGCCGTCTGTCAGTCGTAACCGACCTGTCGCCCGACACTGGAGCGCTCAATTACAGGGGCCAGCTCATCGGGGCCCGCCTCCTACTTCGTCGTGGGGTCGAAGTTCGCTCTCTCCCGCGGCTACATGCGAAGGTCCTCGTCTGCGACGGCGCGCAGGTGACGGTGGGCTCGCAGAACTTCACGACCTACGGTCGCGGGAGCAAGGAGACGACCGCCGTGATCGCGGATGACGTCACTGGGACGGACTTCACAAGCACCCTTGATGAATGGTACGTCGCATCGACGCCAGTCAGTCTGGAGTTCGTCGAGCACCTTCTGTCTGAGCTCGTTGATCAGACAGCGGCGGTCGTGGAGGCTCAACTGCGGCTCGCGGAAGCCTTCGACGAGCAGTGGATTGCGTACCTCGATCGTCTGGAGGAGGAGCGCCGCGAGAGAGAAGCGGCGTTGGCGCGTCGGCCGATGGCGCTCCAGCTCGCCCGCGCTGTCCGCAGGAGCGCGGAGCGCCAGGCGCGATCGAGTGTCTGGGCCAGGCTCAGCCTGGCCGGCGAGTACGACAACTACGAGACGCTGAAGGCAAACCCGGACTCCACGCTGACCCGTTGGGCCACGCGGAACCCGCGCGGAGATACTTCGCTGACGACACTGCGGCGTCTGCACTTCTATCCCATCGTGCTGAACCCTTCGGGACGCATGGCCTTCGGGCGCGTCGCGCAGACCCGCATCACGTATGTCCGCAGCTCCGTGAAGTGGACACGCCCGCGGGAGATCTTTGGCGGGCGGTACAACCTCACCGTTCGATTTCCAGAGGAGGGACTTGAAGCCGCGAACATACAGATGACGTTGACCGTGAGCGGCCAGGTCGAGTGCGCGTCTCTTGAGCTACGGCTACGTTTCGACGGACTGGCGCTTGCGCTAGCGTCGGCGTCGATCGACGGCGCCTCGCGAACCGGTGCGTACTTCGGTCGCTACCGACAGTCGCAAATCGAGACTCTGGAAGCGCTTGTCTCTCAACTTGAGGAGCCGGACACGCTTGGCGAGTTGTTCCGAAGTGCTTTCGGGTCATTCACCTACAGCGAGCTGGGAGTTGGCAATCGCAATGCCGATGACTACTTCCCCCACGGCTGGGTAAGAATCGCCCTGATCGACTACAGTGATTGCCCCGTTCTCGTCGTGACACCACATCGGAGCTAGAGATCGGGGACGACTCCCGGTGCACGCCCGAGCAACGTCAATCGAACGGCGTTAGGCGCGCACGCTCCGTACCCGTCTCGCGCAGTGCCCGTATGGGGATGCTCCTTCGCCGGCCACGGGTCAAGGTCCGACCAAACGCGCCTTTGCCGCCGTGAACTCCTCTTCGGAAAGGACTCCGGAGGCGCGAAGCGCGGCAAGGCGTTCTAGTTGCTCCACCACGGATAGCTCTGACCCGCTGGTTTCACCATTCGAGAGAACGGCAGGTGCCGCGCTCGGACGCTTCGCCTGAGCAATCCGAGCGCGCAGTTCTTGTATGTGTGGCGCCCACTGCGAGTACACCGACTTGACCATCGGCAGGGTGTTGCTCAGCGTGTACGGGTCGTCGCTGTTTGCGTTCCGCGACTGCATCGTGCCGCGCCAGTAGTCCTTGTTGGTGTTGCCCTGATAACTAGCGGTTAGTACCTCGAGAACACCGGTTACGAGTCCGGAGTTGTACTCGATTGCGTTGATGTCAACGAAGTAGAAGGTAGTACTCCGCTCGCCACCCAGCGCCCCCGCCATGAAGCTTGTCGCGGCACCGGTCTTGATAATCGCCAGGCGGTCATTGAACGCTACGAGCACCCCCTGCGCGAACCCGGGTGCCATGACCAACCAGGGCGCCTCATCGCCTTGGCACAGTCGCTTGATCCCGTCGTCGGCCCGCTTCGTAATGTCCCCCAGAACTGTGGCGTCGGGCCATCGCTCGCGAATCGCGAGCCTCGAGACACGTTCGACCTCGGCGGAGATCGACATCGCTTCCAGAGTCTCGGAGGCCCGCTCGTGAACTTTGGCACGCTCGAAAGCCCATTCAATGACCGGAACCTCTTTGAGGGGAATCGCACTGATCTTGACCTCGACGCCTGCGTCGTTTGTGATGTGGATCCGTCCACGCTTCGCATCGAAGTCTGCGTGCTCGGCAGATTCCACTGCCACAGTCAGTCCGACGCCCCCTGGTCCATATGAGAAAACACGCGCGTTAGTAACTACGAGATCGCTCGTGAGCGGTCGCATCGTGCCACCCGTGCCCTGGTAGATGACTACTTCACCCGGATGTAGGTACTGCGCAGCTTCCGCCGCCTTCTTGGTTCGCTTCCGGACCGACCACCCCCGCTGGAATTGTGGCAACGTGAACTCGTCGTCGATATCCGTGGGCAAGGCCACGTGCTCGTCCTCAGGCTCAGGCTCGCTCTCCTCAGCGCCCAACGGTCGCAACGTTGCGGCCAATTCCTCATGCGCCATAGCGGCTTGGTCTTCGTGGCGCTCGGGGTTCGCCACGACGTCCTCTGCTGGGACTTGAGCGGGTGGAATCGGATCAAGGTATCGATGGCCTGCGCGCCACGCGTACTCGGTCCAACGTTGCCCATCCCAGTACCGTTGCTCAAACCGGCCGCTTGGGTCGGGGTGCCACCCCGCAGACGCCATCGTCATGACCTCAAACTGTAGTCAATGTGCGCGCGCGGCGAGACTAGTCAGCGAATCTTGCGCCTGACTCGCCCGCCAAGCAACCTCAATCGCACGGTCTCAGGCCCGCACGCCCCGCTCCTGCTTCGCGCATTGCCCGGAAAGGGATCGCCGCTGATAGTCCGCGATGTGTGCAGCGCCGCGGGCATGCGAGATCTCCTCTCGGTCGTATCCGGGGCGAGCTCTAGACTCGTGGCGAGGGGGATCATGGCGAGAGATTCCGCGTGGCGGCTGGGCGATGGCGGCGCGATGGCGGTGCTCCTCGATGCGCTGAGCGAGGTCACCGGCCTGCTGAGTGCGCAAGCCGACTCCGCCGACGCCCGCACCGCCGCGGCGGAAGAGATCGCCGCTTGGCGGGCTGAAGTGCAGGTGGTGGATGGGTTCGCCCGCCCCGATGTGGATGCACTCCGTGCCCGCCTGCGTGAGCGTGTGAGCGAGCTGACGGGTGGTGACCGGTGACCGTTGCATGGGAGCTCGGTGAGGCCCAGAGCCGGGAGATCCTCGAGCAGCTCGTGGTGCCCGCGGTCTTCCCCGATTCGACTCCGCACGCAGTTCCGACGGTGATCTTCGTGGCCGGCCAGGTCGGCTCGGGCCGGACCCGCGTGATCGGTGGGCTGGCCGCCCAGCATCCAGCCGACCTCGCTGTCGTCAGCGGCGACGGGCTCCGCGCCTTTCACCCGCGCTATCTCGCCGCGGTTCGAAGTGGCGACCTGGAGGCGCAGCGCACGGTCGCTGAGGAGACGTCGCCGTGGTTCGCTGCGTGTCTGCGGCACGCGCGGGCGATCACGCGCTCCCTAGTGATCGAGGGGGCGTTCCCGAACCCTTCGACGGTGGTGTCGACTGCCGGGGTGTTCGCGAACGACGGTTTCCAGACGCGTGTGGTCGTGGTCGGTGTGTCGCGGGCCGAGAGCGTCATGGGCATGGTTTCGGCGCACCTGACGAACGTGCGGGACGGCATCCGTACCCCCTTCCCCGGCGTCGAACTGCACGACCGGGGTTGGGACGGCACGCGCGGGCTGGTTGCGATGCTGGAGGAGTCGGCGGACGCCGACCAGCTCACGATCCTCGATCGCACGGGCCGGGTTGTCTTCGATGAGAAGCGGTCCGACGCGCAGCCTAGGTTCGCGGGTGCGGTTGCGGCTCTCGAGCGCGCGCAGGAGCGGCCGATGTCGCCGCTTGAGGCGGCGCAGTGGATGAGCGAGCTGCGGCGGGTCACGGAGTTCGCGGCGGATCATCCGGATGCCGAGGGCGCGGTGACCGGGGCGCTGATCGAGCTGTATGAGATCGGCGTGCGCGATGTGCTTCCTGCCCTCGCGGTGCCGCAGGGGTCGCAGGTTGTCGCCCGCCAGCAGCGTCAGTACGTCGACCACCTGACGCGTCTTCGTCACAGCCTGCGTCCCGCGGCGCCGCGGTTCGCGCCGGCACCCGTACCGGTCACCCCGACGCCGGACCGCGGCGGGATCTCGCGGTAGGTCGGGTTCGGTCGTCAGCGGCTGAGGACCTCGGCGGGATCGACCGTCGCGCCCACGATCCACGCGACGATCGCTCCGGCCGCGAGGACGAGCACGAGCGCGATGCCGGCGCTGACCACGACGAGGGGCCGGAGCCGGAGGACGGCGAGGGCGATCACGCAGAGCACGATGATCAGCGCGCAGCCGAGTAGGAACGACAGACCGATGAGGGCTGTGGCGCTCGCGTCCAAGTCGTCACCTCCTGTGCGTCACCGGTCGATCTGGTGATCCCAGTGTCGCGCAGGGGGTGGACATCGCTCGCGTTGTCGCGTGCGTGACCGGTCGAGTGGTGTTCCTCGTCTCAGCGGATTCCAGCGTCGGGAGGGCTGCGCAGTGCCGCCGGCTGGGGCGTGGCGGACGGAGCGCAGCGGAGGAGCACATGCCACGGCCGGCGGAACGGAGAAGTCCTGCCGGCGCTACACTCCCGCGTCAGGAACCCCACGGGGTTCCTCCTCTTCGGCGCGCGCCGTCCGGTATCCGGCATCCGTTCTACGGCACGAGGTTCATCAGGTGGCGGATGTAGGCCTGACGGTCGGCGTTGGGGTCGGTGATGACGTCGCGGGCGATGGTGCGGAACGCGGGGCGCAGGTCCGCGTCGAGGGGTTCGAGGCACCAGTCGATGTCCTCGTCGACGTTGTAGCCCGGCTCGTCGAGCAGCTTCGTGGGGTAGTAGGTGAACGCGGTGACGGCGGTGCGGTAGGTGACCGCCTCTGCGGTGGACCGGTCGATCATGATGGCTCCTGTCGTGGTGTGTCGATTGTCACAGGCCCAGCCCACGGGAGGGGCTGGACGGGAATGCGGGTGGGTGAGCGGGGTCGTACTGCTCGGGCGGACGAGGGCCGCGGCGAAATCGTTCGTTGACCTGGCGGGCGACCGCGTCGAGACGCTCCTCCTCCTCGCGGCGGAGCTGTTCCCGTTCGGCGCGTGCCGAATCTTGCTGCTCGCGTTCGCGTCGCCGGCGTTCGGTCGCCTCGATGTGGCGGAGTTCGGTGTCGCTCAGCGCGGCTCGGACGGTGGGGTCGTCGGCGAGAAACGACGCAGCCCTGGCGCGGGCGCTCTCACGCTCCCACCGGTCGAGTGCTTCACGAGACGGCGCGGGTTCCTGTTCCCTGATCGCGCGGATCTGCGGGGGCGTGTACTGGCGCGCGAAGAACGCGTCCGCGGCGGCCGCGTTCGCCTTGCGCTCGGCGGCAGTGGTGCGGTGCAGGCGCGTCGGGGGCAGCCCGAGTTCGGTGCGTCGCTTCTCGCGTGCTCGCCAGCGCGCCTGGGCTTCGAGCTGCCTCTCGCGGTTCGCGGCGTAGTACGCCCGGCGCCTCGCCTTGACCTTCTCGGCGTTGCGCTCGTAGTAGTCGCGGGCGGCCTCCGCCTTCTTGCTCGGGTCTTCCCGGTACTTGGCCCGCAGCCGCGCGTTGACGGCTTCCCGGTTGGCGTCGGCCCACTTCTTCGTACGCGCGGCCTTGTCCACACGGTACTTGTCTGGGTCCTCCGCCTTCTTGCGGGCGTTCGTCTTGCGCTGCGACTCGAGGTGCCGGTCCTTGTTCCTCGCGTACCAGTCGCGCGAGGCCTGCCGCTTGCGCTCTCGCCGCTCCTCTTCGAGGCGTTCCTGCTCGCCTTCGGCGCGGGCGCGCTCCCGCACCCGCCGGCTCGACTCGCGGGCAGCGGCGTTGACCTGGTCGCGGTGCGCGGCGTCGTACGCCAGGCGGTACGCGCGGACCTTCGCGTGGTTCTCCTTCCGCCACCTGCGATCGTACTCGCAGCGTCGCTCGAGTCTCGCCTCCCGCGCGGCGGCGGCGGCATCCGTCGCGTCCGGAGTGTCGCGGATGCGGTCGTCAAGCTGATCGGTCATGCCAGGCTCCTTCCGCGGTCGGTCGTCTCGAACGCGGCGAGCAGGGATTCGGCCGGTGCGAACCGGTCACGCGGACGCCGCGGAGGCCCGAGCGGGAACGCACGCGTCGCCGCAGCGGCGGTGCGCACCCCGTTCGGGAAGTACTCCTCCCGAACGCGCAGGTCGCCGTCGGGGATCACCCAGTGACAGCCGGTCCCCCACCACACGCTGAGGGAGAGTTCGGCCTCTTCCAGGGACGTCGCCCACTGTCCGACGACGTGACCGGTCGCCAACTGCGCGGTGTACCAGCACGACTCCCCCTGGGCGACCTCACGCTCGGCGAGCGCCTCGCCGATGAGGGTGCCGCGGACGCGGCAGTCCTCATCGGTCGCCGCCCCTTCGATCGGGCGTGCCTGCCGGATCCAGCGCGCGACCTCCGCGAGCGGCGCAGCGACGTCGGGACGTTCGAGCTCGTTCATGCGACCACCCCCGCGCCGCGGCCGTATGCCGCACCGAGCGAGTGCCGGAGCGCCGAGGTCGCTGAGTGCGGGTCTCCGGCAGTTCCGGACATCGACAGTTCGCGACTGTCGGAGTCCAGATGCCCGTGAGGTCGCGAGTCCGACAGTCTCGGAGTGCGGGAGTCCCGGACTTCCGAAGTATCGGAGTCCGCAGGCTCGTCGTTGTCGGAACGGGGAACGCTCGCGCGATGGTTCGGCGGTTCGGCGGCGACGGAGTCGCCGGTTCCGGGAGTCGGGGCTTTTCGGATATCCGGAGTCGCGGAGCCTGTGACTGTGGCGCTCTGGAGTTTCGGGGCATCCGGAGTGCCGGACATCGTGACTCTACGAGTTCCGAACGCCGGAACTCCCGCAGTGTCGGAGTGCGCGACTTCGCGAGTGCTGAACTTCGCGAGTTCCGGATTGCCGGAGTCCGCGAGTGCCGAAGTGACAGACTGACGGAGTTCGGTCTCACTGCCCCCGGCAAGGTGCTGCTGGTGCGCGAGCAGCAGATCGATCGCGACCCGGATGAGAGTGTTCTCTGTGATTCGCTCGCCCTTCACGATGCGGCGGCGCATCAGCGTCCGCGCGAGCGCGGACAGTGCCGCGTACTGGTCCTCGCGCACCCGCGTCTCTTTGCGGGTCAAGCGCGCGAACTTCGGGAGCCCCTGCTGCGGGGCATCCGTCTCGGCCGCCACAATCCGGGCACGGGCGTCGCTGAGCTTGCCCGCGAGATCGACTTTCGCCATCGTCACCACCGCCCCGCGTGCGCCGGCGACAGCTGGTCGCTCAGCTCGTACCCGACCCGCGTGATGTCGAGGATCGACCCCTGCGTGCGGCGGGTGTCGGGCGTCGAGGTCACGAGCTGGCCGAGCACCGGCGCGTCCGTCAGCACCTTGTACTGACGGACATGGTTGCCGAAGCGGGGCACGCCGAAGGTCGTGTCGAGCAGGCCCTGCCACGTCTCGAGCTGCTTCGGGACGCGCGGATCGATGCGGTTCAGCAGCACCCCGTGGCGCAGTCCGCGCGGCTCGATCAGCCTCGTGATCGTCCGCATCGTCGGATCGACTGCCAGCGGCTCGGGCGTCAGGGGGAGCACAGCGAAGTCCGCCGCGTCCAGGACCGTCTCGAGGATCGGGGTGTCCTCCAGACTGCCCGGAGTATCAACGAGCACGAAGTCGTACTCCGCCTCGAGCTCGCGCATGCCGGCGAGCGCCTTCGGCGACTGGCTGCCCGCGAAGTCGAACGGCAGCCCGTCGGGCACGTTCTCGGCCCACCACACCGTCGACTGCTGCGGATCGACATCCACCACCAGCACCCGGAACCGCCGCGACAGCGTCGCCCCCAGCTGCATGGTCACCGTGGTCTTGCCAACGCCGCCCTTCTGGTTCGCGACAGCGACGATGCGCATCCGTGAGTCAGTCATCGTCGCGGCCCCCGTCGCCTGCGTGGGCCTCGAACCACTCCTCGAGGTCGTCGATCGGGTAGAGGACGATCCGCCCCACCTTGTAGTAGCGCGGCCCCTTCTTCTCGTAGCGCCACTGCGAGAGGAGCTTCACAGAGAGTCCCGGAATCAGCTCTGTGACGTCCTCGGGCCTCAGCAGCTTCTTGCGAAGTGCCGGCATTGCCGGATTCGTCGTGTTTGTCACCTGAACCACCCCTTTGCTGAAGTCAACGTTCGTTTGACACTAGTAAACGGCTAATCCGTATAGTTAGCAAGGGGAATCTGCAGAACGCAGTTCTCACACGGCAAGATGAGGGGGTGAAGGTCAGCGTGAGCACTCTCGACGGCAAGAAGATGAGCGCGAGGGCCGCCGATACGCCGTTGGGCGGGGCGATGCGAATCGCTTCAGCTTTCGTGGTGACGGCGAGGGATGACGACGCCGCGGTGGAGACAACGGTCGAGGCGCACTACAGCGCAGCGAAGGGTCGCTACGTTCCGACGGTGATTGTGAACCGTGCTCTCGGCGACGACTTCGACGAGAGCCGCCTCCGCCACACGTTCACCCAGGCGATCCTTCAAGCCGCGGTCCCACACTGCATCGCGCTGCGACTCGAGGACGCTCCGGGTGCCAAGTGGATCTCGATCGCCGACCTGACGACCGGCGATGGCCGCATCCTCCCGGACTGGCTGGCCGGCAGCGTCGTCAAGCGCGGCGTCAAGGACGAGCGCTGGGACGTGATCGAGATCCTCTACGGCACGGCGGCGCTCTCGGGCACCCCGCCCGTCAAGCTCATCTCGCTCGAGCTCGATGTCCCCGAACGCACCGCCACGGACTGGATCAAGAAGGCCCGAGCGGCAGGGCGGATGACAGGGATGACATCCAACATCGGAAGGCCGCCGGGCGAGTGATCCACGACTGGCAGAGCCCGACGCTCAAGAAACCACCCGACCCACAAGCCAGGGATCAGCGGGCGGCCCCTGATAGGGCTGGGCTTCAGCTTCAAGACCGCCCACGCATTGACGGTACTTGCCGATTGCAGCATCGACTTGCGAGTCGAGAAGAGCAACAGCAACAATTGGGCGCCACCACGCTGACACACCAAACTAACCCACTGCGCCTTGGGACGATCTAGAGCGAACGGGCGGCTCGGGCCCACCTACCCCGCGAACGCTCTAGGCGTCGCTAGTGTGCCCTCATGGGGGAGTACAAGTCCGCGGTCTATCACGTCAGCCAGTTCGGACCGCGCACCGCGACAGGCGGACTCGCCGGTCCCGATTCACTGGACGATCTCCCGGCTGCCAACGCCGCGCAGAAGCTGCTTCAGGCACTCGCCGGCCTCGGCTACTCCGTCGAGGACAGGCCTGACCTGACAGCGAAGGACCTGGGGCAAAGCGTCTTCGACTTCGTCGAATCAGGCGGCCGCGAAGACGTGCGGATTGTGCACGTCTGTAGTCACGGAGTGCCCGCGGCGAAGTCTGAAGAGTTGTACATCATCGGATCCGACGGAAAGCAGCACCGGAGCGCGGGCGTGGAGGCCTGGGTACGCGAGATCGAAGACAACGCGGACACACGCGCTCTCACGCTGTTCGTGATCGATGCCTGCTACGCCGGCCGGGCCGCCGAACTCGCCTGGCAACTCACCCGATCTCCCACCGGCCGCCTGCCGCGGGCGATCGTGCTCGCCGCATCCGCATGGAACAAGCGCGCCTACGAGTTCCATCTCAGCACAGCACTCGCAGGAGTCCTCAGCAACCCCCAACAGCTCGACATCTCCTCGTCTCAGCGTTTCCTACCCTGGGCTACGGTGTTCGAACGGATCGCTGACGAGATGGTCCGGCATGACAATGGAACCACGGGCCAGCGTCCCTACTGGACGCCCATCGGGCAGCGCGTTTATCCAGAAGACTTCCCGTTCTTCCCCAACCCCGACTACCGGCCGCCATCGCCCCTCGAGGCCGCCAAGGCAGGTGCACCCGTCGGCGTAGGTGCATTCGTGGACGGCGTGGATGTCGGGCACTTCCTTGGCCGCGCCGCGAATGACCGCGTCCACGACGGATCCGGCGAGGGTCTGTTCCGTGGCCGGACACAAGAGCTACAGGAGCTCTCTGCGTGGCTCGACCGGCCACCTAGCGACGATCACCTCCGAATGGTGACCGGAAGCCCGGGGTCGGGCAAGTCAGCGCTACTCGGCATGCTCGTGTGCGCAGGGCTCCCCACGCTCCGCGAGTTCACACGCCACGTCTGGGGACACGCACCACATACGCGAAATGCGCTTGATTGTGTCGCCGCGGTGCACGCTCGAGGCCTATCGATGCGGGCGTGCACCTCGACCATCGCCCAGCAACTGGGCCTACGCAACGGGGACGCGCGATCCATCGGCCCGGCCGACCTGCTGGATGCTCTGCAAGGGTTCCCGAAGCCGCCAACGATCATCCTAGATGCATTGGATGAAGCCGCGGACGTCGCATCGCTGGTCTCCCTACTGGTACTCCCGCTGATCCATGCGCGTCGCCAAGACGGCTCGCTCGCCTGCAGATTGCTCATCGGGACCCGTGCGGGAGGCACCTGGACGGAGATCGCACCGCTCACCGCGGCTCTAGGCAAGCGTCAAGTAGTTAACCTGGACGACACAGACGTTCACGTCCTGACCGACGACCTGCAGGACTTCATCCACGACACACTTGCGGCCGATGAACGTTGGGGCCACATGAGGGCCTCAGCACTAGCCCGCATCGCGCGGAACACGGCCCTCGCTTTGACCGACGCCGGACGAAGCCCCGACGAAACGGGCGCTCCAGCCTCGGGCGAGTTTCTCGTGGCCAGCCTCTATGTGGACTACCTTCGCCGCGACCCGTCCTCGACGACCAGCGTGCTGACCCCCGGCCGCGCGGTACCGACCACCTTGCCCGGAGTACTCGCACTCGACCTCGCCACCGACCCTGACGATACCCGGCGGCGCGTGCTCACCGCGTTCGCGCTCGCGCATGGCGACGGCGTTCCAATCCGCATCGCGACCGAGATCATGCGTGCACTGTTCAGCACTGCCACTACACCCGCTCCTCCCGCGATGACCGCAGCGATCGAGAGTGTGCGGTTCTACCTTCGATCGACGACGGATATCGATGGAACCAACCTGTACCGACTGTTCCACCAGAGCCTCACGGATTCTCTCGTTTCCGCGGTCACAAAATCCGCCAAGTCCCGTGTGCTGGATCAGATCCTCGCAGGCCGCACCACCGGCACCGGCGAACACCATTGGGTGACCGCTGGCCCCTACTTGACTCGACACGTACTCGCACATGCGCAGGACGCCGGCCGCACCCGCGAGCTCCTCGCCGACACCGAGCTTCTCGTCGCCGCCAAGCCGGAGAGCGTTCGTGCCGCTCTACGCGACACCCGCCGCGAGCCCCGCGAGATCGCCGCAATCTACTCAGCGACGCCGCTGGACGGAACCGACAATCGGGATCGTCGTGACATTCTCGTCCTGAACGCTCGCCGCTATGGCTTGGACGCCATTGCCAGTCGCCTCTCGGGCCGCGACGACAGGCCCGTATCGTGGGCACCCCGCTGGTCGACCGGCTCCCACGTGTCCTCATCACTCATCGCACCTCTCGCCGGCCACGTGGACGACATTGCCGCGGTCGCTTGCACCACCCTCGACGACCGACCGGTCGCAGTCACGGGTAGTTGGGACCGCACCGTGCGCGTGTGGGATCTCACCACCGGTGGTCCCCTTGGCGCGCCCCTCAAAGGCCACGCCGGCCCTGTGAACGCGGTCGCATGCACCACGCTGAGCGACCGTCCCGTTGCCGTGACAGGCAGCGATGACGACACCGTCCGAATCTGGGATCTCACTACTGGGCAACCCATCGGAGGACCCATTTCGGGCCACCGCAGCTCGGTAGTATCGATCGCGTGCACCACGCTAGGTGACCGCCCAATCGCGGTGAGTGGCAGTTCCGACCGCTCTATCCGGATCTGGGACCTCACCACTGCGCAACCCATGGGCGAACCGCTCACTGGCCACGAAGGCACAGTCAACGCCGTCGCCTGCACCACCCTGCATGACCACCCCGTCGCTGTCACCGGCAGCGACGACGGAACCGTCCGGATCTGGGACCTCACCACCCGGAAACCCATCGGCAAACCCCTCACCGGCCACACCGATGACATCACCGCGATCGCTTGCACCACGCTGAACGACGTCCCTATCGCCGTCACCGGCAGCTCCGACCACACCGCCCGAGTCTGGGATCTCGCCACGCGGCAGCCCCTCGGCGGCCCCCTCACCGGCCACCGCAGCTATGTGACCTCAGTCGCCTGCGCAACCATTGACAATCGCCCCGTCGCCGTCACCGGCAGCTCAGACCGCTCCCTTCACATTTGGGATCTAACCACTGGCCAACCCCTAGACACTCCCCTGACCGGACACACCGACGACGTCACAGCCATCGCCTGCACCAGCCTCAACGACCACACCGTTGCGATTAGCGGCAGCTCCGACCTCACCGCGCGGTTGTGGGATCTGACCACCGGAGGACCAGTCGGCACTCCCCAGATGGGCCACGCCCGCCCTGTGAACGCGGTCGCATGCACCACGCTGAGCGACCGTCCCGTTGCCGTGACAGGCAGCAATGACCGCACCGTCCGAATCTGGGATCTCACTACTGGGCAACCCATCGGAGGACCCATTTCGGGCCACCGCAGCTCGGTAGTATCGATCGCGTGCACCACGCTAGGTGACCGCCCAATCGCGGTGAGTGGCAGTTCCGACCGCTCTATCCGGATCTGGGACCTCACCACTGCGCAACCCATGGGCGAACCGCTCACTGGCCACGAAGGCACAGTCAACGCCGTCGCCTGCACCACCCTGCATGACCACCCCGTCGCTGTCACCGGCAGCGACGACGGAACCGTCCGGATCTGGGACCTCACCACCCGGAAACCCATCGGCAAACCCCTCACCGGCCACGACGGCCACGTGACTTCTGTCGCCTGCACCACGCTGAACGACGTTCCCATCGCCGTCACCGGCGGCTGGGACCAAAGCGTCCGAGTCTGGGAGCTAGGCGCCGGGAAGCCTCACGGCCCGCCGCTCAGAAGCGGCTTCGGGGCTGTGAACGCCGTCGCCTGCGCGACTCTTGACGGTCGCCCTGTCGCCGTTGCGGGCAGTCTAGACGGCGTCGTCCGGGCCTGGGATCTCGCGACCGGGCGACCCCACGACACCCCTCTCACCGGCCACAAGGGGGGTGTCACCGCCGTCGTCTGCACCTTCCTGGACGACCATCCCATCGCGATCACAGGCGGCTCCGACCACACGATCCGAGTATGGGAGATCGCCACAGGCAAGGAGATCGCCGACCGTCGGGTAGTCGCCTCAGTGAACGCAGTTGCGGTGACGAGTGCGCGCATCGAAGAGTCCCTGATGGTTGCGGGGTTCGGGCACGAAGTGGCCGCATTCCAATGGCAGTCGTGATCAAGAGAGATCTGTCGCCGTGCCGAAGGCTACGGTACGTGGCGCCACAGCACGCGTGATGGGGCAGGAGCGGGCGGCTTCGGTGAGCTTAGAAGCGCACTGGGCATACGCTCGAGGGTGTGCGAAGAGGGCTAGCTTGAATGGGCGGCGTTCCACTTCAGCATTCGCGCCACCACCTCCACCGGGAACGCTCTCGAATCCAGAACCGCTCGCCTCGCCGCGCGCCAGCGCCGCCGAACTGATGGGGCGCGATCGTCGGAGCTCGGCACCCAGTCGAGGACGCACGTCTGCTACTTCGGCGGGCCTGGCGCGGAGCTCCACCGCGCTTGGCAAGCGCCTCGACAGTTGACCGTGGATCTTCCGCGGCATCAATCGCTAGTCTGCCGCCATGGGGGAGCTGAGGTCAGCGGTATTCCACGTCAGCAGATTCGACTCGGTGGCGCGGAGCGGTGAACTGCCGACCCCGGGGTCGTTCGATGAGCTTCCCGGCGCGTCGGATGCTGCCGCACGAGTCCGTGGCGCCCTCACAGGTCTCGGCTACACCGTCAGCGGGGACGCCGAGCTTCGATCGAAGGAGCTGGGGCGCAGGGTCTTCGACTTCATCGAAGAAGGGAAGCCCGACGACGTCCAGATCGTCCACATATCAAGTCATGGGGAGCCCGCGGATGCCTCGCACGAGCTCTACATCATTGGCTCCGACGGCGAACGTCACCGGGAAGCCGGTGTGGAAGCGTGGGTTCGCGAAATCGAAGACCATGCGGACAAACGGGCGGTTACGCTCTTCGTTGTCGATGCATGCTACGCGGGCAGGGCGTCGGAACTCTCATGGCAGGTGGCACGGTCCACGACCGACCGGCTGCCGCGAGCGATCGTACTCGCGGCGACCCGGTGGGACAAGCGAGCCTACGAGTTCTACCTGAGCCGAGCTCTAGCCGAAGTTCTCGGCAGCCCGAAAGAGCATCTAGACATCCTGAGGACGGAACGGTACTTGCCGTGGGAGACGGTGCGCGATTGCGTGGACGACGTCATGATTCGGCTCGACGACGGTGCAACGGGCCAGCGTCCCCGATGGACACCCATTGGCCAACGACTACTCCCGGAAGACTTCCCGTTCTTCCCGAACCCTGACTACGAGCCGCCCACTCCCCTTGAGTCAGTGAAAGCGGCGGCCCCTGCTGGCCTGGTTGCGCTGATGGACGCCGTGGACGTCGGCCACTTCACTGGGCGTGCCACAAACGACCGAGTCCAGGATGGCACGGGCGTCGGCCTGTTCCGGGGGCGGCACCGGGAGTTGGAGTCACTGTCGGCCTGGCTGGACACCCCGGCATCGGAGGACAGCGTGCGGGTGGTGACCGGAAGTCCCGGCGCGGGGAAGTCGGCACTGCTCGGCATGTTGGTCTGCGCCGGGATACAACCTCTGCGGGAGACGACGCGTCAAGTCTGGGAACATGTCCCTCATCAGGCCCGGCCGTTGGTGGCCGCAGCGGCGGTACACGCGCGCAACCTCCAGGTGGAGGATGTGTCGTCCACGATCGCCCGGCAGTTGGATCTGCTGTCGCAAGACCGCAAAGCGATGGCCCCGAGCGACTTGGTGACCGCGATTCGCACGATGGGGCAGCAGCCGACGATAATTCTAGATGCGCTGGACGAGGCGGCCGATGTCGGCTCGCTTGTGTCGGTGCTCTTGCTGACCCTCGTCCACGCCCGCCGACGAGATGGCACCCGAGCATGCCGCATCCTTGTCGGCACCCGCTCGGGATACCCCTGGACCGAAATCGCCCCGCTTCTCGAAGCGATCGATCGCGACCAGATCCTCGATCTAGACCGCGCGGATCCAGCGATTCTGACTGCCGATCTCCACGACTTCGTGCACGATGCGCTGGGCCTGGATCCGCGCTGGGCGAGGGCGAGACCGGCGACCCGGGCCAAGATCGCGCACGACATTGCTCGCGCACTTGTCGAATCCACCACGACTGTCGACCTAGGACGCGCGGCAAACTGGGGGGCCTTTCTGGTCGCCAGCTTGTACGTCGACTACCTCCGCCGCGAGATCGAGCCCACGGACGATACTGCCGTCGCTTCGGCGAGCCGGCATGTTCCCACGACTCTGCCGGCCGTCCTCGAACTTGACCTTGCCTCCGACATTAAGGGAAGCCGACGGCGCACGCTGACAGCGATCGCACTTGGACACGGCGACGGAATTCCCGCTCGTATCGCCGCGATCATCGACTCCGCACTATCGCCGCCCAGCGACGTTGCCCCCGAGCCGCGGGATTGGCAGTCCGCAATCGATGATGTGCGGTTCTACCTGCGCTCCACCGGTGACGCAGACGGGACGAACCTCTACCGAGTGTTCCACCAGGGCCTTACCGATTACCTCACGTCAACCCTCAACCCCGAAGATTCGTCGCGCGTGCTCGAGGCAATCATCTCTGACCGCACCACGAAGGACGAGTACCGCCACTGGGTGACCGCGGGCCGCTACCTTGCCCGGCATGCCTTGGATCACGCCGCGGACGCCGGACGTGCTGTCGAGCTGCTCGAGGACACTGAACTCCTCGTCGCAGCCAGTCCTCACGCGGTTCGCGCCGCACTCCACGAGACGGCCCGGCAACCACGAGACATCGCGGCGGTGTACTCAGCTTCACCCCTCGACGTCGCCGACCCGGCAAGGCGACGTGACGTACTTTCGCTCAACGCACGCCGCTTCCGCCTCGACGACGTTGCCGACAAGTTGCTGTCCCATCCGGACCGGCCAAGCCGGTTCGCGCCGCGGTGGTCGACAGGATCGCAGACTTCTCAGGCTCTCATCGATACCCTTACCGGTCACACCAGCACCGTGGCCGCGGTCGCATGCACAACCCTCGACGGGCGTCCTACCGCTGTCACCGCGAGCCACGACGATCGCGTCCGGATCTGGGACCTCACCACCGGGCAACCGATCGGCGAACCTCTCACGGGCCACACCAACACCGTGTACGCGGTCGCATGCACGACGCTAGGTGGGCACCCCGCCGCCGTCACCGGCGGATGGGATCGCACCGTCCGGATATGGGACCTCACCACCGCACAACCCACCGGAAAACCCCTCACCGGCCACACCAACACCGTCACCGCGGTTGCCTGCACCACCATCAACGGGCAACCCACAGCGGTCACCGGCAGCAAAGACCGCACAATCCGGATCTGGAACCTCACCACCGGAGAGTCCGTCGGCAAACCCCTCACCGGGCACACCAACACCGTCACCGCGGTCGCCTGCACCACCATCAACGGGCAACCCACAGCCGTCACCGGCAGCAAAGACCGCACAATCCGGATCTGGAACCTCACCACCGGACAACCCACCGGAAAGCCCCTCACCGGCGACACCGGTGACGTGACCGCGGTCGCCTGCACAACCATCAACGGGCAACCCACAGCCGTCACCGGCGACAACGCCGGCATCGTCCGGATCTGGGACCTCACCACCGGACAACCCACCGGAAAGCCCCTCACCGGCCACACCAGCGACGTGACCGCGGTCGCCTGCACAACCATCAACGGGCAACCCACAGCCGTCACCGGCAGCAAGGACCGCACAATTCGGATCTGGAACCTTGCCAAGGGCGAGTCCGTCGGCAGTCCGCTCACTGGACATACGAACATCGTCGCTGCCGTTGCGTGCAGCACCATCGGCGGCCGCCCGATTGCTGTCACCGGCAGCAGGGACGCCACAGTCCGAATCTGGGAGCTCGCTATGGGACGCCCCCTCGGTGAACCCGCTACCGGCCACACCGGTGACGTGTACGCCGGTGCCGGCACCACGCTCAACGGACTCCCCGCTGCGGTGACTGCCAGTCATGACCACACGGTCCGAGTATGGGACTTGACGACCGGAGGACCCATCGGCAAACCCCTAGCCGGGCACACCGACGGCGTTTACACCGTGGCCTGCACCACCCTCGACGGTCGCCCTATCGCCGTCACTGGCAGCAACGACCGCACCATCCGGATCTGGGACCTGACCACCGGACAACCCACCGGAAGACCCCTCACAGGGCACACCGACAGTGTCACCGCTGCTGCCTGCGCCACCCTCGACGGCCGCCCTGTTGCGGTGACTGCCAGTCATGATCACACTGTCCGGATCTGGGACCTCACCACCGGACAACCCACCGGCAAACCCCTCACAGGGCACACCGACAGCGTGTACACCGTCGCCTGCACCACCCTCAACGGCCGCCCCATCGCCGTCACCGGCGGCCGCGACCACACCATCCGGATCTGGGACCTCACCACCGGACAACCCACCGGCAAACCCCTCACAGGGCACACCGACAGCGTGTACACCGTCGCCTGCACCACCCTCAACGGCCGCCCCATCGCCGTCACCGGCGGCCGCGACCACACCATCCGGATCTGGGACCTCACCACCGGACAACCCACCGGCAAACCCCTCACAGGGCACACCGACAGCGTGTACACCGTCGCCTGCACCACCCTCGACGGCCACCCCATCGCCGTCACCGGCAGCTTGGACAGGCGCGTAGGCGTGTGGGACATCACCACAGGAAGGAACATGGCCACGTTCCAGACAGTGGACCAGGTGCGCGCGGTGGTCCCGCGATCACTGCCGGAGGGGCCCCTTGGAATCTTGATCGGTTTCGGGCATGAGGTTGCGTTGTTGAGTTGGGAGCCAGAATGAGTGTGATCGTTGGCGTGCACGGGATCGGGAACTACACCCCCACCCAGACCGCGGAAGCCCTCAGCACCGCATGGACGACCTACCTGCACGACGGGTACCCGGCCGGGCCACCCGACGTGGACATCGCCGTCGCCTACTACAGCGCCGCGCTGCGGCTCCCCGCCGGGCAGGGCAGTGACGACCCCGAAGCCCTCCCCCCAGCCGCGGACGCCGCGTTGAAGGACTGGCTGAGCGAGATTGAAGCCCTCCCGGAGCTTGCGGCACCAGTCGCTCAAGGCCCGGCAACGATGCCGATCCGGGAGGCCATGGCATGGATCGCCCAACGCCTCGACATGGAACCCAAGTGGCTGCGATGGTTCACCGCCCGGTTCTTCACCGAAGTCGTCACCTACCTCGACCCCACCAAGGCTGACATGCGCGCCGACGTGCAGCAGATCGTGTGGGACACGATCGAAGCGAACCATCCGCGGATCGTGATCGCCCACTCGCTCGGCAGCGTCGTGACCTGGGAGACGCTCTGGGCACACCCGCCGACACAACCCATCGACCTGCTCCTGACCATAGGGTCCCCCCTCGCGCTTCCGAAGGTCGTCTACGACAAGCTCACCCCCAGCACCGCCACCGGCCGACCCGGCCGGCCACCGGGAGTGAAACGGTGGGTCAACCTCGCCGACCCCGGCGACCTCGTCGCCGTCCCCCGGCTGCTGTCCCGCTACTTCGACGGAATCGACACCGACCTCGAACCCACAATCAGCACCGTCAGAGTCTTCAACTTCCACGACGTCGACCGATACCTCGCCAACCCCACCACCACCGGCATCATCAACACCACCCTCAACTCACCACCGCGCTGACTCACACGAGGATCCGCGCCACCACGGAGTCGAGCACGCAACTTGCGCCCGCAATTCGCTCGCTTCGGCGGGCGGCGGCTGTGCGACGGTTCGATGCGATCGGCGCGGGCGCGCGATTCGCGCCCCCTCGCGACGGCGAGCTCATTTTCAGTGCAGGGCGGAGCCCAGTGCCCGCCCGGGTACCGACGGTGGCACACGGGGTCCTCGCCGGCATTCGTCGCCCCAGGGCGGTCTGCGGAGTACGGACCGGTGTCAGCGAGCATGAGTGCGCACGCACCTGCGACGATCGCTAGTGTGCCGTCATGGGGGAGTTCAAATCTGCGGCCTTTCACGTCAGCACGTTCGGACAGCTACCTCCACCGGGTACGCTCCCGGATCCAGACTCCCTCGATCCTCTACCCGCAGCTGCTGCGGCAGATCAACTGCGCGGCGCGCTGGCGAACCTTGGTTACTTCGTCCAGGATGAACCCGATCTATCCGCGGAAGAGCTCGGGCGGGAAGTGTTCCGTTTCCTCGAATCGGGCAATCCGGAGGATGTGCGCATCGTGCACATCTGCTCTCATGGCAAACCTGCAGCGGCGTCGGACGAACTCTACATTGTCGGCTCCGACGGCAGGCATCACCGCGACACAGGTGTCGAGGCCTGGGTCCGCGCGATCGAAGACAACGAGAGCGACCACGCCGCTACATTGTTCATTGTCGATGCATGCTACGCCGGCAGAGCAGCGGAACTCGCATGGCAGATCTCCCGCAGTCGGGCCGACCGACCACCCCGCGCCATGGTGCTCGCCGCGTCCCGATGGGACAGGACTGCCTACGAGTTTCGCCTCACCAAAGCACTGGCAGCAGTCCTCAGCAGCCCCAAGCGACACCTCGATATCCGGGATACCGAACGCTACCTGCCATGGGACACGGTGTTCAACTGGGTTGACGACGAGATGACGCGACTCGATACCGAGGGGACTGGTCAACGCCCTCATTGGACTCCGATTGGTCAGCGCGTACGCCCTGCGGAGCTCCCGTTCTTCCCCAACCCCGACTACCAACCACCCACACCGCTCGAAGAAGCCAAGCAGTCCGCCGCAGTCGGCGTAGCCGCCCTGATCGAAAGCGTGGACGTTGTCCACTTCTCTGGCCGCGCTGCAAACGACCGCTTCAAGAATGCCGCGGATGCAGGCCTCTTTCGTGGCCGGAGAAAGCAGCTACAGGACTTGTCCACTTGGCTTGACGCCCCACCAGGCGACGACCACCTGCGGCTCATCACCGGGAGTCCGGGGTCGGGTAAGTCCGCACTTCTCGGAATGCTTGTATGCGCAGGACTCCCCTCGCTGCGCATACCAACGCGCAGCATCTGGGGCCACAGTCCCCACACGCGCGGGCCGCTCACCGACGTCGCCGCGGTCCACGCCCGAGGCCTTAATCTGCACGAAGTATCGACCGCGATCTCAGACCAGCTTGGTCTGTCTTCAAGGGACCAGGCGACAACCAGCCCCGCCGGACTCTTGAGTGCCATTCTGGGGATGGACGTCCCACCAACTATCATCCTGGACGCACTTGACGAAGCAGCCGACGTCGCCTCACTTGTGTCCGTGCTAGTACTACCTGTTCTGCAAGCGCACCGAACGGATGGAAAGCGCGCGTGCAGACTCCTAGCCGGATCTCGCTCTGGCGATCCGTGGGTCGAGATCGCCCCCCTCCTCGACCTCGCAAGCGATGGCCAGATACTCAATCTCGACAATTCCGACAGCGGCACCATGGCAAGCGACCTCAGGCAGTTCGTCCACGATGCGCTCGCACGACACCGTGTGTGGGCCTCCCGCCCAGCGGTGATATCGCAGATCGCGCTTGCGACTTCTCACGCCATCGTGCATGCCCCGCCACGTTCAGGAGGCGGTTGGGGAGAATTTCTTGTCGCCAGCATCTATGTCGACTACCTCGGTCGCGAGGTCAACCCTCATGACCCCAGCTCAGTCGCCCGCGCTGCCGAGATGGTGCCGACCACGTTGCCACAAGTCCTGGAACTTGATCTCGCCCACGACTCCGACGGTCGTCGACGGCGCACACTCACCACGCTTGCGCTTGCACTCGGCGAAGGCATCCCCGCTCGTGTCGCTCAGATCATCGACAGCGCGCTCTGGGACCCTGCGCAAACCACGACCGATCATGATCTGAGGGTGTCAATTGACGCGACGCGCTTCTACATCCGGTCAACAGCCGACGAGGATGGTACGACCATCTACCGCCTGTTCCATCAGAGCCTGAGCGACCACCTGACGTCGATGGTCACGCTCGAGCAGAAGTCTCGAGTCGTCGATGCGATTCTCGCCGATCGCACGTCCCACAATGGAGATCGTCGCTGGACGACCGCGGCCCCCTACCTCGCCCGCCACATGCTCGAACATGCAAGTGCTGCAGGCAGGGCCGTAGAGCTCTTGCTCGATACTGAACTCCTCGTCGCCGCCCGCCCACAGAGCTTGCGGGCGGCGTTGCGAGCCACGAACGGAAGGCCGCGCGAAGTCTCCTTGGTCCACTCCGCGACACCACTGGGGGGGACTGACCCGAATGAACGCCGCGACATCCTCGCTCTCAACGCGCGCAGATACGGTCTTGAAGACATGGTCAGCAAGCTGTCGATTGGCGAGGAACTATCAGACGCTTGGCGACCTCTGTGGTCTACAGGTTCGCAGGTTTGCCCATCGCTCATTGACGCTTTCGCGAGCACCAGGAGCGGGACGTCGGCGGCGGGGCCTACCCTCCGCCTGGGCCGAAGCAGCCCAAAGGGGGTCACGGCCGTCGCATGCACGACCTTCAATGAGCGTTCGATCGTGGTCACCTGCCACCGCGATGGCACCCTCAATATCTGGGACCTCACGACCAGGCAACCCATCGGAGAGCCCCTCACCGGACACACCGACGCAGTGACCACCGTGGCATGCACAACCCTCGACGGCCACCCCGTCGCAGTCACCGGCAGCTGGGATCGAACCGTCCGCATCTGGGACCTCACGACCAGGCAACCCATCGGAGAGCCCCTCACCGGACACACCGACGCAGTGACCACCGTGGCATGCACAACCCTCGACGGCCACCCCGTCGCAGTCACCGGCAGCTGGGATCGAACCGTCCGCATCTGGGACCTCACGACCAGGCAACCCATCGGAGAGCCCCTCACCGGACACACCGACGCAGTGACGGCAATCGCTTGTTCCTCCTCCCGCGAGCACATGGTCGCTGTTGCCGGACTTGCAGCCGACGGCTTTCAGCTCTGGGACCTAAATACGACGCAGTTGGTTGGCGAGTCTCCCGGCAACCGAGGCCGCGCTGTCATGGCTGTGGCATGTACAAGCATCGATGATCGCCCCATCGCTGTCACAGGCGGAACGGACAGGACCGTCCGGATGTGGGATGCGAAGACCGGACAATCGATCGGCAAACCACTCAGAGGTCACCACAGTTTTGTAACGACAATTGCATGCACGACTCTCAACGGTCGCCCCATCGCGATCAGCGGCAGTTGGGACAAGACCGTTCGGATATGGGATCTGAAGACGGGTCAAGCGATCGGCGAACCGCTCACAGGCCACCGTGGCGCGGTCGCCGCGATCGCAGCCACATACCTCAACGGTCACCCTGTCGCCGTCAGCGCTGGAGACGACCAGACACTGCGAATCTGGGACCTCCAGCCGCCGGAGTCCAGCTACAGTCCCCTCACCGGGCACACCGACTTGGTGACAACGGTCGCGCGCGCGATAGTCGACGGACGCGAGACTGCGATCACGGGCAGTAGCGATGGCACCGTCCGGATCTGGGACGCCCGCACGGTCTCGGAGCACAGTTTGTCGGTCTGGGACGTCATCGTGGGTCAGCGCTATGGCAGGTCTCTCCCGCGCGCTTCGGACCCGGTGGTCGGAATCGCGTGCACGACTCTCCGGCGGCGATCGGTCGCCGTCATTTGCGGGCGCCAGTCGTTGGAGATTTGGGACCTCGCGAGACTGGTACAGCTTGGGAAGCTCGTTGCCGGGGACTTTCACGGGCCCACCACCGTCGCGTGCACCGTGATCGGCAGGCGGGCCATCGCTGTCACTGGCGGCACCGACGGAACCTTGAGAACTTGGGATCTCAACAGGCGTCGGCCCCTGGCAACATCTACCCAACGCCACTCGGCACGCATTACCACGGTCGCCTGCACGACGGTCGAGGGCAGAGCAGTCGGCGTCACTGGCAGCGCTAATGGCACCCTGCAAATCTGGGACCTCGACAGCCTACGTCGCATAGGCGATCCGCTCACTGGCTTCGGGATGGCAGTTCGAGCGATCTCCTGCACCACCGTCGAGGGCAGAGCAGTCGGCGTAGTCGGCGGAGCCGACGGCAGGCTGCAACTCTGGGACCTTGCAGGCGCTAAACCTGTGGCAGAAGCCCTCCACAGCGGGCTTGGGTCGGTAGCCGCGGTTGCGTGCGCCCATGTCAGCAACCGCCCCGTCGCTGTCACCGGGACGAGCGACGGGTGGGTCCAGATCTGGGATCTCGCGGCAAGCAGGGAACTCGCCCGCCATCGCGTTGTCGACATGATTACTGGGATAACCGTGCAAGCAGACGACGTCAATGCGCTGAAGATTGTTGTCGGATTCGGACATGAGGTCGCTGAATTCAGTTGGACCCCACGATGAGTGAGATGGCTAGCGTGCACAGGTCGAGCACTCTGCTCCGCCTCAGACCGCGGATCTTCGACGCCCCTGGGTGCCATACCGACGGGCTAGTAGCCGACCTCCCGCGTCGAAAGCGCTGCGTTCAGTTCCCCGCCGGGCAAGGAGTCGACCGCGTCGCCAGCCACATTCGACGGGAGCCAGTTCGACCGCGAGCCCTCCACCAGAGCCTTCAACTTCCGCGACGTCGACCGGCCGACGCCCGCGACACGCGTTCGCCGTTGCTCAGGCCCGCGCGGTGATCCAAGACGGTGATCCACGATGATCCAGGTGAATGTTCGCGCTTCTGAGCGCCACCGATATTCACTCTCAGCGCCACCGACGACGTCGCCCCCGTCGAGGGCGTGAGCGCCACCCTAGTCATCGATCGGGTCGGCCTGCTTGCTGCTGGATACGTGCCCACGCGACTGAGCGGCAACCTTGGGACGCCGAGACCCTCGGCAGCGACCGACAGGCGTCCAGGGCTGCCGCGGGCAGGCGTTGCCTGCCCTTGCCATCAATTTCCGCGCAGGAGCGCCCCGGCGACTATGCCCCTCGGAGTCATCGCAGCTGCGTTCGCGTGGGCCAACGTCGAGGATCGCCGGGGTGCGTCGGGGGCGACATCGTCGGTGGCGCTGAAAAGGAATATCGGGTGGCGTCGAACGAGGAGATCCGGTGGCGCCGAACCGCAATCATCAGTCGCACTCAAGCCTCCAAATACTCACCAAGATGATCCATGATCGGCCTGACATCCCACCGATACCCCGTGCCCACAATCTGCCCACGAGCCGCTCCGATCGAATCGGTTCGGAGCGGCTCGAGCACGACGTCAGAACCGCGAGAATCTGCGGATTCCCGACCGAGAACGACCCAGCGCGACGTCATCTCCGATGACTGAAAATCGAAAGGTCACCGGATCGATGCCGGTCGGAGCCACAAGGGTGATCGTTACAGTCACCCCAGGAACCCTCGCGTAGCTTCTACATCGCGGGGGTTTCGTCTTTCCCGGGCCTTGCGCTCAAGCTAGAGCCGCCGGATCTCGACGCGCGGACGCACCGCGATGTCGGTCAGCTGCACGTCCGCGGGTGCATCGACGACGAACCTCACGACCTCGGCGACCGAGGCGGGCGTGATGTAGCGCTCCCGTTCGTACTCACCGCCGGCGTAGTCCACCAGCTGGCGCTGCATCGCCGTGTCGGTCTGCCCGGGGGCGACCGTGACGACCCGGATGCGCGAGGCCTCCTCGTCGATGCGCAGCACGTCCGCCACGGCGCGCAGCGCGTGCTTGCTCGCGCTGTAGACGACGTTGCCCGGCACCGGGCGCGTGCCGGCGCCAGAGCCGATGAACACCACTGTGCCCGCCGACGCGCGCAGCAGGGGCAGGACGAGACCGGTGAGCACGGCTGGAGCGACCACGTTCGTGGTGAGCTGCGTCGTCCACTGCTCGGCGGAGGCCTCGTCGACGCGACCCGGGTCGGCGATCGCCGCGCCGTGCACGAGCACGTCGAGCCGGTGGAGCGTCTCGACGAGCGGCGCGAACGCGGCGGTGTCGGTGAGCTCCAGCGTCCACGTCGTCACGCCGTCGATGCGCCCGAGCGCCTCGAGCGACGAGGCGCGGCGGCCGACGGCGATCACATCGTGCGTGCGCGCGAGGTCGCGCACGATCTCCTCTCCCATGCCGCCGGTGGCTCCGGTGACGAGGGCGACGGGGCGGGGATCGGTCATGCGGTGCTCCTGACGGTGGCGGGGACGGATGCCGCGGCGAGCGCGATCGCGAGCGCACTGCGGGCGACGCGGTCGGTCTCGCGCAGCATCGTGGAATCGGCCCTCGGCATCGGGCTGATGATCGTGTCGTGCAGCGCGGCGTCGAGCGGGATGCCGGCGACGTGCACGGCGGGATCGACGGAGCCGTCCCGGCCGATGAGGCGTCCCGTGCCGGGGTCGATGTCGAACGCCTCGGTCGGGACCGCTCCACCGCCCGGGCTCGGTGCGCCGAACGGGCGCGCGCGGCCGGCGTCGATGAGCGAGCGCGCGAGAGGGTCCGCCGTCTCCCGCAGGTCGTGAGGGTGCATGAACGCATCGACGAGGACGTCCGCGTCCACACCCGACCCGTCGACGTCCGCGGAAGACGCGTGGAACCGCCCGTTCTCCACGGTCACGTTCGCCGCCGGTCCCACGAATCGTACGAGCCCGGCGTCGATCAGGGCGAGCAGCTGCCGGGAGCGGAACGCGGGCGGCCCCGAGCCGAACATGCCGCCGGCGGCGTGCAGCAGCGCGAAGCCGGCCTCTCGCGACCGCGCGTCGTAGCCGCCGAACGACCCCAGCACGCTCGCGGGCTGCCGTGCCGAGGCGATCGACCACAGTCCCGCCTTGAGCGGGCTGTCGGCGCCGCGGGCCGCCTCGGCGAGGTCCTCGACGATCGCGTCGCGGACGAACGCGTCGAAGGCGGCAGGGCCCGAGAACGTCTGGCGCACGGGGTCGATCGCGGCCCGCAGATCGAACCGATCGCGGGGGTCGGGGACGAACGGCGCGACAGCCGCGGCGAGCGCGTCGATGTGGCCGGGTGCGCGGTCGATGACCCGGACGAGGTCGGCGAGCCCGATCGTCACGGCTCCCGGACGCACGCGGTCGAGCGTCGCGTAGTACGCCTCGAAGGCGTCGCGCAGGATGAGCGGCCAGACGTCGGCGTCGAAGTCGATCGGGCGTGACATGCGCGTGGCGTCCACTCCCCGCAACCGGCGCTGCGGGGCCCGCGGCGGCAGCGATCCGTAGAGCGACTTGGCGCGGAACGGCAGTCCTCGGCGCGACGTCGCGTGCAGCACCGGCTCGTCGCCGGATGCCTCGTAGCGCAGCAATCCGTCCTCGGACTCGAGGAATCGCCCTCCACGACCGATCGTGAGCAGGGCCATGGTGTCGTAGAAGCCCATGCCGAGTCCCCGAACGATGACGGGGGCTCCCGCGGGCACGGCGGCGAGATCCTGATCGGCGGGGCTGTCGGGTCGCACCCACAGCAGCCCGCGACGAGCGGCCGGCCCGGCGAGCGCCGACTCGGACGCGGTCGCACCGCGCGGCATCCAGCCGGTCGCGGCCACGACGGCATCCGCGGGGATCTCGCGCCCGTCGGCGAGGCTCAGGATCTCGCGCCCGCCCGAGCGCTCGACGGCGACGACGCGACCGAGGTGCTCGCGCACACGCACGCCGCCCGGAAGCATCGCCACCGCGCGAGCGTGGCACCAGCGGAGATACTCGCCGTAGAGCGCGCGGCTCGGATGCGAATGGGGGACGAGACCGGTGAGCTCGGCCGCGTACTCGTCCACGAGCCCGGGTCGCACCGGCACGTCGGCGAACGCCGCGACGTGCGAGGCCGCGATGTCCGCGACGACCGCCGCCGTGTCGGAGCTCGGCCGCTCCGCGTGGAGCGCCAGGACACACCATTCGTACATCGTCGGCCCCTCGACGACGGCTCCCGTCATCGTCACGGAGTCATCGGTGAACAGCGTGACGGCGTCGGCGAGGGTGTTCATGCACAGCTCGCGCACCTGATCCGTGCGCCACGTGCGTCCGGCGCCCACCTGCGTGTCGTCGATGATGTGGAGATCGAGATCGACGTCCGCCCGATCGCGCAGGGCGGCGCCGAGTCGTTCGATCAGGGAGACGCCGCGCGGGCCTCCTCCGATGAGGGCGATCGAGGCGGGCGCGGGGGTTGTCATCCCTCCTGTTATACGTCCCCACGAGCCGCCGACTCGAACCGCGGCGTCACAGACGATGCACGGGGGCGCTCAATCCTGCTCGGCGAGCATCCCCGCGCCGTCACGCAGCTCGAACACCAGCTGCGTCTCGGTGGCGCGGACGATCGGGTGCACCGTGATGTGGCGCAGCACGATGTCGCGGAGCGCCTCGGCGTCCTCGACGGCGACGTGCACGAGGAAGTCGTCGACGCCGGCGACGTGGAAGACCTGCAGCACCTTGGGCGTCGCGGCGAGCGCGTCGAACAGCGCGTGCACCCCTTCCGGCGTGTGCGACCCGAGCCGGACCCGGATGATGCCCTGCAGCGGCAGCCCGAGGGCCGCGCCGTCCACGCGGACGCGGGTGTCGCGGATGATGCCCCGCGCGCGCAGCGAGCGGACCCGGTGGGCGCACGTCGACTCGGCCAGCCGCAGCTGCTGGGCCAGCGCCTTGTTGCTCATCTCGGCGTTCCGGGTCAGCGCCCGCAGGATCGCGAGATCGACGGCATCGAGCTGTCGCGCCGTCTCGTCCGTCTGCTCGATCCGCAATCTTCGCCCTCCCCGGCCTGGCTCTGCCGCACGGAATTCGCCCGATGCCGCTTCAGCCGCGGATTCTGCCGCGACGTGACCGCATCATCGCATGATCCCCAAGACTCTCGCCATGGATCTGCCGTCGCCCCTGCATCCCGACACCCTCGCCGTCCACGCCGGACGCGACGATCTGGCCGGGCTCGGCGTGCATGCGCTGCCGATCGATCTGAGCACCACGAACCCGCTCCCCGACGTCGACCTCGGCGGGTACTCCTACGAGTCGATGGCCGGCGGCGGCCGGCCGCTCGAGTCCGGCGGCTATGTCTACGCGCGGCTGTGGAATCCGACCGTGGCGCGGTTCGAGTCGGCTCTCGCCGAACTCGAGCACGCCGACACCGCGGTGGCGTTCTCGTCCGGCATGGCCGCCATGACGGCCGTGATCCTCGCGCACGCCTCGGCGACCGGCAGGCGCCACGTGGTCGCCGTCCGGCCACTGTACGGCGGCACCGACCACCTGCTCGGATCGGGCCTGCTCGGCGTGGAGACGACGTTCTGCGACGAGGACGGCGTGGCCGGCAGCATCCGCCCCGACACCGGACTGATCGTGCTCGAGACGCCGGCGAACCCGACGCTCGACCTCGTCGACATCGCGTCCGTCGTCGCGCAGGCGGACGGGGTCCCCGTCGTCGTCGACAACACCTTCGCCACGCCGGTCCTGCAGAACCCCCTGGACCTCGGCGCCGCGATGGCGCTCCACAGCGCCACGAAGTACCTCGGCGGCCACGGCGACGTGATCGCCGGCGTCGTGGCGTGCGACGAGACCACCGCCGAAGCGCTGCGCCGCGTCCGTGCGATCACGGGGGGCCTGCTGCACCCGTTCGGCGCGTACCTGCTGCACCGGGGGCTGGCCACGCTGCCGATGCGGATGCAGCGCCAGCAGGCGACGGCGCAGCGCGTGGCACGCGCCCTGGCCGACCACCCGCACGTCGCCGAGGTGTTCCATCCCGGGCTCGACGATGATCCGCGCGGGCTGATCGGACGACAGCTGCGCGGCACCGGCGCGATGGTGGCGTTCCGCGTCCACGGCGGCTACGCGGCCGCGAGCACCGTGCTGTCGTCGACGCGGCTGTTCACCCACGCGGTCTCGCTGGGCGGCGTCGATTCGCTCATCCAGCATCCGGCCGCGCTCACCCACCGCCCGGTTCCGTCCGAGGCTCGCCCGTCGGCGGACCTCATCCGGCT
The DNA here is from genome assembly GCF_014208045.1 of Microbacterium thalassium. Taxonomy (NCBI): domain Bacteria; kingdom Bacillati; phylum Actinomycetota; class Actinomycetes; order Micrococcales; family Microbacteriaceae; genus Microbacterium; species Microbacterium thalassium. Next base: position 365,683 of record NZ_JACHML010000001.1, read on the forward strand.
CTCGATCGGCCTCGAGGACCCGGGCGATCTCATCGGCGACCTCATGTCGGCGCTGGACGCCGCGCGCGCCGACGCGGCTACGGCAGCGGCGCGAAGCTGAACGCCGCCGACGCCGACCCGCGCTTGACCAGCACCATGACCTCCTCGAACAGGCGATCCCGCGACAGCGACACGTTCCCGGCGAAGACCCCCGGCTCACCGGCCACGGGCCGGAGGATGTGGCCGTCCGCCCACACCTGCACGGGGGCTCCGGCGGCGCCCTCGACCCGCACCGTGACCCGCCACGCCCGCGCTTCGCGGGTGAGCTCGACGGTGTGCGCGACATCGCCGGCGGCGTCGTCGACGACGGATGCCTCCGCCGGCTCGATCTGGTTCGCCGGCAGCGTCGGCGTGAGGAACGCCGCGACCCGCTCGCGCGTCACCTGCTCGTACGCGTAGGCGACGTCGATGAGCCGGTCGTCGCTGTAGGCGGCGCCCGCGAAGGTCAGGCCCACGGGCATCTGCGTGTCGGCCATGCAGCCCATCGGCACCGTGACCGTCGGGATGCCGAGGTGGCGGATCACCCGGTTGCCGTTGGAGTACACGACGCCGTTGCGCGACGCCGCCTCGCGGCTCTCGACCCGCGTGAACAGGTCGTCGCGGCCGACGTCGCCCGCGGCCGGGAACACGACGAGGTCGAGGCCGCTGCCGGCCATCCACTGCTCGAAGTCCTCCACGCGCGCCTGCTCCAGACCCTCGAGCAGGTGGCTGAGCCCCGGCACGTCGTCGTACGAGGCCGGCAGGCCCTGCTTGACGAGTTCGGCGAGCCGCTGCCAGTCGAACCCGCCGCGGGCACGCGTGATCCACACCGGGATCGGGGCGTCGGCGATCGGGAACACGGTGTCGCCGTCGACGTCGGCCCACGAGTTCAGGGCGGGGTCGCCGTTGACCCGCAGGAACTCGTCCAGCGCCATCGCGGTGACCGGGCCCCCCTCGATCTGCCGCCATGTCGGCGGCACGAGGCCGCGGGCGGCGAGGCCCTCGGCATCCGGCCGGTCCTCCTCGTAGTTCGAGACGGCCGGGAAGTCGACCTCGATGACTTCGGCCCCGAGTCGCCGCAGGTGCCCGGCCGCGCGGTCCCACAGGGCGCGGACGGTCGGCCGGATCACCGGCGGATCCTGCGGCACCGGGTCCTCGCCGATGTAGAGCTTGGGCACTCCGATGCGCAGGCCGTCCAGTCGGCCCGGGCGGGGCCTGTCCAGCGGCCGCGGGAAGACCTCGTTCGGCGACGGCAGCGCGACGGTCGTCTGCTGGCGCCAGAAGTCACCCGTGCGGTCGGGATCGTCCACGGCGAGCACCTCGACCACCGCCATCAGGTCGGCGACGGTGCGCGTGTGCGGCACGACGACGTCGCACGTCGGGCGCAGCGGCCAGTTGCCGCGGATCGAGATCACGCCGCGCGAGGGCGTGTACGCCACGAGCGCGTTGTTCGAGGCGGGCGACCGCCCCGACGACACCGTCTCCTCGGCCATCCCGAACGCGCACATGCTCGAGGCGGTCGCGGTACCCGAGCCGTTCGAAGATCCGGAGCCATAGGCGGCGGTGAGGTAGTCGGGGTTGTACGGGCTGCGGGCGTAGTCGTACAGCCCGGGCTGCACTCCCCCGGCCGCCATCGGCGGCATGTTGGTCTTCCCCAGCAGCACGGCGCCCGCCGCACGGAGCAGGGCGACGCTGGCGGCGTCCTCGGTGGCGACGAGGTCGGCGAGCGCCGGGCTCCCCGAGGCGACCGTCATCGCCTTCACCTTGTAGCTGTCCTTGACCGTGAACGGGATGCCTTCCAGAGGTCCGGCCGTCCCCTCCCGCCGGCGCCGATCGGAGGCGGCGGCCTCGGCGAGGCAATCGGGGTTCAGCACCGCGATCGCGTGGAGGCACAGCCCGGTGCGGTCGTAGTAGGCGATGCGGTTCAGATACGCGCACACGAGATCCACGCTCGTCACCGTTCCCGACTCGAGCGCCGCCTGCATGTCCCCGATGCCCATCTCGACGACGTCGATGCGTTCCACGATCCTGGTACCTCCCGTTTCGTCCTGCCGGTGGCTCCATCTTGGTCCCCCGCGGATGCCGCGCGCGCCGGCATCCGCTTTCCCGGTTTCGGGTGGGCTTCGCCGCGAACCGGGTCGATACCACCCAGCGGGACGAACCATGGTGCGCCGATCGCCTTCGCGGCATGCTGGGGGCATGACCGCACCAGAGTGGATGCGACACGAGGGGCTGAGGTCCTGGGTCGCCGAGATGACTGATCTGTGTACGCCCGCCGACATCCATTGGTGCGACGGCTCCGACGAGGAGTACGACCGGCTGTGCCAGGAGCTGGTCGAGGCGGGGACCTTCATCCGCCTCAACCCCGAGAAGCGGCCGAACAGCTTCCTCGCGCGCAGCGACGCGAGCGATGTCGCCCGCGTCGAGGAGCGCACGTTCATCTGCTCGCGCACCGAAGAGGACGCGGGGCCCACCAACAACTGGATGGACCCCAAGGAGATGCACGAGATCCTGCGCGAGAAGTTCGCGGGGAGCATGACGGGGCGCACGATGTACGTCGTGCCGTTCAGCATGGGGCCCCTCGGGTCGCCCATCGCGCAGCTCGGCGTGCAGATCACCGACTCGCCGTACGCCGTGGTGAACATGAAGATCATGACGCGCATGGGACGAGACGCCCTGCACGAGCTCGGCACGCACGGCGAGTTCGTCCCCTGCATGCACACCGTCGGGGCGCCGCTCGCGCCGGGCGAGCAGGACGTGGCCTGGCCGTGCAACGACGAGAAGTACATCGTGCACTTCCCCGAGACGCTCGAGATCTGGTCGTACGGGTCGGGGTACGGCGGCAACGCGCTGCTGGGCAAGAAGTGCCTCGCGCTGCGCATCGCCTCGAAGATGGCCCGCGACGACGGCTGGCTCGCCGAGCACATGCTGATCCTCGGCGTCACCGACCCCGAGGGCGAGAAGACCTATGTCGCAGCGGCGTTCCCGAGTGCGTGCGGCAAGACCAACTTCGCGATGCTCGTGCCCCCGAAGAACTTCTCCGACGACGGCTGGAAGGTCACGACGGTCGGCGACGACATCGCCTGGATCAAACCGGACGACGAGGGGCGCCTGCGTGCCATCAACCCCGAAGCGGGCTACTTCGGGGTCGCGCCGGGCACGTCGTACTCCACCAACCCGAGCGCGATGGAGTCGGTGCGCTCCGACACCATCTTCACCAATGTCGCGCTCACCGACGAGGGCGACGTGTGGTGGGAGGGCATGGACGGCCCGAAGCCCGATCACCTCATCGACTGGCAGGGCAACGACTGGACGCCGGATGCCGACCGCAAGGCCGCGCACCCGAACTCCCGCTTCACGGCGCCGGCCAGCCTCAACCCCGCCCTCGACGAGGCGTGGGACGACCCGAAGGGCGTGCCCATCAAGGCGTTCGTGTTCGGCGGCCGTCGCGCCGGCACCATCCCGCTGATCACCCAGAGCTTCAACTGGGCCTACGGCGTCTACATGGCGGCCACGATGGGGTCCGAGACCACCGCCGCTGCCGCCGGCCAGCAGGGCGTCGTGCGCCGCGACCCGTTCGCGATGCTGCCGTTCGCCGGCTACCACATGGGCGACTACATCAACCACTGGCTCGCGTTCGGCCGCAAGATCCCGAACCCGCCGCGCATCTTCCAGGTCAACTGGTTCCGCCGCGACGAGCACGGCAGGTTCCTGTGGCCCGGCTTCGGCGAGAACATGCGCGTGCTGCAGTGGATCGTCGCCCGCGCCCGCGGGCGTGCGCTCGCCATCGAGAGCCCGCTGGGCTGGATGCCGCGCTACGAGGACCTGACCTGGGACGGTCTGGACTTCTCGGAGCAGGACTTCTTCAAGTGCATGGCCATCAACCGCCGCGACTGGACCAACGAGCTGCTGGACGTCGAGGAGCTCTTCATGAAGCTCTACAACCGGCTGCCGAAGGAGATGGAGATGATCCGCTCGCTCACCACGAGCGCGCTGTGGCGGTCGCCGAAGAACTGGGAGATGAACTCCGACCCGACCTGATCACCGGCGGCCCGGGCCGGGACCTTCGTCTCTGGCCCGGGAGCCGCGGTGCATCCAGCCTGGTGCCATGCAGCCGCAGGACTACTCCGCCCGGACGGCCTACCGGCCGCCGAAGCGCCTGTATGCACGGTTGAACCGGCTGATCGGCGTGCCGCTCGCACGACTGGGGTGGACGCCCTCCGACGTCGTCTCGCTCGAGGTCCGCGGACGCTCGAGCGGGCGGACGCGCTCGACGCCCGTCGTGCTCGCCCGGTACGAGGGGGCCACGTACGTCGTGTCGCTCGCGGGCGAGGCGCAGTGGGTGCGCAACGTCCGCGCCGACGGCGGGCGGGCGGTGCTCCGTCGCCGGAAGCCCGTGGAGGTGATCCTCGAGGAACTCCCCGTCGCCGAGCGGGCGCCGATCCTCGCCGCGTACCTGCACCAGTCGGCCCGCCGGGGCGGGGACGACGCCGCCGCCGGGCAGGCCCGGAACTACTTCGGGCTCGCGGGCACAGCGACCCTCGAGGACTTCGCCGCGATCGCGGACCGGTATCCCGTCTTCCGCGTGCGCCGACTCGCGTGATCTCGCCTCGGCCAGCCCATGCGCGAGCTAGGCTGAGCGAGGCGAGGACTCCCGACGCATCGGGTCACGGGGAGGAGATGATCCATGTCGCCAACACGCGTCAGTGTCGTCATCGCCACGAACCGTGGCGGGCCCTATCTTCGTGAGGCGATCGACTCGGTGAACGCGCAGACGACTCCGGTGCGCGAGGTTGTCGTCGTCGACGACGGCTCTCCGCACCCCGCGGAGCTCGGGGCCATCGGCGCCGATCTCGGAGTGCGCGTGCTGCGACAGCCATCACGAGGAGTGTCGGCTGCCCGCAACTACGGCGCACGTCATACGACAGGGGATTGGATCGCGTTCCTGGACGACGACGATGTGTGGCACCCGGAGAGGATCGCGGCACAGCTGGAGGCGGTCGATGCTGACCCGGACGCCATCGCATGCGGAGCAGGCATATGGATCATCGATCGACACGGCGAAGCGACCGGGACGTCGTGGGGTCTGCCCGCGTCGGACCGCTGTGACATGCTCCGCGGCGCGGCTCCGCTCCCGCACGTGGCGACGCTGCTGGTGAGGCGGGATGTGTTCGCCGACCTCGGCGGGTTCGACCCCTCCTTCTCCCACTCCGAAGACATCGAGTTGATGCTCCGCCTGCTTCAGGTAGGTCGCTTCGCGGCCGTCGATCGTCCGCTCATCGCCTACCGCCGTCACGACTCGAACACGTCCGGCGGCCCGCAGGACGTCTCAGGCCAGTTTCGCGCGCTGCGACACCAGATTCGCCAGTCGGCCCGGCGAGGGGACGCGGTCGCCGCGGGTCTCCTGAGAGAGAACCGCGCGCGCTTCCGCGCGGCGATCGCCGACGGCGCGGCTGCGTCGGTGCTCGCGGGACTCCGCCGAGGTCGGTGGCGCCGCTCAGCTGCCGATATGTCGCGGGGTCTGCGCTGGGCGCCGGTCGCGTTCACGCGGGCGACCGCGCGCCGCGCAACGAGGTTCGTCACGAGAGGACCGCGCTCGAGCGAGCAGGCGCCGGATCGCGGCTAGCGACTCGTCGCCACCGGACCACGATCCCGAGATCAAGCCCCCGGCTGCGACATGGCCGCCCGGAGGCGCCGAGCCACCCACTTCGCCCGTCCGATCCCGCGCTCCAGCAGTGACCGCTCCGCTCGACGCCGGAGGGAGTCCTGAAATGCTCGTCCATCCCTCGCCTTCATGATCTGATCGCCGAGGAGCTCCACGATCCCGGCCAGATTCTCCGGATCGGTGAGCGTACGCACCACCGGAGTGGCCGCCGGCCCTGAGCCGGTGAAAGCACTCGCCCGGTCGATGAGCGACTGCCGCAACGCGAGATGCCGCTGCGGGTTGGGTTCGGGAGCGTCCGGGTCGAAGTCGACATCGCCTCTCACGAACTCCTCCTGCGAGCACGTCCGCGCGAGGTCGGCGAGGCCTGCGAACCGCAGCGGATCGTAGGTCGTGGGCGCCGTGACCAGCAGCGCGGGAGTCTCGAGCGCGAGCGACGGAAGCAGGGCGTGGAGGCGTGTGGTGACCACCGCCGCAGCCGACTGGTAGAAGAGCAGGTACAGCTCTGCGAGCCGGAAGCGAGTATCGGTTGACATCTGCGGCTCGTGGTAGGTCGACACCGCGACGACACGCCGTCTCGATCGGCGACGAAGGTGCTCGAGCGCGTCCCCCGGGAGATCGACGGCGAGGATGAAGTCCTGGACGACGGCGCGAGGATCGCGCTGCAGTGTGAGCGTCAGGCATCCCGAGAAGTACGCAGCGAAGCCGTTGTCTTCGAGGAACGCCAGCGTGGCGTGATCGCGTGCGCCGACGGGACCGTGCCGCGCGAAGAACTCGCGTCCGGCGGGGCTGAGAAGCGCCTCACGCGCGTGAGGATGGTTGGAATCGAGGAACATCGAGACCAGCAGTGGGTCGATCGCACGGTCATCCGGTGGCCAGTCGACCCCGTGCAGCCACCACCCGTTCATGATGAGCTTGGTCGGTGTCGTCAGCGCGGCGCTCTGGGTGCGGATACGGTCCCGGTCGAGATACCGGTCCACGCGGGGAAGAAACTGCCGTGCGGCCAGACTCTGGATCTCGTCGCCGATGTTCCACGTCGTGTAGCGCAGCAGCGCGTAGTCGACCGCCCCGGACGCCGTCACCGGTACTCCGCGCGGGTATCCCACCCGATCGAGGTGTCGTAGAGCATCCGGTCCTGGTGCTTCAGACACAACGGCTGCAGAACGCTCCCCTGAAGTCCCATCCATCGCACCGGATACCCTGGATTGTGGCCCCACATGTCTCCGGGGACCTCGCGCAGTGCGGGCTCGTGGTAGTCGAGCAGGCGTTCGACCTCGCGCAGCCACTCGGCGGTGAGCGGCGTATGAGACTTGCCGATCAGCACGGCACCGAAGACGAGGATCCGATAGTACCGCTGCAGATGCTTCTGGAGCCGCCCCCAGGAAGGGCCCGCCCACTTGGGGTCGCTCAGCGGATGTCCCAGTAGCCAGGCATCCGAGGCGTCGAGTCGCTCGAACGCGGGCTCCCATGAACCGACCAGTGGCTTGATGTCGGAGTATCCGCCGCCGTAGTGGTGCAGGAAGTACGCCCGCAGATAGTCGGATCGGTGGTTGTACGAGAGCAGTTCGTAGGCCGGATGCAGCGGGTGCTCGGGCAGGATGAAGTCCGGCAGCCGGTCCGGTGTGATCAGCTCCACCGGGATGCCCGGGTTGACCTCGCGCATCCGTTCGAGGCCGGCCTTGCGCGCGGGCGTCAGCGGATTGTCACCGACCCAGAAACTCCAGATCTGCCGCGGCAGCTCGCTCGCGCCGCCGAGGTCGGCGGGAGGATGCCGCTCGAGGAATGTGAACGGGTAGCGGCCGTAGGAGAACTCCGACGACGACAGCCGGCTGCCGACCCAGGTCGTCATCCGGAGGCGCGCGTTGCTGAGCGCCCCGCGGATTCCCGTCCTGTCGATCCAGCGCAGCGTCGACTTGGCGGCAGACGTCAGGCTCAGCATGCGCACATGCTATCGAGCCTGCCTGTACGGGGTTTCACAATGCCCGGCTGCGAGAGCGGCCCGTTGCCGAACTGGATGCCGAGCGCGGTCAGGTAGATCTGGGCCGTGACCTCGGGCTGGGTCATGGGCGAGAATCCAGCACCGGAGCCGCCGCGATGTCGTCGTTGACGACCGCGGGTGCGCCCGATAGCTTCGGGCGCGAGGCGAGGGGGTAGATCGTGCTCGAAGCCGCACCGTGGCTGACGCTCATTCCACCCGTCGTGGCGATCGTGCTGGCGATCATCACGAAGAAGGTGATCCCGAGCCTCGGGGCGGGCGTGGTGGCCGCCGCGCTGCTGATCGCCGGGTTCGCCCCGGTGGAGACACTGCGGCTCATCTGGGAGTCGTTCGCGGTGCTCTTCTGGGACGACGGGGCGCTGAACACCTGGTACATCTACATCCTGCTGTTCATCGTGCTGCTCGGCGTCTTCGCCGCATTCATCATGATGTCGGGCGGCACCAAGGCCTTCGCGGACTGGGCCGTCCAGCGCATCCGCACCCGCCGGGGCGGTCAGATCCTGCCCGCCGTGCTCGGCATCGTCATCTTCATCGACGACTACTTCAACGCGCTCGCGGTGGGGCAGATCAGCCGCCCGGTCACGGATGCCCACCGGGTCTCGCGCGCGAAGCTCGCGTACATCGTCGACTCGACCTCGGCGCCGGTCGCCGTGCTCGCACCGTTCTCCAGCTGGGGCGCGTACATCATCGGCATCCTGGCGCCGATCGTGGCGGCATCCACCCTCGGAATCAGCACCGTCGAGGCGTTCCTCGGGGCCGCCGCCTCGAACTACTACGCGATCGCCGCGGCGCTCGCGGTGTGGCTCGTCATCCTCTTCCGCACCGACCTCGGCGCGATGCGCCGAGAGGAGCGCCGCGCCGTCGTCGAGGGCCGCCCGTTCGCCGAGGGCGAGGTCGTGCCGGGACAGCTCAGCGAAGACCTGCCGGTGCACGAAGCAGGCGCGAAGCGTGCCGTCATCATCCCCTTCGTCGCCCTGGTGCTCGGGGTGCTCGTCGGGATCGTCTGGACGGGCGTGACGGCATCCGGGTCGTGGGGTCCCGTCGACATCCTCGCGTCGACCGACACGAGCCTCGCGCTCATCTTCGGCGGCGTCGTCGGGCTCGCGTGCGCCATCTACTACTACGCGCGGTACACGGCGGCGAGCCCCGTGTTCGGCTGGCGAACGTTCGGCCGCGGCTGGCTCGGCGGCGTGAAGTCGATGCTGCCGGCGATCGGCATCCTCGTGCTCGCGTGGATGCTCGGCGGGCTCATCGACCAGCTCGGCACCGGCGAGTACCTGGGTCAGCTGGTCGAGTCCTCGAACCTGGCACCGGCCTGGCTCGTGCCGATCGTCTTCATCGTGGCCGCGGCGATGGCCTTCTCGACCGGCACTTCGTGGGGGTCCTTCGGTCTGCTGCTGCCCATCGCCGGCGGCATCATCAACGCCGTCGACGCCCCCGAGCTGCTCATGCCGGTCTTCGGCGCCGTGCTCGCCGGTGCGGTCGCGGGCGACCACAGCTCCCCGATCTCGGACACGACGATCCTGTCGGCGACCGGAGCCGGCTGCAACGTGATCACGCACGTCATCACGCAGCTGCCGATGGTCGGGATCGCCGGCGGCTCCGCCCTGATCGGCTACATCGTGCTGTCGGCGACGCAGCAGGTCTGGATCGGGCTGGTCGCCACCCTGGCGGTGCTCTCCGTGTGCGTCGTGGTCGCGCGGGTCGCGCTGCGGCCCGTCGACGCCGAGGTCACACCCGACGTCGACGCGCCGCCCGCCGGAGGCGCAGCGTAGCCCGCGTCAGCCGCGGGTCAGAACCCCTGCGCGAGGCGGTAGTAGGCCTGGTTCCAGCGCAGCTCGTGCTGGAAGCCGCGCACCGTCGTGCCCTCCTCGATGACGACGAGCTCGGTGGACGCGATGTCGGCGAAGTCACGGAACACCTCGATGCCGACCGCCGTGGTCATGACCGTGTGGTGGGCGGCGCCGGCGGCGAGCCAGCACGCAGCCGACGTGGCGAAATCGGGGGCGGGCTTCCACACCGCGCGACCCACGGGGAGCTTCGGCAGGTCCGGCGCCTCGACGTTCTCGACGACGTTCGCGGTCAGACGGAACCGGTCGCGCATGTCGCTCATCGCGACGACCAGGGCGGGACCGGGGTCGGCGGTGAAGACCAGGCGCACCGGGTCCTCCTTGCCGCCGATGCCGAGCGGGTGCACCTCGAGGCGCGGCTTCGCGGTGGTCAGCGACGGCGAGACCTCGAGCATGTGGGCGCCGAGGATCCGCTCGTTGCCGGGCACGAGGTCGTAGGTGTAGTCCTCCATGAGGCTCGCGCCGCCGGGGCGGCCCGCGCCCATGACGTTCGCGACGCGCACGAGGATCGCCGTCTTCCAGTCGCCCTCGGCGCCGAAGCCGTAGCCCTCGGCCATGAGGCGCTGGACGGCGAGGCCCGGCAGCTGCTTCAGAGCGCCGAGGTCCTCGAACGACGTGGTGAACGCGCCGAAGCCGCCCTCCTCGAGGAACGAGCGCAGGCCGAGCTCGATCGCCGCGCCGTCGCGCAGCGACTGATGGCGCTCGGCGCCGGGGAGGAGCTCGGGGGCGACATCGTACGAGTCGAGGTACTCGGCGACGAGCGCGTCGACCTCGGCATCCGTCGCCTGCTCGACGGCCTCGACGAGTTCGTTCACGCCCCACGTGTTGACCTGGACGCCGAAGCGCAGCTCGGCCTCGGTCTTGTCGCCCTCGGTGACGGCGACGTACCGCATGTTGTCGCCGAAGCGTGCGAGCTTGAGCGTGCGGGCGGCGGCCCAGCCGGCGGCGGCGCGCTGCCAGTCCTCGACCTGTGCGAGGACCACCGGGTTCGACACGTGCCCGACGACCGTCTTGCGGGCGACGCCGAGGCGGGTCTGGATGTAGCCGAACTCCCGGTCGCCGTGCGCGGCCTGGTTCAGGTTCATGAAGTCGAAGTCGATGTCGGCCCACGGCAGCTCGACGTTGGCCTGCGTGTGCAGGTGCATGAGCGGCTTCTGGAGCGCGTCGAGGCCGGCGATCCACATCTTGGCGGGGCTGAAGGTGTGCATCCACGCGATGACGCCGATGACGTCGTCGCGGCCGTTCACCTCGAGGGCGAGGCGGCGGATGCTGTCGGAGTCCTTCAGCACCGGCTTCCAGACGACCGTGACGGGCAGCCCGCCGAGGCCGTCGGCGACCGCCTGCGACTGCTCGGCGACCTGGCGGAGCGTCTCTTCGCCGTAGAGGGTCTGACTGCCGGTGACGAACCAGATCTCGTAGCCGTCGAGCGAGGTGTTGAGGGGTGTGCGGGTCATGATGGGTCCTTCGGTGTGTGTCAGAGGGCCTCGACGGCGGCGCGCTCGGCGGCGAGGCCGGCGCGGTAGCGGTCGAGGTACGAGGTGAAGCCCGCGACGTCGGCGGGGTCGGGCTCGGCGACGTCGACGGCCGCGCCCGCGAAGACGCTGTCGTCGAGATACGCCGAGAGGTCGGTGTCGGCGGCATGCTCGAGGTAGGCCGCGAGCACCGCGATGCCCCAGGCGCCGCCTTCGCTCGCGGTGTCGCCGACCGCGACCGGGGCGCCGAGCGCACCGGCGAGGAAGCGCTGCGCGACGCCGGCGGTGCGGAACATGCCGCCGTGAGCGAACATCCGGTCCAGCGCCACGCCCTCGCCGTCGAGCACGCGCATGCCGAGGGCGAGCGTCCCGAAGACGCCGTACAGCTGAGCGCGCATCACGTTGGCGAGCGTGAACCGGCTGTCGGGCGTGCGGACGAACAGCGGCCGCCCCTCCTCGAGCCCGGCGATCGGCTCGCCGGCGAGGTGGTTGTAGGCCAGCAGGCCCCCGGCATCCGCCTCTCCGGCGAGCGCTTCGCGGAAGAGGACGTCGAACACCTGATCGCCGCTGAGCTCGGCGCCGGCGGCGGCCGCGAAGCGCCCGAACATGCCGGCCCACGCGGCGAGCTCGCTGGCGCCGTTGTTGCAGTGCACCATCGCGACGGCGTCGCCCGCGGGCGTCGTGACGAGGTCGAGTTCGTGATGCGCGCTCTCGAGCGGGTGCTCGAGCACGACCATCGCGAAGATGCTCGTGCCGGCGCTGACGTTGCCGGTGCGGGGTGCCACGGCGTTCGTCGCGACCATGCCGGTGCCGGCGTCGCCCTCGGGGGGACACAGCGGGATGCCGGCGGCCAGTGCCCCCGTGGGGTCGAGCAGGCGCGCGCCCAGGGCGGTGAGTTCACCCGCCGCCTGCCCCGCCGCGAGGACCTCGGGCAGCAGGTCGCGCACGGGGCCGGTCAGCGGGCTCACCGCGACGAGGTCGTCGAAGCGACGGATCAGCTCGGCGTCGTAGTCGCACGCCTCGGAGTCGATGGGGAACATGCCGGATGCGTCGCCGACGCCGAGCACCTTCTCACCCGTCAGCTTCCAGTGCACGTACCCGGCGAGGGTCGTGAAGAACCGGATGTCGCCGACGTGCGTCTCGCCGTCGAGGATCGCCTGGTGCAGATGGGCGATCGACCAGCGCAGCGGGATGTTCACGCCGAACAGGTCGCTGAGCTCAGCCGCGGCCGGGCCGGTCGTGGAGTTCCGCCACGTGCGGAAGGGCACGAGGAGCTCGCCGGCCTCGTCGAAAGCGAGGTAGCCGTGCATCATCGCCGAGACCCCGATCGACCCGAAGGAGGTGGGACGGATGCCGTGGCGCCGCTCGGCATCGGCGACGAGGTCGGCGTAGGCGGCCTGAAGACCCGACCAGACGTCCTCGAGGGAGTATGTCCACATCCGGCCCTCGAAGCGGTTCTCCCACTCGTGGCTGCCGACGGCGAGCACCGTCGTCGGGTCGCCGGCGTCGACGAGACACGCCTTGATGCGGGTCGAGCCGAGCTCGATGCCGAGCGCGGTGCGCCCGGCGGCGATCGCGTCGGCGCTCATTCGTCGGCCTCGTCCTCGCGGCGGGCGTCGCTCGCCTGGCCGTACACGTTCTGGTAGCGGTTGTAGAGCGCGTCGATCCGCTCCTGCGGGATCGGGATGAGGGGCCCGGCCTCACGGGCGATGTGCACCGAACGCGCCGCGTCCTCGCACATCACCGCCGCCTTGACGGCATCCTTCGCATTCACGCCGATCGTGAACGGGCCGTGGTTCTGCATCAGCACCGCCCGCGAACGATGACCGCTCAGCGTCTCGACGATCCCCCGGCCGATCGAATCGTCCCCGATGATCGCGAACGGGCCGATCGGGATCGGACCGCCGAACTCATCCGCCATCCCCGTGATCACACACGGGATCTCCTCGCCCCGCGCCGCCCACGCCACCGCGTACGTCGAATGCGTGTGCACCACACCGCCGACCTCGGGCATGTTCCGGTACACGTACGCGTGCGCCGCCGTGTCGCTCGAGGGGCTGCGGTCGCTGCCGGGCGTGCCCGGGATCACGTTGCCGTCCAGATCGCACAGGATCATGTTCTCCGGCGCCAGATCGTCGTACGAGACACCCGACGGCTTGATCACGAACAGATCCGCACCCGGCACACGACCCGACACGTTCCCGCCCGTCCACACCACCAGGCCGTACCGGACCAGCTCACCGTGCAGCCGCGCGACATCGGCACGAACCCGCGCGATCGCCTCATCGAGATCGGACATCAGTCACTCCTCATGGCGACATCGGCGCCGCCCCCGTAGATGTTACCGGTAACACGCGAGGCACGCCACCCCTCGGCGGGAACGGGGATCACCGGTCAGATCGCGGCGGTCGAGGAGCGCACGACGAGATGGGCCGGGGCCGCCGGCTCGTCGGAAACCGTCGCCAGCGCGGCAGCCACGCATCGACGGGCCTCGCCCGCGATGTCGAGGCGGATCGTCGTCAGCGCGGGCCGGTAGAACGCCGCGTCGGGATTGTCGTCGAAGCCCATGATGCTCACGTCGCCCGGCACGTCGAGGCCCGCGGCGCTGAGTCCCGCGATCAGCCCCAGTGCCATCTGGTCGTTGGCGACCACGATCGCCGTCGGCCCCTCCTCGGCGGCGACCGCCGCCGCCACATCGCCCGCCGCGCCGAATCCCGACCGCGCCGACCAGTCGCCGCGCCACTCGGCGACCACGATGAGCCCGGTCTTCTCGAGCGCCGCCGCGAAGCCCGCCGCTCGCGCGGTCTCCTCGATCCAGTCACGGGCGCCGCCCAGGCGCGCGATGCGGCGATGCCCGAGCCCGGCGAGGTGCTCCACGGCGAGCGCGGCTCCCGCCGTCTGCGCCGCCGCGCCCTCTCCCCCGTGCATCGCGACGAGCGGCACGTCGAGCACGCGGCGCTCGACCGCGCTCATCGTCGGCTCGTGCGGGGCGACGAGGATCATGCCGTCGACCCCCTGCGACAGCAGATGCTCGGCCGCAGCATCCACCGAGGCGGGATCGGCGGCATCCGCGTACGCCGTCGCGATCCATCGCCCGCTCCTCCGGGCGGCCGCCTCGAGCTCCGCGATGGCCGTCGCCGGCCCGTAGAGGTCCGCGTCGCTGGCCACGACGCCGATCGTGCGGGTCGTGCGGGTTCCGAGCGATCGCGCGGCGTTGTTCACGCGGTACCCGAGCTCGGCCATCGCCGCCACGACCCGGTCGCGCGTCTCGGGCCGCACGCTCGCGGCGCCGTTGATGACGCGCGAGACGGTCTGCGTGGACACCCCGGCGGCCCGCGCGACCTCTCGCACGCCGACACGACCGCTGCTGGACATGGTGGTCACACTAGAGCACCTCTGCCACCGGGCCGCTCGGACGCGTCACCGTCAGACCCGGCTGTCGACAGGTGGGGGCGCTACGGGGTGACGATGTCGAACGCGTCGTCCCCCTTCTGCAGCACTCCGAGCAAGCTCGAGAGAACCCCCGCGTCCCCCGCGATATCGAGCCCGGCGCTGGCCGTGTCGCCGCCGAGGAGCGCCAGCATCCGCGGCTTGGTCAGCGACACCGTCGCCTGAGCGGTCGACGGATCGGCGGGCTTCTCGACGTACACGAGGACGCCGTTGTGCAGCGTCACGCGGAAGCTGCGCCCGCTGTCGGTGAACGCGAGGTCGAGGGCCAGGTCGAGGTCCCACGCCGCGGGCCCGTCGATCGAGATCGCGATGGAGTCCAGCAGCTGCTCGATGCTCAGCTGCGCGACGATGTCGGGCGCGGCGGTCTTGGTGGGCGTGCCGAAGTTGCCTTCGCGCAGCTCCGTCGCGCCGGACAGGTAGAAGTTCCGCCACGTGCCGTTCTCGGCGCCGTAGGCGAGCTGCTCGAGGGTGTCGGCGTACAGGGCGCGCGCGCCGGCGTGATCGGGCTCGGTGAAGACCGCGTGGTCGAGCAGCGTCGCGGCCCATCGGAAGTCGCCGTCGGCGAACGCGGCCTGCGCCAGGGTGAGGACCCGATCGAGACCGCCCATCGCGGCGACGTAGCGCTCCGACAGGGGCTGGGGCGGATGCGGCCACAGCCGTGCCGGATTGCCGTCGAACCAGCCCATGTAGCGCTGGTAGATCGCCTTGACGTTGTGGCTCACGCTGCCGTAGTACCCCCGCGCGTGCCACGCGTTCTCGAGGGCGGGCGGCATCGGGAAGTCCTCGGCGATCTCGGCGCCGGTCATGCCCTGGTTCAGCATCCGGAGCGTCTGATCGTGCAGGTACGCGTACAGGTCCCGCTGCAGGCCCAGGAACTCGCCGACCTCGGCACTGCCCCACGTCGGCCAGTGGTGCGACGCGAACACGACGTCGGAGCGGGCGGCGAACCGTACGATCGCCTCGGTGAGGTAGGTCGCCCACACGTGCGGGTCGCGCACGAGCGCCCCGCGCAGCGTCAGGAGGTTGTGGAGGGTGTGCGTGGCGTTCTCGGCCATGCACAGCGCGCGACGCTGCGGGAAGTAGAAGTGCATCTCGGCAGGCGCCTCGGTCCCGGGAGCCATCTGGAACTCGATCTCGACGCCGTCGAAGATGTGGGTCTCGCCGGTCGTGGTGATGTCCACGGTCGGCACGGCGATGCCGGCGTGGCCGGTCGAGGTCGTCTGGCCGAGGCCGGCGCCGACCTGCCCCTTGGGCCCCTTCTCGAGGGCGGCTCCGTACATGTAGCCCGCGCGGCGCCCCATCGCCGTGCCCGCGTACACGTTCTCGGCGACCGCCTCGGCGACGAAGTCCGCCGGCGCGACGACGGGGATGCCGCCCGTGGCCAGTTCGTCGTGGGCGGCGATGCCCGAGACCCCGCCGAAGTGGTCGAGGTGACTGTGCGTGAAGATGATGGCGGTGACGGGCCGGTCGCCGCGGTGCTCTCGGTACAGCGCCAGGGCCGCCGCGGCGGTCTCTTTCGAGATCAGCGGGTCGATGACGATGACGCCGGTGTCGCCTTCGACGAACGTGACGTTCGACAGGTCGAGGCCGCGCACCTGGTAGATGCCGTCGACCACCACGAACAGGCCGTGCCTGTGGACCAGCGACGACTGACGCCACAGGCTCGCGTTCACCGTGTCGGGGGCGTCCCCCTGGATGAGGTCGTAGGCTCCGGCATCCCACACGACATTCCCGTCCGCATCGCGGATGACCGGGTCGGCCAGGGTGCCGAGGAAGCCGCGCTCGGCGGCCGCGATGTCGCGGGTGTCGTCGAACGGGAGACGGTCACGCAGCTCTCGCTGCTGACGCACGACGGCCATGGCCGCATCGTTGCTGTCCATGATCGCGAGGATAGCCACCCCGTCGAACCCCGACGTAGGCCCTACGTCCTGCGCGCCCGGGCCCTGCGCCGCTAGCGTGACCACCATGATCAACCAGGCGATCGGCGACATCCTCCCGCTCGCGCTCGGCATCGCGATCAGCCCCATCCCGATCGTGGCGGCGATCCTCATGCTGCTCTCGCCGAAGGCGCGGGTCACGAGCGTCGGCTTCCTGCTCGGCTGGGTCGGCGGCATCGTGGTCGCCTCGACCCTGTTCACGCTGCTGTCGTCGCTGCTGCCCGAGAAGGACGCCGACGCATCGCAGCCGATACGCGCCGTGATCAAGATCGTGCTGGGCGCGCTTCTGCTGTTCCTCGCGCTCCGCCGGTGGCGCGGCCGCCCGAAGGACGGCGAGGATCCGCCGCTGCCGAAGTGGATGCAGGCGATCGACACGATCTCGTTCGGCGGCGCCCTGGGCCTCGGGTTCCTCCTGTCGGCGGTCAACCCGAAGAACCTCATCCTCGCCGCGGGCGCGGGGCTCGTGATCGGCGGCGCCGGACTGTCCGTCGGCGAAGCCGCGGTCGTGATCGCGGTCTTCACGATCATCGCCGCGCTCACGGTCGCCGTCCCGGTGATCGGCTATCTGATCGCCGCCGACCGCCTGCGCGACCCGCTCGACCACCTGCGCGGCTGGCTCGTGCACCAGAACGCGACCATCATGGCGGTGCTCCTCGCCGTCATCGGCGTCGTGCTGATCGGCAAGGGGATCGCCGGCTTCTGAACCGCGGCGGCTCAGGCCTTGAGGTCGGGGAAGTCCGCCTCGCGGAACTCGGTCGCGATGCGCTCGCCGACGAGCTGCTCCTCGCGCTCGCGCAGCTCGACGCGGCGGATCTTGCCCGAGATGGTCTTGGGCAGGTCGAAGAACTCCACGCGCCGAACGCGCATGTACGGCGGCATGTGCTCGCGGGCGTGGGCCAGGATGCTGCGCGCGGTCGCGGCATCCGCCTCGGCGCCGCCGGCGAGGTGCACGTACGCCTTCACGACGTTCAGCCGCACGTCGTCCGGCGCGCCCACGACGCCCGCCTCGGCGACCGCCGGGTGCTCGAGCAGGATCGACTCGACCTCGAAGGGCGACACCTTGAAGTCGCTCGCCTTGAAGACGTCGTCGGTGCGGCCGACGAACGTGAGGAAGCCCCCGGCGTCCCGGCTCGCGACATCGCTCGTGTGGTAGTACCCGTCGTGGTCGACCTTGGCCGTCCGCTCGGGCTCGCCCAGGTAGCCGGTCATGAGGTTGAGCGGGCGCTCGGGCGACGTCGGGAGGCAGATCTCGCCCTCGTCCGCCTCGCCCCCGGTGATCGGGTCGATGAGGACGATGTCGACGCCCGGGAGCGCACGCCCCATCGACCCCGGCTTGAGCGGAACGCCCGGGGTGTTGCCGATGACCGCGGTGAGCTCGGTCTGGCCGTAGCCGTCGCGGATCTGGATGCCCCACCAGCGCTCGATCGTGGCGATCACCTCGGGGTTCAGCGGCTCGCCCGCCGACAGCAGCTCGCGCATGCCGGACGGCTTGCGCTCGAGGTCGGCCTGGATCAGCATCCGCCACACCGTCGGGGGCGCGCAGAACGTGCTGACGCCGGCTCGGTCGAGCTGGTCGACGAGGGCGACCGCGTCGAAGCGCCGGTAGTTGTAGACGACGACGGTGGCCTCGGCGATCCACGGAGCGAAGAACAGGCTCCACGCGTGCTTGCCCCAGCCGGGCGCGCTGATGGTCATGTGCACGTCGCCGGGTCGCACGCCGATCCAGTACATGGTCGACAGGTGCCCCACCGGGTAGGACAGATGGGTGTGCTCGACCATCTTCGGCCGCGATGTCGTGCCGCTGGTGAAGTAGACGATCGAGGCGTCCGTCGAGTCGACCACGACGCCGGGGGCGGCCTCGGACGCGTCCTCGGCGTCCGCGAACGTGTTCCACCCGTCGCGGTCCGCGCCGACGACGACGCGCACCATGTCGCGGTCGAACGCGTCGAACTTCGCCGCATCCGTCCCGTCGGCGATGACCGCGCGCACGTCGGCGCGCTCGAGCCGCTCGGCGAGGTCCTCGGGAGAGAGCACGACCGACGTCGGCAGGATCACCGCTCCGATCTTCATGATCGCGAGCATCGCCTCCCACAGTTCCACACGGTTGTCGATCATGAGCATGACCGGGTCGCCGCGACGGACCCCCGCCGCGACGAGCCAGTTCGCGACCTGGTTCGAGCGGCGCCGCATCTGGTCGAACGTGCGACGGGCCTCGCTGCCGTCCTCCTCGATCACGCGCAGCGCGACGGTGTCGTTGCCCTCGGCGACGGCGTCGAACCAGTCGACGGCCCAGTTGAAGTGGTCGCCGACATCGGGCCACGAGAACGCGGCGCGCGCCGCCTGGGGGTCTCGGGAATGGGCGAGCAGGGTGTCCCGGGCCTCGCGGAACGCGAGACCGGCGGCGGCGTAGGGCATGGCGACTTCGTTCTTCGGTGACGTATCCGCCGGCGCTCGCGGCGAGGTCCGGACGTCCCGCCAGTCTAGAAGCGGCGCGTGCCGTGCCCGGCATGGGTCGCGACCGCTGCGCGGGCTCCCCGCGGCTACGCCGCCTCGATGACGCCCATCATCCCGAGGTCCTCGTGGTCGAGGATGTGGCAGTGGTAGACGGTGCGCCCGGGGAACGCGTCGAACGCGATGCGCACCGTGACCGCCGATCCCGCGCGAACGTCGACGACGTCGCGCACGTCGACACCGGCCACCTCCTCGCCGTCCTGCCGCAGCACCTGCATGGGCCAGATGTGCAGGTGGAACGGATGGTCCATCGGCGACGTGTTGACGATGGTCCACTCCTCGACCGTCCCGATCGCCACGGCCTGGTCGACGCGGCCGGGGGCGAACTCGCGGCCGTCGATGAGGAACCGCATGCCCGCGCCCCCGCCCATCCCCATCGTCATGGTGAGCGAGCGCGTCCCGTCGATCGCGACATCGCGCAGGTCCGTCCAGGCCGTCGGCGAGACCGGGGAGATCGCCGGAGCGGATGCCGCCGCGTCCGGCTGCATCGTCAGCACGACCACCTCCGGCGACGCGGTCGACCGGCCGCCCATCATCCCCTGGCCCATCCGGCCGCGGTCGTACTCGGCGGCGATCAGGTCGGTCGCCGCCTCGGGCATCGTGAGCACCAGATCGGCGCGGTTGCCCGGGGCGAGCAGGATCCCCTCGGTCGCCGCGGGCTCGTCCCAGCGTGCGGAGTCCATGCCGCGCACCGTCGCTCCGAGGCCGGTCGTCCGCAGATCGAGGTAGCGGCTCGCGCACGCGTTGACGACGAGGAGCCGCTGCTCCTCGCCCGCCGGTCCGCGCAGCGTAGGCGCCGGCTGTCCGTTGACCAGAAGCGTCTCGCCGGTGCGGCCGAGCATCCGGTCGGCACCCGTCACGCCCGCGACCTCGCCGCCCGAGAAGGTGACGTCCGAGACGACGAGCACGCGCGGGGGCGACACCGACCAGTCCTCGTCGTCGACGACGATCGCGCCGTAGAGCCCGGCGAACAGCTGATCGGCCACCATGCCGTGATGGTGCGGGTGATACCAGAAGACCCCGGCCGGATGGTCGTCGGGCAGCGCGATCTCGTAGTCGAACGTCTCGCCCGGGCCGATGTTCAGGAACGGGTTGTCGCTGTTGCCGTCGGCCGAGACGTACAGTCCGTGCGTGTGGAGGTTGGTGGGCTCGTCGAGCCGGTTCTCGCAGCGGATGCGCAGCGTGTCGCCCGGCCGCATGTGCAGCGTCGGGCCGGGCACGGTCCCGTTGTACGTCATCATGCGGACAGTCGCGCCGGCCACGACCACGTCGGCCTCCGCCACGGTGAGGTCGAGGTCGAGCACGCCGTCGGCCGATGTGAGCACGACCGGCTCACTCCACGCCGCCTGATCCGGTGATCCGGACGCCGTCGGAGCCGCGGCACCCTCGTCGCCTGCCCCGGGCACGCGCGACGTCAGCCCCGCGACCGCCCAGCCGACGCCGCCCAGCACCACGGCTCCGGCGCCCACCGAGCCGAGAACGAGCGCCTGACGACGTGTGATGCCTGAAGGACTCATCGGCTCCGCTCGCATACTCCAGGGGGGTATTCCGTCCGCTCCCGATGCTACGCCTGCCGAGCCGCCTGGTGGCGCCCCGCCGAGAAGAGTGCCACGCGCCCTCTTGACCGCCCGCCCGAGAGCACGGGAGGCTGGCCGCATCCGCACCCGAGCGAGAGGTGATCGGCATGGGGCTGTCGACACGAGCGGCGCGCGCACACGCGTCCGTGGACACGGTGACCGCGTTCTTCGAGCGCATGAGCGGTCTCGCGGACGATCCCGACGCGCTCGACTTCACGTTCGGCAACCCGCACGAGATGGCGCTGCCGGGGCTCGTCGACGCGCTGCGGTCCAACATCGAGCCGCAGACCTTCGAATGGTTCGCGTACAAGGCCAACGAGCCGCCCGCTCAGGAGACGGTCGCGGCAGGCCTGCGCGACGAGCTCGGCCTGGACTTCGAGCCGGCCGACATCGCGATGACGCAGGGCGCGTTCGGTGCGATCTCGCTCGCGTTCGCGCTGGTCGCCGACGCCGGCGACGAAGTGGTCATCCCCACCCCCGGCTGGTTCTGCTACACCCCGATGCTGCACGCGGCGAACCTCGTTCCCGTCGAGGCGCCGCTGGACCCCGAGACCTTCGACCTCGACATCGCCGCCGTGGCGCGCGCGATCACGCCGCGGACCCGCATCGTGGTCGTGAACTCGCCGTCGAACCCGACCGGCCGGGTCTTTCCGAAGGAGACGTGGGACCACCTCGCGGCGCTGCTGGATGAGTTCTCGCACCGCCACGGCCACCGCATCTGGATCCTGTCGGACGAGCCCTACCGGCGCATCCGCTTCGACGGCATCGGGTTCGACAGCCCGGCCGCGTCATACCCGTGGACGATGATCGACTACAGCTACGGCAAGGTGCTGCTCGCTCCCGGCCAGCGACTGGGCTACCTCGCCCTGTCGCCGCTCCTCCCGCGCGCCGAGCGCGACGAGCTGCGGGAGTCGTTCATGTCCCTGCAGCTCGCGATCGGCTGGGGGTTCCCCAACGCGCTCATGCAGTACAGCGTCCCGGCGCTCGAGTCCGTCTCGATCGACATCCCCGAGCTCGAGCGCAAGCGCGATCGGCTGGTGTCGGAGATGGAGGCGGCCGGATACCGGCTCACCCGCCCGGACGGCACGTTCTACCTGTGGGGGCGGGCGCCCGGCGGGGACGGCGCGGCGTTCTGCGACGCGCTCTCCGCGCAGGGGGTCCACTTCATGCCGGGGACGATGTTCGACCAGCCCGCCCACTTCCGTATCTCGCTCACGGCGACGATGGACACGATCGAGCGCGCGCTGCCCGTGATCACCGAGGCCGGGACGCAGCCCCCCGCCGGGTGAGCGCAGCGCGCACCGCGGGTGCGACCTCGGTCGCGAGCAGCTCGATCGAACGCAGCGTCTCGCGCTGCCCCAGCCCGCCCAGCCCCACCTGCGCGAGGAAGCGCGTGTGGCCGAGGACCTCGTGCTCCCACAGGATCTTGTCGACGATCTCGGCGGGGCTCCCGGCGAACAGAGCGCCGCGCGGCGACGCCCACGCGTCGAGCGCGTCGCGATCGAGGCGTCCGGCGCGAGGCATGTTCTGCGAGATGTACCCGGAGTAGTGCGGGAAGAAGGTGTCCCGCGCACCCTGCGAGGTCTCCTCGACGTAGAAGTGCGACGTGACGCCGAGGCGTCCGGGCGTCGCGCCCGCCTCGGCCGCGGCCTGGCGGTACAGGCGCGCGAGGGGCTCGAAGCGGGCCGGAGCACCGAGGATCGCCAGGTACATCGGCAGCCCCAGCCGCCCGGCGCGCACGACGGATTCCGGGGTTCCCCCGACGGCGAGCCACACCGGCAGGTCGCCGACCGGCCGCGGCCACACGCCGGCATCCTGCAAGGGCGCCCGCGTGGTGCCCCGCCACGAGACGGGATTCTCGTCGCGCAGCCGCAGGAGCAGGTCCAGCCGGTCCTCGAAGTACTCGTCGTAGCGGTCCAGCGACTGCCCGAACAGCGGGAAGGACTCGACGTACGCGCCCCGGCCCGCGGTGATCTCGGCCCGGCCGCCGCTGAGGAGGTCGAGCGTGGCGAAGTCCTCGAACACCCGCACCGGGTCGGAGCTCGACAGGACCGTGACCGTGCTTGTGAGGCGGATGCGCTCGGTGCGCTGCGCCGCGGCGGCGAGCACGAGCTGCGGAGACGACACGGCGAAGTCGGCGCGGTGGTGCTCGCCGACGCCGAACACGTCCAGGCCCGCCTGGTCGGCGACCTCGGCCCAGGTCAGCAGCTCCTCGAGGCGCCGGGCCGGCGGGATCGGGATGCCGTCCGGGTCGTGGGTGAGCTCGCCGAAGCTGAAGACGCCGAACTCGAACCCCGCCGCGCTCATGCGGGGTCGCCCGCGACGGCCACGATCCGCTCGCGCACGTGGGCCGCGGCGTCGGCGAGCTCGTCGGAGTCGATCCCGTGTGCGAGCCCCGGGTACACGCGGACCTCCGCCGTCGCATGGCCGGCGAGCCAGGCGCCGGTTCGTGCGACCGCGTCCGGATGGATGACGCGGTCGGCGTCGCCGCGACCCCAGAACACGCCGGGCCGGGCGTCGCGCAGCGCCGCGTCGGCCGGCTGCTCGGCGGCCTGCACGAACCCCGCGAACACCACCGTGGCGGCGATGCGCTCGGGACGCGTGCGCAGCAGCTGGGTCGCCATGAGCCCGCCCTGCGAGAACCCGACGGGCACGAGCCGGGCGCCGGCGGGGAGGTTCTCGTCGACCCAGGCCCAGATCGCCTCGGTCGCCGCCGCGACAGGCTCCGGCGCGGGGTTGCCGGGGGACGTGATCGCGAACCACGCCGCACCGCCGTTCGGCATCGCCAACGGCGCCCGCAGGGAGGCGAACGGCAGGTCGAAGGACGAGGCGAGGCCGACGAGGTCCCGTTCGTGCGAGGCGAACCCGTGCAGGAGCAGAGCGACGACGGGCGTGGCGGCATCCGTCGCCCCGGACGAGACGACCGCGGCGGGGATCCTCATCGCGACAGCAGCTCGTCGGTCGTGGTGCCCGGCAGCGCCACCGTCACCTGCGTGCCCCACGGATCGCGCGTGACGATGGTGCGTCCGTCGTCGCCGAAGTCGACGCCCGTGGTGCGCAGGCGTGCCGCGAGCGCGTCGAGGTCGGCGCGCGCGGGAACGGTCACCGCGACGTCCCCGAGTCCCAGACGTGCGGCGCGCGGGCCGGCGCCGCGGCTGTTCCAGATGTTCATCGCGACGTGGTGGTGGTAGCCGCCCGCCGACGCGAACAGCGCCCCGGGGTAGCTCGAGACCGTCGTCTCGAAGCCGATCGTGTCGATGTAGAAGTCGCGGGCGGTCGAGACGTCGCCGACCTGCAGGTGCACGTGGCCGACGCGGCCGGCGAGCGCCGGCCCGGCATCCACGGCCTCCTGCGTGAGGTGACGGCGGAGGTAGTCGTTCGGGTCGAGGTACAGCGTCGCCATCTTCAGCTCGCCGCCGATGTCGTGCTGCCACTGCTCGCGCGGGCGGTCGGTGTACAGCTCGATGCCGTTGCCCTCGGGGTCGGTGAAGTAGAAGGCCTCGCTCACGAGGTGGTCGCTGGAGCCGGTGAACCGCGTGCGGGGGTCCTGTGCGGCCCGGTAGACGGTCGCGGCGAGGCTCGGGGCGTCGTCGAAGAGGAACGCGGTGTGGAAGAGGCCCGCTTCGCGGGGGTCGACGCCGGGGAGTCCGGGCGTGTGGATGAGCCGCACCATCGGAACGTCGCCGCGACCGAGGACGCGGTGCACCTCTCGGCCCCGCGCGCGCTCCTCGATCGGGTCGAGCGCGAGCGCGTCGGCGTAGTACGTCGACATCAGCTCGAGATCGCCGACGCGCAGGCTCACGGCGTCCATGGCGGTGTCGGGGTTGATGATGCGCTCGTCGGTCGGCGCGGCTGTCGCGGTCATGAGGTCCTGCTCGTTCCGTTCGGTGGGTTGTGTCGAGAGTAGCCAATTTTAGTTGTAGGTGCAACTAAAATTGATGCACGGAGTCGAACTTCCATTCATGGGCATATATTCCGCACAGCCCTTGTTCCCCCGCTTCGGCGGTCCGGATGACGTGGACCGCACGACCCGCGGACACTCCGCGAGCCGATTCGAGAACCACTCAGGAGGCTCCTCATGACAGATGCACGATTCGACGGCCGCACCGTCCTCATCACCGGCGGCGGTTCGGGCCTCGGCCGGGCCACGGCCGTCCGGCTGGCCGCGGAGGGTGCGAAGCTCGCGCTCGTCGACATCTCGGAAGCAGGACTGGCCGCCACCGCGGAGGCCGTCCGCGAAGCCGCTCCCGGCGCGGAGCTGATCACGGTGCTCGCCGACGTCTCGCAGGAGGCCGACGTCCAGCGCTATGTGGACGAGACGCTGGCCGCCTTCGGCCGCATCGACGGCTTCTTCAACAACGCCGGCATCGAGGGCAAGCAGAATCTCACCGAGGACTTCACCGCGACCGAGTTCGACCGCGTCGTCGCCATCAACCTGCGCGGCGTGTTCCTGGGCCTCGAGAAGGTGCTGGGGGTCATGCGCGGCCAGGGCGGCGGCGCGGTGGTCAACACCGCGAGCGTCGGCGGCATCCGCGGTGTCGGCAACCAGTCCGGCTACGCGGCGGCGAAGCACGGCGTCGTCGGGCTCACGCGCAACTCGGCCGTGGAGTACGGCGCCGACGGCGTACGCGTCAACGCCATCGCCCCCGGAGCGATCTGGACCCCGATGGTCGAGAACTCGATGAAGCAGATCGACGCGGACAACCCCCGCAAGGCGGCGGAGCAGTTCATCCAGGCCAACCCCGCCAAGCGCTACGGCGAGGCGGCCGAGATCGCCGCCGTGGTGGCGTTCCTGATGTCGGACGACGCCTCCTACGTCAACGCCGCGGTCGTCCCGATCGACGGCGGCCAGTCCGCGAAGTACTGACCCCCGCCGGCGCAGCGGGTGCCCGCCCGCACCCGCTGCGCCATGCTGGAGGAATGGGTCCGCGAGCGATCGTCAGCATCGAGCTGCTCCTCGACGCTGACGCCGAGCAGACGGTGCGGGCCGAGTGGGACGCCCTCGCCGCAGCGGGGCTGTCCAGCCTCGCCGCGCACACCGCCGCGAGCAACCGCCCGCACGTGACACTCATGGTGCGTCCGCGCATCCCCGAGTTCACGGTCGAGGCGCTCGCGGACCGCCTTCCGCTGCGGGCCGATCTCGGGGCGCCGATCGTGTTCGGCACCGGCGACCGCCGCATCCTCGCGCGGTCGGTGATCCCCTCACCGGAGCTCATCGCCTTCCACTCGGCGCTGCACGCGACGATCTGCGCCGGCGACGACGCCCCGCACACGCAACCTGGTGCGTGGACGCCGCACGTGACGCTGGCGCGCCGGGTGCGCCGCGACGACCTTCCGACCGCCGTCGCGGCCGTCGGCGGCGAGGTGCGCGCGCGGGCGATCACCCTGCGTCGATGGGATGCGGCGTGCTCCGCCGTGACCGTGCTCGCCGGTGGCGCGACGCCCTGATCGGCCGCCGGTCCGTCCAGCAGACGGGACTCGTTTCGCGGGCTCCCAGCGGGCCCGCTTAGGATCGTGGGACCCGAACGACACTCTGACCCCCCACGGAGCGCGGTGATGACTGACCGATCCACCCCGAGATCGACCTCCCGTACCGAATCCGACGGCGTGCGACTGCCGCGCGCCGTCGCGGAGATCACCGGCTGGGTCCTGATCGCCGTCGGCGCCCTCCTGGCGATCGTGGCGACCGGAGCCGGAGCCGGAGCCGGCGGCGCCGCTGCGCTCCTCGCGGCCGGGGTCGCGCTGCTCCTGGTGGCACGCGCCGATGGGTTCTTCGGCCGCGTGCACGGCCTCCTGATCGACACCGGCATCGCCCCCGACCGCGACCGGACGTCGGAGCGTGCCGGCCGGGTGCCGCACCACCGCGCGACGCGCGCTCTCCTGGGCGAGACGGTGAAGGCGCTCAACGGCGCGGATCCGGCGTCCCCGTGGACGATCGAGCGGGACGGATCGTGGTCGACGGCCGAGGTCTTCGACTACGCGATCTACCGCCGCCACCAGGGGGCTCCGCCCGAGCGCATCGGAATCGACGTGGATCCGGACCCGACCTCCGACATCGGAGCGACGGCGCTGCGGATCGCCTCGTCGTTCTCCGCCGGCGGCGGACTCTACGACGCTGTCCTGGTCGTCGCGGCGAAGCTCGACCACGAGGACGCGGAGCGCCTGGAGCGTCTGGTGTCGCGTCTGTGCGGCGCACCCTGCGTTGCAGTCGCCGTCCAGGGCCTGGGCGTGCCGTCCGGCCCTCACCACCACGGCGACGCCGAGATCCTCCTCATGGCCGAGGCCCTCGAGCACATCACCACCGCGCATCGCGCCAGCGCTCCGCGATCGACGGCGGCCCCGTCGCCGCGTCCGACCGCCGAGCGGTATGCCCCCGCTGTCCAGCCCCCCGCCGCGCAGCCGCCCGCCGAGCCCGCGCGCCGCGAGACCGCGATGGCGTGGAGCGGCGAGGCATCCGAGCCCAGCACCCCCGCCCTCGGCACGGCGCCGGCGGCATCCGACGACTTCGCGGCCCTCCTGCAGCAGGCGTCGACCGACCAGCCGGCCCCGTCCCGACGGTCCCGCAGCCAGCGCTGATCCGACCACGGGGCGCCGCGATCAGGACCCGCGGCCGCGCCGCCAGGTTACGGTCAGGTGAACTCTCGCTCACATCGTTGACAATGCTCACGCGACTACGGGACATTGTCGTCCGGATACGTTCGTGCGTCGACGCAGCGATGCACGATGACGACACTGCTCAGCCACTGGGGAGGCTCCCGATGATCGACGATGAAGAGAACCAGCCCGACTCATCCCGCGCGAACGGCGTCTCGCGCCGGACCATCGCGAAGGGCGCCGCGTGGGCGATCCCGGTGATCGCGATGGGCGCGACCGTGCCGACGGCGGTGGCTTCGCCGCAGGGCGCACCGACGCCTCCGTGCGTCACCGCACTCACGAACGACTCGATCAACTGGGTCGTCGACAACGTCAAGTACGCCGAGTCCGGGCATACGTGCAACAGCTACGATTCCCACCGCGATGTGCGCCTGACATTCGAGGTCCTGCAGGACTGCCAGCACGACGTCACGGTCCAGGTCCGCAACGTCGTGGGCAACTCGGTCTGGTGCGCCTGGAACAGCCAGACGCTGTACCTGCTCAAGACCTCGCCCGCGGGCAGCGGCCTCGACCTCACCTTCCCCGCGACCGGCGATCGGCCCACGAACATCAACAACGGCTACGTGTCGTCCTCGTGCAACATCACCGCGTACGAGTCGGCGAACGACGGCATGCACATCAATCCGTGCGCGCCCGGCGGTCCGTACTTCGAGTACCGGTACAGCACCGACTACAGCGGAAGCGTGGCGACGGCGACCTGGTCGGCCTGGTTCGGCTGGGGCGACGTGGGCACGGTGCCGCTCCCCCCGTCCTGACCCGCAGCACCATCCCCCCAACACGGTCACGGCCCCAGCCAGTAGGTTGGGGCCGTGACCGTTCCCATCGATGCCACCGCCACGTCCGCCTGGGCCCAGCTCTCCTCGCTTCGCGACAGCTTCACCCCCGACCTCCGCGCGTGGTTCGCGGCGGACCCCGAGCGCGTGGAGCGCTTCACGCTCGCGCTCGGCGACCTGCACGTCGATCTCTCGAAGAACCTCGTCACCGACGAAATCCTCGCCGCGCTGGTGAAGCTCGCCCATGAGACCAGCGTCGCCGAGCGCTACGCCGCGATGATCTCGGGCGTGCACATCAACACCACCGAGGACCGCGCGGTGCTGCACACCGCCCTCCGCCGCCCCGCGGGTGCGACGCCCGCGCTCGTGGTCGACGGGCAGGACGTCGATGCCGACGTGCAGGACGTGCTGGCGAAGGTAGCGGCCTTCGCCGAGCGCGTGCGCTCGGGCGACTTCGCCGGCGTGACCGGCAAGAAGGTCACGCACGTCGTCAACATCGGCATCGGCGGCTCAGACCTCGGGCCCGTGATGATCTACGAGGCCCTCAAGCCCTATGCGGATGCCGGGATCGAGGCGCGGTTCGTCTCGAACATCGACCCCACCGACCTGGCGCAGAAGACGGCCGACCTCGACCCCGAGACGACCCTGTTCATCGTCGCCTCGAAGACCTTCACGACCCTCGAGACGCTCACCAACGCACGCCTCGCACGCGACTGGCTGTGGACGAAGCTGGCCGACGCGGGGGTCATCGGCGACGACGAGCAGTCCCGGACGGATGCCGTCGCCCACCACTTCATCGCGGTGTCGACGGCGCTGGACAAGGTCGCCGCGTTCGGCATCGACACCGACAACGCGTTCGGGTTCTGGGACTGGGTGGGCGGCCGCTACTCCGTCGACTCGGCCATCGGCACCTCGCTGGCCATCGCGCTCGGCCCCGACGTGTTCGCGGAACTCCTCGCCGGCTTCCACACCGTCGATGAGCACGTGCGCACGACCCCGCTCGAGGCCAACGTCCCGGTGCTGATGGGCCTGCTCAACATCTGGTACACGAACTTCCTCGGCTCGCAGTCGCATGCTGTGCTGCCCTACGCGCAGCAGCTGCACCGCTTCGCCGCGTACCTGCAGCAGCTGACGATGGAGTCCAACGGCAAGTCGGTCCGCTGGGACGGCTCTCCGGTCACCACCGACACCGGCGAGGTGTTCTGGGGCGAGCCGGGGACGAACGGCCAGCACGCGTTCTACCAGCTGATCCACCAGGGCACGCGCCTGATCCCGGCCGACTTCATCGCGTTCGTCAACCCGGCGTATCCGCTCGAGGACGACGGCCGCGACGTGCACGGCCTGTTCCTGGCGAACTTCCTCGCGCAGACCAAGGCGCTGGCGTTCGGCAAGACGGCCGCCGAGGTCGAGGCCGAGGGCACGACGGGCCCGCTCGTGGCCGCCCGCACGTTCGCCGGCAACCGCCCGACGACGTCGATCTTCGCCCCCGCGCTCACCCCTGCCGTGCTCGGCCAGCTGATCGCCCTGTACGAGCACATCACGTTCACGCAGGGCGTGATCTGGGGCATCAACTCGTTCGACCAGTGGGGCGTCGAGCTCGGCAAGCAGCTCGCTCTGCAGATCGCCCCGGCGATCGAGGGGGACGACGAGGCCCTCGCGGCGCAGGATGCCTCCACGCGCGCGCTGCTGGAGTACTACCGCGCCCACCGCGGCTGAGGCACGCCGTAAGACGCCCGGCCCCCGCCGGGCGGCGCGGGGTCGTCAGTCCGCGACCGAGACGTCCACCTGGATCTCGTTCGCGAGGCGCTCGAGCTCGGCCGTCACATCGGCGGGGTCGACGGATGCCGGCACCCGCACCATCACGTCGGCCTCGAACAGGCGACCGCCGAACATGGCGGCCTCGCGCGTTTCGGTGGTCATCGCCTCGATGCTGAGGTCGTGATCGCGCAGCACGGCGGAGATGTCGCGGACGATTCCGGGATGGTCGTTGCCGAGCACGTGGAACGTCAGGTGAC
Source organism: Microbacterium thalassium (assembly GCF_014208045.1). Lineage (NCBI taxonomy): Bacteria > Bacillati > Actinomycetota > Actinomycetes > Micrococcales > Microbacteriaceae > Microbacterium > Microbacterium thalassium. The sequence continues at coordinate 395,598 of NZ_JACHML010000001.1, forward strand.
GGGCGCCGGCGGCATCCGCTCCGGCGTTCGCCCCGGTGTGGACGGTGACGGCGAGGAGGCCCTCGAGCGCGGCGAGCGCCGCCCGCAGCTCCTCGGCCCGGTCGTCGTCGACCGAGACCTCGATGACGCCGGCGAAGGCGCCGGCGAGCTCGGCCAGCTGGCTGCGCTCCCAGTTGCCGCCGTGGGCTCCGACGATGTCGGCGACCGAGGCGACCAGACCGGCGCGATCGTCGCCGACGACGGTGAGGACGAGAGAAGTCACCCCGCCAGCGTACCCAGCCCGGACCGTCCGTGTCGGGGCGGGAGGGGTGGCGACCCGGCTCGGACCGGTGCATGATCGACCCGTCCCCCTGCTTCAGAGGAGCCGCCCTCATGCCGGATGCCGCCGACGCGAGCCGCGCACCGCGCTGGAGCGTCGACCTCCCCGATCTCACCGGCCGCCGCGCCGTCGTGACCGGCGCGAGCGACGGCGTCGGCGCGGAGATCGCACGCGGACTCGCTCGCGCAGGGGCCGAGGTGATCATGCCGGTGCGCTCGAAGGCGAAGGGGGAACGGGTGATCGCGGGGATCCGCGAGGACGATCCCGCGGCGTCCCTGTCGCTGCGCTCGCTCGACCTGTCGTCGCTGGCCTCGTCGCGCGCCCTCTCCCGCCAGCTGCGCGCCGAGGGCGTCCCGGTCGACATCCTGGTGCTCAACGCCGGCGTCATCCGGCTGAAGGACCGCGTACGCCACGTGACGGCGGACGGCATCGAGCTGCATCTGCAGACGAATGCCCTCGGCCACGCGCTCCTGGTCGCGGACCTGCTGCCGCTGCTGCGAGCCCGGGGCGCGCGCGTCGTGGCGCAGTGCAGTCTCGCGACCCGCCGCGCGGCGATCCCGTGGCGCGACGTGAATCTCGAACGGGGTTATCGGCCGATGCGCGCCTACGGGGCGTCGAAGGCCGCGCTGGGTCTGTTCGCCGTGGAGCTGGCGCGCCGCAGCGCGGCCGGCGGGTGGGGGGTGACGTCGCTGCTGTGCCACCCCGGCACGGCGATGACGAACATCGCGCCCGCGGACTCTCCCCTGCGGCGCGGCCTCGTCGGCCGGCTCGCGCAGGCGCTGTACGAGCGCGGCATCGGCCTGCAGAGTCCGGCCGAGGCCGCACTCCCGGCGCTGTACGCCGCGACGAGCCCCCACGCGCACAGCGGCGACATGGTGGTGCCGTCCGGGATGTTCGAGATCGCCGGTGCTCCCGCGCTGCGCGAGCCGTACCGCGCTCTCACCGGCCGCGCGGAGGCCGCGCGGGTCTGGGACCTCGTGACCGAGCTCACCGGCGCGCACTTCCCGGATGCCGGCGGCGCCTCCGATCAGGCGACGCCGAACAGCGGCGGGAACACGAACCCCACCCCGAGCACTCAGCCGGCCTAGAACACCCTGCGGCGGCGAGGTGTGCGCGGCGTCGCCTACAGCTCGCCGGGCGACGTGGCCTGGGCGTCGATCTCATCGACGATGCGGCGCACCGGCGTCACGGCGGCGCCCGGCTTGCGCGGCGCGTAGACGACGAGCGAATGGAACACGAACCGCACGATGAATGCGACCAGCAGGGTGATCCCGGTGGCCAGCACCGCCGAGATGTGCCAGGTCTCGACCAGCAGCGCCATGACCGGGATGCGGACCAGGGCCTCGACGTTGTTGAACGTGAACGACTTCGCGAACCTGATCCAGCCGGCCGAGGCGGCCGCCCGCATGTCGTGGAAGACGAAGCGCTCCAGCAGCAGGAAGTTGCCGATGATCGTCACCTCGGCGCCGACGACGGCGGCCAGGACGTACCCCACGCCCAGCTGCGTCAGAGCCCACACGATCGCCATGTTCGCGATCGCCCCGAGGCCGCCGATGAGCGCGAACACCGACATCTTCCCGAACCGCAGCGCCGTCAGCTGCGTCAGGAAGTGGATGCCCTGCCGGACGCTCGCCTTCGAATCGCCGGCGTGACGGGGCGCGAAGTCGAACGGCACCTCGGCGACCCGCATGGTGCGGCGCGCGAGGATCTCGAGCAGGATCTTGAAGCCCCGCGGCTGCAGGATCGCCTGGTCGACGGCGCGCCGATCGATCAGGAAGTAGCCGGTCATGGGGTCCGAGACCTCGCGCAGGCGGATCGGGAACATCGCACGGGTCACGGCGGTCGCCGCCTGCGAGACCAGGACCCGGGTTCGGTCGGCGAGCCCGCCGGAGGTCCCTCCTCCGACATACCGCGACGCCACGACGAGGTCGACGTCCCCCCGTCCGAAGCGCTCCCACAGGTCGCGGATCGTCTCGGGCGGATGCTGCAGGTCGCCGTCCATCACGACGCACGCATCCGCTTCGGCGAGGACGAAGCCTTCCAGCACGGCGCCCCCGAGGCCGCCGGTCGAGGCCTCGCGGTGCACGAGGCGCACCGGGAGCGGGGCCGTCTCGGCCGCCTCGAGCACCGCCGCGGGAGTGTCGTCGGTGCTGTCGTCGACGAACAGGATCTCGGCGTCGATGCCCCGCACCGCCGCGCCGATGCGCCTCACGAGCTCCGCGATGTTCGGAGACTCATTGAAGGTCGGGACGATGATCGAGAGCTGCACCGTCTCTATCGTCGCATGCGACGGATCGGAAGCATGCGGCCGTCACCCAGGAAGCATCCGCGAGAATGGACCGCATGACTTCGCCCTCCACGATCACGATGTTCGGCGCCGACTGGTGCCGCGACTGCGTCCGCACCAAGACCCAGCTCGACGGCCTCGGCGTCGCGTACACGTACATCGACCTCGTCGCCGACCCCGACGCCGCCGACGTCGCGCGCGAGATCTCGGGTCGCACCAACATCCCGGTGGTCGTCTACCCCGACTCCTCGCACCACGTCGAGCCCTCGAACGCCGACGTCGAGGCGAAGCTGCGCGAGCTCTCGCTCATCTGACCCCCGCGCGGGAGCTCCTCTCACTACTGTGGAGGCGTGGACGGCGATCGGTCGGTGCACGGGATCCTCGGACCCCGCGCGCTCCTGTGCCGGCGCGCGCTGACCGGCGAGCACGGCGTCTGCCTGCCGCCCCTCACCGACCATCACGTCCACCTGCACCTGATCGACGAGCACCGGCTCGCCGCCGGCGGCATCGCCGCGGTGCTCGACCTCGGGGGCGACCCGGCGAGCCTCGCACGACGCGACCGTGACGGCATGCCGCACGCGGCATACGCCGGAGCGTTCCTCACCGCACCCGGCGGCTACCCCTCGGGCCGGAGCTGGGCACCACCGAGCATCGTTCGCGAGGTCGGCGATCCGTCGCTGCACCCCGGAGTCCCGTCCGGTGCGGCGACGGCGGTCGACGAACAGGCCGGATTCTCGGCGTCCGTCGTCAAGGTCGCCCTGAACGCCGCCGCGGGACCCGTCTTCGACGCGGCGACGCTCGAGGCGATCGTCGCGTGCGCGCACGAGCGCGGACTGCCCGTGATCGCGCACGTCGAGGGGGAGGGCATGCTCGCGCTGGCCCTCGAGGCCCGCGTCGACGCCCTCGCCCATGCGCCGTTCAGCGAGTGGGCGGACGGATCCGCCATCGCGCGGGCGATCGCGCTGCGCCAGCGGTGGATCTCGACGCTGTCGATCCACGACGGGGCCGATCGCGAGCGCGCGCGGCTGAACCTCGAGGCCTTCGCCCACGCCGGGGGACGCGTCCTGTACGGCACAGACCTCGGCAACGGCGATCGACCGGTCGGGGTGGATGTCGATGAACTCACCGCACTCGACACCGCCGGCATCCGCGGCCCCGACCTGATCGCGACGCTCACCGAGCCGTGGCCGCCGTCTCCGGCGACCGCTGGCGTCGCGACCTTCGTCCCCGGCCACCCGCCGGCGACGCTGGATGAGGTCCCGGCGTGGCTGGCCGGCGCGACCGTGCTCCCGGCGGAGGAGCTCGTGCACGAAGCGGAGTGAGCGTGCCTCTAGGCTGGCCGCATGCCACGACGCCGGGTGTGCCACGCATCTGTCGGATTCGCCCGCGCGCGTGAATCGGTGACGGCGTGATCACGCAGCTGTGGACGGCCCTGATGCTGAGCATCGCCGTCGTCGGCGCGGGAGCGCCGCTGGCGCGGTGGACCGCACGCGGTCTCGGCCTGCCGACCGCCACCCGGGTCGCACTCATCCCGCTCACCGGGCTGACCTTCGTCGGCGTCGCGACGCTCATCGCCGGCCACCTCCACGTGCTCGGCCCGTGGCTGCCGTACGGGCTCGCCGCCGGAGGCGCCGTGCTCGCGCTCATCGGCTTCCGCGAGAACGCCGCGCCCGTCGCGCAGGGCTGGGCGGGCGTCGTGCGCCACGTGCGGTCGCACCCGGTAGCGCTCATCGCGACCTCGCTCGCCCTCGTCCTCGCGCTCGTCTGCACCGCCGCAGCCCCGTTCCGGATCGACGAGATCGAGTACCACTGGGCGGCTCCGGTGGCCTGGGCCGAATTCGGGGGCTGGAACGACAGCCCGTTCAAACACGTCGACGGCTACCCGCTGATGGAGATCATCTACACCGCGGCCGCGACGCAGGGATCGTACGTCGCCGCGCACCTGCTCCACTTCATCTCGTTCCTCGCCCTCGGCTTCGCCCTGGCGGGCCTCGCGGGGAGCCTCGGTGTTCGCGGGACCGGCGTCACCGCCGCTGCGGGCCTCGCCATGCCGGTCGTGTGGGACTCCTCGTACGTCGCGTACAACGACGTTCCCGTCGCCGCCACCACGATCGCGGCCGCCGCCGTGGTCATGGGGTCGCGGAAGCGACGAGTGCAGGCCGCGTGGCTCGCGGGCGGACTCATCGCCGTCGGGGTCTCCATCAAGCCGAACGGGATCGTCGGCGTCGGCGTGGTCGGCCTCATGATGCTGATGAGGTACTTCTTCGAGCGGCGGGATGCCGCGGCGTCCGCGGCAGGCACGCCTGCACCGCGGTTCTCGTCGCTCGTGCGCGAAGGACTCGTGCTGATCGTCCTGCCGCTCGCCGCCCTGGCGTTCTGGCTCGTCCGGCGGTACGCGATCACGGGGGTCTTCCTCGCCGCGGACGGCACGCCGAGCGGGGAGGCGCTGGCACGACTGCCCTCGCCGCTGCAGCAGGCGCTGGCCCCGCTCCTCCCGTTCGCGGGGAGCATCATCGGCGGGTCCGAGCCATGGGGCGGCCGGCTCGGGGTCGTCCTGCTGCTGCTCATCCCGGCGATCGCCTACGCGATCTGGCGGCGCGGCGACGTGCTGCGCCGCTTCTCGCTCGCCATCGTCCCCGCGTTCGCGCACTGGATCGTGCTGGGGCTGCGCATCGTCCGCACGCGCTTCCACATCGCCGCGTGGGGGCTGATGGTGATCGCCGTGCGCATCCCCCTCGAGGATGCGATGGTCCGCCGCCCCCGGCTCCGGTTCTGGCTGGAGGCCGGATGGACGCTGTGCATCCTGGTCGGCCTCGCGGATGTGTCGATCGAGATGGTCAAGCGCATCGCGACCCTGATCCCGCTGGGCTGACCGCTGTCCCCAGGGGGCATGGGGCGACGCGGCGGACGCTTACACTGGCCCGATGAGCACCGACGCACCCGACGCCGGCGCCGCCGCGGTCACCGCCGACCCTGCGCGCGCACGCCTGTCCCCCGGCACGATCGCCCGCTATGCGACGGGATCGCTCGGCACCGGAGGATTCGCGACGCTCCCCGGCCTGGTGCTGGCCTACTACCTCACCGACTCGCTCGGCGTCGCCGCCCTCGCGGCGGGTGCGGTCATCGCCGCCGCCAAGATCTGGGACGTCCTGATCGACCCGGTGATCGGCGCCCTCACCGACCGCGACCTCGCCCGGCACGGCACGCGTCGCCGGCTGATGCTCGTCGGCGCCGTCGCGCTGCCGGTGTTCTTCGCCCTCACGTTCGCCGTACCGTCGGCGCTGGGACCCGTCGTCGGCGCTGTCTGGGTGCTGGTGTCGTTCACGCTGACCGCGACGGCGTACAGCCTCTTCCAGGTGCCCTACATCGCCCTGCCCGCGGAGATGACGCGCAGCTACGACGAGCGCACGCGCCTGCTGTCGTGGCGCGTCGTGGTGCTGACGTTCGCGATCCTGGCGTTCGGAGCCGGAGGCCCGGCGCTGCGCCGCATCACCGACGATCCGGTCCTCGGCTACCTCGTGATGGGGATCGTCGCCGGAGCCGTCATCGCCGTCGGGATGCTGGTCGCCACGACGGTCGCGCGGCGGCCCGTCGCCGCGTCCGTCGATCCGGTCACGCCGGCGCCCGCCCCCGAGGACGTCCCGCGATCGAAGGCCGGCATCGGCATCCGCGAGCACTACGCGTCCGGCATCCGCGCCCTCCGCCGCAGCCGCCCGTTCCGCGCGCTGCTGGCCACTTTCGTGCTGCAGGCGCTCGCGACCGGCCTGATGCTCGCCGGAGCGCAGTACGTCGCCACGTGGGTCCTGCACTCCGAGGCCGCCGTCGAACTGCTCTTCGTCGCCCTCATCGCCCCCGCACTGCTGGCCGCCCCCGCGTGGGGCGCGGTCGCCCGCCGTGTCGGCAAGGAGCGCGCCTTCGCCGTCGCGAGTGTCGTGTTCGCCGTCGCCGCCCTGTCCATCGCCGGTGTCGCGTGGGCCCCGGGAGCCTGGATCTACATCCCGGTCGGCATCGCCGGCATCGCGTACGCCGGCATGCAGTCGCTGCCGATGGCCATGCTCCCCGACGTCATCTCGCACGACGAGCGCGCCAACGGGCCCGGCCAGGCCGGCGCGTTCAGCGGGCTGTGGACCGCGGGCGAGACCGTCGGCTTCGCCCTGGGCGCGGCGGCCCTGTCGGTCATCCTCGCCGTGACGGGGTACGTGTCGTCGACGGCCGGCGCCACCGTGACCCAGCCCGAGGCCGCGGTGACCGGCATCATCGTGAGCTTCAGCGTCGCGCCCTCGATCCTCATCGCGGTGAGCCTCGTGACGCTCGCCCGCTACGGGCTGCGCCGGCACGACATCGAGTCGCACGCCGACTGAGACCGCGTCCGGCAACCCGACGTACACTGTCAGCGTCCCCGCCCGAAGGAGAGCGCTCGATGCCCGAACCCGCGCGACGAGGCCGCGACCGCACCGATGACGCGCGCGCGTTCGCGAAGCTCGACGCCGCCATCGCCGACCTCCACGAGGGGGCGCGCGCGTGGGCGGCGCTCACCCTCGCCCAGCGGGCGCGCCTGCTGCGCAGCATCCGCGCCGCCATGGCCTCCGCCATCGACGACTGGGCCGACGTCGCATCGACGTCGAAGGGCCTGGAGCCGGGGCACCCGCACCGCGGCGAGGAGTGGCTGGGCGGCCCGTACCACGCGATCACGCTGGTGGACGGCATGACCGCGGCGATGGACCGGCTCGCCGCCGGCCGCAGCACGCTGGACGGCATCCGCGTCGACGCCGCGCCCGGCGGGCGTGTGCGCGCACAGACGTTCCCGCTGACGGGCGCCGACCGGTTCCTGCTCTCGGGATTCACCGGCGAAGTGTGGTTCGAGCCGGGCGTCACCGCCGACGACGCGCGGCGCGAGGCGGGCCTCGGCCAGCTCGCCCCGGACGTCTCGGGCGGGGTCGGACTCGTCCTCGGCGCCGGCAACATCTCGTCGATCCCCGTCGCCGATGTGCTCTACGAGCTGTTCGCCCACAACCGCGTCTCGCTGCTGAAGGTGAACCCGACCCAGGACGACCTGGTGCCGGTGTTCGAGCGCGCGCTCGCTCCCCTGATCGGTCCCGGCTTCCTGCGCGTGGTCACCGGCGGCGCCGACGTCGGCGAGTACCTCACGGCGCACGAGGACTTCGCCCACGTGCACATCACCGGCTCGGCGGCGACGTTCGACGCGATCGTGTGGGGCACGGGCGATGACGCAGCGGCGCGGCGCGCGGCGGACGACCCGCGCCTGAAGATCCCGATCTCAGCCGAACTCGGCGGCGTCTCGCCGATGATCGTCGTTCCGGGCGAGTGGTCCGACGCCGACATCGCGTACCAGGCCGAGCACGTCGCCACGATGCGCCTGGTCAATTCCGGCCACAACTGCATCGCGGGTCAGGTCGTGCTCATCAGCGCGGACTGGCCGCAGCGCGACGCATTCGTCGAGGCGCTGCGCGCCGCGTACGCGGCGACCCCCGAGCGACCGGTCTGGTACCCGCGCAGCGACGAGCGCATGCGCGCGTTCGAGGACGCGCACCCCGATGCGGAGTGGTTCGCGCGCCGCACGCGCGCACTCGTCGAGGTCCCGCTGGGCTCGGACCCGACCGCCGTCGAAACCGTCGAGCAGTTCGCGCCCGTGATCGGGATCGTCGAGGTCCCGGGCCTCGGGCAGGAGTTCCTGGACGCCGCGGTCGCCCACGCCAACGACCGGCTCGCCGGCACGCTCGGCGCGAACATCATCATCGACCCCGCGACCGAGGCGGCGCTCGGCGACGGCTTCGAGCGGGCCGTCGCGGACCTCCGCTACGGCGACATCGCGATCAACACGTGGACCGCGTTCAACTTCACCACCGCGGGGCTGACGTGGGGCGGCTACCCCGGCGGCACGATCCAGGACGTGTCGAGCGGCATCGGCGTCGTCCACAACGCGCTGCTGCTCGACCGCGTCGAACGCTCGGTGGCGCGAGGACCGTTCCGCCCGTTCCCGCGGTCGGTCGGCACGGGGGTCTTCACGATCCTGCCGACACCGCCCTGGTTCGTCACGTCGCGCACCGGCGCCGAGGTGTGCGAAGGGCTGACGCGCTACCACGCCTTCGGCAGCCTGCCGGGCCTGGCCCGGACGCTCGCGAAGGCGATGCGCGCGTGAGGCGGCGGGCCGGCGACGCCCTCACCGCCGACTACATCGTGGTCGGCGCGGGCTCGGCCGGCGCGGCGCTGGCGGCGCGACTCTCGGAGGACCCGGCGGTCACGGTGCTGCTGCTCGAGGCAGGCGGCCCAGACACCAAGCCCGAGCTGCACATCCCCGCGGCGTTCTCGAAGCTGTTCCGCGGTGCGTACGACTGGAACTACGACACCGTGCCGCAGCCGCACCTCGAGGGGCGGTCGGTCTTCTGGCCGCGCGGCAAGACCCTCGGCGGATCGTCGTCGCTGAACGCGATGATGTGGGTGCGGGGGTTCGCCGCGGACTACGACGAATGGGCGGACGCCGCGGGCCCCGCGTGGTCGTGGGACGCACTGGTCCCGTACTTCCGCCGCATCGAGCGCACCGACGCCCCCGCCGACGACACGCACGGCACCGACGGCGCACAACCGGTCGAGACCGCACGCGACCCGCGACCGCACACCCGCGCGTTCCTCGCGGCCGCGGCCGAGCTGGGGTACCCGGTCACGCCGGCGAACCTGCCGAACGGTCAGGGGTTCTCGCAGACGATGCTCACGCAGCACCGCGGTGCGCGCGCGTCGACAGCCGACGCCTACGTGCGGCCGGCCCGCCGGCGGCCGAATCTGCGGGTCGTCACCGGAGCGCACGTCCGCCGCGTGACGTTCCGGGACGGCCGCGCGACCGGCGTGTACGTCGAGATCGACGGGATCCCCCGGCACGCGCTCGCCCGCCGCGAGGTCGTCCTGTGCGGCGGAGCGGTGAACACCCCGCAGCTGCTGATGCTCTCGGGCATCGGCCCCGAGGACGACCTCGCCGAGCACGGCATCGATGTCGTCGCGGATTCCGCCGAGGTCGGCGCAAACCTGCAGGACCACCTCGTCGCCGGTCTCGCCCCCGAGGCGACCGGCGGCACGCTCTACGGTGCCGAGCGTCTGCCCGAGCTCGCCCGGTACCTCGCGCGCCGGACCGGGATGCTGACCTCGAACGTCGCCGAGGCGTACGGGTTCGTGCGCACCGAGGTCGCCGACTCCGCCGGAGCGGCGGCCGGTCTCCCCGACATCGAGATCATCTTCGCGCCCGTGCCGTACGTCGGCGAGGGGCTCGTGCCGACGCCCGGCGAAGGCGTGACCGTCGGGGCGATCCTGCTTCGGCCGCGCAGTCGCGGCAGCATCCGTCTCGCCTCGGCCGACCCGCTGCGCGCCCCCGTGATCGACCCGGCGTACCTCACCGACCCCGACGGCCTCGACGAGCGGACGCTGCTGGCGGGGCTCGCGGTGTGCGATCGGCTCATCGCCACCGACGCGCTCGGCGCCGTCACCGCGGACGGCTGGATCCAGCCCGACGGCGCGGAAGCGATGACTCCCGACGAGCGCGCGCGGGTCGCGCTGCACCGCCACGCGCACACCCTCTACCACCCGTGCGGCACGGCGCGGATGGGGTCGGATGCGGCATCCGTCGTCGATCCCGAGCTGCGCGTGCGCGGCGTGGACGGGCTGCGCGTGGCCGACGCGTCGGTGTTCCCGACGATCATCCGCGGACACACGCACGCGCCCGCCATCCTGGTCGGCGAAGTGGCTGCCGACCTGATCCGGGGCGTGCGCGCGGGCGTCTGAGGACTAGCGGGCGCCGGGAGCCGCGGTGCCGCGGCTCGCGCGACGGTTGGTGCGGCGGCCCGGCTGAGCCTGCGCCGGCGCGGGCGTCGACGTCGAGAAGGCGGGAGCGGCGGCGGAGCGGGACGCGCCGTGCGCGCGGCCGGCTGCGGGCTGGCCCTCGGCCGGGCGCCGGCCGCGGGTCTGCCCCTGGCCCTGGCGCTTCGCCTTCCCGTTGCCGCCGCCCTGGCCCTGACGGGCCTCGCGGGCGGCGCGCTTGCGCTGCGCGTTCGCACCCTGGCTCTGACCGGGCTGCGCCGCGACCTTCGGGGCGGGCGCGACGTAGGCGGCGACCTCGCCGACGAGGGTCGTGACCTCGGCGGACGAGGCATCGACGGCGACCGGCGTCGCGGTGATCGCGGCCTTGCGCAGCAGCTGCGAGACGTCGCGGCGCTGCTCGGGAAGCACGATCGTCACGACCGAGCCCTCGGCGCCGGCGCGTGCGGTGCGGCCCGAGCGGTGCAGGTACGCCTTGTGCTCCATGGGCGGGTCGACGTGGACGACGAGCTCGACCTCGTCGACGTGCACGCCGCGCGCGGCGACGTCCGTGGCGACGAGCACCTTCGCGGTCCCGGCCGAGAACGCCGCGAGGTTGCGGTCGCGCGCGTTCTGCGACAGGTTCCCGTGCAGGTCGACCGACGGGATGCCGCGCGCCGTGAGCTGCTGGGCGAGCTTCTTGGCCTGGTGCTTCGTGCGCATGAACAGGATGCGACGGCCGGTGCCCGACGCGAGCGTGCGCACGAGCTCCTTCTTCGCGTCGGTGTCGACGACCGTGAAGACGTGGTGGGTCATCGCGGCGACGTGCGACGTGGCCTCGTCGACCGAGTGCATGACCTCGTCGCGCAGGAAGCGCTTCACCAGCTTGTCGACGCCGTTGTCGAGCGTCGCGCTGAACAGCAGCCGCTGGCCGCCTGCCGGAGTGGCGGAGAGGATGCGGGTGACGACCGGGAGGAACCCGAGGTCGGCCATGTGGTCGGCCTCGTCGATGACGGTGATCTCGACGGCGTCCAGGCGCAGGTGGCCCTGGCCCTTGAGGTCCTCGAGGCGCCCGGGGGTGGCGACGACGATGTCGACGCCGGCGCTGAGCGCCTGCACCTGGCGGTTCTGGTTGACGCCGCCGAAGATCGTGGTGGTGACCAGGCCCGCGGCGCGCGCGAGGGGCTCGAGCGTGGCGTTGATCTGGGTCGCGAGCTCGCGCGTGGGGGCGAGGACGAGGCCGCGGGGGCGGCGGCCTCGCTTCGAGGCGCCGTCGCCGGCCAGACGCGCGGCGAGCGGGAGCGAGAAAGCCAGGGTCTTGCCGGAGCCGGTCTTGCCGCGGCCGAGCACGTCGCGGCCGGCGAGGGTGTCGGGCAGCGTGTCGGCCTGGATCGGGAAGGGGGTGGTCTTGCCCTCGGCCGCGAGGACGTCGACGAGGGTCTGGGGCACGCCGAGCGCGCCGAAGGTGATGTCGGTCATATGTCTCCGGGCACACGGGTGCCCTGTTCGGTGCCGCGTCGGATCTCGACTGCGGATCGCCGTGCGAAAGATGTCAGCCGGCTTCGTCCGTGGACGGCGGCGAGGGAAGCGTTCTACGACGCAAGAAGCGCGTCGGAGCGCTGCCAGTGACTCCAGGCTATCAGCGCGCGGCTGTGCATCCGCTGTCCCGGCGATCCGCCCCGCACGGCGAGGCACGGGTTTCTCCCTGAGACCACGGATTCTCGTCGAGACCCGCCCCGAATCCGCCGTGTCTCAGCGGGTGCCCCGGGTCTCAGCGGATGCCCCGCGTCTCGGGGCGATCGGGGCGCGCGTCAGTCGGCGGCGAAGCGGTCGGTGGCCTCGCGCAGGGCGCGGGCGATGCCGGGCTCGGATGCCGCGTGCGAGGCATCCGGCACCACGACGAACTCCGCCTCGGGCCACGCGCGGTGCAGGTCCCACGCCGTCATCATGGGCGTGCACACGTCGTAGCGGCCCTGGACGATGACGCCGGGGATCTCCTTCAGCGCCGTCGCCCCGTTCACGAGCTGATCGGGCTCGAACCACCCGCCGTGCACGAAGAAATGGTTCTCGATGCGCGCGAACGCCGTCGCGGCGGCATCCTCCGTCATGCCCGCCACGAGCTCCTCGTCGGGCAGCAGCGTGAGGGTCGCGGCCTCCCACCGCGTCCAGGCGACGGCCGCCGGGACGTGCACGGCCGGGTCGGGGTCGCCGAGCCGACGGTGGTACGCCTCGATCATGCGGTTGCGCTCGAGCACCGGGATCGGGGCGATGTAGTCCTCCCACAGGTCGGGGAAGATCGCCGACGCGCCGCCCTCGTAGAACCACTCCAGCTCGTGGCGGCGCAGCGTGAAGATGCCGCGCAGCACGATCTCGCTCACCGCGTCCGGGTGCGACTGGGAATACGCGAGCGCGAGCGCGCTCCCCCACGATCCGCCGAACACCTGCCACGTGTCGATGCCGAAGTTGCGGCGCAGCAGCTCCATGTCGGCGACCAGATGCCACGTCGTGATGTGGCGCAGGTCCGCCTCGGGCTGACTCATGTGGGGCGTCGAGCGTCCGCATCCGCGCTGATCGAACAGGATGATGCGGTACTTCTCGGGGTCGAAGAAGCGCCGGTGCCACGGCGAGCAGCCCGCCCCGGGGCCGCCGTGGAGGAACACCACGGGCTTGCCCTCGGGATTGCCGCACTGCTCCCAGTACATCCGGTGGCCGTCGCCGACCAGCAGCTCACCGGTCTCGTACGGCTCGATCGGCGGATACAGGATCTCTTCGAGCTGTGGATTCACAGGCTTCCCCCCGGAATGCCTCGCGCGACGCAGGCTGCGACACGTGCACTTCGGCGCCGTGCCCTCGACCCCCCGACGCAGGCGTTCGTCTCGAACGTCATTCCCACACGCTACTCTGCGTGCGGCGATCCACCGCTCAGGCGCTCGGGCGACCCCGTTCACCGCCTGCGGCGGAGCGGGTCTAGGCTCGTGGCCATGGACCGGGCACCACTCACCGTGACCATCACCGGGGCCGGCGGCCAGATCGGGTACGCGCTGCTGTTCCGCATCGCGGCCGGAGACATGCTGGGCGATCGCCCCGTACGCCTGCGGCTGCTGGAGATCCCGCAGGGCATGCGCTCGGCCGAGGGCGCGGCGCTCGAGCTGCAGGACTGCGCCTTCCCGCTGCTCCGGGACGTCGAGATCACCGACGACCCGGGAACGGCCTTCGACGGCTGCAGCATCGCGCTGCTCGTCGGGTCGCGTCCCCGCGGCCCGGGCATGGAGCGCGCCGACCTGCTCGCCGCCAACGCCGGCATCTTCGGCCCGCAGGGCGCTGCGATCCAGGCCCACGCCGCCGACGATGTGCGCGCCGTCGTGGTGGGCAACCCGGCGAACACGAACGCGCTGATCGCCGCGGCATCGGCCCCCGACATCCCCGCCGGCCGCTTCACGGCGCTCACGCGGCTCGACCACAACCGCGCCGTCGGGCAGCTGACGGCGATGCTCGACGCGGAGGCCGCAGACATCCGCGACGTGGCGATCTGGGGCAATCACTCCGCGACCCAGTTCCCCGACGTCGCCCACGCGACCGTGGCCGGCCGCCCCGTGATGGACGCGCTCACCGAGCGGCTCGGCTCCGAGGGGGCTGCGACCGCGTGGCTCGACGAGGACTTCGTGCCGCGCGTCGCGCGCCGAGGCGCCGAGATCATCGAGGTGCGCGGCTCGTCGTCCGTCGCATCCGCGGCGAACGCGACCATCGACCACGTGCGCGACTGGATGCTGGGCCGCGCTCCCGAGGACGGCTGGACCTCGGTCGCCCTGCCCTCGCAAGGCGAGTACGGCGTGCCGGAGGGCCTCGTGTGCTCGTTCCCGGCGACCTCGGACGGCTCGGGCTACCGCGTGGTCGAGGGACTCGCGATGGACGAGCGCGCCCGCGCCCGCTTCGAGGTGTCGGTGGCCGAGCTCGCCGCCGAGCGCGACGCGGTCGCCGCCCTCGGCGTGCTCTGACCCGTGCCGGGACCCGCGCGTGAGCGCTCGCGCGATGCGCGAGAATGGGAGCGACGAGGGAGCGAATATGACCGACAGCGCAGGGACGACGGATGCCGTGGCCGCGGCGCACCCGCATACGGCCGCCGCGTGCCCGGAGTGCTTCACCGAGCTGCAGTCCGACCGCAACTGGTGGCTCGCCCGCCCGGCCGGCTCGCGCCTGGTCGGACTCGTCGTCTCGCGTGAGGACATGCCGTCGATCGTCGCCCAGCGCGACGCGCTGACGCGGTTCGGCGTGCCGATCGAGGGGTTCCGGCATCCGGCCCCCGAGACGCTGGAGTCGTGGGAGGACCGCCTCGTGCGACTGTTCGGCACCCTGACCCGCGGTGACGTGCTCGCCGTGGCGAACGTCCACGCCCTCGGCCGCGACACCGACGAGGAGACGCGCACGCTGGCCGCGCTCCAGCGGCGCGGCGTGATGGTGAAGGTCATCAACCACGGCGCCGCCCACCTGGTCGACGCCGAGCCCGAGGCCTGACTGTGAGGATGGCGTTCGCAGCCTGACGGTGCTGGGCTGTGGTCGGTGGCTTCGAGCGTGACCCTTGGCCTGACTGGCTTCGTGCCTTTCGCGCGACTTGTCCGCTCGGGGTCGCCGGCCCCGGCCCGAGTGGAGTGACTGGCCTGATCAGGAGCTTGACCGTCGAGCGTTGGCGCGCTCTTCGTGTCCCGTCACAGTCCTGCCGATTCTCCAACCCGGACCGGGATCCACGTCCCGTCCTGGCAAGGAGAAGAACGCATGAACAGTCTGACCGATCTGCTCGACGTCGTCATCGGCGTCGATACGCACGTCCTCACCCACACCGCCGCGATCGTCGATGCCGGCACGGGCGGGGTGATCGCCCAGCTCACCGTCGACGCGACCGCGACCGGATACGCAGAGCTGGTCGATTTCGCCGACGAGCACAGCACGCTGCGGGCCTGGGCGATCGAAGGGACCGGTGGGCACGGCGCCGGTCTCGCCCGTCACCTCGAGCGGTCAAGAGAGGTGGTCGTCGAGCTGGATCGACCCGAACGCGCGCAGCGCCGCCACGGGGCGAAATCCGACCCTTTGGACGCGATCCGCGCCGCGCGCGAGGCGCTGTCCCGGCCCCGGCTCGGAACACCACGTTCCCCAGGCGACCGCCAGGCACTGTCGGTACTGCTCGCGGCCCGCCGCTCCGCGGTCGCGTCATCTACCGATGCGCAGCGACAGGTCTTCAGTCTCGTCATCGCCGCACCCGAGCCGATCCGGGTCAAGTTCCGGGGCATGAAGCTGCCCGCGATGCTTCGCACCGCCGCGAAGCTGCGGCTGAGCCCGTCCTGGGACCTGGAGACCCGCACCACGGTCACCGTGCTGCGATCTCTGGCGCGCCGCGCACTCGAGCTCACTGCCGAGGCCGCAGCACACGAGAAGGAGATCCTCCGCATCGTCCGAACGATGCGCCCCGACCTGCTCGACCAGCCCGGGATCGGACCGATCGTCGCCGCAACAGTCCTCTGCGCATGGTCACATCCCGGCCGCATCCACTCCGAAGCCGCATTCGCGATGCTCGGCGGCGTCGCCCCGATCCCGGCGACCAGCGGTCAAGTCACCCATCGACACCGACTCAACCGCCACGGCGACAGGCAACTCAACCGGGCCCTGCACGTGATCGCGCTATCGAGGCTGCGCTACGACGAGCGCACTCGCGCCTACGCCGACCGCCGCACCAGCCAAGGACGATCACGCCGCGAGATCATCCGCTGCCTCAAGCGCTACATCGCCCGGGACCTCTACCGACTCCTCGAACACCCCGCTTGACATCCATAGGAGCGTCGACCGGGCCGGCGGGATCAGCCGCCGACGTACTCGCGCAGGTGCCGCGCCGTGAGCGTGTCGGCGTCGGCGACGAGGTCTGACGGCGTCCCCTCGAACACCACCGTGCCGCCGTCGTGGCCGGCCCCCGGCCCGAGGTCGATGATCCAGTCGGCGTGCGCCATCACGGCCTGGTGGTGCTCGATGACGATGACGCTGTTGCCGGCGTCGACGAGGCGGTCGAGCATCCCGAGCAGGTTGTCGACGTCGGCGAGATGCAGGCCCGTCGTCGGCTCGTCGAGGACGTAGACCGCCCCCTTCTTGGCCATCGAGATGGCGAGCTTGAGCCGCTGCCGCTCGCCGCCCGACAGCGTGCTCAGCGCCTGCCCGAGCTTGATGTACGCCAGCCCGACGTCGACGAGGCGGTCGAGGATCGCGCGCGCCGGCTTGGACGACGCGAAGAAGTCGGATGCCTCGGCCACCGACATCTGCATGACCTCGTGGATGTTGCGGTCGTTCAGCGTGTACTCGAGCACCTCGTCGGAGAAGCCGGAGCCCTCGCAGATCTCGCACGTCGTCTCGACGGTCGAGGTGAAGCCGAGTTCGGTGATGATGACGCCGAGCCCCTTGCAGACCGGGCACGCGCCCTGCGAGTTGGCGCTGAACAGGGCCGGCTTGACGCCGTTCGCCTTCGCGAAGGCCGACCGGATGACATCGAGCAGGCCCGTGTAGGTGGCCGGATTGCTGCGTCGCGAGCCCTTGATCTGGGACTGGTCGACGACCACGACGCCGTCGGTGCCCAGCACGTTTCCGTGGATGAGCGAGGACTTGCCCGAGCCGGCGACCCCCGTGACGACCGTGAGCACACCGAGCGGCAGGTCGACGTCGACGTCCTTCAGGTTGTGCTGCGCGGCGCCGCGGATCTCGATCGCGCTCTTCGGCGCGCGCACATCGGGCTTCAGCCGCGCGCGGTGGCCGAAGTGGCGCCCGGTGGCGGTGTCGGATGCCGTGAGGCCCGCGACATCGCCCTCGAACGTGATCTCACCGCCCGCGGAGCCCGCCCCCGGCCCCAGGTCGACGACGTGGTCGGCGATGCGGATCACCTCGGGCTTGTGCTCGACCACGAGCACCGTGTTGCCCTTGTCGCGCAGGCGCACGAGCAGCTCGTTCATGCGCTCGATGTCGTGCGGATGCAGCCCCGCGGTCGGCTCGTCGAACACGTAGGTGATGTCGGTGAGGCTCGACCCGAGGTGACGGATCATCTTGGTCCGCTGCGCCTCGCCGCCCGACAGCGTGCCGCTGGACCGGTCGAGCGACAGATAGCCGAGCCCGATCTCGACAAAGGAGTCGATCGTCTGCTGCAGGCCCGCCACGAGCGGAGCAACCGACGGGTCGTCCACGGTGCGCAGCCACGCGGCGAGGTCGGTGATCTGCATCTTCGCGGCATCCGCGATGCTGACGCCGCCGATCTTCGTCGAGCGCGCCGCCTCGCTCAGGCGCGTGCCGTCGCAGTCCGGGCACGCGGTGAACTTCACGGCCCGCTCGACGAACGCGCGGATGTGCGGCTGCAGCGCGTCGCGGTCCTTCTGCAGCATCGACTTCGTGATCTTGGGGACGAGCCCCTCGTAGGTCATGTTGATGCCGGCGACCTTGACCTTCGTCGGCTCCTTGTAGAGGAAGTCCGCGAGCTCCTGCTCGGTGTACTGGGCGATGGGTGTGGCGGGGTCGACGAAGCCCGACTCGGTGTACGCCTTCACCATCCAGCCGTCGGCGGTGTAGCCGGGGATCGTGATGGCGCCGTCCGCGAGGGACTTCGTGCGGTCGAAAAGCTCGTCCAGGTCGATGTCGCTGACCTCGCCGAGCCCCTCGCATCTCGGGCACATGCCGCCGGTGACCGAGAACGACCGCTTCTCCTTCTTGCCGCTCGCAAGCGTGATCGCCCCCGACCCGCTCACCGACGGAACGTTGAACGAGAACGCCTGCGGCGAGCCGATATGGGGCTGACCGAGCCGGCTGAACAGCATCCGGAGCATCGCGTGGACGTCGGTGACGGTGCCGACCGTCGAGCGGGCGTTCGCGCCCATGCGCTCCTGGTCGACGAGGATCGCGGGGCTGAGGTTCTCGAGCGCGTCGACCTCGGGCCGCGCGAGCGAGCCCATGAACTGCTGCACGAACGTCGAGTAGGTCTCGTTGATGAGGCGCTGCGACTCCGCCGCGATCGTGTCGAACACGAGCGAGGACTTGCCCGACCCGCTGACCCCGGTGAAGACGGTGAGTCGGCGCTTGGGGATCTCGACCGAGACGTCCTTCAGGTTGTTCACGCGGGCGCCGACGACGCGGATGACCTCGTGCGAGTCGGCGATGGGGCCGACGGTGGCCTCGGGCATGCGGTGCTCCTTGCTCGATTCGTGCCTGCTCAGTCTCGCGCACGCCGGCGACACCGCGCTTGTCGGATCATGCTCGCTCAGCGCGCCCGCCAGCAGCCGGCGACATGGTCGTCGACCATCCCCGCGGACTGCATGAGCGCGTACATCGTCGTCGAGCCGACGAAGCGGAAGCCCCGCTTCTTCAGCGCCTTGCTCAGGGCATCCGATTCGGCGGTCGTCGCCGGTACGTCCGCGAACGACGCCGGGCGCGGGCGTGCGGATGCCGGTGCGAACGACCACAGCAGCGCGTCCAGCTCACCGGCGTCCATGTCGACGACGATCCGCGCGTTGGAGATGGTCGCCTCGATCTTCGCGCGATTGCGCACGATGCCGGCATCCGCCATCAGCCGTTCGACGTCCTCGTCGCCGTATCCGGCCACCGCCCCGGGGTCGAATCCGTCGAAGACGTCGCGGAACCGCGGGCGCTTGCGCAGGATCGTGATCCACGACAGCCCGGCCTGGAACCCCTCGAGGCTCATCTTCTCGAACAGCGCGCGGTCGCCGTGCAGGGGTCGTCCCCACTCCTCGTCGTGGTACCGGCGGTACTCGGCATCGTCGCCGACCCACGCGCACCGGTCGGTGCCGTCGGGGCCCGCGATCACATCGGCGCTCATCTCCGCCAGCGTAGACGCAGCGCCCGACATCGCCCCCCCCCCCCCGGACCGGCACCCGCTGTTCACCCGCGTCGCCTAACGTAGAAGAGGCCCGATTCCCCCGCGGGCCAGAAGGAGCACCGCCATGAAGATCGTCTCGTCGTCGGATTGGCGCAGCTCCCTCCCGTTCGAGACCCCGACGCTGCTGTCGGAGGTCATGCCGGGCGAGGACGCCAACTGCTTCATCTGCGGCACGGGTGCGGATCCCCGGCCGCGCACCGAGCTGTGGGCGGTCAAGCACCGCCACCCCAAGAACCACGACGGCTACGTGCGCTTCTACTGCCTCGAGCACCGGCCCGCGGTCGCCGCGCCGCCGGCTCCGACGGTCACCGCGGCGAGCACGGGCCGCTCCCGGTCGGCATCGCGCCCGGCCGCCGAGCGCCGCACCGCCGCACCGCGCCGGACGCCAGCCCCCGAGAAGCCCCGGGCGGTGTGCCCGAACTGCTTCGTCGAGGTCGCGGCGAGCGGCGTGTGCGGCCTCTGCGGCGAGAAGATCGCCTGAGCGCTACTTCTTCTTCTTGAGCGACTTCTCCGACACGGGAGCGTCGCCCGAGGCCGCGAGCGCGTCGTAGTACGCGCGCGCCTCGTCCTGACGGGCCTGCTCGGCGCCCGACGCGATGGGGGCGCGCACGTGCTCGGGCGCGAAGCCGTAGGCGTCGACGAGGTCCTGCGCGTGCGGACGCAGCCGCAGGCACAGGCGGTCGATGTAGCGCGAGACGGATGCCGCGCGCTGCGTCGACAGGCGCCCGTTGATCAGGTGCCACGCGAGGTGCTTCTCGATCAGGTGCAGCCCGAACAGGTCGCGCAGCCACGTCAGCACGCGCTTCGTGCCCTCGTCCTGCACGGCGTTGACGCCGTCCGAGAAGGCCTCCCACTGCAGCAGCTCACCGTGGGCGCGAGCGGCCTCGATGAGCTCGGCCTGGTGCGCGTTGAACAGCGCGGCGGCCTCGGCGGCATCGAGCTTGGATGCCGGTCGCAGAGCGGCGGCGACGTCGGCGACCATCTGCTCGACGCGGCCGGCGAGCAGCTCGTGCTGCTGGTCGGCGCGCAGGCCCAGCTCGACCGAGCGGGCGGTCGAGCCGAAGTCGGCGACGGCCTGGCCGAGCTGGCGCAGCCCGGCGCCGTGGAAGACCTTGCCCGCGGTCTGCCCGACGGCGAAGCGGGCGAGCTTGGCGGCATCCGCCCCCTTGAACTGCTTGGCGTAGTCGCTGAGCAGGCGCTTGCCGACCAGCTGCAGCAGCACGTTGTTGTCGCCTTCGAAGGTGACGTACACGTCGAGGTCCTGGTGCAGGCCCACCAGACGGTTCTCGGCGAGGAAGCCGGCACCGCCGCACGCCTCGCGGCACTCCTGGATGGTCGACAGCGCGTTCCACGTCGACAGGGGCTTGAGCGCGGCCGCGAGGGTCTCGAGGTCCTCGCGCTCCTGAGGCGTGTCGTGCTCGCCGCTGAAGACGCCGTCGAACTTGCGCAGCAGCTCGTCGTGCGCGAAGAACTGCGCGTAGTTCTGGGCGATCAGGGGCAGCAGGCGCCGCTGGTGCTTGCCGTAGTCCAGCAGCACGACCTCATCGGTGCCGGCGCCCGAGTCGAACTGGCGGCGCTGGTTGGCGTAGGTGGTCGCGATGTGCAGCGCCAGCGCGGTGCCGGTGGTCGCGGCGCCGTCGAGCGACACGCGGCCCTGCACGAGAGCGCCGAGCATCGTGAAGAAGCGGCGGCCGGGGCTGTCGATCTCGGACGTGTAGGTCCCGTCGGCGGCGACCTGCCCGTAGCGGTCGAGCATATTGAAGCGCGGCACGCGGACGTGGTCGAAGTGCAGGCGGCCGTTGTCGATGCCGTTGAGCCCGCCCTTGACGCCGTCGTCTTCGCCGCCGATGCCGGGGAGGAAGTTCCCCTCGTCGTCGCGCAGCGGCACGAAGAAGCAGTGCACGCCGTAGTTGACGCCGCCGGTGATCAGCTGCGCGAACACCGTCGCCGCCTTTCCGTGCAGAGCGGCGTTGCCGAGGTAGTCCTTCCAGGCGCCCCGGAACGGGGTGTGGATGACGAACTCCTCGGTCTCGGGGTCGTACGTCGCGGTCGTGCCGATGGCGGCGACATCCGATCCGTGCCCGGTCTCGGTCATGGCGAACGCTCCGGGAAGATCGAGCGTCATGACGTCGCGCAGCCAGGCGTCGTGGTGCTTCTTCGTACCCAGCTGCTGGATGGCCGAGCCGAACAGGCCCCACTGCACACCCGACTTGATCTGCAGGCTCGGGTCGGCGAGGACGACCTCCTGGAAGCCGGCGAGGTTCGCACCGTTGTTGTTCTTGCCGCCGTACTCCACGGGGTACGCGCGTCCCGACGCGCCGTTCTCGACGAGCAGGCGCAGCTGTGCCAGCACGCGCTCGCGGTGCTCGGGCATCGGCATCCCCTCGACGCGCCAGAAGGCCGGGTCCTTGACCATCTCGCGCGCTTCGCGGCGGGTCTCGGCCCACGTGCCGAGGAGCAGGTCGGTGACCGCATCGCGGTCGATGCGGGGCTCGGATGCCTCTTCCGCGGTATGCGGGGCGACGGGAGCGCCGCCGGCGGGCGTGCGCTTGCTCGTGGACGGCTTCGGGGAACGGACGGCGGCGTCGGTCATGCACATCACCTTTCGCTGTGATGGACGGGGAAGTCGTTCTGAAGGTAGGACTCCCACAACATCGTTCCAAAGCGGTTGTGTGGGATGCACAACTGCGCGGCGACGCGTTCGCCGGGCGTGTTGTGCGTTCCCGACAGGCGCTCGGCGGCTGGGCGGTTGCCGAGCACGGACTGCCCGCGCAGGATGGGCGCATGGAGGTGTCGCTCGTCCCCTGGAGCCCGCACGATCTGGGCGTGCTCGAGCGCGCCAACACCCCGGAGATGACGCGGCACCTCGGCGGCCCCGAGACCGACGAACAGGTGCGCGCGCGGCACGAGCGCTACCTGCGCGACCGCGAGACGGGCGCATCGCACATGTTCCGCATCGACGTGGACGGGCACACCGTCGGCGGCATCGGCTACTGGCCGATCGAGTTCGACGGCGAGCCCGCCTACGAGGCCGGATGGAGCGTCGAGCCGGCGTGGCAGGGACGCGGCGTGGCGACCGAGGCGCTGCGGCACCTCGTGGAGCGGGTCACCGCAGCCGGTGACCGCCGGCTGCTGGTGGCCTTCCCGTGGCCGGCGAACGCGGCGTCGAACGCGATGTGCCGGCGCGCCGGGTTCGAGCTGCGGGGCACGTCGTCGGGGCCGTGGCGGGGGCAGGACGTCACGTACAACAACTGGGTGCTCGACCTCGGCGCGGAGTGAGCAGGACGACCCGGGGCCGTCCGGATGCCGACCGCAGCACCGCGGCCGCGGCCCGGTTCCCCGGCCTCGGCCCTCAGAACAGCCCGACGATGCGCCCGTCCTCGTCGACGTCGATCGAGGCCGCCGCCGGCACCGCGGGCAGACCCGGCATGGTCATGATGTCGCCGCAGATCATCACGACGAACCCGGCCCCGGCCGACAGCCGGACCTCGCGGATGTCGACGACGTGGCCCGACGGGGCGCCGCGCAGCTTCGCATCCGTCGAGAAGGAGTACTGGGTCTTCGCCACGCACACGGGCAGGCCGCCGTAGCCGTCCTCCTGCAGCCGCCGGATCTGGTTTCGGACCGAGGTCGGAGCCGTGATGTCGGATGCGCCGTACACGCGCGTCGCGATCGCCCGCATCTTGTCCCACAGCGGCGCCTCGTCGGGATACGTGAAGCTCAGCTCGCTCGGCTCGTCGCACAGCTCCACCACGGCGCGCGCGAGCTCCTCCGCGCCCGCGCCGCCTTCGGCGAAGTGCCGCGCCACGACGGCGCGCCCGCCCGCGGCCGCCACTTCGTCCACGAGCGCCGCGACCTCGGCATCCGTGTCCTCCGCGCGATGGTTGATGGCGACGACCGCCGGGATCCCGAACGTCTCGCGCACCGTCGTGAGGTGGCGGCGCACGTTGGCGCAGCCTTTGCGGACCGCCGCGATGTTCTCGTCGGCCAGATCCGGGACGTTGACGCCGCCGTGGTACTTCATCGCCCGGACCGTCGCGACGATGACGGCGGCGTCGGGGCGCAGTCCCGACTCGCGGCACAGGATGTCGACGAACTTCTCGGCCCCGAGGTCGGCGCCGAAGCCCGCCTCGGTGACGACGTAGTCGGCCAGGTGCAGCGCCGACGAGGTCGCGATGAGGGAGTTGCAGCCGTGCGCGATGTTCGCGAACGGCCCGCCGTGGACGAACGCGGGCGTGTGCTCGAGCGTCTGCACGAGATTGGGCGCGAGCGCGTCGCGCAGAACCGCCGTCATCGAGCCGTGCGCGTCGAGGTCTCGCGCCCGCACCGGATGCCGGTCGCGCGTGTACCCGACGACGATCTCGCCGAGCCGCTCCTTGAGGTCGGCGAGGTCCGTCGCGAGGCAGAACACCGCCATGACCTCGCTGGCAACGACGATGTCGAACCCGCTCTCTCGCGGGTAGCCGTTGCCCGGTCCGCCCAGGCCGATCGCGACATCGCGCAGCGCCCGGTCGTTGACGTCCAGCACGCGCCGCCACGTCACGCGCCGCAGATCGATGCCGAGCTCGTTGCCGTGGTGGATGTGGTTGTCGATGAGCGCCGCGAGCAGATTCGTCGCGACGCCGATCGCGGCGAAGTCTCCGGTGAAGTGCAGGTTGATGTCCTCCATCGGCACGACCTGCGCATGACCGCCGCCGGCGGCGCCGCCTTTCATGCCGAACACCGGCCCGAGGGCGGGCTCGCGCAGGCAGATCATGGCGCGTTCGCCGACGCGGTTCAGGGCATCGCCCAGGCCCACCGTGGTGGTCGTCTTGCCCTCGCCCGCCGGGGTCGGCGAGACGGCCGTGACGAGCACGAGCTTGCCGCGCGGGCGGTCGGTGATTCCGGCGAGGTAATCGAGCGCGACCTTGGCCTTGTGCCGGCCGTACGGCTCGATGCTCTCGTCCGGAATGCCGAGTCCCTCGGCGATCTCGGTGATGGGATGCAGGTGCGCCGCCTGCGCGATCTCGATGTTGCTCGGACTCATCCTCGAACCCTTCCGGACGTCGTCGTCCGATCCTCAGCCTACGGGTGTCGTCGCCCCGGGCGACAGACGGCCCGCCGCGCGGGACGCACGACGGGCTAGGCCCTACGTCCTCCGCCGGCCGGCCGCGATCCGGCGCACGCTCTCGTCGACGTCGTCCATGCCGGGGTTCCCGAGTCGGGGGTCGGATGACGGCCTCGCGTTCAGCACGTCGTCCAGGTAGGCCCGGTCGGCCTCGAGGCGGGCGAGGGCGTCGGGACCGGGGCTGCCGTGCCCCGGGATCACCACGGCGGCGCGGGCGGCGGCATCCGCCAGCAGATCGAGGCCCTCGAGATACGACGGGATGTCGTCGGGCTCGAACGGCAGCGGCAGCTCCACGTCGCTGAGCATGTCCCCCGCGATCAGCACCCGCTGCTCGGGCAGCCACAGCGCGGTATGCCCCGGGGCGTGACCGTCGTGGATGATCAGGCGCGGATGGAACCCCCGGGGAACGGAGGCGCGCGGCAGCTCCGCGCCGACGGGCCGCACGAGCCCCACGAGGTCGACGAGCCGATCCGGAAAGCCGGGTCCCAGCGCGGCGATGGCGGTCTGGCGCTCCCGGCGCGCCTGGCGAGCGGCGGCGGGCGACGCCCACCTCGGCACGCTGCCGAAGCCCGGGTGCCACAGCAGGTGGTCGTGATGGGCGTGCGTCGAGAATCCGCCGACGACCCGGATACCGCGGGACTGCAGCTCTGCGGCGAGCCCGTCCAGCTCGTCGGGCGTCCAGGACGGATCGATCAGCAGCGCGTCGCCGCCCGCGACGAGCACGGTGGAGGTGGTCTGCTGCTCGCGGCTGGTGGCCACCAGCACCCCGGGTGCGACCTCGTCGAGTTCGCGCATGCCTCCAGCTTGCCTCGTCGCGCTCACCGCACGGACCCTCGATGTCCGGAACGGCGGGGATCCGGGACGACACGCTCGCCCCGAGCCTCTCGATGCGGCGTTTCGGCGGGGATCCCCGCCGTTCGTGACACATCCGCGTCAGCGGCAGGTGGCGGCGACGTCGATCATCTCCTGCGACGGGTAGCCGTAGGCCTGCACGCCGTTGCCCTCGGCGGTGTGACCCATGCTGATCGCCCACGCCGTCGCCCACTCCTCGTTGGCGTCGGCATCCTCGGAGTCGAACAGATCGCTGCACTTCGAGGTGATCGAATGTCCGACCTCGTGGGCGACGAGGGCCACCGCATCGGCGGACGGCCAGTTCTCGGCGACGGAGTCCGACAGCGTGATCGTGGAGAATCCGCCGCGCACGGTGTTCCAGGTGGCGGTGCCGCTCATGCCGTACACGCCGCCGAGACCGTTGACGAGGGGCGCCCAGTCGAAGTCGAGCACGACCCCGCCTGCGATCGAGCGCGCGTACTCCTCGATCTCCAGTCGGGTCTCCCGCAGCGGGCCGGCCTTCTCGGCCAGCTCGCTCTTCGCCGACGCGCGGAGGTTCTCCGCCGCGGCGGCGTAGCGCTCGAACGCCAGCACCGCTCCCGTGCTGATCCGGTCCCGCGACGAGGCGAAGTCGGCGGCGTCGCGGAAGTCGAGCACGACGATCGCCCGCGCCGAGACGTTCGACGCCTCCAGCGCGGTCGCGGCCGCCTCGACGGTGGAGACCAGCGTCTGACCGCTGTCGGTGAGCGCGGCCAGCGAAACCTCGATGTCGACCGTGGCCGTGCCGAGTTCGGCGGCCTGCGCCGAGAGCGCTTCGGCGTCGTCCTCGAGGACCGGCACGGCCGCCAGCAGCTCCCACGTCCACACGGGCCGCTCCCCGATCGACGAGGGGAGCTCGGCCGCGGCCACCTGCTGTGCGGATGCGACCGCGGACGTTAGCGTCGCACCCGCCTCGGCGAAGCCCGCTCGCGCTTCGGCCGCCACGAGCGGGTCCACGGCGGCAGCCACGATCGAGGTTGCGGCGTCCGCGGCCACCGTCCCGTCGTCGATCGCCTCACCGGCATCCGTCGCGGCGACGGAGTAGGCGACGGCCGCCGTCTCGACCCGCTCGAGCGCGGCGTCGTACGACCTGCTCGCGTCGAAGTGGACGAGGCCGGCCGCGACCGCTCCGGCCAGGACGAGGGCGCCGAAGACGGACCACAGGATCGGCCCCCGCCGGCGACGCCGACGCGGAGCGAAGGTGCCCTGGTAGGTGACGGGGGCTGTCGCACCCGCCATCGCCGGGCCCGTCCCCGACGGATCGTCGAGGGTGTAGACCACGCCCCGACTCTCGACTCCGTCGCCCCAGCTCACCAGGGAACACTATCGGGACGGGCCGGGCCACCCGAGTCCGCGCCCGCGTCCTGTGGACAGGGGCGCGGCACCCGCGGGAATCCGCTGCGCGCGACCGGACACGGCGGGACGTATGGCACTCGACACCCCGCGGCGCGCGCCTAGCCTGGAATCGAGGGACCTGCGGGTGGGTCCGCAGGTGGTGACGCCGTCGGCGATCGGTTGGGAACCGAACGAAAGGCGGTTGATAGCGATGACAACGGTCACTCACAGTCGCGACGTGCACATCGACGCTCCCGTCGAGCGCGTCTTCGACTACATCAAGCACCCCGAGAACTTCTACGAGGCCATGCACGGGGCAGACCCCGACATGGACGGCCTCATCACGAAGATCTCGATGGCGCCGGACGATGGCGTGGGCTCGATCTACGAGTGGAAGAGCAAGATCCTTCTGATCCCCTTCCACAGCACGACGACCCGCGAGGAGTTCGTCCCGAACGTGAAGATCGTGGACCACACGACCACCGGCGTGACGTGGACGTACACCGTCGCGATGGACGGGTCGGGCACGAAGCTCGGCCTGCGCGGCGACGTGACGAACCCGGTGCCGGGTCTGGCCAAGATCGAGGACAGCATCGCCTGGGATGGCGAGGAGGATCTCGACAAGATGCTGGCGACCTACAAGGAGTCGATCGAGGCTCTGCCGTAGGCCGGCGCGAACCAGCGTGATCGGGGGTGGCGGCGCACACGCAGCCACCCCCGATCCCTGAACCGACCGAGAGAGAAGGCAGATCATGACGACGATCACCCACGCGCGCGGCGTTCACGTCGATGCACCTGTCGAGCGGGTGTTCGATCACGTGAAGGATCCCCGGAGCTTCGCCGCTGCCATGGCCGCTGTCGAAGGCGAGTCGCACCATCGCCTCGCCACGACGACGATGGCGCCGGACGACGGCGTGGGATCGACGTGGGAATGGGAGGTGCGCTTCATGCTGCTCCGGTTCCATCCGCGGACGACGCGCGAAGAGTACGTTCCGAACGAGCGGATCGTGGACCACACGTCGTCCGGCCTGACGTGGACGTACGGACTCGAGCCGGAGGGCACCGGCACGAAGCTGACGCTGTCGGGTGCGCTGGCCGACAGGCCGCGCGCGCTCGCCCAAGCCGCGGACGCGGTCGTCTGGAACGGCGACGAGGATCTCGACAAGATGCTCGCCGCCTTCAAGCAGGCGATCGAGGCCGGGGCGTAGGCCGACGCGTCGAGGCGCCGATCCCAGCGAAGACTGACGTCAGCCCGCGGCCGACACCACCTCGAGCACGGCCTCGCCGTAGGCCTCGCGTTTCTTGGCGCCGATGCCGGTGATGCCGTCGAGGTCGCCGAGGCTCTCGGGCCGGTGTTCGGCGAGCGCGCGCAGTGTCGCGTCGCCGAACACGATGTAGGCGGGCACTCCGAGTTCTTTGGCGACGCCGGCGCGCCACTCCCGCAGCGCCTCGAAGAGCCCGCGGTCGCCCTCGGCGAGCGACTCCGACGCCGAGACCTTGCGCTGGCGCGGCGCGCCGCCGGTGCGACCGAGGACGTCGCGGCGCAGCGGCACCGGGGTTTCGCCGCGCAGCACGCCGGAGGCGGGCTCGCCGAGGGCGAGCGTGCCGTACTCGCCGCGGGCGACGAGGATGCCGCGGGCCAGCAGCTGCCGCACGACGCTGCGCCAGTCCTGCTCCGACAGGTCGGCGCCGAGGCCGTAGGTCGACAGGGTGTCGTGGCTCTGCTGGCGGATGCGGTCGGTCGAGGCGCCGCGCAGGATGTCGATGAGGTGCCCGGCGCCGAACGACTGGCCGCGCTCGCGCTGCAGGCGCACGATCGTCGACAGCAGCTTCTGCGCGGGAACGAGACCGTCCCACGTCTCGGGCGCCTCGAGGCACGTGTCGCAGTTGCCGCACGGCTCGGACTGTTCACCGAAGTAGCCGAGCAGGTTCTGGCGGCGGCATCCGACCGTCTCGCACAGCGCGAGCATCGCGTCGAGATGCTGGCCGAGCCGGATCTTGTAGCCGCGGTCGCCCGGCGACTGGTCGATCATGCGCCGCTGCTGCACGACGTCACCGAGGCCGTAGGCCATCCACGCCACCGACGGCTCGCCGTCACGGCCGGCGCGGCCGGTCTCCTGGTAGTAGCCCTCGACCGACTTCGGCAGGTCGATGTGCGCGACGAAGCGGACGTCGGGCTTGTCGATCCCCATGCCGAACGCGATCGTGGCGACCATGACGACGCCGTCCTCGCGGAGGAAGCGCGACTGGTTCTTGGCCCGCACCGCGGCGTCGAGACCCGCGTGGTACGGCAGCGCGTCGAGGCCCTGGGTCTGGAGGTACTGGGCGGTCTGCTCGACCGACTTGCGGCTCAGGGCGTAGACGATGCCGGCGGAACCCGCCGGCTGCGCCGTGATGAAGGCCGCGAGCTGGCGCCGCGGATCGGACTTCGCCTCGATGCGGTACTGGATGTTGGGCCGGTCGAAGCTCGAGACGAAGTGCTCGGCCTTCGGCATCCGCAGCCGCTCGGTGATCTCCTGGTGGGTCGCCGGCGTGGCCGTCGCCGTGAGGGCGAGGCGGGGCACGCCTGCGAAGCGATCGGCGAGGTCGCCGAGCGCCAGGTAGTCGGGGCGGAAGTCGTGTCCCCACTGGCTCACGCAGTGCGCCTCGTCGATCGCGATGACGCTGAGGCGCCCCTTCTCGAGGAAGCGCAGCATCGGCTCGGTGTTCAGCCGCTCGGGAGCGACGTAGAGCAGGTCGAGCTCGCCCGCGAGGTAGGCCCGCTCGACCGCCTGCCGCTCGCCCGGCAGCTGCGTCGAGTTGAGGTAGGCGGCGCGCACGCCGTTGGCCACGAGCGCGTCGACCTGGTCGTGCATGAGGGCGATGAGCGGGCTCACCACGAGGCCGGTGCCCGGACGCACGAGGGCCGGCACCTGGTAGCAGACGCTCTTGCCGCCGCCGGTCGGCATCAGGACGACGGCGTCGCCACCGGCGATCACATGGTCGACGATCGCGGCCTGGTCGCCGCGGAACGTGTCGTACCCGTACACCTCGTGCAGGACGTCGGCGGGCTTCGCGCGGGTGAAGTCGCGGCTCGGACCGGCGGTGTCGGCGGGCGCGGCGAAGGCGTCACCGGGATCCGGCGGGGGCAGGAAGCCGTCGGGCGGCGGCGCCCAGTCGTCGGGCGGCGGGGCGTAGGCGTCGTCCGGCGGCGCATAGGCGTCCGGGTCCCACGCGATGTCTGCGTACGGATCCGACGGGCTGGTCACCCGCCCCACTGTAGCCCGGGCGTCCGACGCCGCCGGCCGCTGTGGACGGCTGCCCGCGGCATCCGCCCTGGGGAGGAGTCGGTCAGGACTCGGACGGCACGAGCGGGAGCTCGGGCCCGTGGTTCCACGCCAGGATCGCCGGCTGCTCGCGGTAGAAGCCGAGCACCGAGACCGACCCCGCGTCGAGGGTGATCATGGCGCCGAAGCGCGGAGCCTGCCGGAGGAAGACGGCGGTCAGGATCCGCAGCAGATGCCCGTGCGCGACGAGCGCCACGTCGCCGTCGACCATCGCCGGAAGCACGCGGGTGAGGACGCGCGATGCGCGCGCGGCGACCTCTTCCACCGTCTCACCGGGCGTGTCGCCGCGGATCACCCCGTGGGTGAAGGTCGTCCAGTTGTAGCCGAGCTCGCGTCGGATCTCCTTCGTCGTGCGCCCCTCGTAGCCCCCGTAGTCCCACTCGACGAGCAGCGGATCGATCTGGGCGTCGAGTCCCGCCAGTTCGGCGGTGCGGCGGGCACGCTCCAGCGGCGAGCTGAGCACGAGCGAGAAGTCGTAGTCGCTCACGAGGTCGCCGGCCCCGCGCGCGAGCTCCTCGCCACGAGCCGTCAGCGGGACGTCGGTGAGGCCGGTGTGCTTGCCCGCCTTCGACCACGCGGTCTCGCCGTGGCGCAGAAGCACGAGCTTGCCGCGCGGATTGTCCGGTGCCGGGTGGTCCGGGAGCGGATCGTTGATGTCCACGCCCTCACGGTAGTCCCGCCCGGCTCGCCCGTGGGGTGGATCTGCCACCACGGACCCGGACCGGCGCGTCACGAACGGCGGGGATCATCCGCGACCCGCCGCGCTCCGGCATCCGCACCCCGCGTGTCACCGAAATCCCCGCCGTTTCAGACCTGCGGCGGTCCGAGATCGGACCGAATCAGCACCACTTCGCGGCGATCGCCGTCACCACGTTGAGATTGCGGTTCGTCGCAACGCCGAGGAGCGGAGCCGCGCCGAGCGGATCGACCTGACCGCCCTGATAGCCCTCGCCCATGAGGGCATGGGCGGCTCGCCCGCGCACCACCATCTCACCGACATCCGATCGCTTCGCCTCGACCTCGGCGACGCGCTCCGCCGGCAGCTCGTCCTTGAGCAAGTAGACATAGTGGCGCACGAGTCCCGGACGGTCGGCGCTCAGCTCGGCGGCCTCGGCGGCGACCCGGGCGAACTCGTCCGTCGTGAACGCGACCGTCGGCACGTCGAACCCGCGGTCGGCGAGGAACGCCGCCTCGAGCTTCTCCTCGATCCGCGACCGCGACCGCATCCCGGTGTCGAAGCGGACGTTGCCGGTGTTGATGTGCGTTTCGACGCCCTCGAACCCGGCATCCTCGACGACCCGGCGGATGTCGTCCTTGGGGAACTTCCGCGTCGGTCCGAGATTGATCGCACGAAGGAACGCCAGGTACGTCGTCATGCCGCCCATTCTCACCCGTCCGCCGACACCGCAGCGCGGCCCGGACCCTCCAGTCGCAGCACCTCGGTGACCCGCACGACCGCGGTGCCGGCCTCTTCGGAGGCCGCCAGGTCCACCTCGCCGCGGATGCGCCAGTCGTGGTCGCCGGCGGGGTCGTCGATCGTCTGCTCCACGCGCCACAGATCGGATGCCGCGGCATCCGTCTCGTCCACCTCGACGAGCCGCGGCGAGCGCGCCGGCCCGCCCGTGAGGATCTCGTCGTGGTCCTCGAAGTACCGGTCCAGCGCAGCGGGCCAGTCGACGTCGGGGTCCAGCTCGACCAGTTCCTCGTCGCGCTGGAGCGCGGCCAACTGCACGCGACGGAACAGCTCGTTGCGCACGAGTACCAGGAAGGCACGCCGGTTCGTCAGCACCGACGGCGGCGCCGGCGGCACCACGACGGCCTCCGGCTCGTCGGCGGGGTTCACCAGCGACGACCACTCGTCCACGAGGCTCGAGTCGACCTGGCGCACGAGCTCGCCCAGCCACTCGATGACGTCGACGAGCTCGTTCGTCTGCGCCTCGGCGGGGACGGTCTGCCGGATCGCGCGGTACGCGTCGCTGAGGTACCGCAGCACGAGGCCCTCGCTGCGGGCGAGCTGGTACCACGACACCAGCTCGGCGAACGACATCGCCCGCTCGAACATGTCGCGCACGACCGACTTCGGCGACAGCTCGAAGTCGCGCACCCACGGCTGGCTCGATGCGAACACCTCGTACGCCTGCGAGAGCAGCTCCTCGAGCGGCTTGGGGTAGGTGATCTCCTCGAGCGCCTCCATGCGCTCGTCGTAATCGAGGCCCTCCTGCTTCATGGCGGCGACCGCCTCGCCGCGGGCCTTGAACTCCTGCTGCGACAGGATCGCGCGCGGATCGTCGAGGGTCGCCTCGATGACGCTCACGACGTCGAGTGCGTAGTGGCCGGTGCCGGCGGCGCCCGGGGTGTCCTCGGGGTCGAGCAGCTCGATCGCGGCGAGCGCGAACGGCGACAGCGGCTGGTTGAGCGCGAAATTCGGCTGCAGGTCGACGGTGAGACGGATGCCGTCAGCGGTCGACTCCACCACGCCCGCGGCCACGAGCGTGCGGAAGATCGCCAGCGCGCGCCGCGCGAGCGCGTACTTCTCGGCGCGCGGCTGGTGGTTGTCGAACACGAGCGACCGCACGTTCGAGAACGCGTCGCCTCCGCGCCCGATGACGTTGATGAGCATCGCGGCGGTGAGCTCGAGGTGCGGAGTGAGCGGCTCGGGCTGCGCCTCGACGAGCCGTTCGAACGAGCCCATGCCCCAGTTGACGACCCCGCTCGGGGCCTTCTTGCGCACGATCTTCTTGCGCTTGGCGGGGTCGTCGCCCGCCTTGCGCAGCGCCGCTTCGTTCTCGATCTCCCACTCCGGGGCCATCACGACGACGTTCCCGTACGTGTCGAAGCCGGCGCGGCCGGCACGGCCGGCGACCTGGTGGAACTCGCGGGCGCTGAGCTGCCGCATCCGCGTGCCGTCGTACTTCGACAGCGCCGTGATGAGCACCGTGCGGATCGGCACGTTGATGCCGACGCCCAGGGTGTCGGTGCCGCAGATGACCTTGAGCAGCCCGCGCTGGGCGAGGGTCTCGACGAGGCGCCGGTAGCGCGGCAGCATGCCGGCGTGGTGCACGCCGATGCCGGCGCGCACGTACCGCGACAGCGTGCGGCCGAACGCCGTGGTGAACCGGAACCCGCCGATCGCCTCGGCGATCGCGTCCCGCTGCTCGCGCGTGACGAGGCGGATGCTGGACAGCGCCTGCGCCCGCTCCATCGCGGCCGCCTGCGAGAAGTGGACGATGTAGACGGGCGCCTCGCGCTCGTCTAGGAGGCTCTGGACGACCTCGTGGATCGGACGCCGCTCGTAGGAGAAGTGCAGCGGCACGGGCCGCTCGACGCCCGTCACGAACGCGGTCTCGCGTCCGGTGCGGCGCTTCAGGTCCTCGGCGATGTCGGTGACGTCGCCGAGGGTGGCCGACATCAGCACGAACTGCGCCTTGGGCAGGAGCAGCAGCGGGATCTGCCACGCCCAGCCGCGGTCGGGATCGCCGTAGTAGTGGAACTCGTCCATCACGACCTGGTCGATGTCGGCATCCGCCCCCTCGCGGAGTGCCAGGTTCGCCAGGATCTCGGCAGTGCAGCAGATGATCGGGGCGTCGGCGTTCACCGACGAGTCGCCGGTGACCATGCCGACGTTGTCGGCACCGAAGACGTCGACGAGGGCGAAGAACTTCTCGCTCACGAGGGCCTTGATGGGCGCCGTGTAGAAGGTGACCCCGCCGCGCGCGAGGGCGGCGGCGTGGGCGGCGACCGCCACCAGGGACTTGCCGGTGCCCGTCGGCGTGGACAGGACCACGTTCGCGCCCGAGACGATCTCGATGATCGCCTCGTCCTGCGCGGGGTACAGCGTCAGCCCCTGCTCGCCCGCCCATTCGACGAATCCGAGGTAGACGTCGTCGGGTTCGGCACCGGTCGGGATGAGTTCGAGCAGCGGCGACGGCATCCTTCGATTCTGCCCTGTCGCCGGGACGGATGCCGCCGGGCCCGGCGATCGGCAGGCTCGAGCACCGGCCGCGCCCGAACGCGCGGTCGATCGCCCGATCTCACGGGCGGCTCAGGCGACGCCGAGCGCGAGCAGCCCGTAGTAGATGAGGTACACCGGCCACACGCACGCCTGGAGCAGCCCCAGGATGACGTCCCAGAACCCGCCGTCGGTGATCGAGATGAAGTAGATCGCAGCGCCGATGTACGCCAGCAGGAAGAAGAATCCCCACGGTGCCGCGCGCTCGACGTAGGTCACCCGTTCGGCCATGTCAGCCCCCTTTCTCCGGGGCTCACGCTAGACCGGCGTCGATACCGGGGACAGGGCCATTGGTCCGCCCTCCACCGCCTTCGCGCCGCTACGTTGGACGCACGAGGAGGAGCACATGACGGACATCGACGAGACCCGCACGGTCGTTCGCAACGACGAGGCCCGCCGCTACGAGATCTTCGTGGGCGATGTCATGGGCGGCTACACCGAGTTCCTGCCCGGCCCGAAGGGGCGTCTCATCTTCCCCCACACCGAGATCGACCACGCGTATCGCGGGCGGGGCCTCTCAGGCGACCTCTTCGAGGGCGCGATGGCGGATGCCGCGGCACGCGGCGACACCGTGGAGCCGACCTGTCCGGCGCTGCGCCGATGGCTGCGCAAGAACAAGGTCCCGGGGCTCGAGGTCATGTGGCCGCTGTGGGCCCGCGACGACGTCGACGGCGGCGGGGCCCCGGCGTCGCCGTGACGCCGGGGCCCCGCGTGCAACCGCACGGTCAGCGCTGGCGCCACACCGCCGCGGCGAGCGCGTACTGGCCGGCGACGTTGATGTGCAGGCTCGAGTCGTAGAGCACCGGCAGCCCGATCACGCCGTGGAGCCACGGCGTGCGCGTGTCGCACAGGGAGTGGCCGGCGAACGCCGCCGCGACATCGACGTACTCGACGCGATCCGCGGCGTCCAGCGGGTTCGTGACGTTCTCGATGACCGCGTTGAGCGAGGTCACCGCATCGTTGGCCAGCACCTTGACCGTCGGTGTGATGGTGACCTTCTGGCCGCCGAGGGCGCCGATGGAGCACGAGCTCCCGAGCTTGCCGAACAGCAGGGGATAGCCGGTCACGAGGATCTTGGCGCCGGGCGCCGCGACCCTGATCTTCGCGATCGCCCCAGCCAGACCCGCGGCCACGCCCGGCAGCTGTCCGGCGGCGATCCCGAGCGCGACCTGGCACGGACCGCCCGGCAGGGTCGGGTCGGGGTCCGCGTAGCACGTCAGCAGCGTGTCCTGCCACGCCAGGTCGTTGACGCCCGCCGTGATCGTGACGTACTTCGTCGCAGCCCCGAGCTTGCCTTCGGCGATGGCCGCGTCGATCTGGCCGCCCGCGCCTGCGAGGTCTGCGGTCGTCGCGCCCGAGCACGCATAGGACTCCATGCGGAGGATGAGCGGATACGAGAACCTCGACCGCTTGCAGTCCTTGTCGACGTAGGCGAAGTTGCCCGTGCCGGACGCCTCGGAGTCGCCGAAGGCGACCTTCGAGACGCCGGCTGAGCCGGCCATCGCGGGCGGCGCCGCGGCGAGCGCCGCCACCCCCAGTGCGAAGGCCGCGATGAGCGAGATGACGCGCTTGTTCATGATTCCCCTTCGAATCCGGATCGACGACCCCAGAGCGCGCCGACTCTGTGCGAAAGCTACACCCTCGCCGGGAGTCCTCACCAGCGTGTGCGCCCGATCCGCTCCGCTCGCGGCCTCGGCGCGGAGTCGTCCCCCTCGCACCGGCGTAGCGTGATCCCGAGAGACCGGAGGTGCGGCATGACCAGGCTGGACGCCGACAGCGCCGAATCCCTCGAGGCCGCCGCCGAGTGCGACGGCCCGCGGAGCGTGCTGCTCGAGGCGCGGGAGGTGCCGCTCGGCGGGGTCCGGGCGATGTCGGTGCGGCGCGCGCTGCCCCAGCGCGACCTGCCGCTCGTCGGCGCGTGGTGCTTCCTCGATCGGTTCGGACCCCAGGTCGCGAGGATGCGCGTCGAGCCGCATCCGCACGTCGGCCTGCAGACGGTGACGTGGCCGTTCGTCGGCGAGGTGCGCCACCGGGACTCGCTCGGCAGCGACGTGATCGTGCAGCGGGGAGCCCTGAACATCATGACCAGCGGCGCCGGCATCGCCCACTCCGAGTACTCGGTCGGGGATGACGCCGTCCCCCTCGACGCCCTGCAGCTGTGGGTCGCCCTGCCCGAATCGCGCCGGAACGGCGCGGCGGACTTCGAGCGGCACGAGAACCTGCCGGTGCTGCCGCTCGCGGCCGAGGCGGGCGCGCCCGGTGACGCGATCGTCGTGGTCGGCGAGCTCGGCGGCATCCGCTCCCCCGCCACGATGCACACCCCGATCGTCGGGGCCGAGCTGCACATCCCCGCCGGTGCGCGCGTGCGCGTGCCGCTTCGTCCCGACTGGGATCACGCGCTGCTCGGCGTCGCGGGCGACGCGCGCGTGATCGGGACGGATGCCGAGGACCGCGCCGGCATCGGCGCCGACCTGCTCTATCTCGGGCGCTCGCGCGAAGGGATCCTGCTGGAGAGCGACGAGGCCGCGACGCTGTTCCTGCTGGGCGGCGAGCCGTTCGCCGACGAGATCGTCATGTGGTGGAACTTCGTGGCGCGCTCGCACGACGAGATCGTCGCGGCGCGCGAGGCATGGGAGGCCGGAGGCGACCGGTTCGGCCGTGTCGTCGCGCACGGCGACGAGCGCATTCCGGCGCCGCCGATGCCGGCGGTGCGCCTCACGCGCCGCCGCCGGCGCATCTGATCCGGCATCAGACACGAAGAGGGCGCCCGGGCCGAAGCCCGAGCGCCCTCCCTCGTGTGCGGGACTACGGCACGTCGACCGAGACCACGGTGCGCACGTCGGAGTCGCCGTACTGGACGACACCGAGGTAACTGCCCGAGTTCAGGCCCGTCCACGACAGGCCGTAGTTCGTCGGCATACCCTTTTCCACGGGGAGCGGGTTCGGCGTCGCGGTGAGGTCGCCCACGCCCGCGCCGCTGACGATGCCCGAGGTGAGATCCCACGTGAACGGGGCCTCGTACGAGTACACGTGCGCCTCGATCAGGTAGGTTCCCGCCGTCGGCGTGACCAGCTGCACGGCCTCGTCGGCCGAGCCGCTCGCCGAGTACCACATCTCGTAGTAGCCCCAGTCCTCCGGCCCGACCACGCGGTAGACGAACAGATCCATGTCGGATCCGCTGTCGTCCGCGGAGTCGATGGCCCAGCGGGCGAGGTCGGTGCCCTCCGGGACCTCGACAACGTAGTAGCTGTAGCCGCCGTCCGCGGCACCGGTGGTCTCGTCGCCGGCGACCAGCAGCTCCTCCGGCGCGAGGCCGGCGAGGTTGAGGTCGAGCGAGCCGCTGACACCCGGGGTGATCTCGATCTCGACCGACCCGTCGGTGCCGGTGCCGTCGACCCACTCCGGCGCATCCGCCGTGACCGGGTAGATGGCGATCGGCGATCGCACCTCGGTCGCGCCGGACGTCCACGTGAGGAACCCGGTGCTCCAGGCCTCGACCGCGGCCGTGTCGTTCTCGAAGCTGATCGTGAACGACTTCGACTCGCCCGCGGCGGCGAACTCCAGCGTGCTGGGCTCCACGACCGCGTCGATGCCGGGCAGATCCACCGCAGCGGTGAACGTCCCCGCCTGCGTCGCGGTCACGGTGCGCGTGACCGTCTGCGGGCCGGCGAGTGCACCGATGCCGATGGAGGCCAGGTTCAGGTCGCTGGCGTCGATCGGCTCCACGCCGAAGTCCGCCAGGCCGAGACCCTGCAGGTACTGCGCCCAGTCGTAACCCGCGCTCAGGTACAGCAGACCCGGCTCGAAGTACTTCGTGGGGTCGACGTGGCCGGCGCCCTGCGCGAACGGATCGGTGTTCTCCGAACCGTCTGCGTTCACCGAGTTGTACGCCGTCGTCATGAGCGCGGACTTGACCTCGCTCGGCGACGCCAGCGGACGCTCACCGAGGTAGAGCGCGCCGAGGCCGGCGACATGCGGCGACGACATCGAGGTGCCGGACTTGAAGCCCCACGTCGCCTTGTTGCTCTTCGTGTCGTGCTCGGCCGCGAGGATCGCGACGCCGGGGGCGGTGACATCGGGCTTGATGACATCGCTGCCGTCGGCGAGCATCGGGCCGCGGCTCGAGAAGCCCGCGATCTGCGGCGTGGGCGTCACGACACCCGTGGTGTTCTCGCCGACCAGCGTGAGCACCGCATCCGGGTTGCCGGCGACGTAGCCGAGGAGCGCATCGCGGTACGTGTCGGCGATGTGCACCGTCGGCACCGAGTGGAAGTCGTTGTCGAGCGAACCCGGCGTGACGTTCACGAGCACCATGCCGATGCCGCCCGCCGCCTCGACGGTCGCCGACTTCGCCACACGGGCGATGACGCCGCGGTCGCAGACCACGATCTTGCCCGCGGCCTGGGCCGGGTCGATGGTGCCTTCGAAGCACATCGCGGCCTCGGTCTCATCGGCGCCGGCGGCGGGGATGTCACCGGCGTAGACCGCGTCAGCGGTGATCGACTCGCCGAACGGCACCGTCACCGACGCGCCGGCGGCCTTCTCGTCGTTCCACTCGACGGTTCCCTCGTAGGTGGGGATCGTCGAGGCCGCGACCGTCATGTACCACGGCGATGCGTGGTCGGCCGTGGCGTAGTCCGGGCCGGAGTTGCCCGCACTCGTCGAGACGAACACGCCCGCGAGGGCCGCGTAGAAGAACGAGATGTCGTCCGGACCGAGCACAGTCGTGGCCGAGCCGCCGCCGATCGAGTAGTTGATCACGTCGACGCCGTCGGCGACCGCCTGGTCGATCGCGTTCAGCAGGTCGCTGAGCGCGCAGATGTCGTCGGCCGTCGAGAACACGTCGGGTCCGACGTAGCACGCCTTGTACGCGGCGACCTTGGCGGCCGGGGCGACACCGGAGATCTGACCGAAGTCGATCCCCTCGACGCTCGCGTCGACGCCGAAGTTGCCGGCCGCCGTGCTCGCGGTGTGCGAGCCGTGGCCGTCGGCGTCCAGCGGCGACAGGAAGTCGTACGAGAAGTCGAAGCCGGCCGCTGCGGCGCCGCTGGAGAAGTAGCGGGCGCCGATGATCTTCGTGGAGTAGTCGGTCTTCCTCCACTTCTGCCCGACGATCAGCTCGGAGCGGAACTGGCCGCCGTCGGCCTTGTCGAACACGATCTCGGTGCCGTCGATGTAGGGCTCCGAGCCGGCCTTCTTCTTGAGCTTGTCGCCCGCGAAGGAGGGGTTCTCGGCCGAGATGCCGGTGTCGATCACACCGACGACGACGCCCTCACCGGCCGCGTCCGTTCCGCCGACCTCGTCCCACACGCCGCCGGTCCCGTCGGGGAAGGCGCCGAGACCGAGGAACTCGGTGGACGGCACGGCGTCGGGGTGGCGGATCTCGTCCGCGTAGACGCCGAGCACGTTCTTGTCGGCGCGGAGTTCGGCCACCTGCTCGCCGGTCAGATCGGCGCTGAAGCCGTTCAGGGTGATCTGGTAGCCGACCGACACATCGGCGCCGACGTCATCGGCGAGCTTGCGCTGCTCGTTCTTGAGGTGCGCGATGTACTTCTTCGAGTTCGTCGACGACGCGTCGAGCTGCTTGCCCTTTCCGGGCTTGGTCGGCGCGATGCCCGCCTCGCCGCCCTCGTAGCCGGCGAGCGGCGCGTCCTTCAGGACGACGATGTAGTGACCGTCGGCTGCGTCGACGGGGATGGGTGTGTTCACCCCCTCGGGAGCAGCTCCGAAGCTGGCAGAAGCGGTTCCGGCGAACAGCGCGGCGAGTGTGACGACCGCGGCTGCACGTACCGAATTTCGACCCATGTATGGCCTCCATGCCGGGGGATGTGCAACAACAATGCGTTCTGGGGACGCACAATGAAAGCAAACCTAACTCACAGCATGTGTCCAGAAAATAGGCGATTGTGAATTTCTTGTGACGGGCGAAGATAACATTGAGCGCATGGCGCAAAGGTCCCGTTTCTCAACGAGCACTCTGCTCATCTGCGCGGCGATCGGGGTCGCGACGGGTGCGCTCCAGGCCGGCGCCGGCGCCCTCGGCGGCGTGGTCTCGGCGGCCGTGCCGCTGCTCTACGGCCTCGTGCTCGGCATCCATGTCCTGCCCGGCGTGATCGCGCAGGAACTCCTGCGCCGGCCGTGGGTCGCGCTGCTCACGCACCTCATCGCGGCGCTCGTCGGCGCCGCGTTCGTGCCGGTGTGGATTCCGCGGTACATCGGCACCGCGCTGCTGATCGGCGGACTGCAGGAGGGCATCGCGGCGCTCGGCCGCTATCGCAAGTGGGAGCCGTGGCGGTTCTTCCTGTCGGCGATCATCATCGGCGCCGTCATCGCCGCCGCGATCTGGTTCGCCGCGGACGTGTCGCGCTTCCCGGTCTGGGGGCAGATCGTCTACGTCGCCCTGTTCCTGCTCGGCCCGGTCCTGTGGACGGCGGCGGGCCTCGGCATCGGCGCCGGTCTGCGCCGCGCGGGGGTCGCGCGGCGCGCGTGACGCCCGCGCCGCACCGGACGCTCGTCCCGCGCCGCGGCGCTTCGGCTACCGTGGATTCGTGGCCGCACCCGAGCGCGACTCTCCCACGGCGGCGACACCGGTCGACGCGCCGCTGATCCGCGCGCACGACGTCGCGATCACCCACGAGGGCCGGTCACGGCCGCTCCCGGCATCCGTCTCGTTCGTCCTCTCGCCCGGCGAGGTCGTGCTCGTCCTCGGACCGAGCGGATGCGGCAAGTCGACGCTGACCCTGGCGCTGAACGGGCTGATCCCCCACGCGATTCCGGCCGAGGTCACGGGCACCGTCGAGGTCGCGGGCCGCGACACCTCGGCCACGACCGTCGCCGAGCTCAGCACGCACGTCGCGATGGTCTTCCAGGACCCCGACGCGCAGCTGGTGACCGGCACCCTCCTCGACGAGGTCGCGTTCGGACCAGAGAACCTGCGGCTGCCGGTGCCCGACGTACTCGCCCGCAGCGAGGACGCGCTGCGCCGCGTCGGCCTGTGGGAGCGGCGCGACGAGAACCCCGACCGGCTCTCCGGCGGCGGGCGCCAGCGCCTCGCGATCGCGTGCGCCCTGGCGATGGGCTCGCCCGTCCTGGTGCTCGACGAGCCGACGGCGAATCTCGATCCGCGCGGCATCGAG
Organism: Microbacterium thalassium; assembly: GCF_014208045.1. Taxonomy (NCBI): domain Bacteria; kingdom Bacillati; phylum Actinomycetota; class Actinomycetes; order Micrococcales; family Microbacteriaceae; genus Microbacterium; species Microbacterium thalassium. Next base: position 436,695 of record NZ_JACHML010000001.1, read on the forward strand.
GACGTGTACGCGGCGCTGGCCGACGTGGTCGCCGGGACGGACCGCGCCATCGTGCTCGTCGAGCACAATCTGGACGCCGCGATCGGGCTCGTGGACCGGGTCCTCGTCCTCGACGCGAGCGGACGCGTCGTCGAGGACGGAACGGTCGACGCGGTGCTGCGCGCGGATGCCGAGCGACTCCACGCGCTGGGCGTGTGGCTGCCGACCTCGGCGCTCGCGGCGCTGCGCCTGCGCCGCGCCGGGTACGGTCTCGACCCGCTGCCGTTGACGCCGGCGGAGCTGCGGGCCTCGCTCGAGGCGCAGCAGCCGCCGCACCCGGTGCCGCCCGCGTCGACGAGTGACCGCGCGGGCTCCCGGGCGGAGCCGACGGGGTCCCGGGCCGACCATTCGGCGCCCCGGGCGGAGCCGGAGACGCCGAACGGGCGTCAGCGCGATGACGCCCCGCTCATCAGCGTCACCGGCCTCACCGTCGACCGCTCGCGGCGACGCGTGCTCGAATCCATCGACCTGAGCGTGCACGCCGGCGAGTTCGTCGCGATCGTGGGAGCCAACGGCGCCGGCAAGACCACCCTGCTGCAGGCGATCGCCGGCGTCCGCCGCCCTCCCCGGGGCACCGTCGTCGTCGACGGGCTCGACGTCCACCGCGCCGACGCCCGCACGCTGTCCTCGCGCATCGGATTCGTCTTCCAGAACCCCGAGCACCAGTTCGTCTCGCACACGGTGTTCGACGAGCTCGCCCACGGCCTGCGGCTGCGCCGCGTGCCCGAGCCGGAGGTGCAGGAGCGCGTCGCCGATCTGCTCGGCCGCTTCGGGCTCGAGGAGCGGGCCCAGACGCATCCGTTCCTGCTCTCGGGGGGCGAGAAGCGCCGGCTGTCGGTCGGCACGGCGCTCGTCGCGGGGGCGACGCTGCTGGCCCTCGACGAGCCGACCTTCGGTCAGGACCGTGCGCGCGCCGACGAGCTGCTGGGGCTGCTGCGCCGCCTCAACGCCGACGGCACGACCATCCTCATCGTGACCCACGACATGCAGCTCGTCACCGAGCACGCCGATCGCACGGTCGTCCTCGCGGAGGGGCGGATGCTGCGCGCGGGGCCGACGGCCGAGGTGTTCGCCGACGACGAGCTGGTCGAACGCGCGGGCCTGCGTCCGCCGCCCCTGCGGCGAGCGCTGCGCGGCCTCGCCCGCCACCCCGAGCTCGCGGGCATCGCGCGGCTCGCCGATCTGCCCGGTCCGGTCGGCGCGGAGGCGGGATCGTGACCGGCGGCGGACCCGTCCTGTCGGTGCAGGCGACGCATTCGGGCATCGACCCGTACGCCGAGCGCGTCGCCGCGTCGCCGGTGCGGTTCCTGCACCGCCTGAGCCCCATCGCGAAGCTGGCGGCACCACTGCCGGCGATGCTGCTGCTGGTGGTGGTGCGCGACCTCGCGACACCGCTGGCGTTCATCGCGCTGAGCTACGCCGTCGTGCTCGTCGGGGCGAGCGTGACCCGCCGGGTCGTCGCGGTGCTGGTCGCCGTTCCGCTGGCGGCCGTGGTGATCGGCCTGGGCTTCTCCATCTGGACGGATGCCTCGCGGGTCGACCAGTCGATCGTGGTGTGGCAGCTCGGCGGCTGGACGATGTACGGCGGGGCGCTGGCGGTGGGGCTGGCGACCGGTCTGCGCATCGCGGCGATCGCCTCGCTGGCCCTCATCGTCGGACTGTCGACGACGGGCCCCGACCTCGTGCGCGCGAGTGTGCAGCAGCTGCGGGTCCCGTACCGGATCGGCTACACGGCGCTGGCCGCGCTGCGCTTCGTGCCGCGCTTCGGGCACGAGCTCGACGTCATCCGGCAGGCGCACCGCGTGCGCGCCGCGCACGGCGGTCGCGGGCCGTTCGCGGCGATCGCCCGGTGGTCCGGATACGTGATCCCGCTGCTCGCCGGCGCCATCCGGCACGCGGAGCGCGTGGCGCTCGCGATGGACGCCCGCGCCTTCGGCGCGCACCGGGACCGCACCGAGCGGCACCTCGTGCCGTGGCGTGCGCGGGACACGGTCTTCACCGTCGCGTTCGTCGCGGCGTCCGCGGCGATCTTCTGGGCCCTGTTCCCCTGGGGACTGGGCTGAGGGCCGAGACGACGGATGCCGCGACCCGCGGCCCCTGCGGGTCGCGCGTCGCGGCATCCGCGGTGTCGTGCGCTACTTGCCCTTGACGATCTCGCGGCTGACGATGTCGCGCATGATCTCGTTCGTGCCGCCGTAGATGCGGTGGACGCGGGCGTCGAGGAACGCGCGGGCGATCGGGTACTCGGTGATGTAGCCGTAGCCGCCGTGCAGCTGGACGCCCATGTCGAGCAGCTCCCACTCGCGGTCGGTCGCCCAGAACTTGACCTTCGCGGCCTCCTCGGCCGTGAGCTTGGCGTCCTTGTAGAGCATCATCGCGCGGTCGATGTAGGCCCACATGACGTCGACGGTCGTGGCCATGTCGGCGAGCTTGAAGCGCGTGTTCTGGAAGCCGGCGATCGGCTGGCCGAACGCCTCGCGGCTCAGGGTGTAGTCGCGGGTCCACGCGAAGGCGGCCTCACCGGCGGCCGCGGCGGCGACGCCGATCGACAGGCGCTCGAGGGGCAGGTTCATCATGAGCTGGATGAAGCCGAGGCCCTCCTTGCCGCCGATCAGGTTCTCCTCGGGCACGAACACGTCACTGAACGACAGCTCGGCGGTGTCCCAGCCGTGGAAGCCCATCTTGTCGAGCTTCTTGCCGTGGTCGAAGCCCTCCATGCCGTCCTCGAGGATGAGGAGGCTGAAGGCGTCGGGCCGGTTGCCCTCGCCGGTCTTGACGAAGGTCACGACCATGTCGGCGGTCTTGCCCGACGAGATGAACGTCTTCGCGCCGTTGACGATGTAGCCGCCCTCGACCTTCTTGGCTGTCGTCTTGATGCCGCGCAGGTCCGACCCGGTGCCGGGCTCTGTCATCGCGAGGGCGCCGAGGATCTCGCCGGTCGCCATGCCCGGGAGCCACTTCTGCTTCTGCGCCTGCGTGCCCATGTGGGCGATGTACGGGACGGCGAGGTCGTCCTGGATGCCGAGGGCGCCCGCGAGCGAGCCCTGGCCGGCGCCGATGACCTCTTCGAGCACGATCGAGCGGAAGCGGTAGTCCTGCAGCATGCCGGCGCCGCCGAACTCCTCGGGCACCGACAGGCCGATGATGCCGGCCTCTCCCGCGGCGAGCATGGTCGCACGGTCGACCTCGCCGTCGGCATCCCACTGCTTGCGCTTGTCCTCACCGGCGTAGCGCTTGATGAACTCCTTGACGACGTCGCGGAACGCCTCGTGGTCCTCGTCGTAGATATCGCGCTCCATGTGCGCCGTCCTCTCATCCTCGAGTCTTCGCGGAGAATGCGATGGCATTCAATCCCGTGAACCATGGTACTCAGTTTCGGGCTGGACGGTTGCTGTCAGCCGTCGTAGTGGGGTGCCGCGGGCAGTCCGAAGAACTCCTCGAGCGTGGTCCAGCCGCCGTCATGGTACGCCTGAGCCAGCTGCGGCCCGACGTAGCGCAGGTGCCACGGCTCGGGCACGTACCCGGTGACGTCGGTGCGCCCCTGCTCGTAGCGCACGATCCAGCCGTAGCGCCACGCGTTGTCGACGATCCAGTCCCCCTGCGCGGTCGCGGCGAGGTCGTCGATCGTTCCGCACCATCCGTCGCACGCGACGACGTCGGCGGCCAGCCCCGACTGGTGCTCGCTGTACCCGGGACGCGCGCTGACCAGATCCGCGCCGTCGACGCCGCGGGCCGACACCTGACGCCCGTACGAGCCCTGCTGCGTCTGGTACGACCGGAACCCGCTCTGCAGGGCGATCTCGCCGACGCCGTCCACACGGGCTTCGGCGACCATCGCGTCGAGGGCGGCCGCGGCATCCGCTCGCAGCGCTCCTCCCTCGAGACTGCGGACGTCGCCCGGGAGGGCGAGCGACGCCGGGCGGTAGTCGATCGGGTCGTACGGACGATGCTTGTTCACCACGACCCACAGGCGCGCGGCGTCATCCAGCCGGATGCACGCCGCACCTCCGGAGACGACGGCGGCGCGGAACGCCTCTCCCCCGCCCGCGCGCTCGATCGCGGCCACGTCGTCGCCGGCGGCGAGCGCGTCTGCGACCCCGTCGAGCGCGCAGATGTCGCCCGTGGCGGCCTCGCCGGTCATCGAGGGGACGGGGATCGCCTGAACGACCTCGGGGAGCGGCAGCGGCTCGTCCCCGGCTTCGTCGCCCAGGCGCACGTCGGCGGCGAGCGCCGGGCCGGTGAGCGCCGCCGCGACGGCCGCGCCGGTGCCGACGACGAGCGTCAGCGCCACGAAGGCGGCGAACCCCGCGGCGATGCGCGACGCACGGCGGGCTCGCGCATGGCGGACCGGCGACGCGGTCACGTCCAGCAGCGCGTCCGCGCGTGCTGCGCGGCGCGTCGTCGGGCTCGCGGCGGGTCGGGGGTCCGTCACACGGCCATTGTCCCCGGCCCGGCGCGGAATCGCGACCGGCCGGGGCGGGGTGTCGGATCGGAGCGTTCGATAGAGCGCCGCCTTCTGTTGACGAACATTCGTTTCTATGTTCGACTGTGAGCATGCGTTGGCAGGGACAGCAGCTCGGGACGACGGATGCCGCCGCGCTCCCGGGCCTGGAGCAACTCAACGCCCTCGTGCGCTCGGTCACCACACCCGAGTTCGCCGACGTGACGTTCCACGAGGTCCTGTGCAAGTCCGCGCTGAACCACGTGCCCGGCTCGTCCGCGATGCCCTTCGACTGGACGATTAACCCGTACCGGGGATGCACTCATTCGTGTTCTTACTGTTTCGCCCGGGGAACCCACGAGTACCTCGAACTCGACGCCGGGCGAGACTTCGACACCCAGATCATCGTCAAGACGAACATCGAGGACGTGCTGCGCAAGGAGCTCGCGCGCGGCAGCTGGCAGCGCGAGCACGTCGCCCTCGGCACCAACACCGATCCGTACCAGCGCGCCGAGGGCCGATACCGTCTCATGCCGGGCATCGTCGGCGCCCTGGCCGAGTCGGGCACGCCCTTCTCGGTCCTCACGAAGGGCACGCTGCTCCGGCGCGACCTGCCGCTGCTGCGGGATGCGGCCTCCGCCGTCGACGTCTCACTCGCGATGTCGATCGCGGTGTTCGACGACGACCTGCAGAAGCTCGTCGAGCCGGGGACGCCGAGCGCTGCCGCGCGACTCGAGACGGTGCGCGCGGCGACCGAAGCGGGGTTCGGCGTGACGGTTTTCCTGATGCCGATCATGCCGCACCTGACCGACTCCATCCCGCACATCGACCACGCCCTCACGCGCATCAAGGAGTCCGGTGCGGTCCGCGTGGTCTACGGGCCGCTCCACCTCCGGCCAGGCGCCAAACAGTGGTTCTTCCAATGGCTCGAGACCCACCGGCCCGAGCTCGTCTCGTCGTATCGCGGGCTGTACCCGGGCGCTGCGGCGAACGCCTCGAAGGCGTACCGCTCCTGGCTCGCCAAGCGCGTGCGGCCGCTCCTGCGCGTGCACGGTCTCGACGGACGGGAGGAGGACGACGCGCCTCGCCGCGCGCGGCCGTCATCGGCCTCGGAGGCCGCCCGCTCCCGCATCGTCACGACATCGCGCGGACGGGCGGCGGGCGGTGGCGCGCCGGCGATGCTGTTCTGACCGGCGTCCGCAGCGGCCGCCGCCGGCGAGCGCGTGGGCGTGGGCGTGGGCGTGGGCGTGGGCGTGGGACGATGGGACGGGAGTCCCCGATGTACGTCTTCGCCTACGCCTCGCTGCTGAGCCCCGCATCCCTGGCCGCCACGCTGCCGGGGATCGACCCCGCAGACTGCGTTCCCGCATGGTGCGGTGACCGCGAGCGCACCTTCTCCGTCGCGTTCCCCAACGACGGCTCCGAGCCCGACAAGGAGTACCGCGACGTCTCCGGCGAACGACCCGAGATCGTGCGGTTCTGCGATCTTCCGCCCGCGCCCGGGTCACGCGTCAACGGCATCTGCATTCCGGTCGACGATGCGAGGCTCGCTCGCCTGCGCCGTCGCGAGCTCCGCTACGACGAGGTCGCGGTCCATGCGGACGTCTCGGCGTATGCCGACGGGCGCATGTTCGAGCGCGACGTCGTCGCCTTCGTCGGCAGCGCGCGCTACCGCGCCGCGCCGGAGGACCCCGGAGTCGTCCCGCGGTCGTATCTCGACACGGCCCTCACGGGCGCTCGGCACTGGGACGCGGTCGCTCCGGGATTCCTCGCGGACTTCCACCGGACGACCCTCATGCCCGATCCCGGCCAGGTGGTCGCGCTGACCCGCATCGACCGTGAGGACCGCTCTCGGGACTGACCGGGCCCGGGAAGCGGGCGCCGGTCGACGATGACCCCGAACCCGCTGCCGACCGCTTCAGCGGCCTCGCCCCGTCGGCGCCTCGTCGAGCACGACCTTCGTCCCCACCGCGTCGGGCGCGACCAGATGCGCGACGGCCGCGTCGAGGAAGGCGTCCGACCGCACGAGGCGCGCGTGCCAGCCGCCGTCGGTGTCGAGCACCGCGGCACCGGGAAGCGCCGACCGCACGCGCAGCGCCTCGCTGTGCGGGATCACCCGGTCGCCTGCGTCGTGGGCGACGAGGGTGCGCACCGGCGAACGCAGCGGGTGGGCGACGGCCGACAGACGGGCGATCGGGTCCTGCCCCGGGAAGTACCGGCGGGCGAACAGGTCGCGCATCGCGGCATCCGCCTGCTCGTCCATCCCCAGGCGGTCCGCGAACACGTCGAACACCGCCGCGGCGTCGGCCGGCGCCGATGCGGTCACGACGCGCCGGACCTGCACACCCTCGGCCGCCGCGACGAGCGTCGCGAGACCCCCGAGGGAGTGTCCGACCAGACCGTGCAGGGCACCGTGACGGGCCTGCACCGCGCGGATCGCGTCGAGCCAGTCGACGAGCGAGGTCGCGCGACCGGGCGCGTCGCCGTGGGCGGGCATGTCGACGGCGACGACGCGGAACCGCTCGGCGAGGAGCTCCCGCACGAGCGGGGCGAACTGGCTCGCACGGCCCTGCCAGCCGTGCACCAGCAGCACCACGTCGGCGCCGTCACCCCACTCGTGCACGTGGACCCGCGCACCGCGGCCGCGGATGCCGGGGATCGCGGCCTCCCAGAGCCGCGCGCGCTGCATCGTCGGCGCGTCGGAATCGAGGACCGGCATCCGCCGCCCGACATGCATGAAGAGGGGAAGCGCCAGCTGCGCGGCGAAGGCCGGCGACACGGCCGATGCCGAGGCCAGCGTGCCCCGCACGGCCTGGAGGGTGGCGTTCATGATGACTCCAAACTGTACGAACGATCGTGCGTCCTTTCTAATACGAACGATCGTACGTACAATGGCGTCATGGCGCAAGAGCTGATCGACGGACGGCGCGCCCGCGGCGACGAGACCCGGCGGGTGGTCCTCTCCCACGCGCTCGACCTCGCCAGCGTCGAGGGCCTCGACGGCCTGTCGATCGGCCGCCTCGCCGAAGCGTCGGGTCAGAGCAAGAGCGGCGTAGCAACGCTGTTCGGGTCGAAGCAGGGACTGCAGCTCTCGGTGATCGACGCGGCGCAGGCGGTGTTCACGCGAGAGGTGATCGACGCGGTGCGCGAACGCACGCCACGGGGACTCGACCGCGTCGTCGCGCTCGTGACCGGCTGGATCGACTACTCGCGCGGGCGCATCTTCGCGGGCGGATGCTTCTTCTCTGCGGCATCCGCCGAGTTCGACTCGAAGCCCGGCCCGGTCCGAGACGCCGTGATGGCCGCCCTCGACACGTGGGAGTCGTACCTGGCGGCGTCCCTGGCGCACGCGGCGCCCGAGCTGCCCGACATGACCGACCCGGCCCAGGTCGCGTTCGAGGTGACCTCGGTGCTCGCCGCCGCCAACACGCGCTCGCTGCTGCACGACAGCGACGAGCCCTACGCCCGCGCCGCCCGAGCCGTCCGCGACCGGCTGCGCGGGCTCGGCGCGGACGAGGCGAAGCTCGCTCCCCTCACCGAGCAGGCGGATGCCGCCCGGCGCTGAACGGCACCGGGCGGGGTTCAGCCCGCGGTCGGGTCGACCTGACGCCCGCTGAGCTCCTCGAGCACGTCGTCGCCGACCGCGGCATCCTCGAACGGCGCGTCGATCTCGGCGCGGTCGAGCAGCTCGGCCATGCGGCGCCGGCGCTGGCGCGTCACGAGCGTCACGACGGTCCCGGCGCGACCGGCACGGCCGGTCCGGCCGGAGCGATGCAGGTACGTCTTGTACTCGTCGGGCGCGTCGGCCTGCACGACCAGGTCGATGTCGTCGACGTGGATGCCGCGTGCGGCGACGTCGGTCGCAACGAGCACCCGCACCTTTCCGCTCGTGAGCTTCTCGAGGTTGCGCGTGCGCTTGGCCTGGTTGAGGTCGCCGTGGAGTGCGAGGGCCGGGACGCCGGCATCCTCGAACTGCTCCGACAGCATCTCGGCGTACGCCCGCGTCCGCGCGAAGACGAGGGTCTTGCCCTCGCGATCGACGAGCGAGGTGAGGATGTCGGGCTTCTGACGGTGGTCGATCACGAGAACGCGGTGATCGATCGTGCCGGAATCCTGGTCCTCGCCGGCGACCTCGTAGACGGCCGGCTCCACGAGGAACTCGTCGACGAGAGCCGCGACCTCGCGGTCGAGCGTCGCCGAGAACAGCAGCTTCTGGCTGCCGTCCTCGGTCAGGCGCAGGATCCGCTGCACCGGCTCGAGGAATCCGAGCTCGCACATGTGGTCGGCCTCGTCGAGCACCGCGACGCGGATCTCGGACAGGTCGAGCTTGCCCTGCTCGTGCAGATCCTCGATGCGGCCGGGGGTGCCGATGACGATGTCCACGCCCTTCTTCAGAGCGCCGACCTGGCGCGCCTGCGGGACGCCGCCGTAGATCTGCGTCGTGAACAGGCCGACGCTGCGCGCGATCGGCTGGATCGTGCGGTCGATCTGGAGTGCGAGCTCGCGGGTGGGCGCGAGGATCAGGGCACGGGGAGCGCGGCCGAACTCGCGCTTCTTGCCGGCCTGTGCGCGCAGGATCGACTCCACCAGCGGGGCGCCGAACGCGATGGTCTTGCCCGAGCCGGTGCGGCCGCGGGCGAGCACGTCGGCGCCGTCGAGGATCGGGCCGACGGTCGCCGCCTGGATCGGGAACGGCGTCTCGGCGCCCATGTCCGCGAGCGTGCGGACGATGTTCTGTCCCAGCCCGAGGTCGGCGAACGTCGTGCCCGAGACCTCGTCGGCCTGGATCGCCCGGGCCTGCAGACGCTCGTGCACGACGTCGACGTGCTCGTCGTGCGCGCGCGTCGCGCCGGGCTTCGCGGTCCAGTCGGCGCGGCTCGGCCCGTCGCCGCGGCGGGGGCGGTCGTCGCGGCGCGGACGCTCATCGCGACGAGCGCGATCCTCGTAGCGGCCACGGTCGTCCCGGCGCGGACGATCCTCGTACCGCGGACGCTCATCGCGACGCGGACGGTCGTCGCGACGCGCGCGATCCTCGTACCGGCGCTCGTCCTGACGCGGACGGTCGTCCCGGCGCGGGCGGTCCTCGTAGCGGCCACGGTCATCCCGGCGCGGACGATCCTCGTACCGCGGACGCTCATCGCGACGCGGACGGTCGTCGCGACGCGCGCGATCCTCGTACCGGCGCTCGTCCTGACGCGGACGGTCGTCGCGACGCGGGCGGTCCTCGTACCGGGCACGGTCATCCCGGCGCGGACGATCCTCGTACCGGCCACGGTCGTCGCGGCGCGCCCGGTCCTGACTGCGGATGGCGCGCGCCTCGTCGCGGCCGGCCTTCTCCTGGGCGCTCCAGCGACGCTTCGGAGCGCTCTCGGCCTGCTCGGCGCGATAGCCGCGATGGTTCGGGCTCTTCGAGCCCGCCTTGCCCGCCGACGATTCGCCGGGGCGGCGCTTGCGGTCCTGATAGGAGGTCTTCGCGGCGTAGCGCGGCTCGAAGTTCTTGGCGGCTCGGCCGCCCGCGGGCTTCTTGTTCTTGGGCACGGGTGCGTCCTTCTCGGGTTCTCTGGCACGAGAACAGCGTCCGAGCGCACGCCCGGACAGCCCGGACAACCGTCGGCCGGGGGCCATTCCTGTGATGGTTCATGCGCGCCGATCGGCGCTCACCATCGGCCCCCTGGACTCACAAATCTCCGCGCCCGTACGACGCGGCGTCCTGAGCCGACGATCCAGATTATCGGCAGATCCTGAGAGTCGGCAGATCGCCTGCGTCGCCCGGCGAGGATACGATGCTCCCGGTACGAGCGCCGTCACAGAGCCGTCAGCAAGGGGGGAACCTGCGGGTGTCGACGACGCTCGCTTCGGGATTCCGTGCCGGACGGTCTCGTGCGGAGCGAGCCGTCGACCCCGCGGAACAACGATGACAACGTCGACGATCAGCATCCAGGTTCCGCCCGCCATCGCCCGTCGCGCCGTCGACGTGCCCCGGAAGCGCGCGACGCGCACGCGGCGCCCGCTCTCGCACCGCTCGTTCACGCTCGCCATCAGCAGCCTGGCCTTCGGCGTCCTCGTGGCGGTGCTCACCACGAGCGACCCGTTCTGGTGGCGGCTGCATTTCTCCGAGCTGGGAACCCACGCCGACTTCTCGGGACGCCTGTTCAACACGACCGTGATCGGCGCGGGGATGCTGCTGGCGATGTACGGGATGCTGCTGCGCGCCGACCTGCCCGAGTCGGTCGGCGTGTGGGCCTCGCGCGGCATCCGCACCTCGATCGTGTCGGCGGGTGCGCACATGACGATGGTGGGGCTGGTGCCCATCCCCGTCTCGCCCGCCATGCACGACCTCGCCGCCATGGGCCTGGCCCTGTCGTTCCTCGCACTGGTCGTCTCGGCGCTCGGGATGCGCGGGGTCGCGCGGCGGTTCCGTGCCGTCACCGGCGTCGGCGTGGCCGTCCTCGCGGGCGGGATGACGGCGCTGATCACCGGAGTGGTCAACCTCGCGGCGTACGAGGCCATCGCGTTCGCCACGGTGGCGTGCTGGATCGGCGTGTTCAACCGCACCACCCACGGCGCCGGCGCTCGTGCGGTCCTCACCCCGGCAGCGCCGACAATGGATGCATGGCAGAGCCCGAGTCCCCGCATCCCATCACCGTCGCCATCGAGCGACGCGTCGACCCGGCCCGCACCGTCGAGGCGACGAGCTGGATGCAGGCCGGCACCGACCTCGCTTCGGGCTTCGACGGCTTCCTCGGCTCGGGCTGGGTCCGCGCCGGAGAGGCCAGCGACCTCTGGTACATGCTGTACCGCTTCCGCGACATCGCCACTCTGGAGGCCTGGGAGGGATCGCCGCAGCGATCGTGGTGGCTCGAGTCGGGGCGGGCGTTCGCCCGCGAGGTGAGGGTCGAGCGGCGCACCGGCATCGAGGGGTGGTTCGACGCGCCCTTCGCCCTCGACGTCGAGACGCGCCCGGGCTCGGATGAGACCGCCACATCGCCCGTGCGGCAGCCCATTCCGGCCGCGCCACCGCGCTGGAAGCAGGCGGTGACGATCTGGCTCGGGTTCTTCCCGGTGAACCTGCTGGCGTCGTGGCTGCTCGGCTACGTCCCCGGGTTCGAGGCGCTTCCGCTCGTCGTGCGCGTGCTGATCTCGACGCTCCTGCTCACCCCGCTGATGACGTACCTCGTCCTCCCGGCCGTGACGCGCATGCTGCGGCCGTGGCTGCAGCGGCCGCGACGTCTCGCGGCCTGACGCCGCGGCTCAGCGCTCCTCGTCGTCACCCGGGACGTCGTCGGACTCGTCCGGTCCGGGAGCGACGTCGCCGGCCCCTTCGGGGGCGTCCTCGCCGTTCTCGCCGTCGCGCGCGCCCTCATCGTCGGATGCGCCCTCGTCCTCGGACGCGCCCTCATCCTCGGCCTGCTCGACCTCGGCATCCGCCGCGGGCTCGGACACGTCGTCGGCGTTGCCATCGGCATCCGCATCGGCATCGCCGACGGCATCCGCGTCGGTTTCGGATTCGCCTTCGACAGCAGCGCCCTCGTCCGGCTCCGGCTCCATACTCGACGGCGTGTACGCGCTCGGGGCATAGGTGCCGGGAGTCAGCCTGTCCGCGCCCGGCAGCCGGCGCGGGGCGGGCTCGTCGGCTTCGGCCTCGGACTCACCGGCGTCGCCGCCCTCGACGGCTTCGATTCCAGACTCGTCGGTCTCGTCGGCGGGCGTCTCGACCGCATCCGCCCCCTCGGCGTCGCCGCCGTCGACGGCGTCGCCTGCGGGCTCGTCCTCCGGCGCCTCCGCCGCGTCGGTGTCGTCGTCGCCCGCCTCGGGACCGGGCCCATCGGCCGCCGGGATCGCGCCTCCGTCCACGACGTCGGCGGCGCCCTCGGGAGCGGGCTGGTCGGCGGGCACCTCGATGTCGGGCGCCTCCTCGATCGTCGGCACCTCGACGTCCTCCGCGGTCGCGACCGCGACCGTTCCCACGGCGGCGGTGGCGGCGGCCGCGGCCGCCAGGCGACGCTCGCGACGGGTCTCGAACACGGGCTCGGCGCCATCCGCCTCGACGGGGCCGTCCTGGGCGGTCGCGCCCTCGAGCTCCGGCGAGTCCGCGGTGCCGGCCTTCGCCGCGCGACGAGCCTGCCGGCGCTCCTTCGCCCCCTCGACGAGGTTGTAGAGCGTCGGCAGCACGAGGAGCGTCAGCACGGTCGAGGACACCAGTCCGCCGATGACCACGATCGCCAGCGGCTGCGAGATGAACCCGCCGTGTCCGGTGATCCCGAGGGCCATGGGCGTGAGCGCGAAGATCGTGGCGAGCGCCGTCATGAGGATCGGGCGGAGTCTGCGCGCGCCGCCGGCGATCGTCGCGTCGTGGGCCGACAGCCCCTTCTCGCGGTACTGGTTCACGAGGTCCACGAGGACGATGGCATTCGTCACGACGATGCCGATGAGCATCAGCACGCCGATGAGCGAGGCGACGCCGAGCGGGACGCCGGTGACGATCTGCAGCAGGATCGCGCCGGTCGCCGCGAAGGGCACCGAGATCAGCAGCAGCAGCGGCTGGCGCAGCGACTTGAAGGTCGCGACCATCACGACGTACACGATGAGGATGGCCGCCAGCAGCGCGAGCCCCAGCTGCGAGAACGCGTCCTGCTGCTGCGACACGACACCTCCCAGGCTCGCGCGCGCGCCCTCGGGCAGGTCGATGTCGGTGAGGGCCTCGTCGACGGCGGCGGTGGCGGCCGTGAGGTCGTCGGTCGAAGGCGTGACCGCGACGGTCGCGGTTCGCTGTCCGCGCTCGGTCGTGATCGACGTGGGGCCCTCGGCGACCTCGACCGTCGCCACGTCCTGCAGCTCGACGGGGCCGGTCGCGGTCGGGATCGTCAGCTCGCGCAGCTCGTCGAGGCTCACGGGCGTCTCGGATGCCGCGAGGTACACCGTCAGCGCGGTGTCGTCGATCTCGACGGCGCCGACGGACTGGGGCCGCATCGTGTTCGACACCAGGGCTCCGACCGCGACCTCCGACAGGCCGCGCGACGCGGCCTCCTCGCGGTCGACGGTGACGGCGATGTACGGCAGCGACGCGGAGAGGTTGCTCGAGACCTGTGCGACGCCCTCGGATCCGGTGACGGTCTCGACGACGACGTCGGTCGCCTCCTGCAGCGTGGACGAGTCGGGCGCGGTCACGCCGATCTCGATGTCGCTGGACCCGAAGCCGCCGCCCGAGGCCGACACGGTGATCTCACCGGCGTCGTCGAGGTCGGCCATGGCCGCGATGACCTCGTCGCGCAGGGCCACCTGATCGACGTCCTCGGCGGTCGTGATCGAGTAGGTGATGCCGCTGCCGCCGCCCGAGAAGGCGTCCGCGAGAGCGGAGCCGCTCGTGCCGATCGAGGCCTGGACGGTCTCGATGCCGTCGATGTCCAGCAGGACCTCCTCGACGCGCTCGGCGGCGGCCTCCTCGGCCTCGAGGCTCGGCGCCGCGCCGATGTCCTGGGTCATCGTGAAGGTGTTCTGCCCCGAGTCGCCGAGGAAGTTCGTCTTCATGAACGGCGCCGCGGCCACGGTTCCCGCCAGCACCAGGACCGCGAGGATGAGCGTGATCCACGAGTGGCGCAGCGTCCAGCGCAGCACGGGCAGGTAGCCCTTCTGCAGGAACGACGGCGGCGCCGCGGGGTCCTCGGGGTCGACCTGCTCGCCCGCCTCGTTCAGAAGGGGCTTGCCGGGCTTGAGGAACCAGTACGCCAGCACCGGGACGATCGTGAGCGCGACCAGCAGCGACGCGAGCATCGCGATCGTGACGGTCAGCGCGAACGGGCGGAAGAGCTCGCCGGTGATGTCGCTGACGAAGGCGATCGGCAGGAACACCGCCACGGTGGTGATGGTCGACGACGAGATCGCGGTGGCGACCTCGCCGACGCCGCGCAGGACCGACTTCATCTTGTCGGCGTCGCCCACGTAGTGGCGCTTGATGTTCTCGATCACGACGATCGAGTCGTCCACGACGCGTCCGATCGAGATCGTCAGAGCCCCGAGCGTCAGGATGTTGAGCGAGTAGCCGAAGGTCTGGATGCCGATGAAGGTGATGAGCACGCTCGTCGGGATCGAGATCGCCGTCACGAGGGTCGCGCGCACCGACAGCAGGAACAGCAGGATCACCAGCACGGCGAACGCGAGCCCGAGCATGCCCTCGACCGCGAGCGTCTCGATCGACTGCTCGATGTACGGGGCCTGGTCGAACACGATGGTGAACTCGGCGCCGCCGAGGCCCTCCTCGAGGTCGGGCAGGAGCGCCGCGACGCCGTTGGAGACGTCGACGGTGTTGGCCGCGGGGAGCTTGGTGACCGCGATCGTCAGCGCCGGCTCGCCGTTCACGCGCGAGATGGTGGTGACGGGGTCCTTGTCGAGCTCGACGTCCGCGACGTCGCCGATCGTGGTCGCCCCCGCCGCCAGCTGGGCGGCATCCGTCGGAACGAGCGGGAGGTCGGCCAGTTCGTCGACGCTGGTCACCTTGGCGCCGGTCTGCACCGTGAGGGTCTCGTCGTCCTCGGTGACGCTGCCGCCGGGGAACAGCACGCCGTTCTGGTCGAGGGCGTCGGTGATCGCGGTCTGGCTGTACCCCGCCTCGGCGAGGGCCTCCTGGTCGGGGGTGATCGTGACGCGCTGGCCGATTCCGCCGACGATCTCTGCCGCGTTGACGCCGTCGACGTCCTCGAGTTCGGGAACCACGCTGGACTCGAGCTGCGCCTGGATCGTGTCGGCGTCGTCGTAGCCGGTGACGGCGATCTGGATCACCGGGAAGTCGTCGATGCTCGCCGTGATCACCGTCGGCTCCACGCCGTCGGGCAGATCCAGGCGGTTGATCGCCTGCGTCATCTTCTGCTCGGCCGTGCCCAGGTTCGTGCCGTAGTCGAATTCGGCCTGCACGATCGAGGCGTTGGTCGTGCTGGTGGCGGTCGACCCCGCGAGCCCGGGGACCGCCTGGATGGCCGCCTCGATCGGCGTCGAGACGTCGGTGTTGACGACCTCGGGCGATGCGCCGGGGTAGGTGGAGACCACGATGAGCGCGGGGAACTCGATCGAGGGGATCAGTTCCTGCTTGAGGCTGTTCAGCGCGATCCCGCCGAACACGGCGGCGACGATCGTCACGAGCGCGATCAGCGCGCGGTTCTTCAGGCTCAGGACGGCGAGTTTGGACACGGGACGCCTTCGGGAGTCGGTTTGTGCTGTGTGTGCCCGGGCGCGAAAACGCGCGTGCATCGGGCCTTCAGTATTTCACGGTGCCGTCGGGGGTCGGCCCGCGGGCGATCTGCGGACAGCTCAGTCCGCGAGACCGGCGATCCACAGTCCGGTCGAGAGGCCCACGCCGGCGGCCACGACCGCGAGCGCGACCGTGCCGAAGAGGTTCAGCACGGCGTCACGGCGGCGTCGCCGCTGCGCGAGCAGCACCGTCTCGACGCACACCGTGCTGAACGTCGTGTAGCCGCCCAGCAGGCCGACGCCGATCACCTCCAGCGCGCCGGTCGGCAGCACCGCGGTGCCCAGTCCCGTGAGGAGCCCCAGCACGAGCGAGCCCGAGACGTTGATGATGAGGATGCCGCGCGGGAAGGCGCCCGGGACGCGCGTCAGCCACCGGTCGAGGCTGTACCGCAGGCCCGCGCCGACGCCGCCCGCGAGCGCGATCAGGAGCAGCTGCGGGACGTTCACTCGGCGTCCTCCGCGCGCTCGACCTCGCCGGGTGCGTCGACGAGCCGTCGGCCGATGAACAGCCCCATCAGGGCGGCGATGACGCCCGCCACGAGCGACGCGGCCATCAGCGCCAGCCCGATCCACGGTGTCGTGAGCAGCTGGGCGGAGGCGACCGCGAACGCGCTGTAGGTGGTGAACCCGCCGAGGGCGCCGGTGCCGAGGAACGCGCGCAGCGACGCGCTGCGGTCGCCGAGGAAGCCCACGACGACGCCCAGCATGAGCGACCCCGCGACGTTGACGGCGAACGTCACCCACACCTCCGCGGGCGTGTGGATCACGGGGGCGACGATCGCGGCGCGCGCGAGCACGCCCACGGCGCCGCCGGCGACGACGAGCCCGAGCGTGCGGGCGTCGACGGGCTGCGGCATGGGGGCCACGGTACCGGCACCGCCGCCGGCGACTCGACCCGTGCCGGCCCGGCTGTCGCGCGACGGCGGCGGTAGCACCGGCGCATCACGCGCGTCAAGCCCCACCGCCCGCAGCCGGGTGCGGTGCCAGAGTGTTCCCCGTGCTCACAAGGCATCCGGCGCCGAACCCGCGCCGGCGAGAGAAGGAGACATCCGCATGAACCTCGCCCTGATCATCATCATCGTCGTCGCCGTCGTCCTCGCCATCGTCGGAGGGCTCGGCGAGGCTCTCAGCTGGCTGCTGTGGGTCGCCCTGATCGCCGGCATCATCGCGCTCATCGTGCTGCTGTTCAGAGTCATCACCGGCAGCCGGCGCTGACCGACGCCCGAAAGACCAGAAAGCGGATGCCGCGGCCGGGGGGCCTGCGGCATCCGCTCTCTTTCGTCCTCGTCCGGCGTCACAGCCGCTCGGCCGCGTAGACGGCGAGCGCGTCGCGTACGAACTCGGCGCCGTGGGTGCCGCCGGCACTCGTGGCGTAGTTCGCCGCGAAGCGCGGGTCGGCGACGTACATGTCGCCGAGTCCGGTCACGTAGGCCTTCAGCATGTCGGGATCGCCGGACGCGGCGGGCGTCCCCGGAATCCCGGTCAGCCACGCGACGTGGTGCTCGGCGACCGCGAGGGCCTCGTCGCTGTCGGGCGCGGCGCCGCTCTCGGCCACGGCGATCCAGTCGCGCTGCAGCTGAGCGCTGCGCTGCATGAACGCGTCTTTGTCGGATGCGCTCTGGCCGCGCCACCAGCGGTCGCTGTCGGCGTAGGCGTCCTTCCCCCAGCGCTGCTCGACCTCGTCCTTGTACTGCGTGTGGTCGAATCCGTCGAACATCTTCTCTGCCATCAGTCGTTCACCTCCTCTCAGCGCGTCGATGGTGGTCTTCACGGCGGCGATGCGGCGCTCCAGCCGCGTGCGCTCCTGCCCGAGCCACGCGAGGTGATGCTCGAGCGCCGCCTGCTCGTCGGTCTCGCGGTCGACGATCTCGGCGATCTGGCCGAGCCCGAGCCCGAGTTCGCGCAGCAGCAGGATGCGCTGCAGGCGGACGAGGGCGGCCTCGTCGTAGTGGCGATAGCCGTTCGAGCCGATGCGCGCCGGCGGGAGGAGGCCGATGTCGTCGTAGTGGCGCAGCGTCCGGCTCGTCGTGCCGGTCAGCTGCGCGACCTGCTGGATCGACCATTCCATGGCGTTCCTCCCTTCGTCCTGACTCACGGTAGAGGTTGACGTCGCGTCAAGGTCAAGGGGAGTTCCCGCATCGGCCCTGGCAACTCGCGATATATCGTGTTAGTCTGAAGACGCGATATATCGCGAACAGATTTCCCTCACGCAAGGAGAACGACATGACCCTCGAGAAGTGGATCGTCCACCCGGGCGAGACCCGGGTGATCGACCTCGAAACCATCAGCACCCTCAAGGTGGGCCTCGTCGGCGGCCAGATCGACGTCATCGCCCACGACGAACCCGACGCGCGGATCGAGGTCCACAGCGTCACGGTCAAGGACCTCCGCATCGAGGTCACCGGTGACGCCGTCGAGATCGACCACCCCCAGCTGCGCTGGGACAACTTCCTCGAGGTGTTCCGCAACTTCGGCGCCGGCGGCCCGAAGGCCGAGATCAGCGTCGCGGTCCCCCGGTCGGTCGCCCTGAACCTCGGCGTGGTGTCGGCCGGAGCCCTGGTCTCGGGCCTGACGACCGACGCCCGCGTCAACACCGTGTCGGGCGACGTGCTCGTCGACGGTCTCACCGGCGACCTCATCGCCAACGCCGTGTCGGGCGACGTGCAGGCCCGCGGCCTGGTCGGCGCCGTCAACGCCAACAGCGTCTCGGGCGACGTCGCCGTCACGGGTGAGGTCGGCAAGGCGACCGCCGACACCGTCTCCGGATCCGTGCTCATCGATGCGACCGGTCCGGTCCACTCGGTCGGTGTCAACACCGTCGGCGGAGACATCACGATCCGCATGGACGAGGGCCTCGCGGCCAACTACGTCGCCCGCAGCGTCAGCGGACGCCTGCAGATCGACGGCGTGGTCCGCTCGACCTCCGCCATGTCGAGCTACGCCGGCTCCACCGGCGAGCTCAGCGGCTCGTTCGCCGACGTCCGGCTGAACTCCGTCTCGGGCGACCTGACCGTGCTGCGGCGTCCTGCCGAGCCCACCGCCTCCGCCACCGGCGACGCGTCGTCGGCGGCCTCCGGAGGGGAGGACCGATGATGGCCCCGGTCTTCTCCCACGGCGACCTGCGGCTGTACCTGCTGAACCTCCTCGACGAGGGGCCGCGGCACGGCTACGACATCATGCAGGCCCTCTCCGATCGCACCGGCGGCACCTACACCCCGAGCGCCGGCACCGTCTACCCGCGGCTGGCCAAGCTCGAGGAGGAAGGACTGGTGTCCAAGACCGTCGACGGCCGCAAGACCGTCTACGCGATCACCGAAGCGGGCCGCGCCGAAGTCGAGGCGCGCTCGGGTGAGCTCGAGGACATCGAGGACGGGCTCGCCGACTCGGTGCGCCTCATCGCGGACGAGGTGCGCGGAAGCGTGCGCGAGGCGATGAAGAGCCTGCGCGCCGACCTCGCGTCGGCGACGCGCCAGGAGCGCGCGGACGCGCCCCGCGAGGAGCCGGGCGACGACCCGCGCGTGCGCAGCCGCGAGCAGCTGCATCGCGCGGACGCGGCGGTCAACGACTTCCGCGTGCGCGTTCGCAGCGACCTGCGCACGTTCGTGTCGCAGGGCGGGCAGCTGGCCGACACCATGGTCGACGAGCTCGTCGGCGACCTCGACCGCATCGCCCGCGACGTCACGCGCGCGCTGCGCGGCTGAGTCAGCCCGACCAGGGGTCCTCGTCGTCCGGCACGGGCTCGCCCAGCGGGATGACGAGGATCGGCCGATGCTGGCGATGGGCCAGCCGCGCCGCGACGGAGCCGGTGAAGAACTCGCGCAGAGACTCGCCGAAGCCGTGCTTGCGCGTGCCGAGGACGAACAGCTTCGCGTCGATCTTCTCGCCGAGATGCTTCAGCGCCAGGGCGGGGTCGCCGACGAGCTGACGGATGCTCCAGGTCAGTTCGGTGCCGTGAAGAAGCTCGTCCGCGGCCTCGCGCACCTCGGCGAGATCGCTCTCGCCCGAGGCGATGTTGACGTCGATGGGGGCGGAGTGCACATAGCCGTCCGGGTCCTCGTACGTGACGAAGCGCGTCACGTCGACGTGGACGACCAGCAGCGGGGCGCCGAGGAGCCGCGCGTAGCGCACCGCCTCTTTGAGGACCCGTGCCGACTGACCGGGGACGACGCCCGCGACCACCGCGCCCCGGGTGGTGGCGTCGTCCGCGTCGACCTGATCGACACCGTATGCCTCGTCCGCCATGTGTCCTCGCCCTCCCGCATCATCGCCACGGGGGTCGATCGCGGCACCGCCGGGGCGCCGAAGCACCGTGGTATCCTGAATGCTACTCTTGCCGGTGCGATACCGGATTCGTGAATGCCCGGGTGTCAGCAGCGGAAAGCCCGCGCACAGCCCGCGATTGGTGAAATGAGGGGGTCTCGCATGGGGCGTGGCCGTCAGAAGGCGAAGCACACCAAGATCGCCCGTGAACTGAAGTACGACACGTACAGCGTCAACTACGCGGCGCTGGAGCGTGAGCTCGGTCACCACAACGACGAGGAATACGTCGACAAGTGGGCCGACCAGTACGACGACGAAGACGAGGACGAACTGGAAAGGGCCTAGCGCCCTCCCGACATCCTCACCTGATCAGCCGCCGCCTTCGCGGCGGCTTTTCGTGTGCGCCGGGCGCGCCACCACACCCAGAACCGGTCGAGCAGGCTCTTGAGCCATGCCGCGACGCGGCGCGCCCAGTGGAACTCCGTGCCCATCACGGCCAGCCCCAGGAACACGATCAGCCAGCCCGGCCCGGGCAGCGGCACGAGGATGAGTCCGCCGACGACCATGGCGGTTCCGACGGCTCCGACGCCGGCGCGGTACGCGAACTCGAGCCGGGGATGCTCCGCCACCCACGCGCGCATGCGGCGCATGGTCCGGCGAACACGGCGTTCGGGGTCTTCGGCCTCGACGATCTCGGCGCGCACCGCACGCTCGAGGGCTCCCGGGGCCGTGGCCTGATCGACGGGTCGCACCGCTTCGAGCGTCATGGCGCGACGGTAGCACCGCAGGTCGCGAACCACCTGTGAATCGGCGCCCGCGGATCCGTCCGGGGACACGCGGCCGGGCCCTTCGGCCTTGCCCCCGAGCACGTTCGTCGGGTGAGATGGGGCCGACGGAAGGAACCACGTGCATCAGCCCGAGTTCACCATCGGCATCGAGGAGGAGTACCTCCTCGTCGACCGGGAGTCCCGCGCGCTGGCCGTCGCCCCCGAGGGGTACCTGGAGGGCCTGCAGGCCGCTCTTCAGGACCAGGTCAGCCCCGAGTTCAAGCAGTGCCAGGTCGAGATCGGCACGCGCGTGTGCGGCGACATCGCCGAGGCCCGCGAGGATCTGAAGCGCCTTCGCGCCACCGTGTCGGAGCACGCCGCGCGCCACGGCCTGTCGCCGATCGCCGCCGCGTGCCATCCGTTCGCCGACTGGAAGCGCGAGCACCACACCCGCAAAGACCGCTACGACGGCCTCGAGCGCGACCTGGCCGGTGTCGCCCGGCGCCTCCTCATCTGCGGCAATCACGTTCACGTCGGGATCGGCGACGACGCGCTGCGCATCGACCTGATGCGCCAGATGTCCTACTTCCTCCCCCACCTGCTGGCGCTGTCGACATCGTCGCCGTTCTGGCAGGGCGAGGACACCGGCATGGCGTCCTACCGCGTGTCCGTGTTCGACAACCTGCCGCGCACGGGGCTTCCGCCCGACTACTCCAGCTGGGCGGAGTACCAGCGCTCCGTCGCGGTGCTGGTCGATCTCGGCATCATCGAGAACACGTCCAAGATCTGGTGGGACATCCGCCCCTCGCACTCCTATCCCACGCTCGAGACGCGCATCATGGACGTCTCACCGCGGCTGGAGGACGCACTCACCCTCGCCGCGACGACGCAGGCGATCCTGCGGATGCTGTGGCGCCTGCGCACGCAGAATCAGCGATGGCGCACCTACGGGCGGTTCCTCGTGGGCGAGAACCGCTGGCGCGCCCAGCGCTACGGCGTCTCCGAGGGCATGATCGACTTCGGAGCGGGGACGATCAAGCCGTTCCCGCCTCTCATGGAGGAGCTCATCGAGCTCATCGGCGAGGACGCCGACGCCCTGGGATGCCGCGACGAGCTCGAACGCATCGCCGCGATCGCGTCCTCCGGCACGTCGGCGACGCGACAGCGGGCGACGGTGGCGGGCGCAGAGGCTGCCGGATCGGATCACACCGCGGCGATGGAGGCGGTCGTCGACAGCCTCATCGAGGAGTTCCACGAGGGGCTGTGAGCGTCAGGACTCCTGCGTGCCCTCCACCCAGGAGAGGTACTCCTCGGTGACCGTTCCGGTGACATAGCGGCCGTCGAAGCAGCTCATGTCGAGATCCTCGACGTCCGAGCCCTCGAGGATCGCGGCCTTCAGATCCTCGACCTCCTGGTACACCATGTAGTCGGCGCCCAGCTCCTCGGCGATCTCGGGGATCGTGCGGCCGTGGGCGACGAGCTCGTGCCGCGACGGCATGTTGATGCCGTACACGTGGGGGTACCGCACGGGCGGCGCCGCCGAGGCGAACGTGACGCTCGTGGCGCCGGCATCCCGCGCCATCTGGATGATCTCCTTCGACGTCGTGCCGCGCACGATGGAGTCGTCGATGAGCAGCACATTCTTGCCCTTGAACTCGCTCGACATCGCGTTGAGCTTCTGGCGCACGCTCTTCTTGCGCACCGCCTGGCCGGGCATGATGAACGTCCGGCCCACGTAGCGGTTCTTGTAGAAGCCCTCGCGGTACTCGATGCCGAGCTTTCGTGCCACCTGCATCGCCGCCGGACGCGACGAGTCCGGGATCGGCATGACCACGTCGATCTTGTCGCGCGGGGTGTACTTCGCGATCGTGTCGGCGAGCCGGTCGCCCATGCGCAGGCGCGCCTCGTAGACCGAGATGCCGTTCATGACCGAGTCGGGGCGAGCGAGGTAGACGTACTCGAACGAGCACGGCACGAGCTTCGGGTCGGGGACGCACTGCTGCGTGTGCAGGTGACCGTCGAGGTCGATGAAGACCGCTTCGCCCGGGTCGACGTCGCGGACGACCTCGAACTCGCCGTTCTCGAGCACGAGGGACTCGCTCGTGACGACCCACTCGTAGGTGCCGTCGGGATTCTTGCGCGTCCCGAGGATGAGGGGACGGATGCCGTACGGGTCGCGGAACGCCAGCAGGCCGTAGCCGGCGATGAGGGCGATGGCGGCGTACGAGCCCTCGGCCCGCTCGTGCACGCGGGTCACGGCCTGGAACACCTGCGCGGGGTCGAGCTCGAGGCCCGAGATCGCCGACTGCAGCTCGTTGGCGAGGATGTTGACCAGCAGCTCGGTGTCGGAGCTGGTGTTGAGGTGCCGGCGGTCCTTCGTGAAGAGCTCCTCGGTGAGCTCGCGCGTGTTCGTGAGGTTGCCGTTGTGGACCAGCACGATGCCGTACGGGGCGTTGACGTAGAAGGGCTGCGCCTCCTCTTCGCTCGAGGCGGTGCCCTTGGTCGCGTAGCGCACGTGGCCGAGACCCAGGTTGCCGAGCAGGGCACGCATGTCGCGCGTGCGGAAGCCCTCTCGCACCTGGCCCTTGGCCTTGTGGACATGGAAGACGCCGCTCGGCTCGGCCGTGGCGATGCCCGTCGAGTCCTGGCCGCGGTGCTGCAGCAGCAGCAGCGAGTCGTAGATCTCCTGGTTCACCGGGCCGCGCCCGACCATCCCGACGATTCCGCACATGGGGTGTTAGCTCGCTCCGTCCGCGTACGTGCCGACCAGGCGCACGGCTCCGCCGTCCACGCCCTTCGCGCCCTGTTCGAAGTCGCCGGCCGGACGCGTGCCGTCTGAGACGACGCCGACCTGCCAGGTCGCGATGCCGTCTTCGATGAGAGCGGATGCCGCGGCCGCCGCCTTGTCGGCTGCGACGACCGCGAGGAAGCCGATGCCGAGGTTCCAGGTGCCCTCGGTGGCCGCGAGGTCGAGGCCGCCGAGGTCCGCGAGGACGCGGAAGACCGGGGAGGGGGACCACGTCGACCGGTCGACCTCGACCCACGTGCCCTGCGGCAGCACGCGCGCGAGGTTCGCGGCGATGCCGCCCCCGGTGACGTGGCTGAGGCTGTGCACGCCGTCGCCGAGCTGAGCGATGAGGCGCAGCAGCGGGCTGGTGTACAGGCGCGTGGGCTCGAGCAGCGCCTCGCCCCACGTCGCGCCGAGGTCGGCGGCGTTGTCGCCGTAGGCGATGCCGGAGCCTGCGACGATGTGGCGGATGAGCGAGTAGCCGTTCGAGTGCGGTCCGCTCGAGGCGAGCGCGAGCACGACGTCGCCGGACCGGACGCGTTCGGCGCCGAGGACCTTCGAGGCCTCCACGACGCCGGTCGCGGCGCCCGCGACGTCGTAGTCGTTGATGCCGAGGAGTCCGGGGTGCTCGGCGGTCTCGCCGCCGACGAGGGCCGTGCCGGTGGCCGAGCAGCCCTCGGCGATGCCGCGGACGATGTCGGCGATGCGCTCGGGGAAGACCTTGCCGCACGCGATGTAGTCCGTCATGAAGAGGGGCTTCGCGCCCACCACGACGATGTCGTCGACGACCATGCCGACCAGGTCCTGGCCGATCGTGTCGTGCTTGTCGATCGCCTGCGCGATCGCGACCTTCGTCCCGACGCCGTCGGTCGAGGAGGCCAGCAGCGGCTTGTCGTACGCGCGCAGTGCGCCGGCGTCGAAGAGCCCGGCGAATCCGCCCACACCGCCGAGGACCTCGGGTCCGTGTGTCTTGCGCACGGCCGACTTCATCAGTTCGACGGCGAGGTCGCCGGCGGCCGTATCGACACCGGCTTCGGCATAGGGGTTCGCAGAGGCGTCACGAGAAGGGGAGCCCACGCCTCCAGCCTACCGGCGACACGCCTGGCAATCCGCCGAGCCCGGCAGTGCGGCCCGATCGCGGCGGGTCGCCCCTACAATGGCCGCATGGGCGGGGCTGGGACACCCGAATGGCTGATCCGCGAGGATGCGAGCCAACCGGTGCTGGTCGCGCTCTACGTGCGCCAGGTGCTCGGCATCCGCTCCCCCGACGAACTGCCGCAGCTGCGCGGCATCCGCGGGCGCGAGGTCTCGCGCGGCGAGCGCGAGCAGGAGACCCTCGAGCGGCAGTGGCGCGAGTACTGGGCCATGACGGTCGAGCCGCAGGCCCATCCGTCGCCGGTGCCCCTCGAGCTCGTCGACGGATTCGAGACGCTCGTGGCGCTGCCCATCACGGGGGCCGACCGTCTGCAGGCCGCCATGGCGCCGCTGGCGGCCGAAGCGGTCGCCTTCGCGCAGTCCACGCACGCTCGCTACGCCCACGACGCCGGCACGGGAACGGCGTACCGGGCCTACGCGAGCGCGATCGCCGAGCATGAGCGGCAGGTGGGCCGCCGCGCCCACTCGTTCGAGCTGAACGTTCAGGTGCTGCCCCTCGCCCAGCGCGGCGTGTGGTGGATCGGATCGCTCACCGTCGCGGTCACCGACGGGCTGCGCGGCGACGTCGCCGCGTTCGACGCGGCGATCCATCCGATCATCGCCGAGCTGGCGTAGGACCCGGCCGCTCGGGGCGCCGGATCAGTCCTCGGGATGCACCGATTCGTGATCGACGGCGACCTCGCGCGCGCGGCGCAGCGAGATGCGGTCGAGCACGAGCGCCACAGCGCCGCCGACGACGAGGCCCACGGCGATGCCGATGAGAGCGAGGAAGCCGAAGACCTGCGACGGGGAGTACTCCAGGCCCGTGTTGGGGCTGACGTCGCCGGTGCCGCCGAACGCGAACGTGAGGATCATCGCGGCGATGATGCCGAGGGCCGCACCCGACAGCAGGAAGACCGAGATCTTCGGCGCGCGCCGGACGCGGACGGTCTCGACCCGCGTGTTCGCGGGCGGCGTCGACGGGCGCTCGGGGGTCTCGGGTGCTTCGGGCATCGGTCCATTATCCCCCGGGCGTCGTGCCGGGCCGTCCGGCGGGGGCGTCGGGATCGACGTCCGGGTCGCCGACCCATTTCGGGGGGTCGTCGCTCACCGGCGAGACGAGGTCGTCGGTGAGCACGGTGGCCCGCTCGGCGGTCTCGGGCCGGGTCCGGCGCCCCACGAGGCGGTCGAGCACGATCGCGAGGACGCCCATGATCAGCAGGCCGGCGCCCACGCACACGGCCGCGAGCGCACCGAACACGCGGAGGAAGCCCGAGGCCCCGGTCGTCAGCGGCCCGCCCGGGTCCCCGGTCACCGCCTCGATCGCGGTGAGGATGCCGGCGACGATCAGACCGCCGGCGATGCCGATCCCGAGGAACCGCCCGTAGCGGGGCGATCGGCGCACGACGACCGACACGACCTCATCGTCGACGATGTGGTCGTCCTCGTCGGGCGAGTCCGCGGCGGCGGCTGCGCGTGCCATGGTCCGATTCTCCCACCGCGGGGATGCCCTGTCGCCGGTCGGGGTCTCAGGGGCGCAGCGGCAGCAGGTGCGACACGTCGGCGCGGGTGCCGCTGGCGGCGATGCGGCCGGCGGCGGCGGCATCCGCCCATTCCTCGTTCCCGAGCGCCAGCGCGATCCACGTCGCCGCGTCGGTCTCGACGACGTTCGGCGGAGTCCCGCGCGTGTGCCGGGGGCCCTCGATCACCTGGACGGCGCCGAAGGGCGGCACGCGCACCTCGACGCTGTGGCCCGGCGCCTTCTCGGCCAGCAGCTGGAGCAGGTAGCGGACGGCGGTCGCGTGCGCCGCGCGCGCCGGCGTCGCTCCGTCGGCGGATGCCGCGCGCACCGCGTCGAGGGCGACGCGTCCGTCGTCGGTGGAGATCCTGCGGGGCACGGGACCACGGTAGTCCGCGTGCACGAATTCAGGGCGAACGCCCGATCTGCGCCGCACGAACCGCGTGTCGCACGATTCTTCCTGCGTTCGTGCACACCTGTCGCGACGCGCTCCGCTGACTAGGCTGAAAGGGTGAAGATCCTGGTCCTCGGCTCGGGCGCGCGCGAGCACGCCATCATCCTGGCCCTCCGCTCGGAGGAGACGGAGCACGAGATCCTCGCGGCTCCCGGCAACGCCGGCATCGCCCGCGACGCGACGCTCGTCGAGCTCGATCCGAACGATCCGGCCGCCGTCACCGGCTTCGCGAACGCGCAGGCCGTGGACCTGGTCGTCATCGGCCCCGAGGCACCGCTCGTGGCCGGCGTCGCCGACGCGCTGCGCGAGCGCGGCATCCCCGTGTTCGGCCCCGGCAAGGCGGCGGCGCAGCTCGAGGGCTCGAAGGCGTTCGCCAAGCGCATCATGGAGGCCGCCGGGGTTCCCACCGGCCGCGCGGTGCGCGCCCACACCCGCTCCGAGGTGGAGGCCGCGCTCGACGAGCTCGGGGCGCCGCACGTGGTCAAGGCCGACGGGCTCGCCGCCGGCAAGGGCGTCATCGTCACCGACGACCGCGCCGCCGCGATCGCCCACGCCGAGACGTATCTGGCGACCGGCTCGGTGCTGGTCGAGGAGTTCCTCGACGGCCCCGAGGTGTCGCTGTTCTTCCTGAGCGACGGCGACCGGGTGCTCCCGCTCAGCCCCGCGCAGGACTTCAAGCGCCTCGGCGACGGCGACTCGGGCCCCAACACCGGCGGCATGGGCGCGTACTCCCCGCTGCCGTGGCTGCTCGAGCGCTTCGGGGGCGAGGACGCGTTCGTGGATCTGGTCACGCGCGACGTCGCCGAGCCCGTCATCCGCCGGCTGGATGCCGAGGGGACGCCCTTCATCGGCCTGCTGTACGCCGGCCTCATCCTCACCGAGCAGGGCGTGAAGGTCATCGAGTTCAACGCGCGCTTCGGCGACCCCGAGACGCAGGTCGTGCTGCCGCGTCTGGTCGACCCGCTGTCGGAGCTGCTGCTGGCGGCGGCATCCGGTCATCTCGAGGACTTCGACCGGCCCGGATTCGCCGAGGCGGTCGCGGTGACGGTCGTGCTCGCGAGCGAGGGGTATCCGGTGAAGCCGCTCACGGGCCGCGCGCTCACGGGGCTCGAGGAAGCGGCGGCCGTCGACGGCGTCCACCTCGCACACGCCGCCACCGCCGAGTCCGCCGACGGACTCGTCGCGACCGGCGGACGCGTGCTGAACGTCGTCGGGCTCGGGACGACGTTCGCCGAGGCGCGGGGACGCGCGTACCGGGCGCTCAGCCGGATCGGGCTCGAGGGCGGGCAGTACCGCACCGACATCGCCGCGCGCGTCGTCGAGCACTGACGCGCCGCGCCGGCGGCGGGCTACAGCCGCGCGAACGAGTCGATGTCCTCGAGGAAGTCGCTGATCGCCTCGGGCGAGACGGTCGCGCGCGTCGCGCCGAGCGCCTCGAGGTAGCGGTCGGTCGTGAGCTCGTCCGCCGAGCCGTCGTCGGCGAGCGCGTCGGCGAGCGCCGCCTGAGACGCGCGCCGCGACGCGTACTCGATGTCGGCGGGCGTGAGTCCCTCGCTCGCGGCGACGAGCGCGTCGAGGTCGATCCGCTCCGCCACGTCGACGGGAACGTAGCGTGTCCAGATCGCCCGGCGCGCAGCTGAATCCGGCAGGCCGATCGGCAGCACGTAGTCGAAGCGGCCGTGGCGCAGGAACGCCGCGTCGAGCGAGCGCACGAAGTTCGTCGCGCAGATGAGCAGGCGCCCCTCGTGCTCGCGGAACTCGGCGACGAGCTTGAGCAGCTCGTTGGTGACGCCCTGCGTCGGCGACGGCGGGTCGCCGCGGCGGCGCGACGCGATCTCCTCGACCTCGTCGATGAAGACGACGGCGTGCTCGAGGTCGCCGATCACCTCGAACGTCTGCCGCAGGGCGCCCGCGAGACCGGCGCCGCCGTCGGCGAGGCGCGAGGGGAACAGCTCGACGAACGGCCAGTCCAGCCGCGACGCGACGGCCTTGGCGAAGGTCGTCTTGCCGGTTCCGGGCGGGCCGAAGAGCATGACGGCCTTGGGCGGCACGACGCCGAAGCGGTCGGCGAGGTCGGGGTCGGCCAGCGGCGTCACGAGGCGCTCTTCGAGCAGGCGCTTCTCTTCGCGCATGCCGCTGACGTTCTCCCACAGGTGACGCGGCAGGATGCGGCCGCCCACCTCCTTGAGCAGGTCGAGCTCGCGGCGCTGCACCGGCATCTGCCGCTCGAGGTAGCGCAGCGGATGCCGCTGCTCGAAGCCGTTCGCGGTGAGGGCGACCAGGGGCGTGTCGTCCTCGGCGACGAGGACCGACAGCTTGCCGAGGCCGAGAGGGGCCATGCGCCGCTCGAGGGCGTCCAGCAGCGACCCGCCGACGTGCTCGGCCGGCACCTCGGGCGCGATGGAGAAGAACACGATCCATCCCTGCGCGTGGGCGGCGCGTCCGACGATGACGCCCACGAGACGGTCGTCGTTCACGGCGACCACCGCGTGGTCCTCGTGGCACGACGCGATGACCTCGGCGAGCGAGTACACGACGGCATCGGGGTCGCGTGTGGACTCCCCCCACAGTCGCACGACCTCGTCGAGGTCGTCGTCGTGGAAGTCGCGGATGCGGATGCGGCTCATGGGACCATCCTGGCCGACCCCGGCCGATCGCGCAGGGGCGGATGCCGGTGGCCCGGCGTAGCGTGAGCCCATGATCACCGGAAGCCACACCCTGCTGTACAGCGACGACCCGGCGGCGACGCGCGCGTTCTTCCGCGATGTGCTGGAGCTGTCGTTCATCGAGACCTCGCCGGGCTGGCTGATCTTCGCGACCGGTCCGAGCGAGCTCGGCGCCCACCCGCGCACCTGGCCCGGCCGCGACGAGCCGGTGGCCCAGCGCCACGTCGTGTCGCTCACGTGCGACGACCTGGATGCCACGATGGCCGCCCTCGCCGCGCGCGGCGCGCGCTTCGCAGGAGAGGTGTGGGAGCAGGAGTACGGGCGCGGCATCGAGGTCGAGGTGCCCGGAATGGAGCCGCTGACGGTCTACCAGCCCTCGTACGCGCCGGCGTGGGAGCGATAATGGGCGGGTGACGGACTCCGCAGCATCCTCGTCCCCGCTCGATCTCCCCGGCTGGCGCCACGTCTACTCGGGCAAGGTGCGCGACCTCTACGAGCCGAGCGCGGACGGCGAGGGGATGCTCGTCGTGGCGAGCGACCGCGTGAGCGCGTTCGACCACGTGCTCGAGCCCGGCATCACCGACAAGGGGGCGCTGCTGACGACGCTGAGCCTCTGGTGGTTCGATCAGCTCGCCGGCGCCGACGGCGGACGGCCGATCCCGAACCACCTCGTGCCCGGCGCGACGCCTCCGGCCGCGGTCGCCGGGCGCGCGATGGTCGTGAAGAAGCTCGACATGCAGCCGATCGAATGCGTCGTGCGCGGGTATCTCACCGGATCGGGCTGGGCGGAGTACCAGCAGTCGCAGACCGTGTGCGGCATCGCGCTGCCGGAGGGCCTCACCGACGGCGACCGGCTGCCGGAGCCGATCTACACGCCCGCCTACAAGGCGCCGATGGGCGAGCACGACGAGAACATCACGTTCGAGCAGTCGGTCGGCCTGGTCGGCGCGGAGCGCGCGACCGAGCTGCGCGACCTGTCGCTCGAGATCTACGCGCGCGCGGCCGCGATCGCCGAGGCGAAGGGGCTCATCCTCGCCGACACGAAGTTCGAGTTCGGGCTGGACGCCGACGGCGTCATGACCCTCGCCGACGAGGTGCTCACGAGCGATTCGTCGCGCTACTGGGACGCCGAGGCATGGCGCGCCGGCAGGACGCCGAAGGAGCGCATGGCGAGCTTCGACAAGCAGATCGTGCGCGACTGGCTGGCGGCGCACTGGGACAAGCAGGGCACGCCGCCGGCGCTCCCCGCCGAGATCGTCGACCGCACCGCCGCCCGCTACCGCGAGCTCATCGGGCTGCTGACCGGCTGACCCGGCGCCCCACGCCGTCACGAACGGCGGGGATTCGCGTCGACACGCCGCGGCGAAGCGGCGATGCCCGGCGTGGCGGGCAGCATCCCCGCCGTTCGGTACGCTCGCCGCCCCGCCGTGTCAACCCAGCAGCATCTTCTCGAGGTTCTCGATCGGCTCGTACCAGCCCTGGTCGAGGATCCACGTCTGCAGCGCCCGGTCCCAGCCCAGCGCGATGCCGAGGCCCACGACCACGAGCAGCCCGCCCATGACCCGGCGGAAGATCCCGTGCGGGTCGGCGAGCCACCCGAGCTTCCGCACGAGCGCCGTTCCGGCGAGCGCGATCCCCAGCAGCGCCAGGGCGAGCCCGATCGCATACGCCGAGACGTATACGACTCCGGCGGCGAAGGTCGCCGGCAGCACCGTCGCGACGATGAGCGCGTACGTCGGCGAGCAGCTGCTGAACGCGGGGCCGAGCGCGGCGCCCAGCGCGATGTCGCCGGTGAGCCCGCCGCGCCGGTAGCCGCGGTCGAGCAGACGTCCGCCGCCCGCCTGCCAGCCGGCGGCGACGGTGACCCGCTCCCACAGACCGGGGAAGAGCATCGTGAGGCCCAGCACCGCGACGATGACGCCCGAGACCGTCTGCCACACCCACGCCGGCACGCCCAGCAGCGCGCTCGTGGCCTTGAGCAGCAACGTGAAGGCGACGACGGATGCCGCGAGCGCCGCCGCGATCACGAGCGGGCGGAACCAGCGCCGCTCGGCGACGCCCGCGTCGGCGTCCGCTCGGGCCGCCGTGCCGCCGACGATCACCGGGAGCAGCGGCAGCACGCAGGGCGCGAGGACGGTGAGGACTCCGGCGGCGAACGAGACGAAGGTGAGCGCGAGCATCAGCCGCCGAGGCCGACACCGGCCAGTGCCGCGCCGACCGACGGATCGTCGTAGGCGACGAACGACGCGGTCGCCTCGCCGTCTTCGTCGAGGGCCACGACCGTCGTCTGCTGGCGCACGTCGTACCGCTGGCGCAGCGCGTTGTTCGAGTCGTAGTCGACCTTGAGGATCGTGACGCCGTCGGGCACCCCTTCTTCGAGGATGCTGGCTTCGAGCGACCGGCACTTCGGGCACCACGTGGCGTGGAAGAACAGCACGCGCGTGCCCTCGGCCGACGCGAGCGCGGCTTCGCTGTACTCGACGTAGGCGCCGGGGGTGACCGCATCCGCTTCGCTCGCGTCGTCCTCGGCCGGCTCCGCCGCCTCGGTCTCGGTCGGCTCGGGCTCCGGCTCGGCCACGACGGTCGGCGTCGCCGCAACGGTCGTCGTGGGCTCGGAGGCCGCTTCGCCGGCCGCCCCTCCCCCGAGGGCGACGGCCGCGCCGACTCCCACGCCCAGGACGACGACGCCCGCCACCACCAGTCCGACGATCGTTCCTCGCTTCATGTCTTCCATCCTCCCCCGCCGATCGCGGCGCACCGGTGACGAAGCGATGACGGATGCCGGGGGCCCGCGCAGTCGACGCGTGCGCGGACAGTCGCCGCGGTCGCCGGGATCGGCGGCGCTAGGGTGACCAGCGTCACAAGCATCCGAGGGAGTCGCCATGCCCATCTGGAACCTTCACGGCAACGGGCGCACCGTCGAACCGGGCAAGGTGGTCGCCCCGGACGAGCGGCTGAACTGGGGCGCGACGATCGCGGTCGGCGTGCAGCACGTCATCGCGATGTTCGGCGCCACGTTCCTCGTGCCGGTGCTCACCGGCTTCCCGGTGTCGACGACGCTGCTGTTCTCGGGCGTCGGGACGCTGCTGTTCCTGGTGATCACCCGCAACAAGCTGCCGAGCTACCTCGGGTCGTCGTTCGCGTTCATCGCCCCGGTGACGGCGGCGACGGCCTCGCAGGGCATGGGGTCGGCCCTCGCCGGCATCGCCGCGGTCGGCATCCTGCTGGCCGCCGTCGGATTCATCGTCCAGTTCGCCGGCATGGGCTGGATCGACCGGCTCATGCCGCCGGTGGTCGCGGGGGCCATCGTGGCGCTCATCGGGTTCAACCTGGCGCCGGTGGCGTGGACGAACTTCGAGCAGCAGCCGCTCACGGCCACGATCACGCTCGTCGCGGTGGTGCTCTTCAGCGTGCTGTTCCGCGGGTTCCTCGGGCGCATCTCCATCTTCCTCGGCGTGCTCGTCGGCTACGTCGTCGCGGCGATCGCGGGCGAGATCGACTACAGCGCCGTGGACGAGGCGGCGTGGATCGGCCTGCCCGAGTTCCGGGTGGCCGACTTCGCCTCGCCCGGCACGTGGTCGGTGATCGCGATGTTCCTGCCGGTCGTGCTCGTGCTCGTCGCCGAGAACGTCGGCCACGTGCGCGGCGTCGCCGCGATGACCACGCGCTCGGTCAACCGGCAGACGGGGCGGGCCCTCATCGCCGACGGCGCCGCGACGACCCTCGCCGGCATGTTCGGCGGATCCGGCACGACGACGTACGGCGAGAACATCGGCGTCATGGCGGCCACGCGCGTGTACTCGACGGCGGCGTACTGGGTCGCGGGGGCCACTGCGATCCTGCTGAGCCTGTCGCCGAAGATAGGGGCGCTGTTCAACTCCATCCCGCCGGGCGTCCTCGGCGGGGTGACGACCGCGCTGTACGGGCTCATCGGCATCATCGGCATCAAGATCTGGGTCGACAACCGCGTCGACTTCTCACGCCCGGTCAACCAGTACACCGGCGCCGTCGCGCTCGTGATCGCGATCGCCGGGTTCACGATGCAGTGGGGCGACTTCCAGCTCGGCGCGATCGTCATCGGCGCTGCGGCCGCGCTGCTGATCTACCACCTGGGCAACGCCATCGCCCGCTGGCGCAGGACCGGCGCCGACGACGGCGGCCCCATCCCCGCGGTCGGCGCGATGGGCGGCGACCCGCAGTAGCCCTCTCCCTTCCTCGGATGCCGCGCAGCCGCCGCATCCGTTCCGCCCAGTGCACATGCACTCGCCGACCGCATACGTCATCGACGGCGCAGAACGTATCGACTCGGCGAAACGATGTGGACTCGCCGCGATGAGGGCGGGGCGGCGGGGGACGAGGGGAGCTAGACCGACGCGCGGACGACCAGCTCCGTGTCCAGCACCGTCACGTGGCGCGGGCTGCGACCGGCGAGGATGTCGAGCAGGATGCCGGCCATCTCCTCGCCCTGCTCGAACGACGGCTGGCGCATCGTGGTCAGCGGCGGCGTCACGCTCGTGGCGACGGGCGAGTCGTCGAAGCCGATGATCGCGACGTCGTCGGGCACCTTCAGACCCGCTCCGGCGAGCACGTTCATCGCACCGCGCGCCATGAGGTCGCTGGCGATGAAGAGCGCGTCGGGCACGTCGCCGGTCTCGAGGATGCGGCGCATGGCGTCGGCCCCGTCGGCGGCGGTGAAGTTGCCGTCCTCGACCGCGGCCGCGGTGAGGCCGTGATCGGCGAGCGCCGCCCGGAACCCGTCGAGCCGGTCCACGCCCGCGGGCATGTCGAGGGGTCCGGTGATGGTGCCGATGCGGGTGTGGCCGCGCGAGATGAGGAACTCGGTGGCCACGCGCGCCCCGCGGGCGTTGTCGACGTCGACGTAGTAGTCGCGCTCGCGCTCGCGGACGGGACGGCCGCCGTAGACGACCGGCACGACCGCCGCGATCCGGTCGATGAACGTGTCGCTGGTGTGGTGCGAGACGACGATCGCGCCGTCGACGGCGCCGCTGCGCAGGTAGCTGGTCGTCTTGTCACCGGGGTCGTCGTTCGCGATGAACAGGTTGAGCACGTAGTCGGACTTGCTGATGCGGGAGTTGATGCCCGACACGATCGCGGCGAAGAACGGGTCGCCGAAGAACCGTGTGGTGTCCTCGGGCACGACCAGCGCGATGGCGTGGGTCTGCCGGCTCGCCAGCGACCGCGCCGCCCGGTTGGGCACGTAGTTCAGCTCCGCGATCGCGCGGTTCACCGACTCGAGCGCCTCGGGACTGACGGCCGTCGAGCCGTTGACGACGCGCGACACCGTCGACCTCGAGACTCCCGCCGCAGCGGCGACCTCCTCGATGGTGACCGTTCCGCGCATCGCCTGCGTGCTCATGGCGACCTGCCTTTCTGTGCCTACCGTACGGGCGCGTCCGTGGTGGCGTCGAGTGCGCGCGCCTCGATGACGCGACGGTACTCCCGGCCGGAGTCCTTGAGCGTGCGCTCCTGCGTGTCGTAGTCGACGCGGACGATGCCGAACCGCTTCTCGTAGCCCCACGCCCACTCGAAGTTGTCCAGTAGCGACCAGTAGAAGTATCCGCGCACGTCCACGCCCGCCTCGATCGCGTCGAGGACCGCGCCCAGGTGCGCGCGGAGGAACGAGCGGCGCTCGTCGTCGTGCACGCGCTTGGTGCCGTCCACGCCGACGACCTCGTCGTCGTAGGCCGCGCCGTTCTCGGTGACGTACAGGGTGACGTCGGCCGGTGCGGCGTAGTCGTCCGACACGCGCTCGAGCAGGCGCGTGAGGCCCTCGGGCTGCACCTCCCAGTGCATGGCGGTGCGCGACAGACCGCGGTCGTGCCAGTGGATGCGCTCCCAGGACGGGAAGGGCGAACCGGTCTGACGGTCGGTCGGCGCCTGGCCCCCGTCGGGCGGCGTGAGCGGAGCCGTAGCTCCGACGAGTTCGCCGTGGTAGTAGTTCACGCCGAGCGAGTCGAACGGGGTCGAGATCGCCGCGAGGTCGCCGGGACGCGTCGCGGCGGCGAGCGCGTCCATCGCCTCGGCGCCGGCGGAGCCGATCGCGCGGATGTCGTCGACCACATCCGCGGGGTACTCGCCGCGGAAGATCGGGTCGAGGAACCACCGGTTGAACTGACCGTCGATGCGGCGCGCGGCATCGACGTCGTCGGGGCTGTCGGCGTCGACGGGGTCGGCGACGGTGAGGTTCAGCGTGATGCCGAGGTTGAGCGACTCGTCGCGGGCCCGCAGCTCGCGCACCGCCTGCCCGTGCCCGAGCATCAGGTGGTGCGCGGCGAGCGCACCCTCCTTCACACTGAAGTGCCCGGGGGCGTGGATGCCGGCGGTGTAGCTGAGGAACGACGAGCACCACGGCTCGTTGAGCGTCGTCCACACGTTCACGCGGTCGCCGAGGGCGTCGTGCATGTCGAGGGCGTACTCGGTGAAGAGGTCTGCCGTGTCACGGTTGGTCCAGCCGCCCCGCTCCTGCAGGGCCTGCGGCAGGTCCCAGTGATAGAGCGTGAGCCACGGCAGGATGCCGGCGCCCAGCAGCTCGTCGACCAGACGCTTGTAGAAGTCGACGCCCGCCGGGTTCAGCGCCCCGCCGTCCGGCCGCACGCGCGACCACGACGTCGAGAAGCGGTAGGTCTGCAGACCCATGTCCTTCATCAGCGCCACGTCGTCGCGGTAGCGGTGGTAGTGGTCGCACGCGACGTCGCCGTTGTCGGCGTTGATGACCGCTCCCGGCACGCGGCAGAACGCGTCCCAGATGGAGTCGGTGCGTCCGTCCTCGTTCGCGGCGCCCTCGATCTGGAAGGCGGCGGTGGCGGCCCCGAAGAGGAACTCGGACGGGAAGGCTCGCGCGGCGGTGGCGGTCATGGGAGCGGCCTCTCGAGAGGGGTGGTTCGTCGTGCTGAGGGTGGTGGTCTCGCTCATCCCTTGACCGCTCCCGCCATGATTCCGCTCACAAGCTGCTTGCCCGTGAAGACGAACAGGATGAGCAGCGGGATCGTCGACAGGAGGACTCCCGCGAGGACGATCGAGTAGTCGACGAAGTAGTTCGACTGGAGGAGCGACAGCGCCACCGGCAGCGTCGGGTTCTGGCGGTCGAGCACGATGAAGGGCCAGAAGAAGTTGTTCCAGGCGGTCACGAACGTGAACAGCCCGAGCATCGCGGCGGCGGGACGGGCGGCGACGACGCCGACGGTCAGGAAGGTCCGGAACGACGACGCCCCGTCGACGCGCGCCGCCTCGATCAGCTCGTCAGGAACGGCCTGACGCAGGTACTGGGTCATCCAGAACACGCCGAACGCGGTCACGAGCGCCGGGACGATGATCGCGCCGATGCTGCCGGTCCAGCCGAGGTCGGCGAACAGGATGTACAGCGGCACGACGCCGAGCTGCATCGGGACGGCCATGGTGGCCACGACGAACACCAGGAGAGGACCGGAGCCGCGGAAGCGGAGCTTGGCGAAGGCCCAGCCCGCGAGCGTCGAGAACGCCACGACGGATGCGGCGATGAGCGCCGAGCTGTAGATGGAGTTCCACAGCGCCCGCCAGAAGTTCACGGCCGGGTCGCTCACGACGGCGGCGGCGTTGTCGAGGAAGTTCCCCGCCGGCCACCACGACATGTTGGGGTCGTTGATCGTCGAGGCGTCGCCCGAGCCGATGAGGAACGACCAGTAGAAGGGGAAGACCGAGCCGATGAGCACGACCACGAGGGCCCCATAGACCCAGAACCCGGCACGGCGGCCGCGGATGCGGACGGTGCGCTGACGCTTGCGCGGCGCGTTCTCGGTGACGACGGCGGTGGTGTCGAGGGCGGTCATGACGCACGTCCCTTCTTGAGGGGCTTCGGACTGCGGCCGCCCTCGTCCCGCACCAGGGTGCGGGTGACCAGGAGGTTGATCAGCCCGATGACGAGGATGATGAGGAAGAGGATCCAGGCGAGTGCCGCGGCGCGGCCGAAGTTCCATTCGCGCCAGCCGATGTTGTAGAGGAACAGCGTGATCGTCAGCCATTGCTGCGCGGGTCCGCCGGCGCCGGTGTTGTCGTACATGCGCGGCTCGTCGAAGATCTGCAGGCCGCCGATCGTCGAGGTGATGATGACGAAGATCAGGGTGGCCTTCAGCGACGGGACCGTGATGCTGAAGAACTGGCGGAAGGCGCCGGCGCCGTCGACGGTGGCCGCCTCGTAGTAGTCGCGCGGGATCGCCTGCATGGCGGCGAGGAGGATAAGGGTGTTGTAGCCGGTCCAGCGGAAGTTGACCATCGTCGCGATCGCGACGTGGCTCCAGAACGGATCCTTGTGCCACGGGATGGTGATGCCGAACCAGTTGTCGAGGACGTTGTTCACGAGACCGTGGTTGTCGCCGAACATGTTGCTGAAGATCAGGGCGACGGCGACCGGTGCCATCACGAACGGGATGAGCACGCTCATGCGCCAGAAGGTCTTGGCGCGGATGTTGCGGTCGAGCAGGGCTGCGATGAAGATCGCGGCGATCAGCTGCGGCACGCTCGAGAGCAGGAAGATGCTGAAGGTGTTGCGCAGCGCGGTCCAGAACTGCGGGTTGTTCAGGATCCAGATGTACTGGTCGAACCCGATGAACTCGCCCTCGTTGCGGACGAGGTCCCAGTCCTGGAACGAGATGACCGCCGTGAAGAAGATCGGGAAGAGCCCGACGATCGCGAACAGGATGAAGAACGGCGAGATGTAGAGGTACGGCGAGAACTTCAGGTCCCACTTGCTCATCCGCTGGCTGAAGGAGAGGACGCGGACGGGACGGTCCTTCGGGGGCGTGGGCGTCGTCGGTGACGCCGTCGATCGCGTTTCGGTCGCAGTCACGGGAACTCCGGTCGGTTCGATGGGGGAAGAGGCGAGGCCGGGGTGCGTGCGGATCGCGGGACGACCCGCACGCACCCGGGGGATCAGAAGGCCTCGACCTCGGCGACCCACGTGTTCCAGGAGGTCTCCTGGTCCTCGAGGCCGTCGAAGACACGGTTCACCGCGTTCTGGAGCGCGTCGTGGTACTTGAAGTAGTCCGCGTCCTTGTAGGGCGCGACGGTGACGGCGGCGGCGCGGCTCGAGAGGATCTCACCGGTCGGAGCGTCGTTGAAGTACTCGTTCGTCGCGCCGGCGAGCTCGTCGCTCTCGAGCGCCTCGAGCTGGCTCGGGAAGGTGCCGGCGTTCTCGAACGCCTGCATCTGCTGCTCGGGCGCGGTCAGCCACGAAGCCAGGGCCAGTGCGGCCTCGACGTTCTCGCCGTCGGCCGGGACGGTCAGGTACGACCCGCCCCAGTTGCCGCCGCCGTTGGGGAAGACATCCGCGATGTCCCAGCCCGTGACGTCGGGGGCGCTGCCGGAGATGACGCCGAGCATCCAGCCCGGGCACAGCATCGCGGCGAACTCGCCGTTGGCCATCGAGGCGAACCAGTCGTCCGACCACTGGCCGGAGTACGCCGAGTTGGGGACGGCCCGCTCGACGACGAGGTTGTACGCGTCGGCGACATCGGGGTTCGTGGTCGCGATGACGGTGCCGTCCGGCTCGGTGTAGGTGTACTCCAGCTGGTTCACGATGCCCTGGAGGACGGAGTTCGCCGAGTCGATCATCGGCTTGCCGGTCGCCTCGCGGTACTCGTCGGCGACGTCGAGGAAGTTCTCCCAGTCGCCGTCGAACAGCGCGGCGACGCCCTCGCGGTCGCTCGCCAGGCCGGCCGCCTCGAACAGGTCGGAGCGGTAGCAGACGCCCTGCGGGCCGATGTCGGTGCCGAAGCCGACCAGGCGGCCGTCGCCGTCGGTGGCAGCGGCCTCCTTCCAGTCGAGCCAGCGGCCCTTCACGTCGTCGGGCGCCTCGGCGAGCAGGTCGGAGTACTGCATCGCCTCGGCGAACCAGTCGATCTCGACCGCCTCGACGTCGGCGAGGCCGCCCTTGCCGAGCTTCTGGAAGAAGTTGGCGCGCGCGTCGCCGGACTCGGCCGCACGGTTGTGGACGACGGTGATGTTCGGGTTCTCGTCCATGTACTGCTGGAGCAGCTCGTCGGTGTAGCCGAAGTCGTTGAACGTCGCGACGGTGAGGGTGATCTCCTCGTCGCCGGTCGAGCCTTCGTCGGTCGTCGCTGCGGCGCATCCGGTCACGACGAGGGCTGTGGCGGAGAAGGCGGCGGCGGCTGCGAAGCCCCGCCGGATGGCGCGTGATTGCACGGTCACTCCTTTGTGTGATTGAAGGTCAGTCTTTCAGGTCGAGGCCGAGCCGACCCGACCTCGCTGTCCGTGTGAACCCTCCCGTGGGAGCGCTCTCACGGCCGTGGAGCACACGCTACGGGAGCGCTCCCACGAATGTCAAGGGAGCGCTCCCACGACTTTCGTCACGGTTGCATCACAGTCGCCGTCGGCATCCGCATCCGGGTCGCCTAGAATCTTGTTGATCCCTGCCCGCGACTCACGGAGCTTGCGCAATGCCCACCATCGTCGTCGACGTCATGCCCAAGGCCGAGCTCCTGGACCCCCAGGGCAAGGCCGTCGTCGGAGCCCTCGGGCGCCTCGGGATCGAGGACTTCTCGGCCGTGCGCATCGGCAAGCGCTTCGAACTCACCGTCGACGGCGAGGTCACCGACGAGGTGCTGGCCGCCGCGAAGAAGATCGCGGACGACATGCTCTCGAACTCGGTCATCGAGGACGTCGTGGGCATCGAGGTGGTCGAGTGACCGTCCGCATCGGGGTCATCACCTTCCCCGGCTCGCTCGACGACGTCGACGCGCAGCGCGCGATCCGCGTCGCGGGCGCCGAGCCCGTCGCGCTGTGGCACGGCTCGCACGACCTCGACGGCGTCGACGCGCTGGTCCTCCCCGGCGGCTTCAGCTACGGCGACTACCTGCGCGCGGGCGCGATCGCCGCGCACGCGCCGATCATGGCCGAGGTCAAGGACGCCGCGGCCAAGGGCATGCCGATCCTGGGGATCTGCAACGGCTTCCAGATGCTCGTCGAGGCGCACCTGCTGCCGGGCGGCCTGATCCGCAACGCCCACCAGCAGTTCATCCGCCGCGACCAGCGCCTGCGCGTCGAGAACGCGTCGACGGCCTGGACGAGCGAGTTCGAGCAGGGCCAGGAGATCGTGATCCCGCTCAAGAACGCCGACGGCGGATACATCTGCTCGGTCGAGACGCTCGAGCGCGTCGAGGGCGAGGGTCTCGTGGCGTTCCGCTACCTGGGCGTGAACCCCAACGGCTCGCTCGACGACATCGCCGGCCTCACGAACGAGCGCGGCAACGTCGTGGGCCTCATGCCCCACCCCGAGCACGCGGTCGAGCCGGGCTTCGGTCCCGACACGTCCGCCGCGATGCGCTCGGGCGTGGACGGTCTCGGGTTCTTCACGTCGGCGGTCCAGGCCGTCGTCGGCGCCGCCGCCTGATCGTCACCCGCTGACGCGTTCCGCCACGCGTTCCGTCACAGCCTCGTAAGCCAGGGGCTCTTGCCCTCGCGCGCGTCCCGTCGTTGACTGGGCCCAGTCGACGACGCGAGGAGGCGGGGTATGGACGGCGCTCACGACCCGCTGCGCGCACGGTCCGCCCAGGCCATGATGGCGATCGTCCGCATCGGCGTCGCGCTGATGTGGATCCAGAACGTCGCGTGGAAGCGCCCGCTGGACTTCGGGCGCGCCAGTGACAACGGCCTGTACTTCTGGGCGAGCCAGGCCGTGGAGTATCCGGTCTTCCCGCCCTACTCGTGGTTCGTCGAGACGGTGTTCCTCCCGGGGATCGAGTTCTTCGGCTGGATCATCCTGGCCGTCGAGGGCGGTCTCGGCGCCTTCCTGCTCATCGGGCTCGCCACGCGCCTGTGGGCGCTCATCGGCATCGCGCAGACCGGGGCGATCACGCTGTCGGTGCTTCACGCGCCCCACGAATGGCATTGGGCCTACTATCTGATGCTCCTCGCGCACCTGGCGCTGTTCGCCACCGCCGCCGGGCGCTGGTTCGGCGTCGACGGCGTGCTGCGTCCGCTGTGGCTCGAGTCCCGCCGCCCGTGGGCGCGCGTTCTGGCGGTGGCATCGTGAACGCCTTCGGCCGCCGTCTCGACCATGCCGCCCTCGCCCTCGGCGCCGGCGCCGTCGTCGCGGCCGGCTACGCTGCGCTCGCCCTGCCGGGAACGCTCAACTTCATCCGCAGCGGCATGACCGGCGTCCTCGTGCTGCTGATCGGGGGCGTGCTCGCCATGCTCGCCGCCTGGCGGCACCTGCGCTTCCTCGTCATCGTCGCGGGAGCCCTGCTGGTGGTCGCCGCCGTCGTCCAGGTCGCGACGCTCGCCGGCGGGGCGTTCTTCGGCGGCGACGCCTCGCTCATGGCGGTCTGCGGCGGCCTCGGCATCGGCCTGCTCGCCGTCGGCGCCCCTCGTCGCCCCGCGGAATCCGAAGACCCCGAACACCCGTAGTCGATCTCTTCCCGTCCGACCGGAAAGGCCGCTGTCATGGAACTGCAAGACCGTCTGGAGCCCGTCATCTCCGTCGCCGCCGAGCACGCCGTCGCCGTCGATCGCGACGCGAGGTTCCCCGAGGAGGCCATCGCGGCGCTGCGCGAATCCGGGCTGATGGGACTGACCCTGCCACCCGACGTGGGAGGGCTCGGCGGCGGTCCGCAGGACATGATCACGGTGCTGGACGCGATCGCCGGAGCCTGCGGGTCGACGGCCATGATCACGCTCATGCACTTCGCGGCATGCGCCCCCCTGGCGGCGGCGGCGCCGTCGGGCGACCCGGAGCTGCTCGCCGACATGGCGACCGGGCGGGCCCTCGGCACGCTGGCGTTCTCGGAGGCGGGTTCCCGGTCGCACTTCTGGGCGCCGGTCTCGCGCCCGCGGCTCGAGGGCGGCACGCTGCGGGTGAGCGCGAAGAAGAGCTGGGTGACCTCGGCCGGCCACGCCGAGGTCTACGTCATGGGGACGCAGACGGCCGACGGGTCCGGCGTCGATCTGTACAGCATCCGCTCCGGCACCGAGGGCGCCGAGATCTCGGGCGGCTTCACCGGGCTGGGCTTCCGGGGCAATGCGTCGACCCCGATGATGTTCGACGTCGCGCTGGACGACGGCATGCGGCTCGGCGACAGCGGCGCGGGCGCCGACCTCATGCTGGGGGTGGTGCTGCCGTGGTTCAACCTCGGCAACGCCTCGGTGTCGCTCGGACTCAGCCGCGCGTCGGTCGCCGCCGCCCTCAAGCACACGACGGGCGCCCGGCTGCAGCATCTCGACCAGACCCTGTCGGCGCTGCCGACGATCCGCGCCCAGCTGGCGAAGATGTCGATCGAGCTCGAGTCCGCGTCGGCGTACCTCGAGAAGGCGGCGGCGCGCGTGGCCGATCCGCAGGACGACACGGCGCTGTTCGTGCTCGGCAGCAAGGCCGCGTGCAACGACGCGGCGCTGCGGATCACGGATGCCGCGATGCGCGTGTGCGGCGGAGCGGCGTTCTCGCAGCACCTGCAACTGGAGCGCTACTTCCGCGATGCGCGGGCCGGACACGTCATGGCGCCGACCGCGGACGCGCTGTACGAGTTCTACGGACGGGCCATCACGGGGCGCCCGCTGTTCGACCCGCCCGCCGAGACCGACACGTCCGGCGCCGAGGAGGCGGCGGCGTGACCCGCACGCTCGTCATCGGCGCGGTCGCGTACACGCCGAACGTCGTGACGATCTGGGAGGGGATGCGCGACTACTTCGCCGACACCGACACCCCGATCGATGTCGTGCTGTACCTGAACTACGGGCGGCTCGTCGACGGGCTCGTCGCCGGCCACGTCGACCTGGCGTGGAACACGAACCTCGCCTACGTCCGCACCGTGAAGCAGACCGGCGGCGCGTGCCGCGCACTCGCGTCGCGCGACACCGACCTGGTGTTCCGCACGGTGTTCGTCGCCCGCGCCGGCAGCGGCTTCGCCGGGATCGAGGCGCTGAAGGGGCGCCGGCTGGCCCTCGGGTCGCGCGACTCCGCGCAGGCGGCGATCCTGCCGGTGCAGTTCCTGCACGAGGCGGGTCTCGGCAACGGCTCGGTCGAGCTGCTCCGCATCGACAGCGACGTGGGCAAGCACGGCGACACCGGCCGCAGCGAGCTCGACGCGCTCCGTGCCGTGCTCGACGACCGGGCGGATGCCGCCGCCATCGGCATCAACACGTGGGAGGCGATCGCGCGCGGCGATGTGATGGCGGGTGCGATCGAGGCGTTCTGGACGTCGCCCGAGTACAGCCACTGCGCCTTCACCGCGATGCCGTCGCTTTCGCAGGCCGACGCCGACGCGTGGCTGCGCAATCTCTACGCGATGGACTGGGACGACCCGCGCCACCGCGAGATCCTCGAGCTCGAGGGTCTGCGCGCGTGGGTTCCGCCGAACCTCGAGGGGTACCGGGGACTGTTCTCGGCGGTCGAGGAGCAGGGGATCCCTGACCGATGGTGAACCACGCCCTCGTCCTGGACCTCATCGAACGGCTGGCGCAGACGCCCGTCGGCGAGACGGTGAGTCTGGACGTGGCGCGGGGAGCGGCCGATCCGGACGAGGTCGCGACGAACGCGGATCTGATCGCGGCGTGGTGCCGTGCCAGCGGGAACGAGCTCGTGGAGGTGCGGCCCGGCTCGGTGGTCGTGCGGCACGGCCGGGGGCGGGATCCGCTCGCCGACCTCGCTCCCGAGCAGCTGCCCGGCCATCGTCTGTGGATGTACGCCAACTTCGACTGCAACCTGCACTGCGACTACTGCTGCGTGAGCTCGTCGCCGCAGACGGCCCGCCGCGCCCTCGGCGCCGAGAACGTCGCGCGCCTCGCCGGCGAGGCGGTGCCGGCCGGCGTCGAGCACCTGATCCTCACGGGCGGAGAGCCGTTCCTGCTGAACGACATCGACGAGCTCGTCTCATCGTGCACCGAGCG
This sequence comes from Microbacterium thalassium, assembly GCF_014208045.1. Classification (NCBI taxonomy): domain Bacteria; kingdom Bacillati; phylum Actinomycetota; class Actinomycetes; order Micrococcales; family Microbacteriaceae; genus Microbacterium; species Microbacterium thalassium. The sequence goes on from NZ_JACHML010000001.1 coordinate 480,899, forward strand.
GCTGCCGACGACGCTGCTGACCAACGGGATGCTGTTCCGCGGCGCGCGGCTCGAACGACTCCGCCGCATGGACCGGGATCGCCTCACCCTGCAGATCAGCCTCGACTCGCCTACCCCCGAGCAGCACGACTCCCATCGCGGCCACGGAGCCTGGGAGCGCGCGGTGGCCGGCATCCGCCTCGCCCTCGACGAAGGGTTCGACGTGAAGGTCGCCGCGACGCTGCCGGCCGAGCTGACGCATCAGGTGGAGCCGTTCAAGGACTTCCTGGCCGAGCTGGGAATCCGCGACGAGAACCGCGTCATCCGCGCGGTCGCGCGTCAGGGCGTCGCCGAGGACGGGATCGAACTGCCCGTCGATTCGCTCATCCCCGAGGTGACCATCACCGCCGAGGGCGTGTGGTGGCATCCGGTCTCGGCGATCGACGAGGCGTACCTCGTGCAGCGCGAGATCTTCCCGCTCGCCGATGCGATCGCGACCGTGCGCGGCCGCTTCGCCGACTACCGCCGCGCCGCGAACAGTGCGGCCGACTGGTTCCCCTGCTCGTAGCGTCCCGTTGCTCGGCCCGCCGAGGCGGTGTGCGTCAGACGGTGCCCGCGGGCGGCCACACGCCGATGATGATCGCCATCACGACGACCGTGACCAGTTCGTGCGCGATGTTGATGACCGTCAGGTTCGTCGGGCGTCCCTCGAAGGCGTCGTGGGTGATGAATCGCGCGGCGGTGAAGCCCGCCCACAGGATGATCCCCGTGAGGACCGCGGCCCACAGGTAGCTGCCCTCGTAGAAGTGCCACGCGATGGTGGTCGCACCGGCGAGGACCCATGCCGAGATGAAGCTCACGAAGACCGTCACGACGATCGGGATGACCGCCGTCGCGCCCGACCGGTTCATGTCGACGCCCGCGAGCTGGGCCCACTTCGTGCCGAACACCTTGGGGGTGTACCAGATCGTGCCGACGATCATCGTCGAGAGGGTGGCCAGGATCACGGCCCAGTAGTTGATCTCGGGAACCTGCATGTCGGCCTCCTGCGAGCGCGTCGGGTGCTGTCGGGCCGAGCGTAGCGGGGAGCACGGACCTGACGCGGGGAGCGCGCCGGAATGGTGCGTCGGCGAGGAGCCGCTCCGGCTCATCGCTCCCGCGCTTCGGCCCGGCGTCCACGGGGCGCGGGTAGCGTGGAGCGGGTGAGCACCGGCATCCGTCCCCTCGTCGTGTCCGTTCCGAACGAGGAGCTGGCGGCGGATCTGCAGCCGCTGCCGGACGGCGTCGAGGTCATCGCGTGGGGCATGGACGGGCCCGCGCCGCGCGCCGAGATCGACATCGTCGTCCCGCCGTACATGAGCGTGGCGGTCATCATGCCCCGCCTCGCCGGGGTGCGCACGCGCCTCGTGCAGGGTCAGTCGATCGGCTACGAGGGGATCGCGGAGCATCTTCCGCCCGGGCACACGTTCGCGAACGCGGCGTCGGTGCACGAAGCCTCGACCGCCGAGCTCGCCGTCGCCCTCACGCTCGCGGCGCAGCGGAGCATCCCGGACTTCGTGCGCGCCCAGGGCGAGCACCGCTGGGCCGCGCAGTTCACGCAGAGCCTCGCCGACCGCCGCGTGCTGCTGCTCGGCTACGGCGGCGTCGGCAAGGCGGTGGCGGCGCGCCTGGCCGGCTTCGAGGTCGATGTCACGGCGGTCGCGTCGCGGGCCCGCACCGAGGACGGGGTCTCGGTCCACGGCGTCGACGAGCTCGGCGAGCTGCTGCCGTCGGCCGAGATCGTCATCGTGTCGCTGCCGGGCGGGGATTCGACACGGGGGTTCGTCGACGACGCGTTCCTGTCGGCGCTGCCCGACGGCGCGCTGCTGGTCAACGTCGGGCGCGGCTCGCTCGTCGACACCGACGCCCTGGTGGACCATCTGCAGCGCGGCCGCCTGCGCGCGGCGCTGGATGTCACCGACCCGGAGCCGCTGCCGGCCGACCACCCGCTGTGGTCGGCGCCCGGCGCCGTGATCGCGCCGCACGTCGGCGGTGCGTCGTCGGCGATGCGGCCGCGCATCGCGCGCCTGGTGCGCCGGCAGATCGAGCGGATGCTGGCCGGCGAGGAGCCGCTGAACGTCGTCATCCCCGCCTGACGGAGCCTGTGTGCGCAGGAGGCGGCCCACGCCGCCGCGCCTCGTGGCAGTCTGAGGTCGAGGAGGCGATACGTCATGTCGGACGACGCCTACAGCGGGAGCGCCCGCGTGTACGACCGGTTCGTCGAGCCGATGAACGCACCGCTGCGGCGCATCGCGCATCGGATGTGCCCGCCCGACCCGGAGTGGACGGTGCTCGACATCGGATGCGGCACGGGGGCGGCTCTGGCCGAGTACGCCGACGTGGGGTGCGTGGTGATCGGGGTCGACACCTCGCCGTCGATGATCGCCGCGGCGCGCGAGCGTCTCGGCGCGGATGCCGATCTCCGGCTGTCGGACGGAGCACGGCTGCCCGTCGCGGACGGCTGCGCCGACCTCGTGCTGATCTCGCTGGTGCTGCATTCGATCCCCCGCGAGGACGCCGTGGCGCTGCTGCGCGAAGCGGCGCGTGCGCTGGCTCCGGGCGGTCGCGTGCTGGTGACCGACTTCGGGTCGGGCAGACTGCGGTTCCCGCGCGGCTGGTGGACGCGGGCCGTGACGGCGGTGGCGGAGCTGCTCGCCGGTCGCGAGCACGCGGCCCACGCGCTGGCCTATGTGAGGCAGGGCGGGCTTCCGACGCTGGTCGCCGAAGCCGGCCTCACGATGCGGATGCAGCAACCGACCGCCGGGGGGAACATCACGCTGGCGATCATCGAGGCGACCGACGGCGCCGAATAGCCGCAGCGATCAGCGGGCCTCGGGGCGCAGCATCCGGATCTCCCGCACGCCGTCGCCGATGCGCTCGACGCCGTCCGGCGCGAAGCCGCTGCGCCGGTAGAAGGCCTGGGCACGCGGGTTCGGGTCGGCGACCCACAGGCAGGTGGGCTCGCCCACATCGGTGACGGCCGACAGCAGCTGCGCGCCGATGCCGGAGCCGTGGTGTGCCGCGTACACGTACAGCACGTACAGCTGCCGCTGCGCGGGGGTGTCGTCGTCCATCGGCGGTCCGGACATCGCGATGCCGACGATGCCGTCCGCGGACTCGGCGACGGCGACGCGGTGCTGGGGAAAGTCGTCGGTGAGCACCCGTGTCCACAGCACTTCGCGCCGGGCGACGAAGTCCGCGGCATCGAGGAGCTCGTCCGTCATAAGGCCGCGGTACGCCTCGCGCCACGTGTCCACATGCACGCGAGCCATGGCGGCCGCATCCGTGGGTAGCGCGGTACGGATGCTCGCGGCGCCGCGGCGCCCGAGCCCGCTCATCCGCCCGCGACGGCCGAGACGACGATCACGACCCCCGCGACCGCGGACACCGCCGCGAGCACCAGCGCGACCGAGATCAGCACGACGTGCACCGTGTAGAACGGCGTGCGCCGGCCCTCATCGTCGCGAGCACGCGGATCAGCGGCGATGCGCGGGTAGAAGCGCGGCCACACGACAGCGTTGAACACGGCATTGGCCAGCAGCAGCACGGCGGCGAGGATCAGCACCCCACGATCGTATGCGGACACGTCGCCGCGCCCGCGCCCCGCTGCGACGCCCGCGTCCGCGAGGGGCCCGACATTACGGCGCCCGCGCTATCCGATCGCGCAGCCGGGTGGGCGAGGTCGTGGACCTCCGCCATCGCTGCGCCGGATCCCACCAGACGGGGGCGCGCACCTCGGGCACTCCCCCGTTCATGCGGACCCGCCACCCTTCGCTGTCGATCGTGCGGTGGTGGAACCAGCACAGCAGGACGCCGTTGTCGGTGTGCGTCGGGCCGCCGTCGGCGTACTCGTCGACGTGGTGGATCTCGCACCACTTCGCGCGCACGCGGCACCCCGGGATGACGCACGAGCCGTCGCGGGCCGCGATCGCGCGCCGCTGGTGGTGATTGAAGACGCGGTCGAGGATGCCGAGCGACAGGATGCGCCCCTGGTCGTCGAAGACCACGCGCTGGATCCGCCCCGCGCACGCCGTGTGGCGGGCGACGGCCATCGACACCGGCGTCTCCTCGCCGTCGAGGTGGGCGCGTCCGCGACCGGACTCGAGGTCTTCCTCTCGCACCGACACCACGAGCGTGGGGGCCGCCCCGCCCAGCTGCGGCAGCTCGCCGGAACCCGCGGCGATCGTCAGAGCGGTCGCGAGCGCGTCGTGGTGCCGCTGTTCGCGCGTGCGCACGTCCACTCGCGCGGCATCGTCATCCGCGCCGGACTCCGCTCCCTCATCGCCGGACTCGACCACGCGGAACCGCGGTCCGGCGCCGCCGACGTCCGGCTGCCGGCCCGGTGCGAGCTCGGATTCGTCGACCTTCGGGTTGTCGATGCTGTCGCAGATGGAGCGGAACTGGGCGGCCGTCTCGGGCAGCAGATTCCCGCTGATGGGCACGACGCCGTCGCGCGCGAACCCGAGCCGGATGCCGCGCTTGCGCATCGCGCGCGCCTCCGCGGGCTCGGAGCCGTCCTGATCGAGGTAGGTCGCCCACACCGTCGCCTGCGCGCGGAGGTCGTCGGGCACCGCCGGCGGCGCGTCGTCAGGCCCGCACCCCCGGGCCGAGGCCGCGAGTTCTGCGTCGGCGGCGCGCTGCGCCTCTCGTCCCGCGATGCCGGCCACGCCCGCGAGCGCCTTCACGACCGCCATGGTGCCGTCCAGGCCCACAGCGCCGTCGATCAGCGCCTCGCGCATGCACGGGAACTCCGCCGGCATCCGCTCGCCGCTCGACGGCGACACGTCGCGGCGCACGGCCCGCGCCGCGGAGATGAATCGCCCGGCCGACGCCGATCCGATCAGCATCGAGCGCTGCACGAGTTCGTTCACCGAACGGCACCCGAGCCGCGCGCTCAGCCGCTCGGGACCGGCATACGGATTCGAGCGCTGGTCGAGCGCGTCGACGCCGCCGGTGGCGAGCGCCTCGGCGGCGCGGAGCACCTGCCCGGCCGCGGCCGCGAACCGCATCGCCTCGTCGTCGCTCGCGCCGGCGAGTCGCTCGGCGCCGACGATCTGCTCGACCAGATCGAGGAGGTCGGCACCGAGCTGTTCGGCGCGGGCGAGGAGGTCTTCCATGCGTCCATTCTGGCGAGGGCCTCCGACATCGCGGCGCGGCATAACACCCGATCAGGAGGGTTTTCCACAGGCTTCTCCGGCAACTCGCGAACACCGGCTCTGGGGAGGAGAGGATGGGCTCTCGTCAGCGCCGATCGACGTCGCGGCCGCTCCACAGGTCACCGCACTCGATCCGCCGCGCGCCGTGTTCCGCGAGGTAGGCACCGGCCCCGCGGTCCCCGCGCAGCGCCGCCTCCAGACGCTGCAGATGATCGACGCCGATGACCACCGGGTGCCCCGGCCGCCCGCCGTACAGGGCCTGCACGAGGGCCCCGCGCGACCCCGCGACGTCGCCCGAGCCCGCACCCGCACCAGTCACCTCACCTGGACCCGACCCCGGACCAGCCGCCGCACCCGCACCCGCGGCGTCCGCGGCGACACCGGCACCCGCCCCCGACCCCGCACCCGCGGCGACACCGCCCCGCGCGGCCGCCACGACACGCGCCACAGCGGAAGCCGGCAGCTCCGGAGTGTCCACCGGCACGACGACCACCACGTCGGCACCCGTGTCCGCCGCCGCCCGCATCCCCGCGCGCACCGTCGCCGACAGCCCGTCGCTCCACTCCGGCACCGCCACCACCGCCGCTCCGCCGGGGACGAGGCCCGCGACCTCGTCGCCGCGCGCACCGACCGCCACGAGCACGTCGTCGCATCCGCCCTCGCGCAGCATCCGCACCGACAGCGCGACCCACGCCTCGCCGGAAGCCGTCCGGGCCAGCCCCTTCGGCCCGCCGAACCGCGATCCGGCGCCGGCCGCCAGCACGAGTCCGCATGCCCGCATGCGCCGCCCTCCGCCCCGAAGCCCTGTGTCACGACAGCGTAGTGCGCACGAAACATGGCCGGTCTAGCGTGAATCCCATGCTCGAGCTGGCGAACGAACTTCTGTCGCTGGTGCGGGCGGGAACCCCCGTCGCCACCGTGACCGTCACGCACGTCGCGCGCAGTGCCCCGCGGGGCATCGGCGCCGCGATGGCGGTCACCGCCGACGGGGCCGTCATCGGATCCATCTCGGGCGGCTGCGTCGAGAGCGACGCCGTGGCACTGGCGCTGACAGCCCTCGCCACCGGCCGCGGCCACACCGCACGCTTCGGCTTCAGCGACGCCGACGCCCACGCCGCCGGACTCGCGTGCGGCGGTCAGGTCGACGTGCTCGCGACGGCGCTCGACCCCGCCGACGCCGTCGTCATGCGCGCGCTCGAGGACGCCGCCGCCGACCGCCCCGCCGCCCTCGCACTGCGCGTGACCGGTCCGCACGCGGGACGCGCGCTGGACCTGGGCCGACTGCGCGCCGGCCGCGACCGCACGACGCGCATCGACCTCGACCGCGCGCTGGCGCTGCGCGAGGGTATCGCGCTGCCCGGCGCGGACGACGGGGCCGACGTGCTGGTGATCGCCCATGCGCCGCGCCCGCACCTGATCATCCTCGGGGCCGGCGAGCACGCCTCGGCCCTGTGCCGCGTCGGCTCGGCAGCCGGCTTCTCGGTCACCGTGTGCGACGCGTGGGAGACCCTGGTCACCCGCGAACGCTTCCCGGATGCCGCCCGCCTCGTCGTCGGCGCTCCCCACGAGCACCTCGCGAGCCTCTCCCCCGACCAGCTCGACGCGCGCACGGCGATCTGCGTCCTCACCCACGACGAGCGCCTCGACATCCCGGCGCTGCGCCAGGCTCTGTCGATGCCGGTCGGGTTCGTCGGAGCCATGGGCGCGCGCCGCACGGTCGCGCATCGCGCCGACCTCCTGCGCTCCGCAGGCGTCGACGACGTCGACCTGGCACGCCTCCACTCCCCGCTCGGCCTCGACCTCGCCGGCACCTCGCCGGACGAGACGGCGCTGTCGGTCCTCGCCGAGATCGTCGCGTCCCGGCACGGCGGCAGCGGCGCGCCGCTGCGCGAGCGCACCGGACCGCTTCACCGGAACACCGGAGCGTCCTCCCCCGACGGCGACCGCACGACACCAGACGCCGAACCCGCCGCCGCCGATGCCGGCCGCCACACCGCCTCGTGCGCCGCACCGGCGCCGGGCACCCGCCCCCGCACCGCAGGAGCCCGCGAATGACCCGCACCATCATCGAGAACGGCCACATCGCGACCGTCGACGCCGCCGGCACCGAGTACGCCTCGGGCCATGTGGTCATCGACGACGGCGACATCGTCGCGGTGGGCGACGGCCCCGCACCGGCGGATGCCCGCGACGGGGCCGAGATCGTCGACGCGACCGGATGCCTCGTCACCCCCGGCCTCATCAACACGCACCACCACCTGTACCAGTGGCTCACGCGCGGCTACGCCCAGGACGCGATCCTGTTCGACTGGCTGACCAGCCTGTATCCGCTGTGGTCGCGCATCGACGCGGGCCTGACCGGCGTCGGCGCCGCGGGCGCGATGGCGGTGCTCGCCCGATCGGGCTGCACGACCGTCGGCGACCACCACTACATCTTCCCGCAGGGCTCGGGCGACATCGTGGGCGCCCTCGTCGAGTCGGCCTCGCAGGTCGGCGTGCGCCTGCACGCCACACGCGGGTCGATGGACCTGGGCGCATCGCAGGGCGGGCTGCCGCCGGACTTCGCGGTCGAGACGACGGACGCCGCCCTCGCGGCGTCGCAGGAGGCGGTCGAGCGTTACCACGACCGGTCCCGCGACGCGATGGTGCGCATCGCGATCGCCCCCTGCTCGCCGTTCTCGGTCACGGCCGATCTGCTGCGCGAGGCGGCGGTGCTCGCGCGCAGCCTCGACGTGCGCCTGCACACCCACGCGTCCGAGACCGTCGAGGAGGACGCGTACTGCCTCGAGCACTTCGGCAAGAGCCCCACGCAGTACCTCGAAGATCTCGGGTGGCTGGGCGACGACGTCTGGATGGCGCACTGCGTGCACCTCGACGAACCCGCCATCGAGAGATATGCCGCGACCGGCACGGGCGTCGCGCACTGCCCGTCGTCGAATGCGCGGCTGGCCTCGGGCATCGCGCCCGTCCGCGATCTGCTCAATGCCGGGGTCCCGGTCGGGCTCGGCGTGGACGGCGCCGCGTCGAACGAATCCGGGCAGCTCGGCATCGAGGTGCGCGAATCGGTCCTGATGAACCGGCTGCGCACCGGCTCGGACTCGATGAGCGTGCGCGACGGCCTGCGGATGGCGACGATGGGCGGCGCGCGCGTCCTCGGCCGGCAGGACGAGATCGGCTCGCTCGAGGCGGGCAAGCTCGCCGACATCGCGGTGTGGGAGGTCGACCGCATCGAGCACGCCGGCATCCTCGACCCCGTCGCAGCCCTGGGTCTCGGCGCCCTTCCGCCGCTCAAGCGCCTGTTCGTCGGCGGCAGCGCGGTCGTGGAGGACGCCACGCTGGTCACGACCGACGAAGCGGCGCTCGCGCGCGACGTCGCCGCCGCATCGCGCACACTGGCCGAACGGCTCTGACATGGACATCACCAGCATCACCGGCTTCCGCCGCGCGCACACACGCGACGACCTGACGCTCGCCCCGGGAGAGGTCGTCATGGCCGGCGGCACGTGGCTGATGAGCGAACCGCAGCCCGGAACGACCGGGTTCGTCGACCTGACGACGCTCGACTGGCCGGATGTCGAGGTGAGCGCGGCGGGCCTGCGCATCGGCGCGACGTGCACGATCGCGGCGCTGCGCGCGTGGGCCGAGGACCGCGCCGTCGTCCCGGTCCCCACCGGGTGGTCGGCCGTCGGCATGATCCCGGATGCCGCCGACGCTCTGCTGGCGTCGTTCAAGATCTGGAACACCGCCACCGTCGGCGGCAACATCTGCCGCGCGTTCCCCGCCGCCGCGATGGTGTCGCTCGCGGTCGGGCTCGATGCGGTCGCCGAGGTCTGGACGCCGTTCGGCGGCGTCGCCCATATGCCCGTCACGGAATTCATCACGGGCGCCGGCGAGAACGCCCTCGGCCCGGGCGAGGTGCTGCGCGCGATCGAGATCCCCGCATCGGCGCTGCGCTCCCGTGCGCTGCTGCGCAAGATCGCCCTCGCCGAACTCGGCCGCTCCGGCGCCGTCGTCACGGGCCGGGTCGACGAGGACGGCGCCGCCGTGTTCGCCGTCACCGCGGCCGTCGACCGTCCGGCCGTGTTCCGGTTCGCCGAACTCCCCGACGCGGGCTCCCTCGCCGACGCGATCGGCGCGGCATCCGGCTACTACACCGACTCGCTCGGCGCCGCCGACTGGCGACGAGGCGTGAGCATCGTGCTCGCCGAGCGCATCCGGCAGGAGCTGGCGTCATGAAGCTCGATGTGAACGGCGTCCCGATCGAGGCGGACCCGCGTCCCGGACAGTGCCTGCGCACGCTCCTGCGCGAGCACGGTCACACCGAGGTCAAGAAGGGCTGCGACGCCGGCGACTGCGGCGCGTGTGCGGTCATCGTCGACGGCGAGCCGGTGCATTCGTGCATCATTCCGGCCATGCGGGCCGACGGCGCCTCGGTGACGACGGCCGCCGGCCTCGCCCCGGGCGACGAGCTGCATCCGGTCCAGCAGGCGCTCCTCGACGAATTCGGCTTCCAGTGCGGGTTCTGCACGCCGGGCATGAGCGTGACCGCCTCGACGTTCGGCGCCGCTGACGTCGAGGACCTCGACCGACGCCTCAAGGGCAACCTGTGCCGGTGCACCGGCTATCGGCCCATCCGCGACGCGATCCGCCGGTCCGTCATGGGCCCCGTGCGCGAGACGGGCCCCGCGCCCTCGACGGATGCCGCGGATGCCGGCATCGGCCGCTCGGTCAGTCCCGAGCCGGCCCGGCGCGTCGTGCAGGGGCTCGAGCCGTTCACGTTCGACACCGATCGCGCGGACGAGGCGCTCACGCTCCGGGTGCTCGGCTCACCCCACGCGCACGCCCGCATCGTCCGGATCGACACCGCCGCCGCCGAGGCTATGCCCGGCGTCGTGGCCGTCCTCACGCACCTCGACGCGCCCGCCACGCGCTTCTCGACGGCGCGCCACGAGCGTCACACCGACGATCCCGACGACACGCGCGTGCTCGATGACGTGGTGCGGTTCGCCGGGCAGCGGGTGGCCGCGGTCGTGGCCGAGTCCGCCGAGGCCGCCGACGCCGCGGTCGCCCTCCTCGACGTGACCTACGACGTGCTGCCCGCCGTCTTCGATCCCGACGAGGCGCGGCAGCCGGGCGCCCCGCTCGTCCACCCCGACCGCACCCCCGCCGATCGCGTCGCCGAGCCGCACCGCAACGTGCTCGCGAGCATGCACGCCGGCCGCGGCGGCGACGTCGACGACGCCCTCGCCGCGAGCGCGGTCACCGTCTCCGGCACGTGGCACACGGGTCGCGCGTCGCATGCCCAGCTCGAGACGCACGGCGCCCTCGGGTGGCTCGACGACGACGGGCGCCTCGTCATCCGCTCCAGCACGCAGGTGCCCTTCCTCACCCGCGACGAGCTCGCCCGCGTCTTCGACCTCGCCCCCGACCGCATCCGCGTCCACGCCGCCCGCGTGGGCGGCGGCTTCGGCGGCAAGCAGGAGATCTTCGCCGAGGACCTCGTCACCCTCGCGGTGCTCAAGACCGGCCGCCCGGTGGCGTACGAGTTCGCGCGCACCGACGAGTTCCGGCGCACCGCCGTGCGGCATCCGTATCGCGTCGAGGTCTCCCTCGGCGCGACCGACGACGGCGTGCTGACGGCCATGAAGGTCGACGTGCTGAGCAACACCGGCGCCTACGGCAACCACGGAGCCGGCGTGCTGTTCCACAGCGTGTCGGAGTCGATCAACGTCTACCGCTGCCCGGTCACGCACATCGACGCGGAGGTCGTGTACACGAACACGGTGCCCTCGGGCGCGTTCCGCGGCTACGGGCTCGGGCAGGTGATCCTGGGCGTCGAGTCTGCGTTCGACATGCTCGCCGAGCGCCTCGGCATCGACCCGTTCGAGCTGCGCCGCATCAACGCCGTGCGCGACGGCGACCCGCTGCTGACCGTGCACGACGAGCCCGAAGAGGATCTGGTGTGGGGCAGCTACGGCCTCGACCAGTGCCTCGACCTCGCGCAGGACGCCCTGCGGCGGGGGAACGGCGTCGCGGCGCCCGACGGCTGGCTCACCGGCGAGGGGATGGCGATCGCCCTGATCGCCGGCGCCGCGCCCGGCGGCCACTTCGCCGACGCCACCGCGACGCTGCGCCCGGACGGCGTGTACGAGATCGCCGCCGGCACCGCCGAGTTCGGCAACGGCACGAGCACCGTCCTGCGGCAGGTCGCGGCGACCGTCCTCCAGGCGCCGCCGGACCGCATCGTGCTGCGCCAGAGCGACACCGATCTGGTCGGCCACGACACGGGGGCCTTCGCCTCGGCCGGCATCGTCGTCGCGGGCAAGGCCGTGGGGCGCGCGTGCGCGGCGCTGCGGGATCACCTCGCGTCCGGCGGCACGGAAGACGCCGAGCCCTTCGTCGCCCACGGCAGCGCGGACGCCGCCGAGCGCTCGCCGTCGTTCAACGTCCACGCCGTGCGCGTCGCCGTCGATCCCGACACGGGCAGCGTGCGCGTGCTGCAGTCGGTGCAGTCGGCGGACGCCGGGTTCGTGATGAACCCGGCGCAGTGCCGCGGGCAGGTCGAGGGCGGCGCCGCGCAGGCCCTCGGCGGCGCCCTGTACGAAGAGGTCCTCCTGGACGACGAGGGAGCCGTGTCGAACCCGGTCTTCCGCATGTACCGCGTGCCGCAGTCGGCAGACATCCCCGACACCGAGGTCTTCTTCGCCGAGACGCACGACACCGTCGGCCCGTTCGGCGCGAAGTCGATGAGCGAGTCCCCCTACAACCCGGTCGCGCCCGCGGTCGGCAACGCCATCGCACGGGCCCTGGGCGCTCGCCCCTTCCGCCAGCCGTTCACGCGCGAGCGCGTGTGGCGCCTGGCTCAGGGGCACGACGAGGGGTGACCGGATGCCGCGCGCCGCGGCATCCGTTCCCATGTCACGGGAGCCCGTCATATCTCCGAAACACGCCGACCGTCGGGCTGAAACGTTGCGCCACTAGCGTCTTGGCGATCACATTTCGTCCTTCCTAGGGGGAGCCAGACCCGATGGCCATTCACAGCAACCTGAAGGGGCGCGCCCGTTTCGGGCTCGCCGCTGCGGCATTCGCCGCCTCCGCACTCGTCCTCACCGCCTGCTCGGGCGGAGACACGGGCGCCGCATCCGACACCGAGACCGAAGCGGCTTCGTACGGCGAGGTCACCATGCAGTACTCGTGGATCAAGAACGAGGAGTTCGCCGGCGAGTTCTACGCCTACGAGAACGGGTACTACGAGGAGGCCGGCTTCTCGAACGTCGTCGGCATCGCCGGCCCCGACACCGGTGTCGCCAAGCTCCTGTCGGGCACCGTGCAGTTCGCGCTGAGCGACGCCGCTTCGGTCGGCGCCGCGGTCGCCGAGCAGGACGCCCCGCTGAAGATCATCGGCGCGACGTTCCAGAAGAACCCCTTCACGATCCTGTCGCTCACGGACGGCGGCGACATCGCCACGCCCGAGGACCTCATCGGCAAGCGCATCGGCGTGCAGGACTCCAACGCGTCGGTGTTCGCGGCCCTCCTCGCCGCGAACGGCATCGACGAGGCGGACGTCGAGGTCGTGCCGGTCGACTTCGACCCGACGCCGCTCATGAACGGCGAGGTCGACGGCTTCATGGCCTACCTCACCAACGAGTCGATCACCGTCGAGATGTCGGGCTACGAGGTCACCAACCTCGCCTACGCCGAGAACGGCCTGCCCTACGTCGCCGAGACCTACACGGTGACCGACCAGTACCTGGCCGAGAACCCCGAGCTGATCAAGGCCTTCCTGATCGCCGAGATCAAGGGCTGGACGGACGTCTTCACCGAGTCGACCGAAGACAGCGTCGACCTCATCATCGAGTACTACAACGCCTCGGCCGCCGCCGGCGACCTCACCTTCGGCGACCTCGACCCCGACAAGACCGGGGCCGCGCTCGAAGCCGAGAAGCTGCTGATCTCGACCGAGGAGACCGAGGCCAACGGCCTGTTCACCATCTCGGACGACCTGAAGGCGCAGACCCTCGCGTCGCTGGCCGCGTCGGGCTGGGAGATCGAGGCCGATGACCTGTTCGACACGACGATCATCGACGAGATCTACGCCGAGAACCCCGACCTGATCGACTACCTGGGCTGATCGCCGACGGTTCACGGATCATGACCGACATCCACAACACGGATGCCGCCACCACGGCGCCGGCGACGGGGGAGACCTCGTCGCCGGCGCCGACCGGTGGTACGGGCATCCAGATCTCCGGCCTCAGCAAGACCTTCCCGCTCCGCGGCGGCAAGACCCTGACCGCGCTGCAGGACACCGACCTGCACACCGACAAGGGCTCCTTCCTGGCCCTGCTCGGCCCTTCGGGCTGCGGCAAGTCGACGATCCTGCGCATCCTCGCCGCCCTGGATCACCCGACGACCGGCGAAGCCCTCGTCGACGGCGAGACGCCCGACCAGATGCGCGCGAACAGCGAGCTGGGCATCGCCTTCCAGGACCACGCCCTGCTCCCGTGGCGCAGCATCCGCAAGAACATCGAGCTGCCCTTCGAGGTCGCCGGCCGCAAGGTCGACAAGGACTACGTGCAGGAGCTCATCGACCTGGTGGGCCTGCACGACTTCGCGAACGCCAAGCCCTCGCAGCTGTCGGGCGGCATGCGGCAGCGCGCGTCGATCGCGCGCGCTCTCGTGCTCAAGCCCTCGGTGCTGCTGCTCGACGAGCCCTTCGGCGCGCTCGACGACATGACGCGCCAGAACCTGAACCTCGAGCTGCTGCGCATCTGGACGGAGAAGCCGGCGACGACGCTGCTGGTGACCCACGGCATCAGCGAGGCGATCTTCCTCGCCGACCGGGTCGCGGTCATGTCGCCGCGACCGGGTCGCATCAAGGAGATCATCGACATCGATCTGCCGCGCCCGCGCACGCCCGACATGATGCGCACCCCCGAGTTCCACGCGTACGTGGATCAGGCCAGCGAGCTGCTGTTCGGAACGGACGGGCGCTCCGAGGCGGAGAACTGATCGTGCGGGCCCGCTCCGTCCCGACGTGGCTCGCCGGCGTGATCGGCGGCGTGTCGCTGATCGCGCTGTGGTGGATCTTCTCACTCGTCGTGTTCCAGCCCGGCGAGGGAACCAGCTACACGCCGGTCCCCTCGCCGTGGGCCGTGTTCGAGTGGCTGTTCGTCGACGGCAACATCGCCGGCGCCTGGAACGTGTTCCAGCCCACGATCACGGCCGCGGCGATCGGCTACGTGTGGGGCAACGGCATCGCGCTGATCCTCGCGGCGTTCGTGCTGATCTTCCCGAAGACCGAGAACCTCATCACCCAGATCGCCGTGGTGACCTATTGCCTGCCGATCGTCGCCGTCGGTGGCATCTCGGTGGTCGTGCTCGGCGGCGCGAAGAACCCCGGTGATCCGTCCGCGACCGCGATCTTCCTCGCGGCGCTGGTGTGCGTGTTCACGACCGTCGTCGGCGCGATCCTGGGCTTCAAGTCCGCCGACAAGGCCTCGCTCGACGTCGTGCGCGTGTACGGCGGAGGCGCCTGGACGCAGCTGTACAAGGTGCGACTCATCGCCGCCCTCCCGGCGATCCTCAACGCCCTGCAGATCGCCGTGCCGACGGCGTTCCTCGGCGCCGTCCTCGGCGAGTACCTGGGAGCGATCACCGCCGGCGTCGGCCCGACGCTGGTGCGCCTGCAGGGACAGCTGGATTCGGCGGGCGTCTGGTCGGTGTTCCTGCTGACCGCGGTCTTCGCGCTGGTCGCCTACGGGCTGGTGGGGCTGCTGATCCGACTCGTCACCCCGTGGGTTGCAGGGAGCGCCGCACGATGAGCCAGAACCAGATCACCCGCGTCGACACGGTCGCCAACCCCATCACGTCGCCGATCGAGGAGGTGCAGGCCGCCAAGGAGGCGCAGGCACGCCTTCGCCGCCAGCGCAGCCGCGCCATGACCAAGGCGCTGCTGCGCTCGCTCGGCAACGCCGCGATCACCCTGGCCGTGCTGCTGGTGCTGTGGCAGGCGGTCGTCAGCCTCACCGGCATCTCGCCGTTCGTCGCGAAGGGCCCGCTCGACGTGTGGCAGTTCCTCGTGACCGACCCGGATGCCGCCGAGAACCGCGCCGAGATGGCGCCGCTGCTCGCCCAGACGCTCGCCGACTCGGCGCTCGGGTTCGTGGTGGGCATGATCGTCGCGATCGTGCTCGCGGTCCTGTTCAGCCTGTCGCGGTCGGTCGAGGCCGGCGTGATGCCGCTCGTGCTGCTGCTGCGCACCATCCCGCTCGTCGCCATCGCCCCGGTGATCATCCTCATCACCGGGCGCGGCACGACGGCGTCGGTGGCCGTCATCGGCACGATCGTGGTGCTGTTCCCGGCGCTCGCGAACGTGCTCTTCGGCCTCAACCGTGCCAGCCAGCAGAGCCTCGACGTCGTCCACGTCTTCGGCGGAAACCGCCTGATGACGATGCGCAAGGTGAACATGCCCGGCGCCCTGCCGAGCGTCTTCGCCGCCGCACGCGTCTCGGTGCCGGGCGCGGTCACGGGCGCGCTGCTGGCCGAGTGGCTCTCGACGGGCACCGGCATCGGCGGCTCGATCCTGAAGTTCAACGCGCAGGCGCAGTTCACCGAGCTGTGGGCCTCCATCGCCCTCATCACGATCATCACGCTCGTGCTGTACAACATCGTCCAGATCGCCGAGAACATCGTCCTCGCCCGCATGGCGATGACCACGGCGCAGCAGTGACGCGCTGGTCCTGACCCGCGGTCGTCCGGGCACTCCGGTGCGTCGGACGACCGCGGGCAGCGCGGCACACCGGCGCCGCACAAGGTCTGTCCACAGGCGGTCGGGGGCAGGGTCCCGGACCGCCTAGATTCGTGGGGTCTCGATCCGCAGGAGCACCCATGACGACCGACCCGGACGCCGAACCCATGCCGCCGTTCGCGGCGCGATATCTGACCCATCTGTGGCGGGGAGGGTATCTCTGGGGCGTCGCGGGCTTCGCCGCGCTCCAGCTGATCTTCGGTCGCGAACCCGCGGCCGTGCTCTACGGAGCACTGGTCACCCTCGCGCTCCTGGCTGTCGTCGCGGCGTTCAACCTCCGACGCCTCGAGCGGCTCGCCACCTTCCGCCCGCGCGACGTCGGAGTGGGCGAGACGATCGACGATCACCTGCCCGTCTCGGCGGTCACGGCCCCCGATGCGCTGCAGAGCGCCCGGGACGCCGGTGTCCTGTGGACGGCCACGCTGGTGCTCGCCACGGCCGGCCTCTCCTGGGGGTGGGTCGCCATCCTCGGCTTCGAGCCGGCCGGCCCGGCAGAGTTCGCTGCCTTCGTTGCTGTCATCGTCGGCTCGGTCGCATACCTGATCCTCGCCCCGTCGATCGTCATCGCCTTGATCATCCGCGCGCGCAATGCCGGCATCCTCGCCCATCGCCCCGGGGCTCTCGTGCTCACCGGGTGGTTCGGCCTCGAAGACGTCATCACGACGGGCAACCTGCTCCGGCGGCTCACCTCGACGCCACAGCCCTGGTGGCGCGCACGTGTCCGCTCATTCGAGACGGTGGTCGCCGACGGCGAGGGCATCGCGTTCTGGCGCGGCGGCGCCCACCCGATCCGCCAGTATCTGCTGCCCTGGGACCAGGTGGGACCCGTGGCGATGACGATCGTCGGCGTGGGCTCGTCGCCCTCCCCGTCGGGCATCGCCGTCAACGCCCGTCTCCCCGAGGAGGATCAAGGATGGGCTCACGTCGAGTTCATCCCGACACGCACCTCGATGCTGCTCGCGTTCCCCTACACCTCCCCCGACAAGGTCTCGGCCTTCGCCCGGGCGATCGAGGCCCGTCGCCCGTACCGGACCGGATTCTTCCGAGGGGCGTCGCTCGAGGAGTGGCGGACCGACATCGAGGGTTCGCTGCGTGAGGGCGACCTCGATGAGCCTGCGCTCGAGGATCTCCTCGACGAGCTCCGCCTCCGGCGCGAGCAGCAGACAGCGGCGACGGCCTGGGTGCCCGCGATGCTCGCGGACTCGCGCGAGGATGCCGGACGCATCGACGAGGCCCGCGCCCTCCGGGCAGAGGCGGACGCCTGGTCGCGGCGGTGACGCGCGTCCGCACCTGCGCCCGGACGGTACCGTGAATACAGGCCCCAGACCAGGAGGTGACCCGTGCGCGAACGCCCGTCGACGCTTCTTGCGCGCGCCGTCGCCACCGTGGCCGTCGCCGGCATCGCGCTGGTCGCACTGAGCGGATGCGGCGACAGCGCCGAGACCGTGGAGGAGGCGACGCCGACGACCGTCGACGAGCTGTGCGCGATCGAACTGGTCGTCGACTGCTCCCAGGGCCCGTCGTCGCTGGTCGTCGAGGTCGCCGGCGCGACGACCGACGAAGAGGTGCTGGAGTTCGCCGCCGACGTCCGGGCGGTGGCCGCCGCGACGCCGTCCGTGACCACGGCCACGCTCGAGCTCGAAGGCCCTCCGGCCTCGCAGCTCGACGGCGAGGTGACGGCGCCGCCGAAGTGGCTGATCGAGGTCTACCCCGCAGACCACGACGAACTCACGGCTCTGCTGGCGAAGGTGTTCGAGGTGGCGGCTGTTCCGGGCACCACCGGCATCAGCCTCGACGGCGAGTGGCCGACGGTCACGGTGCTCGACATGTCGGACCTGGAGTGGGTCTTCACGACGGTGCGCGAGCTGCCGCTGTTCGCGGACGGGGGCACGTACACGCTGCTCGCCGCCGACGATCGCCTGACGATCGTCCACGTGCCGGCGCGCATGAGCGACGAGGCGGTGCGCGAAGTGATCCGCATCGCTCTGGAGCACCCCGAGTCCAGGGTGCTGCTGGAGGCCGCGACCGAGAGCCCCCACAACCCGACGCTGTACGTCTCGGGCCTCACCGCCGACGCCGTCGCCGAGCTGGACGAGCGGCTCAGCGACCCGCGCCTGGCGGACGCCGACGTCGACGGCTACCCGGTGTCGTATGTCCTCTCCTCCGACGGCGAGGACGGCACGGAGTTCACCAGCGGCACGTTCGGAGGCGTGGGCACGGACTGACCGACCGTCAGTCGGCGAAGTCGAGGATCAGCAGCACCCCGCGCTCATCGGCATCGCACGCGCGCCCGTACTCGCCGAGGTACGACGCCTCGTCCTCCCCGCCCGGCAGCTGGTCCAGCGCGACGTAGGCCGCGGTGACGTCCAGCCGCGATCCCTGCCCCACGTGCCGTCCGGACGGCAGCAGCACCACGTCCGCGTCGAGGGTGGCCGCATCCGGCCACACGATCCACGATCCGTTCGTCGCGTGCTCGGCGTCGACGCTGCGCCACGTGAGGCAGCCGTGCGGCTCGACGACGAGCGTGCCCGACAGTTCCCGCGCCTCGGCGCCGCTGGTCGTCAGCACATGCTGGATGGCCGTGTGGGTCAGTGTGGGCAGTTCGCGGTCGGCGTCGGCCGAGGACTCCGAGCATCCCGGGAGCGCGCTCAGCGCCGCCGTCAGCACGACGGCGGCGGCACCCGCCGACCGCAGGCGACGGCGCGGGTATCGGGATGGCACGTTCGGTATTCTCGCGCCCTCGACCCCCGCGGGCGCAATGCGCACCGGGCTCCCGCCTCCGTGATGCGCGAACGGCCGGCCGGACGCACAGGTGTCCGGCCGGCCGTTCGCCGGTCGCGCGGGTCAGTGACGCACGAGCACCTTCATGAGCCTGCCCGAGCGCAGGTCGTCGATGGCCTGCGGGACCTCGTCCACCGAGATCTCCGAGACCCACGTCTCGCCGGCGTCGTACAGGCCCTTCGACATCGCGTCGATGACGGCGTCGAAGTCCTCGGGCAGGTAGCCGAGGGCGCCCGTGATGGTCGTCTCACCGAGCACGAGCTGCGTGGGGTGCAGGTCCATCGTGCGCTCGTGGATCGCGACGACGAGCACCGTGCCGCCCGGCGTCAGTGCGGCGAGGCCGCCCGCGACGGCGGCTCCCACACCGGCGGCGTCGAACGCGACGTCCACGCCGTCGCCGTTCGTCGCCTCGGCGACGCGGGCGGCGAGGTCCTCGCTCACGGGGTCGACGATGTTCGTCGCGCCGACCGAGGCGATGGCGAGACGGCGGGCCTCGCTGGGCTCCGAGACGATGATGTTCTCGACGCCGCGAGCGCGCAGCGCGAAGTACAGGCCGATGCCGATCGGGCCGGCGCCGGCGATGAGCGCGCTCTGACCCGCCTCGATGCCGGTGCGCTCGGCGGCGTGCCACGCGACGGCCATGGGCTCGACGAGCGCGCCCATCTTCAGGTCGACGTTCTCGGGGAGCTTGTGCAGCTTCGCGGCCGAGATCGTCGTGTACTCGGCCATGCCGCCGCCGTGCGACGTCAGGCCGTGGAAGCCGATCGTGCGGCACACGTTCGCGCTGCCGCGACGGCACGCGGGGCACTCACCGCAGAAGTAGATCGGCCACACCGCGACGCGGTCGCCGACCTCGACGTTCTCGACGCCCTCGCCGACCTCGACGACAGTGCCCGAGAACTCGTGGCCGAGGATCTGCGGGGGAAGCGAACCGGTCACCGGGTGGGGCTCGTCCAGGTTCAGCCCGGCGCCGGCCGGGTCGAAGTAGGCGTGGAGGTCCGAGCCGCAGATGCCCGCGTAGGCGTTGCGCAGCTTGACCTCCCCTCGCTGGGGGGCGGGTTCGGTCACGTCCTCGACCCGGAGATCCTCCTGGGCGTGGAGCACTGCTGCCTTCATGTGGCTATACCTCTCTTGATGACGCCGTTGTCGGCTCAAACCCGACGAGACTACATCAATCTGACACCTGTTGGATAACGCGTTCCCCGTGCGACGATGGCTTCATGGACGCCAGACAGCGCCGCACGCGCGAGAATCTGCGCCGGGCGATCTACGACCTGGCCTCGCTTCGGCCGGTCGGCGCGCTCACCGTCTCGGAGATCGCACGCGAGGCGGGCGTGACCCGCGACACGTTCTACCGTCACGCGGCGAGCCCCGAGGACCTGCTCGCGAGCGTCCTCGAGGAGGAGCTCGCCGGCATCGAGCCGCCCGCGCGCAGCACCGCCGACGAGTTCGTCCGCGCCGAGATCGACCTCGTCCGGCACGTCGCCGCACACGCCCCGCTGTACCGCGCGGCCCTCGTCGACGGTCGCGACGGACACCTGCGCGACGTGCTGCACCGGGTGATCGCGACGCGGCTGGACGAATACCTCGCAGCGAACCCGGATGTCGTCCCGCCCGTCCCGGACGGCATGGATGCGGCGGGCGCTCGCGCCGTGTGGGTCGCCTACGCGGCGGCGGGCACCGTCGGCGCGATCGCCCAGTGGCTGCGTTCGGGCGCCGGGGACACGTCGATCGAGCCGCTCGCGCGCACGATCATCGCGGGGCATCCGGCCTGGTGGCACCTGCCTGCGGCCGCCGCCGATCCGGCGGCGCGTTAGCCGGTCTGATCCAGCCCGTCCACCCGGAAGACCGGATGGTCCGGGGCCACCCGTTCGAAGTCCGCCGCCGGCGCCCCGCGGTCGGCTGCGATGTGCGGACGCGCACCCGGCGCGACATCGAGGTAGCGACGCAGGATCGGCGCACGCTCGCCGACGGGAACCTCGGTGAGCGTCACGTCGTGATCGGCGCCGCGGCGGATCACCGCGCTGCCGTCGCCGGCCCGCACGTTCCGCACCCAGTTCGCGTTCTCGCCGAGCATCGACACGAGGTACCACCGGCCGTCGAGATCGGCCAGGACCACCGGGAACCGGAGCATCCGGCCGCTCGTGCGCCCGCGCACCTCGAGAGTGACATCCCGCGCGCGCGACAGGCGCCCCGCCCCGTACTGCCGGGCCCAGAAGGCGTTCAGAGCGCGCGCGACGGGCCCTGGCCGGTCGCCGCGGTAGATCAGGCGCTTCATCCAGTACACGCGCGAGAACGCGCCCGTTCGCCCCGCCTCGACCATCGGCGCTCCTCTCACCCGTCCGACGCCTGGTTCTCCGACGACCGTAGAGGCGCCTCCGCCGGTGTCGCCAGGGGGATAACCCGAAGATCCGCGCCGCGCGCGCTCACGGGCCGAAGCGCTCCACGATCCGCGTGAGCGTCGGCAGGCCGCGGGAGGTTGCCGGGACACCGAGCACGGCCTCGAGGGCCGGCGTGCCGTTGCTCTGCCGGTCGGCGTCGTTGCGCACGACCGCCCACCCGGGCCCGCGGGCCACGACCTCGCAGCGCCGTCGGCGCGCCTGTGCGTCGACGGCCGCTTCGTCCGCGGGCGACCCCGCCGCGTCGAAGAGCGTCAGCTCCCAGCGGCCGGCATCGGCGAGGGCGCCGTACCGGCCGACGACCTCTTCGACGAAAGCGAGCGGACGCGTGAGGATCACGTCGTCGAACAGGCCCCGCACACCCAGCTCCGCCGCGACGTCGGCCAGCACGCCGACCGGATCGTCGGCGTCGAACACGACCGTTCCGTTCGACCGCACCGGCACGGCATCGCCGACGCCCGCCGCCGCGAACGCCGCGATCAGGTCGGCGGTGCGCGGGTGTCCGCGCTGACCCTGGTTCAGGTTGCGGAAGAAGGCGATGTGCACCCGGCGATCATGACATCGTCCTCCGACCTCGTGGCAGCGACAGCCGCGGGCGGCCGCCGCATCAGCCCCGGTCGGCCGCGAGCTGCAGCACGGATTCGGCGAGCGCCTGGATGCCGCGCGCGACATCGCCCGCCGAAACGGCCTCGTCCGGGTGGTGGCTGATGCCGTCGGGGTTGCGCAGGAACAGCATCCCGACGTCCGTCACCGCGCCGATCGCCATGCCGTCATGCCCGGCCCGGCTGAAGATCACGGCCGGATCGTCGGCGGTGTCGGGCGTCGTGGAGCGGATGCCGACGCTCACCGCATCCTGCAGCAGGGGGGCGCAGAACACCGCCGGGGCGCTGTGGATCTCGTGGGCGCGCCAGCGGAGCCCCCGACGGCCCATGATCTCGTCGAGGTCGCGCTCGATCTGCTGCCACACGCGGTCGCGCTCCCCGTCGAACTCCCCGCGCAGGTCGAGGCTCAGATGTGCCTCGCCCGGCACGATGTTCACGGCGCCCGGATACGCCTCGAGCTGGCCGACCGTCCCGATGATGTGATGCTCCGAACGGCATATGCGCTCCACGGCGAGTGCCGCCTCGCTCGCCCCGAGCAGCGCGTCGCGCCGGCGGTCGTACGGGGTGCCGCCGGCGTGCCGGGCCTCTCCTTCGACGACGAGCTGGAATCGACGGGCGCTGGCGATGGAGGAGACGACCGCGAGCGACTCGCCCCGCTCGTCGAGCTCCGGTCCCTGCTCGATATGCGCCTCGAGGTATCCGACGAGCTCGTCGGGTCGGCGCGCCGCCTCGCCGACGCGGCCCGGGTCGAGGCCGAACTCCAGGAAGGCCTCGCGCAGCGTCGTCCCGTCGGCGTCGGTCAGCGCCCACCAGTCGTCATCCCACTCGCCGGCGACGGCGGACGACCCCAGCAGCGCCTTGCCGAAGCGCGTGCCCTCCTCGTCCGAGAACGCGACGACCTCGAGCGCGAACGGCAGCGGAGACCGGAAGCCGGTCCCCTCGGGGGCCGGCACCCGCAGCATCCGCACCACCTCGAGGGCCATGAGCACGCCCACGATGCCGTCGTAGCGGCCGGCGTCGGGAACCGTGTCGAGGTGCGAGCCGAGCAGCAGGGCGGGCGCCTCGTCGCGCGCGGCGGGTTCGCCCGGCGACCGGCCGGACGGCGCCGGATTCACCCGCAGGCGCCCGAGCTGGTTGCCGGCGGCGTCCTGACGCGTCGTCATGCCGAGCTCGCGCATCCACTCGGCGGCGAGGCGGTTGACGCGCGCGTGCTCGGGCGACAGGTACACGCGCTCGATCGCGCCCGCCGTCGCCGAGACGCGCGCGAGCTCGTCGCACCGCGCCATGACGCGGCGCGCGGCACCCGCGATCGCATCGCGTTCGACCTGGAGGAGCGTCGTCACGTCACGCGCTCCGGTAGACGTCGGTCGCGGCCTCCACCCCGCCGCCGGCGGGCACTGCATGCCCGTAGCGGCGCAGCACCGCCTCGAGAGCGGCGAGCGTGGTGAGCACGGCGTCTTCGCGGGCGTTGTAGCCCATGGTGCCGATGCGCCACACGCGGCCGTGGAGGGGTCCGAACGACGTGCCGATCTCGATGCCGAAGTCAGTGAGCATCGCGCCGCGCGCGGCGTCGCCCGGCACACCCTCGGGGATCTCGACGGCGACGACGTTGTTCATCTTGTGGGCGACGTCACCGAAGACGACGAGGCCGAGACCGCGCACGCCGGCGAGCATCGCCTCGCCCGCGATGCGGTGGCGCGCGATGACGGCATCCCGGCCCTCTGCGAGCAGCACGCGGGCGCACTCGCGCGCGCCGTACAGCATCGAGGTCGCCTCGGTGTGGTGGTTCAGGCGACGCGGACCCCAGTAGTCGAGGATCATGCCGAGGTCGAAGTAGTTCGAGCGCACGAAGTCGGGCGCGTCCGGGTCGCCGGGCTCGCGAATTCCGGCCTCGATCTTCTTGCGCGACTGCACCACCTCGACCGCGCGCTCCGACAGGGTGATGGGCGAGGATCCGCTCGGTCCGCCGAGGCACTTCTGCAGCCCGGCGGTCGCGGCGTCGAGCCCCCAGGCATCCGCCTCGAAGTCGTTGCCTCCGAGCGACGCGGTCGCGTCGGTGTAGAACAGCACGCCGTGCTTGGCGCAGATCGCCCCGACCTCGTCGAGCGGCTGGTTCATCGTCGTGGAGGTGTCGCCCTGCACGAGGGCGAGCAGGTGCGGCTTGACGCGCACGATCGCCTCTTCGATGGCGGATGCCGGGAACACCTGGCCCCACTCCACCTCGATCGTGTGCACCTCGGCCATCGCGCGCTCGGCGATCTCGGCCAGCAGGTGGCCGAAGCGGCCGAACACGGGCACGAGCACGCGGTCGCCCGGGCGCACGAGAGACACGATCGCCGCCTCGATGCCGGCGCGACTCGTGCCGTCGACCAGCAGGGTGGCGTCGTTGGCGGTGGACCACACGCCCCGGTACAGCTCCTGCGTCTCGGCCATCGTCGCCGTCATGAACGGGTCGTACTGGCCGACCAGCGGCGCCGACATGGCGCTCAGCACGCTCGGGTAGGCGCTGATGGGACCCGGCCCCATCAGCAGGCGGGCGGGCGGATCGATCGGTCCGGGCAGGGTCATGCGGAGGTTCCTTCGGAAGCGGCCGCCGCCTCGGACAGCACGCGCGCGAGGCGGCGGCCGAGGCGGACGAGGGCGATGTCGGTGCCGGCGCGCGATACGGCGCACACGCCGACGGGCGCGGGCCCCAGCTGCGACGGCACGGTCAGCAGCGGCACCGACAGGGCGGGGACGCCGGCCACCGCGGCGGGCGTGGTCATCCGCAGCGTCGCCATGCGCACGCGGTCGACCTTCTCCCCGCCGCTGGTGCGCATCGGCGCGGGCCCCGGGACGGTCGGCAGCAGCAGCTGAGCATCGCCGACGAGCTCGTGCAGGCGCTCCGCGAGCGGAGCGAGCGCCGCGCGGGCGGCGGATTCGTCGGCGGAGGAGACCAGGGCCGCGGCGCGGAAGCGCTCCGCGACGGCCGGACCCACCGAACCCGGGTGCTCACGCAGCCACGGGCCGTTGTTGCGCCACGCCTCCGCTCCCTGCACGGTGCGGAACGGCACGAACCAGTCGTCGAGGGCGCCGATCGACACCGTTTCGATCTCGGGTCCCGACGGGTGCGCGGCGAGCACCTCGAGCATCTGCTCGAACGCCGCGCGGGTGTCGTCCTCGACGGCGGCGAGCGCCTCTTCGGGCACGAGGAACCGCCACGGCAGGTCGTGGCCCGACTCGCCGTACACCGACTCGGTCGAATCCGAGCCGTCGTAGCTGAGGCACCAGTCCGCGACGCGCTGCAACGTCTCGCCGTCGCGCGTGAGCCACCCGATCGTGTCGAACGACTGCGCGAGCGGCAGCATCCCCTGCCGGGGCACGAGGTCGTGGGTCGTGCGCAGCCCCCACAGGCCCTGGTAGGACGCGGGCACGCGGACCGAGCCGGCGGTGTCGGTGGCGAGCCCGATCTCGGCCTGGCCCGACGCGACGGCGGACGCCGGCCCGCTCGACGAGCCGCCGGGCAGCGCTCCGGGGAGCGCGGCGTTGGGGGGTGTGCCGTAGTGGGCGTTGTCGCCCGCGATCGAGTACGCGAACTCGTCGGTGCGCGCGATGCCGCGCAGCGACGCCCCGCCGCGCAGCAGGTCGCTGACCGCGGGCGACGTGTACGTCTCGGCTTTGACGCTGTCGAGGAAGGTCGGGTTGCCGGCGCCGATGCGGTAGCCCTTGATCGCGAACAGGTCCTTGACGGCCACCGTCAGGCCCTCGAGCGGCCCCTCCCACGCTCCCTGGAAGAGCGGATCGCCGACCGTGCGCCACATCGACCGGTCGAGCGCCTGCGCGCGGGGCGTCACATGCGCGGCGGTGATGAGCCAGCCGCCGTCGCGATGCTCCCACACCTGCGTCTGCAGCCCCGTGCCGCCGGTGGCATAGCGCGAGATCGACACCAGCAGCGCGGCATCCGGTCCGAGCTCGCGGTACTCGATCCGCTCGATCACGCGCTGCGGGACGCCCCCGCGCGTGCCGCGGAAGGCCGAGATCGCCTCGTGGCCGACCAGTAGGCCCGCGGCGTCGCCGCGCATCGTCTCGGGACCGGGCGCGAACGCCGCGTCGAGGTGGTCGAGGTCGTTGACGACGATCGCCGCCTCGTACGCGGTGAAGGCCGCGAGGAGGTCGGCGGGCACGGCTTCGGCGCCCCGGATGGCGGATGCCTCAGCCACGGTCGACCCCGTCGAAGTCCGCCTCGCGGATGCGGGCGTGCACGCCGCACACGATGTCCACGACCTGCGAGATGTCGAAGTCGGTCGCGGCGCTCAGGTAGGCGTACGCGAGGTGCTCGTCCAGGCCCCAGCGCGCCCGGATCAGCGCGATCGCGGCGCGCACGGCCTTGCGCATCGCCTCGTTCAGATCGGGGTCCAGGCCCGTGGGGACGAGGTACTCGTCGGTGCGCACCAGCGGGCCGAGCACGTCGCCGAATTCGGCGAGCGCCTCCTCGCGCGCCACGACGTCGAAGCGCAGCGTCGCGCGCAGCGACGCCTCGAGCGCGGTGAGCGCCACCTCGCCGTCGCCCTGTGCGAAGTGCGGATCGCCGATGTAGGCGAGGGCTCCCGCGACCTGCACCGGCAGGTACAGCACCGCGCCCTCGGTGAGCAGGTTGATGTCGATGTTGCCGCCGTGCGAGCCGGGCGGCACCGAGTGCGGCCGGTCACCGCCTGCGACGGCCAGACCCATCGTGCCGAGGAACGGCGCGAGCGGGAACTCCACGACGCGCGGGCCGCCGTCGGTGACGGGCAGCGTGCCGACGAGCCGGCCGTCGCGCTCGGCGACCGGGCAGAAGACGCTGACGTTGCCCTGGGCGCGGGGCAGCTCGCCCACGAGGGCGCCCTTGCCGTGCCGGTTCGAGATGACGCCGTACGGCACCCGCGGCGCGAGCGACTCCACCGTGATCTTCAGCAGATCGCCCGGCTCGGCGCCGGCGACGTGGATCGGCCCGGTGACGACGTGCGGCCCGTCGTTCTGCGGGTCGCGCGACAGCGTTCCGGCGATCTCGATCGCGTCGGCGAGCACGTCGGATGCGGCCACGCCGTGCCCCGTGAAGTACGCGAGCGGGTCCTTGCCCTGGTCCTCGAGGATGCCCTCGTGGCTGACAGTGTCGATCGTGACCGTCTCGCCGGGCGCGATGCGCAGCACCGCCGGGTCCTGCTCGCACGGCAGCCGCCCCCACAGCACGGTCTCGGGGGTGGCGGACAGGTAGTGGTCGCCGGGCAGGTCGCCCTCGCCCGGCTGCAGGATCGACGTCGTGGCGCGCATGCCCCCATCCAAGCCCATCTCGGGCGCGGCCGCCGACGCGCTCATGCGACCGCCTCCGCCGCGGCCGACAGCAGGCGGCCCCCGGCTGCGCCGCGGAACCGCGGCGCCTCGCCGGGTCCGCCTTCGGTGACATCGAACACCGACGTGCCGTGCAGCCACGTGCGGCGGACCTTGCCGCTGAGGGTCCGGTGGTCGTACGCCGTGATGGGGTTCTTGTGCAGCAGCTCGTGCGCGTCGATCGGGTACGCGTCGTCGAGGCCGAAGACGGCCAGGTGCGCGGGGGCTCCGGGCGCGATCGTTCCCACGTCCGTCAGACCCGCGACACCGGCTGGTCCCGTCGTGAACAGCGGCACGAGCGCCTCGAACGGGATGCCGCGGGACTGCGCCTCGGTCCACACCGCCGACAGCCCCACCTGGAGCCCCGCGATGCCGCCCCACGCGAGGCCGAAGTCGCCGCCGCCCGAGCGCTTGAGGTCGACCGTGCTCGGCGAGTGGTCGCTGACGATCGCGTCGATCGTGCCGTCGAGGACCCCCTCCCACAGCAGATCGCGGTTCGCGTCGTCGCGGATCGGCGGGCAGCACTTGAACTCGCTCGCGCCGTCGGGGATCTCCTCGGCGGCGATCGTGAGGTAGTGCGGGCACGTCTCGACGGTCAGCTTCACGCCGGATGCCTTGGCCTCGCGGATCGCCGGCAGCGACGTGGCGTCGCTCAGGTGCAGGATGTGGGCGCGCGCGCCGGTGCGCCGAGCGCCCTCGATGACGGAGTGGATGGCGGATGCCTCGCTGGCGGGCGGCCGCGAACGCAGGAACGCGTCGTACGTGCGCCCGAGGGGACCCGCCTCGTGCAGCAAGTCCGGGTCCTCGGCGTGGACGATCAGCCGCGAGCCGATCGCTGCGATCTCCTCGAGCGCGGCCTCCAGCTGCGCCCCGTCGAGGTGGCCGAACTCGTCGACGCCCGACGGCGCGAGGAAGCACTTAAAGCCGTAGACGCCGGCTGCGTGCAGCGGCGCGAGGTTCCCGAGATTCTCGGGCACGGCCCCGCCCCAGAAGCCGACGTCGACGTAGGCGGATGCCGCGGCCGCCGCCTTCTTGATCTCGAGGGCCTCGACCGTCGTCGTCGGGGGGATGGAGTTCAGCGGCATGTCGACGATCGTGGTGACCCCGCCCGCGGCGGCGGCGAGGGTCGCCGACCGGAAGCCCTCCCACTCGGTGCGCCCGGGCTCGTTGACGTGCACGTGGGAATCCACGAGTCCCGGCAGCAGCACCGCGTCGTCGGGCACGATCACGGCGCGGTCATAGCGCGGGATGCGGGCGCCCACCGGTTCGACGGCGGCGATCATCCCGCCCTCGATCACGACCGCGGCCGGGCGGAAGCCGCCGTCCAGCCACGTCCGCTGCGCGCGGATGACGGTGCGTTCTTCGGTGCTGCGCCCAGGCGTCACAGGAGCTCCTTCGTCCTCGGTGCCCCCAGCATCGCGCACGCATGTCTCGGCGGTGGGTGTCAGCCGTTTCCGCCGTGTAACGAGTGCGCAACCCAGCACCGGTAGCGTCGGGGACGAGAGGAGCGACGTGCGTCTGGACGAGTTCAACGAAGCGGATGCCGCGGACGCGCGCGCCGTCGTGGCGGTCTGGGCCGCGATCCCGGTGTGGGTCGAGGCCATCGTGGCCGCCCGGCCGTACTCGTCGGTCGACGCCCTCGCCGAGGCCGCGGCGATGCTCGCGGCGTCGTGGGGCCGTGCCGACCTCGACGCGGCGCTCGCCCACCACCCCCGCATCGGCGAGAAGCCCGCCGGCTCCGGCGCCGAGGCCGCCGCGTCGCGCAGCGAGCAGGCGAGCATGGTGGACGCCGACGCCTCGGTGGCGGACCGCATCGCCGCCGGCAACCGCGCGTACGAAGAGCGCTTCGGTCGGGTCTTCCTCATCCGCGCGGCCGGCCGCGCGCCCGACGAGATGCTCACCGAGCTCGAGAGGCGTCTCGGCAACGACGACGAGAGCGAGGTCGCCGAAGCCTGCGACCAGCTCGCCCAGATCGCGATGCTGCGCCTGCGCGGCGCCTTCGCGGAAGGATGAGCGCATGACCCACCTCACCACCCACGTCCTCGACGCCTCGATCGGCCTGCCCGCGCAGAACGTCTTCGTCTCGCTCGCCCGGCACCTGCGCTCCGGCGGCGCCGAGAGTGTCGCCGAGGGCTTCACGGATGCCGACGGCCGCCTGGCGCTCGGCCCCGACCTGCTCGATCCGGGCATGTACGCGCTCACGTTCGGGACCGGAGCCTACTTCGAGGCCCGGGGCGTGGAGACGTTCTACCCTCTGGTCACGATCACCTTCACCGTCGAAGGCGACCGGCACCTGCACGTGCCGCTGCTGCTGAGCCCGTTCGCCTACTCCACCTACCGAGGGAGCTGACATATGAAGGTCATCGTCATCGGCGCCGGCATCGGCGGCACGAGCGCGGGCATCGCCCTCAGGCGACTCGGCCACGAGGTCGTCATCTACGACCGCATGCGCGAGAACAAGCCCGTGGGCGCCGCGCTGTCGCTGTGGTCCAACGGCGTCAAGGTCCTCAACTGGCTGGGCCTGGCCGACGAGGTCGCCGCGCTCGGCGGGGACATGGCGTACATGTCGTACCTCGACGGTCACACCGGCGAGACGATGTGCCGCTTCAGCCTGGCGCCGGTGACCGAGATGACCGGGCAGAAGCCGTATCCGGTCGCGCGCGCCGACCTGCAGATGCTGCTCATGGAGACCTTCGGCCTGGACGACATCCACCTCGGGATGCAGATGACGGCCGTCTCCGAGTCGGACGGCGTCGTCACCGCGACCTTCGCCGACGGCTCCACCGACACCGCCGACATGCTCATCGGCGCCGACGGGGCCCGCTCGATCACGCGCGACTACGTCACCGGGGCCGCGGAGGGCGGTCCGAAGATCGAGCGCACGTACTCGGGCTACACGAACTTCAACGGCCTCATCGCGCAGGACGATGCGATCGGCCCCGCCGACCAGTGGACGACGCACGTCGCCGAGGGCAAGCGCGCCGCGGTCATGCCCGTCGCCGACGGCCGGTTCTACTTCTGGTTCGACGTGCCGCAGCCCGACGGACTCCCCTACGAGCGGTCCGACGGCAAGGCGCCGCTCGAGGCGGCCTTCGCCGGGTGGGCGCCGGCCGTGCAGGCGCTCATCGACGCCATCGATCCGGCCGTCTCGCTCAACCGCGTCGAGATCTGGGACATCGACCCGTTCCACACGTGGGTCCGCGGTCGCGTCGCGATCCTCGGCGACAGCGCGCACAACACCGCACCCGACATCGGGCAGGGTGCCTGCTCGGCGCTCGAGGACTCGTTCGCGCTCGGCATCGCCGTGGCCACCAACACCGTCAGCGTCGAGGACACCCTCAAGCGCTACGAGAAGATCCGGGCCGAGCGCGCCGGCGAACTCGTGGAGCGCGCGCGCAAGCGCGGCGACGAGACGCACGCGTACGACGCCGAGGCGACCGCCGCCTGGTACGAGAGCCTGCGCGGCAGCGACGGCTCCGGCATCATCCGGGGCATCGTCGGCAACATCGTGGACAGTCCCGTCAACCTCGGCGTCGGCACCCTGTGACGCGGCCCTAGGCTCGCATCATGGACTCGGCCCGCATCCAGCGCCTGCTCTCCGATGACCACATCGATCCGCGTGCTGCGCTGGACGAGCTGTTCCCCGGCGACGAGGCCCGCAGCAGCCACGAGATCGCCGTGGCGTGGGCGGCCGACCGGCTGCGGACCGCGGGCGTCGACCCCGCCGTGGCGCCGCTGGCGGGCATCAAGACACTCCGCGACGCCGAGCCCCGCCTGGACCTGGCGCCCGCCCGCTACCTCATCCGCCGCGTGACGCGGCTGTAGCCGGCGAGCCCCCGAGTCAGCCGCGCGCCGGCAGCAGCGAGGCCGCGAACGCGAGCTTGTCGAGGACGGGGGTCGGGATCGCGAACGGATACAGGTCGTCCTTGCCCATCGACCGGTTGATGACGTTGAGAGCGGTCGACAGCGGGATCCAGACATCCTGCACGAGCGCGCGCACGTCGGCCGCCCCGGCGACGCGGTCGGCGTCGATCAGACCGTGCGAGACCGCCGAGTCGACCGTGTCGTAGATGTGGAGCAGGTGCGCCCACGTCTCGGCGAAGTCCTCGTGCGGATGCATCGTGGCGTAGGTCGAGATGTACGAGGTCTTCCAGTCCGCCGGAGCGCCCTCGGCGTAGTGGCGGTCGATCGCGGCCTGGTAGTCGGCGCGCTCGTCGCCGAAGAGCTCCCGGAACCGGGCGGTCTCGGCATCCGTCACGACCAGCTGCCACTGGAAGTAGTGGCCGACCTCGTGGCGGAAGTGCCCGAGCATCGTGCGGTAGGGCTCGTCGAGCTGCTCGCGCACCTTCTCGCGGTGCGCGTCGTCGCCCTCGGCGAGGTCGATCGTGATGACGCCGTCGACGTGGCCGATCGTCACCTGCTCGTCCGTGCTCGACAGCAGATCGAACGCGAGGCCGCCGACGGGATCGTCGTCCTTGCCGCGTACCTCGAGTCCGAGACGGTCCAGCTCGTACAGCAGATGCCGCTTGGCGCGCTCGGCGGGGAAGAAGTTGGCGAGCCCGTCGAGGTCGGCGTCGTTGGGACGCACCCGCGTGAGCGCGCAGCTGAAGCACGCGCCCCCCTCGAGCCGCGCGAGCCACGTGCAGCCCGACAGGTTGAGGTTGCGGCACACGTGCCACACCAGGCCGTCCGTGTCGACGTAGCGCCCGGCGTCGTCCACCGGGACGATCGCGCGCTCGGCCTGCGAGTAGCCGAGAGCGGTGCCGCATGAGACGCACACCGAGTTCTCGAAGAACAGCTTCGCGTCGCACACGCGGCAGCGGAACGCCTGCACGTCAGGGCCTCTCGTCCGGAGCGACGTCGACGGACACGCGCAGCGTCGACTTCTTCGCCTTCGACCAGATGATGCCGCGCACCGGCGACACGTCGCCGTAGTCGCGGCCCCACGCCACGGTGATGTAGCGGTCGTTCGCCCACTGGTTGTTGGTGGGGTCGATCGCGAGCCACTCCCCGGAGCCCGGCAGCCACACCGCCAGCCACGCGTGCGAGGCATCCGCCCCGACGACCCGCTCCTTGCCGGGCGGCGGCTGGGTCGCCAGATACCCGCTGACGTAGCGGGCGGCGAGACCGTGACTGCGCAGGCACGCCAGCGCCACGTGCGCGAAGTCCTGGCACACCCCGGCGCGCTTGCGCATGGCGTCGGCCACCGTGCTGGTGACGGTGGTCGCCTTCGTGTCGTAGTCGAAGTCGCGGTGGATGCGCTGCATGAGGTCGGTCGCCGCCTCGCCGATGGGACGGCCCGGATGCAGCGACTGCGCCGCGTACTCGGCGGCCTCGGCCGTGTGGGTCACGCGGGGCGACTCCAGCGCGAACTCCGCGGCCGCCCACGCCCCCGGCAGGGTGGGATCCTCGAGCGGCCGGACGCTCTCCCACGGCATCGCGAGCGCTGCCGGGTCGTACACCGGGGTGTCGACGGTTACCTCGCTCGCGGCGTCGATGACGAGCTCGGTGTGCGGAGCGGTCACGTGGTAGTACGTCACGGCGTTGCCGTAATAGTCGACGTCGGGCGTGAAGTCGGCCGGGAGCGGGTCGAGGGAGACGGCGTGCGAGGCGACCTGCTGCCACGGCAGCTGCCGCGGGCGCAGGTGGTGGACGCCGAGGCTGTTGCGGACCGGCTTGTCGTACACGTAGTGCGTGCGGTGGCTCAGGAGGTACTTCATGCCCGCCCCATCTCCTCGACCAGCGCCAGCGACGACATCTGCACGGCGGGCGGTCCGCCCTCGAAGTGCAGCTCGGCGATCGCGTCGGCGAGGCGCCGCAGGCTCTTCGCCGACTCGGCGAGGAATTCGGCCAGCGCCGGCCGGCGACCGTCGGTCTCGGCCGACAGCCCGGCGACGTCGACGGCTTCGAGGGCCTCGCCGAGCGCGTCGCGCAGGCGCTCGGGGCGGGTCGACCCGGTCGAATCCGGCATCGCCTCGAGGTGGACCTTCACCTGCTCGAGCGCGAAGGCGAGCGAGCGGGGGTTGTCGAGGTCCTTCAGCAGCAGATCGAAGATGCTGCGGGTCCGGCCGTAGCCGCGGTAGCGACGGCGGTGCGTCACGAGGCTCTCGGCCGCCAGCAGCACGCCGTCGAGCACCTGGCGGTCGGCGGCGCCGGCGGCATCCGTCGAGGTCGTCGCCTCGAGCAGGATGCACAGCTGCAGCGCACGCTCGAGGTATCGCCCGGCCTCGATCATGTGCCAGCCGGTGTCGCGGATCATGTTCGACGTCACGCCGTACAGCGACAGGATGCCGCTGAGCATGCGCTCGGCCGATTCGGCGATCTGCGGCGGATGCGTCGAGTCGCGCGCGGCCTCCATGGCGCGGTCGGCGATGCTGAAGACGCGCCACGTGTCGCCCGAGAGCTGGTCGCGCACGCCCTCGAGGGCGCCGCGCATTCCCGCGAGGGCATGTGCCGCCGATCCCGCCCGGTCGGCGTCGACCAGGAGCGAGCGCAGCTCGTCGGCCGACGACATCCAGCGGGTGCCCGACAGCCGCTGCAGGATGCCCTGGAGCGCCCACGCCGCACTCGCGGCGCGGCGTCCGTCGCGCTCGAGCAGACCCTGCGTCGAGACGACGAGCCGCAGCAGGTCCTCGGCGCGCTCCGCGTAGCGGCCGGCCCAGAACATGTCGGCGAGCGCGCGAGGCGCCAGCGCCGGGATGGACGGGACCATCGCCAGCGGCGACGGACCGGGCAGGCCCTGATCGGGCTCGGAGGGGTCGGATTTGAGGACCCACACGTCCTTGGTGTGCGGCACGCCGTCGTCGTCGCGCGCCGTGGCCATGCCGCCGGCGAGCGTGCGGTAGGCGGAGCCGTACCGCACCGAGAATGCGCGCAGCACCAGCGGGCGGGCCTCGGCGACGCCGCCGGAGCGCCACACCGGCGCCTGCGACAGCGGCAGGCGCGCGAGCCCGACGTACCGGTAGGGATGCGCGCGGATGCGGACGGCGAGCTCGTCGGGCGTCAGGTCGTCCCCGGCCGAGACGCCGTCGAGCGTGCGGACGATGATCGCCTCGGGGTCGCGGCGCAGCTGCGAGAGGACCCGCTCGAGACCGTCGCGATCGCCGCACCACCACGCGGGCGTGGCGGGCAGCCGCAGCTGCTCTCCCAGCAGCCGCTCGCACGCGGCGGGCAGGAACGGCAGCAGGGCGGGGTTCTCGAGCACGCCGGCGCCGATGCCGTTGACGACGTGCACCGTGCCGCGGCGCACCGCCTCGACGAGGCCCGCGACGCCCAGCTGCGAGTTGCCGCGCAGCTCGAGCGGGTCGCACCACTCCGCGTCGACGCGGCGCAGGATGACGTCGACGCGGTCGACGGGCTTGGCGTGCGGCCAGCGCGGCGGCTTGATCCACACGCTTCCGTCGTGGACGACGAGGTCGTCGCCCTGCACGAGCGGGAAGCCGAGCGTCGTGGCGATGAACGCCTGGTCGTACGCGGTCTCGGAGTGCGTTCCGGGCGAGAGGACCACCACGCGCGGGTCGGGGTCGTCGCTCGGCGCGCACTGCAGCAGGGCGTCGCGCAGCACGACGAAGTACGGGTCGATGCGGTGCAGATCCGCCTCGTGGTACAGGTCCGGCAGGAGTCGCGAGATCACCAGCCGGTTCTCCATCGCGTACCCGAGACCCGACGGAGCCTGCACGCGGTCGGCGAGCACGCGCCACTCGCCGTCGGCGTCGCGCCCGAGGTCGGTGCCGGTCAGCAGCAGCGGATGCGGGTCGGCCACGCTCGGTCGGGCGATCGCGCGCACGAACCCGGGGTGCGCGAACACCGCGGGCGCCGGGATCACGCCCTCCGACAGCAGCCGCTGGTCGCCGTACAGGTCGGTCATGATGGCGTTCAGCAGCTCGGCGCGCTGCGCCAGTCCCACCTCGATGCGGCTCCATGATGCCGCGTCGAAGACGAGCGGCAGCGGGTCGAGTCGCCACGGGCGCGGCCCGCCGCGGTGGGCGTACGTCACGCCGTCGTCTGCGAGCGTGCTCGCGATCTCGCGCACGAGGCGCGCGACTTCGGTCTGCGTCAGCGTCACGGCCGCCGAGGCGAGGCCCTTCCACGCCGGGCGGAGCGTCCCCTCGGGCCCGATGACCTCGTCGAAGCGCGTCATCGGGCCGGCAGGCCCGCCGTTCAGCGGCAGCGTCGCCTGGGTCAGATCCGCCGCGTACTCGTGCAGGACGCTCACTGCGGGGGGACCCTGCGCAGATCCAGAGTGTGCGGGTAGTCGCTCGTGGCGGCACGGCGGCCGGCCTCGCGCGCGGCCGCGACGTCGAAGTGCCCCGTCGTGAGCCCGTGCGACTCGAACCGGCTCGCGCGACGGGCCTCGGCCTCGTTGGCGTTCACCGGCGGGTGGTGGTACGCCCGGCCGCCGGGGTGCACGACGTGGTAGGTCGCGCCGCCGAGACTGGTCTCGGCGTGCACGTCGACGACCTCGAAGGTCAGCGGCGCGTGCACGGCGATCGACGGATGCAGCGCCGACCACGGCTGCCACGCGCGGTAGCGCACTCCGGCGTAGTACTCGCCGAGGTGGCCGGTCGGGGTCAGGGGCACAGGTACACCCTGGCACGTCACGAGGTGCCGGTCGATGTCGACACCGCGCACGCGCACCTGGATCCGCTCGACCGACGAGTCGACGTACCGCGACGTTCCGCCCGCCGTCGCCTCCTCGCCCAGCACGTGCCACGGCTCGATGGCCTGGCGCAGCTCCATCTCGATGCCTCGCCCGGGCGCGCCGATGCGCGTGAAGCCGATGCGCGGGAAGCGGAACTCGGTGAAGGGGTCCAGCCACGTCTCCTCGAACGCGATGCCGTGGGCGCGCAGGTCCGCGACGACCTCGTTGATGTCGGCGGTCGCCCCCTGCGGCAGCAGGAAGTCCTCGTGCAGGCGCGTGCCCCAGCGCACGAGCGGCGCGGTGTACGGCTTCTCCCAGAACATCGCCACGAGGCTGCGCACCAGCAGCGCCTGCACGAGCGCGAGCTCGGGGTGCGGCGGCATCTCGAAGCCGCGCAGCTCCAGCAGGCCGAGGCGCCCGCGGCTGGAGTCGGGGCTGTACAGCTTGTCGATGCAGAACTCGGCGCGGTGGGTGTTGCCGGTGAGGTCGGTCAGCAGGTGCCGCAGGGCCCGGTCGGTGAGCCACGGCAGCGCGTCGGTCTCGGCGTTGTCGGGGTCTCCCTGCAGGCGGCGCAGCTCCTGAAGGGCGATCTCCATCTCGTAGACCGCCTCGGGGCGGCCCTCGTCGAAGCGCGGCGCCTGGCTCGTCGGGCCGATGAAGCGTCCCGAGAACAAGTAGGACAGGCTCGGATGCCGCTGCCAGTAGGTCACGAGGCTCGCCAGCAGATCCGGCCGGCGCAGCAGCGGCGAGTCCACCGGCTGCGGCCCGCCGAGCGTGATGTGGTTGCCGCCGCCGGTGCCGGTGTGCAGGCCGTCCAGGTCGAACTTCTCGGTCGACAGGCGGCTCCGGCGCGCGTGGTCGTACAGCGAGATCGTGAGGTCTCGCTGGTCGGCCCACGACGACGTCGGCTGGACGTTGACCTCGATGACGCCGGGGTCGGGGGTCACCACGAGCTGCACCAGCCGCGCGTCCGGCGGCGGGCCGTAGCCCTCGAGCACCACCGGGACGGCGGCCGTCGCCGCGGCCGTCTCGATGACCTTCAGCAGATCGGCGTACGCCTCGAGCGTCGTGGTGGGCGGCAGGAACACGAACACGTGGCCGCCCCGGGCCTCGATCGCCAGGGCCGTGCGACTCGAGTCGGTGGGGTCGGCGATCGTGACGGGCGGGATGCCGGGGACCAGGGGTCCCGACACCTCGACGTACGAGGGCTCGCCGGTGTACTCCGGCTCCTCCCACGCCACCGAGTCGAGCGGCAGGCGCAGGCCCACGGCGCTCGTGCCGGGGGTCAGCACCAGCCGGCCGCGGCGGAACCGCCACGCGGGGCTCGTCCACTCCTCCTCGGTCGTGATCGGCAGCACCCACCCGGTCGGGTCGGTGACGGCGGCGTCGAGTTCGGCCACCTCGGCGGCGTCGATCTCGTCGGCATCCGGCTTCGGCCCCATCGGCTGACGCACCTCGGCGGCGAGCGCCGCCAGCGGGTCCTCGTAGGCCGGCAGCAGGTGCTCGGCGGGCAGGCCCAGCACCGCCGTGACGGCGCGCGCGAGCGCCTCGGCGTGCTCGGCGGCCTCGTCGTCCGCCTCGTCGCTCCACGGGTCGGCGAACAGCGCGGGGTCGTGCCACAGCGCCTCGCCGTCGGTGCGCCACTGCAGCGCGATGTTCCAGCGCGGCAGCGGCTCGCCCGGGTACCACTTGCCGTCGCCGCGGTGCACGGCGCCGCCCTGGGCGTACGCGTGGCGCAGCTTCTCGGCCAGCTCGTTCGCGAGCTCGCGCTTGTGGGGCCCGTCGGCGGCGGTGTTCCACTCGGCCGCGGTCGCGTCGTCGAGGGCGACGAAGGTCGGCTCGCCGCCCAT
Organism: Microbacterium thalassium; assembly: GCF_014208045.1. NCBI lineage: Bacteria > Bacillati > Actinomycetota > Actinomycetes > Micrococcales > Microbacteriaceae > Microbacterium > Microbacterium thalassium. The sequence goes on from NZ_JACHML010000001.1 coordinate 518,502, forward strand.
CGTGAGGCGCACGTCGCCGCGGCGCAGGCGCTCGTCGACGGCCTCGCCGAGCGCGTCGATGCGCTCCCACTGCTGCGTCGTGTACGGCTTCGTGGTGCGCGGGTCCTCGTGGACCCGGCGCACCTCGTTGTGGAAGTCGAAGGTCACCTCGGCCACCCCCGTCGACCCCTCGATCGGGGCCGCGGTGCTCGGGTGCGGGGTCGCCGACAGCGGGATGTGCCCCTCGCCGGCGAACAGCGCGCTGGTGGCGTCCATGCCGATCCAGCCGGCGCCGGGGATGTAGACCTCGGCCCACGCGTGCAGGTCGGTGAAGTCCTCGGCCGGTCCGCTCGGGCCGTCGAGCGACTCCTGATCGGCGGCGAGCTGCACGAGGTACCCCGATACGAAGCGGGCTGCCAGGCCGTACTTGCGCAGCAGGCTCACCAGCAGCCAGGCCGAGTCACGGCACGAGCCGATGGCGCGCGAGAGCGTCTCGTCGGGCGTCTGCACCCCCGGCTCCATGCGCACGTCGTACGCGACGGCGGCGTGCACGGCGGCGTTCAGCTGCGACAGGAACTGCACCGTCGCCAGGCCGTCCTCGGGAAGCTCGGGCAGCCCCGACATCCATACGCCCGCCTCGTCGCTGTCGTCGACCGGGGCCATGTACGGCGCGAGGTCGGCCTTGAGCTCGGGGCGGTAGTCGAACGGGAACTTCTCGGCGTACTCCTCGATGAAGAAGTCGAACGGGTTGATCACCATCATGTCGGCGACCAGGCCCACGGTGATCTCGAGGTGGCTGACCTTCTCGGGGAAGACGATGCGGGCCACCCAGTTGCCGAAGGGGTCCTGCTGCCAGTTGATGAAGTGGTTCTTCGGGCTCACCTCGAGCGAGTACGCCTCGATGGGCGTGCGCGAGTGCGGAGCGGGGCGCAGCCGCACCAGGTGCGGGTGGACCGTCACCGGCTGGGAGAAGCGATAGCTCGTGTAGTGCTCGAGAGCGACCTTGATGGACATGAATACAGAGTGTCCCAGGTTCGTTGCGTCCGGGTTACGTATGACTGCCGAAAATCACATCCCGGACGGGCCGTCTCCCGGCATCCGCACCCCCGATCGACGGCGCGGATGCCGGATTCCGGCGTCAGGAGTCCTTGGCGGGCGGCTCGGGTTCGCCGGCCTCGGCCGTCGGAACGACCTGCACGAGCTTGCCGTCCTCGTCGAAGGCGTGGGTCGGGATCAGGCCCGTGCCCGTCGCGTCGGGATGGACGAGCGCCGCGGCGGCGGGACCGCGCACGGCGTCGTGCGCCGAGATCGCAGGGTCGTCGCGCAGCTGGTGCGAATTCAGCAGCAGGTTCAGCAGGATCGCGACGATCGCACCCGCCGAGATGCCCGAGTCGAAGATGAGCTGGAACCACGTCGGGAACTGCTCGTAGATCGTCGGGGTGACCGTCGGCAGCAGCGCGATGCCGACCGAGAGGGCGACGATGAGCACGTTGCGGTTGTCGAACTTGACCTTCGTGAGCGTGCGGATGCCGGAGGCGGCGACCATGCCGAACAGCGCGATGCCGGCACCGCCGAGCACGGCGCGCGGGACGCCCTCGACGAGCGCCGAGACCTTCGGGATGAGCCCGAGGACGATGAGGATGGCGCCCGCCATCGTCGCGACGTAGCGGGACTTCACCCCGGTGAGCGAGACGAGCCCGACGTTCTGCGCGAACGCGGTGTACGGGAAGGTGTTGAAGATGCCGCCGAGCACGGTGCCCAGGCCGTCGGCGCGCAGGCCGTCGGCGAGCTGACGCCGCTTGACGGGCTTCTCGACGATCTCGCCGACCGCGATCATGTCGCCGGTGGTCTCGGTCATGATCACGATGCCGACGATGAGCATCGACAGGATCGAGACGATCTCGAAGGTCGGCAGCCCGAAGTGGAAGGGCGTCACCACGGCGAACCAGCCGGCCTCGCCGACGCCCGACCAGTCGACCATGCCGGGCACGAACAGCGCCGCGATCGTGCCGAACACGAGGCCCAGCAGCACCGAGACGCGCGCGAGCGCCGCCGGCGCGAACCGCTCGATGAGGACGATGAACAGCAGCGTGCCGAAGGCGAACGCGACGTTGATCGGCGGGGCGCCGGGCTCCTCCTCGGACGAGCCGGTCATGATCCAGCCGGCGGCGACGCGCATCAGCGAGAGGCCGATGATGAGGATCACGGTTCCGGTGACGATCGGCGGGAAGAAGCGCAGCAGCTGCGAGAAGAACGGCGCGATGAGGATCATGAACAGGCCGCACGCGATCACCGACCCGAAGATCGTCGTGATGCCGTGCTCCAGCCCGATCGCGATCATCGGGCCGACGGCGGCGAACGTGACGCCCTGCATGAGCGGCAGCCGCACGCCGAACCGCCAGAAGCCGACCGACTGGACGATCGTCGCGATGCCGGCGATGAACAGGTCGGCGCTGATGAGGAAGGCGAGGTCCGCCGAGGAGTACCCGAGCGCGCCGCCGACGATGAGCGGCACGGCGACCGCTCCGGCGTACAGCGCGAGGACGTGCTGGAGCCCCAGGGGGAACAGTCGCGCGAACGGCGGGATCGAGTCGACCGAGTTGCTGTTGGCCCGCTCGCGGCGCGCGGCCTTCTTCGCCGCCTTGGCGTCGGCGGCCTTCTTGTCGTCGTCGGTGGTCGTCATGGCTGCGCTCCCGGGTCCTGGGCGGGGCGCGAAAGGCAGACGCGCCGTCTTCGCCGTATCGGGAATCTAGGGCGGGAGCGGCGAGCGCAGGAAGGCGTCCGCTCCCTTCTTCGCACGGATTTCACGTCGCGAAACAGAGCCGCAACGAAGGCGCCGCGGGACGTCCGGCCCGGCCCGGCGCTCGGGCGCCGGGGTACCCTCGCGCGTGTGGACATCGAACAGCTGCGTGAGGCGCCGCTCGTGCGCCGCATCCGCGATTCCGTCATCGGCGACGATCAGGTCGTGCCGGGCCCGTACGGTCCCCGGCGCGTCACCTACGCCGACTACACGGCGTCGGGCCGTGCGCTGACGTTCATCGAGGACTTCATCCGCGACGAGGTCCTCCCCCGCTACGCCAACACGCACACCGAGTCCAGCGGCACGGGCCTGCAGACCACGCGTCTGCGCGAGGACGCCCGCGACGTCATCCACCGCGCCGTCGGCGGCGACGACGACACGGTCGTGATCTTCGCCGGCTCGGGGGCCACCGGCGCCATCGACAAGCTCGTCGGCATGCTGGGCCTGCGCGTGCCCGCGGCGCTCGACGACCGGTACCGGCTGACGGAGGCGATCCCGGCATCCGAGCGCCCTGTCGTGTTCATCGGGCCGTTCGAGCACCACTCCAACGAGCTGCCGTGGCGCGAGTCCATCGCCGACCTGGTCACGATCCCGCAGGACGTCGACGGCCACATCGACAAGACGGTGCTCGAGGCCGAGCTCGTCAAGCACGCGGACCGGCCGCTGAAGATCGGCTCGTTCTCGGCCGCGAGCAACGTCACCGGCATCGTCAGCGACACCCACGGCATCTCGGCGCTGCTGCACGCGCACGGCGCGCTGTCGTTCTGGGACTTCGCCGCCGCCGCGCCGTACGTCGACATCGAGATGTACCGCAACGGCGACCCGGGGGCGGCGCTGGAGACCGGCGAGTACAAGGACGCCGTCTTCCTCAGCCCGCACAAGTTCATCGGCGGGCCGAGCACGCCCGGCGTCCTGGTGCTCCGTCGCGACCTCGCGCGCAACCGCGTGCCCGACGTCCCCGGCGGCGGCACGGTCGCCTACGTCAACCCCACCGAGCACCGGTATCTCGACGACATCGCGCACCGCGAGGAGGGCGGCACGCCGGCGATCGTCGAGTCGATCCGCGCCGGTGTGGTCTTCGGGCTCAAGGAGGCCGTCGGGGTCGAGACGATCCGCGCGCTGGAGGGGGACTTCCTCGGGCGCGCGGTGGCCGCGTGGGAGGACGAGCCGGCGATCCAGGTCCTCGGCAACCTCGACGCCGAGCGCCTGTCGATCGTCTCATTCGTGATCCGCACGCCCACGGGGCGGTTCCTCCACCACAACTTCGTGGTGTCGCTGCTGAACGACCTGTTCGGCATCCAGGCGCGCGGCGGATGCTCGTGCGCCGGCCCCTACGGGCACCACCTGCTCGGCATCGACCTCGACCGGTCGCTCGAGTACGACCGCGAGATCTCACGCGGGTGCGAGGGCATCAAGCCCGGCTGGGTCCGCATCAACTTCAACTACTTCATCTCGCCGGCCGTCTTCGACTACCTCGTCGAGGCGGTGCGGCTCGTCGCGCGCGACGGCTGGCGGATGCTTCCGGACTACCGCTTCGACCCCGAGCGGGGCCTGTGGCACCACCGGCGCGGGCCGGTCGAGCCCCCGCTGCGGCTCTCGCAGGTGCACTTCGACGAGGCGGGGCGCCTCACCTTCCCCCACAACGACCAGCGCGCACCCGAGTCGGCGCTCGCGGGCTACCTCGCCGAGGCGCAGGCGCTGTTCGCCGTCGCCGCCGCCGACCTCGAGAGCGGCACGACGGGGCTGTCGGACGACTTCGAGCACCTGCGGTGGTTCGACCTGCCCGCGGAGTGCCTCGCGCCGTAGGCGCAGGCCGTGTCAGGCGGTGAAGAGGGCGTGGACGTCGCCGACGGCGGCGCGGCCGCCGAGCGCCTCGAGCTCCATGAGCACCGCCGTGCCGACGACCTCTCCCCCGAGTTTCGCGACCAGCTCGTGCGCGGCGATGAGCGTCCCGCCGGTCGCGAGCACGTCGTCGACGAGCAGCACGCGCTGCCCCGGCGTCAGGTCGTCGTGCGCCTCGATCGTCGCGGTGCCGTATTCGAGGGCGTACGAGACGGATGCCGCCGGCCGCGGGAGCTTGCCCGCCTTGCGGATCGGCATCATGCCGACTCCCGCCGCCACGGCGATCGCCCCGGCGAGCAGGAACCCGCGCGCCTCGACGCCCGCGACGATGTCGAAGCGTCCGGCGAACGGCTCGATCAGGGCGTCGGTGACGGCCCGGACGGCGTCGGCGTCGGCCAGCAGCGGCGTGATGTCACGGAACAGGATTCCCGGCTCGGGGTAGTCGGGGATCGTCCCGATGAGCGACTCGGCGCGGGTGAGGGCGTCTGCGGGCTGCACGAGGCCACCCTAGCCGCGAGAGCATCGCGTCAGGTTTCGAGCCGGCATGCAAGCGCTTGCATTACACTGGCGCGATGCTCATGACCGAGACCGGAATCGACGCCGCACCGCTCGCCGCCGCACCCGGCGGACAGTGGTGGCGCACGGCCGTCATCTACCAGATCTACCCCCGCTCGTTCGCCGACGCCTCGGGCGACGGCATCGGCGACCTGCCCGGCATCGCCGCGCACCTCGACGACCTCGCCGACCTCGGCGTCGACGCGATCTGGCTGAGCCCGTTCCAGCGGTCGCCGCAGAAGGACGCCGGCTACGACGTGTCGGACTACTGCGACGTCGACCCGATCTTCGGCACCCTCGCCGACTTCGACCACATGCTGGCCGAGGCGCACGGCCGCGGCATCCGCGTCATCGTCGACCTCGTCCCCAACCACTCGTCCGACCAGCACGAATGGTTCCAGTCCGCGCTGGCGGCAGGACCCGGCAGCGCCGAGCGCGCCCGCTACATCTTCCGCGAGGGCCAGGGCCCGGGCGGCGACCTGCCGCCCAACAACTGGGAGTCGGTCTTCGGCGGCCCCGCCTGGACGCGCGTCGTCGAGGCCGACGGGACGCCCGGCCAGTGGTACCTGCACCTGTTCGATTCGACCCAGCCCGACTTCGACTGGACGAACCCCGAGGTTCACGCGGAGTTCCGCCGCATCCTGCGGTTCTGGCTCGACCGGGGCGTCGACGGCTTCCGCGTCGACGTCGCGCACGGCCTGGTCAAGGCCGAGGGCCTGCCCGACTACACCCCCGACCCGCACGCCGGCTCCATGGGCGGCGAGGAGACCGGTGCGCCGTACTGGGGTCAGGAGGGTGTGCACGAGATCTACCGCGAGTGGCACGCCGTGCTCGCCGAGTACGACGGCGACCGGGCGCTGTGCGCCGAGGCGTGGCTGCCCACGCCCGAGCAGACGGCGCTGTGGGTGCGGCACGACGAGATGCACCAGGCGTTCAACTTCGCCTACCTCGAGACCGAGTGGGACGCCGAGGCGCTGCGCGCCGTCGTCACCGAGTCGCTCGAGGCCTACGGCGCCGTCGGCGCGCCGAGCACGTGGGTGCTGTCGAACCACGACGTCGTGCGCCACGCGTCGCGTCTGGCGCTGACCGCCGAGAACCCGCAGGGTCACGGCATCGGACCGGACTCGCCCGGAAAGCCGATCCCCGAGGTCGGCCTGCGCCGCGCGCGGGCCGCGACCGCCGTGATGCTCGCGCTGCCCGGATCGTCCTACATCTTCCAGGGCGAGGAGCTCGGGCTTCCCGAGGTCATCGACATCCCCGGTCACGCGCGCCAGGACCCGACGTGGTTCCGCACCTCCGGCGAGCGCTACGGACGGGACGGATGCCGCGTGCCGCTGCCGTGGACCGCGGGCGGCACCGCCTACGGCTTCAACGCCACCGGCGCCTCGTGGCTGCCGCAGCCGGCCGAGTGGGCCGTGATGGCCCGCGACGTGCAGTCGGCCGACCCGGGCTCGACGCTGTCGCTGTACCGCGCGCTGCTGGCGGCGCGCCGTGCGCACGGCCTGGGCGGCGGGACCCTCACGTGGCTCACGACGCCGCACCCGGAGGTGCTCGCGTTCCGCAACGACGGGATCACCGTGGTGGCCAACACCGGCGAGCAGCCGGTTCCGCTGCCGGCGGGCGTCGTGATCGCGGCCAGCGGGCCGCTCGCCGGCGACGAACTGCCGGCCGACACGACGGTGTGGCTGACCGGAGCCTGAGCGCTCCGAACGGAAGAATGACGTCGTGGTCAGCATCGACGAGGTAGCCCGTGCGGCGGGCGTGTCGACGGCCACCGTGTCGCGCGCGCTGAGCGGGCGCGGCAATGTCTCGCCCGCGACGCGGGCGCGCGTGGACGCCGCGGCGGCCTCGCTCGGCTACGTCGTGTCGTCGTCGGCGTCGAGCCTGGCGTCGGGCCGCACGCGCAACATCGGCGTGCTCGTGCCGTTCCTCGACCGCTGGTTCTTCAGCACCGTGCTCGCCGGCATCGCCGACACGCTCATGCGTCACGGGTACGACATCACGCTGTACAGCCTCACCGTCGGCCGCGAACAGCGGAGCCGGATCTTCCAGGAGTTCCTGCGCCGCCGGCGCGTGGACGGCGTGATCGCGATCTCGATCGAGCTCGACGCAGACGAGATCCAGCGGCTGCGCGAACTCGACCTGCCGGTCGTCGCGATCGGCGGCCCCACCCCCGGGCTGACGTCGCTCGCCATGGACGATGTGGCGCTGGCACGGCTCGCGACCGAGCACCTGATCGCCCTCGGCCACACGGCGATCGCGCACATCGGCGGCGAGAACGAGTTCGACGTCGACTTCCACATCCCGGTGCGCCGCCGCGCGGGCTACGAGCAGGCGCTCGAAGAGGCCGGCATCGCGGTGGACCCGGCCCTGTACGAACCCGGCGACTTCACGATCGAGGGCGGGTTCCACGCCGCCAAGCAGCTGCTGGGCCGCCCCGGCCCCCATCCGACGGCCGTCTTCGCCGCGTCGGACGAGATGGCGATCGGCGCCATGCTCGCCGCGCGCGAACTCGGCTACCGCGTGCCCGAGGACCTGTCGGTCGTCGGCATCGACGGTCACGAACTCGGATCGTTCTTCCGGCTGACCACGGTCGACCAGGCGCCGCGCGCGCAGGGCGAGCGCGCCGCTGCCGCGATCCTCGGCGAACTCGAGGAGTCCGGCACTCCGGCGCCGCAGGTCGGCCCGGCCGAGCAGCCCTTCCGGCTCGTGGTCCGCGGTTCCACCGCCCGCCCGGACGGCGACCCCGCCGCGGGTAGGCTCAGAGTATGACGCTCGACCTCGAGGCCCTGTACACCGATCTCCACCGGCACCCCGAGCTGTCGTTCCAGGAGACCCGCACGGCCGGGGTGATCGCCGCCAAGCTCACCGAGCTCGGCATCGAGTTCGAAGAGGGCATCGGGCGCACCGGCATCGCCGCGATCATCCGCAACGGCGAGGGCCCTGTGGTGTGGCTGCGCGCCGACACCGACGGCCTCCCGGTCCACGAGCTCACGGGCCTGCCCTATGCGAGCCTCGCGCGTGGCATCGACCCGGCCGGCGCCGACGTGCCCGTCATGCACGCGTGCGGCCACGACATGCACATCACCGCGATGCTCGGCGCGCTCGAGCAGCTGGTGTCGACGAAGGACGAGTGGTCGGGAACGATCGTCACGGTCTTCCAGCCGGCCGAGGAGTACGGCGCGGGCGCGCAGGCGATGATCGCCGACGGCGTGCTGGACCGCTACCCGAAGCCCGACGTCGTGCTCGGCCAGCACGTGACGCCGCTTCCCGCGGGCACGATCGGCGTGCGCAGCGGAACGCAGATGGCGGCATCCGACGGCCTGCGCGTCGTGCTGTACGGCCGCGGCGGCCACGGTTCGCGCCCGCACTCGACCGTCGACCCTGTCGTGATGGCCGCCGCCACGATCATGCGGCTGCAGACGATCGCGTCGCGCGAGGTCGACCCGCGCGATGTCGCCGTCGTGACCGTGGGCTCCATCCACGCGGGGCTGAAGAACAACATCATCCCCGCCGAGGCGGTCCTCGAGCTGAGCCTGCGCTACCCCGACGACGTCGCGCGCGACAAGGTCATGCAGAAGGTCGAGCGCATCATCACCGCCGAGGCGGCGGCATCCGGCGCCGAGACCGCGCCCGACATCACGATCGACCACACGCTGCCGCCGACCATCAACGACGTCGACGCGACGGTGCGCCTGCGCGCGGCCTTCGAGCGCAGCTTCGGCGAGGGGACGGTCGTCGACCCGGGCATGTTCACCGGCAGCGAGGACGTGTCGTGGTTCGCGCGCGAGTCCGGCGCCCCGCTCGTGTACTGGTTCTGGGGCGGCGTGGATCCCGAGAAGTACGCCGCCGCGGAGTCCGCCGGGACGATCGAGAAGGACATCCCGACGAACCACTCCCCCTACTTCGCGCCGGTGATGCAGCCCACGCTGTCGAACGGCGTCGCGAACATCGTGGTCGCCGCCCGCGAGTTCCTGGCCTGACCCGGAGCGACCTCACGAGCCGCACCCAGGCGGGCCAGCGTAGCCTGGAGGGGTGAGTTCCCCCGTTTCCGCCGCGTCGGCGCTCGACGCCGAGGCGCTGCGCGCCGACTTCCCGATCCTCCGGCAGGAGGTCAACGGGCACCCGCTCGTGTACCTCGACTCGGGTGCGACGAGCCAGAAGCCGCAGGCGGTCATCGACGCCGAGGTGGACTTCCTCACGCACACGAACTCCGCCGTGCACCGCGGCGCGCACACGCTCGCCGCCGAGTCCACGGATGCCTTCGAGGATGCGCGCGAGGCGGTCGCGGGCTTCGTCGGCGCCGACGCCGAGCAGCTGGTGTGGACCTCCGGCGCCACCGCGGGCCTCAACCTCGTCGCGTATTCGATCGGCAACGCCACCGCCGGCCGCGGCGCTCCGGCGAGCGCCCGCTTCGCGCTGAAGCCCGGCGACGAGATCGTGCTGACCGAGACCGAGCACCACGCCAACCTCATCCCGTGGCAGGAGCTCGCCGCCCGCACCGGCGCGCGGCTGCGCCACATCCCGGTGCGCGACGACGGCACGCTCGACCTCGAGGCGGCATCCGCCCTCATCGGCGCGCGCACCCGCATCGTGGCATTCCCGCACGTCTCCAACGTGCTCGGCATCGTCAACCCCGTCGCCGAGCTCGTGGCCATGGCGACGGATGCCGGCGCCCTCACGGTGCTCGACGCGTGCCAGTCCGCGCCCCACCTGCCCGTCGACCTCCCCGCGCTGGGCGTCGACCTCGCGGTGTTCTCGGGCCACAAGATGCTCGGCCCGTACGCCGTCGGCGGCCTGTACGGGCGCGAGGACGTCCTCGCCGACCTGCCGCCGTTCCTCACCGGCGGCTCCATGATCACCACCGTCACCCTCGACGAGGCCGACTACCTGCCGCCGCCGCAGCGGTTCGAGGCGGGCACGCAGCCGGTGTCGCAGGCGATCGGGCTGGCGGCGGCCGTCCGCTACCTCGAGGCCATCGGGATGCCGGCCGTGCACGCGCACGAGGCGCACCTCGAGCGGCGCATGCGCGACGGACTGCGCGAGATCCCCGGCGTCCGCCTTCTCGGCGACGCCGAGGGCGTCGAGCGCGTCGCGCTGTCGGCGTTCGACGTCGAGGGCGTCCACGCGCACGACGCCGGCCAGTTCCTGGACTCGCGCGGCGTCGCCGTGCGCGTCGGCCACCACTGCGCCCAGCCCCTGCACCGCCGCTACGGCCTCACCGCCACCGTGCGCGCGAGCGCCGCCGTGTTCACCACGGATGCCGACGTCGACGTCTTCCTCGACGCCGTGTCCGGCATCCGCTCGTTCTTCGGAGTCACCGCATGAGCCTCGAATCGCTCTACCAGGAGCTGATCCTCGACCACTCCAAGCGCCCCAAGGGCAAGGGCCTGGCCGACGAGGAGGGCCGCTCGGCCACGTCGTTCCAGCGCAACCCGGTGTGCGGCGACGAGATCTCGTTGCGCGTGCGCCTGACCGACGACGGCTCGGCGATCCGCGACATCACGTGGGACGGGCAGGGATGCTCGATCTCGCAGGCATCCGCGTCGATGCTCGTGGCGCTCATCGAAGAGGACGGCGGCGACGACGGTCTTGCGACCGAGGACGCCACCGCCCTCATCGACGGCTTCCGCGAGGCACTGCGCTCGCGCGGCAAGATCCCCCTGGACGAGGAGACCTTCGCCGACGCCGCAGCCCTGTCGGGGGTGTCGAAGTTCTCGGCGCGCGTGAAGTGCGCGATGCTCGCATGGGTCGCCCTCGAGGACGCGATGGCGCGCGCCTGATCAGACGCGCGCCCCGGGGCCGGCCGCTCAGTGCATATGCACTCGCCGAGACGACAGGTCATGCGCGTGCATTGACGTGTGCACTCGGCGAGAGCATATGCACTGCACAGGCATCGACGGGCTACACCGCCAGCAGCTCGCGCTCCAGCCGGGCGTACGAGGCCTCCATGCCGTCGGTCATGCCGGTGGCGAGCACCATGTCGCGGGTGGCGGCATCCGGATACATGATGATCATCGTGATGAGCGTCGCGCCGTCCTCTTCATAGAGCTGCAGGTCGTTGAGCGTCGGCGGATATTCCGTTCCGGTCATGTGCTCGGTCGAGACCATGCGGCGGGGCGCGTCCATGAGCGTCACCTCGCCGTCGAAACCGAACGGCTCGCCCTCGCCGCCGTCGACCGGCGCCCACGCGTAGCGGTACGGGCCGGGTGCGGCATCCGGCATCTCGCACTCCGTCATGGTCCAGCCGTCGGGGCCGAGCAGCCACTTCTTCATGAGCTCGGGCTCGGTGTGCGCGCGCCACACCAGGTCGCGCGGGCCGTCGACGAGGCGCGTGATGCGCACCTGGGTGTCGCTGAGCACCTCGGTCTGCGTGCCCTGGCCCTGCGAGTACTCCCGCAGGTCGTGGAGCACGCGGTCGAGCTGACCCATGGCCAGGCGCGTACCCTCGATGGAGCCCATCGCGATGACCTGCTCGAGCGCCTCGGCGGAGGTGAAGTGGCTGACGCACCGCATGCGGCTGCCGGCGCCGGCCTCTTCGAACCCGAACGTCATGCGCATCGTCGGCATCCCGTCGATCGCCGATCCGTCCTCGTTCACGAAGGTGTCGAGCACCTCGAAGCGGTTCGGCTCCTCGATCGCGAGGAACTCCCACGCGCCGCGCGCGACTTCGCCCCGCGGGCCGTTCATGGCGTAGAGCGCGCGTCCGCCGACGCTGAGCTGGAACAGCGCGAACGTCGCCGGCCAGCCGGGAGGGCCCCAGAAGCGCTCGAGCTGGCGGGGGTCGGTGTAGACGCTCCAGAGCCGCTCGACGGGGGCGTCGAACTCGGCCACCACGGTCATGGTGAGCGCCTCGGGATCGCTGGTGATGTCGATGACGGGCATGTCAGTCCCTTTCGCCGGGGTCGGTCCGCGGGGGTTCGGCGAGCAGGGCGTCGAGGCGGTCGACGCGGGCTCGCCACAGGTCCTCGTACTGCGTCAGCAGCACGCGGGCGCGGGCGAGGGTGGCGGGATCGGCGCGGACCAGCCGTTCCCGCCCCTCGGCGCGCTTGACGATGAGGTTCGCCGCCTCGAGGACGGCGACGTGCTTCTGGACGGCCGCGAACGACATGTCGTAGTCGGCCGCGAGGGTCGACACCGACTGCTCCTGCATCGCCGTGCGGCGCAGGATGTCCCGGCGCGTGGCCGCGGCCAGCGCGTGGAAGATGCGGTCGATCTCAGCATCCGTCAGTTCACTTTGTGCAACCATTTGGTTGTACGTTAGACCCGCGCTCCGCGGGTGTCAACCACCGGTTTCGGGAATGGACCGAGATGACACGAGCCGGCTGCCGGCGGCATCCGTCTTCGTCGCGTCGACCCGTTGCGTCAGTGGTCCTGGTCGTCTGCGCCCGCGGGCAGGCAGGCGGCGAAGAACTCGCGCACGTCGGCGGTGAACGCGTCGCGGCTGTCGCTGAGCGTGTAGAACATGTGCCCGCCCTCGTAGGCGCGCACGCGCACGCGGTCGCCGGTGGCCGGAGCCAGGCGCATGAGATCGATCATGCGGCGGGAGCTGTCCAGCGGCGTCACGAGATCGTGGCGACCGTGCACGACGAGCACTTCCAGGTGGGGATTGAGGGTGAGACCTCGGCGCAGGTCGTCGACCGAACCCGGAGGGGCATCGAGCGCATGGTGGCCCTCGTCGGTCGCCCACTTCTTGTTCACCTCGTAGCTGAGCACCGCGTACTGCCGGTCGGTCTCGACCCCGATCTCGGCGCGGAGCAGATGGTTGATCGCCATGGTGAACGCCGCCGTCGAGCCGGCCAGGGTGTGGTCGCCGCCTTCGAAGGACACGCGGTCCGGGAACGGGTCGACGACGGTCTGGGTGACGTCGTAGAGTCCCGCGACCTCGCCGCGATCGCGGAGGATCTCGCGGACCCAGCGATCGATGCGGATGCGGCCCTGTAGGTGCTCGACCACCGCGGGTGCGAGTCCGATGAGGTCGGCCAGGCGCGAGAGCACGGCGTCCCTCTCCTCGGCCGGAACCGCGGCGCCGCGCATCAGGAACGTGGCGTAGTCGGTCGTCGCGAACGCGGCGGCGGCCGCAGCGACCGCATCGGCGCCGTCCGCCGCCTCGGGCGCCCGGCAGCGCCCGTGGTGGAACGCGCCCGCCGCCATGGTCGGAACCGTGTCGACGTACGGGTCGGTAGCGTAGTCGGTGAAGGTGAGCGGGGTGATCTCGAGCGCCGGCGAGATGAGGACGGCGCCGGCGAGCCCGACGCCCTCGTCCTTCGGCAGCGACCAGGCGAGGCGCCCGACGCGGTAGCCGCCGTAGCTCTCGCCGGCGATGAACACCGGCGCCGACCACCGGCCGTTGCGCGACAGCCAGCGGCTGATGAACTCGCGCATCGCCGCGAGGTCGCGGTCGTAGCTCCAGTAGGTCGGCGCATCCTTGCCCGCGTCCGGCTCCGCCGGGATGGGGCGCGAGAAGCCGGTGCCGACCGGGTCGATGAACACCAGGTCGGTGTCGGCGATCCACGAGGCGTCGTTGTCGACCAGGCGCACCGGCATCCGCGCGGTCGAGCCGTCGTCAGGCAGGACGACGCGCCGGGGGCCGATCGCGCCGACGTGCAGATACGCGGACGAGGCGCCCGGTCCGCCGTTGAACACGAACGTCACGGGACGATCGGGGGCCGCGTCGGTGGCGAGATACGAGACGGCGAACACCTCGGCGGCCGGGGATTCCTCCCGCCGCAGCACCGTCCAGTCCGCGGTCGCGGTGAGCGAGATGGGCTCGTGACCCTCGGGCGCCCACGTCATGGGGGCGCTCGCTCCGGGGGGTGCTTCCCATGCGGGGGTGACGGGGCCGCGGGCTCCGGCCTTCGCGTTCGATGCACCGCCGGTGGTTGCGGCATCCGTCGTGTCTGCGGTTGATTCGGGCATCGTCGCCTCCTGGGAGCGGATCTCGCTTCGCCCAGCCTAGTGAGCGCCGTCACCCCGGCCGTGGGTTCGCCGTCTCCCGCCTGACCGCCGCGCATCGGATGCTCGACTCAGGCCGTGACGACGTCCCAGAAGCCGAAGCGGCGGAAGCCGGCCGACTCGGCGAGAGCGACGGAGGCGAGGTTGTCGAGTTGGCAGCGGTACTGCGGTTCATACCCGCGGCTCACCGCATCCGCCGCGATGGCCCGAACGATTCGCCTTCCGATGCCGCGGCCGCGGAGGGAGGGCAGGGTGATGACCCCCACATCGGCCAGCCGTGTGTCACGCCACGGGTACATGCTCGCCACTGCCGCCAGGTCGCCGCTCTCGAACGCGCCGTAGACCAGCCAGTGGTCGAGTTCGACGAACGCCGCGTCCAGATCCGCCTCGGGCGCCGTCGCGCAGAACGCGGCGAACGCGGCCGCGTCGGCCTCGGACAGTGGGCGCGTGTCCGACTGGCCCATGCCCGCGGCGAGCTCGCCGCGCGCTGAGAGCGGCAGATAGAACAGGTTGTCGGCGCCGTTGAGCGCGAGTCCCGCATCCGTGATGCGTGCGCGAAGCTCGCGGGAAGCGATGGACTGCCCGTCCTCGACCGAAAGCAGCGATGCGACGGCCGGTTGAAACGTGGCCAGCCCGCCACCGTCGACGACGTCGAGCAAGGTCAGCGAGAGATCATCCCGCAGTCCCGGATCGATGATGACGCGGAAGGCATCGCGGCGCATACGCTCCGGCGGCACGGTCAGCCAGAAGTCGGTGACGGTCGAGGAGAACGGAGAACTCACCCTGGCTACACTGCCTTACCTCGGCTGAACCGCGGCCCGGATCCCATGTGGGCACTCGTCGGCGATGTCGCGCGCATCCCGCAACGACCGGGCGAGCCGATCGAGCTTCGTCACGACGTGGTTCGCTTCTACGACAGTCCGGCGATGAACTCGCCGACGAGTTCGAAGTTGGCCTTCTCGTGCTTCCACGACTCGGATCCGAATGTTTCGTAGAACGGGTCGGCGGTGACGACGACCACCATGTCGAGGTCGTGCACCAGGACGATGAGCTGTCCACCGTGGCCCCACGCGAAGTTGACGTCGTGGTCGCCGATGCGCGCCGACCACCACAGGTACCCGTAGCCGACGTCACGGAAGTCGCCGATGTTGCCGTACGCGCCCTCCGAATAGGTCTGCAGCGAATCGCGCACCCAGTCCGCCGAGATCACGCGCGTGCCGTCGTACTCGCCTTCGTCGAGGTACAGCATCCCGAACTTCGCCGCGTCCCGCGCGGTGACGTGCAGCTCGCCGGCGGCCCAGTTGTAGCCGTCCACGTCCTTTCTCCAGGGACCGACCTCGCCGCCCATCGGGCCGAGCAGCTGTTCCCGAGCGAGGGTCTCCAGATCGGTGTCGCATGCCCGCGCCACGATGATCCCGAGCCAGTGGGCGGTCAGGTTGCTGTACTGGAACTCGGTCCCGGGGTCCGCGTTCAGGGGGACGTCGGCGACGAGATGTGCGTAGTCGCCGGACCAGACGGCCTCCCAGAGCGCCTCGTCGCTCTCCTCCGGAGGGTAGCCCGCCCGTAGCTGCAGCATCTCCTCGACCGTGATCTCGTTCTTTCGCAGGTCGCCCATCCGGTCGGCGTACTCAGGGAAGAAATCGACCATCCGCTCGTCGACGCCCGCCAGGCAGCCCTGCTCGATGGCGATGCCGACCAGCGCCGACGTGAAGCTCTTCGCCACGGACTGCACCAGCGCCTTCTGCTCGATCGAGCCGATGTGGAAGTAGTCTTCGGCGATCAGGCTGCCGTCCTTGACCACGAGCAGGCTGTAGATCGTCTCGAGTTCCCCGGCGTCGTAGTACAGCTCGGCAACAGCGGCCGGATCCAGTCCCGCATCGGACGGTGTCGACACCTGCCAGTCGCCGTCCGCGACCGGTGCGTAGTCGACGGTCGCGAGCTCCTCGGGCGACGGGCCGCCGCTGCAGCCGGCCCCCAGAGCCAGGGTGGTCGCCACGACGGCGAGGGCGCCGACCGCCCTGCCGACGCCACGGGACTGGGTGCGCATGTCCCCCATTCAGCAACAGGCCCGCACAACACGCCAGGGCCGAAGGTCACCCGCGGCGTCGAAGCACCTGCAGACCGAGAGCCACCGAGGCCGGTCTCGCCTCGAACGCCTTCCGCTGGGCCATGTCACTGATCACTCGTCACCTGCGACGCCTTCGCACGCCGACGCGCGAAGCGTGAGTTGACCACGATCAGCGCCGCGGTGACGAGGCAGAGCAGGAGCGTGGCCAGGTCCGCCGGGCCGACGTCATCAGCGACACTCGCCCCCGCATTCCCCAGCACGACCCCGACCGCCGGAAGGTCGACCAGAAGGCGTCCCCTCCCCGCGAACAGCGCCGCCGCGGCAAGGAGGAGTCCGTCTGCGACTAGCAGCAGCCCGACCTGCTCGGCACCAGCGGTCAGTCCGAAATCCCAGGCACCGGCGACCGCCCCGACGCCCAAGGTCCCGAACACGAGCGCCAACCCGGACAGGATCACCGTCTGCACGATCCAGGGGAGTGAGTGGAGCACGCCGGTCCGCACGCGCACATGCTAGCGAACAGCCGGACGAGAAGCCGACCACTCGACACTGCGCGCAACCGCCGCTGAAGCACCCTCGCTGCGAATCCATCCCGAACGGGCACCGCGCGATGCAGGGACGTCGCGGGGCAGTGCTCCTCAACAGCAATCGCGCTAGAATTATGTACATGACCGTACTCTCCCTGGCGGACGCTCGCGCATCGCTGAGCAAGCACATCGAATCGGCAGCGACCACCCATGAGCGATTCGAGATCACCCGCAACGGTGCTCGAGTCGCAGTTCTGCTGAGCGCTGAGGACTATGACGCGCTCGTAGAGACCGTCGACATCCTGAGCAGTCCCGACGAGGTCGCAGCCTTGAGGGCGGCGATCGCAGAGCTCGAGTCGGGCGACGTGTCGTCGGCAGATGAAGTTCGTGCCGCGATGGTCGCGCGCGGTCGGCTTGCCGAGTGAGCGGGCCCTACGAGGTCATCTTCACGCGATCGGCGAGACGCGCGCTCGAGATCACGCTCCCCGAATCCGTCGCGGCGGCCGTGTTCGAGTTCATCGTCGGGCCTCTGGCCGACAACCCGAGGAGACTGGGCAAACCGTTGCGTGAGCCGCTCGCGCCTTTGTACTCAGCGCGTCGCGGCGAGTATCGCGTGCTCTATCGGATCGAGGACGACCGACTGGTCATCGAGATCGTCACCATCGAGCATCGTCGGGACGTGTACCACCGCCGCTGAGCGCCTGCCGGTCGAGATCGACTCCGCGGGGGGATGGGCGGAGCCGTGGGTTGTCAGAAGATGTGTGCTTCGCAGTTGGCGAGGAACGCCACACGGCGGCGCTGGAGCTCGCGGTACACGGTGGCGCGGGAGACGTTGAACAGCTCGGCTATCTCGGTCTGGGTGTATTCACCCCGGTCCTGGACGTCGAACAGGAGCTTGCGTTGCGTCATGGACAGCTTCGGCTGCTTGCCCTTGAGATGACCCTTCGCTCGGGCGACGGCCATCCCTTCCTTCGTGCGCATGCTGATCAGGTCGCGTTCGAACTCGGCGACCATGGCGAGCACGTTGAACAGCAGCCGACCCACCGGGTCGGTGGGGTCGTACCTGCTGCCGCCGAGACTGAGCGCGACGCCTTTCGTCGTCAGCTCGTCGGCGATGTCGCGTGCATCCCTCACCGACCGGGCGAGCCGGTCGAGCTTGGTCACGACGAGGGTGTCGCCTTCTCGGACGGCGGCGAGCGCTTCGCGCAGCCCAGGCCTGGCCCGGTTGGTGCCGGTCAGCCCGTGGTCGACATAGATGTTCGAATCGAGGACTCCCAGTCGCAGCAGGGCGTCCCGCTGCGAGGTGAGGTCCTGATCGGCGGTGGAGACTCTGGCATAGCCAATCTGTATTCCATTCATGCCGCGAGCGTCCCACCGAGAGCGCGCACGCGCACCAGGGTTGGATCCGTATAGGGCCACTGCCCGCTTGAGGTTCGTCGCGAGCGGACCTGACCGGGCGGGATCGCGATACCACTCGCCCTCCATGGCTCCGGGACGGGGGAGCCATGGGGGATTGCGGCCCGCGGCCGCAGCTCAGCTCGACGTGAGGTCGAACCTGCGCTGGAGTTCGAGCACCCGGAGGCGCTGTTCGGGGTCGAGATCGCGCATCCGCGGGATCGTGTCGGCCATGACGCGCCCTGTTCCTCGGTAGTCCTCAGCGAGCATGGCGTCCAGGTGTGCGAGGCCGGAGTCGATGCTCTGCGGCGAACGCGATCTCAGCAGAAGCTCGACGTGCTCGTGCATCGCCGCGACGATGGGCGAGAACCTCGGCGCACCCCAGTTCTCGTTGAGGATCTGGTACGCGATCTCCGGGTGTTCGCTGCCGGGCTGGCCGAGGCGGTCGAAGAACCCGCCGGCGATCCATTCCATCCACCGCTGCTGGAGGCGCAGCGGATCCGGGACGAGGCGAATCCCGATCTCGAATGAATCGATGTTGGTTCGTCCGGGCCCGCGGTCCGGGACGAGCAGGTATCCGAGCATCGCATCCGGGCACGCGGCGACGATCGCCGCGGCGTGCTCCTGGAGGAACTGGCAGTAGCACCCATCAGACCGAATGACGGAGGTCAGCCGCGAGTGGAACCACGTCACGGCATCGCGAGTCCGGGCGGCCTTCATCGCGAGCCCGACCCACAGGAGCTGATCCTCGTCGAGGGCACCGTCCGCCAGGCATACGTCCAAGGCGCGGTGCCCGACGCCGCGCCGAATGATGATGTCGACGAGGCTGAGCGCAAGGCCGAACACGGTCTGCGTCCGAGCTTCCCGTGCGGCCAGCAGGAGGAACTCCGCCAGTTCTGCGTCGTCGATGTCGCTCGTTGCCAACGTGTTCGCGGTTGCGGTCGGGACCCCTTCTCCGCGCACTCCGGCGAGCATCCCGGCGAGCAGTGGATTCGACCCTGCGAGTTCTTCCAGCCTGACTGTGGCTTCGGCGGCATGCTCGGGATCCATCGGCCTCCCTCGTCTTGGTCCAGTTCGCCTCGGTCTGCCCGGACCTACCCGTCCCTCGGGAGGGCTCCGACACGGCGAGCTCGCGTTGCTCGCGACGATAGCGAAGAGAGCATCTCCGCGCACGGTACGCCAGCAGACGCTGCTTGTTGTGACGCAGCCCAAAGTCCATCCTCATCCGAGCGGTGCTCGAGAGCGGGGCGACGCGTACGCGCTGTGCGGCGCGCGATTGCCGTCGGTCTGCGCGCACACACGACCTCGCTCGAGTCGACCGATGCCCGCCGCGCAAAGTGCGGCTTCGGCGGTGATGGCTTCCAATCCGACGCCCCAACTATCAGCCAAAGACGATTCGCTTCCATTGGAAGAAGTGCTGAACAAGCGAACCTACTATCTGATGCCAACAATGTAAGCAATCTGCCTATACGCTTACATTGTGGAGATCGAGCGCTCTGCACACAGTCCGATCGGATCGCTCGTGCCGATCAGCGGGATCGATGGTCGCTTCAACCGACCGTTCGAGCATGTCGCTTTCGTCACCGATCCTCTCGGGCAGGAGCCCACCCTCGCGGGAGAGACTTGGCATGCGGTCGCTGCCGCCAGTAGAGCTCTCGCAAGGCTCGACCAGGCATCCAGACAGGTTCCCAACCCACGCATGTTCCTGCGCCCAACGCTTCGTCGTGAGGCACAGAGCACATCCGCCTTGGAAGGAACCTTCGCCCCCCTGGAGCAGGTTCTTGCATCCGACGCGACCGACGCGCCGAGTCGGAGCAAGGAGCTCGCCGAAGTTCTCAACTACGTCGAGGCCGCAACGCTCGCGTATGACGCAATCGAGCAAGGGCGCCCCCTCAACGTGGGTCTGCTCGAGACCGTGCATCGCATCCTTGTGCGGGGCACGGATGCCGACACCGACCAGGCTGGGCGGATCCGAACGACGCAGGTTTCGATTGGCAGCCCGACCGGCGCGATTGAAGATGCGCGGTTCGTGCCGATGCCAGCAGGAACTAGCCTCAACGTCGCAGTCCAGGACCTGACCAACTGGGTCCGGACAGCGCCTGGGCCACGCGACCCCATCGTTGCTGCAGCCATGGCCCACTACCAGTTTGAGACGCTCCACCCCTTCAACGACGGAAACGGCCGTATCGGCCGACTCATGATGGTGCTGCAGTTGATGGGCGATGGCCTAGTGACCGAGCCGCTCCTGAGTGTGTCGCCGTGGTTCGAAGCGCGACGCACTCAGTACCAAGACCACCTCGCGACGGTCTCCGCAGAAGGCAAGTGGGATCAGTGGATTCGGTTCTTCGCGGAGGGCGTCACATCATCAGCTGACGATGTCGCGCGCCGAGTGGATCGAATGCTTGCCGTGCAGTCTCGGTATGTACAGATACTTCAGGACGCCAATGCCCGCGGCGTGATTCGCGACATTGTCGACGCGCTCATCAGTGACCAGGTGATCACGGTCGCCATGATGAGCGAGAGGTTCGGCAAGACCCCGCAGGCGGTTTCGCCCGCGATTGCCAAGCTCATTGAGCTCGGAATCCTCTCCGGTCCGTACGGCAACTACGGGCGTCAGTACATCGCAGATGACATCTTCCTAGCGGTCACGTCACCCGTTGGCCGGGTGCCAGATCGTGATACCCCCCTGCGGAGTGAAGTCCCGACCAACCCGTCTGCTCTATAGGCGAGCGCGCCAGTCGCCCAGCCAAGATCACGAGGGTCCGCGCTCGCTGGTCGGTAGGCGGAACCGTCGACACCGATCCCCAATCGGGCGGTGCGCGATGAGCGAGTGTCGCGTGCGGGCGGACTCGCGTTCGCAAGAGGTTCCACCGTCGCGCACAGGCGAATCCCGACAGGCCCCGGAGCTCGGTTCGTCTCACTACCGTGCGTCGGGCATGAGTTCGCGCGCTCGCTGGAGCATCGTGCGGAACTCCTCGAGGTCGAGCCGGTCGATCGCCGTGAAGGTGATCGCCGCGGCACCCACTCTCACAGCTCCAAGCCGATAAGCGTGGCGCTGCACGAGGTACCCCTCGGAGTCCGCCGCGTTGACGTAGATGGACAGGTGTCGCTTCTGCTCGGCCAATCCCACGAGGAACCACTCGACGTCTGCCCCGCGTGGCCGCGGCTGGACGATCAGGCCGTACCCGATGATGGCTTGCTCGGTCCCGCCCCACATCGTCCCTCGCCATAGCACGCGAGTCAGGCCGGGCAGAGCCTCGGTGATCGCCCTGTCGAGCGCACGCATCTCATGTGACCGCGCCGTCTCGTCTAGGAACTCGTCGACGTCATCGTTCACCATTTCCACGCCGGGAGCCTAACGCCCTGGTCGCTGTGCCGCACTCGCCACCGGGTTTGCAGTTGCGCGCTCCGTGGCCGGCGACGGCTCGTTGTCTGTGGCTGCGGCTATCCCTCAGCCAGCCGCAGAGCCCCAGCCGTGAAGTAGGCCACCGTGCCGGCGGTGTTCTCGACGCCGAAGACCCACTTGCCCGACGGAGTCGGCCGAACATCGATCACGGTGCCTCGCGCGCCGGGGGTGAACACATCGTCTCCTGGCTTGAACACCGTGTCGGTCATGAAACTGAGCCTAGACGGGGGGCGGCGAGGGGACTCGATCGGCCGGTCCGCGGTTGCTCCGTGGCGCTCGACGTCGAAGGACGCATGGACCCGTGCGTGAAGCGCGTTCGCGTTCTGACGGCCCGGCCGCCCGGGAGCACGGGCCCTCGCCAGTCGTGGCGCTCCGGTACCCTGGGGGCGCGTCGACGTCGCCGCCCTCGATCGGTCACGCCATGACGCCCGATGAGAGGAGCAGTCATGCCTTGGTATGCGTGGGTCACGATCGTCGCAATCATCATGGTGTTCGCGTTGGCGATGATGCAGGTGTGGGTGAAGAGCCGCGGTGGGTCGCAGGCCGGCGACCTGCGCCGGGAGCTGGATCTGCTGGCGAGCGAGAACCGGGAGCTGCGAGGCCGCGTCGACGCGCTCGAACGGGGCCGGACAACGCCGCCGCAACCGCCCGCTCCCGGGGTGTAGGGCAGATTCTCATGGCTGTAGGGACGGTCTCGGACCCGTGGGTGCTGCGGACGCCGCCGGGTACCTCCGAGTACACGATGTACCGTGATGGCGACGAGCTCGTGTGCCAGGTGGGCAAGACCCGCCTGACGTACCAGGCGCGCGCGGTCGAGGACCTCCACGCCTGGCTGATCGAACAGGGCGACTGGGTTGCGCTCGGCGCCGCAGACGAACAGAAGCCCGCGGCAGAAGGCACCGTCGAGGCCTGGGGACGCTCCGAGTCCAACCCCGTCGGCGGGTGGTACGGCACCCGCAAGGGATACCGCGGCCGCTTCGGGATGTATCTCCCGCCACTGCTCGAAGCGCTCGGACTGGTCGAGTTGGAGCACAACCCCCGCAACAACCGGGTACGGGCGCTCGCGTCGCGGTGACCTGTCGACGGCCCCGACTACGGCTGCATGCCGGTCCGAGCAGTGCGCGATCGGTAGTCGCCGACGGGCTGCGTCGCACGAGCTGGATTCCGATGGGCACGCTTCCGCGCCGCCCGGATCGTCACTCCGCGCGGGAGCCGGCCAGCATCTTCGCGTTCCTGCGGAACAGATACGCGAATGCCGGCCGGGTGTACGCGATGCCGCGACCGTTGCGACGGATGAGCGCTGCGTCAGCCGCGGCGGGGTTCTTGGGTACGAGGTAGCGGTGCAGGTCAGCGGTGTCCAGGCGGTATCGGCCTTCGCGGTGATGCACGGCGGCCACCAGGTCCAGCGTCGGGTCAAGGGCGGCGAGGCTGGCGTCGCCATGGCTGGCGTTCGCGAGGAAGAGTCCGTCGGGGCGGAGGTAGCGGCGGCAGTGGTCCCAGACCGGCCCCGCGTAGAGGGAGATGAGCAGGTCGAAGGCGCCCTCGTCGAGGGGAAGCGGGTCGGTGTAGTCGGCGTGCAAGAACCGGACATCCACGTCGCCCCGTGCTTCCGGCCGGGCGGCGAGTTCTGCCTCGACGAGTTCGGTGTCGGCGAAGTAGCGGGCCGCGCGTGGGTCGATGTCGAGATATGTCACGGAGCGGATCGCGGCGGACGGCGACAGATCGAGATAGCAGCCGGGATACAGGGCGGTGTCGACGTCCCATGTCGACGCGATCGCGGCGAACATCGCCGACCGGTCGCCGATCGACTGGCGATACGACGACCACGTCAACGTCGGCGCGCGGGTCACGTCGCGACCGGCTGATCGATCAGCGCGAGCTGGGTTCCGTCCGGGTCGATCAGATACCCGACTCTGAGACCCCACTCCTGCAACCGGACCGGGTGGAGTCGCGGCATCCCGACAGATCGCTCTGGGACCCCGGCACGCTTGACGGCCGCGTACAGCTCGTCTACGTCGGCGACGCGGATCGAGCACATGAAGCTGCTGGTTGCCGGGTCGAGACCTGGGTACGGGAAGAACTCCAGACGAAGCTCTCCCCGGGAGAGGATCATCCAGCCGTCGTCGCGGAACTCGCATTCGAACCCGAACCCTCCGTAGAACGCCTCGGTCACGTCGAAATCGCGAGAGGGGAGGTTGGGAACAGCCCGATCCCGGCCGGCGGTCGCGTGCATGCAGCCAATGGTGCCAGCAGAAGGACCTCAGGCGCGGGTCCCGCGCTCGACCCGAGGTGACGGCGCCGACGATCCCCATCCGGGCAGTGCGCGAAGGAGTAGCGGGGCGTGGCGACCGAGCCCGTGCGATAGGCGCCCGCTCCGGCAGGTTGCGCCGGTGGCGCCTACGATACGTCCACGAACCGCGGTCTCACGTCTATAGGAGCACTGAGGGCTCTGGTTCAGCTGCGACAGGCGGTCCATCATCGCGGCATCCCACCCCTCACATCCTCGTACTAAGTACGATCCGTGTCGGTTGGACGGGATACCCTTTGGATGCCGCCATCCGCACGAGCCGAGGGACAGTGATCCGGTGCTGCGCTTTCTGACGATCCTCACCATCAGCCTGGCTGCGACCGTGCCGGCAGCCGCGGCGGACGCGGCGATCGAGGAGTTCATCGACGACGCGATGCCCGCTTCGGGCGCACCAGGTGTCGCCTACGCCGTGGTCGCCGACGGCCAGACGACGGCGGCGGGCGCGCGCGGGGTCGCCCGGAGCGGAGAAGATGCCGAGGTCACGAAGGACACCCCCTTCGCGACCGGATCGATCTCCAAGAGCTTCACCGCGCTGGGGGTGATGCAGCTGGTCGAGGCCGGCGAGGTCGCGCTGGACGACGAGATCGCCCGGTACCTCGACGGGTTCTCCGGCGCGCCCGCCGGCGGCATCACGGTCCGCCAGCTCCTCAGTCACACGAGCGGCTTCTCGACCCTCCAGGGGAACACGTCGCACACCGACGACGACGGCGGGCCGGACGAGCTGGCGAAAGTCGTCGACGCGCTCGAGGACGTCGCGCCCGCGCACCAGCCCGACGAACGCTGGGAATACTCGAACACGAACTACCAGATCCTCGGCCGCCTCATCGAGGTCGTGAGCGCGCAGCCGTTCGACGTCTACATCGAGTCGCACATCCTCGAGCCGGTGGGCATGGAGAACAGCTTCGTCGCCGATGGCGAAGTCCATGATTCGATGGCGACCGGGCACCGGCCGTGGTTCTGGACGAAGCAGCCCCTGACCGACACCGCGACCCACCGCGGAACGGCTCCCCAGGGCGGGGTGATCGCGAGCGCCGCCGATCTCGCGCTGTACATGCGGATGATGATGAACGGCGAAGACGATGTCCTGAGCGCGGAAGGCAAGGCGCTCATGATGCGCCCCGCGAGCGACGCGTCGCCGTTCTACGGCTTCGGGTGGTTCCTCGACTCCGCAAACGGGACGGTCTGGCATGCCGGGTCGACTCCCGGGTTCGAGACGCTCGCGACGATGCGCCCGTCCGACGGCACCGGCGCGGTGGTGCTGGTCAACGGCGGCAGCGGAATCGGGTTCGGCGAGACGACCGAGCTCCGCACCGGCATCACGGCCATCGCGCTCGGGCTGGACGACGACGGCGAGGGATCCCGCTGGTCTCAGAAGGCCCTCTTCATCGGCCTCGCGCTGCTGCCCGTCCTCTACGTGGTCAGCATGGTCTGGGCCTGGACCCACCGCACCGCGATCCGCGCCAAGTCGGGCGTCGCCGGCCAGTTCAGTCTGTGGTTCCCGCTGCTGACCACGCTGGTCGCCGCGTGGGTCCTGCTGAGTCTGGTGCCGACGATGATGGGGGCGCCGCTGGGCACGGTGGCGCTGTTCCAGCCCGACATGGGGCTGGTGCTCGTCGCGGGCGCTGTGACCGGAGTCGTATGGGCGGTCCTTCGGCTCATCATCGCCTTCACCGGAAGATCCCGTCGGCCCGACACCGCTCAAGCGGACGTGCACGAGGTGCGATCCGCCAGCGGCGTCGCGCCGAAGTGACACGACGCTCGACGGCAGCAGTGACGACTTCACGCAGCTTCTTGGAACCACGCGAGCTGCTCAACGAGATCTACCGATTCAACGGAACCTCGGGCCAGTCTCGCGACAGTCAAGTACTCGGCTGGATCATGGACACGCTGTGGTTCGGCGCCGGGCCCGCGGAGCATCGCGCCGCCATGGATCACAAGTCAGCCCTGAGCAAGTGACCCCGGCCCGCGCGTCAGGCTCACCGCCGCGGGCGCGCACCTTGGAGTCCAACTCCGAGTCGACGATCCTCTAACGGGCACTGCGCGGGAGACGGGCGGGGCGTACGACCCTTGAGCCGCACGATTGACGGTGGGCTGCGAGCGCCAGCGCGATCCCGTCGGCTTGATGGGGTGCGCGTCTTCGGCGGGTGGCTCCGGGTGCGGCCGTCAATCCTCGGGTGTCGTCGCCGCTCGACGCTCTGCGATTAGGCGAGCGACTCGCGTCACGAACTCTGTCGCGATCTCAGCGTCGCTCGCGGCCCAACCCAGGTCCAGCGGATCTATCGACTCGTCTTGATAGGTCCGTCCGCGGTAGGCGTAGATGAAGACGCTGGGGAGTTCGGGCCTGACTGACAGCTTGAGCTCGTAGCTCCAGTCGACGTCCGGAAAGTGGTACGCGTTCCAGGCGACGCCCTTCGATCCGCTGTGAGACTCCCAGCCCACCACGAGTCCGGCGTCCTTGAGGTGCGCGTCGATCAGCGGCTCGAGTCGTCTGATGCGGGCGCGAAGCGTGCGTTCGACGTTGCTCCGCGCGGTCAGGAACCGACTCACCGCCTCCCCGTGCTCTTCGAGCAACGTCCGCCATTCGTCAATGCGCGCCGCCTCTACCGCGTTGTCGCTCATGCTCCACCCTCCTGTGCGAGCCTCCATGAATTGCTGCAGTAGATCGAGGCTTCGTCGTTGATTCAGGTCGACGGGACTCAGCAGATGGTCGACGAGATCTGACGAGGAGCGGATCTGTGCTCCTAGTTCCGCGTATGTGATGGACCGAGAGTGCCATCGAGCTTGCGAATCTGGAGCGACCCGGTGCTGAGGGGCGAGGGTCACGACGAGAACTGAGTCAATCCCCTCTTCGTCGAGTGCTCGCCGGGCGTAGGCGTCGAGGGGGTTGTTGAGAACGTGGTTGATCTTGTTCTCCAGCACCAGCGCAAGGCCACTCGTCCTGTTGATGGCGAGGACGTCGATGTAGTCGACCTGACTCCCGAGTTCCCACTCGTCGGATCCGAGATAGCTTCCTGAGTCGAACTGGACGCCCGTTCTCCCGCGGGCGCCGATGAGTTCGGCGCCATCCAGCAGGGAAAGTAGCGAGTCAATGACCAGCGATGCCAAGCCGTGTCGCTCGTTCGGGTCGAGGAAGAAGAGGAGGGTCATGTCGACCCGCGTCTCGCGCCAGCCTTCCCGGAGAATGTCGTAGACATTCACTGGCCGGGCTGGAGCCGGCGCCGCTCCCAGCGGAACGGTGAGGAACGAGAGGTCGAGCGCCACGGCACCACAGTATCCAGACTGGTCGAGGACCGCGCATGAAGGCCGGGCCGGCGGCATTCCCAAGCGGGCAATGCGCGATGGCCGCGGGCGCGGAAAGGTTGGACACCGCTCGAGGGTGGAGCCTCTGCGCGTCACCCCGCCTGCGCAGGTGCGAAGCGGGGCCGGCGGCTCCGTGATCCAGCTCGCGCGAGGCGCGTGAGCCGCGGCTCACTTTGGCGCGCTAGTAGATTGGCGGCCGAGGGCCAGACTCGGCCCTGTCGTCCGCTGAGGAGAAGTGCTTGGTCATGTCGCTGCCGACTCGAGAACCCCGCGGATTGCCGCGAACACCCGCCAGCGGGCCTGGCGCGGAGCGGGATCCGCAGGTGATCGCATGACCGAGATGCCTACGTGGGAGGAGTTCATGATTCCCACGCTCCGCGTCCTGAGCGACGGGCAGGTGCGGACTCGACGCGACCTGTGTCCTCGAGTGGCCCGCGACGTGCAGTTGACCGACGAGCAGACGAAGGAGGTGCTGGCATCCGGCCAGTATCTCTACGAGAACCGCATCGGCTGGGGGTTGTCATTCCTCACGAATGTCGGCGCGCTGGCGCGCCCCACGCGCGGCAACTACACGATCACCGATGCGGGTCGACAGGTCCTAGAGCGGTTCCCTGGTGGCGTTCGTGAACATGAGTTGAGGGCGCTCGGCGAAGATCCCAACTCACCTATCCGCGCGTACGAGGCAACAGCGCCCCGTGCGGCCCCTCCCTCGAGTCCGCTGTCGCCCGAGTCGTCGTCGATGACGCCCACGGAGCAAGTCCAGGGTGGGGTTGCCCGGATCCATGAGGAGGTAGCGAGCGAGCTCCTGCTGCGACTTCAGGGCAAGGACCCGGGGTTCTTCGAGGAAGCCGTCGTTCAGCTTCTTCTCGCGATGGGCTACGGCGGAACAACCGGCAGCGGCTCAGTCACCCAGCTCAGCAATGACGGCGGAATCGACGGAGTGATCGATCAGGACGTCCTCGGTCTCAGTCGTGTCTACATTCAGGCCAAGCGATACGGAAACGACAACGTCGTGCAACGACCGGACGTGCAGGGCTTCGTCGGCGCGCTCAGCGGCAAGGCCGACAGCGGCGTCTTCATCACGACCAGCAGGTTCTCTGAAGGAGCACGCACCTACGCGGACAGTGTGCCGACGCGAATCATCCTGATCGACGGCAAGCGACTCGCCGACCTCATGATCCGCTACGGCGTCGGCGTACAGGTGCGCGAGACGTACAGCATCGTCGAGATCGACGAAGACTTCTTCGCCTAGCGCCGGACAGCAGCAGACCCAATGATCTACGAAGACGACGTCGTGGACGGAGTAGCACGCCTGCTTGCCGCTGACGGATGGTCAATTCAGCGCGTCGCTCACGCCCATGAACGCGGTGACGACATCGTGGCACTGCGGGGCGACCAGCGCCTTGTAGTTGAGGCAAAGGGGGAAGGTTCGTCGAAGCCTACCGCCCGAGCCGGCGCGGCGTTTCGCCGCGGTGAGGTTCGCAAGCACGTCGCCAACGCGGTTTTTCGTGCCATGACCCTTCTCGATC
This sequence comes from Microbacterium thalassium, assembly GCF_014208045.1. Lineage (NCBI taxonomy): Bacteria > Bacillati > Actinomycetota > Actinomycetes > Micrococcales > Microbacteriaceae > Microbacterium > Microbacterium thalassium. The sequence goes on from NZ_JACHML010000001.1 coordinate 547,163, forward strand.
GGGGCATGGAAGCGGGCATCGCGTTCCCCGACAGCGCATCACACCGAGCCTGCGTCGAAAGCGTGCGGCTCAGTATCGGGGCGCTCGGCATCATCGTCTACTTCGTTGATGACCGAGGAAGGGCGCGGCGAGCTACTGTCGCTGACTAGGTCCCCTGTCTGGGGCCTTGATGCCGAAGCCGCCTCAACCGGGGCCAGTCTCCTAGGGCCGTGCCGGCTCCCCGGGTTGGGCCGGAAAGCCACAATTCACACTCGCGGCGCATCGGATCCCCATACGGGCATTGCGCGCGAGCGGAGGGTCGCGTGCGGGCTGCATGCGGCACGTACGAGGTTCCCTCGGCGAGCATCCGGCGTTGCGTCTGTCGCTGCCGTCGGGCTTGGCGGAATGGTCAGCTGGGGGCCCGCAGAAGACTCTCCAGGATCGACAGTGCTTCGTCCTGAGGAGCTGTGTCGTCGAGGAGCCATTGAGTTTGGAGGCCGTCGGATGCCGCGATGACGAGTGATGCGACGGCGCGGGGGTCGAGATCCCCACGGATACGCCCGGCCTGCTGGTGCTCGCGCACAAGTTCGGTGAGATCCTCGCGGACGGTCGCGAACCAGTTCTTGGCGAAGTCGGTGGCTGCGGGATGGCCCTCTTCGAGTGCGGCGGCCATGAGAGTCGAGTACAGCTGCACCAGACCGGGCACCGCGCGGTTGGCGCGCGCGGACTCGATCATGATCTCGACCGGCGTCGGATCCTCGAACAGCGCGATCCGCTCGTCGAGCGCCTTGTCGCTGGCGGTGTAGACCGCGACGAGGAGCTCGTCCAGCGAACCGAAGTGGTGGACCAGGGTGCCGTGGGTGACGCCGACGGCTTCGGCGATCGCCCGCAGGCTGGTCCGGTTCGCGCCGCGCTGCGCGAAGACCTCGATGGCGCGGTCGAGGATCTGCTGCTTCCGCGCGTCGCCCTTGGCGTAGCCGCCGCGCTTCTTCGGTTCCGGTGGGCCTTCTGGCATGCTGACAGCCTACCGCGCGAAACCTTCCACATGGAAGTTTTCCTGCTATTCTGTGTGCGGCGCGGGCGTCCTGCCGCCGCGCAGGAAGTGTGGACACGTGAGCGACGACGCAATCGCACCCATGGTCGAAGACCCGGCCACGGGAGAGATGGCTCCCGATGACGGCCCCGGGGTTTCCGCCCTCGGACTGACGTGGTCGACCCCGCTGTATCGGGGCGCGACGGTCGCGATGTTCCTGTCCGGCCTCGGGTTCTCTGCCGCCGCGCCGCAGATCGCGTCGTTCCTGGTGAACGAACTGGATGCATCGCTCACCGTCGCCGGCCTGTACTACCTGACCAGCCTCACCGCACCGGTCGCGGGGTACATCGTCGGTTCCCGGTCCGACCGCACCGGGCGCCGCCTGGGCCTGTTCCGGATCTGCGCCGTGGCGGGGTTCCTGGGGTGGGCGGGGATCGCGTTCTCGACGCAGCTGTGGATGCCGTTCCTGATCAGCGCCGTCGTCCTCGGGTTCGCCGGCGCCGCGACCTCGCAGCTGTTCGCAGCACTGCACGACGCGCTCGCGGCGAAGCCGACCGTCCACAACGACGGTGTCGTCGCGATCGTGCGGATGGCGCTCACGGCCGGCTGGGTCGTCGGGCCGGTCGCCGGCGCGTTCCTCGTCGCGCAGACCGACGCCCGCGTCATGCTTTTCGCCACGGCCGTCTGCACCCTGGCGCAGATCCTGCCGCTCGGCAGACTCCGCGACACCATGACCGGGCACGCGGCATCCGTCGACAAGCCCGCGCCGCACTCGACACCGGGATTGCGGACGATGATGCCGTTGCTGGCGTTCACCGGCCTCTACATCTGCGTGTACGCCGGCGAGTCCATCAAGTACGCGTACCTGCCGATCTACATGAACGGCCAGCTGGAGTTCCCCGCCGCCCTCAGCGGAGCGATGATCGGCATCCAGCCCCTCGTCGAACTCCTGCTCATGCCGCTCGTGGTCGTCCTCGCCCGCCGCGCAGGGATGATGACGCTGATGGTCCTCGGCGCCGGGTTCGGGGTCGCCGCGAACCTGTGCTTCGCACTGACCGGCACCGCGATCGGGCTGTTCGCCGGGCAGATCCTGATGGGCGGGGTGTGGGGCGTGTTCGCGGTCCTGGGCATCATCGTCGCCCAGCGTCTGCTCCCCACCGCCGTCGCGACGGCCTCGGCGATCTTCCTTAGCTCCACCGCGATCAGCTCCGCCCTGGGCGGACTCGCCGGCGGGCTCGGCGCCGACGCCATCGGACTCCCGCTCGTCTTCCTCATCCCCGCCGGATTCGCCCTCGCCGCCGTCATCGGGCTGATCGTGATGGCGCGCACCCCCGCTGCGAAAGGACTCTGACATGACCGACACCATCGACTGGTTCGCTGGCGACCCCCGCACCAACCGGGAGCGGATGCTCGCCGGCGACCTGTACATCGCCGACGACCCCGACAACGCGCGGATCGCCCGCCGTGCGGCGCAGCTGACCGATCTCTACCATCGGACCTGGCTCACCGACGAAGCCCTCGCGCGCCCGATGCTCGCAGAGCTCCTCGGATCCCTCGGGCAGGACGCGGTCATCAAGCCGCCGATGCTCGTCGACTACGGTGAGCAGCTGTTCGTCGGCGCCCGCACGTTCATCAACTTCGGGCTCACCGCCCTCGACGTCGCACGCATCACGATCGGCGAGGACTGCCAGATCGGCCCGAACGTGCAGCTCCTCACCGCCACGCACCCGATCGACCCGGGGACCCGACGAGCGGGACTGGAAGGTTCGCAGCCGATCACGATCGGCGACAACGTCTGGCTCGGCGGCGGAGTCATCGTCTGCCCCGGCGTGACCATCGGTGACAACACCATCATCGGCGCCGGCTGCGTCGTCACCCGCGACGTTCCCGCGAACGTCGTCGCCGCCGGCAGCCCCGCACGTGTCATCCGCACCATCACACAACCCGAAAGCGAGCAGTAGCCATGCCCGGCCCCGCCCCGACCGTCGCCGTGCTCTGGGACATGGACGGCGTTCTCGTCGACTCCGAACCCCTCCTGTTCGAAGCCGAGCGCCTCACCTTCGCCCCGTACGGCATCGACCTCACCCTCGAGCAGAAGAAGCCGTTCATCGGACTCGGCGGACACGAGATCATGGCGAAGATGGCCGACGCGTTCGGCGTTGACGCAGACTCCGGAGACCTCGGAGAAGCCAAGCTCGGCCACGTCGTCGACCTGCTCGGGGCGGTGACCGGGTTCGCGCCCACCACCGCGCTCGTGCGGAGCCTCGCCGCTCGCGGCATTCCCATGGCGGTCGCGTCCGGGTCATCGCCGGAGATGATCCAGACCGCGCTGACCGCGGTCGGCCTGGCCGAACATCTCCCCACCCGCGTGTCGGTCCTCGAGGTCGAGCGCGGCAAGCCCGCGCCCGACGTGTTCCTCGCCGCCGCCGACAGGCTCGGTGTCGCGCCCGAGCGGTGCGTCGTGATCGAAGATGCCGTCCCCGGCGTGCTCGCCGCCAAGGACGCCGGCATGCGCTGCATCGCGATTCCCTACGTCACAGACCCGTGGGACGACCGGTTCGACGTCGCGGACCTCGTCGTCCGAGGCGGCATGGCAGCCGCAGACCCCAACGCGCTCCTCGACTGGATCACCGCTCGGAGCAGACGTACCGCAGGCGCCACGTCCCTCGTCCGGCGGTGAGCCGCCAGCGGGTGCTGCGGCAGGGGATTGGGACGTGGCGCCATGCGTGGCGTCCTGTAGTGGCATTCGAACGTCGGCGCGGTCAAATCCAGCCAATGAGCGTGGCTAGCTGAGGTGCTGTTCGAAGAACGCGAGCGTTCGGGTTCTGGCGTCTGCCGCCGCTTCCGGTATGAGCGGGCTGGGGGCTCCGGGCATGAACTCTTCCATGTCGAAGGCGTGCCCCGCTCCCGGGTATCGGATCACCTCGGCGTGGGTGTCGAGGATGCGGAGCGCTTCTTCGATGGCGTCGAGCTCACCTTCGGCGAGGAGGAAGTCGTCTGCTCCGAAGAGGCCGAGCCAGGGCGTCGTCAGCCCGCCCAGTCGGTCGGCGAGTGCGGGCAGCCCGAGGTTGTCTCCGTATCCGGGTTCGATGATGCCGTTGGCGTAGTAGCTCGTGGCTGCGGCTACCGATCCGTTCAGGGCGGCCACAAGGGCGGCCCTGCCGCCGAACGAGAAGCCGAGCGCGCCGATGTTCGCCGTGTCGATGCCCTGTCTGCGCAGGTAGTCGGCCGCTTCCGCGATGTCGGCGGCCACGGTGTCGTCGCCGGGAAGTGCCAGCGCGAACTCCTCGATTCCGCCGAACTCGAACGGGTCCAGCTGCTCGACGCCTCGTCGGTGGTGCAGCAGCGGCGCCACGGCGGCGTAGCCGTTCTCAGCGAGCCGTTGCAGCCACTCCGCGATCTGGGGTGTGTATCCGGGCGCCTGGTGCAGGACGATGACGCCCCCGCGCGGGGTTCCTTCCGGCACTGCGACGCGAAGCGGCACGCCGTTGTGTTCGGCTGCCTCGATGGTGATTGTCATGTTCTGCTTCACTCACTCCGTGCCAGGGATCGGGCCGAAGGTCGGTCCCATCCAGATGTAGTTGTCGGGTGCTCCGAGGAGGTCCCAGCCGACGTTGCTCATGTGGGAGTCGTCGACGATGAAGTGCTGGACCCCGGCGAGCGCATCGCGAATGGCGCGCTGGGCGTCGCCGGCGCGAAGGGTGGTGCCGCCGCCGCGGCGGTATGCCCATTCGGCGACCTCGCGGGCGATGTCGTGGGTGTGGATGTTGGCGCCCATGAGCATCGAGGTCTGCTCACGCGACAGCCCGCATCCCTCACGGAGCGTGTCGTCGATGTCGGCGAGCACCTCGGTGACAAGCGCCCGGGCGGCGCGGGCCTTCATCTCCAGCTGCGCGTACTCGATCCGGAATCGGTCGTTGTCGGCCTGGCGCTTCGCCCCGGGCCGGGACGGCGGGCGGTTGGCGTTGGCTGCGGCGTCGTCGAGGATGCGTCGGGTGATGCCCGTCGCGAATCCGAGGTGCATGAGCGGGATGAGCAGTCCGACCCCGCCGAGCGCCTCGTCGCCGCCGAGAATGGGCGCGCCGAGGACGACGGCTTCGTGTGCCGCGGGGACGAAGACGTCGGTGAACGTGAAGTCGACGCTCCCGGTGCCGCGCAGGCCGATCGTGTCCCACCCCTCCCCGTAGGAGATCTCGGAGGTGGGGACGGCGAACATCGCCGGCGGCCCCTGAACGGGTTCGCCGTCGACGAGCTTCTGCGCGGGTGTGAAGATGAACCGGGCATGCTTGGACCCGCTGGCATATCGGTACGAGCCCGTGAGGCTCCACCCGCCGTCGACCGCGACCGCCGTCGCTGCGCCGTTGCTGACGGCTCCGAAGAGGGGCTCGCCGGAGTCGATGATCTCGCGAGCTGGCTCGTACTCGAGGTAGTCGATCATGTGTCCGCCGGCGGCGAAGATCGTGTTGACCCAGCCGATCGATCCGTCGATGCGAGCCACACGGTCGAGGATCGGGAGAGCCTCCCCGGGAAACAGGCCCATGCCACCGAGCTCCTTCGGCAGGAAGACGCGTGTCACGCCGGCTTCGATGAGGAGCTCGATGGCGCGATCGGTGAGCTTCTGCTGCGCCTCGGTCTCGGCAGCCTCCGCGGCCAGCGCGGTGGCCACGCTCTCCAGCTTCCGCATGGTCTGGGCGACGCTCTGCGTCGACTCGAGCGTCTGTGGTTCTGAAATCAGCGACATCGCTGTGGACCTTTCGTGTCGGTCTCGCCCGGCTGCGTTGCCAACGAGCTGAACCCGCAGTGGCAGGTCAATACACAGTATTGACATGTCAGAGGTAGGTGTCAAGCGTCCGGACCCGAACGGGGGTGGGTCAGAACGGGAACGAGACCGAGGTGTGTGCCAGGGATGTCGAGGCGAGCAGGAACTCGGTGACACGGGCGCGCGACTCGCGGATGTATGCGCGGGTCAACTGCTCCGCCTCTTCGGGGGTGGATGAGAGCATCGGGGGCATGCCGAGGGACTGCATCGTGCTTCGGGTGTCTGAGCGCCATACGAGCGTGAAGATGCGGTACATGTCGCCGGCCAGTCGCCGGTAGAGGTCGGCCAGGACGGCGTTGTCCGCGGCGTCGACCACGATGTCCCAGGTGGCTGTTGCGTATGCGACGAGCTCCTGGGGGGTGGCGTTCGCGCCGGGGACCTTGTGGCTCATCAGCTGCTCGCGCTGCTCGTCGGTCATCCGCGCCGCAGCGAGGCGCACGAGTGCCGGTCCGAGGATCTCCCAGGCTTCGAAGAATTCGCCGACGCCGCGCAACGTGATCGGGGCGACGGTATACCCGACGCGTGGCACCGCAGTGAGGAGGTTCTCGGATGCCAGACGCACCAGTGCGCTCCGCACGGCGGATAGCCCGAAGCCGTACGAGGACGCCAGCGATCGCTCGGTCACCTGCGAGCCGGGAGCGATCGTGCAGTCGAGGATCTCCGACCGCAGCAGCTCGTAGGCCTGGTCCACGAGCGAGACAGGGGAGCGGTCACTCATCCGCCCAGCGTATGCCAGCCGCGGTGAACTGACATGTCGGCGCTCAGGAGCGGTGGCGCATCCAGCGGTTTGCAATTGCACATATCAATATTGACAGGTCACAGGTCGACTCTCTAGGTTCAGGGCAAGAGGGTGTCGACGCGGACCCGCCTCGCCCGACGATCTGCCGGGATGCCGCAGGCCGGGCGGCTGCGACCGTCGGCGCCCGTCCGGTGGCATCCGCTGTCGGACTCGAGCGAGCAAAGGGAACACCAATGTCAGATATCGACGGCCGCTGGCACATCGAAGCGCAGTCTCCGATGGGCAAGCAGACCTCCATCCTCGACCTCACCGCCGACGGCGCCACGGCCAGCGGTCAGCTCGTCGGACCCGACGGTGAGACCACAGACATCCTGGACGGGAAGGTAGACGGAACGAACGTCGACTTCCGGATCGAGCTCACCAAGCCGATGGCGATGAGGATCAACTTCGCACTCGACATCGACGGCGACACGTTGACCGGCAAGGTGAAGGCCGGGATCTTCCCTCCGTCGCGCGCGACCGGATGGCGCGTGGGCGACTGATCCCGGAAGGAGCAACGGGGTGCGCGGCTCACAGGCGGCGCACCCCGTTGCTGGGTCATCGGTAGACGGGGCCCTCGTATGCCCGTGCGCTGACGAGCTTCCCCTGACGGAAGCCATAGACGCCCAGGCCGCCGTGCGGAGGCCGGCGCCAGCTGGTGAACTCGACCGCATAGTCGTGTCCGGCCGCCGTGACCGTGTTGAACTGCAGGGGGACGCCGCCCTTGCGCTCTGGTGTGCTGGCGAACGCGTCTATGAAGACCCCGGCCGGCACCGGCCCGACGGGTGACTGGAAGACGGCGCGCTCGTCTATGGCCGCCTCGAGCAGCGCTCGCTCGCCGGAGGTGATCGCCTCGTAGTACCGCCGCAGTTCCTCGGGCCATTGAAACGGCGTCGGTGCCACCAGCGGGCGGCGCGGCTCAGTGAGTCCGAGGTGGGCCTTGTTGTAGTACACGCGACCCTGTGGTTCTGGCGCGGTCTTGTCCCACACGAATGCCACGGGCACCTCGGCGGGAGCGCTGCCGGGTCGGTGATAGACGTACTCCCAGACATCCCTCTCGGGGGACTCGATCGTGCCCGTGCGTTCGATCCGCTCCCAGCCGCGTTCCGGCCACACCAGAGACTCGGCTTGGAACGTCTCGGGATCAGACCATCCAGCTGTCGGGTCGTCGATTCTCGTCTGCGCACTGATCCGGGTCAGCAACTCGGCTGTCGTTGCGTTGTGAGGCTCTGTCATCGCTGCCCCTTTGGCCGGGGACATCAGTTGATCGGTCACGCGATACGCGAGTGCTCGCTGAGCACGTGCCACTGGCGGTTGTGGTACACGAGCGGGTGACCGTCGGCTTCGTCCTCGTTCCACGCCTCGATGACATGGATCACGAACAGCGTCGCCGCCCCCGCGTCGACCTTCTTGACCACCTGCCCGCGAACGCGACGACGCGGGGCGAGATAGAAGGGCTCGCCGGTCGGCAGGACCGCCCATCGGTAAGGGTCGGCGAACCGGTCGGCACCGGATGTCGCCCCCAGCACTGCGAGGTCGTGGCACTCGGCATCGATCAGGTGAACGACGACCGTGTCGGCGGCAAGAAGCGCCGACGTGCTGGATGACAGCGCTGACGCCGAGAAGACGATCAGAGGAGGGGTGACGCTGATCGAGAACAGCGAAGACGCCGTCATCGCGACGGGACCATCCGGCGAGTTGGCAGTGATTACAGTGACGCCGGACGGATGGTCGCGGAAGAGAGCCTTCAACGCTTCAGGGGCAACCCCGCTGTCGCCGGCCAGGAGGATCTGTTCGACCGGCCCGGTCGAGGTGGCTGTCGCGGGGGACGTACTGCTGCTGAGTCGATCCATTACTGCGCCTTTGCATGGTCGTCGCGGTCTCGCACCGCATGTCTGTAATGCCAGCCTGTTGTTGATGACATGTCAGAGGATAGTCGCTGACTGTTGGGGAGACAAGGTCGACAACTCTCGGGCAAGAGGTCACAGCGGGCCGACAGGCCGCGACGCCGAACTGCGCGCCGTGGGGAAGTCCCACCTGCTTCGCCGGCTCGGACGCGTTCTCCAGTTCTGCGGGAGTTGGGGAACGCCTTCCGCGGGGCCAGTCCGTCACCGGCTACGAAGAAGAGGTCGGTCGGATCCGTATGCGGGCGTCGAACGTGGGTGGGGCCTTGGCGGCCACGTTGGATCCGCAGGAGGCACCGTTCGACCGATCCGGCTCGACGCGGGTGCAATCACGCGGCGATGCGATGCCGCTGGACGCCACGCTGCGCGGATCGGTGCGCGAGCAACCCGGCGAACCACCCGAGCAACGACGCGAACGCCGTCACGATGCCGAACTGCGCCAGGAGCCCGAGCACGTACGCCCAGTCCGCCGACATCCCCGCCGAGGCAAGTGCGAACAAGAGGTGACCGAGGAATCCGATCACGAACCCCAGCGCGACGACCGCTGCGACGCCCAGCCACGGCGAGCGCAGGCCGCGCGTGGCGGCCACCGCGGCCGGCAGCCAGACCAGGCCCGCGACGGCCACGGAGCCCAACACGTATCCCACGACGATGCCGATCGCCGAACCGGTCGATATGTCCCACTGCGAAATGGGACCTTGGCTCGCGAACAGGTACGCGGCGACCGCGATCGCCCAGATCGGAACGCCCCACCCCAACTCCCGCGCCGTCATGCAGGGATCATCCCATGCCGGCGCGGTGGCCAGAGTGAACACATGGTCACGATCCAAATAGCCTGCGCGGCGGTGGTCCCGTGCGGGCGTTGGGTCAGGGACGTCCTAGAGTCGCGACATGCGGATCGTCGTCTCCGGGACCCACGCGAGCGGGAAGAGCACGCTCGTCTCCGACTTCGCCATTCGGCACCCGGAGTTCGTCGTGCTCCCGGACCCATTCGAGCTCGTCGACGAGGCCCGCGATACCCCGAGCGCCGCATTGTTCGCGACCCAACTGCGCGTCTCGGCTGCCCGGCTCCATCCGGACGAGACCCCGGGCCACTTCGTCGCCGAGCGAGGCCCGATCGACTTCCTCGCCTACCTGCTGGCTCTGGACGAACTCAGCAGTGCGCCCGGTTCACGCGAGCTCGTCGAGCGGTCGATCGAGATCACCCAGGGCGCAATGCAGCATGTCGATCTCCTCGTCGTGCTGCCCCTCGACGAGGGCGCTGAGATCTTCGTTCCCCCGGACGAACACCTTCCACTGCGCGAAGCAATGAACGACGTCCTGCTGGAACTCGTCGACGACGACGAGATCGTCGGCGCGAACACGATCGTCGTCGAGATCGCCGGCGATCGGAATCAGAAGCTCGCAGCGCTCGAGACCCTCATGCCTGCGCACTTTCGCTGCTGAGGAGAGCGATCCCCAAGCGGGCGGTGCACGAAACGGGAACGACGCGTACATGGCTGAGCCCGTGCGGTTCAGGGTCCATCGTGCGCTGGCTTGGTTGTCCACGCCGGTTCGAATTGTGGGCGGGGGTGTCGGAGGTGGCAGCGAGGATGATCGCATGGCTCCGAGCGCGAACGCACCGACTTTTGTTCTGATCGCCGGCTACCGGCTGGGGGCTTGGGCATGGGACGAGGTACGGGATCGCCTGACTGCGTTGGGTCGGCGGGTGATTCCGATGACGCTGCCCGGGCTCGACGAGACCGATCCCGACCGGGCGTCTCGGAGTGTCGAAGACCAGGCGGCCGCGATCGAGCGGGTCTTGACCTCCGAAGCCGGGCCAGCCGTCGTCGTGGCGCACAGCGGAGCGAACGTCCCTGTGAGCGTCGTGCTCGATCGTCACCCCGAGGCGGTCCGTAGGGTGATCTGGGTCGACAGCGGGCCGGTCGCGCCTGACTACGCACCGAGCGCCCCGGAGGAGCTGGAAGAACTGCCGCTGCCGCCGTTCGACGTGCTCGGGGAGGCCGCCAGCCTGGAGGGGCTGACCGCTGACGTCCTCGCGCGCTTCCGGCGCCGAGCTGTTCCCGAACCAGGACCTGTGGTGTGCGGATCTGTGCAGCTGAGCAATGATGCACGCCGGCGGGTTCCGACCAAGCTGGTGTGCTGCTCAATCCCGAGCGGGGAGCTGACGGCGCTGGCGGAGGCGGGTCATCCCATGTTCGCTGAGGTCGCCGAACTCGAGCACCTCGAACTCGTCGACCTTCCGACGGGCCACTGGCCGATGTGGAGCCGTCCCGCTGAGCTCGCGCAGATCCTCGCCGGCGCGGCTTCGACGGCGGACTGACCGTGGTGCGGGCCGCTGGCGGACCGTCGTGGTTCGTGAGTGGCGCGGATCTGACGGCAGAATCGGGGGATGACCTCTCAGCGCCTTGTCGATCTGTGGCCCGCTGCGGGGGTTCGGGTGCGTGCGGGAGACCTCGAGATGCGTTGGATCGACGATGACCTCGCCGTCGATCTCGCGCTGCTCGCGGGGAAGGGCGTTCACGATGAGGGAACGATGCCGTTCAACTACCCATGGACGCGTGGAACCGGGCGCGAGGTCGCTCGGAGCGTCCTGACCTATCAATGGGGCGCCCGCCCCAGCGTGAGTGCTGACCGGCTCGTTCTCGAACTGGGGGTCCTCATCGGCGGCGAGCCGGTTGGCATTCAAAGCGCGTCGGGCGAAGGCTGGTCGGTGCTGCGTGAGGTCGAGACAGGCTCGTGGCTGGGTCGCGCGCACCAGGGGAAGGGCATCGGCCGCCGCATGCGGGCACTGATGCTGCACTTCTGCTTCGAGGCGTTGCATGCCGAGCACGTCGTGTCCGCAGCGTTCGAGGACAACGTCGCGTCGAACGCTGTCTCGCGGCGCACCGGCTATGCCACCGACGGGGTGCAGCGAGTCGAACGTGAAGGAGTCGCCGCTACCCAGACGCGGTACCGGATGGACCGGGACCGCTGGCTCGAGGTACGAGACCAGAACCAGAACATCATCGACGAGAACATCGAGGTGGTCGGCGTCGAAGCCCTGCTGGCAGACCTGGAGAACGCAGACCCCACCTAGAGCCCCAGCGATCACACGATCCACATGCGGCAGCGGGCGAGAGCGGGAGGTGGCGGGCGGGGTGGGAGGCGCTCAATTGAGGTCCCTTCCAGGCTTAGCCAAGCCCAGCAAGGTGTCATTGATCGTGCCGCAGACTCGAGCGTCTTGCCATGGAGTGACGGAACATCACTTCGCCTAGCGCCGCTACGCTGTTGCCCGCAGTACACCTGGACGATTCGCGCGGAAGCGACTTCCCGGAGGTGGCGAAGTGGACCTCGATGCCTGGCAGCCGATCCTCATCGCGCTCGCGGTGCCGACCCTATCCTTGCTCACTGCCATCCTGACAAAAGATCGGGACCCAGCGATATATAGGCGGCTACGCCACAGCAGCGCTGCTCTCAAGGATGCTCCCGAGGGGTCGGCCGCGAGGTCAGAACTCGACCTGCTGGTTGTCGCGCAGGCCGCGAAGCTCAGGTCGCGCGAGGAGTCTCGGCCGCGCCAGATCAAGTGGTGGGACTTGTTCTTCGCTATCGCGGTCTTCCTCGTCTTTGCTGCCGTGATGTGGGGCATGATTGCGTGGACCCTGGCCACCTGGGGCACTCCATGGGCCTGGCTCACTACACCCGCCACCGTGGTCATTGGAGCGGTTGGAATCTTCTTCAGCTCTGCCTTCTTCGGTGGCGTGACAACCCCACGCGAGGATCCGAGAGCCAGGAAGACTAGCGCGCAACCCTAGGGCCACCGCGACGTTCGAAGCCACACCACCTACTACGAGTCGCGTCGATCCGCTTGCGGGCAGTGCGCGAGAGCGGAGGGTCGCGTGCGGACTCCTCGGCGTTCGATGAGGGGTCGTCAATGAGTCTTCGGTCAGTAGCGGCGTCACGGGATGCAGCGCCGGTAGGCTCCCCGCATGACTCACGAGAATCTCCGCACAGGGCTCGCCGCCGCCGCTGCCATGTATCCCGAGGGGTACAAGTTCTTCCGCAACCTTGGGGCGATTACTTCCACGCAGGAGATGCAGATGATCTTCGACCGGGCGGAAGACATCGCCGCGTGGCTCGATGCGAAGGAGCGGGGCGAGCATGTAACCGCGGCTCAGGTCGTTCGGGCGCGCACCGAGAAGGAATCGACCATCGAGCCCGGACAGTCCGAGCGCATTTTCGGCGACAAGGACATGATGCTGAAGTACAGCCAGTGGCTCGACGAGCGTCGGCTGCGAGACAACACGAAGTCACGTCGCGCATTCCTCAGCGAACTGGGGTGAGGAACTGCTGACCGGTGCGTCTAGGTGGCGGATGGCAGTACACCCCCAGGTGACTGATCACGATCCTTGCGCGGCTCGCTGACCGCGACATCGCGATCCCCAAGCGGGTAGCGCTCTCAGACGGAGGTTGGGGTACGCGCTGAAAGCAGCGCGACAGAGGCGCCCTGTAGGCGACCGCGTGCTAGCGGCTTTGGGTCGGCTCCCGGAGGGACCAACGCAAGTGCTTGGTCCGAGCAAACCCGCCGGCTCGCGACCATCTGGCAGGCGGTGATCAACACGGCCTAGGAACACCACTCCCCATAGAGGAAGTCCGTGCCGACCGCGATCTGTGTGACACGATCATTGAATGTCTCGATGAGAATATTCACTCCGCGATCGGGGTAGGACCAGAACAGACTGGCAGGACCGCCGAGAGGATCACCGTACCCGTCGTCGTTGATCCCCGCCGCGCGAAGCTCCGCTGACGAGCTGCCTAGGCTGATTCCGTTCGCGAGCATGGGCGCATCCGCGCCGAAAATCGGCGCGCCAGCATCGTCGAATTTCGATCGGACGATGAGCAGGTCGTACCGTCCCGAACTCGTACCTTGATCCCACACGAACATGTTCCAGGTGTCGTGCTTGGTGCCGATCGGTTCAGCCTTCTGCACCCAGTAACACACGTCGAGGTAGTCGATGTCGAGGTTCTCGCGCAGTTCGTCCAAGGTCGAGTTTCGCTGTACTGGGCCAATGCCATCACCAGTAATGACCCATCGATTCGCGGCGGCGGCCCAGTCCTTGAGATAGCCAGCAACGGCTGACAGCGCCTCCGGATTCGTCTTGATCTTCGTGTGACCGCAGGAGGCCTGCGAGCCTAACGCAGCGAGGACGGCGATGGCGTTCTTGTCGGCGGTAATGGTCGGCGACCCGCTCTGAATGAGGTTGAATGTCTCGCCCGTCCACCATCGATAGGATGCGGTGCTCGCTGAACCGATGCCGGAGAACAGGGTCGAGGCGGTGGCAACCGCGGGTCCCCAGCCATAGTCGCATCGCACGACGTAGGAGCCTTCGACTGCGTTCGTGGGCGCAGTGTCGAGCGACCTGGCATATCCAACCTGCGAATCGAGCCAGACGATCCCGTCGCTCATGATGTCCACCTCTTGGCGACCGGTCATGAAGTAGGTGCGCGTGAGCGTTGCGTTGCCGGCGACCTGCGCGATGGGGACGTTGTCCGCGAGTGCCGGCGGGTAGCCGCAGCCTGAGGGAAGCGCGCCAGGGTGGTGGAGTGCGAGGCACTTGGCGGCATCCCCACCGCCCGTCCAGTTCTGTGACGCCTGGTAGAACTGCCCCAGCATGCTGGCGCCCCATGGTGAGCCAGCGTGAGGGGTGTCGATGGTCACCACTCCTCCCACCACGTCAGCGTCCTCGCTGTTCGGCTCGAAGCTGAACCGAGCCATGAGGCCGCCCATCGAGTGACCCGCGAAATAGATGCTCGGTACTGTCTTGCCAGTCAAGGTCTGCGCATTTCGCGCGTAGAGCCGGAGGCAATCGATGACGGTTGAGGAGGAGGGCCACAGCGTGTTCAGCGCCTTGTAGTCAAAGGTCACCACCCGCCAGTCCGAACCGAGCGCGCTTTGAAGGATTGGCTCCGCGTCGGTCATCTCCGTGCCGAGCCAGCCATGGACGAGAACGGCGACGTTCTTGCCGGCCAGATTGCCTTGGGGCTGCGGACAACCCGACTCCGCGACAGCCGCTGGCGGGAGTCCCAGCATTGTCGACGTCATCGCCACCGCCGCAAGCAGGGCACCTATTCGCTTCATTGCGTGCCTTCCTGCGTCGGCGCGGAGTCGATGAATATAAGTCCTTCCGGAGAGTCAGCGACTGTGACAAGCCATGTGGTGACTGAGCCGTCGTCTTGAGTGACTGTGGCTGGGACGATCCACGCGGCACCACTCTGGGTGGCGCCCCTGAATTCGAACGCGATCTGCAGAGTGGGAAACACGGTCTGGACATCATCAGGCACATCAGCGGGATCAAGACCGATGGCCTCGGCGAGCGTCGCCGGATCGCTCGAAGTGAGGCGCTGCGAAAGGTCGGCCAGTGTGTGCTCGTCGACACCCACCGCGGTCGGTGATGCCGATGTGGTCGGTATGGGTGCGGTTGCCGGCGCGGCACCCCAGGGGCGCAAGATGAGAACTGCGGCGAGCAGGCCAGCAGCAACCACGACCACGGCGATTGACGCCACCCACGCACGACGAGTCACTCGCTACCCCCCCCCAGACGACGCATGACCGGAGCGCTGAGAGCCACGCGTACACGGACACTATCGGAACGCAGAGGCGAGCGGAGCGTGTCTCGGCCGTCAATTCGCAATCGTTCGCGCCGCTGAGCTGGCGCGAGGAGGGCAGGCGACACGGACAGATCCGTATTCGGGCATTGCCCGTTGATGGGGCGTCGCGTTCGGGTCGAGGCGTGCTCGATCGGGCGCGTTCAGCGGTTCACGCGTGCGGGCTGAGCGTGTCGAACGCCTGTCGGAGGTAGTCGGCCGGGGTCTGGCCGCTGTCGGTTCTCGCCCACGTGTTCATGGCGATGTCGAAGCAGGCAAGGGAGGCCTGGACGAGCGTTTCGGCGCGCAGTTCCCGGTTGTCGCCCTCGAGCCGCGCCGTCACGAGCGGGGTGAGCAGCTCCGCCCAGAGCAGGTGCTTCTCGAGGTTCCGTGCGCGCAGTGCCGGCGTGCTGCCGAGCACCCGCATGGCGCGTTTGCTCCGATTCTCATCGCGCGAGGGCGTCGCCAGCAGTGCTTCGTAGGCCGCGCCTAGCCCATCCCAGATCGGCTCGTCGGCGGGGCGGGCGGCGAACTGGTCCCTGACGAGCTCGCCCCACCCGGTCGGGTCAGCGATGACGGCATCTTCCTTGGCGGGGAAGTATCGGTGGAAGCTCCGAGCGGACACCCCGACAGCGGTCGCGATCTGCTCCACGGTCACGTTGTCGAACCCGTGCTCGTCGAACAGGTCGACGGCAACGTCGGAGATCCGGGCGCGCACCGCGTCACGCGCGATCGCCCGCACGCCGACGCCAGGCTTCAGGTCACTCACACAGCAAGCATACAGCGCCACTCGTGTCAGTGCCTGACAGAACAGGCGTATAGTGTCATGCGTTCATTCGAGAAGGGAACCTTCATGGATCAGCGCATCCTCGGCCAGCAGGGGCTGGCCGTCTCCGCCATCGGCTACGGCGCGATGGGCACCGCCGTCGGCTACGGACCCACCGACGACACCGAATCGATCGACGCGATCCGTCGCGCACACGACCTCGGCGTCACCCACTTCGACACCGCCGAGATGTACGGCTGGGGTGTCGGCGAGCATCTCCTCGGCCAGGCGCTCGCCCCGATCCGCGACCAGGTCACCATCGCCACCAAGTTCGGCTTCACGCCGTCGTACGCGCCGAACTCGCAGCCGGGCCACGTCCGCGAGGTCGTCGACAACAGTCTCCGCAACCTCGGCGTCGACCACATCGACGTGCTCTACCAGCACGTCCACGACCCGGCCGTCCCGGTCGAGGACGTCGTCGGAGTGATGGCGGAGTACGTGCAGGCCGGGAAGGTGAATTACCTGGGCCTGTCCAACACCACCCCCGACAACGTGCGCCGCGCGCACGCGGTGCACCCGATCAGCGTGCTCCAGACCGAGTACTCGATCTTCGCCCGCCAGTCCGAGGCGTTCTTCCCCGTGCTGAACGAGCTCGGCATCGGGTTCGTCGCCTACTCGCCGCTGGCCCGCGGGTTCCTCAGCGGCGCCGTCCAGCCCCGCACCGCCTACGGCGAATCCGACTTCCGCCAGCACATCCCGTGGTGGGCACCGGAGAACTACGACGCGAACGTCGAGATCGTGAACCAGCTCACCGAACTCGCCGCATCCAAGGGGGCGACGCTCGCGCAGCTGTCGATCGCGTGGCTCCTCGCGCAGAAGGATGACATCGTCCCGATCCCCGGCTCCCGCAACCCGAAGCGGGTCGCGCAGAACGTCGCCGCGGCAGACATCGTCCTCGCCGACGCCGACCTCGCGAAGATCAACGAGATCGCACCCCACGGCGGCATCGCCGGCCGCTGACGCACAGGAGACAGGAACGCGGCGCGCGATGGCACGAGACCACCGCGCGCCGCGACGCTTGAGCCGTCCGGATCCCTCATCGGGCAGTCGGAGGTGTGGTGCGCGAGTATGAAGGGGTGACCTCGTACCAGCGACCGTTGATCGACGCCCCGGTGTTCCGTGGCATCGATGGTGAGGTCATCGACTACGGGAATCGCTGGGAAGGGTCGCCACCCGAAGACACGTATTCGGTGGACACCCATCCCGAGCGATTCGCGCCACTTCACACCGTCGCCCTAGCCCTCATTGACCATCTTGGTGACACGTATGACGTCGCGCTCGTCGAGGGTGACGACGCGGTCGCGGATCTGCTCCACCCCGCAAGTGATGTGATCCGTGCGGTGAGGATCCAGCCGACCGACCCGGCGTGCGCTGCGGTGACGATCGTGTTCACGAAGTACCCCGGGATATTCATGCACGCCGGCCTGTTGCATGACTTCCATTACCCGGTGTGCGGCTGCGACGCCTGCGACTCCACCTGGGATGCCGAAGCCGATGCGCTGGAGCAGCAACTGCTGGCGGTCGCCAGCGGCAACTACAGCGAACGCATCGACCGCGGGCCTCGACCCTGGATCGAGCACAAGTTCACCTACCCCGGCCAAGGCTGGCAAGGTGGGCGGGGTCGCGCACGAGATATCTCCGCTGAGCGTGTGAAGCGGGCCAAGCCCGTCCTTCGGAACCTTCCCGGCGGCGTATGGGCAGCATGGCCGAAAGCGAACTCCGACAGTGACCACGGTCGCGAAGTCTGGCGCTGAACCGCGACGATCCCCATGCGGGCGATGCGCGGCAGACGTACCTGGCGTGCCGGCGTGTTGGCGCGCGATTAGGGTTCCCCTCGCGAACAACGCGATAGTCGCTGGCCCGCACGGCCGTGAGTGAGGTTTGGGGCTCTTCCCCTTGGATCTGAGCGGCTCGAAGCTGCCGGGAATCGCGTGGACATCAGCTCGCCCGGCGCTGCTTGCCTGCACCTGCGTCGGGCTCACCTGTGCCTGCTTCGCCAGTCAGGCTCCCGCGCGACCACATTGAGGAAGTCAGCCTCCCAGCCATCGCTGATAGGTTCCCCTCTGTGTGGCCAAAGAACATCGCGCGGGCTCGGAAAGAGGCAGCGTTCTGGGAGTGGGGGGAGGACGAGAGCGTCTTCGATATGCCCCTAGTCTGGGCCCAGGATCGCGGACTCAACGTGGAGACATGGGCGGACTTCGATGACGCTGTCGGTCTGTTTGCCGAGAGCGACGAGGGAATCCTGATGATTCGCAAGGGCCGCGGGTTCCGGATGGTTCGCGGCCATCTGGTCGACGGCAACTACGCCGTCGAGGTGAAGCGGGAGTACGACAGCGCTCTGAGCGACGTGTCCTCTCCGGACGCGCCGCGTCGCGTCCCATTCCGCTTTCGCCCCCTGCCCCCAGCTGAGACTCTCCTTCCCGATTGGACCGAGGACACCGAATGCTGTGTCTTCACGCCAGCGCAGACGGCAGCTATCGCACGGATGTGGATGGTCCACGAGGAGTTGCCCGACTCGGCGATCGCCCGCCCCATGGCGAAGACTCACGCAGATATTGACGCATCTCTCGCGAGTCGGCAGGACGAACCGGAAGTGGAGGAAGAACCGGACCCTGAGCGTGAGGCAGAAGAGCGCCGCGCCCGTCGGCGGAGGCTTGGGCTCGATGCTCGGGAGCCTCGACCTGAGCCGCTCCCATTCGGCGTCAATGACCATGGAGCCGAGCTGCTCGTGCGGGACTGGATGCGCCACCTCGGCGCATCTGATGCGCAGCTGACCCAAGCGGGAAAGGACGGCGGCATTGATGTAATTAGCCGCCGGTACGCTGCACAGGTCAAGAACTATCGGGGAAAGGTCGTTGCCCCCGAGGTTCGGGAGCTGTACGGCGTAGCCGTGCGTCTAGACCTCGCGGCAATCTTCTTCACGAGTGGGAAGTACACCGCCGATGCAATCGCATTCGCCGACGCCGTCGAAATGGCCCTGTTCGTATACGACGCCGAAGCAGGATCCTTGCATGCGGCGAACGGACCGGCGATAGACCGCATCGACGCTGGACTGTGATCGCACCGTCGGACCCACACATGCCGCGTCTCGTAGTCGGGGCGGGGAGGTCGGTGAGGCCGCAATGTCGCGAAGTTAGATCTGATCCCCAACCGGGCAATGCGATTGTCAGACGGGGCACCTCCCGAAGGAAACCGGCCGGTGCGTCCCGCCGACTCCGCACCCAGCGGGCCGATTGACGCCATCGATGACTTGATATGCCGCCGTGCGTGTGGCGCTCAGTGAGCGAGGGACGAACCGTCAAACTCATAACTGACGTCGACGATCACTGACGTAGTCAGCCGCACCTGCCCGGCACCTTCAACTAGACCTGGATTGATGGGGTTGACGAACTTTACTTGAGCCTCCGCGAGCGACCTCCCGGCGAGCGCTTCTGCGACCGCCCGAGCTAGGACTTCGCCCGCCGGGAAGTGACCCTTATCGAGCACGGTGATTGGACCTGCTTCCGGATCGATCATCGCCAGCACCCGCGCGGCGTCTCTAGCGCCAGCACGGATCATCGCGTGGCCCTGCATGATCATGGGTTCGATACCGATCCGGTCGCGAACCTCCTCCCGCGGGAACGATCCCTCCTTGACGTCCACCGTCACGAGGAGATCTGGATCGATTGGGATTTTGACGGCGAGTGTTTCCTCTACGGTGATGCGCACCGGCTCATCCTGCCGCATATCAACGGTCGGTTCGATCCTCAAACGTGCACCGCTCGCTAGCCGACCGGTTTCGGGCGGGGTGGGGACTGTCTGATCGGTCAAGCCGACCCAGAAAACACCGGAAATCAGACAGCCCTCTCTCCGGTCGGCCTTGTTTACATCTGTTCCAATGAGTCCGACGGACGTCGCATCGGGGCCTCCATAGATTCACCCACGGAGGGACCGGGTGCGGGAAGACTCACCCGCCGAGCCGTGGCATTCCGGACGGCCTAACGAACACAACCTTGTGCCGCGCCCGAGTGATTGCCACCCGAAGCAGTCGCCTCGTCTGAACATGCGGGGCGCCCTCGCGCTCAGTGAAGAACTCAGCTCTTCGGTAGCCCTCGACGATGACAACGCCATCGAATTCCTTGCCCTTCGACTTGTGCATGTTCATCAGCACGAAGCCTTGGGGATCCCGCTGTTCGGTTGCGAGCTTCTGCTGGTCGAGTGTTCTTCGCACCAAGTCGGTAGCTCGCCCGTATGAACCAGACTGGTCCCACTGATCTGCGAGACGACCGCCAATCTCATCCGTCGCTCCGAAGAGGCGAATGAACCGAGCAGCCTGGACGATCTCACTCAGCCCGTCCGCCCCCTCGAGTATTCTGCGCGCAGCCACCCAGTCCTTTCGAGGGTTGCCGGTCAGGACGAGCTCCGACTCCGCTTGCTCGACGATGTGCTTCGCACCCCTCGGTCGCACGGATCGCCCAGCCCGCAAATTGGCAGCATTGGTGCGGTACCGATCGCGGAGGGTAAGGGCGCTGGCGATGGGGGCAGAGGCGGCCGCGCTCTTCACCTCGAAGAAGGCAGCGACGGCTTCGAGTGTCAGTGCCGCACGCTCGGCGGGCTCCCTGTCCGGCCACTCGAGCACGCCTGCAATGATCTGCGCGGCTGCCGCAGAGACTTCGGCATCCCAGAGCACGTCATGGGCGAGGGGTGCGTACTCGTGCCCCTTGTAGGTGTGCGGTCGAGATAGCCAGTTGGAGATCTCCGCGATCATTGCGTTCGTGCGGGCGAGCACGACGATGCTCGGCTTCTTGATGCCCGCCTTCCGCAGCTCTTGGTAGAGCCACACGGAAGCCACGTGCGTGATCGTCTCTAGCTGGCTGGCGTAGACCCCGATCTGCTGGACGTCATCGGTCTTCGGAAGTGCGCGGTTGTGCAGCACCGCGTCGGCAAACTGCAGGATGCCAGCGTCAGGGCTTCGGTGATTCTCGCCGCCCAGATCGAACTCCACAGGCGAGAGCACCTCGCGCACGTGGCTCAAGCGTTCGGGGTCGACGCGGTCGTCGTATTCGAAGATGCGCTGGTCCGGATCGGCCAAGATGATCAGTTCACTGCGCTCAGACAGCGCCTGCACCAGCTCCCACTGCGAGTCGCTGGTGTCCTGAAACTCATCGAGGATGACTATCGGGAATCGGTCCGCGACGAGCTCTGCCACCTTCGGCACCCTCGCGATCAGCGCGCCCGCGCCACTCGCGAAGTTGTCGAAAGCGAACAGTCCCTCCTCCTCGGCGAGCCGGTTCCGCTCATCGTTCCAGTCGCCCTCATGGTTGGCTTTCACGACCTTTTCGCGGTCGGGGAAGAGAATCCGGGCACTGGTCCCGGTGAGCAAGCGACCATGGGCGCGCAGGATATCCATGCAGAAGGCGTGGTAGGTCTGCACAGTGATCCGCGAGCGTTCCTCATGCGTCAGTACGTCCTTCGTCCGGCTCAGCACCTGACGCACCGCGGCGCGCGAAAAACTAAGGAAGAGCACGCTCTGTCCAACCTCGAGCGTCGGGATGAGCCGCTGCGTCTTGAGGAGCGACAGGGTGGTCTTGCCCGAGCCCGGTCCACCCAGCACCATGATCCGGCCGTTGTGGTCGAAGGCCTGCTGTGCGGGATCGCTCAGCTGGAACGTCATGTCTCGGCAGGTTCCTCGGGCGCGCTGGTCTCGGTCGCGACCTCAGGGTCCGCCTCTTCGGAATCTGTGGCCGGCACAGCCACCTCGGGGTCGAAGCCAACTTCCGGCTCGCCTCGGAGTTCGACATCGATCGCGACCAAGATGTCGACTAGTTCAGTGGGTAGCTCCGCCTCGGTCTCGCAGTGCTCGACAAGCACCGCCGCGTAGGCGTAGGCCTCTCCCTTGCGCGCCTTGAGGACCTTGTGGACGAGCGTCGGCACGTTCGTATCGTCGATCGCTGGATCGAACGGATGATTCGTAGTCGGGTAGTCGCCGCGGGTGGATACGTCGTCGAGGAAGCGACGCTGTGTCTCAACCGGGATGCCCTTCACGAGAACATCCTCGATCCCGAGCTCTTCCGACTCCCAGAACTCGTCGAACTCTGCTCGGTCGTCGAGTACGTCCTGTGGCAACTGACCGTTCGGCTTGTCACATACACCCCAGGCTTTCTTGCCGAGCGCCTTGAAGATGGGGCCGAACTTGGCGATGGAGCCGTCGCCAGGGGCCGTGAACATCGAGACGCCGGAGAAGTCGAGGTGGGTGTAGTCCGCGCGAACTCGCTCGAGCACCGCTGAAACCGCAGGGAAGACGACCGCCTCGGTTGAGCCTTCGACGACGAGCACGCCGCGCGCTAGTACGGCCTCAGCAAACTGACGCTTGTTGGTCAGATAGGTCTTGCGCTTGACCTTGGCAGGATCGATTGGTGTGCCGATCAGCTTTGCGCCGTCGCGGTGCAGCATGACGATGCTGTCGGGCTCGAACTGCTCGATGACCGGAGCAGAGTGCGACGTGACGATCGACTGACCCATCTCGCTCAGGACGTACCGGGTGACGCGCCGTTGCGTATGCGGAGGCAGCGCAATCTCTGGCTCCTCCATCGCGAAGATGACGGACTGCGTGCCCTTGAGATCGGCAATGATCGTGAGCAGGGCGAAGACCAGCAGATTGACCGAGCCGGTCCCTTGCTTCGCATAGGGAACGAGATGGTCGCTCGGTTGCGTCGCGACGAAGAGTCGCACCACTTCACGAAGATGCTGGCGGGTCAGATCCGAGGCGAAGAAGGCTGCGGAGTCATCACCTGGAGCCATATTCACAAAGCGCCCGAGCCGCTCGCGAAGTTCCCCTCGAACCTCTTTGAGCTGCGGGATATCGCCGACGGCTGGATCGAGACCGCCGAGCTTGCCTAGGGTGTCGCTCCACATCTCGGCGGCACCGTCGCCCTCGAGTTGCAGGATCGTGTCCAGAAGTGACCCACGCTGAAGACTCAGCGCGCGCGAGCCCGTCCGAAGCGCTCGGAGGTAGACGTACCCAGCGAGCCGTTTGTGGGAACGCGAGAAGCGAGACAGACCCGCGCCCAGTTCCGCGAGAGCCTCGGTGTCATCGGCATCGATCAGCGGCTCCGGGTGACAGAAGAAGGTGTCGCCGACGAAGTCGTCCTCCTCACGGTCGTACCGACCGATGAAGCAGACGGGTAGCGCCCAGTCCACGCCCTCTTCGCCGGAGCGGTCAGCGCCGCCCTCCTCTTCATCGATGAACTCGCTCGCATAGTCATCCCATAGCCGAAGGTGCTGGTCTCCAAACCGGCGCCGCTCTTCCGGGGTGAGTTGCGTAAGTATGGCGTCGATGCGGATCTCGACTGGTGCTCCGTCTTCGTCGAGGTAGCGCCCGAGGTAGAAGTCGTGCTCGTCGACGACCGGGCGACGGTACAGACGCTCCGGGCCGAGCACGAGGTCGAGCGCGTCGCAGATGGTCGACTTTCCGGCGTTATTGCCGCCGACGAGCAGTGTGTGCGTCTTGAAATGGATCTCGCTGTCTTCAATACCCCGGAAGCTCTGAATCCGTATGTGGCGAACTCTCATGACGTCATCGCTTTCACCGACCGTGCGAAGTTAGTCATCGCTTCATGTCCTGACTGCTTGTAAGCCCGAAGAACCGCTCGAAGAACACGCCGAGCTTCTCAATCACGCGCTGCTTCTTCTCGCCGTGGCTGCCGTCGGCAGAGAACCGGGAGGCCGGCGGAAGCACCTTGGTGATCGCTGTACCGGTCGTGCGGAGCGCACCGTCGCGGAACGCGATCTGGACAAATGCGCGAGTGGCGTCGGCGCGGAGTCGCTCGTCCTCGATGATGGCCTCGAGTTCGGCCTCGCGCTTGGCAGCGATGAATGCCTGCCACTCCTCGTCGATGGCGCCGTCGACCGAGACGGAGTCGACGAAGGCTTCGATGAGGTCCTTCTTGTTGCGTAGTGTCGGGCTGGCGTCGACGGCGCGGGAGATCTCGGCGCGGATCTCCTTGTCCTCGCCGTCGCCGTGCTGGCTGCGGTACTTCTGGACGAGCATCAGGATGTAGTCGACGTTGATCTCGACCTGCTTGATCAGCTCGATCTCGAACACGACGTCGTCGTTGATGAGTTCCTTGTCGGCGTCCTTGTCCTTGCGGAACTCGGCGTAGAGGTCGAGGTAGACGCTGCGGTAGTCCTGGCCCTGGCGCTCGGTGAGGATCTCGTGGCCGGCGAAGTCATCGAACGAGGTGAGGATGTTCTCCAACCGCAGGATCTGCCCGAACAGCTGGATGAACTCCTTCTGCGCAGCCTCACCGGTGATCGACCGACCGAGCGGGAACGAAGCGAGTAGCTCGTCGACCTTCTCGGCGTACTCGCCGTAGTAGTCGCCGTACGGCTTGAGAAGCACGACCCCGCGGGCGTCCTTGTTGCCGAACAGTTCGAGTGCGGCGTTGGTCTCTTCCTCGAGATCACGGAAGGCGACGATGTTGCCGTACGTCTTGACCGAGTTGAGGATGCGGTTGGTGCGCGAGTACGCCTGGATTAGGCCGTGCGCGCGCAGGTTCTTGTCGACGAAGAGTGTGTTGAGGGTCGTGGCGTCGAAGCCGGTGAGGAACATGTTGACCACGATGACGAGGTCGAGTTCGCGGTTCTTCAGCCGTTGCGAGAGGTCCTTGTAGTAGTTCTGGAATTTGTCTGCGCTGGTGTCGTAGCTCGTGCCGAAGATGGCGTTGTAGTCCTGGATGGCGTCTTCGAGGAAGCCGCGCGCGTCCGTGCTGAGCGCATCGGTGTCGAAGGCTTCGTCGTCGAGGATGCCGTCGTCGCTGGCATCGTTGGCGCCGTACGAGTAGATAAGGCCGATCTTCAGGCGGCGGTCAGCCGCGAGCGCTTCCTGCTGAATCTGGAAATGGTTGTAGTAGCGACGCGCCGCATCGATCGAGGCCGTCGCGAAGATGGCGTTGAAGCCGCGCACGCGCTTGCGCTCACGCACCGCCTCGGCCTGACGCCGCGCACGCGTCGACTCAGCGACGTTCGTCACGACGGAGTGCTCGTAGCTCGAGGAGCGCTTGGTCTTCTGATCGAAGTGCTCCAGCGTGTACTGCACGACCTGGCTGATGCGTTCCGGCGCCAGCAGCGCCTTCTCGGTATCGATGGCCGACACCTGCTTGTCGACGATGGTGCCGACCTTCACTGTGTTGACGTAGTCGATCCGGAACGGCAGCACGTTCTTGTCGGTGATCGCATCGACGATCGTGTAGGTGTGGAGCTTCTCGCCGAACGCCTGCTCGGTGGTCTTGAGTTGCGGGTTACCGCCCGTGCCGGCATTGACCGCGAAGATCGGGGTGCCGGTGAAGCCGAAGAGGTTGTAGCGCTTGAATGCGCGGGTGATGTCGGTGTGCATGTCACCGAACTGCGAACGGTGGCACTCGTCGAAGATGATTACGACGTGGTCGTTCGTGATCGCGTGACCCTTGTTGGCCTTGATGAAAGTCGAGAGCTTCTGGATCGTCGTGATGATGATCCGCGCGTTCGGATCCTCGAGCTGCTTCTTCAGCACCGCAGTTGAGGTGTTCGAGTTCGCCGCTCCCTTCTCGAAGCGGTCGTACTCGCGCATGGTCTGGTAGTCGAGATCCTTGCGGTCCACGACGAACAGCACCTTGTCGACGCTTGGCAGCTTCGACGCCAGTTGCGCGGTCTTGAAGCTCGTGAGGGTCTTGCCCGATCCGGTGGTGTGCCAGACGTAGCCGCCTGCGGCGACGGTGCCGAGCTGCTTGTAGTTGGTGGCGATGTCGATGCGCTGCAGGATCCGCTCGGTCGCGACGATCTGGTACGGGCGCATCACAAGCAGAAGCCGGTCGGCTGTGAGGACGCAGTAGCGGGTGAGGATGTTCAGCAGCGTGTGCTTGGCGAAGAAGGTCTTCGCGAATGATGTCAGATCGGTGATCGGCTTGTTCTGCGCGTCCGCCCACCACGAGGTGAACTCGAACGAGTTCGAGGTCTTGCGACCCTTGGTCTGCTTCTTGCCCTCGCTGATGTGCTGGGTGCGTGTCGTGTTCGAGTAGTACTTCGTCAGCGTGCCGTTGCTGATCACGAACAGCTGCACGTACTCGAACAAGCCGGAGCCGACCCAGAAGCTATCGCGCTGATAGCGGTTGATCTGGTTGAACGCTTCACGGATGTCGACGCCGCGGCGCTTGAGCTCGATGTGCACCATCGGGAGGCCGTTGACGAGAATGGTCACGTCATATCGGTTCGCGTGGTTCGCGCCGCCCTCGCCCTGGCCGATCTCGTACTGGTTGATGACCTGGAGCCGGTTGTTGTGGATGTTCTGCTTGTCGAGCAAAGTGATGTTCTTTGTCGAACCGTCGTCGCGCTTCAGGAGCTGGACGTGGTCCTCCTGGATGCGAACGGTCTTCTCGACAATTCCGTCGCTCCTGCCCGCGACCTTGGCGTCGAAGAAATCCATCCATTCTGCGTCGGAGAACGTGATGTGGTTGAGCGCCTCAAGCTGAGCACGCAGGTTTGCAACCAGCTGCGCTTCAGACGTGATCGGCAGGTACTCGTAGGCCTGCGAATTCAGAAGATGGATGAGCTCCTTCTCGAGCGCCGACTCAGACTGATACGCGGTCGCGGTGTGAGCTTCCGGAATGTACTCCGCGACAACCGTGGACTCGGCGGAGACTGCGATCGGGTCGTAATTGCGGTGAACAGCCTCGCTCATGTCACGGCCTCTTCGAACGCGAAGAGCTTGTCACGGTAGTACGCGTATTGCTTGCGACGGGCCGCGATTTCCGCCGGGAGTCCTGTGCTTGGGTCATTCATGAGCGCATCGAGTTCATCGAGCACTGCTGTTCGATGCGCCTGCTCCGCAACCGGTACGTATGCGATCCGCAGGTCTTTGATCTTCCCGACCGCCAACCCGGGCTGAGCGGACTTAGTCTTGTACTGGTTGAGGTTCATGTATGCGAGCTTGTGGTAGGCCCAAGCCATGTCGACATCCAGCCTTGGCGTTACAACGACCGCATGCTCGGTCGCATAGATCTTCCCGTCTGCTCGATGCACATTTCCGCAGAGAGCGCCCTGGCGCCCGATAAGCAAGACGCTGCGATCGTAGTTGTATTCGCTGACGTAGCCGCGAAGTCCGTTGCCACCGAAGCACGGATAGGGCTTCTCGTCGGTGGGTACCTCTGAGATCTCGGATGATGGGATGTGCTTGCCAGCACGCATCTCGAAGATTTCCCCGAGTGGTAGTGCAGTTGAGAATCCTTGAGGCTCCGCGACCAGATGAGACCGGTAGTAGCCGTATTGGCGCTGGCGCGCGTCCAGCTCCGTTTCCAGCTCCGCTTCGAGCAGGGTGAACTGGTCCAAGATTCGCACGATCTCGTGCTGCACCTCTACAGGCGGCACTGGGATGCGAAAGCCTGAGTAGGTGCCAATCCACTGACGAGCGTGGTCTTGGGGTGCGTACCTGATTGTCTGCATCGCATAGAAGGCGTAGCGAAGCGTCACTCTTGGCTCATCGCTTGGCGTGAGCATCTTCATCGCTGAGGACTTGGCTTTGAACGGGAAGTCCACCCACTTAAACGCAGTTGTGAAGTCATCGAAGATGATGACGGGCGACGCGGGCGATGCCGGATAGATGCCCTCGGTTTCGTCTGTGCGACCAAGCACGAAGGTCTGCCCCGCCGTGAGAACGGGAGTGGTGAACTTGTCGTTGTAGTTTGTCGATGCGACCAAGTACTTCGTCGGCTGCTCGTAGGTGAGGAGTTGACCAAGCGGCACGAAGGGAACACCGCTGGGCGCGAGTTGCGCAGTCAAGTCATCGACCAGACTCACCTCGACGCCTCCAGGTCCACCACGATCGCATCGAGCGAGGCCCGCAGTTCGGCTTGTCGTGCAACTATCTGGGCAATCTCCGCATTTAGAGCCGTGATGTCGATGGCCTCGCGCACGTCCTCCTCCTCGACGTACGACGAGACCGCGATGTCGTAGTCGTTGGCGGCGATCATCTCGTTTGGGACGATCGTGGAGAAGTGTTCGACACTCTCGCGGTCTGCGAAGGCGCCGAGGATGTTCTGCTGGTTTTCCGTGGTGAGCTTGTTCTTGTTTCCGACGCGTTTGAACTCGTCCGAGGCGTTGACAAAGAGGACCGAGTTATCGGTCTTCGACTTCTTGAGCACGATGATGCAGGTCGCGATGGTGGTGCCGAAGAACAGATCCGGCGGCAGCTGGATCACGGTGTCGACGTAGTTGTTGTCTATCAGGTACTTGCGGATCCTCTGCTCAGCGCCAGCGCGGTACAGCACCCCAGGAAACTCGACGATCGCTGCGGTGCCGTTCACGGCCAGCCAGCTCAGTATGTGCATCGTGAACGCGAGATCGGCTTTCGACTTCGGCGCGAGCACACCGGCTGGCGCGAAGCGCTCGTCGTTGATCAGCAGCGGATTGGCGTCGCCAGGCCACTTGATTGAGTAGGGCGGATTGGAAACGATCGCCTCGAAGGGCTCGTCGTCCCAGTGCTGGGGTTCGAGAAGCGTGTCGCCGTGCGCGATGTCGAACCTCTCGTAGTTGACGTCGTGCAGGAACATGTTGATCCGCGCGAGGTTGTAGGTAGTGA
This sequence comes from Microbacterium thalassium, assembly GCF_014208045.1. Classification (NCBI taxonomy): domain Bacteria; kingdom Bacillati; phylum Actinomycetota; class Actinomycetes; order Micrococcales; family Microbacteriaceae; genus Microbacterium; species Microbacterium thalassium. Next base: position 575,715 of record NZ_JACHML010000001.1, read on the forward strand.
GATTGTTCTCCTGGCCATAGAAGCCACCGACATTCTCCGGGCCGAGTACCTTGGCGAACTTGAGCAGCAGCGAGCCCGACCCGCATGCAGGGTCGTAGACCTTGTTGACTCGCTCCTTGCCCATGACGGTGATGCGCGCGAGAACCTCAGACACCTCCTGTGGCGTGAAGAACTCGCCACCTGACTTTCCGGCCTGAGAGGCGTACATCGTCATGAGGTACTCGTAGGCGTCGCCGAAGAGGTCGATCGAGTTGTCTTCGAAATTGCCGAGAGGAAGATCGCCGATGGCATCGAGGAGCTTCACGAGCTTCTCGTTGCGCTTGGCAACAGTGTTGCCGAGCTTTGAGCTGTTCACATCGAGGTCGTCGAAGAGGCCCTTGAGGTCGTCTTCGCTCTCGGTTCCGACGGCCGATCCTTCGATGGTCTTGAAGACGCGCTCGAGCGTCTCGTTGAGGTTCTGATCTTTGGACGCACGTGCGCGTACGTTCCCGAATAGCTCCGACGGCAGGACGTAGAAGCCCTTCTCCTCGACAGTCGCCTTGCGACCGAACTCCGCCTGGGCGTCGGGTAGTTGCGCGTAGTCGAAGCCGGTCGCGCCGGCCTCGTGCTCGCCCTTGTTGATGTATGCGGCAAGGTTCTCCGAAATGAAGCGGTAAAAGAGCATGCCCAGGACGTAGCTCTTGAAGTCCCAGCCATCGACGGACCCACGCAGGTCGTTCGCGATTCGCCAGATGGTCTTGTGCAGTTCTGCGCGCTGGGATTCTTTGGTGGTCGGCGTCATTGACTTGTACTTCTCCTCGCGCCTCATGCGGTTCACTTCATGTTGATGACCTCGGGTTCTCTCAGGCTACTGGCGCACGGCGACATGGCTGGCTTGGACCAGCGCGACGCGTGCCGGTGGTTCGAAATCAGGATGGGGCCGGAGGCTCGCGAGGTCGTTGCCCGCATGTCGGTCGGCGTGCGAACGCATCCCGGCGTGAAACCGCGTGCGTTCGCCGGCCCTCGGGACATCCTGCGGCGTCGAGACCCACGCCGTGCGCATTGCGCCCCGTGAGCGTTCGCTGTGGCTCAGTCGCCTACGGCAGGAGGTCGAGCATCTGAGGTCTGGCCTTCATGGCGTGGATCACGAGCTCGTTTCCGCTGTCGAAGACCAGCACCAGCAGCTCAAGCAGCCGTCCTTGCCCATCGAACCCGAGCCGGAGTTGGCGCGCGGGCGAGTCGTCGTCGAGGTCGTCGATCCACAGCGGCCACGACGCCGCCTGGACGATGTCCTCGGGTGCGATGCCGTGCTTGAGCGCAGAGTCGTGGACCTTCACGCCGCGTACGCAGCGATCGCTTCGCGAATGAGCTCTGAGCGGGTCTTGTGCTCGCGCGCGGCGCGAGCATCGAGAGCGGCAAGCTCCTCGGACGTGAGCCGGAGCGCGACCACCTGCGCGGGCTCAGCCCCGCGGCCGGGACGTCCGCGTCCACGCCGCTTGAGAGCCTGGACGTCGAAGCCGGCTTCAGCCTCCTCGGCCCACGCCGCGATCTGCTCTTCCGTCACCGGAACGCCGTTGATCGTCTCCTCGTCACCCATGGCGACATCGTAATACGAAAATGCGGACCAGACTACGGCTGACCGAAGCCGGTTCGCTCATCGTACGAACGGCTGCACCCGCACCCGCAGCATCGTCCCTATGGGCCAAGGTGCGCGTATAGCCCGCCCGGACCCCGCGAGCAGATGGGCCCGACAAACGAGCGCGCGGGCCGGCGCTCCCGCGCCTCAGCCCAGGATGTCCCTCCGCGACAGCGCGAAGGTGCCGATGGCGATCAGCAGCGCCGAGCCGCCCCACAGCAGGCCGAGGCCGCCCCAGTCCCAGCCGTCGACGAGTGGGTCCTGGTAGTAGGCCCAGTCGAACGGCGAGAAGCGGTGCAGCCAGTCGAGGTCCTCGCTGTTGTTCGCGACGGCCTGCATGACGAACCCGACGATCGCGAGGCCCGAGCCCGCGCCGACCGCCCACGCCCGGCGACCGGTCGAGGTGCCGACCACGAACGACGCGGCCGCGGTCAGCATCCCGAGGCCCATCCACGCGACGGTCGCCGCCAGCAGGTTCCCGGCGTCCAGCTCGAGCTCGGCGGGGGCGTCGTACAGCCACACCATGCCGTAGCCGACCGCGCCGATCACGATGACGCGCACGAGCAGCACGCCCGCGGTCTCGAGCGCGTACTGCACGCGACCGACGCCGTGGCCGAGCGTCAGCTCGAGGCGACCGGACTCCTCGGCGCCGCCGGTCAGCGACGAGCCCCACCCGATGCACGCGATGCTCAGCAGCGCGAAGCCGGTCAGGCCGAAGAACGTCGCCTGCACGTAGCCCGCGCCCGACGTGATGTCGCCGTAGTTGAGCGTGTTCACCAGCTCGGGCGGCAGCGAGTCGAGCATGCCGGCGAGCTCGGGCGACGCCATCGTCGGGAACAGCGGCACGTACACGCTCACGACGGCCGCGATGCCGATGATCCAGCCGACCAGGCCCCGCCAGCCGTCGAACAGCGCGCGGCGCATGATCGGCAGCGGCGCGGCGGAGATGCGGGGGGCGGATGCGGCGACCGCGGTCATGATGCCCCCTCCGTCCGGGCGTACAGATCGAGGACCGACTCCTCGAGGTCGGGCTCCTCCACCGTGAGGTCGCGGATCTCGCCGAGCGTGAGCGCCCGGACGACCGCGTCGATGCCGTTGTGCGCCGTCGCCGACACCCGCACGAGGTCGGCGGCTCCCGGCGAGTCCGCGACGTCGAGATCCTCGACCTCCGGCACTGCGGCGAGCGCGGTGCGGAGAGTGTCGGCATCCGCCCCCGCGACCGTCGCGCGGATGCGGCGGACGCTCGCGATGCGCAGCGACGCCACGTCGCCGCGCGCGACGATCTTGCCGTCGGCGAGCACGGCGACATCGTCGGCGGCCTGCTGCACCTCGCTCAGCACGTGCGAGCTCAGCAGCACGGTCTGCCCCGCCTCGCGGGCCTCGCGCAGCATCACCAGGAACTCGCGCTGGATGAGCGGGTCCAGACCGCTCGTCGGCTCGTCGAGCACGAGCAGCTCGGGCTTGTGCATGAACGCCTGCACGAGGCCCAGCTTCTGCTTGTTGCCCTTCGACAGGGTCCGCACGGGGCGGGTGAGGTCGAGCGAGATGCGCTCTGCCAGCTCCTCGATCGCGCCGGGCGCGACCGGGCCGCTGATCTCGGCGAGGTGGCGCAGCAGCGCGCCGCCCTTGACGCGCCCCTCGAGCCGCAGTTCGCCGGGGATGAAGCCGATGCGCCGGCGCAGGTCCGCTCCCCCGGCGCGCGGATCGACGCCGAGCACCGTCATCGACCCGGAGGTCGGCCGGATGATGTCGAGGAGCAGGCGCAGCGTCGTCGTCTTGCCGGCTCCGTTGGGGCCGATCAGCCCGAACACCGAGCCGCGTTCGACCGCCATGTCGAGTTCGCGGATCGCCGTGTGCGAGCCGTAGCGCTTGGTCAGCGCCGTGGTGGTGATCGCCGAGGTCATGGGACGAGGGGTTCCCTTCGGGTGCGTCGTTCGCCGAGTGGCGCGCTCAGGGGGGCGGGCGCCACCGACGGCAACGGCCAGGAGCGTACGCGCTCACGCGCGGGCGCGGCAAGGACCTTCGTCCCCGCGGTCATCGACGCAGCCTCGGCAGGCTCCCCCGCCGCGTCGCCAGGCGCCGGCGGATCGGCCTGCTCACGTGCAGCTGCACCGCGAGGGTCGCGGTGCCCGCGATCACGAGCCCCAGCACGTTGACGCCGAGCTGCACGATCGAGGCGAGCGCTTCGTCCCACGCGCCGACGGCGGCCGTCAGGGCGAGCGTTCCGGCGGCGGGGACAGTGGTGATCGAGATGAAGACGCCGACCAGGGCCGAGGACTTCTCGGTCGTCATCGACAGCACCCCCGCGACGCCCGCGAGCAGCGCGATGACGAAAGACCACCCCGAGGGTTCGATGATGAAGGAGGTCCGCGGCCCGGTGGTCGCCGCCGTGAACGTGATCCACCCGGCGGCGTACGCGACCGCCCACACCGCCCACGCGATCGCGACCGCCGCGGCGAAGCCCGACACCAGCGTCGCGAGCGCCTCGCCGACGAGCGTCCGCTTGCCCCGCACGATCGCGTAGCAGAGGGCCGCGATGGGGGCGAACTCGGGTCCCACGACCATCGCGCCGATGACGAGGATCGGCTGATCGAGGATGCGGCCGACGCCGGCGATGAGGGTGGCCAGCAGCAGGAACACGAAGAACACCCACGACGGACGGGCGTCCTCCTGCGTCCGGTCCGACAGCTGCGCCCACACGACGCCGTCGGCCGGATGCCCGGGCGCGAGGCGCTCGGCGGTGGCGGCGGCATCCGAGATCACGGTCAGCGGCTCGGTGACGACGATCGCCCCGGCGAGGGGGACGCCGACGTGGCGCAGCTGCTGCATCACGCGGTTGGCGTTCTCGCGCGCGAGCTCGAAGAAGACGATGTCGCGCGTCGCGCCCGACGCCTCAGCCGAGACGACGACGAGGTCGCTCACGGTCGGCTCGGCCTCGAGCACGGCGCGCACGCGCTCGGCGACCTCTCGTGTCGCCGTGACGCGCACCGTCAGCATGCGATCATCCTGCCCCCGTCGCACCGGCCAGCCCGGGAGCGACGTCGCGGTTCGCCGCAAGCGGTGCGGCGAACGCACGGTCTATGGTCAGACCACACGTGTAGGATCGCGTCCATGCGCACAGCACATCGGCGCCTCGCCGCCTTCGGCGCGACCGCCCTCGCGACCATCCCCCTGCTCGCCGCCTGCACGTCCGCACCCGCCACCGACGCGGCGACGACGGATGCCGCGGGCTCGCCCCTCATCGCGGACGGCATCCGCGTCGGCGACGGCCCGGTGACGGTCGTGGTGTTCGGCGACGCCGCCTGCCCCCACTGCATGATCCTCGACGCCGAGGTCGGCGACACCCTCGCCGCGGCGGTCGACGCCGGCGAGATCACGCTGGAGCTGCACCCCATGACCTACGTCAGCGAGAAGCGCGGCGACACCACCGATTACTCGACGCGCTCGGCCGCGCTGCTGTTCGCTGCGGCCGACGCCGGCGAGACGGATGCCGTCCCCGCCCTCTATGCGCTCATCCAGGAGAACCAGGTCGACGAGACCGGCGCCCCCTCCGACGAAGAGCTGCTCACCTACGCGGCCGAGGCGGGCGTGACCGCCGATCTCAGCACCGCCCTCACCGGCGACGAGTACATCGACCTCGCCCGCGCCGCGAACGACTACTGGCTGGGGCGCGAGATCCCCGGCACCGGCGAGGCGCTGCAGTACGTGCCGAGCGTCGCCGTCGACGGCGCCTTCTTCGAGGTGCGCGAGGACGGCACCGACCTGACGCGCCTCGAGGCGGCCATCGCCGACGCGGGCTGACCCGGGGTCAGCCGAGGCCCGACCGCTCCGCCGGCTCGTCGGCGTCGCCGGCGACCGGGCGGCGCGACAGCCCGACCGACCCCGACCCGGGCGCCTTCGACAGCGCGGCCGAGACCGCCACAGACTCGTCGACGTCGGGGTACTGCGGGCGCAGCCTCACGGCGCTGCGGCGCTTCTGCTCGCGCTTGGCCTTGCGCGAGGCGGCCCACAGATTCAGCGCCTCGACGAAGATCGCGAAGGCCATCGGCCCGTAGATGAACGCCTTGTCGATGTGGAAGCCGAAGCCCTCGGCGACGAGGAAGACGCCGATCAGCAGCAGGAACGACAGCGCCAGCATCTTCACCGTCGGGTGGTTGTTGACGAACGCGAAGATGAAGCGCGCCGCGAACAGCATGATCCCGAACGACAGCACCACGACGGTGATGATCACCAGCAGGTTCTCGGTCATGCCGACCGCCGTGATCACCGAGTCGAGCGAGAACACGATGTCGAGCAGCAGGATCTGCGCGATCACGGCGCCGAACGTGATCGCCTTCGTCCCGCCGGCGCCGTGCTCCTCTTCGGCGCCCTCGAGTTTGTGATGGATCTCGGTCACCGCCTTGTAGACGAGGAAGAGGCCACCCGCGATGAGGATGAGGTCCTTCCACGAGAAGCCCATCCCCCACAGGACGAAGATGTCCTCCTTCAGCGTGATGATCCATCCGGCGAACAGCACCAGGATCACGCGCATCAGCATCGCCAGCGTCAGGCCGAGGTTGCGCGCCTTCGCCTGCTGCTCCTGCGGGAGCTTGGAGGCGAGGATCGAGATGAAGATGACGTTGTCGACGCCCAGGACCACCTCGAGCACGAACAGTGTGAGGAAGACGGCGATCAGGTCGGGCGTGAATGCGAAGGAGAAGTCCACCCGATCATCGTAGAGAGCGCCGTCGGGCTCCCGGCCTTCTCTCAATACCCCCTGGGGTATGATCGCTTCTCATGAGCGACGCCACCGCAGACCGCACCGTCCGCCCCGTCATCGGCGAGTGGGTCGAGGGCATCGACGTCCCGGTCGTGAACGAGCGCGCGGTTCGCGCCTCGGCCGGCATCCTCTTCCTGCTCGGGTTCGCGGCCTGGATGTGGGGCGTGAGCACGGGCGACCTGCAGCCCATGAAGGGCTTCGGCATCCTCTTCGCCGTCGAGATGATGCTGCGCCTGTTCGTCGGCACGCGGTACACGCCGACCCTCATCCTCGGCACGCTCATCACGCGCCCGCAGCGCCCCGAATGGGTCGAAGCTCGGTCGAAGCAGTTCGCCTGGAGCCTCGGGCTCGGCATGGCCCTGCTCGGATGCTTCACGCTCGGGTGGCTGGGTCTTCCCGCCGTCATCGCGCAGACGATCTGCGCGAGCTGCCTGCTGCTGCTGTTCGTCGAGGCCGCGTTCGGGATCTGCGTCGGGTGCGAGCTGTCGCGCCGCTTCGCGAAGGAGAAGCCGACGATGTGCGCGGGCGACACCTGCACGTACACGCCCCCGAAGCTCGGCGCGGGCCACAGCGTGCTCCCCGGCGCGGACGGCGACCCCGATCCTCTGGGGGACCGGTCCGCCGCCCGGATAGACTGAAGCGTCCGGCATCCGCAGAAATCCTGGAGCTCAGCCGCGCATGACATCCCTCGACACCACCGCGGCCGCGCGACCCGCCGCCGACACCGTCGACAACGCCGCCGCCACCCCCGAGCGGGAGCAGCCGTACGCGGCCCTCGGCCTCAAGCCCGAGGAGTACGCCGAGATCCGGTCGCTGCTCGGCCGCCGCCCCACGTCGGGCGAGCTGGCCATGTACTCGGTGATGTGGAGCGAGCACTGCTCCTACAAGTCGAGCAAGATCTACCTGCGCCAGTTCGGCCAGAAGGTCTCCGACGAGATGCGCGAGCGCCTCATGGTCGGCATGGGCCAGAACGCCGGCGTCGTCGACATCGGCGAGGGCTGGGCGGTGACCTTCAAGGTCGAGTCCCACAACCACCCCAGCTACATCGAGCCGTTCCAGGGCGCCGCGACCGGCGTCGGCGGCATCGTCCGCGACATCATCTCGATGGGCGCGCGCCCCGTGGCCGTCATGGACCAGCTGCGCTTCGGCGCCATCGACCACCCCGACACCGCGCGCGTGGTCCACGGCGTCGTCAGCGGCATCTCGTTCTACGGCAACTGCCTGGGCCTGCCCAACATCGGCGGCGAGACCGTGTTCGACCCGGTGTACCAGGGCAACCCGCTCGTCAACGCCCTCGCGGTCGGCGTCCTCCGCCACGAGGACCTCAAGCTCGCCAACGCCTCGGGCGCCGGCAACAAGGTCGTCCTCTTCGGCGCCCGCACCGGCGGCGACGGCATCGGCGGCGCCTCGATCCTCGCCTCGGACACGTTCGCCGACGGCGGCCCGACCAAGCGCCCCGCGGTGCAGGTCGGCGACCCGTTCGCCGAGAAGGTGCTCATCGAGTGCTGCCAGGAGCTCTACAAGAACGACCTGGTCGAGGCCATCCAGGACCTCGGCGCCGCCGGCATCTCGTGCGCGACGAGCGAGCTGGCCGCCAACGGCGGCTCGGGCATGCGCGTCGACCTCGAGAACGTGCTGCTGCGCGACCCCACGCTCACGCCCGAGGAGATCCTCATGAGCGAGAGCCAGGAGCGCATGATGGCGATCGTCGCCCCCGAGAAGCTCGACCGCTTCCTCGAGGTCGTCGCCAAGTGGGAGGTCGAGACGAGCGTGCTCGGCGAGGTGACCGGCGACGGCCGCCTGCAGATCTTCTGGCACGGCGAGGAGATCGTCAACGTCGACCCGTCCACCGTCGCCGTCGACGGCCCGGTGTACGAGCGCCCGGTCGCCTACCCGACGTGGATCGACGCGCTGCGCGACGACTCGGCGCAGGCCCTCCCCCGCCCCTGCGACGGCGAGACCCTGCGCGAGCAGTTCACGCAGCTGGTCTCGAGCCCCAATCTCGCCGATACGTCGTGGGTGACCAACCAGTACGACTACTACGTCATGGGCAACACCGCGCTGTCGTTCCCCGACGACGCCGGCATGATCCGCGTCGACGAGAACTCCGGCCTCGGCTTCGCCATCGCCACCGACTGCAACGGCCGCTTCTGCCAGCTCGACCCGTACGAGGGCGCCAAGCTCGCCCTCGCCGAGGCCTACCGCAACGTCGCCGTGACCGGCGCCGCCCCGGCAGCGGTCACCGACTGCCTGAACTTCGGCAGCCCCGAGAACCCCGAGGTCATGTGGCAGTTCTCGCAGGCCGTCGAGGGCCTGTCGGACGGATGCCTCGAGATCGGGATCCCGGTCACGGGCGGCAACGTGTCGTTCTACAACCAGACCGGCGACCAGCCCATCTTCCCGACCCCGGTCGTCGGCGTCATGGGCATCATCGACGACGTCGCCCGCCGCATCCCGAGCGGCTGGCAGGACCCGGGCGAGAACATCTACCTGCTCGGCGTCACCGCCAACGAGCTCAGCGGCTCGCAGTGGGCCGCCACGATCCACGGTCACCTCGGCGGACGCCCGCCGCGCGTGGACCTCGCCGGCGAGCGGCGCCTGGGCGATCTGCTGCACGCGGCCGGCCAGCAGGGCCTCGTCTCGAGCGCCCACGACCTGTCGTCGGGCGGCCTCGCACAGGCCCTCGCCGAGGGCGTCATGCGCTTCGGCGTCGGCGCGCGCGTATGGCTCGACGAGATCATGGAGCGCGACGGCGTGGATGCGGCGATGGCGCTGTTCTCGGAGTCGACCGGCCGCGTCATCGTCTCGGTGCCGCGCGAAGACGACGTGAAGTTCCGCGGGCTGTGCGAAGGCCGCGGCTATCCGGTGCTGCGCATCGGCGTGACCGACGTGCCGCGCGACGGCAGCCCGGCCGCACTCGAGGTGCAGGGACTGTTCACGGTGACGGCGCCCGAGCTGTCGGGGCTGTCGACCGCGACGCTCCCGGCGGCCTTCGGCCCCACCGTGGCCGAGCCCACGTCGTGACCGGCGCGCAGACACTTCAGGAGGGGAACCGATGACGGACGACGAAGACTACGGCGTCTACAGCGACGCACGTCAGCGCCGCATCAAGGTCGTGGCGTGGGTGGTCATCGTGGCGCTCATCCTCGTCGGCGGCGGCGCGACGGTGTTCGCCCTGCTCTTCGGCTGAGACGGGCGCGCGCCCGGCCCGGCGGTTAAGATGGCCACGTGGACCCGTGGCTCGAGCTCCTCGGCGCCTGGTGGTGGGTCGGCCCGACCGCCATCGGCCTCGGTGCCGTGGGCTACGGAGTGATCTCGGCCCCGCGGCGGCGCGCCCGGCGCCTCGAACTGGACGCCGCGCGCCAGGAGGTCGGCACCGCCTACAACGCCCTCATCGCCGCCCGCGCCCATGAGCGCGAGGCCAAGGCCCGGCTCCAGGCGGCGCAGACGCAGCCCGGCGTCGTCGTGCCCGGCCTGCCGTCGGTCGCGCAGGCGCGCGGCGAGCTGCAGGCGGCCAAGGCCGAGCACCGCACCGCGACGCTGACGCTGCGCGCGAAGCGCAGCGGCGTCAAGTCGGCCCGCGCGCACCTGCACGCCGCGACCGGCGAGACCGAACTGCCCGTGGCGCGGCTCCTCCGACGCCACGATTCCGTCACGGCACGGTGGATGGAGTACGAGACCGACGTCGCCAAGCGCATCGCGTTCCCGCAGATGAGCGACGCGCGGCATCCGCTGACGGGCACGTTCCTCACGATGCAGCAGCAGGCCCTCGAGCTGCGGCCGGAGTCTGCCCGCACGCGCATGACGCCCGAGCAGTTCCTGCGCTACCGCGACGCGGTCGCGGCCGTCGAGACCTCGTTCGCCGCCGCCGAGCAGGACGCGTGGCGCGAGGCGCGCGCCAGCGGAGCCGTCCCCCCGGCTCCCGAGCGCGATCAGGTCGCGCCGTGGGCGACCGTGGCCCAGCAGGTGGTGTCGCTGTCGGCCGAAGCCATCGCCCAGGCGGCCGAGGCCGCGGCCGACGCCCTCGCGAACCGCTCGCGGGCGGCATCGGCGCCCTCCGGATCCGGAGAGCGTGCGCAGCGCCCGGCGCCGAAGGCTCCCCCCGGTCCGGCCGGCCAGTCGCGCCCGGCCGAGTCCCGGTCGGAGCCGCCGACCTGGCCCGTGCCGAGTCGCTCGCCGCGTTCGGACGGCTGAGAGGCCCGACGTGGAGCCGTTCCTGGAGTTCCTCGGGCACTACTGGTGGCTCGTGTTCCCGCTCATGGGCGTGCTCGCGTCCGTCGGCAACGCGTGGGAGCGCAGCGCCCGGCGGCGCCATCGCCGGCGCCTCGAGATCATCAAGGCCAAGGGCGAGGTCTCGGCGGCGAAGGCCGCGGCGAATGGTCGCGCTCGCACCGGGCCCGGTGCCCCGGAGGTCGCGTCCTCGGACCCGCCGGCTCCCGCCGATCCCCAGCACGCGCAGCTGGAGCGACTCTTCGCCGCCCACGACGACGTCACCCGCCGGTGGCTCGAGTACGAGCTGGACGTGGCGAAGATGATCGCGTTCCCGGCCATGAGCGACGGCCGGCAGCCCCTCACGGCGGCGTTCCTGCGCGCGAAGAAGGAGGCCGACCGCCTGCGTCCGGCGTCGGCGACCGGGAAGCTCTCGCCCGAGCAGCTCCGCGAGTACCGGACGTCGGTAACCGACTACGAGGTCGCGTTCGACGTCGCCGAGCGCGAGGCGCGCCGCGTGCGCGACTCCGGGTTCACCGCGAGCGAGCGCAAGCGCCTCGACACCGCGAAGCAGCTGCTCACGGTCGCGGTCGACCAGGCGGCGACCCCCGCCGAGCGCCAGCTCGCGTACCGCCGCGTGCGGGACGAGCTCGACGGGCTGCTCGCCCTGTCGGACGACGCCATCGAGGTGCTCGAGCAGAAGGTCGCGCTCGAGCTGCCCGCAGAGCCCGACCCCCGGAACGGACAGGAGCGGACGGCCCGAAGGCCGCCCGCTCCCTGAGAGCTCCTGGGATCAGGAGGTCAGACCGTCGACGAACTCCTGGTTCTCGGCGATCCAGTCCTGCACGACGGGGAGGTAGTCGTCACCGTCGTACTGGTTGAACATGGCGTCCTCGAGCGAGTACAGCAGCTCGCTGTCCATCGCCCAGTTCGAGAGCCACTCGTTGACCTCGGGGAAGTCCTCGGCGAAGGACGAAGCGGTCACCGTGTGGATGCCCTCGGCGTCGCCCAGCAGACCCTGCGGGTCCTCGAGGTCCTTGATCGGGAAGGCGTTGTACGCCCAGTGCGGACGCCACAGGGTGACGACGATGTTCTCGCCGGCGTCGGTGGCGCTGGTGAGCTCGGCCAGCATGGCCGGCGTCGACGACTCGATGAGGGTCATGTCGTCCAGACCGTAACCGGGGACGACCTCCTCGCCGGTGATGCGCATGAGGCCCGAGCCGGGCTCGATGCCGACGATCTCGTTGTTGAAGTCGTCCGCCGCGGCGGCGAGCTCGTCGAGCGAGTCGATCGGGGCGTCCTCGTTCACCGCGATGGTGAGCTTGGCCTCGTCGTTCCAGGCGCCGAGGTCCACGACGTCGTCACCGTACTGCTCCATGTAGTCGGAGTGGGTGATCGGCAGCCACGTGTCGAGCACGAGGTCGAAGTCGCCGCCCGCGAGGCCGGCGTAGACCGGTGCGACGTCGGCGTACGTCAGCTCGACGTCGTAGCCCTTGTCCTCGAGGATCGCCTGCCACAGGTAGGACGCGGCGATGCCCTCGTCCCAGCCGTTGAAGACGGCGAGCTCGATGGCGCGGTCGGCGCCGCCGGTGCTCTCGCCCGAGTCGGACGCGCCCGAGTCGGTGGTGCTCGCGCAGCCCGTGAGGGCCAGGGCTGCCGCGCCGGCGAGGGCGATGCCGGCGACGAGGTTCTTTCTCTTGGTCATCATGATGACGTCCTCTCCATCCGCGTTGCTGTCCGCGGATCGGTCGTTGTCTGTCAGACGCGCGTGTCTCGCGCGTCTCCGGCGGGCTGATGGACCCGCCTGGTCTGTGTGGGCGGATGCGTCGGCATCCGCGCGTGTTGTCAGGCCGTCGCCGCCGGAAGCGGCTGAGCCGTCTCGCTCGAGGTGCTCGAACCGCGGACGGGCTTGCCGACGCCGCGCCTGCGATCCGGATTCGCCAGCGCCGACGTGATGCGGTCGAGGATCATCGCGAGGATGACCACCGAGATGCCCGCCTCGAACCCGAGGCCGACGTCGATGCGGCCGATCGCGCGCACGATCTCGCCGCCGAGTCCGCCGGCGCCGACCATGCCGGCGATGACGACCATCGACAGGCTGAGCATGATGACCTGGTTGACACCGGCCATGATGCTGGGCAGGGCCAGCGGCAGCTGGATCTGGCGGAGGATGCGGCCCGGCGTCGCGCCGAACGCGTTGCCGGCCTCGACGACCTCGGTGTCCACACCGCGGATGCCGAGCTCGGTGAGCCGGACGCCCGGGGCGAGGGCGAACAGGATGGTCGCGATCATGCCGGGGACCGCACCCACGCCGAAGAAGATGATGGCGGGGATGAGGTAGACGAATGCCGGCATCGTCTGCAGGAAGTCGAGGACCGGGCGCACCGCGCGCGACACGTGGTCGTTGCGGGCCGCCCAGATGCCGACCGGGATGCTGATCGCCGTCGCGATCGCAGAGGCCACCAGCACGAGCGCCAGGGTGTCCATCGCCGTCTCCCACTGGTCGAGCAGGACGATGAGCAGCAGGCCGAGCGCGGTTCCGAGGGCCAGCTTCCAGCCCTTCACCCAGTACGCGACGGCGGCGATCACGATGATGATCACCCAGAACGGCGGCGTGACGAGCAGCCAGGCCAGCCCGTCGTAGACGACGCCGAGCACGGTGGCGATCGCGTCGAACAGCCATCCGAAGACGTCGCCGAGGAAGTCGACGAACGCCTCGACCCAGTCACCGAGGGGAATGCGGAAGTTCTCCATCACACGCCTCCTTCCGTCGCGGCCTCAGCCGGCACGGCGGCCTCCCCGCCGCCGACGGCGGCCAGGGTCAGGTCGAGCTCCTGCGCCGACGCCGCGGGCACGGTGTCGACGATCGGGATCGAGCGGGTCTCGGGCGCGACGTTGCCCAGCGCCGCGAGGAGCGTCACGCGGGGGATCACGCCGACGAGGCGGTCGGTGCTGTCGACGACGGCGACCGGCACGTGGGACTCGACGGAGCGGTCGACGACCTCGGTGAGCGGGTCGTCGGGGTGCACGGTCGGCTGCACGTTCTCGATGAGGCTGCGCAGGTCGGTTCGGCCCTCCTTGACGGCGCGGATGACCGATCGATCGGTGACCGCGCCGACGAACTTGAGGTTCTCGACGATCGACACCGAGCTGGCCTGACGGTCGCGCATGACCTTGAGGGCGCCGCGCACGCCGGCGTGGAGCGTGGAGACCGCGGTGGGCTGCTCCATGACGGATGCGGCCGTGAGCACGCGCGCACGGTCGACGTCCTGGACGAACTGCGCCACGTAGTCGTTCGCCGGGTCGGTGAGGATCTCCTCCGGCGTGCCGTTCTGCACGATGCGGCCGTCGCGCATGACCGCAATGCGGTCGCCGAGGAACATCGCCTCGTTCAGGTCGTGCGTGATGAACACGATCGTGCGGCCGAGCTCCTGCTGCAGGGTGATCAGCTGCTCCTGCATCTCGCGGCGGATCAGCGGGTCGAGGGCCGAGAAGGCCTCGTCCATCAGCATGATGTCGGTGCCCGCGGTCAGCGCACGCGCGAGACCCACGCGCTGCTGCATGCCGCCCGACAGCTCATGGGGCATCGCCGACGAGCGGTCGCCGAGACCGACCTTCTCGAGGATCTCCTGCGCGCGCGCCCGGCGCTCCTCCTTGCCGACGCCCTGGATCTCGAGGCCGTAGGCGGCGTTGTCGAGCACCGAGAGGTGCGGCAGCAGCGCGAAGTGCTGGAACACCATCGAGACGTGGCGCTGACGGATCTCGCGCAGCTCCTTCGGCGACGCCTCGCCGATGCTGTTGCCCTGGACGACGACATCGCCCTCGGTCGGCGGGTTCAGGCCGTTGAGCATGCGGATGATGGTGGACTTGCCCGAGCCGGACAGGCCCATGATCACGAAGATCTCGCCCTTGTTGACGGTGAAGCTCGCGTCGATGACGGCGGCCGTTCCGGCGTCCGCGACATCGCTGCGGCTCTCGCCCGCCTCGAGACGGCGGACGACGTCCTGGGGGTTCTTTCCGAAGATCTTGTAGAGATTTCGCGCTTCAAGAGCGACTTCGACGGTCACGTTCTCACCTCGGCGGCGCGGCGAACCACGCTCTGCATCGGTTTCGTCCGGGTCGGGATCATCGGCGTCGGCAGCAGGTTCTCAAAACCGGCGACACTCCGGCGGGACACATCGGGAGCCCGTCAAGACCGCCGACCATACGCCTCGCGTCGCGCGAATCCCCCCGGGGAATGTCGTGCGCTCCGCAGCCGCGGACTGGTCGTCAGTGGGCGCTGTGGCCCGCTTCGACGGTATCCACGTTGCTCCGAGGCCGCAAACGGGCGAAACGTCGCTCGCTGTGCTATCGCGCACGCGCGGGCATCCTGGTGCGGCAGAACGAGGTTGACAACATCTGCGTAACTGTTGCATGGTTAGTTAGTCAACTAATGAACCAGTGAGGAATGCGCATGGTCGACGAAGGACGCGCGATCTTCGTCCAGATCGCCGAGGCGGTCGAGGACGCGATCGTCGAGGGGACCCTCGGCGAAGAGGAGCGCGCGCCCTCGACCAACGAGCTGGCCGCCTTCCACCGCATCAATCCCGCCACCGCGGCGAAGGGAGTGAACATGCTCGTCGACAAGGGCGTCCTCTACAAGCGACGCGGCGTCGGGATGTTCGTCTCCCCCGGCGCCCGCGAGCGGCTGCTGGCCGAGCGCCGCGCCGCCTTCACCGATCGCTTCCTCGCCCCGCTGCTCGCCGAGGCCCGCAAGCTCGGCCTGACTCCGGACGACGTCGCCGCGCTGATCGGCGCGGCCGCGGCATCCGACCCTGTTTCGACCACCCCGACCGAAAGGACCCAGCGATGACCGCCGTCATCGAGGTGTCGCACCTCACGAAGCGCTACGGCGACACGATCGCCGTCGACGACGTGGACCTCGCCATCGAGAAGGACACGATCTACGGCCTGCTCGGCCGCAACGGCGCCGGCAAGACCACGCTCATGTCGATCCTCACGGCCCAGAACTTCGCCACGGCCGGCGAGATCCGCGTGTTCGGCCAGCACCCGTACGAGAACGCCCACGTGCTCTCGCGCATGTGCTTCATGCGCGAGAGCCAGAAGTATCCCGACGACGCCACCGCCAAGCACGCCCTCGCGACCGCCCGGCTGTTCTTCCCCAACTGGGACCAGGACCTCGCCGAGCGCCTCGTCGAGGACTTCCAGCTGCCGCTGAACCGTCGGATCAAGAAGCTGTCGCTGGGTCAGACCTCGGCGGTCGCCGTCATCATCGGCCTCGCGTCGCGCGCCGAGATCACGTTCTTCGACGAGCCGTATCTGGGCCTCGACGCCGTCGCACGTCAGATCTTCTACGACCGGCTGCTCGAGGACTACTCCGAGCACCCGCGGACGATCATCCTGTCCAGCCACCTGATCGACGAGGTCGCGAGTCTCATCGAGCGCGTCCTCGTCATCGACCGGGGCCGCATCATCCTGGACGAGGAGACGGATGCCGTCCGCGAGCAGGCCGCGACCATCGTGGGCGACGCCGTCGCCGTCGACGCCTTCACCGCGGGACGCGAGGTGATCCACCGAGAGACCCTCGGCCGCGTCGCGTCCGTGACGGTCATCGGGCGGCTCACGGCCGAGGATCGCGCGGAGCTCGACGCCGCCGGCCTCGACATCGGCCCGGTGTCTCTTCAGCAGCTCATCGTGCGCAAGACGCAGCACGCCCACGGCGCGGAGGACCGCGCCGCGTCCGAAGGAGCACTCCGATGACCCGCATCCTCAACGTCATCCGCATGCAGCTGGTCAACCGCGCCGCCTTCGTGTGGATCCCGGTGATCATCCTGTTCGGATCCCTCACGATGACGCTCGCGGTCTACGCGATCATCGCGTCGTCGGGCATCCCCGGCCCCTACTACGGCGGGGGCGCCCAGGCGCCGCTGTGGTACTTCGGCGTCGTCGGCATCCAGGCCCTCGCCCTGACCTTCCCGTTCTCGCAGGCGATGAGCGTCACGCGCCGGGAGTTCTTCCTCGGCACGATCCTCACCGCGATGCTCACCTCGGCGATCCTGGCCGCGGTGTTCGTCGTCGGCGGCTTCCTCGAGGAGGCGACCGCCGGCTGGGGCATGCAAGGCTACTTCTTCCTGCTGCCGTGGGTGTGGGAGGCGGGACCGGCCGCCGCCGGGCTGTTCTTCTTCGCCCTGACGCTGACGTTCTTCATCGTGGGGTTCTGGATCGCCACGGTGTACCGGCGCTTCGGGTCGCTCGCGCTGACGCTGCTGCTGGTGGGCCTCGGCGCTCTCCTGGTCGCCGCCCTGTTCGTGATCGCGCGCCTGAACGCGTGGGCCGACGTCTTCGCGTGGTTCGCGGAGCTGGGCGCGCTGGGGCTCGGCCTGTGGGGCCTGGTCCTCGTGGTGGTGCTCGGCGGCGTCTCGTTCCTGACGCTGCGCCGCGCGACCGTCTGACGCAGCCGCCCGCCGTCGACGTCAGCGGGCGTCGGCGGCGGCGGTGTGGTGGCGGATGACCTCGGCCACCACGAAGTTGAACCACTTCTCGGCGAAGGCGGGATCGAGGTCCGCCTCCTCGGCGAGGCGACGCAGACGCGCGACCTGCTGCTCCTCGCGGGCGGGGTCCGACGGCGGCATGCCGTGCTCGGCCTTGAGCTGACCGACCTGCTTGGTCGCCTTGAAGCGCTCGGCCAGAAGGTGGATGAGCGCGGCGTCGATGTTGTCGATGCTGCCGCGCAAGCGCATCAGCGTCGTCGTGGGATCTTCGTTCATGGCACCCTCCTGGCCACGACGATACCTCGCCCGCGACACGGCGAATCGGCATAGTACGCAGCGTTACGTCACCCCTAGAGTGTGACCATGACCGACGCGAACCCGACCGCTCCGTCCTCGGCCGAGAGCGCCGCGCCTCCGAGCGTCCCGACGTCCGGCCTGCGGGCATCCTTGGAACGATGGGCGAACCTGAACAACCCGTTCGCGGTCGGCTTCACCCTCACCCTCGGCGGCCTCGTCGCGCTCGTCCTCGGCCTCGCGGTGGGGAGCCTGTCGACGATCATCATCTACATCGCGCTGGCGCTGTTCGTGGCTCTCGGCCTCGACCCGGCTGTTCGCATGCTCGAACGGCGCAAGGTCGCCCGCTCGTGGTCGATCGTCATCGTGTACTCCGCGTTCGCGATCGTGCTCGCCGGCGTCCTGCTGCTGATCATCCCGACGGTGATCTCGCAGATCGCCCAGTTCGTCAAGGACATCCCGACGATCGTCAGCGATTTCCAGCAGACAGACGTTTACGGGTGGCTGACGTCGATGTGGGGCGATCCGATCGAGACGCTCACGAGCGAGATCGAGAAGTTCATCTCGGATCCCGGCAACATCGCCAGCGTCGGTGGCGGCGTGCTGCAGGTCGTCGCCGGCATCGGGACGGCTATCTCGGGCGGCATCATCGTCATCGTCCTCAGCCTGTACTTCCTGGCGTCGCTGGGGTCGATGAAGCAGGCGATGTACCAGCTGGCGCCCGCGCACAGCCGCCCCAAGTTCGCCGACCTCACCGAGCAGATCACCGACTCGATCGGCGGCTACCTCGTCGGAATGGTGATGCTCGCGTTCTTCAACGCCACGTTCACGTTCATCATGTACCTGCTGCTCGGCCTTCAGTTCGCTGCGCTGATGGCGGTCACGTCGTTCTGCATCACGATCATCCCCCTCGTGGGACCCGTGCTGTTCTGGATCATCGGCTCGACCGTCGCGCTGTTCCTCAATCCGGTGGCCGCACTGGTGTTCGCAATCGCCTATCTCATCTACATGCAGATCGAGGCATACGTGCTCACGCCGCGGGTCATGAACAAGGCGGTCTCGGTTCCCGGCTCGCTTGTGGTGATCGGCGCACTGGTCGGCGGAACCCTGCTCGGACTGCTGGGCGCGCTCGTCGCGGTGCCCGTGACCGCCTCGATCCTGCTCATCATCAAGCAGGTGTGGATACCCAAGCAGGACGCGAAGGTCTGACCGGCCCTCAGTCGCGGGCCGGCAGAAGGCAGGTCGGGCTCCCGGCCGTCACCCGATGCCGCACGCGGCCCGGCGCGCCCGTGCGCGCATCGAGCGCGAGCGAGGCGATCTCGTCCGACAGCTGACCGCCCACCAGAAGCGTGTCGCGGACGACGATGTGGTGGCGCGGCCAGTCCACGCCCGCCTCGGCGAGCGCGACGGGCTCGAGACGCGAGCCGTCGCCGCGCACCCGCAGCGTCGCGATCGTGTTGCTCCCCCGCACGCCGGCGTACAGGAACCCGCCGTCGCGCGACGAAGCGAGTTCCGCGGCGCCGTCACCCGGCAGCGTTCCGGCCCCGAGAGGCGTCCCCGCGACGACGCGCCACGCGCCCTCGCGATCCGCGGCGAGCGCGAACACCTCGCACGACAGCTCGCCGATCACGTACAGGTGACCGCTGGGGTGCCATACGGTGTGGCGCGGGCCGCAGCCCTTCGGCAGGGCGACGCTCTGCACGAGCCTCAGCCCCTCGGGCCGCGCCCGCCAGATCCGCACGACGTCGCGGCCCATGTCGGTCGTGGCCACCAGCCCTCCGTCGAGGTAGCGGGCCTGGTGAGCGCGCGACGGGCGTTCGGCGCCCTCGCCGGGCGCGGCATCCGTCTGCACATCGTCGGGGAGGTCGTGGTCGGGCACGAGGTGCGCGTATTCGTCGCCGGCCGCCTCGCGGAGCGCCCGAGCCGCCGCGGCGAGATCGGGATCGGCGTCGGGCGTGCCCGGGGCGGCATCCGCCCCGTACGGGTCGACGGTGACCGGCGCGATCGACGGCCGCGCGGGGCGACCCGCGGCATCCAGCGCCATGCGCACGAGCCGTCCGTCCCCCCAGCAGCTGGCCAGCAGCGAGCCGCCGTCGGGCGCCACCGCGATGTGGCAGGTCAGGTCGCCGGCGGGCACGGCGTCGCCGAGCCGCGCGAAGGAGTCCTCGCCGGTGCGCCGGAACGCCTGCACGGCCCCCTCGCCCTCGAGCGCCGCGTAGACGACGTCGAGCGTCGGGTGCGCGGCGAGCCATGACGGCGAGGCCGCATCGGCGACGGAGTCGGTGTACGCGAGCTGTCCGCCGGCGAGCGGGGAGTCGGCGTCGCCGGCGCGCAGCATCCCGATCCCCGAGGCGTGACCGTCCATGTCGGCGGTGTAGCCGCCGATCCAGAAGCGCACGTCAGTCGATCAGGTCGTGGCGCACGATCACGGCGTCGCGCGCCGGGCCGACGCCGATGACCGAGATGCGCGTGCCGCTCATCGCCTCGAGCGCGAGGACGTAGTCCTGAGCCGCCTTCGGGAGCTCCTCGAACGTGCGGGCGGTCGAGATGTCCTCCTTCCAGCCGGGCAGGTACTCGAGGATCGGCGTGGCGTGGTGGAAGTCCGACTGGTTGACCGGGACCTCGTCGAAGCGCGTGCCGTCGACGTCGTACGCGACGCACACCGGGATCTCGTCGAGGCCGGTGAGGATGTCGAGCTTGGTGAGCACGAGGTCGGTGATGCCGTTGATGCGGGTGGCGTACCGCGTGATCGGGGCGTCGTACCAGCCGACCCGCCGCGGGCGGCCGGTGGTGGTGCCGAACTCGAAGCCGCGCGAGCGCAGCCAGTCGCCCTGCTCGTCGAACAGCTCGGTCGGGAACGGTCCCGAGCCCACGCGCGTCGTGTACGCCTTGACGATGCCCACGATGCGGTCGAGACGCTTGGGGCCGACGCCCGACCCGGTCGCGGCGCCGCCGGCGGTCGCCGACGAGGACGTGACGAACGGGTAGGTGCCGTGGTCGACGTCGAGCATCGTGGCCTGGCCGCCCTCGAACACGACGACGTCACCGGCGTCGAGCGCCTCGTTCAGCAGCAGCGACGTGTCGGCGACCATCGGCCGGAGGCGCTCGGTGTATGACAGCAGGTCGTCGACGATCTCGTCGACCGTGATCGCCCGGCGGTTGAAGACCTTCACGAGCAGGTGGTTCTTCTGGTCGAGGGCGCCCTCGACCTTCTGGCGCAGGATGTTCTCGTCGAAGAGGTCCTGGACGCGGATGCCGACGCGGTTGATCTTGTCGGCATAGGCCGGGCCGATGCCGCGGCCGGTCGTGCCGATCTGGCGCTTGCCGAGGAAACGCTCGCTGACCTTGTCGAGTGTCCGGTGGTAGTGCGTGATGATGTGCGCGTTGGCGCTGATGCGCAGGCGCGAGGTGTCGAGTCCGCGGGCGTTCAGCGCCTTCAGCTCGTTGAAGAGCACCTCGAGGTCGACCACGACGCCGTTGCCGATGACCGGGTGGACCCCCGGCGACAGGATGCCGCTGGGCAGCAGGTGCAGGGCGTACTTCTCGTCGCCGATCACCACGGTGTGTCCGGCGTTGTTGCCGCCGTTGAACTTCACGACCCAGTCGGTGCGGTCCCCGAGCAGGTCTGTCGCCTTGCCCTTGCCCTCATCGCCCCACTGGACGCCGACGATCACGATGCCTGGCATGGCCCACTCCCCCGTTGTCGGACGGTTACACCCGATCCTATCGGGGCGGCGCCCGCGAGCCCGCCGATAGTGTGGCCGACATGACGCGCACGCCCTGGTGGGAGCAGACCTGGTCCATCGTCCGGCTGCTGACGGCGGGGCTGATCGCCGCCGCGGTGATCGCGCAGGCGCAGGTGACGATCGGCGGCGCGATCGACGACGGCCGCGACGTCGGCACGACCATCGTCAACTTCTTCAGCTTCTTCACGATCCTCTCCAACGTCTCGTCGGCGATCGTCCTCGCGTGGGCGGCGGTCTGGCTGTGGACGAGGGGAACGGGTCCCGGTGCCGACCGCATCCGGGTCGAGCCCACGGCGATCGCGGTGGCGCTCGCGTGCGTCTCGACCTACATGATCGTCACCGGCATCGTCTACAACACCCTGCTGCGGCACATCGAACTTCCCCAGGGCACGACGGTGCCGTGGTCGAACGAGATCCTCCACGTGGTCGGCCCGGCCGTGCTGCTCCTGGATGTGCTGCTCGGCCCGCGCCGGCGGGCACTCGGCTGGGGCACGATCGGCGCCGTCGTGGTCTTCCCGATCGTGTGGGTCGGTTACACGCTGGTGCGCGGTCCCCTCACGGTGAACCCGGTGACGAATGCCGGATGGTGGTACCCGTACCCGTTCCTGGACCCGAATGTGCAGGACGGATACGCCGGCGTCGCGGTGTACGTCGTCGGGATCGCGGCCGCGATCGCGATCGTGGCGTGGGCCGTGGTCGGGGTCGGACGCCGTCGCGGGGCTCAGCCGACCGGCTCGATCGCCGGCAGCGTCCAGGAGCCGTCGGCCAGCGCCCCCCTCGGACGGTAGAAGCGCACGACGGCGTTCCATCCCTCGGGCACCGGGATCGCGTTCGGTGCCGTCGTCTCGCGGTCGGCGGTGAACCGGACCGTCACCGCGCCGTCGGCGTCCGGGATGCCGGTCACGCTGTTGACCGTGTAGCGCCCCGCGGGGTTCTCGGCGAAGAAGCCCCCTGCGTCGTAGACGGACACGGACCAGAACGCGTCGACGGGGACATCCCGCATCACCAGCGTGTACTCCCCCGGTTCGAGGCCGGGGTTGATGGCCGAGTAGATCGCCTCGGAGTTCGGCAGGCCGCCCCATCCCGACGCGGTGCCGACCAGGTGCCGCACCGGGTCGACCTCGTGGGGCGTCCCGAACGCGCGCTCGTAGTCGCTCATGCCCGCGGCGAGCGCCAGCAGCGCCTCGCGCGTGGCGTCCATGCTCGCGGTGTCGTAGTCGGGCATGACGAAGGGGCGCGACGCCCCCGCCGCGACGCGCAGCCCGTCCTGCAGAGCGGCGACGGCGTCGAGGTCGGCGGGATCCAGCGGATCGACGAGGATGCGCACCGCGACGAGCGCGTAGTCGGAGCCGCAGTTCTCGGCCGTGAGCGAGAAGTCGCCCGCCGCGTGATGGATGGCCATGACGTAGTGGTCCTGGTTGACGACCATCGCCGAGAGATACCGATCCCCGGCATCGGGAAGCGTGACGGTCGCGCCCTGGGACACGTCGATCAGCGCGAAGCTGTACAGCGTGTCGCGATTCATGCGGATGACGGTCTGCTGGTCGATCGGCGTCGGTGCGCGGTGATGGCCGAAGACGCCCACCCCGCCGGCGACGGCGGCCATCCCGGCGAACATGCGGTCGGTCTCGGCCCGGACGAAGTTGTCGACGTTGACGTGAATGCTCATGCCACCCACTGTCCTCCGGTCCGCGCCGACGCGGAATGCCGTTGGTCCCGCGAGCGCGCCCCTTCCGCCGGATGCGCGGATGCCCCACACTGAGCGCATGCTCTGGGCCTGGGTGCGGATCGCCGGCGCCGTCGCCGCCGCGTCGGGCTTCATCGCTGGACTGATCGTCAATGTCGCGCGGGCACGGCGATTCGGCGAGGACCTCGGCGCGGTCCTGGCGAACTACCTCAGCTTCCTCACGATCTTCACGACGCTCCTCGTGGTGATCGTCCTCATCGTCGCGGCGGTCTGGTCGCTCCGGCATCCGGGCACCTCGCCCGAGCCCTTCGCCATCGCGCTCAGCATGGCGGTCGTGACAGCGCCGACGCTGCTCGTCGGCGCGGTCTACAACCTCCTGCTGCGCGGACTCCCCTCCGAGGCGGCCCTCACCGATCCGCCGTTCATCTTCGCCTGCGACAGGTACGCGATCGAGGTGCTGCACGTCGTGCTGCCGCTGTTCCTCGTCATCGACCTGCTCTTCGCGCCTCGGCGTCGCGGACTGCCGTGGTGGTCGCTCACCGTGCTGGTCGGGTATCCGCTGGTGTGGACGATCTACACGATGGTGCGCGGCGAGCTGGTCGCGAATCCCGACGGCAGCGCGCCGTGGTGGTACCCGTATCCGTTCCTCGACCCCCACGGCGACGGCGGATACGGCTCGGTGATGCTCTACATCGGCGGCATCACCGTCGCCTTCGTCGTCATCGGGTCGCTCATCATCGCGATCGGCCGGTTCCGGCACCGGCGCGCGCTGCGGCGCGCCGGTGCGGCGGCCGCCGTCGACGCGACCGCGGCCTGAGTGCGTCACCGTGCCGGGCGGCGGGCGCGCGCTCGGTAGAATTGTGACCCATGTCCAAGGTGCTTGAGTCCCTGCCCGTCGGCGAGCGCGTCGGCATCGCCTTCTCGGGAGGTCTCGACACCTCCGTGGCCGTCGCGTGGATGCGCGACAAGGGCGCGATCCCCTGCACGTACACGGGCGACCTCGGGCAGCCCGACGAGGACGACATCGAGTCGATCCCGGGCCGCGCCCTCGAGTACGGCGCCGAGGTCTCGCGCCTGATCGACTGCAAGACCGCGCTCGTCGAAGAGGGCTTCGGCGCGCTCGCGTGCGGCGCCTTCCACATCCGCTCGGGCGGCCGCACCTACTTCAACACCACGCCCATCGGCCGCGCCGTCACCGGCACGCTGCTGGTGCGCGCCATGAAGGAGGACGGCGTCGACATCTGGGGCGACGGGTCGACCTACAAGGGCAACGACATCGAGCGGTTCTACCGCTACGGACTGCTCGCCAACCCCGCGCTGCGCATCTACAAGCCCTGGCTCGACGCCGGGTTCGTCTCGGAGCTCGGCGGACGTCAGGAGATGAGCGAGTGGCTCGTCGAGCACGGCTTCCCCTACCGCGACTCGGCGGAGAAGGCCTATTCGACCGACGCGAACATCTGGGGCGCCACGCACGAGGCGAAGACGCTCGAGCACCTCGACGTCTCGCTCGAAGTCGTGGAGCCGATCATGGGCGTGCGCTTCTGGGATCCCGCCGTCGAGATCGAGACCGAGGACGTCACGGTGACGTTCGCGGACGGCCGGCCCGTCGCGCTGAACGGCGTGGAGTACACCGACCCGGTGCAGCTCGTCTTCGAGGCCAACCGTATCGGCGGCCGCCATGGCCTCGGCATGAGCGACCAGATCGAGAACCGCATCATCGAGGCGAAGTCGCGCGGCATCTACGAAGCGCCCGGCATGGCGCTGCTGTTCATCGCCTACGAGCGCCTCGTCAACGGCATCCTCAACGAGGACACCCTCGCGACGTACCACGAGCAGGGCCGCCGCCTCGGACGCCTCATGTACGAGGGCCGCTGGCTCGAGCCGCAGTCGCTCATGCTGCGCGAGTCCATCCAGAAGTGGGTCGGATCGACCATCTCGGGCACCGTCTCGCTGCGCCTGCGCCGCGGCGAGGACTACACGATCCTCGACACGACCGCCCCGCGCCTGTCGTACGCGCCCGAGAAGCTGTCGATGGAGCGGGTGGGCGACGCCGCCTTCGGCCCCACCGACCGCATCGGCCAGCTGACCATGCGCAACCTCGACATCGCCGACTCCCGCTCGAGCCTGGAGTTCTACGCGTCGCGCGGCATCATCGGCGGCGCCACCGGCGAGCTCGTGGGCTCGCTCGAGCAGGGCGCGGCCGACGAGATCACCGAGCACGCCGTGGAGTACAGCGCCGAGCGCGAGGAGCTCGCTGAGGCGACGGATGCCGTGAACGAAGCATCCGCCTTCGACGCCGGCACCGACTGACACCCCGCCTTTCGACGGTCGCCTTGGACCCGCACGCCGTCGCGGGTTACGATGCGAACCACCTTTCATGTGACCCGAACGCATGAGAGCGAGTGTCGCGGTCCCCGAAACCGCGTCTGCTCACGCCTGCCCCCGAAAGGCTCCCGATGACGGTACCCCCTGCTCCGCTCGCCGACGATGACGACGGAGCCCCCCGACGACCCTCCTTCGGCCGCCGGGTCGCGACCACGCTCTACACCGGTTTCGCGATCGTGACCGTTCTCGCCCTCATCGCCGCGGGCTTCGTCGTCTGGACGATCCAGCGCTCGTTCCCGCAGCTCGACGGCGCCGCCGCGGCCCCCGGCCTCCGGCAGGAGGTCACGGTCCAGCGCGACGAGCTCGGCGTGCCGACCATCACGGCCTCGAACACGCACGACCTCTTCTACGCCCAGGGATACGTGCACGCGCAGGACCGGTTCTGGGAGATGGACTTCCGCCGGCACGTCACCAGCGGACGGCTCTCGGAGCTGTTCGGCGAGTCGCAGGTCGCCACCGACACGTTCCTGCGCACGCTCGGCTGGCACGCCATCGCCGAGGTCGAGGCCGAGTCGCTCGACGAGACCACCCGGTCGTACTACGACGCGTACGCCGAGGGCGTCAACGCCTACCTGGCGGACCGCGAGGGCGCCGATGTGTCGCTCGAGTACGCCGTGCTCGAGCTTCAGAACCCCGACTACGTCATCGAGCCGTGGACGCCCGCCGACTCCATCGCGTGGTTCAAGGCGATGGCCTGGGACCTGCGCTCGAACGTCGAGGACGAGACCGAGCGCGCGATCACGGCGCAGGACCTCACCGCCGAGCAGATCGCGGAGCTCTACCCCTCGTACCCCTTCGACCGGAACCCGGTGATCGTCCCGCGCCTGATGTCGCTTCCCGACATCGCCACCGCGTCGCACGACGCCGAGTCCGACGAGACCGCGTCCACGGCATCCGCCTCGATCGAGTGGACCGAGGTGGGGAGCGTCATCGAGGCCGTCGGGACGCTCGTGGGCGACGCCGGCGAGGGCATCGGCTCGAACTCCTGGGTGATCTCGGGCAACCTCACCGAGACCGGCATGCCGCTGCTGGTCAACGACCCGCACCTCGGCGCATCGCTGCCGAGCGTGTGGCACCAGGTCCAGCTGCGCTGCGCGGTCGTCGACGAGAGCTGCCCGTTCGACGTCGCCGGCTTCTCGTTCTCGGGTCTGCCGGGCATCATCATCGGGCACAACGCGCGGGTCGCGTGGGGCTTCACCAACCTCACCAGCGACGTCACCGACCTCTACGTCGAGAAGCTCGAGGGCGACGCGTACTGGC
The DNA here is from genome assembly GCF_014208045.1 of Microbacterium thalassium. Classification (NCBI taxonomy): domain Bacteria; kingdom Bacillati; phylum Actinomycetota; class Actinomycetes; order Micrococcales; family Microbacteriaceae; genus Microbacterium; species Microbacterium thalassium. The sequence goes on from NZ_JACHML010000001.1 coordinate 602,161, forward strand.
GCGACGGCGAGCTCGTGCCGCTCGAGACGCGCACCGAGACCATCCGCGTCGCCGGCGGCGAGGACGTGACGATCCAGGTGCGCAGCACCGTCCACGGCCCCGTCGTCTCGGAGGCCGCGCCCGACTTCGCCACGATCGCCTCGCAGCCGTACGTCGGCAGGACCGACGCCGCCGTGCAGCCCTCGTCGGCGCCCACCGGCGAGTACGCGGTGAGTCTGCGCTGGACCGCCCTCGAGCCGGGGACGACGGCATCCGCCCTCTTCGCCCTGAACACCGCGACCGACTTCGGCGCGTTCCGCGCCGCCGCGTCCCTGTTCGACGTCCCCGCGCAGAACCTCGTGTACGCCGACGTCGACGGCAACATCGGCTACCAGACCCCCGGCAGCCTGCCGGTGCGCGGCAAGGGCGACGGCTCGATGCCGATGCCCGGGTGGTCCTCGGCCTACGACTGGCAGGGCTACATCCCGTTCGAGAACCTGCCGGTGCTGTTCAACCCCGACGACGGCTACATCGTCACGGCCAACAACGCCGTCGTCACCGACGACTACGGCTACGCGCTCACCAGCGACTGGGACTACGGGTGGCGCGCCGCGCGCATCACCGAGCTCATCGAGCGCCGCATCGCCGAGACCAACAGCACGCTCACCGCCGAGCAGATGCGCGACATCCTCGCCGACGACGAGTTCTTCATGGGCAAGCGCCTGGCCGCGGTGTTCCTCACGCGCACCTCCGAGGATCCCGCCGTCGACGCGGCGCTCGACCTGCTGCGGACATGGGACGCGCACAACGCGGCCGACTCGGCCGCCGCCGCATACGCGAACGTCCTGTGGGACGAGCTCGTGCGGAACCTCTTCGTGCTCGGGCGCGAGTCCGCGGCGCCGATCTCGGACCAGAGCCGGCTGTTCCTGCTCGTGGACGACCTGTTCGACGATCCCGAGTCGTCGTGGTGGACCAACCAGGGGCTCGGGGTGTCGGGCATGGACGAGATGCTCGAGCGGAGCGCGTCCGACGCCTACCGCCGTCTCGCCGCCGTGCAGGGCGCGAAGCCGTCGCGCTGGGACTGGGGATCGCTGCACACCCTCGAGCTGCGCAGCGAGACCTTCGGGGAATCGGGCATCGCGCCGATCGAGCTGCTGTTCAACCGCGGCCCGTACCCGACCTCGGGCGGCACCTCGCTCGTGAACGCCACGGGCTGGCGGCTCGGCGGGGACTTCTCGACGGTGACCGTGCCCTCGATGCGCATGATCGTCGACCTGTCCGACTTCGACGCGTCGAGCTGGCACATCCTGACCGGCACGAGCGGCCACGCGTTCCACCCGAACTACATCGATCAGACGGAGGCCTGGCAGCAGGTGCGGCTGACGCCGTGGGCGTTCTCGCGCGAGGCCGTCGCCGCGGCGACGACGAACACGCTCACCCTCACGCCCGCCGGCTGAGTCAGCCGCCCGACCCCGGCGGCGTCCGACGCGACTCGTCGAGGTCGTCCACGACGAGTCCCGGGCGGTCGATCGTGCCGTTGCGGTACGCCTGACGGCCGACGATGTGAGCGGCCAGCGGCGCGGTGGCGAGCTGGATCAGCACCACCGGGACGAGGAACGCCACGACCGGCCACGACCGCAGCGACAGCGCCACCGCGAGCGCGATCAGCAGGAAGCCGAGCACCTGCGGCTTGGTCGCGGCATGCAGCCGGCTCGGGACGTCGCGGAAGCGCAGCAGCCCGATCGCCGCGGTGAGGCACAGCACCGCGCCCGCCAGGATGAGGGCGAGCGAGAGGATGTCGAGGAACGCGGTCATCGGTCCTCCTGGTCTCTGCGCGCGACGAACCGCGCGATCGCGATGGACCCGAACACGCCGACCGCCGCGATGATCAGCAGCACCGGCAGCGATCGCGTGTGATGGTTCACGGCCATGTCGACGCCGAGCACGCACATCACCTCGGTGAGCAGGACGTCCGACGCCACGGCGCGATCGAGGATCGACGGCCCGACGACGATCTTGTAGACCGTCACGAGCGCCGCGATCGCGAAGATCGCGTAGGCGATGGCGAGCACGGTGTTCATGCGGCATCCTCCGACGCGCTCCGCAGCTGCGCGACCTGGGCGCGCGAGCCCACCGCCTTGACGATCCGCCGCTCCCACCGCAGCACGCTCTCGCGCTGACGCTCGGCATCGCGGTCGTCGCGCACGCCGATCACGTGCAGGTACAGCACGCGGCGCTCGCGATCGGCCTCGAGGACGAGCGATCCCGGGATGAGGGATGCCGTGACCGCCGTGTGCGTCATGATCAGGTCGTCGTCGGTGATCAGGTGCACGGCGATGATGGCGGCGCCGGGCTGTCCTCGCGGGCTGACGACCTGCCACGCCACCGTGAGCGAGCCGAGCACCAGCGCACCGAGGAATTCGACGACGAAGACGAGCCCGTACCACGCGTTCACCCGGCCGGACAGCTCGACCGGCGGCAGGCGGAACACCCGCGTCACCACGATCGCGGCGATCAGCCCGGTGATCGCCGCCGTCCAGGTGAACTGGCCCCACAGCAGCATCCACAGCGCCACCAGCCACACGAAGAAGGGCAGCTGGCGCCACAGCCGCGTGAGGGTCTCCCGTGCGCGGGGCGGTGTCGTGTCCACGTTCGTCACGGCGCCTCCTCCCCCGACTGTCCGGTGCTCTCATCGTGCTCCTGTTCGAGCTGCACGACGGTCACCGGCTGCAGGAGCGCGCCGCCGATGCGGGCGCAGATGTCGTACAGGGGGCCGGCGAACACCGTCAGCGCGATCGTCACGGTGACCATGCCGGTCGTGGCGGCGGTCATGATGCGCGGGATCGCCCGGCGCTCGGTCTGCACGGTCGCCTCCGGCGCGTCCCCGAGGTAGGCGATGCGCTCCTCGGTCTCGGCGGAGTCGGCCTCCTCGCGCCAGAACGAGAGGTTCCAGGCCCGCATCAGCGCGTACAGCGTCAGCAGCGACGTCACGACCCCGCCGACGATGAGCACGATCATGAGCGGCGTCCCCACCTGCGCGGCCGCGTCGAACAGCGCGAACTTGCCGATGAACCCCGAGAACGGCGGCAGCCCGCCCAGGTTGACGGCCGGGATGAAGTACAGCACCGCGATGACCGGCGCCGCGCGCATGAGTCCCTTCACCCGCAGGATCGACGTCGACCCGGCCCGGCGCTCCACCAGCCCCACCGCGAGGAACAGCGTCGTCTGCACGACGATGTGGTGGACCATGTAGTACACCGTCGCGCCGATCGCCGCCGGCGTCGCGATCGCGAGCCCGAAGATCATGTAGCCGATGTGGCTGACCAGCGTGAACGACAGGATGCGTTTGAGCTCGGCCTGCGCGACGGCGCCGAGGACCCCGACGATCATCGTGGCCAGCGCTGCGTACATCAGCACGGTGTTGATGTCGTTGTCGAGGAACAGCTCGGTCTCGGTGCGGATGATGGCGTACACGCCGACCTTGGTCAGCAGGCCCGCGAACACCGCCGTGACCGGCGCCGGCGCCGTCGGGTACGAGTCGGGCAGCCAGAACGACAGCGGGAACACCGCGGCCTTGATGCTGAAGGCCACGATCAGCAGGACGTGCAGCACGAGCTGCGTCTCCTGCGGCAGCTCCGACATCCGCTGGGCGATGTGCACCATGTTGACCGTGCCGAGGGCGCCGTAGATCATCGCGATCGCCGCGAGGAACAGGATGGACGACACCAGCGAGACGACGATGTACACGGCGCCGGTGCGGATGCGCGACCTCGTCGAGCCGAGCGTGATGAGCACGTACGAGGCCACCAGCAGGATCTCGAACCCGACGTACAGGTTGAACAGGTCCCCGGCCACGAACGCGGTGAAGATGCCGGCGGCGAGCACGAGGTACGTGGGGTGGAAGATCGACACCGGGGTGTCGTCGTCGCCGTCGGCGGCGCCCTGGCCGACCGAGAAGAGCAGGACGGCCAGCAGCACGATCGACGAGACCATGACCAGCAGCGCCGCGAAGCGGTCGACGTACAGCACGATGCCGTACGGGATCGGCCAGCCGCCCACCGAGACCGCGATCGCCTGGTCGCCGAGGTCCACCACGGCCAGCAGGATCCCCGCGATGGCGCACACCACCGTGAGCGTCACGATCGACACGCCCACCTGCACGCGGCGATGGCGCGCGGCGATGAGGGCGATCGCCGCGCCCAGCAGGGGCAGCGTCACCAGCAGCGGGACCAGGGCCGGGGCGATGGGGGTCACGTCCGTCCCCCGTCCTCGCGGCGCGTCGCGTCGCGCGCCGTCGGGATCGTGATCGGCCGCGTCTGGATGTCGACGAAGTCGGTGGTGGCATCCGACGCCTCGACCTCGGTCTCGGCGTCCAGCGACTCCTCGTCCTCGGCGCCGCGCTCGCGCACCGCGCGGTCCGCCTCGTCGTCCTCGACGGTGTCAGCGCGTCCGAGCTGCCACGACCGGTAGATGAGGGCCAGGAGGAACGCCGAGACGGCGAAAGTGATCACGATCGCGGTGAGCATGAGCGCCTGCGGGAGCGGATCCGACATCTCGGAGGCCTCGGCGGTCCCCGCGAACGGCGCGACGCCCGGGGCCCCCATGACGATCAGCAGCAGCAGATTGGCCGCGTTCCCCAGCAGCAGGAACCCGATCAGCACGCGCGTGAGGCTGCGCTCGAGCATCGCGTAGACGCCGGCGGCGAAGAGCACCGCCATGACGACGATCAGCACGATCGACACGCTCAGTTCGGCATCCGCGGTCTCGGTCATGCCCGCTCCCCCGATCCGGTCGCCGCCAGACGCTGACGGTCCACTTCTGCCCCGAGGCTGCGCAGCACGTCGAGCACAAGGCCGATCACCACGAGGTACACCCCGACGTCGAACAGGGTCGACGTCACGAACTCCACATGCCCGAGCACCGGCACCGTCGCCTCGACGAATCCGCGCGTGAGGGGCGCCGCTCCCAGCAGCACCGGGATCACGGCGCAGCCCACCGCGATCGCCATGCCGATGCCGAGCAGGCGCCCGGCGTCCGCGGGGGCGGCCGCTCCCAGCTCGTACCGGCCGCCCGCGACGTACCGCATGACCAGCGCCATGCCCGCGACGAGCCCGCCCGCGAACCCGCCGCCGGGGAGGTTGTGCCCGGCGAACAGCAGGTACAGCGAGATCACGATGATCGTGTGGAAGAGGATGCGGACGACGACCTCGAGCATGATCGACCGCTCCCGTGACCGGACGCGCTGCCCGCCGACGAGCCAGGCCGTGCGCGCCGGGGACGAGCTGTCGGCGGCCTCGGGCCCGTGCGTCTCGACGAGAGGGCGCCGGTGACGGGTGATGTCGCGGGGGAGCGGCTGAGTCAGATCCGACAGCGTGTCGGCGCGGTGCGTCACGAACACCAGCGACGCGACGCCGGTCGCGGCCAGGATCAGCACCGACAGCTCCCCCATCGTGTCCCATCCGCGCAGGTCGACCAGGGCGACGTTGACGATGTTCTTCCCGTGGCCGATCTCGTAGGCGAGTTCGGGGAAGGCTTCCGAGACCGGAGCGTGCACGCGCGCCGACACCGCGACGACGGCGACCGCGGCCATCGTGAGGCCGACGGCCGCCCCGAGGATCGCCCGCAGCACCGGCTTGACCGAGGCGTTGCGCTCCCCCAGGCGCGCCGGGATGCGCCGCAGCACGAGGGCGAAGGCCACCATCGTGACCGTCTCGATGAGGATCTGCGTCAGGGCGAGATCGGGTGCTCCCATGGTCGCGAAGAGCACCGTCATCCCGATGCCGGTGACTGACACGAGCACGACGCCGGTGTAGCGCTTGCGCGCGCGCACCGCGATGATCCCCGCGGCGATCATGATGGGCGCCGCCACCCACTGCGTCGGCGTCTGGAACGTGGTGAGGTCGAGATTCCACGGGGAGCCCGCCGCGATCGCCGTCGCCTCGGCGGCGACCAGGACCGCGAAGATGATCCCCACGTAGATCGGCAGCGATCCGCGCTGGGTGACGCTCGTCGTCGCCACCGACAGCTTCGCGAGCCCACGCAGCGCGCCGTTGTAGACATCCCATGCGGTGAACGGAATGAAACGGCGTGCGGGCGTCCATCCCCGCGTCAGCGCGAACACCCCGATGCCGAGGGCGAGGGCCGCCACCGAGATCCACAGCGCGGGCTGGAACCCGTGCCACAGCGCGAGGTGCGCGGGGTGCTCCGGCGCGGCGACCCCCGGTGAGGCGGCCGGTGCGGTCTCGGCATACGGCGTGAGCACGGTGTCGAGCCAGGGTGCCGCGAAACCCCCGGCGAGGCTCAGCAGGGCCAGGAGAGCGGGCGCGAGGACGAACCCGAACGGGGGACGCGGCCAGTCGGTCGCCGGCAGCATGCCTCCGTCGGCATCCTTCTTGGTGGCGAACGCCCCCCACAGGAAACGGATGCCGTACGCGCACGTCAGCACCGTCCCGAGCGCGACCGCGGAGATCCCGACCATTCCCCACGCGGCGCCGCCGAGCGCCTCGTCGAGCAGGGCCGTGAGCGCCCCCTCTTTGGCGACGAACCCGATGGTGGGGATCACCCCCGCCATCGACGCGATCGCGAGGACGGATGCCGCCGCCGAGACGGGAGCGCGCCGGCCGAGGCCGCTCAGCTCGCCGATGTCGCGCGTTCCCAGCTGGCGGTCGATCACGCCGACGATGAGGAACAGCGCGGACTTGAACAGCGCGTGCGCGATCAGCAGGGCGAGCCCGGCGAGCGCCGCGTCCCGCGTGCCGTAGCCGAGGACGACCGTCAGCATCCCGAGCTGGCTGACCGTCCCGAAGGCCAGGATGCGCTTGAGGTCGGTCTCGCGCAGGGCCTGGAAACCGCCGAGGAGCATGGTGAACGCGCCGAGCCCGATCACGATCGGCCGCCACGCGGGCGATTCGGCGGCCACGGGGGCCGCGAGCGCGATGAGGTAGATGCCCGCCTTCACCATGGCCGCGGCGTGCAGGTAGGCGCTCACGGGGGTGGGCGCCGCCATGGCCCCGGGCAGCCAGAAGTGGAACGGGAAGATCGCCGACTTGCTGAGGGCCCCGACCAGCAGGAGCACGATCGCGGCGGTGACCACGGGGCCCGACGGCGGGTCGGCGACGGCCGCCGAGATGCTGGAGGTTCCGGCGCGCACCACGAGCAGGACGACGCCGATGAACATGACCAGACCGCCGAGCGTGGTCACCAGCAGCGCCTGGAGGGCGGCGCGCCTGCTCGGGGCGCGGCGGTTGTAGTGGCCGATCAGCAGGTACGACAGGACGCTCGTGATCTCCCAGAACATCACGAGGACGACCAGGTCGTCGGTGAGGACGAGTCCGTACATGGCGCCGGCGAACCCGAGCAGCACCGCGGCGAAGCGACCGAGCCCCACCCCCTCGTCGACGAAGTACCAGCGGCAGTACACCAGCACGAGGCCGCCGACGCCGGTGACGATCAGCGTCATGACCCACGACAGCGTGTCCATCCGCATCGACAGGGCGATCCCGAGCGAGGGGATCCACTCGAATTCCTCATAGGGAATGTTCCCCGCGGCGACGGCGGGCGTCTGGACGGCGGCATGCGCGAACGCGGCGAACGGCAGGACGGAGGCGACCGTGAAGGCCCGCGGCCCGATCCGGGCGACGAGCCACGGCAGGGCGAGCGGGACGAGCGCGAACGCAGCGAGGAGGAGGAGCATGGCGGCCTCCTCGGTTCGTCGGGCCGGATGTGTCACCGGCTCAGGCGATCAGGGCGTGATGGCTCAGTCTACCGACGCGGGGGACGGTGGCGGCGCGGTCGTATTTCCCTCGCGGAACGTGCTCGTGAGCGAGATCGACGGCGCATCGTCTCCGTCGACGAGCGCGGCGACCGCGCGCCCGGCGGCGCGCCCCTTCTCGGTCGCGGGCTGGACCAGGGTGGTCAGCCGGTACGGAGCGAGACCGTCCACGACGATGCCGTCGAAGCCGGTGACGCTGACGTCGCCCGGCACGTCGAGACCGAGCTCCTCGGCCGCGCGGATCACGCCCGCGCCGAGCAGGTCGCTCTGGGCGATGACCGCGGTGGGACGGGTCCCGGGGTCTGCCAGCAGCACGCGGCCGGCGGCCAGCCCCTCGTCGATCGAGCTCGCCGAGGCCGCGTACGCCGGCGCGTCGGGGTACACGTCGCGCACGGCGTCGAGCCGATCGCGCGTGACCTCGACCGAGATCTCGGCGTCCGGCTCGACCCATCCCGCGCGCCACCCGGCCCGGATCGGCAGCGTGACCGTGGCCACCCGCTCGTGTCCGAGACCCCGCAGGTGCGATGCGGCCTGGCGCTGGGCCTCGCGGTTGTCGAGATCGATGCGGGGCACGTCCTCCCCGGCATCGCCCTCGATCACGACGACGGGGATGCCGCGCGCCCGCACCGCGTGCAGCGATTCGCGCAGCAGGCCGCTGCAGCCCACGAGCACCGCCGCGTCGAGGGGAGCGGTGGTGAGGGTGGGGCCGGTGCCTGCCGGCTCCTGGTCGCGCAGCAGCAGCAGGCCCGCGCCGAGGGGTGCCACCGCGTCGGCGAGGCCGTCCATCATGAGGGTCTTGACGGGGTCGAGGAACGCGCGACCGAGGTGCTCCTCGAAGACGACCCCCACGATCCCCGAGCGCCCGGTGCGCAGCGACGCCGCGACCGGGTCGGGCCCGGTGTACCCGAGCTGATCGGCGGCGTCCAGGACTCGCGCCCGCGTCGCGTCCGACACCGACGTCTTCCCGCTGAACACCACCGACGCCGTCGACGGCGCCACGCCGGCGCGGCGCGCGACGTCGGCGATGGTGGCACGGCGGGGGCTCATGACCGCGATGGTACCGGGGATCGTCGCCCGCGTGGTTCCGTGTTTCGAATCGATTCGATATCCTTCAGCAGTGGACCTGACCCTCACCGCCTCCCAGCTGCTGCGCTGGCGCCTGGCGATCTTCGCGATCTTCCTCAGCAGCGGCCTGAGCGTGGCGACCTGGGCGGCGCGCGTCCCCGAGATCAAGGACGCCGTCTCGGTCGATCGGGCCGAGCTCGGCCTGATGCTGCTCGCGGGCGGGATCGCCTCGATCGTCGGCCTGTCGCTGTCGTCGGTGGTGCTCGCGCGGTTCGGCGCGCGACGGGGGATGATGGGCGCGATCGCGGTGTTCGCGAGCGGTCTCGCCGTCATCGGCATCGGCGCCGACACCCTGCACTCGGCTCCCGTCGTCGTCGTGGGGCTGATGCTGTGGGGCTTCGGCAACGGCGCGGTCGACGTCATGATGAACGTCGAGGGCGCGGCGATCGAGAACACCACCGGCAAGACGCTGCTGCCCCTGTTCCACGCGTTCTTCAGCTTCGGCACGGTCCTCGGCGCCGGCATCGGCATCCTGGCGATCGCGTGGGGCATGCCGCCGATCACGCATCTGGCCGCCACCGCCGTCCTCATCGTCGCGATCGGGGTGGTCAGCGTGCTGAACGTGCCACGGCGCGAGGCGGCCATGGACCCCGAAGCGGGGGAGGAGCGCGGCACGTGGCGCGAGCGGCTGGCGCTCGCGATGTCGGCCTGGCGTGAGCCGCGCACGTACGCGCTGGGCGTCGTGATGCTCGGCATGGCCTTCGCCGAGGGCGGCGCGAACGACTGGCTCGCGCTCGGCGTGGTCGAGGGCCACGGCGAGAGCGCGGCGCTGGGCGCGGCGGGGCTCGCGGTCTTCTCGGTCAGCATGACCCTCGTGCGCATGTTCGGCGGACCGCTGGTCGACCGGTTCGGCCGCGTCGCGGTGCTGCGCGTGCTGTCGGTCCTGGCCGCGGCCGGCCTGCTGCTGTTCATCTACGCGCCGAACGTGCCGCTCGTCTTCGCGGGCGCGGCGCTGTGGGGCGCGGGCGTGTCGCTCGGGTTCCCGCTCGGCATGTCGGCGGCCGCCGACGATCCCGCCCGCGCCGCCGCGCGCGTGAGCGCCGCCGCCACGATCGGCTACGTCGCCTTCCTCGCGGGACCGCCCCTGCTCGGCCTCATCAGCGAGCACATCGGCCTGCTGAACACGCTGCTGATCCTCGTCGTCCTCATCGTGGCGTCGGGCCTGGCATCGCCCGCGGCACGGCCGCTCAAGGGCTCCGGAGTCGGTGCCGGGGGAGTGCGGGCGCACTAGGATCTTCGGGTGCGCCTCGTCATCGCCCGCTGCTCGGTGGACTACACCGGCCGCCTCAACGCCCATCTGCCGCTGGCCACGCGCCTGCTGGTGCACAAGGGCGACGGCAGCCTGCTGGTCCACTCCGACGGCGGGTCGTACAAGCCCCTGAACTGGATGAGCCCGCCCTGCCGGCTCGAGGTCGAGGAGCCGGATGCCGACTCCGCCGCAGCCGGGGTGCAGGAGCACTGGCGCGTCACGCACGCCAAGACCGGCGACGCGCTCCTGGTGCGCATCTACGAGGTGCTGCACGACTCCTCGCACGAGCTCGGCGTCGACCCCGGCCTGCAGAAGGACGGCGTCGAAGCCGACCTGCAGCGCCTGCTGGCCGAGCAGGTCGACGTCATCGGCGACGGGCTCAGCCTAATGCGCCGCGAGTTCCCCACCGCGATCGGGCCCGTCGATCTGCTGCTGCGGGACGCGTCCTCGGGCGGCACCGTGGCCGTGGAGGTCAAGCGGCGCGGCGACATCGACGGCGTCGAGCAGCTGACCCGCTACCTCGACCTGCTGGGCCGCGATCCGCACCTCGCGCCGGTGACGGGCGTGTTCGCCGCGCAGGAGATCAAGCCCCAGGCGAAGGTGCTCGCCGCCGACCGCGGCATCCGCTGCGTCACCCTCGACTACGAGGGCATGAAGGGCGTCGAGTCCGGCGCTCCGCGCCTGTTCTGAGTGGACGCCGGCCCGCGGCGCGGCCGGTAGCGTAAGGACATGACGATGCGCTCGCCCTGGTCCTGCGTCCTGTGGGATGTCGACGGCACCGTCGTCGATGCCTCCGACGGGATCCTGCGCCGTCTGACGATGTGCCTCGAGCACTTCGGCAGGAAGGCCCCGACGCGCGAGGAGCTCGTGCACTGGATCGGACCGCCGATGTACGACTCCTTCCAGGTGAACGTCGGCATGACCCCCGACGAGGCCTCGGCCGCCGTCAGCCACTATCGGGCCATCGGCCGCGAGGACGGCTACACGACGGGCGCGAAGCTCTTCGACGGCATCGGCGAGCTCATCCGCGACATCTCCGCCGCCGGCATCGCGCAGTCCACCGCGAGCTCCAAGCCCGAGATCCAGGTCGACGCCCTCATGGACCACTTCGATCTGTCGCCGCACCTGAACGCGATCGTCGGAGCCACGATCGACGAGCGCACGCTCAGCTCGAAGGCCGACATCGTCGCCGAAGCGCTGCGGCGCCTCGAAGCCGAGGGCATCGACACGGACCGGCCCGTGCTCATCGGCGATCGGCACCACGACGTGGAGGGCGGCGCCGAGCACGGCGTGCCCGTCATCTTCGTGCGGTGGGGATTCAGCTGGCCGCACGAGGCCGAGGGCGCCCAGGCCGCCGTCGACACGGTGGACGAGCTGCGCACGCTGCTGCTGTTCGAGGATGTCGATGCCTGACCTCCTCGGCGCCGTGCTCGGCTGGCTCATCCCGGCGCTGGTCGTGTTCGGCGTGACGGCGATCGCCGTCGCCGTCACGGTGTGGGCGGTGCGTCGCGCACGGCGCTCGCCCCGTGCGCGTGCGGCGGCCGAGCCGGTGCGCGCCGCCGCGGGCGTGGAGCTCGTGCGCCTGGACGACGCCGTCGAAGAGCTCGAGCTCGAGGTCGGGCTCTCGGGCGCGCTGTACGGCGGGACGGCGCCGTCGTCGCTGCGGCGGGCTCGCATGACCGCGCAGCACGTGCGGGACGAATCGTTCGACGAGTACCGCCGGCTGGGGGAGGAGGGCGTCCACCCCGCGGAGGTGCGGCGCGGCTCCGCCCGCATCAAGCGGCGCACGGCCGAGGCGCTCGCCACGATCGCCTCGGCGCGTCGAGACCATGCCGCGTGGGTCAGCGCGAACGTGTCGGCGCCGCGCCAGGTCGCCGCGGGGCGCGAGCGCCTGACGCGCCTGCGTGCCGAGATGGGCGACCCGACCGCCCTCATGGCGACGCTCGAGCAGCGGTTCGACGAGGAGGAATGGGCGGATGCGCGGCGCGCGGCGACCGCGGCGACGCGTGCCGCCGATACGGCGCAGTCGCTCCTGGCGGAGGCGTCCGCGGCGGCTCCCGACCCCAGCACCTCGGTCCTGGGCGACCTCGCGGCGGCCGAGCGCGCCCTGCGGCAGGCCGAGGCCGAGTCCCGCATCCTCGAGGAGACCCACCGGCTGGTGACGCAGGCCGCACAGGCGCTGCCGGGGGAGTTCGAGGCGGCGCGCGCTGCGCTGCGGCAGGCCTCCGTGACGCGCGAGCACCTGGAGCCCGCGGACTCCGCCCGGCTCGGCGCCGAAGTGCGCGCCCTCACGGACCAGCTCGATGCCCTCGAGCCGCAGGCCGCACGCCGGCCCACGCGCACGGTCGACGCGATCGCGCGCATCAGGGACCGCCTCGACATCGCGCTCGGCGACGCGCGCACGGCTCAGCAGCGTCTGCGCGGCGCGCGCACGGCCCTGCCGGGGACGCTCGCGGCCGCACGCCAGGCCATCGCCGCCGCGGAGGCCGCGATCACGCGCACACGCGCCGGAGCGGATGCCCGCGCGCGGCTGCTGTCCGCCCAGACCGAGCTCGCCGGCGCCCGTCAGGCCGCCGACCCCGTCGAGGCCCTCGACGCCGCACGGCGCGCGATGCGCGACGCCGAGGACGCCAAGGCCCTCGCCGACTACAGCCGGCTCGCCCGCTGAGCTCCCGGCGCGTCGGGCCTCAGCCGCGGCCCAGTCCGGCGTAGGTGAATCCGGCCGCGCGCCAGGACGCCGCGTCGAGCGCATTGCGGCCGTCGATGACGCGCCGCCCGCGCATGATCGCACCGACGTCGGCGGGCTCCAGGCTCGTGTACTGCGGCCACTCCGTGACGAGCACGGCGAGATCCGCGTGACGCAGCGCCTCGTCGGCGATCGCCGCGTACAGCAGCTGCGGATGCCGCGCACGTGCGTTGTCGAGCCCCTCGGGGTCGGTGACCACGACGTCGGCGCCGAGTCCCTTGAGACGGACCGCGACATCGAGGGCGGGGGAGTCCCGCACATCGTCGGAGTGCGGCTTGAACGTCGCCCCGAGGACCGCCACCTTACTGCCCACGACGGACCCGTCGAGAAGGTCGACGGCGAGGTCGGCGACGCGCTGGCGGCGGCGGAGGTTGATGGCGTCGACCTCCTTGAGGAACGCCACCGATTCGCCTCTGCCCAGCTCCTCGGCGCGCGCCGTGAACGCGCGGATGTCCTTGGGCAGGCAGCCGCCGCCGAAGCCCACCCCGGCGTTGAGGAACCGCCGCCCGATGCGGGCATCGTGCCCGATCGCGTCGGCGAGGCGGGTCACGTCGGCGCCGGTCGCCTCGGCGATCTCGGCCATCGCGTTGATGAACGAGATCTTCGTCGCCAGGAACGCGTTGGCCGAGACCTTGACCAGCTCGGCGGTCGCGAAGTCGGTCACGATGCGAGGCGTGCCCGCGCCGAGTGCGCGCTGGTAGACCTCGTCGAGCACCTCGGCGTCCGCAGGATCCGCCACCCCGTACACGAGCCGGTCCGGCTCGAGGGTGTCCTTCACGGCGAAGCCCTCGCGCAGGAACTCCGGATTCCACGCCAGACGCGCCCCCGAGCCCGATGCCGTGATCGCGTCGGCGAGGCGTGCCGCCGTGCCGACGGGCACCGTGCTCTTGCCCACGACCAGGTCCCCGTCGCCGAGGTGCGGCAGAAGCGCCGCCACGGAGGCGTCGACGTAGGTGAGATCGGCCGCGTACGAGTCCTTGGTCTGCGGCGTCCCCACGGCGATGAAGTGCACGCGCGCGCCGCCGGCCTCCGCGATATCGGTCGTGAAACGGAGCCGCCCGCTCGCGAGCGCCGACGCGAGGATCTCGGGGAGCCCCGGCTCGAAGAAGGGCGCGCGGCCGGCCGACAGTGCCGCGATCTTGCCGGCGTCGACGTCCACGCCGACCACCTCGTGGCCCAGTTCCGCCATCGCCGCCGCGTGCACGGCACCGAGGTACCCGCACCCGATCACGCTCATCTTCATCGCACAGCCTCCTGCTGCTCAGGGCGTCCGCACCCCGGCGCGCGAGCGGCCGGGGTGCGGACGCACGCTCAGTTCCGCACGATCACCGTGATCGTCGCGCTCTGCCCCACGTTGCCCGCGGCGTCGCTCGCCCGTGCGTGGACCGGGTAGGTCCCGTTCGGGAAGCCCGTCGTCGACAGCGTCGCGCGCCAGGTCCCGTCGGCGGCCTGTGTCCCGGTGCCCAGACGCGTGCCGCCCGACCAGAACGACACGGCGGTCACGCCCACGTCGTCCGATGCGGTCGCGACGATCGTTCCGGTGCCGCTGGCCACCGCTCCGGACGGCGGCGACACGATGGCGACCGTCGGCGCGGTGGTGTCCGGCGTCGGAGTCGGCGTCGGCGTCGGAGTCGGCGTCGGCGTCGGAGTCGGAGTCGGCGTGGGCGTCGGAGTCGGAGTCGGAGTCGGCGTCGGAGTCGGCGTCGGCGTCGGCGTCGGCGTCGGAACGGTGCCGCCGGCCGGGACGGTCGAGGCGAGGTACCCGAAGTACCGGCCGGCGACCGGCGACAGCGGATCGCCCGCGAAGCGATGACCGCGCGCGGCCGCCGCCTGAGCCTGCGCAAGCACCGTGCTGCGGATCTGCGCGGCGGAGCCGCCGCAGTCGCCCGCGGCGAGGCAGTCCAGGACGACGCCGCTCACGGCCGCCGCCGACATCGACGTGCCCGACTGGATGTAGCCGTACCGGTCGCCCTTGAGCGTCGTGTACGGGCACATCCCCGGCGCCGCGATGGTATGCGCACGGTCGGCCGCGGTGACGGCGTAGTTGGTGTTGACCGCCGGCTCGTCGTCGCGCGTGCTCACCGAGCACGGAGCCGATGCCAGCCCTCCGGGACGGCCGTCGTAGTCGCCGACGTTCGTGGCAGCGAGCACCTCGTCATACGCCCCGGGGACGTACCCGGCCAGATCGGTGTCGGAGTTGCCGGCGGAGGCCACCATGACCAGCCCGGCGTCCTCCAGCCCGCAGATGGCCTGGTGGAGGGGATCCCCGTTGGAGTAGCCGCAGTTGCCGTCATCGTCGCCGCGGGCCGCGAGGCTGAGGTTGACGACCTCGATCCCGAGGCTCGCGGCGTTGCGCGAGACCCAGTCCAGACCGCACAGCAGCGTCGAGAGCGTGCCGCGGTTCTTCGCGTCCATCACCCGCACGGAATATATCGGTGCGCCGGGCGCGACCCCCACGGTTCCCGAGTCGTCGTCGTACGCGGCCATATAGCCGGCGACGGCCGTGCCGTGGCCGTTGCCGTCGCTCGCGTCCAGGCCCGGGTAGCAGCTCACCGCTCCGGCGAGGTTGTAGTCCGGATGCGGGTTCACCCCCGAGTCGACGATCGCGACGGCCGGCCCGCTCCACTGCGTGACCCCGTCGCCGGCGTTCACCGGCGCCTCGTCGGCTTCGACGGACGGGACGTGCGGCGGAACCGTCTGCGCCATCCCCTCGATGGGGAAGTCCGGGCTCACCGCGAGCACGCGGGGATCCCGGGCGAGCGCCGTCGCCTCGGCGGCGGTGAGTTCGACCGAGAATCCGTTGAGCGCCGACACGAAGCGCTGATCGCGCTGGATGCCGGCGGAGCGCGCGAGCGCAGCCGCATTGACGCCGTCGTCGAGGACGACGACGTACGAGCCGGCGGGCAGTGCCGCCGCCGGCTGCGGCGCCGCGAGGGTCGCCGCGACCAGCGCGATCCCCGCCGCGATGACGGCTCCGGTGCGGAGCCGTCGTCCGGCGTCCCCCCGGGCGCCGGAAGTCGATCCGATCATGATGGTTCAGCCCCCTAGCTGATCGCCGGTTCTTTCGCCGCCGGCTGTCGGCGCCACCGTGACCGTTCACGGAAGTCCTCGTAGGCCGCGAGCGTGCGCGCGGCGATCTCGTCCCAGTCCAGGGCCGACAGGTCGGCGGTCTCGGGGCGGCCCTCGGCGGTCGCCCACGCCAGGGCCCCGGCCAGGTCGTCCGGCTCCAGGTCCCCCGAGTACAGCCGCACCCACTGGTCCGACAGCTGGGTCTGCAGCTCCCGCATGGCCCCGAGATCGGGCACGAGCACGGGACGGTCCGCCGAGGCGGCGAGGATGGCCGACCCGGAGTTCTGGATCCGGGAATAGGGAAGGACGACGAGGTCGGCGGCGGCGAGCACCACCGGCAGCTCCTCGTCGGGCAGGAAGCGCAGATCCAGGACCACCCGCGGATCGTCGGCCGCGGCGGCGCGGACCTCCCGCTCGAGCTCCGCCGGCGCGGCCTTTCCCGCCACCAGCAGGACCGCGTCGGGATCGAGGGACCGGAAGGTCGTGATCAGGTGCGGGATGTTCTTGTACGGACGCAGCTGGCCCACCGCCACCACGACCGGCCGGTCGGGGTCCAGTCCCAGACGCGTGCGCGCCTGCGCGCGCGACAGCCCGAACGCGTAGTCGCCGCGGTAGTGGCCGTGCGGCGTCACGGCGGCGGGAACCTCGCGCAGCCGCGGGTAGGCGGCACGCGCGGCGTCGACGCCGTCCTCGGTCAGCGCGATGATCCCGTCCACGCTGCTCAGCAGCAGCCGCTCGGCCGCACGCCGCACCCGGGGGGACGAGCGCTCCTCGTGGGACGAGACGTTGTGGACGGTCCACACCAGCACCGTCCCGCGGGCGCGCACCGCGCGCAGCGCGCCGTAGAACCACGCCAGCCGCGCGGCGTGGATCACGCGCCGCGATCCCGACAGGAAGGACAGGTCGGGCCAATGGAGGTGGACGACGTCGGTGGGCTCGACGAGCAGATGCCAGTAGTTCAGGTCGGTCACGCGCGCGCCGCGCCGCTGGAGCGCGCGGTACAGGCGCCCGTTGTAGGGATTGGCGCGCTCGGTGCGGAACGCCGGCTCGGCCTGCACCCGCAGCGGCGAGGGCACGTTCGCAGGTGTCCGCCCGAACAGGGTCCGCTCGGCATCCGGGTACCCCCGGCGCCAGGCCCGGCGGTTGCGCCAGACGTCTCGCCACGTGCGCCGGGTCGAGCCGGTCACGCGCTCGAGCGCCGCCCGGATCCCCGCGCCGGCCTGCAGCAGCAGATTGCCGGCGAGCGCCGTCGCCGGATGCCACACGAGGTTCAGGTAGGTGACCTTGCCGGCCATCACCATCGCCATCTTCCGGCCGCTGGACGCGGTGGAGCCCCCGACGTCGTGCTGGATCACGGCCTGCGGGACGACGACGGGGGCGAAGCCGCGTCGCCGGGCGCGCGCCGAGAACTCCGCGTCCTCGCCGTACAGGAAGAACCTCTCGTCCATGCCGCCGATGCGATCCCAGTCGGCGCGCCGCGCCAGCAGCAGGCAGCCGGTGATCACGGGCACCTCGCGCACCGTGTCGCGCTGCCAGCGACCCAGCGACTCGGGGTCGAAGAGCCGCGAGTGCCGGAACGCCGTGGTCAGCCCCAGCGCGTAGCAGCTCAGGGACCACAGCGTGGGCGCACCCCAGCACGACGACGGATCGAGCGCGCCGTCGGCGCGCACGGTGCGCCCGCCGTAGACGCCGTGCCCCGGGTGGGCCTCCGCGAAGTCCACGAGCGCCTCGAGCGACCCCGGGAAGACGGTCGCGTCCGGGTTCAGCAGCAGCACGTAGTCGGCGTCCGACACCGCCACGCCCCGGTTGACGCCGCGCGCGAAACCGAGGTTCTCGCCGGCGTCCACCAGCGTCACCCCGGGGTGCGCCGCACCGATCGCCGCCAGGCTGCCGTCGGCGGACCCGTTGTCGACCACGATCACCCGCACGCCGGGAATCGCCTGGTCGCGCACGGAATCCAGGCACTCGATCGTGCGCTCGCGCGTGTTGAAGTTCACGACGATGACGTCGACGGTCGGCCCGGTCACGCCGCCCCCTGCGCCGCCTCGGCCGCAGCCGCATCCGACCGCCACCCGATGACCTTGGCGGGGACGCCGCCCGCGATGGCGTCCGCCGGGATGTCGCGCGTCACGACCGCGCCGGCGGCGACGATCGCGCCGTCGCCGATCGTGACCCCGGCCAGGACCACGACGTCGGCGCCCAGCCACGTCCCGGCGCCGATCACGATGTCCTGCTCGACCTTCGGCTGGTCCATCGGTGGGACCCCGCGCGCGGTGCCGTAGTTGGAGGCCGTGACGGTCACGCGCGGCGCCAGCAGCGCCTTCTCGCCGAACGTGATGCGTCCGGTGGCGTTGCCGGCCCAGATCGTCGAGTACTCGCCGATGTGCGTGCCGGCGCCGATCGTGATCCGCTCCGCGTTGCGGAAGGAGACGTTCGGGGCGAAGGACACGTTCGCCCCGCGGGTGAGACGGCGCACCTGCGAGACGTGGGCGTAGCCGTAGAAGTGCAGGATCCGCAGTCCGTGCAGGTAGACGCGCGGGTCGATCAGCGACCCGACGGCGTGCAGCACGCGCTTCATGCGGCCTCCTGCCGATCGGAGCCGTCGACCGCGTCCGCCCGCGCCGGCGCCGCGGCGTCGGCCAGATCCGCGCGGATGCGACCGGCCATCGCGTCGACGTCGAACTCGAGCCGTGAGGCGATCGTCGTGTAGAGCGTTCCGTCGTACACCGTCCCCAGCACCGAGATCTCGCTGCGAGGATCCCCGGCGGGGAGGAACGCGATGCGCGTCACACGGGCGTCGCCGAACCACAGCGGCCGGTCGGACAGCTGCATGAGCGTCGCGTAGCCCACCATGCGCCCGCGCGGCGTGTCGGGTTCGCCCTCCCCGCGCACGATCGCCCGCACCGTCTCGCGGATGCCCGCCACGCGGTCGGCGAGCCCCGCACCGGGAGCGGTGTGCACGCGGGCCATCGAGATGTGGTTGCGGGAGTCGCCCCCCGCACCCCGCCGACGACGCGAGACCGGCACCATCAGGTCGATGCCGCGCTCGTCGTCGTCCACGGCGCGCGTGGCCGCGGCCACGAGCAGGTCGGTGAGCGAGCCGCGCAGCCGCGCCGCGTCGCGGGCCGCGCGCGACGCGTCGACCTCGAACATCGCCGTCCGCGTGGCGGGCAGCATCCGGTCGCGCATTCCCGTGCGCCGGATCCAGTGCTCCTTGAGCGGGCGGATGCAGCGGCCGCCGGCGCGGCGGACCCGCTTGACGAACGGCTTCCGCCAGTACTCGTGCCAGGCGGCCGCCGGCGTGGGGTTCGCCGCGAGGAAGCGGCGCAGCGCGACGACGGGGATCGCCAGCGACGTCCGCGGCGGGCGCCCCGGGTGCGGCAGCGCCGCCGAGTGATCCGGCGTCTGCGGCTCCGGCCTCGTCACGCGCTTGATGACGCTGAACCCCCACTCGCCGTCGCCGACGACGTGGTGCATCCGGGCCCCGAGGGCGATCTCGCCCGTGTCGAGCACCGTGAACCGCACGTCCCACAGGGGCCGGTCCTGCGGCAGGGGCGGTCTGCCGAACCCGGCGAGCGCGGGCACGGTCTCGCCCGTGAGCGGTGTCGGAGAGTCGTCGAAGGTCACGTGGTCGCGCAGGTCGAAGTGCTCGTCGGGCACCCAGGCGGGCGTGGTGATCCCCAGGGGCGCGTGCATGAGCCGCATCGAGAACTCCGGCACCCGCCCGAGCGAGGACCGCAGCTGGGCGTGGATCCGCTCGCGGTCGATGGTGCCGTCGGGGCGCAGGAACGGCGCCCCGTCCATCACGATGACCGCGCCGATGTGCATGGCCTCGTACACGATGCTGTCGACGATCTTCTGCTCGTCGAGCGTGCGGATCAGCTCGACCCTGACGGGCGGTCGCGTCATGAGACGACTCCTTCGGCTCGCAGCACGGGAACGCGCTGGGGGGACCAGGGAGGGACGAACCGCTCGCCCACGAGCGGTATCCGCCGGACGTCGATGACGCCGCTGATCAGCCCCTGCACCATCGCGCGCTCGTGGGCGGCCGAGCCCCCGCGGCGGCGGGACCGGGCGATGCGCGCGGCCGTCCGGCGGGTGAGCGTCCACCCCATGCGGATGCCGAAGACGGGGTCCAGACGCAGCCACTTGCCGACGAGCGCCCCCAGGCCGAGGCCGTATCCGCGGTGCAGGTCGACGTACGCATCGCCGACGCGCGTGTTGGCGTGCAGGACGACGCACTTGCCGTCGTGGACCACGTCCGGCCCGGCGCGGAGGATGCGGATGAAGATGTCGAGGTCCTCGGCTCCCGCGTGCTTCTGACCCGCACCCATCAGGTCGTCGAAGCCCCCCAGCCGCAGCAGCACCTCACGGCGGAAGGCCATCACGGCGCCGTGCCCCGCATCCAGACCGCTCAGCGGCGTCGTGTACCGGGCGGGCCGGGAGTAGGGAGCGTCGGCGGTGAGCGTGTGGTCGAGCATGCGCCCCGTCGCGGCGGCCACGCCGGGGTCCTCGAAGCAGGCGAGCAGTCGCTCGATCCAGCCGACGGTCGGGCGGCAGTCGTCGTCGGTGAACACCACGAGCGGGCGCGCCGCCGACGTGATGCCCGCGTTCCGGGCGACCGAGAGCCCCTTGCCGGCGCGCACGTAAGCCACCCCGGCGGCCTCGGCCACCCGTCGCGTGTCGTCCGTGTCGCTCGCGCTGTCGACGACCAGCACCTCGGCTTCGGGCGGCGAGGCCGCGGCGATCGCGGACAGGGCCTCGGTCAGCATGGCCGCGCGGTTGCGGGTGCACACGATGATGGTGATGTCAGACGGCTGCGGCATCGCGCGCCCCCGTCCTCTCGACCGCCTGCCGGTAGGCGGCGACGAGCGCCTCGGCCGCGGCGTCCCACGTCAGCTCGGGCGCGTGCGCGAGCGCGGCGGCGCTCAGGCGCGCGAGCTCCTCGCGGTCGGCGTCCAGCCGGTCGAGCTGCCTCGTGAGCTCGGCGACGTCGCCCGGCGCGTGCACGAGACCGTGGATGCCGTGGTCGATCACGGCGCCCGCCGCCGACGAGACCAGCGGAACGCAGCCGGCGGCCTGGGCCTCGTACGTCACCAGGGCGCTGCCCTCTTCGAGCGTGGGCAGCACCATGACGTCGGCGGATGCGAGCGCCGCATCCACGCGGTCGCTGAAGCCGACGACCTCCACGCCGGGGTGGGCCAGCAGCGGCGCGAGCATGTCGGCGTACCCCGGGAGCATGCGTCCCACGACGAGGAAGGTGCCGCGCTCGGAGGCGGTGGAGTCGGCCCAGGCGCGCAGCGCGTGATGGAGTCCCTTGCGCGGCTCCGCGAGCCCGACGTAGACGACCCGCAGCGGACGATCCCCGCCGCGCACGCGCGCGAGTCTGGTGCCGGGCCGATGGCCGTACCGGTGCCGGAGGATCCGCTCGGGCGCGAAGCCCTCGGCGATGAAGGACTCGGCCACCGGTTCGGACGGGGCGAGGATGCCCGTCACCGCGTCCCATTCGGCGGTCTCCATCGCCAGGTGCGCGGGGTCCTCGGTGTGCGCGGTGCGATCGGCGGTCAGGCCGAGGCGCGAGATCTCGTCGGCGACCGTGCGCCAGGCCCGACGGGTGTGGGTGTTCGGAGCCTCCCGCACCGCGGGGATCCCCCGTGCACGAGCGGCCCGCGCGGTGATGCCGGGAGCGAGCGGCCACAGGTGGACGACATCCACCTGCGTGCGGGCGAGGACGCCCGCGGCGACCCGGTCGTGCCACGCGAAGGCGCGGTCGCGTCCGATCGCCCGGTGCGGGATCCGCACGCGCCCGGCAGACAGCGACGCGGTCGCCGAGGCGGCGCCGGGAACGCGGCGGGCGAAGCTGGCTGCGACGAGGTGGACCTCGTGTCCGGCGCGCACGAGCGAGTCGGCCTGATTCCATGCGGTCCAGCCGATGCCCGGCGCGCCCAGCGCGTGCGGGAATGACATCAGAACCCGCATCCGACCCCCCGGAGGTATGCGGGACGGGAACGGTCTTCCCGCCCCATCGCTCGACGGTCGAGCCGTCTGAGACCAGGGTGGGTGGCCCGGGGGCCGCGGGGCAACCCCTTCGGCGGGCTCCCACCGAAATGTCGCGAGCCCTTAACACTCCGGCAACACAACTTCGGCCGCACGGCCCCAAGATGAAGACGGGGAACGATGCCGGATCGGCTCATTTCCCCTGTTCAGCGCCACGGCGGCGGATTCATCACCCAGTCGCCCGGGGGGCGGGACAGGGAGAAGAGACAATGGGCGTACCCAGGTACCTGCAGGTTCTGTGGGAGAGCAAGTGGCTGCTGCTGGTCGGCGTGCTCGTCGCCGCGGTCGCGGCGTTCTTCGCGGGCTTCGCGATCGTCGACGGCAAGGTGCAGTCACGCGCGGTGCAGGAGTACACGGCCGAGACCACGCTGCTGGTCTCGAGCCCGTCGAGCGACATGTACCAGGCCGTCATCCCCGGCCAGGCGCTCGTCGAGGGGCAGACGCTCCCGGAGGAGACCGACCTGACCTCCAAGGCCATCCTGTACGCCTACATCATCAGCGGCACCGACATGCGCGAGCGCGTCGAGACCCAGGTGGGCGCGTTCAGCGACACCGAGGGACTCACGGCCCTGCGCCGCACGACGCAGCCGGGCGGCGACGAGGCCTTCCCCGGGCGCTACACGCTCCCCATCATCGCGGTGGTCGGCGGCTCGACGTCGCCCGATCGGGCCGAGGAGATCTCGGACGCGGCCGCCCAGCTGTTCATCGAGGACGTCCTCGCGCAGCAGGACGAGTCGAACATCCCCAACGGCGATCGCGTCGTGCTCTCGGTGCTCGACACGGCGACCGCCGAGGAGGTCGAGGGCTCCAACCCGGCCATCCCGATCGCGATCACGTTCGTCGGCGTCTTCCTGCTGTTCGTCGTCGCCGCGTTCATCGTGGCCGGCGCCCGGAGCTCTCGCGCCCGCAAGAAGGCCCTGGCGGCCGAGCAGGCCGACGGCGCCTCCGAGACGCCGGAGGATGCCGAGGAGGCACGGTCCGACGAGCCCGTCGCCGATTCGGGTGCGACGCGCCGGTCCCGCGCGGCACAGGGCACCTCCGAGGAGCCGGAGACGACCCCCGACGAGGAATCCACCGTCGAGCACGAACCGTCGTACACGCCCTGATCGGCTCGGATCGTGACCCACCTGGCTCCGATCGACTCCGACGCGACGCCGTCCGCGGCGACCGGTGACGAGACCGCCCCGGCACGCACCGGCGTGCGCCAGCTGATCGCCGGCGCCATCGTCGCCGTGATCGCCGTGGCGTCGGTGCTGCTGCTCCCCCCGCTCATCGCCGGGGCGGTGCTGCTCACCGTGGCCCTGCTGTACCTGGCGCGCCGGCTGGTGTTCTCGTGGATCGGCGGACTGACGATCCTCGTGGCGGTCGTCATGTTCATCCCGGTGCGGCGGTACTCGCTGCCGATCCCCCTCCCGTTCGCGCTCGAGCCGTACCGCGTGGTGCTGATCCTGCTTCTGATCGCGGTCCTGGGCGCCCTCGTCCTGGACCGCACGCGGCGCTGGCAGCCCGTGGCGTTCGGGTGGCCCATCGGGATCTTCGTGGGGACCCTGATGCTGTCGGTCATCGTCAACGGCACCAGCCTGGTCGAACAGAACCTCGCCTCGACGGCGGTCGGCGCGCTCGTGAACTACGGCATCCTCCTGTCGACCTTCTACATCGTGCGGCAGCTCGTCACGACCGAGCGCATCGTGATGGGCCTGCTCACCGGTCTCGTCTGGTCGGGCGTCATCGTGGCGATCCTGGCGACCTTCGAGCGGGCCACGCGCGTGAACGTGTTCTGGCGGCTCTCGACGTTCCTGCCGCTGGACCTGCTCACCGACGAGAGCGCCGCGTTCCGCGCCGGCGGCTACCGCTCGTACGCCTCGGCCCAGCATCCGATCGCGCTGTCGGTGATGCTGTGCATGCTCATTCCGATCGCCATCTACCTCGCCCGCTACGGTGCGCGACCGGTCAACGACATCAACCGCCGCATCGCCTACGGCGGCGCCGTGGTCTTCCTGCTGCTCGGCGTCCTGTCGGCGGTCTCCCGCACCGCCGTCGTGGTGCTGGCCGTGATGGTGCTCCTCGCCCTCATCCTGCGCCCGATGCTCGGGGTCACCCTCATCGCCCTCGGACTGCCGGCGCTGGTGGCCGGGTACCTGATCCTGCCCAAGGTCTTCGACACCCTGATCGGGTCGTTCCTCGACGTGGACTCGCTCATCGCGTCGCAGAAGACCTCGGCCGGGTGGGGCGGGGCCGGTCGCCTGGCGGACCTGGAACCGGCCATGGCGCTGGCCCGGCAGCATCCGTTCTTCGGGACCGGCGTCGGAAGCCGCATCGTCATCGGCGACGACGCCAACGCGTTCATCCTCGACAACCAGGTGCTGGGCACGCTGCTGGAGGCGGGCGCGGTCGGCGTGATCGGCCTCGCCGTCCTCGTCCTCACCCCGCCGATCATGCTGCTCAGATACGCCTTCACGACGGCGCGGCACGCGCCGCGCTATGCGATGCTCGCGTTCACGCTCTCGGTGTCGATGGCCGGGTACATCGCGGCGCTGTTCTTCTACGACGCGTTCGGCTTCTATCAGACCTTCTTCGTCCTGATGTTCCTCTTCGCCTGCGGCGCGTGGCTGCTGACGGCGAGCCCGCCCGCGATCGCCGCCCGCGACGGCGCGCCGGTCGCGACGGAGGGGACGGCGGACCCGGTCGCCGCGGAGAGTCCCTCGTGACGCGGATGAGCGTGATCGTCCCCGCCCACGACGAGGGCGCGCTCGTGCGCACCACCCTCGAGCGGATGCTGGCCGAGGCGGCACCCGGCGAGTTCGAGGTCGTGGTGGTGGCCAACGGCTGCTCCGACGACACCGCGGCCCAGGCTCGCGCCGTCCCGGGGGTCGAGGTCGTGGAGATCGACCGCGCGTCGAAGATCGCCGCGCTCAACGCCGGCGACGCCGTCGCCACCGTCCTTCCCCGCGCGTACGTGGACTCCGACGTCGCGATCGACACCGCCGCCCTGCGGGCGCTGGCCGACGCGCTGTCGTCCCCGTCGCCGGCGCGCGCCGCCGCGCCCGCGCTGCGGATCGACAGCTCGCGCAGCAGCGCGGCGGTGCGCGCCTACTACCGGATCTGGGCCCTGTCGGACTACCGGGCGAGCGGGCACATCGGCTCCGGGGTCTACGCCGTCAACGCCGAAGGGCGCGCTCGGTGGGAGGCGTTCCCGGACGTGATCGCGGACGACCGGTTCGTCCAGCAGCGCTTCCTCCCCGACGAGCGGCTCACGCTCCCCGGGCATTCGTTCACCGTCGCGGCGTCCCGCGACATGGGCTCCCACATCCGTCGGGGCGTGCGGATCGAGCGCGGCAACCGCGCGCTTCCCGCCCAGGTCCAGCTGGCCGGCCAGGATCCGGCGGCGGTGCGGTACGCGCGCCTGCTGCGCCGCGTCGGCGCCCGCCCGTCGCTGTGGCCGAGCCTGCCCGCGTACGTCTACGGCTTCGGCATGGTGCAGCTCAAGGCGCGTGCGGAGCGCCGGAGCCCGGTGTCGTGGGCGCGCGACGACAGTCTGCGATCGGCGGCGAGGGCATGAACACGGTTCCGTCGAATCTCAGCCACCGCGCCTCGCGCGGTGCGGCCGTGACCGCCGGCGGACTGTGGCTGAAGACGCTCATCCAGCTCGCCTCGACGATGATCCTCGCGCGTCTGCTGGAGCCGAGCGACTTCGGTCTCGTCGCGATGATCATGGCGATCGTCGGCGTCGCCGACCTCGTGCGCGACTTCGGACTGACCGGCGCGATCGTCCAGTCGCGCAACCTCAGCGACCGGCAGTGGTCGAGCCTGCTGTGGTTCTCGACACTGCTCGGCACGGTGCTCATGATCGCGGTCGCCGCCGCCGCGCCGCTCATCGCCGTGCTCTACGGCGAGCCCCGGCTGGTCGTCCTCACGCTCGCCATCGCGCCGACGCTTCTGGCCAACGGTCTCGCCATGCCCATGCAGGCAGCCGTCCAGCGCCGCCTCGAGTTCGGCACGCTCGCGATGATCGACGTCGTCGCGATGGGCGTCGGCGTGGTGCTCTCGATCGTCACGGCGTGGATCGGCTGGGGGGTCTGGTCGCTCGTCGTGCTGGCCGGCGCCGGGCAGGTGTACCGGCTGATCGCGCTCTGGATCGCCGCGAAGCCGCGCTTCGGACCGCCGCGCATCAGCCGCGACATCCGCCCGTTCGTCAGCACCGGCGGCAGCATCTTCGGCGTCCAGCTTCTCAACTACGCCGCGCGCAATCTCGACAACGTCATCATCGGTCAGCAGCTCGGTTCCGCCGCCCTGGGTCAGTACTCCCGCGCCTATGCGCTGTTCCTGCTGCCGCAGCAGCAGCTGACCGCGCCGCTCGGACGCGTCGCGCTCCCCGTCCTGTCCCGGCTGCAGGACGACGGCGAGCGATACCGCCGCTACGTGCGCAACGCCCTCGCCGTGATCGGCTACCTGGCCCTGCCGGCGTATGCCATCGCCGCCGCCGTCGCGCAGCCGCTCATGTTCGTCCTCCTCGGGCCCGGATGGAGCGCGGCGGCGGACGTCTTCGCGCTGCTGGCCATCGCCGGCGTCGCGCAGGCGGTCGGGAACGTGCAGGGGTGGCTGTACATCAGCCTGGGCCGCGCTCACCGCCAGCTCGTCTACTACCTCGTGACCAGGCCCATCGTCATCGCGTCGTTCTTCGTGGGCATCGCCTGGAACGGCATGAACGGGCTCGCCCTGCTCTACGGTCTGGTCACCGCGACGCTGCTCGTGCCCGGCTTCGCCGTCGCGATCCGCGGGACGTTCCTGCGCGGCTGGACCGACATCGCCGCGCCGCTGGTTCGTCCCGCGCTGGTCGCCGCCCTGTCGTTCGGGGCGGCCTACGCCACGGCCCTGTGGACCGCGGGGCTCCCCGAGCTGGTCCAGGTGATCGCCGGCGGCCTCGCCGGCGCCGCGGTGCTCGCCGCCGCGGCGATCCTCCCGGTCTACCGGCGCGACTACGCGATGATGCTCGACTTCGTCCGCAAGGCGCGCAAGCCGCGCGGCGGCGAACCCGCCAAGGCTCCTGGCTCCGACCTCCCGGTCGACGCGCCGGCGGCCGCCCTCGGGGTCGACGAGCCGTCGCAGGCCGAGATCGAGACGGCTGAGAGCGTCGCGCGTGAGAACGAGTCGCGCCACGAGGAGGAACGACGATGAGACGACACCGCGCACTCGCCGCTACCGCGCTGGCGGCATCCGCCCTCGTCGCAGGCGGGTGCGCCGCGACCGCTCCCGAGCCCACGACGACGCCGGTCGCGGTCACCGAGACCCCGCGGAGCGCGCCCGCGGTCGGGGCGATGGCGGTCGTCGGCGATTCCATCACGCTGGGCGTCTCGGCCTGCGGCTCGCAGGAGGCCTGCCCGCAGGCATCGTGGGCGGTCGGCTCCGAACCCGAGGTGGACTCGATCGTCCAGCGGATCAACGACGAGCTCGGGGCGAATCCGCGCGCGACGCCCATCGCCCGCCTGGGTGCGGGCGTCGACTACGGCGTGGACTCGGTCGATCTCATCGCCTCGACGGGCGCCGACCTGGTGCTGATCCTGCTCGGCGCGAACGACGCCTGCAAGCCGACCGTGGACGAGGTGACACCCCCCGCCGAATTCGCCGCCCAGTATTCGGCGATGCTCACCGGCATCGCCGAGGCGCTCCCCGACACCCGGATCGTCGCGCTGTCCGTTCCCGACGTCCTGCGCCTGTGGGAGCTGGGTCGCACCGATCCCGAGACGGTGGCGATGTGGGGGGCGAGCCCGTCGTGCCGGTCCCTGCTCGCCGAGGCGGACTCGGACGCGACCGCGGACGTCGAGCGACGCGCGGCGATCGAGGAGACCGTGGACGCCTACGACGCCGCGATCATCGCCGCGTGCGATGCCGTCGAGCAGTGCACGTCGGACGACGGCGCCGTCCATGCCGTGCGGTTCGAGGTGGAGCACGTGTCGGCGATCGACAGCTTCCATCCGTCGATCGCCGGCCAGGCCGCGCTCGCGGACGCCGCCTGGCCCGTCGTGGCGAGCGCGATCTCGCCGTAGGGCTCAGGCGGCCAGACGCATCGCCGGCGCATCGCGCGGCACGACCGAACGCCGGGCCGCCTCGCGGATCACCGTGGCGTCGAGCTCCTCGGGGGAGCTCATGAACGCCAGTCCGCGCGCCTGCATCTCGCGCGCGATCTGGACCTGGTGGTCGTCGACGTGCTCGCCGTGGGCTGCGCGGCGCGGCACGAGGATGGGGAACTTCCCCTGCTCGAACGCGGTGATCGCCGAGCCCGTGCCTGCGTGGGCGATGACGACGTCGGCGTCCCGCACCGCGGCGTTCAGCTCGTCGTGCGAGACGCGGGAGCGGCCCTGGAGACCCCAGGGCGACAGATCCTGCGGACCGGACTGCCACAGGACCTCGTCGCAGTCCGTCAGCAGCGGGACGACCGCGTCGTACAGGCGATCGAACCCGTAGCCCTCCTGCGTGCCGACCGTGACCACAGCGCGTCGGATGCGCTCGGGCGGATCCGTCCGCGGGCCTTCGCCGAACCCGTCGTAGATCGATCCGGCGTACGACCACCGCCCGCTCTCCCACGCCGGGTACTGGGTGTACGTGCGGATCCCTCGGATGCGCTCGAGGATGCGGCCCGACATGCTGGGGCCGTCCGCACGCGCCGCGCTCTCGATGTAGTGCGCGCTCGCTCCGCGGGCGACCGCCATCGGCAGCACCGCCACGGCCGGGCTCGACCCCGTGCTGAACGCACGGTCGTAGCGGTGCTGCGACATCACACGGAGCGCGAGCATGCTCAGTCGTGCGAGGTTCCCGACGTCGCGCGGCGCCACGAACGGAGCGTAGTGGACTTCGCGATCGGCCAGCAGCGAGCTGGACAGCCCGTTCTCGAACGTGATCCACACCTGGTCGTCGGGATCGACGCCGAGCCGTTCGGCCAGCGTGAAGAGCTGCTTGAGGTGTCCGCCGCCCGAGCAGACCATCATCGCCTTGGACATGTCGATTCCTCTCAGTAGGCGCCGTCGTGCCGGAACAGCTGGACCACGGTTCTCATCACCAGCAGCAGATCGCCGGTGAACGACCAGTTCTCGACGTAGTAGAGGTCCAGGCGCACGCTCTCTTCCCAGCTGAGATCGCTTCGCCCGCTCACCTGCCACAGCCCGGTGATGCCGGGCTTGGAGATGAGGCGTCGAGTCTCGTGCCCCTCGTACGACTCGACCTCGCTCGGCAGCGGCGGCCGCGGCCCGACCAGGCTCATGTCGCCTCGGAGCACGTTCCACAGCTGCGGCAGCTCATCCAGCGAGAAGCGGCGCAGAACACGGCCGACGCGGGTGATCCGCGGATCGTGCCGCATCTTGAACAGGACGCCGTTGCCCTCGGAGCGGTCGGCGAGCGACGCCAGGCGCGCCTCGGCATCGACCACCATCGAGCGGAACTTGAGCATCGTGAACGTCGAGCCGCCGACCCCGACACGCTCCTGGCGGAAGATCACCGGCCCGCCGTCGTCGAACCGGATCAGCAGCGCGATCACGGCGAAGACGGGAGAGAGAACCAGGAGGCCGGCGCCGGCGGCCACCATGTCGAAAGCCCTCTTCAGCGAGTGTGCGAATCCCGAGTACTGGGGGAGCTGGACGTGCACCATCGGAAGGCCCGAGACGGGTCGCAGGTGGATCCGCGGTCCGGCCACATCGGTCAGTCGCGACACGAGGATGAGCTCAGCCCGCGAGTTCTCCAGCGCCCAGCCCAGCTCGCGGATGCGGTCGCGCCCGCCGGGCAGGTCGCCGGCGACCATCAGCGCCTTCACGCGCGAGCCTCTGGTCGCCGCCACGACGCCGTCGAAGGGCACGCGCGGCAGGCTGGACAGCGCCTCGCGGACCGGGGCGGGCGCGGCGTCCAGCCGGTCGGTCAGCGACACCGCCACCGGCCGGTACCCCGCACGCACACTGCCGCGCAGCTCGCGCACCGTGCGGTCGACGTCGACCGCCGCTCCGACCACCATCGCGCCCGTGAGGCACCGCCCGTCGCGCCGGAGCGCGAGCAGCACTCGGCGCCACACCAGGCGGTTGCCCATCAGGAGCGCGAGTCCGAGCGGCATCGCGACCGCGACGTACCCGCGCGCGAAGTCGATCTGCGCGACGTAGCACACGATCGCGACCGCGCCGAAGGCGAACAGCGTCGCGTTCAGCACCCGCTGGTACTCGGTGAGGCCCTCGCCCACGATGCGCTTGGCGCGGCTCTTGACCGCCCACAGCGACAGGATCCACACCGTGGCGATCGACAGGCCCGCCAGCACGTAGCCGAGTGCCGTGGACGCGCTCCACTGAGACACGGACCCGAAGCGCACGAACGACGCGACCACGAGCGACAGCGTCACGGCGACGACGTCGCCGGCGAGCATTCCGCCGACCAGACGCGGGTACCAGGCTGCCGCGCGCGGCTGCGCCGGGACGATCGCGATCGCGCCGGTGCGCGGCCGCCGTTCCGCCGACGGCGGCACGGACTGGCTCAGGAAACTCATGTAGACCCCCCGACATGAGAATCAGGAGGGACGACATCGGCCCAGCGGTGACCGCCGCACGGCGTGTGGCGGGTGTGACGTGGATAGCGCGAGTGGTGCGTGCGACGCGACGGCCAGAGCGGCTTGCTTGCGTCGGTCTCAGGTTAGGACGCCCGCACCGGGCGGTCCAGAGCCTGAGCCGGGTTTCACGTCAGCGACGGCATTTCTTCACATCTCGGTAACAATTCGGATCGGTGGGTCAGCGCGAGGATCGCCCGGTGTCGCGCCGCCCAGCTGTGCTGCGCGATGAACGCCGAGCGCTCATCCTCGCCCATCGCCCCGATCTCGAGGGCGCGGTCGACCGTCGCCCCCATCTCACCTGTGCTGGGTGCGACCAGGACCCGGTCGTCGATGCCCCGGATCGGCGGCAGGTCGATCGAGACCACCGGGAGCCCGGCGGCGAGATACTCGTACACCTTCAGCGGGCTCATCGCCTCGGTGAGCGGCGTCCGCCGGTGCGCCAGGAGCGAGAGCTGGCAGTTGCGCAGGACCGACACCAGCTCGGTCCGCCCGACGCCCGGATGCACGTGCACGTTGGGAAGGCGGTCGAGGGGGCGCACGTAGTCGGGGTCGGGCGCCGGTCCGAGCAGCACGATGTGCAGATCGGGGCGCGTGGCGGCGAGCTGTGCGATGCCCTCGACGTCCAGGCGCTGGTCCAGTGTCCCGGCGTACACCGCCCGGGGGGTCGGGATGGCCTCGAGCCACCGCGGAGCGGGCGGCACCGGCCCTGCCCATTCCTCCGGTTCGACGCCGTTGGGCACGACCGCGCGCGGCCCGAGGGGGTCGATCCGGTCGATGATCTGCTGCGACACCGCGGCGACGGCGATCTCGGATTCCCGAATCTGGCGGTACGCGGCGAGGTAGGCCGGCCAGTATCGCTGCCGTCCTGTCGAGCTCGGCCAGTCGTCGCGTCCGAAGTACGTCACCGACGACGCCCACGCGAACGGGCAGAAGGCGGCGACGAGGGGATTCGTCGTGATCACGGCCGGGCTGCGCAGCCCCATGCGCTCGGCCTCGCGGCGCAGCGCGGCATCGTAACCGCGGTAGGTGCGCACGATGCTCTTGCCGATGGGATCGGCGCGCCGGAATCGCGTGGGCGTCACCAGACGGCGACGGGGCGACTCGGGGAAGGCCGGCCCGTCGCGACGCAGGCGCCGGCCGAGCACGCTGAAGTGCGAGCGGAAGGGGTTCGCCACCAGCAGGCCGTCGACGTCGTCGGACGCCATGAGCGTCTGCAGGATGCGGTCCGGCGGACGCATCATCCCGCGGTGCACGGCATCCGCGTACGTCTCGTAGGAGAAGGTGAAGACGACATCGCGGGCGCTCATCCGACCAGCTCCCGGATCACGCGCGCCGGGGATCCGGCGGCGACCGTGCGCGCAGGCACGTCGCGGGTGACGACCGAGTTGGCCCCGATGACGGCGCCCGCCCCGATCGTCACGCCCGGCATGACGACGACGTTCTGCCCGAGCCAGGCGCCGCGCCCGATCCGCACGGGCGCGATCCGCTCGAGGGGCTGGTCCCGCACCGGCACGCCCGGCTCGTCGAAGCCGTGCATGTGGTCGGCGATGTAGACACCGCGCGCGAGTCCCACCGCCTCCTCGATGACGACGCTGGTGACGGCGGCGATCGAGGTCTGGTTCATCCGGACGCGGTCGTGGATGAAGATCACCGGACCATCCGCGTCCAGTCGCGGGACCATGAACCACGACGAGGGGCCGATCAGCACGTTGTCCCCGATCCACACCTTGTGCGGATTGCCCGCGCGGAAGGGGAGCATGATGCGGCTCCCCGACCCGAGCCCCGCGAATCCGCCCCGGACGAAGCCGGTGTAGGCCGCGTCGCGCAGCCGCATCGCGTTCTGCACGATCGTCATGCCGTTCATGCCGCCACCTCGTCCGAGTCCGGGATCGCCGCCGCCATGCCGTCCACGTTCCGCCACGCGCGCGAGACGACCTCGTCGCGGGCGGCGAGGATCCTCGATCGCAGCGAGTCCTCCTGGGCGATGACGGCCTGAACCGCCGCGGGGAGGTCGTGGTCGAAGTCGTCGCCCGGGGCGATGCACAGCTCCGGCGTGCCGAACAGATCCATCAGCCCCTCCACCTTCCCCTGCGTCGCGACCGTCAGCGCCGGCGTCCCGGCGGTGAGCGACATGACCGCCAGATGCATCCGCCCGGTCACGACGACCGAGGCCCGGGCTCCGAGGGAGCGGATCTCGGGCGGCGTCAGCAGCTCAGGCACCAGGACCACGCCCGCATCCGCGGCGAAAACGTCGGCCAGCGCCGTGCACAGCGGGATGTCATCCGCTCCGTGCCGCGAGACGTGCGGGACGATCAGGACCCGTCGCCCGCTCTCGCGCAGTCGCCGGATCGCGTCGGCGTAGCCGCCGAGCCTGGCGCCGACCAGTCCCGACGCGTTCACCAGCGCCAGCGGCTCCTCCGGCGCCAGGTCGGGGAGAAGCCGGTCGACCACCCCGGGATCGCGGGACGCGGCGGTGAAGACGATGTCCGCACTGTCCTGCGCGCGCAGTCCGTCGCCCCGCGCACGCTCGGCCGATCGCGGGTCCCGCACGTAGAGGACGGAACCCGCTCGATCGGCCGACCGCAGCGCGTCCAGCGCGACAGCGGCCGGCGCCGCGTTCCAGCTGAAGCCGATGACACGGCAGTCCCATCCGAGCTCGGCGAAGCGACGCGCCAGGAGTGCGCGGCCGACCGATGCCCGGGCGACGTACGCGCCGTCCATGATGTCGGCTCCGAGGATCGCGAAGGTCGCCGCCCCGGCGACCGCGGAGTTCAAGCGCCGCAGGTCGCGGGCTCGGCCGACGGCCGACCCGTACACGAGCGCGGGCAGTGCCACGGTGCGCATGCGCGGGGCGAGCCGCTCCGGGATGTCGATGTCGTCCGGCGCGCGGACGATGACCGTCACGGGGCCCTCCACCGCCTCGACGAACGCCTCCACGAGCGCCTGATCGCCGATGTTCCCCCGTCCGGGCGGGGCCAGGACGACATGGCCGTCGCCCCCGGCCGACGGTGCGGCGTGCAGCGCCACGCGGTCCACCGCCCTCAGCGCAGCGGGGCTGCGCAGCGGTGCCAGAAGCCAGGCGGGAGGTCTCATGCTCATACGCTCCAGATACGTGCGAGGCGGTCGTCCGACGGCATGGGGGTGCGGGCTTCGAGCCAGTCCGCATCGATGGAGCTGAGGGATTCGTCGCTGCGGAACGAGCCCGAGGCGCTGCGGACGCGGGCGGCGTCGCCCGAGACCACGGAGTCGACCACCGACTTCCACTCGCCGCGCACACCGCCGATGAACGTCGAGCCCTCGGCGGACAGGATGCCGACCGTCCCGACGCCGTTGACCGCGGTCGGCAGGCCCGAGGTGAAGGCGTTCGCCTCGCCGGGCAGCGGATACCGCTGGAGCATGCGGTCCCCGGCGACCACGAGCGAGTTCTGGAACACGACGTTCGCCGCGTTGCTGGACGGGATGAACGCCGCGTTGGTCGACGCGAAAATGACGGAGTCGACGATCGAGATCCGGTTCTGGGTGGGGTTGCCCGACAGCTGCAGGGAGTCGCAGTGCGCCTGGGATCCATCGGGCTTGTAGGACGGCGCGATGTAGCAGCCGACCACCGAGATGCCGTCGATCTCGTTCTCGCCGGTGCGGAACGCCCAGGCGTCGGACTCGATCAGCTGGGCCTCGGGCGACACGCACTCCACGAGCTCGACGTCGCTCACCGGCCCCGAGGATCCGGCCGACACGTTGAACGCACGGCCCTTCGACCAGGCCCAGGCCACATCCTGCACCGACGTCAGCACGACGCTGCCGGGGTAGAGCCAGAATCCGACGAACGAGACGCCGGTGACGCCGTCGATCCGGATCGAATCGGTGATCTCGATGCTCGCGGCGCCGTCGCGCGGCATGACCAGCACGCGGGACGACCGGTCGGCGGTCCCGACCCCGTGGATGACCGGCGGCTTCGAGGACCCCGCCCCGTAGCCGGGAAGCTCCCCGGGCTTGACCAGCACGCATCCGCGGCCGTCCTGGGTCCGCTCGGCGACGTACTGGATCGCGTTCGAGATCTCCTGCCAGTCGCACTCGGCCTCGACGAGCAGGTCGAACTCGTCGCCGGGGACCGGCGTCCGGCTCGGCCAGTGCCGCCCGGTCGGGCCGTACGCGGCGGCGGCCAGCGGGCCGTCGGGATCAGCCGTCGGACTAGCGGTCGCGGCCGCGGGCTTGGTCGCCGTCGGGCGGGGTGTCGCTGCGGTCTCAGATCGTGGCGCGCACGCGACGAGGGCGGCCGGCGCCGACGCGAGGATCGCGACCACGACGGCGCGACGGGAGATATCGCCCATTCGCCCGTCCAATCACTCGAATTCCGTGTTGGACCCCATCGGCCTGGTCGCACGTGCAGAGCACCGCGACGCCTCCAACTTACGGAGCGAGTGATTCGCGCAGGTTACGCGGAGGCAAACTCC
The DNA here is from genome assembly GCF_014208045.1 of Microbacterium thalassium. Classification (NCBI taxonomy): domain Bacteria; kingdom Bacillati; phylum Actinomycetota; class Actinomycetes; order Micrococcales; family Microbacteriaceae; genus Microbacterium; species Microbacterium thalassium. The sequence goes on from NZ_JACHML010000001.1 coordinate 637,183, forward strand.
GCGCACCGATCGGCGTGCGCTCAGATGGCGCGGATGTTCTCCGCCTGCAGGCCCTTCGGACCCTGCGCGATGTCGAACTCGACGCGCTGGTTCTCCTCGAGCGAGCGGTACCCCTTGGCCTGGATGGCCGAGAAGTGCGCGAACACGTCGGCACCGCCGTCATCGGGTGCGATGAACCCGAAGCCCTTCTCCGAGTTGAACCACTTCACTGTGCCCTGCGTGCTCATCCAACGCCGTCCTGTGCGATCGCCCCACGCCGACGGCGCGAGATCGATTCCACGCTAGCCAATTCGCCCCGCGTCTCGGCAACCCCTGTGGAATTCAGTGACACAAACGTTGCACAACGATGACGGGCCCATCGCGCGCCCGGGCTGAGCGATGCTCGAAGCCCGGGCGCCGACGGATCCCCCCGGATAGGTCACGCCGTAAGCGTGACATGTCGACTCTACCGCCCGAGGGGCCTTCCCGTCGGGCGAAAAAACGCAGTTCGCGTATGTTTTCCGCACCGGTCGCCGTCCTCTTTCCGGGCCGGCGGCCGCAGACCGCCCGCCATCGGCGCGGGGCGTACACTTGTCGCACTCATGTCGCCCTCGCTCTCACGCCTCGACCCCACGGGCACCGTCCTCGGAGACGAGGTCTACCGCCGCCTGGGCGAGGCGATCCTCGGCGGCGAGCTCGCGCCCGGCGAGCGGCTGCGCGATCACGACCTGGCCGAGCGGCTGGGGGTCTCGCGGACGCCGGTGCGTGAGGCGCTGCAGCGCCTCGAGGTCAGCGGCCTCGTCGAGGTCATCCCGCACCGCTACACGCGTGTGTCGATCCCGAACGACAAGGCCCAGGCCGACACCTTCGCCCTCATCGCCTATCTGATGGGCAACGTCGTGCACATCCTGTGCACGACCGGCTGCTCGCCCGACGTGGTGACAGATGCTCTCGACGACGCCGACGACATGATCGCCGCCTCCCGCGCCGACGACCACCGGGCTCTCGCGGTCTCCAGCTTCGCCTTCTTCGAGCAGCTCACGCGCGCCGCCGGCAACATCGCGATCCTGCGCTTCATGCAGGCCTCCGAGTTCGCGCTGCGGCGCCACCTGCAGCGGTGGCAGCCCTGCATCGACGACCCCGTCGCGCGCACCGGCCTCTACATCGACCTGCGCGAGGCGATCGTGACCCATGACGGCACGCGCGCCGAGGCCGTGCTGCGACGGCTGCACGGCCTGGCCTGACGCCGCGCGGCTCGCTAGCGTGGGCCACGTGGCCCACATCGAGCTCCGCGACGTCGACGAAGACGACGTCGACGCCATCTTCGAGATGATGCGCGACCCCGAGGCGATCGCGATGGCCGCGTTCACGGCCTCGGACCCCGACGACCGCGCGGCCTTCGACGCATGGTTCGCGCGGGTGACCTCCTCACCCGACGTGACCTACGTCGTCGTCACCGAGGACGGCGGCTTCGCCGGCACCGCGGCGACCTTCACCGTCGGGGACGACCGCGAGGTCACCTACTGGATCGCCCGCCACGCGTGGGGACGCGGTGTGGCCGGCGAGGCGCTGCACCAGCTGGTCGCCCACGAGCCGGTGCGGCCGCTCTTCGCGCGCGTCGCCGCGCGGAACGCGGCATCCATCGCGGTCCTGCGCAAGGCCGGGTTCACCGAGGTCTCGCGCAGCACCGCGTACGCTCCCGGCGTCGGGGAGGACGTCGAGGAGATCGTCTTCACCCTCGTGCCGAACCTCGACGGCGCCTGACGTTCCACGGGAAGCATCCGTCCGCCCGGAAACGGCGAAAGGGCCCCCGTCCGGGAGCCCTTTCGACCTTCTGTGCGCGAGGGGGGAGTTGAACCCCCACGCCCTTTCGGGCACTGGCACCTGAAGCCAGCGCGTCTGCCTATTCCGCCACTCGCGCGAGTCGCGGGATCCGGGGATCCCCGCGAACTCAACCTCCCGATCGTATCACGGCGTCGCATATGCTCCGAACCGAGGGCCGGTCCCGGCCTGGGACTCCGCTCCGCGCGGACTGTGCAATTAGCATGATTCAAACCGGCACCCCAGCCCGAGGAGCCTCGTGGGACTACTTGACAGCTTCGAGAAGGGTCTCGAGCGCGCTGTGAACAGCGCGTTCGCCAAGACCTTCCGCAGCGGCATCCAGCCGGTCGAGATCGCCTCGGCCCTGCGCAGCGAGCTCGACAAGCAGGCCGCCGTGGTCTCTCGCGACCGCATTCTCGCGCCCAACACCTTCACCGTCCGCCTGTCGCCGACCGACGAGACCCACATGTCCGGGCTCGGCAGCGCGCTGAGCGACGAGCTTCACACGCTCGTCACCAAGCATGCGAAGGCGCAGGGCTACACGTTCGCCGGCCCGGTCTCGATCACGCTGCAGCGAGACGACCAGCTCTCCACCGGAACGCTCCGCGTCGACAGCTCCACAGCCGTCGGCCGCGTATCGTGGCGCGGCGTGCTCGAGATCGACGGGACGCGGCATCCGCTCGTGAAGTCGCGCACGGTGATCGGCCGCGGCTCCGACGCCGACGTGACCATCGCCGACTCGGGAGCCAGCCGCAAGCACGCCGAGGTGCTGTGGGACGGCGAGCGCGGCATGGTGCGCGACATGAACTCGACCAACGGGACCAAGCTCGACGGCCAGAAGATCAGCGAGGCGCCGCTGGCGGCGGATTCGACCATCACGATCGGCCGCACCGATATCGTGTTCCGCGTGGTGGCGCAGGCGGCTCCCCCCAAGCCGCCGCTTCCCGATGCCACCCGCGCCTACGACATCCGCGAGCAAGGGCCCCTGACGTGAGCGAACTGACCTACCTGCTGCTCCAGATCGGCTTTCTGCTGCTGCTGTGGTTCTTCGTGTTCTCGGTCGTGTACTCGCTGCGCGCCGACCTGTTCGGCGTGAAGGTGAGGAAGATGCCGGACGCCGCGCCCGCGGCGGCACCGGCGGCCGCGGCCGCGGCGACCGCGACGTCGCGCCCGGCGAGCGCGCCGGCCCCGCAGAAGGGCGGCAAGGCGACCGTGGACGCCGTCTCGCGCATCGTCATCACGAGCGGCCCCAAGGCCGGACTCGAGCTGCCGCTGGGCGACGAGCCGCTCACGATCGGGCGATCCAGCGAATCCGGACTCGTCATCCGCGACGACTACACCTCGAGCCACCACGCCCGCCTTCTGCTGTGGGGCGAGCAGTGGATGATCCAGGACCTCGACTCGACCAACGGCACGTCGCACGACGGCGTCCGCGTCAGCACTCCCGTCCCCGTCATCGTGGGCGCACCCATCAAGGTGGGCGCGACCACGTTCGAGCTGCGGAAGTAACGAGCGGTCCCTCCTCCATGGTCTTCCAGGGTTCGAGCGCGGCGATCTCGCACACCGGGCGGGTGCGCTCCAACAACCAGGACTCGGGCTATGCGGGCTCGAACCTGTTCGTCGTCGCCGACGGCATGGGCGGTCACGCCGGCGGCGACGTCGCCTCGAGCGTCGCGGTCCACCGGCTGGAGCAGATCGACCATCCGTACGACGGCACCGCGGCGGCCGAGCGGGAGCTGCGCGACTCGATCGTCGACTGCGCCACCGAGCTGATCGACACCGTGGTGCGCCGTCCGGAGCTCGCGGGCATGGGCACGACGGTCAGCGCGCTGATGATGGTCGACGAGTACGCGGTCATCGCGCACATCGGCGATTCGCGCATCTACCTCTACCGCGACGGCGCGCTCACCCAGATCACGACGGACCACACGTTCGTCCAGCGGCTGGTGGACTCCGGCCGGATCACGCCCGAGGAGGCGCGCTACCACCCCCGCCGGTCGGTGCTCATGCGCGTGCTCGGCGACATGGACCCCGACCCCGAGGTCGACACGTTCATCATGCCCACCGAGCCCGGCGACCGGTGGCTGCTGTGCTCCGACGGGCTGTCGGGCGTCGTCGACGACGCCCACACCTCCAAGGCGCTCGCGCTGGGCCTTGCTCCCGGACGCACGGCCGACATGCTCCTCAAGCAGGCGCTGGACGGCGGCGCACCGGACAACGTGACGATCGTGCTGGTGGACGTCGGGGGAGCGCACCCGGTGTTCTCGGGCACGCCGTCGATCGTCGGATCGGCGTCCACGCCCGAGGGCGTCGAGGTGCCCGCCGCCCGTCCCGGACGCACGAGCTGGCTGCACCCCGGACGGCAGGCCGCCAACGAGCCGACGCACTTCGAGCCGGCCGCGGAGTTCCTCGAGGAGCTCATCGAGGAGGACCGCCGCCGCGCGCGCCGCCGCCGGCTGGGGTGGATCGCGGGCCTCGTCCTCGTGCTCCTGCTGCTGACGGCCGCGCTGTTCGGCGCCTACCAGTGGTCGCAGACCCGGTACTTCATCGGAGCGGATGCCGACTCGGTCGTCATCTACCGCGGAATCCAGCAGGATCTCGGCCCCTTCCCCCTCTCGACCGTCTATGAGGACACCGGCATCCTGCTCGATGATCTGTCGCCGTTCACGCGGGCTACGGTGGAGAACACCATCAGCGCGGACTCCCTCGAGAACGCACACGCTGTGGTCGACCGACTACGCGCCGTCTCGGGAGGTGACTGATGACCGCCACGGACCAGCTGAGCACCGACACCGCGGTGGTCCGCGCCCTCAAGCGCATCCACGTCCCCCAGACGCAGCGCAACCGCGAGCTGTTCCTGCTGATCTTCGCCTTCGCGGTCAACGCCGCCGCCGTCGCGCTCGTGCAGCTGGGGGCGCTCGGCGCCATCGACTGGACGTTCCTCGTCTACTGCGGCGGCCCGACGGCGCTGATCCTGGCGCTGCACATCGTGCTGCGGCTCGTCGCCCGGGACGCGGATCCGTTCGTCGTGCCCATCGCGACGCTGCTGACCGGAATCGGGCTGGCGATGATCTACCGGATCGACATCGCCGGCGACCGGCACGGGTGGGACGCCTTCTCGACCCGCCAGCTCGCGTGGGCGGCGATCGCCCTCGTGCTGACGATCGCGGTGGTCATCGCGCTGCGCAACTACCGCGTGCTGTTCCGCTACACGTACATCTCGGGCCTGGCCGCGATTCTGCTCCTGCTGCTGCCGCTGGTCCCGGGCCTCGGCACCGACGCGAACGCGGACGTGTGGGTGTCGTTCGGGATCTTCTCGTTCCAGCCCGGCGAGATCGCGAAGATCCTGCTGGCCATCTTCTTCGCGGGCTATCTCGTGCGCACCCGCGAGAGCCTGTCGTCGGTCGGCACGCGCTTCCTGTGGATGACCTGGCCCCGCGCTCGCGAGCTCGGCCCGCTGCTGGTGATCTGGCTCGTCTCGGTCGGCATCATCGTGATGCAGCGCGACCTCGGCACCGGGCTCCTCATCTTCGGCATGTTCGTCGCGATGCTCTACGTCGCGACCGGCAAGACCAGCTGGGTGCTCATCGGCGTCTCGCTCGCGATCGTCGGGGCGGTGCTCGCCGCGCAGGTGCTCACGTACGTCGGCTGGCGCTTCAACAACTGGCTGAACGCCTTCGACCCCGAGGTCATCGACGCGACCGGCGGCAGCTATCAGCTCGTCCAGGGCATCTTCGGCCTCGCCCACGGCGGGCTGCTGGGCACCGGCCTCGGACAGGGCCGGCCATACCTCACGCCGGTCGCCGAGAGCGACTACATCTTCGCGAGCCTCGGCGAGGAGCTGGGGCTGATCGGCGTGTTCGCGATCCTGTGCCTGTACATGGTGTTCGCCAGCCGCGGTGTGCGCATCGGCCTGGCGGGGCAGGACGACTTCGGCAAGCTCCTGGCGACGGGACTGTCCTTCACGCTCGCGCTGCAGGTGTTCATCATGGTCGGCGGCGTCACGCGCGTCATCCCGCTGACGGGACTGACGACGCCGTTCCTCGCCGCCGGAGGCTCGTCGCTCGTGGCGAACTGGATCATCGTCGCGCTGCTGCTGCGCATCTCGGATGCCGTGCGCTCGCGCCCGCGGGTGGTGATCGGCTGACATGACCAAGGAGCTTCGACGGCTCAGCATCATCATGCTGCTGATGTTCCTCGCCCTGTTCGCCGCGACCAGCGTGATCCAGGTCGTACAGGCCGAGACCCTCGCCGAGAACCCGCGCAACACCCGCGCCCTCTACGACTCGTACGAGGTCCAGCGCGGCTCGATCATCGCCAGCGGGTCGGCGATCGCGACCTCGATCCCCTCCGGCGACGTCTACAGCTGGCAGCGGGTGTACACCGATGCCGACATGTGGGCGCCCGTCACCGGCTTCATCAATCCCGCCCTGGGCTCGTCGACCGGCATCGAGCGCGCGATGAACGCCGTCCTGTCGGGCCAGGACGACTCCCAGTTCTTCGCACGGCTCGAGCGGATCTTCACGGGCCAGCCCCCGCGGGGCTCGAACGTCGTGCTGTCGCTCGACACCGCGGTGCAGCGAGCGGCCTACGAGGCACTGGAGGGTCTGCAGGGAGCGGTGATCGCGATCGAGCCGTCGACCGGACGCGTGCTGGCGATGGCGACCAGCCCCAGCTACGACACCAACGTGCTGGCCTCCCACGACTCCGCGGCGGTCAACGCGTCGTACGACGAGCTCCTCGCCAACGCGAACGATCCGCTCTACAACCGCGCGATCGCCGGCGACCTGAATCCGCCCGGTTCCACCTTCAAGCTGGTCACCGCGTCGGCCGCCCTGGCGTCGGGCGAGTACACGCCGGAGTCGACGCTGCCGAATCCCGCGACCTACACGCTCCCCGGTTCGACGACCGCCATCCGCAACGCGGGCGGGGGGACGTGCGGTGGCGGCTCCGAGGTCACGATCGCCGACGCGCTGCGCCTGAGCTGCAACATCCCGATGGCGGAGCTCGCCGTCGAACTCGGCGACGCCGCCATCCGCGAAGAGGCCGAGAAGTACGGGTTCAACCAGTCGTTCGAGCTGCCGCTGGTCTCGACCCCGTCGAGCTACCCGCGCGCACTCGACGACGCCCAGACCGCGCTCACCGGCTTCGGCCAGGGACAGGTGACGGCCACGCCGCTGCAGATGGCGATGGTGTCGGCCGGGATCGCCAACGGCGGCGTGGTGATGGCGCCGCGCATGGTCGACCGCGTCATCGCGGCGGACCTGTCGGTGCAGGAGACATTCGAGGACACCGAGTACGGTCGCGCCCTCGATGGGAACCTCGCTTCCGAGATGGTTGCGATGATGGTCGCCAATGTCAGTGAGGGCGTCGCATCGGGTGCAAGAATAGACGGGGTCGAGGTGGCCGGGAAGACCGGCACCGCGGAGAACGGAGACGGTGAACCGTACACGCTGTGGTTCACCGGATTCGCCCCGGCTGACGATCCCGCCGTCGCCGTAGCCGTAGTCGTCGAAGACGGCGGAGGTCTGGGACAGTCGGGAAGCGGCAACACGATCGCCGCGCCCATTGCTAAGAAGGTCATGGAGGCGGTGCTGGGACGATGAGACCGACGCAGGGTGTGACCTTCGGCGGCCGCTACGAGCTGGACTCTCGGATCGCCATCGGCGGCATGGGCGAGGTGTGGGAGGCGACCGACCACGTCATCGGCCGCACGGTCGCGATCAAGATCCTCAAGGACGAGTACATGGGGGATCCGGGCTTCCTCGAGCGCTTCCGCGCCGAGGCCCGGCACGCCGCCCTCGTCAACCACGAGGGCATCGCGAGCGTCTTCGACTACGGCGAGGAGAACGGCAGCGCGTTCCTGGTCATGGAGCTCGTGCCCGGCGAGGCCCTCTCGACGATCCTCGAGCGCGACAGCACGCTGTCGACCGACAAGACGCTCGACGTCGTCGCGCAGACGGCCGCGGCGCTCCAGGCCGCGCACGCCGCGGGTCTGGTGCACCGAGACATCAAGCCCGGCAACCTGCTGATCACGCCCGACGGCCGCGTCAAGATCACGGACTTCGGCATCGCGCGCATCGCCGATCAGGTGCCGCTGACCGCGACCGGCCAGGTGATGGGCACGGTGCAGTACCTGTCGCCCGAGCAGGCGTCGGGTCACCCGGCGTCCCCTGCGACCGACATCTACTCGCTCGGCATCGTGGCGTACGAGTCACTCGCCGGCAAGCGCCCGTTCACGGGCGAGTCGCAGGTCGCGATCGCCATGGCGCAGATCAACGAGCAGCCCCCGCCGCTGCCGCCCACGGTCGCCGAGCCCGTGCAGAACCTCGTGATGGCGATGATCGCCAAGAAGCCCGAGGACCGGCCGGCCTCCACCGCCGCCGTCGCACGCGCGGCGACGGCCCTCCGCCGCGGCGACCTCGCGGCCGCTGCCGCCGCCGTGCCCGCCCTCGCGGTCGGCGCAGCCGCGTTCGCCGACGACACGACCAAGCTGATGTCGAGCGAGGACACCGCCGCCGCGACCCAGCTCATGGCCGCCCCGGTGCCGCTCGAGGGCGAAGAGGAACTGGCCGAGCCCAAGAAGCGCAGCCCGTGGACGTGGCCGCTGATCGCGCTCATCGTGCTGCTGCTCCTCGTGCTCGGCGGCACGATCTGGGCGCTCGTGGCAGCGGGCCAGGGCTCGCCGACGCCGTCGCCGAGCGCGAGCAGCGAGTCGCCCACGCCGACCCCGACGAAGACGCCGACGCCGACCGAGGACGGCCGCGTCAACGTCAGCGAGCTCGACCTCGTGGGCAAGACCTGCGATTCCGCGCGCTCGGTCGTCGAGGACGCGGACCTGGTCGCCAGCTGCGTCTCCGGCGACGCGGCGCCGTCGGCCGACCAGGAGAACGTCGTCTACAGCGTCGATCCGACCGGCCGTGTGGAGCCGGGCACCACGATCACGCTGACGTACTACTCTGCACAGCAGGCGATGACGCAGCCCGCGGCACCGATCCTGAACGCGGCGACCGTGGCACCGGATGCGACGATCGAGGTGTCCTGGGAAGGGTACTCCTGCATCACCGGGGCGGGCTCCGTGAGCCGATACGACTTCACCGCCACCCCCGCTACCAACGGCACGTTCGACGTGAACGGCAGCTCGACCGCGTCGTTCCTGCCCACCGATCGCAACGCGATGATCACGATCCCGTCCGGTGCGTCCGGCACGCTCATCGTCACGTACACGGTGACCTGCTCGGGCGGCTCGTCGGGAACGCGCACGTCGGACGCCTCGCCGGAGGCGACCGCGACGATCGTCGCCGCGCCGACGACCTCGCCCACCGGCACCCCCTGACGCGTCCACAGCCCGACGCTCGCCCCGTCGGGCCTCGGCTAGTCTTGCGGAAGGTTCTGACAGGGGAGTGACGTTGACAGCTGCGACGCGCGTGCTTGCCGGCCGCTATCGGGTCGATGAGCCCATCGGGCGCGGCGGGATGGCGAGCGTCTTCCGCGGCTACGACCTCACGCTCGGCCGCGAGGTCGCGATCAAGGTCCTCGACCGTGAGCTCGCCGGCGACAACGCCTTCCGAACCCGGTTCCGGCTCGAGGCGCAGGCGGCGTCGCGCATGTCGCACCCGACGATCGTGCGCGTGTACGACGCCGGCGAGGACTCCGAGACGCTGACGGACGGCACGACCCGCGCTGTGCCGTTCATCGTCATGGAACTCGTCCGCGGCCGGCTGCTGAAGGACGTCATCGCCGACGGGCCGGTTCCCGTCGGGGATGCCGTGCGCTACGTCGACGGCATCCTCGAGGCGCTCGAGTACTCCCACCGCGCCGGCGTGGTGCACCGCGACATCAAGCCGGGCAACGTCATGATCACCGCCGCGGGCCAGATCAAGGTCATGGACTTCGGGATCGCCCGCGCGGTGTCCGACAGCTCGTCGACCGTCGCGGAGACCACGGCGATCATCGGCACCGCCGCGTACTTCTCGCCCGAGCAGGCCAAGGGCGAGCCCGTCGACGCGCGCGCGGATCTGTACTCCACCGGCGTGGTGCTGTACGAGATGCTGGCGGGACGCCAGCCCTTCCGCGGCGAGACTCCCGTCGCCGTCGCCTACCAGCACGTCTCCGAGCCGCCGGTGGCGCCGTCCGAGATCAACCCGAGCGTCCCGCGGAGCCTCGACGCCGTCGCGATGCGTGCTCTCGCCAAGGATCCGTTCCAGCGGTACCAGGACGCCGCCGCGTTCCGCTCGGCGCTGGACGCCACCGTCGACAGCAAGGCGCCGTCGAAGCGTCAGATGGGTGCGCTCACCAGCGAGCTGTACGGCGAGAACCCCCGCCAGGCGGCCGAGACGGCCCGCTCCCTGCGTCAGCTGAGCACCGACACCACGATGAAGCGGACGCAGTCCGGGCCGCCCGTCGCCTGGATCTGGACCGGCGTGGCCCTGCTCGCGGTCCTGCTGATCTCACTCCTGTTCTGGGTCCTCTCGATCCAGCCGGGGACCGAGGTGCCGTCCAGCGCCCGCATCGTGCCGGACGTGAGCGGCATGACGTACGAGCGCGCCACCGGCGAGCTCGGAGCCGAGGATCTGGTGGCGTTCCGCGTCGATGAGCCGAATTCGGACGTCGCGGACGGGAACGTCATCCGCACCGAGCCGATGGCGGGCGAGTCGGTCAACCCCGGCCAGGAGATCCGCGTCTACGTCTCCGAGGGACAGGAGATGGCGACCGTCCCCGACATCCAGGGTCTTGGCCTCGCAGCCGCCGAGCAGGCGCTCGGCGATGCCGGACTCACGCTCGGTTCGGCGAGTTCCCAGAACGACCCGGACCTCGCCGAGAACACGGTGATCTCCTCCGACAAGAACGCCGGAGCTTCGGTCCCGGTCGGCACGGTGGTCAACGTCGTCGTCGCGTCCGGTCGCGTGACCCTCGTCGACGTCACGGGGTACACGCTCGACGCGGCCCAGCGCGATCTCGAGGCCATCGGACTCGAGGTCTCCACCTCCGAGGACCCCGGCTGCGCCGCGACGACTCCGCCGACCGTCTCGAACCAGTCGCTGACACCCGGCGACGTGCCGATCCGCTCCGCGATCACGCTCACGTACTGCACCGGCACATCCTGAGCGCGGCGGCTCACCGCTGCGGATGCAGCCGCGCGCCGATCCCGGGCGCCTCGGCGTAGCCGACGCGGGCGAGCCAGTTGCCGAGCAGCCGGTAGCCGGAATCGGTCAGCACGCTCTCGGGATGGAACTGCACGCCCTCGATCGGCAGCGTCCGATGTCGCAGGCCCATGATCACGCCGCTGTCGGTGCGGCTGGTGATCACCAGTTCGTCCGGCACCGTCTCGGGCAGCACGGCGAGGGAGTGATAGCGGTTGGCGGTGAAGGGCTCGGGCACACCCTCGTAGAGCGACGACCCGTCGTGGTGCACCGGCGATGTCATCCCGTGCATCAGCTCGGGGGCGTGATCGACCCTCGCCCCGAAGGCCTCGGCGATCGCCTGGTGCCCGAGGCAAACACCCAGCACCGGGATGCCGGCGTCCGCGGCCGCGCGCACGATCGCGGTGGATGCCCCCGCGCGCTGCGGAGTGCCGGGTCCGGGCGAGACGAGCACGCCGCGACGCCCGCGGACGAGGGCCGCCGGGTCGTCGACGGCATCCGCCTCGACCATGTCGGTCTCTGCGCCGAGTTCGTGCAGATAGCCGACGAGAGTGTGGACGAAGCTGTCGTGGTTGTCCACGACGAGCACGGGTGCGGGGTGCGCGGTCATCATTCGACCGTGACGTCCTGGGGTGCGACGATGTCGCTGATCCAGGGGAAGGCGTAGAAGAAGAGCCCGTACAGCACGGCGGCTACGAGGACGACCAGGATGAGCACCCGGACCCACCACGGACCCGGCAGCACACGCCACAGGGCGGCGTACATCATGCACCTCCTGCGAGCGAAGCGGGCGGGCCGCCGGCGCGCGGCGTGAACGACTCGAACACGCTGTACGCGATGATCCGCTCTGCCGCGGAGTAGAGCGGACTGCAGCTGGTCATCGTCATGTATCTCGTACCCGCCGGAGTGTCGGGTGCCTGCGGCACGGGCAGAAGCACGTCGGTGGCATCGGGGCGCACGTACTCGAGCGTACGGAACCGGTACGTGTACCACCCGACAGCGGTCTCGATGACGAGGGGGTCTCCCACGCGCAGCTCGGCGATGCGGTTGAAGGGCGCTCCATACGTGGTGCGGTGTCCCGCGACGGCGAAGTTCCCGATCTCACCCGGCATCTGCGTGCCGGGGTAGTGTCCGATCCGCTGGCGATCGAGCGTTCCCGCTCGCGTCACGCCGCCGGCCATCGGGACCGCGTAGTCGCTGCCGAATCTCGGGACGTGGAGGACGGCGAAGTCTTCGGTGCCCGACGGCTCGGCGAGGATGATCGGTTCGACATCTTCGGTGTCCTCCGGTGCCGGCGTCGGGATCGGTGCGGCGGTCGGGGTCGGTACCGTGATCGGGGTTGGCGTCGCGGCATCCGTCTCGGCGAAGCCGTCCGCCCACGTCTCGGAGAGTTCGTTCCCCTGCGCGTTGGCCTGGGCCCCGTAGATGACGTCGCCGAGCCACAGCTGCCAAGCGACGTAGAGAAGGAGGATGACGCCGACGGTCATCAGGAGCTCGCCGATCACGCCGATGACCGTCGCCGGACGGTGACGCGTCGATATGCTCACGGAGCCCCGCCTCTCGGCGCGCGACGATGTCCGGTCCTCCTCCACATCGGGATTCTAGTCAGCGTCGGGCAGGGCTCCGCCCGCCGGTTAGAATGGTGGACATGGCACGACCCGGCAACGACGACGAACTCGTCGAGCGCGCAGAAGGTGACGCGGCACCCAATCCCGTGTGGTTCAAGCCCATCATGATCGGACTCATGCTCGTGGGCCTGGTCTGGGTGATCGTCTTCTATCTCAGCGGCATGCAGTACCCGATTCCGGGCATCGACGCATGGAACCTCGTGATCGGCTTCGGCATCGCCTTCCTCGGCTTCCTCATGACCACCCGCTGGCGCTAGCGCACAGCACCCACTCCTCCAGAGCGAGCGCAGGACCTCATCGGTCCTGCGCTCGTCGCATGTGCGGGTCGGGAGGAGTTATCCACAGGTTCTTCCACAGCTGGGGATGAATCACACAGGTGTAATTCCTGTCACGGGATTCCTCAGAATATGAACACCGGAGGCACCAGGAGCAGTGCGATGAGCACCGCCCCGAGCCCGGCGAGCAGCCCGATCTGCAGACCGCGCCGGCGCACCGATCGGGTGCGCGCGAAGATGAGGCCGACCAGAGCGCCGGCGACCAGCCCGCCCACGTGGGCCTGCCACGACACGTTGAAGCCGGGGATGAACCCGATCACGAGGTTCAGCCCCAGGATGATCGCGATGCCGGTGATGTCGGCGCCGATGTGGCGGCCGATCACCAGCAGGGCCCCGAACAGTCCGAAGATGGCGCCCGATGCGCCCACCACCGGGGTCGTGAACGCGAGGAGCGTCACCGCCACCGATCCGCCGAAGGCGCTCATCAGGTACAGCGTGAGGAACCGCCAGCGCCCCAGCATGGGCTCGAGGATCCGGCCGATCATCCACAGGGCCAGCATGTTGAGCCCGACGTGCCAGAACCCGGCGTGGACGAGCGCGACCGTGAGCAGTCGCCACGGCTGGAACGTCCCGGTCAGATCGGGGTACAGGTACGGCGCCCAGAACAGCAGCCAGTCCTGCACCGCCGATCCGAAGCCCGGGATGAGCCCCACCAGCCAGAACAGGGTGGTGACGGCGACGATCACCTGGGTGACGATCGGACGCCCGGTGGCCGGCGACAGCACGCGGGGCCGTGACCACCGGCGCTCGGCCTTGCGCTGAGCAGGTGATCTTCCCGCCTGCTGATTGCGGAGGCACTCGGGGCAGATGACCCCCACCGGCGCCGGGGTCTGGCACTCCGTGCAGATCGTGCGCAGGCAGCGCTGGCACAGCACGAAGCTCTGCCGGTCCGGATGCCGGTAGCAGAAGTCGTCGCTGTTGCGGCGCGGGGCGTCCGTGGTCACGCGGCGGCGAGGATCAGACCGCGGCGATGTCGATCGAGCTGATCACGACCGGCTCGACGGGGCGGTCGCCCGCCGCGGTCGGGACCGCGCAGATGGCGTCGACGACGGCCTTCGAGGCGTCGTCGGCGACCTCGCCGAAGATCGTGTGCTTGCCCTGCAGCCACTCGGGACCGCGCCCGCCCTGCCCGGGGACCGTGATGAAGAACTGGGATCCGTTCGTACCGGCCGGCTTGCCCGTGATCGCGTTGCGACGCAGGCCCGCGTTCGCCATGGCGAGCTTGTAGGGCTCTGTGAAGGTCAGCTCGGGGTTGATCTCGTCGTCGAACGTGTAGCCGGGGCCACCCGTGCCTTGACCGAGCGGGTCGCCGCCCTGGATCATGAAGCCCGAGATGATGCGGTGGAAGATGACGTCGGTGTAGAGGGGGCCCTCGCCCGGCTTGCCGGTGGCGGGGTCGGTCCAGGTGCCTGTGCCGTCGGCGAGCCCGATGAAGTTCTGGACCGTGCGGGGGGCGTGATCACCGAAGAGGTTGACGACGATGTCGCCGTGGTTGGTGTGGAATGTGGCGACAGCAGTATGAATCGGCATGGATACATTCTCGCAGAGTTCCCCGCAACCCCTCCCGGAGCGGGCAGGGTCTGGCAAGATGAAGACAACGACATCCCCATCTACCGGGAGGGCACCGTGAGCCTCAGCCGCAAGCGCAAGAAGGAACTCGACAAGCTCCAGAAGCAGGCCAACAACCTGTGGGAGTCGCAGCAGGTGCTGGCCGGTGAGGCCGCAGACCTTGCTCGCGAAGCCCGTCGCCAGATCGGCAACTACAACCGTGAGCAGATCGTTCCCTCGGTGCAGGCCGGGTACGCCAAGTATGCGGCGCCGTACGTCGACAAGAGCGCCAAGTACTCCAAGCACGTCCTCGAGGACAAGATCGTCCCGACGGCGGGCGCCGTCGTCGGCAGCGCGCTGTCGGTCTGGGACGCCGCGAACGACACGCGCAACCGCCTGTCCGCCGGCAAGGGCTTCGCCCTGCCCGAGGGCGCGGTCTATGCCAAGAAGGCCGACAAGTACTCCAAGGATGCCGCCAAGAAGATCGCGGCCAAGCTGAGCGTCATCGAGCCCGCCCCGAAGAAGAAGGGCATCGGCGCCGGAGGCGTCATCGCCATCATCCTCGGCGCGGCCGCCGCGATCGGCGTGCTCTACGCGGCATGGCAGACGCTGCGCGCCGACGACGAGCTGTGGGTCGCGGACGACCCGCTGCGCGCCCCGGATGCCTGATCCCCTCGATCGCGTCAGAACCGCCGCCGCCGACCGGGGCCTCGAGGTAGCCTTCCACGAGCGCCCCGCGGCGAAGAGCCTGCCCGAGGCCGCCGAGCTGCTCGGCATCCCGCCGTCCGGCATCGTGAAGACCCTCGTGGTCAAACGCGCCGACGACACGTACCTGTTCGCGCTCGTGCCCGGTGATCGCGTCATCTCGTGGCCGAAGCTGCGCGCCGTCGTCGGAGTCAACCGGCTGCAGATGCCCGATCCCGATCGCGCCCTCGCGGCGACCGGCTACGAGCGGGGGACGATCGTGCCGATCGGCAGCTCGACCGACTGGCCGGTCTACGCGGACGAGCAGATCGTCGGCGAGCGGATCGCGATGGGCGCCGGTGCGCACGGCTACAGCCTCTTCGTCGACGCCGACGCCCTCATCGCGTCATACGGAGCCGTGGTCGCCGACATCACCGAGCCGGCTCGCTGAGCCGTCGTCAGGCTCCGTAGCCCGCCATCTCGAGGGCGATGTCGACGAGCTTGACCCTCTGCAGCCCGCGCACGTGCGCCATGTCGAACCATGCCGCACGATCGGTCGAGCCGTCGATCTCGTGACGCAGCTTGCCGCCCGTCACGCGTGCGCGATACACGATGCGCAGGGTGTGGAGCGGCCGCCCTGTCCCCGCCGTGATGCGGCGCCCGGCCGGGATCACGCGGGAGTGGATGCCGAGCAGATCGTCGACGGCCACCTTGTAGCCCGTCTCTTCGCGCACCTCGCGGATGACGGCGCGCGCCGGGTCCTCGCCTTCTTCGAGTCCGCCGCCGGGCATCGTCCAGCCGCTGCGTCCGCTCTGGTTCCAGTGCGCCAGCAGGAGGCGGTCTTCGGCGTCGACGATCACGGCGTAGGCCGCCACGCGAAGATCCATGCGCTCACCATATCGAGCAGCGCCGACGGCGATGCCGCGGAAACGCGAAGCTCACCCGAGGGCATTGAGGGGATCGCTCGGTGCGGATCGCTGTGACCGTGTGGAGGTGGTGGCTCGGCTGGCATTTCCTCGTCGAACAGGCCGGCGATCCCGGCTTCGGCGCGTGAGCGCTCTCGGGATCGCGAGCACACCGGTGAGACGACAGAAGACCCGCCCGTCGGGCAGGTCTTCCTGATGTGGAGCCTAGGAGATTCGAACTCCTGACATCCTGCTTGCAAAGCAGGCGCTCTACCAACTGAGCTAAGGCCCCGGGGCGAAGGAGTGGGGCTACCAGGACTTGAACCTGGGACCTCTTCATTATCAGTGAAGCGCTCTAACCGCCTGAGCTATAGCCCCGTGATGTTGCCTCGCTGTTCGCTTGCAACCTCCAAGACTTTACCCGACTTCTCCCGAATTCACGAATCGGGGCAGGGCTGAGGGGAGGCGATCCTTCGTTGCCGCGCAGACACGCCGTTGCTTGACTGAGCCCATGACCGAACCCGCGCCGTTCCACGAAGCCGAGCCGCATCGCACCGACGTCAGCCAGCGGCTGAACTGGCTGCGTGCGGGCGTCCTCGGCGCCAATGACGGGATCGTCTCGGTCGCCGCTCTCGTCGTCGGCGTCGCGGGCGCGACGACCGATTCCACCGCGCTGCTGCTCGCCGGCATCGCCGGACTCGTCGGCGGCGCCATCTCGATGGCGCTCGGCGAGTACGTGTCGGTGAGCAGCCAGCGCGACTCCGAGCGCGCGCTCATCGCGAAGGAGAAGCGCGAGCTCGAGGAGATGCCCGCGGAGGAGCTCGACGAGCTCACCGAGCTGTACCGGCAGCGCGGACTGTCGCACGATACCGCCCGGCAGGTGGCCGAGGAGCTGACCGCGCACGACGCGCTCGCGGCGCACCTCGAGGTCGAGTTGCACATCGATCAGGACGATCTGGTCAATCCGTGGCACGCTGCGCTGTCCTCGGCGCTCGCGTTCACGCTGGGTGCGCTTCTGCCGCTGCTCGCGATCCTGCTGCCGCCGCCGGAGTGGCGCGTTCCGATCACCTTCGTCGCCGTCATCGTCGCCCTCGCTCTGACGGGCACGATCTCGGCCCAGGTGGGCGGCTCGGGGCGCCGGCGCTCGGCGATCCGGCTCGTGGTCGGGGGTGCGCTCGCCCTCGCAGTCACGTGGCTCATCGGCACGCTGCTCGGGACGACCGTCGCCTGACGGTCGAACGGGTCAGTTGGACGTGAATCCGACCAGCAGACCGCCGGTCACCTTGACCGCGAGGTTGTAGATCCCGGCGACGACGGCACCGAGGACGGTGACGACGATGAGGTTGAGGATCGCCATGATCGCCGAGAACGCCACGACCTGCGGGAAGCTGATGAAGTCCGAGACCAGGATGCCGTCGGTGAGGCTTCCGATGAACTCGTCCGCCTGATCGATGAGGCCGGTCGTCTGGATGACGAGGAACACCATGACGATCGAGACGACCGTGACGATGGCGATGGCGATCGCCGCGAGGAAGGACAGCTTCACGGCGGACCAGAAGTCGATGTAGACCAGTCGCAGGCGAACCTGCTTCGCGTTCGTGCGCGCACTGGACTTCTTCGCGAGCTTGTCGGCTACCGTGCTCATGCGTCAGTACTCTCTTCGGGGGTCTCGGGGGCGGCGTCGGGGGCACCGCTCGGGGCCTCGGCATCGTCGCCTGCGTCGGCCAGGCTCCGCTCGCCGTTGCGCGCGATCGCGATGATCCGATCATCGTCTCCTGCACGGGCGAACACGACACCCATGGTGTCTCGACCCTTGGCGGGGACCTCGGCCACGGCAGAGCGTACCACCTTGCCGCTGGCAAGAACCACCAGGACCTCGTCGTCCTCGCCGACGATCAGACCCCCCGCGAGGCTGCCTCGATCGTCGTTGAGCCGGGCGACCTTGATGCCCAGACCGCCGCGTCCCTGCATCCGGTACTGACTCACCTCGGTGCGCTTGGCGTACCCGCCCTCGGTCACGACGAACACGAACGCATCGTCCTCGGCGACCGACGCCGACAGCAGGCTGTCGCCGTCTCGGAACGACATGCCCTTGACGCCCTCGGTCGAGCGGCCCATCGGACGCAGCGCCTCGTCGGTCGCCTCGAAGCGCAGCGACATGCCCAGCCGGCTGATCAGCAGGATGTCGTCGCCTTCGTCGACGAGCATCGCCGAGACGACCTCGTCGCCCTCACGGAGCTTGATCGCGATGACGCCGCCCTGACGGTTGGTGTCGTACTCGGTCAGGCGCGTCTTCTTGACCAGGCCGCCGCGGGTGGCGAGGACGAGGTAGGTCGCCACGTCGTAGTCGCGGATGTCGAGGACCTGGGCGATCTCCTCGTCGGGCTGCAGCGCGAGGAGGTTCGCGACGTGCTGACCCTTGGCGTCGCGTCCGGCCTCGGGCAGTTCGTACGCCTTCGTGCGGTAGACGCGGCCCTTGGTCGTGAAGTAGAGCAGCCAGTGGTGGGTCGTCGTGACGAAGAAGTGCTCGACGACGTCGTCGGCGCGCAGCTGCGCGCCCTTGACGCCCTTGCCGCCGCGGTGCTGCGAGCGATAGTTGTCGCTGCGGGTCCGCTTGATGTAGCCGTCCCGCGTGACGGTGACGACGACCTCTTCTTCGGCGATGAGGTCCTCCATCGACACGTCGCCGTCGAAGCCGTGCAGGATGTGGGTGCGCCGGTCGTCGCCGTACCGGTCGACGATCGCCGTGAGCTCGTCGCGCACGATGCCGCGCTGACGCGCAGGGGTCGCGAGGATGTCGTTCAGGTCTGCGATCTTCGCCTCGAGCTCGGTGGCCTCGTCGATGATCTTCTGACGCTCGAGCGCCGCCAGGCGTCGCAGCTGCATCGCGAGGATCGCATCGGCCTGCGTGTCGTCGATCTCGAGGAGCTCTTTGAGCCCTTCGCGCGCGTCGTCGACCGTCGGTGAACGACGGATGAGCGCGATGACCTCGTCGAGCGCGTCGAGCGCCTTGAGGTAGCCGCGCAGGATGTGCATCCGCTTCTCGGCCTCGCGCAGGCGGTAGGTCGTGCGGCGCACGATGACGTCGATCTGGTGGTCGAGCCAGTTCGTGATGAACGCGTCGAGCGGCAGCGTGCGCGGCACGCCGTCGACGATCGCGAGCATGTTCGCGCCGAAGTTCTCCTGCAGCTGCGTGTGCTTGTACAGGTTGTTCAGCACGACCTTCGCGACGGCGTCGCGCTTGAGCACCACGACGAGGCGCTGCCCGGTGCGGTCGGAGGTCTCGTCGCGGATGTCGGCGATCCCGGTGATCTTGCCCTCGCGTGCGAGGTCGCCGATCTTGACCGCGAGATTGTCGGGGTTGACCTGGTAGGGCAGCTCGGTGATCACGAGGCACGTGCGGCCCTGGATCTCCTCGATCGAGACCACCGCGCGCATCGTGATCGACCCGCGTCCGGTGCGGTAGGCCTCGCGGATGCCCTTGGTGCCCAGGATCTGCGCCCCGGTCGGGAAGTCGGGTCCCGGAATGCGCTCCATGAGCGCGTCGAGGAGCTCGTCGCGCGGCGCATCCGGGTTCTCGAGCGCCCACAGCGCACCCGCCGACACCTCGCGGAGGTTGTGCGGGGGGATGTTGGTGGCCATGCCGACGGCGATGCCAACCGAGCCGTTGACGAGCAGGTTCGGGAAGCGCGCGGGGAGGACCGACGGCTCCTGGGTCTGACCGTCGTAGTTGTCCTGGAAGTCGACGGTCTCCTCTTCGATGTCGCGCACCATCTCGAGCGCGAGAGGAGCCATCTTCGTCTCGGTGTAGCGGGGGGCGGCGGCGCCCATGTTGCCGGGCGAGCCGAAGTTGCCCTGGCCGAGGGCCAGCGGATAGCGCATCGACCACGGCTGCACGAGGCGGACGAGCGCGTCGTAGATCGCGGTGTCGCCGTGCGGGTGGTACTGCCCCATCACCTCGCCGACGACGCGGGCGCACTTCGAGAACGACTTGTCGGGACGGAACCCGCCGTCGTACATGCCGTAGATGACGCGGCGGTGCACGGGCTTGAGCCCGTCGCGCACGTCCGGCAGCGCGCGGCCGATGATGACCGCCATCGCGTAATCGAGGTAGCTGCGCTGCATCTCCAGCTGCAGGTCGACCTGGTCGATGCGGCCGTGGTCGTGCTCGGGGACGGGACGTTCTTCGTCAGCCATGTGCTCTCGTTCTCAGTTCTTTCAGCGCCCGCTCAGATGTCGAGGAAGCGCACGTCCTTCGCGTTGCGCTGGATGAAGCCGCGCCGCGACTCGACGTCTTCGCCCATGAGGACCGAGAAGATCTCGTCGGCCGCCGCGGCATCGTCGATGGTCACCTGCTTGAGGGTGCGCGTGGTGACGTCCATGGTCGTCTCCCACAGCTCCTTGGCGTTCATCTCGCCGAGACCCTTGTAGCGCTGCACGCCGGAGTCCTTGGGCAGGCGCTTGCCGTTCGCGGTGCCGTCGGCGAGCAGCGCGTCGCGCTCACGATCGCTGAAGACGTACTCGTGCGGGGCGTTCGACCACTTCAGGCGGTACAGGGGCGGCTGTGCGAGGTACACGAAGCCGGCCTCGATGAGCCCGCGCATGTAGCGGAACAGCAGCGTCAGCAGCAGCGTCGTGATGTGCTGGCCGTCGACGTCGGCATCCGCCATCAGCACGATCTTGTGATAGCGGGCCTTCGCGATGTCGAAGTCCTCGCCGATCCCCGTGCCGAAGGCCTGGATCATCGCCTGGACTTCCTTGTTCGACAGCGCCTTGTCCAGGCGCGCGCGCTCGACGTTGAGGATCTTGCCGCGCAGCGCCAGGATCGCCTGCGTGTGCGGATCGCGCCCCTGCACGGCCGAACCGCCGGCGGAGTCGCCCTCGACGAGGAAGATCTCGCTGATCGAGGGGTCCTTGCTCGTGCAGTCCTTGAGCTTGTCGGGCATCGCGGCCGACTCGAACACGCTCTTGCGTCGCGCGGTCTCGCGCGCCTTGCGCGCGGCGAGACGAGCCGAGGCCGCATCGATCGCCTTGCGGATGATGTTCTTCGCCTGGGCGGGATTGCGGTCGAACCAGTCGCCGAGCTGGTCGCCGACCACCTTCTGCACGAACGCCTTGGCCTCGGTGTTTCCGAGCTTCGTCTTGGTCTGACCCTCGAACTGCGGCTCGGACAGCTTCACCGAGATGACGGCGGTGAGCCCCTCGCGGATGTCCTCGCCGGTGAGGTTGTCGTCCTTGTCCTTGAGCAGGTTGTTGGCGCGGGCGTAGCGGTTCACGAGCGCCGTGAGCGCGGCGCGGAAGCCCTCCTCGTGCGTGCCGCCCTCGTGCGTGTTGATCGTGTTGGCGAAGGTGAAGACGTTCTCGGTGTACGAGGTCGTCCACTGCATCGCCATCTCCATGGCGATCTTGCGCTCGGTGTCCTCGGACTCGAAGTCGATGATCTCGTCGTTGACGGCATCCGCGTGGCGCACCTTGTTGAGGTACCCGACGTAGTCGACCAGGCCCCGCTCGTACAGGAAGCTGTCGTGCCGGACCTCGGGCTCGGCGGCCTCTTCGACGGCGTCGAGGACCTCGAGGGCACGCTCGTCGCGCAGATCGATGCGCAGCCCCTTGTTGAGGAACGCCATCTGCTGGAAGCGCGTGCGGAGGGTGTCGTAGTCGAAGTCGACGGTGTCGAAGATCCCCTCGTCCGGCCAGAAGGTGATCGTCGTTCCGGTGTCGGAGCTGGTCTCGCCCTGCGCGAGCGGCGCGATCGGAATCCCGCCGCCCTGATAGGACTGACGCCACACGTGACCCTGGCGGCGGACCTCGACCTCGAGGCGCGACGAGAGCGCATTGACGACCGATGATCCGACGCCGTGCAGACCGCCCGAGACGGCGTAGCCGCCGCCGCCGAACTTGCCGCCGGCGTGCAGCACGGTCAGCACGACCTCGACGGTCGACTTGCCCTCGGTGCGGTGCATGTCGACCGGGATCCCGCGGCCGTTGTCGACCACGCGCACGCCGCCGTCCGCGAGGATCGTCACCACGATGGCGTCGCAGTAGCCCGCCAGCGCCTCGTCGACCGAGTTGTCGACGATCTCGTACACGAGGTGGTGAAGGCCCCGCTCGCCAGTCGAGCCGATGTACATGCCGGGACGCTTGCGGACCGCCTCGAGGCCCTCGAGCACCTGGATGGCGTCTGCCCCGTATTCGGTGGGTGCGCTTCCGGCGGATCGCTTTTCGGGGTCCTCGGGAACGCTGTCGGGGTTCACGGACGTCATATTCTCGAGCGCTCCACATCTGTCGGCGGCGTTGCCGACAGTCTATCAAGCGGATGCCGCTGTACGCGGTTCTGCGGCCCTGTGAGGCGATGAAATCTGTTCGGGCAGGTACGGACGTGCCTCAACCGTAGGTATCGCGCGGGCCGCGGCCTGGAATGGCTCTGGGACCCCATTTCCAGGAGGGGACGTCCGGTCCGATGAAACGTATCGTCTCGACGCCCGCCTCCGGGAAGCGCCGCATGATCTCCGTGAGGATGTGCGCGCGCATCAGCTGGAGCTGCTTCGCCCACGCCGTGGAGTCGGCCTGGACGGTCAGGACGCCGTCGTGGAACGCGACCGGTCGCGTGCGCCGCGCGGTGTCCTCGCCGGCCACCTCGTCCCACGCGCGCACGACGTCCTCGCGGGCCAGCTGCGGGTCCCAGCCGGACTCCCGGGTGAGGTTCGAGATGACATCGCCGAGCCCGTGCGGATCGCGGCCGCCGGTGAAGGGCTGATTCTCGTCGTCGTCGGCGCCGCGCCGGCGGCGACGGCGACGGTAGGCGCGGGGAGACGGCTCGAGTCCCCGCAGCCGCAGGTACGTCGCGATCGTCTCGGGGACCGTTCCGGCGTCCGCGGAGGACTCGGCATCCCGCTCGTCGTCAGTCATCGGCGGCCTCCGCGATCGTCCCCGCCTCGACGCGCACCATGCGCGAGCGCAGCGCCTGCGGGACGTCGGAGTCGACGGCCGCCGTGACGATCACCTGCTCGTAGTCGGACACGAGCTCCGCCAGGCGCGCTCGGCGGCCGGCATCGAGCTCGGCGAAGACGTCGTCGAGGATCAGCACCGGGTCGCCCAGCCGCGACTGGGCCCGCAGGAGCTCGGCGGATGCGAGCCGCAGGCCGAGGGCGACCGACCACGACTCGCCGTGCGATGCGTATCCCTTGACCGGCAGCCCGCGCAGCATCAGGCGGAGGTCGTCGCGGTGCGGGCCGACGAGCGTCAGGCCGCGCTCGAGCTCGCTCGCTCGCCGATCGGCGAGCGCCGCACGGAAGGCGTCGGCCAGCCGCGCGGTCTCGGCCTCGGCCACCGGCTCCTCCGGGTTCTCCTCGGGGTCTCCTCCCGCGACCGACAGCGCCCACGTGATGCGGGGATCGTGGTCGGCGCCGGCGATCGCCTCGTACGCCGCCGCCAGCGGGCCGGCGAGCTCCGAGGCGAGCTGCAGCCGCGCCTGGATCACCTCGGTGCCCAGCGCCACCAGCTTGTCGTCCCACACATCGAGCGTCGGCAGGGCGTCCGCGCGCAGGCCCCGTGCCCGCGCGGATTTCAGCAGGGCCGTGCGCTGCTTCAGCACGCGGTCGTAGTCGGCGAGCACACCCGCCATCCGGGGAGAGCGCTGGATCAGCAGCTGATCGGCGAAGCGCCTCCGCGCGGACGGGTCGCCGCGCACGATCTGAAGGTCCTCGGGGGCGAACAGCACGACCTGGGCGTAGCGCGGCAGCTCAGCCGGCTTCACGGCCGCGCCGTTGACGCGCGCCTTGTTCGAGCCCTGCCGGTTGATCTGCACCTCGAGCTGGATGCGCCGGTCGCCGTGGGCGAGGCGCTCCCGCACGATCGCGGCATCCGCCCCGTCACGCACCATCGGGGCATCAGCCGTGACGCGGTGAGAGCCGAGCGTCGCGAAGTACCCGATCGCCTCGGCGAGGTTGGTCTTCCCCTGGCCGTTTCGTCCGACGAAGACATTGGGACCGGGGCCGAGGGTCACCTCGGCCCCCGCATAGTTGCGGAAGTCGACGAGACTCAGGTGCTCCACGATCACCGATCAAGCCTAGTGACGGCTGCGGACGTCGGCCGCGTACGACGTCAGCGCAGCAGCAGGTTGGGCTGCAGCAGGTACTTGAACGACTGCTCGCCGGCGGTGTCGGCCGAGGTCTGCGGCGTGATGAGCACCGGGCTGAGCTTGTTCGCGTTGTCGCTCGAGGTGAACGTGATCCGGACGAACTCGCTGCGGACGGCGCCGAGCGACTCGAGCAGGTACTGCGGATTGAGGCCGAGGGTGACGTCTTCGCCGGTGAGGTGCGCCTCGACGGATTCCGTCGCGCGCGCCTGCTCCGAGCCCGACGCGTCCATCGACACGCTGTCCAGCGCGAAGGTGAACCGCAGCGGCGCCGATCGGTCGAGGACGAGCGCAACGCGGCGGACGGCCTCGATGAGGTCGGCGGTGCCCACGACCGCGTGGTGATCCGTCTGCTCGGGGAACAGCCGGCGGACGGGCGGGAAGTTGCCCTTGATCAGCAGCGACGTCACGGTCTTGTTGCCCGCGGTGAACGCGATGATCTCGCGGTCGCCGGATCCCGAGAACGAGATCGAGATGTCCCCCGAATGGGCGAACGTCTTGCCGACCTCGGTGAGCGTGCGCGCGGGGACGAGCGCCGTCGTCGCCTCGCCGGCCCCGTCGCCGCCGTCCCACGGGATCTCGCGCAGCGCGACACGGTAGCGGTCGGTGGCCACCAGGCTGAGGCTCGTGCCGGTCACCTCGAGCTGCACACCCGTCAGGACCGGGGTGACGTCGTCGCGCGAGGCGGCGAACGCGACCTGGGCGATCGCCGTCGCGAAGTCCTCCGCCGGCACGAGGCCGGACTCGCCGGTCACCTCGGGGATGGCCGGGTACTCCTGCACCGGCATCGACGCCAGCGTGAAGCGGGCCGACCCGCACGTGAGCAGGATGCCGCCGTCCTCATCGACCTCGATCTGGATGGGGGCGTTGGGCAGGCGGCTGGCGATCTCGGACAGCAGGCGTCCGTGCACGAGGATCGTGCCCGGATCGTCGACCGTGGCGTCGATCGTGGTGCGTGCCGACGCCTCGTAGTCGAACGCTGCGAGCGACAGACCTTCGTCCGTCGCCTGGATGAGCACGCCCGCCAGGATGGGCTGCGGGTTCCGCTGGGGCAGAAGCTTGACGACGAACGACACTGCTTCGCTGAACACATCGCGGTTGACGTGGAACTTCACGAACGCTCCCTCTTGCGCGGGTTGGGCTCTCTCATGCTAGTGGTCCGCGCGCTCGGCGCCAGTGCCCGGGCGTCGCGAGGGTCCGTCCGTCGGTTCCCTCGGCTCCGAGGTGATCGTCCGGCCCTGAATCTCTTTCTCTCTGTCATGTTGTTAACAGCTGTGGAAACTGTGGACAACTCGAGCGATCCCTGTCGGGGACCGGGAACCACATCGGTGTGATTTGTGGACGGGCTGCGGATGGCGTCGTGGAGCGTCAGGATGCGGATCGCGCGCTGTCCGTCGGATTCCACAGGTTTCGGGTCGTCCGCTCACAGGTTTGCCCAGGGGCCGAAAGTTATCCACAGGTTTTCCACACTGTGAAGAACGAGAATGATGGCCCCGCGCGAAGGCTGTGTCAAGTGCGCGTTCGGGAATGAGCCGGTCGTCAGCGCCCGTTGCGACCGAGCTGGGCGGTGATCTCCGAGACCTGGTTGTAGATCGAGCGGCGCTCCTTCATGAGGTCGCTGATCTTCTTGTACGCGTACATGACCGTCGTGTGATCGCGGTTGCCGAACAGCTGGCCGATCTTCGGCAGCGACAGGCTCGTGCGCTCTCGGCACAGGTACATCGCGATCTGACGCGCCGTCGCGACCGACTGCGACCTGCTCGAGCCGTACAGATCGTCGACCGTGAGCTTGAAGTACTGCGCGGTCGCGCTGATGATGTCCGTCGGCGAGATGACGTTCGCGTCGTCCTGGTCGACGATGTCGCGGAGCACCGTCTGCGCGAGGGACATATCGAGGTTGGAACGGTTCAGACTCGCGAACGCCGAGACGCGGATGAGCGCGCCTTCGAGCTCGCGGATGTTGCTCGACACGGCGCCGGCGATGTACTCGAGAACCTCGTCGGGGATGTGGAGGCGCTCGCTCTGGGCCTTCTTGCGGAGGATCGCGATGCGGGTCTCGAGGTCGGGCGCCTGCACGTCGGTGATGAGGCCCCACTCGAACCGGCTGCGCATGCGGTCCTCGAAGCCCGTGAGGTGCTTGGGCGGCACGTCGCTGGTGATCACGACCTGCTTGTCGTGGTCGTGGAGCGTGTTGAACGTGTGGAAGAACGCCTCCTGCGTCTCGGCACGTCCCTGCAGGAACTGGATGTCGTCGATCAGGAGGATGTCGACATCGCGGTACCGCGCCTGGAAGGCGGAGCCGCGGTTGTTGGCGATCGAGTTGATGAAGTCGTTGGTGAACTCCTCGCTCGACACGTATCGCACGCGGATCCCCGCGTAGAGGCTCAGGGCGTAGTCGCCGATCGCGTGCAGCAGGTGCGTCTTACCCAGACCCGAGTCGCCGTAGATGAAGAGCGGGTTGTACGCCTTGGCCGGAGCCTCCGCGACGGCGACGGCGGCCGCGTGGGCGAATCGGTTCGACTGCCCGATGACGAAGTTGTCGAACGTGTACTTGGGATTCAGTCTCGTGTCGGTGCGGAACGGCGCCGGCGCCGGATCCGCGGCGTCCTCCATTGCGGGGCGACCGATCACGGGCGCGATGTCGGGCGCGGCCGTACCTGTGGATGAATCGGTGGATGGATCTGTGGACGTGATGGTGATCGGCGCCGTGAAGTGCATGTCGGCGAGCTCGGGGTTGACCACCACACGGAAGTTCGAAGCCGGCTCGGGGACGTCCGCCTCGACGTGCGTGAGCGCCTCCATGATCGGCGTGCGCATGCGCTTGGTGAACTGCGCCGCCGTGAGATCGTTCGGGACGTCGAGATAGAGGGTTCCGCCCATCACGCCCTGTGCCACGGCCAGATTGAGGAAGCCGTGGAGCTGCGGCGTGATGCGGTCGTCGTCGGTGAGCCGGCCGAGCACGGCGGACCACACCGGGACGTCCGGAGCTTCGTGAGATGACATGAACCCCCCCCGGGTCGATGATGCGCCACAGGGCTGTGAGGGAAACTCCTCATGAACCTGTGGATAACTGCCGGAGCCACGCTAGTCACGTCCCCGTGCGGGGGCAACTCCACTCTGTGTGTCAGGTGTGTCGATCCGTGTGGGATCCGTCCGAAGATGAGAGGATGCCGCGTTGCGCTCGCTCGGTTTGAGTTCTGGCGCGTCTCGACGTAGCCTTAATCGGTTGACTTATGCCCGTTTCGGGCGGTCCCTGTATTCGTCGTCCCCGGTCTGAGCGTCCCGAGGACACCTGACCCGGAAGTGATTTCCCCATGAGCAAGCGCACTTTCCAGCCCAACAACCGCCGTCGCGCCAAGAAGCACGGTTTCCGCGCCCGCATGCGCACGCGTGCCGGCCGCTCGATCCTGTCGGCTCGCCGCGCCAAGGGCCGCACCGAGCTCTCGGCCTGACCCGAGCGGTGCTCTCGAGGCCGAACCGGCTCACCCGCGGTGCGGATTACAAGGCCGTCGTCCGTCGGGGCCGTCGTTGCGCGGGCGCGCACACGGTCACGTATGTGGTGGCGGGCGAGTCGGATCGACCTTCGAGGTTCGGCTTCATCGTGAGTCGTCAAGTCGGTTCAGCCGTCGTGCGCAACACTGTGCGCCGACGGCTGAAGGCTGTCTGCGCCGAGTCGCTGACGGACATCCGTCCGGGCGGCGACATCGTCATCCGCGCTCTGCCCGCGGCGGCCACCGCCTCCTTCCACGATCTCCGCGACGAGGTCTCGCGGTGTCTGGCCCGGAGGGCGGCGTGAGCGTCCTGCCCGCGTACGCGCTCGGTGACGCGCGTCTGGATCCCGCCGGCGTCGTCCGTGCCGTTCCCCTTCTCCCCCGGAACGCCGGACTGCTGCTGCTGCACGCCTACCGCGCCACCATCTCGCACACGTATGGGGACGTGTGCAAGTACTATCCATCGTGCTCTGCCTACGCCGTCGGCGCGGTGCAGCAGCACGGCCTCACGAAGGGCGTGGCGCTGACCGCCGCGCGTCTCGCCCGCTGTCACCCCTGGGCGGAGGGCGGCGTCGACGATGTCGCGCTCCACCCGTCGTTCCGCCATGGACTCACCCGCCACGGGTTCGTCGTCCCCGTTCCCCCCGGAAAGGACTGATCCTCCACATGGATCTCTTCCTCGCTTCCACCACCCCCGCCGCGGACGCGTCGGGTGGCTTCGATCTGTTCGGCTTCATCCTGTGGCCGCTCAAGTGGGCGGTCGAAGCCGTTCTCGTCGCGTGGCACTGGCTGCTGACGGCGATCGGGATGCCGCCGGCCGAGGGACTCACCTGGGTGCTGTCGATCGTCGGCCTCGTCGTGGTCGTCCGCGCTGCTCTGATCCCCCTCTTCGTGCGCCAGATCAAGAGCCAGCGCAAGATGATGGAAATCGCTCCTGAACTGCGGAAAATCCAGGAGAAGTACAAGGGCAAGCGCGATCAGCTCTCCCGCGAGGCGATGAGCCGCGAGACGATGGCGCTGTACAAGAAGCACGGTACGACGCCGGTCTCGAGCTGCCTGCCGCTGCTCGTGCAGATGCCGATCTTCTTCGCGCTGTTCAGCGTGCTGAACGACGTCAGCAAGCACGCCGCTGCGGGAATCGGCGGTGTCGGCCTCCTCAACGCCGAGCTGACGCAGGAGTTCTACGACGCGAAGCTCTTCGGCGTCGCGTCGCTGCACGAGACGCTCATCGACGCGGTCAACAGTCAGAACACCGCGGCGATCGTCATCCTTGTCACCCTGGTGGTGCTGATGATCGCGTCGCAGTTCTTCACCCAGCTGCAGATCATCTCGAAGAACCTGTCCCCCGAGGCCAAGACCGGCCAGGCGTACCAGATGCAGAAGATCATGCTGTACGTCCTGCCGTTCGCGTTCGTGTTCTCGGGAGTGTTCTTCCCGCTCGGTGTCGTCATCTACTGGTTCGTCTCGAACCTGTGGACCATGGGCCAGCAGTTCCTCGTCATCCGCGAGATGCCCACGCCCGGTTCGGACGCCGCGAAGGCGCGCGAAGAGCGCCTGGCGCGCAAGGGCAAGGCGCTCGACGCCCAGGGCAAGATCGTGCCGATGGAGAAGTACGTCGCCGAGCAGCAGCGTCTGCTGGAGGAGGCCGAGAAGGCGAAGGCCGCCCAGCCCAAGCGTCAGCAGCCGATGAGCAAGCAGCGCGCGAAGAAGCAGGCCCAGAAGGGCCCGAAGAACCCCGCGGATGCCGGCGACGCCTCTGGCGCCTCGTCCTGACCCGTACGCCCGAATCGGAGACACGATGACTTCTGAAACCGCTCGCGCCGGCGCCGTCGGCGAGGTCCGCGTTCCGGCCACCGTCGAGCAGCTCGAGGAAGAAGGCGACATCGCCGCGGACTTCATCGAGGGCCTTCTCGACATCGCAGACATCGACGGCGACCTCGCCCTCGATGTCCGTGCAGGTCGCGCCTATGTGTCGGTCGAGGCCGAGGACGAGAGCTCGGTGGCCGCGCTGTCGGATCCCACGACGGTGCAGGCGCTGCAGGAGCTCACCCGCATCGCCGTCCAGAACAAGACCGGACGATTCTCGCGGCTGATCCTCGACATCGGCGGCTCGCGCGACACCCGCGAGCGGGAGCTCGAGGCACTGGTCGATCGAGCCATCGCGCGCCTGGACGCCGGTGCTTCGCAGGCATCGCTGCCGGCCATGTCGAGCTATGAGCGCAAGCTGGTTCACGATGTCGTCTCCCGCCGAGGCTTCGTCTCGGAGTCCTACGGCGAAGGCGCCGATCGACACACGGTGATCCGCCGCGGTTGACCCGCGCGATGTTTCACGTGAAACGCCGATGATCGAGATCGAGCAGGAGCCGTCTGCCGCCGCGCAGGTGTTCGGCGATCGCATCGAGGTAGCGCGCGCATTCGCGGCTGCGCTCGGTGAGCAGGGTGAAGAGCGCGGCCTCATCGGCCCGCTCGAGCCGCCGCGGCTGTGGTCGCGGCACATTCTCAACAGCGCGGTGGTCGCGCCGCTCTTCTCGGGCCGCGTCGGAGACGTGGGTTCGGGTGCCGGCCTGCCGGGGCTGGTGCTGGCCATCGCCCGCCCGGATGTCGAGTTCGTGCTGATCGAGCCGATGGAGCGCCGTGTGGCGTGGCTGTCAGAGCAGGTCGACGAGCTCGGCCTGTCGAACGTGGAGGTCCTCCGCGCTCGTGCGGAGGACTGGTCCGAGGGGCCGGTCCTCGACGCGGTCACCGCGCGTGCGGTCAGTGCGCTGCGCACGCTGATCCCGATCACGGCGCCGCTGGTTCGCGACGGCGGTGAGCTGATCCTGCTCAAGGGCGTCTCGGTCGCGAACGAGATCGAATCGGCGCAGAAGCAGATCCGCACGTTCGGTCTGTCGGACGTCCGTGTCGAGATCGTCGGCGAGGATCTGCTGGCCGAGCCGACGCGGGTGCTCCGCGCAACCGTCCACTGACGTCCCACCGCCCGTCTCGTGTCCCGTGCGGGCTTCTGTCCCGCCGGTGTCCGGGTGACTCGGCCTGGGCGCGTTCGCCGGGTGTGGCCTAGGACCGCGTTTCACGTGAAACGCGGACGTATCGTCCAGGTCTTTCGCTGCGTCGTCCGCGGTGAGCGAGGGTGACGGTCGTACCAGCGGAGTGGTGCGCGTGTCGCTCCTGCAACTGCGACCTGTTGTGCCGCGGCCCGGCAGCAGGGGATGTTTCACGTGAAACCTATGCGGCCGATCACTCCATCGAGGCATGCGAGCCCTCGGTACGTCACGATGGCGTGGTGCGTCCCGCAATGGTCACAACGGGTGTGCGGCTCGGGCGGGGACCGACACGTGGAGGGCCTCGCGTCGCCGTTCATCGTCGGCGCGGGCACCGATGTGATCGGTTGCCATGGGATACCGACGTTCGCTCGTCGATGAGCGTGCGGCGGGCATCGGTTCTGGTCGATGCCGGCTGATTGCCGGTCGGCGGATCGCGGTGTGACGGATCGCGGTGTGACGGATCGTATGCCCGCGTCCGCTCACCGGCCGGGTCGGACGTCCGGACAACCCCCGCTGCTCGCCACGTAGCCGACGGCACGGTGGGCATGCACTCGACAGTAGTGAGGGGGGGTACGCACCCGAGGCTGCGCCGGCGCTCGCATACGGGGGGCAGGACACGCTTCCTTGATCCGTAGCCGCAGCTTCACGAGTGATGCCGCATCCCTGTCATGCGGAGAATGCGGGACTGCCCACCGGTGCAGCGATGTTTCACGTGAAACGGTCGGTGCCTGGAAGGCGACCCGGTGCCCGCACGGAGAACCCGCGCAGCGCAGGCGGTACGGCGGGAAGTGGGAGCCAGGCACGCGTTCGTTGCGCGAGGTTGTTTCAGACGCCACCAGGGTCATCAGGAGTGAGCAGTGAGGCCCCGCCATCCACCTGGAGAGTCCTTCGAGACGAAAGGCGGCGCACGCCTGCGCATCGAAGGCAGCGTGAGAGAGAGCACGAGAAGCCGGCACGTCCGCCCGCGTCCTCACATTCGCCCGCGGTCCATGACCGGTCATGCCGTGCGCATTCGAACGAGCGGCGGAGCTGCGTCGCGAGCTGCGCCTGGGCATCCGTCGCGGGCGCGGTCGAGCACGGAAGGCGTCGCCTCCACATCGCGTGATTCGAGCGCGACGCGTGGGCCGGGGCCGCGATCCGGGCTCTGGGGGTCTGGTGCGTCGGGGACGGTTGAGACGCGGAGTGCGCGGAGCTCCCGCGTGTCTGCGGTGCGATGGCGTGTGCGTCCTCTCACCCAGGCGCGCCGGTGGCGAGGCGGGAGCAGGTCGAGCCCACGCACGCGGCTCCCATCCCGATGTGCGGTGGGATAGACCCCGGTGCGCGCGGGGTCGGCGGCTGACGTGGGAGTGGGGAAGAGAAGCCGATGACGTGGTCGTCCCGATCGTCGATGGGTGCTGCCGCCGGCGACCGGGGCGCGCGTGTGTGGCGGCAGTTGGGGGTCAATCTCGTCGTCACAGATGTTTCACGTGAAACATGAACACAGGGACGACGGGAGCCGTCCGGGGCGAGTTCGTCGATGGAGGGCAGACGAGGAATCGGTGTCGCTTGAATCCCGATAGCGGCGACGTCGCGAGCGCTCCGATCCGCGATCGGCGTCGTCTGACTGCGCCTCCGGGGAGTACCGGAGCTGGTCGCCGCCGGCGGCGACGGAGAGGGGGCGGGGGTGTGACCAGCGAGTCCAGAGCCGCGATGACCATCGCCGCGATCCGCACGGTTCGATCGTGAGGATCCGACGGGCGCCCAGCCCTTCGCGTGTCGTTGGCGGATCTGATGCGATCCGCCGCGCTGCTGGTCATCGCGCCGAGGGGGAGTTCGGGGCGACGTGCCGACCTCGGCACTGCTGAAAGGGGGGGCATGCATCCCGCGCCACCACCAGAAGCGCGCGGGCACGTCGTGCCGGGTCGCCGAGATACCCGCGCACGCGCAGGGGGGTACAGGCGCTGAGGGACTCGGACGCTCTGGCGCGGACGCACCGGCGCACCCTCGGGCGTGCGCAGCACGTGCCAAAGCGACGCTGTTTCACGTGAAACGTCGATGGATGGGGGTGTTTCACGTGAAACGGGCTGTGAGCGTGAGGGCACACCATCGGCCAGAGCAACGGAGGTCGGCCGGAGCGCGCAGGGATGCTCGTGGGCGGTCGGGCGAACGCGTGGCGCGAGGGTCCAGGCGAATGCAGCGTGCACCGGACGGGAGTGGGCGGAGCGTTGGGAGGGCGGCGTGGGGCACCCGGAGAAGCCGGGCGGTCGCCGGTGGAGATTCTCCAAGAGCACACCGACAATTTCGGCAGCGCGCTCGCACGGGGTCGACGAGGGGGAGCGTTGAACACGGGATGCCGGGGCGGCTGCCCGAGCGGGCCCCGCCTTGTGGAGGGACGTTCCCGGGAGGACCGCCGATGCAGGGGCCGACGTCACCCGTGTGGGCGGGGCACGACCGCGGAATGTCTGGCTTGCGCGGGACGCTGGCGGATCCGGTTCCGGGAAGGTCCGGAACGCCGCTTCGGAGGGGTGGCTGTCGGCCGCGCCGACTAAACTGGAACACGTTGTTCTTCGCCGTGCGAATGGGAGAGTGTTTCACGTGAAACAACCCGACGAGACGGACGCGACGACCTCCTTCTCGTTCGACGACACCCCTCTTGCACGCGAACTCGCCGATCTTTCCGCTCGGCGCAGCGCTCTGGACAGTGTCGACGTGGAGTTCACGGGGCGTACGCGCATCCTGACCATCTCGAACCAGAAGGGCGGCGTGGGCAAGACCACCACGACCGTCAACATCGCGGCCGCGTTGGCGGCACTCGGTGCTCGCGTGCTCGTGATCGATCTGGATCCGCAGGGGAACGCGTCGACCGCCCTCGGGGTGCCGCACAGCGCCGACACCGCCAGCATCTACGACGTGCTGATCGATGGGATGCCGATCAGCGAGATCATCCAGACCAGTCCCGAGTCGGAGAACCTGCTGTGCGCGCCGAGCACGATCCACCTCGCCGGCGCCGAGAT
The DNA here is from genome assembly GCF_014208045.1 of Microbacterium thalassium. Taxonomy (NCBI): domain Bacteria; kingdom Bacillati; phylum Actinomycetota; class Actinomycetes; order Micrococcales; family Microbacteriaceae; genus Microbacterium; species Microbacterium thalassium. The sequence goes on from NZ_JACHML010000001.1 coordinate 670,888, forward strand.
CGAGCTCGTGTCTCAGGTCGCGCGTGAGCACCGACTGCGCACCGCGCTGGAGAACTACCTGCAGGGTCTGGACGAGCGGCTCGACTTCATCCTCATCGACTGCCCGCCGTCGCTGGGCCTGCTCACGATCAACGCGTTCACCGCCGCGAACGAGCTTCTGATCCCCATCCAGTGCGAGTACTACGCCCTCGAGGGGCTGAGCCAGCTGCTCGGCACGGTGACGATGATCCAGCAGCACCTGAACCACGGACTCGAGCTGTCGACGATCATGCTCACCATGTACGACGGTCGCACGCGTCTCGCGCAGCAGGTCGCCGATGAGGTGCGTGAACACTTCCCGAGCCAGGTGCTCGAAACGATCATCCCGCGATCGGTGCGTGTCTCCGAGGCTCCGAGCTTCGGGCAGACGGTCATCTCCTACGATGGCCACTCGGCCGGCGCGATCGCATACAAGGAGGCGGCGGTCGAGATGGTCCGCCGCTCCCACGAGAACACGAGCGAAGAGGAGTCCTGATGGCCAAGCGCACAGGTCTGGGACGAGGGATCGGGGCGCTGATCCCGACGACCGAGCAGGCGGAGGGACGCCCCGCGGACGTCTTCTTCCCCCGGGGCTCCGAAGAAGCGACAGGGGCGTCCGCGGGCACCGCCGTCGTCGAAGCAGCGGATGAGGTCCACGAGGAACTCGTCGCGGTCCCCGGCGCACGACTCGCGCACATCGACCCCCACGCGATCGTGCCGAACCCCCGTCAGCCGCGCACCAACTTCGATCCCGACGATCTCGCGGAGCTCGTCCACAGCGTGCGCGAGTTCGGCGTGCTGCAGCCCGTCGTCGTTCGGGCGAAGGGCGGCGACGAGTATGAGCTCATCATGGGCGAGCGGCGCACCCGCGCGGCTCGCGAGGCCGGGCTCACCTCGATCCCGGCGATCGTCCGTGACACGTCCGACGAGCACCTGCTGCGAGACGCCCTGCTCGAGAACCTCCACCGTTCGGAGTTGAATCCGCTCGAAGAGGCATCGGCGTATCAGCAGCTCCTCGAGGACTTCGGCATCACCCAGGAGGAGCTCGCCGGGCGGATCGGACGTTCGCGTCCTCAGATCAGCAACACGATCCGCCTGCTGAAGCTCCCCGTACCTGTTCAGCAGCGCGTCGCCGCCGGCGTCCTGTCCGCGGGCCACGCGCGCGCGATCCTGTCGCTTCCCACCGCCGAGGCGATGCAGAAGCTTGCCGACAAGATCGTCAACGAGGACTTGTCGGTGCGTGCCGCCGAGGCCGCGGCGAAGAGCGTGGACGCTGAGACGCCGAGCGGCGTGAAGCCGCAGGCCGGAGCGCGGCGCGCGTACCTCGACGAGGTGGCGACGCGTTTGGGGGACCGCCTCAACACGCGCGTCCGGATCTCTCTCGGAGCACGAAAAGGCCAGATCAGCATTGATTTCGCGAGCATTCAGGATCTCAACCGGATCCTCGAGGAGGTCGGGGAGAACGGCTACGGATCGGCCTGAGCGGAACTCGCGGCGTCGTACCCTTGATGGGTGACGAACGACGATCGGCCGCAGCGGCGAGCGAGCCTCGAACTGCTGCGCGCCGAGGCCGGCGATGAGCTGGCCGCGCTGATCGCCGAGCGGCTGCGCGCGGGCGAGGACCCGTGGGAGTTCATGGACGATCTGCCGAGCGTCGACGAGCTCGTCGTATTCCTGCTGAGGGCCGAGAACATCGAAGCCGACGGCGGCGTTCGGCCGAGCCGCGCCCGCCATTACCGGGTCCTTCGCCAGATCGCGCTCGACTACCCGCCCCTGACGCCGGCGGTGTGGCGGCTGCTCGGCGAGCCGAACACGCATCGGCGCTGGGACGCGACGGTCCGCGCCGACGCGTCCTGATCGTCGGGCAGACCGACGACGAAGCCCCGGTGACCGCCGCCCGCGGAGCGCGGGGACCGTCGACCGGGGCTCCGGAAGACCGAGGGATCAGCCGATGTAGGCGGCGAGATCCTTCTCGAGGGCGAACTTCGGCTTCGCGCCGATGATGGTCGTCTCGACCTCGCCCTTGTTGAAGACCTTCATCGCCGGAATCGACGTGATCTGGTACTTGAGCGCGAGATCGGGGTTCTCGTCCACGTTGAGCTTGAACACCGTGATCTTGTCGGGGTGCTCGGTCTGGATCTGGTCGAGCACGGGCGAGACCATACGGCACGGGCCGCACCACTCGGCCCAGAAGTCGACGAGGACGGGCCCGTCGGCGTTCAGGACGTCTTCGGTCCAGGTGGCGGAGGTGGTGTCCTTCGCGGTCATGGTGTCTCCTTCAGGAAGTGGGAAGTCGGTACGGGGAGAGAACGTGTGCTGGCAGCGGCTTGTTCCGGGTCACGCCGTCACGCGACGACGGCGGCGGCATCCGCGATCTGGTCGCCCTCCGGGTCGGGCGCGCCCGCCTCGCCGAGAGATGCGAGGTAGTGCTCGACGTCGAGAGCGGCCACCGTGCCGCTGCCGGCGGCGGTGACGGCCTGGCGGTACGTCGGGTCGACGACGTCGCCGGCAGCGAAGACCCCGGCGACCGACGTGCGAGAGGAGCGGCCCTCGACCCACACCGTGCCGTCCGCGGTCAGGTCGAGCTTGTCGTGGACGAGGTGCGTGCGCGGGTCGTTGCCGATCGCGACGAAGACGCCGTCGAGCGCGAGCTCGGAACGCGTGCCGTCGACGGTGTTCTCGAGCACGACGCCGGTGACGGCGTCGTCGCCGAGCACGTCCACGACCGCGCTGTTCCACACGAACTCGATCTTGTCGTTCTTGAACGCGCGCTCCTGCATGATCTTCGAGGCGCGCAGCTCGTCGCGGCGGTGGATGATGTACACCTTCGAGGCGAACTTGGTCAGGAACGTCGCCTCTTCCATCGCCGAGTCGCCGCCGCCCACGACCGCGATGACCTTCTCGCGGAAGAAGAAGCCGTCGCACGTCGCGCAGTACGAGACGCCGCGGCCCGACAGGCGCTGTTCGCCCTCGATGCCGATCTTGCGCGGCGCGGAACCCGTGGCGAAGACCACCGCATCCGCGGAGTGGCTGTCACCGCTGCCGAGCTTGACGGTCTTCACCGGACCGTCCACGTCGAGTTCGACGACATCGTCGTAGAGGACCTCGGCGCCGAACTTCTCGGCCTGCTCCTGCATCTTCGCCATGAGCTCGGGGCCCATGATGCCTTCGGGGAAGCCCGGGAAGTTCTCGACCTCGGTGGTGTTCATCAGCTCGCCGCCGGCCTCGACCGAGCTCGCGACGACGAGCGGGCTGAGGTTCGCGCGCGCCGCGTAGATGGCAGCCGTGTAGCCCGCGGGACCGGATCCGATGATGATGACCTGACGCACGAGCGCCCCTTTCGATTGGTTCCCAGTGCAGAACACATGGTAACCGCGGAAGATTCCGCGATTCTCCGAGTCAGCCGCGAGGCGGAAGCACACGACGAGCCAGCGTCAACGCCGGCCCCAGCTCGGGTGCGCGCAGAAGGGCGAGAAGACCGATGTACACGGCGAGGACGACGAGCCCGATGATGCCCGCTCCGACCGCGCCCAGCAGCGGTCCCGAGACGGTCCAGCCGGTGTCACCGCCGAGCAGCAGATAGCCGCCGTAGCCCGCGAGGCCCGCGGGGATCGCTGCGAGGGCGAAACGTCCCAGCGCCAGCGTCCACGATGCGGTGCCGATGCCGCCGAGGCGGCGGTCGAGCAGCCACGTCGCGATGACGACCTGCACGGTGCTCGAGATGGACTGGCCCAGGGCGATGGCCGCCGCGAGCTGCTCCACCGGCGCGACAGCCGAGGCGATGAGGGCGGTGACGATGACCAGCGCGGCCTGGACGAGGGTGAAGTAGAAGGGCGTTCGCGTGTCGTCGTAGGCGTAGAACGTGCGCTGGATCACGAACAGCACCGACAGGGGGATGAGCGAGACGAGGAAGCACAGCAGCACCGGAGCCGCCTGGTGCGCCTGCTCGGCCGAATTGGTGAAGATGCGGGATGCCGGCACCGCCGCCGCGGCGAGGGCCGCGGTCGCGACCACGATGAACAGGCCGAGCGTGCGGATGCTGCGGGCGATGTCGCCGCGAACCTCGTCGTCGCGGCCGGCGGACGCGTGCTCGCTGAGCTGTGTGAAGTAGGGCGTTCCGATCGAGAGCACGATGATCGAATACGGGAGCATGAACAGCAGCCACGCGTTCTGCGACGCCAGCGTCGCCGGTCCGCTGCCGGACGCGCCCGACAGGACGCGCGACTGGACGAGTCCCGCGATCTGCCCGGCGATGACCATGAGGAAGGTCCAGCCCGCCAGCTGGCCGATGTGGTTGAGTCCCACGCCCCGCCACCGGAAATCGGGGCGGACCGGAAGGTCCGCGCGGCGCCAGAACAGCAGCAGCACGATCGCCTGGAGCACGATGCCGCCCGTCGCGGTGCCGGCGAGCAGGGCGATCATGCCGGGTGTCCAATCCGCCACCTCGGTGACGGGGCCGCCGAAGACGACGATGAACACGACGAAGCCCGCGATCGAGACGATGTTGTTCACGATCGGCGCCCAGGTGAACGGCCCGTACACGCGACGGGCGTTCAGCGCCTCGCCGACGAGCGCGTACAGCCCGTAGAACAGGATCTGCGGCAGACACCAGTAAGCGAAGGCCGTCGCCAGGGCGATCTGGTCGGGGGCGAACTCGGGGCCGTAGAGCTGGACGAGCCAGGGTGCGCCGATCGTCGCGAGGGTGGCGGTGGCCAGCAGCACCACCGTGCCCAGGGTGAACAGCTTCGACACGAAGGCGCTGCCGCCGTCCGAATGTGCGGCCGCCTTGACGATCTGCGGAACCACCACGGCACTGAGCAGACCCGCCGAGATGATCGCGTAGACGATGTTGGGCAGCTGATTCGCCAGGCCGAACGCGTCGCCCGCGCGGCTGCCGACCGACCCGATGGCCGCGACGAGCACGACCGAGCGAAGCAGTCCCGTCACCCGCGAGACGACCGTGCCGGCGCCGATGAGGACGCTCGCCCGCCCGATGCCGCTCATCCGCTGCCTCCCGGACCATCCTCGGCGGAGCCCGCCGGCGCGGCATCCGATGCCTGCGGATCACCCGCGTCGGCGGCATCCGCTTCCTCGGGCGCGTGCGCGCCGGCGGCATCCGGCTCACCGTCAGCGGGACGTCGCCGGGAGCGCAGGCGGAGCACCGTGCGCACGGCGCCGATCACCACGAGCCCGGCGACGAGGACGCTGAGCACGGCGATTCCGACGCCTTCCCACTCGGCGCGGACGTTGACCTCGACCGTCTGCGCCGTTCCGATCGAGATCCCCGACGGGCTGCGCAGCTCGAGCTCCAGGGCGACCTGGCCGTTGCCGATGCGCGCCTGAACCGGAACGACGACGCGCGTGTTGCTGCTGGCCGTCGCCGCGACCGGGATCGCGGAATCCACCGAGAGGCGCAGGTTGTCGGACGAGGTGAGCAGCACCACATCGACCGGGTACGGCAGGTCATTGCGCACCCAGAACCGCAGCGACGCCGTCGACCCGGCGAGCGTGATGTCGCTTGTCGGCAGGAGCCCCACGGAGTCGAGAGTGTCGGCGACCTCTGCACCGTGGGCGGTCACGGCGAGGTGCGCCGCAGCCGGGTCAGCGGTCCACGCGGTGCCCAGCAGCTGGAGGATCTCGGCGCGCTCGGGCCCGGTCAGCAGGCTGCGGTCCTCCAGGATGGTGGCGAACCGGGCGACGTCGGCCTCGCCGTCGCGGAGACGCTCGGTGTCGCCCACGCGGACCGGGTCGACCTCGGCCTGGGCGATCGTGACGCTGCGTTCGGCGGACGCCGAGAGCTCGTCGAGCGTCGTCAGCGCGATTCCGGGAGCGTCGTCGATCGCGGTCATCACGATGCTCGCCCCGGTGCGCGTGGGCAGGGCGCCGCGGTCGAGGGCGATCGCGATGGGCCGGGCGCTCGATCCGGCCGCGGCGAAGGCGAGCTGCGCCGTCGCCGCCGCGACGGAGGCGCTGCGGGCGATCGGCTCATCGGCGGCGGCCGCGGCGCTGAGTTCCGCCGAGGATTCGGCGTCGTACACCAGGACGGAAGCCTCACCTGCCGCCGACCGCGCGGCGACCACGCCGCCGGACGAACCGGCCGCCGTGGTGCGCGATGACACGATCGTGAGGGCGGACCCGTCGGATCCGAGGGCGCCGAGGGCCGCGACCGTGTCACCGGTGACGGAGTCCGTGGCCGGCCAGTACACGTCGGTGAGGGAGTCGCCGATGGAGAGGAGCTCATCGAGGGACGGCAGGTCCGCTTCGGTCTCCTCCGCCTCGGCGGCATCCGTCTCGGTCGGCTCAGGTGTCGGGATCGCGGTGGGCTGGGTCCCGTCGATGAAGCCGTCGAAGTCCTCCGGGTTCAGATACGCGGTGAGCGCGCGGGGTGCGAGGGGCTCCGCCAGCCCCGCCGCGAGCTGAACACCCGGATCCGCGTCGCCGAACTGCAGAGCGAAGCGCTCGTTCGGGAGGGCCAGAAGCTCCGTGAGCCACTCCAGCGCCGACGCGGGCGCCTGATTCCCGAGAACGCGGATCGACGCGGGGATCGCGGGATCGATGGCGAGCACGGCGGTCGTCCCGCGGACCGCGGTGAGCTGGGCCGTCAGCGCACCGTCGAACGCCGTGAGGGACGTCAGGTCGGCGGCGGAGAGCAGGCCCGTCGAGCGGGGACCGGCAGTGACCGGGACCACGAGCGTGGTCGCCACCTCGTCGGCGTCGGGATCGGGAACGACGATCGCACTCGTCGACGACACGTCGACGTCGCCGGTCGAGATCGTCGCGACGAGCGGGTACACGCCGGGTTCGAGGTCCTGGAGGCCGACGGCCGAGGCCGGGACCGTGAGGCTCCGGACAGACGATGTCAGCGGCTCGGCGGCCGACAGCGTCGTGCCGGCGAGCTCGGTCGTCGCAACTGCCGCGGCGGTGCCGGCGAGCCACGACGACAGGGCGGTGCGCGACGACAGCGGGCGCGTGCCGATGGCGAGGTCCACCGGCGAACTCGCGATCTCGTTCGGCGTGCCGTTGTCGAGCTTCATCGTGACGGTCAGGCTGTCGCCGGGTTCGAGGATGCCGCTGCTGACCGGGGCGAGCGTGAGGTCGATGGAACCGGACGCGTCGGAGGCGGGATCCGTGGGTTCGGGTGTCGCGGTCGCCGCCGAGGCGGACAGGGCCGACAGCGGCGACAGGGCGAGCACCGCCGAGACCACAGCCGCCGCGAGCGCGCGGCGACGCGCGGCACGCGGGGGCGAGGGGGTCACGGTCATGGGAGGGGGGTTCGCTTCTTGTGCGATGTCCGGACCGCACGATCAGGTGCGATTCTACGGAACCGAACCGGCGTGTACGCCGAGCGGCCGCCGCGGTTGAATGGATCCGTGCTGCCAGAACCGGATGCAGAGCTGTGCCGATCCCTCGCGGCGGACTTCACCGACGCGGGGTTCCAGGCCGAGGCGGTGCGCGAGGCGTGGGGTGCGATCGCCGATGACGCGGTCGGCCGCGGACTGAGGAGCCCGGCGGTGCGCGCACTGGAGGGCCGCGATGATCCTCTCGCCGTCCTCGCACGCCTGCTCGTCCTGGGACTGCCGCAGTCGGTCGCGCGCGTCGACGCCGCGCTGCCGAGGACTGCAGCGGCAGGGCTCGGTGCTCTCGGACTCGGGCAGATCGACGACGGCATCTTCGTCCCCACGGCCCTGATCCGGCCGCAGTCGTTCGCCGACGAGCGCGGCGCCGGCATGTGGTGGATCGCGAGCGACCTGGACGAGGCGGCGCTGGGCGGACAGCTGCCCGAAGACCATGTGCTGGGCGTCGGCGGCGCATCACTGACCCTCGCCGGACTCCAGCTGCCCCGGCCCGCGCGCCGAGCTCTCGATGTGGGGACGGGCTGCGGCATCCAGGCCCTCCGTGCGCGGCACGATGCCGGTGAGGTGGTCGCGACCGACATCTCGGAGCACGCGCTGCGCTTCACGCGCATGAACGCGCTGATCAACGGCGTCGACGGCATCGACACGCGCGCGGGGAGCCTGTTCGGCCCGGTGGCCGGGGAGCGGTTCGACCGAATCGTGTCCAACCCGCCGTTCGTCATCACGCCGCGGATCGACGGCGTCCCGGCGTACGAGTACCGCGACGGCGGCATGGCCGGAGACGACCTGGTGGCGGCGTTCGTGCGCGGCGTGGGAGCGCATCTCGAGCCGGGCGGCGTGGCGCAGCTCCTCGGGAATTGGGAGACGCAGGGTGCGCGTGCCGGGCTGGACCGCGTGCGCGAATGGGTGGAGGCAGCGGATATTCCGCTGGACGCATGGATCGTGGAGCGCGAGTCCCTCGACCCCCTGGCGTACGCCGAGCTGTGGGTGCGCGATGGCGGCACCGCCCCCGGTTCAGCCGACTACACCGCACTCGTCGACGCCTGGCTGGAGGACTTCGACGCGCGCGACGTGTCGTCGATCGGGTTCGGGTACATCCTGCTGCGGCGGCCGGCCGCGGGAGCTCCCACGCTTGCGCGGTACGAGATCCTCACGCACGCCATCGCGGGCTGTCTCGGCGCGCACGTCGCCGACGCGCTCGACGCCCACGACCGCCTGCGTGAGCTCGACGACGAAGCCCTGGCCGCATCCGTCCTCGTCGTCGCGCCCGATGTCACCGAGGCCCGGCACCACGTGCCCGGCCACGAGGACCCGTCCGTGATCGAACTGCGTCAGGGCGCAGGATTCGCGCGATCGATGTCGGTCGACCCGGCGCTGGCCGCACTCGTCGGCGCGAGCGACGGCGATCTGACCGTCGGCGCGCTCATCGCCGCGATCGCCGAGCTGCTGGACGTCGGCGTCGACAAGCTGCGCGCCGACCTGATGCCGCGCGTGCGCGAGCTGCTCTTCACGGGATTCCTCACGTTCGGCGCCATCACGTCCGGGGAGGCGCCCGATTAGGCTTGACGCCATGCTCAACATGGCCGAGGGCGTCGCGCGCCTCGGCGCGCTCGCCGAGTCTCCCGTCGTCTCGACCCTCGCACGCGCCTTCGCCGACGCCGGTTTCGACCTCGCGATCGTGGGCGGTCCGGTCCGCGACGCTCTGCTGGGTCGCGACGTGCACGACCTCGACTTCACCACGGACGCCCAGCCCGATGACATCCTGCGGGTCGTGAAGCCGATCGCCTCGGCGCACTGGGACATCGGCCGCGCGTTCGGCACGATCGGCGCCAAGGTGGCCGGCGAGACGGTGGAGATCACGACGTACCGGGCCGACAGCTACGACGGGGTCACCCGCAAGCCCACCGTCGAGTTCGGCGACACGCTCGAGGGCGACCTCGTGCGCCGCGACTTCACCGTCAACGCCATGGCGCTGCGCGTGCCCGGCAAGGCGCTGGTGGATCCGACCGGCGGCGTGGAGGACCTGCTCGCCGGGCGCCTGCGGACGCCGACCGACCCCCACGTGAGCTTCGGCGACGATCCGCTGCGGATGCTGCGCGCCGCCCGCTTCACATCGCAGCTGGGCTTCGAAATCGACGAGGCCACGTTCGCGGCGATGATCGAGCTGCGCAGGACGCTCGACATCGTGAGCCCCGAGCGGATCCAGGGCGAGCTGGTGAGGATGCTGCAGACCGCCGCCCCGGTGCGCGGCATCCGCATCCTCGTCGAGACGGGCCTCGCCGAGGAGTTCCTCCCCGAGGTTCCCGCGCTCCGGCTCGAAGTCGACGAGCACCACCACCACAAGGACGTCTACGAGCACTCGCTCACGGTCCTGAACCAGGCCATCGAACTGGAGCACTCGCGGCATCCGGGCGAGGCGCCCGACGTTCCGCTTCGGCTCGCGGCGCTGCTGCACGACATCGGCAAGCCCGCGACGCGACGGCTCGAGCCCGGCGGCGGCGTGACCTTCCACCACCACGACATCAAGGGCGCCCGCATGGCGCGCAAGCGCCTGAACGCGCTGCGGTTCGACGCCGACACGACCAAGGTCGTCGCGCGACTGATCGAACTGCACCTGCGCTTCTTCGGCTACGCCGAGGGCGCGTGGACGGATTCGGCGGTGCGGCGGTACGTGCGAGACGCCGGCGACGAACTCGAGCGCCTGCACATCCTGACCCGCGCCGACGTCACCACGCGCAACAAGCGCAAGGCGAACCGGCTGCGCAAGGCGTACGACGACATCGAAGCGCGCATCGCCGAGCTCGACGCCCAGGAGCAGCTCGACGCCATGCGTCCCGAGCTCGACGGCAACCGCATCCAGGAGGTCCTCGGTATCGCTCCCGGCCGCGAGGTGGGCGAGGCCTACCGGTTCCTCCTCGACATCCGCCTCGACGAAGGCATCGTCGGAGCGGACGAGGCCGAGCGACGCCTGAGGGAGTGGTGGGCCGCCCGCGCCTGAGACGATGAACCGCGGCCGCCCCGGAGGGCGACCGCGGTCCGTTCGGATGCGACTACTTCGTGAGCTCCGAAGCCAGCTCCTCGAACACCGCGACGTAGGCGTCGATCGCCTCGTCGGTGTGGGTGACCGACAGCGTCCACTCCTCCTCGCGACCGGGCGTCATGAAGATGCCGCGGTTGAGGTTGAACAGCCACGCGAGGTTCGCGAGGTCGGCATCCTGGTTCTCCTTGAACGACTCGTAGTCGACGACCTTGGTGGTCGAGAACGTCACGCAGCCCTTCGAGCCGATGCCGAGCGCGTAGCCGGGCAGCTCGTAGCGGTCGACGACGTCCTGGCAGCCGCTCACGATGCGGTCGTTCAGGTGGCCGAGGTGTGCGTACGCCTCGGGCGTGAGCACCTGCTCGAGCGAAGCCCGCGCGGCGACCATCGACAGCGGGTTCCCGTTGTAGGTGCCGACCTGGTAGACCGAGCCGTCCTCGACGACCGACATGACCTCTTCGGTGCCGCCGATGGCGCCCGAGGGCAGGCCGCCGCCGAGCACCTTGGCCATGGTGACCATGTCGGGCGTGACGCCGAACTTCTCGGTCGCGCCGCCCGCGGCGATCGCGAGGCCCGTCTTGACCTCGTCGAAGATGAGCACGATGCCGTGCTTGCGGGTGATCTCGCGGACGGCCTCGAGATAGCCGGGCTCGGGCAGGACGACGCCCAGGTTCATCATGGCGGCCTCCATGATGACGCACGCGGGCTTGCGGCCCTCGGCGGCGAGGCGCTCGATGCGGCGCTCCATGGCGCCGGCGTCGTTGAAGGGCACCGCGACAGTCATGTCGACGACCGACTGCGGGATGCCGGCGCCGTAGGCGAGCGACGCGAGGTTCTCGCGGTCGCCGATCTTGTCGTACTCGACGCCGATCGACACCATGACGGTGTCGTGGTGGCCGTGGTACGAGCCGAAGATCTTCATGACGGTGTCGCGGCCGGTGAGGGCGCGGGCGATGCGGATGGCGTCCATCGTCGCCTCGGACCCCGAGTTGGTGTAGCGCCACTTGGGCAGGCCGAAGCGGCGGGCGAGCTCATCGGCGACGAAGACGTCGTCCTCGGTCGGGCACCCGAAGTGCGTGCCCATCGGGTAGCGCTCGGCGATCGCGGCGCCGATGGCCGGGTGCGCGTGGCCCTGGACCATCGAGCCGAAGCCGTTGTGGAAATCCCACATCTCGTTGCCGTCGACGTCCCAGACCTTGGGGCCCGAGCCGCGCGAGATGTAGATCGGCCACGGGTCGCGCAGCTGGTAGCTGGACGCGACACCGCCGGCGAGGTGCGCGCTGGCGCGCTTGTACATCTCACCGGATGCCCCGGTGCGGGCGTCGAGGCGGGCGGCCTCGCGGGCGGTCAGCTCGGCGATGCGAGCGCGATCGATGCGTGTTGTCGTAGGGGTGCTCATGCTTCCTCCCGCATGATGTCTGCCGATCGGCCTGGCATCGACGGGTTGCGGAAAGCACGGTCCTCCGGTCGGCCTGGCGCCGGAGGCGGTCAATATGACGGGGACATCCTACCAAGTCCGATAGAGCCGTGAATCCCCGGTCAGGGACTATTCGGTGATCATGTCCGACACGACAGAGGCGTAGAGCAGGACGATGAGTCCACCGAACGCGAGCGGGAGCACCCACCACCAGCGATTGGATTCGAGCGTGCGCCCCGGTTCGGCGACAGGTGTTCGCGGACGGGAGAGCGTGCCGTCCGTGCCCATGACCGGGACAGCACCGAGCCGGTGGTCGCGCCAGTGCTCCCACCGGCGTGATCGCTGCTCCCACAAGGCCGCCTGAGCGGCGAGATCGTCGAGACCGTGCACGGACGCGGCGAGGACGGAACCGGGCCGGAAGAACACGATGGCGTCGTCGTTGAACTCGATGTCCCAGTCGGCCGCCGTGTCAATGAGCGTGGCCATCACCTCGGGACTCAGGAAGTAGAGTGCGTCCGTCTCATAGCCGGCGGGGCAGTAGACCGTGAAGTGGTCGTCGAAGTCTCCCTCGAGCGAGAGAACCTGATCCGGTACCAGGTCGGCGCCCGCGCGAACGGCCAGAGAGCGTCGATTGCGGCGGGAATCCACGACGATGTGAGGCACAGGCGCCTTGAGCGGGATCTCGATGTACCCCCATGTGTGAGCCGTCCAGCCGCCCCGGGTGGACCACTCGCGCGCGTACTCCCAATCGCCGACCCGGATCCCCGTGTCGGGGTCCACGAGGTGCGTGGATCGGCCCCGAGCCCCGCGCAGCCCGATGATGTCGGATGCCGGCCGCTTGGCGACGGCGAAGGCGGCCCTCCACCCGCGATCGTCCGCCCACTCGGCGAGACGGCGCCAGCGACGGTGCGTGCGCCACGATTCGACGAAGCCCCACACCGCGAACACGGCTGCGACCGCCGCCCCCGTGGCGAGCCCGAGGAGCGTCGCCAGAGGGGGCTGGAGCGCGGCGACGGCAAGTCCGAATGCATAGCCGGCGATCGCACCGGCGACGAAGATCCACGTCGCGACGGTCGTGCGACGCGCAAGCCATGCGAACGCGAACCGCATGGCAGACCCCGGCTCGCCCGGCCCGATAGCCCCGCCGGATCGCCTTCGCGTCGGGGGCAGGCTCGGCTCGGCGCGCGTCGGGTCGGTCGCCATCGCCCGAGTCTGTCACAGTCCCCTTCGCTCGTACGAACGCTCGCGGGTCGTTCGACCGCGCAACCCGGCCGACGCAGCTGCCGTCGTGTGCCCTGACCATGGCGCCCGGGCGACAGCGTCAATAGCATGCCGTCCATGGTGAAGATGTGGACAGCACGACGGTGGATGTGGAATCGACTGGCGACCCTCAAGTTCGCCGGAGCGAAGGTCGTCGACATCCCGGTTCCGGGTGGCGATGAGGCCGTCGTTCGCGGGGTCCCGCTGTCGACCCGGTTCCCGCGGATCGGGATCAACGAGATCCTCGTGGCCGACCGCATCCCCACAGACGAGCACGACCTGCGGGCGCAGCGCTTCTACAGCGTGATGGAGCGACTGTTCCGCATCTTCGGACCGAATGCCCCGGGTCTCCCGTCGGTCGATGCCGACCGCGGTGCCGCCCTCGACCGCGCGTACACCGAGGCGCACCGCGCGCTGTTCCCGGCGCCGGAGTTCCCCGACGAGTTCCGCGATCCCGACCTCGGTCTGCTGGCGACCACCAGCCCCTACGCCCACTACGTCACCGCGACGGGGCCCGACACGTACGAATGGGATCTGCGCTCGCTCGCCGAGTACGACGTGCACCCGGGTCTCGTGCGCCTCGGCGTGCACGTGAGCTTCGTGCAGGACGGCGACCGACTGCGCGCCGTCGAGATCGACAGTGCGCTCGGCACCGTCACACCCGAGGACGCCGACTGGGACCGCTCGGTGGGGCTCGCGCTGTGCGCCGCGACGACGCACACCTCGCTCGTGCGCCACTACAACTGGGTGCACCTCGTGCCGGGGGCGGCCTTCTCGATCGCCACGCGCAGCGCGCTGCCGGCAGCGCATCCGCTCAAGCGGCTGCTGTGGCCGCATGTCTTCCGCACGCAGTTCAGCAACTGGGTCACCACCGTCGGCCAGCTCAGCGCGGGCGGCGACTTCGAGGAGATCTTCAGCTTCACGCGCGAATCGCTGCTGCGGCTGTTCAACGACACCTGCCGGGACTTCGACGCGATCGTCGTCGATCCGCAGCGGGACGCCGAGAAGCGCGGCATCGTCGGACGCGGCCTCGACGTGCCCGTCCTCGACAACTCGCTCGCCCACCACGACGTCATGCGCGCGCACGCCGAGCGCTACCTGCGCGCCTACTACCCCGACGACGCGGCGCTCGCCGCCGACGTCGACGTGCAGCGCTGGTACGCCGAGCTCGACCGCCTGATCCCGGGCGGGGCGGGCGTTCTCGGTGACGCGAGGACGGTGGAGTCCGCATCCCGTCTCATCGGCTCGCTCATCCACCTCGTCGCCTACCAGCACGAGGCCTACGGCACCCTGCTGTGGAACTACCAGCTGTGGACCCAGGTGGAGCCGATCCGGGTCCGGACCGACGGCGCCCCCGAGCCGGTGGACGTCTACCAGCGGATGGTCAACGCCGACTTCGGGCTCAACATCCGGCGCTCGCCGATGATGCAGGACTTCTCGTATCTCGCGCTCGACGGGAGGGGCCGCGCGGCCTTCCGCGCCTTCCTGTCCGACCTGCTCGCGCTGCAGACACGGATGGAAGCCGAGCCGCAGGCGCTGTACAAGGTGTACCCCGAGATGCTCGAAGCCAACATGAACGGGTGAGCGCCCGGCGCAGGACGTCCCCTCCTGCATCGCCCGGTCCGATCCGGCCTACACTTGATCCACGCTCCCGCCAGAGTCGATCGGAGCCGCATGTCATCGCCGTGGTCGTCGAGACGTGATGTCTCACCCGAGACGTCCCGCCTGATGATCGAGCGCGCCCACGAGGAGATCCTCGCCGGCAATCCCGCGGACCAGCGTCTGCGGGATGTGCGCCCGCTGGTCCGCGAATCCTGGACCCGCGCCCTCGCGGATCTCGTCGGCGCCGAGTCGCTCCCCCCGCTCGACCTCAGCGCGGCCGACCTCGAGGAGTACCGCCGCGCTCACCCGCTCTCCGGTGTGATGGACATGGTGCGCGGACTCCTGCTGCCCGGCGAAGAGGACGACTCGGGCGTGGTCGTGGCGGTGGGGGATGCCGCCGGCCGCCTGCTGTGGATCGAGGGGGACCGCAGCATCCGCTCGCTCACCGGCGCGATGGGCTTCGTCGAGGGCGCGAACTGGTCCGAAGAGGCGGTCGGCACGGCCGCCCCGGGAACCGCGCTGCGTCTGGACCGATCCGTGCAGATCCACGGGGCCGAGCACTTCAACCGGCTCGTGCAGCCGTGGTCGTGCACGGCCGCTCCGGTCCACGACCCCGAGACCCGCCGCATCCTGGGCGTCATTGACGTCACGGGCGGCACCGAGGCGGTGTCGGCGCAGGCGCAGCTGCTCGTGGACGCGACCGCCCGCGCGATCGAGGGTGAGCTGATGGTCTCGCGGCTGCGCGAGCGGGCCGAAGCCCCGCCGCGCCCGCGCCGGTCCCCGCCGCCGCGCGACACGGCGCGGGTGACACTGCGCGTTCTCGGCCGCGACCGGGGGCTCCTCGACGTCGCAGGCAGCGATGGAGAGCGGGTCCATGAGCTGTCGACGCGCCATGCCGAGATCCTGCTCATGCTCGCCACGCACCGCCAGGGACTGTCCGCCGAACGGCTCGGTGAACTCGTCTACGGCGGGGCGGATGCCGCCGACACGCTGCGCCCCGAGATGGTGCGGCTGCGCAAGGTGCTCGAGCGGTCGGCGCCCGCGCTGGTGCCGGCATCCCGCCCCTACCGTCTCACCACCGACGTGGAGACCGACGTGCAGCAGGTGATGTCGCTCCTGGACCGCGGGGCCCACCGCGTCGCCCTCGCCGCCTACCGCGGCGATGTGCTGCCGGATTCGGTCGCGCCGGGGGTCGAGGAGCTGCGCGAGACCGCGCGCATGACTCTGCGCGAGGGACTCATGGCCGAGGCGTCGGTCGACGTGCTGCTGGCGTACGCCGACACCGACGCGGGCGCCGAGGACGAGGAGCTGCTGAGGCTGTGCCTGGGGATGCTGCCCCCGCGGTCGCCGAAGCGCGCGGCCCTCGTCGCAAAGCTCGAGCAGCTCCAGGCCAAGGAGGAGCAGCCCGACTGAAAATCATTCTCATGAATAGGAATTGCTAGACAGACTAGTGATAATTAGCTAGTTTTCCTAGCGAAGCACATCGAGGTGCTTCGTAATCCACAGGAGAATGACATGCGCAGGAAGATCGCTGCAGCACTCGCCGGCGGGGCTCTCGTCGTCGGCGCCGCACTCGCCGCCCCGGCCGCCGCCTCGGCCGCGGGCTATGGAAAGCAGATCAACGACGGATGCGGCGCCAGCTACGGCCAGCTCGTGTCGGCGGCCCGCGATGCGGGCCACGTCACGGGGTCGGTCGGCGGAGCCAAGAACTTCGTGGTGAACGGGATCGCCGCCGCCCACCGGTGCAGCTGACACCACAGACTCGGGGGGAATGGAAGGACGTCGCGGCTTCGGCCGCGGCGTCCTTCTCTCGTGTTCGCCGGAACACCGCGATTCCTGGCAGGATCGGCATGACGGGGGAGGACGCATGACCGACCACAGCGGCACCGACGACACACCCACGCCGGCGCTGACAGAGCTCGCCGAGGCCCACGGCATCGCCACGTCGTACTGGTCGTTCTTCGGCCAGCACGTGCAGGTTCCCGCCACGACCCTGCGGGCGGTGCTCGCGGCGATGGGCGTGGACACCGACGCCGACCCCCAGGCGGTCCTCGATGAGATGGCGGATGCCGCGTGGTGGGAGTTCCTGCCCCCGTCGCTGGTCGTCCGGCAGGGCTCGGGCGAGGTCGTCGTCAACGTGCAGGACGGCCACGACGTCCGGCTGCAGGTGAAGCTCGAGGACGGGTCGTGGCGCGACGTCGCGATCCCGGGTCAGCAGCCGCAGGCGCGCGTCGTCGACGGCGAGATCGTATGGCGTCTCCACATTCCGGTTCCGGGCGATCTGCCGCTCGGCTGGCACGAGCTATACGCCCAGCAGATCCCGCACGGCAGCGCCTCGGCCGACCGCACCGCGACGTGCACCCTCGTCGTGACGCCGACGCGCCTGGCCCCGCCGCCGTCGCGGCCCGGGCACGGCGGCCGCGCGTGGGGGCTCATGGCCCAGCTGTACTCGGTGCGCTCGCGGGCGTCCTGGGGCCTCGGCGACTTCGCCGACCTCGCCGACCTCGCGTCGGTGGCGGCCGAATCGGGTGCCGACTTCCTGCTGGTCAACCCCATCCACGCCGCCGAGGTCGTGCCGCCCATCGAGCCGTCGCCGTATCTGCCCGCGACGCGCCGGTTCGTGGCCCCCCTCTACATCCGTCCCGAAGACATCCGCGAGGTCGCCTACCTCGACCCGTCCGACCGTGCCCGCATCTCGGCGGCCCACGCGACGGTCGCGGCATCCGACCTCGACCCCGAGCGTGTCGACCGCGACGCCGCGTGGGCGGCCAAGCGCGCGGCCCTCGAGGTCGTGTTCACCGCGCCCCGCACCGCCGCCCGCCAGGCCGCGTTCGACGCGTTCGTCTCCGAGCACGGCGAGCACCTGGCCGACTTCGCGCTGTGGTGCGCGCTCGAGGAGCACTACGCCGAGGTGGACGAGCGGCCCGAGGAATCCTGGGACATCCGCTCTCCGCTCGTCGCGCAGCTGCGCATCGACCTCGGTGATCGCGTCGCCTTCCACACGTGGCTGCAGTGGATCGCCCAGGAGCAGGCCGAGGCCGCGCAGGCCGCCGCGCTCGGCGCGGGCATGCGGATCGGCGTGATGCACGACCTGGCGGTGGGGGTGCACCCGAAGGGGTCGGATGCCCTGTCGCTGCGTGACATGTACGCCCCGGGGATCACGGTCGGCGCACCGCCGGACATGTACAACCAGCTCGGCCAGACGTGGGGCCAGCCGCCGTGGCTGCCGGGCGCGCTCGCTCGCGCCGGATACGCGCCGCTGCGCGACATGATCCGCGGCCTGCTGAAGCACGCCGGTGCGCTGCGCATCGACCACATCATCGGGTTCTTCCGGCTGTGGTGGATCCCGGACGGCCTGGGACCGGCGGCCGGCACCTACGTGCGGTACGACCACGAGGCCATGATCGGCGTGCTCGCGCTCGAGGCGCACCGCGCCGGCGCCGTCATCATCGGTGAGGACCTGGGACTGGTCGAGCCGTGGGTTCGCGACTACCTGTCCGAGCGCAACATCCTCGGCACGTCGGTGCTGTGGTTCGAGATGGAGGGCGACCGCCCGAAGCCGCCCGAGCACTACCGCACCGCGCTCCTGGCGACGGTCAACACCCACGACCTGCCGCCGACCGCCGGCTACCTCGCCGGCGAGCACGTGGATCTGCGCGAGCGCCTCGGGCTGCTCGACCAGCCCGTGGAAGAGGCGCGGGCCGAGGCGGTCCGCGAGCAGGAGGCCGTCCTGTCGGCGCTGCGCGAGCGGGGACTGCTCGCCGAGGGCGCCACCGAGGAGCAGATCATCGAGGCACTGCACCTCTTCCTCGTCGCGGCCCCCAGCCAGCTGCTGGGCGTCTCGCTCGTCGATGCCGTGGGAGAGCGTCGCGTGCAGAATCAGCCGGGCACCGACAAGGAGTACCCGAACTGGCAGATCCCCCTCGCCGACTCCGACGGCGAGGCCGTGCTGCTCGAGGACATCCCGGGAATGGAGCGGTACCGCTCGCTCACCAGGTCGGTGGACCAGGCGCTCCGCGACGCCGCGTACTGACCGCCGTCGCGGATGCCGCCGCCCGCGGCATCCGCTGCTGTGCGGTATCCGCACGTCGGCGGGGCAGCGCGGCCAGGCTGCAACGTAGATGCAACCGGATGCAACGTTGCCCGTCCTAGCTTCGACGCAACTCACCCGCGACGACGGACGTCGCGGCCGCAGTCGAAGGAGACAGCAATGACCATCGTCGAAGAAGGCGTCTCGAGCGTCTACGCCGCCCCGGGCGAGCGCGGCAGCGTCGCCCAGTACCGTTCCCGCTACGGCCACTTCATCGGCGGCGAGTGGGTCGAGCCGATCAAGGGCCAGTACTTCGAGAACATCACCCCCGTCACCGGCAAGCCGTTCGTCGAGGTCGGCCGCGGCACCGTCGAGGACATCGACCGGGCCGTCGAGGTCGCGTGGAAGGCGTTCGAGTCCTACAAGCGCACCACCGCCGCCGAGCGGGCGATCATGCTCAACAAGATCGCAGACCGCATGGAGGAGAACCTCGAGAAGATCGCCGTCGCCGAGACGTGGGAGAACGGCAAGCCGGTGCGCGAGACCCTCGCCGCCGACATCCCGCTCGCGATCGACCACTTCCGCTACTTCGCCGGCGTGCTGCGCGCCCAGGAGGGTTCGCTCAGCGAGATCGACGGCGACACGATCGCGTACCACTTCCACGAGCCGCTCGGCGTGGTCGGCCAGATCATCCCGTGGAACTTCCCGATCCTCATGGCGACGTGGAAGCTCGCCCCCGCGCTCGCCGCGGGCAACTGCGTCGTGCTCAAGCCCGCCGAGCAGACGCCGGCGTCGATCCTGTTCCTGATGGAGCTGATCGAGGACCTCATCCCGGCCGGTGTCATCAACATCGTCAACGGCTTCGGCATCGAGGCGGGGGCGCCCCTCGCGCAGCACAAGCGCATCCGCAAGGTCGCCTTCACGGGTGAGACCACGACGGGCCGCCTCATCATGCAGTACGCGTCGCAGAACCTGATCCCGGTCACGCTCGAGCTCGGGGGCAAGTCCGCGAACGTGTTCTTCGAGGACGTGTGCCGCGCGAACGACGACTACTACGACAAGGCGCTCGAGGGCTTCACGTTCTTCGCGCTCAACCAGGGCGAGGTCTGCACGTGCCCGTCGCGGGCGCTCATCCAGCGGTCGGTGTACGACCAGTTCCTCGGCGATGGCCTCGACCGCGTCGCGAAGATCAAGCAGGGCAATCCGCTCGACCCCGAGACGATGATCGGCGCGCAGGCGTCGAACGACCAGCTCGAGAAGATCCTGTCGTACATCCAGATCGGCAAGGACGGCGGGGCGAAGCTGCTCGCCGGCGGCGAGCGGGTCGACCTCGGCGGCGAACTGTCGGGCGGGTACTACGTCGCCCCGACGGTGTTCGAGGGCACCAACGACATGCGGATCTTCCAGGAGGAGATCTTCGGGCCCGTGGTCTCGGTCACGAGCTTCGACGACTTCGACGACGCGATCGGCATCGCCAACGACACGCTGTACGGCCTCGGCGCCGGTGTCTGGAGCCGCTCGGGAGACACCGCCTACCGCGCCGGCCGCGCCATCGAGGCCGGCCGCGTCTGGACGAACACGTACCACCAGTACCCCGCGCACGCGGCGTTCGGCGGGTACAAGCAGTCCGGCATCGGCCGCGAGAACCACCTGAAGATGCTCGACCACTACCAGCAGACGAAGAACCTGCTGGTGTCGTACGCCGAAGGCGCGATGGGCTTCTTCTAAACAGCACGGCGGGCGCCCCAGTCCCCAGCGAAGGCGCCCGCCACCGTGCCGCAACGCAGGAGATCCGGGCCGTGGATCGGCGGATCCGGCCGCAGGACCTCCTTTCCTCCTGCGTTGCGGCACACCCCTCCCTTGGAAAGGTGACCCCATGCCCACGCCCACGCGCGTCGCCGTGACGGACGACGCCGCAGCCCTGCTGCGGCAGCTGACCGCCCAGC
Organism: Microbacterium thalassium; assembly: GCF_014208045.1. Taxonomy (NCBI): domain Bacteria; kingdom Bacillati; phylum Actinomycetota; class Actinomycetes; order Micrococcales; family Microbacteriaceae; genus Microbacterium; species Microbacterium thalassium. The sequence goes on from NZ_JACHML010000001.1 coordinate 691,553, forward strand.
ACGGCAAGCTGATGTTCCACCAGTCAGGCGGATGCTGCGACGGCTCAGCCCCCATGTGCTATCCGATCGGCATGTTCATGACCGGCCCGAGCGATGTGATGCTCGGCACGATCGAGGTCGGCCTCGACGACCCGATCGAGGTCTACATGTCGGAGTCGCAGTTCGAGTACTGGAAGTACACGCACCTCACGATCGACGTCGTCCCCGGCCGCGGCGCCGGCTTCAGCGTCGAGGGCCCCACCGGCATGCGGTTCATCATCCGGTCTCGGATGCTGGACGACGTCGAGCTGGAGCACTTCGGGCTGAAGGAGCCCGCCTGACCGGCCCCGAGCTCAGGCGCCGGGGAGGGCGAACGGCTCGTAGCAGTCGTAGGTGTCGTGTGCTGCGATGCGGTTGTCACGCACCGTGATGAACCCGGCCATGTGGGAGGTGATCTCTGTGTCGCCGAGCCGGCCGTGCCACACGGACCGCACGGCGGCGCGGTCGCCTGCCACCAGCACCTCGAGAACGTCGATGCGCTGTTCGGTCAGGCGCTCCTTGCCGGCGAGGAACCCCGCCACCGTCTCGTCCACACCCCGAACGTGCCCCGTCGGCGCGATGGGATTCGGCAGCTCGCGCAGCACGGCATCCGGATGCAGCACGGCTCGCAGCTCGTCTTCGGACGAGGCCAGGTCGGCGACGATCGCGAAGTAGCGGCGGATGAGGGCTTCGGTGGTCTCGGCGCTCGTCATAGTGACCACTATGGCGGCGCGCCGGCCTAGCGGCTCGCGCCGCGCGGCGGCCCCGGTTTGCGCCACCCCCCACACTTCTCATTACCGTGGACTCCACGCCGTCGAGAAGGAGAGCCGTGGACGAGTTGCTGGCGAGTGCCGACCCGTGGGAGCAGTGGAGCGCATGGGGCATCGTGTTCGGGATCCTGGTCGGCGTCGTGATCGTCGTCTCGATCGTCGCCGCCGTGGTGCTCGCGATCCTCGGCCGCCGTCACACCTGGCCGAAGGCTTTGAGCACCCGCACCAAGTGGCCGTTCCGCGTCACGCTGCTGCTGCTCGCGCTGATCATCTCGACGGTCGTGGCGCCGATCGGCGAGGACTGGATCACCGGCATCATCCACTTCTTCGTGATCCTGCTCATCATCTCGGTGACGTGGCTGGCCGCGCAGCTGTTCCTGTTCTTCCTGGACTCCGGCGCGCGCCGGTACAACATCATGGAGAAGGACGACGCATCGGCGCGCAAGATCCAGACGCAGATGCAGATCGTGCGGCGCCTCGTCATCGCGACGCTGGTCGTCTTCGCCGTCGGCGCGATCCTCATGACGTTCGACGGCGTGCGTGCCCTCGGGGCGAGCGTGCTGGCATCCGCCGGCGTCGCTTCCATCGTCGCCGGCCTGGCCGCACAGTCGGTGCTCGGCAACCTGTTCGCGGGCGTGCAGCTCGCCTTCAACGAGGCGATCCGCGTCGGCGACGTCGTGGTCGTCGAGGGCGAGTGGGGCCGCATCAACGAGATCACGCTCAGCTACGTCGTGATGCAGGTGTGGGATCAGCGCACCCTCGTGCTGCCGTGCACGTACTTCACCAGCACCCCGTTCGAGAACTGGACGAAGCTCGGCCGTGAGCTGCTGGGCACGGTGTACTTCGACCTCGACTGGCGCATCGACGTCGACGAGATGCGCGCCGAGCTCGACCGCATCCTGGACGACACCGACCTGTGGGACGGCAAGAGCAAGGGCATCGCGGTGACGGATGCCTCGGGCGGCGTGCTGCAGGTGCGCGTCACCGTCAGCGCCGCGGACTCCAGCGCCCTGTGGGACCTGCGCGTTCTCGTGCGCGAGAAGATCGCGGCCTGGGTGCGCCGCGAGGCGCCCGAGGGCCTGCCGGCGCGCCGCATTCTGGCGGAGCGGCCGCTCGTTTCCGGCAGGGAGGATCCCGCGTCCGCGTGACCCCGCGACGGCGGTGCCGGCGAACGGGACGCACGGCTGCCGCTACGGCGAGAACCCGCCGAACAGGCCGCCGAACAGCAGCGCGAAACCGCCGAACTGGGTGAAGATCCAGAACGCGATGATGCCGCCGAAGATGATGGTCACCACCCACGGCACGCCCTTGCGCAGTCGCCGGCCAGGGGCTGCGACACCCGGAGGCGGGCGCAGCGCCGCGAGCGGCGTCTCGAACGGCACCGCCGCGTGGCCGCCGGGCACCGGGTCGACGCCCGCGGCGGCGAGGGGGGCGGATGCCGCCGCCGAACGGGCCGCTGCGGCGGCATCCGCCCTCAGTCGTTCGTCGCGCCAGCGCGCCCACTGCTCGAGCTTGTCGAGCAGCGCGCCCACGACCGAGAACAGCCACGCCCACATCGCCGGGTCGAGGGTCGAGAAGTCCCGCTTGGCGTAGAGGAACAGCCAGTCGTCGACGATCTCGACGTCGAGGGCGGCGGCGTTGTCGATGAAGCGGGCCATGATGTCGGGCGTGAACAGGTAGAGCGCGTCGCGCTCGTACCCGCGCGGGCAGTACAGCGCGAAGTACCGGTCGAAGTCGCCCTCGAGACTCAGCCGCTGGGCACGGTCGAACGTCGACGGCAGGTTCGAGCCGAAGAGGGTGTTGTTGCTCGTCGCGTCGAGCACGATGTGCGGCAGCGGCACGTCGAGCTTGACGGCGACGTAGCCCCACACGTGCGTCGTGCTGTTCTTGCCCGAGCCGGTCGTGTACCGGTAGTTGGCGAACTCGACGAAGCGGGGGCGGTCGCCGCGCACCATGTCCAGCGCCTGGCGCGAGTGACCCTGCCCGAAGATCATCCCCGGCAGCGGGGGCGAGGCGAGCACCGGCCGGTACGACATGCCGTTGGCGCGCGCGAAGCGGTCGAGCCGGTACCACTTCTCGCCCGATCCCAGCATGCGGCGGAAGACGAACACGCCGACGGCGACGAACACCGCGATGACGAAGATCACGGGCACGAGGGCGAGGAACGGCACGAACGACCACTGCCCCTCGCCGAGGGCGCCGAACACCGCCGCGAACACCGCGACGATGACCGACCCGAAGACGTTCGCGAAGACGACCGCCATGAACACGATCACGACGATCAGGAACACATTCCGGTTCGTCGGGACCTGCCCCAGCGCGCGCAGGTTGCGGGTGTGCGCGCGCACGGCGGCGCGATCGACCGGTTCGGTCAGCGGGCGGGCGTCGAACGGCGCGGCTGCCATGCGGCAAACCTACCGGCGCAGGGGCCGCCGGGGGACTGCGGGCTGCGCCGGTAGGAGCCTGGTCAGCGGGCGGTGCTCAGCGCCTCGGCGCGCGCGTGCGCCATCGCGCGCGCCGCGCGCATCCCGAACACCATCGCCGGGCCGATCGTCGAGCCGGGGCCGGGGTAGGTGCGGCCCATGACGGAGGCGGAGTTGTTGCCGGTCGCGTAGAGCCCGTCGATCACGGTGCCGTCCTCGCGCAGGGCGCGGGCGTCGGCATCCGTCACCACTCCGCCCTTGGTGCCGAGATCGCCGGCGACCAGGTGCACGGCCGCGAACGGCGCCTTCTCGAGCGGCCCCAGGTTCGGGTTCGGCCGCACCGTGGGGTCGCCGTAGTAGCGGTCGTAGGCGGACTTGCCGCGGCCGAAGTCGGCATCGACCCCCGTCCGGGCGAACCCGTTGAAACGGTCGATCGTGGCGCGCAGCCGCTGCGGTGCGATGCCGATGGCCGTCGCGAGCTCCTCGACGGATGCCGCCCGGTGAGACAGGCCCTGCTCGGCCATCGCCTTCGTCACGCGCGGATCCATCGCGTAGCTGCGCAGGTAGCGGTGGGCGTGACGCGCGTCGGTGATGAGCCAGAACACGCCGTCGCCTTCGTGGGCGAGCATGCGGTGGCCGATGTCGACGTACGACTCGGACTCGTTCGCGAACCGGTCGCCCTTGCCGTCGACGATGATCGAGAACGGCACCGACCGCTCGCTGACGAGGAACGAGGGCTCGCCGCCCTCGGGCGCCGCCGTGGAGGCTCCCCACCACGCATCGTCCATGAGCTCGAGCGCCGCCCCGGCGGCCCCCGCCATCGCGATCGGATGCCCGAGAGCGCCGCGGCATCCCGACGGCGCGCCGTCGACGCCCTGGAACTTCTGCCGCCACTCGCGGTTGCGGTCGAAGCCGCCTCCGGCCAGCATGACGCCCGTGGTCGCCCCGATCGCGAGCGAGTCTCCATCGTGGGTGACGCGGATGCCGACGACGCGGTCGTCCTCGACGATCAGTTCTTCGGCCGGCGAGTTCAGCCACAGCGGAACGCCGAGCCGCTGCACCACGGCGTCGAGGTACGCGGTGCCGAGGGCCGCGCCCATGCCGACGAGGAACTTGCCGCGCAGCAGCCCGAAGGCCGTGCGCATCGCCAGCTGGGTGCCCCGGGCGAAGCCGCTCGAGGTCGACCACGCGCGCCCCAGCAGCCAGAAGTCGTCGGTCTTGGCCGGCAGCGGCATCATCGCGGTGCTCGAGGACCACCACTCCCCGATGCGACGGCGGTCGTATGGTGCGGGCTCGACCGCGCGCCCGATCTTCCCGCCGGGCAGTTCGGGGTAGTAGTCGGGGTAGTCGGTGGCGCGCGCGAAGCGGATGCCGTGCTTCTCGGAGGTGAGGACGAGGTCGGCCACGCCGTCGACGAACGCCTCCTTGCGTTCGCGCGATGTGCTGCGACCGATCTCGCCGATCGTCTCCTCCATGTACGCGAGCGCCTCGTCGCGGGAGTCGCTCGCGCCGTCGCGCTGCATCAGCGGGTTGTTCGGCAGCCACAGTCCGCCGCCCGACATCGCGGAGTTGCCGCCCCACTTGTCGGTGGATTCCAGCATCAGCACCGACAGCCCTCCGTCGGCGGCGCCGAGGGCGGTGGCGAAGGCGCCGGCTCCCGAGCCGACGACGACGACGTCATAGGTGTGGTCGAATTCGGTCACGATTCCTCCCGGGTCTGACAACCGGACGCCATTATCCGGTTTGCCACCATGGTGCGCCTCGAAGCTGCCGGAGGCAAGGGGCCGAAGGTCCTGAGTGCGCGCGGACGAGCAGCGACGACTTCAGTCGCCGCCCGTGCCGCCGTCGCGGTCGATGGGTTCGACGGCGACGCGACGGAACACCTCGCGCAGCGCGCGCGAGAGCGGAACGTCCTCGTTGGCAGGGTCGCGGTAGAAGTCCGACAGCCACGTGCCGACGGTGTTGCCGCGGCGCTGGTCTGGCGCGGCGAGTGTCTCGTCTTTGGGCCAGTGGGGCGTGAGCGGCGCTGTGACTTCCTCGCCATCGAGCTTCTGCCCCGCAGCCTGGACCCAGTTCCCGAGCGTCTCCGCGGAGCGCTGCAGATACACCTGCCACGTGTCTCCGCCATGGGTGTTCGCCCAGCGCAGGAAGTCGCGCTGCTCGGGACGCCAGCCCTCACGGTTCAGATCGCTGCGCACCGCGGCGAGCGTGTGGCCGATGTGGATGTCGAATCCATCGGGGCCGGTCACCTGGACGGGGGTCGATCCGAACGTCGGGAACTCGACGTCCTGCCAGCCGTCGGTCTGCCGCCCGTTCTCGAACAGCGAGATGTCCGTCGCGGGAAGCGTCTTGTCCCCGAGATCTACGGCGTACTGGTCGGCGTGCAGCGCGGCGATGACCTGACCGGGTCCGGCGTTCGGGTTGAGCCGCTCGATGTCGCGCACCCAGTCGAGGTAGTCGTCATACCAGACCGTGTGCTCGATCCGCGGCAGGTCGTCGGAGGGGCGCCGCGCGGGCTCATCATCCGCGGCGGGATCGGATGCCGGGGCCTCGGGCTCCGGCGCGACCGGCGGATCGGGCTGGACGACGCCACGCGGCGGCGCCAGAGGTACGGCAGGACCCGACGGCGGAGGCAGCGAGGGCGGTGCGACCGGGGACGGGGGCGGCGCCGCGCCGGGTTGCTCGGGCGGCGGTCGGTACGGGGGCGGCGGCTCGGGCGGGCGCGGCTCGGTCGGCGGTCGGTACGGCGGTGGCTGCGTCGGGGGCGGCTGGGTCGGCGGTGGAGGCGGATCCGCCCGCTGCCCGAGATCCGGCCTGAATCCCTGCCGCGCGAGCGTCGGCGCCAGCCGGAGCGCCGTGCTCGCTTCGACGCTGGTGATCACCCCCATCGCCACGGCGGTGATCAGCGTCGCGACCGTACCGGCGAGGGCCTGCTGGTCGGTCATCGGCTGGCTCTGCCGACCGAAGAGCGCGTCGAGCAGGCCGGCGAGCCCCGAACCCTGCCCGATGCCCGGGTTCGAGGCTGGAGCGCTCTCGTCCTCGTCGATCCAGTCCTGGAACGTGGCGTCGAGCGCCCGCGCGAACGCCCGCACCTCCTCCTCGCTGTAGCGGTCGTTGTCGGCGGATATGCCTGCGGCGTAGCGTCCGCGGTGGAACGCGAGGAAGATCACCGGATGGTAGACGTCATCGCGGTCCCAGTAGTCGCCGTCCAGAACGATCGCACTGTTGTCGCCGATGCCGGCGCTCGGCGCCTGGATCGCGCGTCCCCAGCTCTCGTCGGCATTCTCAGCCGTGTAGTAGTCCTGCACCGACAGGTACAGCTCCGGCGTGACCTCCCCGCTGCACCATCGAACGTCGGGCGACGTCGTGCTCATCCGCTCGACCTCCATGTCCTCGGGGAAGACCTCGCACAGGTCTCGCTGGGTCGCCGCCTCGGCCTGCAGCGGCATCCACGCTGCCACCGCGGCGCCGGCGACGACCCCGAGCACGATCGCGGTCGCGGCGGCGGGGCGGGTCGCACCGCGGATCGTCCGCCCCACGATGGCGCCGACGATCAGCGCGACGCTGAACCAGCCGACCGCTTGCCCGATCTCGGCGACGTGCGCGTTGCGCAGCAGTGTGGCGAGCTGGATCGCGATGAGGCCGATGGCCCACACGGCGATCCCGAGCACCGTGGGGCGCGCGACCCTCTGTGCGCCCTGGCGCTCGATGCGCTGAAGGAAGCCCTGGAGCAGTCCGAGGCCGACGCCGGCCACGAGGGCGACCGTGAGCCACAGCACCGGCGTGGGGACTGCGAGCAGCATGGCGACGACGATCAGACCCCCGGCGCTCACGGCGATGCGGAGCAGATCTACCCACAGGCGGATCGGGCGGGGACGCCGCGCGGTCACGATCGCCACGATGAGCGCGGCCGCAGTCACGACCGCCATGACGACGATGAGCGTGGTGACGAGCCACGAAGGCATGCCCACCAGAGTTCCAGTGTTCGCCCAGACCGTCAACGATCCCGAGCGAACGCGCGCCGGGCGGGCGCGCGTTCGCCGCGATGTGCGGCGCGAAGCGGCATCCGGTACCATAGGAGGGTTGTCTGCGCATGCGCGCGCCCGCGAGCGTGCCGGACGACGTGCAACACACCCTCCTGCTTCCGGGAAATGCCCGGGAGCCGTTCTAGTCCGAAGGAGGTGGGTTAGTGACGCACACGCACGAGTACGAGCTCATGGTCATCCTGAACCCTGAGATCGACGAGCGCCAGGTCGGCGCCAACCTCGACAAGTTCCTCGCAGTCATCACGAACGACGGTGGCTCGATCGACAACGTCGACATCTGGGGCCGTCGCCGCCTCGCGTACGAGATCCAGAAGAAGAACGAGGGCATCTACGCCGTCGTCAACTTCACCGCGACCGCTGACGCGACGCAGGAGATGGACCGCCAGCTGAAGCTGAGCGAGCAGGTCATGCGCACCAAGGTCCTCCGCGCCGAAGAGGCCAAGGCACAGGTCGCCGCCGAGGCGAAGCGTGCCGAGGAGAAGGCCGCCCGCAAGACCGCCAAGGCTGCGAAGGCCTGAGTCCATGGCCGGCGAGACGATCATCACCGTCGTGGGAAACCTCACGGCTGATCCCGAGCTGCGCTACACGCAGAACGGACTCCCCGTCGCGAACTTCACGATCGCGTCGACCCCCCGTACGTTCGACCGCCAGGCCAACGAGTGGAAGGACGGCGAAGCGCTGTTCCTCCGCGCGTCGTGCTGGCGCGACTTCGCCGAGCACGTCGCAGGCTCCCTCACCAAGGGCATGCGGGTCGTGGCGCAGGGTCGCCTGAAGCAGCGTTCCTACCAGGACCGCGAGGGCAACAACCGCGTCTCGATCGAGCTCGAGGTCGACGAGATCGGCCCGTCGCTGCGCTACGCGACCGCCCAGGTCACCCGTGCCGCCGGTGGCGGCGGCGGTGCCCCGCGCCAGCAGGCGCAGGTCGCGGACGAGCCGTGGTCGACCCCCGGTTCGTCGAACAGCGGCGGTGGAGCCGACGCCTGGAGCACCCCGGGCTCCTACGGCGACGACACCCCGTTCTAAACAGATCTCAGAAACATATTCCGGATGCCGCATGACGCGCGCATCCTGATCACACACGAAGGAAGACCATGGCTGGAAAGTCGAGCGGCGACCGCCGCAAGCCGCGGAAGGGCGCGAAGAACGCCGCTCCCGCGAAGTCGATCCGCGTGGGCGTCATTGACTACAAGGACGTCGCCACGCTTCGCAAGTTCATCTCGGAGCGCGGCAAGATCCGCGCCCGTCGTATCACCGGTGTCTCGGTGCAGGAGCAGCGTCTGATCGCCAAGGCGATCAAGAACGCGCGCGAGATGGCGCTCCTGCCTTACGCCGGCGCTGGCCGCTAAGGAGTACCGGAATGGCAAAGCTGATTCTCACGAATGAGGTCGCCGGGCTCGGTAGCGCCGGTGACGTGGTCGAGGTCAAGAACGGGTACGCCCGCAACTACCTCATCCCCCAGGGCTTCGCTGTGGCGTGGACCCGCGGTGGCGAGAAGCAGGTGGCGTCGATCCGCGCCGCCCGCGACGCCCGCGCGATCCACGACCACGAAGAGGCCGTGGCGCTGAAGAGCTCGCTCGAGTCGAACACCGTGCGCCTGGCCGTCAAGGCCGGCTCCGAGGGACGCCTGTTCGGTTCGGTCAAGACCGCCGACGTGGCCGACGCCGTCAAGGCCGCCGGCCTGGGCGAGCTCGACAAGCGCAAGATCCACATCACCTCGCCGATCAAGTCGACCGGCGAGCACGAGGCCACGGTCCGTCTGCGTGACGACCTGACCGCCGTGATCACGCTGCAGGTCGTCGCCGCCAAGTAAGGCGCTTCGCGACACCGAAACGGATGCCGCAGCCCCCTCCTTCGGGAGGGCGGGGCTGCGGCATCCGTCGTTTCCGCACGTTATGTCCCCCCTTTGGGGGACTTGCACAGTGCCCAGGTTTGTGCACAGGTGTGGGGAGAAGCGGAAACCTTCAAGCACTACTTCAACCGCATCGTTATCCACAGAATGTGGAAACCAAATCTCCAGATCAGACGGACTTTACTTCGCTAGCCCACAGCAAGGACCGTTCGTTCTCCACAGGCACTGTCCACATGACGCACGGCGTTTCACGCAGGATGTCCACAGAGTTATCCACAGGCGCTGTTGCGAGTGTCGGAGGCCCTCCATACGTTGGACTCGGCCCTCGGGGGGAGGGTCGACGCGTCATGTCAGGAGGCACTGCAATCAATGGCGATCGCTGACATCTCAGACGACCGGATGGGTCCGCCGCGCGAACACGAGCGCACGCCCCCGCACGATCTGCTCGCCGAGCAGAGCGCGCTGGGCGGCATGCTCCTGTCGAAGGACGCCGTCGCCGACGTCATCGAGTCGCTGCGGGGCACCGACTTCTACATCCCCAAGCACGAGGTCATCTTCGAGGCGATCCTCACGCTGTACTCGCACGGCGAGCCGACCGACGTCGTCGCCGTCACAGACGAGCTGATCAAGACCGGCGACCTGCAGCGAGCGGGCGGCGCCGACTACCTGCACACGCTCACGTCGATCGTGCCGACCGCGGCCAACGCCGGCTACTACGCGTCGATCGTCTCGGAGCGCGCGCTGCTGCGGCGCCTCGTCGAGGCCGGCACCCGCATCGTGCAGATCGGGTACCAGGGTCAGGGCGACGCGGTCGACCTCGTGAACAACGCGCAGGCCGAGATCTACGGCGTCACCGGCGCCGAGGCCGCCGAGGACTACGTGCCGCTCGAGGTCGCCGTCAGCGCCGCCGTCGACGAGATCGAGGCCGCCCGCGGCCGCGACGGCCAGATGACCGGCATCCCGACCGGCTTCCAGCAGTTCGACGAACTGACCAACGGGCTGCACCCGGGCCAGATGATCGTGGTCGCCGCTCGCCCCGCCATGGGCAAGTCGACGCTCGCGCTCGACTTCGCCCGCGCGGCGTCGATCAAGCACAAGATGCCCACCATCTTCTTCTCGCTCGAGATGGGGCGCAGCGAGATCGCGATGCGTCTCATGAGCGCCGAGGCATCCGTCCCGCTGCAGAATATGCGCAAGGGCACATTGGACTCTCGCGACTGGACGACCATCGCCTCGACCCGCGGCCGCATCAACGACGCACCGCTCTACATCGACGACAGCCCGAACATGACGCTCGTCGAGATCCGCGCCAAGTGCCGCCGCCTCAAGCAGCGCGCGGGCTTGAAGATGGTGATCATCGACTACCTGCAGCTGATGTCGAGCGGCAAGAAGGTCGAGTCGCGCCAGCAGGAGGTCAGCGAGTTCTCGCGTGCGCTGAAGCTGCTCGCGAAGGAGCTCCAGGTGCCGGTGATCGCGCTGTCGCAGCTGAACCGTGGTCCCGAGCAGCGCACCGACAAGCGCCCCCAGGTCAGCGACCTGCGCGAGTCGGGCTCGATCGAGCAGGACGCCGACATGGTCGTGCTGCTGCACCGCGACTCGGTCTACGACAAGGACACCCGCCCCGGCGAAGCCGACCTGATCGTCGCCAAGCACCGAAACGGACCCACCGCGACGATCGAGATCGCCTTCCAGGGCCACTTCTCGCGCTTCACCGACATGGCAGTGGGGGACTTCGGATAGAGATCCCGGGAGCCGTCCGGGGCAGCGCCCGAGGGCGACTGCCGACGGAACGCGCGGCGCTGAGTCCGCATGGCTGCAGACGGTCTAGAGCTGGAGTTCGACCGCTGTCTCCAGAGCCGCCTCGATCGAGTTCATCCAACCGTCCTTCAGGCGCTGCTTGTTGTCGTCGTAGAGGGACGCGCCGTCGACGAGGTTGCTCGAACACGCGCAGACCATTCCAGCGCGCAGGCCCCGCAGACGCGCGACGATGTACATCGCCGAGGCTTCCATCTCGACGTTGAGGATCCCCATCTCGTTGAGCTTGCCGATCCACTCGGGTGTTTCGGCATAGAACGCGTCGTCGCTGACGCTGATGCCGGTGAAGCTGCTCGTACCCGACCGTGCAGCGATCCTCTCAGCCTGACGACTCAGGGACATGGTCAGGGCGAGATCGGGGACGGCAGGGAAGCCCTTGGGCAGGTAGGCGTCCGTGGTGCCGTCGTTGCGGAAGCTGCCCTCGCTCACGAGCAGATCGCCCGGCTGGATGCCCGGTTGAAGGCCCGCCGAGCTGCCGACGCGGATGAACGACGTGACCCCGACGCGGGCGAGTTCCTCGACGGCGATGGCGGCCGACGGGCATCCCATCCCCGTCGAGGTGGCCGTGATGTGGTGACCCTTGTACCAGCCGGTCATGGTGCGGTGTTCACGGTTGTGGGCGACGTCCTTCACGTCGGTGAGGAACTCCGCGACGAAAGGCACCCGGAACGGATCCCCCGGCAGCAGCGCGACGCTGGACACTTCTCCGGGGGCGACGCCGATGTGGTACTGCCGGGCGTTCACGCCGGCCTGGGACTTGTCGACGACGGACATGGTGACCTCCTGCGGGTTCTGGACGATGAGTACGTCGCAGTCCCCGCCCTGGCGTCGGCCATGGTTGGTAGGACACGCGGTACGGGCAGGCTAGCACCACGCTTCCGCCCGATTCGATCACACAGCTCGCCGTCGTCGATGCAGCGCGCCTGCATAGGGATCGAGCCCGACGCCGACAGGTAGGGTGGCGACGTGACAGCGCCCGTTCCCCCGAGCCCCAGCCCTGTACCGCGGCCGGGTGCCATCTACTTCCTCGGGCGGGTTGTCCTGCGGCCGTTGTTCTGGCTCCTGTACCGCCCGCGCATCGTGGGTCGAGACAACGTGCCCGAGCGCGGGCCGGTGCTGCTGGCGAGCAACCATCTCGCGTCGCTGGACACCGTCATCATCCCGACCTCCGCGGCCCGACCGGTGCAGTTCCTCATCAAGTCGTCGTACTTCACAGGCTCCGGGTTCCTCGGTCGCTTCAAGCGCTGGTTCTTCACATCGATCGGCGGTGTCCCGGTGTATCGCGCCACCGGTCGTGACGCACGCGCTGCGCTCGATGCGGGGGCCAGCATCCTGCGGGCCGGGAGCGTGTTCGCGGTGTTCCCCGAGGGAACCCGCTCACGCGACGGAAAGCTGCACGCCGGTCACGGCGGCGCGGCGTGGATGGCGCGCGACACGGGTGCCGCGGTCGTGCCCGTCGGGCTCATCGGCACCGGCACCGTCAAGCCGCTGGGCCATCTGCTGCCGGGGCGGCCGCGCCTCGAGGTGCGTTTCGGCGAGCCCCTCGACCTGGCCGACCTCGAGGGCGTGCCGGACGGCAAGGCTCGCCGCGAGATCACCGAGCGCATGATGGCCGCCATCGCACGCCTGAGCGGACAGGAACGCTCCGGCAGCGTGAACGCGACATCGCGCGACTGAGTCGCTCGGACACGGATCGGTTCGAGCCCGCGGTCGCACCCCGGCACGTCCGGGGAACGGCCCGGCGAACCGATCGCCGGGAAGTCGCTCAGATCGCTGAGAGAAGCGCTTCTGCTGCCGCGCGCGAATGCGCGAGACGCGTCGGATCGCGGTCGAAGTCGCCGAGGAAGACGGAGCCGAGCGCGCACGTGAGAACGCCGTACGAGGCGGTGACACAGGCCTCTTCGGCCGCGTCTGGATGCGCCTTGCCGACGAGTTCCGCGAGCTGGAGGCGGGTCGCCGTGTAGGCGGCCGTGAGCACGTCGGCGATCGCCGGCGTCGTGCGCGAGAGTTCGACGAGACCGAGCACCACAGCGTTCTCGGTGTCGGGCGAACCGAATTCGGGGCCGAACAGGTAGTCGAGCGCGGCCGTCAGGTCGTCGGTGCCGGCGGGCAGGATCGAGCCGACGGTCCCGCCCGCGTCGGCGAACACCGCGATAGCCGTGTCCAGCAGCAGCTGATCGCGGTTGCCGACGAAGTGCCGGACATGGCCGCGCGACATGCCCACGGCATCCGCGATGCGATCGAGCGTGGTGCCGCTGACGCCGTGCTCGGCCATGGTCGCCATGGTCGCCTCGATGATCTGCTCTCGACGCTCAGCCGCGACGGATGGACGCGCCATGCTCCCGTCTCCTCTCCTGGGAAGGCGGCGGACGTGAGTCAGCCCTCCATCACGGCCGAGTGTAACGGCCGAGTAAATATTAGTCTAGTCGGACTTGACTATAAACGTTCTGCTCCGTAGCGTGACCGTCAATCACGGCGAACCCCATCCGCCGTACACGACCGAGGAGCACCATGCCCGACATCCAGCGCACACCTCCGGCACCCGAGAGCGAGCTCGCGTTCCCGGTCCGGATCCGCATGCGCGACGGGGTGCTGCTCGCCGGCGACGTCTACCTGCCCGGCGCGCCCACGGATGCGGATGCTTCCCCCGGTGACACGATCCTCATCCGCCTCCCCTACGACAAGTCGGGGGAGTACTGCTTCATCCCGTTCGTCGCCGAGTACCTCATGCGACACGGCTATCGCGTCGTCGCGCAGGACGTGCGGGGCAAGTTCCGCTCGCAGGGGGATGCACTGCTGTTCGTGAACGAGGTCGATGACGGCTACGACACGATCGAGTGGATCACGCAGCAGTCCTGGTCGAACGGCCGAGTCGCGATGTGGGGCGACAGCTACTACGGCTACACGCAATGGGCCGCAGCGGCCAGCGGGCACCCCGCCCTCAAGGCCATCTCGCCCCGCGTGACCGGCACCGACCTCGGCGAGCCGGTGCGGCGTGATCCGGACGGTCGTACCTGCGACGTCGAGTGGGCCGTGACGTACCTGTACCCGCTGACCCAGTTCTTCGACCACGACATGCTGGAGTGGGAGCCCGACTGGGAGAGACGCGACTTCGCCGCGCAGGCGGAGGAGTTCATGGCCCAGGTCGGCACGCGCGGGATCTCGTACGACCAGTGGTATCCCCACCCGGTGCTGCTGCCGCGCTTCCCGAACGGCGACCCGTTCGCCGGGCGGTCGGTGCCGGCCCTGCACACGATCGGGTGGTGGGACAACTGCGCGCCGCTGTCGTGGGCCGATGTCGAGCGGATCCGGCGGCATCCGAACTGGGACGCCCATCACCACCTGCGCATCGAGTCGATCGACCACGAGGGCTTCCAGCTGCTCGACGCGGATGACGATCGGCTCGAGGACCGCAGCGACGAGCAGATCCGGGCACTCCTGCCTCGGACGCTCGACCCGGCGCTCGAATTCTTCGAGGTGTTCGTGCGCGGCAACGGGTCCGCGACCGACCTGCCTCGCGTGACGTGGAGCCTCGCCGGCACCGAGGAGATGCGTGGCGGTGACGCGTGGCCTCCGGCGGGAGCGGATGCCGTCACCCGGTGGGCGACCGCGGACGGTGCGCTCACCCCCACGCGGCCGGTCGGCGAGTCGACGCTTCAGTGGACGCACGACCCCGCAGACCTGGTGCCGTCGAGCGCTCCCGATGCGTTCTCGTTCCTTCTCTCCAAACCCGATGAGGCTCCACTCGGCGAACGCTCCGACGTCCTCCGCTTCGACACGGCTCCTGCTGCGGCGGACGTCGACCTGGCCGGCCCGGTCTCGGCGCAGGTCCGCGTCGGCTCCGACGGCCCCGTCATGGACTGCTTCGTGCGCCTCCTCGACGTCGCGCCCGACGGCACGGCGCTGCGCATCGCCCGGGGCCAGCAGCAGCTGCGGGGCGCGACCGAGCCGGCCGCACTCACGATCGACCTCGGGCACGTCGGATACCGGCTCCGCGCCGGTCACCGCCTGCGCGTGCACGTCAGCAGCAGCGACTACCCGGAGTTCCTCCCCCAGACCGGCACCGGGGTCGACCCGTGGACGTGGGGCGAGACGCGCGCCAACACCCAGTCGCTGACGATCGGTGGGCCTGAGGGCCTCGCGCTGACCGTCGCCGTCCTCGAAGGAGACCTGCCATGAACGCGCCCCACCTCGAGTACGTGTTCGAGATCCGCGCCGCGATCGCTCCCGAGATCCACATCGGACGCGGCCCCGACGAGAAGCTCTCTTTCACCGCGGTCACCGGCGGCAGCATCGCCGGCCCCAGCCTGTCCGGCGAGGTCCTGGCCGGAGGCGGCGACTGGGCGGTCGAACGATCCGGCACCGCGCAGCTGGAGGCGCGGTACATGATCCGCACCGCCGACGGCGCCGTGATCGACGTGCTCAACCGCGGCTACTTCCGCGCCAGCGCCGACGTCCTCGCCCGCATGGAGCAGGGCGAGAACGTGCCGGCCGACGACCCGGGGCTCTACTTCCGCACCGCACCCGTCTTCCAGACCGATGCCCTCCCGTACCGCTGGCTGACCGAGAACCAGTTCATCGGCGTCGCCCGCGACGAGGACGGGGAGGTGTGCATCCGCGTCTACCTCGTCACCTGATCGACGCGCCGACGTCGCTCCGACAACTCAACACGAAGCACACGAACAGCAACCCTCGCGGCCCGGGAGATCTAGGGCGATCCATCCCGCACCGCACCAGAAGAATGGAACAACGATCATGAAGAGAATCGGACTCCTCGCCGGCTCCGTCGCCTGCGTGGCGGCGCTCGCCCTCACCGGCTGCACCGCCGACACCGAGGCTGCCACCGAGGGCGGCGGCTTCGCGGACGTCACGCTCGTCGACGCGCTCCCGGCCGCCACCCAGCCCGTCGACGAGGTCACGTGGGCCATCGTCGAGGGGGAGCCCGCGACGCTCAACCCCGCGTCGTCGGCGAACCTGATCATCCCCAACCTGTGCGACAACCTGCTGACGCTGCAGCCGGACTTCTCGATCGAGCCGGGCGTCGCCACCAGCGCCGAGTTCGTCGACCCCGTCACCTTCGTCATCACGCTGCGCGACGACGTCACGTTCTGGGACGGCACCCCGGTGACCGCGGAAGACGTGGTCTTCAGCCTGCGTCAGAGCATGAACCCGCTGTCGCAGTGGTACGGCGCCTTCGCGCTCGTCGTGCCCGACGCCGAGGCGGGCATCGTCGCCACCGGACCCCACGAGGTCACGGTGAACTTCGTCGCCCCCGACTCGACGTTCCGCGACGCGCTGGCCGGCCAGGGCTCCGCCGTGATGCAGAAGGCGTTCGGCGAAGCGGTCGGCGATGCCGTCGGCACCCCCGACGGCGGGCTGATGTGCACCGGACCGTACAAGCTGGAGGACGGCGGCTGGGTCCCGGGCAGCGAGATCACGACGACCGCGAACGAGGACTACTGGGGCGGCGCGCCCCTGGTCGACACCCTCACGTACACGTTCGTCTCGGACGGGTCGACGCTCGCGACGGCCCTCACTCAGGGCGAGATCGACGGTGCGATCAACGTGTCGCCCGCATCGCGGGCCGTCTTCGAAGGCGACGGGGCCGGCACCCTCGTCGTCGGCCCATCCACGGCCTCGTACAGCTTCGGACCGGTGTCGGCGACCAGCGCCGCCGCCAACCCGAGCATCCGTCAGGCGCTGAGCCTCGCAATCGACCGGCAGCAGTACCTGGACACGGTGGTGAACGGCCTCGGGTACGTGCAGAAGACGATCGTCCCGGAGTTCTCGTTCCAGTCGATGGACGGGGCGAGCATCTACCAGGCCGGCTACGACGCGCTCGAAGCCCCCGAGGTCGACATCGAGACGGCGAAGCAGCTCGTCGAGGAGAGCGGCGAGGATCTGAGCACACCGCTGGTCATCGCGGTACCCGCCGGCTCCACGGAGTTCCAGCAGACCGCCGCGATCATCCAGAGCGCCGGCGCGCAGATCGGGCTCGACATCGAGATCGACGCGATGCAGGCATCCGACTTCGGCGCACTGTTCTACGACCCGAGCTACCGCGAGGGGATCGACTTCGTCGCGACCCAGGGCTACCTCGAGACGCCCGGTGTGCTCGGCTACCCGTCGCTGTTCCTCCTCCCGGCCGAGCTCGGCGGCGTGTTCAACTGGAGCGGCTACGCCAACGCCGAGGTGACCGCGCACATGCAGGCAGCCCGCACGGCCACCGACGCCGAGACGGCAGCGAACGAGTTCGTCGCCGCGCAGGAGATCTTCGCGCCCGACATGCTCCAGGTCACGCTGGCCGGCACCTACCAACTCACGTACCTGAACAGTGACCTCACGGGCGTGACGACCTCGATCGCCGCATACAGCAGCCCCTGGGCACTGCACCTCGGCGGCGAGTGACCGAGCGGAAACCTGCGGAATCATGATCGCTCTCACCGGACCGGGGTCGCGGAGTCCCCTTCGCGACGACGCCGCGGCCCCGCCGGGAGGAGCGCCCATGATGCCCACACGACCTTCGACGAGCGAGAGCGGGGTGAACGTGCCGTGAGCGCGATGATCCGAACACTGCTGGGGAGGCTCGGCGGCCTGCTGCTGACCCTGCTTCTGGCGAGCATCGTCATCTTCTCGGCGCTGCTGCTCACCGGGGATCCGATCGCGGCGCTCGCCGGCGGCGCGAAGCCGAATCCCGAGCTCATCGCCCAGATCCGCGCCGAGTACAACCTCGACGATCCGATCTGGTCGCGCTACTGGGAGTGGCTCACGGGGGCGCTCCAGGGCGACTTCGGACGCTCGTTCGTCTACAAGACCGACGTCATGACCCTCGTCGCCCCGCGGTTCGCCGTCACCCTGCAGCTCGTGCTGCTCACGGTCGCGATCATCCTGATCTTCGGCGTCGGCTCGGGGGTGCTCGCGGCAATCCGCGGCGGCGCCGTCGACCGCACGGTCACGGTCCTCACCGCACTCGGGATGGCGCTGCCGACCTTCGTCGTCGCCATCCTGCTGATCTGGATCTTCGCAAAAACCCTCGGGTGGTTCCCCGTCTTCGGAGAGGGGGAAGGATTCTGGGATCGTCTGTGGCACCTGATCCTCCCCGCCGTGTCACTGGCCGTGCTGTTCAACGCCTACATCAGCCGTGTCACGCGCAGCTCGCTCGTCGCGCAGCTGCATTCCGAGCACGTCGACACCGCCCGGGTGCGGGGCATCCCCCGCGCACGGATCTTCGGAGCGCACGTCTTCCGCAACGCCTCGCCCCAGATCCTCGCGATCGCCGGCACCACGATCGCGGGCCTCTTCGCCGCGTCGGCGATCGCCGAGGTGGCCTTCGGAATCGGCGGCATCGGATCGCTGCTCGTGCAGGCCGCCGCGCGCGCCGACCTGCCGGTCGTGCAGATCGTGTCGCTCATCCTCGTGACGATCTTCGTCGTGCTCAACGCCATCGCCGACCTGATCAGCCTGCTCATCGATCCGTCCAGCGTCGCCGGAGGGAGCACCGCATGAGCGTCGCGCAGATCGCCCGCGGGCAGGTCCCCAGCGCCGCCCGCCGCGCCGCGGCGAAGGACTGGATGTTCTTGGGCGCCCTCGTCGTCTTCGGGATCGTGATCGTCGCCGCCCTCCTCGGACCGTGGCTCGCGCCCTACGACGCCAACCAGCTCTACGTCGGCCCCATCAACGGTTCGCCCACCCTCGCGCACCCGTTCGGGACCGACGACCTCGGCCGCGACATCCTCTCGCGCACCCTCGTCGGCGCCGGAGCCAGCGTCTTCGCGCCGATCGTCGTGGTCGTGCTGTCCACCGCGATGGGGCTCACCGTGGCCGTGACCGCCGCCTGGTTCGGGGGATGGGTCAGCGGCGGCATCGCCCGCATCATCGACGTGATCTTCGCGATCCCGGGCCTGGTGATCGCCGTCCTCGCGGTGGCGATGTTCGGCAAGGGCCTCATCGCCCCGGTCGTCGCGCTCTCGATCGCGTACATCCCCGTCGTCGCGCGCCTGACCCAGACCGCGGCATCGCGAGAACTGGGGAAGCCCTATGTGGCGGCGCTTCGCGTTCAGGGGGTGTCGAGTACGGCCATCTGCTTCCGGCATCTGCTGCCGGCGATGATGCCGCTGGTCGCGGCTCAGCTGGCGATCGGCTTCGGCTACGCGATGCTCGACCTCGCGGCGATCTCGTTCCTCGGCCTCGGCCAGCAGCCCCCCGCACCCGACTGGGGGTCCATGATCGCGAACGGGCAGGCGGGCATCCTCGCCGGGGCGCCCGAGCAGTCGCTGTTCCCGGCGATCCTCGTCGTCGTCACCGTGCTCGCCGTGGGCATCATCGGCGCCCGGGTCACCGTGTGGGCCGAAGGGAAGGACCGATGACGAACCCGATCCTCGAAGTCGACAGGCTCGACATCTTCGCGCCCGGCGAGCCCGAACCCCGCCAGCTGGTCTTCGGCAGCAGCCTCGCCGTGCGGCGCGGCGAGGCCGTCGGCCTGGTCGGCGAATCCGGCTCCGGCAAGACCCTGACCGTGCGGGCGATCGCCGGTCTCCTCCCCGACGGATTCACCACCGACGGCGCGATCCGCATCGACGGCCAGGATCTCTCGGCCCTGCCTGCGCGCGCGGTCACCGACCTGCGAGCGCATCGCGTCGGCATGATCTTCCAGACCCCCCGCGCCCACCTCAACCCGCTGCGCACCATCGGCGACTTCATGACCGAAGCGCTCATCCACGTCTCGCACGTGAAGCCGGATGCCGCACGCGGACGCGCGCTGGAGCTGCTCGACGAGGTCGGCATCTCCGATCCCGGACGCCGCATGCACCAGCATCCGGCAGAGCTCTCGGGCGGTCTGCTGCAGCGGGTCATGATCGCCGCGACACTTGCGATGGACCCCGAGATCCTCCTCGCCGACGAGATCACGACCGCGCTGGATGTGACCACCCAGGAGGAGGTTATGGCGGTGATCGCCGACCTGCGCGAGCATCGCGACCTGTCGCTGCTGTTCATCACCCACGATCTCGCGCTCGCCGCGGCCGTCTGCGACCGGGTCAGCGTCATGCAGCACGGGCGCATCGTCGAGACCCTGCGTGCTGCCACGATGCGCCAGGACGCGACGCAGGAGTACACCCGCACCCTCATGTCGGCCGCGATGGACGAGGCGCCGCCGCTCGAGACCACGGATGCTGATGCGACGCCGCTCCTGACGATCGAGAAGCTCCGCAAGACGTACCGCGTGCGGGGCGCGAACGGGGGACGGGAGTCGCTCGTCGCCGTCGACGACGTCTCGCTGCGGGTGCCCGCCGGCGGATCGGTCGGAATCGTCGGAGAATCCGGTTCGGGCAAGTCGACGACCGCCCGGATGCTGCTCGGTCTCGAGCACCCCGACGCGGGCACGATCACGGTCCAGGGCCAGGACTGGAGCGTCCCGGCCCGCACCGGAAAGGCCAGGCGGCGACGGGCGAAGACCGCTCAGATGGTCTTCCAGGACCCCTACCAGTCGCTCGACCGCCGGCAGACCGTGAGGCAGTGCCTCGTCGAAGCGATCCGCGTCCACCGGCCCCGTGACCGCCGCCCCGCCGTCGAGGCCCGCGTCGCAGAGCTCATCGCGCAGGTCCGCCTCGACGAGAAGCTGCTCGACGCACGACCGCGCGCCCTGTCGGGCGGCCAGCGGCAGCGGGTGGCGATCGCCCGGGCCCTCGCCGCCGAACCCGCCCTGCTCGTGCTCGACGAGGCCGTCTCGGCGCTCGACGTGACGACGCAGGTCGAGATCCTCACCCTCCTCGACGGCATCCGGCGCGAGACCGGGGTCACTCTGCTCATGATCACGCACGACCTCACCGTCATCCGCCGCCTGTGCGACGAGGTCGTGGTGATGCGGCACGGCATGATCGAAGAGCGCGGCACCGCCGCGGAGATCCTCGATGAGCCGAAGGCCGACTACACCCGGCTGCTGCTGGACTCGATCCCGCGGGAAGGGTGGAAGCCCCGCCGCCGGCGACTGGGCCGCACGCAGGCGCTTCCGACCGTGACCCGCACCACGATGATCCCCGAACACCCGGAGCCTCGACCATGACCGACGACACCCTGATGCAGCCCGGGTTCGAGTACTGCTTCGAGCTGAGATGCCGCGTCGACGGACCCATTCAGCTGGGCGGTACGACCCCCGGCGACGGACGTCATTTCGCCCGCGTGGCCGGCGGCAGCTTCGACGGACCCCGCCTGCGCGGAACGGTGCTCGCCAGCGGAGGCGACTGGTGGAACGCGCGCGGGCTCACCGTCGCCCTCGACGCCCGCTACGTCATCCAAGCCGACCTGCCCGGCGGTGCGGCCGGCATCGAGGTCGTCAACCGCGGCGTCTGGCGCACCGACGACGCCACCTTCGCCCGCATGAGCGCCGGTGGGCAGGTATCCGAAGAGGACCTCTACTACCGCACCGCGTTCGAGTTCCGCACTGATCACCCCGACCTGCAGTGGCTCACCGAATCGGTGTTCGTCGGCTACGCGCGCCCCGAGCCGGGGCTCGTCGTCATCCGGGTGTTCCGCCTGATCTGAATCAGGGCGCACTGCGTCCTCACCCCGAGAGAATCGATACACCTCATGACCGAACCGGCAGATCTCGTCATCCTGAACGGGCGCATCTTCGACGGACGGGTGCGCACGCAGGACACCGCCGTCGCCGTCGCCGGTGACCGCATCGTCCGCATCGGCTCCGACGAGCACGTGCGCGATCTGGTCGCCGACGGCACGAGCGTCATCGACGCCGCCGGAGGCCTCATCCATCCCGGCTTCGTCGACGCGCACGTGCACGCGGTGTTCGCCGGCGTGGAGCGGCTGAGCCTCGACCTCACCCCGGCGCAGACCGTCGAGGAGACCCTCGACCTGATCCGGGCGGGCGCGCAGCGCGCCGGCAGCGAGTGGCTGACCGGCGGCGGCTGGAGTCACGAGCTGTTCCCGTCGCCGACCCGCCAGACGCTCGACGCGATCGTGCCCGACCGGCCCGTCGCGCTGAGCGATGCCGGGCACCACACGCTGTGGGTGAACTCGAAGGCGCTCGAACTGGCCGGGGTCGATCGAGACACTCCGCAGCCTCACAACGGGCACATCCACCGGGATGCCGATGGCGACCCGACCGGCTACCTCAACGAGACCGCATCCGAGCTCGTCGGCCGCGTCATCCCGCCCGCCACCGACGACGAGATGCACGCCGGGCTGCTGAACGCGCAGCAGTACCTGTGGTCTCTGGGGGTCACCGGATGGCACGAGGCCATCCTCGGCGAGTTCAACGGCAAGGCCGACTGCACGCCTGCCTACCTGCGCGCGATCGCCGATCGGTCGCTGAAGAGCCTCACCTCGGGCGCGCTGTGGGTCCCGCGCGGGCTGACGCTCGAGGCCGTGCCGGCGCTGGTGACGCGGTTCATCGAGCTGCGTGAGGACAACAGGATGCTCGGCTTCGACACGTCGACCGCGAAGGCGATGATCGACGGCGTTCCGCACGGCGAGACGGCCGCCCTGCTCGAGCCGTACTGCAACCACAGCGACGACGGCTTCGCCGGCGAGCTGCACTTCGACGAAGAGACCATCCGCGCGTTCGTCACCCAGCTCGACGCGGCGGGATTCGCCCTGCACCTGCACATCATGGGCGATCGTGGCATCCGCGTCGCGCTGGGCGCGATCGAGGCCGCACGCGCGGCGAACGGTTCGGGCTCACGCCACCACATCGCGCACCTCTCGATGGTCCAGCCCGACGACGCCCGCCGCTTCGGACCCCTCGGGATCACCGCGAACATCCAGGGCCTGTGGGCCGCGCCGGATCCGTTCGTCGTCGACCTCATCGGAGAGGAGCGGATGCAGCACGGCTACCCCTTCCGCACGATGGCCGACAGCGGCGCAGACCTCGCGATGGGGTCCGATTGGCCGGTGTCCCCGGCGGACCCGTGGTTGGCGATCCACGTCACCGTGAACCGCTGGGCACCACTCCCTCCGGGAGTACCCGCGTCGCCGGCTGCCGCCGGAGCCCAGCCGCCGACGCTCGACGCCGAGCACCAGTCGCTCACGCTGGAGCAGTCGCTCGCCGCCTACACGAGCGGGTCCGCGGAACTCGTGCTCGACAGACCCGGACGGGTGAGGGTCGGCGAGCGCGCCGATCTCGCGATCGCGAGCGTCGACCCGTTCGCGCTGCCCCCCGAGCGGATCCACTCGGTGCGGACCGCGACAACGATCGTCGGCGGCGAGGTGGTCTTCGAGGCCTGAGCCCGGCCGCGACGCTGCCTTCGCGTGAACTGCCTTCTCCGGAATTCACCGCGTTCGAGCGATCAACGTCGCGCGTCGCGCCCTGCTCGCCACTCGTCGGCGAGCAGGCCGTAGTCCATGCCGTCCAGCCACACGCCCGAGCGGTGCAGGCCGGTGGCTCGGCTGTACTCCTCGCGGCGCATGCCCAGCCGCTCCATCATCCGCCACGAGGGCTCGTTGGCGGCGAAGCAGCCGGCGTGCACGCGGCGCAGTCCGAGAGGCCCGAAGCAGATGTCGATCACCGCGCGCACCGCCTCGGTAGCATAGCCCCGCCCGTGGTGCGCAGGATCGAGAGTCCAGCCGAGCTCGGCCTGGGTGGCGACCCCTTGCTCCCGCACTTCGGTCTGCGCCCAGCCGTCCTCGACACGCAGCATCACGTCCCCGATGAGGCGGCCGCGGTGGTCGGGGTCGGCCTCGTCGTCGAGCTCGATGACGAGCTGAATCGCCAGACGTGCGGGATCGGTGAACAGTGCGCGATACGTCTCGTAGTCGTCAGGCGCACTCGTGATCCATTCGCCGACCTCGGGGAGTCGCCGCCAGACCCAGGTGGCGGCCGCATCCGCTGGGGTTGCCCGGCGGATCTGCAGTCGTTCGGTGCGCACCGGCCACGTGACGGCGGTGAGGGAATCCACACGGCAACCGTAGCGTGCGTCGCGACTCACCCGACCGATCAGGTGCGCGCGACGGCTTCGACCAGTGCGATGAGCGCGTCCAGTGCCGCACCCTGCGGGACGGGACCGGGGATCGACCCGCCGTCGAGGGCGTTGTTGAAGTAGAGACCGTCGCCGACGAGCATCACCAGGTCGAGAGCGGCCGCGTTCTTCGTGTGCGGGGAGAGGGCGTGCGCCCAGCGATCCCGGATGCTGCGGAGCACCTCTCCGGCAGACGCGCTCCCGCCCTGCGCGAGTCGGGATGCCGCGAGGATCGCCCGGTCGAGCGGGTCGTTGGCCATGACCGACGAGCGCAGGAAGTACGCCACCGCGCCCTCGGGGGCGGACTCCATCGCTGCGACGTCGTCATCGACGAGGATGCCGAGGCGGTCGAGCAGACCGTCTTCGAGCGCTTCCTTCGATGCGAAGTGGTAGAGCAGTCCGCCCTTCGAGACGCCGGCGCCGCGAGCGGTCGCATCCATCGTCGCCGCGCGAGGGCCCTCGGCGATGAGCAGTGCCTCGAACGCGTCGAGCACCTTCTCTCGCGCCAAGGGAGGTCGACTCATGCCATCGAGCGTAGCGACCGCTTAGCCAGAGGCCGGCGGATCCTGATACTATACCGGCTGGACGGTATAGAAAATGATGACACTGACACAGGAGATCGAGCTCGCCGACCGCGCCGGGACGCGAGTCGGCTGGCGCGGCTGGGCTGCGCTGGTGGTCCTCATGCTGCCCGTGCTGCTGGTGTCGGTCGACAACACCGTGCTGAGCTTCGCGATCCCCGAGATCGCCCTCGCACTCGAGCCCACCAGCGCCCAGCAGCTGTGGATCATCGACGCCTACCCGCTCGTGCTGGCGGGACTGCTGGTGACCATGGGCACCCTCGGCGACCGCTTCGGCAGACGGCGGATGCTGCTGATCGGCGCATCCGGCTTCGGCATCGTCTCGGTGCTCGCCGCGTTCGCTCCGACCGCCGCGGCCCTCATCGCCGCGCGCGCGGCGCTGGGTGTGTTCGGCGCCATGCTGATGCCGTCGACGCTGTCGCTGCTGCGCAGCATCTTCACCGACCGTGACCAGCGGCGCCTCGCGATCGCGGTGTGGGCGTCGATGTTCTCCGCCGGCGCGGCATTCGGCCCCATCGTCGGAGGGCTCCTGCTCGAGCACTTCGCATGGGGCTCGGTGTTCCTCCTCGCCGTGCCGGTCCTCGTGCCGCTGCTCGTCCTCGCGCCGCTGCTCGTGCCCGAGAGTCGTGACCCGAAGCCAGGCCGCATCGACCCGGTCAGCATTGCGCTGTCGATGGCGACGATGGTCCCGATCGTCTACGCCATCAAGGAGATCGCGGTGCACGGCCCCGGTGGCACAGCCGCGGCTCTCATCGCGAGCGGGCTGCTCTTCGGCTGGCTGTTCGTCCGCCGGCAGCTGCGGGCAGAGATCCCCATGCTCGACATGCGGCTCTTCCGCAACCCGACCTTCAGCGGAGCGCTGCTGGTCAACCTGCTGAGCGTCGTCGCGCTCGTCGGGTTCCTCTTCTTCGTCGCCCAGCACCTGCAGCTGGTCGTCGGCCTCAGCCCGATGCAGGCGGGCTTCGCGCTCGTGCCGGGCCTTGCGGCGATGATCCTCGCCGGACTCGCGGTCGTGCCGATCGCGACGCGATACCCGCCGCGGTTCGTCGTGCCGGCGGCGCTCGTGTTCTCGGTTCTCGGCTACATCGCCGTGGTGCTCACGACCGGACCCGACTCGTACGGACTGCTCGTCGCGGCATTCGTATCGCTCGGCATCGGCATCGGCGCGGCCGAGACGGTGTCGAACGAGCTCGTCCTCGCCAGCGCCCCGCCGTCGAAGGCCGGGGCCGCGAGCGCCGTATCGGAGACCGCATACGAGCTCGGAGCGGTGCTGGGCACGGCCGTGCTGGGCGGCATCCTGACCGCGCTCTACCGGGCGAACCTGGTGCTGCCGGCCGGGATCCCGGCAGAGATCGCGCACACCGCGCGCGAGACGCTCGCCGGCGCCGTCCACGCGGCCGACACCCTCGGCGGCGAGCTCGGAGCGCAGCTTCAGGAGGCGGCTGCGACGGCGTTCGACCAGGGCGTCGCCGTCACCTCTCTGATCGGCGCCGCGCTCGTCGCGACGGCGGCCGTCATCGCCGCACTCCTGCTCAGCTCGAACACGAAGCCTCGGCGGCGGTAAGGCCAGTCCCGCCGATCGGCCGATCCACGATCGAGGCTCAGGCGACGCTGGTGAGCTGGATGAGGTTCCCGCACGTGTCATCGAGGACGGCCGTCACCACCGGGCCCATCGCGGTGGGCTTCTGCGTGAACTGCACGCCCTTGCCGGAGAGGTCCGCGTAGGCGGCGGCGACGTCGTCGACCGCGAAGGATGCCGTCGGGATGCCGTCGGCGGCGAGGGCTGCCGTGTAGGCCTTCGCGGCGGGGTGCTGATCGGGTTCGAGCAGCAGCTCGGTGCCGTCGGGCTCACCGGGTCCGACGACGGTGAGCCAGCGGAACTCTCCGAGCGGGATGTCGGTCTTGGCGACGAAGCCGAGCTTGTCGGTGTAGAACTCCAGCGCCTTGGCCTGGTCGTCGACGAACACGCTCGTGACGTTGATGCGGATGCCCATGTGTCAGTCCTTCGCGGGGGGAGCCCAGCGCTCCGCGATCTCGCGGAGCGGCTCGGTGTGCAGATGGTGGATCTTCGTGCGTCCTGACCGACGCGAGCTCACGAGCCCGGCCTGTTCGAGGACGGCGAGGTGCTGGGAGATCGCCTGGCGACTCGACGTGATGCCGTGCCGCATGGCCAGCCGGCCGCACAGCTCGAACAGGCTCTGCCCATCCTGCTCGGTCAGTTCATCGAGGATGAGCCGCCGCGTCGGGTCGGCGAGTGCCTGATAGACATCTCCCACGCAGGGATAATAGGCAAGTCATCACTTGCACGTCAAGCCTCGGGTGCCAGGGCGGTCCGAGGTGCCCGTCGGTCACGCCTCGCGCGACCACCGAAGGGTCCGGACGACGGCGACGCCCTCGCCGGTGGTCAACGCTATGCGGATCACCAGCTCCTGGTCGACGATGTGCATCTCGCGGGTGACCACGCCGCCGACATCGCTCGGCGTCAGGGCGGCATCGAGGGTCTGCGTGACCTCGCTCGTCGACTCGTCGACCGCGTAGGTCCCGAAGTACGCGTCGTACCCTCCGACCGCCGTGCTGTTGTTGGACGAGATCCGACCACGCTGTCGTTCGGTGGCGGATGCCGCATCCGCGGGCTCGATCGAGCTCCTGTCCCGTCGCATGAACTGGGCCGCGAAGTTGCCTGCGCGATCGTAGATGAGCAGACCGAGCGGATCGGGCCCGAGGCTCGGCTCCGGATTCACCGACCCGTCCGGGAGGTGGTCGACCCGCGAACGCAGGCGCCACGTGCCTATGAGGTCCTCCGCGAGCGTCATGCGGTCACGGTACGCCGAGGGCCCGGGGGCGGCAATGGGGCCTCAGCGGGCGAGTTCGCTCTTCACGTACGCGACGATCGCGTTGGCGTGACCGTGCCCCATGTGGTGCTCGGTCTTGAGCCACGCGACGACGTCCATGTGCCGGTGCGAGTCCAGACGGTCGGCGACGAGGTCGAGCCACTCCTGCATCGGTCGTGCGTAGGTCTTCTCGATGCTCGGGAAGTACGACGCCGGTCCCTTCAGCTTCCCGTCCGCGGGCGGAGTCGGGGCGGTCACCCGGTGTTCTGGCATGACGCCCATGCTAGAGCGGGCCGACGACGCGCAGGCGGAGACTGCGCGCATATGCTGACACGCATGAAGGTGCCCGGCGCAGACCCGCGACGGTGCCCGACGTGCGGCGACCCGCTGACGTTCGAGATCCTCGACGATGAGCGGTTCCTCGTGGCCTGGTCGTGCGTGAACTGCGGCCTGATCCGCACCACCGAGCCGGTGTAGAGGGCCGGTCCGCAGCGGGTCGGTACTCTGAGGGATCGACGGGCACGGCCGTGCGGGAGCGCGCGGCAGGTCGATCCGCCGAGACAACCCGCATATCCCGCACGATCCCACCGAGAGGGACCGCGATCATGAGCATGCGCGCCGCCGTGAACACCCGCTACGGCGGACCAGAGGTCGTGCAGGTGACCGACGTGCCTGTGCCGCGGGTCGGTGAGCACGAGATCCGCGTGCGCGTGCGCGCCACGACCGTCAACCGCACGGACGTCGCGTACCGCCGTGCGTTCCCGTTCGTCGTTCGTCTGTTCACGGGCCTCACGCGGCCGAAGCGGACGATCCTCGGCACGGAGTTCGCCGGCGAGGTCGAGGACGTCGCGCCGGACGTGACGCGGTTCGCCGTCGGTGACCGGGTGTTCGGATACGTCGAGGGACCGTTCGGCGCGCACGCGCAGCATCTCGTCGTGCGCGAGGACGCTCCGGTCGAGAAGACGCCGGAGGGCATCGACGTCCCGCACGCCGCGGCAGCCACCGAAGGGTCGCACTACGCGCTCGCCGGCATGAGGGCCGGGCACGTGGGAGAAGGGACGCGGGTGCTGGTCTACGGCGCGACCGGCGCGATCGGCTCCGCGGCCGTGCAGCTGATGACGGCCGCGGGGGCGACGGTGACCGCGGTGTGCGGCACCGCGCACGTCGACCTCGTCGCCGGCCTCGGCGCGGCGCGCGTCATCGACTACCAGACCACCGACGTCGCCACCGTCGAGGGCGAGTTCGACGTCGTCTTCGATGCGGTGGGCAAGACGTCGTACCCGGCGTGCCGGCATCTGCTGAGCCCGACCGGGATGTTCCTGGCCACCGACTTCGGCCCGTTCCCCACCAACCTCGGCTGGGCGCTGATCACCCTCTTCTCCCGCGGCCACACCGTGAAGATGCCCCCGCCCGGCGACACCCGCGCCGCCGTCGCGCGCCTGCGCGAGGAACTCGCCGCCGGCCGGTTCCTCCCGGTGATCGACGAGCGCGGGTTCACCCTGGAAGACATCGCCGACGCGCACCGGTACGTGGACAGCGGGCAGAAGATCGGCAACGTGGTCGTCGACGTCCCCTGACCGACGCCGGCGGCACGAGTCGCGTCCATTCCATGCAATGGAATGGACTTCGCCGGTGAGGTGTTCTCAGCATCATGGACGACGACAGGATGCCTGGTCACGCGGTCGCGGATGCTGGTGCAGCCGGTCAGCGCACCGATGACACGGCGGGCGCCACCGTCGCCGTCATCGGGGCCGGCCAAGCGGGCCTGTCGGCCGCCTACCACCTGCAGCGCCGCGGATTCACGAGCGCGATCGCGAATCCGGGCGGTGAGCGGACCTACGTCGTCTTCGACGCGAACCCACGACCCGGAGGTGCGTGGCAGCACCGGTGGGAATCTCTGACGATGGAGACCGTCAACGGCATCTTCGACCTGCCGGGCATGGCGCTCCCGACGGTGCACCCCGCCGAGGCCAGTCGCACCGCGGTGCCCGACTACTTCACCGACTACGAGCGCGCATTCGACTTCCCGATCATCCGGCCGGCGCACGTCACGAGCGTCACGCGGGCGGACGCCGACCCCGATGGCGAGCTCGTCATCGAGACCGATCGCGGCGCGTGGCGGGCCCGCTCCGTCATCAACGCGACCGGCACCTGGGACAACCCGGTTCGTCCCGAGCACCCCGGCGCGAGGGGCTTCCGAGGTCGACAATTCCACACGCGCGAATACGTCGGTCTGGAGCAGTTCGCGGGCCACCGTGTTGCGATCGTCGGCGGCGGCATCTCGGCGGTGCAGCACCTCGAGGAGATCTCCCGGGTCGCCACGACGTTCTGGTACACGCGCAGCGAGCCGTGGTGGCTCGACGTCGAGTTCGAGCCCGAGACGGTCGGGCGCGAGGTCATCGCGCGGGTCACGGCGGATGCCGAGGCGGGGCGGGCTCCGAAGAGCGTCGTCTCGTACACCGGACTGCCGCACACGTCCTACACCCGCGCCGCCGAGGATCGCGGCGTGCTGGTGCGCCGTCCGATGTTCACCGCGATCGAGCCCGACGGTGTGCGCGAGGCGGACGGCTCGTTCACCCCCGTCGACACGATCGTCTGGGCCACCGGCTTCCGACCGGCGCTCGCCCACCTCGACCCGCTCGGGCTGCGGAACCCCGCCGGCGGCATCACGGTGAGCGGCACGCGGGTGCGCGACGAACCGCGGCTCCACCTCATCGGCTACGGGCCGTCCCAGTCCACCGTCGGCGCCAACCGGGCCGGTCGCGCGGCGGTCGGCGAGATCGTCGCGGCACTGCGCCGAGCGGCGGTCCCCGCCATCGCCTGATCGCGCAGCGATCCCACACAGCGGATGCCGCGTGGAGGAACAAGCCGTCGACCCGCCATAATGTGCGGGTTGCCCGGATGCCGCGGGCGACCCACTCGAAGGAGAGCCCGACATGCCGACCACCAAGCCACCGATCGTCCTCGTGCACGGCGCCTGGGGCGGCGGCTGGATCTGGCGACGCGTGATCGGGCCGCTCCGCGACGCGGGCCACGAGGTGCATGCCGTCACGCTCACCGGCGACGGCGAGCGGGCGCACCTGCTGCGACCCGACATCGACCTCGACACCCACATCGCCGACGTGCTCGGACTCATCGAAGCCGAGGAGCTCGAGAACGCCGTGCTGGTCGGCCACAGCTACGGCGGCATGGTCATCACCGGCGCCGGGGCAGTCCTTCAGGAGTCGCAGCCGGGGCGCCTGGCCGGCATGGTCTACGTCGACGCCATGGTGCCTGCGCCCGGCGAAGGCTGGGGCGTCGCGCATCCGCCCGAGATCGTGGCGTCGCGCCTCGCGGCGGCCGCCGAGAACGACAACTGCCTGCCGCCGCCCGACCCCGAGGAGGGTTTCGGGCTGAGCGAAGCGGATGCCGCGTGGCTGCGTCGCCGGCACACGCCGCATCCGTTCGGCATGTACCGCCAGCCGCTGAACTACGACGGCGCTCTGCTCGAGTCACTGCCGCGGCTGTTCGTCGACTGCAACCAGCCCGCCTACCCGACCATCGCCCCGAGCCGCCAGCGCGTGCGCTCGGAGCCGGGCTGGCAGGTGGCAGAGATCGCGACCGGCCACTTCGTGATGGTCACCGAGCCCGACGCCCTCGTCGAGCAGCTGCTGGCGTTCGCGGCCGGCATCCCCGAGTGATCGCTCGACCGGCCCGGCGTTAGGCTCGTTGCATGGGTGAATCCACGCCGAACGCGGCGACGCGCTGGGAGCTGCTCGACGCTGCGTCGGTGGCGGAGCTGCTCTCTCAGGCAGACGTCCGCTGGTGGCTGTCGGGCGGATCCGCCTACGACCAGTGGATGGGCGAACCGCTGCGCGAGCGTGACAAGACGACCGTGAGCATGCCGTACGCGCAGGTCGGTCAGCTCGTCGAGGCCCTGCCGTCCGGAATCACCGCCTGGGTCGCCGAGGACGACGAGCTGACCGCGTGGACGGACCTGCCCGAGGACGCCACGTATCTCTCGGTGCGCCTGTACGACGCCGACAAGGAGACCTGGGTGCTCCAGGTCAACATGGAGGACGGCACCGCCGACCGCTGGGTGTACCGCCGCGACCCCCGCCTGCAGCTGCCGTGGGAGCGAGCCGTGCTCGATGTCGACGGAATCCCCACGGGCGCTCCCGAGGTGCAGCTCATCCGGAAGGCGTTCCATCCCAAGCCCGAGGACGAGGCTGACAAGGACATCGTGCTGCCGCTGCTGTCGGACGAGGCGCGGACGTTCTGGGAGAAGGCCATCCTCTCGATCCACCCGCACTCGACCTGGTCGATCCACGTGCGCAGCCCCTTCGCGCCGGCGAAGGCCAGCTGGAATCGCTCGCGGCGCTCCTGACCCGTCCTCGAGCAGCGGTCAGACCTCGCTGCCGGGTTCCACGACCGCGCCGTGGACGAGACGGCGGAACCACCGCTGCGCCGGGGACAGGCTCGACTCGCGCCTGGTGAAGACCGCGACGGGCGTCGACTGACCAGGCCATGGGAGCTCCGCGATCCGCAGCACCGGGAACCATCCGCAGAACACCTCGGCGACGTGCCGGGGGAGGAAGGTGACGAGGTCGGTGTCCTGCAGCACGGCGGGGAGCGTGCCGTACTCCTCCACGGTGAGGGCGACCTGCGGCATGAGGCCGTGCTCGAGCAGGAGCTGAAGCGGGTAGACGTGGCCGCCGCGCGACGACACGCGCACGAAGCCGCGGCCGGCGAACATCTCCGGCGACGTCGGCGGAAGCGGATGCCGGCCCGACGACAGCGCGACGTACTCGACATCGCGCACGGGTGTGCGCCACAGTCGCGAGGCATCCATCAGCGACACCGTGATGGCCAGGTCGAGAGTCCCGCGCACGAGCTCCTCCTCGACCTGGTCGGCATCGAGGCGGTTCACCGCGAGCCGCGCGCTCGAGTTCTCGCGGGCGAGCGCGGCCATGATCGGGGGGAGGAACGTCTGCTCGCCGATCGACGTCAATCCGAGCGAGAGCTCGCCGGTGAAGCCCCTCGGGTCGAAGTCGGCGACATTGCTCACGGTCGATTCGATCTGGGCGAGTGCTTCGTGCAGGGGGCCGAACAGCTGCGTGGCTCGTGTCGTCGGCACCATGACGTGGCCCTCGCGGCGGAAGAGGTCGTCCGCGAACCTCTCGCGCAGGCGCGCGAGCGTGTAGCTCACGGTCGGCTGGGTGACGTGGAGGAAGTCCGCCGTGGCGGTGAGGCTGCGCAGCTCGTAGAGCACGACGAAGGTCCGCAGCTGGTTGAGGTCGGGTATTGACATCCATTGATCCCATCTATGGAAGTGCCCACCAGAATCTATTGGACCATGAGAAACCGCCGCCGTACAGTCGTCGTAACGGACCCCACCCATCCAGTGACAAGGACGACACTCGGTGATCATCGACATCCACGGCCACTACACGACCGCACCCGCTCAGCTGGGCGCGTGGCGTGACCTGCAGATCGCCTTCACCGAGGGTCAGGGCGAGGCGCCCGACCCCGCGACGCTGACGATCAGCGATGACGACATCCGCGAGACCATCGAGGCCAACCAGCTGCGGCTCATGAACGACCGCGGCAGCGACATCACCGTCTTCAGCCCGCGCGCCTCCTTCATGGCGCACCACATCGGCGACCTCGCGGTCAGCAAGACGTGGGCCCGCATCTGCAACGACCTGGTCGCCCGCGTCAGCGAGCTGTTCCCCGACCGCTTCATGATGGGCGCGATGCTCCCGCAGTCGCCGGGCGAAGACCCCGCGACCGCCGTGGACGAGCTGGTCCGAGCCGTCGAAGAGCTCGGCGCCGTCGAGATCAACCTCAACCCCGACCCGTCCGGCGGCCTGTGGACCGCGCCGGCGCTCACCGACCGTTCGTGGTACCCGATCTACGAGAAGCTCGTCGAGTACGAGATCCCCGCGATGATCCACGTGTCGACCTCGTGCAAGCCGCAGTTCCACACCACGGGCGACCACTACCTCGGCGCCGACACGACCGCCTTCATGCAGCTGCTCAAGGGCGACCTGTTCCGCGACTTCCCCGACCTGAAGTTCGTCATCCCGCACGGCGGCGGCGCCGTGCCGTACCACTGGGGCCGGTTCCGCGGCCTCGCGATGGCGCTGAAGAAGCCCGAGCTCGAGGAGCACCTGCTGAACAACGTGTTCTTCGACACGTGCGTCTACCACCAGCCCGGGATCAACCTGCTCACCGAGGTGATCCCGACCGACAACATCCTGTTCGCGAGCGAGATGATCGGCGCCGTCCGCGACATCGACCCGCGCACCGGCCACTACTTCGACGACACCAAGCGCTACGTCGACGGAACGCCCAACCTGACGGATGCCGAGCGCGCCCAGGTCTTCGAGGGCAACGCCCGCCGCGTCTACCCGCGCGTCGACCGCGCGCTGACCGCCCGGGGACTGTGAGAGAGAGAAAATGCGACTGAACAACCTCGGCATCGTCCACACCAAGATCGAGCGTCCCGACCCCGCCGACGTCGAGCGGCTGTCGCAGTTCGGCGTCGCCACCATCCACGAGGCCATGGGCCGCGTCGGCCTGCTGCGCCCCTACATCCGCCCCGCCTACACGGGTGCGAAGCTGTGCGGTCCGGTCGTGACCGTGCTGCTGCAGCCCGGCGACAACTGGATGTTCCACGTCGCCGCCGAGCAGGTGCAGGAAGGCGACGTCATCGTCGCCGGCTGCACCACCGAGAGCGAAGACGGGTTCTTCGGCGAGCTGCTCGCCACCTCGCTCACGTCGCGCGGCTGCAAGGGCCTCGTCATCGACGGCGGCGTCCGCGACGTCGCCGACCTCGAGAAGATGGACTTCCCGGTCTTCTCACGTGCCATCAACTCCAAGGGCACCGTCAAGGCGACCCTCGGATCGGTGAACATCCCGGTCGTCGTCGCCAACGCGCTGGTCAACCCGGGCGATGTCGTCGTCGCCGACGTGGACGGCGTCGTGGTCGTCCCGCGCGAGCTCGTCGGCGCGGTGGCGGACGCCAGCCAGAAGCGCGAGGACAACGAAGAGGCCAAGCGCCAGAAGTTCCGCGAGGGCGTTCTCGGCCTCGACATCTACGGCATGCGCGAGCCGCTCGCGGCAGCGGGCCTCGAGTACGTGGAGGACTGAGCATGGCCGAAGAGCTGACGATCGCCCACGGCGAGACCAGCGGCGGGTTCGAGAAGACCCCCGGCTGGCTCGACTGGTACGACGGACCGTCGAAGCCCGCGTTCCAGGTGCCGGCCGGCGCGGTCGACGCGCACTGCCACGTGTTCGGCCCCGGGGAGCAGTTCCCCTACGCACCCGAGCGCAAGTACACGCCGTGCGACGCCTCCGCCGATCAGCTCTTCGCCCTGCGCGACCGGCTGGGGTTCGAACGCAACGTCGTCGTCCAGGCAACGTGCCATGGCGCCGACAACCGGGCACTCGTCGATGTGCTGCGCCGCAGCGAGGGCCGCGCCCGCGGCGTCGCCACCGTCCGCCGCGACGTCACCGCCGAGCAGCTCGCCGAGCTGCACGAGGCCGGCGTCCGCGGCGTCCGCTTCAACTTCGTCAAGCGCCTCGTCGACCGCGTGCCCACCGAGTCGCTCGGCGAGATCGTCGAGAAGATCGCTCCCCTCGGATGGCACGTCGTCATCTACTTCGAGGCCGAGGATCTGCCCGACCTCTACGACTTCTTCTCGAGCATTCCGACCGACGTCGTCGTCGACCACATGGGCCGACCCGACGTCACGAAGGACCCCGACGGCCCCGAGTTCGGGCTGTTCCTTCGCTTCATGCGCGAGAACCCCAACGTGTGGACCAAGGTGTCGTGCCCCGAGCGGCTCAGCGTCACCGGTCCCCGCGCCCTCGATGGCGAGCAGCACGCGTACACCGACGTCGTGCCGTTCGCCCGTCGCGTGGTCGAGGAATTCCCCGACCGCGTGCTGTGGGGAACGGATTGGCCCCACCCCAACCTCAAGGACCACATGCCCGACGACGGGCTGCTGGTCGACTACATCCCTCAGATCGCCGTGACACCGGCGCTGCAGCACAAGCTGCTCGTCGACAACCCGCGGCGGCTGTACTGGTCAGAAGGAGACTGACATGGCACTCGACAAGCCCTACAAGGACATCCCCGGCACGATCATCTTCGATGCCGAACAGGCCCGAAAGGGCTACCACCTGAATCAGTTCTGCATGTCGCTGATGAAGGCCGAGAACCGCGAGCGCTTCCTCGCGGATCAGGAGGCCTACCTCGACGAGTGGGATCTGAACGACAACCAGCGCAGGGCCGTGCTGGAGATCGACCTCAACCTCGCGATGGCCGAGGGCGGGAACATCTACTTCCTCGCCAAGCTGGGCGCGACCCACGGCCTGAGCTTCCAGCAGATGGCCGGATCGATGACCGGCATGTCCGAGGCCGCCTACCGCGACATGATGATCGCGGGCGGGCGGAACCCCGAGGGCGTGCGGCTGAAGGACCTCGACGGGTGGACGCCTCCGGCCAAGGGCGAGAAGGCCGAGACCCTGCGCCCGAACGCGCCGGCGAAGTACACCTCGGCGCTGTTCACGCCCCACGTCCCGGCGATCGGCGCCGCGATGGACCTCGGCAAGGACCACGAGCCCTACTGGCAGAAGGTCTTCGCCGGGTACGAGTGGACCCGCAAGTGGGCCAAGGAGAACACCCCCGACGTCGTGATCATCGTCTACAACGACCATGCCACCGCGTTCGACTCGTCGATCATCCCCACGTTCGTGCTCGGCACGGGCGCGGAGTACCCCGTCGCCGACGAGGGCTACGGCCCCCGCCCGGTGCCCGACGTGAAGGGCTACCCCGAGCTCGCCGCGCACATCGCGCAGTCGGTCATCCAGGACGACTTCGACCTCACCCTCGTCAACGAGATGGTCGTGGACCACGGACTCACCGTGCCGCTGTCGCTCGTCTACGGCAAGCCCGAGGAGTGGCCGGTCCGGGTGATCCCGCTCGCCGTCAACGTCGTGCAGTACCCCGTTCCCTCGGGTCGTCGCTGCTACGAGCTCGGCAAGGCGCTGCGCCGCGCCCTCGACAAGTGGGACGGACCCGAGCTGAACATCCAGATCTGGGGCACCGGCGGCATGAGCCACCAGCTGCAGGGCCCGCGCGCCGGTCTCATCAACAAGGAATGGGACAACGCGTTCCTCGACCACCTCATCGCCGACCCGCTGGGCCTGACCGAGTGGCCCCACATGGAGTACGTCGACGAGGCGGGCTCCGAGGGCATCGAGCTCGTCGACTGGCTCATCGCGCGCGGCGCGATGGACGACCAGTTCGGCGGCGGCGCCCCCGAGGTGAACCACCGCTTCTACCACGTGCCGGCGTCCAACACCGCGGTTGGTCACCTCGTGATCTCCAACCCCGTCGCCGCCACCGGCGGTGTCGCGGAGCAGGCCGACGAGACGCAGACCTCCGACGACGGCCCCACCCCCGCCGAAGGTGAGACGGTGAAGCCCGACTGGGACCCGGTCGGCTCCCTGGCCTGAGCAGGATCCCCGCTGAGTGACGGGAACTGGGCGCCTCAGCAGCCGCTCAGTTCCCCGCGAAGGAGACACGAATGAGCAGTGACAAGG
Source organism: Microbacterium thalassium (assembly GCF_014208045.1). Classification (NCBI taxonomy): domain Bacteria; kingdom Bacillati; phylum Actinomycetota; class Actinomycetes; order Micrococcales; family Microbacteriaceae; genus Microbacterium; species Microbacterium thalassium. The sequence continues at coordinate 728,448 of NZ_JACHML010000001.1, forward strand.
TCCGGATCGCGGTGGTCGGCGCCGCCGGTGCATTCGGCATGAAGCACCTCGACGGTCTGGCGAACATCGACGACGCCGAGGTGACGGTCGTCAGCGGCACGAAGCCCGAGGCCACGCAGGCCGTCGCCGAGAAGTACGGCGTGCCGAACGCGGTCGTCGGCTACGACGCCGTGCTCGAGCGCGACGACGTCGATGCGGTGATCCTCGCGACGCCGACCGGCCTCCACGCCGCGCAGACGCAGGCCGCGCTCGCCGCGGGCAAGCACGTGCAGGTCGAGATCCCGCTGGCCGACTCGCTGGCGGATGCCGAGGCCACGCTCGCCGCCGCCGAGGCATCCGATCTGGTCTCGATGGTCGGCCACACCCGGCGTTTCAACCCGTCGCACCAGTGGGTGCACGACAAGATCACGGCCGGCGACTTCAACATCCAGCAGATGGATGTGCAGACGTACTTCTTCCGCCGCACGAACACCAACGCCAAGGGCGAACCGCGGTCGTGGACCGACCACCTGCTGTGGCACCACGCCGCCCACACCGTCGACCTGTTCGCGTACCAGGCGGGCAAGATCGTGCAGGCGAACGCGATCCAGGGCCCCATCCACCCGACGCTCGGCATCGCCATGGACATGTCGATCCAGCTGAAGGCCGAGTCGGGCGCGATCTGCACGCTGTCGCTGTCGTTCAACAACGACGGCCCGTTCGGCACGTTCTTCCGCTACATCGGCGACACCGGCACCTACATCGCCCGCTACGACGACCTCGTCAACGGCAAGGAGGAGCCGATCGACGTGTCGCAGGTCGCCGTCAGCATGAACGGCATCGAGCTGCAGGACCGCGAGTTCGTCGCCGCGATCCGCGAGGGCCGCGAGCCCAACTCGTCGCTGCGTCAGGTGATCGACTGCTACCGCGTGCTCGGTCAGCTGGAGGAGCAGCTCGCGTGAACCTGCCCCGCATCGGACTCGGATGCATGGAGCTCAGCCACGCGTACGGCGTCCCGCCCTCGTTCGAGGACGGACTGCGGATGCTGCGCGCGTCGCTCGACGCCGGCGTGACGTTCCTCGACACCGCCACGCTCTACGGGGCCGGGCGCAACGAGGAACTGGTCGGGGCGGCGATCGCGGGGCGTCGTGACGAGATCGTGCTCGCGAGCAAGGGCGGCATGGCCCCCGTCGACGGGGTCAAGACCATCGACGGTCGCCCCGAGACCCTCAGCGCCCAGGTCGACGCGTCGCTGCAGCGGCTCGGCGTCGACCACATCGACCTGTACTACCTGCACCGCTGGGATCCGAACGTTCCGATCGGAGACAGCGTGGGCGCGCTCGCGGACGCCGTGGCGGCCGGCAAGATCGGCGGCATCGGGTTGTCCGAGATCTCGGTGGCGCTGCTGCACGAGGCGCTCGCCGTCGCGCCGATCGCGGCCGTCCAGAACGAGTACTCGCTCTGGACCCGCAACGCGGAGATCGGGATGCTGGAGGCCACGCGCGAGGCGGGAGCCGCGTTCGTCGCCTTCTCGCCCGTCGCCCGGGGATTCCTCGCCGACGCCGTCGCCGATCCGGATGCGTTCGCGCCGAAGGACATCCGGCGGTCTCACCCGCGGTTCATGGCCGACAACTGGCCGGCGAACGCGGCGCTGCTGCCCGCGTGGCGTGCCCTCGTGGCCGAGGCGGGATGCACCCCGGCGCAGCTCGCGCTGGCGTGGGTGCTGTCGCGCGGCGAGCACGTCGTCGCGATCCCCGGCACCACACGCATCGAGCACCTGCGCGAGGACCTCGCCGCCGCCGAGATCGTCGTGGACCCGACGATCCTCGCGCGGGCGGGGGAGCTGATCAGCACCGCGACGGTGTCGGGCCCGCGGTACAACGAGGCCCAGTCGCTCGAGGTTTTCGCCGAGACGTTCGAGGAGGTCGCGTGAGGGCGATCTCGTCCATGGCGACCCGGCAGGTGCTCGGCGAGCTGACCGCGGCTGCGGCGGATGCCGGACTCCCCGCCGTCGACGTCGAGTCGGTCGGCGGCGTGGACGCCGCCCGTCGGGTGCGTGACGGCGAGCAGCTCGACCTCGTCTTCCTCGCCGACGGTGCGCTGGACGCGCTGGCGGGTGAGGGGCACGTTCATGCCTCGACCGTGACGCCGCTGGTGGTCTCGAGCGTCGCCGCCGCCGTTCCCGCACCCGGCGGCAAGCCCGCGACCAACACCGCAGCGCCGGCTTTCGCCGATGCCGGGGCCATGCGCGATGCGATTCGGGCGGCGACGCGGATCGGCTACTCCACCGGCCCGAGCGGCACCGCCCTGGTCCGGATGATCGAGGACTGGGGACTCGCCGACGAGGTCGACGACCGCCTCGTGCAGGCGCGTCCCGGCATTCCCGTCGCGAAGCTGCTCGCCGACGGCGAGGTCGACCTCGGGTTCCAGCAGCTCAGCGAGCTCGTCGGGCAGGACGGCGTCGAGATCCTCGGCACGCTTCCGCCCGACTGCGCGATCGTCACGGTGTTCAGCGGCGCGGTCGCCGCGGCGGCGACGGATCCGGCAGCGGCTCAGTCGGTGCTCGACCATCTGGCATCGCGCGACGCGGCATCCATCATCGAGCGGCACAGCTTCGAGGTGCCCGCGCGCTGACCGAGCAGGGCAGCCTGCGGCTCGCACCACGCACCAACCTCAGGGGCGAATTGAGGCGTAGCGTGTGGGTGAGACTCCCCGAAGGAGCGATCGTGCCGATCAGTCATCCGTGGCCCGCCCACCCGGATCATGTTCCCGAGCCGGGCGAGCCCTCCGTGCCCGAGATCGAGGTGGACGAGGACATCGCGCCGCGACCGGAGGAGGAGATCGCGGATCGCCTGCGCGCGAAGCCGGACGTCGCCGATCACAGCGGGCATCACGACTGAGGCGTCCGTGATCCGCGGCCGGTGCGCGGTGTGACGCGCGTGGCTCGTGGGGCGCCGGAGCGCCCGCCGGGCTGGAAGTAACCTGTGCAACCGGGCACGATCGAAGCTCCTCGGGCGGGCGTGCCGCACACTCGAAGCATGTGGTGGAGCTTCCTCAAAGCGGTGAAGAACCGCGAACACCGGGTCGCGCCGACGACGTGGGTCGTCGCGATCGCCGCGGTCGTCTACACCGTCGCGCCCATCGACCTGATCCCCGAACTGGTCCTCGGCCCGCTCGGCTTCGTCGACGACATCGGCGTGTGGGCGATCTTCGCCGTCCTCTTCGCGCGCGAGCAGCGGCGCTGGCAGGACGGCCTCCAGTCGAACTGAAGCAACCGGAATCCGCCCGGCATAGACTCACCGGGATGAAGACGATCGGCGTGCTCGGCGGCATGAGCTGGGAGTCGTCGCTCGAGTGGTATCGGCGTGCGAACGAGGGCGTGCGCGATCGGCTCGGCGGGTACCACTCGGCACGCATCCTGCTCGATTCGCTCGACTTCGCCGAGATCGAAGCGCTGCAGGCTGCCGGCGACTGGGCGGAGACCGGGCGCATCCTCGCGGCCCACGCCCGCGAGCTCGAGACCGCGGGGGCGGACGTCGTCGTGCTCTGCACGAACACGATGCACATCGTCGCCGACGACATCGAGGCAGCCATCGACGTGCCGTTCCTGCACATCGCCGACGCCACCGCCTCCGCGATCACGGCGGCCGGCATCGGCACCGTGGGTCTGCTCGGAACCGCGTTCACGATGGAGCAGGACTTCTACCGCGACCGCCTCGCGCGTCACGGCATCCGCACCCTCGTGCCCGACCCCGACGACCGCCGTGCGGTGCACGACATCATCTACGGCGAACTCGTCCACGGTGTCGTGAACGACTCCTCGCGCGAGCGCTATCGCGAGGTGATGGAGCGACTGGTGGCCGCCGGCGCTGAAGGCATCATCCTCGGCTGCACCGAGATCGAGCTGCTGGTGTCGCAGGCCGACAGCGAGGTGCCGGTCTTCCCGACGACAGCCCTGCACGTCGAGGCGGCGGTCGGCTTCGCCCTGCGCGCGGACTGAGCCGCACCGACTCCCCGCGGTTCCCCATCTGCCACGACCTAGGGTCGAAGCGTGGAGCGAGTGAGCGGGGCGATCCGGATCGGGCAAGCGGGGATCACCCTCGTGCTGCTCGTGATCGCCGGCATCCGCGCGATCGCGGCCGAGACGCCGACCGTGGCGGTGCTCGCCATGGCTCTCGCGTTCGGCGGATGGTACGCCGCGGGCCTGCTCTGGGGAGATCGCACGCGCAACCCTGTCGTCGCGACATGGTGGCTCACGGGGCTCGTGCTGATCTGGGCCGCGTCCGTCATCGTCTCGGCGGAGTTCGTGTGGCTCGCCTTTCCGCTGTGGCTGCTCGCGGGGTTCATCCTGCGACTGCCGTGGGCGATCGCGCTCAGCGCGGTGATCCTCGCGATCGCCGTCGCGGCACCGATCCTGCACACCGGGAGGACCGACTACGCGAGCGTGATCGGGCCGCTCGTCGGGGGAGTATTCGCGCTGGGAATGGCGCGCGGCTACGTCGCGCTCGTCCGGGACGGCCGCGAGCGGCGACGCCTCATCGCCTCGCTCGTCGCCGCGCAGGAGGAGACGGCCGCGCTGCAGGACGAACTCGCCCGCACGCAGCGCGACACCGGCGCGGGCCTCGAGCGCACGCGCCTGTCACGCGACATCCACGACACCGTCGCGCAGAGCCTGTCGTCGATCGGCATGATTGCGCGAGCGGCACGCGCCGGCGACAGCGCTGAGACGGACCGCGCACTGTCGCAGATCGAGCAGCTGTCCCACGAAGGACTCGTCGACACGCGGAGGATCGTGGGGGCACTGGCGCCCGCGGAGCTGGAGGGCTCGGCACTCGGCGACGCCTTGCGACGGATGCTGGCGCGCATGGAGGCCGAGACCGGGATCCGCGCCGAGCTGCGCATCGACGAGACGGCGCCCGCCCTGCCGATGGCGGCGGAGGTCGCGCTCCTGCGCACCGCCCAGTCGGCGCTCGCGAACGTCCGCGCCCACGCGCGCGCTCGCCGCGTCGTGGTGAGCCTGGCGGATGCCGGCGACGCCGTGCGACTCGACATCGCGGACGACGGTATCGGGTTCGATGCGACCCGGTGGCAGGCCGCACGGCCGCGCCCCGACGACAGCGGCTACGGGCTGCGTGCCATGCGCGCACGGCTCCGGGAACTCGGCGGCGACCTCGACGTCGAGAGCACGCCCGGCGACGGGGCCGCGCTGTCGGCATCGGTCCCCATAGCCCCGAAGAGCGCCGAATGAGCGCCGTGCGGGTCGTGCTCGTCGACGATCACCCGATCGTCCGTGCCGGGCTGCGCGCGCTCTTCACCGGGGATCAGAGCGTCGAGATCGTCGCCGATGCCGCATCCGGGGAGGAGGCGGTCGATCTCGCCCAGCGCCTGCACCCGGACGTCGTGCTGTGCGACCTGCGCCTGGGCGAGGGCATGGACGGCGTCCGGACGACCGCGGCGCTGCGCGCGCTCGAGACGCCGCCCGCCGTCGTGATCCTCACGACGTTCGACCGTGACGCCGAGATCCTGGGGGCCGTGGAGGCGGGTGCCTCGGGGTATCTCCTCAAGGACGCGCCCACCGAGCAGATCGCCGCGGCCATCCGGCAGGCGGCGGAGGGGCGGCTGGTGCTGTCGCCCGAGCTGAGCGAACGCGTCGGACAGGCGATGCGCGCGCCGCGCGTGAAGCTCACCGAGCGCGAACTCGACGTGCTGCGACTGCTCGAGACCGGGGCCTCGAACCGCGAACTCGCGAAGGAGCTGTTCGTCACCGAGGCGACCGTGAAGACCCACCTCGTGCACGTCTTCGACAAGCTGGGCGTCGACAGCCGTTCGCGGGCCATTGCGGTCGCCCGGGAACGCGGCATCCTCTGACCCCACGGATCTCAACCTTTCGGTTGATCCCCCGCGGCGGCGTCCGGGCGAATCTGGAGGTCGACGTCGAAAGGATCTGCATGCGTCGCCTGTTCATCGCCTCGTTCGCCTACATGATCGCCGGAGTGCTCTCGGGCCTCTTCTACCGCGAGTTCACCAAGCTCAACGGATTCCCCGAGGGAGCGAGCACGCAGCTCGGCCTCGTGCACACCCACCTGCTGACGCTGGGGTTCATCGTGCTGCTCGTCGTGCTCGCGCTCGACAAGCTGTTCGCGCTGTCGCGCAGCCGCCTGTTCGGCTGGTTCTTCTGGCTCTACAACGCCGGAGTGACTCTGACCGCGGGGATGCTGATGTGGCACGGCAGCCTCACCGTGCTGGGGCTCGAATCGAGCAAGATGATCGCGGGCATCGCCGGCACCGGCCACATGCTGCTCGCCGCCGCGATGGTGCTGCTGTTCCTCGCGCTCGGGCGCGCGATCGCCCGCGACCGGGCAGCGGCCACCTCCGCCGACACCGTCAGCGCCCTCTCCGCCTGACCGTGGGCACCGGGGGCATCGACGGATGTCCCCGGCGCCCACCAGGATGGGACGCACCCCTCGCTGTGAGTCCCAAGGAGTCGAGTCCATGACCAAGTACCTGATCTCGTTCCCCAGCGCGGCGATGGTCTTCCCCGAGGAAGACCTGCCGGACGTGGCGAATGCCGCGCACGCCGTCGTCCGCGAAGCCAAGGAGGCCGGTGTCTGGGTCTTCGGCGGCGGCATCGACGAAGACGTGCCTCCGGTCATGGTCGACGCCGAGGGCGCGGTGACCGACGGCACCTACCCGCAGACGGCGCGCATCGAGGGCGGGTACACCGTCCTCGACGTCCCGTCGCGGGAGGCTGCCCTGGAGTGGGCGGCGAAGTTCGCGAAGGCGTGCCGGTGCGCGCAGGAAGTGCGCGCGTTCCAGTACGACCCCGAGAGCTAGGACTGGCGCTCGTCCGCGTCCCGCGCGGCCGACTCGGCCAGGGTCCGCAGCGTCTCGAGCGAGTGCGACCAGTACGCCTCGTACCTCGCCACCCAGGGTGCGAAGGCGTGCGCGAACCCGGCGGGGTCGATCCGGTACAGCTGGTTGCGGCCCTCGCGCGTCGCGGTGACGAGTCCGGCCGCGCGCAGCGCCATCAGGTGCTTCGAGATGCCGGAGGCCACGAGATCGGGGAACTCCGCGGCGAGCTGGCCCACCGTCCGAACGCCGTGCGCGGCGAGCAGATCGAGGATGCGGCGTCGCGTCGGGTCGGCGAGGACCCGGAATGCGTCGTCGGCGTCATTCACCCGACATCACCACGGTCGCCAGCTTCTCGAGCAGCCGGTGACGGTCGGCGCCCCGCTCGTACGCGGCATACGTGCCCTCCCAGCCCGGCTTGCCGATGCCGGCGAAGCCGTCGTGCGTGAGCGTCACGCGCGTTCCGGTCGCGCTCGCGGCGAGTTCGATCATGAGCCGGCCCGGATGCACCCAGCCGGCGTCCTCCTCGAGCCATGAGAGCACCATCCTGCCCTCGGGCACGAGTTCGAGCACGGTGCCGCTGATCCACGTCTCGCCGTCCTCACTGAGGGTGCGGAACGCTCCGCCGACCGTGAGCTCGATGGTCAGATCGGGGCGGAACCACCGGCGCAGCGCGTCCTGCGACTCGAACCAGCGCCACACGACGCTCGGCGGCGCCTGGATCTCGAGGGAGCGGATGACTTCAGGCATCGTGACCTCCACATGCATTACCGATTGGTAAGTATTACTGTATGGTAAGATATTTGGGGTGGAACCCCCGGAACGCACTCCGATCGGGAAGGCCCCTCCCGCCGAGCCGCCTCGGCTTCGACAATGGGGTGATGACCCGGACCGCCCGCGCGACCTCACGATCGTTCGCCGCCCTCACAGCCGTCGCCATCGCGCTGACCGTGGCCGGCTGCACGGCCGAGCCGGCAGCGCCGCAGGTCCGCGCGTCCGACGTCGTCGTGGAGACGGTGACGACCGACCTCGCCGCACCGTGGTCGGTCGCGTTCCTCTCGGACGGAACGCCTCTCGTGAGCGAGCGCGACACCGCGCGCATCCTCGAACTCGCCGCCGACGGCTCGGCGCGTGAGGTCGGAGTCGTCGCGGGCGTGCAGAACGCCGGCGAGGCGGGGCTGCTCGGTCTCGCCGTCGATGACGCCGACCGGCTGTACGCGTACTCGACGGCGTCGGACGGCAACCGCATCCAGCGATTCACGCTCTCGGGACAGCCGGGGTCGCTGGCGCTGGGCGAGCCCGAGACGATCATCGAGCGGATGCCGGCGGCACGCAACCACGACGGCGGGCGCATCGCCTTCGGTCCCGACGGCATGCTGTACGTCACCGTCGGCGACGCCGGAGACCGCGCGAGCGCCCAGGACCTCGACGTCCTCGCGGGCAAGATCCTGCGCATGACCCCCGACGGCGCCGTGCCGGACGACAACCCGTTCACCGGCTCGCTCGTCTACAGCTACGGGCACCGCAACCCGCAGGGGCTCGCGTGGACCGAGGACGGCACGCTGTTCGCGGCCGAGTTCGGCCAGGACACATGGGACGAGCTGAACATCATCGAACCCGGCGCCAACTACGGCTGGCCCGAGGTCGAGGGCGCCGCCGGCCGAGACGAATTCGTCGACCCGGTTCAGCAGTGGAACCCCGACGACGCCAGCCCCAGCGGCATGGCGCGGCTCGGCGACACCCTCTACATCGCGAACCTGCGCGGGCGGGTGCTGCGCGCGGTGCCCATCGCCGATCCGACGACGCACACCGACTGGTTCTCGGGCGAGTACGGACGGCTGCGGGCGGCCGAGGTGGCCCCCGACGGATCCCTGTGGGTGCTCACCAACAACACCGACGGCCGCGGATCGCCGACGCCCGGCGACGACAGGATCCTGCGCATCGAGCCGTGACGACGCCGCGGACTTGACCTTGACACGGTGTCAAGGTCTTGAGTTGATTGCAGGAGGTGTCCACGATGACCACGACCACCATGACCCCGAACGCCGCGTCGCCGAGCGACCGACTCCGTGCGGCACTCGCCCACGACGCATCCTCGGCGCGCCTGCAGGCGGCGCTCGCAGCGGGCACCGCACCCGATGCGGCCTACGTCGAGGCGCTCATCGCGCGCTGCGCCGTCGAGCCCGACTTCTTCGTGCGCGACATGCTGACGTGGGCGCTGCTCCGGCATCCGGCTGAGGCGACCGTGACCCGTCTTCTCGACGAGGCGCGTTCGCAGACCGCTCAAGCCCGCAGCCAGGCGCTGCACACCCTGTCGAAGATCGGCGATCCGCGCGGGTGGGCGGCGATCAGCGCCGGCGCCCTCGCCGACCCCGACGACGTCGTCGCCGCGACCGCATGGCGCGCCGCGGTGCGCCTCGTGCCGTCGGGCGGTGAGTCGGCGCTCGCCGCAGACCTCGCCGAGCACTTCGGGCGCGGCGACCGCGACCTGCAGCTGAGCCTCAGCCGGGCCCTCGTCGACCTCGGCGAGCCGGCGGATGCCGCCATCGACGCCGGGGCGGTGCATGCCGACCCGCGCATACGCGCACACGCGATCGCCACGCGGCGCCTGCGCGAGGACCCCGACACCGCCTTCGACGCCGCCATCGCGGACGCGAAGCGCTTCGTGGCCCTGGCGAACGCGCCGACCCCGAGGGACTGACGTGCTGATCGGCGAGGTGTCCAAGCGCACGGGCATCAGCGCCCGCATGCTTCGCCACTACAACGCCATCGGCCTGGTCGAGCCGAGCGGCCGGACGACCGGAGGGTACCGCGAGTACTCCGGCGCAGACCTGCGCCGGCTGTTCCACGTGGAGTCCCTCCGGTCGCTCGGGCTGCCGCTCGCGGACGTCGCCCGCGCGCTCGACGACCCGGCCTTCGCCCCCGCCGCGCTCGTCGACGAGCTGATCGCGAAGACACGGGAGCGGATCGAGCGCGAGCGCGAGCTGCTCGCGCGCCTCACCGACGTGCGAACCGGCGAGCCTGCGGGGTGGGACGACGTTCTCGACCTCGTCGCGCTGCTGAGAGGTCTGGAGGCGGCGACCCCCGAGGTCCGTCAGCGCGCGGCTCTGGCGGACGACCGTTCGCGGGTGCCGGCTTCGACGCTCGCCGAGGCTGTCCTCGCCGAGCCCGACCCGAACGTCGCCGGGGCGCTGCAGTGGGCGCTCGCACGCTCGCCCGGTGACGCGGTGCCGGTGCTCGCGAACGCCCTCGCCGCAAGCGACGCGGAGGTGCGTCGCCGAGCCGTCCACGCACTGGCGAAGCTCGAGGGCGGCGAGGCGGAAGCGGCTCTCGCTCGCGCGCTCGAGCATCCAGACGAGATCGTGCGGGCACGGGCGGCGCTCGTCGTGGGCGCCCGCGGAGGCGAGAGCGCCGCAGGCGTCCTCGTGCGGATGATCGCGACCGGCATCGACGACGTGGACGCGGCCGACGTGCTCGGGAGGCTCGCGACAGCGCACGACATGGCGCACGGCGTCGCCGCCGAACTCCGCACGGAACTGGAGCGCCCTGGCGCCAGCGCCGATGCGCGCGTGCGCGTGACGCAGGCTCTCGCCGAGCTCCCGCCCGACGCCGTGAGCGGCATCCTCGCCGAGCTCACGACAGACGAGGACCCCCGCGTCGCCCTCATCGCCTCGTACCTCTCGCGGGACGACCGCGCGGATCGGTCAGGATTCGAGAAGCCGTCGCCGGGCACGCCCCGTAGCGTGGACCCCGATGGGCGCGAGAGCCCGGACCCAGGAAGGTGACACCCATGGCGAAGGAATCCAGCGGAGGCTTCTCGGCCGACGAGAAGGCCGCGATGAAGCAGCGCGCCGCCGAGCTGCGCGCGGAAGAGAAGCGCGGCAAGGATCGCGCCGCAGGGCTCGCCGCCGTCGAGGAGGCGATCGCGGCGCTGCCGGCCGACGACAAGGACCTCGCCGAGCGACTGCACGCCCTCGTCACCGAGGTCGCTCCCGACCTCGACCCCAAGACCTGGTACGGCTTCCCCGCCTACGCCCGCACGGGCAAGGTCGTCGTCTTCTTCAAACCCGCGTCGAAGTTCAAGAGCCGCTACGCGTCGGTGGGCTTCGAAGAGGCCGCGAACCTCGACGACGGTCCGCTGTGGGTGACGTCCTACGCGATCGTCGGGTGGGACGACGCCGTCGAGAAGACGCTGCGCGACCAGGTCGCCCGCGCGGCGAGCTGACGCCGGCACCGACCACGCGGGTCGCATTGGCCCGCGACGTCCCGCATCCGCAGCGCATACCGTGGCAGGCATGAAGCGAGAGTTCCGTCAGATCGACGTGTTCGGGCAGGACCCGTACACCGGCAACCCTGTCGCCGTCGTGCTCGACGCCGACGGCGTCGACACCGAGGACCTGCGCCGGTTCTCGGTGTGGTCCAACCTGTCGGAGTGCACGTTCGTGCTGCCGCCGACCGATCCGGCCGCGGATTACCGTGTGCGCATCTTCAACCTCGCGATCGAGCTGCCGTTCGCCGGCCACCCCACGCTCGGCACCGCGCGGGCCTGGCTCGACGCCGGAGGCGTGCCCGCCACTCCGGGGGTCGTCGTACAGGAGTGCGGCGTGGGGCTCGTGCCGATCCGCATCGACGGCGAGACGCTCGCGTTCGTCGCGCCGCCGCGCCTGCGCACGGGCCCGGTCGACGCGGAACTCGTCGCGACCGTGGCCGCGATCCTCGGCATCCGCCCCGAAGAGATCGCCGCGGCGGAGTGGCTCGACAACGGCCCCGGCTGGATCGGCATCCTGCTCGACGATGCCGACGCCGCGCTCGCACTCACGCCGGACGTGTCCGGGCACCCGGGCCCGTGGGACATCGGGGTCATCGCACCGATCGCGGGAGCGGAGGCGGACGCCCCGGCGTTCGAGCTGCGCGGGTTCTTCACCGACGGCACCGGACCGCTCATCGAGGACCCCGTCACGGGCAGCCTCAACGCCGCCGCGGCGCAGTGGCTGCTGGCGAGCGGCCGCGCGACGGCGCCGTACACGGCGCGGCAGGGCACGGCGCTCGGGCGGAAGGGCGTCATCCGCATCACGGAGTCAGACGGCGACATCTGGGTCGGCGGCCGCACGCACGTCGCCCTGTCGGGAACCGCCGACCTCTGACTCGCTACGCTCGATCGCATGGCGAGCCGAAGCGATGCGGAGTGGTACTGGTCCGACGAGGGCGTGAATTTCCACACCCGCAAATGGGTGCGCCCCGAAGACCTCAACGCCAACGGCTCGCTGTTCGGCGGGAGCCTGCTGCGCTGGATCGACGAAGAGGCGGCGATCTATGCGATCATCCAGCTCGGCAATCACCGGGTCGTCACGAAGCTCATCTCCGAGATCAACTTCGAGGCCTCGGCGCTGCAGGGCGACCTCATCGAGATGGGGCTGACGGCGACGCACTTCGGCCGCTCGTCGCTGACGATGCGGGCCGTCGTGCGCAACATGATCACGCGCGAGCGCATCCTGACGATCGAGCGGATCGTGTTCGTGAGCCTCGGCGAGGACGGCAAGCCCAAGCCGCACGGCTACAGCGCCATCACCTACGACCGGGATCGGATGCCGCGCGAGCACCCCGCCACCGGCACGGTGAAGCTGCCCCCCGCCTGAGTCCGGGGCTCCGAACGCAGACCTAGGCTGGACGCATGAGCCGCACCCTCGTCGAGCGCCTCGACATCTCGGGCACCCACAACTTCCGCGCGGTCGCGCCCGACGGCATCCGCCCCGGGCGCCTGTACCGGTCCGACGCCATCGCCCGTCTCGGCGACAGCGGCCGCACGCAGCTCGCGGACCTCGGCATCCGCCGCATCCTCGACCTGCGCACCGAAGAAGAGGTGGCGCAGCAGCCCGACGACGTGGACGCCGAGATCGTCGAGGTCATCGCCAGTCCGTTGTACGCGGGGTCGCTGGCCTCGATGCTGCAGCCCGGCTTCGGCATCACCGACCTGTACCGCCTGCTGATCGAGGACACCGGGCCGGCGATCGCCGACGCGCTGCACCGCATCACGGATGCCGACGGCGCCGTGCTCGTGCACTGCACGGCCGGCAAGGACCGCACCGGGATCGTCGTCGCGCTCGCCCTCGCCGTCGCCGGCGTCGAGCGCGACGTGATCGTGGCCGACTACGCCAGCACCGAGGACTTCCTCGCCGGCGAGTGGGCCGAGGCGATGATCGCGCGCGTGCGGGCGTACGGCGTCGAGCCGAGCGCGGAGCTCACCGAGATCCTCGTCGCCAGCCCGGCGCCGGCGATCGAGCACGTGTTCGCCCTCATCGAGGACACGCACGGCGGCCTCGAGGTCTACCTCGACCGGATCGGGTTCGCGGCCGACGCACGGGCGCGCCTCGCCTCGGTTCTGCGGGAGATCGACGCCGCCGAGTGACGTTCGGGCGCGGATCGATGCCGCCGGCCGGAACGCGATGCGCCTGCCTGCCGGCGAACGCCGCCACAATGGGACGATGGACGCCCGCGTGCCCACGATGACCCAGTTGCCGCCGCCGCAGTTCGTGATGTCGGCCGAAGGGCACCGCATCGCGACCTACACGTGGGGGGACCCCGACGCGGAGCCGGTGCTGTGCGTGCACGGGTTCGCGTCGAGCTGCCGCGACAACTGGGTGGCGACCGGGTGGGTGCGCGACCTGCTGCGCGCCGGCTACCGCGTCATCGGCGTGGACCAGCGCGGCCACGGAGCCAGCGACAAGCCGCACGCGCCGCGCGAGTACTCGATGGACGCGTTCGTGTCGGACCTGATGATCGTGCTCGACACGTACCTGCTCGACACCGTCCGCTACGTCGGCTACTCGCTGGGCGCACGCGTCGGGTGGCAGTTCGCGGTCGACGCCGCCACGCGCGTGGACCGCGCCGTGCTCGGCGGCATCCCGGACGGGCGCCCGCTCGCCCGCCTGCAGATCGAGCAGGCCCGCGCCTATGCGCTGCACGGGGAGCCGGTGCACGATCCCGTCACCCGCAACTACGTCACCCTCGCCGAGCGCGTGCCCGACAACGACCTGCGCGCTCTGGTGGCGCTCGCCGAGGGCATGCGTCGCGGCGAAGCCGACCCCGACCCCGACAAGCCGCCGCGGCAGCGGATCCTGTTCGCCACCGGCACCGACGACGCCATCATCGAGCGGTCGCGGGGCCTCGCGGCCGCGACCCCGCGCGGCACGTTCGCCGAGATCCCGGGACGCCACCACTTCAATGCACCGGGGTCGCGCGACTTCCGCCGCATGGCGGTGTCGTTCCTGCGGAGCGAGTGATCCGCCGCGCCCGACGCCCAGCGAGCCGAAAGGCGAGACGAACCACCGTCTCCCTGCGTAGCCTGGCTCCATGCTGATCGTCGGTTCGATCGTCATCCGCGTCGAGGATCTCGACGACCAGATCGCCTTCTGGACCCGGGCGCTCGACTACGTCGTCCGCGAACCGCGCGGCGACGACTTCGCGCTGCTGTCGCCCCGGGCGGGGTCCGGGCCGAACCTGTCGCTCGACGCGGTGCCGTCCGAGCGCGTTCTTCCGCCGCGCATCCACCTCGACCTGTACGCCGAGGACTGGCGCGCCGACATCGAGCGCCTCCTCGGCCTGGGCGCCGCGCGGGTGGAATGGAGCCGGATGCCGCCCGACGCCGACTACGTGATCATGGAGGACCCCGAGGGCAATCGGTTCTGCGTCATCGACGCGGCCGAGTGGCCGGGCTGGGCCCGTGTCGGGGCTCGCGAGTAGCGTTCGACCATGCCGACCGACCAGGCGCTCCTGACGTGGATGCTCGATTCCGACCCCGCCCTGCGCTGGCAGGTCGAGCGGGATCTCGCGCACGAGCCGCGCGCGGTGTGGCAGGCGACGCGCGCCCGCGTGCCCGACGAGGGGTTCGGCGCGGCGCTCCTGGCGGAGCAGGACGCCGACGGGCAGTGGGCGGGCGGGGCGTTCTTCCCCGCGGACTTCGACTTCGACGGCCCCGAGGCGGCCCCCGGCGCCGGGCAGCCGTGGACGGCGACGACATGGTCGCTGAAGTCCCTGCGCGAATGGGGCGTCGCGCCCGAGCGGCTGGAAGGGACCGTCGAGAAGCTGCGGGCGCACTGCACGTGGGAGTACGACGACCTGCCGTTCTGGGACGGCGAGGTCGACGCGTGCATCAACGCGTGGACGCTCGCCGCCGGCGCCTGGCTCGGCGCCGACGTCACCGGCATCGCCCAGTGGTTCGTCGATCACCAGATGGACGAGGGCGGCTGGAACTGCGAGTGGGTCGAGGGCTCGACGCGCGCCTCGTTCACCTCGACGCTGAACTCGATCGAGGGGATCCTCTCCTACGAGCAGGCGACCGGGGGCACGCCCGAGCTGCGGGCGGCGCGCACAGCGGGCGAGGAGTACCTGCTGCGACGCCGGCTGCTGTACCGGCAGACGACGGGCGAGCTGTTCGCGCCGTGGGCGGTGCGCTTCGCGTATCCGTTCCGCTCGTTCTACAGCGCGCTGCACGCCGTCGACTACTTCCGCGCGGCATCGCTGCACGACGGCGTCCCGCCCGACGAGCGCATCGCCGACGCGGTCGAGGTGATCCGCGCCGCCCGTCGCCCCGACGGGGCGTGGGAGCAGGAGCGCCGGCATCCCGGTCGCGTGTGGTTCGAGATCGACGTCCCCGCCGGGGAGCCCTCGAAGTGGCTGACGTTCCATGCGCTGCGGGCGCTCGAGTGGTGGGATGCGGCGCACGCCGGAGCCACGGACGGCGCGGGCTGAGCCGCGGGCGGGGGTTCCGGCCCTGACCGGCGCTTCCTCGCGCCGACGTAGACTGGAGAGGTCCGTGCCGTTCGGCACCCGCTCGCTCCACCAGGACCCTCGTGACCTCCACTCCCGCCCGCCGCACCTTCGACGTGCGCCACGTGCAGTTCGCGCGCGCCGCCTTCCTCGCGCTCGCGGCGGTCATGATCACGTTCTCTCCCGACCACTCGGCGGCCGTCGGCCTCGCGGTCTTCTCGGGCTTCGCGATCGCGACCGGCCTGGTGCTGCTGATCGCGCTGTGGCTGGTGTACGCGGCGGGACGACGCATGACCCCGGCCCTGCTCGGCATCGCGACCCTCGTGGCGGGAATGGCGGGCGGCCTGCAGCCGCTGCGCACCGTGGCCGGGTACTTCGTGATCGTGATCGCCTGGGCGCTCGTCGCCGGCGCGATCGAGACGGTCTGGGGCGCCCGCGCGCTGCGCCTTTCGGGACGCGCGGTCGACCCGCAGCGCCCGTGGGAGCAGGACGCGATCGCCGCGGCCGGCGCCGTGCCGCGCGGCGAGGCCCGCGACGCGCTCACGGTCGGCATCCTCACGCTGGTCCTCGGCGTCGCGCTCGTGTTCGTGCCCTGGGACTACGCGCTCGAGTACACGATCGACCAGGCGGGTCAGACCTTCACGCTCACCGGCATCACGATCGGCGTCGGGATCTTCGGCGGCTATGCCGCGATCACCGCCGTCTACCTCGCCATCGCGGGCTTCTCGCCCCGCGCCCCCGAACCGCTCACCGACGAGGCGACGGCCGCGTCCGCCGCCGACCCCAAGGAACTCCCGTGACTGAAGAACGCCCCACCCGCCGCGACATCCTCAAGCCTGTTCAGCTGCTCGGGCTCGCGTTCGGCGCGGCGCTGTTCGCGGGCGTCATCACGCTCATCTCGATGGGGTTCTTCCAGCAGCGCGGCGACGCCATGAACGCGATCGTGGTGGCCCTCGTCATCGCCGGGGTCTCGTTCATCGCGGTGCTCGTCATCGTGTCGCTGCTGCTGCTCGCCGTCGACCCGTCGAAGGTCGCCGAGCCGGTCGACAAGCCGGTGCTCCTCCCCGACGAGGACGACGACGCGGATGCCGCCGGCGACACCAAGGCCGACGGCAAGGCCTGACGTACCTCGGCCCTGATCAGCCCAGTTCGTCGACCAGCTTCGACGCGAGGCCCGCGTAGGTCGCGGGGGTGAGCTCGAGCAGGCGCGCCTTGGCGGCGTCGCCGATATCGAGGCCCTGCACGAAATCGGCGAGCTCCGGCCCGCCGACGCGGCGACCGCGCGTGAGGTCCTTCAGCAGCGCGTAGGGGTCGCTGATCTGCGAGCGGCCGGCGGCGATCTCGGCGCGCACGACGGTCTGGATCGCCTCGGCGAGGACCTCCCAGTTCGCGTCGAGGTCGGCGTCGAGCACCGCCTGCGCGAGCGAGATCTCGCCGAGACCGCGCAGCAGGTTGTCCAGGGCGAGCAGCGAGTGGCCGAACGCGACGCCGATGTTGCGCTGCGTCGTGGAGTCGGTGAGATCGCGCTGCATGCGCGAGGTCACGAGCGTCTGCGACAGCGTCGAGAGGATGCCGCCGGAAATCTCGAGATTGGCCTCGGCGTTCTCGAAGCGGATCGGGTTGATCTTGTGGGGCATCGTCGAGGACCCGGTGGCGCCCGCGACGGGGATCTGCGAGAAGAAGCCCAGCGAGATGTAGGTCCAGATGTCGGTGGCGAGGTTGTGCAGGATGCCGCCGGCGTGCCGCACGCGGTCGTACAGCTCGACCTGCCAGTCGTGCGACTCGATCTGCGTGGTGAGGATGTTGAAGTCCAGCCCCAGCCCCTCGATGAACGAGCGGGAGACCTCGGGCCAGTCGACGTCGGGAGCCGCGGCCAGGTGGGCCGACCACGTGCCGGTCGCGCCGGAGAACTTCGCGAGGAAGGCGCCGCCGGCGATCTGGTCGGCCACGCGGTCGAGCCGCCACGCGAAGACGGCGAGTTCCTTGCCCATCGTCGACGGCGTCGCCGGCTGACCGTGGGTGCGCGACAGCATCGCGGCGTCGCGGTGGTTGACCGCGAGGTCCGTGAGCGCCTCGATGACGCTCTGGAGCTTGGGCAGCCACACCGCCTCGACGGCGCGCCTCACCGTGAGCGCGTAGGCGGTGGAGTTGATGTCCTCGCTCGTGCAGGCGAAGTGCGTGAGCTCGGCGACCGCGTCCAGGCCCAGCGTCGACAGCCGGTCGCGCACGAGGTACTCGACGGCCTTGACGTCGTGGCGGGTCACCGCCTCCTTCTCGGCGAGCCAGTCGATCTCGGTCTGGCCGAACTCCCGGTACAGGGCGCGCAGGCGCGCCTTGTCGTCGTCCGACAGCGGCGACGTGCCGAACAGCGAGCGGTCGGTGAGGGCGATGAGCCACTCGACCTCGACCTCGACGCGGGCGCGGTTGAGCCCGGCCTCCGACAGGTAGTCGGCGAGGGGCGCGACGGCGGCGCGGTAGCGGCCGTCGAGCGGGCTGAGGGGCTGAGGGGGGAGAGAGGTCACGGGACTCCCGTCGTGGTTTCGCGTCGTGGCGCGGCGAAGGGCCGGCGTCACACCGCCGGACGGATCGCGGGTTCGAGCTGCCGGAAGAGCGCCCGGCTCGCACCCTCGATCATACCGAGCACCTCATCGAACATCCCGGGCCCGGCGTAGTACGGGTCGGGGATGTCGAGCGTCGGCGCGTTCGGGTCGAACGACATCAGGAGCGCGATCTTGTCGGCGTCCGATTCCCGGCGCGCCCACCCGCGCAGGATGCGCTCGTGTGTGCGGTCCAGCGCCACGACCAGGTCGCTGCGGGCGAAGTCCTGCTGCGTGAACTGCCGCGCGCGATGGTGGGAGCCGTCGTAGCCGCGTCGGGCGAGCGAGTCGAGCGTGCGCTGATCGGCCTGCTCGCCGACGTGCCAGTCGCCCGTTCCGGCGCTCGTCGACGCCACGCGGGATCCGAGGCCGGCCGCGTCGGCCAACCCACGGAAGACCACGTCGGCCATCGGGGATCGGCAGATATTGCCTGTGCACACGAACACCACGCGAAACGGGTCGGCGGCGCTGGCGGTCATGACCTCCATTGTGTGCACGCCGACGGCCTGCTGAACAGTCCGAGGTTTACCGAATCGGGGTCCGAGGCCCGTCTCCTCCCCAACGGTCACGGCGAAGCGGGTTCTCACAGGTCCGCGTCGCCCGTCGCGAACCGCCCGGACGCGCCCGGCACGATGGCCGGCATGACGGTCACGCTCTGCACCCAGACGGCATCGGCGGCGGCCGACGCGCACCGGCTCGACATCGTGCTGCGAGAGCTCGAGAAGCTCATCGATCGGCTCGCTGAGGCGGGCCTGGAGTCCGGCGGGCTGGCGGCGCTCACCGACTGGTCGGCGACGGCCGCGCGCGCGTTCCACGACGAGGCCGAGACCTGGGCCGTCGACGTCCGCGCGCTCGAGGGCGTCGCGATCGACCTGCGCGCCGATGTGTGGATCGCCCGGCAGCGTGCGGCGGCGGCGATCGGGCCATGGTGCCGATGAGCGACGACGAGCCGCTGCAGATCACCGGGGGCGGCGCCATCGCGGTCGACACCGACACGCTGCGGCACACCGCCGCGCGGTTCGCGCTCGCCGGGACCGACCTCGAGGACGTGTGCGCGGGGCTCGGGCCGCTCGCCAACATGCTGGCCGAGCAGCACGCCGTGGCGTGGGATGCCGCGTGCGCGGCGTCCGCGCTCGCCGCACGCATCCGCGGGGCGATCGACGGCGCCGCCGTCATCGCGGGGCGGTTGCGCGAGACGGCTGCGGTCTACGAGCTGGTCGAGCTGAACGTCGAGCACCGGGCGGCGTTCTTCGCCGGCGACCACGCCGCGATGGCACGCATCGACGCACGCCGCGCCGACATCGTCGCCGACCATCCCGGTGCGGGATGGGCGGCGTTCGAGGCCGAGTCGGGGCGCGCGATCATGTGGCCCGGCGACCTCGTGCGCCAGGCGACCGAGGCGGGAGTGGACATCGGCGGGCTGCTCGGACCGGAAGGGGGGATCGTCGGCGGCGTCGCCCTGGGCGGTGGCGCGATCCTCGCGACCGCCGTGACCGGCATCGGCGGATTCGGCATCGTGCCGAGGGATGCGCGCCTGACGGGGCCGGCCCAGGCCGTGACGCTCGTGCCGGTCGCACCGGCGCCGACGACGCCGGGCGCACCGCAGGGGCTCAGCAGCGCCGCCGAGCGCATTCCGCGGGACGGCGACGCGCGCGTGCGCGTCGAGAAGTACACGATGGCCGACGGCACGAACCAGTTCGCGGTGTACGTCGCCGGCATGCGCTCGGCGGGCATCGGGGGCGAGGAGCCGTGGGACGGGCAGTCGAACCTGGAGCTGTACAGCGGGCAGCGGTCGGCGTCGTACCAGGCGACGGTCGACGCGCTCGCGGCCGCCGGGGCCGAGCCGGGCGACGTCGTGCACGCGTTCGGGCACTCCCAGGGGGCGATGGTGGCGTCGCGGCTGGCCCTCGAGGAGGAGTACGACACCCGCACGCTCGTGACGTTCGGCTCGCCGATCGATGCGGACGTCGGGACGTCGACCCTGAGCGTGTCGGTCCGCCACACCGACGACCCGGTGGTCGCGCTCGCCGGAGGCGGTCACATGGGCGCCGTCGGCGCCGAGGGGTCGATGGTGATCGAGCGCGAGGCGCATCCTGTCGTCGGACCCGAGGACATGCTCGCGCCCGGGCACGACCTCGTCGGCTACACGAGCACCGCGGCGCTCGTGGACGCGTCGTCGGATCCGCGCGTGGACGCCGTGCGGGACGTGTTCGCGGACCTCCGGCACGCGACGGAGATGGACGTTTTCGAGTTCGCCGCGACGCGGGACGACTCCGGTCCGTCTGCCGTGCCGCCGGTGATGGGGTGACCCGCCGAAACGGCGACGGAACGCCCCCGCACCGAGACCGGCGCGGGGGCGTTCTCCGGCGACGGCGGAGGCGGTCAGTCCTTGTCGGGCCGCAGGATGAGGCCGAAGATCCAGTTGAGCAGCGAGATGATGATCGCCGCGACGACGCCCCACCAGAAGTCCTCGACGCGCAGTCCCCAGTCCCAGAACGAGGTGATCCAGGCGGTCAGCCACAGCAGGAACGCGTTGATGATGAGGCCGATCAGGCCCAGGGTCAGGATGTACAGCGGGAACGCCAGCACCTTGATGACCGTCCCGATGATGGTGTTGACCAGCGCGAAGATGGCGGCGACCGCCAGCAGGGTCAGCACCAGCTGCAGCGTCTCGCCCGGGGGGAAGGCGATGACGGTGACCTGCAGAGCGGGGATCAGGGTGACGATCCAGATGGCGAACGCATTGATGACGACGCGGATGAGGAAGCCCATGGCCCGCAGTCTGTCACGCACCCGCGGCCGCATGCGAGAACGGGCGCGCCGCATAGACTCGTCGGGTGGCTGAGGCATCCGATTTCCCCGTCCGCGTGCGTCCCGAGATCGCGGCGCTGCCGCCGTACAAGCAGGGACGGCAGGCGGCCGCCGACGCGTTCAAGCTGTCGAGCAACGAGAACCCGTTCGAGCCGCTGCCGGGCGTCGTCGACGCCGTGCGGACCGCGACGGCCTACAACCGCTACCCCGACGCGACCGCCGGGCGCCTGCGCGAGGCCCTCGCCGAGCGCTTCGGGGTCACGATCGATCACGTCCACATCGGCGCCGGCAGCGTCTCGATCCTGACCCAGCTGGTGCAGGCCACCGCGGGCTCCGGCGACGAGGTCATGTTCGCGTGGCGCTCGTTCGAGGCCTACCCGTGGCTGGTGGTGCTCGCCGGTGCGAAGCCGGTCATGGTGCCGCTCGCGGAGGGCGCCCGCCACGACCTCGACGCGATGGCGGATGCGGTCACCGAGCGGACCCGCGCGATCATCGTGTGCAGCCCCAACAACCCGACCGGTCCGGTGGTCACGCAGGCCGACTTCGACGCGTTCGTCGCGAAGGTCCCCTCGGACGTCCTCATCATCCTCGACGAGGCCTACGCCGAGTTCGTGACTGACGCCGACGCCGTGGGCGGACTGCGCGAGCTCGGGGCGCCGAACCCCGACAACGTCGTGGTGCTCCGCACCTTCTCGAAGGCGTTCGGACTCGCCGGACTCCGCGTCGGCTACGCGATCGGGCACCCGCGGGTGCTCGACGCCGCCCGCAGCACCGCCATCCCGCTGTCGGTCACCGGGCAGGCCGAGATCGCGGCGCTGGCGAGCCTCGATGCCCAGGACGAGCTGGCCGAGCGCGTCACCGTCGTCGCCGAGCGCCGCGACCGGCTCGCGGCGGGCCTGCGCGCGCAGGGCTGGGCCGTCCCCGAGGCGCAGGGGAACTTCGTGTGGCTGCCCACCGGCGCCGAGACGGCGGCCGTCGCCGACGCGTTCCACGACGGCGGTCTCGTCGTCCGCCCCTTCGCCGGAGAGGGCCTGCGGATCTCGGTCGGCGAAGAGGAGTCTGTCGAGAAGGTCCTAGCCGTCGCGGCATCCGTTGTCGAAGACCTCCCAGAGGGGCACGCGGCGAGGGGCTAGCGTGGAGGGGTGACCCCAGCGGCTCCCACCGAAGACCCGCGCCTGGTGCGCGTGCTCGCCGCGGACGGATCGTTCGCGCCGACGCCCGCCGCCGAGCGATATCTCGCCCTCATCGACGGGCTCGGCGAGGCCGAGCTCGAAGGTCTGTACCGCGATATGGCGGTCATCCGGGCCTACGACCGGCAGGCGACCAACCTGCAGCGGCAGGGCCAGCTCGCGCTGTGGCCGCCGAGCCTCGGGCAGGAGGCCGCCCAGGTCGGCTCGGCCCGGGCGGCCCGTGCGCAGGACCACCTGTTCCCGTCGTACCGCGAGCACGTCGTCACCCGCATCCGCGGTGTCGACGGCCTCGACATCATCCGGCTCATGCGCGGCCTGACCCACGGCGGGTGGGATCCCACGGATCCTGCGAACGGCAACACGCACATCTACACGCTCGTGCTCGGCGCCCAGACGCTGCACGCGACCGGCTTCGGCATGGGCCTCGTCTTCGACGGGCGCTGCGGCACCGGCGACCTCGAGCGCGACGAGGCCGTCATCGTCTACTACGGCGACGGCGCGTCCAGCCAGGGCGACGTGCACGAGGCGATGGTGTTCGCCTCGAGCTACCGCACGCCCGAGGTGTTCTTCCTGCAGAACAACCAGTGGGCGATCTCGGTGCCGGTCGCCACGCAGTCCCCGGCGCCGCTGTTCCGCCGCGGAGACGGCTACGGCATGCCGTCGATCCCGGTCGACGGCAACGACGTGCTCGCCAGCTACGCCGTCACGCGCGTCGCCCTCGACGAGGCCCGCGCAGGCTCGGGCCCGCGGGCGATCGAGGCGATGACCTATCGCATGGGCGCGCACACCACCAGCGACGACCCCACCAAGTACCGCACGTCCGACGAAGAGGCGAGCTGGGCGCGGCGGGACCCCATCGAGCGCATGGCCGCCTACCTGCGCTCGCGCGGGGCGGGCGACGACTTCTTCGCGGGCGTGGATGCCGAAGCCGCCGCCCTCGCCGACGACATCCGCGTGCGCACCAACGAACTCGACGGCCTGGAGCGCGACTCGATGTTCGCGCACGCGTACTCCGAGCCGCACCCCCGCGTCGATGAGCAGCGGGCGTGGCTCGCCGACTACGAGGCATCCTTCGAGGAAGGGAGCGCATCGTGACCGACGCGGCCACCCCCGGCGCGGTGAGCGAGCGCAGCGAGACGACGATCGAGACGATGCCCTTCTCGCGCGCCCTCAATGCGGGCATGCGCAAGGCGATGCAGGACAGCGACCGGGTCCTGCTCATGGGCGAGGACATCGGCAAGCTCGGCGGCGTGTTCCGCGTCACCGAGGGCCTGCAGGCCGAGTTCGGCGAGCAGCGCGTGCTCGACACGCCCCTGGCCGAGTCCGGCATCGTCGGCACGGCGATCGGCCTGGCGATGGCCGGGTTCCGCCCCGTGTGCGAGATCCAGTTCGACGGCTTCGTCTTCCCCGCCTTCGACCAGATCACGACGCAGCTGGCCAAGATCACCAACCGCCACGAGGGCGCGATCTCGATGCCCGTCGTCATCCGCATCCCCTACGGCGGGCACATCGGCGCGGTCGAGCACCATCAGGAGAGCCCCGAGGCGTACTTCGCCCACACGGCAGGCTTGCGCGTCGTGAGCCCCTCGACCCCCAACGACGGCTACTGGATGATCCAGGACGCCATCGCCTCGAACGACCCGGTGATCTTCCTCGAGCCGAAGGCCAAGTACTGGATGAAGGGCGAGGTCGACACGTCGGCCCGCGCGCTGCCGCTGCACGCGAGCCGCATCGTCCGCCGCGGCACCGACGTCACGCTCGTCGGCCACGGCGCGATGGTGCAGACGCTGCTGCAGGCCGCCGCGCTCGCCGAGTCCGAGGGCACCAGCTGCGAGGTCGTGGACCTGCGTTCGCTCTCGCCCGTCGACTACGGCCCCATCCTCGAGTCGGTGCGCCGCACCGGGCGCATGGTCTACGCGCAGGAGGCCCCCGGCAACGTGTCGGTGGGCAGCGAGGTCACGGCGACCGTCATGGAGCAGGCCTTCTACGCGCTCGAGGCGCCCGTGCTGCGGGTGTCGGGCTTCGACGTGCCGTTCCCGCCCGCCAAGCTCGAGGGCGTGTACCTGCCCGACCCCGACCGCATCCTCGAGGCCGTCGACCGCGCCCTCGCCTACTGATCCCGGAGATCCCATGAGCACGCAGACCTTCGTCCTCCCCGACGTCGGCGAGGGCCTCACCGAGGCCGAGATCGTGTCGTGGCGCGTCGCGCCCGGCGACACCGTCGCCGTCAACGACGTGCTGGTCGAGATCGAGACCGCGAAGTCGCTGGTCGAGCTGCCCTCGCCCTTCGCCGGCGTCGTGGGCGAGCTCATCGCCGGCGAGGGCGTGACCGTCAACGTCGGCGCCCCGATCATCACGATCGAGGCGTCCGCGGCGTCGCCCGCCACCGTCGGGCAGAGCGAGCACGGGGCCCCCGCCGAGCCCGCGCCCTCCGGCGAGGGCTCGGTCCTGGTCGGCTACGGCAACGCCGGCCACGTCGCGTCGCGGCGCAAGAAGCCCGCCGCGTCCCCCGTCGAACGCGTCGCGAAGTCGGTGGGCGTCGTCGCCAAGCCCCCGATCCGCAAGCTCGCGCGCGACCTGGGCGTGGACCTCGCGGCCGTGACCCCGAGCGGCCCCGCCGGCGAGGTCACGCGCGAGGACGTGATGAAGCACGCGCAGCAGGCGTCGGTGTTCCGCAACATCGAGACGCCGGCGTGGAGCGAGGTGCGCGAGGAGCGCATCCCGGTCGCGCCCGAGGTCGCGGCATCCGCCGTCGCCCCCGTCCGCGCCGAGGCGCCCTCGCAGCTGGCGGCGTCCGGCCGCGAGGAGACGATCCCCGTCAAGGGCGTGCGCAAGGCCGTGGCGAGCGGCATGGTGAAGTCCGCGTACACGGCGCCGCACGTGTCGGTGTGGACGGATGTCGACGCCACCCGCACGATGGAGCTCGTCAAGCGGCTCAAGGCCTCACCCGATTTCGCCGACATCCGCATCTCGCCCCTGCTGATCATGGCGCGCGCCGTCATCTGGGCGGTCCGCCGCACCCCCCAGGTCAACGCCGCGTGGATCGACACCGAGGACGGCGCCGAGATCCGCGTGCGCCACTTCGTGAACCTCGGCATCGCAGCGGCCACACCTCGCGGCCTGCTGGTGCCGAACATCAAGGACGCCCACACGCTGTCGACCCGCGAGCTCGCGAAGGCGCTCGAGAACCTCACGCGCACGGCACGCGAGGGGAAGACGCCCCCGGCCGACCAGCAGGGCGGCACCATCACGATCACGAACATCGGCGTGTTCGGGATGGATGCCGGCACCCCGATCATCAACCCCGGCGAGGCCGGCATCATCGCGATGGGCGCGATCCGCCAGAAGCCCTGGGTCGTCGACGGCGAGGTGCGCCCGCGCTGGGTGACGACGGTGTCGGGCTCGTTCGATCACCGCGTCATCGACGGCGACGGCATGAGCCGCTTCGTCGCCGACGTGGCGTCCGTGCTCGAAGAGCCCGCGCTGCTGCTGGACTGATCCGGCCCGGCCTCACGCCGCCCGCGCCCGCTCCAGAGACGGCGGGACGACGCTGCGCGGCCGCGGAACGACCATGACGAACGCCACGGTCGCCAGGCCCCCGAGGGTGCCGGCGAGGATGTCGGTCATGGTGTCCTGCAGCCCGCCCTGCGAGGTCGTGCCGACCAGGGCGTCGCTGGCGTACTCGCAGATCTCCCACAGCGTGGCGAAGGCGAGCGGCGTCAGCGCCGTCACCGTCAGCGCGAACCATCGCGGCGACAGCGCGCCGGTGCGCTCTTCGGTGCGGCGGACGAACAGCAGCCCCAGCCACGCCAGCAGCACGCCGGAGTCGGCGTGGACGACGGTGTCCCAGTCCGGGATGGCGCGGTAGAGGTCGAGGCCGCTCCCGGCGAAGGCGCCGGCCGTGAGGAAGACCATGTAGTGCAGCTGGAGCACGACCGGCAGGGTCGTGCGGAAGATGAGCTCGGCCAGGGTCGGCGCCCACAGCGCGACGACCAGCAGCGTCACGAGCAGCGGGTGGATGACCGCCCCGGCGAAGCCCAGCGCGGCGGCGATCACGAGGTAGCCGAGCTGGAAGGGCAGTGCGCGCAGCGCCGACCGGCGCAGATGCTCGGCCGAGGGGACCGTTCTCGACGCGTCCGCGCGGGTCATGCGCACACGATAGCCCCGCTGCCCTCCCCCACCATCCAATTTGAGAATGATTATCACTAACGCGTACGATGGTGTCATGACTTCCCCCCGACGTGTTCTCCCCGTGCTCGGCATCGCTGCGGCATCCGCCCTCACCCTCGCCGGCTGCGCCGGCGGAGAGACGACGGATGCGGCCGGCACCGACGACGCCGTCACGGTCGTCGCCTCCACCAACGTCTACGGCGACATCGCCGAGCAGATCGCCGGCGGCCTCGTCGAGGTCACGAGCATCATCGAGTCCGCCGCGATGGACCCGCACGAGTTCGAGGCGAGCGCCGCCGACCAGCTCACGGTGTCCAACGCCGACCTCATCATCGAGAACGGGGGCGGCTACGACAGCTTCATGGATTCGATGATCGAGTCCACCGGGACCGAGGCGCACGTCATCACCGCCGCCGAGTTCTCGCACGACTGGCCCGGCTCGGAGTCGGAGGGCGAGCACGACCACGCGGACGAGGAGTCCGAGGACGACCACGACCACGACCACATCGAGGGCTTCAACGAGCACGTCTGGTACGACCCGCACACCATCGAGCACGTCGCCGAGGCGATCGCCGAGGAGCTCGGCGAGCTGCAGCCCGAGGACGCCGACACCTTCGTCGCCAACGCCGAAGCCTTCGTCGCCGAGATCGCGGGCCTCGAAGAGGATCTCGACGCCATCGCTGCGGCGCACGGCGGCGAGGGCGTGTTCGCCACCGAGCCGGTCGGCTTCTACCTGCTCGAGGCCGCGGGCCTGACCAACCTCACGCCCGACGCCTTCAGCGAGGCGGTCGAAGAGGGCCAGGACGTGCCCCCGGCGACGCTGCTCGAGGCGCTGACGATCCTCCAGTCCGGCGATGTCGCCCTTGTCGTGGCCAACAGCCAGACCGGCGGAGCCGAGACGAACCAGGTCATCGACGAGGCGGATGCCGAAGACATCCCGGTCGTGGAGTTCACAGAGACCCTTCCGGACGGCCAGACTTACATCTCGTGGATGCAGACGAACGTCGACGCGGTCAGCGCGGCACTCGGGGAGTGACCGACGCACCCGTCCTCGAGATCCGCGGAGCGGGTCTTCACCGCGGCGACCGCGAGCTGTGGAGCGGGCTCGACCTGACGGTCGAGCCCGGCGAGCTCATCGCGGTGCTCGGGCCCAGCGGCTCGGGCAAGACCACGCTGCTGCGCGCGATCCTCGGCCTCGAGCCCCTGACCGCCGGCACGATCTCGGCCCTCGGCGAGCCGGTGCGCCGGCGCGGCAGCCGTCGCGTCGGCTACATCCCGCAGCAGCGACCGCTCCCCCGCGAGACCGCACTGCGGGGACGCGACCTCGTCACCCTCGGCGTCACGGGACACCGGTTCGGACTGCCCATCCCGCGCCGCGCCGACGCCGAGCGCGTCGACCGGCTCATCACCGCCGTCGGCGCCGAGAACTACGCCGACCGGCCGGTCGGCCTCCTGTCGGGCGGAGAGCAGCAGCGCCTGCGGATCGGGCAGGCGCTCGCCGACAACCCGCGCCTGCTGCTGTGCGACGAGCCGCTCACGAGCCTGGACCTCGCCAATCAGCGCGCGGTGATGAAGGTCATCGACCAGCACCGCCGGCACGCGAAGGCGGGCGTGCTGCTGGTCACGCACGACATCAACCCCGTGCTCGGCATGGTCGACCGCATCCTGTACCTCGCGGGCGGCCGGTTCACCCTCGGGCGTCCGCACGAGGTGCTCACCTCGGCGGTGCTCAGCGACCTGTACGGTGCGCCGGTGTACGTGCTCGAAGCCGGCGGCCGCCTCGTCGTGGTCGGAGCGCCGGACGCCGAGGAGACGCATCACCACCATCACGGCGAGGACCTCGCATGAACTGGAACGACATCGGCGACGCGATGTTCGGCGGCCTCCCGGTCTACGGGCAGATCCTCGCGCTCGTGTCGAACTCGGTGTGGGCCGGAGCCGTGCTGGGCCTCGTCGGCGGGCTCATCGGCGTCTTCGTGATCCAGCGCGACATGGCCTTCGCGGTGCACGGCATCAGCGAGCTGTCGTTCGCGGGGGCCGCGGCGGCGCTCCTGCTCGGCTTCGACGTCGTCACCGGCTCGATCTTCGGCTCGCTCATCGCCGCGGCGCTCATCGGGTGGCTCGGCGCCCGCGCGCGCGAACGCAACTCGATCATCGGCGTCCTCATGCCCTTCGGCCTGGGCCTGGGCATCCTCTTCCTCTCGCTCTACTCCGGCCGCAGCGCCAACCGGTTCAGCCTGCTGACCGGACAGATCGTGTCGGTGCAGTCGGGCCAGCTCGGGTGGCTCATCGCGATCGGCGCGCTCGTGCTCGTGGGGCTCATCATCGTGTGGCGCCCGCTGCGGTTCGACTCGCTCGATCCGCAGGCCGCGGCCGCGCGCGGCGTCCCGACCACCGCCGTGTCGCTGACATTCATGCTGCTGCTCGGGCTCATCGTGGCTGTGGCGGTGCACATCATCGGAGCGCTGCTGGTGATGGCGCTCGTGGTCACCCCCGCTGCGGCGGCGATGCGTGTGGCGACGGGACCGATCATGGTCCCCGTCCTGTCGGCCGTGTTCGGCTTCGTGTCGGCCGTGGGCGGCATCCTCCTCGCGATCGCCGGGACGCTGCCGGTCAGTCCCTACATCACGACCATCTCGTTCGTGATCTACCTCGTATGCCGCGGAATCGGCTCGCGGCGCGGCCGGTTCGCGCCGGTGCCCGAGAGCGCATGACGGCTCCCAGCGATCCGCAGAGACCGCGCAGGTAGACTCCCGCGCATGGCCCAGCGGAACACGTGGCAGCGCGAGCGCGTGCGCGAAGCCCTCGAAGGCGCACGCGGCTTCGTCAGCGCGCAGTCGCTGCACGCGACGCTGCGGGACGAGAACACCGGCATCGGGCTGGCGACGGTCTACCGCGCCCTCGCCGGCCTGGCGGCGCAAGGCGAGGCCGACTCGCTGCAGAGCCCCGAGGGCGAGGCGCTCTACCGTGCGTGCGAGAGCAGGGGGCACCACCACCACCTGATCTGCCGCTCGTGCGGGCTCACCGTCGAGATCGCCGCGACCGACGTCGAGGAGTGGGCGCGTCGCACCGCCGCCACGCACGGTTTCCGCGATGCCGAGCACGTCGTCGACATCTTCGGGCTGTGCGCATCGTGCGCGAAGGCCCAGGACGACGAGCGTGACGCGGACTGACCCCTACCGCACCGCGCGGCTCGAGCCGTCGCGGTCCGCGCGCACGGCGCTGTGGCTCGGGATCGGCGCCGCGGTCGTCGCGGCGCTGTTCCTCATCGACTGGCTCGTGCCGACGCTGTTCCCGGCGTCGCTGCCGACGCGCGCGCAGGACGGCCTGACGCTGTCGATCAGCGTCCTGATCGAGTCGCTGCCGTTCATCGCCCTCGGCGTCGTGCTGTCGATCGTCGTGCAGGTGTGGGTGCCGCCGGGCGTCCTGGAGCGCTGGCTGCCGCGGTCGGGCTGGGCGCGCCGCGCCGTGCTGTCCATGCTCGGGATGCTGATCCCGGTGTGCGAGTGCGGCAACGTGCCGTTCGCCCGCGGGCTCCTCATGCGCGGCTTCAGCGTGCCCGAGACGCTGACGTTCCTCATCGCGGCGCCCATCGTGAACCCCATCGTCATCATCACGACGCACCAGGCGTTCGGGTTCGACGACGGCATCCTCGTCGCGCGCATCGTCGGCGGGTGGGTCATCGCGAACCTCATCGGCTGGCTGTACAGCCGGCATCCGTCCCCCGACGCGCTGCTGACCGAGCGCTTCCGCGAGACGTGCGAGCTCGTCACCCACGAACCCGGCGGGCGCTGGCGCCGCAGCCTCGCGCAGTTCGTGATCGAGCTGCGCGCGGTCATGCCGGCGCTCATCATCGGGTCGGCTCTCGCGGGCGCCGTGCAGGTGCTCGTCCCGCGCCAGGTGCTGCTCGAGATCGGCTCGAACCCGGCGCTGTCGATCGTCGCGATGATCGCGCTGGCGATGGTCGTGTCGATCTGCTCGAACGTCGACTCGTTCTTCGCGCTGTCGTTCGCCTCCACGTTCACGCCGGGCTCGATCGTGGCGTTCCTGCTCGTCGGTCCCCTGGTCGACGTGAAGATGCTGGCGCTGCTGCGCACGACCTTCACGACGCGCACGCTCGCGGGGATCGTCGTGGTCGTCGTGCTGGCCGGCTTCGCGATCGGGGCGGGGGTGAACCTCGTTGTCTAGGACGCACTCGATCCTCACCCGGTGGCTGGGGGTGGGACTCGCGACGGTGCTGGCGGTCGTGACCCTCGCGCTGGCGATCACCGGTCGCCTCGGGCTGTACATCAACCCGGACTCGACGTGGTTCGCCGTCGGCATGGCGCTGTTCCTCGTGGCCGGGGCCATCGGCTCGTTCCTGCTGCCGCTCGGCGCAGAGGAGGAGCACGGGCACGACCACGGCGACGGCGACGGCGACGGCCACGATGACGAGCACGACCATGCGGCGGCGCACCGGCAGCACCCGGTCGCGGCCGTCGCGACCGCGACCGGCGGCGTCATCGCGTCGGCGGTCGTCCTGCTGGTGCTGCTGCTGCCGCCGACCTCGCTGTCGGCAGAACTCGCCCTGTCGCGCGACATCGGGGCGGCCCCGCTGTTCGCGGGCGCCGACGTGGTGAACCTCGCCTCGAGCGGCGACACCGCCACCTTCGGCGTGGGCGAGTGGTCGGCGGTGTTCGCCAGCACGACGAACCCCGAGGCCTTCGACGGCGCCCCGGTCGAGCTCACCGGCTTCGTCACCCCCGCCGACGACGGCGACTTCGACCTGACGCGGCTCGTGATCACGCACTGCGTCATCGACGCCCAGCCGGCGAGCATCCCCGTCGTCGGCGACGGCGGACCCGACACCGGGCAGTGGGTCACGGTCACCGGCACGGTCCGGTCGAGCTCCGACGGTCGCCTCGCGATCGACGCGACGACCGTGGAGGTCATCGACGAGCCCGAGGACCCGTATGAGTACTGACGCGCCCACGCGCCGCTCCGACGCGCGCCGGGCGCAGACGCGACGGCGCCAGGGACGCGCCTTCGCCGGGGCGTTCGCGATCGTCGTGGCGGTGATCGCGGTGATCGGGTTCGGCGCCGCGGCCGTCAGCGTCGCCCTCGGCCCGCGCGTGACCGACGTGTCGGTCGATCCCGAGGCGGCGGTGTCGGCATCCGGCTCGCGCGTCATCTTCACGACGACCCAGTCGCTGGCCGACGTCGATCCGTCGCAGGTCACGATCACACCCGAGACGCCGTTCGCGGTCGACACGTCCGGGCGCACCGTCGGCGTGCGCTTTGCGCTCGCGCTGCGCGAGGACACCGAGTACACCGTGAGCATCGACGGGGTGACCGGGATCGGCGGCGGACCGGCGACGACGCTCACCGAGACGTTCCGGACGGCCCCCGCCGAGATCTTCCTGCTCCAGCGCGGTGGCGACGCCGGCGACGACACGATCTTCGCGACCTCCATCGACGGCGAGAACGCCGTTCCGGTCTTCACGCACGAGCACATCGAGGACTTCCGCGCCACGGCATCCCACCTCGTCGTCTCGGTGAGGACCGCCGACGACGCCGCGGCGCTGATCGTCATGGCTCCCGACGGCACGGGCGCGCGCGAGCTGCCGCTGCCCGGCGACGGCTACGTCACGAACCTGCAGGCGGCCGACCGCGGCGAGCGGATCGGCTACACGTACTCCGACGCGGATCTCACCGACGAATCCGGGCTCGAGTCGATCCTCTTCACCGCGTCGCTGTCCGACGCCGCGGCCGACGCCGAGCCGACGCAGATCGAGCCGGAGGGCGTGGATTCGCGCGTCGCCGAGTGGCGGTTCGTGCCCGACACCGACAGCGTGCTGATGCTCACGTTCGACAGCACCCTGCTGCTCGCCGACGCCGAGGGCGGCAACCCCGCGACCCTCGGCAACGCCGTCTCGATCGAGGGCGTCGCCGGTACCGAGGCGATCGTCGAGCGCGTCGACGGCACGATCGCGATCGACCTGACGGATGCCTCGGAGCAGCCGCTCGTCGAGCCCGAGCCCACGTTCGGCCTGCAGGGCGACGTGCTGCCGGCGCCCGGGGGAGGAACGCTCCGCATCGTCGCGGTCCTCGGAGACGACGGCCTGCCGGAGCGCTCGGCCGTCGCCTTCGTCGACGACGACGGTGCGGCGTACCTCGTGACCGAGGCGGATGCGGGCGACGCCGTGCTCGGCATCTGCGTGTCGCCGAGCGGCCGCTACCTCGCGACGCTCGTCGCCCCCGACATCGTCGACAACCCCTACGACCAGTACCTGCTGCCGCTTCCCGCCCAGGTCGAGACGCGCATCTCCGAGATCGACGACGGCTCCGACGTCGTCGCGCTGTCGGGCTCGGACATCTCGTGGTGCCGCGTGCCGCCTCGGTGACCGGAGGGCTCCGCCCCGCGACGCGGACGGATCTCGCCGGGCTTCCCGTCGATGTCGCCCCGCGTCTCCTCGGCGCTGTGCTGCGCGTCACCGCGCACGGGGTGGACGTCGCCGTGCGCCTCACCGAGGTCGAGGCGTATCACGGCCGCGGGACGGGGGAGGTGCCCGACCCCGGCTCGCACGCGCGCATGGGGCGTACGGCCCGCAACGCCACGATGTGGGGCGAGCCGGGGCACCTGTACGTGTACCTGAGTCACGGCATCCACTCGTGCGTCAACGTCGTATGCGGGCCCGAGGGGGTCGCCGGCGGAATCCTGCTGCGCGGCGGAGAGGTCCTCGAGGGAGCGGATGCCGCCTTCGCGCGCCGCCCGGCCGCCCGCTCGCCGCGAGAACTGGCGCGGGGTCCGGGGCGGCTCGGGGATGCCGTGGGGCTGCGGCATCCGATCCATGACGGCATCGACGCGGTGACGGGCGCCGAACGGGCCGGTGCCGTGGCGCGCCTGTGGCTGCGAGACGAGCCGGCCGCGCCCATCGCGTCGGGCCCGCGCGTCGGCGTCGCGGGCGAGGCCGGCACCGCGGCCTACCCGTGGCGCTTCTGGATCGAGGGTGACCCGACGGTGTCGGCCTTCCGGTGGGGCCGTGGTGCGGCACCCGCGTGAACGGCCTGCGTCAAGCCGACACGCCCGGCCGTGCTAGACTGTCTCTTTGTCTGCGCGCACTCCAGCACGCAGTTCGCATCCCACTCGATGACCGGGCCGGAGACGGCCGGGTTCCGCGCGGGGTGAAGACAAGGGATCTTGGGTGAGGCCGTCCGGCCTCACGGTATTGAAGGAGACATCACCATGGCAGCAGTGTGCCAGGTGACCGGAGCGGTTCCCGGCTTCGGTCACAACATCTCGCACTCGCACCGCCGGACGAAGCGCCGCTTCGACCCGAACGTGCAGAAGAAGACCTACTACGTGCCTTCGCTCGGCCGTAAGGTCACCCTCAACGTGTCCGCCAAGGGCATGAAGGTGATCGACGCTCGTGGCATCGAGTCGGTCGTGAAGGACCTGATCGCGAAGGGTGTGAAGCTCTGATGGCGAAGAAGGCTCAGGACGTCCGTCCGATCATCAAGCTGCGTTCGACCGCCGGCACGGGCTACACCTACGTGACGCGCAAGAACCGCCGCAACAACCCCGACCGCATCGTGCTCAAGAAGTACGACCCGGTCATCCGCAAGCACGTCGACTTCCGAGAGGAGCGCTGATCCATGGCCAAGAAGAGCAAGATCGCGCGCAACAAGCAGCGCCAGGAGGTCGTCGACCGCTACGCCGCCAAGCGCGCCGAGCTGAAGAAGCAGCTCGTCGACCCCACCTCGACCGACGAGCAGCGCGAGGCCGCTCGCGTGGGCCTGCAGAAGCTGCCCCGCAACGCCTCGCCGGTTCGCCTGCGCTCGCGCGACGTCATCGACGGCCGCCCCCGCGGTGTCCTCACGAAGTTCGGCATCTCGCGTGTCCGCTTCCGTGACATGGCGCACCGCGGCGAGCTGCCCGGCGTGACCAAGTCCAGCTGGTAATCACAGCCGGTACGCACCACAGCAGCGAAGGCCCCGACGTTCTCCGGAACGTCGGGGCCTTCTGCGTCCACCGGCCCGAGAGCGGTCACATCGGTCACAATCGTCACTCCCGCACCCGACACGCCGTGCGGAAACCCGCGAAAGGCCCGGAAATCCGCGGAATTACGCGGATCGTGGCTATAGTTCAAGGCGGTCGATCCGACCAGCCGGGGGGCACCATCGTCGTCCGGTCCGAGCTATGAAGGGCGGCGGATCCCGCCCCCCTTTCGGAGGAGTTATCCCCATGGCAGACAAGTCCATCACCAAGACCGAACTCGTCGCGAGCATCGCCAGCGCGACGGGCCTGAGCCAGTCCGCCGTCTCGGGCGTGCTCGACTCGCTCTTCTCCACCGTCTCCGACGCGGTCGCCAAGGGCAGCAAGGTCTCGATCCCCGGGTGGATCGCGTTCGAGCAGGTCGACACCTCGGCCCGCACCGGCCGCAACCCGCAGACCGGCGAGGAGATCTCCATCCCCGCCGGCAAGCGCGTGAAGGTCACCGCCGGGTCGAAGCTGAAGGCCGCCGTCAAGTAAGACGCCGCCTGTCCGAAGGGGGATGCCGCTGCCCGCGGCATCCCCCTTCGCCGTGCCGGATTAGGCTTGTCGGGTGAATCCCCGCGCGCTGCGGGCCTCAGGCCCCGCGATCCTCGTCGCGGCCGGCCTCGCCGTGCTCGTCTGGGCCCTCGCCTACGGCGGCGGAGCCGAGCCGCTCGTGATCGCCGACCCCGGCCCCGTCGTGCGGTGGGGGCTGCCGGCGGCGTCGATGCTGTTCAACATCGCGGCCGCGGGCCTCGTCGGCGTCCTCGTCACGGCGCTGTTCACGCTGCGCGCCGGTGAGCGCGAGTTCGACGTCGCGCTCGATGCCGCCTCGATCGCGGCATCCGTGTTCACCGTCGCCGCGGGGCTGACCGGCTTCCTCACCTTCCTCGACGCGTTCAACCCCGAGCTCGGCCTCGGCCCGCAGTTCGGCTCGCAGCTCGCGCGCTTCCTCGTCGAGACCGAGCTCGGCCGCACGTGGCTGATCACGACGATCGCCGGCGCGATCCTCACGGTCCTCACCTTCGCGGTGCGTTCGTGGACGCCGACGTTCTTCGTGGCACTCCTCGCCGTCGCGTCGCTCGTGCCGATGGCGACCCAGGGGCACTCCGGCGACGAGGCCGACCACAACTCGGCGGTCACCGCGACGGTGCTGCACGTCATCGGCGCCGCCGTCTGGGTCGGGGGACTCCTGCTGCTGATCATCGTGCGGCCCGTGCTCGAGCGCACCCGTCTGGCCGACGCCGTCGCCCGCTACTCGAGCCTCGCGCTCGCCGCCTTCGTCGTCGTGGCGCTCTCGGGCGTCGTGCGCGCCGTCATCGGCCTGCGGGTGTGGGATGCGCTCCTGTCGCCGTACGGCCTCATCCTCATGGTGAAGGTCGCCGCGCTCGTGGGCATGGGGGTGCTGGGCGCGTGGTACCGGCGTCGGCTCATCGGGCGCATGCGGTCGGACGAGGCGGCATCCCGCTCGTTCTGGACGCTCGTCGTCGCGGAGCTCGTGCTCATGGGCGCCGCCTCGGGTGCCGCATCCGCCCTCGCCCGAACGCCTCCGCCCGCCGACTCGCTCCTGCCGCTGTCGCTGACCCCGGCAGAGATCCTCACCGGCGCGAAGCTGCCGGACGAACTCGTGCCGAGCTCCTGGATCACCGCGTGGGACATCGACTGGCTGTGGGCGGTGCTGATCGGCTTCGGCGCCTTCTTCTACGTCGCGGGCGTGCTGCGCCTCCGCCGGCGCGGCGACGCGTGGCCGATCCACCGCACGATCTTCTGGCTCGCCGGGCTCGTCGCGCTGCTGTGGGTCACCGGCGGCGTGGTCAACGTCTACCAGGACTACCTGTTCAGCATGCACATGGTCGGCCACATGCTGCTGACGATGGCGATCCCGATCCTGCTGGTCGTCGGCGCCCCCGTGACGCTCGCCGCGCGCGCGATCCGCAAGCGCTCCGACGGCACGCGCGGCGGACGCGAGTGGATCCTGTGGATCGTGCACTCCCCGTTCATGCGCGTCGTGACGAACCCCTTCGTCGCGGCCGGGCTGTTCGTCGGGTCGCTGTGGGTCTTCTACTACACCGACATGTTCCGCTGGTCGCTCTACGACCACCTCGGCCACGAGTGGATGACGGCGCACTTCCTGATCACGGGCTATCTGTTCGTGCTCACCCTCATCGGGGTCGACCCCGTGCCGTACCGGCTGCCGTACGCCGGTCGGCTGCTGCTGCTGCTCGGCGTGATGGCGATGCACGCGTTCTTCGGCATCGCGATCATGATGCAGGAGGGCCTCATGGTCTCGGAGTGGTTCGGCGCGATGGGCCGCACGTGGGGCCCCTCACCGCTCGAGGACCAGTACATCGGCGGCGGTGCGGCCTGGTCGATCGGCGAGATCCCGACGCTCGCGCTGGCGGTCACGGTCGCCATCCAGTGGTCCCGAAGCGATACCCGCATCCAGCGTCGCCGCGACCGGCACGCGGACCGCACGGGCGACGCCGAACTCGAGGCGTACAACGCCCATCTCGCCGCGCTCGCGGAGCGCGACGCACGCACGCGGGGGTGACCGCGGCGGCGGCGGGTCCGGCTCAGGGACCGCCGACCGCGATGGAGACGCTGCCGTCCCCGAGAACGGTGATCTTGCCGGTCACGGTGAAGGGCACCTCCTCGGACAGGTGGTACACCGTGCCGTCGAACAGCGACTGCACGTCGACCTCGAGCTTCGCGACGGCCTCGGCTCCGGGGATCGACCAATCGGCGCCGGACGGGACGACCTCGACGGTCGGATGCAGCGTGATCGACCACGAGGGCAGCGACACGACCCGGTCCTGCAGGACGTACCCGAACGGGCACGACGTGGGCTGCAGCACCTCCTGCGTCGCGCAGCCGTCGAGGAACTCGGTGACGCGCTCCTGGACGACCGAGACGAACTGCTCGGTCGCGCGCGCCTGGATCGAGACGGGGATGTCGCGGAACGGGCTGTCCGACAGCACCGCGACGCCCGAACTGGACGAGATCGACGTGTCGACCGACACGGAGTAGATGCCCGGGGTGAACACCAGCAGCGGCAGTGACGCGGCGGGGTCGGCCTCGACGCCGTCGACCGAGACCTGGCGCTTGTCGATCGTGAAGCCGTTGACGTCGAAGGTCATCGAGCCTCCGACGGTGAGATCCATCACCGCGAGCGGGCTGCGGGCGAAGCGCCAGGTGGGAGCCGGGCCGATCCAGCCGTCCTGCTCGACCGAGAAGGTCGTCGTGCCCGGGTAGCCCGACGCGCGGTACGAGACGGTGACGGTCGTGATGCCGGACTCCTCGTCCGTCGATTCGCTGACGATCTCGACGTCGGTGATGGGCCCGAGGGCGGCCTGCCGGAGCAGAGCGTCGGATGCCGTCTGCGGCAGGCCCGCAGCCTCGAGGTCCACCGAGTCGACCGCGACCCCCGGGACGGCCAGTGCGTCGGCGGCGCGGCCGTCGGCCAGCAGCCCGACGTAGCGGCTGACGAACGCCGACGGACTGTAGAGGTTGCTGTAGAGGGCGCCCACCGTCGCCCACAGGGCACCGGCGAGGACGACGAACACGACGCCGATGAGCGTCAGATCCAGCGCGAGCGACCGACGACGCACGCGCTGCGCGCCCGTCTTCGCACTCGGCTGATCCATGCCCGCAAGTCTAGGAAACGCCCGCTGGGAAGTAGCATGAACCGGTGGCCGTCTCGTCTCTCTCGCCCGAGCAGGAGGCGGTCTATCGGCTCATCGAGGACACGCGGGACCACGTCTTCGTGACCGGCCGGGCGGGTACCGGCAAGTCGACGCTGCTGCAGCACCTGGCCTGGAACACGTCGAAGCAGATCGCGGTGTGCGCACCGACCGGCGTCGCCGCCCTCAACGTCGAGGGCCAGACCATCCACTCGCTGTTCCGCCTCCCCATCGGCCTCATCGCGGACAGCCAGCTGGACCAGTCGGACGCGACGCGCAAGATCCTGAACGCCATCGACACGCTCGTCATCGACGAGATCTCGATGGTCAACGCCGATCTCATGGACGCCATCGACCGGTCGCTGCGCCAGGCCCGCGGGCGGCGGTCGGAGCCCTTCGGCGGCGTGCAGCTGGTCATGTTCGGCGACCCCTATCAGCTGGCGCCGGTGCCGCCGCGCGGCGACGAGATGCGCTACATCCGCGACCACTACCGGTCCTTCTGGTTCTTCGACGCCAAGGTGTGGGCGGGGGAGCGCAGCGACGACGGGGCGCCGGCGCTGCTCGAGATGGGCCGCTACGGCGCCGAGCTGCACGTTCGCGAGCTCGTCGACATCCACCGCCAGTCGGATCCGGCGTTCAAGGAGATGCTCAACGCCGTCCGCTACGGGCGCGTCACCGCCGACATCGCGCAGGTGCTCAACGACACCGGCGCACGCACCCCGCCCGAGCCCGTGGACGGCGAGCCGCCGATCATCACGCTCGCCACGCGCAACGACATCGTCAACGCGATCAACCGGCGGCACCTGGACGCCCTGCCTGGACGCCTGCAGACCGCCAACGCCGAGATCAACGGCGACTTCGGACGCGGCGACGCGGCCTACCCCGCCGACGCCGAGCTGCGCCTGAAGGTCGGCGCGCAGGTGATGTTCCTGCGCAACGACGCGTCGAACTTCGGAGAGCCGCCGCGCTGGGTCAACGGCACGATCGGCACCGTCACGCGCATCGCGGGCGGGTCGGTGCGGGTCGAGATCGACGGCGAGAACGTCGACGTCGAGCCGGCCGTGTGGGAGAGGTTCCGCTACGCCTACGACGCGGGGAAGCGGTCGCTGACGCGCGAGATCGTGGCCGAGTTCACGCAGTTCCCGCTGCGCCTGGCGTGGGCGGTGACGATCCACAAGTCCCAGGGCAAGACCTACGACCGCGCCGTGATCGATCTCGGGTCCGGCGCGTTCGCCCCGGGCCAGACCTACGTCGCCCTGTCGCGGCTGACGTCGCTGGACGGGCTGTACCTGTCGCGGCCGCTGCGGCCGAGCGACATCCGCGTCGACGCGGACGTGCGGCGCTGGATGGCCGAGGCCCGCGGGGCCTCGGTATGACCGCGGAATCGGCCGGAGGGCGCGACGTGTGTTTGAATCGAGGGGCACGATCACCGGGGGGTGGGATGCCACGTCGAATCGCCAGAGGCCGCGCCGGAGCGGCCGTCGCGGCCGTCGTCGCGCTCGCTCTCGGGCTCTCGGCGTGCTCCGGTGAGCCGACGGTTCCGATCGACGTCCCCGAGCAGGTCACCGGGGATCTCCCCGAAGAGACGCGCACGCAGCTCGAGTCCGCCGTCACGGCGGCGATGGAGGCGACCGGGTCGACCGGCGCCATCGTCGGCGTGTGGGCGCCGTGGAGCGGCAGCTGGGTCGCCGGGCTCGGCACGGTGACGACGGACGGGCCCGCGGTGGACCCCGACATGTCCTTCAAGGCCGGGCGGATCACGCGGGCGATGACCTGCGATGTGCTCTACCAGCTGGCAGAGGAGGGCACGGTCCGCCTCGACGACAGCGTCACGACCTATGTCGGCGGCGTCGCGAACCTCGGCGACGTCACGCTCGAGCAGCTGTGCGACAGCACGAGCGGCATCGGCCGGTACTACTCGTCGTCGCTGCTGGCGATGTGGCTGTCGAACCCGGAGCGGGCGTGGAAGCCGCAGGAGCTGGCCGCGTTCGGCCTCGGTGCGGAGCGCACCTCCGACCCCGGACTCATCTACCGCGACTCCGACGCCGGATACCTGCTGCTCGGGCTGGCGCTCGAGCGCGCGACGGGCAAGAGCGCCGAAGACCTGATCCAGGAGTACGTCGCGGGACCGCTCGGACTCGAATCGACCTATCTCGAGGTCGGCGTCCCCTCGAGCGATCTCGACCTGCTCGACGGACTGCGGTTCGCGCGCGCGGACGGCGACTGGGTGTGCGACGAGACGGTCGACCTCACGAATATGTCCGGGAGCATCGGCTACACCGACTCGGGCGTGATCTCGACCATCTCCGACCTCGGGCGCTACGCGCAGGCCCTGGCGGCCGGAACGCTGATGCCGTCGGGCACGGACCGGTTCGACGACCCGAACCCGACGAGCTCGTCGGCGCCGTCGTGGTACTCGTACGCAGGGGGCGCCTTCCAGGCCGGAACGCTCATCGGATCGTGGGGCTCCGTGCCCGGGTACCTCACCGCTGTGTTCGCCGACGCCGAGTCGGGCCTCGCCGTCGCGGTGGTCCTGAACAACTCGGCTGCGAGTGCATCGCAGGTGAGGTCGCTGTCGTGGGAGCTCGCGGCCATCGCGTCGAAGGCGCAGGCCGCCGGCGGCGGAGAGATCCCCACGGCGGGCCTGCCGTGGACCGCTGAGGACTATCACGCGCGCATCGCCGACAACGCGATCTGCGGCGGCTCCGAGTGACCGGACCGCGGTGAGCCCGCGGTCGGGGACGCCGACGGCCGTCCTCCTCGTGGTGGTCGGCCTGGCGTGCCAGGAGATCGGCGCGTCGCTGGCCGTGCTGCTGTTCCCACGCGTCGGGCCGCTGGGCATGGTGATGCTGCGCCTGGTGTTCTCGGCTCTGCTGCTGCTCGTGATCGCCCGGCCGAGCGTGCGCGGGCACTCGGGCGCCGCGTGGCGGTCGGTGGCGGCCTTCGGGCTGGTCCTGGCCACCATGAACGGCCTGTTCTACCTCGCGCTGGAGCGGCTGCCGCTCGGCGTGACGGTCACGATCGAGGTGCTGGGCCCCCTCGTGCTGTCGATCATCGCGAGCCGGCGCCGGTCCGCGTGGCTCTGGGCGGTGCTGGCGCTCGCCGGTGTGGTCGCTCTCGGCGGCGGATGGGACCGGCTCGACCCGCTCGGGGTCCTGTTCGCGCTCGGGGCGGCGGCGAGCTGGTCGGGCTACATCCTCGCGGCCGCGCGGGTCGGGCGGGAGTTCGCCGGCCTCGACGGGCTCGCGCTGGCCATGTCGATCGGCGCGCTGATCTCGGTGCCGTTCGGAGTGGCGGATGCCGGTGCGGCGCTGCTCGATATCCCGCTCGTCGCGATCGGTGCGCTTGTTGCGCTGCTGTCGTCGACGATCCCCTACACGCTGGAGCTGCTGGCCCTGCGTCGGCTCGCGCCGGCGGCCTTCGCGATCCTCATGTCGCTCGCCCCCGCGACCGCCGCGCTCGCCGGATTCGTGCTCCTCGGCCAGCACCTGTCGTGGCTCGAGGTGCTCGGCATCGCCCTGGTGATCGCCGCGAGCATCGGGGCGGTGCGCTCGTCGGCGCGGGCCGCCCGTGGCGCCGCCGAACCGCTGGGCTGAAGCTCCCGGTGACGGGTGTACGCTCGCGGGGATGGCAGACGCACCCACCGACACGCAGCCCCGCTGCCCCGGCTGCGGTGCGCCGATGACCCAGGTCGACGGAGCGTGGGAGTGCACGAGGTGCAACGACATCCTGACGCCGACCGGCCCGATCCGGCTGCCGCTGGCTGACGATCCGGCGGCGGACGAAGACCACTGGAGGGGCTGACGCCAGGCGGTTGCTGTGTGGAGGGGCTGACGGGAATCGAACCCGCGCTGTCTGCTTGGGAAGCAGAAGTTCTGCCATTGAACTACAGCCCCGAGGCGCCGGGCGTGCCCGGCGACCCTGCTACCTTACCCCAGCCGGTCGGCGATTCCGCCACTCCGGCGCCGGGTCACGCCTCGGCGGCCGCCTGCGCCTCGGCGCGCTTGTAGGCGCGGTTCCGGGCGCCGAGCACGATGGCGGCCAGCACGGCGGCGATCAGCGAGGCGACGAGGATCGCCACCTTCGC
Organism: Microbacterium thalassium; assembly: GCF_014208045.1. Taxonomy (NCBI): domain Bacteria; kingdom Bacillati; phylum Actinomycetota; class Actinomycetes; order Micrococcales; family Microbacteriaceae; genus Microbacterium; species Microbacterium thalassium. Next base: position 770,591 of record NZ_JACHML010000001.1, read on the forward strand.
GTGGTCGTACTCCTGGCTGCCCGACGGGAAGCTGAGCTCCGCGATCAGCAGCGACACGGTGAAGCCGATGCCGGCGAGGATGCCGACGCCGATGAGGTCCATCCATCGCAGGCTCGGGTCCAGCTTGACGCGGGTGACGGTGGCGACGAGCCACGTGGTCGCGACGATGCCGATGGGCTTGCCGACCACCAGACCCGCGATGATCGCGAGGGTCAGCGGACTCGTCAGGGCCGACGCCAGTCCATCGAAGCCGCCGATGGCGACGCCGGCGGCGAAGAAAGCGAACACCGGCACGGCGAAGCCGGCAGACAGCGGGCGGAAGCGGTGCTCGAACTCCTCGGCGAGGCCGTGCTCGTCGGCATCCGCTCCCTTGGGCGGGCGGACCGGGATCATGAAGCCGAGCGCGACGCCGGCGATGGTCGCGTGGATGCCCGAGGCGTGCATGAACGCCCACGCGACGACGCCGATCGGGAGCAGGATCAGCCACGCGGCGAACGGGCGGTTCTTGAACAGGTGCGGGAAGCGGTAGGCGAGCACGCCGTACACCGCGATGACGACCAGCGACACGACGAGCGGCACGATCTCGATGTGGTCGGTGTAGAACACCGCGATGATCGTGATCGCGATGAGATCGTCCACGACGGCGAGCGTGAGCAGGAAGATGCGCAGCGCGCTCGGCAGGTGAGACCCGATGATCGCGAGCACGGCGACGGCGAACGCGATGTCGGTGGCCGTCGGGATCGCCCACGCCTTGGTGAGGCCCTCGCCCTGCGACGCGATCCCGATGTAGATGAGCGCGGGGACGGCGACGCCGCCGATGGCGGCCATGATCGGCACGACCGCGGTGCTGGGATTGCGCAGGTCACCCGTGACGAACTCGCGCTTGAGCTCGAGGCCCACCAGGAAGAAGAACACCGCCAGCAGGCCGTCCGCCGCCCACGAGCCGAGGCTCAGCTGGAGGTGCCACGGCTCGTAGCCGATCTCGAAGTCGCGCAGCGCGAAGTACGACTCCGCCCACGGCGAGTTCGCCCAGATCAGCGCGATCGCGGCCATCCCCACCAGGAGCATGCCGCCGACGGTCTCCTTGCGCAGCAGCTCGGCGACGCGAGCCGCCTCCGCGCGCGAGACTCTGACGGGGAAGATCCGCAGTCCGCGCGGTCCAGGGGTGTTCGGGGATGTCATGAGTGCTTCCGGTCGTGCGTTCGCGAGTGGATGAGCGGGCCGATGCCCCGTCAAGCCTACGTGGCGGCGCGCGGAGACGGGTGCGCGGGGCATCGCCGCCGCTAGGCTGAACCCGTGCTGCTGAGCGACCGTGACATCCGCGCCGAGATCGCGGCGGACCGCATCGGCATCGCGCCGTGGGAACCCGCGATGGTGCAGCCGTCGAGCGTGGACGTGCGGCTCGACCGCTACTTCCGCCTGTTCGACAACCACAAGTACCCCTTCATCGACCCGGCGGTCGACCAGCCCGACCTCACGCACCTCATCGAGGTGGATCCGGCCGAGCCGTTCATCCTGCATCCGGGCGAGTTCGCCCTGGGGTCGACGTTCGAGCAGGTGACGCTGCCCGACGACGTCGCCGCGCGGCTCGAGGGCAAGTCCTCGCTCGGTCGCCTGGGCCTGCTCACCCACTCCACGGCGGGCTTCATCGACCCCGGCTTCTCGGGTCACGTGACCCTCGAGCTGTCGAACGTCGCGACGCTGCCGATCAAACTGTGGCCGGGCATGAAGATCGGTCAGCTGTGCTTCTTCCGGCTGTCGTCGGCCGCCGAGAACCCGTACGGCTCGGGGCCCTACGGCAATCGCTACCAGGGGCAGCGGGGGCCGACGGCCTCGCGGTCGTTCCAGAGCTTCCATCGCACCGACGTCGGCGTGACCGAGGCCGGGTCGCGCGGGGCCTGAGTCAGCAGCCCACCACGAGGGCGAGCGAGGTGTCGCCGCACGCGAGCACCTCGCATCCGTCTCCGATCGCGACCGGCTCGACGGACGGATGCCGCACGGCCTCGGCCAGCCCCGGGGTGCGCAGGATGGACCCCGGCTCGCGGTGCGTGTCGGTCGAGGTGACGACCCGCGCCGACGCGTTGACGATCGTCGCCGGCCCCGGCGCCGATCCGAGCACCGGGAGCAGCTCCCGCTCGAGCCGGTCGACGAGCGCGTCGGCTCCGACCATGCCCACCATGGTGCCGCCCACGACGACCGGGATCGTGATCGTGACGGTGTAGTCGTCGGTGCACACGTAGTCGACGTAGGGCCCGGTCAGGTGCCGGGCACCGGTCTCGGCGGGGACGCGCCACCACTCCAGCGCGGTGTAGTCGCGGAAGAGCTCGTTCGCCGGATCCTCGACCGCCTGCAGGCGTCGCGGGGGACGGTCGGCGGCGGTCTCGCGCAGCCACCACGCGAGGTGGTACGCGGCGTCGGCCAGGATTCCCGGTGCGGCGACGAAGCCCGCGCCGGTGACGAGGGTCTCCTCGGAGACGGCGGGAATCGCGAACGAGGCGACCAGGGGATCGAGCTCGACGGTCGTGAGCGCGGCGTCTCCGGCGAGACTCCCGGCCAGCCCGGCGCGCCAGCCGTCGATCATCGCGAAGATCTCGTCGAACCGGGCGGCGACCCCCGCGGCGGCTGCGGCCGCGGCGCGTGCGTCGACGGTCGTCATGGCGTGCCCTCCTTCGTGGCAGTGGTGGATGCCGGCACCTCGCCGGCCGGATGCTCCAGGCGCGAGCGCTCCTCGACGAGCCAGCGGAACGCCCCGTCGATCTGGGCGATCGTCGTCGCCCGCGCCGCGTCGGCGTCGGCGTCGGCGATCGCGGCGATCACCTGCTCGCGGGAGCGTGCTCCGCGGTCACGGTACTCCTGCTCGCGCAGGCACAGCCACAGCAGCGGTCCGGCCTCGCCCTGCAGTCGCACCTCCTCGTTCACGAGACGCGGCGACTGGCTGATGGCCGCGACTTCGAGCTGGAAGCGCGTGGTCGCGCGCCGCGCGCCGCCGGCTGTCGCCAGATCCGCCCCCTCGGCGATGCGGCGGAGCGCGGCGACGTCGTCCTCGCTCGCGCGGTCGGCGGCGGCCTCGGCGGCCATGCCCGCGATCGCCGAGACATGCAGCGCGAGGTCGCGCAGCTCGATGCGGCTGAGAGCCCGCAGGCGGTCCTCGTGCACGTGGGGGGTGGAGTCGCGGTCGAACGTGACGAAGCTGCCCCCTTCGCGGCCGCGACGCGTCAGCACGAGCCCGCGATCGCGCAGCATCTCAAGGGCCTCGCGGGCGGTCACGAGCGCGACGCCGAGGCTGCGCGAGAGCTCGGACTCGCTGGGGAGTCGCTCGCCGTCGCGCAGGACGCCGCTGACGATGGCGTCGGTCAGCCGCTGCGCGACCAGCTCCGCCCGCCCCGTCGGATCCAGCGGCGCGAACACGACGGCGCGGGCGGCGTCGATGCGGCCGGTCGCCTGCGGCATGCGTCTCCTCGAGGGCTTCGCTGGCGGGGAGCGAGGATTCGGCCTCGCGCATCATGAACGTAACACGATCGGCGATCCGGACATCTGGATCCAGATGATTCGCGGACGCACGACCGTCGGTCGCTGATGGCGGGCGATCGGCGCGGGGACGTCAGGCCACGCGGGAGGCCTTGTCGTCGGCCAGGTCGCCGAACAGCTCGGTGTTGAACCGGTAGGCGAGCAGGACCTCTTCGACGACCCGCTCCCGCTCCTGCTCGTCCCACGGCGCCGCGTCCAGCTGCGCGCGGTACACATCCTTGAACGCGGCCGGGTCGGCGATCTCGTCGAAGAGGTAGAAGCCGATGCCGTTGGTCTCGAAGTCGAACCGGCGCGACATCACGCGGCCGATGTACAGGCCGCCCGACAGGTCGCCGAGGTAGCGCGTGTAGTGGTGGGCGACGAAGCCGCCCGCCCAGGTGGCGCCGACCTCGTCGATGCGGCGCGTGTAGCGACGCGTCGTCGGCAGCGGGCCGATGCGGTCCCGCCAGTCCGCGCCGATCAGGAAGGTCAGGTCCGCCTCGAGCGCGGGCAGACGCGTGAGCCGGTCCGAGATGAACGGTGCGGCGACCGGGTCGTGCCGCATCCGCTCGGCGGCCCGCTCGAGCGCCTCGTAGATGAACCAGTGCTGAGCGACCAGCGCGATGTAGTCGTCGCGCGTGCCGGCATCCGACATCAGGTCGGCCATGAACCCGGCGGACTCGCTCGACGAGTGGGCCGCGTGGGATCGTGCGCGCAGCGCCGACGAGAACGGGATCGGAGCGTTGTCCATGGCCCGATCCTAGGACACTTAGGGTCACCTAACCAGGGCGATGCGGTGGGCCGTGTCAGCCGTGCGGGCGAGCCGGCACATCGAGGATGCGGCAGGCTTCGTCGTAGAGCGCCACGACCTCGCGACGGATCTCGGGCCGCTGCGTGATCGGCCCCGAGGGCCAGGCCACGACGACCTCGCGCACGACGCCGTCGGCGCCCGTGGCGGACCAGGTGCCCGCCTCGGAGTCCAGTCCCGTCATCGTCGCCGAGACGACGTCGGCCTCGGGGCCGAACGCCCTCGCGATCAGCACGTTGTCGTCGGTGTGATCGCCGTTCATGTGCGCGAGGACGGCAGCGGTCACGGCGTCGTCGAACCCGGTGGACATGTCCCCAGGATAGGTCCCGTCAGTGCGCGGTCGTCACGCCCACCTGATCGTGCACGAGCACCGCGGCGGCGCGGGCGCCCTGGCCGGCCGCGACGATGAGCTGCTGCGGCCCGGGCGCCGCGGCATCGCCCGCCGCGTAGAGACCCGGGATGTCGGTGCGGCCCGATCGGTCCACGATCAGATGTCCGTCCGCGTCGCGCTCGACGTCGACGCCGGCGAGGAAGTCGAGGGCCGGATCCCACAGCGGGCGCACGAATCCGCCCGTCACGGGCACGATGTCGCGGTCGGCCAGGCGCACGCCCGCCACCTGACCGCGCTCGCCCTCGAGGTCGGCGATCGCGCGACGCTCGACCGCGACGCCGGATGCCGTCAGCTCGGCCTCCGCCACGGTGTCGACGGCATCCGATCCGTTCGTGAAGACGGTCAGCTGATCGGTCCACCGGGCGAGCAGCCGTGCGCGTGACGCGAGGTCGGGCGTCTCGCCGATGAGGGCGAGCGGCCGATCCTGCAGTTCCCACGCGTCGCACGCCGCACAGCTGAACACCGAGATGCCGTAGTAGGAGCGCAGCGACGGAATCGCCGGGAGCGTCTCGCGCAGACCCGTGGCCACCAGCACCGAGCGTGCCGCGATCGCGGGCGGGGTGTCGGCGCCGCGGCCCGCGAGGGCGACGGCGAACCGGCCGCCGGCATCCGTCCTCTGCTCGATGACGGCGGCGGCGACCGTGCGGTCGTAGATCCGGACCGTGGGGTACTGCGCGAGCTCGGCCCGGGCGATCTTGCGCAGCTCGAGCGGCGGCACGCCGTCGCGTGTGAGGAACCCGTGCGAGCGCAGGGTGGCGGCGTTGCGGGGGCGCCCCGCGTCGACGAGGGCCACCGAGACGCGGGCGCGTCCGAGGTTGAGTGCGGCCGACAGCCCCGCGGGACCGCCGCCGATGATCACGACCTCCACGTGGGCGGGCGAGGGTGTGTGCGTCATGACTCGATCAGCGCTCCCGCCCGTGAGATCGCCACCTGCTCGTCGCGCGGGACGACCTTGACGCGCTCCCGCGTGTGGCGGTGCCCCGAGCCGAGTGCGCGCTCGTGCGCGTCGAGGGCCCGCCAGCCGTCCCACGTCGTGAAGCCGACCTCGCGCTGCGCGAGGAGGTCGACCACGTCGCCGGCCGCCCTCGGCGCAGCGAGGCGCCCGGCCGCGGCATCCGCGACGAGGTGGGCGACGGTCTCCATGGCATCCGACTTCGTGTGCCCGATGAGCCCCACCGGCCCGCGCTTGATCCAGCCGGTGGCGTACAGGCCGGCGATCGCGTGGCCGTCGTCGCCGGTCACGCGGCCCTCGACGTTCGGCACGACGCCGCGCGCCGCGTCGAAGGGAGCCCCCAGCACCGGCGTGCCGTAGTACCCGACCGCGCGGTACACCTGCTGCACCGCGATGTCGCGGAACTCGCCCGTGCCCGTGAACGTGCCGTCGCCGTTCGGGGCGGTGCGCTCGAACCGCACGCCCTCGACCCGGTCTGCGCCTCGAATCTCGACGGGCGCGTGGTGGAAGTGCAGATGCAGTCGTCGTGTCGCGTCGGTGCGCTCCCGGCCGCGCCACGAGTTCAGGACCCGCAGCATGACCTTGAGCTGGTTGGTCTTCGCCCGCGCCGGGTCGGCGTCGGCGAAGTCCTCGTCGTGCACGATGATGTCGACTCCGGGCACCTCGCCGAGCTCGCGCAGCTCGATGGGGGTGAACTTGATGTCGGCGGGTCCGCGGCGGCCGAACACGTGCACGTCGGTGACGGTGGAGGCCTCCAGGCCCGCGAGCACGTTGTCGGCGATCTCGGTGGTCCGCAGGTCCTCGGGGAGCTTCGCCAGGACGCGTGCGACGTCGAGGGCGACGTTGCCGTTGCCGATGACGGCGACGGATGCGGCATCCAGCGGCCACTCCCGCGGCACGTCGGGGTGGCCGTCGTACCAGGCGACGAAGTCGGCGGCGCCGTACGAGCCCGGGAGCCCGACGCCGGGGATGTCGAGTCGCGCGTCGCGGATCGCGCCGGTGGCGATGATGACGGCGTCGTAGCGCTCGGCGAGCTCGTCCAGGGCGATGTCGCGGCCCACTTCGACGTTGCCGATGAAGCGCGTCGTCCCGGCATCGAGCATCTCGTGGAGGGAGTTCACGATGCCCTTGATGCGCGGGTGGTCGGGTGCGACGCCGTAGCGGATGAGGCCGTAGGGCGCCGGCAGCGACTCGAACAGGTCGATCGCGACGTCGCCGCCGGCGTCACGCACGGCGCCGGTGAGGATGTCGCCGGCGTAGATGCCGGCCGGGCCGGCGCCGATGATGGCGACGCGGAGGTTCAGGGGCGAGATGGTCACAGCGAGGGGCCTTTCAGGGGGTCGAACGTTGCGAGATCGAGGGTCTTGAGCGCGTCGGGGGCGTACGGGCTGAGCCGCACGACGTCGCCGACGACGACCACGGCGGGCGAGCGCACGCCGCGGGCGGCCGCCTGGCCGGCGATGGTGGCGAGGGTTCCGACCGTGACGCGCTGGCCGGGGCCGTACCCGTCCTCGACGATCGCGACGGGGCAGTCCGCGCCGCGCTCGCCGCGGGCGAGCGTGATGGCCGAGTTCGCGAGCGTGCCCACGCCCATGAGCAGCACCACCGTGTGGTCGCGCCCGCCACCGAGTCCGGCGATCTGGTCGTGCGCCGTCGCGACGGTGAAGGTCGTCGTGACTCCGCGGTGCGTGAGCGGGATGCCGGCGATCGCGGGCACCGCGACCGCGCTCGTGATGCCCGGCACGACCTCGACCGGGATGCCGGCGTCCTGGCAGAACGCGAGCTCCTCGCCGCCGCGCCCGAACACGTAGGGATCGCCGCCCTTGAGACGCACGACCCGCTTTCCGTCGCGCGCGAGCTGGACGAGCAGCGCGTTGATCGCGTCCTGCGGCACGGCGTGGTGGCCGGGGCGCTTGCCGACGTCGACGACGTCGGCGGTGAGGCGGATGCCGTCGGCCGCGAGCCCGTCGAGGACGCTGCGCGCGCCGAGGCGGTCGGCGACGATCACGTCGGCGGCCTCGAGGGCGCGCAGGCCCCGGATCGTCAGGAGCCCGGGGTCGCCGGGTCCTGCTCCGACGAGCTGGACGATTCCCTGTGTCTCGGTCATGTCGATTCCCTGTCAGATGTGCAGTCCGCACTCGGTCTTGCTGAACGCCGCCCACCGGCCCGAGCGCGGATCCTCGCCCTCGGCGACCGGCTGGGTGCACGGCTCGCAGCCGATCGAGGGGTAGCCCCACGACAGCAGCGGGTTGACGACGATCTCGCGTGTCGAGGCGTACGCGGCGACGTCGTCCTCGGTCCAGGCCGCGATGGGGCTGACCTTGACCAGCCCGTTGCGCTCGTCGAAGGCCACGAGCGGGGTGGTCGCCCGGCTCTCGGTCTCGTCGCGGCGGACGCCCGAGAACCACACCTCGTAGCCGGCGAGCGTCTTCTGCAGCGGGATCACCTTGCGACGCCGGCAGCACAGCCCCGGATCGCGGGCGAACAGGTCGCGGCCGAACTCCTCGTTCTGAGCGGCGACGGTCTGCTCGGGGTACACGTCGATGAGGCGCACGTCGAGGGTCCGCTCGACCTCGTGGCGCGTGAAGATCGTCTCGGTGAAGTGGTAGCCGGTGTCGAGGAAGATCACGTCGACGCCGGGCAGGTGCTCCGACACCATGTACGGGATCGTCGCGTCGGCCATCGACGACGCCACCGCGGCGGCCTCGACGGCGAAGGTGCGCGCCACCCACTGGAGCACCTCGTCGGCGCTCGCCTCGTGATCGGTCAGGCTGCCGAGTTCGGCGTTGCCCGCCTCGGCGAGCGCCCGCAGCTCGTCGCGCGACCGCAGGCGCCCGGCGCGCGGGGCGAGGGTCGCGGTCATTGCAGAGCCTCCTCGTCGGCGCGGTGCGCCCACTGGGCGAACGTCTCGCCGGCATCCGCATCGCGCTCGGCGAGGAACCGGCGCACGACGCGCTCGGTGTAGTCCGCGATGCCGTCCGCGGCGACCTTCAGGCCGCGCACGGTGCGCCCGAGCCCTGCTTCGGCCCGGTCCTGCGAGGCCAGCCCGCCACCGAGGTGCACCTGGTAGCCGGGCACCTGCTCGCCGTCGATCGTGACGAGCTGGCCCTTCAGGCCGATGTCGGCCGTCTGGATGCGGGCGCATGAGTTCGGGCATCCGTTCACGTGGAGCGAGATCGGATGCGGCAGGTCGAGCCCGGCGAGGCGCTCTTCGAGCGCGAGCACCGCCGCGGTCGCATTGCCCTTGGTCTCGACGATCGCGAGCTTGCAGAACTCGATTCCGGTGCACGCGATGGTGCCGCGGCGGATGAGACTGGGGCGGGCCGAGAGCCCGAGCGCGTCGAGCTCGGCGACCAGCGACTCCACGCGTTCGGCGGGGATGTCGAGGACCACGAGCTTCTGGTGCGGCGTCGTGCGCAGGCGCGTCGAGCCGTGCGCCTCGATCACATCGGCGAGCTTGGCGAGGGTGGGCCCCGAGACGCGCCCGACGATCGGCGTTACGCCGACGTAGAACCGGCCGTCCTTCTGGCGGTGGACGCCGACGTGGTCGCCGGGCGTCGCCGGCGTGGGGGCGGCGGGGCCGTCGGGCAGCGCGTAGCCGAGATACTCGTCCTGCAGCACCTGGCGGAACTTCGCGGCTCCCCACTCGGCCAGCAGGAACTTCAGCCGCGCCTTGTTGCGCAGGCGCCGGTAGCCGTAGTCGCGGAAGATCTGCGCGACGCCGTGCCAGACATCGGCCACCTTGGCCGGCTCGACGAACACGCCGAGGCGCTCCGCGAGCCGCGGCGCCGTCGACAGGCCGCCGCCGACCCACAGGTCGTAGCCGACGCCGTGCTCGGGGTGCTCCACGGCGACGAAGGCGACGTCGTTGATCTCGTGCACGACGTCCTGCGCGGGGTGTCCGGTGATGGCGGACTTGAACTTGCGGGGGAGGTTGGCGAGGGACTCGTCGCCGATGAACCGCGAGGTGATCTCGTGGATCTGGGGTGTGGCGTCGATGAGCTCGTCCGCGGCGATCCCGGCCACCGGCGACCCGAGCACCACGCGCGGCACGTCACCGCAGGCCTCGGTGGTCCCGAGGCCGACGGCCTCGAGACGGCGCCAGATCTCGGGCATCGACTCGACCTGGATCCAGTGCAGCTGCACGTTCTGCCGGTCGGTGAGGTCGGCGGTGTCCCGCCCGAAGTCCTGGGAGATGCCCGCGATGACCCGCAGCTGCTCGGTGGTGAGCTGGCCGCCGTCGATGCGGACGCGCAGCATGAAGAACTCGTCCTCGAGCTCGTGGGGCTCGAGGGTCGCGGTGCGACCGCCGTCGATGCCGGGCTTGCGCTGCGTGTAGAGGCCCCACACGCGGAACCGGCCGTGCAGGTCGGTGGGGTCGATCGACGAGAAGCCGCCCTTCGCGTAGATCTGCTCGATGCGCTCGCGGACACTCAGTCCGTTGTCGACCTGCTTCCACTCCTCGTTGGCGTTGAGGGGCGTGGGCCCGTCGACCTTCCACTGCCCGTTCGGCCGCGCCGACGGGCGCGTCGGTCGCGCCCGGGCGCCCTCGGGTCGAGGGGCGGGCGTGCGGGTGGAGGAGCTGCTGATCGTCACCCTGGCGAGAGTAGAGACGCCGGGCGCGTGCCGTGCCGCTGTGTGTCAACGGCCGTTACGGGCCGCAACACGACGTCACACGGGGAGGGGAGGGGAATCGCCGAGCGCCGGGCCGATCAGCATGCCGCGCGGTAGCGGTCGACCACGATGTCCACGAGCTCGACGGCCGGTGCGTCGTCGAGGAGGGGCCTCGCGACCGCGGCGCCGGCCGAGACCTGGACCGCGAGATCGTGGAAGTAGCCGGGTGCGAGCAGGTAGTTCGCGACGAGGACGCGCTCCGCGCGCGACCGCGCCGCCTCGACCGCGTCGCCCAGTCGCGGGTCCGCGGCAGCGAGGAAGCCGACCTCGACGTCGCGGCCGAGCAGGTCGGCCAGCATCCGCCCCGTCGCCCGGCAGTCCTCGTTCGCGCGTTCGTCGCTCGAGCCCGCGACCGCCAGCACGACGGCGTCGTCGGGGCCGCCGTGCAGGTCGGCGAGGCGGGCCGCGAGCAGCGCCGCCAGGCGCGGGTCGGGTCCGAGGGCCCCGGCGATGGTGGCGTCGGCCCACGGCGCGGACTGCTCGACCAGGTCGACGTGCACGTGGTAGCCGGCCGAGAGCAGCAGCGGCACGATGACGACCGGCTGATCGCGACCGATGGCGGTGAGGGATGCCGTCACGTCCGGCTGCTGCACGTCGACGTGGCCGAGGCGCACGGGGACGTCCGGGAGCCGCGCGGCGACGGCCGCGACGAGTGCCGCGACGGCCGCCTGACCGTGCGGGGATGCGGTGCCGTGGGAGATGGCGAGGAGCGTCGCGTTCGGCATGCCCCCATTCTGACGCCCCCCGGTGCGATCGCCCCGCGCGCGGGAGTGCGGGCCGCCCTCGGCATCGGCGGAGGACGGCCCGCGGCGGCTCACGAGACCCGCTCGGTCTCGGCGTGCCGGTGGCCGTGCACGTGCTCGCCGCACCCGCCGCCGTGGTGGCGGGAGTGGTGACGGCCGTGGCCGAAGCCGTGGCGGCGGCCGGACCCGTGTCCGAACCGCGGCGCGTGCCCGATGTCGCGCCGGCGCGGGCCGGTGCGCAGCGGACGGCTGTCGTCGTCCCATCCGAACGCCCGCGCGATCGCCTCGAGCGAGGCGACGGTGGTCGCGAGGTCCTCAGGGCTCACCGCGTCGTGGATGCGGGCGCGGACGGAGCCGAAGACGTCGGCGTCGTCGCCCTCGGCGAACGCGCGCGCCAACTCGTCGCCGAGGACGTCGTCGACGGCACGCAGCCAGTAGACGAGGGGGCGTCGAGGTGCTTCCGATGTCAGGTTCTCTTCGTCGGTCATGGTGTGTTCCTTTCGTGGGGGCGGCGAGGCGCCCAGTGCATGTCATATGACATGTGCATGCAGTGTGACATATAAGACAGAAGCATGTCAATTCGCATGTAAAATCAGGGTCGTGGCGAACGACTCACGCGACCCCGTCGACGCGATCGCGGACGCCCTCGCGCGCCTGCGTGCCAAGCGGATGCCACGGCCGCCCTGGGCGGGAGGCCCGCAGCCGCTGCGCGGACCGCTGCCCCACGTCGGTCACGGCCACGGCGGGCCGCACGGCGGCTTCGGTCACGGCCGCGGTCACACCGGGCCCGGCGGGCGGCTCGGCGGCCCGGCACGGATGCGCCTGCTCGAGGCCCTCGCTTCGGCGCCTGGACCGCTCGCCGTGGGCGAGATCGCCGACGCGGTCGGCGTCGACCAGCCGCGTGCATCGCGCCTGGTGCAGCAGGCCGTGGAGATGGGCCTGGTCGCACGTGAAGCCGACCCCGAGGACGCCCGCCGGACGCGGGTGGCTCTCACCGACGCCGGACGCGAGGCCGTCCGGGGCCTCCGCGGCGAAAGGCGGGAGTCGGTGGCCGCGGCGCTCGAGTCGTTCACCGATGACGAACGGCGCGAACTCGCGCGTCTCCTCGGGAAACTCGCCGACGGCTGGCCCGCCTGATCCGCGGCCGTGCACCGCTCGGCCGCCGGTGACGGCCCGTTCGCGGGTTACGTCGACCGGACACTCTCGGTACGGTGAGGGCAAGACCACCTGGCCGGAAGGTGCGACATGACCAGCGAATCACCGACCACCAAGGCGCCTCAGCCACAGCCTCACGGAGGGATCGTCGCCCCCTGGGTGATGTGGCCCGCCGCGATCGTCGTCGTGGCGTTCAGCGCGTTCTGTCTCATCGCGCCGAGCGCGGCCGAGGCGATGTTCGGCGCCATCCAGTCCACGATCGTCAACGCGTTCAACTGGTACTACGTGCTCATCGCGGTGTTCTTCGTCGCCTTCTGCCTCGTCGTCGGCTTCAGCAAGTACGGCGACATCCGGCTCGGCGCCGACGATGACGAGCCCGAGTTCTCCATCGGGGCGTGGTTCGGACTGCTGTTCGCCGCCGGCATGGGGATCGGTCTGGTCTTCTACGGCGTCAGCGAACCGCTCAGCCACTTCGTCTCGCCCCGGCCGGGCGTCACCGGCACCCCCGAAGAGCTCGCCGCGCAGGCGATGGGACAGACCTATCTGCACTGGGGCGTGCAGGCCTGGTCGATCTACGTCGTGGTCGGCCTCGGCCTCGCCTATGCGATCCACCGGCGCAAGCGCCCCATCTCGATCCGCTGGATCTTCGAGCCGATCCTCGGCGACCGCGTCAACGGCGCGTGGGGCAACGTGATCGACGTCGTCGCGCTGGCGGGCACGATGTTCGGCGTCGCGACGTCGCTCGGGCTCGGCGTGCTCCAGATCAGCTCCGGGCTCGATTCGGCCGGGCTGGTGGAGCCCTCCACGATCTCGCAGATCGTCATCATCCTCGTCATCACGGTGTTCGTCCTGGCCTCCGTGCTCTCGGGGGTCACCAAGGGCATGAAATGGCTGTCGTCGACGAACCTCCTGCTCGCCGGGGTCCTGGTGCTGCTGTTCCTCGTGCTCGGCCCCACCGAGTTCCTGCTGCGCGAGTGGGTCCAGTCGATGGGCTACTACATCCAGAACTACGTCGCGCTGTCGTTCAACGTCAACGCGTGGCAGGGCGAGGCGGGCGAGGTCTGGGAGGCCGGGTGGACGGCGTTCTACTGGGGCTGGTGGATCTCGTGGGCGCCGTTCGTGGGCATCTTCATCGCGCGCGTGTCGAAGGGCCGCACGGTGCGCCAGTTCATCATGGGCGTGATCATCGTGCCGACGCTGATCGGCATCCTGTGGTTCGCCATCCTCGGCGGGTCGGCCGTCTACCAGGAGCTGACGGTGCCGGGTTCGATGACGCTGCCGGACGGCTCGGTCGATCTCTCGGGTGCGCTCTTCACCCTGCTCGGGTACATGCCGGCCACGACGTGGCTCACCATCGGGGTGATCGTCCTCGTCGGGATCTTCTTCATCACGTCCTCGGACTCCGGCGCGCTCGTGATGGGGATGATCGCCACGGGCGGGCAGATCAATCCCCGCAAGCGCATCCGCACGCTCTTCACGCTGCTCACGGCGATCCTGGCGATCGCCCTGCTGCTGTCGGGCGGACTGACCGCGCTGCAGACGGCGGCGATCATCATCGCCCTGCCCTTCAGCTTCGTGATGCTCGGCATCTGCTGGGCCACGATCGTCGCGTTCAGTCGTGAGCGCCGGGCGTACGACCGCGCCCAGCGCGCGCTGTTCGTCGACCGCATCGGCGAGTTCTACGGGCTCGAGACCGGGCCCACCGACATCATCGGCCGGCGTCGCCCGAGATGGCAGAGGCGCCCGCCGGGGAAGGTCCCGGTTCCCACCGGCGCCGGCGAGGAGAAGGAGGAGCACGTGGATCCGTTCGTGCTGACGCATATCGAAGGAGATGTTCCGCCGCGGCGTGCCTCGGCCGCAGCGCTCGAGATGGAGAACGCCGCCGTCGGAGGCGTGTCGACGGAGGACGTCGACGACCTGGTCGAGCACGACCCGCGCGCGGCGGGCGACTCGCACCACATCCCCGACCGCACCGCCGACGACGACGGCAAGGACCCGCTCGGCTGAGGACGGCGATGGCCAGGGACACGGCCGGCCGCCAGGTCAGCGGTCGCGGCCGTCTCGCTGGTCGGCGCCGGGGCGCCGGTCGCGCTCGCCGCCTGGTTCGCGATCGACGCGGCGGCGGCACCCGAGCCGCCCGCCTACGCCGACGTCGGCGAACGTCAGACCGCCGAGATCGCGGTCGCGGCCGACCCGGGATCCGGCGGCTCCGCAGGTATCGACGCCGAATGGGCGTCGGCGATCGCCGCGCGCACCGGCATCCCGGAGCGCGCGCTCCACGGATACGGATCGGCGGAGCTGCGGATGGCCCGGGAGCAGCCCGCCTGCGGCATCCGCTGGACGACCCTCGCGGGGATCGGCGCGACCGAGTCGGCGCACGGCACGCACGGAGGCGGGGCGCTGAACGCCGACGGCGTCGCCCAGCCCGCGATCTACGGCCCCGATCTGCTCGGCATCGACACCGCGCGCATCGACGACACCGACGACGGCGCCCTCGACGGCACGGCCGAGATCGACCGCGCCGTCGGGCCGATGCAGTTCATCCCCGCGACGTGGGCGACGTGGGGCTCCGACGGCGATGGCGACGGCCGGGCCGATCCTCAGCAGATCGACGATGCCGCGCTCGCCGCGGCGCGGTATCTGTGCCGCTACGGCGACCTGTCCGACGCCGACACGTGGCGGACCGCGGTGTTCGCGTACAACCACCTCGAGTCCTACGTCGATCAGGTCGCCGCGACGGCGGTCGCCTATGCGCGCGGCGCCGACGGCTGATCACCCGCCGGTCGCCGCGCGTCGCGTCAGAAGCTGGTGACCAGGTCGCCCAGCACCGACTTGACCTTGGTGGGGTCGGTGGCGTCGTAGTAGTGGGCTCCGGTGGCCTTCGAGATCGCCTGCAGCGTCTCCACGTCGGCGTCCTCGCCGTACGCGAGTGTGAAGACGAGGATCGGCGTCTCGTGGTGCAGGTCAGCCAAGTCTGCCAGCAGGTCGTCGCGCCCCGTCCCGGCGCCGGAATCGGTCGCGTTCCGCCCATCGCTGAGCACCACGATGGCATTGATGCGATCCGAAGACCATTCCTCGGCCATCGCCGCAGCGGCTTCGTCGACCGCCTGATACAACGGTGTGTGGTTGTCGGCCGGAGCAGTGAGTGCGTTCAGGCCGGCCACGAAGTCGTCGCGGGTCTGCGCGATGTCGGCGACGGGAGAGACCTCGCCCGGAACGAGCGCCCCCGAGGAGTCCTGCGAGAAAGCAGCCAGGCCGACGTTGTCACCGTCGGTGAAGTGGTCCAGCGCGAGCTCGATCGCGTCCTGCGCGCCGGTGAGCTTCGTGTCCTCGTCCGTAATGGGGTCGTTCATCGACCCCGACACATCCACGAGGAACAGCACGTTCGCGCGCTTGCGGACGTCGGGGAACGCCTCGTTCACCGCCACGACGACATCGGATCCCGGGAGGGCGCGGGCACCCGCCGGCTCGGCCTCGAGCGCGCCGACGTCCATCACCGAGGCGTCCAGCTCGCCGTTGAGATCGCGGTAGCCCGACTCGCGGACGACCTGCTGGCCCTGGGCGGTGCGCGTGTAGCGCAGGAAGTCCTCGGCGGCCGCCTTCTGCCCGTCGGTCACCCAGTCGCCGGTCAGCACGACCGCGGGGTTGTCGGCGACATAGAAGCCGTCGGTCGGGTAGACGGTCACGAGCTTCTCGCGCGGCGGGTCGGACTCGATGCGCGTCGCGCCGTCACGGCTCGTGATGCCGCGGTTGTAGTCCCACACCGACTTCTCGTCGACGATGACCGCCGACAGGAAGTCCGCGGCGGAACCGGCCTGCTCGGCCTGCCGTGCGTGCCACAGGAAGTGCTCGGGCGTCGACATGTAGTGGCTGACCGACAGCTCCTGCTCGGTGACCGCTGCGGCGATGGCCGGATCGGCGATCGTGGCGGCGCTGACGTCGTCGAGGGAGCCGGCGGCGGTGCCGTAGGACGCCAGCATCGCGGCTTCGCCCGAGGTCGCTGCGACCGGCGAGGTCTTGCCCAGCTTGAACGAGCCCCATTCGGGGTAGCCGAGGTCGGACCAGAGGTTCTCGTCGGCTGCGGCTTCGAAGACATCCGCCCACGACGGCGCCTCGACGTCCCAGCCGATGGCGGCGGCCAGCGGCTGCGGCATCGCCAGCACGATGTTGGACTCGGCGGTGCTCTCGCCCGAGGCGGGCACGACGTCCTCGGCGCCCATGTCGCGCGCGACGGCGAGCCACGTCGAGGCATCGGGCATCCAGACCGTCGGCTGCTCCATCGAGGTCTGGCTGAAGCCCGACGCCGACTGCTCGGCCGCGTAGCCCGACTTCTCGCGCTCGGCGCTCACGGTCACGCACGAGCCGTTCACGTCCCGGGGCTCGTCGTTGTAGGCGGCGGCGAGGGCCGCGACCATCTCGGCGTTCTCGTACGACGACAGCACCGAGACCTCGGTGCACGGATCCGAGCCCGCCGCTGCGGCCGGCTCGTCGTCGGGGAAGGCGATGGGCTGGTCGGCCACGGCGCGGACGATCAGGACCGAGAGCGTGCCGATGGACGCGATCATGAGCACGATGACGGCGGCCGTCGTCCAGATGAGGATGCGGCGTCGTCGTTCGGCGCGCTCGGCGCGTCGCTGATCGATGGCGGAGGGATTGCTCACCGGGGGGCCTCCGGCGGTTCGTCGTCGGGAGTGGTCGGGCCGGCGCCCAGACGCCAGCGACGGCGGGCGGAGCCCGTCCGTGACTGCGAGCCTAGCCGACCCGACCTGAGAGCGAGCCGCGCGGGCCGGCTCCGCTCAGCGCGTGGTCGTGTTGATCATCCCGATGATCACCGCGGTCCACCAGCTGGCCTGCGACACCGTGGCGCTCCAGATGCTCCACGCGCGCATCGACAGCGGCAGCGCGCCGAATCGGACCTCCGCGGGCAGCCGCGCGAGCTCGTCGGTCAGCCGCGTCATCGCGACGCCGTTCATGGCCGCGAGCAGCACGGCGCACATCTTGATCACCGTGAGCGGGTTCGTCAGGTCCGGCTGCAGGAACGCGCCGGAGGCCAGCAGCGCGAAGATCCCCATCCACGCCAGCGGCGAGACGGTGTGCTCGATGCGACGGACGTCCTCGAGGGTGTTGCGGCCGACGGCCCACAGCAGGCCCTTCGTCTCGAGGAGGACGGCGGCGCCGAGGCCGACGATGACGCCGCCCAGGTGCACGAAGAGCGCGGGGATCCGCATCCACTCCGGCGGGACCGCCGTCATGCCCACCCACAGCGACAGCCCCATCGCCAGGAGCACCGCCCAGTAGGCGAGGGCCCGTTCGTGGCGGGCGATTCGCCGTGATTCACGGAGTCGGACGGACACGGTCGGGAGGGGTTCTTTCTTCCGGGCGGACGGGGCACACCCCCCGAAGGCAGGTTAGCGGACTCCGGGGGGTGTGTCGGATCACGCCCGTCAGTCGATGACGGCCTGCTCGGCGCGCACGGGGAGCATCAGCAGGAGCCCTGCGAGCAGGACGAGGACGATGCCGAGGATGCCCAGGCGCGTGCTGCCGGAGAGGGCGACGAACGCCGCGAAGAGACCCGGCGCGAGGAACGACACCGCGCGGCCGGTCGTGGCGTAGAGCCCGAAGATCTCGCCCTCGCGGCCGGTAGGTGTGATGCGGGCGAGGAACGAGCGGCTCGCGGTCTGGATCGGGCCGACGAAGGCGGTCAGGATGAGTCCGGCGATCCAGAAGCCGATGGCGGCGGTTCCGATGAACAGGACGGCGGTTCCGGCGACCACGAGCCCGATGAGCGAGGCCATGATCACGGCCTTGGGCCCGAAGCGATCGTCGAGGCGGCCGGCGAGGATGGTCGAGATCCCGGCGACGACGTTGGCGGCGACGGCGAAGTAGAGCACTTCGGATGACGAGAACCCGAAGACCTGTGCCGCGATGATCGCGCCGAACGTGAACACGCCGGCGAGCCCGTCGCGGAAGACGGCGCTGGCCAGCAGGAACAGCAGCACCTGGCGGTTTCCATGCCACAGCTTCGTGATGGTGCCCCACAGCACGCGGTACGAGCGGAAGAATCCGACGCGGTCTCCCCGCTCGCGCGCCGGCGCCTCGGGGACGCGCACCAGGACCGGGATCGCGAAGGCCGCGAACCACACCGCCGAGGCGAGCACCGCGACACGGATGTAGAGTCCGCCGTCGGTGGGGACTCCGAGAAGGCCCGCGCGGCCGTCCACGCCGAAGCTCTGGATGAACAGCGCCAGCAGCAGGATCAGCAGCACGATGCCGCCGACATACCCCATGCCCCACCCGAAGCCCGAGACGCGGCCCATGTTCTCGCGTGTGGAGACCTGCACGAGCATCGCGTTGTAGCTGACGCCGGCGAATTCGAAGAAGATGTTGCCCACCGCGAGCAGCGTCGCGCCCAGCACGAGGTAGGACGGGGCGGCCTCGACGAAGAACATCGCGGCCATGGCCAGCACCACCACGGACGTGTTGATGCCGAGCCAGAGCTTGCGCCGCCCGCTGCCGTCGGAGCGCTGGCCGAGCACGGGCGCGAGCACGGCGATGAGCAGACCCGCGATCATCAGGGCCCATCCCACGACGCTGGCGTTGTCGGCGAGCGCTCGCACGAGCGCCGGGTCGGCGTCGTTCCCGCCGGCGGCGGACACGATCGTCGGGTCGACGAACGCCGTCGAGGCGAGGTAGGTCGAGAAGACGAACGTCGTGACGACGGCGTTGAAGGCCGCGGAGCCCCAGTCCCAGAGCGCCCAGGCGAGGACTCCCTTCCGGCGGGTTCCCCCGCCGAGGTCGGGGACGGTCTTGGACGGCGGAGACGGCTGCTCGGGCAATGGCATGTCGGTCACGCTAGGACCCTTCGGTGAACGGCGGGTTCCGCCACGGGTGCGCCGCATCCTCGCGGCATGCGTCAGGCTACACGCGGGATCCGGCGAGGAGGCCGCACGGCTGATGCCATGATGGACGCATGTCCGTGCACGTCGAACGAGCCGAGCTACCCGGAATCGGCACCCGTCATGACATCGAGACCGAGGAAGGCCGCCGCCTCTCGGTCGTCACGTTCCGCGAAGGCGGCCGCGAGATCTCGGTCGCCGACGAGGGCGATCCCGACCGCGCCGCCGAGACCGTCGCGCTCACCGACGAAGAGGCGACCGCGCTGTCGGAGGTGCTCGGCGGATCGGTGATCATGACCCAGATCGCGGGCCTGCGCGAGCAGGTCGCGGGGCTGTCGACCAAGCAGATCACCCTGCGGGCGGACTCCCCCTACGCGGGCCGGCCGCTGGGTGACACGCGAGCGCGCACGCTCACGCGCTGCTCGATCGTGGCGATCGTGCGCGATGCCGGGGTGATCCCCGCGCCGGCGCCGGACGACGTCCTGCACGTGGGTGACACCCTCGTCTCGGTGGGGACCAGCGAGGGCCTGCAGAAGCTCGCGGACATCGTCGACGGAGTCTGACCCGATGTCCCATGGCGCGCTCGTTCTCATCGAGATCGGTGCGCTCCTGCTCGGAATCGCCCTGCTCGGGCGCCTCGCCGGTCGGCTCGGGATCTCGCCGATCCCGCTGATCCTGCTCGGCGGCCTCGCCTTCGGGGAAGGTGGTCTGCTGCCGTTCAACACCGGCGAGGAGTTCATCGAGATCGGCGCCGAGATCGGCGTGATCCTGCTGCTGCTGATGCTCGGCCTCGAGTACACGCCGCAGGAACTGATGGGCAACCTCAACAAGTCGCGGATCGCGGGCGTGTGGGACATGGTCCTGAACGCCACGCCGGGCGCTCTGCTGGCGCTTGCGCTCGGATGGGGGCCGGTGGCCGCCGTCGCGCTCGCCGGCATCACGTGGATCTCGTCGTCGGGCGTCATCGCCAAGATGCTCCACGACCTCGGACGCCTGTCGAACCGCGAGACGCCCACCGTGCTGTCGATCCTCGTGATCGAGGATCTCGCGATGGCCTTCTACCTGCCGGTGCTGACGGCGCTGCTGATCGGCCTCGATCTGGGCGCTAGCGTCCTCACCGTCGTCATCGCGCTCGCCTCGGTGATCCTGATCCTGTACATCGCACTGCGGCACGGGCACTTCGTCTCACGCCTCGTGTGGTCCAAGAGCGCCGAGGTGCTGCTGCTGTCGATCCTGGGGCTCACGATGCTCGTCGCCGGCCTCGCGGCGCAGGCGAGCGTGTCGTCGGCGGTCGGGGCGTTCCTCGTGGGCATCGCCATCTCGGGCCCGGTCGCCGAGCATGCGCACCGGCTCCTGATGCCGCTGCGAGACCTGTTCGCGTCGGTGTTCTTCCTGTTCTTCGGATTGTCGACCGACCCCGCCGATCTGGTCCCCATGCTCGTGCCGGCCATCCTCCTGGCGATCGTCACGATGGGCACGAAGCTGCTCTCGGGGTACCTCGCCGCGCGCGGAGCGGGCATCGCCGAGGCCGGTCGCTGGCGCGCCGGATTCGCTCTCATGCCGCGCGGGGAATTCTCGATCGTGATCGCGGGGCTGGCCATCGCGTCGGGCGTCGACCGATCTCTCGCGGCGCTCGCGACCGCGTACGTCCTCATCACCATCATCGTGGGGCCGATCCTCGCGCGCCTGCCCGATGCGCCGTGGTTCGCGGACTGGACCAAGCGGATCCAGAAAGAGCGGAGCAGGAAGCAGCGGCTGGCCTCCTCGTAGACGGCGCGGACGCGCGGGAGGCAGGATGAGCGCATGGATGCCGAATCCGAGCCCGAATCGCAGCCCTCGTCCGACGACGCCCGTCATCGCGGCAGGCACGCCCGCCGCCGAGAGGCGATCACCGAGGCCGGGGGACCGGCCGCGCTGGTCTCGTACTTCAAGGAGCGCGTGTACGCGACGTTCACGGGGCTCGCCATCGTGATCGTGTCGAGCCAGCATCCCGAGCCGGAGCATGCCTTCCTCGCCCTGGTCTTCGGCGTCCTGGGAATCACGACAGCCGGGTTCGTCTCGGAGATCATCGGCCATCTCGCGGTGCACCGCGACCTGTCGTCGTGGGCCGAGGTCGTCGTGCCCCTGCGTGTTTCGGCGGCGGCGATGGCGACCGTCGTGGCGCCGGCGGCGATGATCGGCGCCGCCTGGGCCGGGTTGCTCGACATCGAACTCGCCCTGACCATCGCCGCCTGGATCTACATCGCAACCCTCGGGCTGATCGGGCTGCTGGTGGTGCGCAGATCCCGGCTGCGGTTCTGGCAGTCGCTGCTGGTCCTGGGGCTGCTGGTGGCGCTGGGGGCTCTCGTGCTGCTGCTGCAGACGGTGGCGAAGTCGGTCTGACACACCGGCAGACCGCATCCGCACACGAACTTGAGTCGAGTCATATCAAGTTCATTTGACACGTCCAGACTCCCCACGTACCCTTGAGTCGTTGCGGCTCAACCCGGGATGTCACCCGTGCCGGCGAGCCGCTCGAAGACTTGTGCACTACCCGGACCGCGGCTCGCGGCCTCGGTCCACACGAAGGAGAGAAACACATGGCACGTGCTGTTGGAATCGACCTCGGAACGACGAACTCCGTCGTCTCCGTGCTCGAGGGCGGCGAGCCCAAGGTCATCGCGAACGCCGAGGGCTTCCGGACGACCCCGTCGGTCGTCGCGTTCACCAAGGACGGCGAGGTGCTGGTCGGCGAGACCGCCAAGCGCCAGGCCGTCACCAACGTCGACCGCACCATCACCTCGGTCAAGCGCCACATGGGCACCGACTGGAAGACCCAGGCGATCGACGGCAAGACGTACACGCCGCAGGAGGTCTCGGCCCGCATCCTGCAGAAGCTCAAGCGCGACGCCGAGCAGTACCTCGGCGACTCGGTGACGGATGCCGTCATCACCGTCCCCGCGTACTTCAACGACGCCGAGCGCCAGGCCACCAAGGAGGCCGGCGAGGTCGCGGGGCTGAACGTCCTGCGCATCATCAACGAGCCCACCGCGGCCGCTCTCGCCTACGGCCTCGACCGCGGTAAGGAGGACGAGCTGATCCTCGTCTTCGACCTCGGTGGCGGAACGTTCGACGTGTCGCTGCTCGAGGTGGGCAAGGACGAGGACTTCTCGACGATCCAGGTGCGCGCCACCGCCGGTGACAACCGCCTCGGCGGCGACGACTGGGACCAGCGCGTCGTGGACTACCTCATGAAGCAGTTCAAGGACACGACGGGCGTCGACGTCTCGGGCGACAAGATCGCGCTCCAGCGTCTCAAGGAGGCCGCGGAGCAGGCGAAGAAGGAGCTCTCGAGCTCGACCTCGACCTCGATCAACCTGCCCTACCTGTCGCTGACCGACTCGGGCCCGGTGTCGCTTTCCGAGAGCCTCTCGCGCGCGAAGTTCGAGGACCTCACCAAGGACCTGCTCGACCGCACCAAGAAGCCGTTCGAGGACGTCATCCGCGAGGCCGGCATCAAGGTCGCCGACATCGACCACGTCGTGCTCGTCGGCGGCTCGACCCGCATGCCCGCCGTCTCCGAGCTCGTCAAGCAGGAGACCGGGGGCAAGGAGCCCAACAAGGGCGTGAACCCGGACGAGGTCGTCGCCGTCGGCGCCGCCCTGCAGGCCGGCGTCCTCAAGGGCGAGCGCAAGGACGTGCTGCTCATCGATGTCACCCCCCTGAGCCTCGGCATCGAGACCAAGGGCGGCATCATGACGAAGCTCATCGAGCGCAACACCGCCATCCCGACCAAGCGAAGCGAGACCTTCACCACCGCCGACGACAACCAGCCGTCGGTGGCGATCCAGGTCTTCCAGGGCGAGCGCGAGTTCACGCGCGACAACAAGCCGCTGGGCACGTTCGAGCTGACCGGCATCGCGCCGGCTCCGCGCGGCATCCCGCAGGTCGAGGTCACCTTCGACATCGACGCCAACGGCATCGTCCACGTGTCGGCCAAGGACAAGGGCACCGGCAAGGAGCAGTCGATGACCATCACCGGCGGCTCGTCGCTGCCGAAGGACGACATCGACCGCATGGTGCGCGAGGCCGAGGAGCACGCGGCCGAGGACAAGAAGCGCCGCGAGTCCGCCGAGACCCGCAACCAGGCCGAGACCCTGTCGTACTCGATCGAGAAGCTCATCAAGGAGAACGAGGACAAGCTCCCCGCCGAGGTGAAGGACTCCGTCCAGGCCGACGTCGACGCGCTCAAGACCGCGCTCGCCGGTGAGGACGACGACGCCGTCAAGACCGCGTTCGACAAGCTCAGCCAGAGCCAGTCGCAGCTCGGCGAGGCGATCTACCAGGCCGGCCAGGCCGCGGGCGAGAACCCCGACCCGGCCGCGAACGAGCCGGGCGCGGGCAACGTCCCGAACCCCGATGAGGACGTCATCGACGCCGAGGTCGTCGACGACGAGGACGAGAAGAAGTAAGCATGGCCGACAAGGACCCCGAAGAGCCGATCGAGAACGACGGCGACGAGGTCCTCGGTGGTGAGGGGCCGGACGCCCAGGCGTCCGGCCCTGAGCCGCAGGAGGGCGCCGAGCCGCAGGAGACGTCCGAGACCTCGCAGCAGGAACCGGACGACCTGACCGTCGACGACATCCTGGGCACGACCCAGAACGTCGACGCCGCAGCTGAGGACGCCGTGCTCGCCGACCTCGAGTCGGCGCTGCTGAACGACCTCAAGCGCCTCCAGGCCGAGTACGCCAACTATCGCCGCCGCACCGAGGAGCAGCGCGAGGTCGAGATCGAGCGCGCCAAGGGCGCGGTCGCGAAGGGCCTCCTGCCGGTGCTCGACGATCTCGACCGCGCCGACAAGCACGGCGATCTGGAGGAGGGCACCCCCTTCGCCGCGATCGCGGAGAAGCTGCGCGGCGTCGCCGAGCGCATGGGCATGTCCACGTACGGCGAAGCCGGCGAGGCATTCGACCCGCAGCAGCACGAGGCCATCTTCCAGGCTCCGACCCCGGGCGTGACCGAGGCGACGATCCTCGAGGTCGTCGAGCCGGGCTATCGCCTCGGGACGGTCGAGCTTCGCCCCGCGAAGGTCGTCGTCGCGGTCCCGGCAGAGTAGGCGGAGGGAGCATCCATGGCCAGTCAGGACTGGTTGGAGAAGGACTTCTACAAGGTCCTGGGCGTGTCGAAGGATGTCGCCGACGCCGATCTGAAGAAGACGTACCGCAAGCTCGCGCGGCAGTACCACCCGGACTCCAATCCGGGTGACACCGTCGCCGAGGCGAAGTTCAAGGAGATCAGCGAGGCGTACTCGGTGCTGTCGGACCCCGATCAGCGCAAGGAGTACGACCAGATCCGCGCGATGGGCGCCGGCGGCGCCCGCTTCACCGCGGGCGGCCAGGGAGCCGGCGGCTTCGAGGACGTGTTCTCCATGTTCAACCAGGGCGGACGCGGCGGCGGCGGTCGATTCCAGTCCGGCGACTTCGACGATCTGTTCGGGATGTTCAATCAGGGCGGCGGCGGAACCGGGTTCGGATCCGGCCGCTTCGGGCAGCCGAGCGGCGGCTTCCGCGGCTACGGCGGCCCCACGCGGGGCGCCGACGTCACGGCGCGCACGACGATCGACTTCATCACCGCCACGAAGGGCGAGACGATCACGCTGCAGGGCGAGGACGGCAAGCCCTTCAAGGTGAAGATCCCCGCCGGGGTGTCCGACGGCCAGAAGATCCGTCTGCGCGGCCGCGGCCGTCCGTCTCCGGACGGCGGCGAGACCGGCGACATCGTCGTGCAGGTCACCGTGCGGCCGCATCCGGTCTTCACGCGCGACGGGCTCAACCTGCGCGTGACGGTCCCGGTGACCTTCACCGAGGCGACGCTCGGCGCCACCATCGAGGTGCCGACGCTCGGCGGCGACCCGGTGAAGCTGCGTGTCGCCCCCGGCACGCCGTCGGGACGTGTCCTGCGCGTCAAGGGCCGGGGCGTCGCGACGGCAAAGGGCACCGGCGACCTGCTCGCCGAGGTCCAGGTCGCCGTGCCCGCGCACCTGGACGACGCCGCCCGCGAGGCGCTCGAGCGGTTCCACAGCCTGGAGCCGAAGGAGAACCCGCGCGCCGACCTGATGGCGAAGGCGCGGGGCTGAAGCATGGACGGGACGACCGGGCCGGGGAGGTGAGCGGATGATGGCGCAACCGCGCGAGTTCGACGAGCACGCGCCGATCTTCGCGATCGCCGCCGCGGCGGAGCTCGCGGGCATGCACCCGCAGACGCTCCGCCAGTACGACCGCCTCGGCCTCGTCGTCCCCGACCGCACGCGCGGCGGATCCCGCCGTTACTCGCTGCGCCACGTCGCGCAGCTGCGCGAGGTCGCCCGCATGTCCGCCGAGGGCATCGGTCTGCCGGCGATCGCGCGCATCCTCGATCTCGAGGACCAGGTGCGCGAGCTGACGGGTCGCGTGAACGCCCTCGAGGAGCGCATCCGCGCCGAGGCCCTGAGCCGTCCCGGCGCCCGCGTGTTCGCCGCCGGCCGCACCGGCTCGGTCATCCCCCTGCGCCACGGCACGCGCGTGCGCCGCGCGACCGAGATCGTCGTGTGGCGCCCCCGACAGCCGCTCCCGACGGCGGAGCAGGACGACGCCGCGGCCGCAGACGAGCCGGAGCCCGACGAGGCGTAGGCCCCGATCTGCGCCGGCCAGTGCACCTGAACTCGCCGAATCCATACGTCGTGCGCGCGCAAGAAGCCATGCGCTCGGCGAGAGCCCATGCAGCGGACGCGCGGAGGTCGCGGCGCTACCCCTCCGCCGCGGCGTGAGCGTGGGCGGCGACGAAGTCCGCGTAGTCCTGCCGCGCGACGTCGGCGTACGCGAACGCCCACGCGGTGATGGACTCGGCCGCGACCTTGCCGCCGCCGACGTATCCCGACACCGTCGCGGCGTTGGGGGACTGGCTGTGCGCGCGGGCCAGCACAGCCGCGCACAGCTGCGCGTGGCGCTGGAAGGGGCCGGCCTCGAGGGTCTCGGCCTCGATGCTGCCCTTGCTGTCGTGGAACTGGCGCAGGTAGTAGTCGGCGCGCGGACCGGTGACGTGCCCCAGGAACGGGTCCGACACCGCCTGCAGGATCCGCTGCATCGCGACCACGCGACCGCCCTGCGCATTGCGAGCGATGTAGGCGGTCACCTGCTGCGGCTGCCGGATGGAGCCGCTCGTGAGCAGGACGCTCGGCTGCGCCTCCTTGGACTGCAGGATGAGGGCGTTCCGGTCGCCGTCCTGCAGCAGCAGCAGATAGCACCGCGTTCCGACGCTCCCGACGCCCACGACCCGCCGGGCGACGTCGACGAGCTCGTAGCCGCGCAGCAGCGCGCCGATGTCGACGGGCACCGTGGCGCGGTACTCCTCGAACAGCTCCTTGACCTGCGCGAGCTGGTCCGAGAACGCCCGGACCATCGTCGGCGGAGACTCGATGAACCGCAATCGCCCATCCGGCGCGGTCTCGGTGAGCTTGTGGGCGGCGCGCTCGCCGGTGCGCCGCTCGGCGTCCTTGATGGCGCTCTTCATGGCGGACCGCGTCTCGGGATCCATCTTTCCGACGGCGCCGTCGAGCTCGAAGTGCTCGAAGTAGCGGTCGACGGGACTCTTCTCGGCGTTCGCCTTCATCACGCGGGCGTACGCTCGCACGGCATCCCGGCAGGCGTCGCGCGCCACGTCGGGCGGGTGCCCGCCCGCCTCGGCCGCGAGCACGATGCTGGTGACCAGGCGCTTGACGTCCCATTCCCACGGCGCCCACGCCGCCTCGTCGAAGTCGTTCAGGTCGAACACGAGGGTCCGCTGCGGCGAGGCGTAGAAGCCGAAGTTGGCGACATGCGCGTCGCCGCACGACCCGACGAGGATGCCGCTGTTGGGATCGGCGGCGAGGTCGGCCGCCATCACGGCCGCGGTGCCGCGATAGAAGGCGAAGGCGCTCGCCGACATCCGCTCGATGCGCAGCGGGACGAGCTCGGGCACGCGGGTTGCGTTCTGGGTCTCGAGGATGCCGAGCGGATCGCGGGTCGTCAGGGTGAGCGCGCTCATCCCCTCACGCGGATGATCGCGGCGCAGCGCCCGGCCCGCATCGATGCGCGCGGCGAGCGGAGTCAGAGGTGGCCACAGTGCCGGACTCGCGTCGGACATGTCCGGAGTGTGGCACGTCTGCTGGTCACGCGGAAGGGCTTTGGTCCTTGGGCGCCTTCTCGTCGGGTCCGGTCTCGTCGTGCTCGGGGTGCACGATCATCTCGGGCCCGCGCGAGACGAGGAGCCACGCCGGCAGCACGGCGACGCAGACCATGGGGATGAGCGTGATGTCGCCGACGATCGCGATCGCCGCGAAGATGCCGATCCACCCGTCGCGCGAGATCGCGAGCGTGAACCCGAGCACGCCGGCCGACAGCGCCAGCCCGAAGGGGATGTCGGGGACGAGGGCATGGAACAGCATGCCCGTGGCGATGCCGAGGAAGATCGCGGGGAAGATGCGGCCGCCGCGGAAGCTCGCCGCCGCGGCCACGACCAGGGCGACCATCTTCACCCCGAGGATGATCGCGAGCTGCCCGGCCGTATAGGTGTCCACGCCCTCGATCAGCTCGGCGCTCTGGTCGAGTCCCTTGAAAAGGGTCACCGGACCCCCGATCGCCCCGAGCGCTCCCAGGAGCACGCCACCCACCGCGGGGACGAGGAACGGATGCCGCATCAGCCGTCGCAGCAGCCGGTGCAGCGGCGGCAGCGCCCACGCCGTGAGCAGGCCGAGTCCGGCGGCGACCGTGGCGATCAGCATGCCCCACACGATGTCGAGAGGCTGAGGGCCGCCGTACGGCTCGATGCCCGGCACCGGGTGGATGCCGCCGCCGAGCAGGTGGGTCGTCACGGCGCCGGCGGAGGCGGCCGCGACGGGGAGGAACAGCCGGTCCCACAGCGAGCCGCGGCCCGGTGCCGCGGCGACCGGCCCGGTGAGCACCAGGGCCGCCGCGATCGGGGTGCCGAACAGCGCGCCGATCGTTCCCGCCAGCGCGAGCACGACCGACAGCCGCACGGGGAACTGCGGCCACAGCTTCGTCAGCGCCCACACGGTCATCGCGGTGATGATCCCGATGATCGGGCTCTCGGGGCCGAGGCTGACGCCGCCGCCGAGTGTGAGGATCGAGGCGAGCGCGATGCCCGGGACGTACTTCATGGGCTGCACGGGCGCGTCGAGCTCGACGGTCGCCGAGTCGGGGCCGCCGTGGCCGGGGACCAGCCACAGGACGAGCCCGACGAGAAGGCCCACGATCGTCAGGGTGATGAAGATCCACCAGCCCGAGTCGCCGTCAACGCCCACCAGGCCCGGCGCGGCGTCCCACAGCACCCACTCCAGGCCGAGCGCGGCCTCGTCCAGCAGCCACAGCACGAGCGCGGCCAGCACGCCCACAGCCACAGCCGGGACGGTGAGCGCGAGCAGACGCTTCGGTGTCGGATCGATCGCAGCCGCCTGTCCGTCGCCGCTCATGGCGCTCAGCCTAGACCGATGGCGCGCCGCGTCGGGAGGAATCGGCGCAGTTGCCGCCGCGACCGGCTGACTTCGGGCGGATGCGGCGATAGCCTCGTGCCGTGAGCACGTCCACCTCACCTCAGGAGGGCCGCCGCGCGCGGCTGGCCGCGGTCGTCCGCGAGTTCGACGGGCGCACCGAGAGATCGCTGGAGTCCCTCGCGATCACGGGCGGCGTCGTGTCGTTCATCGCCGTCGCGTCGCTGGCGCTCCTCGTCTTCCGCCTCGACGCCGCGCCCATCTCGGGGCCGGGCTCCATCGGGCAGTTCGCCGCCATCAGCGGCGCCGTCGTGGCGATGGTGTCGTTCGTCGTCGGGCGCTTCGTCGTCGTGCGTCGGCACGGGGAGCGGATGCGGCTGCCGGACTACCTCGACACCCTCGCGCTCGCCGTCGCGCACGGTGTCATCGCGCTGCTGACCTGGACCCTCCTGTCGGTCATCCTCGAGGAGTCGTTCATCGGCGCCGAGGTGTTCGCGCTGCCGCTGCTGGTGCTCGCCGGTGCGGCCGCCGCCGTCACCGGGTACCTCGCGTTCTACTCGGCGACGCACATGGATCTCATGCTGCTCGCCGTGCTGCTGGCGGTGTTCCTCGCCGAGGGGATCGTCGCCAGCATGCTCACCGCGAGCGACCCGCTGTGGTGGCAGGACCATCTGAGCTCGCTCGGCGTCACGGGCGACATCTCGGCGCTCGCGTTCAATCTCACGCTGATCGTGGCGGGCCTCATCGTCACGACGCTCGCCCGCTACGTCACGATCGACATCCCGACGCCCCACCCCACGGGGCTGCGGAACATGCGGGTGAGCCTCATCCTCGTCGGCATCCTGCTGGCGCTGGTCGGCGTCTTCCACGTCGACCGCTTCTTCTGGATCCACACGTTCGCCGCCTCGGGGATGGCGATCGCGTTCGGCGTGGCGGCCATCGGCATCCGCTGGTGGATCCCCGACATGCCCAAGACCTTCATGGCGCTCGGATGGTGGTTCTTCGCCGTGATCCTGCTGCTCGCGGTCTACTACGCCTTCGGCATCTACACGCTCACGGCCGTCGAGCTGGTCGCCGGCGTGCTCGTGTTCACGTGGATCATCCTGCTGATCCGCAATGCCGCCGCTCTGCAGGCGGACACGCAGGACTGAGCGCGCGAGAACCCGGCGAGGCGACCGCCCGCCGCCGCGGCGGCGCAATAGTCTGCGGAGCATGTCGGAGGAGCGCTGGGAGAAGCTCACCTACTGGCCGTTGATCATCGCGTCGGTGCTGTTCATCGTCGCGTACTCGTGGCAGGTGATCTCGGTGCCGACGGGAATGGCCGAAACGGTCACGCGCTTCGTGATGTTCGCCACGTGGGCGTTCTTCGCCGTCGACTACGTCGTGCGGCTCACGATCGCGCGGGAGCGGCGACGCTGGTTCTTCCGTCACCTGTTCGATCTCGCGGTCGTCCTCATCCCCGCGATGCGGCCGCTGCGCCTGCTGAAGGCGCTCACCGTCATCGCCGCGCTCCAGCGGACCGCCGGGGCCGCGCTGCGCAGCCGCATCGCGATCTACGGCGCAGGGGCGGCCCTCACGCTGATCTGGATGGCCGCGCTCGCCGTGCTCGAGGCCGAGCGCCCCGCGCCCGACTCGAACATCCACACGTTCAGCGACGCCTTCTGGTGGGCGTTCGTCACCATCACCACCGTCGGCTACGGCGACTTCTACCCGGTGACGTCGTGGGGACGGACCGTGGCCGTGCTGCTGATGACCGGCGGCATCGCCGTGGTCAGCATCGTCACCGCCACGGTGTCCTCGTGGGTCCTCGAGAAGGCGGTCGGCGACGACGACGATCAGGAACCCGCGACGCGGGGGCAGGTGCGCCAGGTGGCGCGTCAGATCACGGACGTCGCGGCGCGCCTGGGGGAGGCGCCGCCTGAAAGGCGCGACGGCCCTAGCCTGGGCTCGTGAAGCGCCGCGAAGACCCGTCCCCGTCCCCGCCACCCGTGCCGGTGCTGAGTCCCATGCTGCGCGTGGTCATCGGACTCGCGGCCGGCGTGATCGCGCTCGCCGGGCTCTATTTCGCCCGCGAACTGGTCGGCCCTCTCGCGCTCGGCGCGGTCATCGTCATCATCTGCTGGCCCGTGCGTGCGCCCCTGGTCCGGCGCGGCTGGCCATCGTGGGCCGGCACGACCGCCGTCATCGTCCTCGGCTACGCGATCCTCGCGGCGCTCGCGGCCATGCTGTGGTTCGCGGGGGCGCAGTTCATCCGCCTGGTCGCCGACCTGTCGGTGAACCTGCGCGACACCGCCGATGCGATCGTCGCCGGGCTTGCCGCCCTCGGCCTCGATCAGCAGGCGGCGGACGCGGTGACCTCGGTGCTCGACCCGTCGAACCTCGTCTCGCTGCTGACCTCGCTCACCGGCCAGGCGCTGGCAGTGCTCACCGCGTTCTTCTTCGTGCTCGCCTATGTCATCTTCATGGCCGCGGACGGAGCCCGGTACGCGCGCGCGGCGACGGACTTCGGCCCGTCCTCCCGCCCTGCGATGGAGCGCTTCGCCGACTACAACCGCAACGTCCGCCGCTACTACGTCGTCAATGCCTCGTTCGGCGCGATCGTGGCGATCATCGACGGCCTGGCGCTGTGGGCCCTCGGAGTGCCGGCGCCGGCGGTGTGGGCGATCCTGGCGTTCGTGACGAACTTCGTCCCCAACATCGGGTTCGTGCTCGGTCTCGTCCCGCCGGCGCTGCTGGCCCTCGTCGTGGGCGGCTGGCCGCTCATGCTCGTCGTCGTCGTGATCTACTGCGTCGTCAACGTCACGCTCCAGGTGCTCATCCAGCCGAAGTTCGTCAGCGACGCCGTCAGCCTGAGCCTCACGCTGAGCTTCTTCTCGGTCATCTTCTGGACGTTCGTCATCGGTCCGCTCGGCGCGATCCTGTCGATCCCGCTGACGCTGCTGGTGAGAGCCCTCGTGCTCGAGCAGGACCCGAAGGCCCTGTGGCTGCGGTGGCTGTCCGGCGACACCGCGGCGACGGAGCGTTCCGGACCGATTCAGACCTAGCCGCGGGTGGCGCCCGCGCCCTAGAGTCACCTACCGTGAGTGAATCCTCGACGGCCGCCGCAGCATCCGCCCCCTCCGTCGCGCAGGAGTTCGATGCGACGAGCGCTCGCTCGCTCGAATCGCTGTCGCTCAGCGTCGGCGTCATCGCGTTCGTGGTGATCGCCCTCGTCGCGCTCCCGGTGTTCCGGCTCGGCGAAGCCCCGATCACCGGCCCGGGATCCATCGGACAATACGTCGCGATCTCATCGGGCGCGGTCGGCTTCGTGTCGTTCTTCGCCGGACGCCTGGTGATGCGCGGCACGGGGGGCCCGTCACGGCTCTCGGTGCTCGACTACCTCGATGTCGCGATGCTCTCTCTCGCTCACGGCATCATCGCGCTGCTGTCGTGGACGCTCATCGCCCACCTCCTCGAAGCCGGCTTCATCGGGGCGTCGGTCTTCGCGGTCGCGCTGCTCGTCCTCTCGGGATCCGCCGCCGCGGTGACGGCCTACGTGTGCTTCTACTCGGCCACGCACATGGACATGCATCTGCTGTCCATCGTTCTCGCGGTGTTCCTGGTCGAGGGCGTCCTGGCGAGCATGCTCACCGCATCCGACCCCTCCTGGTGGAAGGACAACCTGAGCGCCCTCGGCATGACCGACGACCTCTCGTCGATGGCCTTCAACGTGACGCTCATCGTCGCCGGCTTCATCGTGACGACGCTCGCGCGGTACGCCACCGTCTCGATCCCGACACCGCATCCGCACGGGCGGCTGTACGTGCGGATCCTGCTGATCGTGGTGGGGGTCTTCCTCGCGTGCGTCGGGATCTTCCCCGTGAACGAGTACTTCGCCCTCCACAACACGGTGGCGACCGGTATGGCGGTCGCGTTCGTCGTCCTCGCGATCGGACTGCGCTGGTGGGTTCCGGGGGTCCCGCGCGCCTTCATCACCCTGGGATGGGTGTTCATCGCCGTCATCGTCGTGCTCGCGGTGTTCTTCGCCGTCGGCGTCTACACGCTCACGGCGGTCGAGCTGGTCGCGGGCATCCTCGTGTTCGCCTGGATCGTGCTCTTCATCCGCAACGCCGGGGCGCTGCGGACCGACGCCGCGGCCGAGGCGAGCGCGGCGCAGGCGCGGCCGGCCGACGAGACCGCGGCGGGCGTTCCGGCGTGACCCGCCGCAGCGGCGACGCCATGCGCGTCCGCCGCTGCGGTGCGTGCTCGCTCAGCCCAGCAGCTTGGCCTTCGCGGCGGCGAATTCGGCGTCCGAGAGCACGCCGGCGTCCTTGAGCGCGCCGAGCTTCTGCAGTTCGGCGACGATGTCCACGCCGCCCGCTGGTGCCGCGGCGGGGGCTGCCGGGGCTGCCGCCTGCTGCGCGGCGACCGCCTGCTGTGCGGCCGCGTTCATCGCGGCCTGCTGCTGGGCTGCCTGGTACTGCTCCTGGTCGTACTGGTCCTGCGCGCGGCGCTGCTGCCGGCGCGACACTCCGCCGCTGACGGCGCTCGCCGTCCCGGCGACGACCGCGGTGCGGGCCGCCAGGCCGACGAGGCCGGGGCGTCCGATCCTTCTGGGCATGTCTTCTCCTGTTCTGCGCGAGCGGACTCAGGCCTCTTCGGCCGCGTCCATCACCGCGTTGACGATCGGGGCGGGGATGCGCTCGGCGCTGAGGACGACGGCGCCCGAGGCCGCGACGCTCTCGGCGAGCTTGCGCGCGTACAGCAGTTCGAGCGCGATCAGCGCGGCCGAGCCGCCCGGCTCGATGAGTTCGGCGAACTCCTCGATGTCCTCTTCGCCGGCGATGCCCACCTCGTACAGGTCGAGCGGGAAGTCCTCGTCCTCGATCTCGATCACCGTGATGTCGCCGTCGTCGGACTTCGAGATGAGCACGAAGTCGAGCACGCGGATCAGCCCGCTCTCGGCCAGGTCACCGAGCGCCTGGAGCGTGTCGGGCGAGGGTGCCTCACCCTCGAAGCCGACCAGGTAGAGCTCGACGGGTCCGTATCTGAATTCAGCCATCAGCGTCCTTTCGCCAGCGGTGCGTCCGAGTCGCGTGAGACCCGTACGCCTGCCGGTCTACCACGCCGATGGTCCTTGTCACCAGGGACCTCGGTCCCTGGTCACCGGCCGTTCATACGGTCGCGCCACGCGAGGAGCGGCACCAGCGGCGACAGATCGAAGTCGGGGCCGTCGATCGCGGGGATCAGCAGGCGGAAGCCCAGCTCGAACAGGCGCGCGGGCGCATCCTCCTCGAGCAGCGGGCCGAAGCCGCGGATCGTGAAGCCCGTCGACAGCTCGATGTCGGCCGGGTCCCGGCCTTCCCGCCCGCACCACTCGTGCAGGACGCCGATCTTGTGCGGCATCCCCGACAGGCGGGTGAAGGTGTGCCAGATGTCGGCGTGCTGTGCGACCAGCCGCAGCGTCTTGCGCTCGCCCTGCCCGCCGATCAGGATCGGGATGCGCCGCGTCGGCGGCGGGTTCAGGCGGTCCCAGCGCGACCGGATGCGCGGCAGATCCTCGGCGAGGGCGTCCAGGCGCGACCCGACCGTGCCGAAC
The DNA here is from genome assembly GCF_014208045.1 of Microbacterium thalassium. Classification (NCBI taxonomy): domain Bacteria; kingdom Bacillati; phylum Actinomycetota; class Actinomycetes; order Micrococcales; family Microbacteriaceae; genus Microbacterium; species Microbacterium thalassium. Next base: position 804,797 of record NZ_JACHML010000001.1, read on the forward strand.
TCGTAGCCGTACTCGGTGTAGTCCTGCTCGGCCCAGCCGGAGCCGGTGCCGAAGATGAAGCGCCCGGCACCGCCGTCGCGAGCGCTGAGGTGATCGACGGTGCGGGCCATGTCCGCCTGAAGGTCGGGGTTGCGGTACGACGAGCAGTTGACGAGCGGCCCGAACTCCACCCGCTCGGTCTGCTCGGCCATCGCCGCCAGCAGCGTCCAGGCCTCGTAGTGCGCGGCCTCGAGGGGCTCGGTCAGCGGGAAGAAGTGATCCCAGTTGAAGATCGCGTCCACGCCCATGTCCTCCGCACGCAGCACGGCATCGCGGTACTGGGCCGTCGTCGCGTGCTGGGGGGCGAGCTGCACGCCGATGCGGACGGGGCGGTGGACGGCCGGGTGGACGAGGGCGGGCGCGCTGCCGGTCATGCGGGATCGATCCTCAGGATGTCGGGGGATTCGCCGAGGGTGAGGTCCTCGACGACGCGGAGGGTGCGGGCGACGTCGTCGACGGCCCCGACCACGGTGCCGAACCGCTCGCGGTCGCCGCACACGGCGGTGAGCGTGACGAAGTGGCTGCCGGTGTCCCACGTGTACGAGACGAAGGGCGGCGAGGACGGGTCGGGCGGCAGCTCCATGGCGAGCTTCTCTCCGACCCCCAGGTGGGGGTTGCGGAACGACTCGGTGTCGTCGTACTCCATGGGCATCGTCGCGCGGGCGGCGCGCAGCTGGTTCGTGGCCTCCTGCACCTGGGCCATCGCGACGAGCAGGTCGGGATCGGTCTTCCACACCCACACCAGGAGGCGCCCCGCGGTGCGCTTCATGATCAGCGGCGCCGCCTGGCTCATCATCCAGGCCGCCACCGGGCTCCCGGGGCGCTCGGTGACGCCCATCGCGCGGTTCGCCTGCGTGAGCAGCATCCGGATCGCCGCCTTGCGGTGCCGCCGCCCCCGGAAGCCGAAAGAACCGGTCACGGGGACCCAGAGATCGTCGGATGCATCGGCCTGAAGTCGCGGCATCCCCCCAGGGTACGGGCGCGCCCCGCCTCTCCGGCTGGGAGAACGCCCTCGGGTAGAGTGGTGCGCGCGCGAGCGCCACCCCGATGCCGCGTATCCCTCGCCGCACAGACAGGCCCACAGCATCCCGTGACCGACTCCGCGACGCCCGACGATCCCGCCGCCGCCGTGAACCCGCGTCCCCTGAAGATCCTGATCGGGGCCGACACGTTCCTTCCGCATGTCAACGGCGCGGCCCGCTTCGCCGAGCGCCTCGCCGCCGGCCTCGGCGCGCGCGGTCACGAGGTGCACGTGATGGCCCCCAGCAAGACGCACCGCGAGCACGGCGTGTTCACCGAGGTCATCGAGGGCGAGCCGCTGACGATGCACCGCCTGCCGTCGTGGCGCTGGTACCCCCACGACTGGCTCACCTTCGTGATGCCGTTCCGCGCCAAGCACTATGCGCGTCGTGTGCTCGACTCCGTCCAGCCCGACGTCGTGCACATCCAGTCGCACATCGTCATCGGTCGCGGCCTGTCGCGCGAGGCCGCCAAGCGCGGCATCCCGATCATCGCCACCAACCATGTCATGGCCGAGAACATCCTCGACTTCACGACGTTGCCGCCGGTGCTCGACAAGATCTTCCTGAAGTACGCGTGGGAGGACGCCAAGCGCACCTTCGACCTCACGAAGGCCGTCACCACGCCGACGCGCAAGGCCGCCGACTTCCTCGAGGCGACCATCGCCATCGACAACGTCCTGCCTGTCAGCTGCGGCCTGGACGCTTCGAACTACACCGCCGACCTCGCGCCGCGCTCGGCGAACCGGCTGGTGTTCGTCGGGCGCCTCACGACCGAGAAGCAGATCGACGTCGTCCTGCGCGCGCTGACGCTGCTCGATCCGACACTCGATGTGACGTTCGACATCGTCGGCAACGGCGACCAGCGCCGCAACCTCGAAGAGCTCGCCACCGAGCTCGGGCTCGCCGGCCGCGTGCGGTTCCACGGTCACACGACCGATGAGGAGCTGCGCGGCTTCCTCACGAACGCCACCGCGTTCGTGATCGCCTCGATCGCCGAGCTGCAGTCGATCGCGACCATGGAGGCGATGGCCTCCGGACTGCCGATCATCGCCGCCGACGCCGTGGCGCTGCCGCACCTCGTCCATGACGGCGAGAACGGCTACCTGTTCACGCCGGGGGATCCCGAGGACCTCGCGGCGAAGATCAACCGCGTGCTGCGGCAGACGCCGGCCGAGCGTCTCGCGATGCAGCAGGCGTCGCTCGACGGCGTCAAGGTGCACGATATGACCCGCACGCTCGAGACCTTCGAGGCGCTGTATCGCGGCGAGCCGATTCCGGAGTAGCCCCGTGCACGTCGTGATGTTCGCCGACCAGCACGTCGAGTCGCTGGGCGGTGCGCAGGTGTCGATGCGGCTGCAGCGGCGGTTCCTCGAGAAGGCCGGGCACACCGTCACGATCGTCGCGCCGGCCATGCACGGACCGCGCGGCCGTGCTGTCGCGCCCGACGCCGCGTACGTCGACACGCCGTCGATCGTCATCACCCCTGATCGCGAGTATTCGTTCACGTGGCCGGGTCGTCGCACCGACCGCTGGGTGGACGCCGCGCTCGCGTCGCGCCCGCCCGTGGACGTCGTGCACATCCAGGGCGACTTCTGGGGCGCGTTCATCGGCCACCGCTTCGCGTCGCGGCACGGCCTGCCCGTCGTCCACACGATGCACAACCGCGTCGACGTCGGGATCGAGGCCACCACGCCGTTCCCCGGGCTCGTGCTGCGGGTGCTGGGTGCGTGGCAGCGCCGGGCGCTGGGGGTGCCGGACGAGGCGGAGCCCGCCGGCCACGACGGCTGGGCGTTCCTGCGCCGCTTCGCCGGTCGATCGGATGCCGTCACCGCGCCGTCCTCGCACTTCGCCCGACGGCTCGAGGAGCACGGGGTCGTCCCGGGGCGTCCGACGCTGCTGCGGACGCCGGAGGAGGCGCGCCGAGCGCTCGCCGACGGCATCGCGCCGGCCGCCGCCGGAGTCGACGTCATCTGGAACGGCATCGACGATGACGTGCTGGATGCCGCGCTCGCCGCGGCGCCGCCGGAGCGGGCACCCGGTCGACCACGATTCGTGTGGCTGGGGCGCATGAGCCCCGAGAAGCGGCTGCTGCCGTTCCTCGAGGCCGTCGCCGAGTCGGGCATCGACGCGGACGTCGAGGTGATCGGCGGCGGAGGACAGCTGCGCGCGGCGCAGCGGCTCGTCGCGAAGCGCGCGCCCACGGCATCCGTCGTCTTCGCCGGCCGGCTGCCGTACGCCGAGACCCTGCGGCGGATCGCCGCGGCCGATGCCGTCGTGCAGACCTCGATCGGCTTCGAGACGCAGGGGATGACGGTGTTCGAGGCGGCCTCGCTCGGGACTCCGTCGGTCGTGAGCGACCGCGACATCGCCGAGGAGCTCCAGGCGGGGCACTGGACGGTCGACGGCGAATCGGTCGGGGCGCTCGCCGACGCGCTGCGTGCGGCATCCGCCGACATCGCCGCCGGACGTTCGCCGCTCCCGCATCCCACGGTGCGCGAGCGCTTCCGCCAGTCCTCGCGGACGGCCGCGATGGTCGACGTCTACCGCCGCGTCACCCGCTGACGCCCCCCACCCCGCCGCCTCACCCGTCGACCCGCTGCACCCGCTCGCCTCGACCCCGCGGATGCTCGCCTCGACCCCGCGGATGCTCGCCGAGACGCGGGGTTCGCACCGAGGCCCCCTGCGATCGCGGTGGGTCTCGGTGCGAACGGGGGGTCTCGGTGCGAACGGTGGGTTTCGGTGGCGGATGGATGGACGGGATGCCGGATGCGGCGGCTACGGGAGCCGCGTCCAGTCGGTGGGGGTGCGGCGGTAGCCGTCCCGGGGGAGGGCGAACGCCGTCGCGGCGACGCCGGCGACGGCCAGGGCGGTGGCGATGACGAGAGTGATCATGGCAGGAACGCTACGCTTGCGTTCAAACGGCCACGAGTGGCAGACTAGCCACAATTCGTCGGAAAACTGCCATCACCCCGAGGTGCCCCATGAAGACCGTCGCCGCCATCGTCCAGCCCGGCTTCGCGCCCTTCGAGTTCGGCGTCGCGTGCGAGGCGTTCGGCCTCGACCGGTCCAATGACGGCGTGCCGAACTTCGACTTCCGCGTGGTCACGCCCGAGCCCGGTGCGGTGCCGAGCAGCATGGGCTTCTCGATCAACGTCGACCACGATCTGGCGTTCGCGGACGAGGCCGACCTCGTCGTCGTCACTCCCGTGCCGCGCGATCTGTGGAACCGCATCGACACGCGCGTCGCGGGGGTCATCCGCCGAGCCGTCGAGCGCGGCGCGTGGGTGCTCACCGTGTGCTCGGGGGCGTTCGTCGTCGCGGCCTCCGGCGTGCTCGACGGGCGCCGTGCCACGACGCACTGGATGTACGCCGACACCATGACCCGCATGTACCCCGACATCGACGTCGACCCCGACGTCCTGTACGTGCAGGACGGGCGCATCATCACGAGCGCCGGCACCGCGGCCGGGCTGGACGCGTGCCTGCATCTGCTCCGCCAGGAGCTCGGCGCGGAGCTCACCAACAAGATCGCGCGCCGCATGGTGGTCTCGCCGCAGCGCGACGGCGGACAGGCGCAGTTCATCGACAAGCCGCTGCCGGTCGCGGCATCCCAGTCGCTCGCGCCGATCACCGACTGGATGCTCGACCACCTGCGCGAGGAGCTCTCCGTCGACCAGCTGGCCACCCGTGCCCACATGTCGCCGCGCACCTTCGCCCGGCGGTTCAAGGCGGACTTCGGCACGACCCCGGCCGCGTGGCTCGCCCGCCAGCGCGTCATCCAGGCGCAGCGGCTGCTGGAGCGCACCGACTTCGGACTCGACCGGGTCGCCGACGAGTCGGGGTTCGGCTCCGCGGCCGTCCTGCGGCAGACCTTCGCCCGCGTCCTCGGCATGACCCCCACCGCCTACCGCGCGCGGTTCTCGTGCACGACCTCGGGTGGGGCGGATGCCGCCGCCGCAGGCGTCGTCGAGGAACACGCTGTCGCATCGCTGGAGCCGGTCGCCTGATCGGCGATCGCGAGAGGAGTCGCGCGTGGCGAAGCCCCGCATCCGCATCACGTACTGCACGCAGTGCAACTGGCTGCTGCGCGCGCAGTGGTATCAGGGGGAGCTGCTGACGACGTTCGCGGCCGACGTCGCCGAGATCGCGCTGGCGCCGGCCACCGGCGGGGTGTTCCGCATCGACGTCGACGGGGAGGGTGTCTGGAACCGCAAGACCGACGGCGGGTTTCCAGACATCACGGCGCTCAAGCGCGCGGTGCGCGACATCGTCGCGCCGGGGCGGTCGCTCGGGCACGCCGATCGCGTCGATCCGTCGGTGACGTAGGAAGCCGAGCCTCAGGCGGGCGCGGGCTCGAGCAGCCGCCAGCCCAGGTGGCGTGAGGCGGCACGGTCGAAGGTCACGAACTCCGGGATGCCGAACAGCTCGCCGCTCGCGGCGATGAGCGCGTCGGCGAAGTCGGCGCCCTCTTCGGCGAGGGCGAGCGCGCGCACGACGCTCTCGCCGTCCTCGAACTCGAGGGACTCGGTCTCGACGAGAGACTGAAGGATCTTGATCCGTGTGTTCCGGTCCATGCGATAGGTGCGCGCGAGCGTCCACGCGAGCTCGGCCAGGACGACGTGCGTCACGAATCCCGGGGCGTCGGTCGTGAGCGAGTCCATGACCGCATCCGCGGCAGCCGCCTGCGCGCGGTCGTCGCGCACGACGTACCGAAGCAGCACGTTCGTGTCGAGCCCGATCACCGCTCCATGCTCCGCATCACAGACTCGGCGGCCGCGTCGGCGATGTCCTCGTTCATCTGCTCGATCGAGATCGCCGGCTGCTCCGGCGTGTACAGCATCCCCTTGAGGTCTTGGACCTTCCCGGTGCGGGCGATGATCCGGTACTGGCCGTTCGGGAGCTTGACGAACAGCACCTTGGACCCGGCGACGAGGTTCAGGTCGTCCCGGACCTCCTTCGGGATCGTGATCTGACCCTTGCTGGTGAGCGTCGCAGTGGGCATGGTGGCTCCTTTCAAGAGACAGCATGCCTTACATGTCAGACATTCGTAAGCCCCCCCACAGCTGCGTTAGCAGAGGACTCCGGCCCGGACTACCGCTCACGACCGAGGCTTTGCTAAAGTTGAGCCTGTACGACTCAACTTTGAGATCCAGACTTCAGGAGACACATGAACGCCACCCAGATGCCCGGGCAGGAGGAAGCCGCCAGCGCCCTCGAGCAGTTCGGGATCAACCTCACCGACCGCGCGCGCCAGGGCAAGCTCGACCCGGTCATCGGGCGCGACGCCGAGATCCGTCGCGTGAGCCAGGTGCTGACCCGCCGCACCAAGAACAACCCCGTCCTCATCGGCGAGCCCGGCGTCGGCAAGACGGCCGTCGTCGAGGGCCTCGCCCAGCGCATCGTCGCGGGCGACGTCGCCGAATCCCTCAAGGACAAGGAGCTGGTCACCCTCGACATCTCGGCTCTCGTCGCCGGCGCCATGTACCGCGGCCAGTTCGAGGAGCGCCTCAAGAGCGTCCTCAAGGAGATCACCGAGTCCGAGGGCCGCATCATCACCTTCATCGACGAGCTGCACGTCCTGATGGGCGCCGGCGGCGGCGAGGGCTCGGTCGCGGCCTCGAACATGCTCAAGCCCATGCTCGCGCGCGGCGAGCTGCGCCTCATCGGCGCGACGACGCTCAACGAGTACCGCGAGTTCATCGAGAAGGACGCCGCGCTCGAGCGTCGATTCCAGCAGGTGTACGTGGGGGAGCCCAGCGTCGAGGACACCGTCGCGATCCTGCGCGGACTCAAGGAGCGCTACGAGGCGCACCACAAGGTCGCGATCGCGGATGCCGCGCTCGTCGCAGCGGCGTCCCTGTCGCACCGCTACATCCCGAGCCGCCAGCTGCCCGACAAGGCCATCGACCTGATCGACGAGGCCGCGTCGCGCCTGCGCATGGAGATCGACTCCGCGCCGCTCGAGATCGACGAGCTGCGCCGCCACGTCGACCGTCTCAAGCTCGAGGAGCTCGCGCTGAAGAAGGAGAAGGACGACGCCTCGAAGGAGCGCCTCGCGAAGCTGCGCGAGCAGCTCGGCGACGAGCAGGCGAAGCTCGACGAGCTGCAGTCGCGCTGGGAGCGCGAGCGTTCGAGCCTGAACCAGGTCGGCGACCTCAAGACGCGCCTGGACGCCGCCCGCATCGAGGCCGAGCGCGCGCAGCGCGAGGGCAACCTCGAGAAGGCGTCGCGCATGCTCTACGCCGACATCCCGGCGCTGGAGCGTCAGCTCATCGAGGCCGAGCGCGAGGAGCCGTCGGGCGACCGCATGGTCAACGATCAGGTCACCGACGAGGACATCGCCGCGGTCATCGCCGCGTGGACCGGTATCCCGGTCGGCAAGCTCCTGCAGGGCGAGACCGAGAAGCTGCTGCACCTCGAGGCCGAGCTCGGCAAGCGCCTGATCGGCCAGAAGGAGGCGGTGAAGTCGGTGTCGGATGCGGTGCGCCGCTCGCGCGCCGGCATCTCGGACCCGAACCGGCCGACCGGGTCGTTCCTGTTCCTCGGCCCCACCGGCGTCGGCAAGACCGAGCTGGCGAAGGCCCTCGCGGAGTTCCTCTTCGACGATGAGCACGCGATGGTCCGCATCGACATGTCGGAGTACGGCGAGAAGCACTCCGTGTCGCGCCTCGTCGGCGCCCCTCCGGGGTACATCGGCTACGAGCAGGGCGGTCAGCTGACCGAGGCCGTGCGCCGGCGCCCGTACTCGGTCGTGCTGCTCGACGAAGTCGAGAAGGCGCACCCCGAGGTGTTCGACGTGCTGCTGCAGGTGATGGACGACGGGCGTCTGACCGACGGCCAGGGTCGCACGGTCGACTTCAAGAACGTCATCCTGATCCTGACGTCGAATCTCGGCTCGCCGATCCTCATCGACCCGACGCTGTCGTTCGATGTGAAGCGCGAGCAGGTGCAGGCACTGGTGCGTCAGGCGTTCAAGCCCGAGTTCATCAACCGCCTCGACGACATCGTGATCTTCCAGGCGCTGTCGCAGGACGACCTGGCCCAGATCGTCGAGCTCGCCGTCGCGGCGCTGCAGCAGCGCCTGCACGACCGCCGACTCGAGCTGGCCGTCACGCCCGACGCCCGCACGTGGCTCGCCGAGCGCGGCTACGACCCGGTGTTCGGCGCGCGGCCGCTGCGCCGGCTCATCCAGTCCGAGATCCAGGACCGCCTCGCGATGGCGCTGCTGTCGGGCGGCGTGCGCGACGGCGACATCGTGCGCGTGGACGTCGCTGCCGACGGGTCGCAGCTGGTGCTCACCAGCGGGGGGCAGAAGCCGCCCACCGACCTGGGCGACGAGGACGACGTGATCGAGGCCGAGCTGGTCGACGAGGACTGATCCGCACGACGAAACGGGCCGCTTCCCATCGGGGAGGCGGCCCGTTTCGTCGTTGCGGACCCCACTCGACCCATGCCGGAAGGCATCCGGTTGCATACCCCCAGGGGTATTGCTAGACTCCTGGTATTGATACCCCCGGGGGTATCCCCGAGTCCCCCTCAAAGCCAAGGAGAAGCAATGCTGCTGGAGCGCATCTACGACGAAGACCTCGCACAGGCGAGCTACTTCATCGGCTGCCAGGCCAAGGGCGAGGCCATCGTGGTCGACCCGCGACGCGACCTCGACGTCTACCTCGACATCGCCAAGCGCAATGGGATGCGCATCATCGCGGTGACCGAGACGCACATCCACGCCGACTACCTGTCGGGCACGCGCGAGCTCGCCGCCGCCACCGGCGCGACCGCCTACGTCTCGGCCGAGGGCGGCGTCGACTGGCAGTACGGCTTCGACGCCGAGCGCCTGCACCACGGTGACGTCATCCGCCTGGGCAACATCACCGTCGAGGCCGTGCACACGCCGGGCCACACGCCCGAGCACCTGTCGTTCCTCGTCACCGACGGCGCCTTCGCCGACAAGCCCGGCTACTACCTCACCGGCGACTTCGTGTTCGTCGGCGACCTGGGCCGCCCCGACCTGCTCGATGAGGCGGCCGGCGGCGTCGACACCCGCTTCCAGGGCGCGAAGGACCTCTTCGCCAGCCTGCGCGACCGCTTCGTGACGCTGCCCGACTGGGTGCAGGTGCACCCCGCGCACGGCGCCGGCAGCGCGTGCGGCAAGGCCCTCGGCGCCATCTCGTCGACCACGGTCGGCTACGAGCGCGAGTACGCCTGGTGGGCGCCCTTCGTCCGCGACAACGACGAGGAGGGTTTCGTCGCCGCGCTCCTGGACGGCCAGCCCGACGCGCACGCGTACTTCGGCCGCATGAAGCGCCAGAACAAGGTCGGCCCCGAGGTCATGGGCGCCCGTCCCGCGCTGGTCGAGTTCGACAACGCGACGCTGGCCGCCAAGCTCGAGGCCGACGAGGTCGTCTTCGTGGACACCCGCCACAACGCGAAGGTCCACGAGGGCACCGTCGCGCGGTCGCTGAACATCCCCGGCGTCGCCAAGGCCGCCAGCTACGGCGCCTGGGTCTACGACCCCGAGCGTGAGACGCGCCCCGTCGTCGTGCTCGCCAAGGACGCGAAGACCGCCGAGGCCATGCGCGACCACCTGGTGCGCGTCGGCATCGACGACGTCATCGGCTACACCACGAGCCTCGAGGGCCTGCCCTCGATGGTCCCCACGGTGATCGGTCAGGACGAGCTGGCCTCGACCGACCGCGTCCTGCTCCTGGACGTCCGCAACAAGACGGAGTACGCCGCCGGCCACCTGCCCGGCGCCGAGCAGCTCAGCGGCGGCCGCGTGCTGTGGAACCTCGACCAGCTTCCGGCCAAGACCGACGGCACCATCGTCGCGTACTGCCAGAGCGGCGTGCGCGTGAGCGTCGCCGCCAGCGCCCTGCGCCGCGAGGGCTACGACGTGGCCGAGCTCGACGGCAGCTACGCCGGCTGGGTCGCCTACGAAGCGAAGAAGGAGAACGCCCTTGTCTGACATCTCGATCAACCAGGCCTACGAGCGCATGAACCGCGATCTGCTCGTGGACGTGCGCGAGGACGCCGAGGTCGCCGCCGGCCGCATCCCGACCGCGATCCACATCCCGCTCGGCGAGCTGTCTGCCCGCCTCGGCGAGATCGACCGCAACCGCGACGTGATCGCCGTGTGCCGCAGCGGCAACCGCTCGAGCCGCGCGACCGCCGTGCTGAAGTCGGCCGGCTACAAGGTCGACAACATGGCGGGCGGCATGATGGCCTGGCAGGCCGCGGGCCTGCCCACCGTCTGACCCCGTCCGACCGACCTATCCAGGCCGGTGTCCCGAGGAGACTCGGGGCACCGGCCGAGGCATGCATATGGAATTCACTCTCGTCATCACCCTGGCGCTCGCCGTGCTCGTCGGCGTCTCGCTCGGGCTCCTGGGCGGCGGAGGCTCGATCCTCACCGTCCCGATCCTCACGTACGTGCTCGGGATGCCGCCCAAGGAGGCCATCGCCGCGTCGCTGTTCGTCGTCGGCACGACCGCCGTCGTCAGCGTCATCAGCCACGCGCGCGCGGGCCGCGTCGCGTGGCGCACGGGGATCATCTTCGGGCTCGCCGGCATGACCGGCGCCTTCATCGGCGGGCTGCTGGGCGGATACATCCCCGGCGCAATCCTCATGCTGCTGTTCGCCGCGATGATGGTCGCCACCGCGGTCGCCATGATCCGCGGCCGCAAGAAGAGCGGCGGCGAGGGCGCCGAGCGCGGACACCTGCCGATCCTGCGGATCCTCCTCGACGGGTTCGCGGTGGGCCTCGTCACCGGCCTCGTGGGCGCGGGCGGCGGATTCCTCATCGTCCCGGCGCTGGTGCTGCTGGGCGGGCTCCCGATGGCGCTCGCCGTGGGCACGTCGCTGCTGATCATCGCGATGAAGTCGTTCGCGGGGCTCGGCGGCTACCTGCTCACCGTCCAGCTGGACTGGCCGGTCGTCCTCGGCGTGACCGCCGCGGCGATCGTCGGCTCGTTCATCGGCGCGCGCCTGGTCGGCATCGTCCCCGAGAAGGCGCTCAGGCAGGGGTTCGGCTGGTTCGTCCTGGCGATGGGCGCCTTCATCCTGTTCCAGGAGGTCCCACCCATCATCCAGTCGATGATGTAGCTGCCCGTCATCGGCGACGTCATATGCAGTCGCCGAGTGCACATGTCATGAGAGGTTCACAACGTGTGCACTCGGCGAGAGCATGTGCACTCGACGGGAGTGGGGGGAGTTACGCGTCCACCAGGACCGACTCCGCCAGGGGGCGGCGGGTGCGGGGGGCGCTCTCGCGCGCCTGGACCTCGTCGGAGGCGGCGCGCAGGTCGCCCAGCGCGCCGACGGCGATCACCGTGATCGGGGTGAGGGCGCGGTCGAGGTCGAAGGCCTCGGCGATCGCGGCACGGTCGAAGCCGCCCATCTGGTGCGTGGCGAGGCCGCTCGCGTGGGCCTGGATCGTGAAGTGGGCGGCGGCCTGGCCGGCGTCGTACTCGGCCCACACGAGGGGCTGTCCGTCGCGCTCGCTCTCGGCCACGAACGCGACCAGTGCGCCGGCGGCGGGTGCCCAGGCCGCGTTGAAGCCGCTGAGCGCGGCGACGATCTTCGCGTGCTCCGCCGTGCCGCGTCGCGCCACGATCGCCCGCCACGGCTGGAGATTGGCGGCGGTGGGCGCCCAGCGGGCGGCCTCGAGGGAGCTCGCGAGCGCGGCCTCGTCGATGGGTGCCGCGGCGTCGAAGACGCGCGTGCTCCAGCGCTCGGCGAGGACGTCCAGGATGGGCGCGTCGGTGGCGGCGGTGCGGGTCAGAGCGGTGGTCATGCGGGCTCCCGGGGGATGGAACGGATGCTGCCGGGACGCCGTCGGCCCGCATCCATACAAACGCATGAATCTGTGCGCAATTCCCAGGTGCGCCGCCGAGGTGTCAGCGACCGCCGGCCGCGGGCTCGTCGCCCGGGCCGTCGGCGACGCCGACCGCCGACTCGGCGGCGGGCCCCTCGACCGGAACATCGGCGGCTCCGTCCGCGGGCTCATCTGAGGGAGCATCCGGCAGAGACCGCATGGTCCAGAACGGTCCGAACACGACGAACGTCGCCGACAGCAGTCCGCCGATCGCGCCGATCCACATCGTCGTCACCGTGCCGAGCCACTCTCCGAGGCCCCCGGCGATCAGCGCGGCGATCGGCATGACGCCCCACACCACGAAGCGGATCGAAGCGTTCATGCGCCCCAGCAGGCGATGCGGCGTGATCCGCTGGCGGAAGGTCACCTGGGTGATGTTGTAGACCAGGACGGCGAAGCTCATGGCGAACGACTGCAGCACCAGCAGCGGGAAGGCCAGCGCCGGGACGAGTGCGACGGCGGGCAGCGCGAGGCCCGCGAGCGAGAACGCGATGGACGACACCGGGATCGCCGGAGCCTCGCCGATGCGGCGCACGATGTGCGGCGTGGCGATGGCGCCCGCCAGACCACCCACGGCTCCCAGCGCGAAGATGATGCCCATGCTCTCGGGCGAGAGGCCGAGCTCGCGCAGCAGGAAGATCGGCAGCAGCGTGAAGCTCAGCGTGCTGAACAGGTTCGACACGCTCGTGGTCGCGACGATGCGCCGCAGCAGCCGGTTCCCGAAGACCCATCTCAGGCCCTCGCCGATCGAGCGCAGGAGCGGGTCGTGCTCGTGCGCGGCGGCGACCCTCTCGTGGTCGCGCGTGAAGAGCAGGGCGATCATCGACGCGAGATAGGTCCCGACCGTGGCGAGCACCGCGAGCGGAGCGGTCACGGCTCCGACCAGCCATCCGGCGGCGGCGGGACCCCCGATGTTCGCCAGCTGGGCCGTCGACTCGAATTTGCCGTTCGCCTCGGCGATCTGCCGCGACGGCACCAGTGAGGGCACGAGCGACTGGTACGAGACGTCGAAGAACACGGTGGCGACGCCGAGCACCAGAGCGACCCCCACCATGTGCCACACCTGCAGCATCCCGGCCCACCACAGCAGCGGCAGCGCGGCGAGGGCGATGGCGCGCACCGCGTCGGCGGCGATCATGACGTGCCGCTTGCGCAGGCGGTCGATCCAGGCCCCGGCGGGCAGCCCGATCAGCAGGAAGGCGGCGACGTTGGCGGCGTTGAGCACTCCCAGCTCGAACTCGCTCGCATCCAGCATGAGCACGGCCATCACGGGCACCGCCAGTTCGGCGACCTGCGCGCCGAGCTGGCTGAGGGCCTGACCGCTCCAGATCGTGAGGAAGTTGCGGTCGTGCCACAGCGACCGCGCAGCGGTCGGCGCCTCGACTGATTGGGACATGTCAATCAGTCTGCGAGAGTGATTGAGGATTGTCAATCGCTCTCCTATCGTGGAGGCATGACCGAGCGCGACGAGCAGGAGCACGCGGAGTTCGTCGCTCGCGCGCTGAGCTCTCCGCTCCGCCTGCGGGTGCTGCGCCTGTGCCGCTTCTACGCCCGCACGAACAAGGAGCTCGCCGAGCTGCTCGAGGTGAACCCCGGGACGATGCTCCATCACGTCCGCACGCTCGTCGAGGCGGGCATGCTGGTTCCCGAAGAGGAGCGCACGGGTGCCCGCGGCTCGCGCGAGATCCCCTACCGGGCGACCGGGCTGTCGTGGGGCAGGCACTTCCCGAACCAGTCGGTCGTCGTCCTCGAGGCGATGCGCCAGCAGCTCCAGGGCGTCGACCCCGAGGACGTCGATTTCGGATGGCTCGGCCTCAAGCTCAACGCCGAGAGCAAGGCCGAGCTGGGGCGGCGCCTGTTCGAGCTGATGGGGGAGTTCAAGGACCGCGGGCCCGACCCCGACGGCGATCCGTATTCGCTCGTGACGGTCATCCACCCCGATCTGAATCCGCCGCCCGCCGGCTGACTGCGGGGTCCGTCCGCGCGGGCGACGGCATCCGCTCCCCCCCCGGTGCGCGGACGGCACCGGCATCCGCCTCTCGTCGTGCACGGATGCAGGAGATCCGGCCCACCGCGCTTCACGACGCGCGAATTCCGCGCGTTCTTCCTGCGTTCTGACACGGATGCGCTCGTCCGCGGCACCGTACGGTGGGACCATGACCGCCACAGCCGACCTCTACGACGACCGCGGCGAGGAGCTCGACTCCCTCTCGCTGCAGCTGCAGGACATCGGCGGGCGCACCGCCTTCGACGGTCCGGTGCGCACGATCCGCTGCCACCGCGACAACGCGCTCGTGAAGGCCACGCTCGCGACGCCCGGAGACGGCGCCGTCCTCGTCGTCGACGGCGGCGGATCGCTCGAGTCCGCGCTCGTCGGCGACCTCATCGCCGCGTCCGCGGTCGAGCACGGGTGGGCGGGGATCATCGTGCACGGCGTGATCCGCGACCGCGAGGCCATCGGCGACCTGCCGCTCGGAGTCAAAGCCCTCGGTTCGAATCCGCGCAAGAGCGCGAAGGACGGCGTCGGCGACGTCGACGTCCCCGTGACGATCGCCGGCGTCGTGTTCGCCCCCGGCAAGCACGTGTGGGCGGATGCCGACGGCGTGCTCGTCGAGCGCTGACGCCTGCGCGCCGGCGCGCGATCAGCCCAGCGGCACCCAGTCCGCCGGCCCCTCGGAGCCCGCCGGGTACTCGTCGAGCGGGACGTCTCCGCGCTGCCACGCGTCGAGGATCGGGGTGAGGATCCGCCAGCACTCCTCGGCGGCGTCGCCGCGGACCGCGAGCGCCGCGTCGCCGTCGAGGATCGACGACAGCACCTCGCCGTAGGCCAGCAGCGCGCCCTCGCCGAGCTTCGCGTGCAGGCGCGTGCGCGAGAGCTCGAACGGGTCCTCGCCGCCGTTGACGTTGAGCTCGAGCGACATGCGGTCGGGCCCCAGCATGAACCGCAGCACCGAGCCGGGCTCGTCGCCGGTGAACCCGTCCGGCAGGTGGTGCACGGGCCGGAACCGGATGAGGATCTCGTGCGTGGCCTCGCGGAGAGCCTTGCCGGACCGCAGCGTGAACGGGACCCCGGCCCACCGCGCCGTGCGCACCTCGAACGTCGCCTCGGCGAGGGTCTCGGTCTCGTGGGACGGGTCCACGCCGGGCTCGTCGACGTACGCGGGCAGTTCACGCTCGCCGATTGTGCCGGCGGCGTAGCGGGCCCGGCGCGAGGAGTGCACCGCGTTGTCGTCCCACACGTGCGTCGCGCGGAGCGCGGCCCCCGTGGCATCGCGCAGGTCGACCTCCGTCAGCGTCGCGGGCGGCTCCATCGCGACGAACGCGAGCACCTGCAGCAGGTGGCTCTGGATCATGTCGACAAGGGCGCCTGCCTTGTCGTAATAGCGGGCGCGGCCCTCGAGCCCCAGCTCCTCGTCGAAGCGGATGACCACCGACTCCACGTGATGGGACGACCACACCGGCTCGAAGACGCGGTTCGCGAAGCGCGCGCCGAGCAGGTTCAGCGTGGTGGACCGACCGAGGAAGTGGTCGACCCGGAACACTTGGTTCTCGGGCACGAGGCGGCGAACAGTCCGATTCAGCGCCTGCGCGCCGGCGAGGTCGGAGCCGAAGGGCTTCTCGAGAGCCAGGATCGTGCCCTCGGGCAGCTCGACGTCGGCCAGCGCCTCACACGCGGCCGCCGCGATCGCCGGCGGCACGGCGAAGTACAGGGCGAGGCGCCCGGTGGCCTGCGCCACGAGCTCCGTCAGATCGGAGGCCTTCGTGATGTCGGCTGTGCGGTAGGTCGTCTCGGCGACGGAGTCGAACGCCGGCTCGGCGTCCGCCGACCGGAACGCCGCGCGGACAGCCTTCGCCCAGCGCTCGTCGGTCCAGTCGTCGATGCCCGCGCCGAGCAGGCGCACGCGCCGCTCGGGCTCGCGCGTCAGCAGCTGGCCGAGAGCGGGAAGCAGCAGACGCGACGTCAGATCGCCGGATGCGCCCAGGATGAGAAGAGTGGTGTCACCGCCCATGGCGGCCACGATAGCCCCCTGGCCCCGGATCGGTGAGGGCTGACAGAATCGCAGGCGTGCCCCAGCCCATCGAGGACTACGCGCTGCTGAGCAGCTGCCGCACCGCCGCGCTCGTCTCGCGCGAGGGGAGCATCGATTGGCTGTGCCTGCCGCGGTTCGACTCGGCATCCGTCTTCGCGGCCCTGCTCGGCGACGAGGGGCACGGATGCTGGAGCCTGCGCCCCCGCGACCCCGAAGCCACCAGCACCCGGCGGTACGACGGCGATACGTTCGTGCTCGTCACGCGGTGGGAGTGCGCGAACGGGGTAGCCGAGGTCCACGACGTCATGCCGATCGACGGGCCGCGCACCGACCTGGTGCGGCGCGTCGTCGGCGTGAGCGGCACCGTGGAGTTCGTCCACGAGCTGCGGCTGCGCACCGACTATGCCCGGGCGCTGCCCTGGGTGCGGCAGGTCGGCTCGGAGCGGGCCCCGGCCCTCCTCGCCGTCGCGGGCCCGGACGCCCTCATCGTGCGCGGTGTCGAGCTCACCTCGGCCGACCACGTGCACGTCGGGTCGGTGCGGGTCGCCGCGGGCGAGACGACGGATGCCGTGCTGACGTGGTTCCCGTCGTACCACTCCGAGCCCGAGCCGCTCGACGTCGACCGCGCGATCGCGCGCACGAGTCGATGGTGGACGGACTGGGCGGCCCGCATCGAGCATGACGGTCCCCACCAGGACGAGGTGGTCCGCTCGCTCCTCGTGCTGCGCGCCCTCACGCACGAGGACACCGGCGGCATCGTCGCGGCGGCCACGACCTCGCTCCCCGAGGACTTCGGGGGGTCGCGCAACTGGGACTACCGCTACGTATGGCTGCGCGACGCGGCGCTCACCCTCGAGGCGCTGCTCGCGCACGGGTTCGTGCGCGTCGCCCACCGGTGGCGGTCGTGGCTCGTGCGCGCGATCGCCGGAGACCCCCACGACGTGCAGATCATGTACGGCATCGCCGGGGAGCGCGACCTGCCCGAGCGTGAGCTCGCCAGCCTTCCGGGGTACGACGGCGCCGCTCCGGTGCGGATCGGCAACGGCGCCGTCGACCAGTACCAGGCGGATGTCATCGGCGAGGTCATGATGGCCCTCGAGGCCACGCGGGCCGCCGGCGCGGCCGAGGACTCGTTCTCGTGGGCGCTGCAGTGCGCGCTGCTCGGGCAGGTGGTGGAGTGGATCAAGCGCCCCGACCGCGGCATCTGGGAGATGCGGGGGGAGCCGCAGCTGTTCACGCACTCGCGCGCCATGATCTGGGCGGCCCTGGACCGCGGCGTCCGCGCCGTTCGGGATGGCGGCCTCGACGGCGACGCCGACACGTGGGAGCGCCTGCGCGACGAGGTGCGCGAGGAGATCGACCGGCACGGGTACGACGCCGACCGCGGCCACTTCGTGCAGCACTACGGGTCGCCCGAGGTCGACGCGTCCCTGCTGCTGCTGCCGCAGTCGGGCTTCTGCGACTACGACGACCCGCGCATGCTCGGCACCGTCGCCGAGATCGAGAAGCAGCTGATGCGCGACGGGCTCGTGATGCGGTATCGCACCGAGAGCGCGGTCGACGGACTCGCGGGCGGCGAGCATCCGTTCCTCGCGTGCTCGTTCTGGCTGGTCGAGCAGTACGCGCAGACCGGACGCACCGACGAGGCGAGTGCGCTCATGGACCGGCTCTGCTCGTTCGCGAACGACGTCGGGCTGCTGAGCGAGGAGTACGACGTCGGCGCCGCACGCCACGCGGGCAACACGCCGCAGGCGCTGTCGCACCTCGCCCTGGTCCGCGCCGCGGACGCGCTCGGCGGACACTGCGGGCGCGCGGCGCTGCGCTCCTGACGGCGCGGGCTACGAGCCCAGCGCCTCGCGCAGCTTCACGCGGGCGCCCATGCGCAGCAGCGAGTTCCGGTAGATCTTCGCCGCCACCACGATCGCGCCCGCGCAGGTGGCGATCAGCAGTGCCAGCGAGATCAGCGGCTCCCACCACTGAGCTTCGCCGAGGAACAGCCGCACCGGCATCCCGACCGGCGCCGAGAACGGCACGTACGACATGACGCCGATGACGACGGGGTTGTCGAAGAAGAACACCACCAGGAAGTAGGGGATCATGATGAGCATCGTCAACGGCGTCGTCGTCGAGCCGATGTCCTCCTGGCGGGAGACCATCGAGGCCGCCGCCGCGAACAGCGACGCGAGCAGCACGAAGCCGAACAGGAAGAACACCGCGAACCACGCGATCGGCTCGCCCAGGCCCTCGAGCAGCGCCCCCTGACCCGTCACGGCCAGGCCGACGAGCGCGATCGATGCCAGCAGCAGCACCTGGGCCATCGCCAGGACCGTGTTGCCCACCACCTTGCCCGCCAGCAGGGTCCGGACCGGGATCGCCGAGATCAGCAGCTCGACCACGCGCGTCTGCTTCTCCTCCACGACGCTCTGGGCGATCGTGCTGCCGAACAGCGATGCCGCGACGAGGAACACGACGCCGAACCCGATGGCGGCCACGTAGCCGAGGGCCGACGTGCCGGCTTCGGGGTTCAGCAGCTCGACCGGCGGCAGCTGCGCGAGTGCCAGCAGCAGCTGGGTGGGCGGACTCGAATCGGCGATGACGGCGTATCCGGTCTGCGAGGCGGCATCGCCCACGACCGCGGCATCGACGGTGCCGTCGGCGACGAGCGACTCGGCCGCCGCGCGGTCGGCGGCATCCGTCAGCTCGAGACCGGGGATGCCCTCGACGTACTGCCGGGAATCGGCCGTGACCGCGACCGGGGTGCCCCCGGCCGAGGCAGCCGCGAACCCGCCCCACAGGACGAGGGCGAGGGCGCCGAGCAGCAGGATCGCGGTGGAGATCACGAAGGCCTTGCTGCGCAGCTTCGAGCCGATCTCGCGCTCGGCGACCAGCCACACGCTGCGCGGCATGCTCGGTGCCGGTGCGGGCGCGGTCATCGGATGACCTCCTTGAAGATCTGCGCGAGGCTCGGATGCTGCGGGGAGAAGCTCGCGACCGGGCCGCGCTCCAGCGCGAGGCGCAGCACGTGCTGCGCCGTCTCGTCGCTGTCGGCGTCGAAAACCGTCCGGTCCCCGTCCGCGTCGATCACCGTGACGCCGGGCTCGCCCTGGACAGGCGGCGGCGCCGCCGCCACCAGCTCGAAGCGTCGTGTCGAGTGCTGTGCGCGCAGGTCGTCGCGCGCCCCCGCCGCGCGGATCGAGCCGCCCGCGATGATGACGAGGTCGTCGCACAGGCGCTCGACGACGTCGAGCTGATGCGACGAGAAGAGCACGGGGGCCCCGGCGGCCGCCCGCTGCTGCAGCACCCCCGCGACGACGTCGACGGCGAGCGGATCCAGCCCAGAGAACGGCTCGTCGAGGATCAGCACGTCGGGGTCGTGCACGAGCGCCGCGGCGATCTGCGCGCGCTGCTGGTTGCCCAGCGACAGCGTCTCGACGTTGTCGTTCAGGCGCTCGGCGAGCCCGAGACGCTCGAGCAGGTCGCGCGCGCGGGAGGTGGCATCCGCCTTCGAGAACCCGTGCAGGCGCGCGAGATAGGCGATGTGCTCGAGCACCTTCATCTTCGGGTACAGCCCGCGCTCCTCGGGCATGTAGCCGAAGCGGCGTCGGTCGGCGGCCGTCAGCTCCGTGCCGTCGAGCGAGACGGTGCCGGCGTCCTTGGCGAGCACGCCCAGGATGATGCGCATCGCCGTGGTCTTGCCGGCGCCGTTGCCGCCGACGAAGCCGGTGAGGCGGCCGGGACGGACGGTGAACGAGACGTCGTCGAGGGCTCGGAGGGCGCCGTAGCTCTTGGCCACCCCGGACAGCTGCAGCATGCGGCTCCTAGATCGGTTCCGCGCACCACGCTACCCGGCGATGCGGCGTCAGGACTCCTCGCCCGCGGTGTCGGCGGCCGGGACGGATGCCTCGTCGACCTCGCCCGCGTCGTGCAGGCGCAGCGCCTCGGTGATGCCGAAGAACGTGATCGCCTTCGCCTCGTCCTCGGGGAGCGGCGCGGAGTCGATCGGCACGATCTCGAAGCCGTCCACGCGGTGCCGCCGGCCGTCCGTGTGCAGGACGCCCGAGCCCGCAGCGAGCAGGTTCTGCACCCACGACGCCTCGCGGCCGTAGACGAGCGAGACGACCCAGCCGTCGCCGTCGCGCCGCGCACCGACCGGCGTCTCGTACGCCTTGCCGGTCTTGCGGCCGACGTGCTCGATGACCGAGAACTGCTGGCCGGCGTCGCCGGCCGTCTTCAGCACCTCGGGGTTGACCACGTCGCGCTGGAACTTCGTGAAGGCGCGGATGAACCGGCGATCTCGGGAGCGCACCCCCACCACCACCATCGTGATGACAGCGCCGACCGCGAGGGCGAGCAGTGTCACGAGTACCAGCAGGAATCCCAGGAGACGTTTCATGTCGGCTCCGTCCGTCGTCTCGGTCGGTGACTCTCGCGTCCACGGTAGGACGTGGGCCCGACGGGCGCCAGGGACTTTCGTCGTGCGTCACCGCTCGTTCTCACAGGAGACGCATAGGCCGGTCACGGGGCGCCCTTGAGCAGTGCCGACACGATGAGCTGCAAGACATCCGACGAGACGAGGTCGCCATGCCGCACCCCCAGCCCGACATCACGCCCGACGGGCCCCGCTACGAGGGCCGCCTGCTCGCCAACCCCGAGGAGGAGGTCGTCGACCAGGGTCTGCGGTTCGACCTCGGCACGCTCGTCACGCGTCGCCGCGCGCTCGGCTTCTTCGCGATCGGCGCCGGGAGCCTCGCGCTCGCCGCGTGCGCCCCGGCGGCGAGCTCGAGCACCGCGACCACCGACGCCGCGACGGGGACCGCCACCGGCGGCTCGACCACGACGACGACCGCCGCCGGCGAGATCCCCGACGAGACCGCAGGCCCCTACCCGGGTGACGGCTCCAACGGGCCCGACGTCCTGGAGGAGTCGGGCATCGTGCGTCAGGACATCCGCACGAGCACCGACGGATCGGTCACGGCCGTCGGCATCCCGATGACCCTCACGCTCAGCCTCATCGACATGGCGAACGGGAACATCCCCTTCGAGAACGTCGCCGTGTACGCGTGGCACTGCGACCGCGACGGCAACTACTCCCTCTACTCGGACGGCGTCACGAACATCGACTACCTGCGCGGTGTGCAGGTGGCCGATGCCGACGGCAATGTCAGCTTCACCAGCATCTTCCCTGCGTGCTACACCGGCCGCTGGCCGCACATCCACTTCGAGGTGTACCCGTCGGTCGACGACATCACCGACTCGGCGAACGCGATCGCCACCTCTCAGGTGGCGCTGCCGCAGGACGTGTGCGAGACCGTCTACGCGACGAGCGGCTACGAGAGCTCGGTGTCGAACCTGGCGCAGCTGTCGCTCGACACCGACAACGTCTTCGGCGACGACGGCGGCGAACTGCAGCTGGCCACGGTCACGGGGAACACCTCGAGCGGCTACCAGGTGAACCTCGCGGTCGCCGTCGACACGACCACCACGCCCACCGCCGGCAGCGTCGGCGGGGGCGGGCAGGGCGGCGGAGGCGGCCAGCGCCCGTAGCGCGACGAACGTCGGAGATCTCGGCGTCCGCCGGGCGATCCGGACCCAGATCCTCCCGCGGAAGCCGAGATCTCCGACGCTGCGTCAGAAGATCATGGGGCGGTCGTCGTCGTCCTGGCCCTCGAGGTCCAGGTCGACGACCACCGGCACGTGGTCGCTCGGGCCGTCGCCCTTGCGCTCGTCGCGGTGGATGGCGGCGCCGGCGACGGCATCCGCGAAGGCCTGCGAGCCCAGGATGAAGTCGATGCGCAGCCCTTCGTTGCGGGGGAAGCGCAGCTGCTTGTAGTCCCAGTACGTGAAGCCGGTCGGCACCAGCGGTCGCACGACGTCCTGGACGCCGGCGGCCTCGAGCGCGGCGAACGCCTCGCGCTCGGGCTGCGAGATGTGGGTCGAGAAGCCGGGCACCAGCGACGGGTCGCCGTTGTCGGCATCCGTCGGCGCGATGTTGAAGTCGCCGACGAGCGCCAGCGGAAGGTCGGGGGATGCCGCGAGGGTCTCGCGCGTGTAGTCCTCCAGCGCTGTGAGCCAGTGCAGCTTGTAGTCGTAGTGCGGGTCGCCGAGGGCACGGCCGTTGGGGACGTACAGGCTCCACACCTTCACGCCGCCGACGGTCGCGCCGATCGCGCGGGCCTCCTGCGGGGCATCCGGGCCCTCGTGGCCCTTCGCGAAGCCGGGCATGGCGGGGAAGGCCGTCTCGACGTCCTCGATCGGCTCGCGGCTGGCGATCGCGACGCCGTTCCACTGCGAGAAGCCGTGCGCCTCGACGTGGTAGCCGGCCTCTTCGAACTTCTCGAAGGGGAACTGCTCGACCTTGCACTTGATCTCCTGCATGGCGAGCACGTCGACGCTCTCGCGCACCGCGAAGTCGACGATCCGGTCGACGCGGGCGCGGATGGAGTTGACGTTCCAGGTGGCGAGGCGCATGGGCTCCAGCCTAGGCGGGCGCAGGGAGCGCCCCGATCCACCGGCGCGATCCGCGGCCGTCCCCGACGGCGCCGTGTCGGCGCCAGGTTGCGGTATCCGCTGCACCGATCGTTGGCGCGGTTGCCGCGGTGTGCCGCCGTTGTGGTGTGCGGTTGCTGCGATGTGCCGCCGTGGCGGTGTTCGCGTGTCCGGCGTGCTCAGGCGCCGGACTCTGCGACGCGGCGCCGCTCGAGGCCCTCGAGCAGGACGTCGACCGCGAACGCGAACTCGAACTCGTCGTCGCAGCCGCCCAGCGGGCCCGCGTGACTCGCGGCCATCGCCAGCTCGGCGACGTGCGGGAGCGCCACGGCCCACTGCGCGAGCTGCTCCGGCGACGGCCCCTCGTCCTGCGGGCGCTCGGAGTCGTCGAAGAGGTCCTGACTGAATCCCAGCAGGCGGCTGCCGAGCAGGTGGACCGCGTGGTGGCCGAGATCGACCGAGCAGCCGCCCGACCGCATGATGCCGAGCATCTGGTCGAGGCGCCGCAGCACGGCCGGCGACGCATCCGTCTGATCCGCCAGGATGCGCGCGGCCCACGGATGGCCGGACACCGCTCGGCGCGCGGCCATGATGTGCGCTCGCAGGCGCTCGGTCCACGGCGCATCGAGGCCCGGGTCGGCGTCCTCGATGCGGGCGAGCACGGCATCCGTCATCGCGACCAGCAGGGCGTCCTTGTCGCGCACGTGGTGGTAGATCGACATGGGATCGACCTCGAGCTCTTGCGCGAGACGTCGCATGCTCACCGCACCGAGACCGTCGCGATCGGCCAGGGCGACCGCCGCATCGACGATCGCCTCGCGGCTGAGCCGCCCGCCGCTGCGCGCGCGGCCCTCGGCGGTGGCGGTGCGGCGGGGCATCTCCCGATCATAGCTTGACGTCCTACACCGTAGGGTCTATCGTCCTACAGTGTAGACCTACGGTGTAGAGGAGACCGCCATGGACGACATCACCACGCAGACCGCCCGCCCGAAGCGAGCCACGTCGCTGCCGCCGCGGTGGATCATCCGGGGCTTCTGGGTCGGCCACCGCGCGCTGCTGCGCGCGACCGGCGACCGCGTCGGTCTGGCCGCCCCCGCGCCCGGCGGCAGGTTCGGCATGCTGCGCCTGCGCACGCTCGGACGCCGCAGCGGCCAGGAGCGCGAGGCGGTCATCGGCTACGCCGAGGACGGCGCGAACATCGTCACGCTCGCGATGAACGGGTGGGGCGCCGCCGAGCCGGCGTGGCTGCTCAATCTGCGGGCGCACCCCGAGGCGCACGTGGACCTCGTCGGCGGCGAGACCCGCCGCGTGCGGGCCCGCGAGGCGACCGGCGACGAGCGCGACCGGCTGTGGGCGCTCATCGACGGGTACGAGGGATACGGCGACCTCGAGGCGATGCCCGCGCTGCGCGGGACGCCCACCGCGGTCGTGGTCCTCGAGCCCGCCGACTGATCGCCGAACCGCTCAGAGCGACCGGAGGATGTCCTCCACACGGTCCTTCGCGTCGCCGAACAGCATCGCCGCGTTCTCGCGGAAGAACAGCGGATTCTGCACGCCCGCGTAGCCCGAAGCCATCGATCGCTTGAAGACGATGACGTTGTCGGCCTCCCACACCCGCAGCACCGGCATGCCGGCGATGGGGCTGCCCGGGTCCTCTGCGGCGGCGGGGTTCACGGTGTCGTTGGCGCCGATCACGAGCACGACCGAGGTGTCGGCCAGGTCGTCGTTGATCTCGTCCATCTCGAGCACGATGTCGTAGGGCACGCGCGCCTCGGCCAGCAGCACGTTCATGTGGCCGGGAAGGCGACCGGCGACCGGATGGATGCCGAACCGCACGTTCACACCGCGCTCCCGCAGTCGCTCGGTGAGCTCCGCGACGGGGTACTGCGCCTGGGCCACCGCCATGCCGTAGCCGGGCGTGATGACGACGCTCTGGGCGCCCGCGAGCATCTCGGCGACGGTGTCGGCGTCGACCTCGCGGTGCTCGCCGACCTCGTCCTCGCCCTTCTTGGGCGCCTCGATGCCGAAGCCGCCGGCGATCACCGAGATGAACGACCGGTTCATCGCACGGCACATGATGTACGACAGATACGCACCCGACGAGCCGACGAGCGCGCCGGTGACGATCAGCAGGTCGTTGTTCAGCAGGAAGCCCGCCGCGGCGGCCGCCCAGCCCGAGTAGCTGTTGAGCATCGAGACGACCACCGGCATGTCGCCGCCGCCGATCGAGGCGACCAGGTGCCAGCCGAGCGCGAGCGCCAGGACCGTCACGATCACGAGCAGCCACAGCTCGGGCGTGATGACGTACCAGACCGTGAGGGCGACGAACGCGATCAGGGCCCCCAGGTTCAGGACGTTCTTGCCCGGCAGCACGAGCGGCTTGGACGACATGCGCGCCGAGAGCTTGAGGAACGCCACGATCGACCCGGTGAAGGTCACGGCGCCGATGAAGACGCCGATGAACACCTCGGCGTGGTGGATGTCGGCCAGCGCGCCTTCGAGTCCGGTGTCGTAGAGGGCTCCGTTCCATCCGACGAGCACGGCCGCGAGACCCACGAACGAGTGCAGCAGCGCGATGAGCTCGGGCATCCCGGTCATCTCGACGACGCGCGCGCGCCACAGTCCGATCGCGGCGCCGGCGACCATCGCGATGACGAGGAACGCCAGGCCGAGCGGCGCCTGCGGCTCGCCCCACGACGCCGTGAGCGTGAGCCAGATGGTGGCGGCGAGGGCGATCGCCATGCCGACGATGCCGTAGGTGACGCCGCGGCGCGCGGTGTCGTGACGGCTGAGGCCGGCGAGGCTCAGGATGAACAGCAGCGCGGCGACGATGTACGCCGCGGTGGCGATCGATGCGGCGGTCATCGGGTGGCGCCCTTCTGGAACATCGCGAGCATTCGGCGGGTGACGGCGAAGCCGCCGAAGACGTTGATGCTGGCCACCAGCACCGCGATCCCGGCGAGGATCTGCACCGGCAGCTCAGGGGCGGTCAGCTGCACGATCGCGCCGACGATGATGATGCCCGAGATGGCGTTCGTAACGCTCATCAGGGGCGTGTGCAGCGCGTGCGTGACCTTGCTGATGACGTAGAAGCCGACCACGACCGACAGCGTCAGCACGGTGAGGTGCTGCGGCAGCGGCGCGGGCGCGACCGCGCTGACGAGGAACAGCGCCGCGATCCCCAGGGCGATGAGGCCGGTCTTCACCCCCGGCGTCAGCCACGACTTCTTCACCGGCGATGCCTCGGCCGCGGCATCCGCTGCGGGCTTCGGTGCAGCCGACACCTGCACCGGCGGTGGTGGCCAGGTCGACTCGCCGTCGCGCACCACCGTGACCGAGCGCTGCACGACGTCCTCGAAGTCGATCGTGAGCTCACCGTCCTTGGCGGGGGTGAGGAGCTTCAGCAGATTGACGAGGTTCGTGCCGTACAGCTGCGACGCCTGCGCCGGCAGACGCCCCGCGAGGTCGGTGTAGCCGAGGATGATGACGCCGTTGTCGGTGACGATGCGCTCGCCGGCGACCGACCCCTCGACGTTGCCGCCCTGGGCGGCGGCCATGTCGACGATGACGCTGCCGGGCTGCATGCTCGCCACGTCCGCAGCGGTGATCAGCCGCGGCGCCTGCCGGCCCGGGATGAGCGCCGTCGTGACGATGATGTCGACATCGGCGGCCTGCTCGGAGTAGATCTCGGCGGCGCGCCGGTCGTACGCCTCCGTGGTGGCCTTGGCATAGCCGTCGGCCGAGACCTGCTTGTCCTCATCGGCGACGATCACCTCGAGATACTCGCCGCCGATGGAGCGCACCTGGTCGGCGACCTCGGGACGCGGGTCGGTGGCGCGCACGATCGCGCCGAGGCTCGACGCCGCGCCGATCGCGGCCAGCCCCGCGACGCCGGCTCCCGCGACGAGCACCTTGGCCGGCGGCACCTTGCCGGCCGCGGTGACCTGACCGGTGAAGAAGCGGCCGAACTCGTGCGAGGCCTCGACGATCGCGCGGTAGCCGGAGATGTTCGCCATCGAGCTGAGGACGTCCATCGACTGCGCGCGCGAGATGCGCGGCACCGCGTCCATCGCGAGAGCCGTGATGCCGCGCGTGGCGAGGGCCTCGACGAGGTCCGGACGCAGCGCCGGCGAGAGCAGGCCGATGAGCGTCGCCCCGTCGGCGAGCCGGTCGATCTCGGCGGGCGTCGGCGGGTTCACCTTCAGCACGACATCGGACGACCAGGCTGTGTCGCCGTCGGTGACCGTGGCGCCGGCATCCGCGAAGGCTGCGTCGGGGAACGAGGAGGCGGCTCCCGCCCCCGCTTCGACCGCGACCTCGTACCCGAGGGCGATGATCTTGGCGACGGTGGCAGGGGTGGCGGCGACGCGGTTCTCACCGCTCGCCTCGGCCACGATGCCGATGCGCGTCATGGGTGGTCTCCAATGCTCGGTGCGCGACGGGCGCCCGTTCGGGTCGGGCGTGTCGCGTCGGGGCGACAGACACGACTCTAGGTCTCGCGCAAGCCCTCGCGCTGTACATGACGCGCGAAGAACGGTCGAATTTATAGACTCGAGATATGACCATCGCCTCCACCTCCGAGCTCGAGCTCGACCGCCAGAACCTCATCGCGCTCATCAAGGGCGAGGCCGTGTTCCACGGCGACTTCACGCTGTCCAGCGGCAAGAAGGCGTCGTACTACGTCGATATGCGCAAGCTCACGCTCGACCACCGCGCCGCGCCCGCGATCGGGCGGATCATGCTCGACCTCATCCGCGACGTCGACGGCATCGTCGCCGTGGGTGGGCTGACGCTCGGCGCCGACCCGATCGCCAACGCCGTCATGCACGAGTCGGCGCGCACCACGACGCCGCTCGACGCGTTCGTCGTGCGCAAGGAGCCCAAGGACCACGGCCGCGGCCGCCAGGTCGAGGGCGCCGACGTGACCGGCAAGCGCGTCGTCGTCGTCGAGGACACCTCGACCACCGGCCAGTCCGCGCTCAAGGCCGTCGAGGCGCTGCGCCGCGAGGGCGCCGAGCCGGTCGCGGTCGCCGTCATCGTCGACCGCAAGACCGGCGCGCAGGCCGCCGTCGAGGCCGAGGGCCTGGAGTGGCTCGCCGCGATCGACCTCGACGATCTGGGGCTCGAGCCGCAGTAGGGCTCGCCGCGGGCGGCGGAGCCGCTACGATCGGCTCAGGCGACGACGGAGGTCAGGGATGTTCATTCTGTACGCGGTGCTCTTCATTGCCGGGCTGTACCTGTTCGGCCTGGCGTTCAACCTCGCCGAGTACAACGCGCTGGTCTTCTTCGCCGGCATCCTGTGCATCTCGCTCGCGATGGCGCTGCCGTTCCACTTCACGCGACACGAATGACCGTTCGCCGCGGCCGGTGACGGCGCGGCTACTTCGCGACGAGCGTCGTCTCGAAGCTGTACATGTCGGGCCGGTAGCAGTGGTGGCCGAACTCGACCGCGCGTCCTGACGCGTCGAACGCCACCCGCTCCATCGTCAGGACGGGTCCGCCCGGCTCCAGGTCGAGCAGCTCCGCCTCGTCGTCCTCGGCCCTCCGGGCGCCGATCTTCTGATTGGCGATGCGGATCGTCACGCCGCGATTGCGCATGATCTGGTACAGACCGCGCTCCTCGAGCTGCTGCGTGGTGATGTCGGCGAAGTCCATCGGCAGGTAGTTCACCAGCACCGCCACCGGCACCTTGTCGGTGGAGCGCTGCCGCCGCAGGTACACGATGTCGGATCCCGGGGGGAGGCCGAGGGCGCTCGCCGTGGTCTCGTCGGCCGGGCGCACGTCGTGCTCGAGCACGGTGGTGCTGGGCTCGTGGTGCGAGCCCTTGAGGTCCTCGTACAGCGAGGTGAGCTCGACCTGGCGGGTGACCTGCCCGCCCTGCACGACCTGGGTGCCGATGCCGCGGCGGCGCACCAGCAGGCCCTTGTCGACGAGCTCCTGGATCGCGCGGCGGATCGTCGGGCGTGACAGGCCGAGCCGCTGCCCGAGCGCGATCTCGTTCTCGAGGCGGGCGCCGGCGGGGAGCTTGCCGGACCGGATGGCCTCTTCCAGCGTGCTGGACACCTGGAAGTACAGCGGAACGGGACCTGTGCGGTCCAGTCCCGCCAGCAGATCGTCCACCCACACCGTTTCGTCCTGCGCCATCGTCATTCCTCTGCGAACCGAAGCTTCGTCGCTTCAGCATATTGTCTCGACATGAGATCGCCCGGATGCCGGCACCCGGGGGGCCGGCATCCGGGCTCCTCGCCTATGCCACCAGCGACTCCGCGAGCGCGGCGTCGGCGGCCTTCAGGACGTCGGCGGCGACCTTGATGCCCTCGATGCGGCCGAGCTCGACGTCCTCGTGCTCGATGTTGACCATCATCTCGGGGTCGACCTCGTGGAGCGCCCGCAGGAACTCAGTCCAGTACTCGACATCGTGGCCCTTGCCGAGCGCGACGAAGTCCCACGCGGAGTTCTTCGGCCACTCGTTCGCCCACTCGTCGCCGCCGAGGTTGACGCGGGGCTCGTCGGGCGAGAGGCGGCGGAAGCTGTTGTCGAGCACGCCGTTGAGCGCCGCCCACTCCGGGTTGATGCGCACGTCCTTCGCGGCCGCGTGGAACACCAGCGAGCCGAGGTGGCGGACGACGGTCACCGGGTCCATCTGCTGCCAGAACAGGTGCGACGCGTCGAGCTCGACGCCGACGTTGGTCGCGCCGGTGAGCTCGACGAGCTTGTGGACGTCGGCCGAGTTGAACACGAGGTTCTGCGGGTGCAGTTCGAGCGCGACCTTGACGTCGTGGTCTCGCGCCAGGCGGTCGGTCTCGCGCCAGAAGTCGGCCGCGATCCCCCACTGGTAGTCGAGGACGTCCAGCGCCCCGGAGTTCCAGGCGTTGACGATCCAGTTCGGCCGCGCGCTGCCCGGCTCGCCGCCGGGAAGACCCGACATCGTCACGACGCGGTGCTGTCCGAGGCGCTCGGCCAGCCGGATCGCGCGGCGCACGTCTTCGGAGTGCTTGTCGCCGATGACGGGGTTCGGATGCAGCGGGTTGCCGTTGCAGTTCAGGCCGGCGATCTCGACGCCGGTACCCTCGAAGATCCCGAGGAAGTCGTCGCGGGCGGCGTCGCTGACGAGGATGTCGTCCATCGTGGGGACGTGGACGGCGGGGAGGAACCCGCCGGTGTTGATCTCGATGCCGGTGAGGCCGAGGTCGGCGATCACCTTCAGGGCGTCGGGGAGGGGACGGTCGTGGAGGATCGCGTTGTACAGTCCGAGTCGCATTGCGGTGTGTCCTTCGAGGTTCAGCGGGTGGCCGTGACGGCCGTGGGGATGGGGACGGATGCGCCTTCGAGCGCGGCCGATCGGGCGACCGCGTCGAGCATGACCATGTTGTGGACGCCGTCGTCGAACGACGCGTTGCGGGGCAGGGAGTCGGCTTCGGGGATGCCGGCGACCTCTTCGAGGAAAGCGCGGGCCTGGAAGGCGAAGCCCTCGTTCTGGCCGAACCCGACGCCGGCCACGTCGATGGGCGCACCGCCGGCGACGTAGGGGTGGTCGTTGCCCAGGTTGACGCGACGGAAGCCGCGCTGCGCGGCGGGGCCCTCGCTGAGGAACAGCTGGAGCTCGCTCGGGCGCTCCTGCTCCCAGCGTGCGGAGCCGTTCGCCCCGAAGACCTCGAGGATCAGGCCGTTCGGGTGGCCGGCCGCGACGCGCGAGACCTCGACGGTGCCGGCGGCGCCGCTCGCGTACGACAGGTTGAAGGTGGCGTAGTCGTCGTTCTCGACCGTCTCGTACTCGTCGCTGACGGAGGCGTTGCCGTGGCCCGAGACGGCGCCGAGCGGCTTGGGGCGCTCGGCGATGACGGTGCTGAACCGGCCGCCGCCGACGGCGGTGACGTCTCCGCCGAGGAACTCCATGAGGTACGAAACGTGGCTGCCGACATCGGCGAGCGCACCCGTGCCGGGAGCGCCGCGGAAGCGCCAGCTCATCGCGGCGCGGGGGTCGGCGGCGTAGTCGGCCCAGTACCGGCCGCTGACGTGGTGGACCGAGCCGAGGACGCCCGTCTGGACGAGCTCGCGGATGTACGCGATGCCGGGGGCGCGGCGGTAGGTGAAGCCCACACGCGCGACCGAGGAGGCGGCGTGCGCGGCGTCGGCCATCGCCTGCGCGCTCTCGATGGTGTCGGACAGCGGCTTCTCGCACAGCACGTGCTTGCCGGCATCCAGCAGCGCCTCGACGATCTCGCGGTGCAGCGCATTGGCGACCACGACGCTCACGACGTCGATGTCGTCGGCCGCGGCGATCGCCCGCCACGACGTGTCGTGGCGCTCGTACCCGTAGCGGGTCGCGGCCGCGCGGGCGGCGGGCTCGTAGACGTCGGCGATCGAGACCAGCCGCACGGGCGGCAGGATGCTCTCGAAGAGGGTGGGGGCGGTGCGGTAGGCCGCGGCGTGGGCCTTGCCGGCCATGCCGGCGCCGATGACGGCGACACCGAGGGATGAGGTCGACAAATGGTCCTCCAAGTGACAGAGACAACCCGACCCCTCACGGCGTCGGTGCGGTGAGAGACTCCATGTGGAGCGCTCCAACGGCGACGGTACACAGGTCGTTATGTCCTGTCAATAGAATCTTTTTGAAACGGAGGTGCCGATGTCGACTGCACGGCCGACGATCTACGACGTCGCGCGACGGGCCGGGGTGTCCAAGTCTCTCGTCTCGCTCGTGCTGCGCGGCTCCGACCGCGTGAGCGCCGCCTCGCGGACGGCCGTGGAGGCGGCGATCCAGGACCTCGGCTACCGCCCCAGCCGTGCCGCCACCGACCTCGCGGCCGGGCGCACGAAGCTCGTCGCGGTGCTGATCGACGACTACGCCAATCCCTGGTTCGTCGAACTCCTGCGCGGACTCGGCCAGGTCCTGGACCCCGAGGGCTACCGGCTGACCGTCGTCGACAGCGCGAGCGCCGGCCACGGCCTCGATCCGGTCGAGGGTCTGCTGTCGATGCGAGCGGACGGCGTGGTGCTCGCGTGCGATGTGCCCGCGCGGCTCGCCGAGGCCGCGGCATCGCCGATCGTGATCGCCGGGACGCGGGCCGAGACCGTCGACGGGGCGGATGCCTCGGCGCTCGACGCCGTGGCCAACGACGACCGCACGGGGGCCCGGCTCGCCGCCGAGCACCTCGTCGGTCTCGGCCATCGGCGCATCGGCCACCTGGCCGCCGGCAGCGGCGCGGCACGCGCCCGCGCCGAGAGCTTCGTCGCCGCCGCGCGGAGCACCGGCGCCGACGTGATCGCTACCGACTACTCGGGCCCGGCGACGGAGGCCGCGGGGCTGCACTCCGCGCTCAAGCTGCTGACGGAGCATCCCGACATCACGGCGGTCTTCGCGGCGAACGACATGATGGCGATCGGCGCCCTGGGAGCCGCCCGGGATCTCGGCATCGACGTGCCCGCAGAGCTGTCGATCGTGGGCTACGACAACACGCCGCTCGCGCGCACCCACCTGATCGGTCTGACCACCGTCGACGACAGCGGCTTCGGCGTCGGGCGCGAGGCGGCGCGGCTGCTGCTGGCGCGGCTCGCCGGCGGCGACGCGGAGAACGTCACACGCACGCTTCAGCCCTCGCTCGTCGTGCGGGGGACGACCGCCCCCGCGCGCCGGAGCTAGTCGAGCGCGACCGTGCGATGCTCCGCGGCGCTCGAGCGCGCGGCGTCGAGCACGGCGAGCACCTCGACGCCTTCGCGTGCGGGAACCGGGCCGGTGCCGCCGGACACGACGGCGCGCGCGAACGCGTCGTAGTACGCGGCATAGTCGCCCTGCAGTGACGGGATGCGCCGGACGCCGTCGCCGGCCGCGAGCACGCCCCAGCGATCCTCGAGCTCGTAGCCCCAGGTCTCGCGGGTCCCGATCGGCGTCTCGCCGCGGCGGAGCGCTTCGAACTGCACGTCGCTGAAGTCCGACCGATACGATCCGTGCTCGCCGTGGAGTCTCAGTTCGCGCGAGCTCAGGCGGTTGATCTTGCTCGCCGAGACGTGCGAGTGGCCGCCGCCGGCGTGCTCGATCGTGATGACGAAGCCGGCATCGGTCCGGCCCTGAGGGTGGTCGATCCAGTCCAGCTGCGCCGTCACGAAGCGCGCCGGCCCCATCAGGAACAGCGCCTGATCGACGACGTGGCTGCCGAGATCGCGCAGCAGCCCGCCCTCGGCTCCGCCCTCGAGCGTCTCGGGGTCGTCCTGATCGCAGCGCAGGTCCAGCCGCGTGATGCGCCCGAGTTCG
Source organism: Microbacterium thalassium (assembly GCF_014208045.1). NCBI lineage: Bacteria > Bacillati > Actinomycetota > Actinomycetes > Micrococcales > Microbacteriaceae > Microbacterium > Microbacterium thalassium. The sequence continues at coordinate 837,503 of NZ_JACHML010000001.1, forward strand.
CCCGAGGCGAGGACGGCACGCGCGGTGACGATGTCGGTGTCGAAGCGCCGGTTGTGGAACACGTTCAGCAGGACGCCCGCACGCTCCGCCGCCTCGACCAGGTCGGCCCCTGCTGCGGCGGACGGCGCGAACGGCTTGTCGGCGACGACCGCGACGCCGCGGCCGACGGCCTCGAGCACCAGCTCGCGCCGCGTGTGCGGCGGCGTGGAGACGACGACCGCGTCGATCCCGGCATCGATGAGCTCGCCGAGCGTGCCGTAGACGGGAACACCCGGATGGTCCCGGTGGATCTCGGCGACGCGCTCGGCCGACCGCGCGACGATGCCGACGAGCCGGCACTCCTCGGACGCGCGGATGTAGGGGGAGTGGAACAGGCGCCCCCCGACGCCGTACCCGACAAGGCCAACACGGATCGGCATCGCTGCTCCCATCTCGACGGCGAAGAAGCCGCAGTCAGAATGACCGAACATGCACCGCCGCGTCAAACGCCCGTGCCGCACGAGCACCGCAATGTAACGTTTGGGTAACGAGAATGGTCAACCTGTTGTCCATATGTACTGACATGGAGGACAGTCAGTCCTGATCAAAGCCGATCCCGCCGCGAAGACGGCGAACGCAGATCAATGTCGATCCCCGCCGCAGAAAGCGGCTCTACACCGAAGGGAGTCGCGGGATGAACTCCTCGCTGCTCAACATCCGCAACGGCCGCCCGAGCCGTCGCCTCCTCACCACCACAGCAATCGCCACTCTCGCCGTCGCGGGCCTCGCGCTCGCCGGCTGTGCCGACGGGGGCGGCGAAGCCACCTCCACCGGCGACTCCTCGACCGGCGGCGACACCAGCGGCGGCGAGGGCATCTCGATCGTCGTCATGGGCGGCGCGACCGACGACCCGTTCTGGTCGACGGTCAAGCGCGGCGGCGAGGCTGCCGCCAAGGCCGTCGAGGCCGCCGGCGGAACCGTCACGTTCCTGGCGATGCCCAACTACGACAACTTCAACGCGGATGCCGCGAAGCTGGTCGCCAACATCCAGTCGCTGAACCCCAGCGCCGCCGTCATCCCCGACTGGGCGCCCGACGCGCAGAACGAGAACATCATCTCGATCACCAGCAGCGGCACCCCGGTGTTCCTCTACAACACCGGAATCGACGAGGTCGAGACCGTGGGCGCCCAGGGCTACATCGGCTCGGACGACTACGCCTCGGGCAAGCTCGCCGGTGAGACGTTCGTCGAGGCGGGCGCCAAGCACGTCGTGTGCGTCAACACCCTCCCCGGCACGACCAACGCCGACGCACGCTGCCAGGGCGTGAACGACGGGGCGACCGGCGTGGACTACGAGGAGCTGGCACTGCCGACCTCGCAGTTCGGTGACCCGACCGCGGTGGCCCAGGCCATCAAGGGCGCCATCATCCAGGACCCGTCGATCGACGCGATCTTCACGCCGGGTCAGTCCGACACGAACGCGGCGGCCAGCGGCATCGACCAGGCCGGCGCCACCGGCAAGGTCTTCCTGGGCGGTCAGAACTTCGACTCCGAGTCGCTGACCCGCATCCAGGACGGCACGCAGCTGTTCGCGATCGACCAGCAGGGCTACGCCCAGGGCTACTACGGCGTGTCGGCGGCGTTCCAGCTCGCCGCGTACGGCATCCAGCTCGCCGTCGACCCGTTCCTGACGGGACCGGCGGTCATCGATGCGGACAACGTCGAGTCGGCCCTGGCCGGCGTCGACCTCGGCGTCCGCTGATCACCCTCCCGGGGGCGGCGGGACTGCGCCGCCCCCGGGATACCACCTCACTGCAACGAAGCACGAGCGAAAGAGCAGACATGACCACGCAAACACCCCAGGGGGCCCCGCCGTCGCGCGGGTCGTCCTCCCTCAACCCCACGGAGACGAACGTCGTCCTCCCCGGCGTTCGCTCGCAGCGGACGATCGGCGACCTGTTCCGCCGTCCCGAGACCGGCGCCCTCGTCGGCACCGTGACGGTCTTCATCTTCTTCGCCATCTTCGGCGGCGCGCAGTTCCTCACCACCGGCGGCACCGCCAGCTGGCTGAACATCGCCTCCGAGCTCGCCCTGGTCGCCCTCCCGGTGGCCCTGCTCATGATCGCCGGCGAGTTCGACCTGTCGGTCGGCTCGGTGGTCGCGAGCAGCTCGGTCACCCTCGCCGTCGTCTCGGGCGTGTATGGGATGCCGCAGATCGTCGGCATCCTCGCCGCCCTCGCGGTGGGTGCGCTCACCGGGTTCATCAACGGCATCATCGTGGCGCGGACGAACGTCCCGTCCTTCATCGTGACCCTGGCCATGCAGTTCGCGCTCGCCGGCCTCACGCTCGGTCTCGCCCGCGTCATCGCCGGTTCGACGAGCGTGCCGATCACGCCGGACCCCGTCTTCAAGGCGATGTTCGGAACCCTGATCAACGGTCAGTTCGAGGTCGCGATCTTCTGGGCCATCGGCGCGGCGCTCGTCGTCGTATGGCTGCTCCAGATGACCCGCGCAGGCAACTGGATCTTCGCGATCGGCGGTGACTCGCAGAGCGCCCGTGCCGCCGGCATCCCGGTGCCGAAGGTCAAGATCGCACTGTTCATGTCCACCGCGCTCGGCGCCTCGCTCGTCGGCATCATCCAGACGATGCTCTACAACGGCGCGCAGACCGGTTCCGGCCAGTCGTTCGTCTTCAACTCGATCGTCGCGGTCGTCGTCGGTGGTGTGCTCCTCACGGGCGGCTACGGCTCGGTCCCCGGCGTCATCCTCGGCTGCCTCACGTTCGCGATCGTGAACCAGGGCATCTACTACACCGGCTGGAACTCGGACTGGGCCCAGCTGATCCTCGGCGTGCTGCTCCTGGTCGCCGTGCTCATGAACAACACCTTCCGACGTCTCGCGCTCAGCGGCGGCGGCAAGAAGAAGCCCGCGGCTGCGAAGGGAGCCTGACATGTCCACCCCACTGCTCAAGCTGTCGAACGTCTCGAAGAACTTCGGCACGAACCAGGCTCTCTCCGACATCTCCCTCGAGGTGAACCCCGGTGAGGTGCTGTGCCTGCTCGGCGACAACGGCGCCGGCAAGTCCACGCTCATCAAGGTCCTCTCGGGCGTCCACAAGCCCTCGTCGGGCACGGTCGAGGTCGACGGCAAGGCGGTCGTCTTCGACAGCCCCAAGGCGGCCAGCGACGTCGGCATCGCGACGGTGCACCAGTACGGCGGCACGTTCCCGCTGATGTCGGTCGCCCGGTGCTTCTTCGTCGGGCACGAGCCGACCAAGGGATTCTGGCCCTTCAAGTACTTCGACAAGAAGGCTGCGGGCGAGATCACGGTCCGGGAGATGCAGAAGCTCGGCATCACGCGCGTCACCGACGGCAGCCGCCTCACCGGCGCCCTGTCCGGTGGTGAGCGCCAGTCGCTCGCGATCGCCCGCGCGGTCTACTTCGGAGCACGCGTGCTGATCCTCGACGAGCCGACCTCGGCGCTCGGCGTCAAGCAGTCGACGCACGTACTGCGCATCATCATGCACGCTCGCGCCCAGGGCATCGCCGTCGTCTTCGTGACCCACAACGTCACGCACGCGATGGCGGTCGGCGACCGGTTCGCCGTGCTCATCCACGGCAAGAAGGCCGACGACTTCCGCAAGGGCGAGCGCACGCGCGAGCAGATCACCGACCTCATGGCCGGTGGCGAGGCGATGGCCGAGCTCGAGGCGGAGCTCGCCGAGCTGACGGCTCCCACCAAGCTGCCCTGACCCTGACCTCCCGCCGGGCCGTGTCTCGTGCACGCGGCCCGGCGGGACCCCACATCTTTGAGGACTCCGTCCCTTCGGGACTCGACGGATCCCCGTTCCATGTGCTAATGTTAGGACATAGTCCAGACCAGCACTCCACACAGAGAGTTGTACAGCGGAGTATGACCGAGAACACCACCCCCCTCGACCTCCTGGCCATCGGCCGGCTCGGCGTCGACATCTACCCGCTGCAGGACGGCGTCGGTCTCGAGGATGTCTCGACGTTCGGCAAGTACCTGGGCGGCACCGCCGCGAACGTCACGGTCGCGGCAGCCCGCTACGGCCACCGCGCCTCGCTCATCTCGCGGGTCGGCGACGACCCGTTCGGCGGCTACCTGCTGCGCGAGCTCGACCGTCTCGGCGTCGGCAACGAGTACGTGCGCCGCGACGCCGACCTGAAGACCCCGATCACGTTCTGCGAGATCTTCCCCCCGGACGACTTCCCGCTGTACTTCTACCGCGAGCCGAAGGCGCCGGACCTCAACGTCGGCATCGACGACATCGACCTCGACGCGGTGCGTCAGGCACGCATCTTCTGGTTCACCACCACCGGCCTGAGCGAGGAGCCGAGCCGCGCGGCCCACCACTACGCGCTCGCCGCCCGCACCGAGGGCACCACGATCTTCGATCTGGACTACCGCCCGATGTTCTGGACCGATCCCCGTGAGGCGCACGCCGAGGTCGACGCGGTCCTCCAGCACGCGACGGTCGCCGTCGGCAACCGCGAGGAGTGCGAGGTGGCCGTCGGCGAGACCGAGCCGCAGCGTGCGGCCGACGCACTCCTGGACCGCGGCGTCGAGCTCGCGATCGTCAAGCAGGGCCCCAAGGGCGTCCTCGCCAAGACCCGCGACGAGTCGGTCGAGGTGCCGCCCTACTGGGTCGACGTCGTCAACGGCCTCGGTGCCGGCGACGCCTTCGGCGGGGCACTGGTCCACGGGCTCCTGTCCGGCTGGGACCTGGAGCGGATCCTCCGCTTCGCCAACGTCGCCGGGGCCCTCGTCGCCTCGCGGCGCGAATGCTCCACGGCGATGCCCGACGCGGCCGAGGTCGAGTCGATCCTGAGCGGGGTGAGCTGACATGCCCGAGACGATCCTCGGCCCCGAGGCCTTCGAGCGGCTGCGCGAGCTGCGCGCCCGCCACCCCGAGCAGCTGGCGTCGGTCTACGCGCAGCGCCGACGCCGCGAGACGCTCGCCGGCGACGGACGCCTGTTCATCGTCGCCGCCGACCACCCCGCCCGCGGCGCCCTCGCCGTCGGGTCGAACCCGACCGCGATGGCCGACCGCTACGACCTGCTCGAGCGCATGGCCATCGCCCTCAGTCGACCCGGCGTCGACGGCGTCCTGGGAACGCCCGACATCATCGACGACCTCGCGGCCCTGGGGCTGCTCGACGACAAGATCGTCGTCGGATCGATGAACCGCGGCGGCCTGCGGGGCGCGGCGTTCGAGATGGACGACCGCTACACCGGCTACGACGTCGCGAGCATGGTCAGCGCCGGACTCGACTTCGCCAAGACGCTCATCCGCGTGAACCTCGCCGACCCCGCGACGTCGCCGACGCTCATGGCGACCGCGGACGCCGTCAACCAGGCGGCGGCCGCGCGACTGCCGATCATGCTCGAGCCCTTCATGAGCCGCTGGGTCGATGGCCGCATCGTGAACGACCTCTCGACGGATGCCGTCATCCTCTCCGTCGCGATCGCGGCGGGCCTGGGCGCCAGCAGCGCCTACACCTGGATGAAGCTCCCGGTCGTCCCCGACATGGAGCGCGTCATGCAGGCGACCACCATGCCGACCCTCCTCCTCGGGGGAGACTCCGGCGCCGACCCCGACGAGACGTTCGCCGCATGGGAGGACGCCCTCGCCCTTCCCGGCGTCCGCGGACTCACCGTTGGCCGCACCCTCCTCTACCCGCCGGACGGCGACGTGGCGGCAGCCGTCGACATCGCCGCCGGCCTCGTCCACTCCCAGCTCCTGAGCACGACCACGAAGGAAACCCACTGATGAGCATCACCGACACCACCCCCGCCTCCGCGGGCGCCGACACCGACGTCCGCGTGATCTCGCACTGGATCGACGGCGCGGAGCGCCCGTCCACGAGCGGTCGCACCGCTCCGGTGTACAACCCCGCGACCGGCGCGGTCCAGGCTCAGGTCGCCCTCGCCGACCAGGCCGAGATCGACGAGGCCATCGCCTCGGCGCAGCGCGGCTACGAAGTCTGGAGCCGGTTCTCGATCGCCAAGCGCCAGACCGTCCTCTTCGCCTTCCGCGAGCTGCTGAACTCCCGCAAGCAGGAGCTCGCCGAGATCATCACCGCCGAGCACGGCAAGGTCGTCTCGGACGCGATGGGCGAGATCCTCCGCGGCCAGGAGGTCGTCGAGCTCGCGACCGGCTTCCCGCACCTCATCAAGGGCGCCTTCAGCGAGAACGCCTCGACCGGCGTCGACGTGTACTCGCTCAAGCAGCCGCTGGGCGTGGTGGGCGTCATCAGCCCCTTCAACTTCCCCGCCATGGTCCCGATGTGGTTCTTCCCCATCGCGATCGCCGCCGGCAACGCGGTCGTCGTCAAGCCCAGCGAGAAGGACCCGTCGGCATCGATGTGGGTCGCGCAGCTGTGGAAGGAAGCGGGTCTTCCCGACGGCGTCTTCACGGTGCTCCAGGGTGACAAGCTCGCCGTGGACGGACTGCTGAACAGCCCGACCGTGCAGTCGATCTCGTTCGTCGGCTCGACCCCGATCGCCCAGTACATCTACGAGACGGCATCCCGCAACGGCAAGCGCGTTCAGGCCCTGGGGGGCGCCAAGAACCACATGCTCGTGCTGCCGGATGCCGATCTCGACCTCGTCGCCGACCAGGCCGTCAACGCCGGCTACGGCGCGGCCGGCGAGCGCTGCATGGCGATCTCGGTCGTCCTCGCCGTCGAGCCGGTCGCCGACGACCTGGTGGCGAAGATCTCCGAGCGCATCGCGAAGCTGCGCATCGGCAACGGCGCGGGCGTCGACGGCGTCGAGCCCGACATGGGGCCGCTGATCACCGACGTCCACCGCGACAAGGTGTCGGGCTACGTCGACATCGCCGAGGCCGACGGTGCGACCGTCGTCGTCGACGGCCGCGGGTTCAGCGTCGACGGCCACGAGGACGGGTTCTTCTTCGGTCCGACCCTGCTCGACAACGTGCCCACGACGAGCCGCGCCTACACCGAGGAGATCTTCGGCCCGGTGCTCTCGGTCGTTCGCGTCGAGACCTACGACGAGGGCCTGGACCTCATCAACTCCGGCCAGTTCGGCAACGGCACCGCGATCTTCACCAACGACGGCGGCGCGGCACGGCGCTTCCAGAACGAGGTCCAGGTCGGCATGATCGGAATCAATGTCCCGATCCCGGTTCCGGTCGCCTACCACTCGTTCGGCGGGTGGAAGCAGTCGCTGTTCGGCGACAGCAAGGCCTACGGCGTGCACGGCTTCGACTTCTTCACGCGCGAGAAGGCGATCACGAGCCGCTGGCTGGACCCGGCCACGCACGGCGGGATCAACCTCGGGTTCCCGCAGAACCACTGACGCACGAGAACACGGACGATGCGGATGCCGCGTCCCGCGCCCCTCAGCGACGAGGGGCGCGGCATCCGATCTGGAGAAGGCAACATGGCTGGTGAAGAGGGCTGGTTCCGCCGCAAGGGGACGCTGGCGAACGACGGATGGGAGTCCGTCGTCGACGGGACGATCGCCGGGTGGCAGCACACGGGCATCCGCGTGGCGGAGCTCGGCGAGGGCGACCACGTCGAGCTGACCGACCGCGACGTCGAGCGCATCGTCGTGCCGCTGGCGGGATCGTTCGCAGTGACGCATCACCACTTCCCCGGAGAGTCGGTGACGACCCTGGAGGGGCGGGAGTCGGTGTTCTCCGGTCCGACCGACGTGCTCTACCTTCCCAGCGGCACCACGGCGGAGATCCGCGGTCTCGGCCGCGTCGCGGTCGCCGAGGCGCCGAGCACCGCCGGCGGCCAGGTCCGCTACATCCCCGCGGCCGACACCCCCGTCGAGCTGCGCGGAGCCGGGCGCTCGAGCCGGCAGGTCCACAACTTCGGGACGCCGCAGGCGCTCGACGCCGAGAAGCTCATCGTGTGCGAGGTCATCACGCCGGCCGAGAACTGGTCGTCGTACCCGCCTCACAAGCACGACGAGCACCACCCGGGTCACGAGTCGCGGCTCGAGGAGATCTACTACTTCGAGACCGCCCGTGCGCGCGGTGCGGACGCCGGGTCCGACGAGGACGCGTTCGGCATGTTCAGCACGTACTCCTCGCCTGCGGGCGACATCGACATCAACGCGATGGTCCGCACCGGCGACATCGCCCTCGTGCCCTACGGCTACCACGGCCCCGCCGTCGCCGCCCCGGGCTACGACCTCTACTACCTCAACGTCATGGCCGGCCCCGACCCCGAGCGGGCGTGGCTCATCAGCGACGACCCCGCCCACGCGTGGGTGCGGGACTCCTGGACGGGCCAGGAGTTCGACACCAGACTCCCGTACAGCAGCGACAAGGAAGGCCGGCACTGATGGCGGCGACGAAGCGGATGACGGTCAGCCAGGCGCTCGTGGAGTTCCTGGCCCATCAATGGACCGTCGACGGCGACATCCGGGAGCGGACGGTCGCCGGGATGTTCGGCATCTTCGGCCACGGCAACGTCGCCGGTATCGGCCAGGCGCTCAAGCAGCTGAACGTCGAGCAGCCCGACGCGATGCCGTATTACCAGGCCCGCAACGAGCAGGCGATGGTGCACCAGTCGGTCGGCTACGCCCGCATGCACCGCCGTCGCGGCACGCTCGCGTCGGCCGCCTCGGTCGGCCCGGGCGCGGCGAACATGCTCACCGGCGCGGCTCTGGCGACCACCAACCGGATGCCGGCGCTGCTGCTCCCGAGCGACACGTTCGCCACGCGCGTCGCCGACCCGGTGCTGCAGCAGGTCGAGCAGCCGTGGGACACGGGCCTCCAGGTCACGGACGCCTTCCGCCCGGTGTCGAAGTTCTTCGACCGCGTGCAGCGCCCCGAGCAGCTGTACTCGATCGCGCTCGCCGCGATGCGCGTGCTCACCGACCCCGCCGAGACCGGCGCCGTCACGATCGCGCTTCCCGAGGACGTGCAGGCCGAGGCGCTCGACGTTCCCGTGGAGTTCCTGCAGGACCGCGAATGGCACATCCGCCGGCCGCTGCCCGAGCGCGGACCCCTCGCGCGTGCGGTCGCCGCGATCCGTGCCGCGAAGCGCCCCTTCATCGTCGCCGGCGGCGGCGTGCTCTACTCGGGCGCCGAGGAGCAGCTGCGCGAGCTCGTCGAGGCCACCGGCATCCCGGTCGGCACCTCGCAGGCCGGCGGCGGCGTGCTCGACTGGGACCACCCGCAGAACCTGGGCGGGGTCGGGGCCACCGGCACGCTCGCGGCGAACCGCCTCGCGGCCGAAGCCGACGTCATCATCGGCATCGGCACGCGCTACAGCGACTTCACGACGGCGTCGCGCACGGCCTTCCAGAACCCGGACGTGACGTTCGTCAACATCAACATCGCCTCGTTCGACGCGTACAAGCACGGCTCGCAGCTGCCGGTCATCGCCGACGCCCGCGAGGCGCTGGCCGAGCTCATCATCGAGCTCGAGGGCTTCGAGGTCTCTCCCGAGCACTCCGAGCAGATCGCGCGCGAGAAGGCGGCGTGGGATGCCGCGGTCGACGAGGCGTTCGCGCCGTCGAGCCTCGAGCTGCCCGGGCAGCCTGAGATCATCGGCGCGGTCCAGTCAGCCAGCGCCCCCGAGGACGTCATCGTGCAGGCGGCGGGGTCCCTCCCGGGTGACCTGCACAAGCTGTGGCGCGTGCGCGACCCGCTCGGCTATCACGTCGAGTACGCGTTCTCGTGCATGGGCTACGAGATCGCCGGCGGCCTGGGCGCCAAGCGGGGCCTCATCGCCGACGGCGACGACCGCGACGTCATCGTCATGGTCGGCGACGGCTCGTACCTCATGCTCAACTCCGAGCTCGTCACCGCCGTCGCCGAGGGCATCAAGCTCATCGTCGTCCTCATCCAGAACCACGGCTACGCCTCGATCGGGCACCTGTCCGAGACGGTCGGCTCCGAGCGGTTCGGCACGTGGTACCGCGAGTACGACCCCGAGAAGCGCAACTTCCAGGGCGAGCAGATCCTCCCGGTGGATCTCGCGATGAACGCGCGCAGCTACGGAATGGACGTCGTCGAGATCGAGCCGAGCGCGATGGCGATCGTCGAGCTGAGCGAGGCGGTGGCGGCGGCCAAGGCATCCGACCGCTCGACCTTCATCCACATCAACAGCGACCCGCTCATCTACGCGCCCGACGGCGCCGGGTGGTGGGACGTCCCGGTCCCCGAGACCTCGACGCTGGAATCGACCCAGCGGGCCCGCACCGAGTACCTCGAGCAGCAGGCCGCGCAGCGGCCGCTGCTCGGCTGACCCGCACCGCCCCCTTCTCACTGGAGAGAACACATGACCACGGACCTCCGCATCGGCGTCGTCGGCGCCGGCCTCATGGGCGCCGACCACATCACCCGCATCACGCGGCGCATCAACGGCGCCGTCGTCTCGGCGGTCGTCGAGCCGGATGCCGGTCGCGCCGCCGCAGCGGCGGCCGACGCACCCGGCTCGCAGGCGTTCGCGAGCATCGAGGACGCGATCGCGGCGGATGCCGTCGACGCCGTCCTGATCGCGACACCGGGGAAGTTCCACGAGCCGGTCATCGTGCCCTCGCTCGAGGCGAAGCTGCCGATCCTGTGCGAGAAGCCGCTGACGCCCGATTCGGCGTCGGCGCTGCGGATCCTCGAGCTCGAGCAGAAGCTCGACCGGCCGCACATCCAGGTCGGCTTCATGCGCCGCTTCGACGACGAGTACCAGGCGCTGCGCGACCTGATCGCCTCGGGCGAGCCCGGCGAGCTCATGATGCTGCGCTGCGTGCACCGCAACCCCTCGGTGCCCGACTCGTACACGCAGCAGATGCTCATCAATGACTCGGTCGTGCACGAGTTCGACGTCGTGCCGTGGCTCGCCGGCTCCCCGGTCGCCTCGGTCGAGGTGAAGTTCCCCCGTCGCAACTCGCTGTCGCCCGCCCACTTGCGCGAGCCCATCCTGGTGCTGATGCAGCTCGAGAACGGCGTCCACGTCGACGTCGAGATGAACGTCAGCGTGCAGTTCGGCTATCAGGTCGCCACCGAGGCGGTGTTCGAGAAGGGCCTGGCCCGCATCGGCCAGCCGTCGGGCCTTCAGCAGTGGCGCGACGGCCGGTTCAGCATCGCCGACCACACGAGCTTCGTGACTCGCTTCGCGCCCGCCTACGACGCGCAGATCCAGCGGTGGGTCGACGCCGTCAACGACGGCAGCCTCATCGACGGCCCGAACGCCTACGACGGCTACCGCGTCGCGCTCGCCTGCGAGGCGGGCGTCAAGGCCCTCGAGGGCGGCGGCGTCGTCCCGGTCGAATCCACCGCCCGCCCCGCGTTCTACGCCTGACACCGCAGAAGCCCGATCGCTCCGAAGGAGGAGCCCCATGGTCCGCATCGCGCTCGACCCGACCCCGTACCACCACGACTTCTCGCTGCTGGAGTTCCCCGAGGTCACCGCACGCCTCGGCTACGAGCACTTCCAGCTGACGCCGCACGTCGACTTCACGCCGTTCTTCCGCTACCCGAAGGCCGACGACGACCTGGTCGCGAAGTTGAAGAAGGCGGTGTCCGACGCGGGCGTCTCGATCCCGGCGATCCTGCCCGTGCACCGCATCTCGTGGCCCGACGAGCCGCAGCGCGAAGCGGCCGTGCGCAACTTCCGCCGCGTCATCCAGCTCGCGGTCGAGCTCGGCATCCCGGTCATCAACACCGAGTTCTCGGGACGGCCCGAGCGCTCCGAGGAGTCCGAGGCCGCGTTCTACCGGTCGATGGAGGAGCTGCTGCCGATCATCGAGTTCGAGGGGCTGAAGCTCAACATCGACCCGCACCCGGACGACTTCGTCGAGGACGGCCTCGAGGCGTGGCGGGTCCTGCGCGGGTTGAACTCCCCGGCCGTCGGCTTCGTATACGTCGCGTCGCATACGTTCCACTACGGCGACCGCGCCACGACGCTCCTCCCCGAGATCGGCGATCGCCTCGGCACCGTCTACACGGCCGACACCTTCGACCACACGCGTTCGCACGGACTGCGCTACATCTCGAACCCGCCGGGAAACACCGCCCGCGTGCACCAGCACCTGCGGATCGGCGACGGCGACGTCGACTGGGACGAGCTGTTCGGCACCCTGCGCTCGATCGGCTACCTCGCCCGCGAGGACGCCCTCGTGGTGTCGAACGTCTTCGCCGAGGACGAGACCGCCGACGACGTGTCCCGATACCAGCTGCAGCGGCTGCGCGAGCTGATCGGCTGACGTCGCGCCTCAGCGGATCGAGCGGGAGCCGTGCACCTCGACTCCCGCCTTCGTTCCCCCGTCGATCAGGACGTCGGTCCCGGTGATGTAGCCCGCCTTGTCGGACGCGAGGAAGGCCAGCAGCTCAGCGACCTCTTCCGGCTTCCCGTATCGCCGGAGCGCCGCCACCCTGAGCAGATTGCCCGAGCCGCTCTTCTCCTCGAGTCTGCCCATCGTCGTGTCGAACGTGCCGGGCGAGACCGAGACGATGCGAGCACCCTTCGCGCCGAACGCTTCGGCCATGCGCCGTGTGTACCAGACGACGAACGCCTTCGAGAACGAGTACGCGATGCCGGCGCGCTGGCCGCGGAACAGGCCCGCCCGCCTGGTCAGCACGGTCACGAGCCTCTCGGGGTCGCGGAGCGCCGTGGCGAAGGAACGCGTCGGCACCAGCAGTCCCGGCACGAGGTGCGCGGCGACTGACGCGACGTTCACGAGCGCGAAGCCGTCCGTCGCAGCGGCGAGGGCCGCCTCGGTGACGTTGATGGTGCCGAGCGCGTTGACGCGCACGATGAACGCGGGGTCGCCCATCTGAGGGCTGACGCCGGCGGTGTGGACGACCGCGCGCAGCGGACCCGCGCTCTGAGCCACGGCGACGGCGGCGTCGACGGACGCGCGGTCGGTGATGTCCGCGGTGATGGTCTGGACCGGGATGCCGGACGCGGCGAGGTCGGCGGCCGCGGCATCCAGACCCGCCTGAGCGATGTCGGTGAGCACGACAGCGTGGTCGTGGCCCATGATTCGGGCGGTCGCGAGGCCCATGCCGCCGGCGCCGCCGGTGATGAGGACGGTGGGTGTCACGCGGCCCAGTCTCGCGCGGGCTCCGGAGCGCGGGAACGACGAAGGTCCCGTCGCCGAGACGACGGGACCTTCGTCTCGATGACGTCAGTGCGTGAGGCGCTCGTGACGCGGCATGGTGCGGATCGCCTGCGTGCGGAAGTCCTCTTCGAGTGTCTCGAGCGTCCGGCCCTTGGTCTCGGGGACGGCACGCCACACGAAGAGCAGCGACACCACGTTCACCGCGGCGAACAGCAGGAACGTCGGGGTCGACCCGAAGGCCTCGACGATGATCGGGAAGACGAACGAGATCGCGGCGTTGACGGTCCACAGGACGAAGACGGCCATGCCCATCGCGAGCCCACGGATGGCGAGCGGGAAGATCTCGCTGAGCAGCAGCCACACGCACGTGCCGATGAACGCCTGAACGAACGCGACGAAGATCATCATGCCGGCGAGGATCGTGTAGCTCGTGGCATCCGACTCGGGGAGCGTGAACAGGAACGCGAGCAGCAGCTGCGAGCCGACGACGCCGCCGAACCCGATCATCAGCATCACCCGGCGCGGCACGAAGCCGAGCAGCCAGATGCCGAGGATGGTCATCGTGACGCTCGTGACGCCGACGCCGATGGTGGCGATGAGGGCGGCCTGGTCGCCGAGTCCCGACCGGGTGAGGATGCTCGGGGCGTAGTAGTTCACGGTGTTGATGCCCGTCGCCTGCTGGACGGCGGCGAGACCGAATCCGATCCACAGCAGGCGGCGCATCCAGCGGTTGTTGCGCAGCGCGAGCCACGCGTGCTTGCGGCTGTTGCCCTCGGCCTTGGCCGTCGACTCGATCTCGGCGAGCTCGGTGTCGATCTCGTCCTGCGAGCGGCTGAAGGCGAGGACCTTCCGGGCCTGGTCGACCTGCCCGCGTGCGCCGAACCAGCGCGGCGACTCGGGGAGCGCGAACATGCCGATCAGCAGCGCGATGGCCGGGATCGCGGCGACGGCCAGCATGACGCGCCACACGTGGGCGCCGTCGATCGTGACCGCCAGCAGGGCGTTGATCGCGAAGGCGAGCATCTGGCCGGTGACGATCATGAGCTCGTTGATGGTGACCATGCGGCCGCGCTTCTCGGCCGGCGCCATCTCGGCGAGGTAGAGGGGGGCCGACACCGCGGCCGCGCCGACGCCGAAGCCGAGCAGGATGCGCGCGCCGACCATGATCTCGACGTTCGGTGCGATCGCACACAGGATCGCTCCGACCAGGAAGATCAGCGCGCAGACGATGAGGGACCACTTGCGGCCGAGGGCATCCGCGATGCGTCCGCCCAGCAGCGCGCCGAAGGCGGCCCCGGGGAACAGGAGCGAGCTGACGACCCATGCCTCCTGCACGGCGTTCATCGCGAGGTCGTCGCGCATGTAGAGCAGCGCGCCCGAGATCACGCCGGTGTCGTAGCCGAACAGCAGTCCGCCGAGGGTCGAGATGACCGTCAGCTTGACGAGGAAGCCCTTGCGGCTCGACGCGGACGGGGTCGAGGTCGGGGGTGAGGCGGTGTGCGACACGGGGGACGCTCCTTTGCGTGGAGGTTCGTATGGAGAGGACTGGTTCCGTATATGTCCGAACATACTGTCATGCTCGTGCGGCGACTGCAAGGCAAATATGTTAGTATGTCCGAACAAACTGTTTGGGAGGCTGCCATGCCACTCGTCCGCATCGACCACAGCGACGCCCGTGAGAACTCGACCGAGCTCGCATCCGCCGTCCACGACGCCATCGTCCACGTCTACGGAATCCCGGAGCGCGACCGGTTCCAGGTCATCACGTCGCGTCCCGCCGCCACGATCGTCGCCGAGGACGCCGGCCTCGGGTTCGAGCGCACCGACCCGGTGATCATCCAGATCTTCACGCAGCGCGGCCGCAGTGACGCGACCAAGCAGAAGCTCTACGCCGAGATCGCCGCGCGCCTCGAAGCCGTCGGTGTCGCCCCCGAAGACGTCTTCATCGGCTACGTCGAGAACGGCCCCCAGGACTGGAGCTTCGGGTTCGGCCGCGCGCAGTACATGACCGGCGAGCTGGCGGTTCCCGGAGCGGCCCCCGCGGAGGCCTGACCGTCTCGAGCGGGAGTCCCTCGACGCTTCACTCCACCGTCACGCGTGCCGGATGAACTGCCTCGCGTCCGCGATCATCGCCGGGATGCCCTCCGCGAGCGTGGGTGCGAACGTGTCGCCCGGGCGCTCGCCGTGCAGCCACCGGGTGTACATGGCCTCGCAGAAGATCGCGGCCTTGAACAGCGCGAGCGCCTGGTACCACGCCAGGTCCGAGACATCGAGCCCGGTCCGGTCCGCGTAGCGCTCGATGAGCTCGCTTCGGTCCGGGTAGCCCGCGAGGCGCGTGACGGACGTGAGTTCGATCGGCGTCGCGGATCCGCCGGGCACCGCGTACGTGGCCGTGAAGTACCCGAGGTCGGCGAGCGGGTCGCCGAGCGTCGCCATCTCCCAGTCCAGGATGGCCGCCACGCGGGCAGGCGCGTCCGCGGCGAACATGAGATTCCCGAGCCGGTAGTCGCCGTGCACGACCGAGGGCCGTTGGGTGCGGGGAACGTGCGCTCCGAGCCAGGCGCCGACCTCGTGCAGCTCGGGCAGCGACCGCTCGGTGCTCTGGTCCCATAGGGCCGAGAATCGGCGCACCTGGCGCTCGAGGTAGCCGTCGGGGCGACCGATCGACGAGAGCTCCCCGGAGCTGACGTCGATGGCGTGCAGTTCCACGAGCGCGTCGACGGCCGCGAGAGCCGTCCGCCGCCGCTCCTCGGGTGCGTCGAGCGCCGCGGGGATGGGGTCGGTGATCACTTCGCCTTCGAGGAAGCGCATGACGTAGAAGGGAACGCCGAGGATGGCGGGGTCCTCGCACACCGACACGATCTCGGGAACCGGCACGCCCGATCGGGCGACCAGCTTCTGGATGCGCGCTTCGCGAACCATGTCGTGCGTCGACGGCGGATGCGGAGGACGCGGTCCGCGCCGCAGCACGAAGCGCTCGCCGTCCCGGACGATGAGGTAGGTCAGGTTCGCCTGTCCCTCGCCGATGCGCTGCCACGTCAGGTCTCCGCCGCCGAGTCCGTGCGCGTCGAAGTAGTGGCGCAGCGGATCGAGGACGAGCAGCGGCGCGAGCTCCAGCCCCGCGGCCTGCTCGGGCGTGTGCACGACGTCGACGCCGTCCGACGCGGTCTTCATGCCGTCGCCTCCTGGGGGACGTCGAGCCGGTCGACGTGCGGGATGTCCATCCGCTCGACGCCCGCGCGCGCCCGCGCCGACGAAGACCGCCGCGCGATCGCCCACCGATGCGTCTCGTTCGACCCGTCGTAGATGCGGAACGGCCGCACTTCGTTGAGGTACTGCGCGAGCGGCAGGCCGTCCGAGACGCCGTCTCCGCCGGTGAGCTGGATCGCGCGGTCGATCACGCGGTACACGGCCTCGGAGCAGTGCACCTTGGCCACCGAGCTGAGTGCCGAACCCGCGCGGGCATCGGCGACCAGGAGCCCGGCGGTCTTGGTGATGATCGCGTCGGAGGTCTCCATGTCGATCACCGAGTCTGCGATGAGCGACTGCGCGATGCCGAGCTGCTTCAGCGGCGACCCGAAGAGCTCTCGGTGCGCTGCGCGGTCGAGGGCGATGTCGTGCGCGCGGCGGGCGAGGCCGAGCCACCGCATGCAGTGGGTGAGGCGCGCGGGACCGAGACGCACCTGTGCGTAGGCGAAGCCCCGCCCCGGCTCGCCCAGCACGGCGTCGTCGGGCACGAAGCAGTCGTCGAAGTGGACGTGCGGGTGGCCGCCGTCGATCGCGCGGTCCACCGTGTGGATCGCGGCGCCGAGGGTCATCCCGGGGTTGTCGGCGTCGACCAGAAGCATTGTGGCGCCGGCGGGCCCGGCATCCGATTCGTCGGTGCGCGCCATGACGATCGCGAAGCCCGCGCCGATCGCGCCGCTGATGAACCGCTTCTCTCCGTCGATCCGCCATCCGCCGTCGACGCGGGTCGCGGTGGTCCGTAGGGCCTCCGGGTCGCTGCCGGCGCCGGGGTGGGGCTCGGTCATCGCGAAGCACGATCGCATTTCGCCCGCGACCAGGGGAGCGAGGTACCGCTCCTTCTGCGCCGGCGTCGCGATGAGCTCGAGCATGTGCATGTTGCCCTCATCGGGCGCCATGCAGTTGAGCGCGCTCGGGCCGATGGGCGAGTAGCCGGCCTCCTGGAGCACGGGCGACCACTGGTCGATCGCGAGTCCGCGGCCTCCCAGCTCGACGGGTGCGTGCGGCGCGAACACGCCCGCCGCTTTGGCCTTCTCGTTCAGCTCGCGCCGGACCTGCGGATCCAGGCGCTCGCCGGGTCTCGGCTCGGCGGGGATCACCTCGGTCCGGATGAAGGCGCGCGTCGCGAGACGCAGATCCTCGAGTTCGGCGGTGTCCATCAGGCCGTCCCTCCCGCGGCCAGCAGACCGCCGTCCAGCGTGAGCACTTGGCTCGTGATCCATGAGGCATCGGCCGACGCAAGGAACGCGACTGCCGCGGCGACGTCGCCCGGTGTGCCGAGCCGCCCCAGCGGGTAGTCGGCGGCGACATCGTCTTCCTTCCCCTCGTACAGCGCCCGCGAGAAGTTCGTCTTGACGACGGCCGGCGCGACGGCGTTGACGCGGATGTCGGGGGCGAGTTCGACGCCGAGCGTGCGGGTCAGGTGGGCGTTCGCCGCCTTGCTCACGCCGTACCAGCCGATCCCGGCGGAGGGCACCTGGCCGGTGACGGACGAGAGGATGACGATCGAGCCGTGCCGCTCGCGGAACCCGAGCCCCGTGTGCTTCACGGCATCCTGAACCCACGCGAGCGTGGCGACGACGTTCACCTCGAGCACCTTGCGCGCGCCGTCCAGGTCGAGGTCGACGAGGGGCCCGTAGAGCGGGTTGATCCCCGCGTTGCAGACGAGGATGTCGAGGCCGCCGAACTCCGCGGCGGCGGCCTCGAGCACCGCCGCGCGGTGCTCCGGGTCATCGGCCTTGCCAGCCACGGCGATCGCGCTGCCGGCGGGCATGGTCGCGACCGCTGCGTCGAGCGACTCCTGCCGGCGGCCCGTGATAAGCACGCGGGCACCCTCGGCGACGAGCCGCTGGGCGACCGCCAGGCCGATGCCGCGGCTTCCGCCGGTGACGATCGCGTTCTTGCCGGCCATCCGGTCCGGTGAATTCGTCTCGGTCATGGTGTGGGGCCCTCACATCGTTGTGCCGACCGAGCGCTCGTTCGGTCGCCCTGTAGACTATGGACGACCCTGCAGCCGAATGTCAAGGAGGCCCCGTGTGACGACCGCGGATGAGCCGGCCAGCGTCGAGGCCGCGCCGATCGACGACTGGCGCGACTACTCGGCAGACGCGCTGCCCCCCGAGCTCGCGGCCGCCCTCGAGTGCTTCGTCGAGAGCGGTTTCCACGGGACGACCGTCCGGGTGATCGCGGCGCGAGCCGGCCTCTCGGTGGCCGGGTACTATCACCACCACCCGTCGAAGGAGGCCACGCTCGTGGCCGTCATGCGCAGTGCGATGGCCGATCTCTATGCTCGAACGCTCGCAGCGGATGCCGAGGCGGGCGCCGATCCGGTTCGTCGCCTGACGTCCCATGTCGAGTGTCTCGTCCTCTTCCACGCGCATCGCGGCGACCTGGCGTTCATCGCAGCGAGCGAGATCCGTTCCCTCGGTCCGCAGGCGCGAGCAGAGCACATCGCCGAGCGCGACCGGCAGCAGGCGGTGCTCGAGTCGATCGTTCACGAGGGTGTTCTCCAAGGCGTCTTCAGCGTCGCGCACGAGCGGGACGCCGTCCGTGCGCTCGTGACTATGTGCACGGGTGTCTCGCAGTGGTATCGCTCCGGCGGCGGGCTCGAGGCCGAAGAGCTCGCTGCCGAGTACGTGGAGTTGGCGCGACGGATGCTCGGCGTGCGCTGATCCGGTACGAGGGCGATGCCTCCCGGCGACGTGGCCTCCGCTGCGACGTTGACAAAACCGGACATTGTCCCGTTTAATGATCTCGCGGCGGACGCGGATGTCCGGGTTACCGCAACGACGCAGCGCTGGGAGACGACGATGTCGCAAGTCACCATCCGTGGAGCACGACAGTGGTGACCCGCACTCGTCACCCCCGCGCCGCGCTGGTGACGGGCGGAAGCCGCGGCATCGGATACGCCATCGCCCAGAGGCTTGCCGCGGACGGCTTCGCCCTGACTCTCTGCGCCCGCGATCGCGACCGTCTGGAGTCCGCGGCGGCCGCGCTTCGCGCCGAGCATGGCGTCGAGGTCCATGTGCACGCGGCCGATCTGTCGGACCCCGAGGGCTACGTGGACATCGTCGCCGCCCATGCCGAAGCCCGCGGCTCGCTCGATGCGCTGGTCCTGAACGCGGGGATGGGAACGGTCGGCCCGATCGCCGATGCGACGGGGGAGCGGCTCCACAAGCTGATGGTCGTCAACGCGTTCTCGGCGATCGGCCTGTTCCGATCGGCGCTGGGGATGCTGCGTGAGACCGCCGCCCGCAACGAAGAGCACGGAGCCAAGGTCATCGCGGTCGGATCGATCCTCGGCGCGCATCCGCATGCGCAACTGGGTGCCTATGCGGCGTCGAAAGCCGCGCTGGTCTCGCTCGTCAAGACGCTCAACCTGGAGCACTCCGGGGAGGGGATCTCGTCGACGGCGATCCTCCCGGCATACGTCGCGACGGACATGACGACGTGGCTCGGCGACTCCGTGCCGCGGAACACCATGCTCAGCGCCGCCGAGATCGCGGGCGTCGCGTCGATGCTCGCTGCTCTGTCGCGTCGCGCCGTCGTCGACGAGATCGTCATCGCCCGGGCCGGCACGGACGGACGCATCCCCTAGCAGGAACTTGATCGTGGCAGACCCCGAAGGAGCAGTCATGTCCCAGACCACCCATCCCCAGCTGACGCGCGGCGCCTACTCGACGGTGAACCCGGCAACGGGCGAGGTCGTCCTCGATCGCGCCGCCTTCACCGATGCCGAGGCGGAGGAGGCGCTCGCGAAGGCGGATGCCGCGTTCGGGCTCTGGCGGAGCACCACGCTCGCCGACCGGATCGCGCTGTTCGAGCATGCGGCCGCGGTCTTCGCCGAGAACCTTGAGCGCTACGCGCAGCTCAACGCCGAAGAGGCGGGCAAGCCGCTCGGCCAGGGCATGATGGAGGCGAGCACGGTCGTCGAGATGTTCCGCTATTACGCCGAGCGCGCTCCTGAGCTGCTCGCCGACAGGCCGGTCGAGCTCCCGCTGGCGAGTCAGGCGTATACGCGGAAGGAGCCGATAGGCGTCGTTCTCGCGATCGAGCCATGGAACGCTCCGATCTACCAGGCGATGCGGGCGACGGTGCCGAATCTCATGCTCGGCAACACCGTCATCATGAAGCCCGCGGCGCTCACCGCGAACTCCACGCTGCTCATCGACGAGCTCATGGCAGAAGCAGGCTTCCCGCCGGGCGTGTACCAGACGATCCTGCCGACCAGGGAGCAGGTCTCGCGGTACATCGCCGATCCGCGGGTGCGAGCCGTGACCTTCACGGGGTCGAATGAGATCGGAACGAAGATCGGGCAGCAGGCGGCCGAGCACGTCAAGCCGGCCGTGCTCGAACTCGGAGGCTCGGACCCGTTCGTCGTCCTCGACTCGGCGGATGTCGCATCCGCGGCGGGCATGTCCTCGATGATGCGGCTCATGTTCGGCGGTCAGGTCTGCTACTCACCCAAGCGGGTCATCGTGACGGACAGGGTCGCCGACGAGTTCATCGAGCAGTACACCGCGTTCTTCCGCGAGCAGGTGGTCGGCGACCCCCTCGATCCCGCGACGACACTCGGCCCGATGGCCAGTGCACGCGCGGCGTCCGACCTGCAGGCGCTCTATGACGATGCCGTGGGCAAGGGGGCGACGGTGCTGGTCGCCGGGGGACGTGCGGAGGAGGGGAGCGCATACTTCCATCCCGCGGTGCTCACCGGCGTCGTTCCCGGGATGAGGCTGTACTACGAGGAGGCCTTCGGGCCGCTCGGGGTGATCTACCGAGCCGCCGATGCCGCCGATGCCGTCCGGCTCGCCAACGACACCCCGTACGGGCTCGGCGCGACCGTCTACGGAGAGGACCTCGACGAGGCGCGACTGGTCGCCGAAGGCATCGATTCGGGTGGCGTCGGCATCAACACGCTGTTCGGCGCGCCGGTCGAGGCGCCCTTCGGGGGGACCAAGGCCTCGGGAATCGGGCGCGAGCTCGGCGAGACGGGAATGGATGCCTTTGCCAATCACAAGACGTACGCCATCGGCTGACCGCCGGCGAGACCTCGCCGTGCCGACCAGTAGCCTGGGCGGCATGGAGAAGCGGCAGTACGCGAAAGGCGTGGCGAAGCGCGAGGAGATCCTCGCGGCATCCCTCGAGCTCATCGCCGAGGAGGGCTACGGTGCGGTGACGATCCGAGAGGTCGCCGCCCGCGCGGGGCTCAGCAAGACCGGCATCGGCCACCACTTCGCCAGCAAGGACCAGCTGCTCACGGCGCTGATCGCGCAACGCGACGCGCCGGCTCTCGAGGTCCTCGAGGATGCGTCGCCCGAGGACCTCTTCGAGATCACGCGCACCAGCATGGCGTGGCAGCATGCCATCCCCGGCCTCACGGAGCTGTACGTTCGGCTGGCGGCAGAAGCCACCGATCCCGACAACGCCGCTCACCAGTTCTTCGCGGAGCGGTTCCGGGCGGCCAACGAGCATGGATTCGCCGCGCTCGAGGGGCTGCAGGAGACCGGCCATGCGCCGAAGTCGATCGACCCGCGGGTGCTGTCGATGCTCATGTCCATGTTGGTCGACGGAATCCAGTTGCGGCTTCTCTACGAGCCCGACCTCGACATGACCGCGCCGCTCGACGCGCTCCAGAACCTGTTCGAGCTCGCCGCCCGGGCCGAGGCGCTCGCCCCGCCGTCGGACGGTCCGACCGCGCACTGACGCGCCTTCTGTGCGAAAGCGGGGGTGGAGGCACCCCCGCTTTCGCGCGTCCTGGACGATTTCCGGGGGATTCGCTCCGCATCGTTGACAAAACCGGACACTGTCCCGTTTAATGAGTTCACCCGACGCAGGAGTCGGGCTGAACCGCAACGATGCAGTGCAAGGGAGACAGCGATGTCGCAGATCACCGGTACCTGGAACCTCGAGGTGAAGACCCCGACCGGTCCGCAGAAGTTCGTGCTCGCCATCACGGACGAGCCGCTGGGAGCAGAGCGCGTGGACGAGGCAGGAGTCGACTTCTACAACGTGGCGCTCGAGGGCGACACGGCGACCTTCGAGGGCGACACCGACAAGCCCATGAAGCTCCACATGATCTACACCCTCGTCGCCGACGGCGACGACATCTCGGGCACTGTGAAGCCCGGCCCGTTCCCCAACCAGAAGATCGTCGGCAGCCGGGCCTGAGCCCGGTCCCGAGCAGGCGCAGGGCGGACTCGCCGCCCGCGCCCGCTCACCGCCCGATCGACTCCCGGCATCCCGCCCGAAGGAACAGGTGACATGCAGATCCACGCAACCGCCCACGAGCCGACCACCGGCCTGGACATCTCCAGCGTCGCGTTCTGGAGCAAGACGTTCGACGAGCGCAACGAGACGTTCGCACAGCTCCGCGCCGACCACCCGGTGAGCTGGCACCCGCCGATGGAGGACCTCGACCTCGCTCCCGAAGAGCACGGCGAGGCAGGGTACTGGGCGGTGGTGCGCGCCGAGGACATCGCGCACGTGAGCATGCATCACGAGCTGTTCAGCTCGCAGCTGGGCACGACGTCGCTCCACCCGATTCCCGGGAATGCCGGGGCGAGCTTCCTCGACTACGACCCGCCCAAGCACACGGCGTACCGCAAGATCATGAGCGCGGCCTTCACCCCGAAGGCGGTCGCACGTCTTAGCCAGAAGATCGAGGAGCGCGCCGCCGGAATCATCGACCGCGTGGTCGGCGCCGGTGAGATCGACTTCGTCGACGAGGTGTCGTCGCGACTGCCCATGATGACCGTGGCCGACCTCCTGGGCGTCCCGGAAGAGCTCATGGAGACATTCCGCCAGGCCGGCGACGACCTGTTCGCGCTGCAGGACCCCGGCGTGGGCGGCTCGCGCGAGGAGCGGTTCGCTACCTCGGCGACCGCGTTCGGCACGCTGTCGCAGATCGCGACCGAACTCGCCGAGGCGCGGCGCGCGAAGCCCCAGGACGACATCATGACGGCGCTCGTGCAGGCGAACATCGACGGGGAGGTCCTCGACGAGATGGACCTCACAATGATCACCCTGCTGTTCGCGACCGCCGGGAACGACACCACGAAGCAGACGACGACGTGGAGCCTCATGCAGCTCGAGGCGAACCCGGATCAGAAGCGCTGGCTCATGGACGACTACGACGGGCGGATCGTCGGAGCCATCGAGGAGTTCGTCCGCCACGCGAGCCCCGTCATGCAGTTCGCCCGCACCGCCACGCAGGACGTCGAGCTGGGCGGGCAGCTCATCTCGGCCGGCGACAAGGTCGGCATCTTCTACTGCTCGGGCAATCGCGACGAGTCGGTGTTCGACCGGCCCGGGCGGTTCGACCTGTCGCGCACGCCGAACCGCCACCAGGCGTTCGGTGGAGGCGGGGTGCACTACTGCCTCGGCAATGCCGTCGCGAAGGCGCAGCTGCGCGCGCTGTTCCGCCAGATACTCACCAAGCTGCCCGACATCGAGATCGGCGAGCCGGTCCAGCTGGTCAGCGACTTCATCAACGGCGTGCGGCACCTGCCCGTCACGATCCGCTGAGCGAGGAACGAGGAAGACATGACCATTCTGCGAATCGACGTCGACCGCAACCGCTGCACCGGCATCGGCATCTGCGAGTCGTACGCGCCGGACCGCTTCGAGGTCGACGACGACGGCACCCTCATCGTGCGGGGCGAGGACGTCTCGGCCGCCGAACGGGACGAGATCGAGCAGGCGGTGAACGGTTGCCCGGCGGCCGCGCTGCGTCTCGTGGAAGTGCCGGCCTGAGATGAGCGGGCAGCTTGTCGTCGTCGGAGCCTCGCTCGCCGGGCTGCGCGCTGTGGAGGCCGCGCGGAAGGCCGGATTCGACGGTGCGATCACGCTCATCGGCGCTGAGACGCACCTGCCGTATGATCGCCCGCCGCTGTCGAAGCGCTACCTGCTGGGCGAGGTCGATGCTGACGTCTACCGCACCGAGGACGCGCTCCGCGAAGAACTCGGGGTCGAACTGAGGCTCGGCGAGAGGGCGATCGCGTTGCGCGCCGAAGACCGCGTCGTCGTGACCGACCGCGACGAGTACCGGTACGACTCCCTGATCATCGCCACGGGAGCGGCGCCGCGGACGATCCCCGGCGTGCCGGACCTGGCCGGCATCGTCACACTGCGCAGCATCGGGGACGCCGATCGCCTGCGCGAGCTGGTGGTCCCCGGAGCGCGCGTCGTCATCCTCGGCGCCGGGTTCATCGGCTCCGAGATCGCCTCGTCGGCGAAGAAGCTGGGAGCGCACGCGACCGTCCTCGACGGTGCACCCGTGCCGCTCGTGCGGGCCGTCGGCGAGGAGATCGGCGGCGCGCTCGCGTCGCTGCATCCGGCGAACGGCACCCGCCTCATCCTCGGCACCGTCATCGAGGAGTTCGTGGGCGACGACGCGATCCGCGAGGTGCGACTGAGCAACGGCGAGGTCCTGCCCGCGGACGTGGTCGTGATCGGGATCGGTGCGGCTCCGGCGACCGGCTGGCTGCGGGATTCCGGCATCGACCTCGACGCCCGCGACGGCGGCGTCGTGTGCGACGAGCACATGCAGACATCGCTGCCGGGAGTGTTCGCCGCCGGCGACGTCGCGCACTGGCCGAACCGTGCACTCGGGCTCACGATGCGTCTCGAGAACTGGACGAACGCGGCCGACCAGGCCGCGGTAGCCGGGCGCAACGCCGTCACTCCCGACAGTCTCGCGCCCTACGCGACCGTCCCCTACTTCTGGAGCGATTGGTACGAGCAGCGCATCCAGTTCGTCGGCACCGCGACCGCGGATTCCGTCGAGATCGTCGCCGGCTCCGTCGACGACACGCGCTTCGTCGCGCTCTTCGTCACCGACGATCGCGTGGTGGGCGCGGCGACCCTCAACGAGCCGCGAAAGATCATGAAGCTGAGGCGCGTCATCGCCGATGGTGCCGGCAGAGAGGCCGCGCTCGAGATCGTCAACGGCGCAGCACGCGCTCGCACGCCCGAAGGAGCGACAGCATGAGCATCACCACCGAGGCCGCCGTCCTGCGCGAGCCCGACGCGCCGTTCGCGCTCGAGCAGGTCACCCTGTCGGACCTGGGCCCGACGAGCGTGCTCGTCCGCGTCGTCGGCGCGGGGTTCTGCCATACCGACGTGATGCCGCGGGGTCTCGCCTCGTACGCCCTCCCGGCGGTCCTCGGTCACGAAGGCGCCGGCGTCGTCGTCGATGCGGGCTCCGAGGTGACCGACGTGGCGATCGGCGACGCGGTCGTGCTGACCTTCGCCTATTGCGGCGTGTGCGCGCAGTGCGCCGGTGGCACGCCCTCGTACTGCGAACTGTTCACCGGGATGAACATGACCGCCCGCAACGTCGACGGCACGAGCGGTGGCACGGATGCCGAGCAGCGGGACATCGGGACGCGCTGGTTCGGCCAGTCGTCGTTCGCCCGCCATGCCGTCGTCGACCAGCGCAGCCTTGTCGTCGTCGACGCGGACCTGCCGCTCGAGCTGCTCGGACCGCTCGGATGCGGGATCCAGACCGGCGCGGGCACGGTCCTGACCGCCATGGGGCTTCAGCCCGGACAGAGCATCGCCGTGTTCGGCGCCGGAGCGGTCGGACTCGCCGCGATCATGGCCGCGAAGCTCGCGGGCGCGTCCGACATCGTCGCGATCGACGTGGTGCCCGAGCGGCTCGAGCTGGCGCTGGAGCTGGGAGCGACGCGCGTCGTGCGGGGGAAGGACCCGCTGGCGGACGAGAAGGTGGTCGGCGACGGCCCCGGGATGGACTTCGCGCTGGACACCACGGCCCGGTCAGCGGTGATGGAGACGGCGCTCGGCACCCTCCGGATCGGAGGCGAACTCGTCCTCGTCGGCGCGAGCGCGGACGCGCTGTCCGTGCATCCGACCCAGCTGACCGGCAAGAAGGTGGGGTACGTGCTCGAGGGAGCGGCCGACCCCCACGAGCTGATCCCCCGGCTGATCGCGCATTGGAAGGCGGGGGAGTTCCCCTTCGACCGACTGATCGAGACATTCCCGTTCGAGTCCGTCAATGACGCGGAGGAGGCGACTCACTCCGGCCGTGTCGTCAAGCCCGTGCTGACGTTCGCATCCGAATGACCGAGGAGAAACCCATGGAGACGATCGTGAGCGCGGAGCGCGGCCAGGCGGCCACCGCGGCCGGCTGGATGGACTGGTCGGTGAAGGACTCCTTCCTGCGCTACGTCAAGGGGCTTCCTGATGGCGTGTGCGACGTGTCGCCGGACATCGGGCTCGTCGGCGGCGGCGTCTTCCGCTTCCCGCTGACCGCCATCGATCTGGCCCCTGAGACGTCCTGGCGCTTCGGCGGATTCCTCCGTTTCACCGGGCACGGCGGCTTCCTCGAGGTTGTGATCGCCGAGCCCGCGCTGGAGGAATCCGACGGCCACTACCGCTTCACGTCCGCCGACCGCGACCGGCGCATCTGCATCGCCGACGCCGAGCCGGTGGAGTCCGCGGACTCCCGGACCCGCTTCGCGCTGCGCCTGACCACCGACGGCGCGCTGCTCTTCGGCGGCGTGTACTCCGCCGGCGAACCGCTCAGCGACCTCGTCATGACCACGACAGAGCACCCCACCACCAGCCAGAGAGCATGAGGAGTCGATGATGACTGCAACCCTTCCCTACCCGATGCCCGCCAAGCAGAACCTCGTCAACGCCGAGGGGATCAAGCGGGACTATGCCGAACTGCGCGAGCAGGCGAGCGTCGTCCCCGTCGCGTTCCCCTTCGGCGAGGGCGACGGCTGGATGACGCTCACCTACGATCTCGCCCGCCAGATGTACAACGACCCGCGCTTCAGCATCGAGGCGATGCTGGATCTCGACGAGTACCCCCGGATGCGTCAGGCCGAGAAGATGGCGACGCCGTCGTTCATGGCCTACGACGGCGAGAAGCACCAGACCAAGCGCAAGGTGCTCATGAAGCACCTGACCGTCAAGCGGGTCCAGAAGCTGATCCCCGACACCGCGCGGCTCGTCGAGGAGGCCCTCGACGATCTCGAGCGCTCCGGCAACCCCGCCAACGTCAGCGACACGTTCTCGCGGATCCTCCCGGTGCGGGTGCTCTGCTCGCTGCTCGGCGCTCCGCCGATCGAGGACCGCGAGTTCCTCGAGGCGTCGTACTTCGTCGTCGACTCGCGCGCCCAGACGCTCGAGCAGGTCATGGAGGCCTACGTCCTCATCGCCACCTACTTCGACAAGCTGTACGAGGAGAAGAAGCGCAACCCCGGCGATGACCTGATGAGCGCCATGATCCACGACACCGAGGCCGGCGAGTGGACCGAGGATGAGCTGCGCACCCTCGGGATGACGCTCCTGGCCGCCGGGCACGACGCCACCGGTTCGATGCTCAACGGCATGCTCGAGTGGCTCTCGTACGAGCCTGAACTGTTCACGCGGCTGCGCAACGAGCCCGAGGCCCTGCCCCGGGCGACCGAGGAGCTGCTGCGCTGCGTGAGCGTCGGCGTCGGCATCGCGCGCGGCCGCATCGCCACCGAGGACATGGAGCTCGGCGGCGTCCACATCAAGGCCGGCGACGCCGTGGGCGGGAACTTCCAGGCGGCGCACCACGATCCGGCCGCGTACCCGAACCCCGACGTGCTCGACATCGACCGTGTCGACCCGAAGCCGCACATGGCGTTCGGCTATGGCCCGCATGCGTGCGTGGGGGCCCAGCTCGCGCGCATGGAGATCAACCTCGCACTCAAGGCGGTGCTCGGCCGCTACAAGACCTTCACCAACGTCGAGCCCGCCGAGGGATGGCGCGAGCGTCGCCTCATGAAGGGCACGCCGCAGCTCATCGTGAACTGGGAGCGGGCATGACCGAGCCTCGGGATGCAACCGACCCCGGTGCGCGGGTCGTCATCGTGGGGGCCTCCGCGGCGGGGTCCGGGGTGGCGCTGAACCTTCGCCGCATGGGATACGAGGGGGCGATCACCCTCATCGGCGAGGAGGCCGAGCTTCCGTATGACCGCCCCCCGCTGTCGAAGGGCGTCCTGCTCGGCACGGCCGGGCTCGACTCGCTGGGCCTCGCCTCGCACGAGGAGCTGAGCACGGCCCAGGTCGAGCTCCGCCTCGGCGTGCGCGCCGTCGCTCTCGACACCACCGCCAAGGAGGTGCGGCTCGAGACCGGTGAGTCGGTCGGCTACGACACGCTCGTGATCGCGACCGGAGCAACTCCGCGCCGTATCCCCTCTCTCGCCGGCTCTGCGAACGTCCACGTGCTGCGCACGATCGCCGACGCCGAGGCCTTCGAGCGCAGTCTCGTGCCGGGCACCCGGCTGGCGATCGTCGGCAGCGGTCTCATCGGGCTCGAGGTGGCTTCGACGGCCACCAAGCGCGGCGTCCAGGTGTCGGTGATCGAGCCGGCCGACCTGCCGATGCGCGAGCGACTGACCCCGGATGTCGCGCGGTGGCTGCTCGACCAGCATGTCGCCCACGGCGTGAGATTCCACCTGGGCACGCAGGTCGAGGGCGTGGTCAGCGACGGCGACCGGGTGACGGCGCTGTGTCTCGCAGACGGCACTGAGCTGGAGGTCGACGTCGTCCTGATGTCGGTGGGCGCCGCTCCCAACGTGGCGTGGCTCGAGTCGAGCGGCATCGAGCTCGACAACGGTGTGGTCACCGACCATCGCCAGCGCGCAGCGGACGACGTGTACGCGGTCGGCGACGTCGCGCGTTTCGTCCACACGTCGCTCGACCGCGTGATGCGGATGGAGACGCGCTCCAACGCGATCGAAGGTGCCGTCCATCTGGCCCGCACCATCGCCGGCGAGGAGGCGCCGTATGCGCCCGTCCCGTTCTTCTGGACCGATCAGTACGACTTCAAGATCCAGTCCTTCGGGATGGTCGACCCCACCGCGGACCTCGTCTTCGAGGACGGCTCGCTCGAGGGGTCGAAGTGGGTCCTCGCGGCCTATGACGACGGAGAGCTGCGCGGCGTGATCGCGCGCGGCCACGGCCCGGTGCTCGCGCGGCTGCGCCGGCAGCTCGCCCAGAACTATCAGCGGAACGCCGAGCGAGTGCTCGACTGAGCGCGTTCCCCGGAAGGAGAGACAATGAAGATCCTGATCGACGAGAGCCGCTGCATCGCGGCGGGCAACTGCGTGATGGTCGCGCCCGAGATCTACGACCAGCGTGAGGACGACGGCATCGTCGTTCTGCTGGACGACAGCCCCGAGGGCGCCGCGCTGCAGGCGAAGGCACGCGAAGGGGCCGCGATCTGCCCGTCCAAGGTCGTCACGATCCTCGACTGACCGCCGGCGAGAGCGCAACAGCGAAGAGGCCCGGTGGGAACCGGGCCTCTTCGCTGTTGCAGGAGTGACTACAGCCGCTCGATGATCGTCGCGTTGGCCATGCCGCCCGCCTCGCAGATCGCCTGCAGGCCGAAGCGGCCGCCGGTGTCCTCGAGATAGTGCAGCATCGTCGTCATCAGGCGGGTCCCCGATGCGCCCAGCGGGTGCCCCAGTGCGATCGCCCCGCCGCGCGGATTCAGCAGCGCGGGGTCGGCCCCCAGGTCCTCGGCCCACGCCATCGGCACGGGTGCGAAGGCCTCGTTGACCTCGTAGGCGTCGAAGTCCGAGATCGTCATCCCGGCCTTGGCCATGATCTTCCGAGCGGCGTCGATCGGCCCGGTGAGCATGATCTCGGGGTCGGATCCGATGACGGCGAAGCTGTGGAAGCGCGCACGGGGGGTCAGATCGAGCCTCTGTGCGAGGTCCTCGCTCATGATGAGCATGCCGGAGGCGCCGTCGGTGAGCGGCGAGGAGTTGCCCGCCGTGATCTTCCAGTCGATCTCCGGGTAGCGCTCGCCATACCCGGAGGAGCGGAACGCGGGCGCGAGCCCCGCGAGTCCCTCGACGCTGGTCGTCGGACGCACCGTCTCGTCGCCCGTGTGCGGCGATCCGTCGGGCAGTGTGACCGGGATGATCTCGCGATCCCAGACACCGCCCGCCTGGGCCGCCGCCGCACGGCTGTGGGACGCCGCGGCGAAGGCGTCGACGGCGTCGCGGTCGAAGCCCCATCGCGAGCAGATGAGCTCGGCACCGATGCCCTGCGGCGGCAGGCTGGGGAACCGGGCATCGAGTCCCGCGTGGGGATGCCCGCCCTGGCCGTTGGAGAACATCGGTACGCGGCTCATCGACTCGACGCCGGCCGCGATCGCGATGTCGTACGCGCCGGCGATCACGCCCTGCGCGGCGAAATGGGCCGCCTGCTGGCTGGACCCGCACTGACGGTCGACGGTCGTCCCGGGGACGGTGACGGGCAGCCCCGCGAGCAGCGCGGCGGTGCGCGCGATGTTGTTGCTCTGGTCGCCGACCTGGCTGACGCAGCCGGCGATCACGTCGTCGATGAGGGCGGGATCGATCCCCGCGCGATCCACGAGGGCGCGGATCACCGTCGCGAGCATCTCCGACGGGTGGACCCCCGACAGCGCTCCGCCCGGCTTTCCCTTGCCGGATGCCGTCCTCACGGCGTCCACGATCACGGCGCTGGTCATGCGGGTGCTCCTTCGATAACGCGGTCATCGGTGTGTGTCAATCGGCTGCGCAGCAGCTTCTTGTCGAACTTGCCGGTCGTCGTCCGGGGTATGGCGTCGATCCGCTCGAACTCCTCGGGGATCCACCACTTCGGCACCTGGCCGGCCAGGAAGTCCTTCAGGTTGGCATCCGGCACGTCCTCGGTGAGGACGACGAACGCGTGCGGGCGCTCACTCCAGCGGTCATCGGGGCGCCCGACGACCGCGCACTCCGCCACCAGCTCGTGGTTCTGGAGGGCCGATTCGAGGTCTGCGGACGAGATCCACTCTCCGCCGGATTTGATCATGTCCTTCGAGCGGTCGACGAGGGTGACCCAGCCTTCGGCATCGACGGTGCCGATGTCGCCGGTGCGCAGCCAGCCGTCGTCGAAGCGGTCCGCCGCCTCGTCCTCGAGTCGGAAGTACGCCCCCGCGACCGACGGCCCGCGCATCTGGATCTCACCCCGGCTTCGGCCGTCGTGCGGCTGCACGATGCCCTCGTCGTCGACCAGACGCAGTTCGTAGAAGGGGCTGATCCGGCCTGCGATCGTCTGGTGGGCGAGGTTGTCCTCGGTCGAGAGCCGGGGGTCGGTCGCGGCGACGGCGCCGCCCGGGAAGATCTCGGTCATCCCCCAGCCCGAGATGACCTCGACGTCGAGATCGCGCGCGAAGCGGCGGATCAGGTCCTCGGGGACCTTCGTCCCCCCGAGGATGAGCTTGCGCAGTGGTGCGAGACCGTCCCTCGCGGCGTCGCCGCCGGCGTCGACATGGCGGAGCAGATCCATCCAGATCGTCGGCACCCCCGTCGACCACGTCACGCGATGCGCGGCGATCGTTCGCGCCAGGCTCCTGGCCCCGAGGTGGCGCCCCGGCAGGACGAGATCGGCGCCGGCCATCGTCGCGAGGAACGGCAGGCCCCAGCCCATCGCGTGGAACATGGGGACGGTCGCGAGCACGACGTCGTGCTTGGCGATGCCGAAGACGTCCGAGCCCGACATGATCAGGGAGTGCACCGCGATCGAGCGATGCGAGTAGAGGACGCCCTTCGGGTCGCCGGTCGTGCCGGACGTGTAGCACAGGGCCGCGGCCGACCGCTCGTCCAGTTCCGGCATCCGGTAGTCGCCGGGGTCCGCGTCGGCGAGCGCGTCGAAACGCTGCACGGGCACCGGCGCCTCCGGCACGTCGCCACCGCCGATGACGACGATGCGCTCCACCGTCGGCATGTCGGCCAGAAGCGGGAACACCAGTTCGGCGAGGTTGTCGTCGACGATGAGGATGCGGTCCTCGGCATGATTGACGGTCCACACGATCTGCTGTGCGTGCAGGCGCAGATTGACGGTGTGCAGCACGGCTCCCATCGACATGACGCCGAAGTAGGCGATCAGGTGCGACACGGTGTTCCACGCGACGGTCCCGATGCGGTCACCCGGCCGGATGCCGAGGCGGTCGAGGGACGCTGCGAGCCTCAGGCTGCGGTCAGCGACATCGCCGAGCGTGGTCTCGTCGGACGTCCCTTCGTCGTCGAGGATCGTGACGACGCGCGTGCGCGGGTTCACGCGCGCCATGCGCCAGAGGAAGTGGTTCGTGGTGAGCGGGAAGTCCTGCATGAGGCCCGGAACCGTGACGGTCATTGTCACTCCTGTCTTCTTCGCTTCCGCCGCGACTACCGCGGCGCCATCCGGATCGAGCCGTCCAGCCGGATCGTCTCGCCGTTGAGCATGGGGTTCGCCGTCACCGCCGCGACGAGGTCGGCGTATTCCTCGGGGCGGCCGAGGCGCGAGGGGAAGGGGACCTGGGCGCCGAGTGCGGCGCGCGTCTCGTCGGGCAGCTGGCCGAGCAGGGGTGTGTCGAAGAGCCCCGGTGCGATCGTGACCACCCGGATGGCGTGGCGCGCGAGCTCCCGGGCGAGCGGGAGCGTCATGCCGGCGATGCCCGCCTTCGAGGCGGCGTAGGACGCCTGGCCGATCTGGCCGTCGAACGCTGCCGCCGACGCGGTGTTGACGATGACGCCGCGCTCCTCGCCCGCGCGGTCGTTGGCCATCATGGCCGCGGCGGCCAGCCGCACGACGTTGAACGTCCCGATGAGATTGACACGCACGACGCGTTCGAAGCGGGCGAGATCCTGCGGTCCTGTCTTCGAGACCGTCAGCTGCGGATCTCCGATCCCCGCGCAGTTGACCACGACCGACAGGTCGCCGCGCGAGTTCGCGAGCGTGACGGCATCGGCGACCGCCTGCTCGTCGGTGACGTCCGCTGCGGCGAACTCGATGCCCTCCGCATCCGGTGTCGCCGCCGTCCGGGCGATGGATCCGGGCAGATCGGCCGCCACGACGCGAGCGCCCTCGGCGCGCAGTCGCCGCGCGGTGGCCAGGCCGAGGCCCGAGGCGCCTCCGGCGATCAGGACGGTCCTGCCTGTGACATCCATTCGGGTGAACTCCTTCGTTCTGTGAGACCTCACGGGGGTGAGCGTCGCGGGGGAGACCTCAGGGTGTGAGGGTCGTCTGACCCCACACCGGTGTGCGACGCTCCGCGAAGGCGCGCATGCCCTCGTGCCCGTCGTCGCTGGCGAAGGTGAGGTCCATGGCTCGCTGGCTCTCGTCCCACACCGTCGACGTGCGCCAGTCCTGGCCCCACACCGAGCCGTCGCTCAGGGTCGCGTGGATGACGCGCTTGGATTCACGCACGGACAGCGGAGCGTTGCGCGCGATGCGGCCCGCGAGGAGGACCGCCTCATCGAGGACGCGGTCGGCCGGGACGACACGGTTGACGATTCCCCATTCGAGTGCCGTCGCCGCGTCGATCGGATCCCCTGTCAGGGCGAGTTCGAGCGTGCGGCGGACGCCGATGTGCTGCGGCAGGCGCAGGACGCCGCCCGCCGCGGCGAAAAGGCCCCACCGCACCTCGGGGAGTCCGAACACGGCCGAATCCGAGGCGACGATGAGGTCGCACGCGAGTGCGATCTCGGCGCCGCCGCCGAGCGCCGGCCCGTTGACCGCGGCGATGAGCGGCTTGTGGATCCAGTGGCGGGCGATGCCGGCGAATCCCCACTCCGGGTGCTCGGGAGAGTCGAGGGAGAGGCCCTGGGCGAGGGCCTTGAGATCGGCGCCGGCCGAGAAGACGTCGTCGACGCCGGTCACGACGATCGCGCGAACATCGGGATCGGCATCCGCTCTCTCCAGCGCGTCACCGACCGCGCTCGATACGGCCGCGTTGATCGCGTTCCGCGCCTCGGGGCGGTCGATCCTCACGATCGCGACCTGCTCCACGACGTCGTAGCGAACCGGCGCTGTGATCTCGTGTGTCATCGTCGGCACCTCCTGGAGTGCACTGTAGTTAGTGAGCGATCGCTAAGCAAACCGGGGTCCCCTAGACTCGGGGCGTGTCCTGGCGTGACTTTCCCGAGCCGCAGCTCTCCCGCATCCTGCAGGTGGCTCTGACCCAGTTCGTCGAGCACGGGTACGACGCGACGTCCGTACGCACCATCGCCAAAGAGGTGGGCGTCACGGTGCCGGCGCTCTACTACCACTTCGAGAACAAGCAGGCGATGCTCACCGCGCTGCTCTCGCACACGATGGACATCCTCGAGTCTCACGTCGCGGAAGCGCTCGACGACGCGGGCGAGGATCCGCGTGACCGCTTCTGCGCCGTCGTCGAGGCGATCGTCCTGCACCTGACGCACCATCGCGATCTCGCCTTCCTCGATCGCGAGATCCGCAGCCTCACCCCCGAGAATCGGCGCGAATACGCTGCGCGGCGTGCGGTGGTGGCGGAGGCGCTCATCGAGTGCGTCGAGCGCGGGTGCGCGTCGGGGGAGTTCGCGACGCCGCTGCCCCGCGAGAGCGGGCGAGCGATCCTCGGCATGTGCCTTGCGATCACGACCTGGTTCCGCATGGATGGGCCGCTGACGGCATCCGACGTCGCGCGCCAGTATGTGACGATCGCACTGGACACCGTGCGCGCGACGCCGGAGGCGGAGGCGGGCGGAGCGCACTGAAGCGGTCCGCCCGCCGCCCTCACGCGTCGATGCGCATGAAGGCCTTGTCGATGCTCGCGACGCCCGCCGGGTTGAGCACTGTGCCGACATTTCGCGTGCCGTCCTCGTTGAGTCGGCGCATCATGATGTACTGCGCCGTGCCGTCCGGGTTCTTGGTGATGCGGTACTGGGTGCGGCGGTCGACGTAGACCTGCTTGATCCAGGCGATGGGCTCGTTCAGTCGCGTCCCCTGCTTGAGGACGGCGTTGGGCTGGAGTCGGGGGTGGTTCGGGTCGCCGTCGATCTGCACCACGCGATAGGGCACCCACGCGCTGTCGCCGAAGCGGCACTCGTACGCCATGTGGATGCTGAGGTCGGGTTCGATGTCGACCCGGATGCGGTAGATCTGCAGATCTCCTTCGTGCCGGATCGTGATCTCCTGACCGGCGAGGATCTCGGGCACGTACTCCTGCTTCTCGGCATCCCAGATGGTCGACTCGTCGTTGACCATCACCCAGGTGCCGTCGAAGCCTGTGGGGTCGAAATCGTCGGGCTCGTACACGTTCTGCGTCATGCGACTCTCCTTCTGCCGTAACCGTCTTCGCTGACCGTCCAACCGGGACCGTCGTCGCTGACCGTCCGCTGGATGAGATCACACAATACTGGACAATGTCCTGCTTTCGGAATACCGTGATGCTCGTTCACTCGATGTGGAGGAAGAGCATGACCGACCAGTTGGCCTACGTCATCACCGGACGTCGGACGATCAGCCCCGTCGACGCCGCGGACGTCAGCGAGGTGCTGCCCGACCATGTCGTCGTCGAGATCGCGTACACCGGGATCTGCGGATCCGACGTCCACGCCTACGAGATCGGGTTCCCCTACCATCCGACGCTGTCGGGCCACGAATGGTCGGGGACGGTCATCGGCGTCGGCGCCGATGTGACCGGGCTCGAGGTCGGGCAGCGCGTCGCGCGGACCAGTCAGCCGCCCTGCGGGCGCTGCGTCATGTGTCAGGCGGGGCATCACGCGCGCTGCGAGAACTACACGATCTCCTCCCTGCCGACGGCCCCGCCGCACGGCGGCTACACGCCGAAGCTCGCCGTCCCCGCCCGGTCGGTCATCGCGCTGCCCGACAGCGTCAGCCTCGAGCAGGGGGCGCTCGTCGAGCCGCTCACCGTCGCGCTGCATGCCGTCCGCCGGCGCCAGCCGCGCCTGGGTGACACGGTCGTCGTCATCGGCGCGGGGCTGATCGGTCTCGCCACGATGCAGTTCGCGAAGCTCGCCGGGGCGACCGAGGTCGTCATGGTGGCGCGCGGCGAGGACCGGCGCGACCTGGCGGCCCGGCTGGGAGCGACGACTGTGCTCGATCCGGCGGATCCGCAGCTCGCATCCGAGATCCAGGCGCTCACCGGGGGGCGCGGCGTCGACATCGCCTACGAGTGCGCCGGCAATGCGCAGGCGATCCAGTCGGCGACGACGCTCCTGCGCCCGGGGGGCACGCTGATGCTGGTCGGCACGCCCTTCGCGCCGGTCGAGCTGATCCCCGCGATGTGGATGGCGAAGGAGCTGGACGTCCAGACCACCCTCGCCCACAACCGGTGGGAGTTCGACATCACCGTCGACCTGCTGGCGAAGGGGCTGCTGCGGACCGATGGAATGACCGACAGCGTCCGGGGCCTCAGCGAACTGGCGGACGTCTTCGATGAGCTGTCAGGCGGAGCCAAGGCGATCAAGACCCTGATCGACCCGCGGGAATGAAGCGATGAGGGATTGACGGGCGCACGACCCTCCCCTACATTAGCGAGCGCTAAGTAAATACCTCGCCGCACAGGCGGCACACCACACGGATACGCGTCAACGACGTCGCGAAAGGCGGATGAGTCATGGTGGACACGTTCAGCAATGAGAAGAGGGGCAGCGCAGCCGTCCTGCTGGTCGGCGTGCTTCTCCTCGTGGAGGCAGCCGGCATCTTCGAGCACACGATGGTGCTGGGGGCCCTGCCGTTCCTGTCGGATCACTTCGGAGTCGACCTCGCGGGGATCTCGTGGATCATCACGATCTTCGTCCTGGTCGGGGCGGCTTCGGCGATCGTGGCAGGCCGGCTCGGCGACATGTACGGGCGCAAGCGGGTGCTGATCGTCCTGCTGGCGATCTCGCTGGTCGGTTCGCTCGTCACGGTCGTGTTCGAGTCGTTCCCCGCCCTGCTCGTAGGGCGTGCGCTCCAGGGCACGAGCGCGGGCATCATCCCGCTCCTGATCGGCATCGCGCGGGAGTCCCTGCCCAAGGAGCGGGTTCCCATGACGGTCGCACTGCTGACCGCCACGGCGACGATCACCGCCGGAGCGGGCATCATGGTCGCCGGCATCCTCGTCGACGCGGGCTGGTGGGTCGGCATGTTCGTCGTCGCCGCGGCGCTGTGCGCACTGTGCCTGCTGCTCGCGATCACCGTCGTCCCCCGCTCGAGGTCGACGCAGCCGGGCGCGCGCATCGACTGGTTCGGAGCGATCCTGTTCGCCCCCGCCATCGGCGCGATGCTCCTGGGCCTGACGGCGCTGCGCGGCGCCGGCATCACCTCGCCGGCCGTGTGGGTGCCGGTGGGCATCGGCGCAGTGGGTCTCGCGGTGTGGGTGTGGTGGGAGCTGCGCACGACGGACCCGCTGGTGAACCTGCGGCTGCTGGCTCAGCCCGCGCTGCGCCGCGTGATGCTCGTCATCGTGATCGGCGGCCTCGCGCCGCTGTCGGCGACGACGATCCTCGGTCCCGTGCTCGTGCTGTCGCCGGCCGGCATGCCGGTCGGGCTGGGGCTGACGGCGACGACCTACGGCCTCATCTCGCTGCTGGCGGCGGGCATCACGTTCGCGCTGACTCCGATCGCGGGTGTGATCGCCCAGCGCCGTGGGGCGGCCACCTCGATGGTGGTCGGCCTGCTCATGTTCGTCGGCATCTTCGTCGGCCTCGCGACACCGGCCGGCCGGCAGTTCGTGCCGTTCGCGCTGGTGCTCATCGTCGCCGCGTCTGTCGCGAACGCGTTCGTGATCTCGTCCATCTACAACCTCGTCGTCGAGGTCGTTCCGGCGGAGTCCACCAGCGAGTACACCGGAGTGAGCCAGGTCGCGCGCAACGCGTCGATCGCGATCGGCACCGCGGTCACGGCGACGATCCTGTCCCTGTCGACCGTCCCCGAGACCGCTCTCCCGACAGAGTCATCGTGGCTCTGGATGTCGGGCTACGTCATCGCCGTCACCATCGTGGCGCTGTTGGTCGCGATCTCCATGCTCGTGGGCCACCGGCGCCGGGTCGCCGAGGCCAAGGGCCTCCTCGCCGCAGAGCCGGCGCCCGCGGCGGGCGCGGCAGGCGCCTGATCCGGCTGGGGCGGCGGCGAGGCCGCCGCCCCAGCATCCGTGCCGACACCGATTTCGCCGACCGCTCAGCCCAGGGAGACCCAGACCATGCTCATCCCCTTCGACGACTACCCCGTCCACCAGACCGCGGCTCCGCTGGCGCAGGCGGGCTCGGGGCACCCCGATCAGTACGACCGGTTCTGGTTCAACGGGTTCCGCGATGACCTGATGTTCGCCGTGGCGTTCTGCACCTACCCGAACCGCGAGCTGATGGAGGGGGCCTTCTCGGTGCTGCGGGACGGGCGTCAGACGTCGGTCTTCGCCAGCGGCCGGATGAATCCGGACCCCATCGACACGCGGATGGGCCCGATCGCGGTGGAGATCATCGAGCCGATGCGCGTCAACCGTGTCGTCGTGGATTCTCTGGAACACGGCATCCGCGCCGACCTCACGTACACGGCGGACACGGTGGCGATCGAGGAGCCCCGCCAGACGCAGATCGCCGGCAACCGCCTGGTCATGGACGCCACGCGCGCGACGCAATGGGGGACATGGACCGGGACAATCGAGGTCGAGGGGGAGACGATCGACCTCGGCGAAGGCGTGCGCGGTACCAAGGACCGCTCGTGGGGGACCCGCGTGACCGGCCGCCCGCACGGGGCGCCGATGCGTCCGCAGGGCTTCACGTTCTTCTGGGCGCCGATCCACTTCGACGACGAGTGCTTCCACTACATCACCTTCGAGCGGCAGGACGGCTCTGCCTGGCTGAACCACGCGGCGGTGGTGCCGAAGGCGGATGCGGCCGGCACCGGGCAGTCCGTTGCCTCGATGA
The DNA here is from genome assembly GCF_014208045.1 of Microbacterium thalassium. Taxonomy (NCBI): domain Bacteria; kingdom Bacillati; phylum Actinomycetota; class Actinomycetes; order Micrococcales; family Microbacteriaceae; genus Microbacterium; species Microbacterium thalassium. The sequence goes on from NZ_JACHML010000001.1 coordinate 876,463, forward strand.
CCGGGGCGCATGAGTTCACCTGGACTCCCGGGACCCGCCGGGTGGCGTCCGCGACGATCACCGCCGCGGGCCCGTCCGGCGAGCAGGTCGAGGTGGAACTCGAACCGGTGGCCACGTTCCAGATGAAGGGCATCGGCTACGGACATCCGACCTGGGGCCACGGAACCTGGCACGGCGAGAGCGAGTCGCACGGCGAGAGCTGGGTGGTGGCGGACCTCGACCCGCTCGCCTACGAGAACGTCCATGTGCAGCAGCTCGTGCGCGCGACATGGGGCGATCGCACCGGGCTGGGCGTGCTCGAGCAGATCGCCGTCGGTCCGCTGCCCAAGTACGGGCTCACCGGCTTCCTGGACGGCGCTCGCGTCCTGGAGCGCACCACCGCCTGAAACGCACCACCGGAGGATACGAAGGAGTATCGATGGACATCAGCGAACTCGACCGCGAATGGCTGGCCGGCGCGCTCGGAGTGGAGTCACACCGGCTCTCCGACCCCGTTGCCGCGAGGCTGGGGCAGGGGCAGGTCGGAGACACCTACACAGTCGACTTCGAGAAGGACGGCGTGCCCACCCGTCTCGTGCTCAAGCTGACCGCGCACGACGCCGACAGCGCCGAGGCTGCGCACCAGGAGAACAACTACCTCCGTGAGGTGAGGTTCTACCAGGACCTCGCCCGCGAGCTCCACATCCGAGTGCCCGAGGTCCACCATGCCGTCATCAGCGATGACGGCAAGCGGTTCGCCCTCCTCATGGAGGATCTCGCGCCGTGCAGCACCCGTGACCAGATCGCGGGATGCTCCGCGGCGGAGGCCGAAGCCGTCGTGATGGAGGTGGCGAAGCTCCACGGTCAGATGTGGCAGCGCGAAGAGCTGCACGCGCTCGACTGGCTGCCGGGCCCGCGCGAGATCCCCGAGGAGGTGCTGCCGTTCCTGCCGGCGATGTTCGGGGCCTTCTGCGAGCGCTTCGAGGGCCGGCTCGCGCCGGAGGTCGTGGAGATCGGACGGGCCTTCTTCGAGGACTTCGCGGCGTACCTCACCGCCCAGAACTCGGCGCCGACCACCCTCCAGCACGGCGACTTCCGTGCCGACAACCTGCTGTTCGACGTGCGCGACGGGACCGACCGGCTCGCCGTCGTGGACTGGCAGACGATCCAGCGCGGGCCGGGGGTGCTCGACGTCGCCTACTTCCTCGGCGGTTCGCTCGATCCCACTGACCGTCGCGCCATCGAGCGCCCGCTACTCGAGGCCTATCACGCGAGGCTGGTCGACTACGGAGTCGACGGCTACTCCTTCGAGGCGTGCTGGGCCGATTACGCGCGCTTCGCCTTCCACGGATTGTTCATCGGCGTGGGAGCGGCGATGACGGTCGAGCAGACCGACCGCGGCGACGAGCTGTTCGTCTCGATGGTGCAGCGCGCCGCCCAGCACGCCATCGATCTCGACTCGCTGGCGCACCTGCGCGGCGATCGGGCGCGGGTCTGAACGCCGCAGCCGGATGCCGTACACCCGCACGCACGATCGGACGAGCGCGGTCGCGCTGCTCACTGCCGGGCCGCGCGGAGACGGCCACTGTTCCGCCGGGCGGCCGGCACCTCGGGCAGCGATGCGCGCGGTTCGCCGATCGTGTTGAGGATCTCGCCGATGCCTTCGACGGTGATGCGGACGCTGTCGCCGGGCTTCAGCGGCGCAGGATCCAGCGATCCGGTGCGCCCCCAGATCTCGGCGAGGCAGCCGCGGCCTGCCGTGCCCGAGGCGAGGATGTCCCCCGGAGCCACCCGCGAATCGCGCGACGCGTAGGCGATCATCTCGGGGAACGACCAGCTCATGCCGGTCAGGTTGTCCGTCCCGTAGATCTCGCCGTTGATCTCGACCTCGACGTCGAGGTCGAGGAGCCCGTCGTCGGTGTGGCGGTCGGTGAACTCGTCGGCGGTGACGATCCAGGGGCCGAGCGTCGCGCCGAAGTCCTTGCCCTTGCAGGGCCCGAGCGACACCTTCATCTCGCGGGCCTGCAGATCTCTCGCGCTCCAGTCGTTGAAGATGGTGTAGCCGAAGATCTGCTGCGCTGAGCGCTCGACCGTCATGTGTCGGCCGTCGCTCTCTCGTACGGCCCCGATCACGGCGGCGACCTCAAGTTCGAAGTCGAGTTCCGCCGTGCGCGGGGGCACCAGGGTGTCCGTCGGGCCGATGAGGGTGTGCGGATTGGTGAAGTAGAAGGTGGGGGCTTCGTACCACGCGTCGGAGACGGTGGCGGCGGGGTCGGCTCGCTTGACCATCCCCTCGACGTGCTCTTCGAAGGTGACGAAGTCGCGGATGCTTCCCGGCACGATCGGCGGGACGAGGCGCACGGTGGGAAGGGGGCGCCACCCGGTGCGATCGCGGGACTCGATCAACTCTCTGCCGACCGCGAGCGCGGTCGGCAGGCCGGCGTGGATGAGGACGTCCACGGGGCGGCCATCGGGAAGGGGGATCGCGTGATCGTCGTGGATGAAGCCGGACTCGATCACGCCGTCGAGTCGCTGCCAGCGTGCGATGCGCATGGGGGTCCCTCTCAGGCAGAGGCTGTCGCGCGGTCGGGGGTGCGCAGCAGGGTGCGGGCGTTGCGGACGACGTCGTCGGCGATCGGCTCGACCTCGTCGACGCTGCCGGAGTCCCAGCCGCGGTAGTTGGTGCCGAAGACGAGCCGGTCGGGGTTCGCGACAGCGCGGAGGAGGGTCAGCGACTCGGGCGAGTTGACGTGGGTGTCGAACCAGAGCCGCGAGAACTGCGCGTCGAACTCCTCGACCGTGATCGGGGAGCGGGGGAGGCTCGCGAAGTGGCGCAGCCGGCCGTGCTGGAACGCGATGCTCCCGCCGCCATGGCTGACATACACGTCGAGCTTCGGGTGGCGCAGCAGCACCTTCCCGAAGATCAGCGATGCCACTGCGAGCGTCTCCTCGTGGGGGTAGCCCAGCGTGACGTGCCAGTCGAACCGGTCCAGTCGCGGGTCTCCGGCCGGGCCGTCGACGCCGGGGACGGTCGAGTGGACGAACAGCGGCACGTCCAGGTCGACGCACGCCTGATAGAGGTCGTCCATGTCCGGGTGATCGAGCGCGGCGCGTGCGTCGGTGCCGATGTATCCGCCGACCAGACCGAGTTCGCTGACCGAGTGCTCGAGCTCGGCGATCGCGGCACCGATGTCGACGGTCGGCAGTGCGGCGAATCCTCGGAGCCGATCCGGCTGCTGCGAGCACCACTCCGACATGAAGGTGTTCGCGCTCCGGAGGAACGGCGCGGCGATCTCACGAGGCGTGTGCGTGAAGAGCCAGAGCGGTGACAGCGACAGGACCTGGACGTCGATCGCGTCCTCGTCGAGCGAGTCGAGTCGCTGCCGGGGTGTCTCGGCGAGGCTCGACTTCGGGCCGATCGGCCAGCGGTAGCCGCCGGCGACGATCTCGTGGCGCGCCTCGCCGACCTTCTCGATCGCCGGCCCCGCGGAGCCCGCCTTTCCGAGGAGCTCGTCGAAGAACATGTGGGCATGGACGTCGATCATGCGGGCACCTCGGCGGGGTAGGGGTAGACCGAACTCTGCGGCGGGAGCGGGCGGAACTGGTGTCCCCAGATCTCACTGCGGTTCCCCCAGCGCCGGTCGATGCGGCGCATGCTCCAGGCGTCGTCGTCGTCGATCACGAGCGAGTCCGCCCCGAACTCGAGGTCGAATCCGCTCGGTGTCCGCGTGTAGAACGACAGCTGCTCGTCTCCGGCGTGCCGCCCCAGCGACGCGCTGATCTCATAGTCGCTCTGGAGCGCCAGATCGTACGCGCGGCCGACGTCGTCGATGTCGGTGCTCTCGACCATCACGTGGTTGAGGCCGAGAGAGCCGGGGATGGCCCAGATCGCGAGGCTGTGGTGGCGGGGGTTGCAGCGCAGGAACGCCATCGGGCCCATGCCCACATCGACGACGTCGCTGCACTTGAAGCCCAGTGTGTCTTGGTAGAACCGGCTCGCGATCTCGAGGTCGGGGACGATGAGCACGGCATGCCCCAAGCCCTGGTCGCCGGTGATGAAGGATGATGTCGCCCGCTGGCCGCGGAACGTGCGGTCGAGGTGGCCCGGGCCGTAGAAGAGCTCCTGGCGTACGCCGAACGGGTCGGTGAACGACGCGAGCGCGGTGACCTGGCGGGCATCGGCGAGTTCGGCGGGTTCGTCGACGACCTCGACGCCGCGTGCTCGCAGGTCCTCCTTCACTGCGGCGAAGTCCAGCCGATCGCTGGTCTCCCAGCCGAGGTGAAGCAGGCGGTCCTCGTCCCCGGGTTCGATGCGCATGCGGTACATCCGGTCGTCCCAGCGGATGCGGACCGCACCGGAATCCTCGCGGCTGCATTCGAGTCCGAACACATCGGTGGCGAAGCGCGGCCACTCGTCGACGTTCGGGGATTGGAATCCGACGTATCCGAGACTGTGGATCCGAGTCAAGGTGGCCTCCTGCCGTGGTGCGCGCGACGGCAGTGGTCTGCGTCGACGTCTCTCGTTCACCGCGCGCTGAGGCGCGGCAAGTCCCTTCACCGTAGGAATCGACCGCGCGGCAGCGGAAATGGTTCTCACCGATAGTCGGCATCACGAACTGGTACGCTCCCCGGGACCGAGGGGAGGACACCGTGGTCGCCCGTCTCGAATCGATCGATCTCAATCTGCTCGTCGCGCTCAATGCGCTCCTCGAAGAGCGGCACGTCACGAACGCGGGAGCGCGGCTGCACATCGGGCAGTCGGCGATGAGCGGTGTGCTCCGTCGGCTGCGGGGATACTTCGGCGACGAGCTGCTCGTCCGCGTCGGCAACGAACTGCAGCTGACTCCCTTCGCGGAGAGCCTGATGCCGGCGGCTCGCGCGGCATACGACGCAGCGGCGGTCCTGTTCGCGGCAGGCGTGGAGTTCGACCCGCAGGACTCCGAGCGGGTCTTCAGCGTCGCGCTCTCCGACTACTCGCTCACCCGCATCGGACCCCAGCTGATCCAGCGGATCGATGCTGACGCGCCCAACGTCCGCATCAGCTTCGAATCGCTGCCCACCACTTTCGTCCGCGACCCGGACGGTGCTCTCATGCAGTACGACCTGATGGTGCTCCCGGTCGAGTACCTGCCGGCGTACGCGAGCTCGTCGATGCCGCTGTTCGACGACGACTTCGTCGTCGTGCTGTCGCGTCACAGCCCCTTCGCCGACCGCGACGAGCTGACCGTGAAGGATCTCAAGCGATCTCCGCAGCTGCTCGCCGCGCTCGGCCCGCGCAATCAGCTGCGGCCTCTTGCGGGCCTCGATGCCCACCGCACGCTCGGTGACATCGACCCGCACGTGTCCGTGAGTTCGTACCTGGGCATGAGCCACCTCATCCGGGGAAGCCGGTACTGGGCGTTGATGCCCCGTTCGCTCGCGGGCATCACGTGCACGTCCGACGACTTCGTCATCAAGGAGGCGCCGTTCCCCAGCGAGCGCTTCACCGAGCACGCGTTCTGGCATCCGTCCCGCGAGCGCGACGCCGGACTGGCGTGGTTGAGAGGTCTGCTCGAACAGGTCGCCGCAGCGCAGTAGCGCCGTCGCCCCGCTCGCAGGGGCGTGATACCTGCCATCGCCAACAACTGTTTCCGAGCGTCGGCAGACGTCCCCTCTAATCGAGGCGACCGGATCGCACCCCGATCCGGTGAGCTCAGCGACGAGAGGGCGGCGATGTTCGAGTACTTTCCCGGCAACTATGTGTGGAGTCTCGCGGTCGTCGCGACGCTGAACAGCGGTGGCCGGATCGACGATGTCGACCGAGCGTGCCGGCCCGTGCTCGAGACCGGTGGGAACGGCGACGACGCGGCGACGGAGCACCTGTACCGCGCGTGGGAAGCCGTCGCCGACCGCGTCGCCGCGTCGGGGCGTGAGGACGAACGCGAGGGCCGTGTCCTCGCCGCCGCAGACAAGTACTACCTCGCGAGCCTGTACACCTCGCAGGCCGAAAGACTCCAGTCGCCCGCATGGGCCGGTCGCAATGCCGCCTACCAGAAGTCGCTGGACCTCCTGAACCGACACCTGGAGCTCTCCGGGGCCCCGGTGTCCGCCGTCGAGATCCCCTACGGCGGTGGTTCGCTGCCGGCGTACCTGTACCGCGCGCCGTCGACGGACCGGGAACCGGGACCCGTGGTCATTCAATGGAACGGCCTCGACAGCACCAAGGAGATGATGTACTCCTCCGGATTCGCGCGGGAACTCGGGCGACGGGGGATCTCCACGCTCATGGTCGACACCCCCGGATCGGGTGAAGCGCTCCGCCTGCGCGGACTTCGCGCACGCTTCGACAGCGAAGTGTGGGCGGCCGCATGCGTCGACTACCTCGTCGCGCTCGACGAATTCGACGACGACCGCATCGGCCTGGTCGGGTGGTCTCTCGGCGGGTACTTCGCCCCCCGGGCAGCCGCCTACGAGAAGCGCATCGCGCTCGCCGTCTCGTGGGGAGCCAACCACGACTGGGCGAGCATCCAGCAGCGGCGCCGTCGACGCGAGGGCGAGCGCCCTGTTCCGCACTACTGGGACCACGTCCAGTGGGTGTGGGGAGCAGCCGACGTCGACGAGTTCCTCCATCTCTCACGGCGCATCAGCCTCGAGGGCGTCCTCGAGGAGATCACGGTTCCATTCCTCATCACCCACGGTGCCGATGACCGCCAGATCCCCGTCAGCGACGCCCACCGCTCCTACGCACAGGCCGTGAACAGTCCCGACCGAGAGCTGCGCATCTTCGGCGCTGAAGAAGGCGGGTCCGCGCACATCGGTCTCGACAATCTTCCGCTGGTCTCGCAGTTCACCGCCGATTGGATCGCGACGCGCTTCCGCGCTGAGGCGCCCGCGGACGCGACTGCAGCCGACGCCGCACCCGCCCTGTCGTAGCGTGCCCCGACCGCTCTTGCCGGGTGCGCTGTCTCCATGCTCATCGGCTTCGCGCATGCCCGGTATTGCGGACCGCTGTTTCCGCACCGCCGTCCGGCATTCGTACATTGACTGCGATCTGCAAAGCAGCCGGTCGAATCAAAGGAGATCCCGTGAACCCTCACCCACGCAAGACGCAGCGCGCGGTCCTCGCGGCCGCAGGCGCGGCGGCGCTCGCCCTGTTCCTGAGCGCCTGTTCGTCCGCAACCGTCGCCAGCGAGAGCGACCCGACCGAGCCTGCCGCCGATGCCACATCGTCGCTCCAGGTGGCCTATGACGGCGTCGTCGGCGCCCCGGCCACCGACACCGTTCCGGTCACCCCCGACCTGACCGCCTGGATCGTCTCGTGCGGCGAGTTCTCGACGACATGCGCCGCTCCGTCGGCAGGCGCCCTCGAGGCCGCCGGCTCGATCGGCTGGGACGCGTCGGTGTGCGACGGCGAGCTCAACCCCGACGGATGGGGGAACTGCATCCGTCAGGGCATCGCGGCGGCCGCGGACGTCATCATCACGATCGGGCAGGACTGCGGCGCCGTCAGCGGTGCCCTGCAGGAGGCCGCAACCGCAGGGATCACCACGATCAACGTCGGAGGGCTCGACTGTGAGGAGCCGCTGTACTCGGGCACCATCCAGATGCTCGACGGCTACAGCTACGACGAGTACTGGGAAGAGGTGGGCACGCTGCAGGCCGAATGGCTCATCGGGAAGACCGACGGCGCCGCCAAGCTCCTGGCCATCGAGTTCAACGACACCCAGTGGGGACCGCTGATCGCCAAGGGCCTCACCGACCGGCTCGCCGACTGCGAGGGCTGCGAGATCGTCGGCTCGGTCCAGCTGTCCAACTCCGATCTCGCCACCGGCGCGCTCCCGCAGAAGTTCTCCACGGCGCTGCTCCAGCACGCCGACGCGAACGCCGTCGCCGTTCCCATCGACGGATGGTTCCTCGCCGGACTCGCACAGGCCATCAACGCCTCGGGTCGCAGCGACGAGCTCAACGTGATCGGCAACTTCGGATCGATCCCGAACTGGGAGGTCATCCGCTCGAACGGCGGCCAGGACGCCACCGTCGCGAGCGCGGCCGAGTGGAACGGGTGGGCCGGTGTCGACGCCGCCCTGCGGGTCCTCGCGGGTCAGGATCTGGTGCCCGCGGGCATCGGACTGCAGGTCGTCGACGCCGACACCAACCTCCCGGCCGCCGGGCAGCCGTTCGTCTACACGCCGGCGATCGACTTCAAGGCGGACTACCAGGCGATCTGGGAGAACTGACGTGACCACCGAGCAGCGCGCACCGAGCCCGAGCGAGGCCGCCTTCAGCGCGACAGGAGTGTCCAAGACGTTCGGACACTTCCGTGCACTGGTCGACGCCGAACTGACTGTTCGTCGGGGGACGGTCCACGCGCTGCTCGGTGGCAACGGATCGGGCAAGTCCACCTTCATCAAGTGCCTCGCCGGCGTCTACACCGCCGATGGCGGCGAACTGAGGATCGCGGACCGCTCCCTCGAGCTGGGAGGACTTCACCCCGAGACCGCCCACGGGCTCGGTCTGCGGTTCGTGCATCAGGATCTGGGACTGTTCCCACAGCTGACGATCAGCGAGAACATCGCGCTGAGCCGCGGCTACCCCACGCGCTGGACCGCCGTCCGCGAGAAGCTCCTGCGACGTCGAGCGCAGGACCTCCTCGACGCGTTCGAGATCGACGCGCGGCCGCACACCCGGGTCGCCGATCTGCGGCCCAGTCAGCGGGCGATGCTCGCGATCGCGCGAGCGCTCGACGACGCCGACTCCGCCGACAGCATCCTGCTGCTCGACGAACCGACTGCGGCGCTCGGCGAGCACGACGCGCAGGACCTGATGGACGCCGTCCGTCGCCGCGCGGACGAGGGACAGACCGTCGTGCTCGTGAGCCATCGGTTCAACGAGATCGCCTCGGTGGCAGACGATGTCACGGTCTTCCGCGATGGACGCAACGTCGGCAGCGCGCCCCTGGGCGACATGCCCCTCGGGCGGGTCGTCAGCCTCATGACCGGCGGCGAGAGCCGCGAGATGCCCGAATCCTTCGTCGAGCACGCGCCGGGAGCACCGGCGCTGTCGGTCGGATCCCTCCGCACCGGCAGTTGCCGAGACGCGACCTTCGAGGTCGGTGCCGGCGAGATCCTGGGGTTCGCCGGCCTCGACGGATCGGGACACAGCGACGTCCTCGCCGGGCTGTTCGGCGCGATCCCGTCCGAGGCCGAGGACGTCGCCCTCGGGGGAGAGCGCTTCCGCCCTCACTCGCCCGCCGAGGCGATGGCCGCCGGCGCCGCGTTCATCCCGCAGGACCGGCATGCCGACGCCGCGTTCACGAACATGTCGATCACCCAGAATCTGTCCGTCACCATCCTCGACAGAATCTGGAACGGCTTCGCTCTGAGCAGCGGTCGCGAACACCACGCCGCCGCCGACACGATCAGCCGGTTCTCCATCCGCGCCGCGAGCGTGGACGCCCCGCTCGGTGTGCTCTCCGGCGGCAATCAGCAGAAGGTGGTCCTGGGTCGCTGGCTTCAGAGATCGCCCCGACTGCTTCTCCTGGTGGAGCCGACGCAGGGTGTGGACGTCGTCGCACGCCACGACATCTACACCAGCATCGCCGCCGCAGCGCGCGGCGGGGCGACAGTGCTCGTCGCCTCGTCGGACATCGATGAGCTGCTTGCGATCACGCATCGCATCGCCGTGTTCCGCAATGGGCGGATCGCCACTTTCCTGCACACCGCGAGCACCACTCGCGACGAGATCACCAACGCGATGTTGGCTGAGGAGCCAGTCGACGCATGACGACCACGACAACCACAAGAACCACGACGGCCACCCGGACCATCCCGGTCCAGCGCAAGAGCATGACCGTCGTCGGCGAGCGCTACGGGCTGCTCATCCTGCTCCTCGCGATGATCGCGTTCTTCTCGATCCTCCCCGCGAGCTCCGGCGCGTTCTTCACCACCGCGAACCTCTCGGTCGTCCTGGCCAACCAATCGGTGGTCCTGGTCTGCGCGATCGCCGTGATGCTCCCGCTCATCACCGGCAACTTCGACTTCTCCGTGGGCGCGAGCGCGGTCGCCTCGGCGATGGTGTGCGCGGCCGCCCAGGCGCACGCAGGGCTCCCCGTGATCGTCGCGATCGTCCTCGCGATCGTGACCGGGGGCGCGATCGGACTGCTCAACGGCTGGCTGGTCGCACGCCTCCACCTGGATGCGTTCATCACCACCCTCGGTGTCGCGACCGCGATCGCCGGGCTGGTGCAGTGGTACTCCGGCGGTCTTCCCATCTACGGCATCGACGCGTCGATGATCAGCTTCGGATCCGGGACGTTCCTGGGGCTGCCGATGGTGGTCTACGTGGTGGTCGCCGTCGCCCTGGCCGCCTGGTACCTGCTGAGCTGGACGCCCTTCGGGCGCCGCATGTACGCGCTGGGGTCGAACCGGCGCGCCGCCGACCTCGTCGGCATCGACAGCACGCGCCTCACCTTCCTCGGCTTCGTGCTCGCCGGAAGCCTCGCCGGCGTCGCCGGCATCCTGCTCTCGGCACGGACCGGCGGCGCGAACCCGGGCGCCGGAACCGAACTGCTCTTCCCCGCTCTCGCCGCCGTCTTCCTCGGAGCGACCGCGATCCGTCCGGGCCGCTTCAACGTCCCCGGCACCGTCCTGGGCGTTCTCTTCGTGGCGGTGAGCGTCAGCGGACTCACCCTCGCCGGGGCGCAGTCGTGGGTCGACTCCGTGTTCAACGGCGTGGCGCTCGTGCTCGCGGTGTTCGTCTCGACGCATCTGCGCCGTCGCAGGGAAGGACGTGGACGATGACCGCCGTCGCAAAGGTCGTGATCGCCGGCGGAGGGATCACCGGACTGGCCACCGCCGCCCTCCTCGCCGAGGCCGGGATCCAGGTGGACGTCCTCGAGGCCCACCGGACCTCCGAGCCGCTCGGCTCCGGCATCAGCCTCCAGGGGAACGCGCTGCGGATGCTCGACCGCGTCGGTGTCTGGGACGAGGTGCGGGCCGCCGCATCCGTCTTCGACGGGCTCGTCCTGCGCGCACCCGATGCGGCCGGCACCGAGATCTTCCGGGTCGACACCCATCGGGCGGGCGGTGCCGACTATCCCGCCGCGGCGGGCATGTACCGACCCGACCTGGCACGGATCCTCCGTGATCGAGCCGACACGGTGGGTGCCGTCGTGCACGACAGGCAGAGGGTCACGGCGGTCACGCAGCACAGCGCCGGCGTGACGGTCACGACGGATGCCGGACTCACCATCGAAGCGGACCTGCTGATCGGTGCCGACGGCCTGCATTCGAGCGTCCGCTCCCTGATCGGGATCGACGCGCGACCCGAGATGCTCGACTTCGGCGTGTGGCGGGCGTTCGTCCCGCTGATCCCCGGCGTCGACTGCACCGAGCTCATCTACGGGGGTGCCGCGTACTACTCCGGATATTCGCCGACCGGGCCCGACACGATGTATGCGTACATCGTCGACGACTACGTCGACCGCTCGCACCTGTCGCCGGAGGAGATGCTCGAGCAGATGCGCGGTCTGGCGGCGCAGTATCACGGCCCCTGGGACGCGATCGGAGAGCACCTCACCGACGCCTCACTCGTGAACTACTCGCGAATGAGCTTCTTCACCCTCCCCGGCGACTGGCATCGCGGTCGCGTCGCGCTCATCGGCGACGCCGCCCACAGCTGCCCGCCCACGCTCGCGCAGGGAGCGGCGCAGGGCCTCGAAGACGCCGTCGTCCTCGCGGAGCTGCTCGCGACACGGACCGCTCTCGACAGCGGGCTGTGGGCCGACTTCTACGCCCGACGGCTGCCCCGGGCGAAGGCCGTCGTCGAGAGCTCGCTCCAGATCGCGGAGTGGCGGCGCTCACCCGGCAACGACCGCGAGTCGGCGGAGCTCATGACCGAGGTCAGCGAACTGCTGTCGCAGCCGCTGTGACCGAACCGCGCGACGGACGCCATCGAGGCGGAGCCGTCGGCCGGCCGCCCCACCCTCATCTCTCACCGACCCATCGAGGAGTACCCGCACGATGACCGCACCACCCGCCGCCCCCGTCGCACTCGCCCGCTACCGGGAGGGCGACGGCATCCGACTCGGCCTCGTCGCCGGCGACCGGATCCGCCCTCTGGACCACCAGGACCTCGGCGCGTCCGGGCTCAACGAGTTCCTGAGCGACCCCGACTGGGATCGGCTCGTCGCGCTGGCGGCATCGGAGGGGGGAGACTGGATGCCGCTGGGCGAGGTCACGCTCACCGCCCCGGTGGAGCCGCGCCAGGTGATCCAGGCCGGCGCGAACTACCGGCAGCACGTCATCGAGCTGGTCGCGGCGGGCCTGACGAACACGAGCGATCGCACGCCCGAACAGGCGCGCGAATTCGCAGCGACCATCATGGACGACCGAGCCGCCAACGGCGAGCCGTACTTCTTCATCGGTCTGCCCGCCGCCGTCGTCGGCGATGATGTGCCGCTCGTCCTGCCGACCTACAGCGAGCAGCACGACTGGGAGCTCGAACTGGCGGTCGTGATCGGCCGTGAGGCGTTCCGCGTCTCGCGCGAACAGGCGACCGACCATATCGCCGGGTACACGATCGTCAACGACATCACGACGCGCGATCTGGTGTTCCGCCAGGACATGAAGGAGATCGGCACCGACTGGTACCGCTCCAAGAACGCCCCCGGATTCCTCCCGACCGGCCCCTTCCTCGTCCCGGCGCCGTACGTCGACGGCGGGAAGCTCGCGCTGACGCTCGATCTGAACGGCGATCGGATGCAGGACGGCAACACCGACGACCTGCTCTTCGACATCTCGGCTCTGGTCTCGGGCGCATCGCAGACGATGCCTCTGCTTCCGGGCGACATCCTCCTCACGGGGAGCCCCGCGGGCAACGGCATGCACTGGCGGAGATTCCTGCGCGAGGGCGACGTGATGACCGGATCGATCGAGGGCCTCGGCGTCCAGGTGGTCCGCTGCGTCGCGGAGGCACCGCCCGCCCCGGATCGCAACGTGGCACTCGCGGCCGGCGGAACGGCGCGGTCGTGAGCGTGCGCGTCGAGCGCGTCGAGGACGCGACAGGACTCCCCGGCGATGACCCGGCAGACCTCGATCGAAACGACCCCGAGGCCGAGATCGCGGCGCGCGCCGCGGCCTTCGGCAACTGGGGCCGGTGGGGGCCGGACGACGTCCTCGGCACCCTCAACTTCATCGACCCGCAGAAGAGGGTGGAGGCCGCCTCGCTCGTGCGCTCGGGAGCCGTCGTGTCCCTCGCACAGCGGTTCGACACCGAGGGGCCGCAGCGGGGCTGGCGCCGGCGCACCAACCCGGTGCACACGATGACCGACACCGGCACCGACGCCGAACGCGGCTCCCAGGGCTTCCCGCACGGCATCGGCGGCGCGGACGATGTGATCGCGATGCCGCTGCAGTGCTCGACCCAGTGGGACGGCCTCGGCCACATCTTCGACCACGGCATGGCATGGAACGGACGCCGCGCAGGTGACGTCGTCACCAGCGACGGCGACCTCGTCACAGGCATCGAGCACGCGGCATCCGTCGTCGCATCCCGTGGCGTCCTGCTCGACGTTGGCCGGTTCCTGCGACCCGAGACGGGGGAGCTCGAGGACGGCTACGCGATCACCGCGGCTGATCTCGAGGCGACGATCGCGGCCCAGGGCGCGTCGAGCGCGGTCGGGCGCGGCGACATCGTTCTCGTCCGCACCGGCCAGTTCACCCGCACGCGTCGCGACGGGTGGGGCGAGTACGCCGGCGGGCCGGCCCCGGGGCTGTCCCTCACGACCGCCGGGTGGCTGCATCGGACCGAGATCGCCGCGATCGCCACGGACACGTGGGGGTTCGAGGTGCGGCCGAACGAGTTCGACGTCCCCGCCTTCCAACCGCTGCATCAGGTGGTGATCCCGAACATGGGCCTCACCATCGGCGAGATGTGGAATCTGGACGAACTGGCAGCCCTGTGCGCGCAGGACGGCCGTTACGACTTCCTGCTGTCGGCCGCGCCCCTCCCCATCACGGGTGCGGTCGGGTCGCCGATCAACCCCATCGCCATCCTCTAGCCGAACCGCACCACGAGACAGAGAGGTCCTCGCATGACCACCGACGTCCACGCCCACCTTCTGATGCCCGGGCTCCACGCCGAGGTCGAACGCCGCGCACCGGAGGCGGTGGCAGAGGCGGCCGCGCTCGAGCTGCGCCGAAACGGTGCGGCGAGCCAGGCGGTCTCCGGCCCGATGGTCGGCTCGCGCATCCCGAAGCTGACCGATGTCACCGTGCGCCTCGAGGAGATGGACCGGCAGGGAGTCGACCGCCAGTGGGTGTCGGCTTCACCGAACCACTTCTATCCGTGGGCGCCCGAGGATCTCGCAGCGTGGATGGCCGCAGAGGCCAACAGACTCATCGCCGCGCACGTCGCGCAGGCGCCCGCGCGCCTCCTCGGGCTCGGTGTCGTGCCCCTCCAGCATCCGCATCGCATCGTCGAGGCGCTCGAGGACGCCGTGCTCGGCCACGGCCTCATCGGCGTCGAGATCTCGTCCTTCGCCGGTGACGTCGAGCTGTCGGATGTGCGACTCGAACCCTTCTGGAGCAGGGCCGAAGAGCTGGGGGCGATCATCTTCCTGCACCCCTTCGGATGCAGTCTCGATGAGCGCCTCGACCGCTACTACCTCGCCAACACGGTGGGACAGCCCGTCGAGAACGCCGTCGCGCTGTCACACCTCATCTTCTCGGGCGTGCTCGACCGGCATCCGACCCTCAAGATCGTCGCCGCCCACGGCGGCGGGTACCTGCCGACGGCGATCGGGCGCAGCGACCACGCGTGGCGGGTGCGTCCCGACGCGCAGCGATGCGCGCATGCGCCGTCGTCGTACCTGCGCAGAATCTGGTTCGACACCGTCGTGCACGATGCCACGGCGCTGAACCATCTCGTCGGCGCCGCGGGCGGGTCGCAGGTCGTCCTCGGGAGCGACTATCCGTTCGACATGGGACTCGACGACCCGGTCGCCTTCGTCCGCTCCGCCGGGCTGCCGAGCGTCGTCGTCGAGGCGATCCTGGCAGGCAACGCCGACGCGTTGGTGCAGGCAACGGTCGAGGCGGCGAGCTTGTAGAGCTGTGCTTCGCCGCCGTTGACGACGGGTGAGTGCTGAGTCCTGCGGTGGGCATCTGGCCCGCAGGTAGGCATCGGCCGGTACTCGACTCGCCGGCGCACCTGCGCGAAGCCCGAGCGTTCGTATGGGCCGGAACGTCCGACTCGTGTGGACTGCGAGGAACGTCAGATCAGCCCGTTCCTCGCGGCCCACACGGCTGCCGCCGTCACCGACCGCACATTGAGCCGGTCGCAGATGGCGGCGAGCCGACGTCGGGCCGTCCGTTCCGAGTAGCCGAGCGCCCGCGCGGCTGAACCCGTGGTGTGGCCCTCGGCCAGGGCACGAAGGAGGCGGACGTCGTCGCGGTCCACGGCAGCATCGCGCGGGTCGATGTTCATGTGGCGAAGCGCCATCGGCTCGAGCTGTGGTTGGTGCATCGGCGTCCCCGTCGTTGATCGGACACCCTCATTGAATCCGGCGCATGACCGATGGGTCGATGGGCGTTCGCGGCAAATCGGCGTACCGCGAACACGGTAGGTCGGACGAATGGGACCCGCCTGCCCGGGGCGGCGTCGGGTGGGGGATCGCGCAGGGCGCGCCCGTCGCCGCCGTCGACGTCAGCAGCATCCGGCGGCCATCGACCGCTGGCCGATGTCGGACAACTCGTTGGCAGCCGGAGTGTCGGCCTGGTTCACTCCTGACCGTCACTGAATCCATTCAATCGATGATGCGACGGCCGGCGCAGGCGCCGGCGCAATCCAGCCCACACGACGACGTCTGGAAGGACCCACGATGAGAGACGACAAGCTCGGAGCCCCGCCCACCGGTGCGAAAAGCCCGCGAACGACCTGGCCGGGCAAGGCGTCGCTGACGGCGATGTCGGTTTCGGCCGCGCTCGCGTGCGGTCTGTTCGCCATGCCCGCAGCCGCCGCACCCGCGGAGGCGGCCCGGGGCGCCTCCTCGGTGAACCAGGCGCTCAGCGCATTCCTCAGCCCCAGTCTCGACGCCAAGCCGATGGCCCGCATGTGGTTCCCGGATGCCGGCGCCGGCGCCGACGACGAGGGCCTGGCCCTCGTCGCGAAGCACATCGAGGACATGGCCGCGGCCGGATTCGGCGGCGTCGAGATCGCCTACCTCGCCGACGACAGCGACGTGAGCAACGAAGAGCTCGCCACGGTCGGCTGGGGCTCCGAAAACTGGAAGCGCATCCTGAAGACGATGCTCAAGACCGCGAACCAGGTTCCGGGCGGCTTCAAGATCGACATCACGATCACGTCGCACTGGCCGCCGGTCGTCAACACGATCGACCCCAACGACGATGCCCAGCAGCAGCAGGCGACCTACGCCTACCGCAAGCTGACCGCCGCCGATGTCGCGGCGGGAGCGGCATCCGTCCCGCTGCCCACGCAGCGCACGCAGGACTTCTCGAACAGCAGCGACCTGCGCGCGACGTTCCTCTTCGTGGACAAGCTCTCGGCGGCCACGCTGGCCACCGTCACGGCGGTGAGCGCCGACGGCACGCCGACGTTCGGGCTCGCCTCGCTCGAGGACGTCACCTCGGCGACCTCGGCGGTTCCCGGCGCGGGCAGCGCCGCCGGCATCCCGGACGAGGCCACCGCCGCCGCCCTCGGTCTGGACTATCAGACAGACGTGATCGACAAGTGGGGTCCCGAGCCCGCCGACCCGGACTTCGACGGCAAGATCGACGCAGACGGCAATCGCAAGCGGATGGCCGACTGGCAGGACGAGTACAGCACCGATCTGTCGGCTGTGGACCTGTCGGGCTACAGTCCATCGGACGGCGACGGGTATGCCGTCGGCGATCTGGCGCTGATCGGGTCGTACCACCAGGGCACCGGCCAGGTGCAGTCGGGCGGCTCGTCGGTCACACAGCACAACCGCACCTACGCGACCGACTACTTCTCGGCCGAGGGCGTGCAGAAGATCTTCGACCTCTGGGACGAGAACCTGCTCGACGACGAGATGATCGCGCTGCTCGAGAAGAACGGCAAGCAGGGGACGTCGATCTTCGAGGACTCGATCGAGATCCACAAGGACGGCGCGCTGTGGACCGCCGACCTGCTCGACGAGAACAGCGCGCTCAACGGGTACGAATCCGCGGTGTACGCGCCGGTGCTCGCGATGGGCTCTTCGAGCATGTTCGACGACTCCGACGAGGCCACGCGACTGATCGAGGACTACAACCTGACGCTCGGCCATCTGTACGAGACCGAGCACGCAGACCTCATCAAGGACTGGGCGGCATCCTTCGGCTACACGTACCGCGCCCAGGCGTACACGCTCGACGGTCTCGACATCGCCGGCGCCGCAGCCACGCTCGACATCCCCGAGGGCGACAACTCGACCGCGGGCGACGGCATCCGCAATCTCAAGGCCGCGACAAACCTCACCGGTCAGAAGCTCCTGTCGATGGAGACATACACCGGCGGGACGATCTTCTCCACGTGGGACGAGGTCGCCAAGGTCGTCAACAGCGACCTGTCCGACGGCGTGAACCGGTCGATCTTCCACGGGTCGGCGTTCGCTCGCGCTTTCAACGGCTACGAGAGCTCGTGGCCGGGGTGGAACTTCTTCAAGGTGCTGCGCAACGGCGGCTTCTCGACCTACGATTCCCGGCAGATCTGGTGGGAGGACGCGGACACCTTCAGCGGCTACGTGGCTCGCAGCCAGGGCGTCATGCAGGCCGGCCAGGCGAAGTCCGACCTCGCCGTGCTGATCGGCAGCGATGCCGGCTACAGCATCCAGAGCGGCAACTCGCTGCAGGAGATGATGAACGCCGGGTACTCCTACAACATCCTGTCGCAGGCGCTGCTCGAGGAGCCGGCCGCCATCGTCGAGGACGGCGTCCTGGACCCCGACGGGGCCGAGTACAAGGCCGTCGTCATCGAGGATGCCTCGAAGCTGTCGACGTCGACCGTCGAGAAGCTCGTCGGCTACGCCGGCGCGGGCCTGCCGATCGTCGTGCTCGACACGGCTCCGACCCGCGTGTACGGCACCGACAAGCCCGACAACAACGACGCAGACATGCTGGCCGCATGGACCGAGCTCACGGCGATGCCGAACGTCACCACGGTCGCCGACCAGTCCGCCGCACTCGCGGCGCTCGACGCGACCGGAGTGACCCCGAATGCGTCCTACGACGCGGCCTTCCTCGAGGCGTCGAGTCGAGTGGAGGGCGGCACGACCTTCTACTACCTGTTCAACGCCGGCACCAGCATCCCGTCGGCAGCCTCGGCGGGCGACACCGAGCTCAAGCTGGTCAGCGCCGAGGGGCTGTCGGTCGGCGCCCAGCTGCTGCTCGGCACCGGGTCGACGCAGGAGGTCGTCACGGTGACCTCGATCGCCGCGCCGTCCGGCGGGGGCGGTGGATTCCCCTGGGAGGTCAACCCGTGGACCGTCGGCATCGACGGCGCGCTGACCCACGACCACGCGAGCGGCGACGTGCTGTCCGGTCTCGCCGGTCAGGATGTCACGCTGTCGGGTTCGGGGACGCCGTATGTGCTGGATGCGTGGACGGGTGAGTTCGAGCCTCTGGCGGAGTACACGCGGGATGGTGACACGGTCACGTTCACGCCGGAGATCGGCGTGGAGGATGCCGAGTTCGTGGTGCTGGTGGACGACAACGGCAAGCAGCCGCATGCGACGGAGGTGTCCGGGGGCGATCTGGTGGTGTCGAGCAACAAGCTGGTGCATCACGCGTTCGAGCCGGGCGAGTACGAGGTGACCCTGGCGGACGGCTCGGTGAAGGACGTCTCGGTGTCGTCGGTTCCGGACGATGTGAGCCTGGCTGATGGGTGGGATCTGTCGCTGGAGAGCTGGGGTCCGGATGCGGAGGCCAACGCGGTCGATCCGACGGAGTCGGCGAGGACGACGGTGGAGTTCTCCGACGTGGCTCTGGGTGACTGGAGCGATCTGCCGGCGACCGGTGAGCAGCTGTCCGAGCTGGGTGTGGACTCGATCGACGAGGTGTCGGGCATCGGCACGTACTCGACGAGCTTCTCACTGGGCAAGGACTGGCGCGATGCCGGTGCGGTGCTGCATCTGGAGCACGGTGCGGACATGGTGACGAACGTCGTGGTGAACGGGAAGGTGTTCGACGACGTCGATCAGCTCTCCGACACGATCGATCTCGCCAAGGCCCTCAAGGTCGGCGAGAACCGCATCGAGATCACCATCGACACCACGCTCGAACGGCGCTACAAGACCGAGAACGGCGGAGCCGGTTCGGCGGCCACCGGACTGACCGGCGTCTCACTGGACGCCTACACGATCACGACGCTCAAGTGATCGATCGCTCGGGGGCGGCCGTGCGCCGCCCCCGAGCCTCGCCCATGGCGATTCTCCGCCGGAAGCACGACCGATGACCCCCACATCGCCCAAGATCCGGATCGCCCGCGCAGCCGCGGCGGGTGCCTCTCAACGTGACCTACCGCGAATGCGGTAGGTCACGTTGACAGTGTGCAGATTCGCGGGCCCAGAGTGCAGGATGAAACCATGCGAGGGAGCACCGACCACCGTCCGGTGAAGTACATCCCGTACCCGGTCACGACAGCGGTCGCCATCGGCGTCGTCATCGTGCTGGGCACCGTCGAGAGCGTCGGACGCGAGACCATCGCGATCCGTGCCGAGGACGCGGTGCACTTCGCCGGACTGCTGATCGCGGCGTCCGCGCTGATCCTGCGCGCGCGCTGGCCGCTGATCGCCGTCGCGGTGACCGGGGCGGTGAACGTCGTCGCCCTGCTGTACGAATGGCCCAGCCCGGGCTATCAGGTGGCATGGCTCATCGCGATCTTCTCCTTCACGCTCGTCGCGTCGCTTCGGATGTCGATCATCGTGTCGAGCGTCTGCGTGGCTGCCGGCGTCGCAGCCGTCATGCTGACCGGGGACTGGGGATGGCTGTCCATGAAGCCGCTCAGCATCGTGATCACCGTGCTCTTCGCGGCAGGGCTCGGATACACCTTCCAGGTGCGGGACGAACGGGTTCGAACTTCCGCCGCGCTTGCGGCGGCGGCGGAGGCCAACAGAGCCACCGAGGTCGAGCGCCATCTCAATGCCCAGCGCCTGGCCACGGCGCGCGAGCTTCACGACGCGGTGGGTCACCAGCTCACCGTCATCTCCCTGAACGCCGGCAATGCCCTGGAGGCGCTGGACGTGCGTCCCCCGGATGCCCGGCGCGCGCTTCACACGATCGAGGATGCGGCGGCCGGCCTGATCGAGGAGGTCGGGCGCGTCCTCGAGCAGCTGCGGTCCTCGGGGGAAGCGACTCCGGGCAAGGGGTTGAGCGATCTGCCCTCGCTGATCGCGCGGTTCCAGAGGGAGCACCTCATCATCGACTTCCGCATGACCGAAGGTGCGGCGCCCGATGCACGGGGCGACGTCGCGTACCAGGTCGTGCAGGAGGCGCTCGTGAATGCCCTGCGGTATGCCGACACGGCGTACCCCGTGCGCGTGAATGTGGTCGTGGGTGATCCGATCGTGATCGACGTCGTCAACCACGTCTCCGATCGCGGCACTGTCAGTGCGGGCACACGGTTCGGGCTCCGCGGCATCGCCGAGCGCGTCGAGCCGCTCGGTGGCCACGTCAGCGGGGAGCGGCGTGACGGGCTGTTCGTCCTGCAGGCGACGGTTCCTTCGCGTGTGGAGGCGGGCACATGATCCGGGTGCTCATCGTCGACGACCAGCCGCTCATCCGCGCCGCGCTCAGGGACCTGATCACCAACCACCCCGCTCTCGAGCTGGTCGCCGAGGCGGACGACGGCATCGGAGCGGTCGCGGCAGCGAAGCGCCTGCATCCAGACGTGGTGCTGATGGACATCCAGATGCCGACGATGGACGGCATCGAGGCGACGAGGACGATCACCGCGGCACCGATCGAGGCGAAGGTCCTGATCCTCACGACCTTCGAGGAGCCGCAGAACGTGCTCGCCGCAGTGGACGCAGGGGCGAGCGGCTTCATCGGAAAGAGTGCACCCGCTCGGCAGCTGGCCGACGCCATCGTCGCCGTCCACGCGGGGGATCTGTCCATGTCGTCGCGCGCGATCGAGGCCTTGGTGGCGGCAGCGCAGGGCAGGGTCTCGGCGCCGGATGGGGAATCGGCGTTCGACGCTCTGACTCCCCGAGAGCGGGAGCTCGTCATCCTGACTGCCGAGGGTCTCAGCGATGACGACATCGCGACATCGCTGTCGATCTCGCGACAGACCGCCAAGACCCACATAAACCGCGCGATGGTCAAACTTCACGTCGGCACCAGGGCACAGCTCGTCGCCCTCGCCTACCGGGCGCACCTGGTGCACGCGCCGCGCTGAATCTCGCCGCGTCGGGAGCACTCACTTCGTGAGGAGATGGCCGATTCCGGACAGGATGTTGCCACCGGCGAGCCGGAGTTGGTTCACTTCTGATCACCGCTGAATCCATTCAATTGGACTCGGCGCACCAAGAGAACCGATCGAGGAGGATCGCACATGGTGATCGCATTGGGACGCAGTTTTGGACGCGTCGGCATCGGCCTGACCGCGCTGGTGGCGGCATCCGCCCTGGCGCTGACGGGCTGCTCGAGCTCGGGTACCGAGGGCACGGCGACGGGTGATTCGGGTGGTGACGCTGGCAGCGATGTGTCGATCGTGATGCTGCCGAAGAACCTGGGCAACCCGTACTTCGACACCTCGACCGGTGGTGCCGAGGCGGCGGTCGAGGAGTTCGGCGGGACGTTCGAGGAGGTCGGTCCGACCGAGGCTTCGCCGACGGCGCAGGTGCCGTTCATCCAGACGGCGGCGCAGCAGGGCGCGAGCGCGCTGATCGTGTCGGCGAACGACCCCGAGGCTATCTGCGACGCGCTGGACGAGGCGCGCGACGCGGGTGTGAAGGTCGTCACGTTCGACTCGGACACCAACCCGGACTGCCGTGACCTGTTCATCAACCAGGCCACCGCTGAGGGCATCGCGAAGATCCAGGTCGATCTGATCACCGAGCAGATCGGCGACGAGGGCCAGATCGCGGTGCTGTCGGCATCGGCGAACGCGACGAACCAGAACGCCTGGATCGAGATGATGCAGGCCGAGCTCGACGCGAACCACCCGAACGTGGAGCTGGTGGAGATCGCCTATGGCGACGACGACGACCAGACCTCGTTCGACAAGACCGCGGCTCTGCTGCAGACCTATCCCGACCTGAAGGGCATCGTCTCGCCCACCACGGTCGGCATCTCGGCTGCGGCGCGCTACCTGTCGACGTCGGAGTACAAGGGCGAGATCGCGCTGACGGGTCTGGGTACCCCGAACCAGATGCGCGAGTACGTCGAGGACGGCACCGTGACCGCGTTCGCGCTGTGGAACCCGGCCGACCTGGGCTACCTGGCCGCGTACGCGGCGCAGGCGCTGGCGACCGGTGAGATCACCGGCGCCGAGGGCGACACGTTCGAGGCCGGCGAGCTGGGCTCGTACACCGTCGACGCGGACGCGACCGTGCTGCTCGGCGAGCCGTACGTGTTCGACGCCGACAACATCGGCGACTTCGACTTCTAAACCGAAGCACGCCCGGCTCCCGGGGCGCCTCTGACCACGGCGCCCCGGGCAGCCGCCGATCGTCGTGCCCACGAAGTGACCGAAGACGCCGAGTAGTCGGCGACGAAGGGCCGACCGGGCCGCCCTCCGGACGGACAGAAACACCATCCCCACGAGCCCGCCGCAGCGCAGGTGCTGAGGCGACGACAAGAGAAACGGAAGATCGATGAAGACTCGACCGACCTCACAGAAGGATCCCCGGTGGCTCTCGCGCAGAGCGTGCGCGGTGCTGGCCACCGGGTCGCTCGCGCTCGGCCTTGCCGCGCTGCCGGGAGGAGCGGCGATCGCGGCCGCACCCGACGCCGCTCTCGACAGCGTCGAGGCGACCTTCGGCAGTCCTTCCCTGGACGCGCGCCCGATGGCGCGCATGTGGTTCCCCGATGCGGGGGCTGGCGCCGACGAGGAAGGACTGGCCCTCGTCGAGAAGCAGATCCGCGACATGGCGCGGGAGGGGTTCGGCGGCGTGGAGGTCTCGTTCCTCGCCGACACCTCCAGCTATGACAACGACGACGCCGCCGTCATCGGGTGGGGCACAGACAACTGGCAGAGGGTCCTCAAGCGCCTGCTGACCACGGCGAACTCGATCGAGGCGGGCTTCAAGGTCGACATCACGATCACGTCCCACTGGCCCCCGATCGTGAACTCGATCGATCCCAATGACGACGAACAGCAGCAGGAAGCCGCCCACGCCTATCGGAAGATCACCGCCGACGACCTCGGCGCCGTCGCGGCGATCCCGCTCCCCGAGCAGAAGACGCGCGACTATCACAACGAGTTCGGCACCGACAAGAGCGCACCCTTCCTCTTCGTGGACAAGCTCTCCGCGGCGACGGTGGTCCAGGTCGAGAGCATCGAGGGCGACTCCCCCGTCTTCGATCTGGAGACCCTGACGGACGTGACCGATGTGACCGGCGAGCAGATGGACGGTGAGGAGTACACGGGCTACGCCGCCGGCGTCCCCGACGAGGCGTATGCCGACGCGAACGGCATCGACTACGAGAACGAGGTCGTGGCGAAGTTCGGTCCCGAGCCCGCCGACCCGAGCTTCAGCGGCAAGATCGACGACGACGGCAATCGCAAGCGGATGGCCGACTGGCAGCACATCTACGAGACCGACCTCGCCGGTGTCGCGGCACTGGACGGCTACGAGCCGAGCGAGGGCGACGAACTCGCCGCCGGCGACTGGGTGCTGTTCGGCAGCTACCACCACGGTACGGGCCAGGTTATGTCCGGCGGCGCGTCGGTCACCATCCACAACCGCTCCTACGCCACCGACTACTTCAGCGCCGAGGGTGCACAGAAGCTCTTCGACTTCTGGGACGACCACATCCTGGACGACGAGATGATCGCGCTGCTGAAGGAGAACGGCAAGCAGGGCACCAGCATCTTCGAAGACTCCATCGAGATCCACGCCGACAGCCCGCTGTGGACCGCGGATCTGATCGACGAGATGGGAGAGACGAACGGATACGACGCCTCGGCGTATGCGCCGATCCTCGCGATGGGGTCAGCGACGTCGTTCGACGACGTCGACCTGGCGACCCGGATCCTCGAGGACAAGAACCTCGCACTCGGCGAGCTGTACGAGACCGAGCACGCTTCGCTCATCAGCGACTGGACGTCGACGTTCGACTACACCTACCGGGCCCAGGCGTACACCCTGGCGGGACTCGACATCGCGGCCGCCGCGGCTGCCGTCGACATCCCGGAGGGCGACAACTCCACCTCCGGTGATGGTCTGCGCAACATCGCGGCAGCGGTGAACCTCGCGGACGGGTCGCTCCTGTCGATGGAGACCACGACCTTCTCCGCGGACATCAACTCGACGTGGCAGACGGTCGCCCGTGAGGTCAACCGAGACCTGTCGCACGGCGTCAATCGCTCGATCTTCCACGGCTCGGCGTTCGCACGGACGTTCAACGACTACCGCGACGACTGGCCGGGCTGGAACTTCGTGTGCTGCGGCAACCGGAGCTTCTCGTCTTACAACGCCCGCCAGATCTGGTGGGACGACGCCGACACGTTCAGCGGCTATGTCGCACGGAGCCAGGCGGTCATGCAGGCGGGCGAGGCGGATGTCGATCTCGCCGTGCTCCTCGGCACGAACACGGGCTTCCAGATCCAGAACGGCAACTCGATGCAGGTGCTGCTGGACGAGGGCTTCTCGTACAACCTGCTGAGTGAGGCGCTGCTGGACGAGCCCTCGGCCGTGGTGGACGGTGGCGTTCTCGCCCCGGACGGGCCCGCATACGATGCGCTCATCGTTCGCCAGGCGGACCGGATGTCCGCTCCGGCGGTGCAGAAGCTGGCCGACTACGCCGACGCCGGGCTCCCGGTGATCCTGTACGACTCGGAGATCAGCCGCGTCTACGGAACGCAGAAGCCCGGGAACACGGATGCCGACCTCGCCGCGGCGATCGCAGACCTGACGACGAAGTCGAACGTCGCTGTCGTCGACACGCAGATCGAGGTCGCCGCGACGCTGGCAGGCTGGGGCATCGAGCCCGACGCTCAGCACGAGCAGCCCGAGTTGGAGGCATCCCACCGCGCCGACGGCGATGTCGACTACTACT
The DNA here is from genome assembly GCF_014208045.1 of Microbacterium thalassium. Lineage (NCBI taxonomy): Bacteria > Bacillati > Actinomycetota > Actinomycetes > Micrococcales > Microbacteriaceae > Microbacterium > Microbacterium thalassium. The sequence continues at coordinate 901,659 of NZ_JACHML010000001.1, forward strand.
ACCTCTACAACGCGAACGGGTCCGCCACGATGTACGGCGCGACCGTCTCGCTCGCGGGGACGGGCAAGCCGTATGCGCTAGACGCGTGGACCGGAGAGGTCACCCCGATCACCGAGTACCGAGTGGAGGACGGGCGCGTGACGGTGACCGTCGATCTCGAGCAGCGGGACGCGGCCATCATCGCCCTCGTAGGTGACGACACCGCCGGCGGGCTGCATGCGGAGTCGCTGGACGGCGCCACCGCGGTCTTCCAGAACGACAACACGCTCGTCGTGCGCACGACCGAGGCCGGCAGCTATGCGATCGATGGATCGGGCGACAAGGACACGACCATCGAGGTCGCCGCCGCGCCCGCTCCGGTGTCGTTGAGCGATGGCTGGAGTCTGACGCTCGAGAGCTGGGGTCCCGACCCTGAGCGCAACGACGTCGATCCCACGCTGTCGAGCACCGAGACGGTCACGTTCGACGACATCGCGCTCGGCTCGTGGAGCGATCTTCCGGCGACATCCGACCAGCTCGACGAGCTCGGAGTGGACAGTATGAACGACGTGTCGGGCATCGGCTGGTACACGAAGACCTTCACGCTCCCGAAGGGCTGGACGGGATCGGTGGGGTCGCTGATCGAGATCGGTCATTCGGACGACATGATCGCCGAGATCACCGTCAACGGGAAGGCGTTCGACGACGTCGACCACTTCACGGGGACGATCGACGCGGGTTCGGTGCTGCACCAGGGCACGAACACGATCGAGATCAAGCTCGATTCGACCCTCGGGCGACGGATGGTGGCCGAGGGGCGCATCAACTCGTCGCAGTCCTACGGGCTTCAGAGCGTGAGCCTCGTGCCCTACGTGCAGACGAAGGTGAGCCTGCAGGGCAAGTGAGCTGAATCACCTCGGATCGGCGGGTCGCCTCAGGGCGGCCCGCCGATCCGCGTGCGCAGCCAGCCGTCTGGCAGTCGCTGGGCGGGTGTCACCGCCGCGCGAGCGAGGGGACGGACAAGCGCCGAGCGAGCGACGCGCGAACGGCTGCGCCCTCCCGTCGGATGCGCGCCTGGTCGTCGCGTGTGAGCCCGAAGTCGTCGACGACGATACGCCCGTCCACGAGGACGGTGCGTGCGCGGGCCGCGGACCCGGAGAAGACCAGATGATCGCGTGCGGATTCGCCGGTGCCCGCGCTGAACTGGGGTGCGTCGAATACGGCCACATCCGCCTTCATGCCCGGCCGCAGGCTGCCGACGCGGGGGCCGAGGCCGAGAGCGCGTGCTCCGTTGACCGTCGCGAATGCGAACGCGCTCTCGGCCGTGATCGCTGACGCGTCGCCTCCGCGGCGATGAACGAGGGCGGCGAGTCGCATCTCGGCGCGTGCGTCGAGCGTGTTGTTGCATGCGGCGCCGTCGGCGCCGAGGCCCACATTCACTCCGGCCGCCACCAGGCGCGGCACGTCGGCGATGCCGGACCCCAGCTTGAGGTTCGCGCTGGGACAGTGCGCGATCGACGCCCCAGTGCGCGCGATGCGCGACACCTCGTCGTCATCGAGCCACACCCCGTGGGCGAGCACGGTACGCCGGGTGAGCGCGCCCAGCTCGTCGAGATACCGCACGTCGCGCGCGGCGTTGACCTCAGCCACACCGTGAGCCTGAGCGTGGTTCTCGTTCACATGCGTGTGGACGACGGCATCCATGCGGATGGCAAGCTCGAGGGCATCCGCCCAGAGCTGGGGCGTCGCAGCGCTGGGTGAACGCGGTGATACCGCGACCCGCAGCCGCCGCTCATCGCCGTCGTGCCAGGTGCGCATGAGCCGGAGCAGGTCGGACCAGGCCTCCTCCGTGCTCTCGGCGACGAGGCTCGTCCCGGGCTCGCGGCGGTCCATGAGCGCCTTGCCGATCGTGGCACGGGCGCCGAGGTCTGCGGCGGCCTCGAAGGCGCGATCCGTGTGGTGCGCCGACTCCATGCTGAGGAACGAGGTCGTTCCGGACAGGAGCAGCTCGGCGACGCCCCAGCGCGCGGATATCGCGAGGTCGTCGGCATCGAGCAGCTGCTCGAGCGGCCAGACCCATCGATCCAGCCATTGCATCACGTCCAGGTCCTCGGCGAGTCCCGAGAAGGCCGTCTGGCAGAGGTGCACGTGGCTCTGCACGAATCCCGGCGAAACGATCGATCCGGTTCCGTCGAGGTCGACATCGACGGAACCGCGGACGGTCGGCCCGACCGAGACAATCGTGTCATCTTCGATCAGGAGGTCGCCCGATGTCTCCCCGGTCGCCGCGATGATCGTGCCGCCGCGGATCGCGATCCGTGTCAAGGGGTTCCGATGGTCGCAGGAGCTTCCGAGAAGAGCTGATCTCGCAGTGTCCGTTGCGTGCCTCGTTCGCCGAGCCGGCCGCGGCGGCGAAGCTCGGGCATGACGAGACGGGCGAAATCGCGAACGTCTTCGGCCCCGAACAGCGGGTCGACCATGAGGCCGTCGAGGTCGGTGGCCTCGAGGAACTCCTCGATCTGGTCGGCGACCGCGGTCGGAGTTCCCACGATCTGCGATCCGCGGATGCCGCGGACGCGCAGCTGCTCCAGGATCTCGCCGACCGTGGGGCCCGCGCCGTCGGGACCGACGAACCGGTCGATGTTGCTCTGCCCCATCTGTCCCACGACGTCATCGAGCGGGATCTGCGACAGCGGCTTGCCGGGATCGAGCGACAGCAGGTCGATCCCCGTGTTCGAGACGAACATCGCTGCTGCCACTTCGACTGTCTGCATGTCACGGAACTCGCGCTGGAGCGCCCGCGCGTCCTCAGCGTCCTCAGCCACGAAGAACGACTGCGTCGCCACGACCTTGACGCTGCGCGGGTCGCGGCCGTGCGCCGCAGCCCTCGCACGGATATCGGCGATGTTGGCCGCCATCTGCTCGGCGGCCGAGCTCTGCAGAAGCACGCAGTCGGCGTTCGCCGCGGCGAACTCCTTGCCGCGACCGGATGAACCCGCCTGGAAGATGACAGGCGTGCGCTGCGGCGAGGGATCCACGGTCAGGTATCCCGACGAGCGGTAGAAGGTGCCGTCGTGCTCGATCCGGTGGAGCTTCGCGGGGTCGACGTAGATCGGGCTGGTCGGATCCGCGATGACGGCCCCGTCGTCCCACGACTGCTCCCAATAGCGACGAGCGACGTCGAGGTACTCCTGGGCCATGTCGTAGCGCAGGTCGTGCTCGCGCATCCTTTCGTGACCGAAGAGGTCGGCGACGACGTTCTGCACACTGCCGGTGACGACGTTCATGCCGAGCCGCCCACCGGCGATGTGGTCGAGGGTCGCGAAGCGTCGCGCGGTCTCGAAGGGGTGATGCAGACCCGTGGTCTCGGTGACGACCAGCCCGAGGTCGCGCGTGCTCGCGGCCAGAATGGGCAGCAGCATCTGCGGATCGAGCAGGGGGAAGTTGATCCCGTAGCGTGCGGCGGCATCGACCATCTCGCCACCGATGGTCGGGTATCCGAACGAATCCGCGAAGAACAGCCAGTCGAAGCCGGCATCGTCGAGCGTCTTCGCGAGCTCGACCCAGTGGCCGATGTCGTGGAAGCGGGTCAGATCGCTGCGAGGATGCGCCCACGCGCTCACTCCGCGCGCGCTCGGCGAACCGAACATCTCGAATACACCCAGGTAGATGCGATCCATCGCTGTCTCCTCCTCGCTGTTGACATGCCTAGTATTGTTCATTGTTGATCAATGACCCGAACTGGGCAGGATCTGTTTACGCAGCCGTTACACGCAGGACGAGGACAACACATGCAGCTCCGCACACTCGGCACCGCCGGACCGACCGTCAGCGCCATCGGCCTGGGCACGATGTCACTGCTGACCAGCAACGACGACCGTTCGGCGCGGGCACTGCTCGAGCGGGCCCTCGATGCGGGGATCAACCTCGTCGACACCGCGGACGTCTACGGCGACGGCGCAGTCGAGGAGGCTCTCGGTCGATTGCTCGGCTCGCGTCGCGACGAAGTCGTCCTCGCGACGAAGGTCGGTCTGCCGATGGGAGCGGACCCCGAGCGCTCCGGCGGCTCGGCGCGGTGGATCACCCGGGCCGTCGAGGACAGCCTGCGACGCCTGAACACCGATCACATCGACCTCTACCAGCTCCACCGCCCCGATCCGCGAACGCCGATCGACGAGACGGTCGCCGCGTTCGACGGCCTCCGTCAGTCCGGCAAGATCCGCTGGGCGGGCTCGTCGGTCTTTCCGGCCGAGATGCTCGTGGAGAGCCAGTGGGCCGCGCAGCGGCTCGGCGCGGCTCCGTTCGTGAGCGAACAGGCGCCGTACTCGATCCTCGTGCGCGGCATCGAGCGTGCGGCGCTCCCGACCGCTCAGGCCCACGGGGTGGGTGTGATCGCGTGGGGGCCTTTGAACGGCGGATGGCTGACGGGGAAGTATCGCCGCGGCGTAGCCGTACCCGAATCCAGTCGCGCGGCATCCGGCAATCCGTTCGTGCGGGCGGACGACGAAGCCAAGCTGACCGCGACGGAGCGTCTGGCGGCTGTCGCGGACTCTGCCGGCATGAGCCTCACGGCGATGTCCCTGGGCTGGGCCCAGGAGCATCCCGGAATCTCCTCTGTGCTCATCGGTCCGCGCACGGTCGATCAGCTCGACGATCTCCTCCTGGCGGCGGAGACCACCCTCGACCCGGGCGTGCTCGATGCGATCGACGAGATCATCCCGCCCGGGACGAGCCTCGACCCACGCAACGAAGGCTGGACACCCCCGGCGCTCGCGCCGGACGCGCGGCGTCGTTCGGCACGCTAGCGCCATAGCGAGCGGGTGGGTCTAGAGGCTGTCGAGCGTGAGTGGGTCGGGTCCGTCCGGATCCTCGCCCACGACCAGGACCGCAGCGTCCAGCCGGATGAGGTACTTCGCGAGGAACACCGGCCTCCCGCTCTTGCTCAGCACCGTCGTGAGGCTCGTCAGATGCCCGCGCGGCACCTGCTTGAACCCCGTGCGCGAGCCCGCTGAGCCGGCCGCTCCCATCCGCCACAGTGACGGGACGCACCGCGCCCGGAACTGGGCGCCGAGGCTGGCGAGCAGAGTCTGAGGTGCGCCGTCGGCCCGGTCGACGAGCGCGAGGGGGACGGCGCCTTCTCGCGTCGGCACGAACTCGACCGCGGAGGCGACCGGCTCGCCGTCGACGTGGAACAGGCTCTCGCGGCACAGCAGCTCGTCTTCGGCGTCGTCGAGCTCGAGAAGCACGCGACTCCAGTTCGTCGAGGTCAGTCGCTCCGTCCGGACGACGTCGACCCGCATCCGCCCGGTCGCGCGGAGCATCTCCTCGAGCGGGGCGTTGAAGGCCGGTGGCCGGGCGCTCGGGTGCGCCAGCTGGCGACGGCGCGGATCCGCGCCTCGCTCGATGATGCCGTCCTCTTCGAGCAGGCGCAGCGCTTCGCGCAGCACGGTGCGGCTCACGCCGAGCTGGGCGGCGAGCTCGATCTCCGGCGCGATCGGGTCGCCCGGGTGGCCGTTCTCGCGGAGCGCTTCCACCAGGCGGTCGTACACCTGCACCGACAGCGGGCGTCGGTCGCGGACGGGGCGCACCGAGAGCGCTGGTTCGTCGGACAATGCACGACCTCCTCTTCAGACCTATCTTTGTCTATCCGGGACTCCGGCTTGTGACACGAAGATTACCAACGTAAACGCCGTGTAAACATGTTCGGCTCAATTTTGTTCATTGCTCAACAATGAACAATATGGGAGTCATGAGCACTCCCACCCCCGTCGCGATCTGCGGGTCGTTCAGTTTCGACAGCGTGATCGCTCCCGACGGCAGGCCCCTGACCGGCAAGGTCGGCGGGAACGCCCTGTGGTCGAGCCTGGGGGCGCTCATCTCGGGTGTCGCGCCCCGGATCGTCACGGTGGTCGGCGACGACTACCCCGGCGAGGTCGTCGAGCGGCTGCAGTCGGCCGGCATCGATACGTCGGCGGTGGCGCGCATCGATCGTGCGCACCCGGTTCGCCTGACGTTCGCGCACCTTCCCGACGGGGGACGGCTCCAGCCCGTTCCCGCGCACATGCTCGCAGGCATGGATGCGGCGACTCGGGCGCAGTTCATCGACACCACCACGGACCCGGAGACCCTGGCCCTCGGCGCCCCGACGCCCGCTCTTGTGCCGGATGCCTGGCTCGACGAGATCGCCCACTGGCATCTGCCACTGCTGCCGCTCGTCCGTCACCGGGCCATGGTCGCGCATCTCTCAGGCGCCCGTGGCACGCTGCAGACCGATTGCCCGGCGCGTTCCGACCTGCTCGACGCGCCCTACGAGCGACTCGAGCACACCGTCGGTGACATCGACTACTTCCTGCCGAGCACGTCGGACTTCGACGTCATCGACCCCGACGCGACCATCGACGCGGTCATCGTGCGGCTGCGCGACTCAGGAGCCGGCACGATCGTCCTCAAAGCCGGTGCGGATGGCGTCCTCATCGTCGATGGTGCGGAGCGCTGGCTCGTTCCCGCCCACCCTGACGAGCCCATCGATCCGACAGGTGCCGGGGACGCGTTCTGCGGAGGCTTCCTCGCGGGGCGCGCTCGAGGGCTGGACATCGTCGCCGCTGCGGCGCTCGGGGCGGCTGCGGCGTCGTTCGCCGTCTCCGTCACCGATCCGCTCGACCTGCTCGATGTCGCACCGAGCGAGGTCGAGGCCCGGGCGCACGAGCTCCGGGCCGCGGCGCACCCCCACGTCGACGTGCTGCAAGGAGGCATCCAGTGATCAAGATCGGTGTCATCGGACGGAGCTGGCGCGAGGGGGAGTACCTTCCTGCCCACGTGCTGGAAGCGGCCGAACGCGTCGGACGCGGTGTGGCCGCATCCGGGGCGGCGCTCGTCTCAGGCGGTACGGGCGGCGTCATGGAAGCGGCGTGCAAGGGCGCGTTCGAGGCCGGGGGGCTGACCATCGGGTTCCTGCCCTACGCTGACCCCGCGAAGGCCAATCCCTATGTCTCGCTCGTCTTCCCGACGGGCATGGGAACCATGCGGAATGTGCTGACCGCGCGCTGCTGCGATGCGATCGTCATGGTCGGCGGCGGCGTCGGCACGCTCAACGAGGTGACCATCGCCTACGACTCCGGTGTGCCGGTCGTCGTCGTCGAGGGCACGACCGGCTGGGCGGATCGCCTGCGCGACGCCGTCACCGACGGCGAGTGGCTCGACGATCGCAAGGTCACCCCTCTGAGCTTCGTCTCCGATCCCGACGACGCGGTCGCGATCGCCATGGAACGTGCGCGCGAGCCCCGGGCTGGATCCCGGCTCGGCGCGTTCACGGGATGGGCGGGTCAATGATGCCGTCCGTCAGCGCTACCCGCACCACCTCATCGCACCACCTCATCCTCAACTCCGGTTCCCCGAACGACCCGAAGGAGCATCCGTGACCATGAACACCCGGCGCGCCCGATCGCGCCACACTGCCCTCGCCGCGCTGAGCCTGCTTGCCGCCGGCGCACTCGCCCTCACGTCCTGCGCTTCCAGCGCGGTGACCGCCGGCGACACCGCCGACGACGCCTCGACCACCGACTACGTGTGGACGATGGTCACCGACCAGGCGGGACTGGGCGATCAGGGCTTCAACGACCTCGCGAAGCTCGGCATCGACCAGAGTGCCGAAGAACTCGGCGGGAAGGCTCAGGTGCTGCAGTCGTCCGACCAGTCGCAGTACGTCACCAACCTGCAGCAGGCGGTCACGACGGGTTCGACCGTCACGACCGCCGTGGGATACCTGCTCGCCGACGCGATCGTGGAGGTCGCCCAAGCGAACCCCGACTCGCTGTTCACGATCATCGACTCCGAGGCGCTCGATGCCGACGGAGAGCCGCTCGCGAACGTCGCGGGAGTTCTCTACAAGGAGCAGGAGGCGTCCTTCCTCACCGGAATCGTCGCGGGGCTGACCACCGAGACGGACGAGATCGGCTTCGTCGGCGGCATGGAGATCCCCGCCGTGCTGCGCTTCTACTCCGGCTTCGTCGCGGGGGTCGCCGCCGTCAACCCGGATGCGGTCGTCACGCCGGCATACGTCGGCAGCTTCGGCGACTCCGCGAAGGGCAAGGAGCTCGCGCTCGGATTCTACGATCAGGGCGCCGACATCGTCATGGAGGTCGCCGGCGGCAGCGGAATCGGCGTGTTCGACGCCGCGGAGGAGCTCGGCTCGGGCAACTGGGTGGTCAGCACCGACACCTGCAAGATCGCCCTCGCGCCCGAGAACTTCCTCACTTCGGCCGTCAAGGACGTCGCCGGCACGGTCCTTCGGGAGAACACCGCCGCCGTCGACGGCACCTTCGAGGGCGGCACCGTGCAGCTCGGCCTCGCTGATGGAGCGGTGGGCCTCTGCCAGGAGAACCTGGACGACATCTCGTCCGACATCCTGGACAAGGTCGACGCCGCCACCGCGATGATCACGGACGGCTCGCTCGTGCCGCCGGCCACTCCCGAGGAGCTCGAGGGCTTCAGCGCCCCGACGCTCTGACCCGAAGAGCCGGAGGGGGTCGCCGTCGCGGCCCCCTCCGGCCTCTGCAGAGAGAGATCCCATGACCGATCCCGCCATCCGGCTCACCGGAATCACCAAGCGCTTCGGCGCCGTCGCCGCCAACGAGAACATCGATCTCACGGTCCTTGCCGGCTCGATCCACGGCGTGCTCGGGGAGAACGGCGCCGGGAAGTCGACGCTCATGAAGGTGCTCTTCGGCATGGTGCGACCCGACGACGGGACCATCGAAATCGGAGGGGTGCGCGTGGAATTGCGCTCGTCCGCCGATGCTCTGTCCCGCGGGATCGGCATGGTGCAGCAGCACTTCAGTCTCATCGGTCGTTTCACCGTGGCCGAGAACCTCATTCTCGGGAGAGGCCCCGGCGGCCGCTGGCGCCGGAGCGTCGGCCGCCTCGACCTCGCGGCCGCGCGCGAGCGCACACGTGAGCTCTCAGATCGCTTCGACTTCGGGCTCGACCCCGACGCGCGGTGCGAGGACCTCTCCGTCGGAGCGCGGCAGAAGGTCGAGATCGTCAAGGCCCTGTGGGCGGGGGCGACGACGCTCGTCCTCGACGAGCCGACCGCCGCCCTGTCGCCGCCCGAGGCTGAGGAGCTGTATCGCCTTCTGGAGCGGCTGCGCGCCGACGGGACGACCGTCATCCTCATCAGCCACAAACTGCCCGAGATCATGCGGCTGTGCGATGCGGTCACGGTCCTTCGCGACGGTCGGCGCGTCGGCTCGCGCGAGATCGCGGAGGACGACCGCGCCGCTGGGCGTGCGGCGTTCGAAGCCGACCTCGTCCAGCTCATGATCGGCAGGCCCCGGCCGAGCGTGCCCGAGCGAACCACGCTGGGGCTTCCCGCGGCGCTGCGCGTGCGCGGCCTGACCCTGGGCGAGCGGTTCGGGCCGATCGACATCGACGTGCACGGGGGAGAGATCCTCGCCGTGGTCGGTGTCGAGGGCAACGGCCAGGGCACGCTCGTCGATCTGCTCACCGGGCTCGCTCGGCCGACCGGCGGGATCGTCGAGCTCGACGGAGTCGACATCACGCGTTCGACGACCCGCCGCCGCTTCGGAGCCGGGATTGCGCACATCCCGGAGGATCGGCACGAGCGGGCCGTGGCCGACGAGCTCTCGCTCATCGACAACGCGTCCATCGGATTCACCACGGGTGAGCCGTTCGCGGCCAGCGCGCTGTGGCTCTCGCATCGTCGGCGCCGCCGCTTCGCGGCTGCTCTGATCCGCGACCAGCGTGTGAGAGCCGCGGGACCGGACGTGCCGATCGCCAGCCTGTCCGGCGGGAATCAGCAGAAGCTGGTGGTGGGCCGAGAACTCGCTCGAGCACCGCGGTTGATGATCGCAGCCCAGCCCACGCGCGGACTCGACATCGCCTCCACGACGGCGGTGCACGAGTCGCTCCTGCGACTGCGCGAGGGTGGCGCGGCCGTCCTCCTGCTCAGCCTCGACCTCGCCGAGGTGTTCGAGATCGCCGACCGCATCGTCGTGATCCGCCAGGGCCGCATCGTGGGCGAAGTGGGCATCGACGAGGCCGACCAGCAGCAGCTCGGTGAGTGGATGTCGGGTGCCCGATCGCAGGAGGATGCCGCATGAGAGCGACCAAGCCCCGGAGCCACCACAACGTGCGCATGGACGAGCACCTGCTCCGCGAGATCACGACGGGGAACCGACTCGGGTCCGGCGACTGGCGCGCGGAGTTCCTCGCCCGGGCCGGAGCCTCCTCGGGAACGATCGCCGCGAAGACGGCCTCATTCGCGATCACGGTCGGGGTCGCGCTGCTCGTGTCGCTCCCTCTCATCTACCTGTCGGGAGCCGACGGCGATCTTGCGCTCGAGGCGCTCGTCGTCGGCAGTTGGGGGTCGCCCGCAGCGATCGCCGAAACGCTGGTCCAGTCGACGCCGCTGCTGATCTCCGGCCTCGCGGTCGCGCTCGCCTTCCACGCGGGCCTGTTCAACATCGGTGTGGAGGGGCAGTTGGTCGTCGGCGCCCTGGCCGCGGGGATCATCGGCGCGACGCTCCCACTGCCGGGGACCGCTCTACTCGTCGTGTGCATGCTGGGCGGTGCCGCGGCCGGCGCCCTGTGGGCGCTCGTGCCGGCGCTGCTGAAGGCTTTCCGCGGTGTGCACGAGGTCGTGACGACCATCATGATGAACTACGTCGCGTTCAGCCTGTCCACCTTCCTGGTGTCTCCCAGCGGACCCTTCGTGTCCGAGACGCAGCCGTCCGCCACCGAGAAGATCATCGACGAGGCGCGACTTCCGGTCGTGATGCCCGGCACGCGCCTGCACGCGGGACTCATCATCGCGATCATCCTCGTCGTCGCATTCGCCTGGGTCCTGCATCGCACCCCGTTCGGCTTCGGGCTCCGGCTGACGGGCGCGAATCGCTCCGCCGCTGAGAGCGCGGGGGTCTCCGTCGCCGGGACGGTCGTGCGCGCGATGCTGCTGTCCGGGGGTCTCGCGGGGATCGCGGGCGCGGTTCAGGTGCTCGGGCTGTTCGGGCGCTACTACGACGCGTTCTCGCCCGGGTACGGATTCGACGCGATCGCGGTCGCGCTCCTCGGCGCGCTGGCGCCGATCGGCATCGCCGTCGCGGCGCTGTTCTTCGGCACGCTCGACTCCGGCGCGGTGTACCTGCAGGCACAGGCGGGGATGAGTCGCGAGATGGTCGGCGTCATCTCAGGACTGGTCGTCGCCTTCGTCGCCGCGCAGCCGGCAGTCCTCCGTCTGCTGCGCGCCTGGCGTGCACGTCGGCCCGCACGAGGCGGCGAACTCGATCATGCGATCGACACCGCTCTGCCGCCGCCGCTCGCGGACGAGAACGAAGAGATGTCGCGCAGTCTCGCCGAGATGGAGTCGAACCGATGAGCATCTTCACGATCTCGCTGGTGATCGCCGCGATCCACCTCGCCGTTCCGATCATCCTTCCCCTGCTCGGCGGGTTGATCAGCGAGCGCAGCGGGGTGATGAACATCGGGCTCGAGGGCATGATGCTCGGTGGAGCGCTCACGGCGGTGGTGTTCTCGTTCCTCATCGGGAACGCCTGGCTCGGCCTTCTCGCCGCCGGAGTCTCCGGAGTGGTCTCCGGCGGACTCCTGGCCTTCCTCACCGTCACGCTGCGCGGAAACCAGGTCGTCGCGTCCACCGCCATCAACCTCGTGGGCGCGGGCTTGACCGCTGCGCTCGTTCCCATCATCTGGGGTGTCGACGGGATCTCGCCGGGGGTGGCGAAGATCCCATCGATCGAGATTCCCGGACTTTCGGCGCTCCCGGTCGTCGGGCCGCTCTTCGGCGAGCTCTCGCTCGTCGACTACGGGACGATCGTCCTCGTCGTCGGTGTGTGGTGGGTGCTCTTCCACACCGACCTCGGGCTGCGCGTCCGGGCATGCGGAGAATCCGCCGAGGCCGCCGACTCCGCCGGCATCGACGTGGTGCGCACGCGCCTGTTCGCGGTCACCTTCTCGGGCGTCTTCGCGGCGCTCGGCGGAGCGTACCTGTCGATCGTCGTCTTGGATGCCTTCCAGGCCAACATGACACAGGGTCGCGGATACCTCGCCCTCGCGGCGCTCGTGTTCGGCAAGTGGCGCGTCTGGCCCGGCGTGGCCGCCTGCGTCGTGTTCGGCTTCGCAGAGGCCATCGCGCTGCGCTCGCAGATCGTCGCGCCCGACATCCCTCATGAGCTCCTGCAGGCGATGCCGTACGTCCTGGCGCTCATCGCGCTCGCGACGTTCGTCGGGCGGGGCACCGCTCCGGCGGCGGTAGGGAAGGAGTTCGCCCGTGCATGAACACATCCGAGCGCTGGCTCGACTCCCGAAGGCCCACCTGCACGTCCACTTCGAAGAGACCGTGCGGCAGAGCACCCTCGACGAGTTCGCCGAGGAGCTCGGGCGGCCGACCCCGCGCATGACCGACTTCCGATCCTTCATCGAGTTCGATGAGCTGTGCCAGGCGGCCATCGATGTCATGCGGACACCGGACCAGCTTCGGCGCATGGTCCACGAAATGGCTGAGGACGCCGCCGCGCACGGATGCGTGTGGATCGAGCCCGCGGTGTGGCTGCCGTTGCACCGTCGCTTCATCGGCCCCGATGAGGCGACTCTCGAGCTCCTCGTCGACGCGGGGCGCGACGCGACCGTCGCCACCGGCGTCGGCATCGGGTGGCTCCTGGCGATCAATCGCAACGAGCCGGTCGAGCAGGCGCTCGAGCAGGCGCGCATCGCGCGGCGCTGGGAAGGGCGAGGCGTCGTCGCGCTGGGACTGCACAACGACGAGTCCCGATTCCCCGCCGAAGCCTTCCGGGACGCATTCGGCGAGATCAACGGGTCCGGCCTGCTCCGAGTGCCCCACGCGGGGGAGCTGGCGGGCGCGGACTCCGTCCGGCGCAGCATCGAGGACCTCGGTGCTCACCGCATCCAGCACGGCATCCGCGTCATCGAGGATCCTGCAGTCGTCGACCTCGTGCGCGCGCGGGGAGTATGTCTGGATGTCTGCCCCACATCGAACGTCGTGCTCGGGTCGGTGCCCTCGCTCGCCGAGCACCCCCTGCCTCAGCTCGTCGCCGCGGGTCTGCGGATCAGCATCAACGCCGACGACCCCGTCAGCTTCGGGTGCGATGTGCTCAGCGAGTACGAGCTCTGCCGCGCCGCATTCGGCTTCGACGACCAGGCGCTGGCGCAGTTCGCGCGGACCTCGCTCCAGGCATCGGCGGCACCGGCTGACGTGGTCGCGCGAGGTCTGACCGGAATCGACGCCTGGCTCGCACAAGCCGCCTGAGGAGCTGGTCAGGAGGACTGGGGTGCCCGGCCGGCGAGCCGCTGCAGTGCCGCCAGGACGGTCTGCGGCTCGTCCACAGAGGCGAAGAACTGGGCGTCCCACCCATCGAGCGCGACCACCGCGTGCTCGGCGACCTCGCGACCGCGATCGGTGACCGACAGGGCCTTCCCACGCGGATCGTCGGGGTGCGTGGTCCGTTCGATGAGTCCGTTGCGTTCGAGGACCTTGATGATCTGCGACGCCATCACCTCGCCGACGCCGGCGTGGTCGGCGACCTGACGCTGGTTCGGCACCCCTCCGGCGCGGGCGAGCCACCACGCCGAGGTCAGCAGCAGCGCCTGCCCGTGTGTGAGCGAGAACGGCGCGAGGGCCGCATCGACACCGCGCTGCCAGCGCAGCGTGGTGTGCCACAGCATGAAGCCGAGACTGCGCCCGGCGGAGTGTGAGCGAAGTGCCTCCCGGAAGTCCCGATCCGCGGTCTGGTCGCCTTCGTCGGGTCGACCCGTGTCGGGTTCGTTCACGTCGTCTCCTCCATCTTCACGGGGTTCGCGACAGATCGAAACACCGGTGTAACAGGTGCGTCCTACCTTAAACGCTGAAGGCCTTAAGTATCCGAATACTAAAGGCGCGAAGTATCTGGGAGGCGACTCGTGGCGGACAATACGCCGATCCTGCTCGACAACGACGATCCGCGCCTGCGCCGTGCCTGGCATCCGATCGGGCGCGCGCAGGACATCGGGGAGGAACCCTGGACCGCGACGCTGCTCGGCCAGACGGTCTGTGTGCGGCGCGCCGGTAGCCGGATGTGGCCCGGCCACGGCACATCGGCGGACGCCGCCGATCCGATCGTCATCCTCGACGACACAGCGGCTGACGTCGCCGAACGGTACGGACTCGTGTGGGCGGCGCTGGAGCCGCCCATCGCGCCGATCCCGGATTACCCCGAGTGGTTCGACGACGCGTATCAGTCCGACGTGCTCACCCGTCAGACGCACGTGGCGGCCGGCATCGTCATCGACAACTTCCTCGACGTGACGCATTTCTCGTATCTGCACCGGCAGTCCTTCGGGCGATCCCGACCCGTGACGGACGACGGGTACCGCATCACCGCCCGAGGCGACTTCGTGCAACTCGAGCACGACACGATCATCCAGGAGGGACGGCGCAACAGCGAAGGCGGCTTGGGCGAGCGCCGGATCGCGACGTACACGTACTGGCCGCCGTACATCTGCCATCTGCAGATGTACTTCCCGGGTGACGGCGAGCGCGCCGCCGCGACGATCGTGTGCCAGCCCGAATCGGCGGCGTCGACCCGCGTGTATGTCACCGTCATCGTCCCGCGGACCGACCCCGGACTCGACGAGCAGGTGACGTTCTCCCGTCGCGTCCTCGACGAGGACCTCACGATCGTCTCGCGCATGCCCGACCCTCGCCTGTGCTTGACGGTGCGTGCGGAGTTCCACACACGGGCCGATCGCGCAAGCGTCGAGATGCGCCGGACGATGCTCGACTTCCTCGAGGAATGCGGTCTCGCCCAGGCGGGCGCACGAGAGGAGGTGCCCGCATGAGCTTCCCGGTGCAGGCCGCGGTCGAGGGGATCGGGCACGGAGGGGGTGGATGGATCCCGCTGGTGCACGCGGCGGAGGTCGATCGCGCTGCTCCGATCCCGGTTCCGGTGACGGCGGCGGGTCTGCCGTGGGCGCTCGTGCGCCTCGACGGAGAGATCGCGGCGCTCTACGACGTCTGCCCGCACCGGCGGGTGCCGCTCTCGGCGGGAAAGGTCGCACCCGGCCCGTCCGGCGAGGTCCTCGAATGCGGCTACCACGGGTGGTCGTACGACCGTGCCGGCGCGTGCGCCCGGATCCCCGCGCTGGGGGAGAATCTCGTCCCGCGCGGGATGGGCAGTGTGGCGGTCCTCCGCACGAGCGTGGCCGGGGGGCTCGTGTGGGGCGCGGCGGGCGACGAGTCGGACCCTCTGCCGACCATCGGCGCGGACGACGTCTTCCTGCACTCCGAGCGCCTCGCGCTCGGAGTGGCCGCGCTCGATGACACGCTCGGCGCGTCCGTCGTCGACGGTGCGATCCGCGCAGGACACGACGACCGCGGGGCGCTGCGATATGCGGTGCGCGCAGTCGGCGACCACAGCACGGAGGTGTTCCCGATCGTGACCGCCGCCCGGAGGACCGGCGAGGCGCATGACTGGGCCGCTCGCCTCGCCCCTCTCCCCATTCACGAACCCAGCCGCCTCCCGAGCGGCGACACCGAATAAGAACGAACAGGAAAGGCAGAGACCGATGCTCGTCAGCCAGGTTCCCGCTCTCAAAGAGTTCTGGTATATCGTGGCCTATTCGGCCGACATCACCACGAAGCCCGCCCGGGTGCGACTCCTGGGCGACGACTACGTCATCTGGCGAGGCCGCAAGGGACTCGTCGGCGCCGCACTCGACGAGTGCCCCCACCGCGGATCACGCCTCTCGCAGGGCTGGGTCGAGAACGGTGACATCGTGTGCCCCTACCACGGGTGGTCGTTCGACCCGACCGGCGCCTGCACCCGCATCCCGCAGAACGATGACGACAAGCCGATTCCGCCGCGCGCCCGCGCGCTGTCGGTCCTCGTCCAGGAGAAGTACGGGTTCGTCTGGGTGTGCCCCGGCATGCCACGCGCGAACATCCCGGAGCTTCCTGAGGCCGAGGACCCCTCATACACGGTCATCTTCGAGATCCTCGAGACCTGGAACGCATCGGCGCCGCGCATCATCGACAACGCGCTCGATGTCTCGCACGTGGCCTGGACGCACAAGAACACGATCGGCGACTCGTCGGCGCCGAAGATGAACAACATGGTGGTGACGCGCGAAGGCCACCACCTCACCTCGCGGGTCACGTATCGCGCGCGCGTCACCGACGCCCTGCGCAAGAACATCGGCCTGGAGGGCGAGTACACCGAGCGTGTGACGAACTCCGAACTCATCCAGCCGTTCGTCTTCCGCGACCGCATGGAATACGAGAACGGCGTCAACCACGTTCTGATGAAGGTCGCCACGCCGATCGACGACGAGAACACGCTCTTCTGCCAGTTCATCGCGCGCAACGACGACCCGGATGCGGAGAAGCAGGCGGGCATCGTCGCGCTCGACCGCCAGATCCAGGATGAGGATCTGAATCTGCTGCAGTCGATCCGTCCGGAGTTCCCCCTCGAGATCCAGACCGAGATGCACACGCGCACCGACCGGATGACGGTGGAGTACCGCAGGATCCTCGCCGAACTCGCCTCTGAGAGCTCGATGGTGCCGCCGGACCGGGTGTGGGCGACGCCTTTCCTCCAGGCCGTGCGGTCGGACGTGCAGGCTGCGCGATGACGATCGAGGCAATCATCCCCGCCCGCCTCGACCTGGCAGCCGTCGTCGAGGACAGCGTCCGTGTCGCCGACGAGGTCGTGGCGGTCACGATCAGAACGACGGCCGACGATCTTCCCCAGTGGGAGCCGGGCGCGCACCTGGACATCGAGCTCCCGGGCGGCATCATCCGCCAGTACTCGCTGTGCGGAGACCCCGATGACCGGCGACGTCTGCGCATCGCGGTGCTTCGTGAGCAGGAGAGCCGCGGCGGATCGCGCGCCGTCCATGACCTGGCCGTCGGCACTTCGGTGCGCATCCTCGCCATCCGCAATCACTTCCCGCTGGATGCCGCTGATCACTACGTGTTCGTCGCCGGCGGCATCGGCATCGCGCCATTGCTGCCGATGATCGCGCACGCCGAGGCGTCCGGCGCCCCGTGGGTACTGCACTATGCGGGCCGCTCGATCTCGTCGATGGCGTACGCCGACGCGCTCGTCGATCAGCACGGTCCGCGTATCGCCCTGTATGCCCGCGAGGAGGGGGCGCGACTCGATCTGGATGCCGTCATCGCCGGCGCCCCCACCGACGCAGGGCTGTACTGCTGTGGCCCGGCCGGGATGATGGAGCAGTTCGAGCAGGCCTGTCTCATGCACGACCGAGACGGGCATATGGAGCGGTTCGCCGCAGCGGCGGACAAGAGCGCCGACATCGTCCGCCCCGATGACGAGGCCTTCGAGGTGCATCTGGCCCGCACCGGGGTCACGGTTCAGGTGCAGCCGGGTCAGTCCATCCTCGCGGTGGCCGAGGAGGCAGGCGGGGATGTGTTCGGGTCCTGCGAGGAAGGGATCTGCGGCACGTGCGAGACCCGTGTCATCGAGGGGAACGTCGACCATCGGGACGACGTCCTATGCGGACGGGACACCGGCACGATGATGATCTGCGTCTCTCGGGCGCTGAGCAGGCGCCTCGTCATCGACGCGTAGGGTTCCGAACGGACGCAAGAGGGGTGTCGCTGCAGATGCAGCGACACCCCTCTTGCGGTTGCCGGGTGCGGGTCAGCCGACGAGGGCGGCCTCTGTGGCGTTGGTGGCCTGGAACTGGGCGAGGGCGGTCTGGGCTTCTCCGCCGTAGACGACGGAGGGGCCGCCGCCCATGAGGATGGCGACGCCGATGGTCTCGTTGACCTGCTCGGGGGTGGCGCCGGCCTTGAGGGCGTCCTTGACATGGCAGGCGATGCAGCCTTCGCAGCGGATGGCGATCGCGATCGCGAGGGCCATGAGCTCCTTGGTGGCGGCGTCGAGGGCGCCGTCGGCGAGGGCCTTCTTGTGCATGGTGGCGAATCCGTTGATGGTTCCGGGGATCGCGGCCGAGAGGGCCTTCATCCCGTCCATGACCTGCGATTCGATCTCGACGAAGTTCTTCGACATTGTCGTACTCCTCTTGTGAAGGTGTCCCGATCCGGCGGGGCGCCCGCTCTTGTTCTCTCGGGTGGAGGTCCCTCTCGAGAGCGTCTGTGGTCAGACTACACCCTGTGGTCAGACCACACAAGTGGTCCGACCATATGGTGGGATCCATCACGCGCGTTCGCGCGTTCGCGCGTTGCCCAGGATGCCGGCGACCTTCGCGCTGACGAGCCGGAAGTCCCGGGGCGTTCGGCGTACGGTGAGGGCGTGTCCCGCCGTCACCGCTACCTCGAACCCGAGCAGGCCGCCCGGGTGTACGACCGCATCGGGCGGTGGCAGGACCTGGGAGGCTTCTACGAGCGTGAGGCGATGGGCGTCATGCTCGACGCCGCCGAGCTCGGCTCTGCCCGGGGCGTCGTCGAGATCGGATGCGGCACGGGATCGCTCGCGGCATCCCTGCTCGGCGACCGGCTGCCCGCCGCCGCCACGTATCTGGGCCTCGACGTCAGCCCCGCCATGGTGGAGCGGACGCGCCGGGCGGTCGAGCCGTTCGCGGATCGCGCCGAGGTCCGGCTCGTCGACGGGCGCTCTCCGTGGCCGATCGCGGACCACAGCGTGGACCGCGTGCTCGCCGTGTACGTGCTCGATCTGTACTCACCCGAGGCGACCGATGCCTTCTTCGCCGAGGCCGACCGCGTTCTGCGCCCTGGCAGGCTGATCGCCGTCGCGAGCCTGACGCACGGAGCGCGCGGCGTCTCGCGCGCCGTCTCGGCGATGTGGAACGGTGCCTGGCGGATCGATCCGCACGTCACCGGCGGGTGCCGGCCCGTCGACCTCGAGCCGCACCTGCCATCGACCTACCGACGGCGCCTCGACACGGTCATCACCACGTGGGGCGTGAGTTCGCGCGCGCTCGTGCTGCAGGCCCCCGCCTGACTTCCGCGTGCGGCGGGCGCAGCGGCCGGTCAGGCGCTCTCGGCGACGTGGCCGGATGCCGCAGCGCTGACGCGCTGAGGATTCGGCGCTGCCGCCGACGACCGGATCACCAACGGCGGGCGCTCGGACGAGTACCGCTTGCTCTCCTCGCCGTCGATCTCCTTCAAGAGGAGCTGCAGGCCCCGACGTCCGAGCCCGGCGAAGTCCTGCTCCGCGGTGGTGAGCGGCGGGGACCACAGACCCGAGAGCGGGTGATTGTCGAAGCCGACGACCGAGACGTCCTCGGGCACCCGCAGCCCCGCATCGGCGATGCCGCGGATGACGCCCATCGCGATCTCGTCGTTCCCGCAGAACACGGCCGTGACGGCGGGATCCTTCGCGATCTGCGTTCCGACGTCGACGGCGTCGCGCGGGTCCCAGGTCGAGTCGAAGGTCGGCGGGATGGCGGCATCCGCCTTGCGCAGGGCCCGACGCCACCCCGTCGTCCGTCCGTCCTCGCGGCGCGACGGGGGGATGCGGACGTGGTGGACGGTCGGGTGGCCGAGCCCCAGCAGGTAGTCCGTGAGCTCCTCGGCGGCGCGCGTCTCATCCAGCACGGCCTGCGGGACCGCGGTGTCGCGGACACCCGAGAGCGCGACGACCGGGACGTCTGCGGGAAGCCGGGACAGCGCCGCGACACCGGGTGCGTCGAATTTCAGCACGACCGCGCCCGCGAGCGGCTGCGTCAGCGTCGCCGAGATGGCGCGATCGACCTCGTCGTCGTCGGCGGTCTCGACCACCGTGATCATGACGGTGTAGCCGGCCGCGCGGGCGTCCTCCTCGATCCCGCGGATCGCCTCCGCGTACCCGTAGCGGGACGTATCGCCGGCGATGACGGCGATCACCTGCGCCTTGCGCGACACGAGGACGCGCGCGGCCGCGCTGGGGCGGTAGTGGAGTTCGGCGATCGCGGCCTCGACCAGCTCGCGCTTGGCGGGGCTCACCCGAGCCGCGCCGGTGAGGACGCGCGAGACCGTCGGCACCGAGACTCCAGCCCGGGCAGCCACGTCGGCGATCGTCGCCGGCTTGGTTCCGTTCGTCATTCGTCCGCTCCGCCTCGCGGCTGGTTCCGTGCTCACTTGACGGCGCCGCTGGTGATCCCCGAGATGATCTTCCGCTGGGCGATCATGAAGGTGATCAGCAGCGGCAGGCTCATGAGGATGATATACGCGAAGATCAGGTGCCAGTTCTGCAGGTACAGCCCGGCGCTCGCCACCTGGTACAGGTTCAGGGGCAGCGTGTCGAGCCGGCCGCCGATCACGAACAGCGCGTAGAACACGTCGTTCCAGATGTAGAGGCAGATGAGGATCGTCGCCGTCGCGAGCACCGGGACGAGCAGTGGCAGGATGATCGTCCAGAACACGCGGAACGGTGAGGCGCCGTCGACGCGGGCCGCCTCCTCGAGCTCGACGGGGATCGTCCGCACGAACCCGGTGACGAAGAAGATCACCGTCGAGAGGTACATGCCCATGTACACCGCGATCATGCCGACCGCCGTGCCGGCGAGTCCGAGCTGACGCAGCAGCAGCACGATCGTGACGACCGCCGGCGGCAGCACGATGCCGCTGATGGCGAGGGCGTAGACGAAGGCGAGCGGCTTGGAGGCGCGGCGCCCGAGGATCCACGCCGCCATCGACCCGAGGATGAGCACGCCGAACACCGAGGGGACCATGACGAGCAGGCTGCCCCCGAACGCTGCGAGCATCTCGCCGTCGGTGAAGACCGTCACCAGGTTGTCCCACAGCTGCCATTCGGTGGGCAGCGACAGGTTCGGGTTGAACGCCTCGGCCTGGTTCTTGGAGGCGGTGATGATCACCAGCCAGAACGGGATGCCGAGCAGGAGGAAGGCGGTGAGGATCGCCACCGTGGGTTGGATGAGGTCGCGGAATCGGCGCCGGGGGCGGACCCGGCCGGTGCCGCGCGGAGCGACGACGCCGATGGCGACAGCGGTTTCGGTGCTCATAGCACGTCCTCTCGCTTGCGCAGGATGCGGATGACGGGGAACGCCAGCAGCGTGACCGTCAGGAAGAGCACGAGGCTCATCGTGGTGGCTTGGGCGAACAGTCCCTGCCCGAAGGTGCGGAAGATGAAGATGTTCAGGAGTTCGGTGGTCCCGCCGGGGCCGCCGGCCGTCGTGGCCTGGACGATGTCGAATCCGTTCATGGAGCCGAGCAGGGCCGTGGCCACATTGAAGGTGACGGCGGGAGCGAGGAGCGGGAAGCGGATCGTGCGGAACGTCGTCCACCAGCCGGCTCCGTCGAGGCGCGCCGCTTCGAGGACGTCGTCGCTGATCGTCTTCAGACCCGCGAGGTAGATGAGCATCGACAGCCCCATCCACTTCCACGCGTGGATCAGGGCGACCACGACGATCGTCCAGGTGGTGCTGCCGAGCCACGCGATCTCGACCGTGCGGCCGAGGAAGAAACCGAGGATCTCGTTGAGCGCGCCCTCGGGCTTGAGCATCGCCTGGAAGATGTAGCCGACGGCGAGAGCCGACATGATCACGGGGATGAAGAACGCGACGCGGATGATGCGGTTGATGCGGGTGTCCTTCTCGAGCAGCAGCGCGAGGATGAGCCCGAACACGTTCTGGAAGATGGCGACGAGCACCGCGTAGACCAGCGTCACGATGAGGGCGTTGACCAGCGCGCCGTTGGAGAACAGCGAGACGAAGTTGTCGAACCCGACGAAGTTGATGCCGGACTTGAAGCTCGACCAGTCGGTGAAGGCGTAGACGAAGTTGTAGATCGTGGGGACGAAGAAGAAGAGGACCAGCACGATCAGGGCGGGGATCAGGAACCACAGCGGGTGGTCCTTCTTCGCCCTCCCCGAGGGGAGGAACTCCTTGATCCCTCGGGCGTCGGCTGCGCCTTTGGACAGTCCGAGTGTGGTTGTCATGATGACTCTCTCTGGGAGGGTGGGGGTGCCGTTCGGGTCGGCACCCCCACTCTGTCGGGATCAGAACCCGGGCGTACCGATGGCCTTGGCGAGTTCGGCGAACTGCGCCTGGGTGGCCTCGGCCACCTCGACCGGGGTCTTGGTGCCCTGGATCATGTCACCCAGGTTCAGGTACAGGTCCGGGTTGGCCACCGCGAGGGCCTGCATCGAGCCGACCGAGCCGCCGAGCGACGCGCTGACGTCGAGCAGGGCCTGGGGGACGTCGGCCGACGAGGGCACGCCGTCCTGAAGCGACACCGTCGACTGCGCCTCGACGAAGTCGGGGTAGCCGTCGCCGAGCCAGTAGCTCAGCAGCTGGCGGGCAGCGGCTTCGCGCGTGGCGTCACCGGTCTTGAAGGCCACGAGGGCGTTCGACTGGTCCGGGATGAACGTGCCGACGTTGCCGGACGGCGAGATCGGGAAGAACCCGATCTTCTCGTCGAGCTCGGCGGTGTCGGCCAGCGACTGGAGCAGACCGAAGTACGAGTTCACCTGGATGACCATGGCCGCGTCGCCGTTCAGCAGCGCGGGGCCCTGGTCCTCGAAGGTCGCCGTCTTGAGGTTGTCGTTGAACAGGCCCTCGTCGATCAGCGCCTGGTACTCGTCGATCGCGCCCTGGATCGTGGGGTCGGTGAACGTCTCTTCGTTGGCGTTGACGCGGTCCCACAGCCCGTCCTGCGCGGCATCCGCCAGCTGCACCTGGACCCACCACTGGGTGGCCCACGGCGTGCCGCCGCCGAAGTCGAAGAACGGCGTGACGCCGGCGTCCTTGAGGTCGCGCGCGTCGGCGAGGAACTCGTCCCAGTCACCGGGCAGCTCGGTGATGCCGTTGTCGGCGAACACCTGCTTGTTGTAGTAGACGCCCTCCACCGCGGGGGTGGTGATCAGAGTCGCGTACCGGGTGCCATCCAGGATGCCGGTGATGTCGCGCAGGTCGGGGCTGTACGAGTCCAGCCACGGCGCGCCGTCGAGCGACTGCAGGTTGGTCGAGGCGTTGAGAGCGGTCAGCTGCGACGCGGTGGGCTGCCAGAACGCGAGGTCCGGCTTGTCGCCGGTCGCGACCTTGGTCTGGATGCTCTGCTCGTAGGGGTCGGGGATCGTGACGACCTCGACGGATGCTCCCGTGAGCTCCTCGAAGCCGGCCACGACGCTCTCGGGGACGGTGTTCGAGTTCTGCGCGGCCCAGATCGTGAGGCTGACGCCGCTGAGGTCGGTGTCCTGCGCGGGCCAGTCCTCGGGGGCCGCGGTCTCTCCGCCGCTTCCGCTGCCGGGGTCCGAGCACCCTGCCAGGGTGAGCGCGCCGATCGCGGTCAGGGCCGCTGCGGCGAGGATTCGCTTCTTCATTGAATTGCTCCTTGTTCGTGATCAGTGTGATCTGGTGCGGGCGCCTACGCGAGCCGGGTCTGGCGTGCGGCGACGCGGATGGTACGCGCGGCGATGGGCGCATCGCCTGCGTGTACGGTGAGGGTTCCGGTGGAGGAGTCCCAGTCGGTGCTCCATTCCGGAAGGTCGGTGGGGAAGACGGTCGTCACCTCGACGGCGCGACCGCGCAGGTGGGGCAGCGAGAGCGACAGCGTGCGCTCCGCGCCGCGTCGCCACAGCGAGAGGATGTCGTCGCCCTGGCCGTGGAGGCCCAGCGCCACCCAGGGCGCCGTCCACGAGGGCAGGCCGGCGGGCCAGAAAGCGTGTCCGGCGGCGATGGCCGGGCGCAGCTCCTTGGCGGTGCGGATCGCGGTGGCCACGATTCCGCGCTGGGCGTCGGTCATGCGGTTGAGGTAGCCCGAGACGTAGTAGCGGCCGAGGAGGCCCGTCACGAGTGAGAAGGACAGCTCCTCGTCGTTCATCTCGGGCTGCGGGTAGGCCCAGCTCGCCGCCTGCTCGGGGAGCATGGCGATGGGGGCGGATGCCGCGATCGGCGGGTACTTGACGAAGTCCTGCTGGTCGGACGTCGACTGCATCGCCAGGCGGGAGAGCATCGCGAAGTCCATGCGCATCGCGCCGGACGCGCAGTTCTCGATCACCAGCTCCGGGTGGCGCTCGAGCACGCCGTCGAGCCACGCGAGGTGAGCCCGGTTGTGCTCGAGCAGCCCCGCGCCGACGCTCACCGTGTCGAGATCGGTGCCCGGGCCCGGGTTGATGTTGTAGTCGAATTTGAAGAAGCCCACACCGAACTGCTCGACCAGGCGGTCGACGACGCCGTCGAGGTGCGCGACCGCCGCCGGGTGACGCAGGTCCAGGTGGTAGCGGTGGTGCTCCACCAGCCGGACGCCGTGCCGCTGGAGGAAGGCGTCCGCGGGCAGCGTGTCGGCGATCGGGCTGCGCACGCCGACGACCTCGGGCTCGAGCCAGAGACCCGGCACCATGCCGGCGTCACGGATGGCGTCGATGACCTCGCCGAGCCCACCGGGGAAGCGTGTGGTGGACGGCAGCCATTCGCCGACCGAGTCCCACCAGTGGCCGCTGTCGTCGTACCAGCCGGCATCGATGCAGAAGACGTCGGCTCCGACCTCGGCGGCCGCGTCGATGAGCGGCAGCAGCTTCTCGGTGGTGGGGTCGCCGTTGAGCGTGTTCATGTAGTCGTTGAAGACCACCGGCATGTCGGTGTTGTCGGGGTGCGGCCGTCGGGCTGCGCGGCGGTAGTCGGTGAGCGCGGCGATGGCGCCTTCGGCGGAGGTCCCGAAGGCCACGGTCGCGGGGACCGTGGTGAAGCCGGCGCCCGGCGCGAGGACTTCGGTCCAGGCGGCGTCGCTGTCGGTGGGGCCGGCGAGGGCGATGTACCCGCCGAGCGTGTCCTCGCCGATCTCCCAGCGCCACGCTCCGTTGTGCTCGATCTGCCAGGCCAGGGCGAATCCGCGCGCGGCGTGGGCGACGACAGCGGTCGGCATGGCGGCGCCGGTCGACCACGTGCCGGTGGACGTCGCGGTGAAGGACCCGCGCGGGTTGTGTCCGGTGAGGTGCTCGGCGAGCTGGGGGAAGCGGGGCCCGCGCAGCGGCTCGCGCTGCCAGCGCGATTCGCCCAGCCAGTCGCTCGCACCGTGGATGACCTCCCAGCCGCCCAGGACGTCTTCGGCGGCGGGGTCGGTGAAGCCGGCCGACCATGAGGTCGCCGAGCGAAGCACCAGCGGGCTCGCGCCGTCGTTCGCGACGGTCACGACGGAGCGGACCGCGGCCGCACCGTCGCGGATCTCGAGGCGGAGCTCGGCGCGAAGGTCGCCGGCCGTCTGCACGATCGTGAGCTGCTCGCCGGCGTCGGTCCGCGTCGCGTGGTGGGAGTCGTAGCGCAGGCGCGTGCCGATCTCGGAGTGCGCGAGGCGACCGGATGCCGGGAGGTGCCCGACGTCGGCGGTCACGATCTCGACGGCCGGCAGGCCGTACACATCCGAGGCGGCGCCCTCGGCGGCCACGCGGACGAGGCGCACGGGAGAGTCGTCTCCGTAGTGGAACGACAGTTCCAGCGCGGGGGTTCCCCATGTCAGCAGCTCGGTCGTGCCACTGGTCACCAGCTCGGTCACGTCACTCCTCGTCGTTGATGTCGTGCGGTCGTCGCCTCGACGTCGATAGCGGTCCCGAGGGACGATACACATGCGTGAAACCGTTATCAAGAACTTTCTTGAAATCGGTATCACGCGAGATGAAAGCGTTATCATATCCCTATGCTCTGAGGGATTGACGGCGGGCGGGGGCAGTCTGCAGAATGCGTGTGACCAGTCACACCGTGTGATGTGACTGGTCACACACCACCCACTCTGTCAAGGGAGACAACTCGTGACGTTGATACGACGCATACGCATGAGCGCGGCGGCCGCCGTGCTGCCGGCGGTCGTCATCGGATTGGCCGGGGTCGTCGTGACCTCGCCCGCCGTGGCCGCGGAGTCAGACGCGACGGTCCTGAGGGGGGTGGCGAGCGACCGCTGCATCGACGCCGCGAGCGGTGACACCGGGACGATCGTCACTCTTCAGGACTGCGACGGCGAAGACGCACAGCTCTGGGAGTGGACGGACGCGAAGCAGCTCGTCGTGTTCGGGGGCACCGACGCGAGGTGTCTCGACGTCGCCGGCTTCGATGAGGCCACCCGGCTGACCATCCAGCCGTGCGACGTCGACGACGACGGCCAGAAGTGGGAGATCCGCGAGGACCTCACCATCCAGAGCCTGGGCGACACCAGGGTGTGCGTCGACGCGTGGGGGGCCGCGACGACGGCGGGGACCGAGATCGCCCTCTGGAGGTGCACCGGCGCCCCCAACCAGCTGTGGAAGCGCACGCTCGTCGACGAGCCCGCGAACGTGAGCGTCGACCTGTCGGCCGACACGGGCGCGATCTACGGCGGCGCCACGGGTGTGCTCTACGGCATGAGCGACGACGGTGTTCCCAGTGACGACCTGGTCGCCGGCATGCGTCCCCGCACGCTCGCGCAGAAGCCGGCGAACGGCGACCAGCACCCCAACGGCGACGTGCTCGACATCTCGGACGCGTTCTTCGACAACGGCGGCGAGCAGATGGTCGTCTACATGCAGGACGTCTACAGCGCGTGGCCCTACCAGGAGCCCGCCGACATCCAGGCGGACTACCTCCCCCGCATCCGCACCCAGATGCAGGCGGTCATCGACGCCGGCCTGCCGATGGAGAAGTTCGCCTGGGTTCCGTACAACGAGCCGGACGGCATCTGGTACCAGGACTGGAACGGCGGCGAGCGTGAGAACTTCCTCGCCGACTGGGATGCGGCGTACGCCGTCATCAAGGAGATGGACCCCGACGCGATCATCGTCGGGCCCAACGAGGCGATCTGGCACCCCGACCGTGTGCGCGACCTGCTGACGCATGCCAAGGATGCGGGCACGCTGCCCGACGTCATGGCGTGGCACGAACTCGGCACCGGCTCGCTCGGCTCGACCGGGTACCGCGAGAACTACGAGGAGTACCGCGCCATCGAGGAGGACCTGGGGATCGGTCCGCTCCCGATCAACATCGACGAGTACGGCAACCGCCACGACATGGGCAACCCCGGCCGACTGATCCAGTGGCTCGCCATGTTCGAGGACACCAAGGTCGACGGTGACATGGCCTTCTGGACCTACGCGGGGAACCTCTCGGACCACGCCGCGCAGACCAAGATGGCCAACGGCGGCTGGTGGGTGACGAAGTGGTACTCCGATCTCTCCGGTCACACGGTGGAGTTCACCCCCGAGGCGGTGCGCCCCGACACCATGCAGGGGATTGCCGCCCTGGACGAGACCAAGCAGCTGGCGACCGTGATCATGGGAGGCAACGCGCTGGGCGCGACGCTGACGGTGGAGAACATCCCCGCCGACTTCGGCGACGAGGTCGACGTGCTGATCGAGACCGCGGATCTGACCGGTCAGGAGGGCGAGACGTCGTCTCCCCGTGTCGACACGGTGAAGCGCACGGCGGTCTCCGGCGGTGAGATCTCGGTCGTCGTGCCTGCCAACCAGCAGGCCGCATACCGCGTGAGCATCCTCCCGGCATCCGCCGACGCCCCTGTCCAGCCCGACGCGGTGTGGTCGGCCTCGTACGAGGCCGAGGACGCGGCGATCGTGGACGCGCAGGCCTTCTCGCAGACCGGCGACTGGAGCTACGCGGCGTCGAACCTGATGGACGTGGGTGCGTTCAACCGGGCGTCGTCGAGCGTGACCTTCGACGTCGAGGTGCCCGAGGACGGCACGTACGAGCTGGGGATCATCCACGGCTCGAACACGAAGTGGGGTCAGCAGGCTCTGTACGTCGACGACGAGTTCGTCCAGCGGGTCACCTACTCGGCCACGCTGAACTGGACCTACCGCGCCCGCGCGGAGGTTCCGGTCGACCTCACCGCCGGTGCCCACACGGTGTCGCTGCGGGCGTCCGACGACGACGGCGAACTCGATGTGTACTACGACATCACGCTCGATCGCCTCGACGTCTCGGTCCCGGAGCCCGACACGCTGCGGTACCCGCTGTGGCAGGCGCGGATCTCGGGCGACTTCTCGGTCGACAACAGCCGCTCCGCGCGGCCGGTCACCCTGGAGCCCGGTGCAACGGCGCAGCTGTTCCTGGGTGCCCCGGCGGACGGGTATTACGACCTGGTTCGCACGGGCTCGGCGCCGGAGGCCGGTGAGCTGACGGTCGAGCTGTCGAACCGCGACCTGGGCGCCGAGGCCGGTGCCGTGCCCGCGGGCGGGGCCACGGTCACGACCACGGCCTACCTGCACCGCGGTGTCAACCAGATCGAGCTGACCAACACGGGAAGCACGCCTGTCGTGGTGTCCGAACTCGCCACGGTCCGCAACCGTGACGCCGACGAGGCGACGGTGCGCACCGAGGCCGAGGACCTCTCCCGCGACGGCAGCAGCATCGGCGGGAGCCGCTGGGCTTCCGGCGGCGAGTTCGTCGGAGACCTCGGCGAGAACGGCTCGATGACCTGGGAGCGCCCGGCGGGCGTCGGCGCGGGCGACTACGTGCTGAACGTGGCCTACGCGCAGAACGAGGTCAACACCGGGCACCCGTACAACACCGACGTCGTCACCCGGTTCATCGATACGACCGAGGCCGGCGGCGACACGACGCGGTCGCCGTACCGCAACAACTACACGTGGGACGGATTCTGGGCGGTCACCTCCGACCTGACCCTGACCACAGACGACGGCGCGCTGACGTTCGACCGCAGCGATGGCTGGGCCCCGAACGTCGACTGGCTGTCGCTGTCGCCGCTCACCCAGGGCACGACCGTGATCACCCACTTCGCCCAGCCGGTGAAGTCGGACGGCTCGATGACCACGGTCAAGGCCGGGAAGACGGTGCCGCTGAAGTTCGAGGCGTTCGCCGACGGTGTCGAGGTGACGGACCCGGAGCAGGTCTCGCTGACGATCGTCGAGGTGGCATGCGATACCGGCGAGATCGTCGGAGACGACATCGCGGCCTCGTCCGCGCCGGGCCAGACGGTCCTGCGCTATGACGAGGCGGCGGGCCAGTTCGTCTACAACTGGAAGGCGCCGGCTCCGGCCGGAAAGTGCTACCAGGCGACCGCGACGGTGGCGGGCGGTGGGTCGATGACCGCCCTTTTCATGGTCGGGTAGACGAA
The DNA here is from genome assembly GCF_014208045.1 of Microbacterium thalassium. Taxonomy (NCBI): domain Bacteria; kingdom Bacillati; phylum Actinomycetota; class Actinomycetes; order Micrococcales; family Microbacteriaceae; genus Microbacterium; species Microbacterium thalassium. Next base: position 930,664 of record NZ_JACHML010000001.1, read on the forward strand.
CCGATCCACCCGCGACCGGGTGGGGTGGCGTGATCCGCCATCCCACCCGGTCGTCTCGGGGCAGCGGCCGCGGAGGAGCGGATGAACGCGAACACACCACGGACGGCGATCGGGTCCTGCCCGGACGTGCCACAATCACTGCCGTGACGAACGGGAACGCGGGCGAGGCGGCGCGACCCCATGCGCCCAACATCCGGGACGTCGCGGCGGCGGCCGGCGTCTCGTATCAGACCGTGTCCCGCGTGCTGAACGACGCGGCCAACGTGAGCGATGAGACCCGCACGCGCGTGCTCGAGACCATCGCCGCCATGGACTACCGCCCGAGCCGCGCCGCGCGCTCGCTGAACTACGGCCGCGTCGGCGCGGTGACGGTCGTCACGGCCGATACGCAGCTCTACGGTCACGCGAGCACGCTGCGCGGCATCGAGGAGAGCGCGCGGGCCGCGGGGCACACCGTCGGCATCACGGTCGTGGAGTCCGACGCGCAGCCGCACGTGCGGCGCGTCGTGGAGCAGCTGAGCGACCCGAGCTCCGGGGCTGTCGTCGTCATCGGATTCGATCCGGCGTCGTTCGCCGTCCTGGCGGGGATCCCGGCCGATGTGCCGGTCGTCGTCGTCGCCGAGCCCGGTCATGTCGGCATCGGGCGGCCATCGCTGTCGCTCGACGAGCACGCCGCCGCGGCCGCCGCGACCACCTACCTCCTCGACCTCGGTCACCGGACCGTGCATCACGTCGCGATTCCCGCCGAGCAGCCCGGCGTCGGTCGCCAGTCCGGGTGGCGAGAAGCACTCGAAGCGGCGGACGCCCCGGTGCCGGAGGTCGTGCCGGCCGGGTGGAGCCTGCAGGACGGGTACGAGGCCGGGCGGATGCTGGCGGCCCGGGACGACGTCACGGCGGTGTTCTGCGGCAACGACGACATCGCGCTCGGGGTTCGTCGGGCGATGTACGACGCGGGTCGGCAGATCCCGGCCCAGGTGAGCATCGTCGGGTTCGACGACATCCCCGCCACGGAGTTCTGGACCCCGGCGCTCACGACGGTGCATATGGACTTCGTCGCCCTGGGCCGGGCGGCGCACGCGATGGCCGACGCGCTGACGCGTGGTGGTGAAGCAGTGGCGCCGCAGCTGCCGGTGCCCTCGCTGGTCGTGCGGGAATCGACCGCGCCTCCGCGCCGGGGATAGCGGACCTGTCGCCCGGGGGCGCGGGCGGCGACGCCGAGTTCGCCCCCCTCGAGCAGGTGTGGGACCTGGCGGACCAGAGGGCGGGTGCGGCCGGGCCGGCCGAACCCACGGCACCCTAGGAGCGCCGGCGGATCAGACCGGCTCCCGCGCGGCGGCGCTCGCCGCCAGGATGCGCGCGGTCATCGTGCGCTGCCACTCGCGCTGCTGCCACATCGGGTGATGCGGCGCCGCGTTCGAGCACAGCACCACGCCCCACACACCGTGGGCGATCGCGGTGTCGATGCCGTGCTCGGCGAGTGCGCGGCCGATGCCCGACTCCTCGAAGGTGCCGTGCAGCGGCGTGTAGCCGACCCACCCCTCGCCGACGACCGCGGGGATGTTCTTCCACCGCGCCCACGCCGCGATCGCGATCGTGCGCGACGCGATCTCGCGGCGCATCACCTGCTCGTAGGGTGCGTAGTGGTCGAACAGCCACGCGTCCCACGCCGTCTCGTCGATCCAGTCGTAGCCGTAGATCATCTGGTCGGTGACGACCGTGGCCCGGTACTTCCAGTCCGCCGCGCGGCCGTACGCCTCCGGCGTCGGCGCGTCGGGCCGCAGCATCGATCGCAGAGCCGCATTCGGGAACCCCTCGCTGCCCTCGGCGCGGATGTCGAGGAGGCTCTGCAGCTCGTCGAGCACGCCGTAGCTGTACACGTGGAACTGCGCCGCGCCGAGGCCGTCGGGCACGCGGTGCATCGCCAGGTGCGGCGGCTTGCCGTAGCTCGCGGTCACGACCAGATCCGGATGCCGCGTCCGCAGCCTCTCGACCTGCGCCGCGCCGCCGTCTGCGAGGTCGGGCAGGATCGAGAAGTCGACCTCGTTGTGCAGCTCGACCAGCGCGATGCGGTCGCGGTGACCGTGCGTCGTCAGCCATCCGATCATGCGGTCCCACGCGTCGGCGAGGACGCGGTAGCGCGCGTCGAGCGGGATCGCATCGATGGTCTCGAACCACTCTGGCTCCGCCGCGAACGCGGGTGACTGCTGGTACTCCCAGCTCGCCAGGATGATGACGATCCCGTGCCGCTCGGCCGCGTCGAACAGCGCGAGCAGGCGCGCCCGCAGGTCGATCGTGAAGCCTCCGGGGGTGTCGTACCACCGGGTCCGCTGACCGAAGAAGCCGCCCGCGGGCGACGCGCCCAGTCCCTCGATCTCGAGTGCGCCCGCGAGATCGTCGAGCCCGAGACCGCCGAACAGCAGCAGCGGTGCGGCGCAGATGCGGACGGCGTTGTAGCCGAGCTCGGCGGCATCGACCACCGCCGCATCGAGGTCGGCGTACGGTTCGCCCGGACCGGCCTGCGTGTACCAGGAGAAGTCCCACAGCGTGATCGCGAGGCGCTCGGGCAGGTGGGCGGGCACCGGGCCCGTCGGGGAGGACTCGTCCCGGGGGATCGCTCCCGACCCGAGATAGCGCTCTGTCACGAGGCGATCATCTCGTGGAGGCTCCGCCCGCGCGAGGCGAGCGCCTCGAGGGCATCCGCGGTGCGCTCGCGCGCCGCGCCCGTGTCGGTGTCGAACAGGGCGAGCTCAGGCAGCGACGTGGCGAAGTAGTCCACGGCGTCGCGTTCGCGGCGCAGCTGCGCGGCGCGGTCGTCGAGCTCCTGCCAGATCGCGTCGGCGTCGGCGTGCTCGGCGAGGCGCGTGTGCGCGACGCCGGTCCAGAAGGTGGCCTCGTCGGCGGGGCGGGGAGCGACCGCGAGCGGGGTGGCCGCCCGGGCGGACTCCCACGCCTCGCGGGCGCCGGACTCGTCTCCGGCGGCCAGGCGTGCATCGCCCAGCACGACCCAGCGCTCGACGGGGCGCTCGGCGGGATGCCGGCCCTCGCCGAGGTGCGCGGGCGGGGTCATGCCCTCTTCGAGCAGCCGGACCGCCGCCGCGGGGTCGGTCTCGACGAGCGATCGCGCCTTCGTGCAGGCGGCGCGGTCGTAGGCGGCGATCACACGGCCCTCGCCGCCTTCGAAGGGCCGGAAGAAGCGCGTCGTCAGGATGTCCCACGCCTCGTCGACGCGGCCGGCGTCCAGCAGCAGCGTCACGTGACGCAGTGACAGGTCGTCGCGCGTGCCGAGCAGGCTCGCGAACTGCTCGAGCAGGTCGAGGCGTGCGCCGGCGTCCAGCCCGCGGCGTTCGGCGAGCACATCGCGCTCGAACACGAGGCGGGCATCGGGACGCAGCGCGAGCGCGCGCTCGAAGGCCCGCGCCGCGGCATCCGTGTCGTCCTCGGCCGCCACTGCCGCGATCGCGAGATTGCGCCACACGACCGGATCGGTCGAACCAGCCTCGGCCGCGGTGCGCAGCAGCGCGAGCGCCTCCGCGTTCCGCGCGGCGTCCAGCATCCACATCCCCAGGAGCCCCGTGGCGACCGCATCGGCAGGGTCGGCGTCGACGGCCGCGACGAGCGCGTCGTGCTGGTCGAGGCCGGCGGGGAAGGCGAAGGCCGCCGGGGCCCGGCGGGCCGCCTCGCGCTCGGCCGCAGCCTCGTCCGCACGACCCGCCGCGTCGAGCCAGTGCGCGCGGAGGTAGTGGCGGATGGGGCCGGCCAGTCCGGCCGCCGGCGCGGCGGGATCGGTCTGGGCGGTGGCGGCGAGGGCCGCGTCGTACGCGCCGGCGCGGGCGAACTCGGCTCCGACGTCGAGCGCCGTGCGCGCGTCGCGGTCGCCGTGCACGCCCACGAGCGCGGACGTGGCGGGGTCGAGCGGGTCGGCCGCATGCAGCTCGCGGAGCGCGTCGGCGGCGGATGCGGCGTCGCCGAGGAAGGCCGTCGCCAGCGCCGCGAGACGCCGCGCCTCGGGGATCGGGCCGGCCGCGCCCGCGAGTCGCAGCGCGGCGCGGGCGTCGCCGCCGCGCAGCGCGATGCGCGCGCGGGCGAGGGTGGCCGGGGCCGCCCATGCGGCGTTCCACGCGGCCTTGCCGAACCAGCGGTCGGCCGCGTCGTCCTCGCCCAGGCGCTCGCACGCGAGCCCCAGAAGGTAGAACGGCTCGCCGTCGCGCGGGTTGAGGTTGCGGCGCGTGATGCGCGCGAGGGCCGTCTCGAGCGCGTCCTTCGCCTCCGTGTACTCGCCGCGGTTCAGGTGCCACGCGCCGAGTGCCGTCGCAGCGCGCGAATCGGAGGGGTCGCGCCGCAGCGCCTCGCGCAGGTACGGGAGCGGCGACCGGGTGGGGTGGCGGTACTGGATCAGGTGCACGGCGGTGACGTACAGCTCGTCGTTCGCGTCGATGTCCTCGGGGGCGTCGGGTGCGGTGGCGACCCACGGCTCCTCGTCCGACGCCGCCTTCGCGGTCCACTCGACGAGGGTGCGGTCGGCGGTCGCGACCGTCACGGTCACGACGTCGTCGGATGCGGCGTCGACCGTCTGGACGAACGGCGTCCGGGGGTCCAACGCCGTCGTCCACTCGGCAAGCTCGGCGTCGCCGGAGCGGACCGTGATCGTCACGTTCTCGAACGCGGTCGTGGCGACGACCCCGATGCGCGTACCCGCCCCGTCGGGCGACACCGCCACCGCGGCATCCGTCGTCGCCTGACGGGCGGGGCCCATGCGGTGGATCGGGTACCAGAACTGGCTGAAGGTCTTGGTCTCGCCCGGCAGCAGCCAGCTGAAGTCGGGCTGATTGTCGGTGTAGACGCCCGCCATGAGCTCGACGTACGGGCCGTCGGCGTCGGTGAGCTGGTCGTCCCACGCGTGCCCGATGGGGCCGTTGCCCCACGTCCACTGCTTCTTGCCGGGCGAGACCGAGCGGTCGGCCCAGTGGACGAACCCGGCATCCGCGGCGTGGTCGTACCCGCCGAAGTACTCGTCGTCGGTGTCGGTGATCATGTACGACGTCGGCACCGGGATGTTCGAGTAGATGTCGATGCGATCGGCATCCGCGCGCTCGTCCGCCAGCGTCGGGTAGTCGACGCCGTAGTACGCGCGGTCGGCGCGCGGGAAGGCCGAGATCGCACGCCGGGCGTGGTCGGCGACGAACCCGACGTCGTCCGGGAAGAACGACTGATACTCCTCGTGCACACGCGCTGCGACGTTCGCCCACCACAGGAAGGTCTGCGGCACATCGGTGCGGTTGTGCAGGATCGCCTCGGCCTCGACGAGCGACGAGCCCGGACGAAGGCGGATGCCGTGGACGCCGCGCATGCGCTGCAGCGGGTCGAGGTCACTGTGCCACACCACGACGGCGCCGTCGTCCTCGCGCTCGATGCGGGTGTCGACCGGCAGATAGGTGGCGGGGCGGTGGTGCTGCGGCCAGTTGAACTCGACGCCGCCCGAGATCCAGGGGCCCGCGAGGCCCACGAGCGCGGGCTTGATGACGTTGTTGCGGTAGAAGAAGTCGTAGCCCGCGACCTTGTCGTACCCGATGTGGATGCGCCCGCCGATCTCGGGCAGCAGCATGAGGCGCACGTACGCGTTCTCGAGGTGGATCGCCTGCCACCGGCGCGGCGCCTTCGTCTGCGAGACGCTGTCGATCATCGGCAGCGGATACACCTTGCCGCTCGAGCCCTGGTACACGCGGCGGTCGAGGAACAGCGGGTACGGGTCGGGGTCGCCGGCCTCGTAGGTGTCGATCGAGACCGGCTCGCTCCAGCACGCCACGCCGCCGGCGGCGAGGATCGCGGCCTGGTCGGCGGGAGCGTCGGGGAGGACGATACGGCTCGGGGCGTCATTGTCACGGGTCACGTCCTGAGACTACGGCCACGGAAATCGCGGGAACATGGGGATTCGGATGCAGAACCTGGACGATTCGATGATGGTGTGTCACCATGCGGATCATGGAGCGGACCGAGGGCTTCGAGGACCAGCGGCTGAGCGTTCTGCCGAGGCCGCTCGTGGCGGCGGCTCTGACGCGCCCGGTCACGCGGCGGATGCTGGTCACGGATGCCGGCTGGTTCCCGCACGCCGAGCGTCATGGACGTCACCGGCCGCGCGGCGCGGACGAGACGATCGTCATCGTGTGCGCGGCGGGCTCCGGATGGGTCGACACCGGCGGCGTGCGGGAGCGGGTCGCGCCTGGGGCGGCCGTCGTGATCCCGAGCGCCGTGCCGCACGCGTACGGGGCGACGCCCGGGGATGCGTGGACGATCTGGTGGTGCCATGTGCGGGGAACCGATGTCGCCGAACTCGTCGAGGCGACCGGTGCGGCGCCGGGCCGCGTGGCGCTGTCGCTCCGGGCGAGCGAGCGCGTCATCGCGCTGCTCGACGAGATCTCGCTCGCCCTCTCCCGCGACACCACTCCCGCGACACTGACGGCCGCGTCGGGCATGGCGTGGCGGCTGCTCACCCAGCTGGCGGTCGATCGGATGCGGCCCGAGGCGGGCAGCCCGCTGCAGCGCGCCATGCGGTACCTCGAGGAGCGCATCGACGGGCACATCGCGGTGCCGGAGCTCGCCGGCATGGTCGGGGTGTCGGCATCCCATCTCTCGGCACTGTTCCGCGAGGCGACGGGTGGCGGAGTCATCGCCTACCATTCCGCGCTCAAGATGGCCCGCGCCCGCACGCTCCTCGACACCACCGATCTTTCGGTCGCCGACATCGGGCGCCGGGTGGGGATGGACGATCCGTTCTACTTCTCACGCCGGTTCCGCGCGGTGCACGGCATGAGCCCGCGGGCGTACCGGGCCACGCACAAGGGGTGATCGGCGGTCGTCCTGCCGGCGTTGAAGTGGTATGTTCAGAATGTTCTGAACAATACGTCCGGTGGTGACTGATGCACGACGACCAGGCCCGCGCCTACGCCGAAGAGGTCGGCGTCGTGCTCGCCCAGATGGGCACGACGCCGTCGTTCGGAACGCTGCTCGGGTGGCTCATGATCTGCGACCCGCCGCAGCAGACGAGCGCGCAGCTGTGCGAGGCGACCGGCCTGTCGAAGGCCTCGGTCTCGACCGGGATGCGCGTGCTGCAGCAGTCGGGGCTGGTGCGGCGCGTGCCGGCCGCCGGGCGCGGGCACGCGTACGAGATCCACGAGGACGCCTTCGCGCTCGCGGTGGATCCCACCGCCAAGATGCGGGATTTCCTCGACGTCGTGCAGAAGGGCCTCGACCTGATCGGCGACGACGACGCCCCGCAGGCGCGGCGCCTCGCGCGGACGCGCGATTTCTACGTCTTCATGATGAACCGCATGCCCGAGCTGATGGACGAGTTCCGGGCCAGCCAGGAAGGAAGCAGCTGATGTCGAAGATCCTCGTGGTGACCGTGGGGTCGCGCGGAGACGTGCAGCCCTATGTCGCACTCGCGAAGGGACTGCAGGATGCCGGACACGAGGTGATTCTTGCGACATGCGGCCGATTCGCCCCGTTCGTCTCCGAGCACGGTGTGCCGTTCGCGCCGCTCAGCGACGACATCCTCCTGCTGCTGGACTCCGACGAGGGCCGCTCGACGCTCGACGAGGCATCCGGCATCGTCGGACTCGTCAAGACCAACATCCGGCTCGTCGGCGAGGCGAAGCGCATCAACGAGAAGCTCATGCACGACGTGTGGCAGGTCGCCGAGCCGTTCGCACCCGACCTCGTCATCTACCACCCGAAGGCGATGGCCGGTCCGCATGTCGCCGAGAAGCTCGGCGCCGCAACTGTGCTCGGGCTCGTCGTGCCCGTCTCGGTTCCCACCGGTGAGTTCCCGATGGTGGGCCTGCCGGCCCTGCCATGGGGTGCCTGGTACAACCGCTTCACCTACAAGCTCGTCGAGGTCGGCTACGCGCAGTACGACAAGATCGTGAACCGCTTCCGGCGCGAAACGCTCGGGCTGCCCGAGAAGAAGGGCGCGGCGCTGACCACGACGCTGCCCGACGGGCGTCCGATCCCGGTCATCCACGGCATCAGCGAGCACGTGCTGCCGCGCCCCGCCGACTGGCCCGCGCACGCGCATGAGACCGGGTACTGGTTCCTCGACGCGCCCGACACGTGGTCGCCGCCAGCCGAGCTCGAGGAGTTCCTGGCCGCCGGGGACCCGCCGGTGTACGTCGGCTTCGGCAGCATGGCCGGGCGCGACCCGAAGCGCATCACGCAGGCGGTCGTCGGCGCTCTCGAGCAGTCCGGTGTGCGGGGGATCATCGCGACGGGGTGGGGCGGCATGGAGACCGAAGAGCTCCCCGACTCGATCCTGCGGATCACCGAGGCCCCGCACGACTGGATCTTCCCGCGCGTCGCGGCGGTCGTGCACCACGGCGGCGCCGGCACGACGGCGGCCGGGCTTCGCGCCGGACGCCCCACCGTGGTGTGCCCGTTCATCATCGACCAGTTCTTCTGGGGTCGCGTGGTCGCCGCCTCCGGTGCCGGCAGCACGCCGGTGCCGCAGAAGAAGGTCACGGCCGAGCGCCTCGCCGCCGCGATCCGCCAGGTCGTGACAGATGACGGCATCCGCTCCACGGCCGAAGACATCGGCCGGCGCATCCGCGACGAGGACGGCGTCGCCGCCGCCGTCGAGCAGATCGAGGGGATCCTCGCGCGGGTCTGAGCTCACGCGGCCGACGGTCGCGGGACCTTCGCCTCTCACCCGTCCGCACGCTTCGGCGCACGCTGGAGTCGAGCAGGAGGCGGACGATGAAGTGGTCCTCGGGCACGTCCTCACGGGCGGGCATGTTCAGAGACAGGGCGGATGCCGGTCGGCAGCTGGGCGCCGCGCTCGCCGTCATGCCGTGGCAGGATCCGGTCGTCCTGGGGCTGCCGCGCGGCGGGGTGCCCGTGGCGGCGCTCGTCGCCGAAGCGCTGGACGCACCGCTCGACGTCATCATCGTGCGCAAGCTCGGCCTCCCGTTCAGTCCCGAGACCGCCATGGGTGCGATCGGCGAGGGCGGAGTGCGCGTGCTCGATGAGGCCCTGGTCAGACGCTTCGGGGTCAGCCGCCAGGAGGTGGCCGACGTCGAGGCCCGTGAGCGGCGGACGCTCGACGAGCGCGTGGAGCGGCTGCGTGGCGGGCACGATCGGCTCGACCTCACCGGGCGGACCGCGATCATCGTCGACGACGGCATCGCGACGGGGGCCACGGCGCGGGCCGCGTGCCTCGTCGCCCGGCACATCGGCGCAGCCCGCGTGGTCGTCGCAGCCCCCGTCGGCGGACCGGACGCCCGGAAGCGGCTGACGGACGCCGATGAGGTGGTGTGCCTCATGCAGCCGCCGTACTTCCAGGCCGTCGGCGCCCACTACGAGGTGTTCGGACAGACGTCGGACGACGAGGTCGTGCGGATCCTGGCCGCGCACCGCCGCCCGGAGGGGCCGACGTGGACACCGCCGACCAGCTGATCTCCGACATCCGCGACCTGGCGCATCCGCTCGCCGGGCCTGCGGACCTGGACCCGGTGGTGCGTGCGGCGCGGCCGCGCCGCTTCGTGGCCCTCGGGGAGGCCTCGCACGGCACCCATGAGTTCTACGCGTGGCGTGCCGAACTCACCCGCCGGATCATCGAGGACGGTCGGCCGACGTGGATCGGCGTGGAAGGCGACTGGCCCGACTGCTGGCGGATCGACCGCTGGGTGCGGGGACTCACGGACCGGGGCGCGGACGCCCGAACCGTGCTGCAGGGATTCGAGCGATGGCCGACCTGGATGTGGGCGAACACGGATGTCGCCGACTTCCTCGACTGGCTGCACGAACTGAACCTCACGCGTCCCGAGGCGCAGCGCGTCGGGTTCTACGGCCTCGACGTCTACTCGCTGTGGGACTCGCTCGACCGCGTCATGCGGTGGCTCGCCGACAACCAGCCCGATGCACTGCCCGCGGCGCTGCAGGCATGGCAGTGCTTCGCGCCCTTCGACGAGGACCCGCACCGCTACGCGTGGAGTACGAGCATGGTGCCGCAGTCGTGCGAGAGCGACGTCGTCGAGCTGCTGACCGAGGTGCGCCACCGGTTCCTCGCCGACGGCGACGACGCGTTCGACGCGATGCAGAACGCCGAGGTCGCCGTGCAGGCCGAGCGGTACTACCGGGCGATGGTGCGCACCGACCGCGGGTCGTGGAACATCCGCGACATCCATATGGCCGACACCGCCGAGCGCCTCCGCCGGCACTTCGGGACGGACTCGCGCGGAATCATCTGGGAGCACAACACCCACGTCGGCGACGCCCGCGCGACGACGATGGCCGATGCCGGGATGGTCAACATCGGTCAGCTCCTGCGCGAGAGGCACGGCGAAGAAGCGGTGATGCTCGTCGGGTTCGCCAGCCACCGCGGGTCGGTCATCGCCGGCTCGCAGTGGGGTCAGGCCGAGGAGCGGATGCCGGTTCGGCCGGCGCGGCCCGGGAGCCACGAGGATCTGCTCCACCGGGCGCTCGGCGAGCCGAGCGTCATCCCGCTGATCGGCAGGGAGCACCGGCCGTGGCCGGCGCATCGGGCGGGTCACCGCGCGATCGGCGTCGTGTACGACCCCGCCCGCGAGGCGGGCAACTACGTGCCCACGGTGATGGGCGCCCGCTACGACGCGCTGCTGTGGTTCGAGCAGGCGGAGGCCCTGACCCCGCTCCACCACGAGGCTCAGCCCGAGGAGCCCGAGTTCGAGACCGAGCCGAGCGGGTTCTGATCCGCCGTCGGGGCAGCCCTGTGGCGTCCTGGCGGCGCCCGATAGGCTCGCCTCGTTGATTTCGCGGCGCTCGCGGCATACCGTGGAAGCGGCAACAGAAAGCGCTTTCCGGCGAGGGAAGGCGAACTCGGGCGACGAGAGACGGGCGGTGCCGAACCACCCCGCGCTCGCACCGCCCACGGAAGGAAGCTCCCGCATGGCCGGTCCCGAGCCGATCGACATCCCGCTGCGGTGGATCGACGATGCGGCGCCGCCGCGCCTGCCGCTCGGCGCCACTTTCGGCGTCCCGCTGCCGCGCGGAGAGGTGACCGACCCGGGCACGCTCTCGGTGGTCGCCGACGACGGAACGGCGGTCGCGTCTCAGACATGGCCGCTGGCGACGTGGCCCGACGGATCGGCGAAATGGGCGGGGGTGGCGCTGGCCGCGACGGACCGGCCGGTCGAGGCATACCGGGTGCTCCGTGCCGAGAGCGCACCGGACGCGGCGGCGCTGTCTGCCCGCATCGACGTCACCGAGAGCGACGACGCGGTCGCCGTCTCGACCGGTCCGCTCTCCGTCGAGATCCCGCGCTCCGGTGATCGCCTCGTCTCGTCGGTCGCGGTGGGCGGCACGGTCGTCGCGGTCGACGGGCGCCTCGTCTCGAGCAGGCAGGATCGACCCGAGCCGGATCACGCCGGACGTTCACCCGCCGTGGGTGTGGTCGAGTCGGTCGCGGTCGAGCAGTCGGGACCCGTCCGAGCGGTGGTCCGCATCGAGGGCGCGCACCGTGACGAGACCGGCCGGACGTGGCTCCCCTTCACGGTGCGCCTTGTCTTCGCCGCCGGCGCGCGGACATTCCGTCTCGTGCATACGTTCGTATGGGACGGCGATCCCGAGCGCGACTTCCTGACTTCGCTGGGTCTGCGGTTCCGGGTGCCCCTGCGCGCGGCATCCGTCGATCGCCACATCCGCTTCGCCGGTGCCGACGGCGGCGTGATGCGCGAGGCCGTGCGAGGCGTGACGGGTCTGCGCCGCGACCCCGGCTCGGCCGTGCGGGAGGCACAGCTCGAAGGCCGCGCGACACCACCGGCCGAGACATGGGAGAGCGGCGTCGCCGACCTCCTGCGGTGGGTGCCGCAATGGCCCGACTACACGCTGCGCCAGCTGTCGCCGAACGCGTTCTCGATCGCGAAGCGCACGGCTCCGAACCGTTCGTGGGTGCACGTCGCGCACGGGACGCGCTCGGACGGGTACGTCTACCTCGGCGACCCCGCCGGCGGGCTGGGCGTGGGTCTCTCCGGCTTCTGGCAGTCCGCGCCCACCGGGCTCGACATCCGCGACGCCCACCGCCATGAGGGTGAGCTCACGGTGTGGCTGTGGGCGCCGGACGCCCCGCCCATGGACGTGCGGTTCTACCACGACGGCCTCGGCGAGGACACGTACGTCGAGCAGCTCGAGGCGCTCGAGATCACGTACGAGGACTACGAGGACGACCTCGGCAGCGCCACGGGCGTCGCACGCACACACGAGATCGAGATCACCGGGTACGCGGCAACCCCGGGCCTCGACGAGCTCGCATCCGACATCGCGCACGTCGCGCGTGGTCCGCGGCTGTGCGCGACGCCCGACGCCTTGCACACGGCGGGCGTCTTCGGTGACTGGGACCTCGTCGCGCGCGACAGCGCACCGAGGGCGGCGCTCGAGGAGCGCCTGGATCAGATCGTCGACTTCTACCTCGGTCAGGTCGAGCAGCGAGGCTGGTACGGGTTCTGGGACTACGGCGACGTCATGCACACGTACGACGACGACCGGCACGTGTGGCGCTACGACATCGGCGGGTACGCGTGGGACAACTCCGAACTCGCGACCGATCTGTGGCTGTGGACGACGTTCCTGCGCACCGGCCGAGCGGACGTCTTCCGCATGGCCGAGGCGATGGCGCGACATACCGGCGACGTCGACGCGTACCACTCGGGTCCTCTGGCGGGCTTCGGGTCGCGGCACAACGTGCAGCACTGGGGCTGCGGCTGCAAGCAGCCCCGCATCGGCTCGGCGACGTTCCGCCGGCCGCACTACTATCTGACCGCCGACGAGCACTCTCGTGACCTGCTGGTGGCCCAGCGCGACACCGATCAGGCGTATCGGGGCATCGACCCGTGGCGGAAGGCCCGACCCGACGAGTTCCCGCCGCCCGCCCCGCGGCTCGACCGCATCATGGTGGGGCTCGGCACCGAGTGGGGCACGCTCGCCGCCGGATGGCTCGCCGATTGGGAGATCACGGGGAACGAGCACTCGCGTGACCGGCTGCTCAACACGATGGCCGACATCGGGTCGTGGCCGCGCGGCTTCCTGCACGGCCACGCCCGCTACGATCTCGAGCGCGGCCGCCTCGTCGAGCCGTACGACGGCGTCGACGTGTCGCACCTGAACGCGATCTTCGGGCTCGTCGAGCTGTGCGCCGAGTTGGTCGAACTCGTGGACGTGCCCGGCTTCCGCGACGCGTGGCTGGACTACTGCCGCCTCTACATCTCGACACCCGAGCGGCAGCGGGCCGAGCTCGGCCAGGAGATCCGGGGGAATCTCTTCCCCCAGTGGCACTCGCGCCTCACCGCCTACGCCGCTGCGCACGACGGCGACCACGAGGCCGCGGACCGCGCCTGGGCGGCGTTCTTCGCCGGCGGCGAGGTCACGCCCGTCGACCTCGGGCCCGGCCGCCGCGTGACGCCGCCCGAGGTCCTCGCCCCGGTGGACGAGCTGCCCATCAGCACGAACGACGCCGCGCAGAGCTCGCTCGCCACCATCCAGAACCTCGCTCTGATCGGAGACCGCCTGCGATGACCGAATCCCGCGAATTGACCGTGGCCGTCGTCGGCCTCGGCTTCGGCCGCAGCCACATCGTCGACGCCCTGCGGCTGGAGGGGAAGGCGCGTCTGGCCGCGATCGTCGACCTCGTCGCACCGCGCGAGAACCCGCGCTACCTTCCCGGCGACGAGCGGGACGCCGTCTACGCGACGCCGCACTTCGCGTCCCTCGACGAGCTGTTCTCGCACGCCGTCCCCGACATCGTCGCGATCGCGACGCCGATCCACACGCACACCGAGATGGCGCGGAGCGCGCTCGCCGCCGGCGCCCACGTGCTCCTCGAGAAGCCGCCCACGGCGACGCTCGCCGAGCACGCCGAGCTGACGAGGCTCGCCGAGGCTGCCGGGCGAGCCGTGCAGGTCGGCTTCCAGGCGCGGGGCAGCACAGCCCTTCCGGCGGTGCGTGCGCTGATCGACGAGGGGGCGATCGGCGAGGTGCGCGGCATCGGCGCCGTCGGTCTGTGGGTGCGAGATCGCGCGTACTACGAGCGCGCCCGGTGGGCCGGTCACCGCGAACTCGACGGCACGATCGTCATGGACGGAGCCATGACGAACCCGTTCGCGCACGCGGTCGACGCCGCCCTCGCGCTCGACGGCTGCTTCACGGCGGAGGATGTCCTCGACGTCGAGATCGACGCGTGGCACGCGCATCCGATCGAGACCGACGACACCTCGTCGCTGGTCGCCTCGACGGTGAACGGCACGCACGTGGCCGCCGCTCTCACGGTGTGCGCCGCCGAGGAGGTCGAGTCCCCGGTGATCACTGTCCACGGGACCGCCGGCGCGCTGCGCCTGCACTACGCCGTCGATCTGCTCGAGATCGTCGGCGCCGACGGCTCCGTCCGCACGGAGACCTACACGCGCACGTCCATGCTCGAGAACCTCATCGACCACCTGCGCGACGGCGCCCCGCTGCACTGCCCGCTCGCCTCGACGGGCGCGTTCATGCGCGTGCTCGAAGAGATCCGGACGGGTCCGGACGCCCGCGCGATCCCCGCGGAGTTCGTGCGCTGGACGGGCGACGGGTCGGCTGCCCGACCGATCGTCGCCGATGTCGACGAGTGGTGCGAGCGGGCCGCGGCGACCGGCCAGACGTTCACCGGCGTCGGGGCCCCCTGGGCATCGGGCGCCTAGCGGACTCGAACGACCAGAGGCGGAGAGACCCCGGATGCGAATCACATCCGGGGTCTCTCACGTGCGCGGCGTCGGGTCGCCGCAGGATCGGTCAGCCCTTCACGCCCGAGCCGACCGAGGAGCCCATGAACTGCTTCTGCGCAAACAGGAACAGCACGACGACGGGCATCAGGTACAGCAGCGCGCCGGCGGCCTGGATGGTGGGCAGGCCGTTTCCGCGCGGGTCGATGTAGCCGGCGGCGGTGGCGACCGCCAGCGTCGTGTTGTCGTAGTTCAGCAGCAGCGCTGGGGCGAGGTAGTCGCCCCACGCCCACGTGAACGACAGGATCAGCGATGTCAGCAGCACGGGCTTCGCCAGCGGCAGGAAGATCTGCACGTACGTGCGCACCCAGCCGCAGCCGTCGATGATCGCGGCGTCCTCGAGCTCGAGGGGGATCGCCGTGAAGAACTGGCGGAACAGGAAGATGAGGTACGGCGTGCCGCTGAGGCCCCACAGCACCCATGGCCAGTACGTGCCGACGAGTCCCACGCGCGAGAACATCATGTACGTCGGGATCAGCAGCGCGATGTGGGGGATCATCATCGTCGCGACGACGATCGTGAACAGCACGTTCTGACCCTTGCCGCGCAGTCGCGCGAACGCGAAGCCGACGGTGGCGCTCGCGGCGGTCCCGAGGACCGAGCTGATCGTGGCCAGGATGAGGGAGTTCATCGCGTAGGCGCCGAAGTTGATGCGCGTGACCGCCTCGACGAAGTTGTCGATCGTCGGCTGGATGTTCAGCAGCCCCTCGGCACCCTGAGAGAACTGCGTCGGGGTGGCGATCGACGCCAGCACGATCCACAGGAACGGGATGCCGAACAGCGCGACCGCGAGGATCACCAGGATGTAGGTGCCGACGCCGGCGTGCTTGCCGTCGACACGGTTGTGCTTGCGCTTTCGCTCACTCGGCGTCGCGGTCTTCTGCACGACCGCCCTCGTGGTGAGGTCTTCTTCGATGATTGCCATGATGGGGCCTGCCTAATCCGCTTCCGTGCCGACCTGGTAGAAGACGACGCGCTTGCTGATGCGCTGGAGGATGAGCGTCAGCGCCAGGATGAAGATGAAGAACACCCACAGCATCGCCGCGCCGTAGCCGAAGCGCTGGTTGTAGAAGAACTCGTTGTAGACCTCGACCATGTAGAGCGTCGAGCTCTGCGGCACGTTCACCGACGAGGCGATCGTGCTCGTCTCCGCGAGCAGCAGCGGCTGCACGAGGATCTGGAGCGTGCCGATCACACCCGTGATGACCTGGAAGTACAGGACCGGCGAGATCAGCGGGATGACGATGTGCCGGATGATGCGCCATTGGCCGGCGCCGTCGATGCGGGCGGCCTCCTCGAGCTCGACCGGGACGTCCTGGAGGGCGGCGAGCGAGATGATCATGCCGCCGCCCATGCCCCACAGCATCATGATGATGAGCGCGTAGAACGCGTACGGGTCGACGAGCCACGTGACCTTGTCGCCGCCGAACAGCTGCAGGATGAAGTTGAGAAGACCGGCATCCCGGTTGAAGATGAGGCGCCACATGATGGCCACAGCCACGATCGGCACGACCGACGGGATGAAGAAGATCGCGCGGACGAGACCGCGGGCCCGGATGCGGCGGTTGACGAGGATCGCGAGGCCCAGGCCGCCGGCGACGCTGAGCGGCACGACGATCGCCGTGAAGGCGAGGGTGCGGATGAGCGCCGCCCATACGTTGGCGTCGCCGAAGATCTCGATGTAGTTGCGGAACCCGATGAAGCGCCAGATCGGCGAGACCCCATCGAAGTTCGTGAGGCTCACGACGAACGCGTAGATGATCGGAGCCAGTGTCAGAACGACGAAGCCGATGATCCACGGTGACGCGAATGCGTAGAACGTGGAGGAGCGGTAACGGCGCCAGCCGCGGCCGCGGGACTCGCCCGCGGCCGCGACCGGAGCCAGCGTGGAGCTGCTCATCAGCCCAGCTGGTCCTTGCTCTGAGCCAGGTAGACGTTCATCTGGTCCTGGATGGCCGTGGCGGCTTCCTCAGCGGACTGCTCGCCCTTGATGGCCGACGTGACCTGCTCGTCGATGACCTGGTCCCACTGCGAGCCCTGCGCGTACTGCGACTGCTCGAGCGGCACGACGTACTCGGCCTCGATGAGCGCGGCGTCGGCGGCCTGCTGCTGGTAGGGCTCCTCGGTCGGCAGCTCCGACCACAGCGACTCGAGGATCGGCAGACCCCAGCCGGTGGTGGCGCGGTCGGCCGCGGGCTGACCGGCCATGAAGTACTCCATGACGGTCCATGCGGCGTCCTTGTGCTTCGAGGCCTCGGGGATCCAGGCGCCGACGCCGCCGAAGATGGGGCTGATGCGCTCGCCGAAGGTCGGCGCGGGGGCCATCGAGGCGGTCTCGGCGACCGTCGCGGCCGCCTCGTCCTGCAGGTTGCCGCCGAACCAGTAGCCGTCCATGGACATCGCCATCTTGCCGGCGACGAACGTCGGGGCGTCCTGGCCGTCGGGGAGCGGGTTCAGCGAGGTCGGACCGACCTCGGCCTTGCCGTAGTCGACGAGCCACGAGATCGCGCGCTGCGCCTCGGGGGTCTCGAGGTCGACCGCGGCGCCGCCGTCGGTGTAGACCGTGCCGCCCTGCTGGGCGACCATCGTGAGGAACAGGTTGCCCAGGCCCCACTGCCACTCGATGCCGAACGGGTACTCGATGCCGGCGTCCTTGAGCTCGATCGCCTTCTCGAGCACGTCGTCCCAGCTCGTGACCTCGACGGTGTCCAGCGGCTCGACGCCGGCCTCCTCGAACAGGGCCTCGTTCTGCCAGATCGTCGCGTCGGGGCTCCAGTCCTTGATGATGCCGTAGTAGCTGCCCGTGCCGACCTGCGAGCCGTCCCAGCGCCACGCGTCGTTGGCGGGGAGCAGCAGGTCGGCGTTGAGCACGTCGCTCGAGGCGAGGAAGTCGTCGAGGTTGGTGGCCAGTCCCTTGGCGAACAGGTTCGCGTTGGGGCCGCCGCGCACGAGGTCGGGAGCGTCGCCCGAGGCGAGCATCGCGTTCAGGCGCGTCTGGTCGTACTCGATGAAGCTGATCGTGATGTCGGGGTTCTCCTCCTCGAACGCCGCGATCATGTCCTCGGTGAACTCGCTGCTCTTGTACATGACGGTCACCTCGGTCGGGCCGTCGGCCGAGGCTCCGCCCGAAGCGCTGCAGCCCGTGAGCGCGACCATCGCGCCGGTGAGCGCGACGCCCGTGCCGATCAGGAGCCGGTGGCTCCGCTTGCTGATTTCGGACATCTCTGTCCCCTTTCTTGTGTGCAAGTGTGCATTGCGGGTGGTGGTTCTCATAAAGCCGCACTCGATTCGCGGGTGACCAGGAGTGCGGGAAGGGTCACGGCCGGCGCTTCGCCCGGGACTCGCTCGGTGAGCAGCCGCACCATCTCGCGGCTGATCTCGGCGAAGGGCTGACGCATGGTCGTGAGGGGCGGGTCCGTGGTGGCAGCCAGCCCCGAGTCGTCGAATCCGACGACCGCCACGTCGCCGGGCACGGTGCGTCCGGCGGCGCGGAGTGTGGTGATCGCGCCCGACGCCATGAGGTCGTTCGAGGCGAAGACGGCGTCGATGTCGGGCGCCGTGGTCAGAAGCTCGGTCATCGCCGCACGGCCGCTGACGTTCAGCCAGTCGCCGTGCGCGATCAGAGCGGGGTCGAGCGGGATGCCGGCGGCGGCGAGCGCGTCGGTGTAGCCGTCGAGCCGGTCGATCGCGCCGCTGATGTCGAGGGGGCCGGTGATGAAGCCGATGCGGCGACGGCCGAGGGTGATGAGGTGCTCGGTCGCGATGCGGGCTCCGGCGCGATCGTCGGCCGCCACACTGGCGATCGAGGATTCCCACCCGATCGGACGGCCGCAGCTGACGGTCGGCACGCCCGCCCGGGCGAGCTGCTCGGTCATCGGGTCGTCGACGTGCGACGACACCAGGAGCACACCCTGGATGTGCCCGCCGCGCACGAAGTCCATCACGCGCCGGCGCTCGTCGTCCTCACTGGCCGTCATGAGCACGAGGGTGATGCCGCGATCTGCGAGCGCCGTCGTGATCTCGCGGAGCAGGATCGGGTAGTTGGGGTCGCCGAAGAGCCGGTCCTGCGGCTCGGTGAGAAGGAAGACCGCGGTCGAGCTGCGGCCGGTCGCGAGCGAGCGGGCGAAGCGGTTGCGGCGGTAGCCCGTCGCGTCGATCGCCGCCTTGATCGCTTCGGCGCTGGTATCGGCCACCCACTTGTGTCCGTTGAGGTAGCGGGACACCGTGCCGGACGAGACGCCGGCGACGCGGGCGACGTCGTGGATCGTCGGCACCCGGTCGGGGGAGGGCACTGCGCTCGGCGTGGTGGCGGTCTCCGCCGCCAGCTCGCTGTCTTCGTGCATCTTCGCCTCCTCCCGACTCTGGGTGAATCAGACTGTAACCGGTTTTAGTTCGGCCTGTAATCGGTTACAGTAGCCAGGCGGGTGGAACGTGTCAACTCCCCGAGGACGATTGCAGCGACGCTGGTCCCGAGAAGTGGAATACGTTTTCCTCCCAGGCAAGCCAACGACGAGGAAGTGACCGCGCGACATGTCCGAACCTGGAACAGCCGTATCCGCCCTGACGCTGCGCGCGTCCGCGACGGCGGGCGCGGAGCTGCGCCCGCGCATGGCGAACGACGAGGATGTGCGTCCGGGTCTGGAGCTCACGAGTCGCCGGATCGTGCGCAACGGGCGGACATGGATCCCGGTCTCGGGCGAGATGCACTACTCGCGCGTGCCGCGCGAGCGGTGGGAGCAGCGCCTCCGCCAGATGGCCGCCGGAGGCATCACGGTCGTGGCGACCTACGTGCCGTGGATCCACCACGCCCCCGATGACGCACGGGCCTCGTTCGACGGCAACCTCGATGTCGCGGCCTTCGTCGACCTCGCCCGCGCGCAGGGGCTCGAGGTCGTCCTCCGCATCGGTCCGTGGGTGCACGGCGAGATCCGCAACGGCGGGTTCCCGGACTGGGTGCAGGACGCCCCCGTCGCGCATCGCACGGACGACCCCGCCTACCTCGCGCTCGTGCGGGCGTGGTGGGAGCAGCTCGGCGCCGCCCTCGAGGGACGCTGCGAGCCGGGCACCGTGCTCGGGATCCAGCTCGAGAACGAGCTCTACGACCAGCCCGGCCACCTCGTGACCCTCAAGCGCCTCGCGCGCGAGTGCGGCATGTCGGCTCCGCTGTGGACCGCGACCGCGTGGGGTGGCGCGCAACTGCCGCCCGAGGAGGTCTTCCCGCTGTACGGCGGGTACGCCGACGGCTTCTGGGTGGATCCGCAGGCTCCGTGGGACGCCACGTTCCGTGACCACTTCTTCTTCTCGGACGTGTGGGACGACCCCGGGATCGGGGCGGACGTGCGCGACGGCGAGGCGGGGGACGACCGCGTCCCGCTGTCGGAGTGGTTCCCGCCCGCGACGTGCGAGCTCGGCGGCGGCATGGCCACGGCATACCACCGGCGCCCCCTGCCGACGGGGCGCGATGTGGCGACCGTGGGGCACTGCAAGATCGGCAACGGCTCGGCGTGGCAGGGGTACTTCATGTACGTCGGCGGGACCAACCCGCGCCGCGGCCTGCAGGAGTCGCACGCGAGCGGGTACCCCAACGACATGCCGCAGCTCGGCTACGACTTCCATGCGCCGGTCGGCGAATCCGGCCGCCTCGGCGACGGCCACGCCGAGCTGCGCGCGCAGAACGCGTTCCTCGCGGCGTTCGGGCCGATGCTCGATGCGAAGAGCTCGCACCTGCCCGATGTGCGTCCCTCCGGCGTCGAGGACTCAGAGACGCTGCGCTGGGCGTACCGCGGCGATCGTGACGGAGGGTTCCTGTTCGTCGCGTGGCATCAGCCGCACGTGCCGCTGGCCGCCTACCGCGCCGCGTCGTTCAAGCTCGATCTGGGCGATGCGGTCCTGCGCCTGCCGTCGGCCCCGATCGACATCCCCGCGGGCACCCTCGCACGCTGGCCGGTCCACCTGGCGACCGGCGGCGTGCGCATCGAGTGGCTCACGGCATCCGCCCTCACGCTGCTCGAGGGGTCCGTGCCGACCTTCGTCGCCGTCGCCGAGCAGGACGTGCCGGTCGAACTGGCCCTCGGGGGCGGCGCCGTGATCGAGGGCGCCCACGAACTCGTCGACGAGGGCGGCGACCGCGTCGTCGCGCGCCTCGAGCCGTCGCGCGAACCCGTGCGGCTCGTCGCGTCCGGCGGTGCCGTGGACCTGCTCGTCCTCCCCGCCGAGGAAGCGCGGCGAACCTGGGTTCCGCAGGATGCCACCGGCCGCGCGCGCCGCCTGATCCTGGCCGATGACGAGATCACCTGGGATGCGGACGGGCGCGTCGAGCTGCGCACCGCGGCCGAGCATCCCGGCGCCGCCTCGTACGACCCGATCGCGCGGGCATTCACGCCGCTCGTCGTGCAGTACAGCGATGGGATCGCGCAGACTCGCGCCGTCCTCGTCGAACCTCAGCTGCCCGCGGGCGACGGCCGACCACGCGGGTACGGCTCGCACGACGGGCGACCCTCGGCGCCCGGCGACGACGTGATCGCAGCGTTCTCGGCCGAGTACCGCCTGATCGTCCCCGAGGACGCGATCGACTCCGACGCGTGCCTCGAGGTCGCGTGGGCGGGTGACGTCGCCGACCTGTGTGTGGACGGACGCATCGTCGCCGATCGGTTCTGGGACGGATCCCGCTGGCGCGTCAACTGCCACGACGCGGGCATCGTCCCCGGGGTCGACGTCGTGCTTCGGATTCTGCCCCTCGCGAAGGACTCGATCGTGCACGTTCCCGAGGCGGCGCAGGCGCGGCGTGACGCTGTCGCGGGCGACCTGCTCGGCGTCGACGAGGTGCGGCTCACCCGACGGGCGCTGTGGCGCGAGGGCCGCGCCGGCTGACGGGGAGCTACGCGCTCTCGCGCTCGACGAGCTCCGTCGGGAGGGCGATCGTCCGCGCGGCGGCGCCCTCGACCATCTCCAGCAGCAGGCCCACCATCTCAGCGCTGATCTTCTCGAACGGCTGGTGCATCGTCGTCAGCGGCGGGTCGAGGCGGGCGGCGATCGGCTGGTCGTCGAAGCCCGTGACGGCGACGTCCTCCGGCACGCGGCGGCCGGCGGCGGCGAGCGCATCGAGAGCGCCCGCCGCCATGCCGTCCGATTGGGCGAACACGCCGTCGATGTCGGGGTGGGCGGCAAGCAGCCGCTCCATCGCCAGCCGTCCCGACTCGGGCGTCCAGTCGCCGTAGGCGACGAGGCTCCCGTCGAAGGCGTCGCCGACGGCGTCGCGGTACCCGGCCACGCGCGGCTCGGCCACCCGCTCGGGGCCGGCGATGCACGCGATGCGGTGGCGCCCCAGCCCGACCAGATGCGCGGTCGCCATGCGCGCGCCGCCGCGGTCGTCGGCGCCGACGTACCCGACGTTCTCGTGGCGGGACACTTCGGGGCCGCAGATGACGGTGGGAATGTGCGCGAGGCCGATCTCGTCGATGAGCGGGTCGTCGGGGTCGGTGCTGATCAGCAGAACACCGTCGACGTGCCGGTCGCCGAGGAACTCCCGTGCGCGGCGGCGCTCGTCGGACGTGTCGGCGACCATGAGCACCACAGACGTGTCCCGCTCGGCAGCTGCGGCGGTCGCGCCGCGCAGCAGACGGGCGAAGTTGGGGTCTTCGAACAGCATCTGCTGCGGCTCGGTCAGCAGGAACGCGATCGAGTTCGTGCGTCCCGTGGCCAGGGTCCGGGCGTGGGCGTTCGGGCGGAAGCCGACGCGCGCGATGGCATCCTCAACGGCGGCCTTCGACTCGGGCGACACCCAGTTCCGGCCGTTGAGGACACGCGAGACGGTTCCCGGTGAGACGCCCGCGGCCTTCGCGACGTCCTTGATCGTCGGGCGCTTGCCCGCGGGCGGTGCTCCATCGATCATTCCGTCCTCCCGCTCCCGAGTGTAGGGCGGCGCGGGCGGTCGTCAGTCCTTGCCGCGGCTGCGCCACCACTGCCAGATGATCACCGTCAGGGTGCCGAGGATCGTCACCACCGCCACGAGGTAGATGAGGTTCTGCTCGACGGGGCTGATCATGGACGCTTCCCTTCCGCGGCATCCGCCACGATCTTCGCGATGCGCGCCGCACGCGTCTCGGCGCGGCGCGCGGTGTCGACGGCGCCGATGCCCAGCTTGCGGGCCGACGGCGGGAACCCGTCCCACGCCGTGCGCGCGGCAGGTGCCGCGTCGAGCGCGGCCGCCAGGTCGTCGGGCTCACGCAGCGCCTCGGCGTTGTCGAGCACCGACCACGAGCCGTTCGCCTTGGCGACCTCGATGGCGCGGATGCCGGCGGGCTCGAGGAGACCTGCGGCCTCGAGTTCGACGATGCGCGCCTTGTTGGTCGCCGCCCATCCGCTCGTGGGACGCCGCGGTGCGAACCACAGGCCGCTCGTGGCCTCGTCGAAGACGCGGATCGGGCCGTCGATCCAGCCGAAGCACAGCGCCTGGCGGATGGCGTCCTCGTAGTCGACGAACGTCAGTCCTGAGCCGCGCCGGGCGCGCAGCAGCCACGCGCCCTTCGTCGTGGCGTGGTTGGCCGACAGCCACGAACGCCAGGCCGCGGCATCCGTCGCCGCGACCCTCTCGCCGTCGTCGAGCGCGCCCACGGTCGCCTACAGGCCCTCGGGCATCTCGGACTCCACCGGCTCGTCCGGCAGAAGTCCTGCCACCGAGTCGAGCACCTCGTCGGGGCGGAACGGGAAGCGGTTGACGTCGCCCTCGGCGCTGATGCCGGTCAACACCAGCACCGTGTGCAGGCCCGCCTCGATGCCGGCGACGATGTCGGTGTCCATGCGGTCGCCGATCATGCCGGTCGTCTCGGAGTGGGCGCCGATGCGGTTCAGCGCCGACCGGAACATCATCGGATTCGGCTTGCCGACGACGTACGGCTCCTGGTCGGTCGCCTTCGTGATGAGGGCCGAGATCGCCCCGGTCGCCGGCAGCACGCCCTCGGTCGAGGGCCCGGTCGCGTCGGGGTTCGTGGCGATGAAGCGTGCGCCACCGCGGACGAAGCGGATCGCCTTCGTGATCGCCTCGAACGAGTAGTTGCGGGTCTCGCCGACCACGACGTAGTCGGGGTCTGTCTCGGTCAGGACGAAGCCCGCCTCGTGCAGCGCCGTCGTCAGGCCCGCCTCGCCGATGACGAACGCCGACCCGCCCGGCATCTGGGTGCGCAGGAACTGCGCCGTCGCCAGCGCCGACGTCCAGATCGACTCCTCGGGCACGACGAGACCGGATGCCTTCAGCCGCGCGCTCAGGTCGCGCGGCGTGAAGATCGAGTTGTTCGTGAGGACCAGGAACGGGGTGCCGGTGTAGCGCCAGTGCTCCAGCAGGTCCGCGGCGCCCGGGATCGGCGTGTTCTCGTGAACGAGGACGCCGTCCATGTCGGTGAGCCAGCACTCGATGTCGGAACGCTCGCGCATGGCTTCAGCCTACGGTCCCGGCATCCGGCGCGGTTCGTCACGTGTGCGACACATGCGGGGCGTAATGTCGGCATCGTGGCGCGCGAGGACCGACACCCCCATGGAGCCACCGGTCTGTCCGGCCGCACGTATCTGATCACCGGCGCGAATGCCGGACTCGGCTACTTCGCCAGCGAGCAGCTGGTCCGCCGCGGTGCGACGGTCATCATGACCGGCCGCAACCCGAACCGGCTCGCGTCGGCGCGGGCCGCGCTGCACCGCCGCATCCCCGAGGCCGACACGGCCTGCGTGCAGACGATGATCCTCGACACCGCCAACCTCGGCTCCGTGCGAGCGGCGGCGGCGACGGTCGGGTCGCGCACGCCGCTGTCGGGCCTGCTGCTGAACGCGGGCATCGTGCATCCGCCCAAGGAGCGCATGACGACCTCGGACGGGCACGAGCTGGTCTGGGCGACGAACGTCCTCGGCCACTACGCGCTCGCCGGAGCCCTGCTGCTGTCGCTGGCACGCGCGGGCGGGCGCATGGTGTGGCTGGGGAGCGTGTCGACGTCGGTGTCGCACTACGACCCGGTCGACCCCGAACTGGCCGACGGCTACAGCGGCTGGCGCGCGTACGTGCAGTCCAAGGTCGCCACCACCGCGCTCGGGTTCGAGGCCGACCGGCGCCTGCGCGAGGCGAACGTCGATGTCACGAGCGTCGTCGCGCATCCCGGCTATGCCATCGGCGGCCGCACCGTCGGCATCCACGGCGTGAATCAGCCCAGCCGCGGCAAGCGCTTCATCGACAATCTGCAGACGCCGCTGTCGCACTCGAAGGAGGCCGGGGCCCGCGTGCTCGTGCACGCCCTCGTCGAACCGGAGGTCGAGGGCGGGCAGTTCTGGGGTCCCCGGTTCGTCGTGCACGGCGCACCCCAGGTGCAGCGACCCGACAAGCTCACGCGCGACCCCGAGATCGCCGACCGGCTGTGGCACGTGTGCGAAGACGACACCGGCGTGCACTGGCCGTTCGGCAAGGCCGTGAAGGTCCGGCGCTGACCGCGGCAGGTGGCTCCGTCAGGCCGTGAGCCACACCGCGTCGGGCGCGCCGTCCGGCAGATCCACGGCGGCGTCCGCGACCGTGATGGTCGCGGCGCCCGACACCGTCACCTCGCTGCCGACGGCGACCCCCGCGCTCTCGATCGCGCGCAGCAGCTCGGGGTCGCGATCGCTCACCCGCAGCACGCGCCCGGTGTGCCCGGGCCCGGCTTCGGCCAGCAGCACGAACGGCTCGCGGTCGACGTTGCCGTCGGCATCCGGAATCGCATCGCCGTGGGGATCGAAGCGCGGTCGTCCGAGGCGGGCGTCGATGCGCTCGAGCAGACGGTCGCTGATCGCGTGCTCGAGCACCTCGGCCTCGTCGTGCACCTCGTCCCAGGCGTAGCCGAACTCGCGCACCAGCCACGTCTCGATCAGGCGGTGGCGGCGGCAGGTCGCGGCGGCGCGGCGGCGTCCGGCATCCGTCAGCGAGATCGGGCCGTACGGGCGATGCGAGACGAGCCCCTGCGTCGAGAGCTTGCGGACCATCTCGGTGACGCTCGAGGGCGCCAGCCCCAGGGTCGCGGCCAACTGCGACGGCGTGATCGGATCGTCCTGCCACTCGGTGTGGTGGTAGATCGTCTTGAGGTAGTCGTCGACGGCGGGAGAGGCCACCGCTACAGGGTACCGGCGGTCCCCGGTCATGCCCCCGTGAACACCAGCCACAGCAGGATCACGTTGAGCGCGATGAGGAAGACGGATGCCGCGATGCCCGCGATCGTCGTCGCGACGCGGTTGCGGTGCGCCCCGAGCACGTCCTTCTTGGCGGTGAGCGACACCAGGGGGATGAGCGCGAACGGGATGCCGAACGACAGCACGACCTGGCTGAGCACGAGCGCGAGCGTCGGGTCGAAGCCGATGCCGAGGATCACCAGGGCGGGAGCGAGGGTGACCAGGCGTCGCGCCAGCAGAGGGACGCGCACGCGCAGCAGACCGTGCATGATCTCGGCGCCCGCGTAGGCTCCGACCGACGTGCTGGCCAGGCCGCTGGCGAGCAGGCCCACGGCGAACAGCGTCGCCACGACGGGGCCGAGCCCGACGTAGAGGGCGGCGTACGCACCCTCGAGCGAGTCGGTGCCGGGAACCCCGGCGAGGTTGGCAGCTGCCAGCAGCAGGATCGCGAGGTTGACGGTGCCGGCGATCAGCATCGCGATCGTGACGTCCCACTTGGTCGCGCGCAGCAGGCGCGTCGTGGCGATGCCGCGCAGGGCTTCGAGCGGTGCGGCGACGCGCGCGCCGGGGCCCGGGTCGCCGGGGGCCTCGTGGCCGATCCCGTGCGAGGCCTGCTCGATCGCTGCGGGCGCCTGGCCCTTCGCGGTCGGCGCGAAGCGGTCGCGGCTCAGGGCGCTGTGCGCGTAGATCGCGTGAGGCATGATCGTCGCGCCGAGGATCGACGCGGCCAGCAGCACCGAGTCCGCCCCCTCGAACCGCGGGATCATGCCCTGCGCGATGCCGCCGGGGTCGGGCGGGGCGAGGAAGACGCCGAACGTGAAGCCGATCGCGATGATGGCGACCATGCCGATGACGACGAACTCGAAGGTGCGCGGGCCGCGGCGCGACTGGAGCATCAGCAGCACGATCGACACGGCGCCCGTGATGGCGCCGCCCCACAGCAGCGGGATGTCGAACAGGAGCCACAGCGCTACCGCGCCGCCGATGACCTCGGCGATGTCGGTCGCCATCGCGACGAGCTCCGCCTGGAGCCAGTACGCGCGGCGGCCCCAGCGGTTGCCCATGCGCTGGCCCAGGATCTCGGGGAGGCTGCGGCCCGTGACGATGCCGAGCTTCGCCGACAGGTACTGGATGAGCCACGCCATGACGTTGCCGAGCACGACGACCCACACCAGCAGGTAACCGTAGCGGGCGCCGGCGGTCATGTTGCTCGCCACATTGCCCGGATCGAGGTACGCGACGCCCGCGACGAGCGCCGGGCCGATCAGCCACGCGAGCCGCGGGGCAGACGGAGTGCGACGGCGGACGGTGCGGGGGCTGCTGCTGCCGCCGGCGGAACGGCTCGCCCCGGTGCCGACGACGCTGTCGGCACCGGGAACCACGGGGGCGACCGCCGCGCCGTCCGCATCGGGAGCGGCCGGCGCCCGCAGGTCGTCCGGAGATTTCGGCATACCGAAACCATAGCTCAGGTTTCGGTATGCCGAAAGGTCGGAAGTCCCGTGCTCCCGCGGTGCGGGAGTCGCGTGGGTGGAACCGGGCAGCACTACTGTGGCGGGGTGACCCACGACAGTGCCGAGCCCGAGCTGCCGTACGGCGTCGGGCCGTGGCCCGGCGGGCCCGAGGCGTGGCCGGACGACCCCCGCTACGACCGCGAGCTTCTCGCCGAGGGCGACCGGCGCAACGTCGTCGATCAGTACCGGTACTGGACGATGGACGCGATCGTTGCCGACCTCGACACGCGCCGGCACAGGTTCCACGTGGCCATCGAGAACTGGCAGCACGACATGAACATCGGCGCCATCGTGCGCAGCGCCAACGCGTTCCTCGCCGCCGAGGTGCACATCATCGGGCGGCGCCGCTGGAATCGCCGCGGCGCCATGGTCACCGACCGCTACCAGCACGTGCGCCATCACGAGGACGTCGCCGCGTTCGCGGCCTGGGCGGAGGCCGAGGGCCTGCCGATCCTCGCGATCGACAACGTCGACGGCTCGGAACCCCTCGACCGAACCGACGTCCCCGAGCGGTGCGTCCTGCTGTTCGGGCAGGAAGGACCCGGGCTGTCGCCCGAGGCGCTGGCGGCGGCATCGGCGGTCGTCGAGATCACGCAGTACGGCTCGACGCGCTCGATCAACGCCAGCGCCGCCGGAGCCGTCGTGATGTACGAGTGGTGTCGCCGGTGGGCGGAGCCCCGCCGGTCATAGGATGCCGTCGTGAGCACGCTCTGGGGCGAGGCGGCTGCGGCGGAGATGGCCGAGGCGGCGCGACGCGACGCCGCGCAGCCTCCGATCGACTGGAGCGCGCATCCGCCCGGGTGCGAGTCCGACCTCGTCGACGTCCCGAGCGGGCGACTCGCGCGGATCGCGATGGGGCCGGTGGACGGCCCGCGGGTCGTGCTGGTGCCCGGCATGACGGGCTCGAAAGAGGACTTCGTGCTGATGATGCCGCTGTTCGCGGCCGTGGGATACCGTGTCGAGGCCTTCGACATGGCTGGGCAGTACGAGTCCCACGGCGCTGGACCCGAGAACCTCGATCCGCCGGGGTCGCGCTACACGCTCGAGCTGTTCGTCGACGACCTCCTCGCCGTCCTGCAGACACGGCCGGGGCCGGTGCACGCGCTGGGCTACTCATTCGCGGGGACGGTTGCGGCCGTGGCCGCACTGCACAGGCCCGAGCTGTTCTCGAGCCTGACGCTGCTGTCAGCGCCGCCTCTGGCCGGACAGGCGCTCCGAGGCTTCAAGGTCCTGGGGCCCCTCAGCCCCCTGGTCCCCGGACGGGCCCTCGGCCGCCCCTTCATCGCGGCCCTCAAGCACAACGTGCACCGCGCCCCGCACGATCGGGCCGTCTTCGTCACCGCCCGGTTCGGGCTGACCCGGACCTCGAGCGTGGGGGACATCCTCGCGCTCATGAAGCGCACGCCCGATGTCGCCGAGGGCCTGCGGAACACCGGCATTCCGGTCCTCGTCGCCACGGGCACCGGAGACGTCTGGCAGGTCGACGCTCATCGCGCGTTCGCCGAGCGCATCGGCGCGCGCTTCGTCGCCCTGCGCACCGGGCACAGCCCCTGCGAGACCGCCCCGCATCAGCTCACCCTCGAGATGCTGCGCCTCGCCGGGCGCTGACGCGGCCGCGGCGGGTTCCGCGGGCACCGGCGCCACGCGCTGCGCGACGCTCCGCAGGCGGCGGCCGCGGCGGCACGCGGACCGGCGCTCGGCCCAGCTCACCTCGGACCAGTTGACCCCGACGATGTGAAAGGCCCACGCCGCGCGTCGCCGCATGCCGGCCACGCTCTCGAACGGCCGCCCCGACACCCCGACGCGCAGATCCGGGTCGAAGTCGACGCCGACCTCGGGGTCCAGGACGAAGCTGATGTCGAGGTCGTCGTGCGCGCGCGGATCGTCGAGGTGGATCCGGTCGCGCGCGTCGGCCCAGACCTCGCGCCGCAGCGCGAAGTTCGAGCCGAACAGGGGCGTGCGGCCGATGATCATGCCCATGAACCAGAAGTAGCCGCCGAGGTAGATATGGCGTCCGAGGAAGCGCGCGGTCCGGCCGCAGCCGTAGAACTCGCCCGTCCCGGTCACGGCGCCGAGGGTCGGATCGGCGTCGAACCGGCTCGCCAGCCGCTCCACCCAGCCGGACTCGGGTCTCGAGTCGGCATCGAGTCGGCCGATGACATCACCGGTCGCCGCGTCGAAGCCGCGCGCGGTCGCCCTGAGCACACCGCGCTCCGGCTCGACCACGACCGCGGCGCCGTGGGCGGCGGCGACCTCCTGCGTGTCGTCGGTCGATCCGTTGTCGACGACGATCACTTCGTCCGCGGGTCGGGTCTGCGACGCCAGATCGGCCAGGCATCGATCCAGCATCCGGGCGTCGTTGAGCGAGGGGACGACGACACTGACGGTGCACATCACTGCCGAGCATAGGGGCCCGCGTCGACGCGATGGGGCTGCACCGCCGTCGGTCAGGCGCTCAGTCGCGGTCGATGCCGAAGGTATGCCGCATCAAGGCCTGAACATCGCGGTCGAGATTGTCGACCTTCCCCTCGAGTCGGCGGAACTCGCTGCGCATGCCGCCGAATTCGCTGCGCATGACCTGGATGAACAGCGTCGACACGATCGTGATCATGCCGAACATGGCTGCTGCGAACACGCCGATGATCGTCCACACCTGCGGTTCGGTCATCTCCAGCACCCTCCCATTGTGAGCCCTCGCGGACGACGATGCCAGGGTGAGCCGGTGATCGGGCGGCGTCGAGCACACGTGTGCACAGCCTCCCCGGACGTCCGCCTGGGGAGGACCGGATGTCGACCGACGGCCCCTAGTACGGCGTCGGGATGTAGCGCAGCGGCAGGTTGGGGTCGCGGTAGCCGCCGGCGTCCTGGCGCTCGGGCAGCTCGAGGCCGTCGCGTTCGATCGGCTCGTACGGGATCTGGCTGAGCAGGTGCGTGATGACGTTCAGCCGCCCGCGCTTCTTGTCGTCGGTGCGCGCGATGAACCACGGCGCCCAGCTGGTGTCGGATGCCTTGAACATGGCGTCGCGGGCGCGCGAGTAGTCGAACCACCGGCTGTAGGACTTCAGGTCCATCGCCGAGAGCTTCCAGATCTTGCGCGGGTCGTCGATGCGTCCTTCGAGTCGGCGGGTCTGCTCCTCGGGGCTGACCTCGAGCCAGTACTTGACGAGGATGATTCCGTTGTCGACGATCGCCTTCTCGACCAGCGGCACCTGATCGAGGAAGCGGTCGGTCTCCTCCTGCGTGCAGAATCCCATCACCGGCTCGACGCCGGCCCGGTTGTACCAGCTGCGGTCGAAGATGACGACCTCGCCGCCGGCGGGGAAGTGCGCCATATACCGCTGGAAGTACATCTGCGACTTCTCGCGGTCGTTCGGCGCCGGCAGCGCCACCACGCGGAAGACGCGCGGGCTCACGCGCTCGGTGATCGCCTTGATCGTGCCGCCCTTGCCGGCCGTGTCACGGCCCTCGAAGACGATCATCACCTTGGCGCCGGTGTGCTTGACCCACTCCTGCATGGCGACGAGTTCGCCGTGGAGGCGCTCGAGCTCCTTCTCGTACTCCTTGCGCTTCATCTTCGCCGGAGCTTCGTCGTGCTCGTTCTCGTGGTGCTTCTTCTTCTTGCCCATCGCGCTTCCTCGCACTCCGCCCGGTTGCCTTCTGTCAGCGGACTCTACGCCGCCGGGGCCACGAGGCACAGGACCGAAGGGCCCGCCCCTCGCCGGTCGGCGTGTTCACGAAGCAGCCCCCTCACCGGTCGCCGAGCGAGCGGAGCGAGAAGAACCGTCGGCACCCGGTCGCACAGCGGTGCGCGACGCGCGCAGAAGGTCTGCCACGACGCCCGCCGCCCGCCGTCGGGACGGCATGAAGCGGAGGAAGAAGCCCAGTCTCAGCAGCCACGCGGGCCAGCCGCGCAGGCCGATGCCGTAGATCTCGGTGATGCCGTGCCCGACGCCGAACGCGGCGGCGCGACCCAGCCCGCGATACCCGAAGGCGCGGGCAGGCCGCCCCCGCAGCGCACGTGCGACGGTGCGGCCGATGTGGTCGCCCTGCTTCATCGCCCACAGAGCGTTCGCCGGCACGAGCTCGCCGGTGACCGGATGCGCGACACGGGCGGCGTCTCCGCCGGCCCAGATCCCCGGTGCGACCGACAGATCGGGTGCCGTGCGCAGCCGCCCCCGGTCGTCGCGTGCGCCGTCGAGACCCGGAACGATGACCGGTGACGCACCGATGGTCGCGACGACGGTGGCGGCGGGCAGTGCCGTGCCGTCGTCGAGGCGCACCTCGCCGCCGTCGCTCTCGACCGCTCGCACGCCGAGGCGGGTGCGCACCCGCGCCCGTGCGAGCTCCTGTTCCGCGTAGGCGAGAAGCTTCGGCCTTCCCGCCCACTCGTCGAGGACGCGCTCGCGGGAGTGCACGAGCGTCACGTGTCGCCCGTGGTCGGCGATCGCCGCCGCGAGCTCGACCCCGGCGACGCCGCCACCGATGACCACGACGGGATCGCTGGATGCGTCGCGGACCCGGTCTGCGAGCCGCGCGATGTCGCCGGGCGATCTGAGGGTGCGGCCCGTTGCGCGCAGCCCGGCCACGGTGCCGGTCGGCTCATGAGCGCCGGTGCCGACCACGAGGTGGTCGAAGGCCAGCGATGCGGGGCCGTCCGCGCCGCTTGGCATGTACGTCACGACCCGCTGGCCCGGGTCGACGCCGACCGCCGTCCCGTCGATGATGCGCGCCCGCGGCAGCACGTCGGCCAGGGGAGTCGCGACGCGGTCGGGCGAGATCGAGCCGGCGAGCAGTTCTCCCGTGAACCCGTGGTAGCGGTGGCAGGAGTCGGGCGAGATCACGACGATCTCGACGTCGCCGCGGCGCAGCGCGCGCGGAAGCCGAGTGGCGATGCGGGCGTACGCGTGGAGCGTGACGTAGCCGCCGCCGAGGAGGACCACGCGCCGGGGCGAGTTCATGCCGCGGACTCCGACCGACCGGTGAACACGAATCGGGCGCGTTGAACCCGCGGATGGACGGCGGACGGGAAGGGCGCGGATTCGTTCACGTGCGGGTCCTCTCGTCATGCGGTTTCGGCTGCCGCTTGCGGGAACAAGTGCCGTTGGGGGCGGAGCCTATACGCCCCGCACCTTGTCGGCGAGGGGTCACGCCCCGGCGGTCATCCACGCGCGACCGCGCACCCGCCATCCGAGGGTGGCGAGCCGGGCGAGCATGTACACGCCGAAGAACGTCACGGCCAGCCACGCCAGTCCCCACGCGCCGGTCGGGTGCAGCAGCGCGACGGCCACGAGCACGGGCAGGAACGGAACGAGGTTCAGCACGCCCGCGATCGCGAGGTACTTCGCGTCGCCCGCCCCGATGAGCACGCCGTCGAGGACGAAGACGACGCCGCACACGGGCTGAGCGACGGCGAGGACGAGGAGTGCGGGCTGGACGAGGGCGGCGACGGCGGCGTCGCCGGTGAAGAGGAGCCCGATGAGGCCCGAGAATGCGCCGATCAGCAGTCCGACGATCACGCCGAACCACAGCCCCCACGCCACCGTGCGGCCGAGCACGCGCGTCACGAGCCGGTCGTCCTCGGCCCCGAGGCCCTTGCCGATGAGCGCCTGCGCGGCGATCGCGAGCGCATCGAGCGCGAACGCCGCCGTCGAGAAGATCGTGAACGCGACCTGCCAGCCGGCGAGCTCGTCGGTGCCGAGCCCGCTCGCGACGCCGACGGTCGCCAGCAGCGCGATCCGCAGCGACACGGTGCGCAGGAACAGCCATCCGCCCGAGCGGGCCGATCCGCTCACGCCGTCGCGCTGCGGGCGCACCGTGGCGTCGTGGCGACGCGCGAGCCGGCCGATGACCACGACGAACGCGGCGACCATGCCCCACTGGGCCACGACCGTGCCGACCGCGGAGCCCGCGATGCCCCAGCCGAACCCGTAGATGAAGACGGCATTGAGCACGGCATTGCCGCCGAATCCGAGGCCCGCGATCCACAGCGGCGTGACCGTGTCCTGCATGCCGCGCAGCAGCCCGGTCGCGGCGAACACGATGAGCATCGCGGGCAGACCCCACATCGAGATCCCGAGATAGATGCTCGCCTGCTCGGCGACCTCGGCGCTTGCGCCGAACAGCGGAACGATGACGGGGATCGCGACGTACCCGACGAGGGCGAGGATCGCGCCGAGCCCGAGGGCCAGCCACATCCCGTCGATGCCCGCCGACACCGCCTTGCCGGAGTCGCCCGCGCCGAACCGGCGCGCGACGGCGGGCGTCGTCGAATAGGCGAGGAAGACCATGAGCCCGACGATCGTCTGGAGCACGGCCGATGCGATGCCGAGCCCGGCGAGCGGCACCACGCCGAGGTGGCCGACCAGCGCCGAGTCCACGATCAGGAACAGCGGCTCGGCCACGAGCGCGCCGAGGGCGGGGACGGCCAGGCGCAGGATGTCGCGATTGAGCGTGTCTCGAGTGCCCTCCACCTCACCAGGCTACGGGCCCGCGCCGACACGACGCGCTTCGCGCGCCCCCGCCTCGCCCGGCCGCATCACGATGCGGTCACGCTGGGCTCATAGCCGCCTCAGAGCCCCTTCGCAGACCCGCGAGCGGGGTGCCGCGCTCTATTGTGGAAGCATGACCGACAGCCCCCGCTCGGGCCTCGCGCTCGACGAGCTCAGCGCAGACATCCGCCCCCAGGACGACCTGTTCCGTCACGTCAACGGATCCTGGATCGAGCGCACCGAGATCCCGGACGACAAGGCGCGATGGGGCTCGTTCCATCTGATCGCCGAGCAGGCCGAGAAGGACGTCCGCGCGATCATCGAGGAGGCGCAGTCCGCCGAGACGGGCACCGAGGCGCGCAAGATCGGCGACCTCTACACGAGCTTCATGGACACCGAGCGCATCGAGGCCCTCGGCGCCGAGCCGCTGGGCCCGCAGCTCGCGAAGGTGGACGCGGTCGACGGCATCCCGTCGTTCCTCGCGACGCTCGGCGAGCTCGAGCGCGACGGCGTCGCCGGCCTCATCCACCTCTACATCGAGCCGGACCCGGGCAACCCCGAGCGCTACGTGCCCTTCTTCGTGCAGGGCGGGCTGTCGCTGCCGGACGAGAGCTACTTCCGCCTGGACAACTTCGCCGAGACGCGCACCGCGTTCCGCACGCACGTCGAGCGCATCCTGGAGCTCGCGGGGGTGGCGGATGCCGCGGACGCCGCCGACCGCATCGTCGCGCTCGAGACCGAGCTCGCCGAGCACCACTGGGACAACGTGCGCAGCCGCGACGCGGTCGCCACCTACAACCTGATGACCGGCGACGAGGCCGAGGAGCTCGTGGGCGTTCCGCTCGGACCCTGGGTCGCCGCGGTCGCGCCGGACCACCCCGACGTGTTCGCCGAGGTCAACGTCACCCAGCCGAGCTTCCTCGAGGGCCTCGGCTCGCTGCTGACCGAGGACCGGCTCGAGGACTGGAAGGCGTGGCTGCGCTTCTCGGTCGTCCACTCGGCGGCGCCGTTCCTGTCGGCCGCGTTCGTCGACGAGAACTTCTCGTTCTACGGCACCCAGCTCACCGGCGTCCCCGTCAACCGCGAGCGCTGGAAGCGCGGCGTCGGCCTCGTCGAAGCGGCGATGGGCGAGGCCGTCGGCAAGGTGTACGTCGAGCGCCACTTCCCGCCCGCCGCCAAGGAGGCGATGGACGAGCTGGTCGCAAACCTCATCGAGGCCTACCGCGAGTCGATCTCGACGCTCGAGTGGATGAGCCCCGAGACGCGCGAGCGCGCCCTCGCCAAGCTCGACGCCTTCACGCCGAAGATCGGCTACCCGGTGAAGTGGAAGGACTACTCCACGCTCGAGATCGATCCCGAGGATCTCGTCGGCAACGTCCGCCGCGCGAATGTGTGGGAGCACGACCGTCAGCTCGCCAAGGTGGGTCAGCCGGTCGACCGCGACGAGTGGTTCATGACCCCGCAGACGGTCAACGCCTACTACAACCCGCTCATGAACGAGATCGTGTTCCCGGCGGCCATCCTCCAGTACCCGTTCTTCGAGGTGGATCGCGACGCCGCCGCCAACTACGGCGGCATCGGCGCGGTCATCGGCCACGAGATCGGCCACGGGTTCGACGACCAGGGCAGCCGCTTCGACGGCGACGGGTCCCTCCGCGACTGGTGGACGGATGCCGACCGCGAGGCGTTCGAGGAGCGCACGAAGAACCTCATCGCGCAGTACGAGGCGCTCGTCCCCGAGGGCCTCGCCGAGGAGCACCACGTCAACGGCGCGCTCACGATCGGCGAGAACATCGGCGACCTCGGCGGCCTCGGCATCGCGATCAAGGCCTACCGCCTCGCCCTCGCCGCAGCCGAGGAGGAGCCCGAGGGCGGCGCCGAGATCGACGGCCTCACCGGCATCCAGCGCCTGCTGCTGAGCTGGGGGCAGATCTGGCAGCAGAAGGGCCGCGACGCCGAGACCATCCGCCTGCTGACCATCGACCCGCACTCGCCGAACGAATTCCGCTGCAACCAGATCGTCCGCAACATCGACGCCTTCTACGACGCCTTCGGCGTCACCGAGGCCGATGCCCTGTGGCTCGATGAGGAGCAGCGCGTCACCATCTGGTGACGACGGGGGAGCCCCAGCCCCCGATCGCGCTCGCCCGAGCGCACCGCCCCATCCGCCCGAACACCCGATACCGGAAGGAAGCCCTGTGGGCATGTCCCCTGAGCCCAAAAGGGAGGCTGAGTCGCTTCGGGGGTCGCGACGCAGCAGCCGCCGGATGCCGAGGAGGGCGGCATCCGCAAGACCGACGTTCACCGCGACGCTGAAGGCGCTCGACGATCTCGCCGGCACCGGTGCCAAGATCTCGGTGCGCATCACAGATCTCGACCGTGGCACCGCTGTGCTCAATGGAGACGACTTCGTCACGCTCCCCGTCGCCGGCCTCGGCGTCGTCCCGCTGCTGGTCGAGACCGCCGCGGGCTTCGAAGCGGGAACACTCGATCCGCTCGAGATCCTCGACCGCTCGGTCATCGATCCCGTCGGCGTCGGCGGCGTGTGGCAGCACCTGAAGGCGCCGGCGCTGCCGCTGGTCGACCTCGCCGTGCTGACCGCCTCGACCGGCGACGCGCTCGCCGCGAACGCCCTGCTGCATCGCATCGGCATTCCGGCCGTGCGTGCGCGCATCGAGGCGCTGGGCCTGAGCCGGTCGGCGCTGCTGGACCGCTTCCGCGACGAGCGCGGGCCCGACGACGCTCCGCACTTCGCTCTGGGCTCTGCGCGGGAACTCGCCGAGGTCTTCGCGGCGCTGGTGAACTCGCAGGCGGTGTCGCCGGGCGTGAGTGCGCAGGTCGCCGAGTGGCTGAGCCTGAACCACGACCTATCGCTGGTCGCCGCGGCGACCGGTCTCGATCCGTTCTCGCACGAGAACGACGAGCACGGGCTGCTGTTCATCAACAAGACGGGTCGGGACGACGGCATCCGCGTCGAGGCCGGTGTGCTCGCCGGACCCCGCGCGGGGGTGTCGTACGCCCTGATCGTGTGCTTCGACGACCTGTCGATCTACCACCGGATGCGGGCGCACGAGGCGTTCCGCACCCTCGGCATGGAACTCATGGAGTACGTGTTCTGAGCCGCCGGGGCTCGGGCATCGAGTCCACAAGACGGACTAACGTCGCGCCGGGACGGCCCGCTCATGCGCCGCGTGCTACTTTCGGGCTCAGCTCTGCGGGCTGAGCCGCAGAGCTGAATCCACCCGGAGTCCGCCCTGCGGAACACGGTCGAGCGCAAGGGGGTGCGGCGATGGTGCAGCGCGAGGTGGATGCGGTGCGTCCGGTGGCGCTGGTCACGGGTGCGCGCCAGGGCCTGGGGCGGGCCACGGCGGTGCGGCTCGCCGCCGACGGGTTCGACGTCGTCGCGGCCGACATCGCCGACGTCGACGACACCGTCGCGGCCATCCGCGCGGCGGGCGGCGGAGCGCACGGCGTCCGCGCCGACATCGCCGACGTCGATGCGATCGGGTCGGTCGTGACAGGCGCGTGGGCGGCGTTCGGTCGCATCGACTGCCTCGTCAACAACGCCGGGCTCGCGTCGCGGCCGCTGACGGACATCCTGGACATCACGCCCGAGATGTACGACCGCGTGGTCGCCGTCAACCAGCGGGGCACGTTCTTCCTCACCCAGGAGGTCGCGCGCCGCATGGTCGCGGCCGCGTCATCCGACCACCATCGCTCGATCATCACGGTGAGCTCCATCGCGTCGCGCATGGTGAACCTCGAGCGATCTCCCTATCACCTGTCGAAGGCGGCGCTGTCGATGCTCAACGAGCTGTTCGCCGTCCGCCTCGCCGAGCACGGGATCGCCGCCTACGAGGTGCGCCCGGGCTACATGCGCACCGACATGACCGCCTCCGCCGTGCCGCAGAAGCTCGACGACGTCATCCGCGCCGGCCGCGTGCCGGCCCGGCGCTGGGGCACCCCCGAGGATGTCGCCGCGACGGTGTCCACGCTCGCGAGCGGAAGCCTGCCGTTCTCCACCGGGCAGGCCGTGTGGGTCGACGGCGGGCTGCACATCCACCGCGCCGACTGAGTCGTCAGTTCGCCTGGCGCGCCGGAGCGATGATCTTCGCGATGCGTCGGGCGGCGGCCATCAGCTGCGGGGCGAGCTGCTCGGCGCGCTCCCGCGGGAGGCGTGCTTCGACCGCTGAGATCGAGATGGCCGCCACGGGCACGCCCGATGGGTCGGGCACCGGTGCTGCGATGCCGGCGACGCCGGGCATCACCAGGCCCGGACCCGCGCACCATCCGTGAGCGCGCACGTGATCGATCGCCGCGCGCATCGTCTCGTCCAGGCCCATCGTGGAGGCCCAGCCCGGCGGCGCCGACACGACGATGTTGCGGAGCGCATGCTCGCGGGTCTCCTCCGGGAGCGTCGCGAGGAGTGCGAGGCCGGAGTAGCTCGAGGTGAACGGCTTCGTCTCGCCGACCGCCACGACGTGCGTGCGGATGGGGAAGTCGCCCTCGGCGCGGAGGATGTACCGGACGCCGTCGGGCACCCGCATGCTCACGTACACGGTGTCGCCGACCGCGTCCGCCAGCGCCTGCGCGACCGCGCGAACGGCGGGCATCGCCGGGAGCGCCGGGGGAGCGCCGAGGCCGAGCCAGAACAGGGCGGGGCCCAGCGCATAGCGCCGATCGGAGAGCTGGGTGACGAACTCGACCTCGGCCATGTCCTGCAGCAGGCGGTGCACCGTCGGGCGGGCGATGCCGGTCGCATCGGCGAGGTCCTTCAGTCGCACGCCGTTCTCGCCGCCGGCGCCGATGGCGGTGAGCACGGAGTTCACCCGCGGCAGAACGCCGATCACGGGAGAAGTCGTCGGGTCGGCCATGTGCGCTCCAAAGTCCATCATTCGGAATGGACGTCGGGTCTGCGACGTCTATCCACTAGGAATATCTCGAAACGAGTTGGTTCCACAACCTCACTACGGGGATGCGGAGTCCATTCAATGAACTCAGCGACGAGTGCGATCTGCGAGGAGGCAGCGTGAGCACACGACCCGAGGTGGCCCTGGTCACCGGAGCCGGAGGCGGCATCGGCCGCGCGACGGTCAGCCGGCTCGCCGCTGCGGGTGCGGGGATCGTCGCGGTCGACCGGGACGGGGACACCCTCGACCGCCTGACCGCCGACCTGGCGGCGTCGGGCGGACGGGCGGTCGCGGTGGTCGGCGACATCACGGACGAGGCGCTCGCACCGCGCGCTGTGGAGACGGCGCTCGCGTCCTTCGGCACCCCGACGATCCTGGTCAACAACGCCGGCGTCGGCAGCGACCAGGTCCCGGTGTGGGAGGTCGAGCCGTCGGCGTGGCGCCGGGACCTCGAGATCAACCTGACGAGCCACTTCCTGATGTGCCGGGCCGTCGTCCCCGCGATGATCGAGGCGGGCTACGGCCGCATCGTCAACGTCGCGTCGGCGGCCGGCATGGAGGGACACCCCCTCGCCGGTGGCTACGCCGCGGCGAAGGCGGGGCTGGTCGCGATGACCAAGTCGATGGGCAAGGAGCTCGCCAAGACCGGCGTCATCGTCAACGCGATCGCCCCGGCCCTGATCGGCACCCCCATGCTCGAGGCCGAGTGGTTCTCCGACGACATCAAGCGGATGCTGCTCGAGCGGATCCCGATGGG
The DNA here is from genome assembly GCF_014208045.1 of Microbacterium thalassium. Taxonomy (NCBI): domain Bacteria; kingdom Bacillati; phylum Actinomycetota; class Actinomycetes; order Micrococcales; family Microbacteriaceae; genus Microbacterium; species Microbacterium thalassium. The sequence continues at coordinate 970,279 of NZ_JACHML010000001.1, forward strand.
GCGGCTCGGGCGCCCCGAAGAGGTCGCCGAGATGATCGCCTTCCTGGCGAGCGACCGCGTCACCTTCTCGACCGGAGCGGTCTTCGACCTGTCCGGCGGACGAGCCACCTACTGAAAGAGCGAGACCACGATGCAGCAGCAGACACTCACAGCCTCACCGGGCCTCGAGGCGCGAGAGGTCGTCGTCGCGGGCGTCGCCGTCCGCTACACCGACAACCCGGGACCCGATCGCGGCGACCGCCTCCCGACGGTGCTCGTGCACGGCACGGGCGGGTCGACCGCCACCCACTTCGCGTTCATCGAGCCGATGCTCGCGACGCGGAGTCGGGTGATCGCGATCGATCTGAGCGAGCCCGAGGGCGACGACCTCGAACTCGACGACCTCGTGGCCCAGGTCGCCGCCGTGATCGAGGATGCCGTGCCGGCGACCGCGGTCACGGTGCTGGGGTACTCCCTCGGCGCCGTCGTCGCGGCCGCCTTCGCGGCCCGGCATCCCTCCGTCGCGCGGCAGCTCGTGCTCGTGGCCGGGTGGCTGCGCACCGACGCCCAGCAGCGCCTGCGGAACGAGATCTGGACGCAGCTCGCGGCCGTCTCCCCGCAGGCGCTCGCCGAGTACTCGACGTTCTGCGCGTTCGGGTCGCCGTTCCTCCACACGCGCACCGACGCGCAGGTGGCGGAGCTGCACCGCGTGGCCGAACCCAGTTCGTTCCTCCGCAAGCAGATGCAGCTCAACCGCGACATCGATATCACCGACGAGGCGACCGCGATCGCGTCGCGCGCCCTCGTGATCGGCCTCACCGAGGACCACATGGTTCCGCGGCACCACAGCCAGGAGCTGTTCGGCGCGATCGAGGACGCCCGCTACGCCGAGCTGCCGACCGGCCACGCCGTCGTCTTCGAGCGTCCCGCGCAGCTGTTCGCCCTGATCGACGAGTTCACCGGCCACCCCGACCGCCACCCGGCCGGTTCGGTCATCACGCCTCCCCTCCCCTGACAGCACCGGAAGGATCACTCATGTCAGACCTCAGCGGTGCGCCGGAAGAGCGCGCAGGCATCATCATCGTCGGCTCCGGGTTCTCGGGGATCGGCCTCGGCATCCGCCTCCTCGAAGAGGGCGAGAGCAACTTCGTCATCCTGGAGCGCGCCCAGGACGTGGGCGGCACGTGGCGCGACAACGTCTACCCGGGCGTCGCGTGCGACGTCCCGTCCCTGCTGTACTCCTACTCGTTCCGGCCCGAGTCCGACTGGTCGCGGGTGTTCGCCCCCGGCGGCGAGATCTGGCGCTACCTGCAGACCTGCGCCCGCGAGGGCGGGCTGCTGCCGCACCTGCGCTTCGGCGCCGACGTCGAGCGGGCGGAGTGGGACGAAGCCGCGCGCGAGTGGATCGTCCGCACGCCGATCGGCGTGTGGCGGGCCCCCATCCTCATCACCGCCATGGGGCATCTCGCGGACGCGAACGTTCCGCAGTTCCCCGGGCAGGAGGAGTTCGCCGGCGAGGTCTTCCACTCCGCGCAGTGGGACCCGTCGGCGCAGATCGAGGGCAAGCGGGTCGGCGTGGTCGGTGCGGGGGCCTCGGCCATCCAGATCGTGCCGCGCATGGCCGAAGCAGCGTCCGAGGTCGTCGTCTTCCAGCGCAGCGCCGCCTACGTCATCCCCCGCGAGGACCGCCCCTATACGGATGCCGAACGCCGGCGGTTCGCGCGCGTGCCCGGCGCCATCGCGGCGGAACGCGAGGAGATGTTCTGGGCGAACGAGGCGAACTTCGCGCAGCGACGCATGGTCGAAGGTGCGATCGACCAGGCCAAGGACCTCGCGCTCGGGCACCTCGCCGACCAGGTCGCCGACCCCGAACTGCGCGCCGCGCTCACGCCGGACTACGAGATCGGCTGCAAGCGCGTGCTCATCTCCAACGAGTACTTCCCGTCGTTCACGAAGCCGAACGTCACGCTCGAGACCAGCGCGCTGTCGCACTTCGACGGAACCCACGCCGTCGCCGCGTCCGGCGAGGCGTACGAGCTGGACGTCGTGGTGCTCGCCACCGGATTCGAGGCGGCCCGGCCGCCCTTCGCGCCGCGCATCGTCGACGGCGAGGGCCGCTCGCTCGCCGATGCGTGGGAGAACGGCATGCGGGCCCACCAGTCGATCACCGTCGCGGGCTTCCCGAACCTGCTGCTGATCAACGGGCCGAACACGGGTCTCGGCCACAACTCGGTGGTCTTCGTCATCGAGTCGCAGATCGAGTACGTGCTCGGGGTGCTCCGCCACCTGCGCGAGACCGGCGCCGACCGCTTCGAGGTGACGTCCTCCGCCGAGGCGGCGTCCCACGAGAAGGTCCTCGGCCTCAGCAAGGGAACGGTCTGGATCGAGGGCGGATGCCGCAACTGGTACGTCGACCCGATCACCGGGGAGCTCACCGTCACGTGGCCGGACTTCGCCTACGCCTTCCGGGAGGAGAACGGGACCTTCCACCCGGAGGACTACGTCTTCGCGTCCCGCCAGGAGGTGCTCGCATGAGCGTCGAGATCACCGCATCCGTGACCCCGGGGCGCAGCGCGCCGTCGCAGGTCGAGACCGTCTTCATCGACGAGCCCGGGCCGGGCGAGGCGCTCGTGCGCATCGTCGCCGCCGGCGTGTGCCACACCGACGCGATCACGCGCGAGGGCGACCTGCCGCTGCCGCTGCCCGGCATCCTCGGTCACGAGGGCGCCGGGGTCGTCGAGGCGGTGGGGCCCGCGGTGACCCAGGTGGCCGTGGGCGATCGCGTCGTGATCGGCTGGCCGTCGTGCGGCGAATGCGACGCCTGCCTCGACGGCGAGCCGCGCTACTGCGATCACCTCGTCGAGGCGCTCACCAGCGGCGCGCGGCTGCGCGGGGAGCACCGCGGCGAGTCGGCGTATCGCACCGCGGACGGCGCGGCGCTGGCCGGTCACTTCTTCGGCCAGTCGTCGTTCGCGACCGCGTCGCTCGTCCTCGCCGACGCGCTCGTGAAGGTGCCCGACGACGTGCCGCTCTCGGTCGCCGCCCCGCTGGCGTGCGGTGTGACCACCGGCGCGGGCGCCGTCATGAACGTGGCGAAACCGAAGCCGGGTGACGCGCTCGTGATCTGGGGGACCGGGGCCGTGGGCCTCGCGGCGATCATGGCGGCGCGCAACAGCCCAGCGACCACGATCATCGCGGTCGATCTGCACGAGGATCGCCTGGCCCTCGCGCGCGAGCTCGGTGCGACCCACACCGTCAACGCCGCCGCGGGCGATGCGCTCGACGAGGTCCGGCGGATCTGCGGCGGACCGGCCGACTACGCGTTCGAATGCACGGGGGTCATCCGGGTGGTCGAGCAGGCCGTCGAGTCGGTGAGCATGCGGGGCACCGTGATCCTCATCGGCGGCGCCCCCGCGGACTCGCGATTCTCGGTCGACCACTTCGGGGCGCTCTGGGGCAAGCGGATCGTGGGCGTGCTCGGCGGCGAGGGCCGCAACGGCAGCCTGATCCCCGCGCTCCTGGACCTGTGGCGCCAGGGTCGCTTCCCGATCGACCGACTGATCGAGGATTTCGCGTTCCCGCACGTGGACGAGGCGATCGACGCCGGCACCTCCGGCCGCGTGATCAAGCCCGTGCTGCACGTCTCCGACGATCCGATCGCCGCTCACCGAGGAGGAGCCCAGTGACCACCATCGACATCGCGCCCGCCGTGGGCGCGGGACTGCTCGCCCCCGAGGTCTGGTCGAACCGCGTCTTCGCGGCCGACGGCGTCGCCGGGAGTGTCGCACACGAGATCCGAGAGCCCGCGACCGGCGAGCTGCTCGGCACGTACCTCGGCGTCGAGGCCGCCCAGGTGCGCGTCGCGGCGACGGCGGCCGCCGCCGCGCAGGAGGCCTGGGAGCACACGCCGCCCGAGGAGAGGGCCGCCGTGCTCCGCCGCGCCGGCGCGCTCTTCGAGGAGCACGCCGAGGAGATCCAGGCGTGGGTGCAGCGCGAGACCGGCGCGATCGCGCCCAAGGCGCAGCTCGAGACCCACACCGCCGCGCAGGAGTGCTACGAGGCCTCGGCGCTCCCGACCGCGGCGATGGGCGACGTGCTCGCTGCGGAGGAGCCGCGGTGGTCGTTCGCCCGCCGCCGGGCGGCGGGGGTCGTGAGCGTCATCTCGCCCTTCAACTTCCCCCTCATCCTCTCGATCCGCTCGGTGGCCCCGGCGCTCGCGCTCGGCAACGCCGTGCTGCTCAAGCCCGACCCGCGCACCACCGTGTCGGGCGGCGTCGCGATCGCGCGCGTGTTCGAGGAGGCGGGGCTGCCCGCAGGGCTCCTGTCGCTGCTGCCCGGCGGCGCGGATGTCGGCGAGGCCGTCGTGACCGCCCCCGAGGTGCGGATCGTGTCGTTCACCGGATCGACGCCGGCGGGGCGCATCGTCGGCGAGCTCGCCGCCCGCCACCTCAAGCGCGCGCACCTGGAGCTCGGCGGGAACAACGCGCTGGTCGTGCTGCCGGGCGCCGATGTCGAGCAGGCCGCCTCGGCGGGTGCGTTCGGCTCGTTCATGCACCAGGGGCAGATCTGCATGACCACCGGGCGGCACATCGTGCACGAGTCCCTGTACGACGAGTACGTGGCCGCTCTGGCTCGACGTGCGGACGCCCTCGTCGTGGGCGACCCCACCGGCCACGTGCACATGGGGCCGATCATCGACGAGCGCCAGCGCGACCGCGTGCTCGGCATCATCGGCGGTGCGATCGACGCGGGCGCCTCCGTTCAGGCGGGCGGCACGCACGACGGGCTGTTCGTGCGGCCGACGGTGCTGAGCCGGGTCGCCGGCGACAACCCGGCGTGGAGCGAGGAGATCTTCGGCCCGGTCGCCCCGGTGCGCTCGTACCGCACCCGAGAGGAGGCGATCGGGCTGATCAGGGAGAACCCCTACGGCCTGTCGGTGTCGCTGCTGGGCGACGTCGCCGAGGCGATGCGCATCGCCGACCGCATCCGCTCGGGGAAGATCCACATCAACGAGCAGACCGTGATGGACGAGGCCAACGCACCGTTCGGCGGCGTCGGCGACTCGGGAACCGGATCCCGCTTCGGCGGGGCGCAGGCGAACATCGAGGCGTTCACCGAGACGCAGTGGCTCACCATGCGCCCCGACATCGCGCCGTACCCGTTCTGAGGCAGGCGGCCCTCATCCGCACCTCGCCCGCGCGGCATCCGTCCTGACGGCGGCCGGGCGGGCGAGGTGCGTGTCAGAAGACGATCGTGTGGTTGCCGTGGCGCAGCACACGGTCCTGCGCGTGCCACAGCACGGCGCGGGACAGCACCTGCCGCTCCACGTCGGCGCCGCGGCGCACGAGCTCCTCATAGCTGTCGGCGTGGTTCACCCGCACCGTGTCCTGTTCGATGATCGGCCCCTCGTCGAGGTCGGCGGTGACGTAGTGGCTGGTCGCGCCGATGAGCTTGACGCCGCGCTCCTTCGCCTTCTTGTAGGGGTCGGCGCCGATGAACGCGGGCAGGAACGAGTGGTGGATGTTGATGACGGGGACCCCGACCTGCTCGAGGAAGTCGCTCGAGAGGATCTGCATGTAGCGGGCGAGCACGACGACGTCGACGTTGCCGCGGAGGAGCTCGACGATCTTCGCCTCGGATGCCGACTTGTCCGGCCCCGCGACCGACGGCACGTGGAAGAACGGCACGCCGAAGGACCGCACGTCCTCGGCCGAGGTGGTGTGGTTCGAGATCACCATCGGGATGCTGACCGGCAGGTCGCCGCGGCGATGCCGCCACAGCAGGTCGAGCAGGCAGTGGTCCTGCTTGGAGGCGAGGATCGCCATGCGCTTGGGCGTCGACTGGTCGGTGAGGCTCCACTCCAGGTCGAACCCCTTGCCGAGGGTCTCGGCGAGATCGGCCTCGATCTCAGGCAGGGCGGCGGCGAGCTCGGGCCGGTGGAACACGACGCGCTGGAAGTACGCGCCCCCGGTCGGGTCGTCGGAGTACTGGTCGAACGCGACGATGTTGCCCTGGTGGCGCGTGATGAGGGCCGACACCGCCGCGACGATCCCGGGCCGGTCCTTGCCGTGGACGATGAGGCAGGCGTGGTCGGCGAGCGGGCGGGGCGCAGGGTTCGACGGCATCCCTCGATTCTGCCGTGTCCGAGCCGGTGCGCCGGACCGTCCGGGCGCATTCCCGGCCGGCTGCCGCGCCCGCGTTCAGGGGGTGCGGTTCAGCCACGCGACGACGACGTCGCCGATCATGCCGCGCAGGTGCTCGCGTCGCGCGGCGTCGAGCAGATCGCGCTCGAACAGGTAGCCGAACGTGTACTGGTTGGCGACCTGGAAGAAGCAGTAGGAGCTGATCACGAGGTGCACGTCGAGCGCGTCGACGTCGTCGCGCACCGACCCGTCGGCCCGACCGCGAGCCAGGATGTCGTCGAGCACCGTCAGCGCCGGCTTGTTCAGCGTGCGCAGCGAATCCAGGCGCCGGATGAACTCGCCGCGGTGGATGTTCTCGATCGACACCAGCCGGATGAAATCGCGGTGCTCGAGGTGGTGGTCGTACGTGAGCTCGGCGAGACGGCGCAGCGCCTCGACGGGCGGCAGGTCGCCGACGTGAAGCTCCTGCTCGGCTTCGCGGATCGTGCGGTAGGCCCTCTCGAGCACCGCGAGGTAGAGCTGCTCCTTGCCGCCGAAGTAGTAGTAGATCATCCGCTTGGTCGTGCGGGTGCGCTCGGCGATCTCGTCGACGCGCGTGCCGGAGAAGCCTGATTCGGCGAAGGCGGCCGTGGCGACGTCCAGCAGCTCGGCGCGAGTCCGCTCGGCGTCGCGGCGGCGGATGACGGGCTCGCTCACGTTCCCCACCCTACTGGCGGCGCGTGCTCCGGCCGCGGAAGGTCGGTGCTGCGCTCGGCGGCGAGCAGGCGGCGCGGGTTGTCGACCATCAGCTGGGCGATGGTCCGCTCGTCCACACCCTCGCGCGCCAGGCGAGGCAGGATCGTGGTGAAGAGGTGGTCCATCCGCCACTGGGGGACGGTGCCCGCCCGCCACGACGGCGGCGTGACGCGGCTGAACACCGCGGCGTCGTGCGACAGCACGATGCGGTCGCCGTAGCCGGCCTCGAGCAGGGCGAGCAGCATCCGCACGCGATCCTCGTCGCTGCCGACGTGGCTCATGCCGAACCGGTCGAATCCGAGGTACGAGCCCGCGTCGGCGAGTTCGCGCAGATAGGCGAGGTCGGTCGAGTCGCCGCTGTGGCCGATCACGACGCGGTCCAGCCGAACGCCGAGGCCCGACAGCAGCCGCTGCTGGGCGAGCCCGCCCCGCGACGGCGCGTGGGAGTGGGTCGTGATCGGCACGCCGGTCTGCGCATGCGCCACCGCCGCGGCCGTGAACACCCGCTCCACGTCCGGCGTGATGCCCTCGGCGTCCGAGACCACCTTCAGCATCCCGGCCCGGATCCCGGTCCCCGCGATGCCGCGCTCGATGTCGCCGACGAACAGCTCGATGAGCGGGTCGGGGCCGTCGACCAGCCGTCCCGGGCCGTTCATGCGGATCGCGTGCGGGAGCACGTCCGCGGTGTACCAGCCGGTGGCCGCGATGAGCGAGACGGGCACCCGCTCGGCGACGCGGGCGACCGTCCGCACATCGCGGCCCAGGCCCGGGACGGTGAGGTCGACGACGGTGCGCACACCGTGTTCGTGCAGTCGCTGGAACAGGCCCACGGCCCGATCGACGAGCGCATCCTCATCCCATTCCGGATGCGGCATGCTCGCGTCGAGCTCGGGGCTGCGCACGAACACGTGCTCGTGGATGAGCGTCACGCCCAGGGCCCCGGCATCCACCTGTCCGGTGAACGTCGGGACCCCGGGCGTGCTCGCCTCACTCACGCGCGTTCCGCTCCGCGTCCTCAGGGCGCGGTGGCGCGGATCGCCTCGAAGACCTCGAGGGAGTCTCCGGTGTAGTTCTCCTCGAAGTAGGCGACGGTCATCTCCTGGAACGCCTCACGGTCGACGTCCTCGATGACCTCCCAGTCATCGCCGCTGCGCCACTCGTCGAGCGTCGCCTCGGCCTCCTCCTCGATGCACTCGGTCACGCTGGTCACAGCGGTCTCGGTGGCCGCGGTCAGCGCCTCCTGCTGCTCCTCGGTCAGCTCGTCCCACACCGGGCTCACGATCACCAGGTTGGTGTTGAGCTGGTGAGCGGACAGGTTCAGGTAGTCCTGAACCTCGTAGAAGCTCTGCGCCAGGATGTTGGTGATCGGGTTCTCCTGAGCGTCGACCGTGCCCTGCTGCAGGGCCAGGTAGAGCTCCTCGTACGCGACCTCGGTCGCATCCGCCCCGAGGGCCTCGGCGTTCATGAGGTACTGGGGCGAACCCGGGAACCGCATGCGGACGCCGTCGAGGTCCTCCGGCGTGCGGATCGGCGTGTTCGACGTGAAGTGCCGCTCACCGGCCGACCAGACGCCGACGACCTGCACGCCGGATGCCTCCTTGAAGCCGTCGACCAGGACCGAGGACTCGTCGCTGGCCATGAAAGCGGCGAGGTGGTCGGCGTCGTCGAACGCGTAGGCCGCGTCGAGCACGCTGATCGGCTCGTAGACCGCGCCCAGGGCCGATGCGCCCTGGATGTCCATGTCGATGTCGCCCGAGGCGACCAGGGCGATGCGGTCGGCGTCGCCGCCGAGCTGGCTGGCCGGGAAGATCTCGATCTCGAGACCCACATCGGCCGCGGCCACCTCGTCCGCGATCACCTGCGCGCCACACGCGTGCTGGGGCTGCTCCTCGGTGTAGCTGTGGGCCAGCTGCAGCGTCCGGACCTCTGTCTCGTCGCCGGTGCCGCTGTCGGCGTCACCGCCGCCCGACGTGCAGCCGACCAGCATCAGTGCCGGTGCTGCGGCCAGAGCGATCCACATCGTTCGCTTGTTGCGTCGTGCAGTCATTGCTTCTCTCCTCTCAGGGTTGCCACGGGGGCAAGGGCCCCGGCCGCCTCGGCAGCGACCAGGTTCTCGAGATCGGCGAGCATCGCCCGCCGATCTGCAGGTTCTTGGGTGAAGATCTCGAAGGCGTCGGCGGCCTGATGCATCGCCATGCCGAGTCCCGACATGACGCGGCAACCGCGTGCCCGCGCGGCCGCGAGGAGTGCCGTCTCGACGGGCCGGTAGACGATGTCGACCACGAACAGGCGCTCGTGGAGGAGCGAGACGTCGAACGCGGTGCCCGGGTGCGCCGCCATGCCCAGAGGCGTGGCGTTGACGACGCCGTCGACGCGCGCCAGGAGCGCCGGCAGGTCGTCGAGCGATGCCGCCCGGATGGCGCCGCCCGAGGTGCGCGCCGCGACGGTGCGGGCCAGGGCGTCGGCGCGCTCGGCATCCTGATCCACGATGATGAGCTCGCCGACGCCGAGCCCGCGCAGCGCGGTCGCGACCGCGGATCCTGCGCCGCCCGCCCCGACCAGCACGACGGCGTCGCGGGCGACATCGTCGAGTTCGTCGGCGAACGCCTCGGCGAAGCCCGTGATGTCGGTGTTGTGCCCGACGGTGCGGTCGCCCTCGAAGACGACGGTGTTCACGGCGCCCACGCGGCGGGCGTTCTCGGACAGCTCGTCCAGCAGGCCGATGGCGGTCTGCTTGATCGGGTGCGTGATGTTCAGGCCGGTGAAGCCGAGCCGCCGCGCGGCGTCGAACAGCGAGCGCACGTGCTCCTCGGTGCCCTGCCCGCGGCTGAGGTCCACCGTCCGGTACACGTAGCTCATGCCGTGGCGGGCGCCCTCGAGCTCGTGCATCGGCGGTGTGAGAGACGGGGTGACCCCTTCTCCGATGAGCCCGATGAGGACGGCCGGGCGGCGCTGGGCGATCCCGGTCATGTCACAGCCCCAGCAATCCGGGCAGCCACAGCACCGCGTCGGGGAAGAGCACGATCGACAGCGTGACGAGGACGGCGGGTATCAGGAACGGCAGCGACCCGCGGAAGACCTCTCCCACACGTGTCTCGGACACGGATGCCGTCACGAACAGCACGGTTCCCACCGGCGGTGTCAGCAGCCCGATCATGAGCGACGCGATCAGCAGCACGCCGAGGGGGATGGCGTCGATGCCGAACTGCGCGGCGATGGGGGCGAGGATCGGCACGACCAGCACGAGGATCGCGGTGGCGTCGATCACCGTGCCGAGCAGCAGCATCAGCAGGGCGGCGAGGGCGAGGAACACCGTCGGGTTGTCGGTGATCGAGAAGATGAGCTCGGTGAGCATCTGCGGCAGGCGCTCGCGGGCGAGGATGTAGCCGAGCAGCGACGCCGAGGCGACGATCAGCATGATGCCGGCCGTCGTCAGCACGGTCTCCTTGAGCGCCCGGATGAATCCCGCCAGCGTGAGCGAGCGCTGCACGAGGCCGACGATGATGATGTACACCACGCCGACCGCCGCCGCCTCGGTCGGGGTGAAGAAGCCGCCGAGGATGCCGCCGAGGATGATGAACGGCGAGACCATCGGCAGGATCACGCCCTTCGTGGACGCGAGCAGCTCGGCCTTGTCGAACTTCCCGCGGCGGATGTTCGGGTTCCGCTGGACGAGGACGGCCACGACCACGCAGAGTCCGACCGCCATGGCGAGGGCGGGGATGACGGATGCCGCGAACAGCGCGCCGGTCGACGCGGCGGCGAGGCCGGCGTAGATGACGGCGGGGATGCTGGGGGGCATGATGGGCGCGATGAGCGAAGAGGTCGACGAGACGCCCGTGGCGAAGCGCCGGGTATAGCCGTTGGCGAGCATCGCCGGGATCTGCACCTTGCCGAGAGCCGCGGCATCGGCGACCGCCGAGCCGCTCATCCACGAGAAGCCGACGCTCGTGCCGACCGCGACGTAGCCGAGGCTGCCGCGCACCTTCGCGAGCACGGCGAGAGCGAAGCGGAAGAGGCGGTCGGCGATGCCCGCGTGGTTCGCGAGCGAGCCGAGGAAGACGAACAGCGGGACGGCGAGGAGGGGGAAGCTGGCCGCGGCGTTCGAGACGATGCGCAGCGCGTTGCCCGTGGACTGGCCCTCGATGACCATGTAGACCATCGCGGGTCCGAGGAAGGCGAACGCCACCGGCACCCGCAGGAACAGCAGGACCGCGATGGCGATCCCCAGGATGGCGAGCGTCATGCCGTGGCCTCGCTCTCGTCGTCCTCGGGTTCGGGCAGCACCGGCCCGTGGATGGCGATCTCGATCGCCGCGATGCTCGCGCGGATCGCGGTGCTGACCGCGCCGATCAGCACGGGCACGTACACCCACGACATCGGCAGGCGCAGGACGGGGGAGCGGATGATGCCCTGGGTCTCGACGAGCGCCCACGCCTCGATGGCGAGGCCGACGCCGGTGGCGGCGACGATGACGAGCGCGAGGACCTGGATGATGCGCACGAGCATGACGCTGCGGAACGTGTCGACGACCTCCAGGGCGATGTGCCCGCGGGTGGTCACGAGCAGCCCCATCGCCGAGAACGTCAGCCACACGAGCGCGAAACGCGAGATCTCGCCGGTCCACGCGAAGCTGTCGAATGGGAGGTAGCGCTGGGCGGCCTGGAGGAAGATCAGGGCCAGGATGATCAGGACGCAGATCGCGCCGATCGTCAGCTCGATCACGAAGACGACCTTCGCGATGCGCTGGAGGACCGTCGGGCTCGACGGGCGTGGTTCAGTCACGGGACACCTTTGTTCTCGGACGTGGGATTGCTCTGCGAGGCGTGCTGTCGCCTCGTCCGGGCCGGCGGATCGTGCCCGCGGCTCGGCTGTTTAGGAACGTACCGGTTATTACATTAGTTCGGCAACCCCTGTTCCCAGAAAATGTACGAACTGGTACATTCCGGTGCCATGCGAACGTCGATTGCGACGGTCTGCCTGTCGGGCGGGCTCGTCGAGAAGCTGCACGCCTGCGCCGAAGCGGGCTTCGACGGCGTCGAGATCATGGATGCCGACCTCGTCGCCGCCTACGAGTCGCCCGAGGAGATCCGCGCCCTGTGCGCGCGGCTCGGCCTGACGATCGAGCTGTTCCAGCCGTTCCGGGACTTCGAGGGCGTCGACGCCGACCTCCTCGCCGACAACCTGCGCCGGGCCGAGGCGAAGTTCGACGTCATGGAGCGCCTGGGCGCGGACCAGGTGCTCGTCTGCTCGAACGTCGCCACGGCCACGATCGACGACGACGCCGTGATGGCCGAGCAGCTCGGAGCGCTCGCCGACCTCGCCGCGCCCCGCGGCATCCGCATCGCGTACGAAGCGCTCGCGTGGGGGAGGTTCGTCGACGACTACCGGCGCGCGTGGCGCATCGTCGAGCTCGCCGACCGCCCCAACCTCGGCGTGTGCCTCGACAGCTTCCACATCCTCTCGCGCGGGCACGACCCGGCCGGCATCGAGGCGATCCACGGCGAGAAGGTGTTCTTCCTGCAGCTGGCGGATGCGCCGGCGCTCTCGATGGACGTGCTGTCGTGGAGCCGTCATCACCGGCTCTTCCCCGGCGAGGGCGCCTTCGACCTGACGCGGTTCCTCGCCCACGTGCTCCGCACCGGATATCGCGGGCCGCTGTCGCTCGAGGTCTTCAACGACACGTTCCGGCAGACGGACGTGAAGCGCACGGCGGCGCACGCCCGGCGCTCGCTGACGTGGCTCGCGGACCGCACCGCTGTCGAGAACGACTGGGACACCTCGCGCCTGAGCCCCGCGCAGGACGCCCGCGGCATCGACTTCGTCGAGATCGCGGGCGCCGAGCTCGACGACCTGGACGAGCTGCTGGCGCAGCTGGGCTTCGCCTTCCGCGGGCGGCACCGGCGCAAGCCCGTGCGGCTGTGGACCTACGGCGACGCCCGCATCGTCCTCAACGAGCAGGTGCGGGACGAGCATCCGCGCCTGGCGGCGTTCGGGCTCACCGTCGACGACGCCGCCGGCGCGGCGGAGCGCGCCCGGGCGCTCGGGGCCCCCGCGGTCTTCCGGCGCACGTACTCGGGCGAGCAGGAGCTGCGCGCCGTGTCGGCGCCCGACGGCACGGAGGTGTTCTGGAACGACCGTGCCGCCGAAGGCTCGTGGATCCCGGAGTTCGAGGGCGGCGTCGCCGAGCCGCCCGCGCTCGACGGCGAGATCGACCACATCAACATCGGCAGCCGGTGGCAGGACTTCGACGAGGCGATCCTCTTCGCCCACAGCGTGCTCTCGCTGCACGCCGAGCAGGCCGCCGAGGTGCCGGGCCCGCTGGGGCTCGTGCGCAGCCAGGTGATGCGCACCGCCGACGGTGTCGTGCGCCTGCCCGTGAACCTCGCACCGCCGACCGCGCCGCTGCCGACGCGGCACATCGCCGTGCGGTGCGACGACGTGTTCGAGGTGGCGCGCCGGGCGCGCGAGCGGGGGATGCGGTTCCTCCCCGTGCCCGAGAACTACTACGACGACCTGTCGGCGCGTTTCCGCCTGGACCAGGACTTCCTGTCGCGGCTGCGCGAGCTCGACCTGTTCTACGACCGTGACGACAGCGGCGAGTTCATCCACTTCTACACCGAGACGGTCGGCACGGTCTTCCTCGAGTTCCTCGAGCGCCGGGGTGCCTACGACGGCTACGGCGCACCCAACGCGCCGGTGCGCCTGGCGATGCAGCGCGCACGCACGCGCTGACCGGTTTTGTCGAGGGGTGGCGCACCCCGTAGCGTTGGCGGACCGAGTCCGCCGAGCGACCCCCGGTCGCGCAGCCCGATCGGATCCGCATGACCGAGCCCTGGCCCCTCTGGCCGAGCGTCCTGGCCCTCGCGGGCGCCGTGATCATCATCATCTTCGCGGGCTCGAGGCTCGCGCGCGCGGCCGACGAGATCGCCGACCGCACCGGGATCGGCGAGGCGGTGGCCGGCGCGGTCTTCCTCGGTGCGGTCACGTCCCTGCCGGGGATCGTCACGACGGCGACGGGTGCGCTCGCCGGAGACGCCGCCTTCGCGCTGGCGAACCCCATCGGCGGCATCGCGCTGCAGACGGTGTGGCTCGCGATCGCCGACCTGGTGTATCGCCGCGCGAACCTCGAGCACGCGGCGGCGTCGCTGGAGAACATCCTGCAGGCGATCGTGCTCATCGCCCTGATGGCGCTGCCCGTCATCGCCTTCGCGACCCCGGACCTGCAGATCGGCTGGATCCATCCGGTCACGATCCTCATCCCCGTGTTCTACCTGTATGGCCTGCACCTCGTGCGACGAGTGCACGAAGAGCCCATGTGGCGCCCGATCCGCACCAGCGAGACGCGGGAGGACGAGGGCGGGCCGGTGCGCACGCAGTCGCTGGTGCGGCTGTGGGGGACGCTCGCCTCGCTCGGCCTCGTCGTGGCGGTCACCGGGTGGGTCATCGGCCAGGCGGGTCTGAGCGTCGTCGCCGCCACGGGCTGGTCGAGCGGGATCACGGGGTTCACCCTCACCACGGCGATCACGTCGCTGCCCGAGCTCATCGTCCTCATCGCGGCCATCCGCATGGGCGCGCTGACGCTCGGTGTGGCGAACATCATCGGCGGGAACGTCTTCGACGTCCTGACTCTGAGCGTCGCGGACTCGTTCTACCTCGAGGGGACCATCTACTCGGCCGCCGGCGCCGTCAGTCTCGTGCTGCTGGGGGGCACGCTGCTGATCACGGCCGTGCTCGGCGCGGGGCTCGTGATGCGGGACCGCCAGGGGATCGGGTTCGAGGGGATCGCCATCCCGGCGCTCTACGCCGGGACGATCGCGCTCGCGGTCTCGGCGCTCTGACGCGCCGCTCGTCCGCTAGGAGGAACGACCGAATCGGGCGCGCAGGTCGGCCTTGCGGATCTTGCCGGATGCGGTCCGCGGGAAGTCCTCGACGACCACGACGTTCTTGGGCAGCTTGTACCGGGCCAGTACGCCGTCCAGGTGCTCTCGCACCGACTCGGTGTCGACCTCGGTGCCCTCGCGCACCGTGACGACCGCCCACGGGACCTCGCCCCAGCGCTCGTCGGGGATGCCGACGACGGCGACGCCCGAGATGCCCTCGATGTCGTTGATGAGGTTCTCGATCTCGGCGGGGTAGATGTTCTCGCCGCCCGAGATGATCATGTCCTTCAGTCGGTCGGCGATGTAGAGGAATCCGTCGGGATCCAGGTAGCCCAGATCCCCGGATCGAAACCAGCCGTCGTCCGTGAACGACTTCGCCGTCGCCTCGGGAAGCCCGTGGTAGCCGGGGAAGACGTTCGGGCCCGAGATCTCGATCTCGCCGACCGTGCCGCGCGGCACCATGTCGCCGTTCTCGTCGGCGATCCGCACCTCGGTGAAGAACTGCGGCAGCCCGACGCTGCCCTGCTTCTCGCGGGTCTTCTCCGGGGCCAGTCCCGTCGCGCCGGGCGAGGTCTCGGTCATGCCGTATCCCTGCGAGAAGCTGAGGCCGCGCTCCTCGTAGGCGTTCAGGATGCGGGTGGGCACGGCCGACCCGCCGCACGTGAGCTTCTCCAGCGTCGACAGGTCGGTGGATGCCCAGTCGGGGTGGTCCGCCATCATCTGGAAGGTCGTCGGCACGCCCGCGAGCATCGTGATGCCGTGGCGCTGGATGAGGGCGAGCGCCCGACCCGGATCGAAGGCCTTCTCGAGGACGAGCGTCCCGCCCTTGAGGATCGCCGGCAGAGCCCCCATGCCGAGCGCCGCGACGTGGAACATCGGCGAGATCATGAGCGACTTCTCGGCGAAGGCCACGTCGTAGTCGATGATGCAGTTGATGGCCGCCCAGGTCAGGTTGCCGTTCGTGAGCACGGCGCCCTTGGGCTTTCCGGTCGTCCCAGACGTGTAGATGATCGCGGCCGGATCGTCCAGCGTCACATCCGCGATCGTGTGGCCGCCGGTGGTCTCGGTCATCTGCACGGTGAGACCGGGGTTGTCCGCGGTGCCCTCGCCGGTGACGATGACGTGCGCGATGCGCCCCGCCTCGACGCCCGGCATCGCCCGCTCGAGGAAGTCCAGGTCGAGGATCAGCGCCCGTGCCCCGGAGTCGGTGAGCACGTGGGTGATCTCGGGCGCCGCGAGGCGCGTGTTGACCGGGACGAACACGGCCCCGATCTGGGCGGCGCCGAACAGCACCTGCAGGAACTGCGGGCTGTTCTCGCCGATGTAGGCGACGGAATCGCCCTTGCGGATGCCGCGATGCCACAGCACCGCGGCCACGCGGTCGGCGGCGTCGGCGATCTCTCGGTACGTGATCACGTCCTCGTCGAACACGATCGCCGGCTTGTCGGGGTTCTTCAGGCGCCGCTTGGCGAGCCAGAATCCGAGTCCGCGATTGCGCATGTCTCTCCTTCGAGTTGCTGCTCCGCCGCCCATTCAAACCGAATTCTATTGAGAAAGTCAATAGTCCTTCTGTTCACCCATCTTGGGCTACGATGGCGCCCATGCCTCGTGCCCGTGCCATCCCCGCCGCAGACCGGCTGACGTCTTCGCCGCTCGGCGACGACCTCAGCTTCCTGCTCGCGCGCGCCAACGCGATGTCGGTGGCCGAGGTGAACGCCGCGCTCGCCGAACACGGCCTGAAGGTGCGCGCCTTCGCGGTGCTCGCGATCGTCGCCGACGATGTCCGTCCGTCGCAGCGTGAGCTCGCCGACTTCCTCCGTCTGGACCCGAGTCAGATCGTCGTGCTCGTCGACGATCTGGAGCGGCGCGGGCTGGTCGAGCGTCTCCCCGACCCGGACGACCGCCGCGCGAAGGTCGTGGTCGCGACCCCGGCCGGGGAGCGGCTCGCGGCCGACGCGCGCGCCGCGGCGAGGGCGGCCGACGACCGCACGTACGCCGCGCTGACACCCGCCGCGCGCGAGCACCTCACGGGGCTGCTTCGCCGCATCGCCATCGACGACGTCGGCTGACCCGCGGCGCGGGCGGCCCGGCTGTGACCGTCGGTGACACACGGCTCGTGTGCGGCTCGTGCCGGGCGTAGGCTCGCGACATGTCCCATGAGCCTCCGTTCCGGGCCGACATCGTCGGCAGCTTCCTCCGTCCCGCCGCGGTCCACGAGGCCCGGCACGACCACGCCCTCGGCGACCTGTCCACGCAGGCGCTCCACGCCGTCGAGGACGACGCGATCATCGACCTCGTCAAGAAGGAGGCGGATGCCGGCCTGAAGCTCGCCACCGACGGCGAGTTCCGCCGCTCGTGGTGGCACTTCGACTTCTTCGGGCTGCTCGACGGCGTCGAGATCGTCGAACTCGACCACGGCATCCAGTTCCAGGGCGTGCAGACCAAGCCCCGCGGCCTTCAGATCTCGAAGAAGGTCGGCTTCAGCGACGACCACCCGTTCCTGAGCCACTTCCGCTTCCTGCGCGACACGCTCGCCCGCACCACCGGGGCGATGCCGAAGTTCTCGATCCCGGCGCCCACGGTCCTCGACTTCCGCCTCGAGCCGGGGCACCTCGCGGCTCCGTACGAGCACCGCGACGACATCGTCGACGACCTCGTGCAGGCGTATCGCGACGCGGTGCAGGCGTTCTACGACGCCGGATGCCGCTACCTGCAGTTCGACGACACCGCGTGGGCGTACCTGTGCTCCGATGTCGAGCTCGAGAAGGCGCGGGCGCGCGGCATCGAGACGGACGGCATCGCCGAGCGCTATTCCGGCATGCTCAACCGCATCCTCGAGGGCAAGCCCGACGATCTGAAGATCACGACGCACGTGTGCCGCGGCAACTTCCGGTCGACCTGGATCTCGTCGGGCGGCTACGAGCCGGTCGCCGAGGCGCTGCTGGACCACACGAACTACGACGGGTACTTCCTCGAGTACGACAGCGAGCGCGCCGGCGGCTTCGAGCCGCTGCGGTTCCTGCCCGAGGGCGACAAGACCGTCGTGCTCGGTCTCATCACGTCGAAGTCGGGTGAGCTCGAGGACGTGGACGCCATCAAGAAGCGCATCGACGAGGCCTCCGCGTTCGCCTCCCTCGACCAGCTGGCGCTCAGCCCGCAGTGCGGCTTCGCCTCGACCGAAGAGGGGAACACGCTCACCGAGGACGAGCAGTGGGCGAAGATCCGGGAGGTCGTCGCGATCGCGGACGACGTCTGGAAGTAGCCCGCGGGCGGGCGCCGCTCGCAATAAGTCGTTGACGGCCAATATAGATGACGTTTACTATGATTGGCATGGTCAACGTAGCCCTTCCCCGAACCCTCTTCGATGAGGAGCACGAGCAGTTCCGCGACGCCGTCCGCGAGTTCGTCAAGCGCGAGGTGCTTCCGAACGTGGAGGCGTGGAGCGCCGCCGGTCAGGTGGATCGGAGCCTGTTCGCCAAGGCCGCGGAGTCGGGGCTGATCGGCATCAACGCCCCGGAGGAGTTCGGCGGCGGCGGCGTCGACGACTTCCGGTACAACGCGATCCTCACCGAGGAGCTCGCCCGGGTCGGCGCGACGGACGTCTCGATGTCGATCTGCGGCGAGAACGACCTGGTGGCCCCCTACCTCGTCGCCTTCGGCACCCCCGAGCAGAACGAGCGGTGGCTGGCCCCCATGATCGCGGGCGAGAAGGTCGGCGCGATCGCGCTGACCGAGCCGGGCACCGGGTCGGATCTCTCCGGGATCGCGACGACCGCGCTCCCCGACGGTGACGACCTGGTGGTCAACGGCGCGAAGACGTTCATCTCGAACGGCATGCTGGCGGACTTCTTCGTCACGGCCGTGCGCACCGACCCCGCATCCGACCGCAAGGGCATCAGCCTCGTCGTGATCGACGCCGACGCGCCCGGATTCGCCCGCACGGGTCCGCTCAAGAAGATCGGCCTGTCGGCGCAGGACACCGCGGAGCTGTCGTTCTCGGACGTCCGCATCCCGAAGTCGAACGTCCTCGGCGAGTTGGGCGAGGGTCTGGCGAACATGCGGCACAACCTCCCCATGGAGCGGATGAGCATCGCGATCACGGCGATGGCGCGCATGCGCGCGACGTTCGAGGATGCGCTGGGCTATGCGAAGGACCGGCGCGCCTTCGGGCAGCGGGTCATCGACTTCCAGGCCAATCGGTTCTATCTGGCGGAGCTGGCGACCGAGATCGAGGTGACGCAGACGTTCATCGACCGCTGCATCGTGGACGTCTCGAACCACGCGCTCGACGCCACGACCGCGGCGATGGCGAAGTGGTGGGCGACCGAGCTGCACCAGCGGGTCATCCAGCGGGCGCTGCAGCTGCATGGCGGCTACGGCTACATGCGCGAGTACGCGGTCGCGCACGACTACATGGACTCCCGCGTCGCGACCATCTTCGGCGGCACGACCGAGATCATGAAGGAGATCATCGGGCGCCAGCTCGCCCGCTGATCGGCGGGTCGCTCGGGCGTCTCGACCCGGGTCGACGACGGCCTGAGCGAATGCCGCCCGGTCAGAGCAGCGAAACGGTCTGAACCCCGCAGTGCGCCCGCAAGACCTCGAAGTCACGGTCGCGGTGGAGCACCGGCAGCGCCAGCCGCAGTGAGACCGCGGCGATGAGGCAGTCCCCGAGGCTCCGGACCGTTTCGCCTGCACGGCGGCACTCGCGTTGCAGCGCCGCCGCCCGCAGCGCGTCGACGACCGGTTCGGACGGTGCGATCTCGAAGGACTCCAGCATCCGTCGGCGCCGCGCTGCGACCAGTTCGTCGGTCGGGCCGCTGAGAAGCTCGAGCAGCACAGTCTCGGGAACCACGATCCGTTCCTCCTGCTTGATCCTGGCCGCGAGGTGATCGCCGGCATCGGAAGGTCCGGACCGCAGGAACTCGATCCATACGGACGTGTCGATGATCACGCTGCGGTCCAGCCGCCCTCGACCTCGTCGTTGTCGAATTCGATGCCGGTGCCGCGCATCGCAAGAATCTCGTCCATCGACAACGGCTGCGCGATCAGGTTCCGCAGCGCGAAGTCCACCGCGCTGCGCTTCGACTCCAGCCGGTACCGGCCCATGACCTCAGCCACCAGCTCTTCGTCGATGTCGATGTTGGTGCGCCCCATGACACCATGGTACACCTTATGGTGTACGGGCCGCCTGCGTCCGCTGCGGCTACTCGTTCTCGACGTCGCCCTCGGGCAGGACGAACTCTCTGCCCTCGAGCGCGGCGCGGTCGATCTCCTCCTGGTGCTCGACGAACGGCGTGCCGTGGGTGTGGAAGGTGGGGACGGTCTTCATGCCCCACGCCTGGCCCTTGGCGCGTTCGGCCTGGCTCCACTCCACGACCGGCCAGTCGGGGTCGAGGATGAGCCGGCCCTGCGCGGTGGCGAACTCGATGCGGTTGCCGCCGGGCTCCCACACGTACAGGAAGAACGTCTGGTTGATGGCGTGCTTGTAGGGGCCGTACTCGATGTAGATGCCGTTCTCGAGGCAGATGTCGGCGGCCTTGAGGATGTCCTCACGGGAGTCCGGGGCGATCGCGAAGTGGTGGAACCGGCCGCGCTGCCTCGTCCAGTCGTCGGAGTAGACGACGTCGTAGGACTTCTGGTGGAACCGGAACCACCACGCGCCGTAGCCGCCGGCATCGAGCTTGACGCGCTCGGATTCGCGTGACTTCATGACGTCGCGCCAGAACTCGCCGGCGGCGTTGACGTCCGACGCCAGATAGTTGATGTGGTCCATGCGGCGGGCGTTGATGCCGCGGCCGGGGTAGGCGGATGCCTGGTTCTTCAGCGCCGGGCGGTCCTCGTCGTCGGGCACGTAGTGCTCGGTGTCGTAGTACAGCGCCATGAGATGCCCGTCCGGGTCCTCGAACTCGTACGAGCGGCCGACGCCGACCTCGGGCTCGCGCCAGCCGTGGCCGAGCCCGGAGTCCTCGATCGCCTTCACGCGGCGCTGCAGCGCCTCTTCGCTGGTGGTGCGGTAGAGGGTGCGACCGACGCCGTTGGTGTCGGAGGCGGTGAGCTTCAGCGTGTACAGCTGGTACTCGTCCCAGCAGCGCAGGTAGGCGGAGTCGCCGATCCGCTCGACTTCGCGCATCGCGCAGATGTCGCGGAAGAAGTGCAGACTCTCTTCGAACTTGGGGGTGAACAGCTCGATGCCGCCCAGATGGGCGAGGTCGAAGTTCTCGAACGTGGCCATGTCGTGTCCTCCTTGACAACGGGCTCAGGGCGGAGGCGAGGTCTGGGAGGCCACGCCCGTCGGAACCTGCGTGGTGGCGAGCATACCTATATTCATAGGGAAATCGAAATACCTATTGACATAGGTAAATTGGCTCCGTAGCATCGCATCGGACCAAGACGACGACGTCGAAGGAGACATCATGGCCGACAACCTCCAGGAGCTGCTCGACGAGCAGGGGAACATCGTGCAGATGCTCCGCGACTCGAAGCTCGGAACCTACATCTATCCGGTCGTTCCCGCCGAGTTCAGCAACTGGCGCCGCGAGCAGAAGTCCTGGCGCGAGACCGCCGTGCTGTTCGACCAGTCGCACCACATGGTGAACCTGTTCATGTCGGGACCCGAGGCGATCAAGCTGATCAGCGACACGGCCATCAACTCGGTGGCGAACTTCCCGGTCGACACCGCCAAGCAGTACGTGCCGACCTCCTCGACCGGCGGCGTCATCGGCGACGGCATCCTCTTCCGCGAGGCGGAGGACGAGTACGTGTACGTCGGCCGCGCGCCGGCGGCGAACTGGCTGCAGTTCCACGCCGAGACCGGCGGCTACGACGTCGAGATCCGCTACGACGACCGCTCGCCGTCGCGCCCCTACGGCGAGGCCGTGCACCGCGAGTACTACCGCTTCCAGATCCAGGGCCCGAACGCGTGGGCCATCATCGAGAAGCTCAACGGCGGCCCGATGGAGAAGGTCAAGTTCTTCCACATGGGCCACATGACCATCGCCGGCGAGCAGGTCCGCACGCTCCGCCACGGCATGGCGGGCGCCCCGGGCCTCGAGCTGTGGGGACCCTACGAGCAGCACGGCAAGATCCGCGAGGCGATCCTCGAGGCCGGTGCCGAGTTCGGCATCGAGCCCTGCGGCTCGCGCGCCTACTCGTCGAACACGCTCGAGTCGGGCTGGATCCCCTCGCCGCTCCCCGCCATCTACACCGGCGGCGAGATCGAGCGGAAGTTCCGCGAGTGGTCGGGCGCCAAGAGCTACGAGGCCATCAACGCCCTCGCCGGGTCGTTCGTCTCGGACGACATCGAGGACTACTACCTGAACCCGTGGGAGCTCGGCTACGGCTCGTTCGTGAAGTTCGACCACGACTTCATCGGCCGCGAGGCGCTCGAGAAGATCGACCCGTCGACGCAGCGCAAGAAGGTCACGCTGGCCTGGAACGACGAGGACCTCGCCAAGGTCCTCAGCTCGCCCCTGGACCGCGAGGGTCCCGGCTACCAGTTCTTCGACCTGCCCAACGCGAACTACGGCTCGTCGAACTTCGACGCCGTCATCGACGCCGACGGCAACACCATCGGCCTGTCGCTGTTCACGGGCGTCACCGCGAACGAGAAGCGCGGTCTGTCGCTGGCGACCGTCGACGCCGACGTGCCGATCGGCGCCGAGGTGCGCGTGGTGTGGGGCGAGCCGAACGGCGGGTCGGGCAAGACCACCGTCGAGCCGCACGAGCAGATCGCCGTGCGCGCCATCGTGAGCCCGGTGCCCTACGCCGAGACCGCGCGTACGGAGTACCAGGGCGGCTGGCGCACGGCCGCCGCAACGGCCTGACCGGCGGGACCGGCTGACGCGAAGGGGGCGGATGCTGCATCCGCCCCCTTCGTCGTGCGCGCGGAGTGCGCGCAGATCGGCCTCCTGCCCGCCGGAAGGACGCATTCCGAGCGGGGGTGCGGCGGGTCAGACTATGGGCCATGCGTGCCCACTACGCCGATGTATGGCAGGCGGTCGCCCGAGCCGTGCCCGATCGCTTCGCGATCCGCACCCAGGACGACGCCTGGACCTATGAGCGCTTCGCGCGCGAGGCGGGGTCGCTCGCCGCGACCCTGCAGCGTCAGGGCATCCGCTCCGGCGACGCCGTCGCGATGCTGCTGCACAACCGCCCCGAGTTCCTGATCACGCTGTTCGCGTGCCTGGCGACCGGCATCACGCCGGTGCCCCTGAACTTCCGGCTGCGCGCCGGCGAGATCACGGCGCTCCTGGACGACTCCGGCGCCGAGGCGCTGCTGTATCCGACCTCGCTCGCTTCGGTGGCGGGACCGGCGGCCGCGGAGGCCGCCGACGACATCCTGCTCATCTCGATCCCCGACGACGAGACCGAGCCGCTGCCGGGCACCGCATGGGCGGATGCCGTCGCCGGCGACGAGCCGCTGCCGGCGGCCGCGCCCGACGACGCCGAGCTGTGGATCTACACCGGCGGGACGACCGGGCGGCCCAAGGCGGTGCGCTGGGACGAGCGGGATCTGTTCGTGGCGCAGATGGTGCCCACCTATTCGCTGACCGACGTGCCCTGGCCGGAGACCGTCGACGACGCCGCGCGGATCGCGGCGGATCCGTCGACGCCCCGGATCGTCAACCTGCCGCTCGCGCCCTTCATGCACGGCACGGCGCTGACGACCTCGATGAACACGCTGACACTCGGCGGCACGGTGCTCGTGACCTCGTCCGCGCGCCTGGACGCCGAGGCGGCCGTACGGTTCGCGAACGACGAGGGTGCGACGCGCATCATCGTCGCCGGCGACGCCGTCGCGATCCCGCTGGTCGAGGCCGCGAACCGCCTGGGGGTCGGCCTGCCGACCGTGACGTCGGTCATGAGCTCGGGCATGCGGTTCAGCCCCGAGACGAAGCGGCGCCTGCACGAGCTGGGAGACCTGTCGATCTTCGACCTGCTCGCCTCGACCGAAGGAGGCGTGTTCGCGGCCACGACGACGACGTGCGTCGAGGACCTTCCCGGGCGCCCCAAGCTGTTCCCCACGGCAGTGGTCCTCGACGACCAGCAGCGCGAGATCCAGGACCGCCCGGGAGCCCTCGGCGTGCTCGCGCAGCGCGGCGCCCTGCCGCTGGGCTACCACCGCGATCACGAGAAGACGCGGGCGACGTTCCCCGTCATCGGCGGCATCCGCCATGTCGTCCCCGGCGACTGGGTGCGCGTCGAGGACGACCGGCACATCGAGTTCCTCGGCCGCGGCAGCGGTGTCATCAACACCGGCGGCGAGAAGGTGTATCCGCTCGACGTCGAAGAGGCGCTGCTGACGCATCCGGCGGTGGCCGACGTCGTCGTGCTCGGGGTGCCCGATCCGCGCTTCGGCGAGATCGTGACCGCCGTCGTGCAGCGCGCGGCCGACGTCACCGCCGACGAGCTGATGGCGCACGTCGACACGATGCTCGCCGGCTACAAGCGCCCGCGGCACATCGTGTTCCGCGCGTCGCTCGACCGCACCCCGACCGGCAAGGTCGACATCGGGCGGATGCGCGAAGAGGTGGTCGCCGACCGCAGCGCGGGCGCCGTCCGCTGACGGGCGGGTCAGCGGGGCGGGTCGAGCAGCACCTTGATGGCGCGACGCTCGTCCATCGCCTTGTACCCCTCGGCCTCTATTCCGCCGAGGCGGGGTCAGTACGAGGGGCGCTGAGCGGGCGAGCGGGCGCACCCGCCCAGAGGCCGCCAGACCGAGGCTGTCCTCAGCGCTCGCCCGGCTCCAGCGCGTCGCGGAGCCAGTCCCGGGCGCTCCGGAAGAGAGCGCGCGCCATCTCGCTGCCTGGTGCCCACGCCTCGAAGCCGTGGGGAGCGCCGCGGACGGTCTCGAACGTGACATCGACGCCCGCGGAGCGGAGCCGCTCGGCGTACCGGCGGTCCTCGTCGTAGAACAGCTCGATGTCGGAGGAGTAGAGCCACGTGCGCGGCAGGCCGGCGAGGTCGGTCCGCCGCGCGGCGGCGGCGTAGGGCGGCAGTTCGTCCGCCCCGACGCGGTCGCCGAGGTACGACGTCCAGCCGACCCGATTGGCGCGGTTGCTCCACACCAGGTGGTCCTCGGCATCGAGGTCGCGCCGGGCCGCGGTGCGGTCGTCGAGCATCGGGCAGAACAGCCACTGGGCCGAGACCTGTGTGCCCTCGTCGTGCAGGCGCTGCACGAGTGCGGCGGCGAGACCGCCGCCCGCGCTCTGCCCGCCGATCGCGATTCGCGCGGGGTCGACGCCGAGTTCGGACGCCGACGCCAGCAGCCACGCGAATGCCGCAGCCGCGTCATCGATCGCGGCCGGGAACGGATGCCGCGGCGCGAGGCGATAGTCGACCGAGACCACGACCGCTCCGGTGTCGCGCGCGGTCTTGCCGCACGGCACGTCGTCGATCGCCGCCGAGCCGATGACGAGTCCGCCGCCGTGGATCCACAGCAGCCCGGCTCCCGAAGTGGACGGCGGTGTGTAGACGCGCAGGCGGATGCCGTCGTGGCGCTCGATCCGTCGGCGGACTCCCTCGACGGTCCGACCTGGCGCGAGTCTCGTCAGCGTCGCCGCGGACCACAGCCCCAGTCTGCTCTCGAGGCGGAACGCGGGCGCGCGCCGCGCAGCCTCACGCAGGCTCGGGTCGACGACATCGATGTCCACGGACGGTCCTCCTTCGGCTCGCCGTCGTGGGCGAGTATGCCACCCGCTCGGAGCGCGACATGCACCTGTCCGAGAAGATGCTCGGCATGCTGCACGGCGGCAAGCACAAGGGCTGAGCGGCCTCACTCCACGCCGATGGACGCGCGCACCAGGGTTCCGACTCGGGCGCGCGTCTCCGGCGCGCCGTCGAACCGCACCGTACGGCCCACGTCGACCACGACGGTGAGTCCCGCGTGGACGAGGAACCGCGCGGCGCTCGCCGACCGGTCGGGGCGCACGTCCTGCAGCAGGGCAACCCATTCGTCGACGTGGTCGCGCTGGATCGCCTGCAGTCGGGTCTGGTCGACCTTGTCGAGGGCGCCGACGTCCGAGAAGTAGACGCTGACCAGCTCGTGGTGCACGAAGCTGTAGTCCACGTACGAGTCGACGAGACGGCTCAGCGCCTCGCCCGAGGACCCGGCCGACGCCAGGGCGCCGGCCGCGGTCGCGCTCAGCCGCTCGGCCGCGCGCACGCACGCCTCGAGGAGGATCTCGGACTTGCTGGCGAAGTGTCGGTAGAACCCCGAGGCGGTGATGCCGACGGCGGCGCTGATGTCCTCGACCGACGTCTCGTGATACCCGCGGTGATAGAACAGCGAGATCGACTCGCGGATCATCGTCTCGCGCTTGGCCGAGCTGGTCAGTCCCGTCTCGGCGACGAACGGCGCGTCGGCCGGCGCCGGAAGGTCCGCCGCGAGGATCCGGTCGGCGCTCGCGATCAGGAGCTCGGTCATCGGCTTCTGGGCCATCGTCGTGCGGTGGGTCGTGATGCTCGCGACGACGCTCAGGGCGGCGGTCGCGAGCATGTCGGCATCCGCTTCGTCGAGTTCAGGGCGCAGCATCTCGAGGGGGCGGCGGATGCTGGCGCGCAGCCGCGCGAACTCGTCGCGCAGCCGGTCGCGCTCGGGGCGCTCGAGGTAGCGCCCCTCCCAGCGGTACAGCCCGCCGGTCCGTCGGTTCTCGATCGTCTTGGCGATGATGGCGTTCAGCAGCGCGTCCAGCCGTTCGCGCGCGGTGTCGGGTTCCTCGGGGACCTCGACGGCGTCGGTCGCCTCGATGAGCCCGTGGGCCAGGCGCTGGGCGGCGTCGACGAACAGGGCGTACTTGTTGGGGAAATGGCGGTATAGCGCCGGAGCCGAGATGCCGACGGCGTCGGCGACGTCGCTCAGGCTCACCTGGTGATAGCCGCGCTCCGAGAAGGCCAGCGCCGCCGCCATGGCGATGTGCTGGCGCCGGTCCTTCGGCCGCGTTCGGGGCGGCGCGGCCGGCGCGGACTTCGCGATTGTCGGTGCCATTTCGTCAGCGTACTCCGCCACGAATGGAGGAATTGCGTGAATTGAAATTCACAAAGCTCGTGATATCCGAGCTTCCAGGGTCATGCTCGAACGACTCCCGCGCACCGCTCGCCCGCTCGTGGGCGTGGATGCAGTTCACTTCCCGCATCCAGCGGGTGCTCGTTCTGGTCGAGAGCGCCGACGCGGGGCAGGAGGCAACAGAGGCGTCGGGAAGACGCACTTGAAATCGTTGGGGTACTGAGTATATTCTGTCTTCGTGCCGAGAGTCGGCGCGGATCGAGGGAGATTCAGCCATGCAGTTCTACCGAGACGGCTACCGCCCGGGTGACCCGGACATCCACCCCGCAGCGCCCGAGGCGCTCGCCCGCCCCGCGGGGCTTCCCGACGAGCTCGACGTGCTCATCGTCGGAACAGGGCCTGCCGGCACCGTGCTCGCCGCCCAGCTCGCGGCGTTCCCCGGCATCCGCACCGGCATCGTCGAGCGGCGCGAGACACCCTTGGAGCTCGGGCACGCGGACGGCGTCGCGGTGCGCACGGTCGAGATGTTCCAGACGTTCGGCCTCGCTGACGCGCTCGTGCGCGAGGCGTACTGGGTCAACGAGGTGCGGTTCTGGGGGCCGAGCGAGAAGGACCGCTCGAACATCGTCCGCACCGGGTGGGTGCAGGACACCCCCGACGGCCTGAGCGAGTTCCCGCACGTCATCGTCAACCAGGCGCGCATGCAGCAGTACCTCCTCGACCACGCGGCGAAGTCGGCGAGCCGGCTGACCGCCGACTACGGCATCGAGTTCGTGACCCTCACCGTCGGCGACGGCGAGCACCCCGTCGAGGTGACCCTGCGTCACGTCGCGGGCGAGCAGGCCGGTGAGAAGTTCACCGTGCGCGCGAAGTACGTGGTGGGCTGCGACGGCGCGCGCAGCAACGTGCGCCGCGCGATCGGGCGCGAGCTGAAGGGGGACGCGGCGAACCACGCGTGGGGCGTCATGGACGTGCTCGCGAACACCGACTTCCCGGACTGGCGCACCAAGAACGTCATCCAGTCGGCGGGCAAGGGGAGCCTGCTGATGATCCCGCGCGAGGGCGGCAACATGGTGCGCCTGTACGTCGACCTCGGCGAGGTCCCCGCCGGCGACACCGAGATCCGCAAGACGACGGTCGAGCAGCTCACCGAGGTCGCCAACGCGATCCTGCACCCGTACTCGATCGACGTTCGCTCGGTCGCCTGGTCGTCGGTCTACGAGGTCGGTCAGCGCGTGACGGACCGCTTCGACGACGTCCCCGACGAGCTCGTGGGCACCCGGCGTCCGCATGTCTTCATCGCGGGCGACGCGTGCCACACCCACTCCGCCAAGGCGGGTCAGGGCATGAACGTGTCGATGATGGACGCCTTCAACCTCGGCTGGAAGCTCGTGGCCGTCCTCGAGGGCCGCTCGGACGAGTCGCTGCTGGACACCTACTCGGCAGAGCGCCAGTCGGTCGCCCAGGACCTCATCGACTTCGACCGGTTCTGGTCCGCCTTCATCGCGCAGCCCACCCTCGATCCGGCCCACCCCGAGCTCGGAGGTGTGACGACCGAGGAGATGCAGTCCGAGTTCGCGCGACAGGGTCGCTACACGGCGGGCCTGGCGACGAAGTACCGGCCGTCGACCCTCACGGGGGAGGACACCCACCAGGCGCTGGCCCAGGGCTTCGAGATCGGGACCCGCTTCCACTCGGCGCCGGTCGTGCGCGTGGCCGACGCGAGGCGGATGCAGCTCGGGCACGCGCACGTCGCGGACGCCCGGTGGCGGCTCTACGCGTTCGGTGACAAGGGCGGATCGGCGCTGCAGGACTTCGCCCGCTGGCTGAGCGACGACCCGGAGTCGCCGGTGTGGCGGTTCCGTGTCCGCGACGCCGACGTCGACAGCGTCTTCGACGTGCACGGCGTCTTCCGTGTCGGCCACCACAACGTCGACATCGCCGCGGTGCCCGAGATCCTGCGTCCGCACTCCGGGCCGTTCGGCCTGCAGGACTGGGAGAAGGTGTGGGCGATCGACCCGAGCGACGACATCTTCGACGCCCGGGGCATCGCCGAAGACGGCGCGATCGTGATCGTGCGCCCGGATCAGTACATCGCCCACGTGCTGCCGCTGACCGCGCGCGCCGAGCTGACGCAGTTCTTCGAGGGGGTCTTCGTCGAACGCCGCGCCGCGGCTCTGCGATGATCGAGCCGTGTTCGATCCCGATCAGGAACCGCAGCGCCACACCGGCTATCTGATCCGCCGCGCCCAGCAGGCGCACGTCGCGACGTGGGCGCGCATGGTCTCGGCCGAGATCACGAGCGTGCAGTACTCCATCCTCGTGATCCTCGACCGGCTCGGCGAGGCGAGCCAGCGCGAGCTGTGCGACGAAGTCGACCTGGATCGCTCCACCATCGCCGACCTCGTGCGGCGCATGGAGCGGCGCGGACTCGTCGCCCGCAAGCGCGACCAGGACGACGCGCGCCGGAACACCGTGACCCTCACCGAGCTCGGGCTCGCGGAGCGGCGGCGACTGGGGCCGCTCGTCGCCGCCGCCGATCGCGAGCTGACGTCGCCGCTGACTCCGGAGCAGCTCGACGCCGTGCGCGACGGCCTGCGCGCGCTCCTGGGCTAGGAGCGGTTCGGCTCGCCCTGCGCGGAGACGATGCGCTCCAGCCACGCGAGCGTGGCGCGCGTCATGTCCGTCGGCCGGCCGGTCTCTTCGAGGAGCGCGAGCGCGTCGCGCATCTCGTGCTCGCGGCGGACGGCGTGAAGGTAGGTCCCCTCGACGAGGCGGTCGACCAGGTCGGCGCCCGACGGCCCCAGTTCGGTGGAGATCTGCCCGCGCAGCCACTCCTCGGCGCCTTCGGCGCGGGCTGCGCTCGTGCCTTCGATCACCAGCGCGGCGAGTCCCTTCATGAAGACGCTCCGCAGCAGCTTGAGACGCGCGGCCGCGCCGGGCGGTCCGTCGACGACCGTCACCGGAGCCCCCAGCGGACCGAGGATCTCGGCTGCGCGAACCGCGCCCGACCCGCTGGCGATGAGCGGCGTGCGGTGCCCGGCGCGCATCACCGGGGCGAGGATGGCGACATCCGCCATATCGACTCCGGCCTCCTCTGCCATGCCGGCGATCTCGCGCTTGAGGTCGGGGGCGGACGTGTTCATGTCGATGTAGACGACAGGGGCGGGCGCCGCCGCGAAGACGTCGGCCGCGGCCACCCGGCTCTCGGCGGCGGTGACCAGGCTCAGCACCGCCTCGGCGCCGACGAGGGCGTCGGCGACGGTCACGGCCTCGTGGACACCCGGAACGTCCACGCGCCGGTACGGGTCGTACGCGCGCACGTGCGCGCCGGCGCCGAGCAGGCCCTCGGCGTACGCGCGCCCGGCCTCGCCGTGGCCCATGATCGCGATCGTGGTCATACGGCGCCGGCCCATTCGCCGTGACCGTGGTGCGCGGCGACGTCGGCCGGGTGGGCCTCGAAGTACTCCAACGACCGGCGCGACATCGACAGCAGCGGCTGGAGGCCGTGCTCGGGCGTGGGCCCGTCGCGGCCGCTGTCGGGCAGATAGGCGGTCGCGAGGTCGCGCGTGATGCCCACCGCCGCCATGCGGAGCAGCTCGATCGACGGGAGCGGGGTGGAGCCGTCGTTGGGGATGACGACGCCCATCGCGGCGTACACGCCGCCGTGCGGTCCCATGACGGGAACGGCGATGCCCCGCGACTCGAGGTGGATCTGGCCCGCCGCGACGGCGAAGCCGTCGGCGCGCACGCGCGCGAGTCGTTCCCGCAATGCCGTCCCGCCGCGGATCGTCTCGGCGGTGTGGTGCGGCCAGCCATGCGCGATGACGTCGTCGACAAGGGCGGGATCGGCGTGCGCGAGGAGCACGAGCCCGCTCGAGCTCAGCGGGAGCGGGATCCGCCCCCCGATGAGGGTCGCGTTGACGACGGCATCCCGCGTCGACATGCGCTCGATGAACAGCACGTCGCGGCCCGCCAGCACCCCCAGCTGCGCGTGCTGGCGCACCCGCGCATGCACGGCGCTGAGCCAGGGGCGTGCGAGCTCGCGCAGCCCCAGGGCTCCGGGGGTGCGCGACGCGAACTCCCACAGGCGGATGCCGAGCCGGTACGAACGGTCGGGCATGCGCTCCAGCAGGCCCTCGCGCTCGAGCTCACCGACGAGCCGGTGCGCGGTCGAGGGCGCGAGGCCGGCGGCATCCGCGATCTCGGACAGGTTCAGGAAGGGGCGCATCGAATCGAACGACTCGAGCACGCGCAGATGCTTGTGAAGCACCGACTCACCGGCAGACCCTCGCGCCATCGCGACCTCCCCGCGTCAGCGTAGCGCCCGGTTCCGATGAACGGAACCGGGCGCCACGGGAGCACTGCATCGTCAGCTCGAGGCGCCCACCGGCTCGTTCGTGCGGTACACCGTGCGGGCGAACTCGTGGAACGGCGCCGGCGCGACCGTCGCGCGGATGCGGACCTGCCGGTGGTTCTGGTCGACCGCGGCCTTGCGCGACACGGGGTCCTCGCCCCACACGACATCGACCTCGGAGCCGTCGGGGACGTCGACGTCGAGCGTCGCCAGCGACATGTAGAGCTGGTCGAACGCGACGTAGCCGGCGTCGGTGGAGATGCCCACCTGCGCGCCGTCCTTCTCGATCGTGTCCATCTGGAACAGTCCGTACCGGGCCTTCGGGAAGTCGATGTACTTCGCGGGCGTGCCCGGCTCCATCTGCGAGCGCACGACGTCGGCGACGTCCTCGGCGTTCCAGAGCAGGGTCACCTTGCGGCGGCGCTGGTTCTCGGCGTGCTTCTCGAGCGCCTCGCGCCCGTGGAAGTCGTGGTCGAAGCGCACCGACCGGCCCAGGCCGATGTCGTACGGCGTCATGTAGTAGTCGTGCACGTCGGGGGAGTACAGCGACCCGCCGATCGACCCCGCGCGCGCGGCCGGCAGCCACTCGCGGTACTCGGCGAAGTCCTCGTCGAAGATCGCGGGGAACGGCGTCGGAACCCAGCCGGATTCCAGGGGGGTCGCCGAGTAGGCCTTCGCGCCGACGCGGCGGATGCCGAACTCCTCGCCCGCCTCCATGAGGGCGTCGAGCACGACCTCGTTGTCCTCCCACGCTCCGTAGAACTCGAACCCGGGCTGGCCGGCCATGCCGTGGCGCAGCGCCTTGACGGGACGACCCGCGATCTCGACATCGCCGATGTGGAAGAACTTGATCTCGGGTGCGGGGCCGCCGAAGACCTTCTCCATGACCTTGTCGGCCTCAGGGCCCTGCAGCTCGTAGCGGTAGAACGTCGGCGGGCCCTGGCGCATGTGCGAGTTCGGCTCGAGCCGCAGGTGCACGTCCTTGCCGGCCGCGGCCGCCTTCTCGACGTTGAAGCGCACCCAGTCGATGAGCAGGTGGTGGCCGATCAGCACCAGCCCCTCGGGGGCGTCCTCGTTCCAGAAGAGGATGCCGTCGCCGATGAGGTAGCCGTCCTTGTTGACCGAGATGAGCTGCTTGGCCACGCCCGGCCGGAACGTCTTGAACGTGTTGGGCGAGATCGTCGACAGCAGCTCGATCAGATCGGCGCCCCCGAGGAACAGCTGGGTCATGTGGTGGGACTGGTCCATGAGCGCGACCGTGGTGTTCCACGCCCGCTGCTCGTCGCGCCAGTTGGTGAACTCGGGTGCCACGGGGAACGTGAACGCGGGCCAGTCCTGATTGCGCAGGAGTTCCACGGGGCTGCCGGCGCGGGCGATGGCCGCGGAGAGTGATTCGGTCATCTTCGACCTTCCTTTCGATCCGCTGGGAAGACTACGTTCGGCGCAGACGGCGGGAAGCCGTGATTCCATTGGACGGAATCGCGGTCGGAGGGCCGCCGAGGCACGGCCACGATGGTGTGTGAGAGGCGGAGTGACTCGTCCGGATGGCAACGAATGCATAAAGACTCGGCGACGTCACACCAAAATCGTTGACAATCCACAGGGGGATACGTACGTTCCCCAAGTGAGGGGATCACCCGGTCCCCTCGGTCGTAGCAACGACGCGACGACACGAAAGGTGAGCATGGGCGCTCGACTGACCGTGAGAGACGTGAGCCTGCACTTCGGCGGCGTCACGGTGCTCGATGACGTTGGCTTCGACGTGGAGCCGGGCCAGATCCTGGGACTCGTCGGTCCGAACGGCGCGGGCAAGACCTCGCTGTTCAACTGCATCAGCGGGCACTACAAGCCCAGCGCCGGATCGATCCAGATCGACGGGACCGAGGTGCTCGGCGACCACCCCTCGACGCTCGCTCGGCACGGCCTCGCGCGCACGTTCCAGCACCCCGCCCTGCAGCTTCGCGAGACCGTCCTCGAGAACGTCATGCTCGGCGCCCACAAGCGGCTCCCGGGCGGACCCATCGCGTGGTCGTTCCGGATGCCGTATCCCCGTCGCGCCGAGAAGGAGATGCGCGCCGAGGCGATGACGCTGCTGGAGCGCGCCGGGCTCGACTGGGCCGCCGGCGAACGCGCCGACGAGCTCTCGCACGGCCTGCACAAGGGCATCGAGCTGTGCCGGGCGCTGATGATGAAGCCCAAGCTGCTCCTGCTCGACGAGCCGGCGGCAGGGCTGCCGCACGCGGAGGTCGAGCACCTCGTCGAGACGGTTCTCCGCATCCGCGACGAGGACGACATCACGGTCATCGTCGTCGAGCACAACATGGGGCTCATCTCGGCGCTGACCGACCACGTGGTGGTGCTGGACCACGGACGCAAGCTGATGGAGGGAACGGCCGCCGAGGCGCAGTCGGACCCGCGCGTCATCGAGGCGTATCTGGGCAAGGAGGATGCGGATGACGCTGCTTGAACTCGTCGACGTGACGGCATCGTACGGCCGCGTGCAGGTGCTCGAGGGCGTGTCGCTCTCGGTGCCCGACGGCGGCGCCGTGGGCATCCTCGGCGCCAACGGCGCGGGCAAGACGACCACGCTGCGCGCCATCAGCGGCGTCGTCCGCACGGGCGGCACGATCCGGTTCCAGGACAAGGACATCCGCGGTCTCCGGCCCGAGCAGGTGGCGGCCCTCGGCATCGCCCACGTTCCCGAGGGTCGCGGGACGCTCGGGAACCTGACCGTCCGCGAGAACCTGATGGTCGGCGCCTACCTGCGCAAGGACAAGAAGAAGGTCACGCAGGACGTGGACTACCTCATCGAGCTGTTCCCGAACCTCAAGCGGCGCATCGGGCAGCCCGCCTCGGCGCTGTCCGGCGGCGAGCAGCAGATGCTCGCGGTCTCGCGCGCGTTCATGGCCTCGCCGACCCTGCTCATCCTCGACGAGCCGTCGCTCGGCCTCGCGCCGAGTACGGCACGGGATGTCTACGACGCGATCTCCCGACTGCGAGCCGAGTCGGGAATCTCGATGCTCGTGGTCGAGCAGAATGCGACCCTCGCCTTCTCGGTCGTCGATTCGGCGGTCGTTCTGGAGACCGGCAGAAGCGTGCTGACGGGCACCACCGAAGAGCTGCGGGGCGACGACGCCATCCGCAAGGCGTATCTGGGGGCATGAGATGAATCAACTGGCGACATTCATCCAGCTCATCATCGATGGGCTCGCGCAGGGATCGCTCTACGCGGCCCTGGCGCTCGCGATCGTCCTGGTCAATCAGGCCACGGGCCTGGTCAACTTCGCGCAAGGCGGCATGGCGGTCCTCGGCGCGTACATCGGACTCACGGCGAGCAATCTCGTGACGCCCGTGGTCGGGCTGTTCGCGGGCATCACCATCGGCATCATCGTCGCCGTCGCGGCGTCGTTCGGCATCGGAGCGCTCATCGAGCGGTTCGTGATGCGCCGGTTCATGGGAGCCGAGGTCGACACCCAAGTGGTCGTGACCATCGGACTGTTCACGTTCATCGGCGGGTTCATCGGGATCGTGTGGGGCTTCAACTACATCCCGTACCCGTTCTACATCTCGGGCAACGAGAGCTTCACCGTCCTCGGGGTCTCGATCAGCGTGTGGTCGATCACGACCTTCGTCACGATCATGGCGCTCATGATCGTCCTGCAGCTGCTGTTCCGCGGAACGAAGCTGGGACTGGGGCTCCGTGCGGTCTCCGACAACTCCGACTCCGCCGCGCTGTCGGGCATCCGGGTCGGCAGGATGCTCATGATCGGGTGGGGACTCGCTGCCGCCCTCGGAACGGTGGCGGGCGTCCTGCTCGCGGCCAAGGCTCAGCTCTACCCCGACAACTTCGACGGCATCCTCGTCTACGCGCTCGCGGCGGTCATCATCGGCGGCCTCGATTCGCCGATCGGCGCGGTGCTCGCCGCATGGGTGATCGCCATCGTCGAGAGCCTCGTCGGCGTGTACGTGCCGTTCATCGGCCATGACCTCAAGGTGATCGTGCCCTTCGTCTTCCTCTTCGCCGTGCTCATCATCAAACCCCAAGGTCTGTTCGGCCGACGACAGGTGGTGCGTGTCTGATGTCGACGCAGCAGAGTCTCTACACCCGGGTCACCCAGAACCGCTGGACGGGCCTTGCCGTCGGCATCATCATCACCGTCATCCTGCTCGTCCTGCCGCTGGTCTCGGACCCCTTCACGAACCAGACGATCTCGCGGATCCTCGTCTTCGCCGTCGCGGTCCTCGGGCTGAACATCGTCATGGGCTATGCCGGCCAGGTGTCGCTCGGTCAGGTGTTCTTCGTCGGGATCGGCGCCTACGCCGCCGCGATCACCATCGAATCGGACTGGGCCGCCGCGCTCGGACCCGATCTGCTGCTTCTCGTGCTCGCCGTGGCCCTCGCGCTGGCGATCGTCCTTCCGGGCGTGGCCGGGGTCATCATCGGGATGGCCGCCCTGCGGCTGCGCGGTCTGGCCCTGGCGCTCGTGACGATCGCGCTCCCGATCATCGGCGTCCCGCTCCTCAAGCGCTTCGAGATCACCGGGGGCTCCGAGGGCATGTCGGCCCGCTTCATCCCACGGACCGACACCTTCCCGTACCAGGACCAGATCCAGTACTTCGCGATCCTGGCGATCTCGGCGGTCATGTTCGCACTCGCGTACTTCCTCGTGAGAGGAAAGTACGGCCGCGCCTTCGCCATCGTGAAGGAGAACGAGGCGATCGCCGCCTCGATGGGCATCTCGCCGTACGGCTACAAGGTGCTCGCCTTCACGGTCGCCGCGATCTACGGCGGCGTCGCGGGCTTCCTCTACGTCGTCGCGATCCAATTCGTCTCCCCGGACGTCATGGGCTTCGGCCACTCGATCGAACTGGTCATCGCCACGATCGTCGGCGGCGCGGGCAGCATCGTCGGCTCGCTCCTCGGCGGTGCCTTCTACGTCCTCATCCCGCAGCTCACCAATGCCGTCGGGGCCACCGGGTACACCCCGATCGTCCAGGGCATCATCATCCTCCTCGTCCTGTTCCTTCTGCCGGGGGGCCTCGCCAGCCTGCCCCGCGTCATCCGCCGCCTCGTCAGGCGCCGTCGCCGGCAGGGCGACAGCGACGGTGAGGGCGACGGCGCATCGGCCTCAGCACCACCCAACCACCCAGAGAGAGAGGCAATCCAATGATCACCACCGCAAGGGGGCGTCGTGTTCTCGGAGTCGCCGCCGCCATCGGCATCGCTGCCGTGGCGTTGGCCGGCTGTGCGCGAGGAGGCGACTCCGGCTCGACCGACGGAGAGACCGCGGCGTCGCCCGGAATCACCGATGACTCGCTGCTGTTCGGCATCAGCACACCGCTGACCGGAGCCACCGCCGGCCCCGGCAACTGCACCGCCGACGGCGCGTTGGCGTACTTCGGCATGCGCAACGCCGAGGGCGGCATCGAGTTCGGCGACGGCAAGACCCGCACGATCGAGATCAAGACCTACGACGACGAGTACAACCCCGAGAAGGCCGCGGCGAACTTCCAGCAGATGGTCGCCGACGACGTCTTCGCCGCGGGCATCGGACTCGGCACCCCGACCAACCGGGCGTGGCGCGAGGCGGCCATCGAAGAGGGCATGCCGCAGGTGCTCATCATGACCGGCGACAAGATCTTCTCGACGCGCGAGGAGTCGCCGTGGCAGCTCGGCCTCGTGCCGACGTACCCGCAGGAGGGCGCCGCGTTCGGTGAGGCCCTCGTCGCCTCGGGCGAGGAGTACACGGTCGCCGCGCTCTACCAGAACGACGACTACGGCAAGGGCTACTGGGAGGGCTTCCAGGAGGCCGTCGCCGGGTCGGACAACATCACCATCGTCAAGGAGCTCAGCTACGAGCCCGGGCCGGCCGGCAACACGCCGAACTACCTGGAGCCGCAGATCACGGAGCTCGCCGCGACGAACGCCGACGTGCTGTTCCACGCGGTCTCGGTCGTGCCCCGCGCGATCGAGGATCTGACGAAGGCCGACGCGATCGGCTGGAACCCGGTGATCTTCCTTCCGTCGAACACCGCCTCGCCCGGCGGCGTGCTGACGCCCGCGGGCGTCGACGCCGACACCTACCCCGGTGTCTACGCGGCCGGCTTCGCGCAGGCTGCGGCGGCGCCGCCGTTCGCCGAGACGGAGTCGGGCATGGAGTACTTCGACGCGATCGCCGAGTACGCCGAGGGCCCCGACCAGGATGGCAAGTCGTTCCCGCACTGCCTGTGGTCGTGGATCGGAGCGCAGATCCTCGAGGAGGCGTTCACGAACATGACCGAGCCGACGCGGGAGTCGTTCTACGAGGCGCTCACGTCGATCGACAGCCTCGACCTGGAGTTCGCCTTCGGACCGATCAACACGACGACGGACGGCCTCCCGGCCATCCAGACCGTCGTGCTGCAGAAGTTCAACGGCGCCGGATACGCGAACGTCGAAGTCGTCGAGTGACGCACTGAGACAGCGGGGGTGGGTCGAGGCTTCTCGGCCCACCCCCTCTGGTTTCCGCGCAGGGATCCCACGCCGGTCGTGTCGAGGGTTCTCGTTCGATCGAGCGGTCCCGGCAATCGGGACGGCGGCTTATCCCGCCGTGTGGCGGATGCCTACGCTCGAAGGGACAATCCACCTCGATGATGAGAGAGACCTCGATGCCCGAGACATTCAAGGTTGCCCTGACCCGCGACTTCCGCGCCGACGACGGTTCGATCGGCTGGGGAGACATCGGGATCGATGCGCTCGAGCGCGAGCCCGGAGTCGAGTGGGAGTACCTCGAGGTCGACGAGACCCCCCTGTCGCCCGGAGCGCTCGCGGGGTACGACGGTGTCATGGTCCTCGGAAACGCGCTGGATGCCGCCTCGCTCGAAGGGGCGGATCGCCTCAAGGTGGTCGCGCGCTTCGGCGTCGGCTACGACACCATCGACGTCGACGCGTGCACGCGTGCGGGCATTCCGGTCACGACCACGCCCGACGGAACGCGGGGGCCGATGGCGCTGGCGGCGGTGACGCTTCTGCTGGCGGTGGCCCACAACGTCCGCCAGAAGGACCGGATCGTGCGCGAGCGCCGCGACTGGAGCGAGCGCTACGCCTACAACGGCGTGGGTCTGCCCGGAAAGACCCTCGGCATCATCGGCTTCGGCAACATCGGCCGCGAGGTCGCCCGGCTCCTCGCGCCCCTCGGGATGCACGTGCTCGCCTACGATCCGTATCTCGACGCCGGCCGCGCGGCCGACGCGGGCGCCGAGCTCGTCGGCATCGACGAGCTCATGGCGAACGCCGACGCCGTCGTCGTGACGGCCGCCCTCACCCCCGAGACGCGGCACATCGTGGACGCACGGCGGATCGACCTCATGAAGCCGGACGCGCTGCTGGTGAACGTCGCGCGCGGGCCTCTCGTCGATCAGGCCGCGCTGGCGGACGCACTCACGCGGGGACGCATCCGCGGTGCGGGACTGGATGTGCTCGAGAAGGAGCCGGCCGACGACGACGATCCGATTCTGGACTGCGACAACGTCCTTCTCTCCCCGCACGCGACCGGATGGACCGAGCAGCTCGCGTACGGCAACGGGTCCGGCTGCGTGCGCTCGCTGCTCGAGGTCGCACGCGGTCAGCGCCCGTCGTACCTGGTGATCAATCCCGCGGCGTTCGACCACGAGCGATGGCAGGGCGTTCCCGAAGCACCGGGAGCCGACGCATGAGCGCGGCGCCGATGAGGTTGAAGACGCGGATCCAGGCCCAGGACCCGGTCGTCGGCACCTTCGTGCTCGCGTCTCCGCGTCCGGCTATCGCGCGGGCCGCCGTCCGGGCGGGAGCCGACTTCGTCCTCGTCGACGGGGAGCACACCGGCTTCGGGTGGGAGACGATCGGCACGTTCGTCTCGGCCGTGCGCACGGCGGGCGGAGTGCCGTTCGTGCGCGTTCCGGCGGCGCGGCGCGAGTACATCGGCATGGCCCTGGACATGGGCGCGGTGGGATTGATGGTGCCCATGGTGGGCTCGGCGGACGAGGCGCGTGAGATCGTCTCGTGGGCCAAGTACCCGCCGACCGGTGTGCGAGGGGCGATGTTCGGACTCGCCGGTCACGACTTCGACCTCGTCGAGCCCAACTCGGCGATGTGGAAGTCGAACGCCGACACGATCCTCATGCTGCAGATCGAGACGCAGGAGGGACTGGACAACGTCGAGGAGATCGCCGCCGTCGAGGGCGTCGACATCCTGTGGATCGGTCACTGGGACCTGAGCATCAGCATGGGCATCCCGACCCAGTTCGAGCACGAGCGCTTCCAGGCCGCGGTCGACCGCATCGTGGCCGCCGCCGCTGCGAACGGCAAAGCGGCCGGGTTCCTGGCCGACGACGCCGAGCATGCCGCAGAGCTGGTTGCCCGCGGATTCCGCGTGCTCGCGTGGGGGAGCGACCTCGCGCTGTACCGCACGGCGCTGTCGACGGGGCTGAACGAGATCCGCGACGCCCTCGACTGACGGACCGGTCAGAGCAGGGGGCCGGCGACCACCCGGACGCGCAGCGCCTCCCGTTCCGCGTCGTCGAAGCCGGCCGACCGCAACAGGGCGCGCGCGCCGCCGTGGCGAGCATCGAGGATGTCGAGCATCGCGTGCATCGCGTCGGCCTCGGCGCCCAGC
Source organism: Microbacterium thalassium (assembly GCF_014208045.1). Classification (NCBI taxonomy): domain Bacteria; kingdom Bacillati; phylum Actinomycetota; class Actinomycetes; order Micrococcales; family Microbacteriaceae; genus Microbacterium; species Microbacterium thalassium. The sequence goes on from NZ_JACHML010000001.1 coordinate 1,010,016, forward strand.
AGGGGGCTGACCGGCCCGAGACCCGCGGCGGCAGCGCGGAAGTACTCATCGGACTCGCCCATGAGGTGCCCGATCGAGGCGCTGACGCGCGCCATGATGCGCGGGACTGCTTCGGCGCTCGCGGCGTAGTCGGCGGCGATGTCGTCGGGGTCGGCGCCGAGAACGCCGAGGAGAACTCCCGCGAAGATCCCCGTGCGATCCTTGCCGGCCTGGCAGTGGAACAGCGTCGCGCCGTCGGAGGCGGTGATCACCCGCAGCCCCCGGGCGATCGTCTCGGCCTCGGCGGCCGCCGTCGCGGCGTAGTACTCGCCCACCGTCGTGGGGGTGGCCGTGCCCTCGCGAAGGTGGCGGAGGAACTCCTCGGGGTCCGCTGCACCGCCGACGAGCGGGAGGGACACGTACCGCACCTCATGGCGGCCGAGCGCGCCGCGGCCGGTGTGGTCGGACTCGGCGCGGGACCGCAGATCGATGACGGTCCGGATCCCGAGATCGAACAGGCGGGAAGCCTGGTCGGCCGGCACCGTCGAGACATCGTCGCTGCGGAACACCCGGTGCGGCGCCAGCACGCCTCCCTCGACGCGGATGCCGGCGAGATCACGGAGGTTGTTCAGCGGCGTCTCCTGCAGCGGCTCGGGCGGCCGCGATGCCTCAGCCCACTCGCTCATGCGCTGCCTCCTCGATGCGTCGCTGCAGGAGGGCATCCTGCCGGGCGGGGTCCACGGGCAGGGCGACCGCCGTTCCGATGTCGTGCGAGATCGCCGCGGCGGCGATGATCTCGACCGCGCCGCGGGCATCCGCCGCGGGCGTGACCGGCGCTCCGCCGTGCTCGCGGGCGGCGAAGAAGTCGGCGTACACGTCCCGGTGCGTGCCGTGACCCGGGGCGACCCGCAGCTCCCACTCGCCGCGCGGGAACAGATCCAGATGGCCGCCCGGCGTGGCCGCGAAGGCGGCGAAGTCCTCGCCGTGGGGGCGGACCTCGAGCCCTCGGCCGGTGATGCGGATGTCGCCGGCGGAGCCGAAGATCTCGAGGCGATTCTCCTCGAGCGCCGCGGCGCTGGTCACGTGCACGCTCCCGGTCGCCCCGTCGGGCCATGTCAGCACGACGTCGGCCGTGTCCTCGGCCTCGATGGGGTGGAGCGCGGTGCCCTGGGTCGACCACACGCGCTCGGGCATGCCGAGCAGGTGCTGAAGGAGGTCGATGTCGTGAAGGCCCTGGTTCAGCAGCACGCCGCCGCCCTCGCCCGCCCACGTCCCGCGCCACGCGGTGTCGGTGTAGTAGTTCGAGCGCTTCGGGTACGAAGCGGTCAGCACGGCGCGATGGATGCGTCCGAGCTCCCCCGATGTCAGCATCGCCCGGGCGGCGACGACCTCATCTCGCAGACGATGCTGCTGCAGGACCGCGACGAGGACGCCCGAGGCCTCCGCCGCGCGGATGATGTCGTCGATCTCGCCGAGCGTGCCCGCCAGCGGCTTCTCGACGAGCACATCGAGTCCCGCTGTCGCGCACGCGGTGACGAACCCTGCGTGCAGCGGATGCGGCACGCACACGACGGCGGCATCCGCTCCGGTCGCGAGCAGCGCGTCGAAATCCGCCGCCACCGGCCACCCGAATCTGCCGCCGACGGCGGCGGCGCGCGCCGGCGCGGCGTCGAACAGGCCCACGACCTCGGCGCCGAGATCGGCGATCGCCGGGGCGTGGGCGGCTTCGAAGATCTGGGACCCGCCGCCGATCACGGCGAGCCGCACGCCGGGGGCGCTCACGGCACATCCTCGCCGTCGTGGACGATCTCGCCGAGAGCGGCATAGTGCCCGGGCCCGACCTCCACCATCGCGCGATCGACGGTCTCCCAGTCGTCCACGGTCACGGCGCGATCGCCCGCGTCGCGTCGCTCGGAGTCGTCGACGACGGGCACGGCGTCCAGGAGACGCTGGGTGTAGGGGTGCGCGGGAGAGTCGTAGACATCGGCGGCGTCGCCGATCTCGACGATACGCCCGCGATTCATCACGGCGATCCGGTCGCTGATCACCTTCACCACGGCGAGGTCGTGCGAGACGAACACCAGTGAGAGGTCGTTGCGCGCGCGGATGTCCTGCAGAACGTTGAGCACACGGGCCTGGACCGACACGTCCAGAGACGCGACCGGCTCGTCGCACACGATCAGCTCGGGGCCCGGCGCCAGCGCGCGCGCGATCGAGATGCGCTGGCACTGCCCGCCGGAGAACTCGTGCGGACGCCGGTCGCCGACCATCTCGGTGCTCATGCCGACCTGCTGCAGCACCTCGGCCACCCGCGCCCGACGCTCGCCGCGGGGGAACCGCTGGATCGCCAGGCCCTCCTCCACGATGTCCACGACCTTGCGCCGCGGATTGAACGACGACAGCGGGTCCTGGAAGATCATCTGCAGCTTGCGGCGTGCGCTGCGCAGATCGCCGTGCGACAGGCGCGACATGTCCGTGCCGCGGAACGTCACCGTGCCGGCCTGCCCGGCGGGAAGGCGCAGGATCGCGCGACCGGTCGTGGTCTTGCCGCAGCCCGACTCCCCGACGAGCCCGAGCGTCTCGCCCGGCCGCACGTCGAACGTCACCCCTCGCACGGCGTGCACGCGGCCCGAGGCCGTCTTGAAAGCGCAGTGCAGACCCTCGACGGTCAGCAGCGCGTCGTCGCGCAGCCAGGGCGCGCGTGCGGGGGCCGTCGTCGTCTCGCTCGCGGTCACCGTCCGGCCTCCTCGTCCTCACGCGCCATCGGCGCGTACAGCGTGTCGTGCGCCACCTCGGCGTCGCCGCCCTCGGCGACGCCGGCCTCCTGCTCGGCGGCGAGGGTGCCGACGATCACCTGCTCGCCGGCGGTGGGGCCGGCCCCGGCCGCGACGACATCGGGGGCGGATGCCGAGTCGTCCACGATGGTCTCCGAGACGCTGCTCCAGCGGTCCATGTCGCGCGCGTCCGCCTCCTCCTCCGTCAGCAGCGGGTCGTACACGCTCGGCGGGCGCCCGCCCAGGGCCGGGAGGCGCGTGTGCGCCGGCATGTCCAGCCGCGGGATCGCCATCGACAGCGCCCGGGTGTACGGATGCATGGGCGGGGCGAACAGGCGAGCCGTGGGCCGGCGGTCGACGACACGGCCGCCGTACATGACGACGACGTCGTCGGTGCGGCCGGCGACGACGCTGAGGTCGTGCGAGACGATGATCATCGCCATGTTCCGCTCGCGCTGGATCTCCTGGAGCAGGTCCAGGATGCCCTTCTGGATCGTCACGTCGAGAGCCGTCGTCGCCTCGTCGGCGATGATGAGGTCGGGCGAGCACGTGAGGGCCATGGCGATCATCACGCGCTGGCGCATGCCGCCCGAGAACTGGTGCGGGTAGTCCCGCAGCCTGTTCGCCGCGTTCGCGATGCCCACCTGCTCGAGCAGCTGGATCGACAGCTCCCGCGCCTGCGCCTTGGAATAGCCGAGGTGGAAGCGAACCGCCTCGCCCATCTGCCGCCCGATCGTCACGACCGGGTTGAGCGAGGTCATCGGGTTCTGGAAGACCACGCCCACCCGCCGACCCAGGAGTTTGCGGCGGGGCTCGGGCGCCATGGCCGTCAGGTCCTCGCCGTCGAACCACATGCCGCCCCGCACCCGGGCATCGGCGGGCAGAAGACCGAGCATCGTGCGCAGCGTCATCGACTTGCCCGAGCCGGACTCGCCGACGATGCCCAGCGTCTGGCCCCGCGGCACGTCCATCGAGACGTTCCGCAGGATGTGGGCCGTGCCCTCGGGCGTGTCGATGTCGACGGACAGTCCCTTGATCGAGACCAGGTCCGGTGTGTGCTCTGTCCGGGGGATCACAGCTTTCCCTCCCTCACGTCGGTGCGGCTCGAGAGGTAGTCGCCGATGGCGTTGAAGGACAGCACCGTCAGGAACAGGGTGATCACCGGCCCGGCGATCACGTAGGGGAACTGCCGCATGATGTCCGCGCCCGCGGCGATCATGCCGCCCCAGCTCGGGGTCGGGGCCGGAATGCCGTAGCCGAGGAAGCTCAGCGAACCCTCGACGACGATCATGATGGCCATCGCCATGGGGATGATCGACCCCAGCACGGGGATGAGATTGGGAAGGATCTCGCGGGTCATGATGCGCACGTCCCCGGCGCCCAGGGCCCGCGCGGCCAGCACGTACTCCCGATTGGCATTGCCGATGACCGCGCCTTTCGTGACGCGGATGTAGAGGTCGGAGATGACGAACCCGAGGGCCAGCGTGATTCCCAGCAGCGACGTCCCGATCGCGGACACGAGCGCGAGCAGGAGAAGCAGGGGCGGCAGCGCCGACACCGTGTTCGCGATGATGTTCGCCGCCGACTCCCACACGCCGCGGTAGTAGCCGCCGATCATCCCGACGATCAGTCCGATCGCGAGACCGATGAGTGTGGAGGCGATCGCGATCGTGAGCGACACGCGCGCGCCGTAGATGATCCGCGAGAGATTGCTGCGGCCGACGCCGTCGGTTCCGAGAAGCCCGCCCAGGGTCAGATCCGGCGGCTGTGCGAACGAGCCGATCTTCTCGTCGTACGCGGGAAGCCCGGGAATGACGTCGGCGAACACCGCGGCGAGGATGAGGACGCTCAGCCAGACGACGGCGAACCAGAACAGCGCCGGGCGCACGCGCCGCTTGCGGCGCTGCTTGAGGCGGGGGATGAGCGGCAGCGAAGTTCCGCCGCCGCGACCGGGCTTGATGACGGCGTTGAACCCCTGGGTGCGCGGCCCCGAGGTGACAGGCGCGGTCCGGCTCATCGCACACCCACTCTCGGGTCGATCCACGCATAGGCGAGGTCGACGAGGATGAAGATCGCGACGTACGCCACGACGAGCACCGTCACGATCGCCTGGATCATCGGCATGTCCTTGATGCCGACGGCGCTGACGGCCTCGGCGCCGAGGCCCGGCACGGAGAAGAAGTACTCGACGATGACGGCGCCTCCCAGGAGACGGCCCAGTGACAGGCCGATGACGGTGATCAGCGAGGTGGTGGACGGGCGCAGAGCGTGCCGCGTCAGGATGTAGCGGCGGGGCAGTCCCTTCGCGCGGGCGACGAGGATGAAGTCCTCGCGGAGAGTGCCCGTCAGGTCGGACCGCACTACCCGGTAGAAGAAGGCGCACTCGTAGATGGAGAGCGCCATCGCCGGCAGGAAGGCGTATCTGAGGTTGTCCGCGACGCTGTCGCTGAGCGGCACCCATCCCGTCGCGGGGAACCAGCCGAGCCAGACGACGAAGACCAGCGAGATCAGCACCACCGTGACGAAGCTCGGGATGCTCAGCAGCGCCGACGACACGATGTTGAGCGTGCGGTCGAGGAACTTGCCCGCCCGCATCGCCGCCAGCAGCGCGAGGGGGATCGAGATCACGAGGGCGAAGAACAGGGCGAGGCCCGCCAATTCGACCGTCACGGCCAGCCGGCGCATCAGAACGTCGGTGACGGGCTCCTGTGTGAACAGCGTCGTGCCGAAGTCGAGGTGGAGTGCGTTCCAGACCCACTCGAGGTAGCGCTGGATGAACGGCTGGTTGTACCCGAGACGCTCGTTGATCGCGTCCACCTGCTCGGCGGTCGCGGCATCACCGAGGATGGCCTGCCCGGGCGATCCGGGCATGAAGTCCATCAGGGCGGCCGCCCCCAGGGTCACCAGGATCAGCACGGGAATCCCGTACAGGAGGCGGGAGACCACTGCCCTCGCGGTCGCGTTCACCGAATGTCCCCTCGTCGTTGCGGGTGGTGGATGAATGGCGAGGCGCCGGGGGTGACGGGCACCCCCGGCGCCTCGGGTGATGCTACTCGGCCTTGTAGCCGATGCGATCCGTGTAGAGCGCACCGCGACCCATGGACTGCAGTCCGGTCACGTCCGCGCCGATCAGGAAGGTGCGGTAGTCGATGCCGAAGACGCCGATGGGCATCTCGTCGACGTAGATCTGCTGCACCTGCGCCATCGCGGCTTCGCGGTCGGCGTCGGATGTGGCCGACTGCGCGTCCTGCAGAGCCTGCTCCATATCGGCGATGTCGATGTTGCCGAAGTTGTCGGAGCCGCCGACGCCGAACAGATTGGCCATGCCGACCCACGGGCTGTTCAGGTCGAACACACCGGGGTAGAACGTCACGTCGAAGTTGTCCTTGTCGAACGCCTCCGCGCGCCAGTCCTGGATCGGGATCTGGTTGAGCTCCACCGTGACGCCGTCGAGCTGCTCGAGGGTGAGCTGGAAGAGTTCACCGGCGCGGACGAGCTCGGGCACCGCCGCGATGAGCAGGTTGATGGTGAAGTCCGTGCCCTCGCCGGTGATCTCGTCGACGAGCGACTGCGCGGCGTCGAGGTCGGTCTCGGGCAGGCTCAGCGACGCGTCGTAGAACGGCGAGGTCGACGGGAACAGCGCCGTGCTGCCCTCGGCACTCGGGTCCTGTGTGAGCGTCTGGACCATCTCCGTCGGGTCGATGGCGAGGACGACGGCCTCCCGGGCGCGCGGGTCGCTCATCAGATCGCTGGTGTTGTTGAACACGTAGTGGCGGATGCCACCGGACGCGACGTCGAACGTGGCGACGGCCGGGTTGTCGGCGTCCGCGATGAACTGGAACCCGTAGCCGTTCATGATCTGGGCGCCGCCCTGGACGACCGTCGACACGCGCTGGGCCGGGTCGGCCACGATGCTGAACTTCAGCGTGTCGAGGTACGGCAGGCCGTCGTCGGCCCCCCAGTAGTCGGCGTTCTTGCTGAACTCCTCACCGACGGCGGTGTCCCAGCTCTCGAGCACGAAGGGGCCCGCGCCGACGGGGTCGCCGTACTCGGCGCCCGCCTCGGGCAGCGACGCGGGCGACGCGATGAAGGGGATGTTGTCGGCGATCAGGGTGTCGAGCACCGGGTTCGGGTCGAGCGGAACGATCTCCACCGTCATGTCGTCCACCGCCGAGACCGCGAACGAGCTGGCCACGCGGTAGGCGGCGAGGGCATTGGCCTCGTCTGCGAACCGCTCGTAGTTGGCGACCACGGCGTTCGCATCGACCGGCTCGCCGTCGGTGAAGGCGACGCCGTCGCGCATGGTCATGGTCCACGTCGCGCCGCCGTCGTCCGTGCTGATGCTCTCGGCCAGACCGGGGACGATGTTGCCGTCGACGTCGGTGCTGATCACCGCGCCGTACACGGCGTACAGGCGATCCCAGTTCACGCCGGGGAAGCTTCCGAACGCGGAGCCCGGGTCCCATGTTGCGACGTTCCCGGCGGACAGGATCGTCAGTTCGCCGCCCGCGACCGGGGTGTCCTGCGACGGTGCTTGGGTCTCGCCGGTCTCACCGGTGTCGCCGCCGGTGCAGGCGGCGAGGGTCAGTGCCGCGGCGGCGACAACCGCCGCGCCGGCGACCCGGAGTCGTGACATCTTCATTGACGTGCTCGCTTTCCATCGGGTGCGCGCACTGCGCGCGTCTGTGGGTGCAGGTGTTCACTTGTGTGCGATGTTCAGTTGTGCGGTGACGCGTTGGCGCGCTGCGTCACCGGGTCTCAACGGGGTCGCCGTGCACGGGGCGCCAGAGATGGCCGTCACGGCCCTGGCCCTCGAGCTGCGTCGCGAACCCGACGCCCTCGAACGTCTCGGCGGGGTCCACGACGCCGTGCTCCTCGCCCATCCCGGCCGCGAGGATCGCTCCCGGGGTCACCTCGTGGTCCTCGCCGCGGTAGTGGAGGGTGAAGTGGCCCCGGAAGACGAACCAGTACTCGTCCCCGTCGTGGTAGTGGTAGTCGCACGGACGGCCCGGACCGAAGGTGAAGATCGCGGTGCGGATGACCTCGCTCCAGTGGCCGGCGATGCGCACGATCTCGACCTGTCCGCGATGGCCCTCGGGGCCCGGGTTGAGTGCGTTGCGGACGACGGCGCCCGAGGGCGGCACGTCGATCCACTGCATCTTCTTCAGCGTCGCCCGCGCGTTCTCGGTCTCGACGTAGGCCTCGCCGGAGACGACCACGAGCCGCTCCTGCGGCGTCGTCGGGATGATACGCCGCGCGGCGGCGATGTCGTGCGTGGTGTGGAGGCTCGCCTCCGGATCCGTGATCGGGTCGGGCCACTCGTCGGGGAGCGGCTCCTCGCCCTGTGCCTCCCGGTCCGAGTTGCCGAGGGTGAAGAACTCCACGTCGTCGATGTCGACCCACGCGTCGCGGGCGGGACGGTTCTTCAGTTCTTCGCGGTTGGCATACAGCGGCACCGGGCAGCCTCCTTGATGCGGGCGGGGCCGAGACCCCGCGACTATGTGGGAGCATAAGTGTGGTCGACCAAGCCGTCAACCACATTGTCAACAATCCTGTGGTCAGGAATGTCGATGCCCACTACACTTGGCTCACCGAGGATGAGGATCCACACCCTGACCCGCTGTGCGGGACGTTGATGTCGCCGGCCCCGCCCGGCGTCGTGGGAGGAGGGCCATGGAGCACACGGATGCGGCTCAGCAGCTCACCGATCGCCTGCGCGCCGATCTGACGCGGGGTGAGTACCATCCCCGCGAGCGCCTCGTGGAGAGCGATCTCGTCGAACGCTACGGCTTCCCGCGCGGCACCGTCCGGACCGCTCTCGTGCAGCTGCAGGCCGAAGGGCTGATCGATCGGATGCCGCACAAGGGCGCCATGGTGCGGAGCCTGTCGCTCGCCGAGGCGATCGAGCTCGCCGAGGTCCGCCGGGAGCTCGAGGTGCTGTGCGCCCGGGAGGCCGCCCGGCGGGGAGACTCCGCGGAGCGCGAGCAGCTCGCGCAGATGCTCGCGGCGCTCGAACGACTCGCCGACGCCGGCGACATGCACGGCTACCGGCAGGCGAGTCTGGGCTTCCACGAGGCGCTCATGGCGATGTCACGCCACACGGCGGCCGTCCACACCCTCGCGACGATCCGGAACTTCAACCTCCAGCAGCACTTCCCCACGGCCTTCCGCGCGGGGTCGTTCGCGCACTCCGCCGAAGACCACCGCAGAATCGGCGAGGCGGTCCTCGCCGGCGATGCGGAGCTCGCCGAGGAGGCGATGCGACGCCACCTCGATCGGGTCGTGCTGCTGCTGCGGGACTACGCAGACGTCTCGCAGTGACGAGGTGCGGGCGCGATCCGCGGGTCCGACAAAAATGTTGACAATCCAGTTGACAGGATGGCGGACAGCCGTTTAGCGTGATGCCACCGCTTCCCCGGCCGCATCCGCCTCGCAGAGCGCGGAGAACGATGGAGTTCAGACCTATGAGCGATGCCGCATCCTCGGCACCACGCGTGGCGCTGCTCGCGACCCTCGACACGAAGAGCGCCGAGGCGCAGTACGTCGCACAGCAGCTCGCGTCGCGCGGCGTCCGGCCCGTCATCGTCGACATGTCGCTGCGGGGCGAGTCGCCCGACATCGCCGACGTGCCGCGATCGGCACTCATGGCGCGCGGCGCGACGTCGGCGACCGGCGACGATCGGACCGGAGCGATGGAGACGACCGCGACCGCAGCGCGCGGACTGCTGAGCGAATGGCTCGCGGACGGCGCGGTCGACGGGGCACTCGGGATCGGCGGCGGAACCGGCGGATGGATGTCAAATCGCGCGTTCGAGTCGCTGCCGTTCGGATTCCCCAAGCTCGTCGTCACCACGGTCGTGAAGTCCACGGGCGAGGACGACATCCTGCTGCTCCCGAGCGTCGTCGACGTCGCCGGGACCAACGCGCTGCTGCGCACGGTGCTGCGAAACGCCGCCGGCGCCATGGCCGGCATGGTGCAGTCGGTGGCGGAGACCACCGAGCCTCGACCGGCGATCGCCATGACGATGTTCGGGGTCACGACCGCGGGCGGGGACGTCGCCCGCGCTGCACTGGAGGCGGCCGGCTACGATGTCGTCGTCTTCCACGCGACCGGAGCGGGCGGACGGACGATGGAGCGGCTCACCCGGGAGGGCCGGTTCGCCGGCATCCTGGACTGGACCACCACAGAGCTCGTCCAGAACATCGCCGGAGGGCTGTGCGATGCCGGCGAGTCCCGTCTGAGCGCGGCCACGGAGGCGGGCATCCCGCAGGTCGTGGTGCCGGGCGCGATCGACGTGATCAACGTGATGCCGCCGATCCCCGATGCGTTCGCCGCGCGAGCGCACCACTGGCACCTGCCGACGGTGCCCCTCATCCGGTCCACCGCCGAGGAGAGCACGCGCGTCGGACGCTGGGTCGCCGAGCGCCTCGCCGCCTCACCCGCGCCGGCTGCGGTCATGATCCCCGCGAAGGGCTACTCGTCGCTCGACGTCGAGGGCGGGCCGTTCGCCGATCCCGACGCCGACACCGCCTTCGAGGAGGCCGTGCGCGAGCACGCGCCCGACGCGGTCTCCGTCACGACTGTGCCCGCGCACATCAACGACCCCGACTTCGCACGCGAGGCTGCCCAGCGCCTGCTCTCGCTCATCGACGCCGCGAACGCGGCACCCACACCGAAGGAGTGACATGGCCCGATTCACACGGACCCAGATCCTGGATCGCCTGCGAGCGCAGCTCGCGGACGACCGTCCCATCGTGGGCGCGGGCAGCAGCTCGGGGCTCATCGCGAAGTCGGCGGCGGCCGGGGGCGCCGACCTCATCATCGTCTACAACACCGGGCGCACGCGGCTGATGGGGCTGGCCACCAACCACCTGCTCAACCACGCGAACCCGACGACGCTGGCGATGTACCCCGAGATCGCCAACGCCGTGCGCGACACCCCGATCATCGGCGGCGCCGAGGCGCAGGACCCGACGTACTGGAACGACCTCGACCGCCTCATCGCCGACTATCAGGCTGCGGGCTACGACGGGCTCATCAACTTCCCGACGTCGTTCGCGCAGCCCGACCGCAACGATGTCGGCCTGGGCCTCCCGCTGGACTTCGAGATGGTCGCGAAGGCGCGCGAGAACGACTTCTTCACGATCTGCTACGGGTACACCGAGCGGCAGATCCAGGGGCTGGCGGCCGCCGGGGCCGACGTCGTGGTCCCTCACGCGGGATGGACGACCGGCGGACTGACCGGCGCGGGCAAGTCGGCGATGGCCCTCGAGGACAGCTGCCGACACGTCCAGAAGCTGATCGACCTGGCGCGCGCCGAGAACCCCGACGTGATCTGCCTGTCGCACGGCGGACCGCTCTCGTCGCCCGACGACCTTCAGTACCTCTACGACACGACGGACGCGCAGGGCTTCCTCGGCGCCTCGAGCGCCGAGCGCATCCCGGTCGAGCGGGCCGTCATCGAGACCATCGACCAGTTCAAGTCCGTGACGCCTCGCGCGGTCGCCTGAGAGGAGCAGCCATGACAACCGCCTCCGTGCCTGAGCGCACCTTCACCCGGTCCGAGATCCTCGCCCGCCTCTCGGCGACGCTCGGCGAGCGCAAGCCCATCGTCGCGACGTCGGCGGGCGTGGGCATCATCGCCAAGTGCGCCGAAGTCGCCGGCGTCGATCTCGTCATGATCCACGCCAACAGCAGGTCGCGGAACCTCGGCGTGCCCACGTCGATCTACATCGGCAACCCGATCGACATGACGCTCGACATGTATCCCGAGATCGACAACGTCGTCGACCGTACGCCGGTGATCGCGGGGATCGACGCCACGGACGGCCAGCGTCGCCGTCTGGCGCGCGTGGTCGACGACTACGTCGCCCGCGGGATCAACGGCATCACGAACTTCCCGACGGCGCTCGCCTACACCGGCAACTGGGGCCGTGCGCGCAACGACGTGGGCATGGGCTCCGATCGCGAGCTCGAGCTCATGGCGCTGTGCCGCGAGCGCGACGTGTTCACCGTCGGCCAGGCGTACGACGCCGGCTTCGCGGGCGACCTGGCGGCGGCGGGAGCCGACCTCATCGTTGCCCGCTGCGGGCTGACCCAGGGGGGCATGGTGGGTCCGTCGCCCGACGCCGAGAGCAGCCTGTCCATCGAGGCCGCGACCGATCACGTCCAGGCGGTCGTCGAGTCGGCTCGCGCGGCCAATCCCGGCGTCTTCGTGATCGCGCACGGCGGTCCGTTCGCCCGCCCTGCCGACACCGAGCACCTCTACGCCCACAGCGACGTGCAGGGAATCCTCGGAGAGTCCGCCATCGAGCGGATTCCGGTCGAGGAATACGTCGCCGCGGAGATCGCATCGTTCAAGAGCCCCGTGCTGCGCCGCACCGCGCAGCCGGCCTGACCCGGAGGAGCCCCATGCCCATCTACACCCGCGAATCGCTGCAGACCGACCGCCTGCCCTGGGTCGAGATCGAGGACTTCGAGTTCATCCATCTCGGCCGCGTCATGGTCATGAACAACCACTCCGTCCAGCCCGACGCCAGCGGCCACGTCGCGTACTGGGGCTACTACCAGGACAGCCCGCTGGCGTCGTCGATGCGCATCGAGCCCAAGCACGACAAGGACCGCATCACCGTCGTCAGCGGCCAGGTGCAGGTCGAGAGCGAGCACGGCCGCGTGACGCTGCACAAGCGCGACTACTACGACATCCCCGCCTCGGGCGCCACGATCACCAACTCCGGCCAGTCGATGGCCGAGCTCGTGCGGGTCATGGGCCACTGGGACCACACCATCCGCAACGAGATCTGCATGTTCCGGCCCGGCAACCCGTGCGATTACCACTACCACGACGGCGATGAGTACTGGGTGATCTTCCGCGGCCACTTCACGCTCGACTACAACGGCATGAAGATCCCGGTGGGTCCCGGCGAGCTCATGGCGGCCGGCAAGGGGATCCCGCACGGGACGCTCGACACCGAAGAGGTCATGAACGGGATCGTGATGGCGATGCCGCTCGAGGATCGCAAGCGCGACGGCCATCTCAACCACAAGAACCAGGGCGAGCCGACGATCGGACGCGACGTGCCGCAGCAGGTCTGGGACGACCTCGCGGCTCGTTCGACCGGCGCGACCGTGATCCCGGAGTGAGAGGACCGCATATGACCAGCGAACGCGTTCCCCGGGTCGAGATCGGCTCGACCGGCATCCGCACCTCTCAGCTGTCCCTCGGCACGTGGGGCATCGGCAAGGCAGCCGCCGCAGCCACGATCGGCGACGACGAGACGATCATCTCGGTTCTCGAAGCCGCCTTCGCGGCCGGCATCACCTATCTCGACTCCGCCGACATGTACGAGAACGAGGAGCGGCTCGGCAAGCTCCTCACCGAGGTGCCGAACGTCCCGGACGACCTCCTCATCGCCACGAAGTACGGGCACGGCAAGCCGTTCACCGCAGACGGCGTCCGCCGCTCGGTCGAGCAGTCGCTCGCAGCGCTGTCGCTCGAGCGCATCCCGCTGATGATGCTCCACGATCCGCGCAACGACGAGGACATGGCGCAGGTCTACGGGGCGGGCGGCGCGCTCGCCGGGCTTCGCGCGCTGCAGGACGAAGGGCTCGTCGGGGCGATCGGCGTCGCGACCGGGACGATGGCTCCGCTGCAGAGCGCGGTCGACTCCGGGGAGTTCGACGTGATCCAGTTCCCGCGCCTGTACACGCTCATCAACCGTGCCGCGAAGACATCCGGCCTTCTCGAGCGCGCGCGGGAGAAGGGCATGGGCACGCAGCTGGCCGCTCCGTTCACCGGCAACATCCTCGCGACCGGTGTCCGCGGGGTGGACAAGCCGCTGTACGCCTACTGGCCGGCGCAGCCCGAGGTCGTCGAGGCGGTCGGCCGCATGCAGGACCGCACCGACGAGCTCGGCGTGACGATCGCGCAGGCCGCCGTGGCGTACGTCGCCACCGAGCCGCTCATCGACGTCGCCGTGATCGGCGTCCGCACGCCCGGTGAGCTCGAGCAGAACGTGGCATCGCTGCACACCGGGCTCCCGCGCGACCAGCTCGAGTCCATCGCGGATGCGGGCGCGGTCGATGAGCACCTGCTCGGCGGGCCCGAGTTCGTGTGGCCGTTCCCGGTCGACCGTGCGCCCGAGGAGCTCAAGGATGTGGTGAAGGGATGAGCGGTATGACGACACTCGGGCGCACTGGCATCCGCACCTCGCGCATCGGGCTGGGGGCCTGGGGCCTCGGCAACACGGCATCCCACCCCGCCGTCCAGGTCCTCGACGAGGAGGCGATCGCGGCCCAGCTTCGGACGGCCTTCGACCTGGGCATCACGCTGCTGGATTCCGCGGAGGTCTACGAGAACGAACCGCAGCTGGGCCGCATCATCTCAGGGCTCGACAACGCGCCCGCCGACCTGGTCGTCTCGACGAAGTTCGGGCATGGGAAGGGCTTCTCGGCCGGGCAGATCCGCGACAGCGTCGAGCGCAGCCTCGCGGCCTTCGGCATCGAGCGGATCCCGCTGTTCATGGTGCACGACCCTCGGGACGACGACGACCTCGCCGTGATCCGCGCCGCCGACGGTGCCCTGCCCGAGCTGCATCGCCTCCAGGACGAGGGGCTCGTCGAGAGCATCGGCATGGCCACGGGAACGCTCGCGCCGCTGCAGCGCGCCGTGGAGTCGGACGAGTTCGACGTCATCCAGTTCCCGCGGCTCTACACGCTCCTCAACGACGCCGCCACGTCGTCGGGCCTGCTCGAGAAGGCGAAGGCGAAGGACATCGGCACGATCCTCACATCTCCGTTCACCGGCAACATCCTCGGCACGGGCGTGCGGGGAGTCGATGCTCCGCTGTACAGCTTCTGGGACGCCCAGCCCGAGGTCGTCGAGGCGGTGGGGCGGATGCAGGACATCGCCGATGCCGCGGGGGTGTCGCTGCCGCGCGCGGCGATGTCGTACGCGCTCGCGGAGCCGCTCATCGACGTCGTCGTGATCGGGGTGACGAGCCCGGACGAGCTCCGCGAGGACGCCGCGGCGCTGTCGGATCCCGTGCCCGCCGCCGTCCTCGCGCGTCTGGCCGACGCCGGACGCGTGGACCCGTGGCTGATCGGCGGCCCGGAATTCGTGTGGCCCTTCCCGACCGAGCGGATGCCGGCGGTCATCAAAGAGAAGCTGGGGCTCTAGCCGCATGGCACGAGCGGTCGTCGTCGGAGCGGGGTCGGCGGGCTGTGCCGTGGCGGGACGCCTCGCCGAGCGCGGCGTCGACGTCGTGCTGGTGGACGCGGGACCGGACTGGCGCAGCGAGTCGTGCCCCGACGAGATCCGGCGCCCGCCCGACGACGTGTTCGCGTGGCGCGTCGACGGCCGCTCGCCCAGCCGGTACGCCGCTCCCGAGGTGTCGGCACGGCGATTCGCCGGCGACCGGCCGGAGCCCTACCTGCGCGGCTGGGGGATGGGGGGAACCTCCTCGATCAACGGACTCGTGGTCGTGCGTCCGCCGGACGACGAATGGGACCACTGGGTCGAGCTCGGCTGCGACGGCTGGGGGCCGGCGGACGTGCTGCCGCACTTCGTCCGGCTCGAGGATGACGTCGACTACGGCTCCGCGGCGTACCACGGAAGGGGCGGGCCGACGCCCGTCGTGCGGCGCCTCGAGAGCGAGTGGGGGGACGGCGACCGGCTCCTGGCGGACGCCGCCTTCGCTGCGGGGCACGCATGGGAGCCCGACTACCATCGGCCGGGCGCGCTCGGCGTCTCGCGCACGGCGAGCAACATCCGCTACGGCGTCCGGGTGACCTCGTACGACGGCTACGTGGACGCCTTGCGGGCACAGGGGCGCATCGACGTGCGTGCCGGTGCCCTCGTCGACCGCGTGATCGTGACCGGCGGACGAGCGGCCGGCGTCCGGGTGGTCTCGGACAGCGGCGCGGAGATCATCGAGGCCGACCATGTGGTCCTGTCCGCCGGCGCACACGCGTCTCCTGCGATCCTGCAGCGGTCGGGCATCGGCCCCGGGCCGCTCATCGCCCAGAAGGGCATCCGGCCGGTCGCCGATCTGCCGGTGGGAGAGGGTGTGCAGGACCACGTCGGATTCTGGCTGTCGGTCGACCTGCCCGGTGCGCGACCGGCGGCGAACGGCGCGCGCGGGAACGCCATGCTGCGGTACTCGTCCGACATCGACGGCTCCCGTGAGGGCGACCTGCTGGTCGTCGCCGCGAACCCGGCGCCGGTCGGCGCCGACGAGGTCGCGTTCGGGGTCAAGCTGGGCCACTGTCGCAGCCGCGGCCGCTCGGCGATCGTGTCGGCGGACCCGGCCGCGCCTGCCGACATCGACCTGAATCTGCTGGCGGATGCCGCGGATCGGGCCCTGGCGCGCCACGCCGTCCGTTCCGCCGTCGCGCTGCTCGGCGCGGGCGGCCGCACCGTGCGCGATCGGTTCGGCGGCGAGATGCCCACGGGAGCCTCCGACGACGAGGTCGACGCGTGGCTGCGTCGCGCCGCGCGCGACACGTCGCACATCTCCGGCGGATGCCGCATGGGGCCGGCCGACGCGGCGACGACCGTCGTCGACACGACACTCGGCGTCCTCGGCGTCGCCGGGCTCACCGTCGCCGACATGTCCGTCGCGCCGATCGTCCCGCGGGCGAACACCCACCTCGCGGCGATCATGATCGGCGAGCGCGCCGCCGGGTTCGTCGCGGGCGCGGTCGGTGCTCAGCCCGCCGGGAGCGCCACCGAATCGCGGATGCCGCGGAGCGCCGCGAGCACGTGATCGCGGTGGACTTCGGCCGCTGCCTGTGCGGCATCCGCATCGCCTGACAGCACGGCGTGCACGACGTCCTCGTACTCGTGCATGGACTCGACGCGACGGTCGGGGAGCAGATACGGGTAGGCGTTCAGGCGCACCTGGTCCTGGAGCGATTCGATGATGCGCGACGCCGTGCCGTGCCCGCTGATGCGGCGGATGACGCGCGAGATCTCGGCGTTGGCCGCGGTGTTGGCGGCGATGTCGCCGCCGGCGACGGCCCGGCGCAAGCGATCGAGGAGACCCTCCAGCTCCTGCCTCCCGGCGTCGTCCATGCGCTCGGCGGCCAGGCGGGTGCACATCGCCTGCAGGGTCAAGCGCACTTCGGTGCTCTCGATCGCCTCGTCGATCGACACGGGCCGCACGCGCGCACCGCGGTTGGCCTCGCGTTCGACGAGGCCGAGCGCCGTCAGCTCGATGAGCGCCGAGCGGACCGCATTGCGCGTCGCGCCGTACTGGGCCGCGAGCTCGACCTCGATCAGCCGCTCCCGGGGGTGGAACCGGCCCTCCCGGATGTCGTGGGCGATCTTGTCGACGAGCTCCGCGGATGTGGAGCGTCGTTCCGTGGCGTCGGCGACCATAGCGGACCCGCTCACCTCCCGCCGCCTGCGTACTGCCAGTCAGTGTAGTGCGGCGTCGTCGGCGGCGAGGGTCGACCCGCGCGCTCACGGATTGAGCGCGACGTACTTCTCCTCCAGGAACTCGAGGATGCCCTCCGAGCCGCCCTCGCGACCGAGCCCGCTCTGCTTCGTGCCGCCGAACGGCGCAGCGGGGTCGCTGAGCACGCCGCGGTTCACGGCGACCATGCCGGCGTCCACGCGCAGGGCGGTCCGGAGGGCGAGCTCCTCGGGGCCGAAGACGTAGGCGACCAGTCCGAACTCGGTGTCATTGGCCATGCGGACCGCCTCGTCGACCGACTCGTAGCGCACGACGGCGGTGACCGGCCCGAAGATCTCGCGCCTGGTGATCGTGTCGCCGTGGGTGACGCCGTCGATGAGCGTCGGGTCGATGAAGGCGCCTTCGGCGTGACTGCCGCCGCCGCTGACGAGGCGGGCACCTTCACCGACGGCGGTTCGCACCAGTTCGGCGACCTTGTCGCGCTCGGCGACCGACACGAGCGCACCGAGCGTGTTGGCCTGGTCGAGCCCCGAGCCCGTCCGGACCTCGCCGAGCCGGGCCGACATCTCCGCCACGAAGGCGTCGTGGACGCTGTCGTGCACGTAGAAGCGATTCGCGGCCGTGCACGCGGATCCGCCGTTGCGCATCTTCGCGATCATGGCGCCGTCCACCGCCTGCGCGATGTCGGCGCCGGGGAGCACGATGACGGGTGCATTGCCCCCGAGCTCCATCGATGCGCTCACGACGGTGTCGGCGCACTCCTTGAGCAGCTCGCGGCCGACCTCGGTCGATCCGGTGAACGACAGCTTCCGCACGGCAGGGTGGGCGAGCATTCCCGCCACGAGGGGTCCGGTGGGAACCGGCGTGACGAGGTTGACCACGCCGCGCGGGACGCCCGCGCGCTCGAGGACGTCCACCATGTAGGCGGCCGTCAGAGGCGTCTCACGTGCGGGCTTCAGGATCGTCGTGCAGCCGGCCGCGAGGGCCGGGCCGAGCTTGCGCGTGGCCATGGCGGCAGGGAAGTTCCACGGTGTGATGAGGAGCGCGACGCCCATCGGCTGTCGGGCGACGACGATCCGCTTGTCGCCGGCGGGCGACAGGCGGAAGTCGCCCGGGACCCGGACCGCCTCCTCGGCGAACCAGCGGAAGAACTCGGTCGCGTAGGTCGCCTCGGCCAGCGCGTCGGGCCAGGCCTTGCCGTTCTCGCGCACCATGATCTCCGCGAACCGCTCCCGCTCGGCCCGAAGGATCTCGAAGGCGCGGTACAGGATCTCGGACCGCGCGCGTGGGCTCGTGGACGACCAGGCGGGGAAGGCGGCCTCCGCCGCCTCGACCGCAGCCGCGCAGTCCTCCGCGGTGGCGGCCGCGAACTGCGCGATCGTCTCGCCGGCGGCCGGGTCGATCACCGGGAACGTGCCGCCGTCGGCGCCGTCGCGCCACGCGCCGTCGATGTACAGCTGGGTGAAGAGCGTCATGAGGTCCTATGCCTTCGTCGGGGGGTTGTCTGCGAGCGCGGCGCGGTCGCCCGCGATGGCCGCGTCGACGATGCGCCGCAGGAACGTCGCGTCGGCGGTGACCGGCGCGATCTGGACGAGCCGGCGCACCTGGAGCGTGAGGTCGACGATGCCCGGCGCGTCCTGCGGGCGGATGCCGAGATCGGCGAGGGATCCGGGCAGGTCCACGCGCGCGCACAGCGCCGCGATGGCGTCCACCGTGCCCTGCGCGCGCCGGGCGGGATCGTCCTCGGCGGGGAGGCCGAGGGCGTCGCCCAGCCGGGCCAGCCGGGGCACCGTCGCGGGCAGACACGCCTGCAGGACGTACGGGAGCAGCGTCCCCGTGCCCAGCCCGTGG
Organism: Microbacterium thalassium; assembly: GCF_014208045.1. Taxonomy (NCBI): domain Bacteria; kingdom Bacillati; phylum Actinomycetota; class Actinomycetes; order Micrococcales; family Microbacteriaceae; genus Microbacterium; species Microbacterium thalassium. The sequence goes on from NZ_JACHML010000001.1 coordinate 1,029,038, forward strand.
GGGGTGTGCGTCATCGCGCCGACGGGGTACTGGATCGCATGGCTCAGATGCGTGCCCGCGGCGCCGAACGCCATACCCGCCAGCAGGCTGCCGTGGGCCATGTCGGCTCGGGCCCCGCGATCCCCCGGATCGGCGAGCGCCGCCGGGAGCGCGGAGTGGATGAGGCCCGCGGCCTCCAACGACAGCACGTCGGTCAGTGCATTGCGCCCCACGAAGACCGGGAGCGCCCCGCCGAGGTCGACCGGCAGCGCAGCGGCGGTGAACGATTCGACGGCGTGGACGAAGGCGTCGATGCCCGCGTGTGCGGTGACGGAGGGTGGGGCGCCCAGCGTCAGCTCCGGATCCACGAAGGCGGCGCGCGGGATCAGGTGCGGACTGGAGATTCCGACCTTGAGCTCCCGGTCCGGGTCCGAGACCACCGCCACGGGTGTGACCTCCGATCCGGTTCCCGCGGTGGTCGGCACCGCGACCAGTGGCACGACCGGGCCGGGCACGGCGTTCTCGCCGTAATAGCCGTCCAGGTCGCCGCCGTGGCTGACCAGGAGGGCGACGAGCTTGGCCGCGTCGAGCGCGCTTCCACCGCCGTAGCCGATGACGACGTCGGGTCCGAAGCGGGCCGCCGCCCGCCCGGCGTCGTGGACGACGGGCACGGGCAACTCCGGCGGGACCTCGGTGTGGATGTGCGTCGCGACCCCGGCCGCTTCCAGAGCCTCGACCGTCTCGGCGAACGCGGGCGTGGTCGCCAGGAACGGATCGGCGACCACGAAGGCGCGTCGCCCGATCGCGGCCGTCGCAGTGGCGATGCCCGCGCGCACGCCGTAGCCGAAGCGGACATCGGACGGGAGGCGCAGGATCCCCAGCGCGCCGGTCATGCCGCCGGCCCCTCGCTGCGGCTCCCGACCTGGGCGGCGAGCTCCTCGAGCGTGGCCCACACGTCCTCGCCGATGTCGAATCCGTCCCTCAGCGCAGCGGCTCTGGCCGCGCGGGCCCTGTCGCCCGGCACGGTCACCGCGGCGCCGTCGACGCCGCTCTCGCGCAGCTGCTCGACGTAGTCGCCGAGCGCGGTCGACGGCGGCGCCTCCCCGAAGACGCTCGGATCGATCAGCATGAGGATGTCGCCTTTCGTCGTGCTCGACGTCGTGTCGAGGGTGCCGTGGACGTCGCGGCCGTAGGCGGTGCCCGTGAGGGCGCCGACCAGCGCGCCGAGCGTGACGCCGAGGGCGTAGCCCTTGGCGCCGCCGAACGGCGAGATCGCCCCGTGCGCGGCGGCCGCGGCGTCCGTCGTGGGGCGGCCGGCGGAGTCGACGGCCCACCCGTCGGGGAGCGCCTCGCCGCGCGCCGCGTAGTCGAGGATCTTCCCCGCCGACACCGACGCGGTCGACATGTCCAGGATGATGTCGCCGTCCGGCGCCGGGATCCCCGCGCCGAGGGGGTTCGTGCCGACCAGCGCGCCGGCGCCGCCCCACGGGTGCACCAGACCCTCGGTGGACGTCAGGACGATCGCGATGAGCCCCTCGCCCGCCGCCTTCTCCACGTACGGCGAGAGCATTCCGAGGTGATGGGTCCGGTGCATCGCGGCGATGGCGACGCCCGTCTCGGCGGCGCGGGCGGCGAGCAGGTCCATCGCGCGGTAGGCGATCACCGGCCCGAGGCCGTTCCTGCCGTCGACGACGAGCGCGCCCGAGGCGGCCCAGGTGAACTCCGGCTCGGCGGCGGGGGAGATCAGCCCGACCCGGATGCGCTCGGCGAGCACCGTCATGCGGCGCAGGCCGTGAGAGGCATGACCGCGCATGTCCGCCTCGACGAGGTGCCGTGCCTGGACCGTCGCGTCCGCCTCGGGGACCCCCAGCCCCGCGAGCACGAGCGCCGCCAGGCGCGTGGCCTCGTCGGCGTCCGTGCGACGCCTCCCGCCATGACCGTCCATCGCCACCTCCTCGTGTTCGTCCACCCACATTCTCGGCACCCGTATGATCGTCGGGAGATGTCCGGTCCCGACCAGCAGGACGCCACCAGCTCGCTGCGCCGAGCCCTCGCGCTCCTCGATGCCTTCAGCGCCGACCATCCCGAGATGTCGATCCGGGAGCTGTCGGCGCGTTCGGGCGTGTCCCGGTCGACGGCGCACCGGCTGTCGGTCGAGCTCGTCGAGTGGGGTGCTCTCGAGCGCTCGCCCCGCGGGCTGCGCCTCGGCACCAAGCTGTTCGAGCTCGGCACCCTCGCCCCGACGCACGCGACGCTGCGCGACGTCTCGGGTCCCTACCTGCACACGCTCCACGAGGTGACGCAGCTCACCGCGAACCTCGCCGTCCGCGACGGCGACGAGATCGTGTATCTCGAGAAGATCAACACGCGAGGGCTCACCGTGCCGCACACGCGGCTCGGCGGCCGCGGAACGCTGCATGCGACGGCCCTGGGCAAGGCGATCCTCGCGTTCGCCGGCACGGGCGACGACGACGTCGACGCACTGGAGCCCACGATGCGCGCGCTGACGTCGAAGACGCTCACCGACGTCGAGTCGCTGCGACGCGAGCTGCGACAGGCGCGCGGGGAGAAGGTCGCCTACGACGTGGAGGAGTCGCAGCTCGGCCTGTTCTGCGTCGCCGCGCCGGTGCTCGACCGCCAGGGCCGGGCGATCGCGGCGGTCTCGGTCACCGGGGCGACCGCGCTGTCGCAGGCGCAGCGCTTCGCGCCGACCGTCATCGCGACCGCCTTCGCGATCTCACGGCAGCTGAACGCACCTCGCACGCGGGCACGCTGACCGCGCGTCGGTCACCCGACCTCGACGATGTCGAGATCCTCCGGGACGACGACGTCGATCGACGTGGCCGGGATGAGCCCCTTCCAGTGGGTGCGGGACAGACGCGAGGGCGCGAGATGATTCAGCACGAGCCGCCGCACGCCCGCCTCCTCGGCGATGCGGACGGCGTCCTCTGGCGATGTGTGGGCACGACGGTGGTGGCCCACGATGGATCGCACCTCCGGGGTCCAGCCCTCCTCGGGGCCGTAGGCCCGTTCGAGCGAGCCGAAGTCAAGGGCCTCGTGCACGAGCACGTCCGCGCCGCGGGCGAGTCGCACGAGGTTGGAGCTGGGGCCGGTGTCGCCGGACACGACCGCGGAGCCGTACGCGCTGTCGATGCGGAAGGCGAACGCGGGCGCGGTGGGGAAGTGGTCGACGAGGGTCGCCGAGATCGTCACGTCGTCGCCGCGGTGGACGACGACGGGGTCCATCGACGGGTGACTGGCGGTCACTGCGTCGAAGCCGACCTCGTCGGGAACGGGGATCTCGCGGGGCTCGAACCAGGTCAGCGGCGATGGTCGGAGGGTGTCGAACGCGCGGTCGTTCAGATCGTTCGCGAACGCCGACACCAGGCGTCGCATCGTCTCGTCGATCCCCGGCATGGGAGCGTGCGGCGTGATGACCGTCGGCTCCTCGCGGGCGAGCTCCCACAGCCGGGGCAGCACACCGGTCGCCGGGCCGATGACGGGGATCGTGCGCGCGGGCGGCAGCGGGAGACGCCACATCGAGAAGAGCATGATCCCGGGCAGGTCCACGAGGTGGTCCGAGTGCATGTGCGTGATCAGAACCGTCTCGAGGGCGTCCGCCGGGAAACCGGCGAGTACCAGCTGGCGGCCGGCTCCGTAGCCCGCGTCGACGAGGTGGACGCGGCCGTCGACCTCGATGGCCGTCGCGACGCCCGAGCGCACGGTGCCGTCCTCACGGCGGCCCCACCCGGGACCCCCTGCCGTTCCGAGCGTGATGACGCGCATGCCCATGCCTCCCATGGAGCCACACGACCTCGTGACGGGTCAGCCGGCATCCCGAAGGGCGGGACGCCGAAGCAGACGCAAGGGGAGCGGCGCCGGCTACTCGAGTTGGTGGAGCACCGCGATGATGCCCTCGAGGTGATGGCGCGTAGCGGCCTCGGCGCCGTCGGGATCGTGCGCGACCACGGCGTCGATGATCGCCGCGTGTTCCGGGGCGGAGACAGCGGCGCGACCGGGGTGCAGGGCGAGCCGGAACTGATGCCGCGCCGACTGGGCGCGGAGCCGTTCGAGCAGCTGGACGGCCGTCGCATGCGCACTGATCTCGCGAAGCCGCTCGTCGAGCTGGTGGTTCAGGCGCGAGTACTGGAGGAGCTGCCCGGTCTCGACCGACTCGATGATCTCGGCACGCAGCTGCCGCAGCTCGTCGGCCTCCGCGTCCGTGATGAGCTCGGCGGCCTTCCGGGCGCACAGCGACTCGAGCCCGATGCGCACCTCGACGATCTCGACCGCCTCGGCGACCGAGATGGATCGCACGCGCGCGCCCTTGTTGGGGAGCCGCTCCACAAGGCCTTCCCCCGACAGATGGAGGAGTGCCGTGCGCACGGCTGCGCGCGAGACGCCGTACTCATCGCTGATGTCGGCTTCGATGAGCCGCTGATTCGGCGCATACTTCCCACCCAGGATCGCTTCACGGATCTGCTGGGTGAGATCGGCCCGGACGTCTTCGTCCGGGGCGGGTGAGGCACTCACGCTGGCCCCCTTTCGTTCCCGAGGATAGCGCGATCGCACATTTTGTCGACGATTCTCGCGAGCATTCTGGCGATCATCTGTGCGCCGCCGGTGATGATGTCAGTCGTCCCGGAGCGTCCCGGACGCCGGGATGCGGGCTCGCCAGAACCAGGATCATCTGGCGGGATGGAGACAGCGACGGGTCGCATCGCTTTCGATGCGCCCCCACAGAGAGGTGGTATCGGATGGCTCGCACAGTCACGGCCGCGGGAGTGCGGACAGGGTTGTTCATCGGCGGGGAGGAGCGGCTCACGGCCGACACCCTGAGGATCGCGGATCCCGGCAAGCCCGGCGTCATCGTCGGCGAGGCCGCGGCGGCTTCCGCTGAGGACGTCGCCGATGCGGTGGCGGCGGCGAACGCGGCGTTCCCGGCCTGGTCGGCGCTGTCGGCGCAGGAGCGCGCGGCGAAGATGGCCGAGGCGATCGCCGGCATCGCGGACGACCGCGACGAGGACGCGGCGATCCTGTCGCAGGAGAACGGCAAGATCCGGATGGAGGGCTGGATCGACGCCCTCGTGTTCGAGATCCGCTGGAACCTGGCGCTCATGCTCGCCGACGAGGTCGACAAGGGGAAGGTGCTCGACCCCGCGCCGGGGATTCCGGTGTCCACCGAGGTGGCGTACCAGCCGCTGGGCGTGGTGACGGTGATCGTGCCGTTCAACTGGCCGATCGCGATCCTGGGCGCGGCTCTTCCGCACGCGCTGCTGGCGGGGAACACCGCGATCGTGAAGCCGCCGCCCTCGGCGCCGCTGGCCACCACCCGCGTCGTGCAGCGCGTGGCCGAGAAGCTGCCGCCGGGCGTGCTGAACGTCGTGACCGGCAAGGACGAGAACATGTCGGGTCTGATCCAGAACACCGACATCGCCAAGGTCTGCTTCACCGGATCGGTAGGCGGCGGCAAGCGCATGATGGAGATGGCCTCCAAGACCCTCACCCGCGTGACGCTGGAGCTGGGCGGCAACGACGCGGCGGTCTTCCTCGAAGACGCCGTCATCGACGACACCCACCTCGACCGCCTGTACGCGGCGATCTTCGACACCACCGGCCAGATCTGCATGAACGCCAAGCGCGTCTTCGTCCATCGGTCGCGGATCGACGAGCTGGTGGACGGCCTCGACGCTCGACTGAAGAAGGTGGTCCTCGGGTACGGGCTGGACGAGGGAACCACGATGGGCCCGCTGCACCAGCCGGCGCAGAAGGCGTTCGTGGACGAGATCATCCAGGAGGCCAAGGACGCCGGCGCCGACGTGCGCGAATACGGCAGGCTCCCCCGCGGCGAGCTCAAGAAGGGCAACTTCGTCCGCCCCGCGCTGGTGATCGACCCCGACCTGGATCTGCGGGTCGTCACGCAGGAGCAGTTCGGTCCCGTGATCCCGATCATTCCGTTCGACACCGAAGGCGAAGCCGTCGCGCTGGCCAACGACACCTGGGGCGGCCTGTGCGGCAGCGTCTGGACCGGCGACCCGGGGGCCGCCCACCGTGTCGGATCGCAGCTGGTCTGCGGGTACGTCTGGGTCAACGACCACGGCGCCACCCGCCTGGACCTGCGCGCACCGTTCGGCGGCATGAAGCAGTCCGGCATCGGCCGCGAGCAGGGCATCGAGGGCGTCCGCGCCTTCCAGGACACCCGCGCCATCGCGACCATCGACCCCGAGGCGCTCGCCGCCCTGGCGCACTGACCCGGCGCTCCGGGCGCGGACGCGCGAAGCGGCCTCAGGAGGCTTCGGCGTCCGCGTCCGCGTTCGCGTCTACGTCCGGATACAGCCGGTCCACGAGCTCGAGGCCGCGGCGGGCCCAGCCGATCTCGCCCTTGGCGCGCTCGACCAGACCCTCGTACGCGAAGCGCTTGTACTCGATGGTGCGCTCCCGCTCGGCATCCGGGGTCACGGCGAGGCGGCGGACGAGCATGGGGTTCGAGAGCGCGTCGATGTGGTGCAGCTCGCCTTCGAACTGCTCCAGCTCGCTCTCCCACTCGGCGATGTGAGCCTCGAAGAAGCGGCGGGCATCGGCCGGTTCGGCCGCCTCGAGGTAGGCGGCCCGCAGATGGGCGGGGTCGCGCACCCGCTGGTAGGACAGCGGGCTGCGCATCCACGCGAGGAAGGCCTGCTCGCCGGCATCCGTCACGTGGTAGACGATGCGGGTGCCGCGCTCGCCGCGCGTCTGCTCCTCGGGCTCGATGAGCCCGTCGGCGTTCATCTTGCGCAGCTCGGGGTAGATCTGCGAGTCGGGGGCGTACCAGACGTGCCCGACCGACTGCGAGAACTGCTTCTGCAGGTCGTAGCCCGACAGCGGCCCCACGCGCAGGATCGCCAGGAGTGCGTAGCGCAGGCTCATCGGCGTCCCCCTTTCGTGACGTCACACGTTATCAACTGGCGGAAATGGTGCGGGGGAGGACGGACGCGCGCGCGTCCGCCCTCCCCCGGGTCGGTGGGTCAGGACTCCTGGTAGCCGGTGCGCCAGCCGCCCTGGTAGGTCTGGCGGGCGACCGTCGAGTACGGAACCGGCGAGACGACGGCGCGGACCTCGAGCTGCTTGTGCGGCTCGACCGACGCCTTCTTGGTGCCGCCGTTGGGCTCGCCCCACACGACCGTGACCTCGGCGCCCTCGGGGACGTCCGGGTTGACCGTGCCCAGCGACAGCGCGCGCTTCTCGTTCGAGCTGTAGCCGGTGAACATCGAGAACCCGATGTTGTTGCCGGCCGCATCCTGCACCGAGTCGTAGTTCGCCGAGCCGTAGTTGGCCAGCGGCAGGTCGAAGAACTTGTAGCTCTCGCCCTCGGTGTCGAACAGCGACGCGAAGATCTTCGTGACGTCCTCAGGGTTCCACTCGAGGGTGACCTTGCGCTTCTGCGTCGCGGGGTCGATCTTCTCGAGCGCGTCGCGGCCGATGAAGTCGTGGTCGAACTTCACGAACGAGCCGTAGCCGAGCTCCCACGGGGTGAGGTAGTAGTCCTCGATGTTGTCCGAGACGAACGAGCCCGCGAGCGTGCCGGTGGCCTCGTAGCTGTCGACGCCGAGCCACTTGCGGTAGCCCTCCTCTTCGGCGCCGGAGTAGATCGCCGGCAGCGGCGAGGGGATCCAGCCCGACTCGAGGGTGTTCGACGGGTAGGCGCGCGACCCGACCGGGACGAGCCCGAACTCGGCGCCCGCCTCGACGATGAGATCGCGGACGCGGTGGTGATCCTCGTACGGACCCCAGATCTCCAGGCCTGGAGCGCCGGCCATGCCGTGACGGAGAGTGCGCACGTTCGCACCGCCGATCTGCATCGTCGACATCGTGAAGAACCGCAGCTGCTCGAGCGGGCCGCCGTTGAGCTTCTCGATGACGTTCCAGGCGGTGGGCCCCTGGATCTGGAAGCGGTAGTACTTCCGGCTCACGGCGTCGCCGTAGGGGCGCGAGGGCGAACGGCGGTCGACGGTGAGGTCGAGGTTGCCGTAGCCGCCGGTCTCGGCGTGGTACATCAGCCAGTTCGACGCCGGCGCGCGGCCGACGTAGACGTACTCGTCCTCGGCCTCGCGGAACAGGATGCCGTCGCCGATGACGTGGCCGGATGCCGTGGTCGGCACGTACTGCTTCGCCTTGTTCACCGGGAAGTTCGCCACCGAGTTGATCGCGGTGTCGCTGATGAGCTTGATGGCGTCCGAGCCCTTGAGGAACACGTTGTCCATGTGGTGCGACTGGTCGTAGAGCACCGACGTGTTGCGCCAGGCCTGCTGCTCCTTGATCCAGTTCTGGAAGTCGGCGGGCACGACCGGGTAGATGTAGGACCCGATCTGCGAGTTGCGGAGCAGCTCGACCGCGTTGGTCTCGTCGAGCAGCTGCTGCAGATTGTCTGCCATGGGATGAACCTCTCTGTTCAGTGGAGGGTGCCTCCCGTTGAGGCACCGGGAGTGCTTACGGTCGGTCGGTGAAGACGATGGTGTGGTTGCCCTTTCGGATGACGCGGTCCTGCGCGTGCCACTGCACGGCGCGGCTGAGCACGGCGCGCTCCACGTAGGCGCCGCGGGCCTGCAGGTCGGCGGCGGTCATCGCGTGGTTCACGCGGGCGACGTCCTGCTCGATGATCGGGCCCTCGTCGAGGTCTTTGGTGACGTAGTGGCTCGTCGCACCGATGAGCTTCACACCGCGCTCCTTGGCCTTGCGGTACGGGGCGGCCCCGATGAAGGCGGGCAGGAACGAGTGGTGGATGTTGATCACCGGCACGCCGACCTTGTCGAGGAAGTCCTCGGAGATGATCTGCATGTAGCGGGCGAGGACGATGAAGTCGACGTTGTCCTTCACCAGCTCGAGGATCTTCGCCTCGGCCTCGGACTTGTCCGGCCCCTGCGAGGGGACGTGGAAGAACGGGATGCCGAACGTGCGGACGTCCTCGGCGGTGTTGGTGTGGTTGGAGATCACCATCGGGATCGTCACCGGCAGCTCGCCGCGGCGGTGGCGCCACAGCAGCTCGAGCAGGCAGTGGTCGGACGTGGAGACCAGGATCGCCATCCGCTTCGGGATGGACTGGTCGGTGAGCGTCCACTGCATGCCGAATGGCTTGAGGGTCTTCTCGACATCCGCCTCGATCTCGGGCATCGCCGCCGACAGATCGAGACGGTGGAACACCACCCGCTGGAAGAAGTCACCGCCCTCGGGGTCGGACGAGTACTGGTCCAGCGTGACGATGTTGCCCTTGTTGCGGGTGATCAGCGCCGTCACGGCGGCGACCAGGCCCGCCTGGTCGGGACCGTGGATGGTCAGGCAGGCATGGTCCTTGTGGGCATCGTGGTGCACGGCCATGGGTCACTCTCCGGTGGTGAACGCGCGCGCCCAGTCGGCGGTGGCGAGCAGTCCGCCGAACGTGTACATGTGCAGCTTGACCGAGCCGGAGGCCTCGTCGGCCTCGAGCAGCGCGGCGAGGTCGCTCACGAACCGGTCGGGGCCCGCGGTCCCCATCAGGTTGGTCAGCGAGAAGCCGTACTTCTTCACGATCATCGCGTTCGCTCCGACGCCGAACCGGCGGGCGAAGTTGATCAGCCGCTTGATGCCGGCGGGGCCGGGCGTGCCGATGCGGATGGTCGCGTCGATGTCGCGGGCGCGGACGGCGTCGATCCACGACATGACCGGGTCGGTGTCGAACGCGAACTGCGTCAGGATCGTGCAGTCGAGGTTCTGCTCCTTGAGCGAGGCGACCTTGTCGTCGAGATGGCGCCACAGCACGTCGGTCTCGATGTCGGGGTGCCCCTCGGGGTAGCCGGCGATCGAGACCTCCTTGACCCCGTACTGCTGCAGGATCCCGGTCTGGATGACGCTCAGCGAGTCCGGGTAGGGACCCTCGGGCTCTGCGGGGTCGCCGCCGACGGCGAAGACGTGCTCGGTGGCCCCGACCTCCTGCAGGCGGCCGAGGAACTCCTCGAGCTGGGCCTGGCTGCCGATGCGGCGCGCGGAGATGTGCGGGACGGGGGTGAACCCGAGATCCTTCACGGCCTTGGATGCGGCCACGCGCATGTCGAGATCCTCGTTCCCGAGGAACGTCACGTTGATCTTCGTCCCGGCGGGGATCGCGTGCGCGGCCTCCTGCAGGCCGGGGACGTCCTTGCCTGTCATCTCGAGCGAGAAGCCTTCGACGAGCTCGATGGCGGCGGCGGTGTGCGGGACGTGAGCGGTGCTGGTCACTGGTGGGACCCCTTCGTTCTCAGCCGGAGCGCCTCGTTGCGCTTCCGAGATCAGAATACCTATGCACATAGGGAATGTCCATAGGGAAACCCGACTCGGTTCGGTCTGCCGTCAGTATCGGCTCCGGCGGTCGGTCGCCGCGGCTCCGATTCCGCTGATCGGAACCGCCGGTCAGGGATGCAGCTCCGCCCCGATGCGCTCGCGCAGGGTGTCGCCGCGGTAGTCGTCCTGGAAGTAGCCCCGCTCCTGCAGTTCAGGCACGAGCAGCGTGAGCATCGCGTCCATGCCGTGCGGAACGCTCGGCGGATTGAGGTTGAACCCGTCCGCGGCGCGAGCCTCGAACCACTCGATGAGCGAGTCGGCGACGGTCGCCGGCGTTCCGACGATCCAGCGGTGGCCGTGCCCGCGCGACAGCGCCACCATGAACTCGCGCACCGTCATCTCGGCGGCCATCCTGCTGTAGAGGGTCTTGAAGCGCGCGTCGCGGTGCGGGCCGTCGACGATGCGGTCGGCCGGGATGCGGTCGTCGAGGTCGAGGTCGTCGACGGATGCGCCGAGGACGCGGGCGACGGTGGCGCGGCCGCTGACCTCGTCGACGCAGCGGGCGAGTTCGTCGGCGTGCTCCCGGGCCTCGGCGAGCGTCGGGGCGACAACCGGCATGACGCCCGGCAGGATCTTGACCTTCTCGGGGTCGCGCCCGTTCGCGGCCACCCGGCGCTTGAAGTCGGCGTAGAACTCGATCGACTTCTCCCTGTCGGGCTGCGCGGTGTAGATCGCGTCGGCGAAGCGCGCCCCGAGCGTCTTGCCCGCCTCGGACTGCCCCGCCTGCACCAGCAGGGGCCGGCCCTGCGGCGGGCGGGGCATGTTCAGCGCCCCCTGCACCTGGAAGAACTCGCCGACGTGATCGATGTCGCGGATGCGGTCGCTCTCGACCCACCTTCCGCCCGCGCGGTCGTTGATGATCGCGTCCGGTGCCCAGCTGTCCCAGAGCTTGAGCACCACTTCGGTGAACTCGGTGGCGCGCCGGTAGCGGGTCTCGGGGTCGGGCAGCTGCTCCATGCCGAAGTTGCGCTGGCCCATCACGGAGGTGACGATGTTCCATCCGGCCCGGCCGTCGCTGAGCAGGTCGAGCCCCGCGAACTGCCGTGCGGCGTTGTACGGCTCGGAGAACGTGGTCGACATCGTGCCCATGAGGCCGATCTTCTCGGTGTGGCCGCTCAGGGCGCTCATCACCGAGATCGGCTCGTGCACGGCGGTGCCCAGGTTCGCGTTCGCCCGCACGGGGCCGGCATCCTGGCTGTCGGCGAAGAACACCGCGTGGAGCTTGGCCGCCTCGGCCGCCTTCGCCATGTCGCGGATGAGGCCGAGTCGTCCGATCTCCTCGGAGCGGCTGTCCGGCAGTCGCCATGCCCCGCTGTGATAGCCGAAGCTCAGCATGAACATGGTCAGGACCATCTGGCGTGTGCCGCTCATGCGCGGCTCCTCTCACTCGTCGGCATCGGCGTCGATGCTCCGGTATCCGCCCCGGTAGTAGAGGAGGGGCCGCAGGCCCTCCGCCCGGTCGAGCCTCGTGACGCGGCCGATCACGATGACGTGGTCGCCGGCTTCGTGCTCGGCCCACAGCTCGCAGTCGACCCACATCAGCGCGTCGTCCAGCAGCGGGTTCCCGACCGAGCTCGGCGTCCAGTCGATCCCCGCCCACTTGTCGGCTCCGCGACGCGCGAACTGCGCCGAGACGTGGCGCTGCCCCTCCGACAGGACGTTGACGGCGAATCCGCCGGTCTCGCGGATGCGGGGGTACGAGGTGGAGGACGCCATGACGCTGAAGGACACCAGCGGGGGATCGAGCGACACGCTGGAGAACGACTGGCACGTGAAGCCGACGGGACCGGCGCCGTCGGTCGCCGTCACGATCGTGATGCCGGAGGCGAAGCGCCCGAGCGTGTCGCGGAAGTGCGCCTCATCGACCTGCGTCGTCATCGCGTCCTCCCAGGCGGCGGGGAAGCCGGTCTCGGCGAGGCCGGGTGCGCAGGGGATCATCCCGCGTCCCCCGCGAGGGCCGGAACCTGCAGCCGCCTGCCCGTGGGCCGCGGCAGCCCCATCCGCTCCCGGAGCGTGTCTCCGGAGTACTCCGTCTGGAAGTAGCCCCGCTCCTGCAGCTCCGGCACCAGCAGGTCGAGCATGTTGCGCATCCCGACGGGGATGCTGGGCGGGTCGAGGTTGAACCCGTCGCACGCTCCGTCCTCGAACCAGTCGATCATGCTGTCGGCGACCTCGCCGGGCGACCCGATGAGGATGCGGTGGCCGCCCGCCCGCGCGAAGTCGACGATCATCTCGCGCACGGTCCGCTTCTCGTCGACCGCCATGCGCCGCCACGTCTCCCAGCGGGAGTTGTTCCCGGGGTTCACCGCGAACCGCTCGGCCGGGATCGCCTCGTCGGCGTCGAGGTCGGCGACCGAGAACCCGACGGCCGCGCCGAGGCGGCGACGGCCGGCGTCCAGGTCGATGTAGCCGGCCAGCTCGCGCGAGAGCTCCTCGGCCTCGCTCGCGGTCTCGGCGACGATCGGCACGACGCCGGGGAGCACCTTCAGATCGTGCGGATCTCGCCCCGCCGCAGCCGCGATCTCGCGCACGCCGTCGGCGTACGCGCGCGCCGCGCGCTTGTCGGACTGCGCGGTGTAGATCGCGTCGGCGACCGTGCCGCCCAGACGCATCCCCGGCGCCGACTGCCCCGCCTGGAAGAGCACCGGATGCCCCTGCGGGGGACGCATCATGTTGAGGGCCCCCGCGACGCGGAAGTGCGCGCCGCTGTGATCGATGTCGACGATGCCCTCGGTGCGCGCCCACTGCCCGGACACGCGATCGGCGATGACGGTGTCGTCGGTCCAGCTGTCCCACAGGGCGCCCACGACATCGACGAACTCCGCGGCCTTGTCGTACCGCGCCTCGGGGGAGGGCATGGCGTCGAGGCCGAAGTTCTGCGCCCCGCCGAACAGCGATGTGACGATGTTCCACCCGACCCGGCCGCCCGAGAGCCGGTCGAGCCCCGCGAACTGCCGCGCGGCGTTGTACGGCTCGAAGAAGCTGGTCGACAGCGATCCGACGAGGCCGATCTTGTCGGTGACCCCGATGAGCGCCCCGATCGACGAGATCGGCTCGTACAGGCCGGTGTTGCGGATGTTGTTGTCACGGATCGTGCCGACGTCGACGCCGTCGCCGAAGAAGACGGCGTGCAGCTTCGCCGCCTCGGCGGCGCGCGCCATGTCGGCGATCAGGTCGAGCGAGCCGACGTCCTCGATGCGGCTGCGCGGGTCGCGCCAGCTGTCGATCTGGAATCCCGTCGTGAGCATGAACATCGTGAGGATCATGCGTCGATCCGGTCGCGTGGCCATCGCCGCCTCCATCGTGTCGCCGTCGAACGCGAAAACAGTAACATTTGTTACTAAATACGGCGAGCGCCTCTTCCAGGTCGCGGAAGCGGTCGTCTCAGAGCCGCTGCTGGGCGCTCTCGACCACCCGGTCGAGATACCCGACGAAGGCCTCGAACTCGGATGCCGTGAGCGTCGACATGACCGATCGCACATCGTGCCGGGCGTACGGGACGAGCGACGCGAACGTCCCCGCTCCGCTCTCGGTGGCCTCGAGCAGCTGGCGGCGCGAATCGGCCGGATCCGCCCTCGAGGCGATGAACCCCTTCGACCGCAGCACCTGCACCGCGCGGCTGACGTGCATGGGCGTGAAGGCGGTCGCCACGCTGATCTCGGCCGCGGTGGTCCCCGGCTCCTGCACGATCTGGGCGAGCACCCGCCACTCGGCGTGAGAGAGCCCGACCTTCGCGGCGTGCTCCTGGACGAAGGGGCGGCTCAGCAGCTGGCTGAGCCGGTGCACCTGCGCCGCGAGCCGCAGCTCGGCCGCCCCGCGTGCATCCTCTGCGTCATCGGGCATGCGTCGATCCTGGCACGAGGCCGACGTCGGGGCTCAGCCGTCGTGGTCGTGGTCGTGGATCGGGGACTGCGCGAGCGCGCGCTCGACGATCTGGATGTCGCGCAGCTCTTCGAGCATGCGGTGCAGCAGGGCGTTGAGCTGCTCGACATCGCTCTCGCTCACGTGCGAGAGGATCAGCTCCTGGCCGCGCATCGACACCGGCAGCATCTCGCTGTGGAGGTCGGCACCGCCTGCCGACAGGTACAGCGGCCGGGAGCCGCGGGGGCCGTCCGACAGGACGAGGAGACCGCGCTCGACCAGCACGCTCACGCTCTTGGAGACGATCGCCTTGTTGACGACGAGGAACTCCGAGATCTCGGTCGCCGATGCGCCGGGACGGCTGGCGAGGGCAGAGATCACGCGCCACTCGTTCGTGCCGAGCCCGAACCGACGGCGCAGCTCATGGGATTCGCGCCAGACCAGAGCGTTGGACAGGAGCGCGAGGAGGCGCGGCGTGAACGCGTCCGGGTCGAGGGCGTTGTGGAGCGGCTCGACGACCGTTCCGTGGGGAAGGGGTGGTCGAGCGGTCCCGTCGGCGTCGATGGCCATGCCGCTCCTTTCGGTGGGACGAGTCTGTCAGACGCGAACGGGGCCCCATGCTCGCGCGGGCGAGCACAGGACCCCGTCGGGTGACAGGGCGTCAGTGGGCCATGCCCGCCAGCGCCTCGGGGTCGATGGTCGCGATCGAGCGGGTGTCCTGGAAGGCGCGGACGCCCTCGATGCCCTGCTCGCGGCCGATGCCGGACTGCTTCATGCCGCCGAACGGTGCGCGCAGGTCCAGTCGGGTGGCGCCGTGGTCGTTGACCCAGACGTACCCGCAGACCAGCTGCGATCCGACGCGGTTGGCCGCCTCGGGCGAGTCGGTCCACACCGATCCGCACAGCCCGCCCCACGTGTCGTTGGCCAGTCGCACGGCTTCCTCTTCGGTGTCGAAGGGGATGACAGGGATGACCGGGCCGAACTGCTCCTGGGTGACCACGCGCAGGTTCACGTCGGGGTCGACCACGATCGCCGGCCGCAGGAAGTTGCCGCCCGCCAGCTCGCCCCCCGGGAGCTGGCCGTACTCGCGCACGTCGGCGCCGGCGTCCTTGGCCTCCTGGATGATCTCCTCCACGAACGCCTTCTGCGCCGGCTGGTGCAGCGGCCCCATCGTGGTTCCCTCGTCCAGCCCGTACCCGATCACGGCCTTGTCCAGACGCGCCGCGAGCCCGTCGACGACCTCGTCCATGCGCGACCGGTGCACGTAGACGCGCTTGGCGTTCATGCAGATCTGGCCGGTGGTGTCGAAGATCGCGGCGTACAGACGGTCCAGGTGGGTGTCGTCGATGACGGCGTCTTCGAGGAAGACCGCCGCGTCGTTGCCGCCCAGCTCCAGCGTCACGCGGGTGAGGGTCTTGGAGGCCATCTCCATCATGCGCTTGCCGCCGTTGACGGATCCGGTGAAGCAGACCTTGGCGATGTCGGTGTTCTGGATCAGACCCGACATGTTCTCGTCCTTGCCGGTCACGACGTTCAGCACGCCCGGCGGCAGCTTCTCGGCCACGCGCTGCACGACGCGGGTGGTGGCCAGCGGCGCCGAGGGCGGCGGCTTCACGATCGCGGTGTTGCCCGCCAGCAGCGCGTGCGGAAGAGCCGCGCCCAGGATCGCGATCGGCCAGTTGAACGGCACGATCACCGTCACCACGCCCAGCGGCTGGTACGCCACCTCGGTCGAGACGGGGATGGCTCCCGGGATGACCGGAAGCGTGTGGCCCTTGTCGACCTCGTCGGCGAGCATGAGCGCCAGGTTCCAGCGGATCTCGAACACGAGGGCGTCGATCCAGCCCTCCATCCGGATCTTGCCGTTCTCCTGCGACAGGATCGCCGCGTCCTCGTCGCGGTCGTCCGCGATGCCGGCGATCGCCTCGGCCATCTTCGCCGCGCGCTCCTGCGCCGACAGCGCCGACCACGCCGGGAACGCCGCGTTCGCCGCCGCCACCGCGTCGGCGACGTCCTCGGCGGAAGCCGCCGCGGCCTCGCCGACGATGACGCCGGGCTTGCCGGGGTCCGCGATCTTCAGGGTGTCGGCGGTGAATCGCTCCTCCCCGCCGATGAACAAGCCGGTCCGCACTCCCGCGGCCGTGCTCAGGGTGTCCGTCATCGAAATCGCACCTCTCTGTGTCTCTCGCGTCGACTGCACCGTCGCCGCTTCTTCGAGCATCCCTCCGGTTGGGAGGTATGTCAACAGGTTTAGAACTATTCCTGTTTACGGGTAAATCAGATTGTGCTAGCGTCACTCCCGTCGCTCCGGTGCAGCAGCCGGGGCAGGACGAGCAAGTGTCGACGGAGACCTGCCCCTCGCAGCATCCGATCGGCCCTTCGTGAACTCAACGAGGAGGCAAGGGATGGCAACGCACACCCTGGAGACGGCAGAGCGTCCGAGCGTCGAAGAGCTCGAGGACCTCGCGTTCGAACTGCGCACGAAGCTCCTGCACCTGTGCGGGACGTACGAGGGAGCGGTGCACATCGGCGGAGACCTCTCCGCGGCCGACATCTTCACGGCCCTCTACCACTACGGACTGCGCGTCGACCCGGACGACATCGCCAACCCGGCCCGCGACCGGTTCGTGCTCAGCAAGGGCCACGCCGCCGTCTGCATGTACATCGCGATGGCGATGCGCGGGTTCTTCTCGTACGACGGCATCGTCGAGACCTACGGCCAGCTCGACAGCGCCTACGGCATGCACCCGTGCAAGGTGCAGCTGCCCGGCGTCGAGTGCTCGACCGGCTCGCTCGGCCACGGTCTGCCCCTCGCAGTGGGCATGGCGCTCAGCGCCCGCCACCGTCGCGAGGACCACCGCGTCGTGTGCCTCCTCGGCGACGGCGAGACCGGTGAGGGGAGCGTCTGGGAGGCGGCGATGGCCGCCCGCAGCAACGAGCTCGGCAACCTGGTCGCCTTCATCGACCGCAACCGCCAGCTCATGACGAGCTTCGCCGAGGAGCGCGTCGTGTTCGAGCCCTACCCCGACAAGTGGCGCGCGTTCGGCTGGAACGTCGTCGAGGTCGACGGGCACGACATGGGGGCGCTCGTCGCGGCGATCGACGCGCTGCCGGCCACCGACAGCGACCGGCCCACGGTCGTCATCGCCGAGACCGTCAAGGGCAAGGGCGTCGACTTCATGGAGCACAACCTCGCGTGGCACGCGGGCTCTCTCGGCGCCGCCGACCTGGAGCGGGCCCTCGCCGCCCTCGAGTCCACCCGCAACAAGGAGAGCGTCTGATGCCTGTCACCTTCACCTTCGGCGAGTTCCTCGGTGCCCGCTCGGTCATCGGGTCGACCCTCGCCGAGCTCGGCGAGACCCACGAGAACCTGTGGGTCATCACCCCCGACATCGGGGCCACCCTCGTGGAGTTCCGCGACAAGTACCCCGACCGCTTCCTCGACGTCGGCCTCGCCGAGCAGGTCAGCGTCGGCATCGCGGCCGGCCTCGCCTACGACGGCAACATCCCCGTCGTCTCGGGCATGCTGCCCTTCCTCAGCATGCGCGCGCTCGAGCAGATCCGCACCGACGTCTGCTACCCGAACCTGCCCGTCAAGATCATCGGCACGCACGGCGGGCTCGTCGGCAACGGCGGATCGACCCACTACGCGGTCGAGGATCTGTCGCTCATGTGCTCGCTGACGAACATGACCGTCACCTCCATCGGCGACCCGCTCATGGTCGGCGAGATCATCCGGCAGTCGATGACGATGCAGGGGCCCCTCTACATCCGCCTCGCCGTCGGCAAGAAGGACAAGGTCCTCTACGAGCCCGGCGAGCACGAGGTCCGCATCGGGAAGGGAATCGTGGCGCGGCAGGGCACGGACGCGACGATCTTCACGCACGGCACGACCGTCGCGCAGGCGCTCGAGGCGGCCGAGAAGCTCGCCGAGGACGGCCGGTCGATCCGCGTCGTCGACATGTTCACGCTCAAGCCCATCGACGAGGACCTCATCCTCCAGTGCGCCGACGAGACCGGCGGCCGGTTCGTCGTCCTCGAGGACCACCTCGCCTACGGCGGGCTCGCCACCCGCATCGCCGACGTCATCGCCGACCGCGGTCTGTGCCTGAAGGGATTCGAGCGCCTCGGCATCCCGCAGGTCTACGCCGGCTTCGGCGAGGACGAGCAGCTGCGCGACAAGTACGGCTACGGGCTCGAGGCGACCATCGCCGCGACCCGCCGCGTGCTGGCCGCGTCCTGAACACCCGCCATTCTCAACGGAGAGATCGATGAAGACAGTCGCCGTCACCAAGATCGGCAGCCTGCGCGACCCCGACGAGTCGACTCGGGGGCGGGTCGGCCTGGTCGACTTCCCCGACCAGCCGCTCGGGCCCGAGGACGTCCGCATCCGCGTCGCCTACGCCGCGATCTGCGGATCGGACCCGCACCTCGCCGAAGGTTTCTTCGGCACCGACGTGCCCATCGGGCTCGGCCACGAGATCTCGGGGGTCATCGAGGAGCTCGGCGAGCGCGCGAACCGCAACGGCCTGCAGGTCGGCGACCGCGTCGCCGGCAACTTCCTGAAGTTCTGCGGCACGTGCCGTCCATGTCAGGCGGGCGCGCAGCAGTTCTGCGAGCACATCCAGGACTACAACCGTCCCGGCATGGCCGAGACGATCGTTTGGCACGAGTCCCAGGTCTACAAGCTGCCCGACGACGTGTCGCTGCTGAAGGGGTGCCTTCTGGAGCCGACGTCGGTCGCCGTGCGCATCGCCGACAAGACGCGCGTTCGCGTCGGCGATCGCGTGGCGGTGTGCGGCGGCGGGCCGATCGGCCAGCTCGCGCTCCAGGTCATGAAGATGTACGGGGCGACCTCGCTGACGATGATCGAGCCGATCGCCGACCGTCGTGACATGGCGCTGCGCCACGGCGCCGAGCATGTGATCGACCCCGTGGCCGAGAACCAGTTCGAGCGCACCGACGAGATCACCGGCGGAGCGGGCTTCGACGTCGTCATCGACGCCTCGGGCTCGACGCGCGCGGTGAAGGGGCTGCTCGACATCGCGGCCAAGGGCGGCATGGTCGTCTACGGCGCGATGTACCCGCACGACTTCGAGATGCCGCTGAACCTGTCGGACTACCTGTACCTCAAGGAGCTCACCCTCACGGGCGTGTTCGTCTCGCCCTACGCGTTCCCGCGGGCGCTCCAGGTGCTGCCCCACCTCGACGTCGACGAGCTCACCGAGGCCGTGTTCCCGCTCGACCGCGCCGAGAAGGCATTCGAGGTCCACGTCAGCGGCGCGTACCCCAAGGTCGTCATCCGCTGCAACGAGATCCCGGAAGAGACGGTGACGTCATGAGCGACGAGGCTGCGGAATCCGCCCCCCTCGCCCTCGAGGCGAGCGGCATCGTCAAGCGCTTCGAGGGCGTCCACGCCCTCGAGAACGCCCGGCTGGACGTGCGCCCGGGCGAGATCCACGCGCTGCTCGGAGAGAACGGGGCCGGCAAGTCCACGCTCATCAAGGTGATCACCGGGCTGTACGACGCGGACGCCGGCGAGATCCGGGTGCGGGGCGAGAAGGTCGAATTCGACAACGTGCGCGAGGCCAACGCCGCGGGCATCGTGGCGCTCTACCAGGAGCTGTCGATCATCCCGACCATCAGCGTCGCCGAGAACATCCTGCTGGGGGAGCAGACCCCCTCCAGCGGCGGCGTCGTGCAGTGGGGGAAGCTCCGCAAGCGCGCCCAGGAGCAGCTCGACAAGATCAACAAGAAGATCCCCCTCGGCAAGCTCGGCTTCGAGCTGTCGCCGGTGCAGCAGACGATGGTGGCCTTCGCGCGGGCGCTCGCCACCGACGCGAAGATCCTCATCCTCGACGAGCCGACCGCGTCGCTGACCGACACCGAGATCGTCGACCTGTTCACGGTGCTGCGGGGGCTGCGCGACCAGGGCGTGGCGATCCTGTACGTCTCGCACCGCCTCGAGGAGGTCTTCGAGCTGTGCGACCGCCTCACGATCATGCGCAACGGTCAGACGATCGTCACCAAGGACGTCGCCGACTCCCACGTCGACGAGGTCATCTCGACCATGGTCGGCCGCGCCGCCGATGAGCTGTTCCCGGCGCGGGCGACCTCGATCGGCGAGCCGGTCATGACCGTCGAGGGGCTCACCGGACGTCGCGTGCAGGACGTCTCGCTCCAGGTGCACGCCGGTGAGGTCCTCGGCGTCGGCGGACTCGCCGGGGCCGGACGCAGCGAGCTGCTGCGCATCCTCTCGGGCGCCCAGAAGCACGTGCACGGCACCATCGCCGTCGGCGACGAGATGCTGCCGCATTCGCCGGGCGTCGCCCGCGCGCTCGAGGCGGGCGTCGCGCTCGTCCCCGAGGAGCGGCGCAGCCAGGGCGTGATGCTCAAGGCGTCGATCCAGGACAACATCGCCATCGCCAACCTCCCGTCGGTGAGCACGTCGGGGGTCGTCGCGGGCGGCCGCATCATCGACATCGCCAAGCGCGGCATGCAGGACCTGCAGATCAAGGCGCGCAGCCCGCGCCAGCACGTCGGCGAACTGTCGGGCGGCAATCAGCAGAAGGTCGTGCTCGCCAAGATGCTCGCGCGAAAGCCGCGCGTGCTGCTCATGGACGAGCCCACACGCGGGATCGACGTCGGCACGAAGGCCGAGATCTACCGGCTCATCCGGCGATTGGCAGAGGACGGAACGGCGATCATCGTCGTCAGCTCCGAGCTGCCCGAGCTCATCGGGATGAGCGACCGGATCATCATCATGCACGAGGGGCGGATATCGGGCGAGGTCCCCGCCGAGGATGCGGACGAAGAGGTCCTTCTCGCCTACTGCTACGGAAAGACCGGAAAGTGACCATGACGAACAACGACAAGGCTCCGACGACCAGCACCGTCGTCATGGGCCACGCATCGAACGCCGGGAAGTGGATGCTGCAGGGCGGGACGCTGGTCGCCCTGATCGCGCTGATCCTGTTCTTCTTCCTGATGCGACCGGACGTGTTCCTGGGATTCACCAACGTCCGGAACATCCTCTACCAGGTCTCGATCCTCGCGATCATCGCGGCGGCGCAGACGATGGTCATGGTCGTGGGCGACTTCGACCTGTCGGTCGGCGCGAACTCCTCCCTGGCGGGGGCCACCGCCGCCGCGCTCATGCTCGGGGGGACGCCGATCCCGATCGCGATCCTCGCGGCTCTCGTCGTCGGCACCCTCATCGGCCTCTTCAACGGCTATCTCGTGGCGTATCTGAAAGTGTCGGCGTTCGTCGCGACGCTCGCCTCGATGACCTCCGTCATCGGCATCAGCTACCTCGTGACCGGGGGGACGACGCTGTTCAACTTCCCGCCGGAGTTCAACGCGCTCGGGCAGGGACGGCTGTTCGAGATCCCGCTGCCGGTGTACTTCGCGGTCGTCGTCGCGCTCGCCACGTGGTTCGTCCTGCGCTACACGACCATCGGCCGGCGCTGGTACGCCGTCGGCGGCAACCACGAGGTGTCGCGCCTGTCGGGCGTGAACGTGCGGCGCGTGCGCCTCATCGCCTTCGTGCTCGCCGGCACCGTCTCGGCCCTGGGCGGCATCCTGCTCGCCGCGCGGCTCGGCAGCGCCAGCGCCACCCAGGACGGCAACAACATGATGTTCGCGGTCGCCGCGGTGTTCCTCGGCATGACGATCGCCCGGTCCGGGGCCGCGAACCTCGTCGGCACGATGATCGGCGTCATGATCATCGGCGTCCTGGCCAACGGCCTCAACATCCTGGGCGTCAACGCCTACATCCAGCAGGTCATCACCGGCCTGATCATCGTGGCCGCGGTCACGCTCTCGGGGCTGAGGAGCCGAGAACGCTAGCGACCCACACGAGCGGGCCCGCCCGCTCACGCACCGAAGAGAAAACGCATCACTGACAAAGGAGTGCAACATGCGTAGCTCACTGAAGACGCTCGCGGCGGTCGCCGCCGTGGCGACCCTCGCCCTCACCGGCTGCTCGTCCGGCGACTCGGGCGGTTCGACCGATGGCGGCGGCGGAGACGAGCCGTTCCGCGTCGTGGCCTTCACCTCCGGCAACCAGACGCCCATCGGCGCGTGGTGGGTCAAGGAGGTCGAGGCGCAGGCCGAGGAGCTCGGCTGGGAACTGACGATGATCCAGGGTGACTTCGACTTCCAGAAGATGAACCCCGCGGTCGAGAGCGCGATCGGCCAGGGCGCCGACGCGGTGTTCGACGGCTACACCGACTACGCGTCGATCGGGTCGATCATCACCGCCGCGAACGATGCGGACATCCCGATCTTCGCGATCGACTCCGGCACCGAGGCCACCGACGCGTTCGTGCTCAACATCACGACCAACCAGCAGGGCATCGTCGACCAGACGCTCGGCGCGATCGACGAGGCGCTCGGCGGTATCGAGGGCAAGAACATCATGGTCATCGGGCACGACCCGCACCCCGGCATCCGGATGCGGTCCAACCTCGCCGCCGACGACCTCGTCGCCGCGGGCGCCGTGCTCGCCGGTGGCGAGATCCAGCAGGTGAAGTCGCCCGCGAGCGGCCGCACCGAGGCGCTCGCGCTCGTCGCGGACTACCTCGCAGCCAACCCCGACGGCCTCGACGCCGTGTGGGTCGGCTGGGACGACGCCGCCCTCGGCGCGTCGCAGGCCGTCCAGGAGGCCGGTTCGTCGGCGTTCGTGACGGGCGTCGACGCGGTGGCCGAGGCCATCGCCGCCATCGAGGCCGGCACGATGCTCGCCACGATCGAGCAGCCCTGGCCGTCGATCAACGACGACGTCATCGCGTCGATGGTCGAGTACCAGAACAGCGGCACCCTCCCCTCGAGCAACTTCGAGACGGTGGACACCACTCTGGTGAACGAGTCCAACGCTGCCGACATCACCCCGTCGGACCAGCTGGGCTGACACAGGCCGGCGGGGACGCCCGAGGGCGTCCCCGCCGCTTCCCCCGACATCCACCTGCAGCGAGGCAGAGAAGAGGAACGCGCATGCGTTTGAAGGACAAGGTCGCCCTCATCACGGGCGGCGCGAGCGGAATCGGACTGGCGACGGTGAAGAAGTTCATCGCCGAGGGCGCGAAGGTCGCCATCGCCGACATCAACGTCGAGCAGGCCCAGCAGGTCGTCGACCAGCTCGAACCCGGCAGTGCCGTCGCCGTCGGCGTGGACGTGTCGAAGCTGGCCGAAGTGGAGGCCGCGGTCCAGAGCGCCGTCGACGCGTTCGGAAAGCTCGACGTGATCTTCAACAACGCCGGGATCGCCGGCGGCAAGCCTCTGCTCGATCAGGACCCGGCCGTCGACTACGAGCCGATGATCCGCGTCGACCAGGACGGCGTCTACTACGGCATCCTCGCCGCGGGGCGCCAGTTCAAGAAGCAGGGGACCGGCGGCGTCATCATCTCGACCTCGTCGATCTACGGCGAGCAGGCGGCCGAGCTGTCGTTCTCGTACAGCGCGGCCAAGGCCGCCGTCATCTCCTTCACCCGATCGGCCGCCTACGAGCTGGCGGAGTACGGCGTGCGGGCCGTCGCCATCACGCCGGGCCGCGTCGCCACGCCGATCATCAACCAGTTCTCCGACGAACTGAAGGCGACCTTCGCCTCGGAGCAGCTGCGCAACAAGATGACCGCGCCCGAGGAGATCGCGAACGTCGTGGCGTTCCTCGCCTCGGACGAGGCGAACGTCATCAACGGCACCGTCGTGCACGTCGACGACGGCTACTCGGTGTTCAAGCAGCGCCTGGATCTGCCGGTCTTCTAGCAGGACGTGGCCATGACCTTCGAACTGGACATCGCCTGCCACCTCAGCGCCCTCGTGCCGGATCCGTCCGGCGACGCGGTGCCGGCGGCGCTCGACGCCGTCGCGGCGGCCGGCTACCGCCGGGTCGTGCTGCCGCCCATGCCGCTCGACCTCGCGGAGGCCGAACGCCTGCGGGTGCTCATCACCGACCGGGGGCTCGAACCCATCGCGATGTGCGGGCAGACCCCCGACGCCGACGTGTCGTCGCCGGATGCGGCGGTGCGCGAGGCCGGGCTCCGGTCGCTGCGCGAAGCGCTCGCATTCACCCTGGCGCTCGGTGCCGACCAGCTCAACGGCGTGCCCTACGCCCCGTTCGGCGCGAGCGCGCCGACCGGCGCGGACGCCATCGAGCGGTCTGCCAAGGACGTGGGGCTCCTGGCCGATGAGGCGCATGACAGCGGCGTGACGCTCACCTTCGAGGTCCTCAACCGCTACGAGACCTCGTTCGTGAACACCGCCGACCAGGCGATGCGCTACGTCGAGCTCAGCGGCTCGGATCATCTGCGCATCCACCTCGACACCTTCCACATGGCCGTCGAGGAGGCCGACATGAGCGCGGCGATCCGCACCGCTCTGCCTCGGCTGGCGTTCCTCGAACTCGGCCAGTCCGGGCGCGGGCTGCTGAGCCAGGGCACGGTGCCCGTCGCCGACGTCGTCCGGCAGGCGCTGGACGACGGCTACGAGGGACGGTTCGGGCTCGAGGCGTTCTCGCGCCCCCTCATGGCCGAGCCGGTCGCCGACATGCTGGCGATCTGGCGCGACACCTACGACGACGGCACCGTCATCGCCCGCGACGCGATGGACGTCATCCGTCAGGGCTGGGCCGCGAGCACGGTGGGCCGGCGCGCCCAGCGGCTGGCGCGGGGCGCCACCGGCCCCATCCCGCAGACGGCGTGAGATCCGCGCCCCGAGATCCACAGGGAGAATCATGACGATCATCCAGGACACCGACGTCCTCCTCGACCCGGCGGCCTTCGGCGGCCGGATCTTCATCGACGGCGAATGGGTGCCCGGCGCGGGCGGCACGGTCGACTCCGTCGCACCCGCCACCGGCGAGACGGTCGCCACCGTCGGCCTCGCCGGGCCCGAGGACGTCACGCGGGCCGCCCGCAGTGCGGCCGTGGCGCAGAAGG
Source organism: Microbacterium thalassium (assembly GCF_014208045.1). Lineage (NCBI taxonomy): Bacteria > Bacillati > Actinomycetota > Actinomycetes > Micrococcales > Microbacteriaceae > Microbacterium > Microbacterium thalassium. Next base: position 1,054,144 of record NZ_JACHML010000001.1, read on the forward strand.
AATGGGCGGCGCTGCCGCACCCGGCACGTGCGGCGGTGCTGCGCAAGGCCGGGATGCTGTGGGAGCAGTACGCCGACGAGATCTCGGGCTGGAACATCCGCGAGGTCGGGGCCATCCCGCCGCTGGCCGGATTCGCCCTGCACGTGACGGCGGCGGAGTGCTACGAGGCCTCCGCCCTCCCCTCGGCGCCGCTGGGCTCGATGCTCTCGAGCGAAGAGCCGCGCCTGTCGCTGACGCAGCAGATCCCGGTCGGGGTCGTCGGCGTCATCTCGCCGTTCAACGTCCCGCTCATCCTCGGGATCCGGGCCGTCGCTCCCGCGCTCGCGCTCGGCAACGCGGTCCTCCTCAAGCCCGACCCGCGCACCATCGTGACCGGGGGTGTGGCCTTCGTCCGCATCTTCGAGGAGGCCGGCCTGCCGCCGGGGCTGCTCCAGCTCGTCCCCGGGGGCGCCGATGTCGGCCAGGCGATGATCGAGGACCCGCACGTGCGCGTCATCGCCTTCACCGGCTCCACGCGCGCCGGCCGCAGCGTCGGCGAGCAGGCCGGCAAGCACCTCAAGCGCGCGCACCTCGAGCTGGGCGGCAACTCCGCCTTCATCATCCGTGAGGACGCCGACGTCGACCAGGCGGTCAATCTCGCCACGTGGGGCTCGTTCCTGCACCAGGGGCAGATCTGCATGACGGTCGGCCGCCACATCGTCCACGAGTCGGTGTTCGACTCCTACGTCGAGAAGCTCGCGGCGAAGGCGGACTCGATGGCGGTGGGCGATCCCGCGGCCGGCCCCGTGCACCTCGGCCCGCTCATCGACGAGGTCCAGCGCGATCGCGTCCATTCGCTCGTGATGGATGCCGTCGCCCACGGCGCCGAGCTGCGCGCCGGAGGCAGCTACGAGGACCTGTTCTACCGGCCGACGGTGCTCGCGAACATCCCCGCCGATGCTCCGGCGTACTGCGAGGAGGTCTTCGGGCCGGTCGCCTCGGTCGTGTCGTACTCGACCGACGATGAGGCGGTGGAACTGGCATCCGCCACCGACTACGGACTGTCCCTCGGGATCGTCACGAAGGACGCGCTCGCCGGATGGGAGCTCGCGCAGCGGATCCCGACGGGCATCGTCCACATCAACGACCAGACGGTCAACGACGAGGCGAACACGCCGTTCGGCGGCACCGGCTCCTCGGGCACCGGGTCGCGCCACGGGGGCGTGCAGGCCAACATCGACGCCTTCACCGAGACGCGCTGGATCACCATGCGCCGTGAGCCGGGGCAGTTCCCGCTGTAGCGGTCCGCTCTCCTTCGACGACACGGGGTCTTCCGCTCGAGCCCGTGTTCCACTTCCGGTCGCCTGCCGCTGTCGCGGCCGACAGGAAGTGGGACACGACGCGCTGACGGGGACCCCGTGTTCCGTGCGGCGAAAGTGGCGTTGAGCAGCGGCATCCGCCCCTCCACAGTGGAACGGACGCGTCGTGGGCCCGCCCGACGGACGGCTTCGGAGGAGAACCAGGATGCTCGATCGCCGCGTGGCGCTGATCACCGGATGCGGGAAGCCCGACGGTGCGGGGCGGGCGATCGCCGCCCGGCTCGTCGAGGACGGCTTCGCGGTGGTCGTCACCGACCGCGCCCCGCAGGGCGTGCCGAACGCCGGCGAGCAGGCGCGTGACGGCGGGGACGGCATCGCGGACTTCGCGGCCGAGGTCGAGGCATCCGGCGGCACGGCGCTGGCGCTGACCGGCGACATCGGCGACCCCGTCGACGTCGAGCGGATGGTCGGCGACGTCCTCGCGCGCTTCGGACGCATCGACGTGCTCGTCAACAACGCCGCCGCGCCCCAGGGCCCCGACCGCGTCGACATCGCGGACGTGCCGTTCGACGCGTGGAACGAGATCCTCCGGGTGAACCTCACGGGCGTCTTCCTCATGAGCCAGGCGGTGATCGGGCCGATGCGCGCGCAGCGCTACGGGCGCATCGTGAACATCTCGTCGATGGCGGGGATCGACGCAGCTCCGCGCTCGACGGCGTACTCGGCCTCGAAGGCGGGCGTGCTCGGCTTCACGCGGGCGCTCGCGATGGACGTCGCCCGCTGGGGGATCACCGTCAACGCGATCTGTCCCGGCCTGGTCAGCACCAGCCGGTCGATGCTCGGCCGGCGCGACGCGGACCGCGACGAGGCGATGCGCATGATGGGCGCCCGGATCGCCGTGGGCAAGGTAGGCCGCCCGCACGACGTCGCGAACGCGGTGGCCTTCTTCGCCGACGAGCGCGCGGACCACATCACGGCGCAGGAGCTCCCGCTCGACGGCGGCGGGCTCAGCGCATTCCCGCTGGCCGGACCCGACGACGCCGCGGCGCCCGTCCGGTGACCGGCCGGCAAAGACGACGAGACGACGAGACGAAGGAGTCATCGATGGACGCACAGACCGATTGGCCGATGCCGGTGGAGGACGCGCTGGCGGGATCGACCGGGCCGTGGCTCACCGGAAAGGTGGCGGTGGTCGCCGGCGGCGGCCTGAGCGGCCCCGAGGGCGGCATCGGGTTCGCCCTCGCGTGGATGTACGCGCGAGACGGCGCGGCGGTGGCGGTCCTCGACCGCGACGCGGCTGCCGCCGAGCGCACGGTGACGGGCATCCGCGAGGCCGGCGGCACGGCCGAGGCGTACGTGGTCGACCTCACCGACGACGCCGACGTCGCCCGCACGATCGACGCGGTCATGGAGCGGTTCGGCCGCATCGACGTCGTCGCCGACTCGATCGGCGGCGGCGGCGTCGAGGGCATCTTCGACACCACCGAGGAGGCGTGGGACTTCGCCATGGACCTCAACCTGAAGTCGGCCTGGTTCCTCATGCGCCACGCGCAGAAGCACATGACCCGGGGCGGGGCCATCGTGCTGATCTCGTCGGGCGCCGCCGAGGGCCGCGGACCCGGCCTGCCGTACAGCATCGCCAAGACGGCGCTCGAGAAGCTGACCAGCGGTGCGTCGGTGTCGCTCGCGGCGCGCGGCATCCGTGTCAACTGCGTGCGCGTCGGGATGATCTGGGGGGCGTTCGCCGCGAAGGGGATGTCGCAGGAGCAGCGCGAGTTCCGTCGCCAGAACGTGGCGATGCAGGTCGAGGGAAACAACTGGGACATCGCGTCGGCCGGCTTCTTCCTCTCGACCGATCAGGCGCGCTGGGTCAGCGGGCAGGTCATCGCCGTCGACGGCGGCGGCTTCGCGCCGCGCGATGTCGGGGCGGCCGGCTCGCCGTCGGCGAAGAAGAAGGACTGACCGCCCGGAGCGCATCCGCCGGCCCGGAGCAGGCGACGAGGCGAGGCGGGTGCTCTCGTCTCGGTCAGCGGGGCTCGAGCACGAAACGCTCGCGCCCGGCGAAGATTCCGACGATGCCCTGCCCGATCAGCACGGCCATGAGCAGGACCAGCGGTGCCAGCCATCCGGCGGTGATCGCGTGCAACCACCCGAACACGGGCGGGCCGATGGCCGCCACGACATAGCCGACCGACTGCGACATTCCCGACAGGGCGCTCGCGCCGTCGTGGTCGCGCGCCCGCTGCGCCATGAGCGTGAGCGACATGCCGAGCGAGGCGCCCGAGCACAGGCCGGTGAGGATCACCCACCCGGTGATGCCCGATGGCGCGACGATGAGCCCCGAGAGTCCGACGATCCCGAGGATCGGCAGCAGCGCGGGGGCGAGCGCCTCGACACGGCCGCGCAGGGCGAAGGGGAGGGCCAGAGCGCCGCCGACGGCGGCGATCTGATAGATCATCACGTCGACCCCGGCCGCGATCGACGAGCGCCCCGTCGAGGTCGAGATCGTCGCGAGCCACGTCACCTGCATGTAGAACGACGCCGACTGCAGGCCCATGTACGCGGCGACGATCCAGGCCACCGGGTCGGACCAGATGCCGGTGCGTCCGTGGCTCCGGCTGCGCCCGGAGCCGTGCCCGCGGCCCCGCGTCGCCCATCCCCAGACGACGATCGCCGGCAGCAGCAGGACCCCGCCCGTGACCAGCAGCGAGAAGCGCCAGCCGGCCGGCTCGCCGCCGAGCGGGATCTGAGACACGGGCACCGCGACGCCCGACGCGATCGCACCGAACCCGCCGAGGAGCCCCGTGTACAGCGCCATGACGAGGGGGACACGGCCGCCGAAGTCGCGCTTGACCACCGCGGGCATCAGGACGTTCGCAATGGCGAGCGCCACCCCGATGAGCACCGTGCCGATCCACAGGCTCGCCGTGGGGCCGGGCAGCGATCGGACCGCGGTGCCGAGTGTGAGCAGCAGCAGCGACCACAGCACCACGCGCGACATGCCGAAGCGCTGGCTGAGGTCGTGGGCGAAGGGCGAGACGATCGCCCAGGCGGCCAGGGGAACGCTCGCGAGCAGGCCGAGGGTCGCGATGGCGAGGCCCGTGTCGGTCCCGATCTCGTCGAGCAAGGGGCCGACCGCCGTGATCGTCGGCCGCATGTTCATCGCGACCAGGCACACCGCCGCGAACAGCGCGATCGTCGCACCCCGCGTGCGGGTGACACCTATGTCCATAGGTATCGGACTCTACTCCGGTCGGGGGCGGCGGGAGTAGCGTGGGCGCGGTGACCGACGGCAGCGCGCGGCCCGATCCGGGTCGCCCACACCCCGCGCCGCGTGCGGCCTACGCCGTCGGGCTGACGGCGGTGATCGTCCTGGCGGCGGCGATGCTGCGTTCGCCGTTCGTCGCCGTGGCGCCGGTCGCCGGCGTGATCGGCGAGGACCTCGGCGTCACGGCGGGGGTCGTGGGCCTGCTCACGAGCATCCCCGTGCTGTGCTTCGCCGTCTTCGCGCCGCTGGCGATCGTCGTCATCCGGCGGGCGGGAGCCGATGTCGCCCTCACGCTGAGCCTCGGCGGATCGGTCATCGGATGCGTCGTCCGCTCGCTCGGCGGGATCGAGGCGGCCATCGTCGGAACCGCGATCATGGGTGTCTTCCTCACGATCGGCAACGTCGTCATCCCGGTGATCATCGCCCGCGACTTCCCGCCTCGGCGGGTCCACACGATGACCGGGGTCTTCACGTCCTCGCTCAACGTCGGGACGATGATCGTCACCCTGTCCACCGCGCCGCTGGCGGAGATCGTCGGCTGGCGCGGTGCGCTGGCGGCGTGGGCCGGATTCGGCCTCGCCGCGCTGGCCGTGTGGATCCCGCTGCGCGGCCTGCGGGCCGCGTTCGTCCCGGCGCCGGGGCCGGCCACGGCTGCGCCGATCGAGCAGGCACCGGTGCTGCGGTCGCGGGCGACGTGGCTGCTGGCGGCGGCGTTCGCCGGTCAGGCCTTCGCCTTCTACGCCACGACCGCGTGGCTGCCGACGCTGCTGGCCGACCAGGGGCTGTCCGACTCCGCCGCGGGCGCGGTGGCGGCGATCTTCCAGGTCGCGGGCATCGCCGGCAGCATGACGATCCCGCTCGTGACGATGCGCTCGTCCATGGTCGTCGGCGTCGCCGCTGTGGCGGCCGGCTGGCTCTGCATCCCCCTCGGGTTCCTGTTCGCACCCGGGCTGTGGCTGGTGTGGTGCATCGTCGGCGGTGTCGCGCAGGGCGGCGGCATCACGTCGGTGTTCATCATGATCAGCGGGTTCGGCGGCGATCAGCGCGCCACCGCCGCTCGGTCGGGCATCGTGCAGGGCGTCGGCTACGCCGTCGCCGCGGCGGGCCCGATCGCGCTCGGCGTCATGCACGAGGCGAGCGGGGCGTGGACCCTGCCGCTGCTCGTCCTGCTCGGGGCCGTGCTGGTGTTCCTCGTGTGCGGTCTGCTCGCCGCCCCGGCGATGCGCCGCCCCGCGGCGAGCGAGGCGGCGTAGCAGCGGGTCACGCGAGGCGGTCGAGGCCCTCGAACGGCCAGCCCGTGTACGCCTCGGCGAGGTACCGACGGCCGTTCTCCGAGTCCACGACGCTGCGCAGCTCGCCGAGCTGGCGGTGGCGGTCGAAGTCGCTGGCGTCGGGCGCCACGTGGAGCATCGAGGTCATCCACCACGAGAAGTGCTGGGCCTTCCAGATGCGCGCGCTCGCGGTCTCGGCGTACTCGTCGAGCAGCCGCTCATCGCCCTCGAGCAGCAGGGCCCGAAGCGCGCCGACGAGCACGATGACATCCGCGATGGCGAGGTTCATGCCCTTCGCGCCGGTGGGCGGCACGGTGTGCGCGGAGTCGCCGATGAGCGCGACGCGTCCCCGGCGCAGCTCCTGCGCGACGAAGCTGCGGAAGCGCAGCACGCCCCGCTGGAAGATCGGCCCCTCCGTGAGCGTCGTGCCCGGCACACGCGACTGCAGCTCCTCCCACAGCTGGGCTTCGCTGTACGAGTCGGGGTCGGTCTCGGGGTCGCACTGGAAGTACATGCGCTGGATCGTCTCGGACCGCTGGCTGATGAGCGCGAAGCCGTTGGGGGAGTTGCTGTAGATGAGCTCCTCGGCGCTCGGCGGCGCCTCGCACAGGATGCCGAACCACGCGAACGGGTACTCGCGGAAGTAGCCGCCGTGCGACGATCCCGTCACCGTCGGGCGGACGACGCTGCGCGAGCCGTCGCCGCCGACGACGAACTCCGCCTCGATCTCGAGCGGCTGCCCCTCGGCATCCGTCGCGTACACCGTCGGCCGGTCGGTCTCGGCCCCCTCGACGCGATCGGCCGTGACGCCGAAGCGCAGATCCTGACCGGCGGCCATCCGGGCGGCGATGAGGTCCTTCAGCGCCTCGTGCTGCGGGTAGAGCCACACCCCGCGGTCCACGAGGCCCGCGAAGTCGATGCGGTGGCCGGCGCCGTCGAAGCGCAGCTCGATGCCGTCGTGGCGCACGCCGACGGTGCGGGCGCGCGAGAACTCGCCGAGACGGTCGAGCATCTCGACGGCTCCCTGCTCGAGGATGCCGGCCTTGATCGTGCTCTCGATGTCCTCGCGGGTGCGCTGGTCGATGACGATGGACTCGATCCCGAGTTCGTCGAGCAGGTGCGAGAGCAGCAGGCCGGCGGGGCCGGCGCCGACGATGGCGACGCGGGTGCGGACGGTGGTCATGTCGTCTCCTTCGACGAGGTGCGGATGCCGTCACCAGTGTCGACGCTGCGAGCCGCGCTCGCCGCATCCGTTCCCATTGAATGGGTGAGGAATCTCAGTCGCGGTCGGAGCGGAGGGCCTGCTCGATGCCCCGGGCCGCCGCGCGGAGAGTCACGACGACGTCGTCCGTCGACGCATCGCGCGGGAGGATCACCGACAGCGCCGCGATGACGCGGCCGCGGTCGCGCACCGGCACGGCGACGCCGGTCGAGACCGATTCCACCGACCCGGGCGAGACGACGTAGCCGTGCTCGCGGATGCCCGCGAGGATGCGCCGCAGCGCGGTCGGGTCGGTGACCGTCTCGGGAGAGATGGCCGGCAGCGGCCCGGTCAGCACGCGGTCGAGCACGTCGTCCGGAGCGTGGGCCAGCAGCACCAGGCCCGACGACGACGCGTGCAGCGCGAGTCGGCCGGCCACGCGCGTGATGTTCGCCCCCGCCGACGGGTGGGACAGCCGCTCGAGGAACAGCGCCTCGTCCTGCTCGAGCACCGCGAGCTGGGTGTGCTCGCGGATGCGGGCCTGAACGCCCTCCATGAAGGGCAGCGCCGCCTGGCGCAGGCGCAGCGCGTCCGAGCCGCGGAGCGCGAGCTCCCACAGCCGCATGCCCAGGCGCACGCGGTGCTCGTCGTCGCGCTCGAGCAGGCCGCTGCGGACGAGGTCGTCGACGAGGCGATGCGCCGTCGAGGACGGCAGCCCCGCGCGCCTCCCGATGTCGGAGGCCGTCTGGACCGTGCGATCGGCCGTGAACGTCTCGAGCACGCGCACGAGCCGATCGATCACGGAGTCTCCGGACGGCGAGTTGGCCACGGGCTCACTGTGCCATGCCCGAGCGAACCGTGTCCCGCTTCTCGTCGCCCACGCCGTCCGAGGCCGACGAGAAGCGGGACACGGATGCCGCAGCCGAGACGGCCCGGCGCCGCGGCGGTAGCGTGAAGGCGTGGGGAACGCGGGGAACGCACCCGGCGGCGAGGGCGTCGTCGACCGGATGCTGCGCGTGCTCGACTGCTTCACCGAGGATGAGCCCGAGCTCACGGCCGCCGAACTGGCCGAGCGTACGGGGCTCGCCTCGTCGACGCTGCACCGGCTGCTCGCTCAGCTCGTGTCGCTGCGCCTCCTCGCGCGCGCTCCCGGCCACCGCTACACGATCGGCGTGCGGCTGTGGGAGCTCGGCGAACTGTCGCCGCTGTCGCTCCAGCTGCGCGAGACGGCGCTGCCGCACATGATGCGCCTGTACGAGGCGACGGGCGAGAACGTGCACCTCGCCGTGCTCCATGGGGCGACGCCCGAGACCTCGGTCGCCCTCTTCGTCGGCAGGGTCACCGGGCGCGCGTCGATCGCGACCCTCAGCCGCATGGGCGGGCGCGGCCCGCTGCACGCGACCGGCGTCGGCAAGGCGCTGCTGTCGACGCGGGACGACGAGTGGCTCGAGGAGTACTTCCGCGCGCCGCGCGAGCGCGAGACGGTCCACACCGTGATCGCCGAGGCAGCGCTGCGCGCCGACATCGCGCAGGCGCGCTCGCGCGGGTACGCCGTCACGCGCGAGGAGATGACGCTCGGCAACATCTCGGTCGCGGCGCCGCTGGGCGCCGTCGAGGGGCTCCCGCCCATCGCGATCGGTCTCGTCGTGCACCTCGATCGCGCCGATGAGCGCCGGCTCGGTCCCCTCGTCGTGCAGGCGGCGCGCGATCTCCAGGAAGACCTGCGGCGGCGATGACCGACACGCCCCCACGCGATCCGGCCCCGCGCGCCGGGCTCGCCGGGCGTATCGTCGATCACAGCCTCGACATCGGAGTGGAGGGACCCTCATGACCACACCGCCCATCGCCCTCGGCACCCCCGTCGGGTACGCGGATGCGCCTCTGCTGGTGCTCGGGCCGGCGCTCGGCACATCGACGATCCTGTGGGAGACGGTGATCCCCAAGCTCGCGGAGCGCTATCGCGTCATCGCGTGGGACCTCCCCGGCCACGGTGCCGCGGAGCCCGCGACGGAGCCCTTCACGATCGGCGACCTCGCCGACGCCGTGGCCGAGGCGCTGCGCACCCACGAGCACGAGCACTTCCGCTACGCCGGTATCTCGTTCGGCGGGGCCGTCGGGCTCGAGCTCATGCTGCGGCATCCCGGCATGGTCGACGGCGCGGCGCTGCTGTGCACGGGCGCGAAGCTCGGCGAACCCGACGGCTGGCGCGACCGCGCCGCACTGGTGCGCGCGTCGGGCACCTCGTCGCTCGTCATCGCGTCGGCCGAGCGCTGGTTCGCGCCGGGGTCGATCGCCCGCGAGCCCGAGCTCACCGGACGCCTGCTGCAGGCGCTGCAGGATGCCGACGACGAGAGCTACGCGCTGTGCTGCGAGGCGCTCGCCGCGTACGACGTGCGCGATCGGCTGCACGAGATCGAGCCGCCCGTGCTCGCGCTGTGGGGAGAGTTCGACGCCGTGGCACCCGAGTCCGCGCTGGTCGCGATCGCCGACGGCGTGCAGGAGGGCGGCGCGGGGTGGATAGCGGATGCCGCGCACCTGCCCCCGGTCGAGCAGCCCGCCGCGGTGGTGAAGGTGCTCGGGGAGTTCTTCGCCGGCATCGACGAGCGCGTGTCGGCCTGACCGCGAGCGAGACGCGCGAGCCGGTGTCCGGTCGTGGGGACGGAGGAGCGGTCGGCTGAGGTGAACCGCGGGCCCTGCGGCATCCGCTCTAGGCTGACGCCGTGAGCACCACGACTTCCGAGCCCGTCGCCGGGCACGACGACCGCGTCACGATGCGGTTCCTGAGCCTGCCGCACGATGCCGCCGCGGGCGGCGCGACCGTCGCCGCCGGCAGCGTCATGGAGTGGATCGACCAGGCCGCCTATGCGTGCGCGGTCGGCTGGAGCGGCGGCTACTGCGTCACCGCGTACGTCGGCAATGTGCGGCACGCGAGCCCCATCAAGCCCGGATCGCTCGTTGCTGTGCACGCGCGCATCGTGCACACCGGGTCCTCGAGCATGCACGTGGCCGTGACCGTCGAATCGGCCGACATCCGCGACCGCGTCTACACCGCCAACACGACGTGCATCCTCGTGTTCGTCGCCGTCGGCGAGGACCGCAAGCCGGTGCGCATCCCCGCGTGGGCGCCCGCGTCCGAGACCGATCGCGAGCTCGCCGCCGCCGCGGTCGCGCGCATCCCCGCGCGCGACGCGATCAAGAAGGCGATGCTGACCCAGGAGTACTCCGAGGCGACCGAGGCGCCCCGCTCCGTGCTGCGGTTCCTCGTCCCGCCGAGCTCGGTCAACTTCGGCGGCGCGGCGCACGGCGGCACCGTCATGCGCTGGATCGACGAGGCGGCGTTCGCGTGCGCGGCGAGCTGGTCGAGCGACCAGGCCGTCGCGGTGTACTCCGGCGGCATCCACTTCCTCGCGCCGGTGCGGATCGGCCACGTGATCGAACTGGACGCCAGACTCATCTACACCGGCCCGCGAAGCATGCACATCTCGGTGCGCGTGCTCACCGCCGATCCCCGCACGCCCGACGCGAAGGTGCTGTCGACCCAGTGCATGCTCATCTTCGTCGATCGAGGGGCGGATGCCGCCCGGCCGGTGCGGCGCTGGGAGCCGTCCCTGCCCGAGGACGTGGCCCTGACCCAGCACGCCGTCGACCTGATCCACCGCCGCGAGGAGCTCGTGCCGATCCCCGCCGAGGTCACGCTGCGGGACTAGCCGACGCAGAGCTGATCAGCGCATCGCGTCCGTGGGGTCCTCGAGCGCCTGCACGTGCTGCTCGTCCGCGTGCTCACCCGGTCGGTACAGGAGCATCAGGAGTCCCCACACGGTGAAGGCGAGCGACACCGACACCAGCGCGGTGTACAGCGCGACGTCGAGCGCGGGGAACGCGCCGATCAGGATCAGGGTGATCGAGGTGAGCATGAGGACATGAAGCGGAAGTCCGACCGAGATGAAGACCCGGCTGAAGGTGCGGTGGCGCTTGCCGAAGGCAGGCTCGGGTGTGCGGTTGACGACGAAGACGAGGACGGCGTAGAGGGGCACGGCCGTGATCGCGCACGTCAGCCACAGGACGCGGCCCGAGAGACCGAACTGGGCGAGGACGACAGGCAGAAGCGCGAGGACGATGACGAAGGAGCCCATGGTCACGAGCGCCCTGAGCAGATAGCTCGCGAAGGCGTCTTCGGCGCCGCCGTTGCGCATCGCGATCAGGGCGCCGAAGCCGACGAAGACGCCGGCGATCTCCGCCAGGTGGAGAAACAGCTCCTCGTTCATCGCGCACCTCCCCCGGTCCGCGATCCGGTCATCGCCCGCACCCGGCGAGCCCGTGACCCGTGACGCCCGGCAGAAGGACGCGGCCGTGCCGCGTGATTCCCCATCGCCGAGGACGAGGCACCGCTCGTCGGCGCTTGCCCATGAGCCCGTACTGCCGCCGCCTTCCGCGCCCGCTTCGGCGGAAGCGGATCCCATACGAGCATGACGAGGGTCCACGTGGCGAAGGCGAGGACCGCGGTGACGGCGGTCGCGTACAGCGTCGGTTCGATCGCGGGTGCGACTCCGAGGAGGATCACCAGCAGCGTCCCCGCGATGGCCAGATGAAGCGGAGCGCCGAGCGACATGAAGGCGAGTCCGTACGCGCGATGCCGCGACTCGTACTCACCGCTCAGTTCGGGCGTCCGGTTCAGCATCACCACGATGGCCACGTAGACCACGGCGGCGACCGCCGCGCAGACCACCCACAGCGCATGGCCGGCCAGGCCGTAGCCGACCATGAGCACCGGCAGCAGCGCGAGCAGAACCACGCCGCTCCCCATCCAGACGATCCCGCGGAGGTAACCGCGGGCGTGCGGCTCACGTGCCTCGGCGGAGCGCAGGCTGATGAGCGCGCCGAAGCCGACGTAGACGCCGCCGATCTCGGCCAGGTGGAGAAACAGCTCCTCGTTCATCGCGCACCTCCGGCGGTTCGCGACCCGGACCGACCGGTGGCGGCCTCCGGGCCCGCTCGCGTTCACGAAACCGCGGAACAGGCGGGCGCGCCAGAGTCTTTGGGCCCGTCGTCACGAGCCCCGTGCGCTCTCAGTCGATGCTCTCCCCGATCGGCACGAAGTCGATGACGCCGCGGATGAGCTCGCCGGCGTGCATGTCGGCGTACGCGTCGTTGATCTGGTCGAGCGTGTAGCGCTTCGTCACGAGTTCGTCGATCTTGATGCGGCCGGCCGTGTACAGCTCGAGGATCGTCGGCATGGCGTCGCGCGGCGAGCCCATGCCGAACAGGGCCCCCTGGATGCGCTTCTGCATGAGCGCCGCATTCGAGGCGTTGAAGCCCGGGATCGGGCCGTCGTCGTCCGCGGGGCCGAGTCCCGTCACCACGACCGTGCCGCCCTTGCGGATCGCCTCGAAGGCCTGGCCGATGTGCTCGTTGGTGACGACCCCGGTCGTGACGATCGCCGAGTCCGCGCCCTGTCCGTTCGTGATGGATGCGGCGAACTCCTGCGCCGCGGGCATGTCGGCGAACACCTCGGTGGCGCCGAACTGCGGCGCCCATTCCAGCTTGCGCGGCGCCGGGTCGACGGCGATGACGTGGCTCGCTCCCGCCAGAGACGCGCCCTGGACGGCGTTCATGCCGATCCCCCCGACACCCATCACGATGACGACGTCGCCCGGGCGCACGTCGGCGGCGCTGGTCGCGGAGCCTACGCCCGTCTGCACGGCGCACGCGACGAGGCAGACGCTGTGCAGCGGCAGCGACGGGTCGATCTTGATCAGCGACGTCTCGTCGAACACCTGCCACTCCGAGAAGCCGCCCAGTCCGGTCATCGTCGCGATCTCGACGCCGTCGGCGCGCATGCGATAGCCGCCCGACGGCTGCTCGCCGATCATGGCGTTCCCGCCGGCGTCGCAGAGGTTCTGCTGCCCGCGCGCGCACCACTTGCAGCGTCCGCACGAAGGGACGAACGACGTCAGCACGTGGTCGCCGACCGCCAGATCCGTGACAGCGGAGCCGACCTGCCGCACGACGCCGGCGCCCTCATGCCCGGCGACGACGGGCGGATGCTCGAAGGGAAGGTCGCCGGTGGCGATGTGGTCGTCCGAGTGGCACATGCCCGTCGCGACCATCTGGACCAGGACCTCGGTGGGGCCGGGGTCGTCCAAGTCCACCTCGCGGACCTCCCAGGTGCCGGGGGAGGTCCACAGGACTGCGGCACGTGTCTTCATCGTCGCCTCGCATCGGTCACGCGCCCGCGAACGTCGTTGTCGGGGCGCTGTGCCGAATCTTCCCAGGAGTGCGGGCGCGCCGCGATGGGGCTTCCGCCGGAGAGCAGAGGCGCTCCGGCGTAGAGGGCCGAGGTGGACAGACATCCGCGATCGCCGAGCGGGCACCTCTGCGGCCGGGCCGCCGACCCTACGGCGCGGGAGCCTCGGCGGCGCGCGCGGCGTCGGCGGTCGCCTGGACCTCGGCGGCCGCTTCGGCGAAGATGCCGCGCATCCATGCGTGCTCGGGGTCGCGTTCGTGCACCGGATGCCACCACAGTGCGTTCGCCGTCGGCGCGGCGTCGAAGGGTGGCTCGAGAACACGCAGACCGCCGTTGCGGGCGATCATCGGCGCGATCGCCGACTGCACGATCCCCAGGCGCCGAGTGCCGGTCACGAAGTGCCCGAGTGACATGAAGCTCTCGACGACGACCTCGACGCGAGGCTCGATGCCCATCAGCTGCAGCTGCCGGCTGGCGGAGGTGAACGCCGATCGCGACCGGTAGGTGAACACCCAGGGCGACTCCGACAGCAGGTCCATCGTGAGGCCGTCGGCGACAGCGTCGTTGTCCTCGTCCGCCACGATCACCCAGCGGTCCCGCCACAGATCCTGGAACGGAAGGTCGGTGAGGTAACCGTGCGGGATCACCATGGCATCCACCGAACGCAGGCTCGTGGCGGCGTCGTCGACGATGGGGGTGGTGTGGAGCATGAAGCGGAATCGGACGTCGGGGGCGACCCGTGCGGCGATGCGGGAGACCGCGGCGCCGACCGTGGCGAATCCGTAGTCGGAGCCGTACACCGAGAACTCCCGCGTCGAGTCGGACGGCGTCCACGTGGCCTGGCTCTCGAAGACCCGCCGCGCCGCGTCGAGGGCGATCGCCGTGTGCTCGGTCAGCCGGACCGCGAGCGGAGTGAGTTCGTAGGTGTTGCCGCGGCGGGCGAGGATCGGGTCGTTGAAGTGCGTGCGAAGTCGCGCGAGCGATGCGCTGAGCGCGGGCTGGCTCAGGTGCAGTCGCTCGGCCGCGCGTGTGACGCTGCGCTCCGTCAGCAGGGCGTCGAGCGAGACGAGCAGGTTCAGGTCGAGTCGCGACAGGGGATTATTGGCGGTCACGTCGTCGTGATCCTTCCGCGGTGTTTCGTCGTCGGATGCGCTGTCCAGCCCAACTATAGATCATGTGGATGCGCGGAATAGACGGAATCCGGTTCCCTTATGTACAGCGGCGATCGCAGGATGGTGTCACCACGAACGACAGCGTCGCGATGCCGCGGCCCTGTCGGGAGCACCACCGCCGTACGCGGCAGAAGGACACATCGATGACGACGTCTCACGGACCCGCCGCCCCTTTCGCGCTCGCTCGCTACCGCGAGGGTGCCGAGGTGCGCCTCGGGCTGGTCGCCGGCGACCGCATCCGGCCTCTCGATGCCGACGCGCTCGGCGCGCCGACGCTCAACGACTTCCTCGCCGCGCCCGACTGGGATCGCCTGGCCGCGCTCGCCGCAGAAGCGGACGACTCGTGGCTCCCGCTCGCCGAGGTCGTCCTGACCGCTCCCGTCGAGCCTCGCCAGGTGCTGCAAGCCGGAGCGAACTATCGCGAGCACGTCATCGAGCTCGTCGCCGCAGGGCTGACGAACAACACCGACCGGACGCCCGAAGAGGCACGAGCATTCGCGGCGAACCTCATGGACGAGCGCAAGAAGAACGGCGAGCCGTACTTCTTCATCGGCCTGCCGGCGGCGGTCGTCGGCGACGACGTGCCGCTCGTGCTGCCCTCGTACAGCGACGTCCACGACTGGGAGCTCGAGCTTGCGATCGTCATTGGCCGCGAGGCGTTCCGGGTCTCGCGCGAGGACGCGATGGACCACGTCGCGGGCTACACGATCGTTAACGACATCACGACGCGCGATCTGGTCTTCCGCAAGGACATGAAGGAGATCGGCACCGACTGGTACCGCTCGAAGAACGCGCCGGGATTCCTTCCGACCGGGCCCTTCCTGGTCCCCGCTGCGCACGTCGACGGCGGCCACCTCGCCGTCGCGCTCGACCTGAACGGCGACCGCATGCAGAACGGCAACACCGACGACCTGCTGTTCGACATCCCGGCGCTGATTTCGGCGGCGTCCCAGAACATGCCCTTGCTGCCAGGCGACCTGCTGCTGACCGGGAGCCCTCCCGGCAACGGTCAGCACTGGAAGCGATTCCTGCGCGACGGCGACGTCATGACCGGCTCGATCGAGGGACTGGGCACGCAGATCGTGCGCTGCGTCGCGGAGGACGCCTCGTGACCGCGCCCTCGGAGAACCCCGCCGACCTCGACCGGCAGAACCCCGAGGCCGAGATTGCCGCGCGCGCAGAGGCCTTCCGCAACTGGGGTCGCTGGGGCGAGGACGACGTGCTGGGCACGCTGAACTTCATCGACCCGGCCAGGCGCGTCGAGGCCGCCGGCCTCGTGCGCGCGGGCCGGGTCGTCTCGCTCGCGCAGGCGTTCGACACCGACGGTCCGCAGAAGGGCTGGCGCCGCCGCACCAACCCGGTCCACACCATGACCGACACGGGGACGGATGCCGAGCGCGGCGCCCAGGGCTTCCCCCACGGCATCGGCGGCGCGGACGACGTCATCGCGATGCCGCTTCAGTGCTCGACCCAGTGGGACGGCCTCGGCCACATCTTCGACCACGGCATGGCGTGGAACGGCCGCCGGGCAGGAGACGTCGTCACCAGCGACGGCGACCTGGTCACCGGCATCGAGCACGCGGCATCCGTCATCGTCTCGCGGGGCGTGCTGCTCGACGTCGGGCGTCACCTGAGCCCTGCGACCGGTGAGCTCGAGGACGGGTATGCCATCACCGTCGCCGACCTCGAGGCGACCGCGTCGGCGCAGGGCGTCGAGGTCGGCCGCGGCGACATCGTGCTCGTGCGCACCGGGCAGTATGCGCGCACCCGCCGCGACGGCTGGGGCGACTACGCCGGGGGGCCCGCCCCGGGCCTGTCGCTGACGACGGCCGGGTGGCTTCATCGCACCGAGATCGCCGCGATCGCGACCGACACGTGGGGGTTCGAGGTCCGTCCGAACGAGTTCGACGCGCCCTCGTTCCAGCCGCTGCACCAGGTGGTGATCCCGAACATGGGGCTCACCATCGGCGAGATGTGGAACCTCGACGAGCTTGCCCGCGCGTGCGCCGAGTCCGGGCGGTACGCCTTCCTCCTGTCGGCCGCGCCGCTGCCGATCACCGGCGCGGTCGGCTCGCCGATCAACCCCGTCGCCATCCTCTAGACAACCCGAGACACCCGCAGGAACAGAGAGGTTCTTCCCATGACCGCAGTGAACAAGGTCGCGATCGCCGGATCCGGCGTCGCGGGCCTCGCCGCCGGCATCCAGCTCGCCAAGGCGGGCGTCGCCGTCGATCTCTTCGAGGCGCAGCCCGAGCTCAGCGCCCTCGGCTCGGGCATCTCGCTGCAGGGCAACGCCCTGCGCGCCTTCGACACGCTCGGCGCGTGGGACGAGATCAAGGCCGCCGGGTACCCCTTCGAGGGGCTGAACCTGCGTGCGCCCGGACCGGACGCCCCGATCGTCGCCGAGCTGCCCGACGTCAAGACCGGCGGCCCCGACTACCCCGCGGCGATGGGCATGCCGCGCCCCGACCTCGCCCGCATCCTCTTCGCGCATGCGGAGAAGGCCGGCGTGAACGCCACGTTCGGCGCGAAGGTCACCGGCCTCGAGCAGAGCGGCGACGCCGTCGAGGTTTTCGTGAACGGCGCGTCCGCCGGCACCTACGATCTGGTCATCGGCGCCGACGGCCTGAACTCGACCGTGCGCGACCTGATCGGCATCGAGACCAAGCCCGAGCCCGTGGGCATGGGCATCTGGCGCACCTTCGTGTCGCGGCCCGCCGAGGTCGTCCGCAGCGAGCTGTACTACGGCGGCCCGGTCTACATCGCCGGATACACACCGACCGGCGAGGGCTCGATGTACGCGTTCCTCGTCGAGAAGGCGCAGGACCGCGTCGGCGTCAGCGACGAGGAGGCCACGCGCATCATGCTCGAGGAGTCCCGCGCGTACCACGGCCCGTGGGACGCGATCCGCGCCGACCTCGCGGCCGGCGCGCACGCGAACTACACGTGGTTCACCAAGCACGTCGTCGCCGAGCCCTGGAACCGCGGTCGCGTCGTGATCATCGGCGACGCGGCCCACAGCTGCCCGCCGACGATCGCGCAGGGTGCGGCCCAGGGACTCGAGGACGCGCTCGTCCTCACCGAGCTGCTCACCGGCGGCGAACAGGTCGACCAGGGTCTGTGGGATGCCTTCCACGCCCGGCGCCTGCCGCGGGCGACCGCGGTCGTCGAGGCCTCGGTGCAGCTGGCGCAGTGGCAGATCGACGGCGACCGGGACGCCGACGCCGGCGGCCTGATCTTCGGGATCGCGCAGAAGATGGCGCAGCCGGCATGACCACCGACGTCCACGCGCACCTGCTGATGCCGGGACTCCACGCCGAGGTCGAGCGTCGCGCCCCGGAGCTCGTCGCCGAGGCGGCGGCGCTCGAGCTGCGACGCAACGGCGCGGCGAGCCAGGCGGTGTCGGGCCCGATGGTCGGGTCGCGCATCCCGAAGCTCACCGACGTCAGGGTGCGACTGGCCGACATGGAACGGCAGGGGGTGGACCGACAGTGGGTCTCGGCGTCGCCGAACCACTTCTACCCGTGGGCGCCCGAGGACCTCGCGGTGTGGGTCGCGGCCGAGTCCAACCGGCTGGTGGCCGCGCATGTCGCGCAGGCGCCGGGTCGGCTGGTCGGTCTCGGCGTCGTGCCGCTGCAGCATCCGCAGCGCATCGTCGAAGCCCTCGACGACGCGGTGCTCGGGCAAGGCCTCGCCGGAGTCGAGATCTCGTCGTTCGCCGGCGACGTCGAACTGTCGGACGTGCGTCTCGAGCCGTTCTGGGAGCGCGCCGAACAGCTCGGCGCCGTCATCTTCCTGCACCCGTTCGGCTGCAGCCTCGACGAGCGCCTCGATCGCTTCTACCTCGCCAACACCGTGGGGCAGCCGGTCGAGAACGCCGTCGCCCTGTCGCACCTCATCTTCTCGGGCGTCCTCGACAGGTACCCCGGGCTGAAGATCGTCGCGGCGCACGGCGGCGGATACCTGCCGACGGCGATCGGGCGATCCGACCACGCGTGGCGCGTGCGCCCGGACGCGCAGAAGTGCGCCCACGAGCCGTCGTGGTACCTCCGGAAGATCTGGTTCGACACCGTCATCCACGATCCGGCCGTGCTGCGCCACCTGCTCGCGACCGTCGGCTCGACCCAGGTCGTGCTCGGCAGCGACTACCCGTTCGACATGGGTTCGACCGACCCCGTCGCGTTCGTGAAGTCGGCGGGACTGACCGCCGACGTCGAGCGCCGCATCCTCTCGGCCAACGCCGACGCCCTGGTGACGGTGGGAGTGCAGGCATGAGGCTCGCGCGCTGGAAGCACTCCGACGGGACGATCGGCGAGGGTTTCGTCGAGGACGAGCGGGTGATCCCCTTCCCTCACGCGAAGACGGTCGCCGACGTTCTCTCGGACGGGCTCGGAGCGGCGCAGGCGCTTCATGCGGCTGCGCTCGCTGAGGCTCCGACGGGCTCGCCGCTCGCCGACGTCACCCTCCTCGCGCCGCTCGTACCCGCCTCGGTCCGCGACTTCGTCACGTTCGAAGAGCACGTCGAGGGAGTCAGCGCGGGCGTCGAGGGCAAGAGCCACGTCGCCAATGAGTGGTACGAGTACCCCACGTTCTACTTCACCAATCCGCACACGATCCTCGGGCCCGGTGAACCGGTGTCGCCGCCGGTCACCGAGCGCCTCGACTTCGAGCTCGAACTCGCCGCTGTCGTCGGCGGCGTGTCCGGCTCCGACGGTGTGAACCTCACGCCCGAGCAGGCGGCATCCCACATCTTCGGGTACACGATCATGAACGACTGGTCGGCCCGCGACCTGCAGGGCCGCGAGATGAAGGTGCGCCTGGGCCCGGCCAAGGGCAAGGACTTCGGCACCTCGCTCGGGCCGTGGATCGTCACGGCCGACGAGCTGGAGCCCGCCATCGACGCCGACGGCTTCCTCGCCGTGCGCGGCGAGGTGCGCGTCAACGGCGAGCTCATCGGCGAGGACCTGTTCGCGAACATGGGCTGGCCGTTCCCGGTGCTGGTCGCCTACGCGTCACGCAACGCGGTCGTCAAGCCGGGCGACGTGCTCGGCTCGGGCACCATCGGCAACGGCGGCTGCCTCGGCGAGCTGTGGGGGCGCAACGGCGCTCTCACCCCGCCGCCCCTGAAGGAGGGCGACGAGGTCGCCATGACCGTCCACGGCGTCGGCGAGCTCGTCGCGCGCGTCGGCGCCTGCGTCCCCGCGCCGGATCTTCCGCCCGCGTCGCCCCGGCCGCGCCTCCGGCACACCCCGAATGAATCCGCCGCGCCCGCCGCGGCATCCGCACAGAAAGAAGGTCGATGATGACGAAGCGACTCGTCGCTCATCTGCGCTACGCCGCTCTCGCGGTTCCCAACTTCGAGGAGGAGCGCGACTTCTTCACGAACTACTGGGGCCTCACCGAGGTCCACGCCGAAGAGGGCGTCAGCTACCTGGCCGCCGAGGGTTCCACCGAGCCGTTCATCCTGCGCCTGCGCGATGACGAGAAGCGGATCGACCTGGTCGGGTTCGCGGTCGACGGCCGCGACGACTTGCAGGCGCTCGCCGACAAGCTCCACACCGAGGGCGTGCAGTTCGTGCACGAGCCGCAGGAGCTCACCGGCTTCGGCGGGGGGTACGGCTTCCGCGTGTTCGACGGCGACGGTCGCGTGCTGGAGTTCTCGACCGGCTACCAGACCCGCACCGCGCGCAAGATCCGCGAGCGCGAGCCGATCCCCGCGAAGCTCTCGCACGTCGTGTTCAACTCGGCCAACCTCAACGACACGGCTCAGTGGTACGTCGACCACCTCGACTTCTCGATCTCGGACTCGCTCATCCGGCCCGACGGCGGCGAGATGATGCACTTCATGCGATGCAACCCGAACCACCACTCGGTAGCGGTCGCGATGGGCCCCCACCACTCGCTGCACCACCTGTCGTTCGAGATGCGCGGCATCGAGGAGTGGATGCGCGGCGCCGGCAAGATCCTGCGCTCGGGCGCCCGCATGATCTGGGGCCCCGGTCGCCACAACGCCGGTGACAACACGTTCGCGTACTTCCTCAGCCCCGCAGGGAACACGATCGAGTACACCACCGAGCTGTCGGTGCTCGACGAGGAGAACTGGGAGCCGCACCGCCTCGACATCTCGCAGCTGTCGAGCCAGGACCAGTGGGGCACCGCGCAGGCGATGAGCGAGATCATCGCGCGCGAGTCCTTCAACGACATTGACAAGGGCCTGTTCGTCGCGCCCCCGGCGTGACCGGCGTGGACGTCTCAGCGAGGAGAGAAGACATGACCAAGATCCACTTCGCCGCCGATCACGCCGGCTACGAGCTCGGCCGCGCCCTCGAGGCGCGTGCACGTGCCGCCGGCCACGAGGTCGTGTGGCACGGCGCCGAGGCGCTCGACCCGGGCGACGACTATCCGATCTTCGCGGTGACCGTCGGCACGGCCGTCGTCACCGACCAGGACGCCGGTGTCGACGCGTTCGGCGTGCTCGTCGTCGACGAGCCGGCCGCCGGCGTCGTCGCGGCCAACAAGGTCAACGGGGCGCGGGCAGTTACGGCGGCCTCGCCGCGCGCGGCGGCGACCACGCGTGCGACCGTCGACGCCAACGTGCTCGTGTTCGAGGGCATCGCCTTCGAGGAGAACGCGTGGCTCACGATCGCCGCGTTCGTCACCACGTCGCTGCCGCACAATGTCGACGCAGGGCGCCGCATCCTGCAGATCGAGGAGTACGAGAACTCCGGGACGATCGAGGGCTGGGCCGTCCAGCTCGAGCCCGAGCAGATCGCCGTCCAGCACGACTGAGACCGCGACCGCGATGACGAAGGCGGCGAGGGCCATCTGCCTCCGCCGCCTTCGCGTCGTGCCGTCGGGCGTCAGTCGATGAGCCGCGCGCTGATCTCGTCGATCGCGACCACGATCTCGTCGTTGTACGGTGCCTTCGCACCTGGGGTGTAGCGCACGTCGCGCAGACCACCGGAGTACCGGAACCACCCGCGCCGCTCGTGCAGCTCCCAATCCACCGGGCCGCCGCCGTCGAACCCTGCGCTGATGCCGGTGAACGGGGCCATGCCGATGAGCATGGGGACGCGGTCGACGAGCACGGTGGACACGCCGTCCACCACGGCGGTGATGCGCCACGCGAAGCCGTCGAGTGCGTCGAACGCCAGCGTCACGGTCGAGGGATCCGAGGCCAGCGGGATCTCGGTGCGGTGCATGTCTCCGTACGCGTTGTACGAGAAGCGCAGTGCGCTGTCCTCGGCGAACAGGATGTAGCCGCCGCCCTGGTCGCCGTGCGAGACGATGACGCCCTCGCCGAGGGCTCCCCCGAACCGCGCCTCGACCGCGAACGACCGCAGCGCGATCAGCTTGTACGACCGCACGCGCTCGAGGGTAGGCGCGCCCGGGCGCAGGCGCACGGGCTGCTCGAGTTCGAGGTCGGTCGAGGGGATCTTCACCAGCATCGTCGGCTCGTCCGGCAGGGGGAAGACGGTGTTGTGCCACGCCGCCAGGCGCCACTTCTCGGCGAGGTCTGCGACGACGTCCGGGTGATCGGCGGCGAGGTCGTGCACCTCGGCGGGGTCGGCGACGACGTCGTACAGCCGCCAGAACGCCGGGCCGTCGCCCCCGCCGCGCTCCCAGCCCATGCCGACGAGCTTGAAGCGGCCTTCGAAGTACGACCGCTGGCCGAGGAACGACACATGCTGACCGGTCGGGCGAGAGGGCTGCTCCGTGGGTCGCAGGGCCGCGGCGAAGCTCGACCCGTCGGGGTCGGCCGCCGGGGCTCCGCGCAGCGTCGTCGGCCGCGTCACGCCGCACAGCTCCTCGAGGGTGGGGGCGAGGTCGGCGACGAAGGCGAAGTCGCCGCGGACGCCGCGGTCGCCGTCGCCGCGGGGCAGCCCCGCGGGCCAGCTGACGATGAGGGGGCTGCGGATGCCGCCCTCGTGCACCGTGCCCTTGTACAGCCGGAACGGGGTGTTCGACACGTGCGCCCAGCCGGCGGGGTAGTGGCCGAACACGCGGGGGCCGCCGAGCTCGTCCAGCGGCCGCTCGACGTCGGCCACCCAGTCGTCGGGCAGACCCGACGAGAACGTGAACTGGCTGAAATAGCTGCGCGTGCCGTTCACGCCGCCCTCGCTCGTGCCGCCGTTGTCGCTGGCGAACACGATGATCGTGTTCTCGTACTCGCCGATGTCCTTCAGGTGGGCCACGAGCCGGGCGACGCTGTCGTCGATCCCCGTCACCGCGCCCGCGTAGACCTCCATGTGGCGGGCGTACAGCTCGCGCGTGCTCTCATCGAGCGAGTCCCACGGCGGCACGCCCTGCGTGTTCTGCGGGCCCGAGGGTGAGATCTCGGCATCCGCATCGAACAGGCCCAGCTCCTTCTGCCGCTCGAACCGTGCGGCGCGCACGGCATCCCAGCCGGCGTCGTAGGCACCGCGGTGCGCCGCCATGTCGGCGGGCTTGGCCTGCACGGGGCCGTGGACGGCGTTGTGCGCGAAGTAGAGGAAGAACGGCCGGTCGACACCGCTCGAGCGGACCCCGTCGATCATGTCGATGGCCTCGGACGTGAGCCTGTCGGTGAGGTAGTCGTCGTCGGCGAACTCCTCGGTGACGGGGGAGTTGTCGCGCAGGATCCGATGCGGGTGGTACATCGTCGTGAAGCCCTCGAGCGACCCGAAGTAGCGGTCGAAGCCGCGCTGGATCGGCCACGTGGACGTGGAGGCGCCGTCGTGCATCTCGGTCTCGGGCGTGAGGTGCCACTTGCCGACCATGAGCGTCGCGTAGCCGTTGCCGCGGAACGTCTCGGCCAGGGTGGGCATGTCGGTCGGGAGCCCGCCGCGGATGCCGGGGTATCCCGGGTTCATGTTGGCGACGGAGCCCACGCCCGCGCGGTGCGGGTTGCAGCCGGTCATCAGGGCGGCGCGCGTCGGCGAGCACACGGGAGCCACATGGAAGTTCGTCAGGCGGTAGCCGTCGTCGGCGAGCGCCTGGATCGCGGGGGTGTCGATCTCGCTTCCGAACGGCGACACATCGCTGAAGCCCATGTCGTCGATCAGGATGACGATGACGTTGGGCGCCTTCTCGGGCGCCCGCTTCGGAGCCGGCCACCAGGGCGTCGACTGAGACGACCTCGGCGCGACGACACCTCCGAACCCGTCGTAGCCGCGCGGGCTCGCGCCGTCGGTGTGTCGGAGGTCGGGCGTGCTGTCGTCGTCGATCATGGCTCTCCTTCGTGCCGTGGTTCACCCTAGGTCGATCGATGCGCCGTGATGACCCGCATCGAGAATCGTGATGGCGGCGCTCACCCGCCGTGCGGTCACGCCGCGCGCAGGCGCAGCGAGATCTCGTCAGCCGTCGCGCTGAGCTGTTCGCGCAGTGGCCCGCGCAGATCGTCGACGCTGTGGCGGCTGGTCGCGACGGCGATGTTGATCGCGGCCGCCGGCTGCGGATCGCGTCCGAAGACGGGCACGGCGATCGAGCGCAGTCCCACCGCGACCTCCTCGTCCTGCACCGCAAAGCCCTGGGCGCGCGTCTCGGCCAGGCGCGGCAGCAGTTCGTCGACGGAGCGGGCCGCATGGGGGCCGGCGGCGCGGCCGAAGTCGAAGCCCGCCAGCGACGCCCGCGCTTCATCCTCGGGGAGATAGGCCAGCAGGAGCTTCCCCATCGACGTCAGCGGAGCCGGAAGCGTTGAACCCACCTGGATGTTGGCGGTCACGAGGTCGGCGTTGCGGATGCGGGCGAGGTAGAGCACATCCGACCCGCGCAGCACACCCAGGTTCACCGTCTCGCCGGTCGCCTCGGCGAGCTGCCGCAGCGGGCGCTCGCTGATCTGGACGATGCTCGCCCCGCGCAGCGCGGCGGAGCCCAGCGTGAGCACGGCCAGACCGGGCCGAACCGCCCCGTCGGGGAGGCGCTCGACGAATCCCTCCTCCTCGAGCGTCGCGACGACGCGGAACGCGGTCGGCATCGGGATCCCGGTCCGGTCGCAGATCTCCCGCAGCTTCAATGTCGTCGTCGACTCATCGAAGAGTCGCAACACGTCGAGTCCCTTCGCGAGCGCTTCGATCCGGTAGCGATTGGGCTTGCCCGTCTCATTAGTTTTCATCAGTCGAAACCGTATTCCTGCATGTGGGGGCGGGCAAGGGACGTTCGGCCCGGTTCATGCGCCCACCCGGAAGATCCGGAGCTGCAGCGCAAGCGTGCTGTAGTAGCCGACGAGGGTGGAGAGTTCGAACAACCTCTCCTCGCCCAGCGAGGCGTGGGCGGCGCTCCAGGTGTCGTCGTCGAGGTCTCCCGCCAGAAGGCCCACAACGGCGCGGCCGATCGCCGCCTCGGTGCCGTCGAACGCGGTGATGTCCGATCGGCGCAGCGCCTCCAACTCCTCATCGGTGAAACCGAGGGCGCGGGCGATCGCCTCGTGGGACTCGCGCTCGAACTCGCTCGACCAATGCGCGGCGACGAGCAGGATCGCCAGCTCCCGCTCCCGGTCGCCGAAGCCCGTCCGGTAGCGGATCGCGGCGCCGAGGCCCTGCAGTGCGGCGCCGACCGCGGGTGAGCGCAGCATCGCGTCGAACGGCCCGCGCAGCGACCCGTCGGGCGCGGTGAGCGCGAAGTGCTGGGGCCTCTGGGCGCGCGGTCCACCCGTGATCGCGTCGTACAGCCCGCGCTGCTGCTCGGACATCTCGCCGGGGGCGAGAGGGCGGATGCGTGACGCCACTGCTCCTCCTCGAGTCGTGTTTGACACCTGCTGGGCTCCACGTTACATTCATTCCGCGAAACTTGCTTTCATATAATGAAGATCCCGCCGAAGGAGACGCGATGACCGAACACGACGACTGGCTGGGGCTCCGCGGAGCGCGCGTGCTCGTCGCCGGAGCCGGCGGCATCGGCGGGTCCTGCGCCCGCGCCTATGCCCGAGCCGGTGCCACGGTCGCCGTGGTCGACCGCGATGAGGCCGCGCTCGCCGCGCTCGCCGTCGACGGCGATGAGACCTTCGAGCTCGTGACGGCGGATCTCACCGAGCACGGCGCCGGCGAGCGGGTCGTCGCCGAGGCGATCGCGCGCCTCGGAGGACTGGACGTGCTGCTCCACGCGGTCGGGATCAACGACCGCCGGCCCATTCTCGACTTCACCGAGGACGAGTGGGACCACATCGTCCACGTGAACCTGTCGACGGTGTTCTCGCTGGCTCAGGCGGCGGGTCGCCATATGGTCGCCCAGGGCCACGGCCGTGTGCTGGCATTGTCGAGTGTCTCAGGCCTGCTCGCCCACCACTCGCACGGTCCGTACGCGGCGACCAAGGGTGGCATCAACCAGCTGCTGCGCGTCATGGCGCACGAGTGGGCGCCGTCGGGTGTCACGGTGAACGCGCTCGCCCCCGGCTACATCGAAACGCCGCTCACCGCGGTGCACCTCGCCAAGCCCGGCAAGCGCGAAGCGCTCGAGAGCCAGGTCCCGGCGGGCCGCCTCGGCACGACCGACGAGCTGACCGGGCCCGCACTGTTCCTCTCGTCCAAGCACGCCGGCTTCGTCACCGGCCACGTCATGTACATCGACGGCGGGCGCACGCTCGTCTGATCCCAGACCACTCTCCAAGGAGGCAGAAATGGCTGAAGCTCAGATCTTCCCGCGCTTCGCGGGCAAGACGGTGCTCGTCACCGGCGCCGGCACCGGGTTCGGCGCCGAGATCGCGGTGCGCGCAGCGCAGGAGGGCGCGAAGGTCGCCATCCACTACCGCAGCTCGCGCGCGGGCGCCGAGAAGACGCTCGAGCGCGTCCGCGAAGCGGGCAGCGACGGCATCCTGGTCCAGGCCGACATCGCCAGCTGGGACCAGATCAAGGCGATGGCGGATGCCGTGTGGGAGGCCTTCGGCACCCTCGACGTCCTCGTCAACAACGTCGGCGACGTCTCGAGCGAGCAGATGTCGTGGAAGGAGCTCACGCAGGAGGCCCTCGACGCCGTCATCGACGTCGACGTCAAGGGGACGCTGCTGATGACCCACGAGTTCGGCGAGCGGATGCTGGAGCAGGGCCACGGCAACATCGTCAACGTCGGTTCCACCGTAATCGTGCGCGGGTCGCCCCGCGCCCCGCAGTACGCCGCGGCGAAGTACGGCATTCTCGGCATCACGAAGTCGTACGCCAAGGCGTTCGCCCCGGCCGTCCGCGTCAACACGTTCGCCCCCGGCTTCATGGAGACCGAGCGGCTGCTCGAGCGCGAGGACTGGAAGAGCGGCCGCCGCGAAGTGCTCATCTCGCAGACGCCGATGGGCCACATCCCGCCGCCCGAGTTCGTCGCCGGCACGTGCCTGTGGCTGGCCACCGACGAGGCGGCCCACCTCACCGGCGGCTACATGCTCGCCGACGGCGGCTTCAACATGGTCGGCGCCTGACCGGCATCCGAGAAACGACACAGGAGAGACAGAAATGAAGCTGATCACCTTCGACGGCGGCCGCGTCGGCCGCCTGGAGCTCGAAGAAGGGCTCGTCATCGAGCTCGATGTCCCCTCGACCCGCGAGTACTTCGAGCGCGACGGCAAGGTCGCCGAGACCGGCGAGCGGCTGAACTACGCCGATGTGAAGCTCGAGGCCCCCATCCGCCCGAAGAAGTTCTTCCACACCGCCGGGAATTTCATCGACCACCACAACGAGCTGACCGCCGTCGACTGGTCGCACCCGGTGCACAAGGGCATCGTGTTCTTCCAGAACCTCGACGCGATCATCGGTCCCGAGGACGACATCGTCTACCCCGAGGGGCTGACGAAGGAGCTCGACTACGAGCTCGAGATGGCGATCGTGATCGGCAAGTCCGGCAAGTTCTTCTCGCCCGAGGAGGCCGAGGACTACATCGCCGGCTTCACGATCTTCAACGACATCACCGCGCGCGACATCCAGCGCAAGGAGATGGAGTCCGGCGTCTTCTCGTTCTCGAAGGGCATCGACACCTTCTGCCCGATCGGCCCGTGGATCGTCACCAAGGACGAGATCCCCGACATGCACAACATGGCGATGCAGCTGCGGGTCAACGGCGAGGTGCGCCAGCAGGGCAACACCAACCAGACCCGCATCCAGTGGCCGCACCTGGTCGCGTATCACTCGCCGCAGATCTTCTCGGCGGGCGACCTCCTCACCACCGGCACCATCTCGGGCGTTGCGGCGGTGCAGAAGAACCCCTTCGACTTCTACCTCCAGCCGGGCGACGTCGTCGAGGCCGAGATCGAGGGTCTGGGCGTCCTCCGCAACAAGGTCATCTCGTGGGAAGAGCGGTACGGCGAGCCGGCGCCGCAGCGGGTGGACTGGTGAGGATCGCGAACCTGGCCGGCCGTCTCGCCCTGGTCACCCGGGGTGGGACGGCGGTCGACGTGGCGACCGCGT
Source organism: Microbacterium thalassium (assembly GCF_014208045.1). Classification (NCBI taxonomy): domain Bacteria; kingdom Bacillati; phylum Actinomycetota; class Actinomycetes; order Micrococcales; family Microbacteriaceae; genus Microbacterium; species Microbacterium thalassium. Next base: position 1,081,959 of record NZ_JACHML010000001.1, read on the forward strand.
CGGAGGGCCGCTTCGGCCCCGACCCGATGTCGGCCTACGCCGACTGGGACGCGTTCGCCGCGTGGGCGGCGGGGGCGGATGCCGCGGGCGAAGCGTTCGACCGCGCCGACCTCGGGCCGCCGGTGCCGCGCCCGCCGCAGATCTTCGCGATCGGCGTGAACTATCGTGAGCACGCCGACGAGGCCGGGTACCCGCCCGACAGTCTGCCGGTGACGTTCACGAAGTTCCCGTCGAGCCTGACCGGGCCCGAGGCGACCGTCGTCCTCCCTGACGGCAACGTCGACTGGGAGGTCGAACTCGTCGTGGTCATCGGCCGCGGCGGTCACGGCATCCGTCGCGAGGATGCGTGGAAGCACGTAGCGGGATTCACCGTCGGGCAGGATCTCTCCGAGCGCGTCGCGCAGCTCGCCGGCACGATGCCGCAGTTCAGCCTCGCGAAGTCGCATCCCGGCTTCTCGCCCACCGGGCCGTGGATCGTCACGCCCGACGAGCTCGACGATCCCGCGGATCTCGCGATCTCGTGCGCCATCGACGACGAGGTCATGCAGGACTCGCGCACGTCCCGCATGATCTACGACATCCCCGAGCTGATCGTCCGCCTGTCGGCCGTCGCGACGCTGCTGCCCGGAGACATCATCTTCAGCGGCACGCCCTCGGGGATCGGCAACCGTCGCGCGCCGCAGCGGTTCCTTCGAGCGGGAGAGACCCTCACGTCCGTCATCGAGGGTGTCGGGGAGCTGACGACGCGGTTCCGCTAGCCGCGCTGATATCAGCCGGAGTATCAGTCGCGCTGATGCAGGCCATAGCGGACTCACTCTTCCCTGATGACGCGAGGTCTGAGCAAGATGACTGCACCCGATCGGATCGGGTACGCGGGTCAAGCCACACTCACGTTAGGCGCAGACTAACCCTCCGTGCCTACTTCCGAATAGCAAAAGTGACTTTCACTAGTCACGATAGAAGCACCCGCGGCCCCGACCGCCGGGCAGACACCGAAGTCCACCCACAGCACATCGATCATTGGAGATCAGGATGGTTCGTCATACAGCACGCACGCGCGGCGTGATCGCTGTCGCCGCATTCGCGGCAACCGCACTCACCCTCACCGCCTGCAGCGGCGGCGGCGGAGACGCCGACGGCGGCGGAGACGTCGACACCGCGAGCCTGGTGATCGGCCTCGACGCCGATCAGGCCCCCCAGGGGTACGACCCGCTGCTCTACAGCAACGGTCAGCGGTTCTTCTTCGAGGGCATTTACGACTCCCTGTTCGAGATCGGCGAGGACGGATCGGTGGTCCCGAGTGCCGCGACGGACTTCTCGTTCAACGAGGACTTCACCCAGATGACCCTCGATGTCGACACGACGCTCACCTTCGACGACGGCACCGCGCTGAGCGCGGACCTGGTCAAGCAGAACCTCGACCAGCGCGACAACGTCGACCTGAACGCCTACCGCGAGCTCGCCGCTGGCGGCGAGACCGAGATCACGGATGTCGAGGTCGTCGATGAGGACACGCTGACCCTCACCTTCGCCGTGCCGCAGCCCGGCTTCCAGGGCAACCTCGCCTTCCCGGGCGGCGCCATCGTCGGCCCCACCGGACTCGCCGACCGTGCGAGCCTTGACACCACGCCCGACGGCTCGGGTCCGCTGACGGTCGACACCGACGCGACCATCAAGGGCAACTCGTACGTCCTGGTCAAGAAGGACGGCGCCGAGCGCGCCGCCGACTACCCCTTCGACTCCTACGAGTTCAAGCCGATCCTCGACCCGCAGGCGCGCACGAACGCGCTCATCTCGGGTGAGGTCGAGATCACGCTGCTCGCTGCCGACACCACCGACCAGGTCGAGTCGTCGGGCAAGGCCGTGGCGCTCAACGGCGGCACGATCTGGAACCTCTTCGCGATGGACAAGGCCGGCGCGCTGAACCCCGCATTCGGGGACCCGCTCGTGGCCAAGGCGCTGTCGATCGCCATCAACCGCCCCGAGTACGTCGCCGCGGTCCACCCCGGCCAGGAGCCGACGTGGAACGTGCTGCCCGCCGACAGCCCGGGCTTCATCCCCGAGCTCGAGGACGAGTACGCCTATGACCCCGAGGCCGCCATGGACCTGCTCGCCGAGGCGGGCTACGCCGACGGGCTCGAGTTCGAGTGGACGATCCAGGCTCGCACGCAGCGCGACCTCGAGGCGCTCCAGACGTACTGGGCCGCGATCGGCGTCGACGTGACGCTCAACATGGCAGCCTCCACGGAAGAGCTCTTCGCCGCTGTGCGGACGAACTACATGGGCGGTCCGCTCAACCTCACGTGGAGCAACCCGCTCGGCAACGTCAACGGTGTCCTGTTCGGGTTCGCGAACTTCCACGGCGCCGAGGGCCCCGAGATCCAGGCGGCGGCGCAGGCATACGGTGCCGCTCAGGGCGAAGCCGCCCAGGCCGAGGCGCTGACCGACCTGAACCGCGTGCTCGTCGAGTCGGGATGGCTCATCCCGCTCTATGAGGAGTTCGCGGCGTGGGGCTACGAGCAGGGCAAGGTCGCCGAGCCGACCTTCGCCGGTGCCGAGGCCTACCCGATCCTCGCCACCATCCAGCCCGCATCCTGATCCGAGCCCGGGGCGCCGGCCACCGCCGGCGCCCCGGGTGAAGGGGCACTTCCCATGCTTGTCTTCATCCTCAAGCGCGTGCTGTTCGCCGTCATCACGTTGCTCGTCGCGTCGTTCGCGGCCTTCGCCCTCATGCATCTGTCGGGATCGACGCCCGGAGCCGTCGTCCTCGGCATGGGCGCGACTCCCGACGACATCGTCGCCTACAACGCGTCCATCGGGTGGTACGACCCGTGGCTCGTGCAGTTCTCGAACTGGGTCGGCGGCGTCGTCACCGGCGACCTCGGCATCTCACTCATCGACGGGCGCGACATCGGCGCCGACATCGCCAAGCGCCTGCCAGTCACCGCAGCCCTCGCGATCGGCGGAACGCTGGTCAGCTCGCTGCTCGGCATCACCTTCGGCGTGATCGCGGCCGTGCGCGGCGGCGTCGTCGACCGCATCATCACCGCCTTCTCGGGCGTCTTCCTCTCGCTGCCGCAGTTCTGGCTCGGCATCATCCTCGTCTTCGTCTTCGCCGTGCAGCTGCGGCTCCTCCCGGCCACCGGCTACGTTCCGCTCGAGGTCGATCCCGCCCGCTGGTTCGCGTCGCTCATCCTTCCCGTGATCACGATCGCGATCACCTCAGCCGGCTTCATCGCGAGACAAACGCGCGCCTCGATGGCCGAGGCGCTCGCGCAGGAGCACATCCGCACCCTCCGCGCCCTCGGCACGCACCGCCTCCGCATCGTCTACGTCCACGCCCTGCGCGGGGCGAGCCTGCCGATCCTCGCCAGCGTCGCCATCCAGTTCATCGTCCTCTTCGGCGGCTCGGTCATCATCGAGACCCTGTTCGCGCTGCCGGGGATCGGGCAGGCCATGCAGGCCGCGGTCGGCGCCTCCGACCTGCCGATGGTGCAGGCCCTCGTGCTCGTGGCGACCCTGGTGGTCGTCGCCGTGAACGTGGCGATCGAACTGCTCAACCGCTTCCTCGACCCGAAGCTGAGGACCTCATGACCGACTCCACCACGACGATCGCCCTCCGGGCCCGCAAGAAGAAGAAGCCGCGAGGGCTGACGGGCAGCATCCTGCGCTCCCCGTCCGCGCTCATCGCCGCGATCTGGCTCGTCGGGCTTGTGCTTGCCTCGCTGACCGCGCCGCTGTGGCTGCGCTACGGACCCCTCGAGCAGGACCTCTCGGCCGTGCTGCAGGGTCCCTCGGCGGCCCACCTGCTCGGTACCGACGAGCTCGGGCGCGACCTGCTGTCGCGCATCGTGACAGCCGCCGCCCCCACCATGTTCCTCGCGATGATCCCGCCGCTCGTGGCGATGGCGATCACCATCCCCGTCGTGCTGGCGGCCGGCCGCTACGCGAAGGTCGAGTCGGTGGCCGGGCGCGTCAGCGAGGTCTTCCTCTCGATCCCGACGATGGTGATCATCCTGGCGTTCATCGCCGCGGTCGGCACGAACATGCCCCTCGTGATGATCGTCCTCGGCGTGCTGATGTTCGGCGGGCAGTACCGCATCCAGGTCGGGCAGGCCTCGTCGCTGCATCGCCAGCTCTTCGTCGAGGCCGCCGCCGTCGACGGCATGCGCCCCTTCGCCGCCAGCTGGCGGCACGTGCTGCCGAACATGATCACCACCGTCGCGGTGCAGTTCGTGCTGCTGTTCGGGGTGGGCATCCTGATCCAGACCGGCCTGGCCTTCATCGGCTTCGGCCCGCCGCCGCCCGAGCCGACGTGGGGTGGCATGATCCAGGCGGCCTCGAAGTTCATCTTCCAGCAGCCGTGGATGATGGTGCCCACCGGTGTCGTCCTGGCGCTGACGATCATCGCCGCCAACGGCATGGCCGATGTCCTCTCCGGCGGCAACGCGACGCCGCCGCCGCTGGTCGCGCTGCGCCGCACGCGGTCGCGCCGGCCCACGGCGTCCGCGGCCGCGGCGTCGACCGCCCCGGCCACGACCGCCGCGGAGGCCCCGGGCACGAGCGCAGGCGACGACAGCGTCGCCGAGGGCGAACTGCGCGTCGAGGACCTCGTGCTCGGGGTCGACGACGGCCCGGCCCTCGTCACCGGCGTCAGCCTGCGCGTTCGCCCGGGAACGGTCCTGGGACTCGTCGGCGAGTCCGGCTGCGGCAAGAGCGTCACCTCGCACGCCCTGCTCGGCCTTCTCACGCCCGGATTGTCGGTGCGCTCCGGTCACATCCGCTGGGGTGACGTCGATCTCGCGGGCGCGGATGACGCGGTGATGGCGAAGGTGCGCGGACACGACATCGCCTACATCTCGCAGGAGCCGACGCGGGCCCTCGACCCGATGTTCACGGTGGGCAACCAGCTCACCACCACGATCCGGCGCCTGCGCCGCGTCGGCGGCGGCGGCGAGGCGAAGAAGATCGCCGAGCAGCTGCTCGTGGACGTCGGCATCGTCGATCCGCCCCGCGTGCTGCGCAGCTACCCGCACCAGATCTCGGGCGGCATGGCCCAGCGCGTCGCGATCGCACTCGCGCTCGCGGGCACGCCCCGTCTGCTGATCGCCGACGAGCCGACCACCGCACTCGACGTCACGGTGCAGGCCGAGATCCTGGGACTTCTGCGGAGGCTCGTCGCCGATCGCGGCATGTCGGTCGTGCTCGTCACGCACGACCTGGGTGTGGTCGCCGACATCTGCGACGAAGTGGCCGTCATGTACGCCGGCGAACTCGTCGAGACCGGGTCGGTGCGCGATGTGCTGTTGAGCTCGGAGCATCCGTACACGATGGCGCTGCTGGCCTCCGACCCGCATGCGGCGGTCGAGCTCGCCCATTCCGATCGACTCGCCTCGATCCCGGGCCAGGTCCCGACGCCGGGATCGTGGCCGGCCGGATGCCGCTTCGCGCAGCGCTGCCGCTTTGCGACGGATGCCTGCCGCGCCGCGGTGCCGCTCGAGTCGCGCGCCGACGGCGAGGGCGTCGTCCGCTGCGTACGCCGCGACGAGCTGCTCGGCCGCCAAGATGAGTGGTTCGCGCCCGAGCCCGCCGAGACCGTGGGAGGAAGCCGATGACCACGCCGATCCAGCACGATCCGACCCAGCCGCTGCTCGAGGTGAAGGATCTCGTCATCCAGTACAGCCGCAAGGTGGAGCCCGCGGTGAAGGGGGTGTCGTTCTCGATCGCCCGCGGCGAGACACTCGGACTCGTGGGCGAGTCGGGGTCGGGCAAGACCACGATCGGCAAGGCGATCCTCGGGCTCCAGCCCGTCACCAGCGGCCAGATCATCTTCGAGGGCCGCGACATCACCCGCGCGACGCCGGCCGAGCGCCGAGCGCTGCACGGCGATCTGCGCGCGGTCTTCCAGGATCCGTTCTCATCGCTGAATCCGCGCCGCCCGATCGGCGACGCCGTCTCGGAGCCGTTGCGCGTCGCCGGGGTCGGCCGCGCCGAGAGGGCCCGCCGCGTTGCCGACGCGCTCGAGTCGGTGGGACTGCCCCGGGACGCGGGTGAGCGTCTGCCGCGCCAGTTCTCGGGTGGGCAGCGTCAGCGCATCGCGATCGCGCGCGCCCTCGCTACCGACCCGCGGCTGGTCGTGTGCGACGAGGCGGTGAGCGCCCTGGACCTCTCGACGCAGGCGCAGGTGCTCAACCTGCTCGCCGAGCTGCGCCGCGGCGCGGACCTCGGCTACCTGTTCATCGCGCACGACATCGCGGTGGTCGAGTTCCTGGCCCAGCGCGTGATCGTGCTCAACCGTGGCCGCATCGTCGAAGAGGGCATCACCGCCGACGTCGTGCGCGACCCGAAGGAGCACTACACGCGCGTGCTCATGGCGGCATCCCCCGTCCCCGATCCCGACGAGCAGGCGCGCCGGCGGGAGGCGTGGCGTGCGTTGAAGGAGTCGGCCGCGGCGTGAGCTCCGAGAGCGTCCGCGGGTCAGCGGGACAGCAGCTCGGGCGGCGCGGCCGTGTCGAGCGGCGACAGCCGCCGTGCGGTGCGGCGGAAAGCCGCGACCATCGGGTTGGTGTCGTCGGCGCGGCTGCACAGCACGACCGTCGCCGGGGCGATGTCGTCGATGTGCGCGTGGGTGATCCCCTCGCGCCGGTAGTTGGCCACAGCGCCCTCGCCGCCGATGTTCACGCCGGCACCGGCGGCGACCAGATCCAGCAGGCCCTCCACGCTGTCGGCCGTGGGGCCGCGGCGCGGCCGCGAGCCGTCCGGGCGCGGATCGACGATCCACCAGTCGACGATCTCGGGGTCACCGCCCCCCGCGGAGACGAACACCTCGTCCGACGCCTCGACGATCGAGATCGAGTCTCGCCCTGCCAGCGGGTGACCGACGGGGACGATGAGGACGCGCGGCTCCTCCCACAGCGCCTCGACGCGAATCCGACTGGGCAGTTTCATGGGCCACGGCGAGAAGACCACGTCGACATCACCGCTGGTCAGGGCAGGCTCGACGTCGAAGAACCCGAGACGTCTCATCTCGACGCGCACGTCGGGCGCGGACTGCAGCATCGCCGAGATGATGTTCGTGGTCGGGACGGCCGAGCCGGAGGCGACCATTCCCAGCCGAAGCGTGGGGGCATCGGATCGGGTGTGCAGCGCGCGCGCCCACGCCAGCAGCTCATCGTGGTCGGACTGCACCCGGCGGGCGAGCGGCAGCAGCTCGCGGCCGTGCTCGGTCAGCTCGACGTGGCGAGGGCTGCGATCGAACAGCCGCGTGCCGATCTGGTCCTCGAGCCGGCTGATCTGCTGGCTGAGCGACGGCGGCGTGATACGCAGGCGTGCGGCCGCGCGCCCGAAGTGCAGCTCGTCGGCGAGCACGCAGAACGACCGGACGGCGTGAATGGGGACATCCATGCGCGCAATATTAGCCTGAGACTAATGACGAGTAGGGAGGTCGAACTTCCTCTTCACCCGTTCAGGTTTGAAAATCGAACAACGGCGACGAGCCGAGCACGTTGTCAGGCAGTAGACCTGACCTAACGGCGACCATGCTTCACAAGGAGGTAAGCACATGTCAACCATCACGTCCCGACCCATGACCTTCCCGACCGACGACCCGCAGAAGGTGCCGTTCGCGGGGCTCCTGCCCGCCGCGCCCAAGCCGTTCGTGCTGGGGGAGGGCCAGGGCGAGAAGTCGCTCGTCTTCGATCAGCTGTTCGAGATCCTTCTCTCGGGCGACGAGACCGAGGACCAGTACGGTGCGTGGACGATGAAGGCCCGGCAGGGAGACCGGATCCCGGCGCACATCCACCTCAAGACCCACGAGTTCTTCTACGTCGTCGACGGCGAGATCTCGGTGTGGATGGACGACCAGGCCGACTATCACACGAAGACCACGCTCACGACGGGTGACTTCGCGTACGTGCCGGCCGGCATCGTCCACGCCTTCAAGATCGAGAACACCACCACGGTCTTCGGCGCGGGCACGGCCGGCTTCGAACGGTTCTTCCACGCCATCGGCCAGAAGACCGACCTGAACGAGCCGCAGGGCGTCTATGTCCCCTCGCCCGACATCATGCGCGCGGCGGGTGAGAAGTACGCCACCGTCTTCATGCCCGAGTTCCAGTTCCGCGACTGAACATGCCAGCTTCGGTCCTCGAGATCGACTACGCCCAGCCCGAGGGCTTCCGTCCGCTGTCGCTCGATCTGCGGATGCCGACTGCCGCGGAGGCGCCCCTCGTCGTGTTCTTCCACGGCGGGGGGTTCCTCCGCGGCAGCCGCAGGGTGTTCACGCCGGGAATCGCGGCGGAAACATCGTTCGACCGCATCGTCGCGGCCGGCTTCGCGGTCGCGTCGTGCGAGTACCGGCTGAGCGGCGAGGCGGGCTTCCCCGCACAGCTCGACGACGCGGATGCCGCGATCGGATGGCTCGGCGAGCATGCCGCCGAGTACGGCTACGACGCATCGCGGATCGTGCTGTGGGGTGTCTCCGCGGGCGCGACGATCGCGGCGTTGACGGGGCTCCGCCGCGACGACGTGCGAGGCGTCGTCGACTGGTTCGGCCCGACGGAGCTCTTCGAGATGGCGAAGCATCCGACCGGCGAGCCTGCGGACGCGACGAGAGAGGCGCGCTGGCTCGGCGCCCCGGCGGCATCCGTCCCCGATCTTGCGCGGCTCGCATCCCCGGCGCTCCAGGTCCGCCCGGACGCGCCGCCCTTCCACATCGCTCACGGCACCGACGACGTCCACGTCCCGATCTCGCAGAGCGAGTTGCTCGCGGGTGCGCTCGAGCGTGCGGGCGCACCGGTGGAGTTGCGCCGCGTGCCCGGCGGCCGCCACTTCTGGCAGGGCGTGGCCGACACAGCACCCCTGTTCGCCGACGCACTGGCCTTCGTCCGCCGCGTCACCGCGTGAGCCACCTGCCCGCCGGCAGCTGCGAAGGAGACCCGATGACCACGCCCCGGTGTGCCGACCTGCGTGTCGAGTACCTGACCGAGCCCATCGGCATCGGTGCCGCCCACCCGCGTTTCTCGTGGACCGTCGACCATGCCTCGGCGGGTCGCGAACTCGAGGTCGCCGATGCATCCGGGCGCCTGTGGCATCACGTGGTCTCGACCGGCGCATCCGCCGCGCCGGTCGAGTACGCCGGTCCGCCGCTGCGATCGAACGCCGCGTATCGCTGGCGCGTGCGCAGCCTCACGGCCGACGGACCTACACCGTGGGCGGAGGCGACGTTCACGACCGCGCTTCTGCACGAGTCCGACTGGTCGGCATCGTGGGTTCGGCCCGTGCAGCAGCCGGCTCTCGTCGAGCGGTGGAGCATCGTGGACTGGATCCGCGGTGCCGGCCCGGAGGCCTCGCTCGAGGATCGTCTTCGCCCGGTGCAGCTGCTGCGCCAGTCGTTCCGGGTGTCTCCCGGTCTCGTGCGCGCTCGCCTCCACGCCACGGCCCACGGCTCGTATTCGGCGTGGGCGAACGGCGAACGCGTCGGCGACGAGGTGCTCGCCCCCGGCTTCGACAGCTACGAGCATCGGGTGAGCGTGCAGGTCTACGACGTCACCGCGCAGCTGCGCGCGGGCGAGAACGTCCTCGGCGTCGCTCTCGCCGACGGCTGGTGGGCCGGGCGGATCGGGCTCACCGGCTCGAGCGCTCAGTTCGGCGACACGACCGAGGCCATCTGGCAGCTTCACCTGGACTACGCCAACGGGCGAAGCGAGATCGTGGTCTCGGGCGCGGATGTCCGCAGTGCGATCGGATCGTGGGTCTACGCCGAGCTGTTCATCGGCGAAAAGGTCGACCGCCGCTGCGAGCCCCCGGGGTGGCGCGTCGCGGGGTTCGACGACTCCGCCTGGACGCCCGTCGAGATCGCAGGAGCGGATGCGGGCACGCTCGTGCCCTTCTCCGGCGAGCCGATCCGGCGCGTCGGCGAGCTGCCGGCGATCTCGGTACGCGAGACGGCCGACGGCGCGATCGTGGACTTCGGGCAGGTGATCGCCGGGCGCGTGCGGTTGCGCGTGCGCGACACCGTGCCGGGGCAGGAGATCACGATCGAGCACACCGAGACGCTCGACGCGGCGGGGGACTGGTTCGACAACATCGCCGGCATCAACAAGGAGCAGACCGATGTCCTCGTCGCCGCCGGGGGCGACGAGGAGTGGGAGCCGGAATTCACCTTCCATGGATTCCGCTACGCACGCGTCCGCGGGCTCATCGATGTGCTCGTTCCCGCCGACATCGCGGCCGTCGTCATCTCGAGCGACCTCGATCAGACCGGTGGATTCACCTGCTCGGACGCGCGGCTGACGCGCCTGCACGACAACGTCGTGTGGAGCCAGCGCGCCAACTTCCTGTCGATCCCGACCGACTGCCCGCAGCGGGAGCGCGCGGGCTGGACCGGCGACGCGCAGGTCTTCGCCGCTGCCGCATCGAACAACGCCCGGGTGTTGCCCTTCCTCGGCCGATGGCTCGACAACGTCCGCGCCGACCAGCGGGACGACGGACGCGTCACCATCACCTCGCCGTACTCCCCGTTCGACGCCGAGGCCGCCGCCGCTGCCGAGGGCATCGGGTCCATCGTCGCGGCAGCGGGATGGAGCGACGCGATCGCGTTCGTGCCCTGGACTCTGTACGAGCGGTACGGCGACACCCGGGTGCTGCGCGACAACTACGACGCCGTCCTGCGGTGGATCGACTACCAGCGTTTGCAGGCGCGAGCGGAGCTTCCCAACGGTCTCGTCGCCGAGGAGCTCTCGCCCGAGCGTCTCGCCGCCCAGCGGCTCCTGTTCAACACCGGCACGCACTTCGGCGACTGGCTCACGCCCTCGACGATGGAAGGCCGCCCGCTCCACGAGGCGATCGGGATCGCGCCTTCGCTCACCGGAGAACTGGTGGCTCCGATGTTCCAGGCGCAGACGCTCACCCTCGCGGCGCGCATGGCCGAGGTCCTCGGCCGGGGCGAGGAGTCCGGCGCGCTCGCGGTCGAGGCGGCGCAGGTGCGCGGTGCATTCGCGGCGGAGTACGTCGACGAGTCCGGGCGACTTTCCGTGGAGCTCCAAGGGCCGTACGTGATCGCCCTCGCGTTCGGCATGATCCCGGGAGACCGCGTCGACGCGGCCGTCGCGGAACTCGTTCGCCTCATCCACGAGCGCGGCGACCGCCTCGACACCGGCTTCCTCTCCGTCCCCTACCTGCTGGACGTGCTGTGGGACGCCGGCCACCGCGACCTCGCGCGCACCCTGCTGTGGCAGGACGCCGCCCCCTCGTGGCTGTACGAGGTCGATCGCGGGGCGACGACGATCTGGGAGTCATGGGACGCCATCGGGCCCGATGGCGGCGTTCGCGCGGTCTCGCTCAACCACTACGCATTCGGCTGCGTCGACGACTGGCTGTATCGCCGCGTCGCCGGCATCCAGCCCGCGGCGCCTGGCTTCCGCTCCGTGGCCATCGCACCCGACCTCGCGTCGGGTCTCGCGCACGCGAGAGCGCACGTGGGCACGCCGGCCGGGCGGCTCGCGGTCGAGTGGTGGCTGGACGCCGATGGCGCGACCGTCACCGTCACCGTGCCGTACGGCGTCGACGCGGTGCTGGAGGTCGACGGCGGCACGATCCCGCTCCCTGCGGAGACCTCCACGCACATCCTTCAGCTCGACCGGGCGGTGGTCCGCGCCTGAGAACGCGGGCGGTGCATCAGCCCGGCCGACGTCGCTCCGCGAGCTGGCGCTCGATGCGCTCGAGTGTTGCGATGAGCGTGTCCCGCGTCCCGTCGTCGAGGATCCCGTCGAGCATCGCGCTCCACGTCGCATCGAGGCGATCGAGGTTCGCCGCGGCGCGCTCGGTGGGGTGGAGCCTGATCGAACGGGCATCGTGCTCGTCGTGCTCGCGACGGATGAACCCCTTGGCCTCGAGGCTGCGCAGGGCACGACTGAAGTTGCTGGGCTGCAGCAGCGTCGCCGCCGCGGCCGCGCCCGCGGTCGTGCCGGGATTGCGGTCGACGTAGCGCAGCACCGTGGTCTCGAGAGGCGTCGGCCCCGCTGCGGCCCCATCGTCGTACAGGCTCAGCTGGCGCGACACCGCCAGGATCAGGTCGGCCAGGGAGAAGAGCGGCGACATCCTTGTGTGCTCCATGGAACGATCGTATATCCTTGTCGTTCGATAGTTAACGAATGATAAAAATATATATGACCGACGTGACGCCACGATCCGGAATCCCACCCCTGCTGCTCGTGGTGCTGGCTCTGCTGGCGAGCGTTGCGCCGTTCTCCACCGACCTGTATCTGCCGGCGTTCCCCCTGATGGCCGCAGACCTCGACACGTCGGCGACCGCCATCCAGCTCACCCTCACGAGCTTCCTGGTGGGCCTCGCCATCGGACAGCTCGTCTTCGGTCCGCTGTCGGACCGCCTCGGGCGTCGCGGTCCGCTTCTGGTGGGAGCGGTCCTCTTCGCCGCCGCGAGCGTCGCCGCCGTGTTCGCGCCCTCGATCGAGTTCCTGATCGCGGCGCGGTTCCTGCAGGGGCTGAGCGGTGCGGCCGGGATGGTGCTGGGTCGTGCGGTGATCGCAGACCGCGAGCGCGGGGATGCCGCCGCCCGTGCGTTCAGCCTCATGATGATTGTGGGCGGGATCGCGCCGATCATCGCCCCGCTGGCGGGAAGCCTCGTCGTCGACGTCCTCGGCTGGCGCGGGATCCTGGCCGTCCTCGCCGCACTCGCCGTCGCGATGCTGCTCGCATCCTGGTTCGTCGTCGAGGAGTCCCTTCCCCGCGAGCGCCGCGGCCGGGGAGCCGCCGGCGGGTTCCGCGCCCTCGGATCGCTTGGCTACGCGGGTCCGGCTGCGACCTTCGTTCTCGGTTTCGCGGCGATGATGGCTTACATCTCGGCGTCGCCGTTCCTGTACCAGGAGGTCATGGGACTGGACGCGGTCGTCTACGGCGTCCTGTTCGGCGTCAACGCGCTCGGTCTCGCCGCGGCCAGCGCCCTGGCGACCCGGCTGCTGCGCACGATCCCGGCGCGCGGCGTCCTCGGGATGGGCGTTGCGGGCCTCATCGGCGCGACCGGCGTGCTGTTCGTCCTGTCCGTGTCCGGCGCGCCCGCCGGCTGGATGGCCGTCCCGATCTTCGTCGCGGTCTCTTCGCTCGGCTTCGTGATGGGCCCGGCAACCGCTCTCGCGCTGGCGGCTGTCCCGACCGCGGTCGGAACGGGCTCGGCCGTGCTCGGCGCGGGTCAGTTCGGGCTCGGGGCGCTCGTGTCGCCCCTCGTGAGCCTCGAGGTTGGGAACGCGACGCTGCCGCTCGCGATCGTGATGCTCGTTCTCGCGCTGCTCGCGGGGGCCGCGCACCTGGCCGGACGAGCTGCCTCGCCTCAGGCGGCGGAGAAGGCGGCAGGTGCGGATGCGGCGGACTCGGGGGCGAACCGGCACGTGAAAGTGTGCGTGCCGGATGCCACCTCGATGGGAGCCGAGCCGTCGGGCAGCTGAACGGTCGCCTCGGTCGACGGCGGCACGACGACCTCGAGCGCGAAGTCCTCGCCGTCGAGCGTCCACGACACGGCGGCGCGGCCGTACGGCGTCTCGTGCGAGGCGCGCGCCCACGTCAGCTCGGGCGTCGGCACCGGCGCGATGCGCAGGCGACGGTACCCGGGGGCATCCGGGGCGAGGCCTGCGACCCGGCGGTGCAGGAAGTCCGCGATCGCGCCGAAAGCGTAGTGGTTGAACGAGGTCATCTCGCCCGGGTTGATCGAGCCGTCGGGGAGCATGGAGTTCCAGCGCTCCCAGATCGTCGTCGCTCCCATCGTCACGGCGTACAGCCAGGAGGGGCACTCCTGCTGCAGCAGCAGGCGCCACGCGGTCGCGGCATGGCCGGTGTCGGCCAGCGCGTCGCACACGACGGGGGTGCCGAGGAAGCCCGAGCCGACGTGGAAGCCGTCGGCAGCCACCTGGTCGGCCAGCAGGGAGCCTGCGTGCTGGCGCTGGTCGGGCAGCAGGAGGTCGAACGCAATGCCGAGTGCATACGCGGTCTGTGACGGGAACGCCGCGCGGCCGGACGGTGTGACGTACTCGGTGCGGAAGCGCGTCGCGGCTCGGTCGAACAGGCCGTCGTACCTCGCTGCGGCGGACTCGTCGCCCAGCAGCAGGGCGGTGTCGCGCACGATGCGCGCCGAGCGTGCGAGGTACGCCGTCGCCACCGCCTGCCACGGCAGTCGCGCCGCCCACGGCTGGTCGTCGGGTGCGGCCGAGTCGAGCCAGTCGCCGAACGAGAAGCCGCCGCCCGGGAAGTCGATCTCGTCGCCGGCGCGCGCAGCGAAGAAGTCGGTCCACGAAGTCATCGACGCCCACTGGCGGCGGAGGATGCCGACATCGCCGTACCGCTCGTACAGCGTCCAGGGCACGACGGTGGCGGCGTCGCCCCAGCCCGCCTCGGCGCCGAGCGGCGGCAGGTGCGGGTCGACCTCGGCCCACGGGACGTACACCGGCACATTGCCCTCGGCGGTCTGGTCGGCGGCGAGGTCGGCGAGCCAGCCGGTGAGCATCCCCGACGTGTCGTAGAGGAACGAGGCGGTCGGCGCGAAGACCTGCAGGTCGCCGGTCCAGCCGAGTCGTTCGTCTCGCTGCGGGCAGTCGGTCGGGACGTCGAGGAAGTTGCCCCGCATCCCCCACACGACGTTCTCGTGCAGGCGCGTGAGCAGGGGATCGGATGCCTCGAACGCGCCGAGCCGGCGCATGTCGGTGTGGACGACGACGGCTTCGAGGTCGTCGAGCGTGAGCTCTCCGGGCCACCCCTCGACCTCGGCGTAGCGGAAGCCGTGGAAGGTGAACGCCGGCTCCCACGTGAAGGCCCCGCCCGCGATGACCACCTCGTCGGTCGCCTTCGCGCGGCGCAGCGGGCGGGTCCCGAGTTCGCCGTCCTCGAGGACCTCGGCGTGGCGCAGCGTGATCGTCGTCCCCGGTTCGCCCGCGGGGACCCGCACGCGCAGGCGTCCCACGAGGTTCTGACCGAAGTCGACGAGCGTGCGCCCCGCCGGCGACGTCGTGATCGCGACAGGGCGCACCGACGCGGTTCGCCGCACGGCGGGACCATCGGGTGCGACGACCGTGGCGGGGTCGAGGTCGACGACCGACACGGGTCGCCATGCCGAGTCGTCGAAGCCGGGCTCGCTCCAGCCTGCGACGGCGCGGCGGGCGTCGAACGTCTCGCCCATGTACAGGTCCGCGCGGGTCACCGGGCCGGGCGCCCAGCGCCACGTGCCGTCGGTGCCGAACACGGCGAGCGAGCCGTCCTCATGCTCGACCTCGAGCTGCACGAGCGCGGCGGTGCGGTCGCCGTATGTGTCGCGCAGCCCGCCGAAGCCGAGGAAACCGCGATACCAGCCGTCGGCCAGGTGGACGCCGAGGGCGTTGACGCCCTCGCGCACCTGATCCGTGACGTCCCACGTGCGGTAGCGCAGGCGGTTCACGTAGCTCGTCCAGCCCGGGTGCAGCACGTCTTCGCCGACGGTCTCCCCGTTGAGGTGCAAGGTCATGACGCCGTGGGCGGTGGCCCGGATGCGGGCGCGACGGATGCCGCTGCCCAGCGTCGCCTCGCCGCGCAACAGCATCGCCGGCTCGCCGTCGTCGCCGGGGGCGGGCAGTCCGGGTGCGACCAGCGATGCGGTCCAGAGCGCGGGATCGGTCAGCCCCGTCTCGAGGGCGGTCGGGTCACTCCACGCGCTCGCGGCATCGTCCGGGCCCCACACACGTACTCGCACCGATCGCCGCGCGCGGCTGGGCAGGGCTTCGACCGGCCAGTCGACGAGGACCTGCGCGTCCGAGTCGACTCGCCCGCTGGTGAACGTCTCGGTGCCGGCCTCCGGGACCGAGACCTCGATCTCATAGGCGCGTTGACGCCACCCGGCTTCGTCGGTGTCCACGACCCAGGACAGGCGGGGGTGGCTCTCGCCGATGCCGAGGGGCTCGCGATGGTGCTCGATCGTGACAGGGCGGACGGCTGCGGTCATGGTGTCCTCAGGGAGGGTGCGGGTGGATCAGATGGGGTCGACGAGGAAGCCGTTGATGTGGCGGCGGCTGTCTTCGGCCATGTCGACGTCGAGGTCGTCGAGCCAGAGGAGCCCCAGCCCCTCGATGATGGCGAGGGTGCTCAGCGCGGCCGCGCGCGGAGAGACCCCTTCGAGCAGTCCGCCGTCGGCGCCGACTTCTTGGAAGGCGGCCGTGACGGCATCGGCGATGCGGTGGAAGCGCTCGGCGAAGTACGGGCGCGCGGGGTGTTCGGGGTCCGTCGCCTCGGCGGCCAGGATCGAGTACAGCTGAACGACACCGCGCTGGTCAGCCTGCGTGCGCGAGATCTCGACGAGGCCGGCGAGGAAGTCGCGGCCGTGGAGGTCTTCGAGGCTGTGCTCGGCGCGCGCGTCGCGGCGCTCGAGGACCGCGCGCAGCAGCGCCATCTTTCCGCCCGAGAAGTGGTGGAGCACACCGGTCTGCGTCATGCCGACGGCCTTGGCGATCTCGTTGACGGAGCTCGCGGAATAGCCGCTCTTCGCGAACACCGCGAAGGCTGCGTCGAGGATCTGCTCGCGCCGCTCTGCGCTCTTGCGGTACTCGCCTCTGGGTCCGGCCATCGCCTCAGCGTATGTCGCCCAGATGAAAATATGCAAGCCTCAATATTTTCGTGCTAGCGTGTCCCCCGTCCTCAGGAGGGGGCACGTTCGAAGACGATCGAGGACGGATGCCATGACCAACACATTCCCCGACGACTTCCTCTGGGGAGTCGCCGTCGCCGGGCACCAGAACGAGGGCGGCAACGCCGACAGCGACATCTGGTTCCTCGAGAACGTCGAGCCGAGCCTGTTCATGGAGCGGTCCGGCGACGCATGCCGCGCCTACGACCTGTGGCCGGATGACCTCGACCGCGTCGCGGGCCTCGGGCTGAATGCCTTCCGCTTCTCCGTCGAGTGGGCCCGCATCGAGCCCGCTCGGGGTGAGGTCTCTCAGGAGGCGCTCGACCACTATGAGCAGGTCGTGGACGGATGCCTCGAACGCGGTCTCGCCCCGATCGTGACGTTCAGCCACTTCGCGGCTCCGCACTGGTTCGCCGCATCCGCCTCGTGGCTGGCCGCAGACGCCCCGCAGCTGTTCGCCGACCAGTGCGATCGGGTGATGGCGCGTATCGGCGATCGGATCGCCGCCGGGGTCACGCTCAACGAGCCGAACCTCGAGCAGCTGCTGCAGGACAAGCTCCCGCCGCACGTCGAGCAGATCAAGCTCGACATGCTGGCGGCCGCCGCACGGGCGGCCGGCAGCGAGAGCTACTACGCCGCGAACGTCATCCCCGCGAGCGCGCAGGTGGAGTTCCGGGATGCGTTCACGGTGGTGCACCGCACCGCGAAGGCCGCCATCAAGGCGCGGCGCGCCGACCTGTCGGTCGGCGTCTCGATCGCCATCAGCGACGAGGTCGCCCTCCCCGGCGGCGAGGATCGCCGCGATGAGCGACGCGCGCGCGTCTACGACCACTGGCTCGAGGTCGCGCGCGACGATGACTTCATCGGCGTGCAGAACTACGAGCGCACCTACCACGGCCCCGACGGCGAGGTCATCCCCGAAGGGGAGCGCAACGGCATGGGCACGGTCATCGAGCCCGGCTCGCTCGCCGGCGCTGTCCACTACGCGCACGAGAAGTCCGGGGTGCCGGTCTTCGTCACCGAGCACGGCCTGCAGAGCCCCGACGACGCCCAGCGGGCCGCGTTCATCCCGGCTGCCCTCGACCTGCTCGCCGACGAGATCGCGTCGGGCACGCCGGTGCTGGGGTACTGCCACTGGACGCTCATGGACAACTTCGAGTGGATCTTCGGGTACGGCCCCAAGCTTGGATTGTTCGAGGTCGACCGCGAGGCGATGGTGCGAACCGCCAAGCCGAGTGCGGGGGCGTACGCGGAGTATGTCCGAGCGCAGGCCAGCGTGCGGAGCTGACCCGGATCGTCGCCCTGCGGCGGCCGCGGTGCTTACGCGCCGCGGTCGCCGCGCCACAGGCGATCGGTGATCGCCTGGACGTCGCGGTCGAGGTGGTCCATGCGCTTCTCGAGCCCGTCGAAGCGGGCGTGCAGCCCGGCGACTTCGCCCCGCAGGCCGCCGATCTCGCCGCGCAGGCCGCCGATCTCGCCGAGCATCTCGGCCCGCAGGCCGCCGATCTGGGCGCCGACCTCGCTGCGCAGGCCGCCGATCTCGCTGCCGACCTCGCCGCGCAGGCCGCCGATCTCGCTGCCGACTTCGCCGCGCAGGCCGCCGATCTCGGCACGCAATCCGCCCACCTCGGCGCGGATGACCCGGCTCAGGCTCGTGATGACCACCGTGAACCCGCCGAGGATCGCCGCGGCGAACACGCCGATGAGCGTCCAGATCTGCGGGTCGTTCATGTCCACTCCCTCATTGTCGCCCTCGGGGTCGAGGTTGTCACGGGCTGCCAAGGTCGGGTCTTCCGGATGGGCGTCTGTGGAGCACGCGCGGTCCGCTCCGGCTGGGGAGGAGGCGAGCGATCCCTTGACCATTCCTTTAAGCGGAATGTATATTCCTGTTCTGTGAAGACTCTGCCATCGCAGCTGACGCCCTTCGTGCGTTCCGATGCGGTCGGGGCCCTGCTCGCCGAGACGCTCGGCCACCCCGACGCGGAGTTCACGCTGTCCGCACTCGGCCGGCTGACCGGGGTGAGCGGGCCGGTGGTCCATCGCGAGGTCACGCGCCTCGTCGACGCGGCCGTGCTGCAGGACCGGATGGAGGGGCGCAATCGCCTCGTGCGCGCGAACCCCGAGCATCCGCTCTACGCACCGATGCGCGAGATCATCGCGGCGACGTACGGGCCGGTTCCAGTCCTGCGCGCCGCGTTCGACGGCGTCGACGGCGCCGAGCATGTGTACATCTACGGGTCGTGGGCGGCCCGCCGCGGCGGCGAAGCCGGGCCGTTCCCCAACGACGTCGATGTGCTGGTCGTCGGAGACGTCCCCCGCCGGACGCTCAGCGCCATCGCGGGGGAGGCGAGCGATCAGCTCGCGGTCCCGGTGAACATCACGCGCGCCTCGCGGGAGGACTGGGATGCCGCCGAGCCGCCGCCGTTCCTGCGGACGGTGCGCTCCCGCCCGTTCGTCGACGTGATGACGGGTGCCGTCCATGGCGGATGAACCCGACGTCATCGGCGAGATGCTGCAGCGGCGACGACTCGAGCGCGTCGCTGTGAATCCCGAGCACGCACGGCGGGTCCTGCGGGCAGCCGAGCAGCACGTCGGCACCGCCCGGGTGATCGCCGCCACCGACGACCACGCCATGGCGTTCACCGCGGCGTACGACGGTGCGCGCAAGGCGCTCGCCGCGGTCCTGGCCTCTCATGGACTGCGCGTGCGGGCGATCGGCGGCGCGCACCGGAACACCGCCGTCGCGGCATCCGCCTTCGTGGCGGATGAGGCGCTCGGCGAGTTCGACTGGATGCGCCAGGTGCGCAACAGCACCGAGTACCCCGACGACGAGCGGCCGACCGCGACGCCGCAGGACGTCGTCGAGGCGATCGATGCGGCCGACGCGATCGTCGCGGCCTGCGCGCGGTACGTGGGCTCCTGACCCCGCGGCCCGGGGCGGCTCAGCCCGGCTTGACCGCCTGCAGGGTGTAGCTGAGCGGCATGACGCCCGCCAGGCGGTCGAGGGCCCATTCGCCGCCGGGACGCTCGATCATCTGGCCGGGGTAGGCCTGCCACGGCAGGCTGTCGTGCTCCGTCAGCCCCGTGAGGGTGAGGCCGGCATCCATCACGGCGGTCACGATCTCGCCGAGGCCGTGATTCCACGAGTACGTCCGGGTCGCGGTCAGCGGCCGATCGACCTCGACGTACGATTCCTCCTCGTCCCACGGCAGCGGCTCCGCCGTCTCGAAGTACGGGAAGCGCAGATGGATGTCGCCCTCGATGCGCTCGTCGACGGCCCACACGATCGGGTGGCTCTCGCGGATGAACAGCCGCCCGCCCGGAGCCAGCAGCTCGGCCACGACGCGCGCCCAGCGCGACACGCTCGGCAGCCAGCACAGCGCGCCGACGCCGGTGTAGACGAGGTCGAATGTGCCGCGCTCGAGCACATCGGCGGCCGCGTAGACGTCGGACTCGACGAAGTCCACGTCGTCGCCGGCATCCGCGGCCAGCGCGCGGGCTTCGGCGACGGCGACCGATGAGAAGTCGAGACCCGTGACGCGCGCGCCCAGGCGTGCGAGCGAGATGGTGTCGGTGCCGATGTGGCACTGCAGATGCACCGCGCGCGTGCCCTCGATGTCGCCCAGGCGCGGAACGTCGAACCGCACGACCTCCGAGAGGAGCGCGGGATCCTGGATGTAGCGACCCACGTCGTAGCCCGAGCCGTTGCGCGCGGCGTGGAGTCCCGCGCGCTCGTCCCAGTTCGCACGGTTGGCGTCGGTGAACTCCTGCACCCCGCCACCCTATCCGCGAGGGATCCGCCCGGTCAGCGCGAGACGGTGCGGAAGCCGGCGTTGCCCATCGAGGAATCGGGGGTGTTCTGCGACCGGGCGGAGTTGCGGTAGCGGTTGCAGTACGAGATGTGGCACAGGTAGCTGCCGCCGCGCAGGATGCGCGACCCGCCCCGGATCGGGCCCGTGGGGTTTGCTGCGGGCGAGGCGCGGTAGTAGTTCGGATCGAACCAGTCCGCGCACCACTCCCACACGTTGCCGATCGGCTGCCACAGTCCGTAGCCGTTGGGCTCGAAGGTGCGCACTGGGGCGGTCGTGAGGTAGCCGTCCTCGAGCGTGTTCGTGCCGGGGAAGCCCCCTTGCCAGATGTTGGCGCGCCACGTGCCGCCGGCATCCGGCTCTTCGTCGCCCCACGGGTACTTCTTCTGATCGAGGCCGCCACGCGCGGCGTACTCCCACTCGGCCTCGGTGGGCAGGCGCCGGCCGGCCCAGTCGCAGTAGGCCTGGACGTCGTTCCACGAGACATGGACGACGGGATGGTCGCCGAGGCCGGCGAGCGACGAGTTGCGCCCGCCCGGATGCCGCCAGTCGGCGCCCTTGACGCCGAACCACCAGGGCGTGCCGGGCGGCTGGCCCAGGATGTCCTCCTCCGGCGCGGCGAGCGCCAGATGGAAGACGGCCGAGAATCCGAAGGTCTCGGCCTCGGTGGCGTAGCCGGTCGCGTCGACGAAGCGCGCGAAGTCGTCGTTCGTGACGCTCGTGGCATCGATCGAGAAGGAGCCGAGCGTCACCTCGTGCAGCGGGACCTCGCCGTCACCGGCGTTGCGGTCGCCCGAGGAGTCGCCCATGACGAACGTGCCGGCCGGGATGACCGCCTGCTCGATGGTGTGGCGATCCGTCGCGCCCGCGCCCGCCGTGCTGGGGGCGTCCGACGGACGCGAGATCGAGACGAACTGCTCACGTCCGGGCGTGCCGCAGCCGCATCCCGCTCCGCAGCCACCGTCTCGATCGTCGTCCTGCTCGTTCACCCTGCCATTCTCTCCGCATCCGCAGCATCGAGCACGTGGTGATCAGGAGCCGGCGGCGATGCGGGCGGCCTGGCGGGCGGCGCCCAGCGCGACGTACTCGGCGGGGGCCGGTACGTCGACGGGGATCCCAAGCACCTGCGGCGCGATCCGTCGCACCGCTTCGGACTGCGCGCCGCCGCCGATCAGCAGTGCGCGGGTCAGCGGCACGCCGAGCCCGCGCAGGGCGTCGAGCCCGGCGCCGAGGGCCGACAGCATCCCCTCGACGGCGGCGCGGGCGAGGTTCTCCCGTGTCGTCGAGGCGAGCGTCATGCCCGTGAGGGACGCCGTCGCGTCGGGAAGATTCGGCGTGCGCTCGCCTTCGAAATAGGGGACGAGCGTCAGCCCTCCAGCGCCGAGCTCCCCGTCGAGCGCGAGCCTGCTGAGCTCGTCGTGGTCGACGTCGAGAAGCCGGGCGATGGCGTCCAGGACGCGCGCGGCGTTCAGGGTGGCGACCAGGGGCAGGAAGCGGCCGTCGGCGTCCGCGAAGCCGGCGACCGTGCCGGTCGGATCGATCGTGCGCTGCTCGCTGACGGCGAAGACCGTGCCGCTTGTGCCGATCGAGACGACGACATCGCCGGGGCCCGCACCGAGGCCCAGGGCGGCGCCGGCGTTGTCGCCCGCGCCCGCGCCCACGCGGCGCCCCTCGGCATCGGCGACCCATTCGGTCGGGCCGAGCACGCGCGGCAGGATCGCGTCTTGGCCGAGCGCGGCGATGAGCAGTTCGCGGTCGTAGCCGCCGGATGCGGGGTCCCAGTAGCCGGTGCCCGAGGCATCCGAGCGGTCCGTCACGAGTTCCTCGAGCACCGGGCCGCGCGGCGACTCGCCGGCGGGGCCGAAGCCGCGCAGGCGCCACGTCAACCAGTCGTGGGGGAGGGCGACGGCGGCCACGCGCGCCGCGTTCTCGGGCTCGTGGTCGCGCAGCCAGCGCAGCTTGGTGATGGTGAACGACGCCACGGGCACGAGGCCGGTGCGGCGGGCGAGCTCCTCGGCCCCGAACTCGGCGATGAGGTCTGCCGCCGCGTCCGCCGAGCGGGTGTCGTTCCACAGCAGGGCATCGCGGATCACGCGGCCGTCGGCATCCAGCGCGACCATGCCGTGCTGCTGGCCGCCGATCGCCCACGCGGCGACGTCGTCAAGCCCGCCGGCTTCGGCGACGGCCGTTCGCAGCGCGGTCCACCACGCCGCGGGATCGACGGCGGTGCCGTCCGGGTGCGCCGCGCGCCCCTGCCGCACGATCGCGCCCGTGTCGGCATCCGTCACCACGACCTTGCACGATTGCGTCGACGAGTCGACCCCCATCACGAGTGCCATGTCGCTCCTTCATCGGTTCGATGGCTTCTTCTCCGGCCGAAGCCGCGAGTGCTGGGTGATCGTGTCCCACTTCTGGTCGCCCGGCGAAGCCGCAGGCGACCAGAAGTGGTACACGGATGCTGTGTCAGCGGCGCGCGCCTGGACCGGCCGCGCGCGCCTGTGTCAGCCGCGCGCGCCCATCAGGTGCTCGGTGGCCAGCTGCTGCAGGCGCACGAAGCCGAAGCCCTTGCCGCCGAGGTACACCGAGGGGTCGAAGTCCTCGTACGCGGATGCGTCGGCGAGCAGGTCGTCGTACGACTCGCCGTCGCCGAGGGTCGGCTGCGACAGCTCGAACACCTTCGCGTCCTCGAGCGCCTGCTGCACCTCGGGGTCGGCGCGGAAGGCCGCGGCGCGCTCCTTGAGCAGCAGGTAGGTGCGCATGTTCGCGGCAGCGGAGTCCCACACGCCCGTCTCGTCCTCGGTACGGCTGGGCTTGTAGTCGAAGTGGCGCGGGCCGGTGTAGGCCGGTCCGCCGTTCGGGCCGCCGTTCTCGAGCAGGTCGACGAGCGCGAAGGCATTGTGCAGGTCGCCGTGGCCGAAGACCAGGTCCTGGTCGTACTTGATGCCGCGCTGGCCGTTGAGGTCGATGTGGAAGAGCTTGCCGTGGTACAGCGCCTGGGCGATGCCGGCGGCGAAGTTCAGACCCGCCATCTGCTCGTGCCCGACCTCGGGGTTCAGGCCCACGAGCTCGGGGCGCTCGAGCGAGTCGATGAACGCGAGCGCGTGCCCGACGGTGGGGAGCAGGATGTCGCCGCGCGGCTCGTTCGGCTTCGGCTCGATCGCGAAGCGGATGCCGTAGCCCTTGTCGGTGACATAGTCGCCGAGCAGGTTCACCGCCTCGCGGTAGCGCTCGAGGGCCGCGCGGACGTCCTTCGCGCTGTCGTACTCGGCGCCCTCGCGGCCGCCCCACATGACGAACGTCTCGGCGCCGAGCTCGGCGGCGAGGTCCAGGTTGCGCAGCACCTTGCGCAGGGCGAACCGGCGCACCTGACGGTCGTTCGAGGTGAAGCCGCCGTCCTTGAAGACGGGGGCCGAGAAGAGGTTGGTGGTGACCATGGGGGCTTTCAGCCCGGTGGCGGCGAGGGCGCCCTTCAGACGGTCGATCTGCGTCTGACGCTCGGCGTCGGTCGAGCCGAAGGCGAAGAGGTCGTCGTCGTGGAAGGTCAGGCCGTAGGCGCCGAGCTCGGCGAGCTTCTCCACGGCGTGGACGACGTCGAGGGACTTCCGGGTGGGCCCACCGAACGGGTCGGTGCCGTTGTAGCCGATGGTCCAGAGGCCGAATGTGAACTTGTCGGCGGGGGTGGGGGTGGGCATTTCGCGCTCCTTCGCGGTTTTGTTGCGAACAACAACATACTATGCTGAGGGCGTGGATGGAAGTGTCAGACAGCGCAACCTCGCCCGCGTCCTGCGCCTCGTCCACGTCGACGGTCCGCAGTCCCGCGCCGCGCTCACCGCTGCGACGGGCCTGAACCGCTCGACGATCGGCGATCTCGTCGCCGAGCTCCAGCAATCCGGACTCGTTCAGGAGCGCGCCCCCGAGGCGGGGCGCGTCGGACGGCCCTCGCCCGTGGTCGCCGCATCCGCCGATGTCGTCGCCATCGCCGTCAACCCCGAAGTGGACGCCGTGGAGATCGCGGCGATCGGGCTCGATCGCTCCGTGCGTGCGCGTGCGCGCATCGAGCAGGAGGCCGCGCCGTCGCCGGGGGCCGTCGTCGACCTCGTCGCGCGGTGGATCGCCGGGTCGGACGCCCTGCGGGATTCGACCATCGTCGGCGTGGGGATCGCCGTTCCGGGACTCGTACGCGCGAGCGACGGACTCGTGCGGGACGCTCCGCACCTCGGCTGGCGGGACGTCCCGCTGCGCGACCTCGTCGAGGCTGCCACCGGTCTGCCGGCAGACCTCGACAACGACGCGACGCTCGGTGCGCGTGCCGAGCACCTCTTCGGAGCGGCGCGCGGCGTCGAAGACGCCGTCTATCTCAACGGTGGCGCCAGCGGCATCGGCGGCGGACTGATCATCGGCGGTCAGCTGGTGCGCGGTCGCAGCGGTTATGCGGGGGAGTTCGGGCAGAACAGGCCCGGCATCGTCGACGCCGCCGACCGCCGCACGCCCGACGGCGTGCTCGAAGACGAGGTCACGCGTGCCCGGCTGCTCGCGCTCGTCGACCTGGCGCACGCCGACGACGCCGACCTCGCGGATGCCCTCACCGGCATCGAGGACGGCGAGCTCGACCGGCAGCTCCGGATCCTCGCCACCGCGCTCGCCAACGCGGTGAATGTGCTCAATCCCTCGGTTGTCGTCGTGGGGGGATTCCTCGCGATCCTCGCGGCGCGCGACCTGCCGTCGTTCACCGGTGAGGTGCGGTCGCAGGCCATGTCGGCGAACGCCGAGGACGTGGAGGTCCGGGTGGCGGCGCTCGGTGAAGACCGGCTGCTCGTCGGGGCGGCGGAGCGCGTCTTCGAGAAGCGTCTGCTGAGTGCATGACAGCGCGTGCAGAGCGGCCGCAGCCGGACTCGACCTGAATGACGAGGAGCGGGATGAAGCCCACCACGAAGCCGTGGCATGACACGATCGCGGCGCCCGAGACGCGGGCCGCGGCGCTGCTGTCGGAGATGACGCTCTCGGAGAAGCTCGCGCAGCTGGGCAGCTACTGGCCGCGCCCCGAGGAGCCCGAGGCCGCGGGAGACGTCGCGCCGATGGAGTCCGCGTTCGACTTCGCACGCCGGCCCTTCGCCGACGCCGTCACCGAGGGCCTCGGTCAGCTGACGCGCGTCTTCGGAACCGTGCCCCTCGAACCGGCCGAGGGCATGGCCGTGCTCCGGAGGATGCAGTCCGAGATCGTCGCCGCGTCGCGCTTCGGCATCCCCGCCATCGCCCATGAGGAGTGCCTCACCGGGTTCACGGCGTACCGGGCGAGCGTGTTCCCCGCGGCGATCGCTTGGGGCGCGACGTTCGACCCGGATGCGATCGGGCGGATGGCGGCGGCCATCGGGCGCGACATGCGCGTCGTCGGCGTCCACCAGGGTCTGTCGCCGCTGATGGACGTGGTGCGCGACTACCGCTGGGGTCGCGTGGAGGAGACGATCGGCGAGGATCCGTACCTCGTCGGCACCCTCGGCGCGGCGTACGTGAGGGGCCTGCAGTCCAGCGGGATCATTGCGACGCTCAAGCACTTCGCGGGCTATCCCGCGTCGAAGGCGGGGCGCAACCACGCTCCGGTCGGCATCGGGCCCCGCGAGTTCGCGGACGTCATCCTCACGCCGTTCGAGATCGCGGTGCGCGAGGGCGGCGCGGGCTCGGTCATGAACTCCTACTCCGACATCGATGGACTGCCCGCGGCCGCCTCGCCGCAGCTGCTCACCAGGGTGCTGCGGGACACCTGGGGCTTCGCGGGAACCGTCGTCTCGGACTACGGCGCAGTGGCGTTCCTCGACATGATGCACCGCGTGACTGCTGACCGGGCGGCCTCCGGTGCGGTCGCGCTGACGGCGGGCATCGACGTCGAGCTGCCCGAGACCGACGCCTACGGCAGGCTCGTCCCGATGGTCGAGTCGGGCGCACTCGACGAGGCGTACGTCGATCGTGCCGCGCTGCGCGTGCTCACCCAGAAGGCGGCGCTGGGGCTTCTCGACCCCGGGTGGTCGCCGGTCCCGGCCGAGACCGGCGATGGGATGGGAATCGACCTCGACCGCCCGGAGAACCGTGAGATCGCGCGCGAGATCGCCGAGAAGTCCATCACCGTGCTCTCCAACGGCGGCATCCTGCCGCTCGGGCGCGAACCGCGCAGGATCGCCGTCGTGGGGCCGTCCGCCGGCGAGCCGCGGACGTTCCTCGGCTGCTATTCGTTCCCGATCCACGTGCTGGCTCGCTACACGGCCGACGGCACGGGCGTGCCCGTCCGCTCCCTCGCGGCCGCGCTTCAGGAGACGTTCGACACGTCGACGATCATCCACCGTCCCGGTGTGCCGATTCTGGAGTCGGACCGCTCCGGAATCGGGGCCGCGGTCGCCGCCGCCACAGAGGCGGATGTCGCCATCGTGACTGTCGGCGACCTCGCGAGTCTGTTCGGCCGCGGCACCTCCGGCGAAGGCTGCGACGCAGAGGATCTGACGCTGCCCGGCGTCCAGGGCGAGCTCGTCGAGGCGATCCTCGCCACCGACACGCCGGTGGTGCTCGTCGTCGTCTCGGGGCGCCCCTACGCGCTCGGCGCGTACGTCGACCGCTGCGCGGCGATCGTCCAGGCCTTCATGCCCGGCGAGGAGGGCGGCGGTGCGATCGCACGCGTGCTGGCCGGCGACGTCAACCCGTCCGGCCGGCTGCCCGTCGGCATCCCGCGCACGCCCGGCGGGCAGCCGGGGACCTATCTCACCCCGCCCCTGGGACGATTCAGCGACGGCATCTCGAACCTCGACCCGAGTCCGCTGTTCCCGTTCGGCCACGGGCTGTCGTACTCGTCGTTCCGGTACGCCGAGCCGCGCGCATCCGCGACTCGGGTTCCGACAGACGGTGCGTTCGAGGTCGGTGTCACGGTCACCAACATCGGGGACCGCCCCGGTGATGAGGTCGTCCAGCTGTACCTCACCGACGAGGTCGCGCAGGTCACGCGACCGGTGCGAGCCCTCATCGGGTACCGGCGCGTATCCCTCGAACCCGGTGAGAGCGCGCGGGTGACGTTCCTCGTCGACGCCGAACGGACCGTGTTCACCGGTGTCGACCTCCAGCGCATCGTCGAACCCGGCTGGATCGTGCTGACGCTCGGACGCTCCAGCGAGGACACCGCCCACCAGGTCCGGATCGAGCTCACCGGCGCGGTGCGCGCGGTCCCCGCACCCGTCCTCGTCACCCCGGCGCGTGTCGAGTACGCTTCGTCGCCCGACCGATGAGGCCCTGCGCCCCGCCACGCAGAACCTCCAGGGTGAGGGCATGGACGCCGACGGAGCACAGGTGACGGAATCTTCGGTCACCACGTTGCTGGTGCCCCACGCGTGCGCCGCGTCGAGGCGCTGTCCGAGATCACGTCGGTCCCCGTAGCCCAACGGGTCGACCGGTGCCACCATGGCAGGGTCCGTAGGCTCGAGGCGGACCGCGAGGAGGCGGCATGCCCACACTGCGTCAGCGGATCACGCGCGCGATGGATCGACGCGCCCACGGCGGAGCGCGGCTCGGCCCGTATGAGGTGCAGGTCACGAAGGATCTCCGCGTTCCGATGGATGACGGGGTCGAGCTGCTCGCCGACCTGTATCAGCCGGTCGGTGCGGACGGGTCGCTCCCCACGATCGTGATCCGCAGCCCCTACGGCCGGCGCGGGCCGATCGGCAGCATGGCGCGCGTCCTGGTCTACGAGGGCTTCACGGTCCTCTTCCAGACGTGCCGCGGCACACACGGCTCCGGCGGGGTCTTCCATCCGCAGGTCGATGAGCAGCGCGACGGCATCGCCACCTATCGCTGGGTGCGCCGGCAGCCGTGGTTCACCGGGCGCCTGGCCACCTCGGGCGTGAGCTACATGGGCTACGCGGAATGGGCCGCGGCGGGACGGATGCTTCGCGAGGATCCCGAAGACGCGCCCGAGGCGCTCGTCTTCCAGGTGACGATGCCCGACTTCGGGGCCGTCACGTGGGACCACGGCGCCTTGGCGCTGCGCAATGCGCTCGGGTGGAGTCGCGGGATCGACGGCATGGAGCGCGGCGGGCTCGCGATGCTGTCGTTCGTGCTGCCGGACCGTCGGCTCGAGAAGGCGTTCGACGTGCTGCCGCTCAGTCTGGGCGACACCGCTGCCACGGGTCACCCCATCCGCTGGTACCAAGAGTGGATCCGCCACGAGAGCCTCGCCGACGAGTACTGGACGCAGCAGTCGCACACCGCTTCCGTGCCGGAGGTCGCCTCGCCGGTGTTCATGATCGCCGGCTGGCACGACATCTTCACGCCTTGGCAGCTGCGCAGCTACCGGCAGCTCGTCGACGCGGGGAACCCGCCGCGTCTGACGATCGGGCCATGGGGTCACCGGTCACCGGACATGTCGGCGGTGGCTCTGCGCGAAGGGGTGGCCTTCCTGCGCGAGACGTTCCTGGGCGACGAGTGGGATCGCACGGCCCCGGTCCGCGCCTACGAGACGGGCGCGGGGCGGTGGTTCGACCTCGCCGAGTGGCCGCCTCCGGGATCGGCGCCGCAGGACTGGTTCCTCGTCGCCGGCGGAGGAATGGCCACGGATGTCGCACCCACCGGGCTCACGTCGTACACGTACGACCCCGACGACCCGACGCCCGCCCTGGGCGGTCCGAGTCTGCTGCCCGACACCGAGCCCGTCGACAACGCCGATCACGAGAAGCGCACCGACGTGGTCGCCTTCCGCACCGACCCGCTCGCCGAGCCGCTGGACGTCGCGGGAGAACCGGTCGCGACGGTGCGGATCCGCTCGAGCGCCCAGAGCTTCGACGTGTTCGTGCGCATCACCGACGTGCACCCCGACGGCCGGTCGATGACGGTGTGCGACGGCATCCGCCGCATCGGCTCGGTCGGCACCGCCGAGACCGACCCCGTGCCCGATGCCGACGGCTTCCGCGAGGTGGCGGTGTCGCTGTGGCCGACGTTCCACCGGTTCGCCGCCGGGCACCGGGTGGGCGTCCAGATCAGCTCGGGCGCGCACCCGCGCTACGCACGGAACCCCGGCACCGGCGAGCCCGCGTTCGACGCCGTCCGCACCGTCGTCGCGCACCAGGAGCTCGCCCACGGCGGTGCCGCGGGCACGCGCATCTCCCTGCCGGTGTGGTCACGATGACGTCGCCTCCGGTCCCCGCGCTCGAGCCGGCGTTCGAGGTGATCGCCGACCTCGGCGCTCTCGAGGACCACGGGATGACCCGCGCCGGGCATCGGCGCATCATCCCGGTCGTCGGCGGGTCGATCAGCGGCGCGTTCGAGGGCGAGATCCTCGCGGGCGGCGCGGACTGGCAGACCGTGCGCGCGGACGGGAGCATCGAGATCGACGGGCGCTACAGCGCCCGTGCGACCGACGGGACGCTGCTCTACATCCGAGCCGCGGGTGTGCGCAGCGGCGACCCGGCGGTGCTGGAGTCCCTGCTCCGCGGCGAGGACGTCGATCCCGCGGCGTACTACTTCCGTGCCGCCCTCACCCTCGAGTGCGCGTCGCGGCCCGAGCTCGAGCGCTCGGTGTACATCGCCTCATACATCCGCGAGGCGAACCGCGTGCGCTACGTCGCGTACCGGGTGACGTGACGGACGATGCCCGCGCTCGGTGCCGTGGACCGCGCGCGGCTCACGCGACGCATGGCCGCTATCGCACCCCCTTCATGAGGGCCAGCACCGGCTTGACGGCCAGGAGCAGCGCGATGCCGATGCCGATCGCGATGAATCCCAGCACCGTGAAGTAGGGCACCTCGTCGTCGGGGTCGTAGAACTGCGCGAGCCAGCCGGCGATCGCCGTGCCGAGCGCGACCGACAGGAAGTACAGCGACACCATCTGGGTGTGGAAGCGCTCGGGGGCGAGCTTCGTGGTCACCGAGAGCCCGGGCGGCGAGATGAACAGCTCGGCGACCGTGAATACCAGCAGGATGCCGACGAGCGCGATCAGCGGCGTCGAGTTCGCCCCGCCGCCCGCGAACGGCAGGAAGAGCAGGAACGCGCCGCCCATGACGACGGTTCCGATCCCGAACTTCGTAGGCGCCGACGGCGCGCGATTCCCCAGTCGCGTCCACACCGCCGCGAAGACGCCCGACAGGACGATCACGAACACCGGATTGATCGAGTTGATCCACGACACCGGCATGGTCCAGCCGAAGATGTCGCGGTCCAGGCGCTGGTCGGAGTAGACCGTGAGCACCGTGAACTGCTGCTGGTACAGCGACCAGAAGCCGACGTTGACGACGAAGAGCGGCAGGAAGCCCCACATCCGCGAGCGGTCGACCGGCGTGATGAAGCGCGACGAGATGATGACGAAGAAGTACGCGACCGCGGCGACGAGGGTCACGACGATCACGACGCCGGCGAGGTTGTCGGCGCGGACCACCCCGAGCATCACCGCGAGCACGACGAGGACGAGACCCGCCGCGCCGATCCCCGCGACGACGCCGTATCGCTTGCGCGGCAGGGGGTTCGCGACCTCGCGGGACTGCGGGGGCAGCTCTCGGCGGCCGAATGAGTACTGCACGAGTCCCGCCGCCATCCCGACCGCGGCGGCGCCGAAGCCCCAGTGGAAGCCGATGGACGACTGCAGCAGGCCGGTGATGAGCGGCCCGAGCAGCGCGCCGAGGTTGATGCCCAGGTAGAACAGCGAGAAGCCGGCATCGCGCCGGGGGTCCTTGGCCGTATAGAGCGTGCCGACGACGGCCGTCGCGTTCGCCTTGAGCCCGCCGGAGCCGAGCGCGATGAGGACGAGGCCGATGCCGAGGCCCAGCACGTTCGGCAGCACCGCGAGCGCGATGTGCCCCGCCATGATGACGATCGCGCTGTAGAACAGCACGCGCTCCGAGCCGAACAGCCGGTCGGCGAGCCACGCGCCGAGGATCGTGGCGAGATACACGCTGCCGCCGTACGCCCCGACGATGCCGGTCGCGATGCCCTGGTCGATCCCCAGGCCGCCCTCCGCGGCCGAGTAGTACATGTAGATGAGCAGGATGCCCTGCATGCCGTAGAAGCTGAACCGCTCCCACATCTCCACGCCGAAGATGTGCGCGAGCGCGCGCGGCTGGCCGAAGAAGCCGCGATCGTGCCGCGCGTCGAGGTGCTCGGGCGCCGAGATGTGGACCGCGTCCGTGCCGCTCGCATCCGCCGCGTCATCGCCTCCGGTGCGTCCCGCCGCGGTCGCTCCGTCGGGCGGCCCGACCGGCACCTCGTACGGCTCTTCCCGGTCTTCGCGCCTGCTCATGGCGTCAGGGTAGACCCGCCTTCACGGGTGCGACAGCCCCAGCGGCGTCACCCCGGCAGGGACGGATGCCGCATCACTCCGGCAGCGACGGATGCCGCTCCTGCGGGTCCCGGTGGCGGGGGATGAGCAGCGCGATGACGAGGGCGACGACCGCGACGACGCCGCCGATCACGAACGAGATCTGGAAGCCCTGCGGGGTCGGCACCGGGACGCCCTCGTACTCGACCGCGTAGGTCGCGAGCACGGCTCCGATGACGGCGGCCGCGCTGCTGGTTCCGAGCGAGCGGAACAGGGCGTTGAGCCCGTTCGACGCGCCGGTCTCGGACTGGGGGACCGACCGCATGATGAGCATGGGCATCGCCGCGTAGCCGAAGCCGATGCCCATGCCGACGAGGATGTTGGCGACGAGCAGCTGCCACACCTCGCTCGAGAACAGCAGCGTGAACCCGTACGCGACGATGAGCGAGATCGCGCCGAGCACCAGCAGCAGCTTCGGGCCGACCGTGCGCGCGATCCGGCCCGAGAACGGCGAGAGCACCATCATCACCACGCCCGAGGGCATGACGACCAGGCTCGCGGCCAGCAGCGACAGGCCGAACCCGCCCGCCTCGACGGGCAACTCGAGGATCTGGGGATAGGCGACGTTCGACGCGAACAGGGCGAAGCCCATCGCCACCGAGGCGATGTTGGTCAGCAGCACCGGGCGCCGGGCGGCGACCCGCAGATCCAGGAGCGGCTCGGGGATGCGCAGCTCGTACCAGCCCCACAGGAGCAGCACGAGTGCTCCGCCCAGGCCCGTCGCGAGGGTGGCGGGCGCCGTCCAGCCCCACTCGTTGCCGCGCGAGATCGCCAGGAGGATGCCGACCAGACCGATCGCGAGGCCCGCGGTGCCGACGTAGTCGAAGCGCCCGGCCGTGCGCAGCACGCTCACCGGCACGATCCACAGCACCAGGATGAAGACGACCGCGCCGATCGCGCCGGCCACCCAGAACACCGCGTGCCAGTCGGCGCGCTCGGTGATGAAGGCGCTGACGGGAAGACCCAGCGCGCCGCCGACGCCGAGTGTCGCGCTGATCAGGGCGATGGCGGAGTCGACGCGGTCTTCGTGGAGCACATCCCGCAGGATCGAGATCCCCAGCGGCACCGCTCCGACGAACGCGCCCTGCAGCGCGCGTCCCACGATCACCCCCGCGATGCCCGGCGACAGCGCCGCGATGACCGACCCCGCCACGAGGGACGCGGCGAGCACCAGCAGGATCCGGCGCTTGCCGTACATGTCGCCGAGCCGCCCCGAGATCGGCGTGATCACGGCGCCGGCGACGAGTGTCGAGGTGACCACCCAGGCGGTGTCCTCGCGACTCGCGTCCAGCAGCTCGGGCAGCTTCGACTGGATCGGCACGACCAGCGTGAACATGAACGAGGACGCCAGGCCGGCCAGCGCCAGCACGGCCACGATCAGGCCCTGGGGTGGGATCCGGGTGAGTCTCCTGCGCTGATGCTCTTCCCGGTTCACCGAGTCAGGCTATCGGCGCGCGGTGTGCTCGCGGGTCGGATGACGCAGATCAGTGCGACGCCGCGGGCACGGGAGCGTCGAGCGGGGTGCGCAGCGCGGCGCACACGGCATCCATCCACTGCCCGACGCTCGCGTGGGCCTCGGGGGTGTCGGGGCACCGGTAGCGCAGGTGCAGCCCCGCGTCGTTGACGATGAACCACACCATGACGTCGTCGGACTCGATGACGCTCGAGACGTACTGGATCTGCAGGTCGTCCGAGAGGGCGACCGGCAGGCGCCGGGTGTCGAGCCACGACAGCGCGAACATGCCCGGCGCGACCGGCATCCCGCCGTAGGGGGCGAGGATCGGGCCCAGGGGATGCGAGCCGAGCGCCATCGACTGACGCAGTGCCGACGCGCACGCGGACGGGTCGGCATCCGTGCATTCGATGACCGAGTTCGTGATGAACCAGCCGACCGAGTCGTGCCAGCGGCGCTCGAACCGGCTGTGCACCGGGAAGACCGCCCGCAGCGGTGCGCCCGAGAGTTCGCGCGTCACCCGCGTGAGGTGCGACATCGCCAGAGCCGCGGCTCCGACGCCGGCATCGTGCGCGCGGGCGGTGAAGAGATCCATCTCCTCGCCCGACAGCACGTCGCGCACCTCGACGATCGCCGGCCGCAGGTGCGACAGGTCGCCCAGAGGCAGCGGGAACAGCGGCATCGTGCCGCCCTCGGCGTCGAGGATCTCGGCCCACCGGCGGGTGATCTCCTCGGGCGCCGGGTCGCGGGAATCCAGCAGCGCCGTGTGCAGCGCGAACGGCTCGGCGGGCTCCATCGTGGCTCCGGGCTCGCGTCCGGCACGGATGTCGTCGAGGCACTGCACGAGGTCGTGGACGATCACGAGCAGCGACCACATGTCGACATGAGCGTGGTCGGAGCCGATGACGATCGCGGGACGGCGGTCCTCGGCATCCGCGGGCGGCTCGACGAGCAGCAGGCGGTGGGACGGATGCGAGAACGGGCGGCACTCCGCGTCGAACACGTCGCGCACGACGTCGCGCGTGAGGCGGTCGGCGGGGGCGTCGTGCTCGACCCATTCGCCCTCGGCCATCACGGCGCCGTGCAGGGCGACGTGCCCGTCCTCCTCCAGCGAGAACACGGTGCGCAGCGTCCCATGGCGCTCGACGACCGCGCGCCAGGCAGCCGCGAGGGCTGCGGGATCGGTGCCCTCGGGCAGCCGGAAGGCGATCGCCATCCACGATCCCGCGCGGTCCCCGCCGCCCACATGGCGGCCCTGATCGAACGACACCGGCAGTCGCGACCCGTCGCGATCGGCCACGCGCAGGGCATAGCTGCGCACGCGCCCGGGCGGGAGCGTCATGTGGCGGACATTCGTCAATCGCATTCGCCGTAGTGTAGGGGGTCTAGGTTTCGCGTTTCGACGTTTTTCCCCAACACCGGAGGTGCCGTGCCCGCAGTCCTGGTCAACGGAGCGGTTCTCGACTTCGAGATCTCGGGGGAGGTCGGTCCTCTCGTCGTACAGCTGCACGGCCTCATGTCGAGTCGTCACCGCGACGCGCACCTGGGTCTGGACCTCGGTCGGGCGCTCAACGGGCACCGCGTGCTGCGCGTCGATGCTCGCGGCCACGGCGGCTCCACGGGAACCGACGACCCCGCACACTACGCGTGGGAGAGGCTCGCCGACGATCTGCTGGCCGTCCTCGACCACGTGGCTCCGGGTGAGACCGTCCACGGCCTCGGGCCCTCGATGGGCACCGGGACGCTGCTGCACGCGGTGCTGCGCGACATCGAGCGGTTCGACAGCCTCACGCTCATGCTGCCGCCGACCGCGTGGGGCACCCGGCGTGCGCAGGCGGAGACCTATCTGTCGAACGCCGACCTGATCGAGGCCTCGGGCGTCGCCGCGTTCGTCGAGCTCGGCAGCACGACGCCGGTGCCGCCGGCTCTCGCCGAGGCGCCGCTGACGGGCCCCGCCGTGCCCGAGGTGCTGCTTCCGACGGTGCTGCGCGGAGCCGCCACGACCGACCTCCCGCCCCGGGAGCACATCGCGAACATCACGGTGCCGACGCTGATCCTGGCGTGGACGGGAGACCACACGCATCCGCTGCGCACCGCCACGAAGCTCAACGAGACGCTGCCGCACAGCCGCCTCGTGGTCGCCCGCACCCCCTACGGCGTCATGGCATGGCCGGGGCTGTTCGCCGAGCACGTCATCACGGCGGGCGTCGAGAATCCGACGACCGGCGTCATCGAGATTCCGGGAGGACGCCCCGCGACGCGTTCGGCGTAGTCTGGGCGCCATGGCCGAGCTGACCTCCGAGACGCCGCCGGGCATCAGCATCCGCCCTCTCGAGACCGTCGAGCAGGTCTTCGACGCCTCGGCAGTGCTGGCCGAGGTGTGGGGCGGCGATCGGTCGGGCATGCCGCCCAACCTGCTGCGCGCCCTCGCCCACGCCGGCAACTACGCGATGGGCCTCTACACCGACGGCCGCATGATCGGGGCTTCCGTCGCGTTCTTCGCGGAGCCGTCGGCGCGCTCGATGCACAGCCACATCACCGGGGTTCTGCCGCCGTACCGCAGCAAGGGCCTGGGCCGCGTGCTCAAGCAGCACCAGCGCGAGTGGGCGCTCGCCCGGCAGGTCGGCCACATCACGTGGACGTTCGACCCCCTCGTCGCCCGCAACGCCCACTTCAACCTGCGGATCCTCGGGACGCGCGTGACGGAGTACCTCGTCAACCACTACGGCCCGATGGACGACGGCGTGAACCGCGGCGACGAATCCGACCGCATCATGGTCTCGTGGGCGGTCGCCGCCCGCCCCGTGCCGACGCCGCCGGATGACGACGTGGTCGCGTCGGTCGAAGTCCCCCACGACATCGAGGCGATCAGAGCCGCCAACGGGATGGAGGCGGCGCTGTGGCGCGTGCGCGTCCGGGACCAGATCGTGGACCACCTCGGCGACGGCCTCGTCATCGGCGGCTTCGACGACGACCGGGGCTACCTGCTCGTCCGCCCCTGAACCGCGGATGTCGGTGGCCGGGGTCACCGACGTCGGCGCGCGCTGCGTCGGAGAATTCGCTCTCGGATCCGCCGACGTTCGGCGCATTCTCCGACCGTCGGACGGGGCGGCGCCCGCGCGCCGGTGTATCAGGCGGGGTCTGCGGAACTCTTCGGGGTCGAGGGGCCGTTCCGCGTCATGGAGCGCGGGGACGCGCGTCTCACAGACGACGGACCCGAGAGGAGCACGCCATGTCCGCACCCGCAGAGGTTCTCGCCGCACTGATCCATCGCGCGCGCCGGCGCCCGTCGCCTGCCGCCCGGCGGATGCGGCCGCGCACGGCACGCGCGACCTTCATCCCGCTGCGCACCGAGACGCCCGCCCGCGCCCTCGCCCACTGAGGCGGCCCGCGCCGCCAGTGGGGCCGACCCGGGCCCGCGTACGCTGGCCCCATGCCCATCGCCCGACCCGCGGCATCCGTCGCCCTCGAGGGGGTCGAGCTGCGCGTTCTGCATCTCCCCCTCGTCTCCCCGTTCACCACGTCCTTCGGCACCGAGACCGTCCGCGAGGTGATCGTCGTGCGGGCGCTCACGTCGGAGGGCGACGGCTGGGGTGAGATCGTCACGCAGGACGCCCCGCTGTACTCGAGCGAGTACACGTACGGTGCGTGGGACGTGGCGCTGCGCTGGCTGATCCCGGCGCTGCTGGACCGTCGCACGCTCGCCCCCGAGGACGTCGCGACGGTCTTGGAGCCGTTCAAAGGGCATCGCATGGTCAAGGCCGGGCTCGAGCTCTCCGTGCTCGACGCGGCGCTGCGGTCCGAGTCGCGCGGCATCGGAGAGTACCTCGGCGCGGAGCGCGACCGCGTCCCCAGCGGCGTCTCGGTCGGCATCCAGCGCGACCCGGCGACTCTGGTCGAGGCCGTCGGCGGCTACCTCGACGACGGCTACGTGCGCATCAAGATCAAGATCAAGCCCGGCCGCGACGTCGGCGACACGGCGTCCGTGCGCGACGCGTTCGGCGCCATCCCGCTGCAGGTCGATGCGAACTCGGCGTACACGCTCGCCGACATCGACACGCTCGCCGAGCTCGACCGGTTCGATCTGCTGCTGATCGAGCAGCCGCTGCAGGAGGACGACCTCGTCGACCACGCGGCGCTCGCGCGGCACCTGACGACGCCGATGTGCCTCGACGAGTCGATCACGTCGCGCAAGGCAGCCGCCGATGCGCTCGCGCTGGGCTCGGCATCGGTCATCAACATCAAGGCGGGACGCGTCGGCGGCTATCTCGAGGCGGTCGCGATCCACGACCTGTGCCAGAGCGCCGGCATCCCGGTGTGGTGCGGCGGGATGCTCGAGACCGGCATCGGGCGATCGGTCAACGCCGCGCTCGCCGCGCTCCCGGGTTTCACGCTGCCCGGCGACATCTCGGCGTCGAACAGGTTCTACACGCGCGACATCGTCACCGAGCCGATCACGCTCGAGGACGGCCACGTCCGCGTGCCGACGGGGCACGGCATCGGCGTCGAGATCGACCCCATCGCGCTCGAGGACGTCACAGTTGCGCGCGAGGTCCTGCGGCGATAGCGGGTGCCGCCCCGCTCGCGCCGACGAGCACGCGGCGGCCGGATGCGGATGTCCATCCGCCGGACGGAAACCCCGGTGACAACGGGTGCCGGGCAGGGTATCGAAGAAGGCGGACACGAGGAGGTGCCGCCATGACCATCACCGTCGCACCGGTCGAGGACCGGCTGTTCGCAGGAGGGCGCTGGGTCACCGCGCATTCGGACGCGCGGATCGAGGTGCACAACCCGTACTCCGGCGAACTCGTCGGCACGGCGGTCGACGGCGACGCCGACGACGTCGCGACGGCCGTCGCCGCGGCGGGGGAGGCATTCGAGTCCGGCCCGTGGTCGCGCATGGGCGTCGAGGAGCGCGCGGCGGCGATGGAGCGCCTCGCGGACGAACTCGAGCGGCGGGGCGACCGGATCGCCGACCTCGTGACCGACGAGATGGGGCAGCCGCGCACGCTGTCCCGGCCGATGAACGGCATCGTGCCGGCCGCGCACCTGCGGTACTTCGCCGGTCTCATCCGCGACTACGCCTTCGAGCAGGACCGCGCGAACGTCCTCGGTCCCGGCTCGTCGATCATCCGCCGCGAGCCGCTGGGCGTGGCCGGCCTCATCGTGCCGTGGAACTACCCGCAGTCGCTCCTGACGACCAAGCTCGCCCCGGCCCTCGCGGTCGGCTGCACCGTCGTGATCAAGCCCGCGGGCGAAACGCCGCTCGACGCCCTCATCCTCGCCGAGGCGGTCGAGGCCGCGGGCATCCCCGACGGCGTCGTCAACATCGTCACCGGCGGCCGCGACACCGGCGACGCGCTCGTGCGACACCCCGGTGTCGACAAGATCGCGTTCA
Organism: Microbacterium thalassium; assembly: GCF_014208045.1. Taxonomy (NCBI): domain Bacteria; kingdom Bacillati; phylum Actinomycetota; class Actinomycetes; order Micrococcales; family Microbacteriaceae; genus Microbacterium; species Microbacterium thalassium. The sequence goes on from NZ_JACHML010000001.1 coordinate 1,120,608, forward strand.
CCGGCTCGACCGCCGCCGGCCGGCAGATCGCGCGCATCGGCGGTGAGCGGCTCGTCCCGGTGACGCTGGAGCTGGGTGGCAAGTCGGCGGCGGTCATCCTCGACGACGCCGACTTCGACGTCACCCTCGCGACGCTGCGCACGATGTCGTTCATGAATTCGGGGCAGACGTGCTTCCTGCTCTCGCGCGTGCTCGTGCCGCGCGGCCGGCGCGACGAGTTCGTGGACGGTCTCGTGGACATCGCGCGCTCGTTCCGGCACGGCGATCCTCACCGCGAGGACACCGAGCTCGGACCGCTCGTGTCCGAGCGCATCCGGTCCCGCGTGCGGTCGATGGTCGACCGCGCGAAGGCGGAGGGGGCCAGCATCCTCACCGGCGGACGGGACCTGCCGGGCGAGCAGGGCACGTTCTACGAGCCCACGATCCTCACGGGGGCCTCGCCCGACTCGCAGATCGCACAGGAGGAGGTGTTCGGGCCCGTGGTCACCGTGCTCGAGCACGACGGCGACGATGAGGCGGTCGCCCTGGCGAACGACTCGACGTACGGGCTCGGCGGCGCGGTGTTCTCACAGGACATCGAGCGTGGGCTGGGGATCGCACGCCGCATCCAGACCGGCACGGTCGGGGTCAACGGCTACGCTCCCGACCTCGCGAGCCCCTTCGGCGGGTACAAGGCATCCGGCCTCGGCCGCGAGCAGGGCCCCGAGGTGTTCGACAACTACGTCGACATCAAGGCCATCAACGCGAGCATCCCGCCGGCGTCGTAGGCGCGCGTCGGCCGGGCGGCGCATCATGGAGGCATGACCGGTGTGCTGCTGGATCTCGACGGCGTCCTGTACGTGGGCGACGAAGCGGTGCCCGGTGCCGCCGACGCCGTCGCGTGGCTCGCGGCCGAGCAGATCCCGTTCCGGTACCTGACGAACACCACGTCGCGTCCGCGCGGCGCCATCGTCGACAAGCTCCGTCGGCTCGGCATCGAGGCGGATGCCGACGACGTGCTCACCCCCGCCGTCGCCGCATCCGACTGGCTGCGCGAGCGCGGCGTCGGCACCCCGGCCCTGTTCGTGCCCGACGTCACGGCGGCCGAGTTCGCCGGGCTCGATGCGCTGGATCCCGGGGCCGAGGAGGGTGCGGGCGCGGTCGTCGTCGGCGACCTCGGCCCGTCGTGGGACTTCGCGACGCTCAACCGCGCGTTCCGGCTGCTCATGAGCGATCCGGCGATACCGCTGATCGCCCTCGGACTGACCCGCTACTGGCGCGCCGAAGACGGTCTGCGGATGGATGCGGGCGGGTTCGTGCGTGCGTTGGAGTACGCGACCGGTCGCGACGCCGTCGTGCTCGGCAAGCCCGATGCGCGGTTCTACGACGCCGCCGCGGCGGCGCTCGGGGTCGCTCCCGGCGATGCCGTCATGGTCGGCGACGACGTGCGCACCGACGTCGGCGGCGCCCAGCATGCCGGACTGACCGGCGTGCTGGTGCGGACGGGGAAGTTCTCGCCGGCGGATCTCGACGGCGACGTCACCCCCGACGCGGTCATCGACTCGATCGCGGACCTGCCGCGGTGGTGGGCGAGCCGCTGAGGGATGCCGCGCGGACGGTCACATGATGTTGCCGACGCCCGGGGTATAGGCCGGCGAGACGACCGACGCGCTGGCGATGAGGGTCGTGCACGTGACCGTGCCGTCGAACCTCGCGAGGGGAGCCGACACGTCGACCATGGGCGCCTGGACCTTCACCGGGCCGCTCGCGCTGATCTCGATGGTGGCTGCCGTCAGCCGTATCGTGCTGCCGCTGCCGTGGCTGATGGTCACCTGGTCGTCTTCGAGCACGACGCTGTGCCCCGCGGCCGTCGTCAGCCGGACCGCCGGCGCTGACGCGGCGTCGTCGAACTCGAGTCGGCTGCCGGATCGGGTCTGCAGGACCCGCACGTCGTTCGCCGGATGCGGCGGCTCGGGCAGGGCGTCGCCGGAACCCCACACGGCGCCGAGGACGATCGGGTGGGCGAGGTCGCCGGCCTCGAACGCGATGACCACGTCGCTGCCGACCTCGGGCAGGACCTGAAGCCCCTGACCGTCGTCGGCGTACGGCGAGCACCACGGCGCCCACATGCGCACCTCGCGCCCCGGGTCGCCCTGGGGGCGGACGAGCCGCACCTCCACGCGCCCGCTCCCGAGCGGATCGACGTTGTCGGTCACCTCCGCCCGGTACACGCCGGGGAGCGTCCGCTGCCTGATCTTCTCGCCCATCGCCGTTCCTCCTGCCGCTCGCTGCCGCTCGCTGCCGCTCGCTGACGCGGGCGCCGTCGGCAGACGCCCGACCGCGCCAGTGTAGGACCCGAGCTCCGAGATCGTGGCGCGGATGCCGGCCTCCCGGGGGTCGAGAGCGCGCGGCCCCCGGGAGGCCGCTCGCCCTCTACGCTGGCCTCGTGACCCAGTACCCGCCGCCGCCCTACGGGCCCCCGCCTCCGCCGAGCATGAGCCCCGCCGACGAGAAGATGTGGGCCACCCTCATCCACCTCGGCGGACTCTTCTTCGGATTCATCGCGCCGCTGATCGGCTACCTCGTGCTGAAGGACCGCGGCCCCTTCGTGCGCGCCCACACCGCGACGGCGCTGAACTTCCAGCTGACGCTGCTCATCGTGTACGTCGCCGGCTACATCCTCACGTTCGTGATCGTCGGCATCTTCGTGCTGATCGCCGCCGGCATCCTGGCGCTGGTCTTCTCGATCATCGCCGCCGTCAAGGCGAACCAGGGGCAGTGGTACCAGTACCCGATGACGATCCGCTTCGTCTCCTGAGACAACGGAAGCGGCCCCCGCCTCGATCGAGGCGGGGGCCGCTGTCATCGGTCAGACCGGGGCGGACTCGGATGCGGGGCGCTTCTCGCCCTCGCCCGTGTCGTCATCCTCGACCCACGGCGCGTGGTGCGCCCGCTCGAGCTTGGCGCCCTCGACGTCGACGTTGGGGATGATGCGGTCCAGCCACTTCGGCAGCCACCAGGCCGATCGGCCCAGCAGGTGCATGAGCGCCGGCATCAGCAGCATCCGCACGACGAAGGCGTCGAGCAGCACGCCGAAGGCGAGGCCGAACCCGATCGAGCGGATCATGACCGACTCGGCGAAGATGAACCCGCCGAACACCGACACCATGATCAGGCCCGCGGCCGTCACGACGGCCCGGCCGGCACGCACGCCCTTCATGACCGCGAGGCGCGCGGAGGAGCCGTGGATGTAGGCCTCCCGCATGCCCGACGACAGGAACAGCTGGTAGTCCATGGCCAGGCCGAACAGGATGCCGACGAGGATCACCGGCAGGAAGCTCAGGATCGGGCCGGTCGAATGCAGGCCGATGAGCTCGGCGCCCCAGCCCCACTGGAACACCGCGACGGTCGCGCCGTAGGTGGCGAACAGCGACAGGATGAACCCGCCGGTGGCGATGATCGGCACCAGGAGCGAGCGGAACACGACGATCATGATCAGCAGCGACAGGCCGACGACGACCGCGATGTACAGCGGCAGCACATCGGCGAGGTTCTCCGAGATGTCGATGTTGATCGCCGCCTGGCCGGCGACGCCGAGCTCGTACTCGCCCTCGACCGGCGGAAGCCCCCGCAGGTCGCGCACGAGCTGATCGGTCGACACCGAGTTGGGGCCCTCGTCGGGGATCACCTGGAACGCGGCGAGGGTGCCGTCGTCCGAGATCGCGATCGGCGCCACCGCGAACACGGAGTCCTGCTCCGAGATCACGGTGGCGATCTCGAGCTGCGCCTGGAGCTGCTCGGCGTCGGACTGGTCGCCCGGGAGCGTCGCGGTGACCACGAGCGGGCCGTTGGCGCCGGCTCCGAACGCCTCCTCGGTGAGGATGTGTGCCTCGTAGGCGTACGATCCCTCGGGTTCGCTCGCGCCGTCGGGGAGGCCCACGCGCATCGACAGGGCGGGGATCGCGACGATCAGCAGCGCGACGATCGCGCCCAGCGCCGTCAGCACGGCGCGCCAGGTGCCCATGGGCTTCGCGCCGGTGTCCTCGTGGTGGAGGGTGCCGAGGCGCGCGCGGTCGCGCTTGCCGAGGACCCGCAGGCCGAGCAGGCCCAGGAGCGCGGGGATCAGGGTCACGGCGATGAGCACGGCGATGAGCACCGCGAACGCGCCGACCGTGCCCATGAGGCCGAGGAACGGGATGCCGGTGACGTTCAGCGCCAGCAGCGCGATGATCACCGTGGAGCCGGCGAAGGCGACGGCGTTGCCGGCCGTGCCGTTGGCCAGGCCGATGGACTCGCGGACGTCCGCGCCCTCGAGGAGCTGGCGCCGGTGGCGGTTGATGATGAACAGCGCGTAGTCGATGCCGACCGCGAGGCCCAGCATGACGCCGAGCACGGGGGTCACCGACGACATGTCGAGCACGCCCGACAGCGACAGCGCCGCCAGCACGGCGACCGCGACGCCGACGAGCGCCGAGACGATCGGCAGCGACGCGGCGATGACGCTTCCGAGCATGACCAGCAGCACGATGCCGGCGATCACGAGACCGATGATTTCGCCCGGGCCGATGAGGTTGGGCACGGACTGGGCCATCGTCGTCGAGAAGGCCACCTCGACGCCGTCGACGGGGTTGTCCTCGAAGTACGCGATCACCGCCTCCTTCGAGGCGGGGTCGAGCTCGAGCAGCGGCACGTCGAAGGCGACGTTCAGGATCGCGGTGGAACCGTCCACCGAGACGAGGTGGATGCCGTCGGCGAGCGCCAGCAGCGCCTCGCCGCGGTCGAGCTGCACGACGGCGTCGGCGAGCTCCGCCTCGCCCTCATCGAGGTCCTGGAGATTCGCGGCGATCTCGGCGCGCGCGTCGTCGATCTGCTGCTGCTGGGCGTCCAGCTGCGCCTGCTGCGCGTCGAGGGCGGCGAGCTGCTCGGCGGGCGCGCCGAACTGCTCGGCCTGGGCGCGAGCCGCGTCCAGCTGCTCCTGGCCGGCATCGAGCTGCTCCTGACCCGCGTCGAGCTCGGCGAGCGCGTCGGCGATCTGCTCGCGTCCGTCGGCGATCTGCTCCTCGGCGTCGGCGACCTCGGCGCGGCCGTCGACGATCTCCTGCCGGCCGTCGGCGAGCTCCTGCTCGGAGGCGAACGGCTCGGCGATCTCGGCGACGTCGGGGAGGTCCTCCGCGCCGGCGGCGAGTTCGGCGATGGCCTCCTGCTGCTCGTCGGTGAACGCCTCGCCGTCCTCGGTGTGGAAGACCACCTGGCCGCTGGCGCCGGAGTATTCGGGAAGCTTGTCGGCGAGTTCGTCGATCACCTCGCCCGATGCGGTGCCCGGCACGTCGAAGCTCGTCGCGAGCGAGCCGAAGCCGATCGCGAACGCGCCGCCGGCCATCGCCAGCACGGCGATCCACGAAACGATCACCACCCAGGCGCGTCGGGCCGACGCCTTGCCGAGTCTGTAGAGCAGTTCTGCCATGTGATGTGTCCTTCGCAGATCGCAGGGAGAGGAGCCGGCGGCGTCGGCGGCGACGTAAGCATACGATACGTTGCGTCTCGCTTGCTGAACGTAGGATGAACAGGTGACCGTTCGACGTGGTGGAGCCCCGCGCAGTGAGGCGGCGCGCATCGCGATCCTCGAAGCGACGGCGCGTCAGGTGGTCGAGCGAGGGTTCGCGCACATGACGGTCGAGGGCATCGCCGCCGACGCCCATGTCGGCAAGCAGACGATCTACCGCTGGTGGTCTGACAAGAGCGAGCTGGTCGCCGAATGCATGGTCGAGGGCTACCTGCTTCCGGACCTTCTGACCGTCAGCTCGACCGCGGACCTGCGCGATGACCTGCGCCGCGCCCTGACGGCGCAGTTCGCCTTCGCCGATGATCCCGCCCATGCCTCGCTGCTGCGGTCGCTGATCGCCGCCGCCACGGACAATGCCGCGATCGCCGATCGCGTGCGCCAGGCGCTGAGCGCCGACGGGCTGCTCCGCCGCCGGCTCGACCAGGGCGTCGCCGACGGCGATCTGCCGCCCGGCTCGCCGACGAAGACCATCGCCGAGGCGATCGCCGGCGCGTTCGTGCTCCGCGTGCTGCTGCGCACGCCGCCGGGGAACGTCTCCGACGAGGTGGAGCGCCTGCTCGATGCGATCCTGGGAACCGGGATCGCTCCTGCGGAATGACGCCCGCTTCGCGTGGGGCGTCCGCGGCGGACGTAGGCTGGGGCCATGCCTGGGGACCCGCTCCGCAACGACGCTCCGCTCCGCCCGAAGCGCCGCCGTGCGCTGATCGCCACGGCGCTCGCCGCGTCCCTCGCGATGCTCGCCGGGTGCTTCCCGATCTCGTTCGACGACGGATCGGACGGAGGCGGTGACTTCGCCGACGACGGCTGCACGAGCGTGGTCGTGGCGACGTCGTCCGAGAAGGTCAACATGCTCGATGCGCTGGCGGATGCGTTCAAGGAGTCGCCCGAGATGGCGGCTCTCGACACGTGCGCCACGATCCGCCCCATCGACGTCTCATCGGGCAACGGGGCGCGCTTCCTGTCGTCGGGGGAGGACTGGCCCGACGACGACGTGCGCCGCTGGCCCACGATGTGGTCGCCGGCGTCGACGGTGTGGACCGATCGCGTGGCCGCCGCGGCCTCCCCGTCCCTCGTCGGGGAGCCGGAGTCGTTCACCCACACGCCCATCATCTTCGGGATGCCCGAGACGATGGCCCGTGCCCTCGGATGGCCGGACGCCGAGATCAGCATCACCGACCTCGCCGCCCTGTGCGCCGATCCCGAAGGGTGGGCGAGCGTCGGCAAGCCGCTGTGGGGATCCTTCAAGATCTCGAAGACGAACCCGAACACCTCGACGACCGGCTTGTCGACGATCCTCATGCAGTCCTACGAGGCCGCGGACAAGACCGCCGATCTGACGGCGGCCGACGTGACGGATGCCGCCGAGTTCTCGCGCATCTTCGAGGAGTGCGTCATCCACTACGGCGACACCACCGGCAAGGTGCTCACGCGCCTGTACGACGAGGCGCAGAGCGGCACGTCGGGTTCGGGATACGTCTCGGCGGTCGCGCTCGAAGAGACCTCGCTCATCAACTACAACCTCGGGAACCCCGATTCGCACACGGTGCAGCCGGGCGAGACGCTCACGCCGCCGCGCGAGAAGCTCGTCGCCGTGTACCCCGCGGGCGGCTCGATGTGGTCGGACAACCCCATCACGGTGCTCGGCGCGTCCTGGGTCACCGCCGAGCAGGCGACCGCCGGCGAGGCCTTCGCGCGGTTCCTGCAGACCGACACCGCCCAGGGCATCCTGCCCGAGTTCGGGTTCCGTCCGCTCGATGAGAGCGTGCCCCTCGGCGACCTGTTCACGGTCGAGAACGGCATCGTCGCCGAGCAGCCGGCGACGACTCTCCCCAAGCCCGAGGTCGCCGTCGTCTCGGCCGCCATCGACCAGTGGACCGAGATCCGCAAGCCGTCCTCGGTGCTCGAGCTCATCGACATCTCGGGCTCGATGGACGAGGAGATCGGAGACGGCCGGTCGAAGCTCGACGGAGCGATCGAGGGGGCGCAGACGACGCTCGCGCACTTCCGCCGCACCGACGAGGTCGGCGTGTGGGCCTTCACGACCGGGCTGTCGTCATCGGCGGGCGCCGGCGTCGGCATCCTCCGCGAGGTCTCGCCGCTGGGCTCGGACCTCGAGCAGCTGCAGTCGTCGCTCGACGACCTGCGCTTCGCGGACCGCGAGGGGACACCGCTCTACGACGCGATCGCCGCGGCGTACGACGAGATGACCGCGCGCGCCGAGCCCGGACGCATCAACGCGATCGTCGTGCTGTCGGACGGGCAGGACACCGACTCGCGCATCTCGCTGGACTCCCTCGTCGCCAAGATCGGCACGGCGTCCCGTGAAGGCGGCGACGACGCTCCCGTGCGCATCTTCCCGATCGCGTACGGCGAGGGCGCCGACACCAACGCCCTCGCGCGCATCGCCGAGGCGACCGGCGGCCAGTGGTTCGACGCGTCGGATGCCGCCAAGATCGACCTCGTGTTCGCCTCGGTCATCAACAACTTCTGACCCGGGTAGCCATGATCCAGGTGCACGCCGCAGCGGCCTCCCCGGGGGGCTACGTCGACGACGCCGCCGACGCGCTCGCCACCGCCAACGTCTACGTGTCGAGCGAAGTGGCCTCGAGCGCGCAGCTGCGGGCGGTGCTCGAGGAGCACGTCGGCGACGCGTCGATCGGCGTCGCGGTGTTCTCGGACAACGCCGCGCTCGAGGCCTCGAACAGCGAGATCCTCCAGCAGCTGGCCGAGCAGACCTCCTACGACACGATCATCATCGCGGTCGGCGACGACCTGTCGGCGGGCTCCTATGTGCTCGAACAGGGCGAGGCGCCGCGGATCGCGAACGAGGCCGAGACGTCGGCCGGCTCCCTCGAGGACGCGCTCGTGGCCACGGTCGACGAGGTGGTCGCCGTCAGCGGCACGGGACCCGACCTCGGCGGCGGGTTCGACGCGGGCCCGCTGATCGGGGTGGTCGTGGCGGTCGCCGTCGTCGTCGCCGGCATCGCCACGCTCATCGCTGTGCGGCGCGCGCGGCGCCGTTCCCGGGCGGCACGCGGCGTCCCGGCGGAGATCCGGCCCCGCATCGCGTCGCTGCGCGAGCTGACCGGGGCCTACGCCGCCGCAGGCTCCGCCGGCAACGGCGTCGCACTGCAGACCAGCCAGAGGATCGCGGCGCTGGCCACCAATGTCGAGGAGCTCTTCGTGCGGCTCGCGCGAGGCCGCGACGGCTCCCAGGTGGGCATCGCGGCCGTGGAGTACGGCGACAAGCTGCGCAAGCTCACCGCCGCCCTCGAGCGCGAGTACCTGCTCGACATCCTCACGCACCCGAACCTGTGGGACGACCCGGCCGAGCGCGTGCGCGAGGTGCAGAGCGCCCTCGACGCCGTCTCGCACGAGGTCGTCGAGAATATCAAGCAGGTCAACGCCCGCCGCGCCCTGCACTTCCAGGTCTCGCTCGACGGGCTCATGGGCGGCCGCAAGGAGCTGCAGGACTGGCAGTGCGCGTTCGACGCGGCCGGCGACGAGCAGCATCCGCCCCGGTCCTGAACGCCGGACGGCGCCGCGACGGACTTCCCGCCCGTCGTCGCGACGGGCCGTTCGGCACTGCCGACCGCACCGGTGCCGTGCCTACCGTGGAGGTGACGCCGGAGCTGGACTCCGGCGCTGAAAGGGGGCCGGACATGCGCTCCTGGACGATCGCCCCCCGCACACCGCTGGGCGGCTGGTCCCTCGGACTGGGGATCGCCGTTCCCGTGCTGCTGGCCGTGGGGTCGTTCACCGCGACGCTGTTGGAGGTTCCGTCGGCCGACACGATCCTCGGCGACGTCCTCGCCCGCCCGGGCGTGGCGCTGCCGATGCTCGCGGGGATGCTGTGCGCGCTCGCGTCGCTGATCACCGGTCTCGTGGCGTTCTTCGCCCGGGCCGACCGGTCGATCCTGGTGCTCGCGGCGTTCGCGCTGTGCGGGCTGTTCGTGCTGTTCCTCATCGCGGAGTTCGCGCTGTCGCCGTGGTTCCCGCATTGACGGTCGGGTGACCCGGTGGGAGCGGAGTGACCGCGTCCGGACGACTAGAATCGTCGGATGCCGCCACACGCGGCATCCCGCGCGCCTCGCGCACTCCCACACCCTCTCCCGACCATTGGAGCCACCGTGGCCGAGCAGTCCCGCCTCGACAAAGTCATCAGCCTCGCCCGCCACCGCGGTTTCGTCTTCCAGGCCGGTGAGATCTACGGCGGTTCGCGTTCGGCCTGGGACTACGGCCCCCTCGGCACCGAGCTGAAGGAGAACATCCGTCGGCAGTGGTGGAAGACCTTCGTGCGCGGCCGCGGCGACATGGTGGGCCTGGACTCCTCGGTCATCCTCCCCAAGCGCGTGTGGGAGGCCTCCGGCCACGTCGCCACCTTCACCGACCCGCTCGTCGAGTGCCTGCAGTGCCACAAGCGCTTCCGCGCCGACAACCTCGTCGAGGACTTCGAGGCGCGCAAGGGCCGCAAGGCCGAGAACGGCCTCGCCGACATCCCATGCCCCAACTGCGGCACGAAGGGCCAGTACACCGAGCCGCGCGCGTTCTCGGGCCTGGTGAAGTCCTTCCTCGGCGTCGTCGACGACGAGCAGGGCCTGCACTTCCTGCGCCCCGAGACCGCGCAGGGCATCTTCGTGAACTTCACGAACGTGCTCACCGCGAGCCGCAAGAAGCCGCCGTTCGGCATCGGCCAGGTCGGCAAGGCGTTCCGCAACGAGATCACGCCCGGCAACTTCATCTTCCGCACGCGCGAGTTCGAGCAGATGGAGATCGAGTTCTTCGTGCCGCCCGCCGATGCGCAGGAGTGGTTCGACCACTGGGTCGAGGCGTGCTGGGACTGGTTCGTCGACCTCGGCATCGAGACCGACAACATGCGCCGCTTCGACGTTCCCGAGGACGAGCGTGCCCACTACTCCGACGGCACGATCGACTTCGAGTACCGCTTCGGCTTCCCGGGCAAGGAGTGGGGCGAGCTCATGGGCGTCGCCAACCGCACCGACTTCGACCTGGGCAGCCACACCGAGGCGTCCGGCCAGGCCCTGACCTACTTCGACCAGGCCTCGGGCGAGAAGTACATCCCGTACGTCATCGAGCCCTCGTTCGGTCTGACGCGCGCCATGATGGCATTCCTCATCGACGCGTACCACGAGGAGGAGGCGCCGAACGCGAAGGGCGGCACCGACACCCGCACGGTGCTCAAGCTCGACCCGCGCCTGGCTCCCGTCAAGGTCGCGATCCTGCCGCTGTCGCGCAACGAGAAGCTCTCGCCGCTCGCGCGCGAGGTCGCCGACTCGCTGCGCGGCGAGTGGAACATCGACTTCGACGACGCCGGCGCCATCGGCCGCCGCTACCGCCGCCAGGACGAGATCGGGACGCCCTTCTGCGTCACCGTCGACTTCGACTCGCTCGACGACCGCGCCGTGACCGTGCGCGACCGCGACACCATGGGCCAGGAGCGCGTGCCGCTCGAGAACCTCACCGCGTACCTGTCGGAGCGCCTGCGGGGCGCCTGACGCCGCTCGTCACGGCTCGCCCGGCCCGGGTTCATCCGGATGCCGGTCGGGCCGGCGGCCGTTCCGCCCGGCACGTGTGACGAACGGCGGGGATGCTCGGCGACACGCCGCGGGCGGCATCCGCTCGTCGGCGCGTCGCGGAGGATCCCCGCCGTTCCGTACGCGCCAGGCGGCCGGAGCGCCCCGGCCGCGGAGTCAGTCGAGGACGGTGATCTTCGCGTACTCGCCGCCGCCGCCGGCGGCGTAGGCGTACGCGCCCTCCACGATCTCGCGCAGCACGTCTTCGTCGACCTTCTCGAGGTCCTTGATGTACAGGCACCCCACACCCGACGAGTGCGGGCCCAGGCGCGCGAGCTCCTCCTCGTGCGCCGCGATCGAGTCGAGATAGATCGTCGACGCGGTCTTGCGCGGGGCGAACGCGATCAGAGGCATGTCGCCCTCGTGCCCCGTCCGGTAGCGGTAGTGGCACGCGCCGAAGCCGATGATCGTGCCCCACAGCTCCGGCTCGCGCCCGCTGATCTCCCGCATCAGCGCGATGAGCGTCTCGGCGTCCCGCTGACGCTTCGCGGGCGCGATCCCCGCGATGAACCCGGCAACACTGCCGCCCGTCTTCTCCATGTCAGCCCTTCGCCTTCGCCGCGGCCTTCATCTCGCGTTTGAACTCGCGCACCTTCGCCAGCGACTCCGGCGACGTGATGTCGGCGACCGAGCGGTACGAGCCCTCGTCGCCGTACGAGCCTGCGGCCGTGCGCCAGCCGTCGCCGTCGTAGCCGTACTGCTTGCCCAGCAGCGCGAGGAAGATCTTCGCCTTCTGCTCGCCGAAGCCCGGCAGCGCCTTCAGCCGCTTCAGCACGGTCGCCCCGTTCGGCTCGTCGCGGGTCCAGATCGCCGCGGCGTCGCCGTCCCAGTCGGTCTGGATCGCCTCGCACAGCGCCTGCACGCGGCCGGCCATCGAGCCCGGGAACCGGTGCACCGCCGGTGTCTGCTTGAACGCCTCGGTGAAGGCGTCCGGGTCGTAGCCGGCGAGGGTTCCGGCATCCATCGCCCCGACGCGCTCGCGGATCTTCAGCGGCCCCGCGAACGCGGTCTCCATGGCGACCTGCTGGTCCAGCAGCATCCCGATCAGCAGGGCGAGCGGGTCATCGGTGAGGAGCTGGTCGGCGTCGGCGTCGCCGGTGATGTGGAGCGTCATGATGCCAGTCTCGCACCCGGCGGCAGGCCGCGCGATGCGGCGCCGATGCGAGGATGGATGCCGTGGAAGACCGATCCGAAGCCCTCCCCGACCTGGCCGCGCACGCGCACGAGCGACACGTCGTCGTCGTCGGCGGCGGCATCGCGGGGCTCGTCGCCGCGCACGAGTGCGCCAAGGTCGGCCTGGCCGTCACGCTCGTCGAGGCGGCCGGGCGGCTCGGCGGCACGATCGGCGATGCCGAGGTCGACGGCATGCCGGTCGGCACGGGGGCGACGTGCTGGGCGACGGCGGGCGGCGGGGTCGCGCGACTCGTCGACGAGCTCGGCCTGACGGATGCCGTCGTCGAGCCCGCCGAGAACGCGGTGTGGGTGTCGGGGCTGCCGACGGGCGCCGCGCCGATGCCGCGCGAGACCGTGCGCGGCATCCCGGCCAATCCGTGGGCCGACGACGTGCGGGCCATCATCGGCTGGAGCGGTGCGTGGCGGGCGTACGTCGACCGCCTGCGACCGCCGATGACCATCGGCGTCGAGCGATCTCTCGCGCGGCTCGTCGGCTCGCGGATGGGCGACGCCGTGCTCGAGCGCATGGTCGCGCCGCTGACGGTCGGCGGGTACGGCATCCGCCCCGAAGAGGTCGATGTCGACGTCGCGGCGCCGGGTCTGAACGGCGCACTCACGCGCACCGGCTCGCTCGGCGGCGCGGTCGCCGAGGAGCTCGTGGATCGCTCGGGCGCTCCCGGCATCCAGAGCCTCGCCGGGGGGCTGCCGCGGCTCGTGGACGCGCTCGCCGCGCGGCTGAGCGAACTCGACGTCGACGTGCGCACCGACACCGAGGTGCTGCGGCTCGAGCGCGACGACGCCGAGCGGTGGCTCCTGCGCATCCCGTCGACGGACGATGAGGCGGTGACCGACGCGGCCGATCCGATCGCGCCCGCGGACGCCGTGATCGTCGCGACGGACGAGCAGGCCGCGCGGATGCTGCTCGAGCCTGTCGTCCCGGATCTCGCGACGGTGCGCACGCGCGGGCCGATCGACGTCGAGACGGTCACCCTGGTCGTCGCCTCGACCGCGCTCGACGATCGCCCGCGCGGCACCGCCTGCTACCCGGTGCCCGGCACGGCGGCGGCCGCCGGCGTGCTGCACGAGACGGTCCGGTGGGCATGGCTCGCCGAAGCCGCGGGCGCCGGGCGTCACGTCCTGCGGCTGACGTTCGGCACCGCCGACGTCGCGCCGATCACCGCGGGCATGGCCGACGCCGAAGCGATCGAGCGGGCCGCCGACGCGGCGTCCGAGATCCTCGGCATCCCGCGCCCCGAGCTGATCGTGCGCGACGGCGTGCGCGAGCGTCACATCCTCGCGCGTCCGGCCTCGGTGCTCGGACACGCCGACGACACCCGTGCCGTGCGCTCGGCGATCGCCGCGATTCCGCCGCTGTCCGCGGTCGGCGCGTGGCTCGCCGGCAGCGGTCTCGCCCACTCCGTCGACGACGCCGTGGCCGAGTCCGAGCGCGTGCGCCGGAGCGTGCTGTGGGGGTCGGATGCGGCCGAGTGACATATCCGTCCCGCCGGTTTCGCGCAAGCGGATGCCGCGGGCGGCATGTATGGCTACCCTGGGAGAGCCAGCAGGAGCACCACCCGAGCGGGAGGAGACCCCATGAGGGGCAAGGCAGGACTCGTCGTCGGACTCGCCGTGGGCTACGTCCTCGGCGCGCGCGCCGGACGGGAGCGGTACGAGCAGATCAAGGGCCTGTGGCTGAAGGTCTGGGAACTCGAGCCCGTGCAGACCCAGGTCGGCAAGGCGAAGGAGTTCGCGAAGACCAGCGCGATGGCCCTTCCGAGCACCCTGTGGGACTCGGCGGTCAAGGTCGGCAAGGCCGCGTCGAGCAAGGGGACCCCGGGCCAGCGCCTGGACGCGGCGATCAAGACCGCCAAGGACTCGGCCGACGACGTCGAGAAGGCGGCCGAGACCTCGGCGAAGGCCGTGAAGGACGGGGCCGAGGAAGCCGTCGAGGACAGCGAGGCCTGACATGTCGCCGACCCGCGGATTCCGAGACCGCGCGGACGACAGTCTGCTCACCGTCATCGGCGACATTCCGGAGCTGGTCCGGAACCTCATCATCGCCGAGGTCGACGCGGCCAAGGCGTGGCTCGCCAAGACCGCGAAGGACGGCGGCTGGGGCGCGCTGTGGGTGTTCGCCGCCCTCTTCGTGCTGTTCTGGTCGGTGCCGGCGCTCGGCACGTGGGCCATCGCCGGACTCTCGTCATGGTGGCCGGTGTGGCTGTCGGCGCTCGTGGTGTTCTTCGCGATGCTGATCGTCGCGATCATTCTGGCGCTGCTGGGTGTTCTGCGATTCCGCCGGATGACCAAGCGCACCAACCCCGTCCAGTCGATCGCCCAGGACGTCCAGGAGGTCCGCGATGAGCTCTGATGTGCCCGTCCCCCTGCCCCGCACCGCTGTGCCGCTCGACATCGCCGACCCGGTGGAGCGGGCCCGCGCCGAGCTGAAGGCGGCGCTGGCGGCCATCGACGAGAAGGCGAATGTGCCCCGTCGGATGGGGATCGCCATCGACAAGGGGATCGACGCGTCGCGCTCGTTCGCGCGGAGCAGCCCGGTGCTCGCCGCCGCGGCGGTGGTCGCGGTCGCCGCGGGAGTCGGCGCCGCGGTGTGGGGCGTCGTGCGCCTCTACACGCGCTGAGCCGCACGTGTTGAGCCCCGGGACCGCTCCCGAGGCGGATGTTACCGGTGACCCACACGGCACCGGGGCGCGCTCGGCGCGCGGCGGGGGTATGCTCGAACCCGCAGGCAGTGCGATGGTGCGGATGCTGCCGCCGTGTCACACCCGAGATGCGTCGGCTGACTCGAACGTGGGACGGCCGAGAACTGCACCGTGAGAGCAGCAACCCCCCATGAACACTCACACTCGCCTGAGCAGCGCCAAGCCCCTCACCGGCTGGCGCGTGCTCGTTCCGCGCGGAGGACCGTGGGGTGACTCGGTCGCGGCGTCGCTGCGACGTCAGGGAGCGGTGCCGGTCATCGCGCCGCTGATCAACTTCGCGCCGTCCACCGACCAGGACACGCTCCTGGCGGCTCTGGCGGACCTGTCGCGCGGCGAGTTCGACTGGCTGACCGTGACCAGCGCCACGACGGTGGACGTCCTGCGCGCGTACGGCGCCACGATCCCCGACGACACGCACGTCGCCGCGGTCGGCGAGACGACGGCCGCCGCGTTGCAGGCCAGCGGGTATCACGTCGACCTCGTGCCCGACGCCGACAACTCCGCGATGGGGCTCGCCGACCAGCTCATCGCGCTCGAGCGCGAGCCGCGTCGCATCCTGACGCTGCGCAGCGAGATCGCCAAGCCGGTGCTCAGCGCCCGGCTCACCGACGCCGGCCACGAGGTGCGCAGCGTCGTCGCCTACCGCACGGTCGGCGTGCCCGTGGCCGACCGCATCGCCGAGGACGTCCGCTCGGGCCGCATCACCGCGATCCTCGTCACGAGCGGTTCTGTCGCCGCGCAGGTGAAGGCGCAGTTCCCCGACATCCCCGCGTCGACCCTGATCGCCGCGATCGGCCCGCGCACGGCGCACGACGCCGACGCCACGGGTCTGGCGGTGGACGTCGTCGCCGACCAGCAGAGCGTCGACGCCCTCATCGACGCCGTCGCCCGCCACGCCCACCCGCAGGACGCGGACGAATACGCGCAGTGACGGCATCCGACCCTCGGCCCCGGGTGGTCGTGCTGGCCGGTGGCGTCGGCGGCTCCCGCTTCGTCGCCGGCGTGCGCGGAGGGCTTCGCGCACGCGGCGTCGCCGACACGGCATCCGCCATCACCGTCGTGGTCAACACCGGCGACGACCTGTGGCTGTCGGGTGTGCGCCTGCAGCCCGACGTGGACTCGATCCTCTATGCGCTGGCGGGCGTCAACGACACCGCGCGCGGGTGGGGACGTGAGGGCGACACCGAACGGGTGAACGCCGAGCTGCAGGCGTGGGGCGCCGGATGGCCCTGGTTCACCCTCGGCGACCTGGATCTCGGCACCCACCTGGCTCGCACGGGCTGGCTGCGCGAGGGGCTGTCGGTCACCGAGGTCGTCGGCCGGCTCGGCGCACGCTGGCCGCTCGGAGCGCGGCTGCTGCCCATGACCGACACCGAGGTCGACACGCGCGTCATCGTGAGCGACGCCGGCCGGATGCGGGAGCTGCACTTCCAGGAGTGGTGGACGCGACACCGGGCGGCCCTCGACCCCGTGCGGTTCGAGAATCCCGGGATCGCGGAGGCTGTGCCGGCCCCGGGCGTCGCCGAGGCGATCGCCGAGGCGGACGTCGTGCTGATCGCGCCGTCGAATCCCGTCGTCTCGATCGGGCCCATCCTGGCCGTGCCCGGCATCCGCGGAGCGCTGCGCGATACGGCCGCCCCGGTCATCGGGGTCTCGCCGATCATCGGGGGACGGGTCGTGCGGGGGATGGCCGACGTGTGCCTGACCGCGATCGGGGTGGAGACCTCGGCCGCGGCCGTCGCCTCCCACTACGGCGCCCGCGCCGACGGCGGTCTGCTGGACGCGTGGCTGCTCGCCGAGGAGGACGCCGCCGCGGCCGACGACGTCGCGCGCGGCGGCATCCGCCCGATCGTCGCTCCGCTGTGGATGACCGACGCCGACGCGTCCGCAGCGCTCGCCGCCCGGGCGCTCCAGGCTGCGGGCGTGTGACGTGCCCGAGCTGACCTGGCTGGCATGGGCTCTGCTCGGTGTCGCCGCCGCGATCGTCGGACTGTCGAAGACCGCAGTGCCGGGCGCCGGGACCGTCGCCGTCGCGATCTTCGCGGCCGTGCTGCCCGCCCGGCAGTCCACCGGGACGATCCTGCTGCTGCTGATCGTCGCCGACGTGTTCGCGGTGCTCGCCTACCGACGCCACGCCAACTGGGCGGCGCTGCTGCGGCTGGCGCCTGCCGTGGTCGTCGGGATCGTGCTGGGCGTGCTGTTCCTCGCGGTCGCGGACGACGCGTGGGTCAAGCGCGTGATCGCCGTGATCCTGCTGTCGGTGATCGCCCTGACGCTGCTGCGCCGGCGCATGTCGCGCAGCGTCGCCGACGCCGGTTCGCATCGCATCGCCGCGGCGACCTACGGCACGCTGGGCGGCTTCACGACGATGGTCGCGAACGCGGCGGGGCCCGTGATGTCGATGTACTTCCTCGCCGCACGGTTCTCGGTCAAGGAGTTCCTCGGCACGGCGGCCTGGTTCTTCGCTCTGGTGAACCTCAGCAAGCTGCCGTTCTCGATCGGCCTGGGGCTCATCACGGTGCCGGGTCTGCTCCTGGACCTGGCGCTCGTGCCGCTGGTCGTCGGCGGCGCGCTGTTCGGCCGGTGGGTCGCGGACCGCATCGACCAGGTGCTGTTCGAGCGCCTCGTGATCGTGTTCACGATCGTCGGCGCCGTATACCTGCTGCTCTGAGACCTGCGGCGGCTATCCGGCCGGCGCGCCCACCAGAGCCGTGGTCCGCGGGCCGACCCCGAGCGCCGCGGCGGCGCGCAGCTGGTCGGCCGTGTCGACGTCGCGGCGCAGGGTCGAACCCGGCGGCACGTCGAGCGCGACGCACCCGAGGGCGCGATGCCGCGCGAACGAGTCGGCGCCGAAGGCCGCGTCCCACGGGACTGTGGCGCGGGCGGTGACGAGCGTCGAGCCCGTCCTCTCGGCATCCGCCACCACGCCGCGATCGACGGATGCCGCCTGGCGCAGCGCCTCCGCGAGATCCCGAGGGCGCAGCGAGGGCAGGTCGCCCAGCAGCGCGGCGCGCGGCATCCGCTCGCCGGCGACGTCCGCGCCCGCGGCGATGGCCTCGTTCAGCCCCCGGGCGTCGCCTTCCGGGACGAAGCGGAGCCCTGGGATGTCGTGCGCGTGCAGCGGCAGCGCTGCGTCGTCGGTCACGACGTACACCTGGGCGACATCGTCGCATGCGGCGGCCGCGGCGATCGTGTCGAGGGCGATCGCACGCGCCAGCTCCCGTCGGTCGACGCCGCCGGCGTCCAGGCGCGACTTGCCGATCGCCGGTGACTTCACCGGGACGACGACAGCCCACGATCCCGGCGCCGACTCCGGCGTCACGCGCCGAACCGCTCCCGCAGGCGCGGCAGGATCTCGGCGCCGTAGCGGCGCAGGAACGCCTCCTGGTCGTGGCCCGGGTCGTGGAACACCAGGTGCCGGAAGCCGAGCTCCACGTACCACGCGATGCGCTCCACGTGCTCGTCGGGGTCATCGGACACGATGAAGCGGGATGCCGTCCGTTCCAGGGGCAGCTCCTCGCCGAGTCGCTGCATCTCGATCGGGTCGTCGACGCCCATCTTCTCGTCGGGCGTGAGGGCGAGTGGCGCCCAGAAGCGCGTCTTCTCCATCGCGTGCTCGATCGTGTCGTCGAGCGACACCTTGATCTCCATCAGCGTGTCGATCGCGTCGGGCGCGCGGCCCGCCTTCTCGAGGCCCTCGTGCAGCGCCGGCATGAGGGTGTCGGTGTACAGCTCGCGCTTCTTGCCGCTGGTGGTGATGAAGCCGTCGGCGATGCGGCCCGCCAGGCGCGTGGCGGCCGGCCCTGCCGCCCCGATGTAGATCGGCACGGGCTGGTCGAGCTTGTCGTAGATGGTGACGTTCTTGGCGTGGTAGAAGTTGCCGTCGAAGGTCACGCGATCCTCGGACCACAGCCGGCGGATGAGGGTGATGGCCTCCTTCAGACGCTGGAAGCGCTCGGGCGGATCGGGCCACGTGATGCCGAGGTTCTTCTCGTTGAGGGCCTCGCCGGTGCCGACGCCGAGGATCACGCGCCCCGGGTTCAGCACGCCGAGGGTGGCGAAGTCCTGCGCGACGACGGTCGGGTTGTAGCGGAACGTCGGCGTCAGCACCGAGGTTCCGATGAGCACCTTCGACGTGCGCGCGCCGAGCGCGCCGAGCCACGGAATGGATGCGGGCGCGTGCCCGCCCTCGTGCAGCCACGGCTGCAGGTGGTCTGAGATGAAGACCGAATCGAACCCGACCTCCTCCGCGAGGACGGCGTAGTCCAGCAGCTCGCCGGGGCCGAACTGCTCGGCCGAGGCCTTGTACCCGAATCGGATCGGAACGCTCATGATGCTCCCTTCTCGGCGCCCGCGGCAGCGAGCGCGAACTCGGATCCGTCCGCGCGCGCGAGCCGCGCGCGGAACGCGTCGACGGTGCCGGGCCACAGCAGCGTCAGCCGCCCCGACCGGTCGTCGACGTACCAGTTGCGGCATCCGCCGGTCATCCAGGGGGTGGATGCCGCGGCCTCCGCGATCTCGTCGGTGTAGGCCGCCTCGGCGGCGGGGTCGACGCGCAGCGGCTCACCAGACCGGTCGCGGTGCACGAGGCACCGCACGGTGTACGCCGCCTGCTCCTCGATCATCAGCACCGAGGAGTTGTGGCCGAGGGCCGCGTTGGGGCCGTCGAGGACGAACATGTTCGGGAAGCCCGACACCACCGTCGACCCGAACGCGGTCATTCCCTCCGCCCAGTGCTCGTCGAGCGTGACGTTCTCCTCGCCGACGACCAGCTCGGCGTACGGCTGGCGCGTGGTGGCGAACCCCGTGGCGAGCACGAGCGCGTCGACCTCGTGCCGCGCCCCGGTCGCCGAGACCAGCGTGCGCCCGTCGACCCCGGCGAGCGCGGAGGACTCGAGGGTCACCGCGGGCGATGAGACGGCGGGGTAGAAGTCGTCCGAGAGGAGCACGCGCTTGCAGCCGAAGGCGTAGCCCGGTGTCAGCGCGGCACGCAGCTGCGGATCGGCCACCTGCGCGGCGAGGTGGTCTTCGGCGACGGCACGGGCCGCGGCCGCGGCATCCGCATCCCCCGACCGCGATGCGAAGCGGGCCTCGCCCTCGGCATACAGCTGCGCGCGCAGCCGCGCCAGCTCGCCCGGATGCGCGGCGAACCGCTCGCGGTCGGCGTCCGTGTAGGGGCGTGCGTCGCGCGGGACGATCCACGCGGGAGTCCGCTGGAACAGGGTGACGTGCGCCGCCGTGCGGGCCAGCTCGGGTACGAGCTGGACGGCGCTGGCGCCCGTGCCGACGACGCCGATGCGGGCGCCGGCGAGTTCGGCGGAGTGGTCCCAGCGCGCCGAGTGGAAGATCGGGCCGGGGAAGGACTCGAGCCCGGGAAGATCGGGGATCGACGGCTCGGTGAGCCGGCCGCACGCGAGCACGAGGACGTCGGCCGACAGCGCGCCGCGCGACGTCTCGAGGCGCCATACGCCCCATTCGTCGTCCCACTGCGCACCCGTCAGGGCGGTGCCCAGGCGCAGGCGGTCGTCGAGCCGCTCGGCGTCGACGATGGACTGCAGGTACCGGTGGATCTCGTCGCCGCGCGCGAACAGGCCGGACCAGTGCGGGTTCGGGTGGCTCGCGAACCCGTAGAGGTGTGCGGGCACGTCGCACGCGACCCCCGGGTAGGTGTTGTCGCGCCACGTGCCGCCGACGGAGGAGCCCCGCTCGAGGATCGCGAAGTCGTCGCGCCCCGCCCGTCGCAGCGCGATCGCCATGCCGAGGCCGGCGAAGCCCGCGCCGACGATCGCGACCTCGACGTGCGCGGTCATCGCTGCGCTCCGACGTCGCGGTAGTCGGTGGTGCGCAGGCGGAACGGCCGGAACAGTCGCGCGGCGATCGCGCGCGCGGCCTCGACCGGCAGCTCCTGCCCGTGCTCGATGCCGGCCTCGGGCTTGACGCGCCCGTCCAGAAGCGTGCCGCCCAGGTCGTCGCCTCCCGCCTGGAGCAGCGTGGCCGCGACGTCCCGGCCGACGCGGGTCCACGGGATCTGGACGTGCGGGATGCTGCCCGACAGCATGAGCCGAGACACGGCGACCATCGCGCGGTGCTCGTCGACCGGCTCGCGTCCGGCGACCAGCGGCACGCCGCCGGCGGGACCGGGCAGGGGGATCGGCACGAACTCCGTGAAGCCGCCGGTGCGACTCTGGATGCGGCGCAGCATCCGCAGATGGGTCACGCGTTCGTCGGCGGTCTCGACGTGGCCGTAGAAGAGCACCGACGTGGTGCGGAACCCTGCTTCGTGGACGGCCCGGATGCCGTCGCTCCAGCGCGCGATGTCGAGGTCGTCCGGAGCGACGAGGCGCCGGACGCGCTCGCTGAGCACCTTCACGCCCGTGCCGGGCATGGTGTCGACGCCGGCGTCGCGCAGTTCGGCGAGAGCCTGCTCGAGGCCGATGCCGGCGCGGTCGGCGAGGTCCCACACGTCCTGCGGGCGGTACGCGTGGAGGTGGATGTCGGGGGCCGCGTCCGTGATGGCGCGTGCGATGTCGGCGTACGCGTGCGGTGACACCGTCTCGTCCAGGCGTCCTTGCACGCAGATCTCGGTCGCGCCGAGGTCGACCGCGTCGCGCGCGACGGCGGCGGCGTCGGCGAGCGTGAACTCGTGGGGAGCGGCCGGCGCTCCCGTCGTGAAGCCCGAGGACGTGAGGTTGCGGTTGACCACCAGCGAGACGGCTTCGCCGACGGTGTAGCGGCGAACGTCGTCGGCGGTCTCGACCACGGTCTCGAGGCCGGTTCCGGTGGCGGTCAGCAGCTCCGCCCATTCGGCGTCGTCGAGGGCCAGCGGATCCGCGGCGGCGCGCTCGGCCAGGCGGCGGATCGACCGATCGGCGGATGCCGCGGGCCGCGCGGGTGCCGTCGCGTGCCGTCGGCCGGACGCGGCCGCCAGCCCCGTCGCCGGATCCGCGAGGGCGGCGACCGGCGCGTGCATGGCGGGATCCAGCCACGTGTCGGCATCCGCCACGTACTCCGGATGAGCGGTGAGGCGCTCGCGGAGCTCGAAGCCGAGCTCCGCGGTGAGATGCGCGAGGTCGTCGACGTGCGGCCACGGCCGCTCGGGGTTCACGTGGTCGGCGGTCAGCGGCGACACCCCGCCCCAGTCGTCGGCGCCCGCGCGCACCAGCAGGCCGAACTCGCCCGGGTCCGACAGGTTCGGCGGAACCTGGATGCGCATGCGCGGACCCATGACCAGGCGCGCGACGGCGACGGCGGCGACGTACTCGCGGAGCTCGGCATCGGGGGAGCCCTGCATCGCGGTGCGGGGCTTGGCGCGGAAGTTCTGGACGATGACCTCCTGCACGTGCCCGTGCCGCTCGTGGGCGTCGCGGATCGCGACGAGCGATTCGGCGCGATCGCGCACGGTTTCGCCGATCCCGACGAGGATGCCGGTCGTGAACGGCACGCGGGCGCGGCCGGCGTCCTCGATGACGCCCAGCCGCACGGCCGGGTCCTTGTCGGGGGAGCCGTAGTGCACCTGGCCGGGCTCGTCGAACAGGCGGCGCGAGGTGGTCTCGAGCATCATCCCCATCGACGGGGCCGTGGGGCGCAGCGTGCGCAGTTCGTCCTCGCTCATGACGCCGGGGTTGAGGTGCGCGAGCATGCCGGTCTCGGCGGTGATCAGCCGCGCGACGTGGGCGACGTAGTCGAGCGTCGATGCGAAGCCGTGCTCGTCGAGCCATGCGCGCGCCTCGGGCCAGCGGTCCTCGGGGCGGTCGCCGAGCGTCAGCAGCGCCTCCTTGCAGCCCATCGCCTGCCCCTGCCGCACGACCGAGAGCACCTGCTCGGGCGACATGTAGGCGGGCTTGTGCTTCTTCAGCAGCTGATTGGGGGTGTCGACGAAGACGCAGTAGTGGCAGCGATCGCGGCACAGCGTCGTCAGCGGCACGAACACCTTGCGCGAGTAGGTGATCACGCCCGGCCGACCGGAGGCGGCGAGTCCGGCGTCGCGCATCGCCGAGGCGGCGTCGAGCAGGGCGTCGAACGCCGGGCCGTCGGCGGTCAGCAGCGTCGCGGCCTCGGTCGCGCCGATCCCCTCGCCCGCGGTGGCGCGGGCCAGGATCCGGAGCGGATCGCGTTCTGCCGTGTGCGGCGGGTCGAGCAGGGGCACCGCTCCAGTCTTCCACCGCCGGGCCGTGCGGGCGTCGTGCGATCGTTGCGTTCCTGTGAGCAAAGCGGCCCACGGCCGCGTGCGCGCGCTGGCAGACTATGACCATGGTGACGCTGATGCTCGACTCCACACGGCTGGAGGTCGTGCTGTCGGGCGCCGAGAAGGCGATGACATTCCGCAAGAAGAATGTCGAGGTCGAGCGATCCGCCATCTCGAAGATCCAGCTGGTGGACGACGCGTGGACGTGGCTGCGCGGCATCCCGAACCCCGGCACGCATCTGCGCGGCGTGGTGGCGATGGGCCTGTGGCGATCGGCCACCGCCGACGACTTCGTCATCGTCCGCCGTCACCGGCAGGCCGTCGTCATCGACCTGACGGGGCACCCCGAATTCCAGCGGATCCTGCTCACGACCCGTCACGGACTCGAGCTCGTCAAGGCGCTGCGCATGGACGTCGACGACCGCACGCCGACGGACGTCGTCGACATCGTCGCCGACGCCGCGCAGGCATAGGCGCACGCCGCGTCAGCTGACGTCGCGCCGCCAGCTCACGAGGTAGCCGAGGACGAGCAGCACCACCGCGTACCCGAGCAGCACGAGGCCGCCGATCCACCACTCGAGCGAACTCCCGGTCGTCCCCGGCATGCTCGTGAACACGCTCGCCCCCACGAGCGCGTCGCTCGCCGCGCCCGGGAGGTACTGGGTGACGGTGTTGAGGCCCTCGACGAAGGCGCCGGCGGCCCGGCCGACCGGCTCCAGGAACTGCGTGAACACCAGCACGATCACGATCGCCCCGACCTGGTTGCGCACGAGCGCGCCCACCCCGACCCCGACGAGGACCCACAGCACCGAGGCCAGCATCATGCGTCCGAGCAGGGCCCACGTGTCGGAGGAGCCGAGCTCGGTGTCGAGGCCGAACGCCGCGAGGAAGGCCGCGCCGGGGCCGACGGAGGCCACGATCCCGGCGATGCCGTACACGACGCCCATCCCGACGCCGACGACGACCTTCGCGAGCATCACCAGGCCGCGGCGTGGCGTCGCGAGGAACGTCGCCGTGAGGGTCTTGTGCCGGAACTCCCCGGTGACCATCAGCGTTCCGATCAGCAGCGGGAAGACGTAGCCGATCGACATGCCCGCCGAGTAGAGGACCGGCGGCAGCGCCTCGGCGGGGATCTCGGCACCCGTCGTGCCGCCGGGCAGGTTGCCGGTCGCCGACGCGGCGAAGACGGCGCCGAGTATTCCGGCGGTGAAGGCGACGTACGCGACGAACACCACGATCAGCACCCACCACATGGCGGTGCCGAACTGCTTGGTCGTCTCGGAGCGGGTCGCGGTGGCCAGGCTCATCGCTCGTCACCTCCCTCGTGCGGCTCGCCGTCGGCTGGGGCCGGCTCCTCTGGGTCGGCCGCAGCGTCGGACTCGTCGTCCGCGGGCGACGGACCGGCGTCGAACGACGCGAAGAACCGGTCGGCCTCTTCGTCGGCCTCGGTCTTGACGAACGACTCCCACGGTCGATCGTCGGAGGGAGCGGATGCCGGCGGCGACTCGCCGTCCGGCACGGGTTCGGGTTCGGGCTCCGGCTCGGCCCCGGCCTCTGGAGCGAACTCCGGCTGGGGCTCCGGCTCCGGTTCAGACTCGGCTGGTGAACCGAACTCCGGCTCGGGCTCCGGTTCGGCTTCGGCTTCCGGGGCGGGCTCCGGCTCGGGTTCGGCTTCCGGGGCGGGCTCCGGCTCGGGTTCGGCTTCCGGGGCGAACGCCGGTTCGGGCTCCGGCTCGGCTTCGGCTTCGGCTTCGGCTTCCGGAGCGAACTCCGGCTGCGGTTCGGGCTCAGGTTCGGGTTCGGGAGCGGGCTCCGATTCCGGTTCGGGTTCGGGTTCGGGTTCGGGTTCGGGTGCCGGCTCCGATTCCGGCTCGTCCGCCACCCCCGGTTCCAGGTCGGCCGCCTCGGCCGGGGCGGCTTCAGCATCCGCCTCGGCGACCTCGGCGACCGCAGCGGTCCCCTCGAGGTCCTCCTCGGCCGCGGGCCCTTCGGCCGCGGCGGCACCCGGCGCGCCGGACGCGCTCTCGTGCACGCGCGTGCCGTTGACGAGCTCGAGGAAGACCTCTTCGAGCGCGGGCCCGCGTCTCTGCAGGAGCGACAGCGCGACGCCGGCCGACGCGGCGACGGCTCCGACCTCGGCGGTGGTCAGGCCCGGCACGACGAGCCCGGAGCGCAGCAGGTCGAACGACACGTCCGCGTCGCCCAGCGCGGCCGACAGCGCCGCGCGGTCGGGGGCGTCGACGACCGTCGCGTATTCGTCGGCGGCGGCCAGTTCGTCGATGCCGCCGGTGAACACGAGGCGGCCGCCCGAGATGATCAGCAGCGAGTCGACGGTCTGCTGGACCTCGGCGAGCAGGTGGGAAGACACCAGGACCGTTCGTCCCTCGCGCGCGAGCTGACGCAGGAACCCGCGCATCCAGCGGATGCCCTCGGGATCGAGGCCGTTGGCGGGCTCGTCGAGCACCAGCACCCCCGGGTCGCCCAGCAGAGCGTAGGCGAGCCCCAGGCGCTGGCGCATGCCGAGCGAGAACCCGCCGATCTTGCGCCCCGCGGCGTCCGCCAGTCCCACCAGTCCCAGCACCTCGTCCACGCGCGAGACCGGGATCCCGCCCGCGTGCGCGTACGCCGTGAGGTGCGTCGTCGCCGTGTGACCGGGGTGGTAGCTCGAGGCCTCGAGAACGGCGCCGACGGTGCGCAGCGGGTGCCGCAGCTTCGCGTAGGGCGCGCCGCCGATCGTGGCCGAGCCCGCGGTCGCGCGGATGAGCCCGAGCAGCACGCGCAGCGTCGTGGTCTTGCCGGCGCCGTTCGGGCCGAGGAACCCGGTCACCAGGCCCGGCTCGACGCGCGCGGTGAACTCCGAGACCGCCGTGATCGACCCGAACCGCTTCGTGACGCCGGAGAACTCGAGAGTCTGTCCGTCTGGCATGCGAACCTCTCGTCGTCAGGAGCTGTTCCCACCATCCTGGCCCACGACGCCTCGCACGTCCCGGATTCGCGCGCGGCGGGTAACGTGGCGAACGTGACCGTCGATGACGAACCCCGCGTCCTGGCCCGCACCCGCGGCGGGATCGGGCATCTCACCCTCAACCGTCCGCGGGCCATCAACGCCCTCGATCTCGGCATGGTCCGGGATGTCATCGCGGCGCTGGACGCGTGGGAGACCGATCCCGAGGTCGACCTCGTCCTGCTGGACGGCGCCGGCGAGCGCGGGCTGTGCGCGGGCGGAGACGTCCGCGGTCTCGCCGAGCTCATCCGCGCGGGCCGGCCCGAGGAGACGTCGGTGTTCTTCCGCGCCGAGTACGCGATGAACGCGCGCATCGCGGAGTACCCGAAGCCGATCGTCGCGATCGCCGACGGCATCACGATGGGCGGCGGCATCGGCCTCGCCGGCCACGCGGCGATCCGCGTCGTGACCGAGCGGTCGCGCCTGGCGATGCCCGAGACGCGCATCGGCCTGACGCCGGACGTCGGGGGGAGCCTGCTGCTGGCGCGCGCGCCCGGGCGGCTCGGCGAGTACCTCGCCCTGACCGGTGCCGTGATGGACGCAGCGGATGCCGTCTACGCCGGCTTCGCCGACCACCTCGTGCCCTCCGAGCACCTCGAGGCCCTGCGCGACGCTCTCGAGACCCGTGCCGATCCGTCCAGCCCCACAGAGCTTGTGCTGCTGTTCGACGAGAGCCCCGAGCCGTCGGCGCTCGAGGCGGCGCGCTCCTGGATCGACGACGCCTTCTCGGCCGACACCGTGGCCGAGATCGTCGAGCGGCTGAAGGCGCGCGATGAGCCCGAGGCCCACGGCGCGGCCGAGACGCTGGCCGAGCTGTCGCCGACGTCGCTCACCGTGACCCTCGCCGCCGTGCGTGCTGCCCGCGGGCTGTCGGGCCTGCGCGCGGCGCTCGAGCAGGAGTACGGGCTCGTCATGTGGTTCGCCTCCACGCAGCCCGACCTCGTCGAGGGCATCCGCGCGCAGCTCATCGACAAGGACCGCTCCCCGGCGTGGCAGCCCGCCTCCATCGCGGATGTGGAGCAGGATGCCGCGCAGCGCGCTCTCCGACACGTGCCGGAGACCCCGCTCTGGGGGTGAGGACGATGGCCGATCGGCAGGAGCTGCGACGACGGTACTCCGTCGGGCTGGCGATCGACTGGTTCTTCTTCGTGTTCGCCGGCGTCGCCGCCGTGTGGCTGGCCTACCTGGGCCTGACGACCACCTTCCAGGTGGGGTGGTGGGGGTTCCTGGTCGCGGTCGTCTTCTGGGTGCTGCTGGCCTACCTCGTGCTCCCGCGCCTGCATCGGATCCTCACCACGATCTACGTGCCGCACTACTTCATCGGCCGGGCGCGCACGAGCGACGGGCTTCTCGGCGATCCCGTGAACCTCGCGGTCCTCGGGACCTACGAGCAGCTCGACGCCGCGATGAGCGCGGCCGGGTGGACGCGTGCCGACCCGGTGACGCTGGCGTCGTCGTGGCGCATCATCACCTCCACCGTCACGCGCCGCAGCTACGACGAGGCCCCGGTCAGTCCGCTGTTCCTCTTCGAGCGGAAGCAAGACGTCGCCTACCAGAAGGAGGTCGACGGCAACCCCGCCAAGCGCCACCACGTGCGCTTCTGGAAGTGCCCGGAGGACTGGCCGCTGCCCGGCGGCCACCGCGTCGACTGGCTGGCCGCCGGCACGTTCGACACCGCGGTCGGGCTGTCGCTGTTCACACTGCAGTTCACGCACCGCATCGACGCGAACACCGACATCGAGCGCGACTTCATCGTCCGGACCGTGCGCGAGGCGGACGAGCGCGTGCAGCTCGAGGTCATCGAGGACTTCTCCACCGGCTACCACGCGCGCAACGGCGGCGGCGACAGCATCCGCACCGACGGCGATCTGCCGATCCTCGATCTGCGGGAGGTGAGCGCATGACCGACGCGCCCGGCAAGCGTCCGGCGTTCGAGCCCGCGGCCCAGCTGATCGCCCGGACCGAGTACGACCCCGGGATGAAGCGGCCGCCGGCCACCACCGCGGGCGCGGTCATCCTCCTGCTGCGCGCGGCGGCGGGAGCGCTGTGGGTGGCCACCGTGGCGGGCCTGTGGCCGGAACTCGTCGCGAGCGTCGACCTCGGTCTCATCGAGGCCGGCGCCGACGCGCTCGGGGCCGCGATGTGGCTGTTCGTCGCGATCGGAGCGACCGTCATCGCTGCGGACATCGTGCTCGCCGTGCTCATCCTGCGCGGCTGGAACTGGCCGCGCGTTCTCGTGATGTCGTGGGCGACCGCCTTCATCGTCTCGGCCTTCATCGGCTGGTGGTTCTCGGACGAGGTCGTCTCGATCGAGACGACGCTGCTGTCGATCGGCCTGGACGTCCTGCTGCTCCTCGCGCTGTCGAGCCGCGAGGCCGCGGCCTACGCACGGCGTGGTGAGCGTCGCGCGGCGCCGGCGGACGAGGGCGCGGACACGGGCCGATAGCCTGGAGCCGGCCGATTCCGGCCGAGGGGAGTGAGCCGTGTTCGACAGTCCGCTGTCGGCGTCCGCCTACGACGTGCTCGGCGTCGCTCCGGATGCCGACGACGAGGCCCTGCGCCGCGCCTACCGGCTGCGGCAGCGTGCGACCCACCCCGACACCGGCGGCGACGCCGCCGCGTTCATCCAGGTGCAGCGCGCGTGGGAGCTCGTCGGCACGCCCGAGGCGCGCGCCGCGTACGACCGCGGACACGGCTTCGGCGCGGCCGCTCCTGCGGAGTGGTCGCCGTGGCAGGCGCCGCGCACGCCGGCGCGCGACACCCGCCCCCGTGCCCGCTCGCACGGCCATCCCGGCGGCTGGCGCCGCGAGCGCTACCTCGCGCTCATCCGGGAGTGGGCCGGCCGCGGCGTCGAACTCGAGGACCCGTACGACCCGGCGCTCGTGCGTTCGGCGCCTCACGCGGTCCGCCGTCTGCTGGCGGATGCGCTCGCCGAAGAGGCGACGGCCCGCATCGTCTCGGACCTCGGCATGGGCTACACGGTGTGGCACGACGTCGAGGCGATGGGCCGCGGCGGGAGCCAGGACGACAAGCTCGACCACATCGTGCTGGGGCCGAGCGGTCTCTACGGCGTGCTGTCCGAGGACTTCGGCGGGCCGGTGCGCGTACGACGCGGCGAACTCGTCGGCGACGGCGTCGGCGAGCCGCCGATCGCGGGGCTGCTCGCCCGCATGCGCGTCATCGCCCGCGCCGCCGGCGTGCGGTTCAGCGGCGCCATCGTGGTGCTCCCCGACGAGGACGTCCTCGACCAGGTCGACGAGCTCGGCAGGGTGCGCGGGATGCCGGTGGCCGTCGTCGCCCGCAGCGCGCTGTCGACCGTGCTGCGTCGCGGCATCACGGGCGTGCGCGACATCGGCGGCAACGAGGTGTTCGACGTGCGCACGCGGCTGCAGCGCGTCGTGCGCTTCGTGTGACGCGAACTCAGTCGGCGAGGCCGAACAGCACGAGCGGGTGCGTCAGGCGCCACCATGCCGTCGGGCCCTCGACGTCCTGCGAGAGGGTGAGCGAGACCGACGTGGTGTCCAGCGGGCCGTCGACCGTCAGCACCCCGACCTGATCCCCGGCGGTGCGGCTGTCTCCGAGATCGAAGTCCGTCGTCACGGTGCCCGAGCCGCCGTTCCACAGGATCACCGAGGCATCGCCGGTCGAGATGATGTCGACCTGCTCGCCCCACCGCGTCTCGACGGTGCCCGCGATCGTGCCGGCCGTCACCGACGGCTGGGGCTGCAGCTCGGCCTCGAGCTGCGTGTACAGCTCGCGGGAGGCCGCCAGACGCGCCTTGTCGCTCGCCTGTCCGACGACCGAGGCGTACAGCCGCACGGTCGTCTCGCCGATCGTGACGTCCTTGGCGGACAGCAGCGACCATGTGTCGAGCGTGCCGGTCTTGACGCCGACCACTCCGTCGTCGGCGAGGAGCCCGTTGGTGTTGGTGACCGTTCCGGCCCCCGGGAGATCGACCTTCTTCTTCGCCACGATCTCGGCGATGACCGGATTGGCGAGCGCCTTCTTCGCGAGGGCGATGAGCGCTTCCGGCGTCGCCTTGTTGGCCGAGTCGATCCCCGTCGGCTCGACGACCGTGATGCCGGGCACGCCATGGGTGGACAGCCATGAATTGGCGGCCGACGCGTACACGGCGTCCGTGGGCCACAGCGTGTTCGCGAGACGGTCGGCGTAGTTGTTCGCCGAGCCGATCAGCATCCCCTCCAGCATCTGGTACTGCGTGAGCTTCCCGCCCACGGGCACGTCCAGCGCCGACTCGCCGCGGTTGCGGTAGTTCCAGTAGGCCAGGGTGTCGTTGTAGCCGAACCAGTAGTCGGGGCCGTCCTCGCCGACCGAGAGAGGCATCTCGTCGAGCACCACCAGCGCGGTCACGAGCTTCGTGATGCTCGCGATCGAGGCTCGCGCGTCGTCCGACGACTCCGTTCCGCGGATCCCCGCGACCGCGATCGCGGCGTCGCCCTTCGCCGGCCACGCCGGCTCGGTGACGGCGGCCGGGATGGGGGTCACCTCGTCGGCCGCGATCGTCGGCTCGATCGCGTGCAGCGGCCACAGCAGGGCCGTGAGCGCGTATGCCACCACCAGCATGAGACCGATGGCCGTCGGCACCAGGACGCCCGGGCGCAGCAGCGTGCGTCGCGGGCGACGATCGAGCAGCCCCCCCGACATGAGCATCGGCGTCGTGATGGGGCGCGGAGTCAGCGTCCGCTCGTCGAGCCAGGCCAGCGCGACAGATCGCTCGCCGGCGTCGTCGTCTGTCGTGTCCGGCGAGGGCTGCGGCTCGTCGTCGGTGGTGTCGGTCGGCCCCGGGACGTCGGCGTCGGGCACGGGAGGCTCCGGGCTCGCAGGCTCGTCGGACAGCACGACGGTCGGCTCGGCCGCCGTGCGGTCGATCTCCGTGCTCTGCTCTGCCGTGCTCTCGTCAGGCGCCACCACTGCCGTCCCCCCGAAGTCGATCGGCGCGGTCAGAGTACCGCGTGCACGGGCGTCGCGGCGTGACAGGGGCGGGGCGTCGTCGACAGTCACCATACGAAAATACCTTGCCCGCGGGGCTATACTCGCACCCACAGAAACCACGGGAGTCCGGTGTGCCGGGCTGAGAGGAAGCGAACCGCGCTTCGACCGTCGAACCTGATCCGGATCATGCCGGCGCAGGGAGGAGTCATATGAACACGTCTGCATCCACGTCCGCCCCCGCGAAGGGCACGGTGTCCGCGCGTCCGCGCAGCCTGCGCTGGAGGGTCGTCGACATCGTCGTCGCCAGCGTCATCGGCGTCGCCTCGGGCCTGATCTTCCTGCTGTGGAACGTCGGCTACCTCGGGCCCTCGGCGCTGCTCGAACCGCTGCTGCCGGGTCTGCAGGGCCTGCTCGACGGCCCCTGGCTCTTCGCCGGCGTCCTGGGCGCGCTGATCATCCGCAAACCCGGTGCGGCGATCTACACCGAGACCCTCGCCGCGGTGGTCTCGGCGCTCGTCGGCAACCAGTGGGGTGGCTTCCTGACCCTCGAAGCCGGTCTCGTGCAGGGCCTGGGCGCCGAGCTGGTGTTCCTGCTGTTCCTCTACCGGCGGTGGACGCTGCCGGTGGCGATGCTCGCGGGCGTCGGCGCCGCGCTGTTCGGCGCCGTCAACAACCTGATCCTCTGGTACGTCGGCGCCGACACGGTCTTCACCGTCGTGTACCTCGTCAGCGCTGCGGTGTCGGGTGCGGTGGTCGCCGGTCTGCTGTCGTGGCTGCTCGCACGCGGCCTCGCGGCGACGGGGGCGCTGGACCGCTTCGCCTCCGGGCGCGAGGTCCGCGAGCGCGTCTGAGCGCGTGAGCACGCAGGAGCCCCGCGCCGCGGCCGTCGAAGCGCGCGATTGGGGCTGGAGGCACGCGTCACGGCGCGCGTGGGCGCTGCGGGGCGTGGACTTCCGGATCGAGGCGGGCGAGCGCGTGCTGCTGCTCGGCGCATCCGGCTCCGGCAAGTCGACGCTCCTGCACGCGCTCGCGGGCGTGCTCGGCGGTGACGAGGAGGGCGAGTCGCACGGCGAGGTCCTCGTCGACGGGATGCCGGCGACCGCGGCGCGCGGGCGGGCGGGGCTGGTCCTGCAGGACCCGGACGCGCAGGTGGTCCTCGCTCGCGCGGGCGACGACGTCGCGTTCGGGTGCGAGAACCTCGGAGTGCCGCGCGCCGAGATCTGGCCGCGCGTGCGCGACGCGCTCGACGCCGTCGGTCTCGACGTGCCGCTGGACCGCGAGACCAAGGCGCTCTCGGGCGGTCAGAAGCAGCGGCTCGCGCTCGCGGGCGCGCTCGCGATGCGGCCGGGCCTGATCCTGCTCGACGAGCCCACCGCCAACCTCGACCCCGACGGGGTCGAGGAGGTGCGCGACGCGGTCGGCGCCATGCTCCAGACGCACCCGGCCACGCTCGTGGTCGTCGAGCACCGCGTGGACGTGTGGCTCCCGCTCGTGACCCGCGTGATTGTGCTCGGGCCCGACGGCGTGATCGCCGACGGAGCCCCCGACGACGTGCTCCGCCGGCAGGGCGAGCGCCTGGCGGCCGCGGGGGTGTGGGTGCCCGGCATCCCGCCCGCCCAGCCGCCTCCGCCCGCCATCGCGCCGGGGGAGCGACTGCTGGCCGCCCGCGACCTCGCGGTCCAGCGCGTCGCGGGCCACCCGGTCGCATCGGGCATCGACGTCGAGGTGCGCGCGGGTTCGGCGCTCGCGATCCGGGGGCCCAACGGCGTCGGCAAGTCGACGCTCGGGCTCACCCTCGCCGGGCTCCTGCCGCCGGCATCGGGCGACCTCGCGGCGACCACGGCGCTCGCCGGCGACCTCGGGCCATCGCCGGTGAGCTGGAAGTCGCGGCACCTGCTCACGCGCATCGGCACCGTCTTCCAGGATCCCGAGCACCAGCTGCTCTCGCGCACCGTGCGCGAGGAGCTCGAGGTCGGGCCGCGTGCCCTGCGCCTCGGCGCCGACGAGACGCGCCGGCGGGTCGAGGAACTGCTCGAACGGCTGCGCCTGGCACATCTCGCGGCCGCCAACCCGTACACGCTGTCGGGCGGCGAGAAGCGCCGCCTGACGGTGGCGGCGGCGCTCGCCACGCGCCCGCGCGTGCTGGTCCTGGACGAACCGACGTTCGGGCAGGACGCGCGGACGTGGGGCGAACTCGTGGCGCTGCTCGCGAGTCTCCGCGACGACGGGGCGGCGATCGTCGCGGTGACGCACGACCGCGACGTCGTCTCGGCCCTTCGCGCCCAGACGCTCGAGCTCGCGGGCGGATCGTCATGACGCTGCTCGATTCCCGCGCCCGCGTCGGCGCCGTCGCCGAGATCAACCCGGTCGCCAAGCTGGGCGCCGCAGCGCTCATCGCCGTCCCGCTCGTCTTCACCCTCGACGTCGTGTCGGCGGCGGTTGCACTTGCGCTCGAGCTGGTGCTCATCCCGTTCGCGGGACTCGGCTGGCGGGAGTTCTGGGCGCGCACGTGGCCGGTGTGGCTTGCGGCTCCGCTGACCGGCGTCACGATCGCGCTGTACGGGCAGGCTTCCGGGCAGGTCTACGTGGAATGGCTGGCGGTCCGCGTCAGCGAGGGCTCGCTGCTGCTGGCGGCCGCGACGACGCTTCGCGTGCTCGCGATCGCCCTGCCCTCGGTGGTGCTTTTCGTGACGGTCGACCCGACCGACCTCGCCGACGGGCTCGCCCAGGTGCTGAAGCTGCCGGCGCGGTTCGTGCTCGGAGCCCTGGCGGGGCTGCGCATGGTGGGGCTCTTCCTCGACGACTGGCGGGCGCTCGAGCTCGCACGGCGCGCGCGCGGCGTCGCCGATCGCGGCCGCATCCGCCGGTTCGTCGGCATGGCCTTCGCGCTCCTCGTCCTCTCCATCCGCCGTGGGGCGAAGCTCGCCACCGCGATGGAGGCCCGCGGATTCGGCGCGCCCGGTCCGCGCACATGGGCCCGCGAGTCGAGATTCGGGGCGCGCGAGTTCCTGCTGCTCGCCATCGGCGCCGCGATCGCCGCCGTCGCCGTCGGCGCCGCGATCGCCGCCGGGACCTGGAACCTGATCCTCGGGCCCGGCTGACCGGCATCCGTCCTCTTCGGTAGCATCCGGGCAGGACGAGAGGCGGATCGATGACGAGCACGTGCACGCACCTGGACACGATCCGCGACGTCACGCCGTCCGCCGAGGGGTGCGAGGAGTGCCTGCGCGTCGGCGGCCGCTGGGTGCACCTGCGCATCTGCATGGCCTGCGGGCACGTCGGATGCTGCGACAACTCCCCCGGCAAGCACGCGACGGCGCATTGGCGCGAGCACGACGACCACCCGATCGTGCGGTCGTTCGAGCCGGGGGAGACGTGGTGGTGGTGCTACCCGCAGCAGCTCCTGTTCGAGATCGAGGGCGCGCAGCCCTTTCGTCCGGCGGAATGAGCGGCCGGGGGCGAGGGGTTCCGCCTGCTCGCCGTGCTGGATAGTCTGACCCGCAAGCTGGGGCTTTCGCGCGGTGTGCGCCGCGCTTCGGACGAGGGAGACGTCGTGCCCGACCGGGGACTGATTCTGCTCATCATCGAGAACGAGGGCGTCTCGGACCGGCTGTCGGCCATCCTCGAGGAGAACAGCTACGAGGTGCGCACCGCCACCGGCGCGGTCGACGACACGATGGCGGCGCTGCGCAGCTCGCCCGACCTGATCGTCGTCGGCGCATACCTCGGCCAGGTCGACGCCTTCGCGCTGGTCGACGGGCTGCGCGCGACGCCCGAGGCCGAGGATCTTCCGGTGGTGTTCGTGGCGGCCGAGGACGACGCCGACACGCGGGTGCGCGGGCTCGAGACGGGCGACGACCTGATCGTCACGCCGCTGGACGCGCGCGAGGTGCTCACGCGCATCGAACGTCAGGTGACCGTGTCGAAGGTGCGCCTGGCGCTGAAGGAATCCGAGGCGAAGTTCCGCTCGGTCATGGAATCGGCGATCGACGCCATCATCTCCGCCGACGCCGAGGGCATCATCCGCAGCTGGAACACGGCGGCCGCCGCCCTCTTCGGTCGCAGTGAAGAGGAGGCCGTGGGCCAGCGGCTCGAGCTGATCATCCCCGACCGCTTCCACGAGGCCCACCGCATCGGCGTCCACCGCGTCACGTCGGGTGGCGAGACCCACGTGATCGGTCAGACCGTCGAGCTCGCCGCCGTCCGCGCCGACGGCTCGGAGTTCCCCATCGAGCTGTCGCTGGCGACGTGGTTCCTCGACGAGGACCGCTACTACACGGGCATCATCCGCGACATCTCGGAGCGCAAGCAGGCCGAGCAGAAGTTCCGGTCGGTCACCGAGTCCGCGATCGACGCGATCATCTCGGCCGACCACACCGGCTGCATCGTGTCGTGGAACTCGGCGGCCACCCGCATCCTCGGCCACACCGAAGAGGACGCGGTGGGCAAGAAGCTCGAGTTCATCATCCCCGAGCGCTACCAGGACCTGCACCGTGCCGGCATGAAGCGCTACACCGAGACCGGCGATCCGCACGTGATCGGGACCACGGTCGAGCTGTCGGCGATCACCAAAGCCGGTGACGAGATCCCGATCGAGCTGTCGCTGTCGACGTGGACCGTGCGCGAGGACCGCTACTACACCGGCATCCTGCGCGACATCGCCGAGCGCAAGGCGGCCGAGGAGGCGCTGCGGCTGAGCGAGCAGGAGCTGCGCGAGAAGAGCGAGGAGCTCGGCCGCAAGAACGCCGAGCTGCAGGACACCCTCGAGCGCATCGGCCAGATGCAGGACCAGCTCGTGCTGCAGGAGAAGATGGCCTCGCTCGGCAAGCTCAGCGCCGGGATGGCCCACGAGATCAACAACCCCGCGGCTGCGGCGCAGCGCGGAGCCGCGCAGGCGATCGCGATCTTCTCGAAGCTGCAGCAGGCACAGCTGAGTCTGGGCTCGCTCGGCGTCTACGAGGCGAAGCTCAAGCGGCTCTCGCGCCTCGACCGGCTGGCGGCGGAGCGGGCGCGCGACCCGCTGTCGATCAGCGCGCTCGAACGCAGCGACCGCGAGATGGACATCGAGGACTGGCTCGACGAGCGGGGCATCGACGACAGCGGCGAACTCGCGCCCGCTCTGGTCGCTCTCGGCCTCTCGAAGGACGGCATCGCCGAGCTCGAAGAGGGCTTCACCGCCGACGAGTTCGACGTCATCGCGCCGTGGCTCGGCTACAAGCACATGATCTACAACCTGCTGGCCGAGATCACGATCGGGACGAACCGCATCGTCGAGCTCGTCAAGGCGCTCAAGACCTACACGTACATGGACCAGGCGCCGGTGCAGGACGTCGACGTGCGCGCGGGGCTCGAGAACACCCTGATCATCCTGCACAACAAGCTCAAGCGCGGCGTGACGGTGGTGCGCGAGTACGCCGACGACCTGCCGAAGATCCAGGCGTTCGCGAGCGAGCTCAACCAGGTGTGGACGAACCTCATCGACAACGCGATCGACGCCATGGGCGGCGAGGGGACGCTCGTCGTGCGGGCGCGGCGCGTCGACGACTGGGTCGAGGTGCAGATCCAGGACGACGGCCCCGGCATCCCGGGCGAGAACGTCTCGCGGATCTTCGACCCGTTCTTCACGACCAAGCCCCCCGGCGAGGGGACCGGCCTGGGTCTCAACATCTCGCACAACATCATCGTCCAGAAGCACCGGGGCGAGATCACCGTGATGAGCGAGCCGGGCGCGACGTGCTTCTGCGTGCGGCTGCCGATCGGCCAGAACCCGGCCGATGAGGGGTGACGGCATGGTCAAGCCCGTCATCTTCAGCGTCGACGACGAGCCCCATGTCCTCGGCGCCATCGCCCGCGACCTGCAGGCCCGCTACCGCGCGGACTTCCGCATCGTCCGCGCCGGGTCCGGGGCGGAGGCCCTCGAGGCGGCCGGTGAGCTGAAGCGCCGCGGGACGCCGGTCGCGCTGTTCCTGGTCGACCAGCGGATGCCGGGGATGAGCGGCACCGAGTTCCTCGCGGAGGCGATCGCCCTCTATCCCGATGCCAAGCGCGTTCTCCTCACCGCCTACGCCGACACCGATGCGGCGATCGCGAGCATCAACACCATCGACCTGGACTACTACCTGCTCAAGCCGTGGGATCCGCCCGAGGAGCGCCTCTACCCGGTGCTCGACGAGCTGCTGGGCGACTGGCGGGCCAACGTCCCCGTCGGGTACGACGGCATCCGGGTCGCCGGGACGCTGTGGTCGCCGAGGACACACGCCGTGAAGGACTTCCTCGCCCGCGGGCAGATCCCCTATCAGTGGCTCGACATCGAGAAGGACGCCCAGGCCGCCGCGATGGTCGACGCCTCGTCCGGCGACCAGGTGCGGCTGCCGGTGGTCTTCTTCCCCGACGGCACGATGCTCGCCGACCCGCCCCTGCCCGAACTGGCCGAGAAGGTGGGACTGCGTGCGCCCGCGCAGCAGCCGTTCTACGACCTGATCGTCGTCGGCGCGGGGCCCGCGGGACTCGCCGCCGGCGTGTACGGGGCGTCCGAGGGTCTGCGCACCGTCGTCATCGAGCGCGAGGTGGCGGGCGGTCAGGCCGGCACCAGCTCGCGCATCGAGAACTACCTGGGCTTCCCCAACGGGATCTCCGGCGCCGACCTCGCGCGGCGCGCCGCCACGCAGGCGAAGCGGCTCGGTGCAGAGCTCATGGCGGCCGCCGAGGTCACCGCCGTGCGGGTGGACGGCGACTACAAGATCGTCACGCTCGACGACGGCACCGAGCTGCGCTGCCACGCGCTGGTGCTCGCCACGGGCGTCAAGGTCCGCACCCTGGACGTCCCCGGCGCGGAGCGGCTGCAGGGCGCGTCGCTGTACTACGGGGCGGCCGCGTCCGAGGCGGCGGCGTACGCGGACAAGCACGTCATGGTCGTCGGCGGTGCGAACTCGGCCGGTCAGGGGGCGATGTTCCTGTCGCGCTACGCCGCTCAGGTGGACATCCTGGTGCGCGGCGACTCGCTCGCCCACAGCATGTCGCGCTACCTCATCGACCAGATCGAGGCGGAGCCCAACATCACGGTGCGCCCGTACACCCGCGTCACCGAGCTCATCGGCGACGATCACCTCGAGCGCGTGAAGGTGTGCGATGTGCGCACGGAGGGTGAGACCGAGGAGCCCGCCGACGCCATGTTCGTCTTCATCGGCGCGGTCCCGTGCACGGGGATCGTCGACGGACTGGTCCAGACGCTGGACGGATTCGTGCTGACCGGACAGGACCTCATGAAAGAGGGGCGGCGGCCGCAGGGCTGGACGCCCGCGCGCGATCCCTTCCTCCTCGAGACCTCGGTGCCGGGCATCTTCGCCGCGGGCGACGTGCGGCACGATGTCATGAGGCGCGTCGCGTCGGCCGTCGGCGAGGGGGCCGTCGCGGTGAGCCTGGTGCACAAGTACCTGCAGACGGTGTGACCTGATACGCGGTCCCGCGTATGCTGGGACTCGATCCCGCAGGTCGGCTCATGCCGGCCGGAGTTCGAAGGAGAACGCATGGACATCACGGGCGCATCCGCCCTCGTCACCGGAGGGGCCAGCGGGCTGGGCTTCGCGACGGCGCAGCGACTCGCCGATGCGGGCGCCGCCGTCACGATCGTCGACCTTCCCACCTCGGCCGGAGCGGAGGCCGCCGCCGCGTTCGGCGGCACGTTCGCCGCCGCCGACGTCACCGACCCCGATCAGGTCGCCGCCGCGGTCGAGGTCGCCGCGGCCTCCGGTCCGCTGCGCGTCGTCGTCAGCTGCGCCGGCATCGGCCAGCCCGCCAAGGTGCTCGACCGCGAGGGGGCTCCGACGCCGCTGGCGGAGTTCGAGCGGATCGTCCGCATCAACCTGATCGGCACGTACAACGTCGTCTCGCAGTCCGCGGCGTCCATGGCGCGGACCGACCCGGCCGGCGACGCGGGCCGCGGGGTCATCGTCAACACCGCCAGCGTCGCGGCGTTCGACGGGCAGATCGGCCAGCCCGGGTACGCGGCCAGCAAGGGCGGCGTGCACGCCATGACGCTGCCGATCGCCCGCGAACTGGCGCGCTACGGCATCCGCGTCGTCACGATCGCGCCCGGCATCATGGAGACCCCCATGCTCAAGGGGCTGCCTCAGGCGGCGCAGGACTCGCTCGGTCAGCAGGTGCCGCATCCGGCCCGCCTCGGGCGGCCGGACGAGTACGCTCGCCTCGTCGCCGCCATCGTCGACAACGACTACCTCAACGGCGAGACGATCCGCCTCGACGGCGCGATCCGCATGGCGCCGAAGTAAGGAGATCCATGAGCGACGCGATCCTGCTCACCGTCGACGACGGCCTGGCACGGCTGACCCTCAACCGGCCGCAGCGCCTCAACGCCTTCAACATCGACCTCGCCCACGCGTGGGCCGAGAAGACCGTGGAGGCGACGAGCCGCACCGACGTCGGGGCGATCCTGCTCGACGCGGCCGGCCCGGCGTTCTGCGCCGGCGGCGACGTCACCGACATGGCCTCGAAGATGGGCTCCGGCAGCGACATCGACCGGCTCGCCGGCGTCATCAACACCGGCATCCGCGCCCTCACCGAGTCGGCGGTCCCCGTCGTCGCGGCCGCGCACGGCACGACCGCGGGCGGGGGCCTCGGCATCCTGATGTGCAGCGACTACGCCGTCGTCGGCGAGGACTCGCGCATCGGCAGCCTGTACGCCAACATCGGGCTCACGCCCGACCTGTCGGTCTCCGCGCAGCTGGCCCGCGCAGTCGGCGAGCGACGCGCGCTGCAGCTCGTGCTGCAGGACCGCTTGCTGTCGGCATCCGAAGCGCTCGACTGGGGTCTGGTCGCCGAGGTCGTGGCGCCGGATGCCGTGAAGACCCGCGCCGAGGAGATCGCCCGCGGCTGGCTCGCCGGCGCGTACGGCGCCTACGGGCAGGCGAAGCGGCTGATCCGCTCGCAGCCGTCGCGCTCGTTCGCCGACCAGCTCGCCGAAGAGGCCCGTTCCATCGGGGCCGCCTTCGACACCCCCGACGCCCAGGCACGCATCGCCGCCTTCGCCGCGGCATCCGCCCGCAGAGCAGCCAAGGAGACCTCATGACCTCTCTCGCCGGTAAGACCATCCTGATGTCGGGCGGCAGCCGCGGCATCGGACTCGCGATCGCCCTGCGCGCCGCCCGTGACGGCGCGAACATCGCGATCCTCGCCAAGACCGATCAGCCGCATCCCAAGCTCGAGGGAACCGTGCACACGGCCGCCGAGCAGATCCGCGCCGCGGGCGGAAACGCTCTGCCGATCGTCGGCGACGTCCGCAACGACAACGACATCACCGCGGCCGTGCTGACGGTGCAGGGCGAGTTCGGCGGCATCGACGTCGTCGTCAACAACGCCAGCGCGATCGACCTGTCGCGTTCGCTCGATCTCGACGCGAAGAAGTACGACCTGATGCAGGACATCAACGTGCGCGGCACCTTCATGCTCTCGCGCACGGCGATCCCCATGCTCAAGGACGCCGAGAACCCGCACATCCTCACGCTCGCCCCGCCGCTGAACCTGTCGCCGAAGTGGCTCGGCGCCCACACCGGCTACACGCTCGCCAAGTACGGCATGACCATGGTGACCCTCGGCATGGCCGCCGAGTTCGCGGCGGACGGCATCGCCGGGAACACCCTGTGGCCGCGCACCACGATCGCGACCGCCGCGGTGCAGTTCTCGCTCGGCGGCGACCGCATGATGAAGGCCAGCCGCACACCCGAGATCTACGCGGATGCCGCCTACGAGGTCATCACGAAGCCGTCGCGCGAGTACACCGGGCAGACGCTCGTCGTCGAGGACGTTCTCGAAGCAGCGGGCGTGACCGACTTCTCGGGATACGCGGCGGTGCCGGGCACGCCGGACGAGGCGCTGTTCCCCGACATCTTCCTGGACTGATCCGCGGTGCGGCGCGGGCTTCGCTCGACCTGACCGGAGCGCCCGGCACCTCATCCGTCTGCCGTGGGGCGTCCGCGCCGGCAGCTCGGCGACGCCGCCGGGCCCCGGCCGGGTTCGAGCGCGGCCGAGACGGAGCGCGCCCGAGACGGAGCGCGGCCGAGACGGAACGTGCGTGTCTGAACCACGCGTGCTGTCGGAACCACGCGCGCGGGTCAGAAGGGTGCGGGGTCGAATTCGGCGTCGGTGGCGAAGTGGACGCCGGATGCCGGATGGGACGGGTATCGGTGGCCGGTCGGGCTCGTCCATTCCAGGATGCCGCCGGGTTGCTGGACGACGGTCCAGGGTGTGTGGTGTTTGAGGGTGTGGTGCCTTCGACACAGGTGTGCGAGGTTGCCGACGTCGGTGGGTCCGCCGAGTGCCCAGTCGCGGGTGTGGTCGAGGTCGCTGCGGGTGGTGGATTGGCGGCATCCGGGGAAGCGGCAGTGCTGGTCGCGGACGGCGAGGTGTCGCCGCATTCTCTTGGTGGGTTCGTAGCGGTCGACGGTGAGGACGGCTCCGGAGATGGGGTGGGTGAGGATGCGGTCCCATCCGGGTGCTCCGGCGGTGAGTTCTCGGGCGGTGTCGGGGTCGATCGGCCCGTGCCCGGCGAGGGTGACGGCGTCGAACGGGTCGTCGACGGGGGAGTCGAGGAGGGTGAGGACCGGGACGGTGACCTGCACGGTCGCGCGGATCGCGCCGAGGCCGGTCTCGCGGGTCCCGGCGTGCGCGGCGGGGTCGGAGGCCAGGAGCAGGTCGGCGAGGATGTCGACGCGGAGTGCGTCGAGGGTGCGGCGGGCGGCGGCGAGGTCGTCGGCGGAGGTGCGGGCCTGGGTGGCGCGTTCCCGCGCATCGTCGGCGTGCAGCCGCGCCCGCACAGGCGCGCTCGGCGCGACAGCATCAGCATCGTCGGCGTGCACCGGCACGGGCTCGTCGAGGCTTGCCTCCGCCTCGCAGCCCTCTGCCGCGGCACCCCCGTTCTCCGCCGGAGCGCCGTGCC
The DNA here is from genome assembly GCF_014208045.1 of Microbacterium thalassium. Classification (NCBI taxonomy): domain Bacteria; kingdom Bacillati; phylum Actinomycetota; class Actinomycetes; order Micrococcales; family Microbacteriaceae; genus Microbacterium; species Microbacterium thalassium. The sequence continues at coordinate 1,162,727 of NZ_JACHML010000001.1, forward strand.
TCTGCGCTGACGCGTCGCTGGTGGTCGCGGCGTCACCTTCCACAGCCGCCGCCTCGCGCTCCGCGGTCTTCGCGTGACGTTCCGCCGCGGTCTTCGCCTCACGCTCCGCGGCCTTCGCCTCACGCTCCGCCGCGTGCGCCGCAGCCTTCGCGTCGGCCAGCGCCTGAGCGTCGGCGTCGGCCACGTCGCGGGCCATGCGGGTGACGCGGTCGTAGATGCCATGGATGACGACGGCGGGACCCACGACCTCGAGCGCGGCCATGCCGTCGTCGAGGTCATGCACCCGCACGGATCGCTGGGCCGCCGCCGCGGCGTGGCGTTCGCGGATGGTCTCGTCGAGGAACCACTGCGCGCGACGCTTCGCGACCGGACGCAGCCGGGACGCGGACTCCGCCTCGGCGTAGGGGAGGATGGTCTGCTCGTACTCGGCGAGCAGCTCGGGCTGGTCGATGCGGTCGGCGGCTTCGGCGATGACACGCGCGTGCGCGAGCGAGATGCGCCCCCGCTCGAGGGACGCGACCGTCTCGGGGAACCGGGTGACCAGTCGCTCCGCGTCGCCGAGCTGCCGCTGCACGGTTCGGTCGGAGACCCGCAGGGCCGAAGCGAGGTCCGCCGCCACCGACCGATGCGCGAGCTCGGCGTCGGAGCGGGTCGGCGCGGCATCCGCCCATTCCTGCGCGATGGCGCTCGCCTCAGCGAGCGCCCGCACCTCGCGAGCCTGCAGCGCGGCGATCTGCGCACGGAGCTCGACGACCTCGGACACCACCGGTCGCAGCCGTGCGCCGGCGACCTCAGCGGGTGCCGCCTCCGAGTTCGTCATGGCTCCAGCATGGCAGGGGGTTCGGACATTGTTTCGAAAGTGGACATGCACCGAGCGCGACGCGCCTGCCGCCGACGCTGCACCGACGCGCGGTCCCCCGGATGTCTCCTCGACTGCGCGATCGGTCGCCGAGCGAGCCGCAGTCCGGGTGGAGCAGCGCGATCAGCGATCGGCGATCGCGGTCACGATGACGACACCGTCGGCACGCCACTGGAAGTCCAGGCGGTCGACGCCCAGCAGTCGGCGCGCGACGGCTACCTCCTCGATCGGAAGCTCCAGGTGCAGCGAGCCCCGCGCGGCGTTCGCCACGGGTGCGCAGGAGTACCGGACGTTTCCGTGCCGCTCCAGCAGGAGGCAGTGCACGCGAGCGCCGGGGGCATCGGCTCCGTAGAGCCACAGCTCCCAGCCGAAGTGGTCGCCCAGCGACGACGCCCAGTCGATCTCGCCCGTGATCGGGAGGGTGGGCCATTCGTCGACGACCTCCACGAGGAGGGAGTTGCCGAGCGAGCCGGTGACCGGGATGCGGTCGAGCACCCGCGCCGAGGCGAGCGCGGCCGCGGTCGGCATCGGGTCCGCCGCGCTCGGGCCGTCCTCCGTGAGGTTCGGGCGCAGGCCCGTGGCGAACGCGAGGGCGAGGGCGACGACCGCGACGCCGACGAGCAGCAGGGTCCGCGGACGACGAGCGTCGACCGCGGCGTCGGCCGGCGCCGGGTGGTCGTCGGCCGCGCCCGTCGACAGGGACGGCACGGGGGCCGGTGCGGGGACGACGGGCGGTTCCTCGGCCCGCGCGGGCGGACGCGCGTCGCTCGGATCGGAGGTCGTGATCGACGAGTGCCGTGCCTGGTGAGCGCGCTGCTCGAGCTCCGCCAGGCGATCCCGGGCCGTGGCATCCGCGGCGATGTCGGCCCCGGGCCCGTACGCGCGCCGGCGCAGCTCGTCGAGCTCCGCGAGGTCGTCGTCGTCCATCCCCGCCCACGCTACGCCTCGCGTGGGCCGTCCGGGGTGGGCGTCAGATCAGGCCGTGCCGCCGGAAGGCGTGCCAGACCCCGTCCTCGCGGACGCTCGCGGTCACCTCGTCGGCGATCCGCTTGAGCTCGTCGTCGGCGTTGCCCATCGCGATGCCCACACCGCACACCTCGAACATCTCGACGTCGTTCCAGCTGTCGCCTATGCCGATGGCGTGGGCGGCATCCATCCCGAGGTGGGCCAGCATCCGGGTGATCGCCGAGCCCTTCGTCGTGCCCAGCATCCCGATCTCGCCGTTGGAGCCGCCGGGCAGCGGCATGCTGCCGGACACGACGTGGAAGCGATCGCCGAGGTCTTGTCGCGCACGGTCGACCGCCTCGGTGTCCTCGCCCAGGAACACCGCCTTCGCGATGCGTGTGCGGTCGGCGTCGGCGAGGTCGTGGAACCGCGGCGTGCGCTGCGGCGCGGTCTGTGGTTCGTCGCTCAGGTGCTGACCGCGCCAGCGGAGGATCATCTCGGTGACGGTGCGCCGCACCCGGTCGGAGGCGTAGATTCCGTCGTTCGCCTGAAGGAACAGCAGGATGCCGGTGGTCTCGGCCCACGCGAGCAGCCGCTCGACGGCGTCGGAGGGCATGGGATCGGCCACGATCGTGTCTGACCCGCTGACGGCGTACGCGCCGCCGTTCGTGATGGCGCCGTCGAAGCCGATCGCCTGCACGTCCGGGTGGATGTCGGCGAACGAGCGTCCCGTGCTGAGGTAGACGAGGTGTCCGGCGGCGCGCGCGGTGCGCACCGCGTCGACGGTGGAGTCCGCGACGGTCTGACCGTGGTCGAGGATGGTCCCGTCGACGTCGAGGAAGGCGATGCGGCGCGTGGGAGTCACGTGTTCCATTCTGCGTGGTGTTCCGATCGCCGAGCCGCCCCCTTCGTGCCGACCTGCCCACCTCGGTGCTGTGAGCACAGGGGCCGGTCGTGCCGAAAGGGGCGGCTCGACGGATGCCGGGTCAGCGGGTGAGGGTGGCTCCGTTGGTGCGGATGACCTCGGCGTACCAGTCGAAGGACTTCTTCCGGTAGCGCTCGAGCGACCCGCTGCCGTCGTCGTTGCGGTCGACGTAGATGAAGCCGTACCGCTTGCTCAGCTGCGCGGTCGAGGCGCTGACGATGTCGATGCAGCCCCACGAGGTGTAGCCGAGCACGGTCACGCCGTCCTCGAGCGCTTCACCCACCTGGACCAGGTGGTCGTTGAGGTAGGCGATGCGGTAGTCGTCGACGACGGTCTTGACGCCGTCGACCTCGACGAGCCGGTCCTTCGCGCCCAGTCCGTTCTCGACGATGAACAGCGGCTTCTGCCAGCGGTCCCAGAACTGGTTCAGCACGAGGCGCAGACCCACCGGGTCGATCTGCCAGCCCCACTCGCTCGCCTCGAGCGTCGGGTTGGGAACGCCGCCCATGATGTTGCCCTTGCCGGCGGTCTTCTTCGCGGGGTCGGCCGTCTCGGCGATGCTCATGTAGTAGCTGAACGAGACGAAGTCGACCGTGTTGAGCAGGTCCTCCCGGTCCTGGTCGGTGATGTCCAGTTCGATGCCCTTCTCGCGGAGCGTCCGCAGGAAGTAGCCCGGGTAGCGCCCGCGCGTGTGCACGTCGCCGTAGACGAGGTTGGCGTGATCGGCGTCCATGACGGCGACCGCGTCGGCGGGCGCCGGCGTCAGCGGATAGATCGGCATGGAGAGGACCATGCACCCGACCTGGGCGTCGGGCGCGACCTCTCGGGCGATGCGGGTCGCGCGGGCGGATGCCACCAGCTCGTGGTGCATCGCCTGGTAGAGCTGCGCGTCGGTGAGCTCGTCCTTCGGCGTGTTGATGCCGCCCGACATGAACGGGGCGTGCAGCAGCGAGTTGATCTCGTTGAAGGTGAGCCAGTACTTCACGCGCGACCCGTAGCGCTCGAAGAGCGTCCGGGCGTAGCGCTCGTAGAAGCTGATGAGCTCGCGGCTGGTCCATCCGTCGTACTTCTCGGCGAGGTTCAGCGGCGTCTCGTAGTGCGAGATCGTCACGAGCGGCTCGATGCCGTGCTTCTCGAGCTCGTCGAGCACACGGTCGTAGAACGCCAGCCCCTCTTCGTTGGGTTCGGTGTCATCGCCGTTCGGGAAGATCCGGCTCCACGCGATCGAGAAGCGGTAGACGCCGAAGCCCATCTCGGCGAAGAGGGCGATGTCGTCGGCGTAGCGGTGGTAGAAGTCGATGCCCTCGAGCTTGAGGTTGTCGGGCGTCGGCTCGGCGGTGCGCGGGGCGACGATGCCGCGGGGCATGACGTCCTGCACCGAGAGGCCCTTGCCGCCCTCGCGGTAGGCGCCCTCGATCTGGTTGGCCGCGGTCGCGCCGCCCCAGAGGAACCCCTCGGGGAACGGAGTCGTGGTGGTGCTCATGTGCGTCTTTCTTGTTCGAGTCGGATCGGAGCGGGCGTGAGCGGGGGGTGCGACGAACGCACCCCCCGCTGCGGCGTCAGGCCGAGGCCTGCGCGGTCGCGGCCGGCTCCACCGACACGGCGAAGTACAGAGCGTCGCCGTGGGTGATCGCACCGGCGGCGCGGTCGCCCATGATCTCGTGGCGGTCGCCGTTGGTGACGATGACCGGCGTGGTCATGTCGTACCCGGCGGCCGTGATGGCCTCGAGGTCGAACGCGACGAGCACATCGCCCTTCGCGACGGTCTGGCCCTGCTCCACCTTGAGGGTGAAGTGCTTGCCGGCGAGCTTCACCGTGTCGATGCCGAGGTGGATGAGCACCTCCGCGCCGTCGGCGCTGCGCAGACCCACCGCGTGCCCGGTCGGGAACGCGGCGGCCACGACGCCGTCGAACGGCGCGTACAGGACGCCCTTGCTCGGGACGATCGCCACGCCGTCACCGAGGGCTCCCTCGGCGAAGGCCGCGTCGGGCACCTCGGCGAGCGGGACGACGATGCCGTCGAGCGGGCTGGCGACATCGAGGTCGCTCGCCTCGGCGGCGACGGTCTCGTCCTCCTGCGGGTCCTTGAAGCCGACGAGGACGGTGAGCAGGAACGGGATGACGATCGCGGCGGCCAGGCCGATCGCGAGCCACACCATGCTGCCGTTGCCGAACAGGGCCGGCAGGGCCAGGCCCGAGGGGACGACGAACGCGGTCGAGAACACGCCGCCGATCGCGACGAGCGCGCCACCGATGGCGCCGCCGACGATGCCGAAGGCGAAGGGTCGCTTCAGCGGCAGGTTGATGCCGTAGATCGCCGGCTCGGTGATGCCCGCGAGGAAGCCCGACAGGGTGGCCGGGGCGGCGAGGGCCTTCATGTTCTTGTTGCGGGTGCGCACCCACACGCCGGCGACCGCTGCGGCCTGCGCGAGGACGGCGGCGAAGACCGGGGCGACCAGGAGCAGCTGGCCGGTGGTCTGGTACTCGAGCTGGAACAGCGGGACGAGGCCCCAGTGCAGACCGAAGATGACGAAGACCTGCCACAGGCCGCCCATGATGGCGCCGCCGAGCCAGGGGACGGTCGAGAAGACCCAGCCGATGCCCGAGCCGAGCCAGCCGCCGAGGATGTCCGAGATCGGGCCGATGACCAGGAAGACCAGCGGCACCGCGACGAGCACGACGATCATCGGGGTCAGGAAGCGCTTGACCGACGAGTGCAGCTTCGCGTAGAGGAACTTCTCGGCGTGGCTCTGCAGCCACACGATGATGATGATCGGGATGACGCTCGAGACGTAGCTGACCATCGTGAACGGGATGCCGAAGAAGGTCAGGCCCTCCGCGCCGACCAGCGCCGTGATGCTCGGGTAGACGAGCGCGCCGGCGATGGCGAGCGAGGTGAACTCGGAGGCCTTGAAGTAGCGCGCCGCGGTGATGGCCAGCGCCAGCGGCAGGAAGTTGATGAACGCGTCCGACAGGGCGTTGAGCACCACGTAGGTGGAGGTTTCGGTGCTGAGCCAGCCGAACGTGACGGATGCCGCGAGGAACGCCTTCAGCAGGCCGGTGCCGGCGAGGGTCCACAGCACGGGCGTGAAGATCGACGAGATCATCGAGATGAAGCGGTTGAAGAGGTTCGCCTTCGGGGCGTCCTCCGCGGGCTTCGTCTCGCCGGCGGCGCTGGGGCCGACCTTCGAGATCTTGCCGATCTCGGCGAAGACATCGGGAACGTCATCGCCGATGACGACCTGGAACTGCCCGCCCGCCTCGGCGACGGTGATCACGCCGGGCACCTTCTTGACGACGGCCGCGTCTGCCTTGTCCTTGTCCTTCAGGACGAAGCGCAGCCGCGTTGCGCAGTGCACGAGTGATGTGACGTTGTCCTCGCCGCCGACGCCCGCCAGGACGCCTTCGGCTGTCTTCCGGAGATCCATCGTGGATCCTCTCCCTCCGCCGCTTCCGTGCGGCGTCTGTTGTGTGGTGCGAAGCCGTCGGACCGCTCTCGGGCAACAAAAAAACCTGAGCTGTAGACCACGTCCCGAAGGACTCAGGTCAGCTCAGGTTTTGCCTGCGTGCGCAGTAACAATCCGAAGACTGGGACGGATCATCGATCCGCGAACGTCACGGTAGCACAGCACCGCGCCGGCGCACGGGGCCGCATCCCACTCAGCGGGAGTCGCTCGACGCGACGCGCTGTGTGAGGCGCTCGACGTGGACGATGATGTACAGCCGCTCCTCGTCGGTGAGTTCGGAGTCGGATGCGGCGCGGATGTACTCCGCCACGGCATCGGAGCACTCGGCGGCCTGCGGGTAGCTCTTGCGTGCGAATTCGTAGAACGACGTGTCGCCGCCCTCGAGCATGCTGCCCGACACGAGGCGCTGCAGCAGGAACTTCACGTGCAGGATGAACCGGGCGTAGTCGGGGCTCTCGGTGTCGAGCTCGACCTCGAAGAAGTCCTCGACCGTCCCGACGATGTGCTGCACGCGACGGAAGAGCAGCGCCGCGGTCCCGTTCGGCGCGTCCTGCGTCGCGTTGAGCAGGTGCATCGTGAGGAACACCTTCTCCTCGTCGGGCAGGTCGACTTCGAGGTCTCCGCTCAGCCGCGCCACCATGGCCTCCGCCGTGCGGTACTCCTCGGGGTAGAGCACCCCGAGTTCGGGCATGGGTGCGGTGGGGATGCGGATGCCGTCACTCAGGCGCTGGAGGACGAACTGCAGGTGGTCGATGATCGCCACCGGAAGACTGCGGCCGAGGTCGCGGCCGAGGCCCAGCTGAGCCTGGGTGACCGCCTCATCGACGGCGTCGACGAGGGCGTAGGGAGCGTTCGCGAGCAGCTCCTCGGCATGCGCGCGGTCACCCTCGAGCAGGAAGGTCTTCTCGACCTTGGCGACGTCGATCGGATCGCCCGGCTTCATCTGGAAACCCAGGCCCCGTCCCATCAGGACGACCTCGGAGCCGGTGATGCCGGCGCTGACGACGACGTTGTTGTTCAGCACCTTGTGCACGACGCCCGCTCCGTGCGGCTCCTCGCGCCTGCTGCCCATGGCTTCGATCCTACGGGCGTCCGCCAGCGATCACGCAGGTGGGTCCCATACCCTGAGGGCATGGCATCCTCCTCTGACTCCCCGCGCGTGCGCCAGGTCCGTCCGGCCACCGAAGGGTGGACCCAGAAGAAGGACGCCGAGGGTCGCCCGCTGCTGCAGTTCGCGTCGCCGAAGCGCGGCAAGCCGCCGGTCCACCTGGCCGACCTCACCCCCGACGAGCGCCAGACGAAGGTCAAGGACCTCGGGATGCCGGGCTTCCGCGCCAAGCAGCTCGAGAAGCACTACTTCACGCACTACACGAACGACGCCGCCGCGATGACCGACCTTCCGGCATCCGGTCGCGAGGAGCTCGTCGCCGGCATGCTCCCCCACCTCCTCACCGAGGTCAAGCGGCTCGAGACCGACCGCGGCGACACGATCAAGTTCCTGTGGAAGCTGCACGACGGCGCGCTCGTCGAGTCGGTGCTCATGCGCTATCCGGGCCGCATCACGCTGTGCGTGTCGAGCCAGGCCGGATGCGGCATGAACTGCCCGTTCTGCGCCACCGGCCAGGCGGGGCTGACGCGGAACATGTCGGCCGCCGAGATCATCGAGCAGGTCGTGCGCGCCAACCGCCTCATCGCCGAGGGCGGCCTCGGAGATCCGCGAAAGCTCGGGCACGAGGGTGAGCGCGTCACGAACATCGTCTTCATGGGCATGGGCGAGCCCCTGGCCAACTACGCGCGGGTCATGCAGGCGGTGCGCGTCATGACCGACAAGAAGAACGGCATGGGCATGAGCGCCCGCGGCATCACGGTGTCGACGGTCGGGCTCGTCCCCGCGATCACGAAGCTCGCGAACGAGGACATCCCCGTCACCTTCGCGCTGTCGCTGCACGCCCCCGACGACGAGCTGCGCGACGAGCTCATCCCGGTGAACTCGCGCTGGAAGGTCGACGAGGCCCTCGACGCCGCGCGCGCCTACTTCGAGAAGACCGGCCGACGCGTGTCGATCGAGTACGCCCTCATCAAGGACATGAACGACCACGGCTGGCGTGCCGACCTGCTCGGCGACAAGCTGAATGAGCGCGGGCGCGGCTGGGTTCACGTCAACCCGATCCCGCTGAACCCGACGCCCGGGTCGATCTGGACCTCGTCGGACCAGGCGACGCAGGACGAGTTCGTCCGCCGGCTCGAGGCCAAGGGCATCCCCACCACGCTGCGCGACACCCGCGGCAAGGAGATCGACGGCGCCTGCGGTCAGCTCGTGGCCACCGAGGACGACGAGCGCGTCGCCGCCGAGACGCCGCCGGAGTGACGCGTCGCGGGCCCAATGGCCCGCACAGCCGCCCCCGCGGCTGACAGAATCGGCGATATGCCGGCCTGGCTCGCCTTCGTCCTGTTCGCCCTGCTGTTCGCCGCAGCGGGCGGCTGGCTGAGCAGACGGCTGCTCGATTCCCACATCGGGTGGGGCCGCGCGATGGGCACGGCGTTCGTCGTGTTCGTCGCCAGCGTGCCGGTGGCGTGGTGGTCCCTGCGGGCGGCCGACGTCGTGCGGGACGACGGAACCCTGGTCGTCGCCGGTCCCGTCGCCGCGGCGTTCCTCTTGCTGACGGTCGGGTGGGTCTTCGCGCTCACGGTGATCGCGATCGTGACGCTCGAGTTCCTGTGGCCGAGCCACCGGTGGCGGAACCCCATCGCGGCGGTGCGGGACGCATTCCGGCGTCGCGACCGCGCCCGGCGGTACGCGCAGATCCTCGCCATCGCATCCCGCCACGGCCTCGGCGCGTTCCAGAATCGGCACGGCGGCACCGAGGAGCTCGCCCACGCCATCGTCGCGGCCCTCAACGACGCCGGCGTGACCTTCGTCAAGCTCGGACAGGTGCTGTCCTCGCGCGAGGACGTTCTGCCGCGCGAGCTGATCGACGCGCTGTCGACGCTTCAGATGGACTCCACCCCGATTCCGTGGGACGAGGCGCGCGGCGCGATCGAGAAGGAGCTCGGGCGCAGCGTCGACGAGGTCTTCGCCTCGATCGACGAGACGCCGATGGCGGCGGCATCCGTCGCCCAGGTCCACACGGCGACGCTGCTGACCGGCGAGGACGTCGTCGTCAAGATCCAGCGGCCGGAGGCTCGGGCGCAGGTGACGACCGACCTCGACATCCTCGAGCGGCTCGCCGCGGACGCCGAGCGGCGCACCGACTGGGCGCGCGACTACGGCGCATCGGCGCTCGTCGCCGAGTTCGCCCGAACCCTCAGCGCCGAACTGGACTACCGCGTCGAGGTCGCCAACATCGAGCTGCTGCGCGGCGCCATCGCCCACACCGAGTCGATGCCGCTGCGCATCCCGGCGGTGTACGACGAGCTGTGCACGACCCGCATGATCGTGCAGGAGCGCATCCGCGGCGTGCCGTTCGGCAGGCTCCGCGGCGGGGAGGTGCCCGACGAGTACGCGCACGCCATCGTGGACGGCGTGGTGGATGCCGTGTACGAGCAGATGGCCGTGCGCGGCGTCTTCCACGCCGACCTGCACGCGGGAAACCTCATCCTCGATGAGGACGGCCGCGTCGCGCTCATCGACTTCGGCGCCGTGGGCATCCTCGAGCGGAGCATGCGGCGCATGCTCATGCCGCTGATGCTCGGGATCGCGAGCGATGACGACGTCGCCACGACGGACGTGGTGCTGCTCCTGTGCGGAGCCGGTCCCGACAGCGTGGACCAGGCGTCGCTGCAGCGGGACATCGGCGTCATGCTCACGCGGATGCGGAACGTCCCCGCGGACGAGAACGTGTTCCGGTCGCTGCTGGACGCGCTGCGGCGGCACCGGATCGCTCTCCCGCCCCAGCTGCTGCTCGTCTTCCGAACGCTCATGTCGCTCGAGGGATCGCTGCGACGGATGGTCCCCGGCTACGACATGATCGGTCGCGCGCTGGCGCGCGCGCCGCACTTCGCGCGCATCTCGGTGTCGGCATCCGATCTGCTGATCTCGGCGCAGACGCGGCTCGCGCTCGCCGTGGAGAGCATCGGCCGCATCCCGCGCCGCGTCGAGAACCTGACGCGCGGGCTCGAGAACGGGACGCTGTCGGTGCGGCTGCGGGCCTTCGAGGACGCCGGCGAGCGCACGTGGATCGAGAGCCTGCTCGGCAAGATCACCACCACGGTCATCGGGGTGGCGCTGCTGTCGATCGGCATCGCGCTGGTCGTCGCCTCGGGCGGCCCGATGCTGACGGACGACGTGCCGCTGTACCCGTTCCTCGGCAGCATCGTGGGTCTGGGCGGTCTGCTCCTGATCACCCGGAGCCTCCGCAGCGCCCTGCGCCGCCGTGACCCCACCCGCTGAGCCCCTCCCCGCAAGCATCCGCCCCTCCTTCCCTCCCCCGGGTGCAGTCTCACCGTCACGGCGCAATAGCACCTGCCGGGGCCGGTTTCCGGTGCTGTTGCGCCGTCACGGCCGAAGAGCAGAACGGGGAGGGGGCGGGCGGGACGTAGCCTGGAGGGATGGTCAACTACAGGTATCTCGGCAACAGCGGTCTCAAGGTCTCGGAGATCACGTACGGCAACTGGGTCACCCACGCCTCACAGGTCGAGAACGACGCGGCGATCAGAACCGTCCACCGCGCCCTCGACCTCGGCATCACGAGCTTCGACACCGCCGACGCCTACGCGAACACCGCCGCGGAGTCGATCCTCGGCGAGGCGCTGAAGGGTCAGCGCCGCGAGGGTCTCGAGATCTTCACGAAGGTGTACTGGCCGACCGGCGCCATGGGCCCGAACGACACCGGCCTCAGCCGCAAGCACATCTTCGAGTCGATCAACGGATCGCTCACGCGCCTCGGCACCGACTACGTCGAGCTGTACCAGGCGCACCGCTACGACTACGAGACGCCGCTCGAAGAGACGATGCAGGCCTTCGCCGACGTGGTCCGCCAGGGCAAGGCCCTCTACATCGGCGTCTCGGAGTGGACCGCCGAGCAGCTTCAGGCCGGCCACGCGCTGGCGAAGGAGCTGAAGATCCAGCTCGTGTCGAACCAGCCGCAGTACTCCGCGCTGTGGCGCGTGATCGAGGGCAAGGTCGTTCCGACCGCCGCCGAGCTCGGCATGTCGCAGATCGTGTGGTCGCCCATGGCGCAGGGCGTCCTCACCGGCAAGTACCAGCCGGGGCAGCCGGTGCCCGCCGGCTCGCGCGCGACCGACGAGGCCGGCGGTGCGCGGTTCATCCAGACGTTCCTGCGCGACGAGGTGCTCGAGGCCGTGCAGAAGCTGAAGCCGATCGCCGAGCAGAACGGGCTGACGATGCCGCAGCTGGCGATCGCGTGGGTGCTGCAGAACCCGAACGTCGCCGCAGCCCTGGTCGGGGCCTCGCGTCCCGAGCAGCTCGACGACACGGTCAAGGCCTCCGGAGTGACCCTCGACGAGGGCGCCATGGCGGCGATCGACGAGGCGCTCGCGCCCGTCGCGGTCACCGACCCCGAAGAGACCTACTCGGTCTCGCCCAAGTCCCGCGTCGTCTAAGAGCACACCCATGGCGACGACGAGCGCCGGCATCCTGCTGTACCGACTCGAGCCCTCGGTGCAGGTGCTCATCGCCCACATGGGTGGGCCCTTCTGGGCGGCGAAGGATGCCGGCGCGTGGTCGATCCCCAAGGGGGAGTACGACGCGGATGCCGAGGCTGCGCTCGACGCGGCGAAGCGCGAGTTCCGCGAGGAGCTCGGCATCGACCCGCCGGACGGGCCGTTCGCGGAACTGGGCACCTTCGCGTATTCGTCGGGCAAGCGGGTGACGGTGTTCGTCGCCGACGGGGCGGGGATCGACCTCGACGGCGTCGCGTTCGGCGAATTCGAACTCGAGTGGCCGCCGCGGTCGGGACGCACGGCACGGTTCCCCGAAGTGGACCGCGTCGAGTGGATGGAGCCGGATGCCGCCCGCGGGCGTCTCGTGACGGGGCAGCGCCCCGCACTCGACGCTCTGGTGGGGCGCCTCGCCGCCGCCCGCTGAGCCTCCCTCGGTGCGAAGCGGCGGGGATCCTCGCCGACACGCCGACGGGCCGACGGCATCGTGCGGCGTGTCGCCTCGGATCCCCGCCGTTCGCAACCGTGGGGCGACGGCGGTCAACCCCCTTGCCGATGTCGGAGCCCGGGTCGACACTGTCCGCGAAGGAAGGATTCGACATGGCTCACGGCGACATCACGCACATCGATCTCCCGGTCAGCGACTTCTCGCGGGCGACCGGCTTCTACTCGGCCCTGTTCGGTTGGCAGATCGCCGAAGCCCCCGGGTTCGAGGGCTACCCCATGTGGCAGGCGCCGAACAAGATCTCGGGCGGGGGCCTGGCGCCGCGCAGCGACGACTTCACCCAGCCGCGCTCATACGTCGAGGTCGACTCGATCGACGAGGCGATCGCGACGGCCGAGGCGAAGGGCGGATCCGTGGTGATGCCGAAGGCGCCGATCAGCCCGACGAGCTGGTGGGCGGCGATCACCGACCCCGACGGCAACGTGATCGGGCTCTACGAGGGAATCACCGAGGTCGAGGGGTCCTGAGCTCCGTCGGCGTCGCGATTCTGCTTCCACTCGTCGACGAGCTGCGGCATGCGCTCGGCGAGGAAGCGGAGGAAGTCCGCCGTGTCGCGGGCGCGGGCGACCGATGCGGGAGCATCGGCGTTCTCCGTGCCGATGGCGTCGATGAGATCGGCCAGCTCGGTGAACATCGGCGCCTTGCCGACCCCCACGCCCTGGAAGGCGCCGTCGGCGAGGTCGTAGCGGTCACGCCGATCGCCGGCGCGCGAGAGGCGCTGGATGAGCCGCATCGACTGCAGGTAGCGGACCGCGCCCGACACGGCGGCCGGTGACACCCCCAGCCGCTCCGCGAGTTCCGCAGCCGTGTAACCCTCGTCGGGTGACCCGACGAGGGCCATCATGACGCGCGCCGGCATGCGCGCCATGCCGGCCGCGGTCAGGAGAGCCGCCGCCTGCTCGGCCGCCTCGGTGCCCGGGTGCTCCATCAGACCGGCTCCCTACGCCGCCGCCGCGAGTTCGCGACGCCGCATCAGCACCAGCGAGGCGGCGGTTCCGAGCACGGCCACGGGAGCGAGCCACCACAGCCCGCCGAGGTCGACGTCGTCGCCGGCCACGGTGGGCGCCGCCGCGATCGGCGAGAGTTCGACGAGTGCATCGGGGAACCCGAAGAGCGGACCGAAGAACCCGAGCAGCAGGGCGACGAGCACGAGTGACCACGACAGCGGAATCGTGAGCCATGGCACGGCGACGAAGACGACCGCGGCGATGCCCAGGAAGACGCATGCTGCGACGAGTTGGCCGCCGCCGATGACGAGCACATCGCGGATCAGGCCGCGGTCGCCGTCCTGCGCGAGGATCCCCGCGATCGAGGCGCCCACGGCTGCCCCCACGGTGAGCACGGCGGCGGCGAACCCGACGACCAGGTAGCCGCTCAGCCAGCGCACGCGCGCCACCGGCGCCGACAGCACCGGCTCGACCGTGCCGCCCGCCTCCTCCTGGCGGGCGCGCGCCACGATCTGCACGACGCAGGATGCGGCGAGCACGCCCAGAATGGTGAAGAACGCGGCCACGGTCGCCTGCTCGGTGTCCCCGCCGCCGGCGATCTGGCTGAGCATCTGCTCGATGGCCGGATTGTCGGCGGTGAACTCGTCGACGACGGAGGCGAGCGACGTGGCCATCGCGCCGACGACGGCGCCGCCGATGACCCATCCGATGATGCCGCCGCGCGTCAGCCGCCACACGAGCCCGATCGGCGTTCCCAGGGCGGCGCCGGCGCCGGCGCGCCCGCGGCGCGACGGGACGAGTCCTTCGCCGAGGTCGCGGATGGACTGGAGGGTGATCGAGACGCCCGTCAGGACCAGGCCGAGCGCGAGCAGCAGCAGCAGCGGCCACGCGTTGTCCTCATCGTACGCGCGCGTGTTCTCGGCCCAGCCGAACGGAGACAGCCACGTGAGCCACGAGCTCTCCATCCGCTGCAGATCGTCGGAGGGGGTGCCCAGGGCATTGCCGAGACCGCACACGAAGAACAGGGCGGTCACGGTCCACACCGACGTCGCGTTCGCTCCGCGCGAGGTGCGCATGAGCTGTGCCGCGAGCAGTCCCAGCCCGAGGAACGCGACGCCGACGCCGCCGATGGCGAAGCCCGCGACGAACGCGCCCTCGGTGCCGAGTCCGGAGGCGACGAACGCCGCCGACACCAGCAGTGCGAGCACGAGGTTGGCGGCGAGGCCATGCAGCGCGGTGGCGACGAGCGGTCGCGTGCGCGATGCGGTGGTGGCCGACACGAGCTCGGCCCGGCCGGCCTCCTCGTCGCCGCGGGTGTGGCGGACCGCCAGGAACGTGCTCATGAGGGCCGCGAGGAACGCCGTCGCGGGGAGGATGAGGAAGATCACCAGTGCGCCCTCGCTCGATCCCGAGGGCAGCCCGCGGAACAGCAGGATGACGGGGTTCGCGATCGCGGCGGCCAGCAGCGCCGCGCGGTCCTGCTCGGTCGCGAACGTCTCGCCTCCGGCCACGTACCCCATGTACGCGAGGGCGCTGATGCCGAGGATCCACAGCGCCAGCTGCACCCGGTCGCGGCGCAGCCGGTTGCCGAGCAGCGTCATCATGACCGCGAACCCGTCGGCTGCGTGCCGCGGCGCGTCGCGCGTCCGACGCTGTCGGTCGTGAGGTCGTCGCCGTAGTGGCGCAGGAACAGCTCTTCGAGCGACGGCGGGGCCACGCGCAGCCCCTCCACGCGTCGCCGCGCGAGCTCGGGGAGGACGTCGGCGATCGCGTCGCTGTCGACCGTGAACTGGGCGCGTCCGTCGACGACCGCGAGATCGTGGGCGCCGGCGATGTCGGCCACCGACTGATCGCCGTCGAGGGCGAAGGAGACCTGGGTCCGGGTGAGGTGGCGCAGTTCGGCGAGCGTGCCGCTCTCGACGATGCGCCCGGCGCGGATGATCGAGACGCGGTCGCACACCTGCTCAACCTCGGAGAGGATGTGGCTCGACAGCAGCACCGTCGCTCCGGCATCGCGCACCCGCGCCAGTTCGCGCTGGAACGTCACGGCCATCAGCGGGTCCAGGCCACTGGTCGGCTCGTCGAGCACGTAGAGGTCCGCCGGCACGGCGAAGGCGGCGATGAGCGCGACCTTCTGCCGGTTGCCCTTCGAGTACGCGCGCCCCTTCTTGCGGGGGTCGAACTGGAAAGCCTCCATCAGCCGATCGCGCTGCGCCTTGTAGCCGCGGTCGCCGGTGCGCGCGCCGCGAAGCCGCGCGAGGAAGTCGATCGCCTCACCGCCCGAGAGGTTCGGCCAGATGCTGACGTCGCCGGGCACGGATGCGACGCGTCGGTGAATCGCGACCGCATCCGTCCAGGGATCCGAGCCGAACACCGTCGCCTCGCCGCTGGTCGCTCGGGCGAGCCCGAGCAGGATGCGGATCGTCGTGGTCTTGCCGGCGCCGTTCGGACCGAGGAAGCCGTGGATCTGCCCGGCCGCGACCGTCAGGTCGAGACCGTCGAGGGCCCGCACGGAGCCGTAGTGCTTGTCGAGTCCGCGGGTGAGGATCACATCGCTCATGGTGGCGACGCTACACGGATTTCATGAATTCGTGAAGACAGTGAATCAACGCGACGCGCCGTCGGCCGCATCCCCTGCGGATGCGGCGCCGCTGCGCGTCCGCATGCGCCGCGCGTGGACTCAACGTTGTATACACCATTGGTGATCAGTGGCGAAACATTGCCATTTCGAGGCCCCATATGTATACACTGTTGTCGGCAGTGGGGTCGAAGGAGGTACGCATGCGGGCCAGCGATCGCGCATACGCGACTCTTCTCGACGAGATCCAGTCGGGCTCCCTGCCGCCCGGTGCGGTCCTCGCCGAGGTCGAGCAGGCATCGCGGCTCGGTGTCAGCCGTACGCCGCTGCGCGAGGCGCTCGGACGTCTCGGGGCCGACGGGCTCGTGGTGCAGCAGTCGCCGCGCGTCACCGTCGTCGCCGATATCGATGCAGGCGACATCCGCGAGCTCTTCGAACTGCGTCGCGCGCTCGAAGAGACCGCCGCGCGCCTGGCCGCCGTGCGCGGCGACGCCGCCGCGTTCGCCGATCTGGCGGGCGAGTTCGCGGCGGTGACGCTCGGCGACGCGGACGGGCTCGACACCTACTACGCGCTCATCGCGCGGTTCGACGCGGCGCTGGACGCCGCCGTCGCCAACGACTACCTGATCGCCGCCCTGCGGACGGTGCGCACGCACCTCGTGCGAGTGCGGCGCCTCGCGCGGGACAATCCGCAGCGGCTGGCGGCATCCGTCGCCGAGCACCGTCTCATCGCCTCGGCGATCGGAGCGCGCGACGCCGACCTCGCGGCACACGCCACCCACGTCCATCTCCACAACGCGCTCGAAAGCGTCCTCGCCTCCCTCGGCGGCGGCACGACCACCGGCGGCGCCATCACGACCCAAGGAGCAGCATGACCGTCACCCACCACCTGCGCGTCCACCGCAGCGACGAGAACCTCACCCGCGAGGGACAGCTCGCCTGGCACATCGCCGAGGTGGCCGCCGATCCCGTGGCCGTCGAGCCCGAGGTGGTCGACATGATCATCAACCGCGTCATCGACAATGCGTCGGTGGCCGCGGCATCCCTCACCCGCGCACCCGTCAGCGCCGCCCGCCAGCAGGCGCTCGACAACCCGGTCTCGGTCAGCGGCACGGGCGCGACCGTCTTCGGCGCGACGCTGGACCGTCACGTCGGCGTCGAGTGGGCGGCGTGGGCGAACGGCGTCGCCGTCCGCGAGCTCGACTACCACGACACCTTCCTCGCCGCCGACTACTCGCACCCCGGAGACAACATCCCCCCGATCGTCGCCGTCGCCCAGCACGTCGGCGCCGACGGCGCGGCTCTCGTGCGCGGGCTCGCGACGGGGTACGAGATCCAGATCGACCTGGTGCGCGCGATCTGCCTGCACAAGCACAAGATCGACCACGTCGCCCACCTCGGCCCGTCGGCCGCGGCCGGCATCGGGACCCTCCTCGGCCTCGACGTCGAGACGATCTACCAGGCCGTCGGCCAGGCGCTGCACACCACCACCGCGACGCGCCAGTCGCGCAAGGGCGAGATCTCGACGTGGAAGGCGCACGCCCCCGCGTTCGCCGGCAAGATGGCCGTCGAGGCGATCGACCGCGCGATGCGCGGACAGACCAGCCCGTCGCCCATCTACGAAGGCGAGGACGGCGTCATCGCCTGGATGCTCGACGGCCCCGACGCCTCGTACGAGGTGCCGCTGCCCGCCGCCGGCGAGGCCAAGCGCGCGATCCTCGACTCGTACACCAAGGAGCACTCGGCCGAGTACCAGGCCCAGGCCTGGATCGACCTGGCCCGCAAGCTCCACGGCGAACTCCCCGAGCTCGCCGACCCCGCGAACATCGCCTCGATCGTGCTGCACACCAGCCACCACACGCACTACGTCATCGGCTCGGGCGCGAACGACCCGCAGAAGTACGACCCGAAGGCCTCGCGCGAGACGCTCGACCACTCGATCCCGTACATCTTCGCCGTCGCGCTGCAGGACGGCGGCTGGCACCACGTCGACTCGTACCTGCCCGAGCGGGCGGCGCGCCCCGACACCGTGGAGCTGTGGAACAAGATCACCACGGCCGAGGACCCGGAGTGGACGCGCCGCTACCACTCCACCGATCCGGACGAGAAGGCGTTCGGCGGCCGCGTCGAGATCACGATGACCGACGGCACGACGGTCGTCGACGAGATCGCCGTCGCCGACGCGCATCCGCTGGGAGCGCGGCCGTTCGCCCGCGAGGACTACATCCGCAAGTTCCGCATCCTCGCCGAGCCCGTGCTGGAGCCCGCCGAGATCGAGCGCTTCCTCGACCTCGCGCAGCGTCTTCCCGAGCTGACGCCGGCCGAGGTGCTGGAGCTCAGCATCGTCGCCAAGCCCGGCGTGCTCGCTGCGGCTCCGGCGCCGAAGGGTCTGTTCTGATGCTGTACGCGCAGACGCCCGCTGCCGAGAAGCGGCGGCTGTTCCGCGAGCGGCTCGCGTCGGGGGAGTTGCTGCGCTTCCCCGGCGCCTTCAACCCGCTGTCGGCGCGGCTGATCGAGCGCAAGGGCTTCGAGGGCGTCTACATCTCGGGCGCGGTGCTGTCGGCCGACCTCGGGCTCCCCGACATCGGCCTGACGACGCTGACCGAGGTCGCGGGCCGCGGCGAGCAGATCGCCCGCATGACCGAGCTCCCGGCGATCATCGACGCCGACACCGGGTTCGGCGAGCCGATGAACGTCGCCCGCACGATCCAGACCCTCGAGGACGCGGGCCTGGCGGGCACACACATCGAGGACCAGATCAACCCGAAGCGCTGCGGGCACCTCGACGGCAAGTCCGTCGTCGACGAGGACACCGCGGTCAAGCGCATCCGGGCCGCCGCCGACGCACGGCGCGACCCGAACTTCCTCATCATGGCGCGCACCGACATCCGCGCCGTCGAGGGGATGGATGCCGCCATCGACCGCGCCAAGGCGCTCGTGGACGCCGGGGCGGACGCGATCTTCCCCGAGGCGATGCGCGACCTCGGCGAGTTCGAGGCGATGCGAAACGCCCTCGACGTGCCGATCCTCGCCAACATGACGGAGTTCGGGAAGTCCGAGCTGTTCTCGGCGAATCAGCTGCGGGATGTCGGCGTGAACATCGTCATCTGGCCGGTGTCGCTGCTGCGCATCGCGATGGGCGCGGCGGGACGCGCGCTCGACACGCTCACCGACGAAGGGCACCTCACCTCGAAGCTCGGCGAGATGCAGCATCGCGCCGACCTGTACGACCTGATCGACTACGAGCAGTACAACCACTTCGACACGAACGTCTTCAACTTCCAGATCAGCCGCTGAGCGAGCGAAGGAGCACGCAGATGACCGACACGAACGAGATCAAGAAGGGCCTGGCCGGGGTCACCGTCGACTACACGGCGGTGTCCAAGGTCAACCCCGAGACCAACTCGCTGCTCTACCGCGGGTACCCGGTCCAGGAGCTCGCCGCGACCCAGTCGTTCGAGGAGGTCGCCTACCTGCTGTGGAACGGCGAGCTGCCGACGCCTGAGCAGCTGGCCGCCCAGACCGCGGACGGCAAGCCGCATCGTCCGCTCGCGCCCGAGGTGAAGGCCGCGATCGACGCTCTGCCGCTGGACTCGCACCCCATGGACGAGGTCCGCACCGCCGTCAGCGTGATCGGCGCGATCGATCTCGCGGGCGACGGCTCGGTGCTCGACGCCGTCGGGACCGTCGAGGAGAACCGGGCGCGCAGCCTGCACCTGTTCGCGGCCCTGCCGGCGATCGTCGCGTACGGGCAGCGCCGCCGCCACGGCCTCGACGCGGTCGAGCCGCGCGAGGACCTAGGCTACGCGGCGAACTTCCTGTGGATGACCTTCGGCGAGGAGCCCGACGAGATCGTCGTGGATGCGTTCAACCGGTCGATGATCCTGTACGCCGAGCACTCCTTCAACGCGTCGACCTTCACTGCGCGCGTCATCACGTCGACGCTCAGCGACCTGTACTCGGCCGTCGTCGGCGCCATCGGCGCGCTCAAGGGGCCGCTGCACGGCGGCGCGAACGAGGCCGTGCTGCACATCTTCGAAGAGATCGGCGACGCCGAGAACGTCGAGGACTGGCTGGATCGGGCGCTCGCCGAGAAGCGCAAGATCATGGGCTTCGGCCACCGCGTGTACAAGCGCGGCGACTCGCGCGTGCCGACCATGAAGGCGGCGCTGGACGAGCTCGTCCAGTACTACGACCGTCCGGATGTCGCGGCTCTGTACGACGCCCTCGAGAACGACTTCGTCTCGCGCAAGGGCATCTACCCGAACCTCGACTACCCGTCGGGTCCCGCCTACAACCTCATCGGCTTCGACACGCTCACCTTCACGCCGCTGTTCGTCGCGGCGCGGGTCGTCGGCTGGACGGCGCACATCATGGAGCAGATGGCCTCGAACGCGCTCATCCGCCCGCTGTCGGCGTACAACGGGCCCGACGAGCGGCACGTCGAGGGATACGTCGCCAACACCGAGGCGATCCGCCTGAACGAGCGACCGGAAGAGGCCGCGGTGTGAGCATCTGGTTCGGCGACGTCTCGTCGATCGATCTGCCGTCCCTGTCGGCCGAGAGCCTCATCGACAACCTCGGCATCGAGTTCGTCGAACTGTGCGACGACGCGCTCGTGTGCCGGATGCCGGTCGACCGGCGCACCATCCAGCCGGCGGGTGTCCTGCACGGCGGTGCGTCGGTCGCCCTGGCCGAGACCCTCGCGTCGTGGTCGGCGTATCTCGCCGTCGACCGGGATCGATTCCACGTCGTCGGCATGGAGATCAACGCCAACCACGTGCGCCCGATCTCGAACGGCTGGGTGACCGGCACCGCGACCCCGGTGAACATCGGCAGGCGTGCGCACGTCTGGGAGATCCGGATCGTCGACGACGCGGGCAGGCTCGTCTGCATCTCGCGCTGCACCATGGCCGTCATCGAGCAGCGGAGCACCTACGCGACTCCGGGGGAGCGCAGCACCGGCTGATGCGCTGACAAGCGCGATGCTGCGCGGCACGATGGAGACATGACCCGCACTGCCGTCATCGTCGACGTCGTCCGCACCCCGTCCGGCCGGGGCAAGCCCGGGGGAGCCCTGAGCGGGCTGCATCCGGTCGACCTCGCCGCGACGGTGCTGACCGGGCTGCTCGAGCGGAGCGGGCTCGACTCGGAGCAGATCGACGACGTGATGATGGGGTGCGTCAGCCAGACGGGCGACCAGTCGATGAACATCGCCCGCCAAGCTCTGCTGGCGGCGGGCTTCGACGAGGCGGTGCCGGGCGTGAGCATCGACCGGCAGTGCGGCTCCAGCCAGCAGGCCGCGCACTTCGCCGCGCAGGGGATCATCGCCGGCGCGTACGACATCGTCATCGCGGGCGGCGTCGAGTCGATGAGCCGCGTGCCGCTCGGATCGGCGTGGCGCGACGCCACCGTGCCGGACGGCATCCGCCATCGCTATCCGCAGGGCTTGGTCAACCAGGGCGTCTCCGCAGAGCTCATCGCGACTCGCTGGGGCTTCTCGCGCCAGGAGCTCGACGCGTACGCCGCCGAGTCGCACTGGCGGGCGGCGGATGCCTGGCGCCGCGGCCGCTTCGACAGCCAGGTGCTGCCGGTGTACGCCGGCGGCGAGGACGCCGTGGCGTTCGACGAGACGGTGCGCGAAGGCACGACCGTCGAGAAGCTCGGCGGGCTCGGGCCGGCGTTCCGCACGGATGCCCTGGCGACGCGCTTCCCCGAGCTGGAGTGGAGCATCACGGCCGGGAACTCCTCACCCCTGACGGATGCCGCCTCGGCGGCGCTCATCATGGGCGAGGACACCGCCGCGTCGCTCGGGCTCACGCCGCGGGCGCGCTTCCACTCGTTCGCCGTCGTCGGCGACGATCCGCTGATGATGCTGACCGGCCCGATCCCGGCGACGCGTCGCATCCTCGAGCGCAGCGGCCTCACGCTCGACGACCTCGACGCGTACGAGGTGAACGAGGCGTTCGCATCGGTTCCGCTGGCATGGCTCGAGGAGTTCGACGCCGACCCGGCGCTACTGAACCCGTGGGGCGGCGCGATCGCGCTCGGCCACGCCGTCGGCGCCTCGGGCACGCGGCTGCTCGGCACGCTGGTGGCCCACCTCGAGGCGACGGGCGGCCGCTTCGGACTGCAGACGATGTGCGAGGGCGGCGGCATGGCGAACGCCACCGTCATCGAACGTCTCTGACCTGCGGGCGTGGATCTGCAAACGCTTGCGAGCGGCGCATCCTTTCGATCTTGATGAGTTGATTCTCATAATGCAAGCGCTTGCAGAATCCTGGAGGAGCGCGCTAGCGTCGGCGGCAATCAGTTCCCTGCACATCGATGTGCCGCGTGCGCAACAGGAGCAGCCTTGTCGAAGTCGACCTTCCTCCCTGTCCGTCGATCAGCCGTGTTCGCCGTTCTCGGCGCCCTGCTGGTCACCGCCGGTGCGACCGCCGTGACCCCGGCGCCCGCCCTCGCCGCCGATCGCACGTTCGCCGTCGTCGGCGACCTGCAGGACGAGCTCGGCTGCCCCGGCGACTGGCAGCCCGACTGCTCGGCCACCGAGCTCGCGCCCACGAGCGTCGACGGCGTCTTCGCCGCCGAGTTCGAGGTGCCGGCCGGGTCGTGGCAGTACAAGGTCGCCGTCAACGACACGTGGGACGAGTCGTACGGCCTCGACGGCGGCGGCGACAACATCCCGCTCACCATCGCCGGTCCCGCGACGCTGCGGTTCCTGTTCGACGACAACACGCACCGCGTCGGCCTCGAAGCCGTGTCGCTGCGCGACGGCTACACCGCCGACGACGACGCGCTGATCGCCGCGCCGGTGCGCCAGCCCGGCAGCGACGAGCAGTTCTACTTCGTCATGACCGACCGCTTCGCCAACGGCGACACCGCCAACGACGAGGGCGGCCTCACCGGCGACCGGCTCGTCACCGGCTTCGACCCCACCGACAAGGGCTTCTACAACGGCGGCGACATCGCCGGTCTCCGCTCGAACCTCGACTACATCGCCGGGCTCGGCACGTCGGCGATCTGGCTCACGCCGAGCTTCAAGAACAAGCCCGTCCAGGGCTCCGGAGCAGACGCCTCGGCCGGCTACCACGGGTACTGGATCACCGACTTCACGCAGATCGACCCGCACCTCGGCACGAACGAGGAGCTCGAGGCACTGATCGACGAGGCCCACACGCTGGGCATCAAGGTCTACTTCGACATCATCACCAACCACACCGCGGACGTCATCTCGTACGCCGAGGGCGAGTACTCGTACATCGACCAGGAGACCGACCCGTACCGCGACGCGGACGGCGCGGCGTTCGACCCGGCGGAATATGCCGGCACAGGAACATTCCCGACGCTGGATCCCGCGACGTCGTTCCCGTACACCCCCGTGATCGCCGCGGAGGACGCCGACGCGAAGGTGCCGGCCTGGCTGAACGACCCGACGCTGTATCACAACCGCGGCGACTCCACCTGGTCGGGAGAGTCGGTCACGTACGGCGACTTCGTGGGCCTCGACGACATCATGACCGAGCACCCCACGGTCGTCGACGGCTTCATCGATGTGTATCAGGGCTGGATCGACCTCGGCATCGACGGCTTCCGCATCGACACCGCCAAGCACGTGAACTTCGAGTTCTGGGAGGAGTGGACCACCGAAGTCCTCGACTACGCGCATACCGCCGGCAAGCCCGACTTCTTCATGTTCGGCGAGGTCTACGACGCCGACCCGGCCAAGCTCGCGCCCTACATCCGCGACACCGACATGAACTCGGTGCTCGACTTCACGTTCCAGTCCGCCGCGGTCAGCTACGCCGCCGGCAACAGCGCCAAGGGTCTGCAGTCCCTCTATGCCGGCGACGACCGCTATACGACGCCCGACTCGTCGTCGACCGCGCTGCCCACCTTCCTGGGCAACCACGACATGGGCCGCGTCGCGTATTTCCTGCGCAACCAGTCGCAGCCGCTCGAGCGCGACCTGCTGGCGCACGACCTGATGTTCCTCGGCCGCGGGCAGCCCGTCATCTACTACGGCGACGAGCAGGGATTCATGGGCGCCGACCCGGGCAACGACAAGAGCGCGCGGCAGACGCTGTTCGCCAGCCAGGTCGCCGAGTACCAGACCCAGCAGCTGATCACCGGTGAGACCGTCGGCTCCGTCGATCGGTTCGACACCGATGTGCCCGTGTACGAGCACATCGCAGCGCTCGCGCAGCTGCGCGCCGATCACCCGGCGCTCGCGACCGGCGCGCAGATCGAGCGGTACGCCGAGGACGGCGCCGGCGTCTACGCCTTCTCGCGCGTCGACCGCGACGACAAGGTCGAGTACCTCGTGGCGCTGAACAACAGCACGTCGTCGCAGACGGTCGACCTCGCCACGCTCACCGCCGACGCCGGCTTCGCGTCGGTCTACGGCGGCGGTGCGGCGTTCGCGACGGATGCCGACGCAGCGGCATCCGTGACCGTCCCCGCTCTGTCGGCGGTGGTGTGGCAGGCGGATGCCGCGGTCACGGCGCCGGCCGAGCCGTTCGCGCCGACGGTCTCGGCGCCCTCGCCCGGTGAGGCGCTCGCGGGCCAGGTCGGCATCGCGGCCGATGTCGACGACGCAACCTGGCAGGAGACGAGCTTCTCGTGGCGCGTCGTCGGCTCCGACGAGTGGCACGCCCTCGGCACGGCCGAGGACACCGAGCCGCGCGTCTTCCACGACATCCGGGATCTCGCCGGCGGCACGCTCGTCGAGTACCGCGCGGTGACCACGGATGCCGCGGGCGGCCACGCCGCCGCGTCGACGTACGCGTCGGTCGGCAATGCCGTCTCCCTCGTCGTCGAGGAGGAGCCGGAGTCGGACATCGACATGGTGTCCGTGCCCGGCAGCTTCAACGGGGCTCTCGGCTGCCCCGGCGACTGGAAGCCCGACTGCGAGGCCGTCGCGCTCACGCTGCGCGGGGACGGCATCTGGGAGGGCACCTTCGACCTGCCGGCCGGTGACCACGAGTACAAGGTCGCCATCAACGGCACCTGGGCGATCAACTACGGTGCTAACGGCGTTCAGGACGGGCCGAACATCGCGATCACGGTCGAGGAGGCCGGTCCGGTGACGTTCTACTTCGACCCGCGCTCGAACATCATCCAGTCCACGGCCGAGGGCCCGATCGTGACGCTTCCCGGTTCGCACCAGGAGGAGTTGGGCTGTTCGGGCGACTGGCAGCCCGAGTGTCTCGCCACGCTCATGGCCGACGGCGACAAGGACGGCGTTTACGAGTTCTCGACCGACGGCATCCCGGCCGGCGCCTACGAGGTGAAGGTCGCCCACGGCATGGGCTGGAGCGAGAACTACGGCGAGGGCGGTGTGCCCGGCGGCGCGAACCTGTCCTTCAGCGTCGGCGACGGCGAGCTGGTGGTCTTCCGCTACACCCTCGAGACCCACATCCTCGAGATCGAGGTGGCGAACCCGCCGCTCGCGGGCGTCGGCGAACAGCGTGCGCACTGGATCGACGCCGAGACTCTTGCCTGGCCGGCGAACCTCGGCCTCGACCCGGCGGACGCGAGCTGGCAGCTGTATGCGTCGGCGGATGCCGGCCTCGCGGTCGAGGATGACGAGGTCACGGGCGGCGACCCCATCGCGCTCGAGCGCGTCGACGGCGGGCTCACCGGCGAGCAGGCCGCTCGCTTCCCGGCGCTGGCCGGCTACGTGGCCCTGCACCTGGGCGGGCAGTCCGCCGCCGACGTGGCGGGCCTGCTGACGGGCCAGCTGATGGTCGCGCAGCGGGACGCCGATGGCGCGCTGACCGGCTTCACCGGCGTGCAGATCCCGGGCGTGCTCGACGACCTGTATGCGGATGCCGTCGCCGACGTGGCACTCGGCGTGACGTTCAAGGCCGAGGGCAACAAGCCCACGTTCCGGCTGTGGGCGCCCACGGCGCAGCAGGCGACGCTGCTGACGTGGGAGCCCGGCGCGACCGGCGACCCGGTGCGCCACGGCGCCGAGTGGGACGCGGCATCCGGCACGTGGACCGTCGCGGGCAAGAGCGCGCTCAAGGGCGACGAGTACCTGTGGGAGGTCGTCGTGTATGCGCCGACCACCGGAGCGATCGAGACGAACACCGTCACCGATCCGTACTCGGTCGCGCTCACGGAGAACTCGGTGCGCTCGGTCGCGATCGACCCGAACGACCCGCAGTTCAAGCCCAAGCAGTGGGAGAAGACGGCGGCGCCGATCATCTCCCGCGCGGTCGACCGGGCGATCTACGAGCTCCACATCCGCGACTTCTCGATCACGGATGAGACGGTGCCCGCCGAGGAGCGGGGCACCTACCGAGCGTTCACCCGCGACAGCGCGGGGACCGCGCAATTGCGCGAGCTGGCCGATGCCGGCATCAACACGGTGCACCTGCTCCCGTCGTTCGACATCGCCACGATCGAGGAGGACCGGTCGCTGCAGGCCGAGCCCGACTGCGATCTGGCCTCGTTCGGCCCCGCGTCGACCGAGCAGCAGGCGTGCATCGAGACCGTCGTCGATGCCGACGGGTTCAACTGGGGCTACGACCCGTACCACTACTCGGTTCCCGAGGGCTCGTACGCCGTCGACGCCGACGGCGGAGCGCGCGTGGCGGAGTTCCGCGAGATGGTCGGTGCGCTCCACGGCATGGGACTGCAGGTCGTCCTCGACGAGGTGTACAACCACACCGCGCAGTCCGGTCAGGGCGAGAAGTCAGTGCTCGACCAGATCGTGCCCGGCTACTACCACCGGCTGAACAACGCGGGTGGCGTCGAGACCTCGACGTGCTGCCAGAACGTCGCCACCGAGCACGAGGTCGCCGGCAAGCTCATGGTCGACTCCGTCGTCATGTGGGCCCGCCACTACAAGGTCGACGGCTTCCGCTTCGACCTCATGGGGCACCATTCGAAGCAGAACATGCTCGCGATCCGCGCGGCCCTCGACGAGCTGACGCTCAAGAAGGACGGCGTCGACGGCTCGAAGATCTACCTGTACGGCGAGGGCTGGAACTTCGGCGAGGTCGCGAACAACGCGCTGTTCGAGCAGGCGACCCAGGGACAGCTCGGCGGGACGGGCATCGGCACCTTCAGCGACCGGCTGCGCGACGCCGTCCACGGCGGCAGCCCGGTGGACGGGTCGAGCACCTTCTACCAGGGCTTCGGGACGGGGCTGGCGACCGACCCGAACGAGCGTGACGGCTCGGCTCCGGGCGACCCGTTCGCGGACCTCGCGGCCAAGACCGACCTGGTCAAGCTCGGCCTCGCGGGCAATCTGCGCGACTTCGAGATGACCGCGTCGGACGGCGCCGTGAAGTCCGGGGACGAGTTCGACTACAACGGCTCGCCCGCCGGCTACGCCGACCAGCCCGACGAGATCATCACGTACGTCGACGCGCACGACAACGAGACGCTGTTCGATCTGGGCGTGCTCAAGCTCCCGGTCGACACGTCGATGGCCGACCGCGTGCGGATGAACACGCTCATGCTCGCCACGACCGCGTACGCGCAGACCCCGTCGTTCTGGCACGCCGGCACCGAGCTGTTGCGGTCGAAGTCGCTCGACCGCAACAGCTACAACTCGGGCGACTGGTTCAACCGCATCGACTGGACCGGGCAGGAGTCGACGTTCGGCTCGGGCCTGCCGCGCGCGGCCGACAACGAGTCGAAGTGGGACGTCATGGCGCCGCTCCTCGAGAACGCCGACCTGAAGCCGGGCGCGGACGACATCGCGACGGCAGAGGCAGCCGCCCTCGATCTGCTGCGGGTCCGTTCCGATGTGCGACTGCTGCGCCTCGGGTCGGCGGAGCTCATCGATGAGAAGGTGACGTTCCCCGGCAGCGGTCCGGATGCCGCTCCCGGCGTGATCGTGATGCTGATCGACGACCTCGTGGGCGTCGAGGTCGACCCCGACCTCGAGGGCGCCCTCGTGGTGTTCAACGCGTCGCCGGATGCCGTCGAGCAGGAGCTGCCGGTCCTCGCCGGGCGGGACTTCGCCCTCGCTGATGCTCTCGCGGACGGCGCCGACCCGGTCGTGAAGGACACGACGTGGGACGCGGGTGCCGCGACGCTCACGATCCCGGCCCGCACCGCGGCGGTCCTCGTCGACCCTGAGCCGGAGCTGCCGGTCGGCGTTCGCTGAGCGCGAGGAACGGGCCCCGTCGGTGCGTCGGCGGGGCCCGCTCGCGCGGGTGGACGGCGGGGGATCGCCGTCGCTCGGCGGACAGGCGCGTCAATCGGCGGGGATCCGTCTCGACACGCCGCCGAAGCGTCCCCTCGACCGGCGTGTCCCGCTGAATCCCCGCCGGATGTGACGCCGCCGGAGCGAGACGGACCCGCAGGCATCATGCCTGCGGGGCCGCCCTCTGGGCCGGACTCAGTCGTTCAGCGTGATCGAGAACAGCGTCGTCGTTCCCGAGACTTCGTTGCCGACGGCCAGCAGCGGCTCGCCGGTGGGCGAGTCGCTCGCGGCGATGAACGCGAGACCCTCAGGACCGAGGTCGCCGGCGGCCGGGTTCGAGACGTCCTCGCCCTCGGCGTCCTCGACGGCGGCGTCCACGTCGAAGTCGCGGTTGTTGAGGTAGGTCACGAACTCCGCGGCGGCGGGGTCGGTGATGTCGTAGACCATGATGCCGCCGACGCGCTCGAGGCCGATGAACGCGTAGGTGAGGCCGTCGACCTCGCCGATCGCGATGCCCTCGGGCTCGGGGCCCTTGGCATCGCTGCGCGAGTCGAAGTCGTCGGGGTCGTGGTCGTCGTTGCTGAAGTTGAACCACTCCGGCGCCGCGAGCGCGGTGTACTGCTCGAAGTCGTCGCCCGAGTCGAACACCTGCGTGCCGTCGGTCGTCCAGATCGAGAACGAACGTGCGCCGAACGCGTAGAGCGTTTCGTAGCACTCGCCGTTGAACCCGTTCTCGGGGCTCACGTCGAGGCGGCCGACCTCTTCGTCGTCGAGGATGTCCGCGAGGGGCGCGCACACCGGGCCGAGGCCGTCCTCGTCGAGATTCTTCGCACGGACGGGCTCCTCGTAGTCGCCCCACTCGCGGGCGTCGCCCTCGTTCGCCGTGACGAGGTAGGTCTCGTCGCCGGCGGTGTACGACGCGATCGCGTCGGGCTGGTACATGCCGACGACGCCGGGCCACTGCTGGATGTTGATCGCGTCGTCACGGTCGGATGCGTCGATGCCGTTGCCGGCGGCGCCGTAGTCCTTGAAGCCCAGGGCCCAGATCTCGTCCACCTTCGCGGAGTCGAGATCGACCACGGCGATCGCGTTGTTCTCCTGCAGCGACACGTACGCGGTGGTTCCCACGGTCGTGATGTACTCCGGCTCGAGGTTGCGCGAGACCGGGTAGTCCGACTCCGGCTCGGGGCCGAAGATGCGCACGTCCTCGGGAAGCGACTTCTTGCCGCCCTCCTCGAACGCGTGGAAGTCGGCAGTGCGGACGTTCCCCTGGTTCGAGGCGCGCTTCTTCGTCGGGTGCAGCTTGATGACGCTGACCGTGCCCTCGGGGTCGGTCAGGAAGTCGTCGTCGGGCTCGCCCTCGTTCGCGACGACCGCGTACTTGCCGTCGTCCGTCACGGTGACCATGTCGGGGAGCGACCCGACCATGACCTCGCCGAGGTAGGCGGCATCCCCGTCGGCCGCATCCGCGTCGAAGAAGACGACGTGTCCGGGCGAGACCTTGTCGGGGGCCTCGAAGGCGATGACGCCCAAGCCGTCGTCGCGGACCGCCACCGAGTTCGCGACGCCGTCCGAGGTGATCTCGAACAGGAACTCCGGTGCGGCCGGGTCGCTGTAGTCCAGCACCGTGACGGCGCCGGCTTCGGCGTTGACGACGAACAGGCGGTCGCCGTGCGCCTGCACGATCTCGGCGGCGGAGGCATCGAAGATGCCGGTCTCGAAGGTTCCGATCGCGGCGAGCGACAGTGCCGCGTCTCCGGCGGAGTACTCGATCGGCGGCTCGACGATCGCGGCGCCTGCCGCGATCGGGGTGAGGGTCAGCGCGCAGGCGGCGACGGTCGCCGTGCCGATCGCGGCGACGCGGCGGTTCAGATGAGAAGGCATCGGTGTCCTCAGGTCGTCGGGCAGAGCTCCGCGCGCGAGCGCGCAGGTGCTTCCGTTCGTACCGACGCCAAGTGAAATCGAGGTGAACGCCACAGAACGCTCTGAGAAAAACGGACTACCATGCAGATAGTAGGAAGTCCAGCTAAAATGATCAGCGTGCCGACGAGGGCACACGCTGACTCAGCAGGATGCCCCACGAAGGCGTCCCGTCGTTCGAAGGAGAACACGTGTCGATGACGATCACCCCGCCCGCGGCATCCGCCATCACCGCGGACGAGCGCGCCGCCATTCTGGAGGCGGTGCGCGACTTCGCCGCATCCGAGCTCGCGCCCCACGCGCTGGAGTGGGACGCCGCCAAGCACTTCCCGAAGGACGCGCTGCGCATGGCCGGCGACCTGGGCCTGGGCGGCATCTACGTCAGCGAGGACGTGGGCGGCTCGGCGCTGAGTCGTTCCGACGCGGTCGAGATCTTCGCCGCGCTCGCCGAGGGCGACCCGACCATGGCCGCGTTCATGACGATCCACAACATGGTCGCGTGGATGATCGACAGCTACGGCGACGACGCTCAGCGCCACGAATGGCTGCCGCGCCTGGTGACGATGGGCGACCTCGGCAGCTACTGCCTGACCGAGCCCGGCGCGGGCTCCGATGCCGCCGCGATCACGACGACCGCCATCCGGGACGGCGACGAGTACGTCCTCACCGGCGTCAAGCAGTTCATCTCGGGCGCGGGCGAGTCATCGGTCTACATCGTGATGGCTCGCACGGGCGAGCCGGGCGCGCGCGGCATCACGGCGTTCCTGGTGCCCGCGGGCGCGCGCGGACTGTCGTTCGGCGCGCGCGAGCGGAAGATGGGCTGGAACGCCCAGCCGACCCGCCAGGTGATCCTCGACGAGGTGCGGGTGCCCGCCGCGAACATGCTCGGCTCCGAAGGGCAGGGCTTCAAGATCGCGATGTCGGCGCTCGACGGCGGCCGCATCAACATCGCGGCGTGCTCGCTCGGCGGCGCGCAGTGGGCGCTCGACCGCGCGACGCAGTACGTCAAGGAGCGGTTCACGTTCGGCGAGCCGCTCGCCGACAAGCAGGCGGTGGTCTTCAAGCTCGCCGATATGGCGACCGAACTGCGCGCCGCCCGTGCGCTCGTGCGGGATGCCGCGGCCGCCCTCGATGCGAAGGCGCCGGATGCCTCCATGCAGTGCGCCATGGCGAAGCGGTACGCCACCGATGCCGGGTTCACGATCGCGAACGAGGCGCTGCAGCTGCACGGCGGCTACGGGTATCTGCAGGACTACGGCATCGAGAAGGTGGTGCGCGATCTGCGGGTGCACCAGATCCTCGAGGGCACCAACGAGATCATGCGCGTCATCATCGGGCGCGCGCTGCTGGAGGCGTGACATGAGGATCGCATTCCTGGGTCTGGGTCACATGGGCCGGCCCATGGCGCACAACCTGTCCGATGCGGGGCACGACGTCGTGGGCTTCGACGTGGTCGACGCCGCGCGGGATGCCGCCCGCGCCGAGGGGCTCGACGTGACCGAGTCGGCGACGGATGCCGTCGCCGGCGGCGCCGACGTCGTCATCACGATGTTCCAGACCGGTGCGCAGGTGCTCGACGCCTACCGGGGGGCCGACGGCGGACCGGGTCTGCTCGACGTCGCCGCGCCGGGGACCCTGTTCCTCGAGTGCTCGACGATCGCCGTGGACGAGGCCCGCGCCGCGCACGCGCTCGCCGGGGCGGCGGGGCAACGGTGCCTCGACGCCCCGGTCTCGGGGGGAGTCGTCGGCGCCGAGAACGCGACGCTCGCGTTCATGGTCGGAGGAGACGCCGCGGACTTCGAGGCCGCCCGCCCCGTGCTCGAGGCGATGGGCCGCCGCATCGTGCACTGCGGCGAGGCCGGTCTCGGCCAGGCCGCGAAGGTCTGCAACAACATGATCCTCGCGGTATCGCAGATCGCGGTCGCCGAGGCGTTCGTGCTGGGCGAGCGGCTGGGGCTCAGCCACCAGGCGCTGTTCGACGTCGCCTCGAACGCCTCGGGGCAGTGCTGGGCGCTCACCACCAACTGCCCGGTGCCCGGGCCGGTGCCCACGAGTCCCGCGAACCGCGACTACCAGCCGGGCTTCGCAGGCGCCCTCATGAACAAGGACCTGGGCCTGGCCGAACACGCCATCGACACCACAGGCGTGTCGGCACGCATGGGCCTGCTGGCGCGCGAGATCTACCAGGAGTTCGCGAACGGGCCCGGCGCCCGGCAGGATTTCTCGGGGATCATCACCACGATCCGCACCGAGAGCACCGACGCCTGAGGAGTCCCATGACCGAGTACGCCACCATCGTCGTCGAGACCCGCGGCCGGGTGGGCTGGATCACGCTGAACCGCCCGGAGGTGCTGAACGCCCTCGACACCCAGATCATGCGGGACGTCGTCGCGGCGGCCACCGCCTTCGACGCCGACGAGGGGATCGGCGCGATCGTGGTCACGGGATCCGAACGCGCGTTCGCGGCCGGTGCCGACATCAAGGAGATGGAGTCCAAGACCGCGCGCGAGATGGTCGAGGACGACCACTTCGGAGACTGGTCGCGGTTCGCGGCGGTTCGCACCCCCGTCGTCGCGGCGGTCTCCGGCTACGCGCTCGGCGGCGGGTGCGAACTGGCGATGATGTGCGACATCATCCTCGCCGCCGACACCGCGAAATTCGCGCTCCCCGAGCTCAACCTGGGCGTCATGCCGGGGATGGGCGGCACGCAGCGCCTCATCCGCGCGGTCGGGTACGCCAAGGCCGCGGACATCATCCTCACCGGGCGGAGGATCGACGCCGTCGAGGCCGAGCGGTCGGGCCTCGTCTCGCGGGTGGTGCCGGCATCCGATCTGCTCGAGGAGGCGGGGAAGATCGCCGACACGATCGCGTCCAAGTCCCTTCCGTCGGTCTACGCGGCCAAGGCTGCGCTGGATGCCGCCATGGAGACGCCGCTGGCCGAAGGCCTGCGCTTCGAGAAGGAGGCGTTCGCGGCGCTGTTCGACACCGAGGACCAGAAGGAGGGCATGGCCGCCTTCCGCGAGAAGCGGGCGCCGGAGTTCCGGAACCGCTGAGCCCGCGCCCGCGGGGCCCGATGTCACGCGCCGTGTGTCACAACGCAGGCAGGATCGCGCGACGCGCCGTGACCATTCGGCGTGTCGTCGAGATCTGCCTGAATTCGTGCACCGCGGGAGCGGGCAAGGGGCGGATGCTGAACCCAGAGGGGCGGACGCCGCAGCCCTAGAGGGGCTCGGGCTGTGGACGTGGGTCGGTGAAGTCGCCGGCCCCCTTGCGCAGGCGGGCGATGAGCCGCACCACCTCGGCCGTCTCGTCGGCGTCGAGCCCGGGGCTCTCGAACACGTTCGTGTTGAGGGCGGCCGTGGCCCGCTCGACCAGGTCGCGGCCCGCATCGGTGATGACCAGCATCGCCGCGCGGCCGTCCACAGGGTGCGGCTCGCGCTCGGCGAGCTCATCGCGCACGAGCCGATCGACGGTGTTCGTCACGCTCGTGGGATGCACCTGCAGGCGGGCGATGGCGCTGGCCATCGGCATCCGTCCCTGTCTCGTGAAGGCGAGCAGGCGCAGCATCTCGTAGCGCGCGAACGAGAGGCCGAAGGGCTTGAGCGTCGCGTCGATGCGGGCCAGCAGCAGCTGATGCGCTCGCATGACCGACGTGACGAGGGTCATGCCGCCGGCGGAATCCTCCCAGCCGTGGGCGATCCACTGGCGCTTCGCCTCGGCGATGGGGTCGACCGGCAGCGGTGCGTTCCTCGGCATCCGTGGCTCCTTCCGCGCACGACCACGCTACCGGCGCGCCGCCGTCAGGCGCGTCCGGGACGCCGGCCGGGCAGCCGATCCACGGCAGGGGCGAGGATGCCGCGCAGCAGCCCGACGAGGCCGTACGGGACGAAGAACGCGAAGACCATCAGCACGACGCCATACGTGACGCCGGTGGCCGACGCGCTCAGCGCCGACGTCCAGGTCGGCACGTACTGCACGAACAGGGCACCCAGGACCGCGCCCGGCACGGTCGCCAGGCCGCCCACGACGATGAGCGTCACGAACGAGATCGACATCGCCAGCCCAAAGTTCTCGGGCCCGATGAACTCCAGCAGCAGCGCATACAGTCCGCCGGCGACGCCGGCGTAGACCGCGGATGCCGCGAACAGCCGCGTCTTGGTCTGCCACACGTCGACGCCGAGGGTCTCGGCGACGAGCTCCGCATCGCGGACGGCGACGAAGGAGCGCCCGAGGCGGCCGCGCGCGAGGCGGCGCGTGACGAGGTAGGCGAGCCCGGCGCACGCGAGCGCGAGGTAGAACACCCATTGGTCGTGCTCGAGCGCGACCCATGCCGGCGGGTCGGCGTCGATCGCGATGCCCCGATTGCCGCGCGTGAGGTCGCCGAGCGCACGGATGGCGGACGGTGTCGCGATCGCCATCGCGAGGGTGACCAGACCCAGCTGGAGCCCCTTCAGCCGCAGCGCGGGGAGCCCGATGAGGTATCCGATCACGAAGGGGACGGCGCCGGCGACGACGAGGGTGAGCGGATGCGGCCAGCCGGCCTGACCGGCGATCACGACGCTGTACGCGCCCATGGCGAAGAACGCCGAGTGGCCGAGCGAGACCTGTCCGCCGAACCCGACGAGCAGGTTGAGCCCGAGGCCCACGATCGTCCAGATCATGACGAGCGTCACCGTCTGGTTGATGTACGACGGATTGACCAGGGGCAGCGCCAGCAGTGCCGCCGCCGAGCCGAGGCCGATCGTCCAGCGCAGCCACACCGGCGGGTTCAGCGCGGCGCGGGGGCGGCGCAGCCAGTCGAGCAGCGTGGTGCGCGGCGGCGTGGTGTGCTCCACCGTGCGGACGGGGGTCGTGGTGGTCATGCGCGCACCAGCTCCTTCCGGCCGAAGAGGCCCTGCGGCCGCGCCAGCAGCACCGCCACGATGAGGGCGAGCGCGACGACCTGCTTCAGTTCGCCGCCCACGGCGGGCACGAGCGTGCCCGCGAGGTTCTCGACGATGCCGACCGCGACGCCGCCGACCAGAGCGCCGAACGGCGACTCGAGTCCGCCGAGGATCGCCGCGGCGAACGCGTAGATGAGGACGGGCGCCATCATCCCGGGGTGCAGGAACAGCTCGGGCGCGATCAGGACGCCCGCGACCGCGCTGACGGCGCCGGCGATCGCCCATCCCGTCGACATCATGCGGCCGGTCGAGACGCCCGAAAGCTCGGACGACTCGGGAGCCGACACCGAAGCCCGCATCTGCAGACCCACGCGTGTATAGCGGAAGAGGACGGCGAGCAGCAGGGCGATGGCTGCCACGCTCAGCACGATGCCGGCGTCCTGGCGCGAGACGGCGACGGGGCCGAGCTGGACGATACCGGCGCCGAACAGCGGCGGGACCTCCTTCGTCTGGTAGGTCCAGACCCAGCCGATCAGCGCGTTCATCGCGATCATGAGCCCGAGGCTCACGATGATCACCGGCAGGTGCTGGTGGCGGCGAACGAGGGGGCGGAAGAGGACGCGCTCGGCGGCCACCGAGAACACCGCCATGAAGGTCATCGACGCCAGCAGCGCGAGCCAGGGCGGTGCGCCCCACGCGATCGCCTGCCACGCGATGTACGCGCCGAGCAGGGCGAACTCGCCCTGCGCGAAGTTGAGCGTGCGCGACGCCCGGAAGACGAGCACGATCGCCAGGGCGAGGGCGCCGTAGACGGCTCCCGTCGCGATACCGTCGGCCAGCTGCTGCAGGATCATCGTCGATCACACCCCCAAATACGCGCGGCGGACGTCGTCGTTGCCGCGCATCGAGTCGGCGGATCCGGCGGCCACGATCGTGCCGCTCTCGAGCACCATCGCGTCGTCGGCGACATCGAGGGCGAGATCGGCGTTCTGCTCCACGACGACCATCGCCACGCCCGTCTCGCGGCAGACCGTGTCGAGCGAGGCGAACATCTCGGCGGTGATCTTGGGCGCCAGGCCCAGCGACGGCTCGTCGAGCAGGACGACCCGCGGGCGGGACATGAAGGCGCGCGCGATCGCGAGCATCTGCTGCTCGCCGCCCGAGAGCCCCGCCGCGTTCTGGTCGATGCGCTCGCCGAGCCGCGGGAACTGCCGGACCCATCGCTCGAGATCCTCGGCCGCCTCGGTGCGGGTGCGCGTCGTCGCGCCGACGAGCAGGTTCTCGCGCACCGAGAGGTCCTTGATGGTCCCGCGGCCCTGCGGCACGTGGGCGATGCCTGCCCGTGCGATGCGATGCGTCGCCAGGCCCATGACGTCCCGGCCGTC
This sequence comes from Microbacterium thalassium, assembly GCF_014208045.1. Classification (NCBI taxonomy): domain Bacteria; kingdom Bacillati; phylum Actinomycetota; class Actinomycetes; order Micrococcales; family Microbacteriaceae; genus Microbacterium; species Microbacterium thalassium. The sequence goes on from NZ_JACHML010000001.1 coordinate 1,198,926, forward strand.
GAGCCGCACGTGGCCGCGCGCCTGGCAGAGGCCGCTGATCGCGCGCAGCGTCGTGGTCTTGCCGGCGCCGTTGCCGCCGAGGATCACGAGACGCCCGCCCTCGGCGACGTCGAAGCCGACGTCGCGCAGCACGGTCGCGCGGCCGTAGCCGGCCGTCTCCAGTTCGACGCTGAGCAGTGTCATGCCGCCGCCCCTCCCAGATAGGCCGCGACGACGGCCGGATCGTTCGCGACGTCCGCGGGCTCGCCCTCGGCGATCTTGCGCCCGAGGTTGAGGACGACGACGCGATCGCACACGCGCATGACGAGCGCCATGTGGTGCTCGACCAGCAGGATGGCTGTCCCGCGCTCGCGGGCCAGACGCCTGATGGTGTCGGCGAGTTCGAGCACCTCGCTGTGGATCAGCCCGTTGGCCGGCTCGTCGATGAGCAGCAGCCGGGGCTCGCTCACGAGCGCCCGCGCAAGCTCCACGCGCTTGAGCGTGCCGAAGGGGAGCACGGCGACGGGGACGTCGGCGGCACCGGCGAGACCGAGGGCGTCGAGCACGGCCATCGCCGAGGCGCGCTGCGACCGTTCGCTGCGCTTGACCTGGGGGAGCGCGAGGGCGGTCGCCCAGTAGCCGCCGTGGGACACGTGATAGGTGCCCGCCATCACGTTCTCGAGCACGGTCTGCGACATGAGCAGGCCGATGTTCTGGAACGTACGGCTCACCCCGAGGTCGGTGATGCGGTGGCGGGGCATCCCGATGACATGCCGGCCGCCCACGCGGATCATGCCCGACTGGGGCCGATACAGCCCGTTGATGCAGTTGAAGAGGCTCGTCTTGCCGGCGCCGTTGGGCCCGATGAGGCCGACGATCTCGCCCTCGCCGACGGTGAAGCTGGGCCCGTCGAGCGCTCGGACGCCGCCGAACGACAGTTCGACTTCAGCGACCTCGAGGATGGCGTTCATGGTTCTCCTGGAACAGCGGAGCGGGGCCGGCCGCTGCGGCCGACCCCGCTGCCGGTCGGTCAGTCGACGGTGTACGTGCCGTCCTGCAGGTCCCACGTGCTGCCGTTGAACACCTGCACGCCGATCTCCTGGAACGTGTACGGGTAGTCGGCCGACGTGGACACCGGGATCGGCGACAGGTCGAGTTCGAGTCCGTCGAACGATGTCGCCGCGGCGAGCAGCGCCTCTCGCGTGCACCCGTCCATCGACGACAGCGCCGCCTCGAGCAGCTGGGCCGTCTGGTACCCGGCCGCCGACGGGGCGAACATCGCGTTGACCTCGTCGGGGTGGGCGGCGGCGAACTCGGTCCAGGCGTCGAAGCCCGCGTCGCCGGCCAGCGACGCGTCGGTGATGTCCTTCGTGTACGCGATCGAGATCACGCCGTCGGCCGCGCCCTCGCCGGCGGGCTTGAGGAAGAAGGTCGCATCGGCGGCCGGTGCGCTGATGACGGTGGTCGCGTCCCAGCCGAGTTCGAGCTTCTTCTTCAGCGACTGCGTCGCGAAGGCGCCCACGGCCCAGTCGAGGAAGATGTCGGCGTCGGATGCCGCGAGGGCCGTCACCTGGCTGTCGACGGTCGCCGCCGACAGCTCGTAGTTCTCGGCGGCCACGATCTCGACGCCGGTCCCCTCGAAGACCGCCTCGAAGCCCTCGTAGACGCTCTCGCCGAAGTCGTCGTTCTGGTAGAGGATCGCCGCCGTCGCCTCGGGGTGGTTCTCGGTGATGTACGTCGCGAGCGTCTCGACCTCGAAGCTGTACTGGGGCATGAAGCCGATCGTCCAGTCGGTGTCGCCTTCGTGCAGCGCCGGGATCGCGTCGGTGCCGGTGCCGACGAACAGGTTCGGAATGCCGTTCTCCTCGATGTAGGGCGCGACGCCGATCGCAGCGCCCGTGCCCAGCACGCCCGCCAGGGCGAACACCTCGTCCTGCTCGACCAGCGTGCGGACGTTGGTCGAGGTCTTGGCCGGGTCGTAGCCGTCGTCCATGACGATGACCTCCACCTCGCGCTGCGTGCCGTCCGCGAACGTCAGGCCGCCCGCGGCGTTGATGTCGTCGAAGTAGACCTTCATGGTCGTGCCGATGGCGCCGTAAGCGGCCGCGGGCCCCGACAGCGGCAGGCTCGTGCCGACCGTGACGGTGTCGTCGGTGAAGCCCGCATCGCAGGCGTCGGCCATCCCCGTCTCGTCGGGGCTCGTGCCGGTGTCGCGGCCGGCGCAGCCCGAGACGACCAGGGTGCAGGCGAAGCCGACGGCGGCGAGTGTGAGCATGCGTGCTCGTGTGATGTGCAGATGAGACATCGTTCCTCCTCGAACGGTGCTTCGGTGGTGCGCTGTTCACGGCAGTCTGCCAAAACAGAGCGCGAATGTCACGGATTTTGTTAATTGCAATTCACGTATGCAAGATTGCGTTCGATCAATCAATGAAGGAGCATGCGCGAGCGAAGTGAACTTTCGATCACGTCACCATTTGGGCGGGGGTGATGGCCGGAGCGTCCTCGAACCCGCGCGGGGGCGCTGCCGGCCGTCGTGAGCAGTCCACAAACGGCCCCTCCGGCAGTCCGGTGTCGTTCGTAGGATTCCTCGCCCCGGCTCGGGCGGGGTCCTGCGCGTGAATAGACTCGTGTCGTCGAAGGAGCAGATTCGAAATGAAGATCGTCGTCCTGGTCAAGGAGGTCCCGGACACCTACGGTGACCGGAAGCTCAATCTCGAGACGGGGCTCGCCGAGCGCGATGCGAGCGACCGCGTGATCGATGAGATCGGCGAGCGCGCCCTCGAGGTGGCGCTGTCGTATGCCGACGCGAACGCGGGAACCGAGGTGGTGGTGCTGTCGATGGCCGCTGAGGCGTCGGCCGCGACCGTGCGCAAGGGGCTCGCGATGGGTGCGGCATCCGCCATTCAGGTGGTCGACGAGCAACTCGCCGGTGCAGACCTGGGGCTGACCGCAGAGGTGCTCGCCGCGGCGCTGCAGCGCACGGACTTCGACCTCGTCATCGCCGGCAACCTGTCGACGGACGGCTCAGGCGGTGTGATCCCCGCGATGGTCGCCGAGATCCTCGACGTGCCGGCCGCCACGATGCTGAACACGGTCGAGATCACCGCCGACGCGGTCTCGGGTCAGCGGGCGACCGACGGCGGCGCCGCGGCCGTCAGCGCGCAGCTGCCCGCGCTCATCTCCGTCACCGAGGCGCTTCCCGACGCACGCTTCCCCAACTTCAAGGGCATCATGGCGGCGAAGAAGAAGCCGTTCGAGACGCTGTCGCTGGCCGACCTCGACCTCGACCCCATGGACCCCGCCGCGTCGCGCTCGATCATGACGACCATCAGTGAGAAGCCGCCGCGCGAGGCGGGCGTGAAGATCACCGACGAGGGCGACGCGGGCGAGCAGCTCGCGGACTTCCTCATCCAGAACCGGCTCGCGTAAGGGGGAGCAGAACAACATGGCTGATTTCGCAAGCGATTCGATCCTCGTCCTGCTCGACGTGACGCCCTCGGGCGCGCTCGCCGCATCGTCGGCCGGGCTCCTGGGCGCAGCATCCACCGTCGGCACACCCGTCGCGCTCGTCGTGGGCGACGAGAAGCTCGCAGCGGATGCCGCGGCCCTCGGCGCCGGCACCGTCCTGGTCGCCGCTCCCGGCGAGGGGCTCGTCGTCCCGGTCGCCGACGCGCTGACCGCGGCCGCCGAGCTCGTGCGCCCCGACGCGATCCTCGCGTCGCAGTCGATCGAGGGCCGTGAGGCGGCGGCCCGGTTCGCCGCCCGCACCCGCGCCGGCCTGTGCGTCGACGCGATCGGCGTCTCGCGCGACGACCTGGGCGTCGTCGCCCAGCACTCGGTCTACGGCGGTTCGTACAACGTCGAGGCGTCCGTCACCTTCGGCGCCCCCGTCATCACGGTGCGCCAGGGGTCGATCGACGCCCGCGCCGAGGCCGTCGCGTCGCCGGTCGTCGAGACGCTCGAGGTGACCGCCTCCGGCCGCAAGGCCGCGACGGTCGGCGCTGTCGAAGAGGCCGTGGTGACCTCGTCCCGCCCCGAACTGCGGGGTGCCGCGAAGGTCGTCTCGGGCGGTCGCGGCCTCGGCTCCGGTGAGAAGTTCTCGCTCGTCGACGACCTCGCCGACGCGCTCGGCGCCGCCGTCGGCGCCTCGCGAGCCGCGGTCGACGCCGGCTACGTGCCGCAGTCGTACCAGGTCGGACAGACCGGTGTCTCGGTGTCGCCGCAGCTGTATGTCGCTTTGGGAATCTCGGGCGCGATCCAGCACAAGGCCGGGATGCAGACGGCGAAGACGATCGTCGCCATCAACAAGGACGCCGATGCCCCGATCTTCGAGATCGCCGACTTCGGCGTCGTGGGCGACCTGTTCACCGTCGTGCCGCAGCTGATCGCGGCGCTCGAGGCGAAGAAGAAGTAGGGCCGGCGGGTATGGCGACGTACACGGCGACGGTCCGGCAGGGCCTGCCCCGCACGCCCGGCGGCTCCGCCTGGCCTCCCGCCGGCGAAGCCCCGATCGAGGTGGCCGAGCAGGTCGGGACGACCGCCGAGGATCCTGCGGTCGCGGTCGCGGCCGCCCCTGAGGTGTCGGTCGCCGCGACGCCGGTGGCCGCCGCCCCCGTCGCCGAGCAGCCCCAGCCCGTCGCCGCGCCCGCCGTCGCGCCGGTCGCCGCATCCGCCGTCGCCATCCGCCGTGGCCTTCCGCGAACGCCGGGTGGCGAGCCGTGGCCGCCCGCCGATTTCGCCGCCGGAGGTGCGCCCGCGGTCGCTCCCGCGAGCCCCGCTGCGCAACCCGCCGCCGCGGCGCCGCCGGCGATCGCCGAGACTCCTCAGCCTGCCGATGCGCCGGTCGCGGCCGCCGCCGCACCCGCCGCCGCCGTCCCGGTCGCGGCCGCATCCGCCATCGCGGTCCGGCGAGGCCTGCCGCGTACGCCGGGTGGCGACGCCTGGCCGCCCGCCGACTTCGCGGCGGCCGCCGCCCCGGCCCCGGCCGAGACGGCCGCCGCCGCGCCGGTCCCTGCGGAGACGGCTGCCGCGGTCGTTGCCGCGGAGCCCACGGTCGCCACCGTCGCACCCGCCGCCGAGGTCGTTCCGGCCGAGGACTACTCGACGCCGCTGCCGTTCACCCGCACCGTGTGGGCGGGCGAGACCGCGTTCACGCGCCCGGCGCCGAAGCCCGAGCCGCAGCGCGTCGGCCCCTTCACGAAGGGGCAGTGGGCGGGAGCCGTCATCATCGGCGGCGCGGGCCTGCTGTTCGCGGCCGGCATGGTCGTCGTCGCGGTCCAGTGGCTGCTGAGCCTCGAGTTCATGCAGGAGTTCCTCGCCGACTACCCGGGCGAGTACCACCTGCCCGAGAGCGCACCGGTCGGGTTCCCGGCCTGGCTGGGGTGGCAGCACTTCTTCAATGTGTTCCTGATGGTCCTCATCATCCGGTCGGGTCTGACGATCCGCACCGAGAAGCGGCCGACCGCGTTCTGGTCGCCGCGGAACAACCCCAAGCGCAAGATCAGCCTGACGATCTGGTTCCACCAGTCCCTGGACCTGCTGTGGGTCATCAACGGCGTCGCGTTCGTGGTGCTGCTGTTCGTGTCGGGCCAGTGGATGCGGATCGTCCCCACCTCGTGGGAGGTGTTCCCCAACGCCCTGTCGGCGGCACTGCAGTACGTGTCGCTGGACTGGCCGACCGAGAACGGCTGGGTCAACTACAACTCCCTCCAGCAGCTCGCCTACTTCGCGACCGTGTTCCTCGCGGCGCCGCTCGCGGCGATCACGGGTGTGCGGATGGGCGGGCTGTGGCCGAAGAACGCCAAGACCCTCAACAAGGTCTATCCGGTGGAGTGGGCGCGCACCGTGCACTTCCCGGTGATGCTGTACTTCGTGCTGTTCATCTTCGTGCACGTCGTGCTGGTCCTCGCCACCGGGGCGCTGCGGAACCTGAACCACATGTACGGCGCGCAGGACGCCGACAACTGGGTTGGCTTCTGGATCTTCGTCGCCTCCCTCGTCGTCATCGCCGCCGCGTGGGTCGCCGCCCGGCCCCTCGTGCTCGCCCCCATCGCCCGACTGTTCGGCAAGGTCTCCGGGCGCTGACGCGCCGCGGAGAACGAGAGCGGATGCCGACCCGATGGCACTGAGCCGGATCAGCCTCGTCATCCCGCCCGTCGGGCTGTGGCGCGAGCAGGCCCGCTGGTACCAGTGGGCCGAGGATGTCGGCTACGACGTCGTCTACACCTACGACCACCTCACGCACGCGACCGCGCCGGGGATGTGGCTCGGGGAGGCCTTCTCGACCCTGACCGCCGCCGCGGCGGTGACCGATCGGGTCAAGCTCGGCACGCTCGTCGCGTCGGCCGTCTTCCGCAGTCCCGTCGCCCTGGCGCGCGCGGCGATGACCGTGCAGGACATCAGCGGCGGGCGCCTCGTGCTGGGGCTCGGCATGGGCGCGCCGTCGTGCGCGGTCGCCGACCACGGCGAGCGCCCGGAGCTGCGCGACATGTCGCGGCGGTTCGCCGACGTCGTGCGCGGCTACCGTGCGGTGCTCGACGGCGCGACCGAGTGGCAGGGCGAGACGCTGTCGTTCGGCGGGCTCGAGACGCTGCCGGCTCCGGACGGCGTCGCGGCCCCCGAGTTCCTGGTCGCCGCGCACGGACCGCGCGCGCTGGCCCTGGCCGCCCGCTACGCCGACACGTGGAACACGTACGGCGGCCCCGCCGGGCGCGAGCTCGACGGGGACGAGTTCTGGCAGCTGCTCGCGCAGCAGGCATCCGTCTTCGACGAGCAGTGCGAGCGGTACGACCGCGACCCCGCCGACGTGAGCCGGAGCGTCATGATCGGGTTCGGGAAGGTGCGGCTGACCTCCGACGTGGGCAGCTATCTCGACACCGTCGAGCGGGCCGAGGCCGGAGGCTTCGACGAGCTGATCGTCTACGGGCCCGACTCGCCCTCGGGCATGGGCTCCGACCCGCGCGTGCACGAGCAGGCCCTCGCGCGCCTGCGCTGACGCGCCCCAGCGTCGAGTGCATATGACGTCGCCGAGACGATAGGACGTCACCCGTTCACGCCATGTGCACTCGGCGAGAGCATGTGCACTCGACGGCTGCGGCGGTGGGGGATAACCCGAAGAGAACAGTACGGAAGACTCTGGCGCGCCCCCGGACCCCGAGTTCTAGCTTGGAGTCATGTCCACAGCAACTGCTTCCCCGCCCTCGGTGGCCTCGCCGCTCCGTGTCCTCGGCGCCACCGCGCAGCTGGTCACGATGGGCGTCATCGGGCCCGCCGTCTTCACGGTCCTCGCGACCTTCCTCGGCCTCGGACTCGGCCTTCTGCCGATCCTCGGCGTCGGCCTCCTGTTCCTCCTCGGCTTCATCTACCTGATCTTCGCGCTCGGCTGGTTCGAGGCCGCCCGCATCGACGGTCTCTACGGCTTCGGCATCCCGCCCCACCGGCCGCGCACGAGCGGCCGGCCCGGCTTCGGCGGCTTCATGAAGACCCTGTGGCTGCAGCTGATCGACCCGGCCGCGTGGCGCGGCGTCGCGAACGCGGCCATCGCCACCGTGCTCGGGTGGATCGTGCTGAGCATGCTCGGGCTGATGTCGTCCGGCGTCGTCCTGGCCTTCTCGCCCCTGTTCGCACGCAGCGCCGGCATCCCCCTCTCAGGCACCGGCCTCGAGGTCCCGGTCGCGTGGGCGGTGCCCGTCGGCATCCTCGCGGCGCTGCTCGGGGCCGCCGCGACCGTGGGTCTCGCCATCCTGCACGGCGTCATCGGCCGAGCGATCATGGTCCCCTCGCGCGAAGCGCAGCTGGCCGCCGCCGCGCAGGCGTCGAACGCCCAGCGCGCCGGCGCCGTCCGCGCCGCCGACGTCGAGCGCACGCGCATCGAGCGCGACCTCCACGACGGCGTGCAGCCCCGCCTGGTCTCCGTCGGCATGACGCTCGGCCTCGCGCAGCAGAAGATCGACAGCGACCCCGAAGCGGCCAAGGAGCTCATCGGCGAGGCGCACACGTCGACGAAGGCGGCGATCACCGAGCTGCGGCAGCTCGCCCGCGGCATCCACGCCTCGGTCCTCGACGACCGCGGCCTCGACGCCGCCCTGTCGGCGCTCGCCGGGCGCTCGGTCATCCCCGTGCACCTGGACGTGCGCCTGGACGGCCGCTGCAGTCGCGATGCCGAGGCGGCCGCCTACTTCGCGATCGCCGAGTCGCTGACCAACGCCGCCAAGCACTCCCGCGCCACCGAATGCCGGGTCGTCGTGCGACTGCGCGACACCGGGATGCTGTGGGCCCGCGTCGAGGACAACGGCGTCGGAGGCGCCCGCATCCTTCCGGGCGGCGGCCTCGACGGCATCGTCAACCGCATCGCCGCCGCCGGCGGTGAAGCCCGCATCGACTCTCCCGCCGGAGGGCCGACCAGCCTGGAGGTGAGCGTGCCATGCGCATCCTGATCTGCGAGGACTCCGCACTCCTGCGCGAGGGTCTCGTGCGACTGCTCGAAGACGCCGGCCACGACGTGGTCGCGGCCCTCCCCGACGCGACGCACCTCACCGAGACCGTCGACGCCGAGGCGCCCGAGCTGTGCATCCTCGATGTGCGACTGCCGCCCACCTGGACCGACGAGGGGATCCGCGCGGCGCTCGAGCTGCGGGCCCGCCTGCCGAAGCTCGCGGTGCTCGTCCTCTCGCAGTACGTCGAGGAGCGGTACGCAGCCGACCTCATCGCCGCCAGCGACGGGGCCCTCGGCTACCTGCTGAAGGACCGCGTCGCCGACGTCGCCGACTTCCTCGAGGCGGTCGGGCGCATCGGCGAGGGCGCCACAGTCCTCGACCCCGAGGTGGTCGCCCAGCTGCTCAGCCGTCGCCGCAAGGACGAGCGGATGCAGCGCCTCACCGACCGCGAGTCCTCGGTCCTGGCCCTGATTGCGGAGGGCCGCTCCAACGCCGCGATCGCCAAGACGCTGCATGTGTCGGAGGGCAGCGTCGAGAAGCACATCACCGCGGTCTTCCAGAAGCTCGATCTCGAGCAGGACGACTCCGGCAACCGGCGGGTGCTCGCAGCCCTCGCCCACCTCGAAGCAGGCGGCACCCTGCCGCCCCAGACGCCAGGCGGCACCGCGCCGCAGACGGGAACGAACCGATGAGCACCACCGTGATCCCTCCGACCCCGCCGGCTCAGCCGGCCCCGCAGCCCGCCGGGCCGCCGCCGCGCTCGGGTCCGTCCAACGCGGCGAAGGCCGTCGCGATCCTCGTGATCGTCTTCGGTGCCCTCGTCCTCGTCGGTGCGATGGTGTCGGCCGCCCTGTCCACGATCGCGGCGGCGAGCGTCTCGACGCAGTCGCAGACCGAGGCCGCCGGCGGCGTGACGATGCTCGACGCCGATGTGTCAGCGGGGTCGCTGCGGATCGAGTTCGCCGACGTCACCGAGGCCGAGCTCGACGTGACCCGCGCGTGGGGCATCGGCGACTGGACGCTGGAGCGCAGCGGATCCACGCTCGTCATCGCCTCGCCCGAGGGGGCGTGGGGATCGGGCTGGTGGTGGTTCGGCGGCACCGGCGACGCCGTCCTGCGGCTGCCGCTCGCCGTCGAGAGGGCGGATGCCGACCTGACGCTGTCGGCCGGCAGCATCGCCGCCGACGGCGAGTTCGACGACATCCGGCTGGTCCTCGGCGCCGGCAGCGCCGACGTCTCGGGCGTCGCCGACACCATCGCCGCCGACATCAGCGCCGGATCGGCCAACGTCGACCTCTCGGACGTGTCGGATGCCGACCTGTCGGTCAGCGCCGGCTCGCTCGACGTCACCCTCAGCGGTTCGACGCCCGAGGACGTCACCCTCGAGGTGTCGGCCGGTTCGCTGACCGTCACCGTCCCCGACGACGTCTACGACATCCGCTCCGACGTGTCGGCCGGCGACTTCGAGAACCGCATCGGCTCGACCGCCGGGGCGCCCAACAGCATCGACGTCCAGGTCTCGGCCGGCCAGGTGGTGCTGCGCTCGCGCTGACGCGCACGCACCGGGGGGTCGGATGCCGGGGGCCGCGCGCTCCCGGCATCCGGCATGCGGTCAGGAACCCGCGGACTCGTCGGCTCCGGCCGCGCGGCCGGCGGCGAAGCCCTCGGCATACGCCTCGTCGGTGCCGAGGCGGAACATGTCGCGGTCGAGCGACCGCACGATCGAGCGGGCGCCCGGCAGCTCCAGCGGTCCGACGAGGTCGCCGCGGCCGCGGACGACAGCGACCGGCAGGCGGGCCGCCTTGCCCTTGACGAGGTCGCCCGCCGCCGCGAGCTCGTCGGCGACGCAGGGGAGCGTCACGACGAGCGGGCGGCCCTCGGCATCCGTTCCGCCCCGCAGGTCCTCGAAGACGTGGACGCCGGCGGCGCCGATCGCATGGTCGGTCTGGCCGTCGCGCCACGCGCGCCCGAGGGTGTCGGTGACGATCACGCCGAGGTCGACGCCGAAGCGCTGCCGCAGGCGCTCCGCGAGCACCCGCGCCGAGGCGTCGGGGTCCTCGGGCAGCAGCAACACGGTGCCGTCGGGCGTGTTGGACGCGTCGACTCCGGCGGCAGCCGACACGATGCCGAGCCGGTTCTGCACGATGCGCGTCACGCCGCCGTTCGGGCCCGGTCGCGTGGCGACCACGCGGACGGTCTCGGCCGTGATGGCGTCTTCGCGGTCGTCGGCGCGCAGCATCCGCCCCTCGGCCTTCGACACGACCTTCGAGGTGACGACGAGGATGTCGCCGTCCCGCGGTGCGCTCGACGGCTCGGACGCCGCGAACCCGGACACCGCGTCGCCGATCACGTCGGCGAGGTCGTCGCCGGGCGAGATCTCGCCGATCCCCGGCAGAGCCCAGACCTGGAGCATTCCGGCGCTGCCGCGCTCAGCGGGCGTCAGCGGACGAACCGGACCTCGGTGAGCGTCTCACCGAGGAAGGGCTCGGTGTGCTGGGCGCCGTCGAGGGCGAATCCGTTGCGCGCGTAGAACCGGTGCGCGCGGGGGTTGTCCTCGGCCACCCACAGGTAGAGCGGCTCGTCCTCCTCGACGACCGCGTCGAACAGCCTCTGGCCGATGCCGGTGCCGTGGAACTGGTCGAGCAGGTAGATGAAGTACAGCTCGCGGTTGCGCGGGGCGTCACGGTCGCGGGCGGGGCCCGAGCCGGCGAAGCCGACGATCTCGTGGTCGACGAGGGCGGCGTACATCTTGAAGTCGGGGCCCTGGACGGCCCAGTGGGTCCACAGTTCGGCGAGCCGCAGCGGCGACACCTTCTCGAGCGCGGCCTTGCTGATGAGGTGGTCGTAGGTCTCGTGCCAGCTCTTGGCGTGCACGCGCCCGAGGGCCTCGGCGTCCACGTCGCGAACCGGACGGACGACGATGTCGGTCTGGAGTTCAGCTCCCATGGGCCAGACTCTACGCCGCGGTCGGCGGGACGTGAAATCGAGCGGCGGCGGGGCTGTGGAGGACGCGCGGGCGCCCGAAAGTGCTGTAGAGATTCCACAATCGCTTCGTGTGCGGTGGGGTCGGTGGCTACGATCGGCCCTCGTGAACGTGATGTGGCGGACCCTGATCGTGCTTCTCCGTGCGCGCCTGCGCCTGCGCCGTGATGGCCTCCTCCCGCCGCAGAGCGTCGGCACCATCCGGCTGACGACGCTGCCGACCGACATCGACTTCCTCGGCCACATGAACAACGGCCGCTACGCGTCGCTGTTCGACCTGGGGCGCTTCGATCTGCTCATCCGCACCGGGATCTGGGATGCCTTCGCCCAGCGTCGCTGGTATGCGGTCGTGGCGAGCTCCACCATCACGTTCCGCAAATCCCTCGGGCTGTGGCAGCGGTTCGAGATCGAGTCTCGCCTCATGGGGCACGACGACAAGTCGGTCTATCTGATGCATCGCGCCGTCGTGGACGGCGAGGTCTACACCGAGATGATCGTCCGCGCGCGGTTCCTCAAGCGGTCGGGCGGCATCGTCACCCACGAGGAGCTGTTCGAGGCGGTGGGCCGCCCCGACGATCTGCCTGAGATCGACCCGTGGGTGCACGATTGGGCCGCGGCATCCGCTCTGCCCTCCACGAAGGCGCCGGCTCCGAGCGTCTGGAGCTGAGCCGTTCGCCTCTTCCCCCGTCTGCGCGGGTAGCGCGTCGCGGTGCCCGGCGCAAGGGGGTGCCTTCTCGAGCTTCGACCCGGTTGGGTGGTGCGGGTGCCGGTGCGAAAACCGCCGCCGGCCCTGACCGAGAAGGAGCGTGACGTGGACACCACCACCCTCATCTGGATCATCGTCGGCGTCCTCGCCGTCGCCCTCGTCGTGATCGCCGTCTACGTGCTGACCGCGCGCGGCCGGTCGCAGCGGCACCAGCAGGCGCAGCACGCCAAGGCGGAGGACCTGCGCAGCCGGGCCCGTGAGTCGGAGCTCGCCGCTCGCGAGAAGGAGGCCGAGCTCGCCCAGGCGCGAGCGGATGCCGCAGCCGCAGTGGCGACGGCCGAGCAGTCCCGCGCGCGAGCCGCGCAGGCCGAGGCGGACGCCCAGCGCGTCGGCGGCGTCATGGAGGAGCACCGCGCGGAGGCGGACCGTCTGCGCGACGAGCAGGCCGCGGCGCTCCGTGAGGCGGACGAGGTCGATCCGTATGCCGATCGCGCCGACGAGCAGCGGGCCTCCGAGCAGACGGATGCGGCCCCGGCCGCCGAGTCCGAGTCGTCGCAGGCGCCGATCACGCGCCCCCGTGTGGAGGACGACGAACTGCGCCGGCCGCGCTACGCCCCGGCCGGCGACGACTCCGCACCCGCCGGCGCCGCTCAGGCCGAATCCGCCCCCGCCGACTCCGCTGATGCGCACGCCGACGGCGCACCGGCAGACTCGCGCCGCGCCGCGCGCGCCGACTCCGCCTGACTCACGAGCTCTGGCCGGCGGGCGCGGGCGCGGCGTCGAACGCGTCGCGCAGCGCGTCGCGCACGGCCCGGATGGCGGCCCGCGAGGTGGACGAGCGCCGCACGACGGTGAACACCTCGCGGGCCGGCGCATCCGGCAGATCGACGAGCCGCACGCGCGGGGCGCTCCCCGCCCACATCAGGTCGGGGAGCAGCCCCACCGCATGCCCGGCCGCGATCAGTTCCGCGTGCGCCATGAGGTCGGCGACCTCAAACCGCACGTCGGGCTCGAAGCCCGCCGCCCGGCACTGCTGCACGGCCCACTGGCGAGCCGCCGTGCCCGCCGGCTCGAGGATCCACGGTCGCTCGCGCAGGTCGGCGAGGCCGCGCGCGTCATCCCCCGGCGGCAGCGCGAGGCGGATCGGGTCGCGTCCGAGGGTCGCGCGCTCGAGCCCGGGACGGTGCTCGCGCGACTGCCCGGGGTACTGCTCGGCGACGGCGAGGTCGAAGCGCCGTGCCGACACCTCGAAGAGTCCCTCTTCGGGTGGCGCCTCGCTCACCTCGATGCGCAGCTTCGGTTCGCGGGCGGTCAGCAGCGACAGCGCGACGGGCAGGATGCCGTGCACGACGGTCTGCATGACGGCCATGCGCACGGGAGCGCCGCTCGGCTGGAGCGCGTCGAGCGCGCCGCGCACCTCCTCGTCGCGCGCGAGCGCATCGGCGGCGTGGGCCACGAGCAGTTCGCCGTGCTCGGTCAGCCGCACGCGGCGGCCGTCGGGCGCCAGGAGCGGAACCCCCGCCTCCTTCTCGAGCTGCGACAGCTGCTGCGAGATCGTCGACGGGCTGTACGAGAGCGCGTCCGCGACGGCGCCGATGGTTCCCCGCAGGGCGAGCTCGTGCAGCATCCGCAGTCGGCGCAGATCGAACATCGGCATCCGATCATTCGAGAATCATGAACGGTATAGATCGTAGATCATCGCTTTTCTTGAACGGATGCATGCCGCACGCTCGATGTCATGACGACGGTCGAGGTGCAGTCTGGAGACGTGGCGATGGATGAGGGTCCCGAGACGGATGCCGCGATCGCGGATGCCGCGATCGCGCTGGCTGCGCGCTGGGTGACCGAGGCCGCCGACGCCGACGTCGACCCCGCCGCCGAGCGCCTCGCCGGCGTCCTGAAGGACCCGAACGGACTGCCCTTCACGCTCGGGTTCGTCGATGGAGTCATGCGTCCCGAGAGCGTCGTGGCCGCCGCATCCCGCCTGAACCACGTCGCCCCGATCGTGCCCGGCTTCCTGCCGTGGTACCTGCGCGGCGCCGTGCGGGTGGGCGGTGCGGTGGCGCCGATCGCGCCGATGCCCGTCGTGCCGATCGCCCGCCGCGTTCTGCGCGAGATGGTGGGGCACCTGATCGTCGACGCACGGCCCGAGAAGCTCGGCCCCGCGATCGCGTCGATCCGGGAGTCCGGAGCGCGGCTGAACCTCAACCTGCTCGGCGAGGCCGTCCTCGGCGACGGCGAGGCGCTGCGGCGGCTCGAGGGCATCCACGACCTCATCCGCCGGCCCGATGTCGACTACGTCTCGGTCAAGGTATCGGCGATCGTCAGCCACATCTCGATGTGGGCGTTCGACGAGACCGTCGACAAGGTCGTCGAGCGCCTGCTGCCGCTGTATGCGACCGCGGCGGAGAACGGCACCTTCATCAACCTCGACATGGAGGAGTATCGCGATCTGGATCTGACGATCGCGGTGTTCACCCGCATCCTCGCCGACGAGCGCCTGACGGGTCTCGAAGCGGGCATCGTGCTGCAGGCGTATCTGCCCGATGCGCTGCCGGCGCTCGAACGGCTCACGGAGTGGGCGCGCGAACGCGTGGACGCAGGCGGTGCGCCGATCAAGGTGCGCCTCGTCAAGGGCGCGAACCTCGCCATGGAGCACGTCGACGCCGTCATGCACGGGTGGGCGGTCGCCACCTACGACACGAAGCTCGACTCGGATGCGAACTACGTCCGGTGCCTGCGCTTCGCGCTGGATCCCGAGAACACGCGTGCCGTGCGCCTCGGCGTCGCCGGCCACAATCTCTTCGACATCGCCTATGCCTGGCTGCTCGCCGGGGAGCGCGGCGTCACGCGCGACATCGAGTTCGAGATGCTGCTGGGTATGGCCCAGGGGCAGGTGCAGGCCGTCAGCCGCGAGGTCGGCCACGTG
This sequence comes from Microbacterium thalassium, assembly GCF_014208045.1. Lineage (NCBI taxonomy): Bacteria > Bacillati > Actinomycetota > Actinomycetes > Micrococcales > Microbacteriaceae > Microbacterium > Microbacterium thalassium. The sequence continues at coordinate 1,213,957 of NZ_JACHML010000001.1, forward strand.
CTGCTGTACGTGCCCGTCGTGCGGCCGGACGAGTTCGACGTCGCCATCAGCTACCTCGTGCGCCGGCTGGAAGAGAACGCGTCGCACGAGAACTTCCTCTCGGCGGCCTTCGACCTGCATGAGGACGCATCGCTGTTCGCGCGCGAGCGCGACCGGTTCGTCGCGTCGCTCGAACGGGCGGACGACCCCGCCCTCGCGACCGGCGCGCGGCGCGCGCAGCAGCGCGGCGGAGGGGCGGATGCCGTTCCGGCAGCTGCCGACGGCGAGGACGGCGCGGCGGCCGAGGCCGCGGCCGAGCCCACGATGACCGGCGCCGTGCTCGAGATCGCGGACACCGACGACTCCTTCGTCGAGACGGCGGTGTTCTCGAGCCGCGAGTCCGACGTGCTCGCCGCCGGCGTCGCGGGCTTCGCGAACACGCCCGACTCCGACCCGGCGCTGCCGCAGGTGCGGTCATGGGCGAAGGACGTTCTCGCCCGCATCCCGTCCTCGACGGCGGGCGAGGTCGCGATCACCGCCGCGCGCGTCGGGAGCCCCGACCAGGTCGACGCGGTCGTCGCGCGGGTGAAGAAGGCCGGTGCGCGCTGGGGCGAACGGCCGGCTGCCGAGCGTGCGTCGGTGCTCGAAGCGGCAGCGCGCGCGCTGGAGTCCCGTCGCGCCGAGCTCATCGAGGTCGCGGCATCCGAGACGGGCAAGGTGTTCGCCGAGGCGGACGTCGAGGTCAGCGAGGCGGTCGACTTCGCCAGGTACTACGCAGCGACCGCGCGCGAACTCGATCGCGTCAGCGGGGCCGTGTTCGTCCCCGCGCAGGTCACGCTCGTGACGCCGCCGTGGAACTTCCCCCTCGCGATCCCGGCCGGCGGTGTGCTCGCCGCGCTCGCCGCGGGCTCGGGCGTCGTGTTCAAGCCCGCCCCCCAGGCGCGCCGGTGTGCGGCGGTGATCGCGGAGGCGCTGTGGGCGGCCGGCATCCCGCGCGACGTCCTCGCTCTCGTGGACGTCGACGAGGGCTCGCTCGGCAAGAAGCTCGTGTCGCACCCCGACGTCGACCGCGTGATCCTGACCGGCTCGTTCGAGACGGCGGCGCTGTTCCGCTCGTGGCGGCCGGAGCTGCCGCTGCTGGCCGAGACGAGCGGCAAGAACGCGATGATCGTGATGCCGTCGGCCGACCTCGACCTCGCGGCATCCGACCTCGTCAAGAGCGCCTTCGGGCACGCGGGCCAGAAGTGCTCGGCGGCGTCCCTCGCGATCCTCGTGGGTCCGGTCGCCCGGTCCGAGCGGGTCATGCGGCAGGTGAAGGACGCCGCGACGTCGCTGCGCGTCGGGCCGCCGACCGATCCGACCGCCGAAGTCGGGCCCGTGATCGAGGTCCCGCAGGGGAAGCTCTCCTGGGCGCTCACGACACTGGGCGACGGCGAGGAGTGGCTCGTCGAGCCGCACATGGTCGCGCCCGAGATCGGTGCCGGCCGCCCCGCGCCCGACCCGTGGGCCGGGCGCCTGTGGAGGCCCGGCATCCGCACCGGCGTCAAGCCCGGTTCGCGTGTGCACCGGGAGGAGTTCTTCGGGCCCGTGCTCGGCATCATGCGGGCGGCGTCGCTCGCCGAGGCGATCGAGCTGCAGAACGCGGTCGCGTACGGCCTGACGGCGGGGCTCTACACGCAGGACGCCCGCGACCTCGCGACGTGGCTCGACGAGGTGCAGGCGGGGAACCTCTACGTCAACCGCGGCATCACCGGCGCCATCGTGCAGCGGCAGCCCTTCGGCGGCTGGAAGCGCTCCTCGGTGGGCCCGGGCACGAAGGCCGGCGGACCGAACTACCTCATCGGGCTCGGCTCGTGGCGCCCCTCGACCGGCGGCACGCCGTCGCAGACGCTGCACCTGCGGGGCCTGGACTCCCGCATCCGCGACGCGATCGAGGCGGCCCAGCCCTCGCTCGGCTACGAGGCGTTCGAGTGGCTGCGACGGGGCGCGCTGTCGGATGCGCTCGCGTGGGACCGCGAGTTCGGCAAGGTCAAGGACGTGTCGCGCCTCGGCGTCGAGCGGAACCTGTTCCGCTACCGCCCGGTGCCGGCCGTCGCGGTGCGCGCCACCGCGGACGCGCCCTGGCAGGCGCTGCTGCGTGTCGTGCTCGCCGGCATCCGCGCGGGCACCGAGATGACGGTGAGTGCGACGACGGGCGTGCCGGCGCCGGTGCGGCGCGCGCTCGACGACGCGGGCATCGCGCTGTACGTCGAGAGCGACGCGGAGTGGATCGAGCGGATGCAGGCCGCCGACCCGCGTCCCCCGCGTGTGCGGCTGATCGGGTCGGAATCCGCGGTGGCGTCGCTGCACCGCACCCTGGCGGCGGCGTTCGACGGCGACCCCGACCTTGCCGTCTACGACAGCGCCGTGACGACGGCGGGCCGCCTCGAGCTGCTCCCGTTCCTGCGCGAGCAGTCGATCACGATCACGGCGCACCGGTTCGGGAACCCGGACGACTGGTCTGCCGACGTGATCTGAGGCCGCGGGCGTCACAAGTGGCGGGGATTCTCGGCGACACGCCGCTGGCAGCATCCGCCCACCGGCGTGTCGTCAGGGATCCCCGCCATTCGGTACACGAGCAGGGGCTCGTATCTCGGGTCAATTCGGGATCGGCCCGTCCGGGACCTCCCATGAGTGGTGCTGGCGCCAGCGCGGTGGGATCTCGCCGGTCGTGCGGCGGTGAAGGACACCGGCCTCGTCGACCCACACGTGCAGGCGCCGTTGAGCGGTCGGGTGGTCGGGGCTGAGGAACCAGCTCAGCGGGTTCAGGAACTCGAGGAGAAAGCGCCATGCCGGCGGATGAACGAGGTGGATCATCCACATCTCGTCGTCCCGACGGTCGCCGTCGAGGTGCCAGCCATCGTCCATGCGGCGCATCATCTCGGAGCGGAGGTCGGCGGTGATCCCGTGGCTCATCGGCCGGTCAACGGTGCCACTTCTTCATCCGGTCCGAGAGTGTGTTCTGCTCCTGCCGTCGAGCTCGCACGGACGACCACAGCGGCACCCAGATCGGAGCGAGCACGCCGGCCATGCTCGCCAGGAACACCAGCGCACAGCCTGCGGCCCAGACGAACAGGGGCAGCGGCATCCGGGGGGCCGAGGTCTCCACGTCGGCTGCCCAGTCGCCGCCGACCTGCGTGTAGACCCCGATGAACGCCCAGACGCACGCAACGGCGACCGCGAGCGCGCCGAGCCATCCGATCGCGAGCCCGAACCCGGATGGCCGGCTGGTCCTGATGAACATGAGGTCAGCGTAGACGGCCGACGCGCGCGCGAACGCCGGGGAAGCGCGCGAAAGTCGGAGGATCGGGGGGCGGATGCTCCGACTTTCGCGCAGAACTCCGACGAACGGATGCCGGAACCTGCGGCGGCGGCGCTCCACAGGGATGAGGCGCAACTCTACAACGTTGTACTCGGGCCGGGTACAGTGGATCGACAGGAGGGCACATGGCCGCAACGCTGCACGACGTGGCTCGACTCGCGGGCGTCTCGATCAAGACGGTCTCGAACGTCATCAACGACTACCCGCACGTGCGCCCGACGACCCGCGAGAAGGTCCAGGCGGCGATCGCCGAACTCGGCTACACGCCGAACCTGACCGCGCGGAATCTGCGGTCGGGCAAGACCGGCGCGATCGCGCTCGCCCTGCCCGACCTGGGCCTGTCGTACTTCGCCGAGCTCGCCGCCGACGTGATCGCCGAGGCCGAGAAGGCCGGCGTCGTGGTGCTCGTCGAGCAGACCGGCGGCGACCGCCAGCGGGAGCTCGACCTGCTGCGCAGCCCGCGGCTCAAGCTCACCGACGGGCTCATCTTCAGCCCGCTCGGCATGGGGCAGGAGGACGTCGACGCGCTCGAGGTCCCGTACCCGATGGTCGTCCTCGGCGAGCGGATCTTCGACGGCCCCGTCGATCACGTCACGATGCAGAACGTCGAGGGTGCGCGGGCGGCGACGGAGTTCCTGATCGCCAACGGACGCCGCCGGATCGCGGTCGTGGGAGCGCACGAGGGCGAGGTCATCGGCTCGGCGGGCCTGCGCACGCGCGGGTACGTCCAGGGTCTCGAGGCCGCGGGCATCCCCTATGACGAGGGCCTCATCGCGTACACGACCACGTGGCACCGGGCCAACGGCGCGACGGCGATGCGCGATCTGCTCGCCCGCGGCGCCGAGTTCGACGCCGTCTTCGGGCTGAACGACACCCTCGCACTCGGTGCCATGCGCGTGCTTCAGGAGGCCGGCATCGACGTTCCGGGCGACGTGCACGTCATCGGCTGGGACGACCTGGACGAGGCCAAGTACTCGATCCCGTCGCTGACCACGGTCGACCCCGGGCGACGCTGGATCGCCCGCACTGCCGTGCGGACGCTGCTCGACCGCATCGCGAATCCGACCGAGGATCATCGGTCGCTGCTCCTCGCGGACTACCGCATCGTCGAGCGCGAGTCCGCGCCGGCGCTGCAGCGCGAGTCCGTGACCGCGCCGTAGCGCACTCGCTCCGAAATCTTCCCGAGGGGCCTTGACATCTCCTGCATGCAGGAGCACTATGTCGTTTACAACGTTTACTTCTAACGTTGTAAATCGCAGGACTCACCGTGGAGGAATCCACGCGAAGGCCCCGCGACCACTCCGTGAACACCGGTGTTTGCACCGCGAGAGGAAGCACACAGCCAATGAAGTCGAAGGTTCTTGCCGGGCTCGGCGTCGCCGCCGTCGCCACGGCCGCACTGACAGGATGCTCGGGCGGATCCGCAGCAGAATCCTGCACCAACGAGATCCTCAACCCCGACGCCACGCAGGTCAGCGTGTGGGCGTGGTACCCCGCGTTCGACCAGGTCGTCGACCTGTTCAACGAGACCCACGACGACGTCCAGGTCTGCTGGACCAACGCCGGCCAGGGCAACGACGAGTACACCAAGTTCTCGACCGCCCTCGAGTCGGGCAGCGGCGCTCCGGACGTCATCATGCTCGAGTCCGAGGTGCTCGCGAGCTTCACGATTCGCGACGGCCTGGTGGACCTCACCGAGTACGGCGCGAACGACGTCAAGAGCGACTACACCGCGGGTTCGTGGAAGGACGTCTCGAGCGGCTCGGCCGTCTACGCCATCCCGGTCGACGGCGGCCCCATGGGCATGCTCTACCGCCAGGACATCCTCGACGAGTACGGCATCGAGGTGCCGACCACGTGGGACGAGTTCGCCGACGCCGCTCAGAAGCTGCAGGATGCCGGCGCACCCGGCGTCTTCGCCGACTTCCCGCCGAACGGCCGTGCGTACACGCAGGCCCTGTTCGCGCAGGCCGGCAACGTTCCCTTCACCTACGACAGCGCCAACCCGCTCGAGATCGGCATCGACGTCAACGACGCCGGCTCCAAGGACGTCCTGGCGTACTGGAACGACCTGACCAGCAGCGGCCTGGTCGCCACCGACGAGGCGTTCACCGCCGACTACAACACGATGCTCGTCGACGGCACCTACGCCATCTACATCGCCGCCGCATGGGGCCCCGGCTACCTGAAGGGCCTCGAGGGCACCGATGACACCGCCGAGTGGCGCGCCGCGCCGGTTCCGCAGTGGGACGTCGACAACCCCGTCCAGATCAACTGGGGCGGCTCGACCTTCGCGGTGACCAGTCAGGCAGACGACCCCGAGGCCGCGGCGCTCGTGGCCAAGGAGATCTTCGGCACCGAGGACGCCTGGAAGATCGGCGTCGAAGAGGCCTCGCTGTGGCCGCAGTGGCTCCCGATCCTCGAGTCGGACTACTTCGTCGAGCGTGAGGACCCCTTCTTCGGCGGTCAGCAGATCAACAAGGACGTGTTCCTCGAGGCGGCCGCCGGCTACCCCGGCTTCACGTTCAGCCCCTTCCAGAACTACGCCTACGACCAGCTGCAGGAAGAGGTCACGGCGGTCGTCGTGGACGGCTCGAAGGACGCCTCCACCGCTCTGGACGACCTGCAGGCCACTCTGGAGCAGTACGCCACCGATCAGGGCTTCGAGCTCACCAACTGATCACCCCGGGGCCGGTCCTCACGGGCCGGCCCCACCCCCGGCGGCATCGTCCCGCCACCCGATCCACCACCCCGGACCTCAGTCCGGGCGATCCACCACCCGGGCCCCGCGCCCACGATCCACCACACCGAAGGGAATCGCCATGACGACGACCGTCATCGACGCCCCGGCCGCGCCGCCTCGCCGACGACGCAGCGCCACCGAACGCCGCCACAAGGTGGGCTGGCTGTTCATCACCCCGTTCCTGGTTGTCTTCGCAGCCTTCCTCGTCTTCCCCCTCGCCTACGCGTTCGGCATGAGCCTGTACAGCTCGACGCTCGCGACCGGGACCAAGTTCGTCGGCCTCGAGAACTATGTCAAGGCCTTCACCGACCCGCTGTTCCTCGGCGGACTCGGACGCGTCGCGCTCTACGCCATCGTGATGATCCCCGTCCAGCTGCTCGTCGCGCTCGCCGCGGCGCTGCTCCTCGACAACCTCGCCACCTGGCTGTCGAAGCTGTCGCGGCTGCTGATCTTCGCGCCGTACGCGATCCCGGTCGTCATCGGCACGCTGATGTGGAGCTTCCTCTACAGCCCGCGTTTCGGACCGGCCGGCACGATCTTCGAGCTGTTCGGGCTCGAAGCGCCGAACTTCTTCTCGAGCGACACGATCTTCTTCAGCCTCGTCAACGTCGTCACGTGGCAGTGGGCGGGCTACTACATGATCATCATCTACGCCGCGCTCCGGGCGATCGACCCCTCCATCTACGAGGCGGCTCGCATCGACGGCGCGAACGGCTGGCAGATCGCGACGCGCGTCAAGGTCCCGATGATCTCGTCGTCCATGGTGATGGTGATCACCTTCGCCCTCATCGGCACGCTCCAGTTCTTCACCGAGCCGACCGTGCTGCGCAGCGTCGCCTCGGGCGCACTCCCCGCCGACTACACGCCGAACATGTACGCGTACGCGCTGGCCTTCAGCTACAGCCAGTTCAACTACGCGTCCACGATCGCGTTCGCCCTCGCGATGGTCGTGTTCATCGGATCGTTCGGGTTCCTGTTCCTGACCCGCAAGCAGAGTGGACTGAAGTGATGGCCGCCGTACTCAACCCCGGGACGCTCGACACGGAACTCGTCACGACCGACCCCAAGCAGCGCCGGCGCGAGCGCCGCCGCACCGAGCACGGCCCCGCGACCGGCGGCCGCAAGATCGGCTCGCACGTCCTGCTGGTCATCATGGCCTTCTACTTCGTCGTGCCGATCTGGTGGCTCATCGTCGCCTCGACCAAGAGCACGGGGAGCCTCTTCTCGAGCCCGGCCTTCTGGTTCGACAACCCCTCGTCGTTCTTCACGAACATCCAGGGCCTGTTCGAGCACCAGAACGGCATCTACTGGACGTGGCTCGGCAACTCGTTCCTGTACTCGTTCACCGCGGGCATCGGGGCCACCATCGTCGCGGTCCTCGCCGGGTACGGCTTCGCCAAGTACTCGTTCAAGGGACGCAACGTCATCTTCGGGATCATCCTCGGCTCGGTCATGGTGCCGCTCACAGCCCTCGTGATCCCGCAGTTCATGCTCCTCAGCCAGTACGGCCTCATCAACACCGGCTGGGCCGTGATCCTGCCGTCGCTGCTGAACCCGTTCGGGGTGTACCTGATGCGCGTCTACACGCAGGACGCGATCCCCGACGAACTCCTCGAGGCCGCCCGCATCGACGGCGCGGGCGAGTGGCGGACGTTCCTCCAGGTCGTGTTCCCGCTCCTGCGCCCCGCGATCGTCACGGTGCTGCTGCTGAGCATCGTCGGCACCTGGAACAACTTCTTCCTGCCGCTCGCGATGCTCACGAGCCCCGAGACCTTGCCGGTCACGGTGGGCCTGAACCGCTGGCTGACCCTGTCCAATGCCGGAGCCGGCGGCGAGCAGGTGTGGAACCTCATCACCTCGGGCGCCTTCATCTCGGTGGTGCCGCTGATCCTGTCGTTCCTCTTCCTGCAGCGCTACTGGCAGGGCGGTCTCGCCATCGGCGGCGTCAAGTCCTGAGCCCGGCGCTGCGCCGGCATCCGTCCCTCTTCATCCCCTCAAGCACGAAAGAAAGCACACCCATGCCTTCCGCACGCATCACGGTCGACCCGCACTTCGCGATCGGCCCCATCCAGCGCAAGCTCTTCGGCGGCTTCGTCGAACACCTCGGTCGTCACGTCTACGACGGCATCTACGAGCCCGGCCACGAGACGGCGGATGCCGAGGGCTTCCGCCAGGACGTCATCGACCTGGTCAAGGAGCTCGGCGTCTCGACCATCCGCTACCCCGGCGGCAACTTCGTCTCGGGCTTCCGGTGGGAGGACTCGGTCGGCCCGGTCGAGGACCGTCCCCGTCGCCTGGACCTCGCGTGGCACTCCACCGAGACCAACGAGGTGGGCCTGCACGAGTTCTCGGGCTGGCTCGACAAGGTCGGCAGCGACCTCATGATGGCCGTGAACCTCGGCACCCGCGGCACGCTCGAGGCGATCGACCTGCTCGAGTACTCCAACATCCGCTCGGGCACCGCCCTCAGCGACCAGCGCGTCGCCAACGGCAAGGCCGATCCGTTCGACGTGCGCATGTGGTGCCTCGGCAACGAGATGGACGGGCCCTGGCAGCTCGGCCACCGCTCGGCCGACGACTACGGCAAGGTCGCGTCGATGGCGGCCAAGGGCATGCGCCAGCTCGACCCGTCGATCGAGCTCGTCGTGTGCGGGTCGTCGTCCGCGCACATGCCGACGTTCGGCGAGTGGGAGCGCACCGTGCTCACCCACACGTACGAGGACGTCGACTACATCTCGTGCCACGCGTACTACGAGGAGAAGAACGGCGACCTCGCCAGCTTCCTCGCGTCGGCCGTCGACATGGACGGCTTCATCGAGACCGTCGTCGCCACGGCCGACCACGTCGGCGCCGTGCGCGGGTCGAAGAAGAAGATCAACATCTCGTTCGACGAGTGGAACGTCTGGTACATCGAGCGCTTCCACGGCGTCGACAAGATCGAGGGCATCGACAACTGGCCGGTCGCCCCGCGCCTGCTCGAGGACATCTACTCGGTGGCGGATGCCGTCGTCTTCGGCAACCTGATGATCTCGCTGCTCAAGCACGCCGACCGCGTCACGAGCGCCTCGCTCGCGCAGCTGGTCAACGTCATCGCGCCGATCATGACCGAGCCCGGCGGGCCGGCGTGGAAGCAGACGACGTTCTTCCCGTTCTCGGTCACCTCGCGCCTCGCGCAGGGCGATGCGCTGCAGCTCAAACTCGACGCGCCGACCTACAGCACCGAGGTCTACGGCGAGGTTCCGCTGGTCGACGCCGTCGCCACGCACGACGCCGAGACCGGCCGCAGCGCGGTGTTCCTGGTCAACCGCAGCCAGACCGAGGCGATCACCATCACCGCCGACGTCTCGGCGCTCGGCGATGTGTCGGTGCTCGAAACCCACGCTGTCTGGGACGAGGACGTGTACGCCAAGAACACGCTCGAGGACCGCGAGCGCGTGACGGCGAAGACCAACGACACCGCAGTGGTCGCGGACGGCACGCTGACCGTCACGCTGCCCCCGGTCTCGTGGACGGCCATCGCACTCGGCTGATGCGCACGACGCGGCGGACGCGGCTGACCCGGTGGATCGCAGCCGCGTCCGTCGGCCTTCTCGCGGCGACGCTCGCCGCCTGCTCGGGCGGGTCGTGGGAGCTCGAGGGAGACCTCGCGACCCACGACCCCGCCCTGGCGGTGCAGGACGGCACCTGGTACGTCTACTCCACCGGCAACGGCACGATCGCGAACGGCAACATCCAGGTGCGCTCGAGCGAGGACGGTCGCACGTGGCGCTACGAGGGCGAGGTCTGGGAGACCAAGCCCGAGTGGATCCGCGAGCAGGTGCCCGGCGTCGACAACCTGTGGGCTCCCGAGCTGATCGAGCACGGGGGCACCTGGTACCTGTACTACTCGGCGTCGACCTTCGGCAAGAACCGGTCGGTGATCGCGCTCGCGACCAACACGACCCTCGACCCCGATGATCCTCAATACGAGTGGGTCGACCAGGGTCCTGTGATCTCCTCGACGCCGCTGGACGACTTCAACGCCATCGACCCCGGCGTGGCCACCGATGACGACGGCACGCCGTACATGGCGTTCGGATCGTTCTGGAGCGGCATCCGCATGGTCGAACTGGAGTGGCCGAGTGGCCTGCGCGTCGACGACGCTGAGCCGCTGCACCTCGCCGACCGGCAGGAGCCGCCCAACGCCGTCGAGGCTCCGTACCTGCTCGAGCACGAGGGGGAGTGGTTCCTGTTCGTCTCGTTCGACAGCTGCTGCCGCGCCGCCGACAGCACCTACAGGATCGCGGTGGGGCGAGCGGATGCGCCCACCGGGCCGTTCGTCGACCGCGACGGCGTGCCGCTGCTCGCCGGCGGCGGCACCGTCCTTCTCGAGACCGACGGGTCGCGCGTCGGGCCGGGCGGCCAGTCGGTCTCAGACGGCGTGATGGCGTTCCACTGGTACGACGCCGACCTGAACGGTCAGTTCCGCCTCGGGCTCGCGCCCGTGGAATGGGATGCCGACGGGTGGCCCGTGCTGTCGTGGTGACGGTGCGTCCGGCTCAGTCGCCGTCGTCCTCGCGTCCCGTCGCCTTCTTCGTGTAGGCGAGCATCGAGGCGTCGAAGTCCGCGATGGCCCTCTCGCAGCCACGCACGTACGCGTCGAACCCATCGGCCTCCGCCTCGTCGGATCCGCTGCGGGCGTCCCGCTTGCGGCGTTCGCGATCGAGCCGGCGGCGAAGCGCGTCGACGGCGACGGCGGCATCCGTCGTCCGCCCGAAGATCTTCTCGATCCCTGTGGCGACGACGATGACGAAGCCCAGCACGGGAGCCACCCAGCCTGGCCAGCCCACGGCGGCGGCGAGGGGCACCGCCGCGCCGGCGGCGAGGACGACGATCCACGTGACCTGCATCGTGAAGGTCCGCAGGCCCACCTCCCACGTCGATCGCCGTCGGCGTCGCGCGATCTCGCGCTCGTACCGGGACCGTCCGTTCTCGACCACATCGCTGCTCACGATCACGCCCCCCTGCGTCAGCCTCAACGTAGCGCGCCGGCGCTACCGGATCTACGGCGGGATCGCACGTTCGGAGCGCAGCCGGCGCGCCCGCGGACCCCAGTCCCGCGGACGCGCCGGGGCCTTGGTCACCGGGGGACCGCGACGAGATCCGAGTACGGCAGACGCCGGTCGGCCAGCCCCCGCAGATAGTCCTCGGCTCCGAGGGCGCGTGTCATCGCCCTCATCGCGCGGTCGGACATGCTTCCGAGCACGACGAGCGCGCGCAGCGGGAGGCGGTTGACGATCACCTCGGAGCGGTCGCGTCGCATCGCGCGCACGGCCCTCCGCGCCACGATCGCCGAGGCGTTCGTCCCGAGATACCACGGGACGGGTGTCTCGTACGCCGGGTACATGCCCTCGTCGCCGATGAACCCCGGCGAGACGACCGTCGTCGACACGCCTGTGCCGCGCAGTTCGGCACGCAGCGCCGTCGAGAAGGCGATGAGTCCCGCCTTGGACGCGGAGTAGTCGACCAGATGCGGAAGGCCCGCGAGCCCGGCGAGAGACGCGATGTTCAGCACCCGCCCGAAGCCGCGCTCGATCATCCCCGGCACGACCAGGCGGGTCAGCTGCATGGGCGCCTCCAGGTTCGTGGCGATCGGGAGCGCGGGATCCTCGGCCGTGAACGGCGTCGCCTTGGCGATCGCGGCGGTGTTCACCAGGATGTCGACGGGGCCGAGCACGGCCGCGACCTGCTCCACGACTCCCGATCGGTCGCCCGGCGACGTCACGTCGCCGGGCACGGCGATCGCCGTCCGGCCGGTCTCGGTCTCGATCTCACGCGCGAGGGTGTCCAGCGGCTCGATCGTGCGCGCCGTCAGCGCGACGTGACAGCCGTCCGCCGCCAGCTCGCGGGCGATGTTCGCGCCCAGGCCCCGCGACGCCCCCGTGATCAGCGCGACCCGTCCGGTGCAGTTCTCCATGCCCATGTCGGTGTCCTCTCCTGTGTGTGAGAGCACGATCGCGGATCGGGGTCACAGATAGGTCACACCCCGGACGACGGGCGGGATGCCGCGCGCTACAGTCGTGCTCGATGCAGATCCGTCTGTTCGGCGAGGTCACCGTCGGGGATGCGGAGGACGGCGCGCTGGGCAACGGACGCCCCGCGGCGATCCTCGTCCTTCTCGCGCTCCGCGCCGGTGGGGTGCTGCCGATCGAGCGGCTGATCGATCAGTTGTGGGTGGACGGTCCGCCGCGCGATGCCGTTCACGCGGTGCGCGTGTACATCTCGCGGCTGCGCACCCGGCTGGCGGCCGCGGGCACGACGGCGGCCGTCGTGACGCGGTCGGGCGGGTACGCCCTCGATGTCGCCCGCGACCAGGTCGACGTGCTCGCCTTCGAAGACCTCGCCGCGCGGGGCCTCGCGGAGTCGGATGCGGTCGAAGCGCTCGCCCAGCTCGAGCAGGCGCTGGAGATGTGGCACGCCGAGCCCCTCGTCGGGTTCGCCTACGAGGAGTTCGCCCTGTCGCTGCGTGCGCGCCTCGAGCAGGTGCGCCGCGACTGCCGCCGGCGGTGGGCGGAGCTCGCCATCGAGGCGGGCCGCCGCGACGAGGTCCTCGCCACGGTGCGCCGCGCGCTCGCCGACGATCCGGTGCAGGAGGGGCTGTGGACGGTGCTCGTCGGCGCGCTCCTCGACGCAGGCCGGACGACCGAGGCGACGGCGGCCCTCGCGCAGGCGCGCGACGCGCTCGCCCCTGCCGGCGAACCGGTCGGGCCGGAACTCGCCGAGATCGCATCCCGTCTCTCGCCCGAGGTCGCGCCCGTCGACCATGACGGCGCTCGGCTGCCCGCGCCGGTCGACGCCTTGTTCGGACGCGACCGCGAGCTGGAGGTGCTGGGCGCCGTGATCGCGACGCGGCGTCTGACGACCCTCACGGGCGCGGGCGGATGCGGCAAGACGCGTCTGGCGACCGAGCTCGCCGAGCGCTCCCGCGAGCGATTCGACGATCGGGTGTGGTTCGTCGACCTGACCACGGCCGAGCCGGCCGCATCCGTGCCCGACGTCATCGTGCAGGCCCTGCGGCTCGGGCAGGGGAGGCCGGGCGGCCCGCTCGAATCGCTCTGCAGCTTCATCGGCGACACCGAGGCGCTGCTGCTGCTGGACAACTGCGAGCACATGATCGAGCAGACCGCCGAAGCTGTCCAGGTCCTGCTGCGACGGTGCCCGCGGCTGCGCGTTCTGACGACGACGCGCGAGCCGCTGCGCATCCCCGGCGAGCACGTCTTCATCGTGCCGTCGCTCGCCGTGCCGCCCCTCGACGCCGATCTGACCGCCGCTGCAGACACGGCCGCCGTCGCCCTGTTCGTCGATCGCAGCCGAGGAGCGGACCCGGCTTTCGCGCTCACCACCGACGTGCTCCCGAGCGTGGTCCGGATCACGCGTGTGCTCGACGGGATCCCCCTCGCGATCGAACTCGCCGCCGTCCGCGTGCGGACGCTCTCGGTCGCGCAGATCGCACAGCGTCTGGGCGATGTGTTCGCGGCCCTCGGCGCCGGTTCGCGGACGGCGCTCCCGCGGCACCGGACCCTCGAGGCGGCGCTGCACTGGAGCTTCGATCTGCTGGACGCCGACGAGCGGGAGATGTTCGTCAGCGTCGGGGTGCTGCGTGGCGCCTTCGACATCCGTGCGGCTGCCGCGGTGGTGGCCTCGCAGGACTTCCCACGCGTGGAGGTGACCCTTGCGACCCTCGTGGAGAAGTCCGTCGTGGCGGCGCTGCGCGGTGCCGAGTCGCGCTATCGCCTGCTCGAGCCGATCCGCCAGTACGCCGAGCGGCGATCGGACGCCGGCGGCTCGGGCGTCGCGGCCCGACTGCGTCGTGACGAGTTCTTCGCCGCGCTGGTCGAGGAGGCCGGTCGCGGGCGGCGCCGCTTCGAGATCGCGGAGTGGCGCCGACGGGTCCGGGCCGCACGCGCGAACATCCTGGCCATGATCGACAGCCTCCTGGTCCGGGGCGACAGCGAGCGCGCCGCGGACGTCGTCATCGTCGTCACCCGGTTCTGGCTCGAGTTCGGGTTCTACGACGAGGGCAGACGGCTCATCGGTGCGGTCCTGCGCCCACCGCAGACACCCGAGCGCGTCGCCGCGCTTCGGGTGCAGGACGCGTGGCTCGCCAGCCACCAGGGCGACTATGCGCACGCGATCGGGTCCGCGACGTCGGCGGTCGAGGCCGCGGAGGCCTGCGGCGCGCGCGGCACCCAGGCGAGTGCGCTCAACGCGCTGGGCTCGCTCGCCGCCGAGCAGGGCGACATGCGATCGGCGACGGATCTGCTCGAGCGGGCGAGGCGCGTCAGCGTCGATGACGCGCCCGACATCCACCTGCGGGCGACGGTCAATCTCGCTTCGGTCCACGCGTGGGCGGGCCGGGTGCGCGACGCCGCGGCTGTCACCGCCACCTTCCTGCCGACCGGCGAGACGGCGCTGCGACAGCTGGCCATCGCCATCGACGGCGTCGCGGCACGGATCGACGGCGACCTGGAGCGATCCGCGCGACGGCTCGACGAGGCGCTCGCCATGATCGACGAGGGCGGCTCGGCATTCCACCGCTCGCTGTTCATCGTCGAGCGCGCGATCACCGCGTTCGAGGCCGGCGACCCTGCCCGCGCGCGCCGTCTGATCTCGCCGATCCTGACGGATGCCGCCGACGGCGCAGCGCCGGTGCGGCCGCGGCTTGCGGCGCTCGTGCTGTCGGCGAGGCTCGCCATCGCGGATGCCGACGACGCTATCGCGCGCGCGGATCTCGAGACCGCGGTCGGCGAGGCCCGCGCGACCGGCAGTGTCGGCATCCTGGTCGATGCTGCCGAGACGGTGACGCTCCTGGGCGGACCGGATGCGGACGACGGCGATCTGCTGGAGCTCTGCGCCCGCGCCCGCGCGCAGCTGGCCCTCGCCCGCGACGCGTGGGAGGTCGCCCGGTGGGGCGCCGTGCCCGACGCCGCGGATGCCGCCGCCTCCGCCGCCGCCCCGGCCGCCGATGAGCTCGCCGCCCGGGTGCTGGCCCGTCTGTGGCCGTCCGAGCACGGTTCAGTTCGGCGGGGATCCGGGACGACGCGCCGGTCGTGACGTCGGACAGACGGCGCGTCGTCGAGGATCCCCGCCGTTCGTGACGACGAGGGTGGCCCGTCGGCGGTGGCCGGGCCGGTGGGCCCTCCGACCCTGACATGGCGTCGCCGCCGCGCTAGCGTGAGCAACGAGGGCGTCCCGCATCGCCGCGGGCGCAGAAGGGGACCGCGATGAGCGCGCCGAGGTGCGCCTTCGTCCTGGGCGGCGGAGGCAAGTGGGGCTCGGTCGAGGTGGGGATGCTGCGCGCCCTCGTCGAGGCCGGCATCCAGCCCGACATCGTCCTCGGCACGTCGATCGGCGCGCTCAACGGCGCCGTCTTCGCGGCAGACCCCGGTCCCATCGGCGTCATGCGACTGGAGCGCCTGTGGCGCGACATCGGCGAGACGGGCTTCCTCGGCGGGCCGGTCCTGGACCGCGTGCGCACGGCGGTGCGGTTGCGCGTCGGACTGAACGACCCGTCCGCCATCCGCGACATCGCCCGGACGGTGCTCGACGGCATGAGCATCGAGGACCTCGAGGTGCCGTTCCAGTGCGTGGCGGCGTCGATCGAACGCGCCGCCGAGCACTGGTTCACCAAGGGTCCGATCATCGACGCGCTCGCCGCCTCGGCGGCGATCCCCGGGCTCTTCGCTCCTGTCGAGATCGACGGTGAGCACTTCTACGACGGCGGCCTGGTCAACTCGATCCCCGTCGACCGCGCCGTGGAGCTGGGGGCGAGCGAGATCTACGTGCTTCAGGTCGGCCGGGTCGAGCAGCCCCTCCGGCCGCCCACGAAATTCTGGGAGCCCGCGCTGATCGCCTTCGAGATCTCTCGCCGGCACCGCTTCGCCAGCGTCCGCGACGGCAAGACCGGTGGCGCCGACGTGCACGTGCTGCCGAGTGCGAACGCGCTCGATTTCGATGACCGCCGCCAGCTGAAGTGGCGCGACATCGGGGACGCCGACGAGCTCGCCGGACGAGCGTACGAGGCATCGCGCGACTACCTCGCCGAGCAGATGACCGCGACCGCGGCCGGCGTCGAGGGCGGCTTGTCAGGGGAGCGGTGATGGCGCCGCCGCCCTACCTCGTCCGACGCCTCGTGCTCGCCCCGTGCACGATCATCGTGGCGCTCGCCGCCATCGCCACGATCCCGCTGTGGGTCATCGTGATCGCGTTCGCGTCGCGGTTCGTCCCGGGGCGATGGCGGATCCTGCGCGCCGGCTGGTTCCTGTTCCTCTACATCGAACTGCAGGCGGTCACGGTGCTCATCCTCTTCGGGCACTGGATCGCCTCGGGCTTCGGGCGGAACATGAAGGAGCCCCGGTTCCAGGATCTGACCTACCGCACGATCGCGTGGTGGCTGCGTCGGCTGATGGGCAGCGCCCGGCGCACGTTCTCGCTGTCGTTCGATCTCGACGTGGGTCCTGAAGATCCCGACGAGGCGCCCCGAGCCGATCGCCCGCTGCTGGTCATGTCGCGCCACGCGGGCCCGGGCGACTCGTTCCTGCTGGTCGACGCCGTTCTCAACAACCTCGGTCGCCGGCCGCGGATCGTCTTGAAGGACACGCTGCGCGTCGACCCCTGCATCGACATCGCGCTCAGCCGCGTGCCGAGCCGATTCGTGCCGGGGCATCGGCGTCCCGGAACCATCGAGGCGATCCGAGATATGGCCGCCACCATGGGCGCATCCGACGCCTTCGTGATCTTCCCCGAGGGTGGCAACTTCACCGCGCGGCGCCGCGAACTGGCCATCGAGCGGCTCGATGAGATCGGACGCACCGACCTCGCCGACCGGGCGCGGGGGATGAGCCATGTCCTCCCGCCCAAGCCGCGGGGCGCGCTCACCACCATCGCCGCGGCGCCCACCGCCGACATCGCGTTCGTCGGACACGTCGGGCTCGAGCGGCTGTCGACGCTGCGCCGGCTCTGGCAGGGCCTGCCGATGGACAGCGCCATCAGCGTGCGCGTCTGGTACGTCGCCGCCGAGGACGTGCCCCCCGAAGACGAGCGGGAGGAGTGGCTCTACGGCCAGTGGGAGCGGATCGATCGGTGGATCGACGCGCGCATCGCCGCGGAGGTCGGCGCGTCCTGACGGGACGGGCGGCCCGCCGTGCGCCGACGGTGTGCGCCTCGCGTGCGAGAATGGTGCTCGGCGTGCCCGTGTCGCACCCTTCCCCGCGACCGGCGCGCACCCGGACGAGCGGGTCGAAGGGCCGCCGGGCCTCGAGGACAGCGTCCGCCACCCTTCCCGAAGGAGCACCATGTCCCCGCACGAGAACACCGTCCCGCTCGCCCCGGCGACCGAGCGCATCCAGCAGCGGCGCACGTACCTGATGTGCCGCCCCGAGCACTTCACGGTCAGCTACAGCATCAACCCCTGGATGGAGCCCGCCAACCCCACCGACACCGACAAGGCGGTGCGCCAGTGGCAGGCCCTGTACGACGCGTACATCGGCCTCGGCCACGATGTGCAGCTCATCGACCCCATCGAGGGGCTGCCCGACATGGTCTACACCGCCAACGGCGGCTTCCTCATCGACGGCGTCGCCTACGGCGCGAAGTTCCGCTTCGACGAGCGCGTGCCCGAGGGTCCGGCGTTCATGGAGTGGTTCGCCGCGAACGGCTTCCAGGTCGCCGACCCCGCCGAGGTCAACGAGGGCGAGGGTGACTTCCTGCTGGTCGGCGACGTGATCCTCGCCGGCACCGGCTTCCGCTCGACCGGCGACAGCCATCGCGAGATCGGCGAGGTCTTCGGCAAGGAGGTCGTCTCGCTGACCCTGGTCGACCCGCGCTTCTACCACCTCGACACCGCGATCGCCGTCCTCGACCCCGTCGAAGGGCCCGGCGGCGTCGAGCGCGCCAACATCGCGTACCTGCCCGGCGCCTTCGACGCCCACAGCCAGGCCGTGCTCGCCGAACGGTTCCCCGACGCCATCCATGTGTCGGATGCCGACGGCGCCGTGTTCGGACTGAACTCCTCCAGTGACGGACGCAACGTCATCATCTCCCCGCGGGCGACCGGGTTCGAGCGCCAGCTGCGCGAGCGCGGCTACCACCCGATCGCCGTGGACCTCTCCGAGCTGCTGCTGGGCGGTGGCGGCATCAAGTGCTGCACGCTCGAGCTCCGACGCTGAAGGGACAGCGCCCATGACTCCTTCGCACTCCCATCTCGCGACCGCCGCGATCCAGATCATCCGCTCGGAGGATGAGCACGTCGCCCGCAACTACCACCCGCTGCCGGTCGTGCTCGCCCGCGGCGAGGGCGTGTGGGTCACCGACGTCGAGGGCAAGCGCTACCTCGACCTGCTGTCGGCGTACTCGGCGCTGAACTTCGGCCACCGGCATCCGTCCCTCGTCGCGGCGGCGACCGAGCAGCTCGGCCGCATCACGCTCACCAGCCGTGCGTTCCACAACGACCAGCTCGGCGCGTTCGCGACCGCTCTGGCGGAGCTGTGCGGCAAGCAGCTCGTGCTGCCCATGAACACCGGAGCCGAGGCCGTCGAGACCGCCATCAAGACCGCGCGAGCGTGGGGGTACCGCGTCAAGGGCATCCCCGCGGATGCCGCCACCATCGTGGTCGCGCACGGCAACTTCCACGGTCGGACGACCACGGTCATCGGCTTCAGTGACGATCCCGATGCGCGCGACGACTTCGGTCCGTTCGCGCCCGGATTCGCGGCCGTGCCGTTCGGCGACGCCGCTGCGATCGAAGCGGCGATCGACGAGAACACCGCCGCCGTGCTGATCGAGCCGATCCAGGGCGAGGCGGGCGTGATCGTCCCGCCCGAGGGATACCTGCGGGCCGTGCGGGAGATCTGCACGAAGCACGACGTCCTCATGATCGCCGACGAGATCCAGTCCGGCCTCGGCCGCGCCGGCACCACCTTCGCGTGCGACCGCGAGGACGTCGTCCCCGACATGTACGTGCTGGGCAAGGCCCTCGGCGGCGGCATCGTGCCGCTGTCTGCCGTCGTCGCCGACGAGGACGTGCTCGGCGTCATCCGTCCGGGCGAGCACGGGTCGACGTTCGGCGGCAACCCGCTGGCGGCGGCTGTGGGCCTGCGCGTGGTCGAGATGCTCGCGAGCGGCGAGGTCCAGGTGCGCGCGCAGGCGCTGGGCGAGCACCTCGAGGCCAAGCTCGCCGAGCTCGTCGGTCACGGCGTCACCGCGATCCGCGTGGCGGGCGTGTGGGCCGGCATCGACATCGACCCGGCTGTCGGAACCGGGCGCGAGGTCGCCGAGCGACTGCTCGCGCGCGGTGTTCTGGTCAAGGACACTCAGGGTCAGACGATCCGCATCGCGCCGCCGCTGGTCATCCGCGCCACCGAGCTGGACTGGGCCGTCGAGCAGCTCAAGGTCGTACTCGCCGGCTGACGCCGTCTGCGTGCTCCCCCGCCCGAGACAGGTCTTCCGCTCCGCGGAACGAGCCGCGCGACGGCGAGCACGCGCCGTCAGAGTGAAGGCGCCACCGGCGTTTCGACGAAGGGCGAGGTATGGCGCACGCAGCGATCGTGGAGTTCCGCCTGGACCCGGCGCGGCTCGACGAAGCAGAGTCCGTGTTCGACGAGATGCTCGAGACCACGCGGGCATTCGAGGGCTGCGAGCGGCTCGACTGGTTCGTCGACCGCGACGACCCGGCGTGCTGGACGCTGTACGAGGAGTGGTCGTCGTGGGAGGCCGAGCAGGCGTATCGCGACTACCGTTCGAGCGAGGGTGCGGTGCCCGCGCTCGGCGCGCTGCTGGCGGGCCCGCCGCGCCTCGTTCGCCTGGAGTCGGTCCGCCGCTGACATCGACCGCGTCGCCCCGGCGGACCGCGGTGGGGAATGCATTCAGATGGATGCATGTTGCAGATCGACGTGAACTCCGCCTCTGCGCCTGCCCGCCGCCGTCCGATCGTCGTCGCCGCTGTGACGGGGGCGGTCGCCGTGCTCATCGCCGTGATCACCATCGTCCTCGTCGCGGCCACGCGCGCGCCGGCGGGCGCAGACACGGCGCCCGCGTCGCTTCTGCCCGCTGAGGCGGAGATGGGATCCGTCGAGCTGAACGTCGTCGATCTGCCGGCGATGCGGGAGTACTACGCCGACGCGCTCGGTCTGCCGGTGATGGAGGAAGATGCCGAGCACGTCGTCCTCGGCTTCGACGAGCCGCTGGTGACGCTGCTCGCGGGTGCGGCCGGCGCCGACGATCCCAGCCAGGCGGGGCTCTACCACACGGCCATCCTGTTCCCCGACGAACCCGCGCTCGCAGCTGCGCTGCTGACCGTGGCGGACCGCGCCCCCGAGTCGTATCAGGGGGCCGCCGACCACGCGGTCAGCCTCGCGTTCTACTTCGGCGATCCCGAGGGCAACGGCGTGGAGCTGTACGTCGATCGGCCCCGCGACGAGTGGGTGTGGCAGGACGGCGAGGTGACCATGGGCTCGGCGTTCCTCGACCCCAACGCCTTCATCGCCGAGAACGCGGACGGGGTCGCGCCGAGCTCCGCGACCGTGGGGCACGTGCACCTGCGCGTCGGCGACCTCGACCGGGCCCGCGCCTTCTATTCCGATGCGCTCGGGTTCGCTGTGACGTCTCAGGCGGACGGCGCCCTGTTCTATTCGGCGGGCGGCTACCACCACCACCTCGCCACGAACGTGTGGCTCAGCGACGGCGCGGGGGAGCGGGGCGCGGGGCCGGGGCTCGGCGCGTTCGTCGTGCGGGTGCCGAACCAGGCCGACGTCGACGACGTCGCGGCGCGGCTCGCAGGTGCCGGCATCGAATACGAGAGTGCGCCCGGCGTGCTCGTGACCTCGGACCCGTGGGGCAACGTGGTGCGGGTCCTGGTCGGCTGAGGGACGGGCGGGCGGCGCCCGCGCGTGAGGGGCGGGAGCCGCGTGCCCGGTTCGCGTGGACCGCTCCGGTCAGGCCACCGTCACCTGGATGGTGTGCCACCCGGTCGCGCCGTCGGGCGCGGGCGACGTGCGCTCCTCGGTCTGCACGTCGCCGGCGGCGCTCGTGGCGCGGCACGTGATGGTGTGACCGCCCGGCTCGGCCGTCCACGGGATGCTCCACTGAACCCAGGTGTCGTCCGAGATCGCGGCGGCGAGCGTCGCCGGCATCCACTCGCCGTCGTCGACGCGCACCTCGACACCGCCGACCCCGACGTGCTGGTGCCAGGCCATGCCCGCGATCACGGCGTCGCCCGCGTCGACCACCTGACTGCGACGGGGCACCTCGATGCGCGACTGGAGCTTGACCGGCCCGCGGGCGGACCATCCGCGCGTCGTCCAGTACGCCTGCGCGCGGTCGAAGCGCGTGACCTCGAGCTCGACCACCCACTTCGTCGCCGACACGTACCCGTACAGGCCCGGGACGACCATGCGCACCGGGAACCCGTGCTCGACGGGGAGCGGCTCGCCGTTCATTCCGACGGCCAGGATCGAGTTGCGGTCGTCGGTGAGCGCTTCGAGGGGTGTGGACGCGGAGAAGCCGTCGATCGAGTGCGACAGCACCATGTCGGCATCCGGTGACACGCCGGCGCGGGCCAGCAGCTCCCGGATCGGGTAGCCGAGCCACAGCGCATTGCCGATGAGGTTGCCGCCGATCGAGTTCGACACGCACGTGAGCGTCGTGTGGCTCTCCTCCAGCGGCAGCGCGATCAGCTCGTCCCACGTGATCGTGACCTCGCGGTCGACCATGCCGTGGATGCGCAGGGACCACTCGGCGGGATCGATCTGCGGCGTGACCAGCGCGGTGTCGATGCGGTAGAAGGCGGTGTTCGGCGTGATGACCGGCGACAGGTCCGGGAGGCCGAGCTCCGCCGCCGCCGGAACCGCGGGCGCCGGCTTCGCCGGGGTCGGCAGGCGCAGCGCGTCGCGCACGGTGGTCGCCGCCTGGACGCCGGCGCGCGCCGCATTTCCGATGACGAGTCCGATGGCGCCGACGGCGGCCGCCGCGGTCGACCACGCCAGGAATCCGCGCCGGTCGACGCCGCGCGACATCGGGGTGGCGGTCTCCGGCGGGGATGCGCCCGCGGAGTCCGGACCGGCCGGGACGGCCGCGGGCGGCGGATACGCACGCGCGGCGAGCCGGGCGAGCAGGCGCATCGCGACCGCGGCGGCGACGCCGGCGACCACGGCGGGCAGCCACGCGAACGTCCCCGCATCCGTCCTGGTCATCGCGACGATCGCGCCGACGCCTCCGAGCAGTGCGCCGATCACGGCCCCCCACGGCGGACGTCGGGTCTCGAGGATGCCCGCGGCGGCCGCGACGAGCCCCATCACGAGAGCGATCCCGATGAGCAGCGCGATCTTGTCGGCCGTGCCGAACAGTGCGATCGCGAGGTCCTTGGCCCACGGCGGCGCAGCGTCGATGAGCGCTCCGCCGACGACCGCGAACGGGCTGGAGGACGGGACCGCGAGCGTCGCGGTCAGTTCGCCGAGGCCGGTTCCGAGCGCGACGGCGCATACCCCCGCCGCCGCGGCGGCGAGCAGCGATCGCGTCCGGGTTGTCGCCACAGTGCGAGCCTATGCCGACGCGCCCGGGCCGAACCCGCCGCAGATGTGACGATCCGAGGACGTCCGCCTCTATCGCATCGACGTCAGATGTCAACCGAAACAACACGGCAACACGTCCCCCACTAGGCTCATGGCATGGGCGATCTGTTCGACGGCTACGGCTCCACCACGGCGCCCCGCAAGACTCCGTCCGGGGTGCCGGCGTTCGATGAGATGTTCGGCAGCGACCTCGGGGCGGGCGCGGTGCCACAGTCCCGCGAGGCCTACAAGGAGCTCTATCAGGCTCTCGCGCAGATGACGCAGGAGGAGTTGCGCGGGCGCACCGAGTCCCTCGCGACCTCCTACCTCGCGCAGGGCGTGACGTTCGACTTCGCCGGTGAAGAGAGACCCTTCCCGCTCGACGCGGTGCCCCGCGTCATCGACTACGACGAGTGGTCGAAGACCGAAGCGGGCGTGAAGCAGCGGGTGCGGGCGCTCGAGGCCTTCCTCGACGACGCCTACGGCCGGCAGCACTGCGTGCGCGACGGCGTGCTGCCCGCCCGCCTGATCGCATCGTCCCAGTACTTCTACCGCCAGGCCGCCGGCATCCACGCCGCGAACGGGGTGCGCATCCAGGTCTCGGGGATCGACCTGATCCGCGACGAGCACGGCGAGATGCGGGTGCTCGAGGACAACGTCCGCGTTCCGTCCGGCGTCAGCTACGTCATCTCGAACCGCCGGGTCATGGCCCAGACGCTCCCCGAGCTGTTCGTGTCGATGCGCGTCCGCCCCGTCGGCGACTACCCGAACAAGCTGCTCGCGGCGCTGCGGGCATCCGCCCCGCCCGGCGTCGAGGAGCCGAACGTCGTCGTGCTCACCCCGGGCGTGTACAACTCGGCGTACTTCGAGCACACGCTGCTGGCGCGGCTCATGGGCGTGGAGCTCGTCGAGGGACGCGACCTGCTGTGCGTCGGCGGCAAGGTCTTCATGCGCACCACGCGCGGTCCGCAGCGCGTCGACGTCATCTACCGCCGCGTGGACGACGACTTCCTGGATCCGCTGCAGTTCCGCTCGGACTCGATGCTCGGCGCGCCCGGTCTCATGCTCGCCGCGCGTCTGGGCAACGTCACGATCGCGAACGCGGTCGGCAACGGCGTCGCCGACGACAAGCTGCTGTACACGTACGTTCCCGATCTCATCCGCTACTACCTCGCCGAGGAGCCGATCCTCAAGAACGTGGACACGTGGCGGCTCGAGGACCAGGGCGCCCTCGAAGAGGTGCTCGACCGCCTCGACGAGCTGGTGGTCAAGCCCGTCGACGGCTCGGGCGGCAAGGGGCTCGTCGTGGGTCCGGATGCCTCCAAGAGCGAACTCGACAAGCTCCGCAAGCGCCTGCTGGCCGACCCGCGCGGGTGGATCGCGCAGCCGGTCGTGATGCTCTCGACCATCCCGACCCTCGTGGAGGACGGGATGCGTCCCCGCCACGCCGACCTGCGCCCGTTCGCCGTCAACGACGGCGACGATATCTGGGTGCTGCCGGGCGGTCTCACCCGCGTCGCGCTTCCCGAAGGCCAGCTCGTCGTCAACTCCAGCCAGGGCGGCGGATCGAAGGACACCTGGATCGTCGGCGGCGCGGCACCCGGCCACGTCGAGTACGGTCAGGGCGGCGGAGTCCCGGGTCTCGTCGAGGACCAGGCCTCCGTCACATCCGCGATCCCGATCATCTATGACGCGCAGCACGAGCCCGACCATTCCCCGCAGGATGTCCCCGAACCGGTGGTCGAGCAGCACGAGCAGCAGCAGCAGACCGGGGGTGACGACGCATGCTGAGCCGCATCGCCGAATCCCTGTTCTGGATCGGACGCTACCTCGAGCGCGCCGACGGGACAGCCCGCATCCTCGACGTCCACCTCCAGCTGCTGCTGGAGGACCCGTGGATCGACGAGGACGTCGCGTGCCGGTCGCTGCTGGCGGTCATGGGGTCGTTCCCCGACGAGGACGCCGAGTCCGTCGGCCGTGAGGACGTCCTCAAGCAGCTCGCGGTCGACCGCAGCAACTACTCGAGCATCGCCTACTGCCTGGGCGCCGCCCGCGAGAACGCGCGACGCGCGCGCGAGATCGTCTCGACCGAGCTGTGGGAGACGCTGAACACGACCAACGCGCGCATGCCCCGCCGCCTGCAGATCGACAAGGTGCACAACTTCTTCCAGTGGGTGCGCGAGCGCACCGCGCTGTCGGTCGGCGTCGTCGACTCGTCGACGAGCCGCGACGAGGCGTGGCAGTTCTTCACGCTGGGGCGCTCGATCGAGCGCACCGACATGACCGCCCGGATGCTGGCGACGCGGTCGCTCACCGAGGCGTCCGGGCCATCGTGGACGACGATCCTGCGCTCGTGCGGCGCGTACGAGGCGTACCTGCGCACGTACAAGGGGATGCCGAGCGCACGCAACGCCGCGGAGTTCCTGCTGCTGGACCGCCTGTTCCCGCGTTCGATCATCTTCTCGATCCAGAGCGCCGAGCAGTGCATGAGCGCGATCGACCCCCGCGCCGACCGCGTCGGGCACTCCAACACCGTGCTGCGGGCCCTCGGCCAGATCCGAAACGACCTCGAGTACAGCGCGCTCAGCGAGATCCTCAACGAGCTGCCCGAGCACATGGAGCGCGTCCAGGTGGTCACCCGCGACGCATCCGAGGCGATCCGTCAGAGGTTCTTCCCGACGCAGACCGAGCCCAGCTGGATCGGAGAGATCTCATGAAGCGCCTGCGGATCGAGCACCAGACGGGCTTCACGTACCAGGGCGACGTGTCGGCCTCGTACAACGAGGCGCGGATGCTGCCGAACTCGACCGAGAACCAGTTCGTGCTCAACGCCTCGCTCGACATCGAGCCGTCGACCTCGGTCAACCAGTACGTCGACTACTTCGGCACGCGCGTCGCGGCGTTCGACGTGCTGAACACCCACGAGAAGCTGATGCTGACCGCCCGCTCGCTCGTCGAGGTGCGACCGCGGCCGATCGAACCGACGGACTTCACATGGGCGGATCTGTCCCGCGAGGCGCCGCTGCTGATCGAGACCGTCGAGCAGCTGGGGCAGACCGGCCGCACGAAGCCGCACGCCGAGATCCTCGAGCTCGCCCGCCGGATCGCCGCCGAGCACACGAACCCTGGGCTCGCTGCCCGCGCGATCGCCGAGGCGGTGGGGGACGCGGTGGAGTACATGCACGGCATCACCGGCGTGCACTCGACGGCCGCCGAGGCCTGGGAGGAGCGCAAGGGCGTGTGCCAGGACATCGCGCACATCACGCTCGGAGCGCTCCGCGCCGTCGCGATCCCCGCGCGCTACGTGTCCGGCTACCTGCACCCCAAAGCGGATGCCGAGGTCGGCGAGGCCGTCGAGGGCGAGTCGCACGCGTGGGTGGAGTGGTTCGCCGGCGAGTGGCAGGGATTCGACCCGACCAACAACATCGAGATCGGCGACCGCCACGTGCTGGTGGGACGCGGTCGCGACTACAACGACGTCCCGCCGCTGCGCGGCGTGTACGCGGGCCCGCACAAGAGCCATCTGCACGTGAAGGTGACCATCACGCGCGAGGCGTAGCCACCGGGGAGACTCCGTCTTGCAGGCGGTGCCGCCGGACTGCCAGAGTGGGCGGCCAGGGCGGTGTGGGGCCGCCTGACCGTCGACGGACGATGAGGTGACGCGCGTGGCACGCGACGAGGACCGCCGGATCGCGCTCAACGACTTCGCCGGCGCAGGCCTGCCGGGGCTCTCCTATGCGGACGGGCCGTGCGGCATCCGCGGCGACGACGGCGCGACCGCCCTGCCGAGCGCGCTCACGCTCTCGGCGACGTTCGACGCAGACCTCGCGCAGCGGTACGGCGACCTCCTGGGCGCCGAGCTGGTGGCATCCGGGCACAACGTCTTGCTCGGCCCGGAACTCGACATCGGGCGGGATCCTCGAGCCGGGCGCCTCGCAGGCGGGCTCGGCGAGGATCCGCTGCTGACGGGGGAGCTCGGGGGACGCATCGTGCGCGGTGTGCACGCCCACCGGGCCATCGCGGTGGCCAAGCACTTCGTCTGCTACAACCTCGAGCGGCTGCGCGCCGGCGAAGGGCCGATGCAGGAGCGCACCGATGCGCGCGACGTCCTCGTGGGCGAGCGTGAACTCCACGAGCTGTACCTGGCCCCGTTCCGGCGGGCCGTCGAGCGGCACGGCGTCGTCGCGCTGCTCGCCGCCTACGTCCGCGTCAACGGCACCTACATGGCGCAGTCCCGCGACCTGCTGGACGTGCCGCGGCGGCTCTGGGGCTTCGAGGGGTTCACGGTCCCCGACTTCCTCTTCGCCGTCCGGGACGCCGAGGCGGCGCTCGCGGCGGGGCTGGACCTGCCGGCGATGATCGTGCCGGGCCCGCCGCCGCTGTCGGAGCGCACCCCCGAGATGGTGGACGCCCTCGACGATGACGCACTCGCGCGGATCGGCGACCACGTGCGCTCGGCCGTGTCGACGGCGGGCCTCGTGGCTCCGACGGGCATCGCCGACACCGCGGCGCTGGGGACGCCCGAGGCGCTGCGCGTGGCCGAGCGTGTGGCGATCGACGGAGCGGTGCTGCTGCGCAACGAGGGCGTTCTTCCGCTCCCCGCCGGTGCGCGCATCGCGCTCGTCGGCGGGGAGGAGATCGAGCACCGTCTCGTCACCGGGGGTTCTGCCGGAGTTCCGCTGGTGGGCGAGCGCCTGCCGGGGCTCGAGACCGCGCTCGAGAGCGAGGGCATCCGTGTCGCGGCCCGGGCGGGAGGACTCCCGGATGTCCCCGTGCCTCCGCTCGTGGCCGGCGACGGGGTCGATGTCTCCGCGGTGATCGAGGACTCCGCGGGGCGACGGAACGTGGAGCTCGCGGTCGCGGAGCTTCCCGTCGACGAGATCGACCACGACCATCCCTGGCGTGCCGAGCTGACCGTCGTCATCCCGCCGCACCTGGGTGCGCTCGTCGTCGCCGCAGAGTTCGCGGGCGAGGCCCAGCTGCTGCTCGACGGCACGCCGGTCGGGTCGGGATTCCGCGACGCGTCGCCTCTCCTCGCCGGTCCGCACTATGTGCTGCGTGCGGTGCTCCCGGCGGCGACGGGGTCGCGGACTCTCGTCGCGCGCTTCCGGACCGGTCCCGCCTTCGTGTTCCCCGCAATGGGAATGGTGCCTCGGCTGTCGCTCGGGGTGGTCCCGCTCGCGCCGGCGGTCGAAGCCGTCGACACCGTTGCGAGAGACGTGGATGCCGTCGTGGTGCTCGCCGGCCGGGCGACGGGGGCCGGGATGGATGCCGACGACCTGGGGCTTCCCGCCGGGCAGGCGCAGGTGGTCGAGGCCGCCGCCGCGACGGGGACGCCGGTGATCGTGGTGACGCACGGTGCCGGACCGATCGACACACCCTGGCGGGACCGAGTCTCGGCGCTGCTGCACGTGGGCTTGTCCGGCGAGCGCTTCGCGCCGGCTCTGGCGGCCATGCTCGCCGGCAGCGCCGAGCCCGGCGGGCGGCTCACGCTCACCTGGCCCGACGGATCTCCGGCCGTCCCGCCGGCCGATGTCGACGCATCCGGGCGCCTGCGCTACACCGAGGGAGTCGACATCGGCTACCGGTCCTACGAGCGTGCCGGCGTGGAGCCGGCATTCTGGTTCGGACACGGTCTGGGGTACGCGGACGTCGAACTGGCCGATGCTCACGCGGACGGCCAGGAGGTGCGCGTGACGCTGCGCGCCGGCGCGGCGCGCGGCGGCAAGGCCGTCGTCCAGCTCTACGCGCGTCCGGAGGCGGGGGAGACCCTCAAGCTCGTGGGGTTCGCCGCGATCCGGCTCGAGAGCGGGCAAGAGGCGACCCTGCCGGTCGCCGTCCACAGCGACGCGCTCTGCGTGTGGCGGGATGGCACGCTGCGCGACGGAGCCGGCGACTACGACGTGCACGTGGGGTTCTCGCGCGGCGACCTGCGGCGGACCGTCACCCTGCGCGTGGGCTGAGCGATTCCGCTGCCGGGAGAAGGGCCGATGAGCGGCTTCTTCCGCGTGCCCGTGACCCGAAGCACGCCGCCGCACGGCAGAATCGATTCCGATGGATGAGAACGCTTCGGGAGGCGACGGCTACTGGTACGCCGACGCCGAGGAGATCCGCGCATCGAGCGTGATGGAGGCGCTGCGCGCCTATCGCGCGGCTGAGGTGGCCATGCGCCGTCGCACGCGGCACTCGATGGACATGGGTGAGAACGAACTGCTCGTGCTGCGCTACCTGATGCGCGCGCACCGGAACGACGAGCCGGTGACGCCCGCGAACCTGGCCCGCTATCTCGGCATCACGTCGGCGTCGACGACGGCCCTGCTGGATCGGCTGGAGCGGACGGGCAACATTACGCGGGCACCCAACCCCGGGGATCGGCGGAGCGTCGTCATCGAGGCGAGCGACAAGGCGGATGCCGACATCCGCCGCACGCTCAGCGGGATGCACGAGCGCATGATGGACGTCGTCCGCCCGATGAGCGACGGCGATCGTGCCGTCGTGATCCGGTTCCTCGAGGCGATGCGCGAGGCGGTCGACGAGATCGACGAGTGACCGCGCCCGTCAGCGGACCGCGGTCTCCTCGGCGACCTCGGTGAGAGAGTCGAGGAAGTCGATGACGATGCGTCGCGCGACCTCGTCGAGATCCTCCGCCAGACCCGTCACCCGCTGCTCGTACTCGTCCACGGTGGCGGCGAGCGTCGCGGCGGCGGTTGCCGTGGGCGTGATGAGGATGCTTCTGCGGTCGGTCGGGTCGTTCACCCGCTGAAGGGTGCCGGCGCGTTCCAGACGGTCGAGCAGGGCCGTCGTCGAGGCCGACGAGATGCCCAGGTAGCGCGAAATGGCGCTCGGCCTGACGTCAGCGCCGTCGCGCTGCGCGGCGAGCAGGTATCGCACGAGTCGAAGTTCGTTGTCGCCCATCCCCGTCTTGGAGCGCACCCGAGCCTGTCTCGCGAGATCTGCATGCCGGAAGCGGTCGTAGGCGGTCAGGAGAGCGGATGCCTCATCCTCGCCACTCTGGTCGTGTTCCATCGATACTCACCCCCGATATCCAAGGTGTCTCGATCCTCCACTATACAGCTGATCGTTTATCTCGCTTGACTAACTAGTTATATGGTGAGTAACCTGCTCGCAGAGCTTCTCCCAACCAGAAGGAGTCGACGATGGGTCGTCTGTACTACAGCACCAACATTGATGCGATCGAGATCCCGGACCGCGTCCTCGCACATCTGCGCACGCTCACCACGACGAAGCTGCGCCGTTCCGAGAGCTTCACCGCCTCGTTCTGCCACTCGGGCGGACGGTCCACGATCTGGCTGCACTGCTCGATCCCGCTGCGCTTCGAGTTCGACTCGGCCGAGCCCGAGGCGCTCGACCGCGAGTACCTCGAGGAGCTCGCCCGCTCGGCCTCCGCGTCGGGCGGCGTGGTCATCGACCTCACCGACAGCGAGGTCGCGGACCGCGGCCCCGAACCGCTGCGGGTGGCCGCTTCGCACCTGGGGCGTGCAGCATGACCATCGCGCTTCCCGCTGTCACGACATTCCCGCGGCGTCTCGCATGGACCGCCGATCCTCGCGGTTCGCACACCGCCTCGCTCCGCGGCGAGTTCGCCGGGCGCATCCTCGAGAACCCCGACGGGAGCTTCGTCGGCTTCGACGGGCGCTCCACCCCGGTGGGTCGGTACGAGACGCTGCGCGAGGCCAAGCGCGCCGTCGGCGACATCGCCCGCGGCGTGGCGACCACACGCGCGGAGCGCATGAACCGCATCGCTCGACCGGTCGCGTCCGCGACGGGTGTCATCTCGGTCGCGCTGCTCATCGCAGCCGGAGCCGAGGCGGTCCTCCCCGTCGTCTGATCGCCGGCCGGCGGCTCAGGACTCGACGACGCGGCGCTTGGCCGCTACCGCGGCGTCGGTCTTGCTCTGCAGGAAGCCGCAGATGCGCGCCAGCAGGTCGAGGTCCTGCGCGAGATCCGCGACTCCGCCGGCATCGAGATCGATGCTGTCGGAGCGGGCCTCGAACGTCACGATCCACACCGGCTCGCCGTCGCGCATCACCGGCTGGACATAGGTCACGGTCGACGCGTTGCGCAGCGAAACCACGACGAGCCCCGACTCCGGACCCGCCGTGAACTCCTGGTCCAGGACCGAAATCTGGGTCACGATGTCCGGGTTCGACGCGTGGAACTCACGGAGCCACGCATCGACCGTCGCCCGATCTCTGTAGGGCATGTTGCTCACCGGGGGAACTCTCTGTGCCAGGGGGGCACGCTCTCATTATGCCGACCTTCGGGCCGAATGCGTGAATGCGAATCTGCAGCGGAGCTTCGGCGGCGCGTCACAGCCCCGTCACCACCGCGTTGTCGAGCTCGTCGGTGTCGACGTCGGGACGCTGCGCCTTGTTCGTCAGGAGGACCCAGGCGACACCCGCCGACGGATGCACCCAGAACTCGGTCCCGGCCCAGCCGCCGTGGCCGTAGCAGTCGCGATCGATCAGTCCCGGTGCGCGCGTGCGCAGGTTCCACGCGAAGCCCCAGTCCTGTCCCCGTTCGGGCGGGTAGGGGTCCAGGCGCGGGATGTCTCCGGTCAGCGGCCGCAGCATCATGTCGAGGGTCGCGGGGGTCATCACCGTCCGCTCGCGACCGACGCCGGTGCGGAGAAGAGCCGAGCCGAGCGCGAGAAGGTCCGCGGCCCGGCCGAGGAACCCGGCGCCGGGGTGCCGCGCGGCGATGAAGCGCTCGGCGTCGAGACCCGCGGCCTCGGCATCCGGGATCTCATGCGGGTCCGCGGCCTCGTCGATCGTGAAGCCGGCGGCGCCGATCTCGGCCGCCCACTCGACGATGGCCGCATCCCACGCCTGGCCGGTCGCATGCTCGGTCATCGCGGCGATCCCCTCGAAGGCCAGCGTCGAATAGCGCGACACCGTCCCCGCGGCGAAGTCGCGTCCGCCTGCGACGAGCAGCGTGCGAAGCGGGAGTGCCGGGTCCAGCGGCGGTTCGCTGATGCCGGATGTGTGGCTCGCGAGGTGCCGCAGCCGCACGATGTCGTCGCGGTTCGCCCCGAAGCCGGGCAGCGCGTCGCTGAGCGGCGTCTCGGGCGTGAGCAGGCCGCGCTCGATTGCGCGCGCCGCGACGATGCCGGTCAGGGGCTTGGTGATGGAGAACAGTCGGTAGTGGTCGTCGACGCGCGCCGGGCGCGATCCGGTGGCTCCGAACGCGTCGAGCGCGACGACGCCGTCCGCCGTCGCGATGCCGAGCACAGCGGTCGGCAGCCGCCCGTCGTCCACGGCCCGGCGGGCCCATGCGAACGCTGCGCTGTATCCGGTCATGCGGGTCGTTTCCTCTCGAGCGATTCCAAGCGGACCAGTACATGTCTACTCGCCGAGTGCATAGGGACGTTGCGGGTCATGTCCTATGCACTCGGCGAGTGCATATCCACTCGGCGGAGGGCGGAGGGCGGAGGGCGGAGGGCGGGGGCGTCAGCCCCGGGGCTCGTAGCGCCGGGGAGCGTGGGTGCGTGCGACCAGGTCGCGCATGGACTCGAGTGACGCGTCCTCGCCGAACCAGCCCTGCGCTCGGGCCTGAACCAGCACGTTGCCGAGGGCGGTGGCCTCG
Source organism: Microbacterium thalassium (assembly GCF_014208045.1). Taxonomy (NCBI): domain Bacteria; kingdom Bacillati; phylum Actinomycetota; class Actinomycetes; order Micrococcales; family Microbacteriaceae; genus Microbacterium; species Microbacterium thalassium. Next base: position 1,246,229 of record NZ_JACHML010000001.1, read on the forward strand.
ACGGGGCCGGCGAGCACCGGCAGGCCGGAGCGGTCGGCGGTGCGCTGGCACAGCAGCTGGTTGAGCGACCCGCCGCCGACGATGTGGATCGCCTCGAGCGACCGCTCCGCCAGCGAGGCGGCGGTGCGCACGGCCTCCGCGAACGCCTCCGCGAGGCTCTCGACGATCGCGCGCGTGAACGCTGCGCGGTTGCCGGGGACGGGCAGTCCGTGCTCGCGATACCACTGCGCGACGCGGCCCGGGAGGTTCCCCGGCGCCAGGAAGCGCGGGTCGTTCGCGTCGAAGACCGCGACGGAGTCCGCCGGGACCTCGGATGCGTCCGCCAGGAGCGTCGGCAGATCGAGGCTCTGGCCCGTCTCGCGCTCCCACTGCCGCACCGATTCGCTCAGCAGCCACAGGCCCATCACGTTGTGCAGGAACCGCACGCGCCCGTCGACGCCGCCCTCGTTGGTGAAGTTCGCCTCGCGGGCGGCATCCGTCGTCACCGGCGCCGGAAGCTCGAGGCCGACCAGGCCCCACGTCCCGCACGAGATGTAGGCGGATGTCGACGGGTCTGCCATCGGCACCGCGACGACCGCCGACGCGGTGTCGTGCGAGCCGACGGCGACGACCTCGATGCCGCGCGACGCTCCGACTTCGTCGCGCACGGTCGGGCGCAGCTCGCCGATGACGTCGCCCGGCTCGACGAGGCTCGGGAACTGCCCCGCGTCGAGCCCGAGCGCGGCCATGAGCTCGGTGTCCCACGTGCCGTCGGCCACGCGCACCAGCCCCGTCGTCGACGCGTTGGTGCGCTCGGCGACGGGCGCGCCGGTCAGCTGGAACGCGAGCGCGTCGGGCACCAGCAGGATGCGGTCGGCGAGCGCGAGGCACCCGCTGTCGCGCTCGGCCACGAGCTGGTACACGGTGTTGAACGGCAGGAACTGCAGGCCGTTGCGGGCGTAGAGGTCGTCGAACGGATGCTTCGCGTGCACCGTCTCGACCGCCCGCTCGTTGCGCTCGTCGCGGTAGTGGAAGGGCTCGCCCAGCATCCGGTCGCCGCGCATCAGCGCGTAGTCGACCGCCCACGAGTCGATGCCGATCGACGCGATCGTCGGCTCGGCCCGGAAGGCCTCGGCGAGTCCGCGCAGAGCGTGGGCGTACAGGCCCGTCAGGTCCCAGTGGAGCCCCGACGCCAGCCGGATCGGGCCGTTGGGGAAGCGCGCGACCTGCTCGAGCGCGAGCGTGCCGCGCGGGTCGACGCGCCCGATCATGACGCGGCCGCTCGTGGCGCCGAGGTCGACGGCCGCGACCGCTCCGCCGCTCATCGCAGGAACGCCTGGGCGACGCCCGAGTCGACCGGGATGTGCAGACCGGTGGTGCGGCTGAGCTCGGGGCCCGTCAGCACGTACACGGCGTCGGCGACGTTCTCGGGGACGACTTCGCGCTTGAGGATCGTGCGGTTGGCGTAGAACTGGCCGAGGTCCTCTTCCTTGACGCCGTAGGTCGCGGCGCGGTTGGCGCCCCAGCCGGCGGCGAAGATGCCCGAGCCGCGCACGACGCCGTCGGGGTTGATGCCGTTGACGCGCACGCCGTGCTCGCCGAGCTCGACCGCGAGCAGGCGCACCTGGTGGGCCTGGTCGGCCTTGGTGGCCGAGTACGCGATGTTGTTGGGGCCGGCGAAGACGGAGTTCTTCGACGAGATGTAGACGACGTCGCCGCCCAGGCCCTGCTCGATGAGCGCCTTCGCAGCGGCCTTCGAGACGAGGAACGAGCCCTTGGCCATGACGTCGTGCTGCAGGTCCCAGTCCTTCTCGGTGGTCTCCAGCAGCGGCTTCGACAGCGACAGGCCGGCGTTGTTGACGACGAGGTCGATGCCGCCGAAGGCGAGCAGCGTCGCGTCGATCGCGGCCTGGACGCCGTCGGCGTCCGCGACGTTCGCGGCGACGCCGATCGCGACGTCGGCGCCTCCGAGCTCGGCGGCTGCGGCCTGCGCCTTCTCGAGGTCGAGGTCGGCGACGACGACGCACGCGCCCTCGGCCGCCAGACGCGTCGCGATCGCCTTGCCGATGCCCGAGGCTGCGCCGGTCACGAACGCGATGCGGCCCTGGTGGGTCTTGGGCTTCGGCATCCGCTGGAGCTTGGCCTCCTCGAGCGCCCAGTACTCGATGCGGAACTTCTCGGCATCCGAGATCGGGGTGTACGTCGACAGCGACTCCGCGCCGCGCATGACGTTGATGGCGTTGACGTAGAACTCGCCGGCGACGCGCGCGGTCTGCTTGTTCGCGCCGTACGAGAACATGCCCACGCCGGGCACGAGCACGATGAGCGGATCGGCGCCGCGGATCGCGGGCGACTCGTCGGTCGCGTGCGCGTCGTAGTACGCCTGGTAGTCGGCGCGGTACGCCTCGTGCAGCTCCTTCAGGCGCGCGATGGAGTCCTCGACCGAGGCGTCGGCGGGGAGGTCGAGCAGCATCGGCTTGACCTTGGTCCGCAGGAAGTGGTCGGGGCAGCTCGTGCCGAGCTCGGCGAGGGCCGGGGCGTTCGAGCTCGCGAGGAAGTCGAGGACGACGTCCGAGTCGGTGTAGTGGCCGACCATGGGCTTGTCGGTCGAGGCCAGGCCGCGGATGGTGGCGGCGAGCGCCGCAGCCTTGGCGTGACGCTCGGCCTCGGGCAGGGCCTCGAAGCCGGCGCGCACGGCGCCGAAGGGCTCGGCCTTGCCGTTCTCGGCGATGTACGCGGCGGCGGTGTCGATGATCCAGAGCGAGTTGCGCTCGGACTCCTCGGACGTGTCGCCCCAGGCCGTGATGCCGTGGCCGCCGAGGATGCAGCCGATGGCCTGCGGGTTCTTCTCCTTGATGGCGGCGATGTCCAGGCCCAGCTGGAAGCCGGGGCGGCGCCACGGCACCCACACGACCTTGTCGCCGAAGATCTTGGCGGTCAGCTCCTCGCCGTCCGCGGCGGTCGCGATCGCGATGCCCGAGTCGGGGTGCAGGTGGTCGACGTGCGCGGCATCGACGAGACCGTGCATGGCAGTGTCGATCGACGGGGCGGCGCCGCCCTTGCCGTGCAGGCAGTAGTCGAACGCGGCGACCATCTCGTCCTCGCGGTCCAGACCCGGGTAGACGTTCACGAGCGAGCGCATGCGGTCCAGGCGCAGGACCGCGAGGCCCTTCTCCTGGAGTGTGCCGAGGTCGCCGCCGGAGCCCTTGACCCACAGTAGCTCGACGGGCTCGCCCGTCACGGGGTCGGTCTCGGTGCCCTTGGCGGAGGTGTTGCCGCCGGCGTAGTTGGTGTTCTTCGGGTCGGCGCCCAGGCGGTTGCTGCGTGCGATGAGGTCTGCAGCGGCGGGATTCGTCATGGGAGTGTTCCTTCGGTATCAGGAGGAGGTGGAGGGAAGGCGGGTGGACAGAGCGCCCAGGCGCGTCGCGATGCGGTCGATCGAGACGGATGCCGCGGGCTCGTCGGGTCGGTTGAGATGCCCGTGCGTCGTGCCGGGCTCGGTGACGACGTCGACCTCGCGGCCGGCATCCCGGAGCGCGGCCGCGAAGGCCTCGCCCGAGACGCGCAGCTCGTCGACGTCGTCGTTGATCATGAGGGTGGGAGGGAAGGCGGCCAGGTCGGCCGTGGAGGCGAGGCCGGGCACGGCGCCGACCGGGGCATCGTCGACGGGCCCGCCGACGTAGTTCTCGTACATGGCGAGCACGACGGCGGGCGTGAAGCGGTCGGCATCCGGGCTCGCGTCCAGCGCAGCCCGGAGCTCGGGGCCGGGCTGAGGCTGGACGGCGAGGAGCGTCGGGTACGCGAGGACCACGAGAGCCGGCAGGGCCGGGGCTCCGTGCGCGATCAGCCGCAGCACGGCGCCAGCGGCGAGGTTGCCGCCGGCGCTCGTCCCGCCGATCGCGAGGCGAGCGGGGTCCACGCCGAGGCGGTCGGCGTTCTCGACCGTCCACGCCCAGGCTGCGAGCATGTCGTCGGACGGCGCCGGGAAGTGGGCTCCCGCGCGGGCGGGGACGTCCCACCCGAACATGCCGCCGCTGACGGGGGCGAGCCGGTAGTCGACCGAGACGACCGTGGTGCCGCGCGCGGCGAGCTGCCGGGCGACCCAGTCGGACTCGGGCATGTCGAGGTCGCCGAAGGCGAAGCCGCCCCCGTGCGCCCAGACGATGCCGGTGCCGTCAGGCTGGTGCGCGGGGTACACGCGCACCAGCCCGTCGGCATCCGCGAACGGCTCGATCATCGGCTCAGGCGCCCCAGCCGGCCTGCGTGCCGCCGACGCGGTCGGCGACGATCTGCTGCTGGTAGCCGGATGCGGCGTATGCGGCCATCGGGTCGGCGGGAAGACCGCGCGACTCGCGCCACTCGGCCAGCGCCGGGCGGACATCCGTGTAGAAGGCGTCCATGAACACCGCGTTGGCGGCGAGCACGTCGTTGGCGGCCTGTGCGGCGTCGAGGGCGGCGCGATCGACGAGCAGGGCGCGCGCGGTCATCTCCTGGACGTTGAGCACCGAGCGGATCTGGCCGGGGATCTTGTCCTCGATGTTGTGGCACTGGTCGAGCATGAAGGCCACGTCGGGGTTGTTCAGGCCGCCGCCGCGGATGACCTCGAAGAGGATGCGGAACAGCTGGAACGGGTCGGCCGCGCCCACGATGAGGTCGTCGTCGGCGTAGAAGCGCGAGTTGAAGTCGAACGAGCCGAGCTTGCCCAGGCGCAGCAGCTGCATGACGATGAACTCGATGTTGGTCCCGGGCGCGTGGTGGCCGGTGTCGAGGCACACCATCGCCTTCTCGCCGAGGGTGGCGACCTGCGCGTGCGAGGTGCCCCAGTCGGGAACATCGGTGTGGTAGAACGACGGCTCGAAGAACTTGTACTCGAGCACGAGGCGCTGGTCGTCGCCGAGGCGCGCGTAGATCTTCTGCAGCGAGTCGTTCAGGCGGTCCTGGCGGGCGCGCATGTCCATCTGACCGGGGTAGTTCGAGCCCTCGGCGAGCCAGATCTTCAGGTCGCGCGAGCCGGTCGCGTCCATGATGTCGATGCACTCGAGGTGGTGGTCGATCGCCTTCTGGCGGATGCGGTCGTCGTGGTGCGTCAGGGCGCCGAACTTGTAGTCCTCGTCCTGGAAGGTGTTGGAGTTGATGGTGCCGAGCGCGACGCCGAGGTCCTCGGCGTACGAGCGCAGCTCGGCGTAGTCGTCGACCTTGTCCCACGGGATGTGGAGGGCGACCGAGGGGGCGAGCGCGGTGTACTTGTTGACCTGCGCGGCGTCGGCGATCTTCTCGCGGGGGTCACGCGGGGTGCCCTCGGTGGTCCACACACGGAACCGCGTGCCGGAGTTGCCGAACGCCCACGAGGGCAGCTCGATGCCCTGGCCTTCGAGGGTGGAGAGGATCTCGGGGGACAGCGTCGTCATGATGCACTGCTTTCTTCGGTGGTGGGCGAGGATGCCGCCTGTGCGGCATCGAGCTGGTCGGCGAGGTTGAAGACCTCGGTGAGCGGGGTGGCGGCCTGGTCGGGGCGGCCGTCGAGGCCGACGAAGAACGGCGCCATCTGCGCCTCCCACTTCGCCGCGACCTCGGATGCGGCCAGGTACGCCTGCGCGGCCTCGTCGTCGTCGGTCTCGTAGTAGCCGATGAGGCGGCCGCCGTCGGCAAGGAACAGGGAGTAGTTGCGACGGCCGGCGGCGGCAATCTCGGCGAGCATCTCGGGCCACACGGGGGTGTGGCGGCGGATGTACTCATCGAGCAGCTCGGGCTTGACCTGGAGCTGGAAGCAGACGCGCGTCGGTGCGACGGGGCTCGTCATCGAGGTGCTCCTTCGAGTGCGGATGCGGGCGCTGCGGCGCACCGCGTGGTGAATCGTTTCAAAGCATAGGCGACATGTATCGTTTCACGCAAGGTGCGGGAAGGAGGCGCCGTGGCTGCGAGTGTCAAGGACGTCGCCCTGGCCGCCGGTGTGTCGGTCGGCACGGTCTCGAATGTGCTCAACCGCCCCGAGAAGGTGGCGCCGCAGACCGTCGAGCGCGTGCAGCAGGCGATCGATGAACTCGGCTTCGTGCGCAACGACGCCGCCCGGCAGCTGCGCGCCGGGCGTAGCCGCAGCGTCGGACTCGTCGTCCTGGACGCGAGCAACCCGTTCTTCGCCGAAGTCGCGCGCGGCGCCGAGGAGCGCGCGGCCGAGGACGGACTCTCGGTGCTCCTCGGCAACAGCGACGAGCGCTCGGACCGCGAGTCGGCGTACGTGGACCTGTTCCGCGAGCAGCGGGTCAACGGCGTGCTGGTCACGCCGACCACCGACGACCTCGCCGGGCTCGAGCGGCTGCGGGACGGCGGGATCCCCGTCGTGCTCGTGGACCGCGAAGTCGACGACGGGTCCTTCCCGTCGGTCGCCGTGGACGATGTGCAGGGCGGCCGGCTCGCCGCCGCCCATCTCATCGAGACCGGGCGCCGGCGGATCGCGTTCGTGGGCGGACCCCTGGCCATCCGCCAGGTGCGGGATCGTCTCGAGGGTGCGCGGCGAGCCGTGGAGCAGCATCCGGGCGTCACGCTCGAGGTCATCGAGATGGGCGCTCTCACCGTGCTGCAGGGGCGCACGGCCGGTCAGCGCCTGCTGGAGCGGCCCCTGCCCGAGCGCCCCGACGCGGTGTTCGCGGCCAACGATCTGCTCGCCGTGGGCGTGCTGCAGGCGATGAACATCATGGCGGGCGTCCGCGTGCCCGAGGACATGGCGCTCATCGGCTACGACGACATCGACTTCGCCGCCGCCGCGGTCGTCCCGCTCAGCTCGATCCGCCAGCCCGCTCGACTGATCGGATCGACCGCCGTGGACCTGCTGATGCACGAGGTCGCCGACCCCGGCGGAGAGCACGAGCGCACCATCCGCTTCCAGCCGGAGCTCGTCGTCAGGGAGTCCACGGCCCGCTGACGGCGGCTCGCCCGCCGCGGACAGGTCGTCGGGGGTGCTCCCCAACATGGGCAGTCCGATCGCACAATGTGGGGATCCGCTCCCGATGGCGGTTCGCGCCGCGAGCGCGAGGCTGAGATCAGCTCGGCACACGGTCGGGCAGCCACTTCGAGCAGGAGGAACCACCATGCAGCGCTTCATCATCGAGCGGGAGATCCCCGGAGCGGGCGACCTCGACCAGCAAGCACTCGCCGGCATCGCCACGGCGTCGAACGCTGTGGTCGACTCGCTCGGGCAGCCGTACACGTGGGTCACGAGCTACGTCGCCGGCGACAAGATCTACTGCGTGCACGAGGCCGAGAGTGCGGATGCCGTCCTCGAGCACGCGCGCCGGGGCGGGTTCCCGGCGGACAAGGTGACGCTGGTCGCGAACGAGATCGGGCCGCACAGCGCCGACCTCGCCGAGGTCAGCTGACCGGCCTCGCTGGGCCCCCCGGCGCGGGATCGGCGCCGGGGTCGCTGGGGAACCGCGTCCGGGCGTGGGTGCCGGCTTCGCGCCGGCTGCCCACGCCCAGACGTGCCAGGATCGCCGAGACGTGGTGGCTCGCGGTCTTCTCCGAGATCGTCAGGCGCCGGGCGATCTCGGCATCCGTCATCATCTCGCCGAGCAATCGGAGGACCTCGACCTGTCGTGCCGTGAGACCGTCCGGATCCGCCGCCGTCGTCGCGCGGGCGCCGCGGGGGACCGAGCGGACGCCCCGCTCCTCCGCAGCACGACGCAGGCGTGCCAGAGTCGCGTCGGCGCCCAGCGCCGTGAGCTCGGCGAAGGCGCGGCGCAGCGCGTCCGGATCATCGGCCAACCCCTCGAGCACCGCCGCCTCGAATGCGCACCCGCGGTCGCGCCACTCTGCGGCGGCGCCTGCGAGGTCGCCGGAGAGCTCGCGCGCGAGCGGCGACGGGAGCATCGCCCGCACATCGTCGGAGATCAGCGACGGGTCGATCTTGGCCAGCCAGAAGGCGACGCCGGCGATCAGCCAGGGCCGAGGCGGACGGCTCGCGTGCACTTCGCGCTCCAGCACAGCCACGGCGGCCGTCGCGTCGCCCCCGGCCGTCCACGCCGCTTCGGCATGCACGGCGGTGGCCATCAGCGTGTCGGGCCCGCCGTCGGCGACCGTCTCGTCGGAGAACGTCGCGGCCGTACCGGCATCCGGGTCCCCTCGTCGGAGCAGGATCGTCGCCCGCGCCGCGGCGGCGCAGGTCTGCCACTGGAGAGCGCGCCGCCCGTCGATGGTGCGGGCGCAGTCCTCGAGCGCGCCATCCCAATCCCCGCGGAACAGGCGGTGCAGCGCCCGCGTGTCGACCATCGCGTCCCACCAGAACGCGAGGTCCTCGGCCCACGTCCAGTCGAGGCCGTCGTCGAGCCAGCGGTCGGCGTCCTCGCGGTCGCGATCCACGACCGCGAGATAGGCGAGGTTGCAGTAGGCGCGAGCGGTCTGCTCATCGCTGCCGGAGCGCAGGGCGAAGTCGAGGCCCTGCTCGAGGTGCGTCATCGCGTCATCGGCCGAACCCCCCTCAATGCCATCCGCCGCCACGAGCACGTGCGCGGCGATCGCGAGGTCACCCGCCTCCTGCGCGAGGTCGACCGTGCGCCGGCCCAGAGTCCGTTTGGCGTCGGGGTCGTCGGTCCGCCACCAGCGTGCGTAGGTCTCGTTGAGCGTGTCGGCGGCGTCGGCGAAGAGCGCGATGCTGGCGTCTGCCAGCGCGTCGGCCCGTTCCGCGTCGCCCGCGTAGTGCGCCAGGCGGGAGCACCACAGCGTGCGCGAGCCCTGCTCCTGTGGCGTCAGGTCGCGCGCACGCTCCAGCCACTCAAGCGCACAGGTGAGGGCGAGCGGGAGGTCGTGTGCGAAATAGGCCTCCTGTGCACACGACTCCAGGACGTGGTCGACGTGCTCAGGCGTCAGGTGGTGGCGATGGTTCAGGGCATGGGTGAAGTGCCGGACCGCCTCGCGGTGGGCGCCGTCGCTCGCCGCCCGGTCCGCCGCGCGGAGCGAGAAGTCGGCGGCCCGCTCGCCGTCGCCCCCCGCGACGGCGTGCGCGGCCACCTGCGCGATATCCGCCGTCGTCGTCGCCGTCGGGGCGAGGTGCTCGACGAGGTGCCGGTGGACCCTCCGCTGCCGCACCGGCGAGACGGCGTCGGCGATCGCCGTGCGCACGAGGTCGTGGCGGCAGCGCAGCCGCGATCCGAAGACGTCGAGCAGGCCCCGTTCGACCGCCAGGTCCGCGTCGCGTTCGGCATCGTGACCGAGTGACGGAAGAAGCGTCAGGGGGAGTCCCTCGGGCGCGAGCGCGGTGTGCTCGAGCACCGTCCAGGCCGACGCCGGCAGCTTCGCGGCGCGCGCGAGCACCGCATCGGCGACAGCGCCGGACGCGCTCGCGTCGGGGTCGGCGAGCAGCTCCGCGACGAAGAACGGATTTCCGCCCGAGCGCGCGTACACACGCGGGACGTCGATGTCGCGTCCGCCGGCGAGGCCGGTGACCCCCTGAAGGGTCAGCGCGGGCAGCTCGATCCGCTCGGCCCCGCGCGTCAGATCGCCGAGTGTGGTGCGCAGCGGATGCCCCCGGTCGACCTCGTCGCTCCGGTACGCCAGGCACAGCAGCACGGGCAGCTCGTCGATGCGCCGCCCGACGAAGCGGATCAGGTCGATGGTCGCCTCGTCCGCCCACTGGACGTCGTCGAACACCAGGATGCTGGGCTCGGCGCGGAGCGCGTCGGCGATCCCGGCGAGCACGCGCTGCCGCCCCTCGCCCTCGAGAGCATCGGCGACCGCGGCGGGCAGCGCATCGGCCATGTCCCACAGCGGGGCGAAGGATGCCGGCGTCGCGAGGTCGTCGCAGCGGCCCGCCCGCCACGAGACGCCCGGGGGGCGGCGCGCGAGGAATTCCCGCAGCAGCGACGTCTTGCCCGATCCGGCCTCACCGCCGATCAGCGCGATCGACCCGGTCGGGAGCCCGGCGGCGAGACGGTCGAGCGCGGCGAGCTGGTCGTCGCGCTCCACCAGTGGCATGGCCCCACCCTACTGAGCACGTGCTGCGGGCGTCGCCGCACTAGTCTCGGATCATGCCGCGGAACTGGGCAGGGACCTACGAGTACACCGCGCCTCGGATCGTTGCGGCCGCCGGAGTCGACGACGTCCTTCGGGTCGTCGGCGATTCGGGACCCGTCCACGCTCTGGGAACCCGTCATTCCTTCACCGACCTCCCCGATACCGCGGGGACGCTCGTCGACGTCACCGGGCTCCCGCCGCAGTTCTCGCTAGACGAGGCCGCGCGCACGGTGACGGTGGCTGCCGGGACCCGCTACGGCGTGCTCGCCGTGTGGCTCGAGGAGCGCGGCTGGGCGCTGTCGAACATGGGGTCGCTTCCCCACATCAACGTCGCCGGCGCGAGCGCGACCGGCACGCACGGCTCCGGCGATGCCAACCCCGTGCTCTCGGCATCCGTGCGCGCGCTGCGGTACGTCGGCGCGGACGCGCGGCTGCGCGACGTGCGCCGCGGGGATCCCGACTTCGACGCGCTCGTCATCGGGCTCGGAGCCTTCGGGATCGTCGTCGAGGTGACGCTCGCCATCGTGCCGACGTTCCGCGTGCGGCAGGACATCTACACCGGGCTCAGCTGGGACGCGGCGCTGAGCGACCTCGCAACCGTCACGGGCGCCGGATACAGCGTGTCGGTCTTCTCCCGCTGGGAGGAGGAGTCGATCGGTCACCTGTGGGTCAAGACCCGACTGGAGTCCGACGACGATCCCGTGCCCGACGCGATCCTGGACGCCCGGCGCCACATCGGCCCGGACAGTCCGCTTCCCGGCGACGACAACGTGACCGAGCTCGGCGGGGTCCCCGGGCCCTGGCTGCTGCGCCTGCCGCACTTCCGCCTGGACGCGGAGCCGTCCTTCGGCGCGGAGATCCAGACCGAGTACTTCGTCGCGCGGCCTGAGGCTCCTGCCGCGCTCTCGGCCCTGCGCCCCCTGGCGGAGCGGATCCGTCCGCACCTGATTGTGACCGAGCTTCGCACGGCGGCCGCCGACGGGCTCTGGCTCTCGCCCGCCTATCGGCGCGACAGCGTCGCCATCCACTTCACGTGGCACGACCATCCCGCAGAGGTCGCCGCCCTGGTGCCCGAGATCGAGTCCGCGCTGAGTCCCTTCGGTGCGCGCCCGCACTGGGGGAAGGTCCATGCGTTCGACGCGGGGCGGATCGCCGCCGTGCATCCGCGCCTCGCCGACGCGCGCGCCGTCTTCGAGCGCCTCGACCCGGACGGGCGCTTCGCCAACGACCACCTGCGGCGCCTCGGCATCCGGTCCTGAAGCGGGCTGCGGCCCGACGAATCGACCGCGCGGTCGCGGGGTCAGCCTCCGGTGACGCCCAGCGCTTGGCGGAACTCCCGCTCGATGAGCGCGGGGACATCGAGCACCCCGGGGTGCAGCGCGTCGTAGACCTGGAGACCCTCCCACGTCGCGATGATGACCGCGGCGCGCTCGTCCGGCGTGAGGTCGTCCGCGGCCACCGCGCGGGCGTCGCGCTGCCGCCGGATCTTGTCGCCGATGAGGCTCGTGAGCTGGTCGTGGCGGGCCTGGAGAGCGGGGCGAGCCGGGTGGTCGGGTGAACCCGCCTCGGCGGACAGGATCGACAGAAGCTGCACGAGCCCCGGGTTGTCCTGGTTGCGGCGGGCGGTCGCGACGAAGCCCGCGACCATCTCCTCGGGGGTCATCTCCTCGACCAGCGACGGCAGCGCAGGCGTGCCGGGTGGCACGTTCTGCTCGTCGTGCCACTGGAGCACCGCCATCAGGAGCGCGTTCTTGTTGCCGAAGTGGTGCATCAGCGTCGAATGGTCGACGCCCGCCTCGCGCGCGATGCTGCGCAGGGACGCTCCGTGGAACCCGCGCTGCGCGAAGGCTTCGGCGGCCCGGGCGACGATCGCGCGCTTCGTCGCGCGCCCGGTGGCGTAGCCGTCGGCGTAGAGCACCGGTCCGCGGTCGTCCGTCATGCCTCCATCCTGGCCCACCTGCACAGCGGCTGAAAGAATTCCACCAACTGGTGGAGGTTCGACTAGACTAGGACAACGTGACCGATGTAGACACCCGACAGCACCGGAATCGCGAGAATCCGCCCGTCGATCCGCGCCGCTCGCGGATGACCCTCGCCGAGAAGGCGTCGCTCATGTCGGGCGCGAATTTCTGGAACACCAAGCCGGTGGACCGGCTCGGCATCCCGTCGATCATGCTCACCGACGGCCCCCACGGCCTGCGCAAGCAGGGCGGTGCGGCAGACCATCTCGGGCTCAACGCGAGCCTGCCCGCGACGTGCTTCCCGACCGCCGCGACGCTGGCCAACACGTGGGACGTCGACCTCCTCGGCCGTGTGGGCGCGGCGCTCGGCGCCGAAGCCGCCGCGGAGAAGGTCAGCGTCCTGCTCGGCCCGGGGCTTAACATCAAGCGCAATCCCCTCGGTGGTCGCAGCTTCGAGTACTTCTCCGAGGACCCGGTCCTGTCGGGGACGCTTGCGGCCGCCATGATCCGCGGCATCCAGTCCCGCGGCGTCGCGGCGTGCCCCAAGCACTTCGCGGTCAACAGCCAGGAGACCCACCGCATGAGCATCGACGAGGTCGTCGACGAGCGCGCGCTGCACGAGCTGTACCTCGAGGGATTCCGCATCGCGATCACGCAGGGCGATGCGTGGACCCTGATGAGCTCGTACAACAAGGTCAACGGCACGTACGCGAACGAGAACCGCGAGCTGCTCGACGACATCCTGCGTCGTCGCTGGGGGTTCGACGGGCTCGTCGTCACGGACTGGGGCGGCAACAACGACCGCGTCGCCGGCGTCGTCGCGGGGAACGCGCTCGAGATGCCGTCGACGGACGGCGTCACCGACCGCGAGGTCCTGCACGCCGTCGAGCGCGGCGAGCTCGATGAGTCGATCCTCGACGCGCGGGTCGACGAGGTGCTCGCGCTCATCGACCGCACGACGCCCACGGAAACGCCGGCGGTGGACCACGACCGTCATCACGAGCTCGCGATCGAGGCGGCCCGACGCTCGATCGTGCTCGCGTCGAATGACCGTGGCACGCTGCCGCTCGGGCCGGCGTCGGGCCGTGTCGCCGTCATCGGCGACTTCGCCGCGCGGCCGCGGTACCAGGGCGCCGGCAGCTCGCTGGTCAACCCGACGCGCGTGGACGCGCCGCTGGACGCCCTGCGCGACTCGGGCCTGGACATCATCGGGTACGAGGCCGGCTTCCGCCGCCGCGACATCGCGTCGCGGCGCCTGCGCGCCCGGGCCGTGCGGCTCGCGAAGCGCGCAGACGTCGTCCTGCTCTTCGTCGGCCTCGACGAATCCGCCGAGGCCGAGGCCGTCGACCGCGCCCACATGCGCCTCGCCGGCAATCAGCTCGAGCTCGCTCGTGAACTCATCGCCCTCGGCGTGCGGGTGGTCGCGGTCGTCGCGGGCGGCGCCCCGGTCGAGCTTCCATTCGCCGACGACGTCGACGCCGTCGTGCTCGGCTACCTCGGCGGGCAGGGCCTCGGCCCGGCGATCGCCGACGTGCTGACCGGCCGCGCGAATCCCGGCGGAAGGCTCGCCGAGACCTACCCGCTGCGCTATGCGGATGTTCCCAGCGCCGCCTCCTTCGCGCGCACCGAGGCGACCAGCGAGCACCGCGAGAGCATCTACCTCGGCTACCGCTACTACGACAAGGTCGGCGCGCCGGTGCGCTACCCGTTCGGCCACGGCCTGAGCTACACGTCGTTCGCGTACTCCGACCTGCGCGCGGATGCCGCATCCGCCCGCGTCACCGTCACCAACACCGGCGACCGCGCGGGCCACGAGACCGTGCAGCTGTACGTCGAGGCTCCGGATGCCGCGCGCGGCCAGTTCCGCGCCCCGCGCGAACTCGGCGGCTTCGCGACCGTCCGGCTCGACCCGGGCGAGAGCGCCACCGTGGAGGTCCGGTTCGCCGACCACGCCTTCCACGTGTTCGACACCGGCGCCCACGAGTGGCGGATCGCGCCCGGCGCCTACGCGGTGCTGGCCGGTGCGTCCTCGCGCGACATCCGGCTGCGCGCCGACGTCGTGATCGACGGCGAGCCGCTCGCGGTCTGCGATGCGCCGGCGCTCCCGCACTACACCAGCGGGCGCGTGGACGATGTGCCGGACGACGAGTACGCGGCCCTGCTCGGCCGCGCGCTCCCGACGGCGACCTGGCCGACCGATCGCCCCCTCACGCGCGACGACATCATCGCGCAGACGAAGGGGCGAGGCGGCTTTGCGAGCGTGCTCCACACGCTCATCGAAACGACGAGCCGTGCGCTCATGCTGCTGGGCCGGCCCCACGCGGCGAACAACGTGCGGTTCGTGCTCGACCTGCCCTTCCGGTCGGTCGAGCGGATGTCAGGAGGCCGCGTCGACGCCGACATGCTCGACGGCTTCCTGCTGATGGTCAACGGCCGATTCCTGCGCGGCATCCGCCACGCGTGGTCGGCCTGGCGCACGCGCCGCACCGAGGCGCGCGTCGCCGGTGAGAACTGAGAGAGACATGGCAACACGGAAAGAGATCAAGACCGACGCCCGCACGCGGCTCGCCGAGGAGAAGGCGGCCGCGAAGGAGCGTCGCGCCGAGCTGAAGGCGATGACGCCCGAGGAGCGGTCGGAGGCCAAGGCCGCCGACCGCGCCGCGGCACGCGCCGCGCAGCAGGAGCGCAAGGCCGCGCGCGCGTCGATGAATCGCGCCGAGCGCCGCGAGGCGAAGCGCCGCGAGCGCGCCTACAAGCGGACCAAGCACCGCCCCCGCCGACTGGTCGGCTGGGGCATCGGAACCGTCGCGGTCGTGGGCGTCGTGGTCCTGGTAGCGCCGTACGCGTCGGGCATCGCCCGCAGCGCCGCCCTCACGTTCACCGACGACACGCCGGCGGCGGCCGCCGCCCGCGAGGCCGCAGTTCCCGTGGCCGAGGCCGTCTCGGACGAGGGCATCGTGCTCCTCAAGAACGAGGACGAGGTGCTCCCGCTCTCGGACGGCACCGTCAACGTCTTCTCGTTCGCGTCCTTCAACCTCCAACTCGGCGGCGGCGGCTCGGGCGGCGGCGCCTCGGAGGGCGCGCCGACCCTGTACGAGGCCCTCGAAGCGCAGGGCGTGACGTGCAACCAGGAGCTGTACGCCGTCATGGAGGATGCCGGTGCGGAGCACGAGGTCGGTTCGTCCAACGCCTTCGTGCAGATCGCCGGTGCCCTCATCGGCGGCGACGAGGGGGAGCCGGCGCCCGACTATCTGACCGACGACGTCATGGCGCAGGCCGCAGGGTTCTCGGACACCGCGATCGTCGTCGTCGGGAACGCCGGATCCGAGGGGTCCGACTTCACCGCCGACACGCTGCGCCTCAGCGAGGAGCAGACGGCTCTGCTCGACCGCGTGACGGCGAGCATCCCGAACGTCATCGTGGTCGTCAACTCGGGCAACCAGATGGAGCTCGGCTTCCTCGACGAGTACCCCGAGATCACGGGCGCCGTCTGGATCGGCACCCCCGGACCGCAGGGCGCCGTCTCGCTCGCGAAGGTGCTGACCGGCGAGGTCAACCCGTCGGGCCGCCTCACCGACACCTACGCCTACGACGTCGAGTCCGCCCCCGCGACGGAGAACCTCGGCGACTACTCGTACGAGAACGTCGGGCGCGCCTTCCTCGACTACGAAGAGGGCATCTATGTCGGCTACCGCTACTACGAGACCCGCTACGCGGGCGACGCGGCCTACGACCAGATCGTCCAGTTCCCGTTCGGCTATGGGCTGAGCTACACGACGTTCGACTGGACCGACGCGCAGGTCACCGTCGGCGACGAGGTCGTCATGGTCGACGTGACGGTGACCAACACCGGCGACGTGGCGGGCAAGGACGTCGTCGAAGTGTACTTCGCAGCGCCGTACACCCCCGGCGGCATCGAGAAGTCGGCGATCGAGCTCGCCGGCTATGCCAAGACGTCGCTGCTCGAGCCCGGGCAGACCGAGACCGTCGCGGTGACCTTCGCGACGCGCGACATGTCGTCGTGGAGCGAGGACGCCCAGGCCTACGTCCTCGAGAAGGGCGACTACGACATCGTCGTGGGCACCGACGTGAGCAGCCCCGTGTTCACCGTCGGGACCACCGTCGGCGCCGAGGTCGTCTACGACACCGACGACGCGACGGGCGAGAGCCTGGAGAGCCTGTTCGACGACGCCGAGGGCGACCTCACGTACCTGTCGCGCGACGACTGGGACGGAACCTACCCCACGACGCCCGAGGGCGACACCGTGGCATCCGACGAGCTGCTCGCGCTGATGAACCCCGAGCTCGTTCCCGTCACGGAGGGCGAGGCGCCGGCCTACGGTGCCGACAACGGCCTGATGCTCGAGGACCTGAAGGGTCTCGACTACGACGACCCGCAGTGGGAGGTCTTCCTCGACCAGCTGACCCTCGAGGAGCAGATCGACCTCTTCTCGTACGGCGCGTACCTCACCGAGTCGGTGGACCGTCTCGGCATCCCCGCGATCACGATGCTCGACAGCCCCGCGGGCCTGAACTCGCTGTTCAGCTCGCTGGACTCGGCGTTCTACCCGTCCGAGATCGTCATCGCGTCGACCTGGAACGACGCGCTCGCCTACGAGGTCGGCGCCTCGGTGGCCGCTGAGGCGGCGGCCTACGGCATCGACGTCTGGTACGCGCCGGGCATGAACCTGCACCGCACGGCGATGGGCGGACGCGACTTCGAGTACTTCTCAGAGGACCCGCTGCTCAGCGGCAAGATGGCCGCCGGCATGGTGTCGGGCGCCGAGGAGAACGGTCTGCCGACCACGATGAAGCACTTCGCGCTCAACGACCAGGAGGTCAACGCGCGCTCGGGCATCAACGTGTTCGTGTCCGAGCAGGCGCTCCGCGAGCTGTACCTGCGCCCGTTCGAGATCACGGTCAAGGAGTCGCCCGTGTCGGGCGCCATGTCCTCGTTCATCAACATCGGCGGCGTGTGGGCCGGCGGCAACGGGGAGCTGCTGCAGGATGTGCTCCGCGACGAGTGGGGCTTCGAGGGCTTCGTCATCACCGACGCCGTCCTGGGCGGATGGATGGACCCCGTGCAGGCGGCCCTGAACGGGAACGACCTGATGCTCGCGGCGCTGAACCCCAGCGGGACGGCCTCCACCATGGCCCAGGCGGCCGAGGAGGACCCGATCGGCATCGGAAACGCCCTGCGCGACCGCGTCCACGCCGTGCTGTTCACCGTGCTCAAGACGAACCAGTTCGCCTGATGGACACCGTGGAGAGGGACAGCGACAGGGCGGAGATCGACGTCACCGCCCCCGCCCGCCGGCCCCGCCGCCGGCTGCGTAAGGCGCTCATCATCACCGGCTCGGTTCTCGGCGCGATCGTGCTGTCCCTCGGGGCGCTCGCCGCGTGGTTCCTGTACGCCGCCGCGCCGGCCGAGCCCGAGCTGGACGCCGACGTCGTCCGCAGCTCGATCGAGGTCGACGGGATGGCGCGCGAGTACGTCGCCGTCGTCCCGGCGGACCTCCCCGCCGATGCGCCGGTGGTGTTCGCGTTCCACGGATCGCGGATGGATGCCGAGGGCATGCGCGCGGCATCCGGCTATCGCTTCGACGAACTCGCGGCGGAGCGCGGCTTCGTCGCGGTCTATCCCGAGGGCTACGAGCAGACGTGGCACGACTGCCGTGCCACGACGCCCTACCCGGCGCGCGAAGACGACGTCGACGACGTCGCCTTCGTCGAGGCGATGGTCGCCGATCTGACCGACGCGTACGGCACGAGCACCGAACGGGTGTTCGCGACGGGCCTGTCGAACGGCGGACACATGTCGCTGCGTCTCGCGACCGAGGCCCCGGACGTCGTGCACGGCGTGGCAGCCTTCGCCGCGGCGTACCCGGCGGACGAGAGCAACGTGTGCGAGTGGGAGGGCGAGGCCGTCCCGACGATGCTCGTACTCGGCACCGCAGACCCGATCAACCCGTTCGACGGCGGTGATGCCGGCACGTTCGGCGGATCGCTGGGCACGGTGCTCTCGGCGGACGACAGCGCCGCATTCCTCGCGGACCGCGCCGGCGATGCCACCACGGCCGAGGTCGCGGCGTACGCGAACGCGGATGCCGCGGGCGAGACCGACGTCACCCGCACGGTCTACGGCGGTGACGCGCCCGTCGTCCTGTTCGCGGTCGAGGGCGGCGGCCACGTCGTCCCGAACCCGACGTACGCGCAGCCGCGTGTCATGGGAGCGACGACGTCCCACCTCGACGGCCCGCTCGCGGCGGTCGACTTCTTCGGCATCGACTGATTCGACGGGATGGCCCCCGGCCCGGCGGAAAGCCGAGCCGGGGGCTTTCTCGTCCTGGGCGTCAGCCCGTGGTCCGCGGGAGGCGCCTGCCTCAGCTCGCGGTGTGCGGCACGCGGCGCTCCGGCAGCTCCGGCAGCGTGATCGGCGAGGTCGTGGCGACCTCTTCGCTGAAGTCCTCGGGCACGGCGTCGACGACCGAGACGGGGCGGGTCTCGTCGATCGTGAGCCGGAAGCGCTTCTCCTCGTGGCGGCGCACACGTCCCGACGACAGCATCCAGACCGCCCCGATCGCGAACGCGCCGAGGACGGCGATGCCGCCCACGGTGATCGCGACGCGGGGCCCGAAGGTCGAGGCCACCCAGCCGGTGATGGGCGCGCCGATGGGCGTGCTGCCCATGATGACCGCCATGTACAGCGCGAGCACGCGCCCGCGCAGGGCCGGGTCGGTCGTGGTCTGCACGTAGCCGTTCGCGGTGGTCAGCATCGTCACGGTCGAGAAGCCGACGAACACCAGCGCGAGGGCGTACAGCCCGTAGGTCGGCATCACGGCGGACACCAGCGACGCCACACCGAACCCGCCGGCGGCGAGCACCATGACGCGCACGCGGGCGCGGTCGCGGCGGGCCGCCAGCAGGGCACCCGCGAACGAGCCGATCGCGAGGATCGAGCTGAGCAGCCCGTAGCCGTCGGCCTCCTGGCCGAACTCCAGGGCCATCGTCGAGGCGAAGATCGGGAAGTTCATGCCGAACGCGCCGAGGAGGAACACCATGATGAACGCCACGCGCAGATCGGGGCGGCCCCAGACGTAGCGGAAGCCCTCCGACAGGCGCGCGCGACCCGTCTGCCGCACGCGGGGCACGAGCTCGCGGGAGTGCATGGCACTCAGAGCGAGGATCATCGCGAGGAACGTCACGGCGTTGATGACGAAGACCCAGCCGGTCCCGACGGCGACGATCAGCAGACCGCCGACGGCCGGGCCGATGAGGCGGGCGAGGTTGAAGGACGCCGAATTGAGCGCGATCGCGTTCGAGGCGTGCTCGCGGGAGACCACATCCGACACGAAGGCCTGGCGGGCCGGCGCGTCGAACGCGTTGGCGACGCCGAAGGCCGCCGCGAAGCCGAACATGATGGGGAGAGTCATGACCCCGGTGAGCAGCAGCACACCGGCTCCGGTCGCCAGCAGCAGCAGGGCGGACTGCGTGACGAACAGGATGCGGCGCCTGTCGAAGCGGTCAGCCACCCAGCCCGTCAGGCTGACGAGGACCAGCGGCGGCCCGAACTGCAGCGCCATCGTCACGCCCATCGCGGCGGCGTTGTTGTCGGTGAGCTCGGTGAGGACGACCCAGTCCTGGGCGGTCGCCTGCATCCATCCGCCGATGTTCGACACGAGCGCGCCGAGGAACCAGATGCGGTAGTTGAAGGTCGTGAAAGACCGGAACATGGACTTCACTTGGCCGCCGCCTCCTCCATGATCGCCGCGGCCCGCGCGAGGGCGGCACGGTCGGCGTCGTCGAGGTCGGCGAGCACCTCTTCCACCCACGCGTCACGGCGTCGCACGGTCTCTTCGACGACCTCGAGGCCCGCCTCGGTGAGCGAGACGTTGACCTTGCGGCGGTCGTCCTCGTCGGGAGCGCGCTGCACCCACCCCGACTCCTCGAGGCAGTTCACGGTGCGGTTCATCGACGGGGCCGTCACGCGCTCGCGCTCGGCGAGTTCGCCCAGGCTGTGGGCTCCGTACACCTTGAGCACCGCGAGCACGGCGAACTGCCCGTCGCTCATCGCGTCGATCGCGCGCTCGGCGCGCAGACGCCGCGCGAAGCGGAACACCGCCATGCGCAGGTCGGCCGCGGCCGGTGCGAGGACGTCGTGATCGGCGGGGGGAGCGGGGGCGGCGGAGTCGTTCATGCGATTCGTTAGCCTAGCTCATTAGCCTTGCTAACGAAAGTTCGCGGATCAGGCCGGCGGTGACTCGGCGGCCTCCTCCGCGCGTGTCCGGCGCGGCTCGCCGCGCCCGAGCGCCAGCGTCGCGAAGAGCCCGATCGTGAGGAATCCTGCGGCGGTGAACGCCGACAGGCGCGTGCCGTCGCTGAACGCGGTCTTGGCGTCCTCGGCGATGTCGGCCGTCTCGGGCGACTGCTCCAGCCCCTCGATCGCGGCGCCGGCGCTGTCGACGACCGACGAGACGATCGCGTCGCGCTGGTCGGCCGGGACACCGCGGTCGTCGAGGAGCCCGCCGAGGATGCCGCCGGTGCTGGTGAACAGCACCGTTCCGAGGATCGCGATGCCCAGGGCCGAGCCGACCTGGCGCGACGTGGACTGGGTGCCTGACCCCTGCCCCGACAGGTCGACCGGGACATCCTCGAGGATGACCCCCGTCAGCTGCGCCGTCGCGAGCCCCACGCCGAACCCGTAGACCGCGAGGGCGGGGATGAGCCAGCCCCACGCGGCATCCGGTCCGATCACCAGGCCGACCCAGGCGACGCCGATGATCTCGGCGACGATGCCGGCGCGGACGATGAGGACGGGGCGCACGCGGCCGCTGAGGCCCCCGGCGAATCCGCTCGCGAGGAACGAGCCGCCGGCCAGCGCGAGCAGGATCAGCCCGGTCTGCAGCGCGTCGAAGCCGAGGACGAACTGCAGCCACAGCGGCAGCGACAGGATCAGCCCGAATTCGCCGAGCGAGACCACGAGGGCGGCGACGTTGCCGTTGCGGAACGACGAGATCGTGAACAGCGACGGCTCGAGCAGCGTGCCCAGCCCGGCGCGGCTCCGGCGCAGCTCCCACCAGACGAACACGGCGAGCGCGACCGCCGAGATCGCGAACGCGATCGGGACGGGCGAGATAGACCAGTCCCACGTGAAGGATCCGAGATCGATGGGTTCGTTCGCCTCCCACCAGCCGTAGCTGCGGCCCTCGATGAGGCCGAACACGAGAGTTCCGAACAGCACGACCGACAGGGCGGCGCCGAGGACGTCGAGGCCCTTATGGCTGTGCTCCCGCGACTCGGCGATCGTAAGCGAGACGCCGATGAGGATCAGGATGCCGAGGGGGATGTTGATGCCGAACGCCCACCGCCACGAGAACTCGGTGGTGAGCCAGCCGCCCAGCAGGGGGCCGACCGCCGCCATGCCCCCGATGGTGGATCCCCACACGGCGAAGGCGATGCCGCGCTCGCGGCCGCGGAAGGTCGCGTTGATGAGCGACAGCGTCGTCGGCAGCATCATCGCGCCGCCGACGCCCTGCACCAGCCGCGCGAGGATCAGCAGGCCGCCGGTGGGGGCGAGTGCGGCGAAGACCGAGGAGACGGCGAAGATGACGACGCCGATCAGCAGCATCCGCTTGCGTCCCCAGCGGTCGGCGAAGCTGCCGAAGAGCAGCAGCAGCGACGCGAACACGAGCGTGTACGCCTCCTGCACCCACTGCACCTCGGTCGAAGTGATGCCCAGGTCGTCCACGATCGAGGGGATGGCGACGTTGACGATCGTCGAGTCGACGATGATCAGCGACACCGCGATGCTGATGAAGACGAGGCCGGCCCAGCGCCGCGCGAACATATCCGTCATGATTCGCTAGATTATCTAGCGATATCGGCCAGCGCCAGGACCGATCCTCGGAATCATCCCGAATTCGCCCGGTCCCGCTCCGTCCCGCTGCGGGATGCGGCGCGTTCGGCCGCTTCGAGTCGCGTCTGCAGGGTGCTGACCTGATCGGTCGCGCCGAAGCCGCCCGCTCCCGCGTCGGCGCCGCCGGCTCCGAGCCGGCCGCGCAGGTCCTCGAGACCCGCGACGGCATCCTGCGCGCCGGTGAGGCGATCGGCGGGCACATCCCCAAGCCCGGCGAGGTACTCCGTCGCCGCGTCGCCGAGTGCTGCGAGGTAGGCCGAGAGTTCGTCCTCGAGGGCGTCGAGCGAGGCGTCGAGCTCGGCCAGCCAGGCGTTCAGCTCCTCCACATCGCTCGAGAGAGCGGATGCCGCGGCCGCACTCGCGGATGCGGCTTCGGCCGCCTGCTCGAGCGCCGCCGTCGCCGCCGCCAGTTCGGCGTCCGAGGGAAGGTCCATCGCCGCCACCACGGCGAGTGCGTCCTCGACGTCGGCGACATCCGCCTGGGCCTGCGCCGAGGTGTCGGTGACCTCGTCGGCGAGATCGTCCGCCGGGACAGGAGTCGCCGCGGCGGCCGGGGGTGCATCGGCGCTGCGGCTGAGAGCGACGCCGATCGCCGCGCCTCCCGCGACGAGAGCGAGCGCGGCGATCACCGCCACCGCGATGCCGACGGCACGTGCGTTCCCGGTGTGTGCGCTCATGGGGTCGAGCCTAGGGAAGCCGCAGCGTGCGGGCGTCGTCCCGCGGGTGCAGATCCTGCCGGCGGCATACCGCGGACGGAGTACGAACTCTCGCCGGCGGACCGCGGCGCATTGCCTAGACTCGTGCGCATGCCCGAGTTCATCGATGCACACGGCATCGCGATCGTCTACGACGTCCACCCGGCGAAGACCGCTCCGCGAGCGGTCGTCCAGATTCTGCACGGCGTGGGCGAGCACGCCGGCCGATACGGAGCGCTCATCGACGCCCTCACCGCCGACGGCTACACGGTGTACGCGGACGATCATCGAGGCCACGGGCGCACCGGAATGAAGCAGCACGACGGCGACGCGTCGAAGCTGGGCAGGCTCGGCCCCGGAGGCCTGAGCGCGGCCGAAGACGCGCTCTGGCGGCTCACGCGCATCATCCGGGACGAGAACCCCGGCCTTCCGCTGGTCCTCCTCGGCCACTCGTGGGGGTCGTTCATGGCGCAGAAGCTGGTCAACCACCACCCGGACGCCTACGACGCGCTGGTGCTCAGCGGATCCTCGGTGCGCTGGCCGGGCTACCTCAACGCCGGAGACCTCAACGCCCGCTGGAACGCGCCCGACGCCCACGGTGCCGAGTGGCTCTCGTCGGATCAGTCCGTCGGGAAGGCGTTCGTCGACGACCCGCTCACCACCCTGACGCCGCTGCAGAAGCTGTTCGGACTGCTCGACACGGTCCGCATGCTGGGGTGGCCGCGGACGAACCTCGGGCGCGACATCCCGGCGCTGCTCATGGTCGGGCGCGACGATCCGCTGGGCGGTCCGCGCAGCGTCCACCGCCTCGCGAAGGCGTACCGCGAGCGCTCGGGGCTCAGTGACATCACGACTCTCGTGTACCCGGACGCCCGCCACGAGATCTTCAACGAGGTGATGCAGCAGGAGGTGCGCGCCGACCTGCTGGCGTGGCTCGACAGGCATTTCGCCATCCGGGTCTGACCGCCGATAGCAGGTCCGAGAGCGCGCTGTCCAGCCCTCCCCGCCGATGCGGGGCCCGCGTCCGACCGTGGCTAGGCTGACCCGCGCTCGCCGAACCCGCGGCGGGCTGAAAAGCGAGAAAGGCCACCACCCGTGATCACTCTCAGCTGGCTCCTGCTCATCGCCCTCGTCGGCGGCGTCCTCGCCCTCGTCGACGGCGTGCTGCGGCTGCGCGGTCGCGGCGGCACGGTCCTCGGCATCATCGAGGTCGTCGTCGCGGCGCTGTTCCTGCTCTCCCTGTTCGTCACCGGCATCCCGTTCGGATCGACGGTCCTCGCGGTCGCCGTGATGATCGTGCTCGTCATCGGGCTGATCCTGCGCGGGCGGGCGGCCGTCGCGCTGACGGTCGCGGCGCTCGTCGTCCTGGCCGTCTGGATCGTGCTCGTCAACGACTGGCTGATCGTCCCCGGTCTCAACGGCTGACCGCCGCCGTCGCGACGCGGCCCGGGGCTCCTGCGGGAGACCGGGCCGCGTCGTCGTTCCGGCGCTGACTAGGCTGAATCCATGCACGGCGAGTACAAGGTGCCCGGGGGGAAGCTGGTCGTCGTCGACCTCGAAGAGCGCGACGGGCGCATCGCGGACTTCCATCTGGCGGGCGACTTCTTCCTCGAACCCGACGAGGCGCTGGACGACATCGACGCCGCGGTCAACGGGCTGCCGGTCGAATCGGATGTCGCGGCCATCGCCGCCGCCGTGCGCGCCGCGCTCCCCGCGGGCGCCCAGCTGCTCGGCTTCACGCCCGAGGCCGTCGGCACCGCCGTGAGACGGGCGCTGGTGACGGCTCCCGGCTGGCGCGAGTTCGACTGGGAGATCGTCCACGAGCGTCCGGTGTCGCCGATGATGAACCTGGCCCTGGACGAGGTGCTGACAGGCCGTGTCGGCGCCGGGCGTCGCAGGCCCACCCTGCGCATGTGGGAGTGGGACGAGTCGGCCGTGGTCATCGGATCGTTCCAGTCGTTCCGCAACGAGGTCGACCCCGAGGGCGCAGCACGCCACGGCTTCGACGTCGTGCGCCGCATCTCGGGCGGCGGCGCGATGATGATGGGCGCCAATGCGATCATCACCTACTCGCTCTATGTTCCGGCCGAGCTCGTCGCCGGCATGACGTTCGCCGACTCGTACGCGTATCTCGACGACTGGGTGCTCCAGGCGCTGCGCTCACTCGGCATCGAGGCGGTCTACCAGCCGCTCAACGACATCGCCTCACCGCAGGGAAAGATCGGCGGGGCGGCGCAGAAGCGTCTCGCGAACGGCGGTGTGCTGCACCACGCGACGCTGAGCTACGACATGGACGGCCAGATGATGACCGAGGTGCTGCGCATCGGACGCGAGAAGCTCAGCGACAAGGGCACGACGTCGGCCGCCAAGCGCGTCGACCCGCTCCGGCGACAGACGGGTCTGCCCCGCGAGGCGATCATCCAGAAGCTGAAGGACACGTTCGCGCATCTCTACGGGGCCGTGCCGGGCGGGATCGCGGACGACGAGTACGCCGAGGCCGAGGCGCTGGTCGAGTCGAAGTTCGCCACCGACGCATGGCTCCATCGGGTGCCGTGAGCAGCGCCGCCGCCGGCGAGCCCGAGGCCGCCCGGGGCGCGGTCGAGATCCATCAGGGCGACAACCTCGCCGTGGCCCGCTCTTTCGACGACGGATCGTTCACGCTCGTCTACCTCGACCCGCCGTTCAACACCGGCCGAGCACGCGAACGCGCCGTCGAGACCGCGCGCCCGGTGGGCGAGGAGCCCGGCATCGTGCGCCGCGGGTTCCACGGCCGCGAGTACGAGCGGCTGCGCGGCGACCTGCGCACCTACGACGACCGGTTCGACGACTACTGGGGCTTCCTCGAACCCCGCCTCGCCGAGGCGTGGCGGCTGCTCGCCGACGACGGCACCCTGTACGTCCACCTGGACTACCGCGAGGCGCACTACGCGAAGGTGCTGATGGACGCGCTCTTCGGCCGCGAGCGGTTCCTCAACGAGCTGATCTGGGCGTACGACTTCGGGGGCAAGACCCGCCGGCGCTGGCCGACCAAGCACGACACGATCCTCGTGTACGTGAAGGACCCCGATCGCTACTGGTTCGACTCCGAGACCGTCGACCGCGAGCCGTACATGGCGCCGGGGCTCGTCACGCCCGAGAAGGCCGAGCGGGGAAAGCTCCCCACCGATGTCTGGTGGCACACCATCGTCCCCACCACGGGGCGTGAGAAGACGGGCTATCCGACGCAGAAGCCCGAGGGGGTCCTGCGACGCATCGTGCAGGCCTCGAGCCGGCCCGGCGACCGCGTGCTCGACCTGTTCGCCGGCAGCGGCACGACCGGCGCGGTCGCGTCGGCCCTCGGCCGCGACGCCGTGCTCGTCGACGACAACCCCGAGGCGGTCGAGGTCATGCGCGCCCGGATGCCGCACGCGCGCGTCGTGACCGCGCCCGCCGGCTGAGCGGACGTCCCCCTTACGGACGCAGTTCGCGCCACGCGGCCAGGTTGTGCACCGCGATGCCGGCGAAGCCCGGCAGCCGGGCGAACTCGAGGGCGACCGCCGACGTGTGGCGCGCGAGCGCGTCGCGGCCGTCGTCGTGGAACGTCGTCTCGGGCCGCGGAGACGGCACCGTGTCGACGCCCACCCGGAACGTCCTCGCGCGGCCGGCTGCGACAGCGACGGCGGCATCCGCCTCATCCGCGATCGCCGCAGCGGTGTCCCGGAAGGCCATGATCGTGACGCGGTCGGCGGCCCGCACCGCCTGGTCGAAACCCGCCGGATGCGTCCGCGCGACCCAGCCCGGCAGATCCACCTCGACGGGCAGACCGCGCGAAGCGGCGGCGACGGCCGAGACGGTCCGCGCGAGACCGGTCAGGAGCACGTCCGCGTGCGTCGTCCACTCCGGAAGCGCCCACGGCTCGATGTCGAGGTGGACGCTCGTGAACATGCCGGACGCCGTCGCCCGATCGGCCCACGCGGCGGCGGCGTCGGCATCCGTCGACCAGGTCGCATCACCGCCCAGGCACGCCGCGCGGATCCCCCGCCCGCCGAGCGCGCGCACATGCGCGGCCGTCGCCCGGGTCGGCCCCGCCCACGGCACGCTCACCCACGCGTCGCGCACCATGTTGCGTGCGGCGAACGACGCGAGGTCGGCGGGCGTCGCGGGTCGGGACGCCTCGGTCCACAGCCAGGCGGACCGCGCGAACCACATGTCCACGCGGCCAGGCTAGCCAGGGGGCCCGCATCCAGGTGCGCCCCGCGCCGGTCCGGCCTGTTCAGGTGGGCGGGGCGCTCCTAGGCTGAGCCCCATGCGATTCGGAATCTTCATCCCGCAGGGCTGGCGTCACGACCTCGTCGGCATCGAGACCGCCGACCACTGGAGGGTCATGGCGACCCTCGCTCAGCACGCCGACCAGGGCCCGTGGGAGTCCCTGTGGGTGTACGACCACTTCCACACCGTCCCGATCCCGTCCGAGGAGGCCACGCACGAGGCCTGGACGCTGATGTCGGCGTTCGCCGCGGCGACCGAGCGCATCCGGCTCGGCCAGATGTGCACGTGCATGGGCTACCGCAACCCGGCCTACCTGGCGAAGGTCGCCGCGACGGTCGACATGATCTCGGGCGGCCGAGTCGAGATGGGCATCGGCGGCGGCTGGTACGAGCACGAGTGGCGCGCCTACGGCTACGGGTTCCCCGCGATCGGCGATCGGCTGGGGATGCTCGACGAGGGCGTCGACATCATGCGGCAGGCGTGGTCGACGGGTACGGCGACGCTCGACGGCACGCACTACCAGGTCGACGGCGCGATCGTGCGGCCGCTCCCGCTGCAGGACGGCGGCATCCCGATCTGGATCGCCGGGGGCGGCGAGAAGGTGACGCTGAAGATCGCCGCGAAGTACGCCGACTACACCAACTGGTCGTCGGTGCCCGAGGAGTTCAGCCACAAGCGCTCCGTCTTCGAGGGGCACTGCGCCGCGATCGGGCGCGATCCGGGCGAGGTCGTGATGACCGCCAACTTCAACACGGTCGTCGGCGAGACCGAGGGTGAGGTCGAGGAGCGACTGGACCGCATCGAGGCGCGGCTCGCCCCGTTCCTCGGCGACAGGACCGAGGCGTACATGGCCGACTACCGCTCGCGTCGCGCGCTCGTCGGCACGATCGAGCAGGTGTCGGAGCGGCTCGACGACATGCGCGCCCGGGGCCTGGCCTACGCCATCCACTACTTCCCGGAGCACGCGTACGACCGGTCAGGCGTCGACCTGTTCGAGCGCGACGTCATCCCGTCGCTGCGCTAATCCGCCTCAGACCAGGGCGTGCACGCTGGCGTACCCGTCGGCGTGCACACCCGAGGCCGCACCGTCGTCGAACACGCGGGTGCTGCCGGTCGAGCGCGACCACGGCTCCCAGCCGGGATCGCCGTCGCGGATGAGGGCGACCGCGCTGCCGTGGACTGCGTCGGCGAGCGCGGCAGGCGGTGAGTCGCCCGCGATGGCGGCGACCCCGGGCGCGTCGAGGCAGTCGAACCAGAACGGGACGTCCACGCAGTGGATCGCCCAGCCGAACGTGGGGGAGGCCCACGAGAACCGGTAGACCCACGTGGGCGCGGCGGCGCGGGCGCGGGCCACGCGCACCACCGATGACCGGAAGACCGCGTCGCTGACGAACCGCCCGAGCAGCGCCGCGGCGCTCGTGCCGCGGTGAGCCCGGTTGGCGTCGAGGTACGCGTCGACCGACGCCGGATCCGTCAGCAGGAGCGCCAGGGCGGGGGCTGGGTCGACGTCGTCGCCCATGGCGGCGGTGACCATCGTGAACTCGTCGTCGGTGGCGCCGAGGACGAGCGGCTTGTCGGCGCCGACGCCGTCGCGGATCGCCTCGATCGTCGGGCGGACGATGAGGTCGCCGTCGATGGCCGGTCCCCACGCCAGCCCGTCTTCGATCATCGCCACGATGGGACCCAGCGCGCTCGTCGACGCGGGAGCGGCCACCTGCTGCTGGAGATCCCTCAGCCTGTCCTCGGGAACCGTGGCGAAGCCGGCGCGCGTGGCGGGCACGCCGGCGAGCCGGGCGAGCTCCGCCGACAGCTGCTGCGCCCGCCCGGGGGAGATGTCGCGCAGCGGGCCCGACAGCGACCACGCGGCGTGGAACAGGTGCTGCGCCGCCGGCATCCCGAGCAGGGTGAGGACGGCGCCGCCGCCGGCGGACTGGCCGGCGATGGTCACGCGTCCCGGATCGCCCCCGAACGCGGCGATGTTCTGCCGCACCCACTCGAGCGCCGCGAGCCAGTCGCGCACGCCGCGGTTGGAGGGGGCGCCGTCGATGTGGCCGAAGCCGTCGAAGCCGAGGCGGTACGACACGACGACAGTGACGATGCCGTCGCGGCTGAACGACGCGCCGTCGTACCAGGGGCTCGCGGGCGATCCCGACACGAAGCCGCCGCCGTGGATGTACACGAGCACCGGAAGCGCGGCGTCGGCCTCGCCCGGGCGAGGCGTGAAGACGTTGACGTTGAGCGTGCTGTCGCCGGGCA
Source organism: Microbacterium thalassium (assembly GCF_014208045.1). NCBI lineage: Bacteria > Bacillati > Actinomycetota > Actinomycetes > Micrococcales > Microbacteriaceae > Microbacterium > Microbacterium thalassium. Next base: position 1,275,286 of record NZ_JACHML010000001.1, read on the forward strand.
CGCTGGGCTCGGGGATCAGGGTGATGCCGGTGTCGCCGCGCTGCGGCGTCGCGCCGTGGTCCGCCGCGTCGAGGATGCCGTCCCAGGGCTCGACGGCGACCGGGGCGGCGAACCTCAGATCGCCGACCGGCGGCTGGGCGAACGGGATGCCGAGGAACGCCGCGCTCGCGGCCTCCGTGCCCGGGGTGCCGCGCCAGCGGCCGCGCACCGACCCGCTCCCGATCCGGACGATGGGCTCTCCTGCGGCGGTCACGAGGTCTCCTTCGGGTCGCCGGCGGGGACGCTCGGGTCGAGGGCGCGGAACATCGCTTCAACGGTGCCGGCCATGTCCGTCGACGGATCCTGCATCCACTGCAGCTGCAGGCCGTCGGCGACGGCCTGCACGATGCGGGCGAGCGTCTCGGCGTCGACGACGTCGGTGAGCCGGCCCTCGGCCTGGAGAGCACGCAGACCATCCGCGAAGCTCGCGCGCAGGGCGGAGTTGCGGTCGACGAAGTAGCGATGCGCGGGGTGGGACGTATCGGCGGCGTCCACGGCCATGCGCGAGTACAGCTGCACGAGTCCGGGGACGTCGGCGTTGTGCCGGATGACCCCCACGAAGCCGTCCCGCAGACCATCCGGGCTCACGACCTCGCTGCTGCCACCGTAGGCGCGGGCATCGACCTCGTCGCGCTTGCGGAGGATCTCGGTGAAGAGCTCCTCCTTGCTGTCGAAGTAATGCAGGAGCCCCGCCTGGCTGAGCCCGACGGCGTCCGCGAGCTCTTTCACCGACGCCCCGCGGTAGCCCTCTCGGGCGATGACGTCCAGTGAGCGCTCGAGGATCTCCTCGCGCTTGGCCACGCCCTTCGCATAGGAACCTCTTCGTGCCATGACGCCAGTAAACCGAATGATGCTTGATTTCTCAAAACCAAATGTCATAAGGTTTTTATGCGTGCACGCGGACGTGCACATCCACCCGAAGAGAGAACCGCTCATGACGACGACGTCAGACCCGAACGACATCACCGCTGTCGCCCCCGACACGCAGACCGATCTCGCCTTCATCGAGGGTGCCGCCGGCACCGACGACCCGCCCGCCCCGAAGAAGGGCATCCGGCGCCTCCTGATCTGGGTGCTCCCGGCCAACATCTCGATCTTCATCCTCTGGGGCGCCATCCCGGGCATCCTGCTGCCGCAGCAGATCACGCTGCTGGACGAGGCGAACAAGGTCGGCAACCTCGCGATCGCCGCGACGATCGGCGCCTTCGCGGCCATGATCGCGCAGCCGATCGCCGGGCAGATCTCCGACCGCACCCGCTCGCGCTTCGGCCGCCGTGCGCCGTGGATGATGATCGGCGTCCTCGCCGGGGCTCTGGCGCTGGTCGGACTCGCGTTCGCGAGCAGCCTGTGGGGCATCGTCCTGGCGTGGACGCTCGTCCAGATCGCCTACAACGTCGCGCAGGGCCCGCTGTCCGCGATCATGCCCGACCGGGTTCCCGTCAAGCGCCGTGGGACCTTCGCCGCCCTCACCGGCATCGGGATCATGGTCGGCGCGCTCGGCGGGCAGATCATCGGCTCCCTGTTCTTCGAGTCGATCACGGTCGGCTACATCTTCTTCGCCGTCTTCGCCGTCGTCATGATGGCGCTGTTCAACCTCTTCAACCCGGACTACCCCAGTACCGACCTCGAGGTCGAGCCGTTCAAGCTCCGCGACTTCCTCAGCACGTTCTGGGTGAACCCCATCACGCACCCCGACTTCTTCTGGGCGTTCACCGGTCGGCTGCTCCTGTACACCGGCTACTTCGCCGTCACCGGGTATCAGCTGTTCCTGCTCACCGACTACATCGGCATCGACGCTCCGCAGACCGTCATCCCGCTGCTGGGTCTGCTGAGCCTCGGCGGCATCCTGCTCGCGACCGCGATCTCGGGGCCCCTGTCGGACAAGCTCGGCCGCCGGAAGGTCTTCGTGTTCGCCTCGTCGGTCGTCGTGGGCGTCGCCCTGGTGATCCCGTGGGTCTCGCCCACGTTCGAGGCATGGATGCTGTTCACGGTGCTCGCGGGCTTCGGGTTCGGCATGTTCCAGGCCGTCGACACCGCGCTGATGAGCGAGGTGCTCCCGTCGGCGAAGTCGTTCGCGAAGGACCTCGGCGTCGTGAACATCGCCGCCACCCTGCCGCAGACCCTCGCCCCCGGCGTGGCCGGGGTGATCGTCCTCGCCTTCGGGTTCGCGGGGCTGTTCCCCGTGGGCATCGTGCTCAGCATCCTGGGCGCGTTCGCCGTGTGGCCGATCAAGGCCGTCAAGTGACCTCGGGATGCCGCGGCCGCCGCGCCGCGGCATCCCCCCGACTCGTGAACCACTGAAAGGAACCCCATGACCGACACGACACTGGCCGCGGAGTCTGCCTCCGCCACGACCGTCGCCGACCTCACCCTCGAGGAGAAGGCGTCGCTGACCAGCGGCGCGAGCTTCTGGTACACCAAGCCCATCGAGCGCGTCGGCATCCCCGGGATCATGGTGACCGACGGGCCCCACGGTCTGCGGAAGCAGGCCCAGTCCGGCGACCACCTGGGCCTCGGCGGCAGCGTGCCCGCCACGTGCTTCCCGCCGGCCGTCGGCCTCGGGTCGTCGTGGGACGTCGACCTCGTCGAGCGCGTCGGCGAGGCCCTGGGCATCGAGACCGCCATCGAGAACGTCGGCGTGCTGCTCGGCCCCGGCATCAACATCAAGCGCTCGCCGCTGTGCGGCCGCAACTTCGAGTACCTCTCGGAGGACCCGATCGTCTCGGGCGTCATCGGCGCGGCGCTGGTGACGGGCATCCAGTCGAAGGGCGTCGGCACCTCGCTCAAGCACTTCGCGGCCAACAACCAGGAGCACGACCGCATGCGGGCGAGCTCCGACATCGACGAGCGGCCGCTGCGCGAGATCTACCTGCGCGGCTTCCAGCGGGTCGTCGAGGACGCGCAGCCGTGGACCGTCATGTGCTCGTACAACCGCATCAACGGCGTGTACGCGTCGGAGGACCCGTGGCTGCTGACGAAGGTGCTGCGCGACGAGTGGGGCTTCGAGGGCCTGGTCGTCTCGGACTGGGGCGCTGTCAACGAGCGCGTCGCCGGTGTCGCCGCGGGGCTCGACCTCGAGATGCCGTCGTCGAACGGCGTCACCGACGCGCAGATCGTCGCTGCGGTCCAGGACGGCTCGCTCGACGAGTCCGTCGTCGATGTCGCCGCCGGGCGCGTGCTCGACCTCGTGCGCAAGGCCACCGAGGGTGCCGGGTCGGCGGACGGCCCGCTCGACGTCGAGGCGCACCACGCGCTCGCCCGTGAGGCCGCCGGCCGCTCGATCGTGCTGCTGAAGAACGAGGGCGCGCTGCTGCCGCTGGAGAAGGGCGCGAAGCTCGCCGTCATCGGCGAGTTCGCCGAGAAGCCCCGCTACCAGGGCGCGGGCTCGTCGATGATCAACCCGACGCGCCTGGACACCGCGCTCGACGAGATCCGCGCGCTCGCGGCCGGCGACGTGGCGTACGCGAAGGGCTTCTCGCTCTCGCCGCAGGCGCCGACGCAGGACGAGCTCGCCGCGTGGCGGGATGAGGCCGTGGCCGCAGCGGCCGCAGCCGAGACCGCCGTGGTGTTCCTGGGTCTTCCCGCCCGTCTGGAGTCCGAGGGCTACGACCGCAGCGACATCGACATCCCCGCCGAGCAGCTCGAACTGCTCGACGCCGTCGTCGCGGCGAACCCGCGGACCGTGGCGGTGCTCTCCAACGGCGGCGTCGTGGCTCTGCCCTTCGCCGACCGCGTGCCGGCGATCCTCGAGGGCTGGCTGCTGGGGCAGGCGGGCGGCGGCGCGACCGCCGACGTGCTGTTCGGCGACGTCACCCCCTCGGGCAAGCTCACCGAGACGATCCCGATGCGGCTCGAGGACACCCCGGCGTACCTCGACTTTCCCGGCGAGTTCTCGCACGTGCGCTACGGCGAAGGCCTGTTCGTGGGCTACCGGTGGTACGACGCCCGTCGCATGGACGTGGCGTTCCCGTTCGGCCACGGGCTGTCGTACACGACCTTCGCCTATTCGGATGCCGCGACGGCGACGACCGAGGCCGGCGACCTCGAGGTGCGCGTCACGGTGACGAACACCGGCGAGCGCGCCGGCCGCGAGGTCGTGCAGGTCTACACGTCGCTGCCGGTGAGCGCGGTGCAGCGCCCGGAGCGCGAGCTCAAGGCGTTCGCGTCGGTCGCGCTCGAGCCGGGCGAAAGCGGCGAGGTCGTGCTGGTCGTGCGCCGCAAGGATCTCGCCTACTGGGACATCCGCACCGACAGCTGGATCGTCGAGGGCGGGCCGTACACGATCGACATCGCGGCATCGAGCCGCGACATCCGCGTCTCCGTCACGGCGGAGGTCGCCGGCGATGCGCTCGCCCTGCCGCTGACGCGGAACTCCTCGCTCGCCGAGGTGTTCGCCCACCCCGTGGCGGGGCCCGTCGTGCAGCAGGCGATGGCCGCCATGATGAGCGGCATGGCCGAGAGCGGCGCCGCGGACATCATGCCCGAGGGCGTCGACTTCACCGAGATGATGGGGTCGTTCCCGATCGGGCGCCTCGGCATGATGTCGGGCATGAGCCCCGACGGCGCCGGCATCACTCCCGAGATGATCGACGGCCTCATCGCGATGGGCAACGCCCCGCAGGAGTGATCGCACCGGACGCACGGTGAATACGGCAGGTCGTGCCGCCCCCGGTGGGAGGCGGCACGACCTGCCATTTCCTGGGGCCGGACGCGGCGCCGCCGGTGTCAGCGGTCGAGTTGGAGCCGGTGCCACCACCACGCGGTTCCCGCGGCGCACAGCGCGACGAGCGCGACGGTCACGCCCAGCTGCGCGCCGTTGACCGCGGTTCCGGCGGAGATCGCCCACAGCGCGGGCGCGGCCAGCGGCATCCATCCGCCTGCTCCGGCGACCACCCCCACCTGTGCCACGACGACGAGCCCGATCGCGACGCTCACGCCGCCCAGCAGCGACCGGGCAGAGGTCGCGACCCAGGCCGCCGGCACCGCGAGGCCCGCGCTGAACACCCCCAGTGCGATCTGGCGTCCAGCGCCGGCCCAGGCCGCCGCATCCGGCCACCCGAATCCCGCGATCAGGCCGAGTGCGACGAGGACGCCGGCGAGCAGGATGCTGACCGCCGCGCCCCAGGCGGCGAAGACGATCAGCTTCGCCGCCGCGATCGCGCCGCGGCCGACGGGCAGCGCGAAAAGGCCGGTGATGGTCCCGTCGCCGAACTCGCGCCCGAACATCCAGGCCGCGACCACCCCGAACGCCAGCAGGCCGCCGGCCGACGTGATCTGAGCGGCGGTGTTCCACAGGCCGTCCCACGTGAGGCTCGCATCGGGCCCGAGCTTGGCGGTGAGCTGCGGGTCGCCGGTCGCCAGCGCCAGCATCATGCCCGCGCACAGCACGAGGATGCCCGCGACGATCGCGGCGCTGCCGATGACGCCGACGCGCGAGCGCATCAGCTTCACCGCCTCGACGCGCATCGCGGCGTTCACGGCGCCACCGCCCGACGCTCGTCGTCCGAGCGCACCTGCTCGAAGAAGACGCGCTCGAGCTCGGGCTCGCCCGGCGCCAGCTCGCCGATGAGGCGGCCGCCGTTCATCACGACGATCCGGTGCGCGATGCGCGACACCTCGTCGAGGTGGTGGCTGCTCACCAGGACGGCGGCGCCGGCATCCGCCCGCTCCACCAGCGCGTCTCGCAGCACCAGCACGCCTGCCGGATCCAGGGCGTTCGTCGGCTCGTCGAGCACGACCAGGTCGGGCCCGTGCTGCAGAGCCGCCGCGAGCCCCACTCGCTGGCGGTTGCCGAGCGACAGGCGACGCACGGGCCGGTCGGCGTATGCGCCCAGCACCCAGCGATCCAGGGCCCGGTCGACGCACGCCGGATCGGCGCCGCGCAGCTGCGCGGACGCGCGGAGGTTCTGCCGGGCCGTCAGCTCGGGGTAGGCAAGCGGCATCTCGACGAGATGGCCGGCGCGCGCCCAGGCCGCCGCAGGGGTGCGCGCGAGCGGATGCCCGAGCACGCGGACCTCGCCGGCATCCGGTCGCAGCATGCCCAGCGCGAGTCGCATGAGGGTGGTCTTGCCCGCGCCGTTCAGCCCCACGAGCGCGACGATCTCGCCCGTGGCGATCGACAGGTCGAGGCCGAAGACGCCTGCGCCGCCGCGGAACACCCGTGTGACGTCGCGCAGTTCGAGCCCGGTCACGTCGTCGCTCCGGCATCGGCGGCATCCGGGTCGAGCGCGCGCAGGGCGCCGGTGATCGCCGGCCCCGGATCGGCGGCATCCGTGGTCGACCACTCGAGCAGCGCTGCGGTGAGCCCGGCGATGACGGCGGCCGCGACGACCACGGCATCCGCGCGATCGGCCCCGCGCCCGACGAGGGCGGTCGTGACGGCGGCCTCGGTTTCGTGGCTGCGCTGCGCGATCACGCCGCGGAGCGACGCACTCGACGCGACGATGCGCAGCTGCTCCCGCATGGCCGCCGCCTCGGGAGGCACCACGGCCCCCCATGCGTCGGCCACCCCGCGTGCGGCGGCGGCGAGCGGCGACTCATCGGCGGGGCGCGCGGCCACAGCGGCGGCGATGAGCGGGTCGTACGGGTCCTCGACGACGAGCGCGGACTTCGTCGCGAAGTGGCGGAACAGGGTCATCTCGCTGACGCCCGCGCGCTCGGCGATGGCCGACGTCGTCGTCGCGTCGTATCCTCGCTCGGCGAACAGCTCGAGGGCTGCCGTCAGCAGGGCCTCACGGGTGCGCTGGGAGCGAGACATGGAACATTATGTTAGTCACTAACATTCAGTTCGGCCACCCCGGCGCCGCGGTCGGCCATGCGACCGGCGACCCAGTCGTAGAAGGTGAGAGCCAGCCGGAGCGGACCGAGCTCGAACGGCACGAAGTCGCGCGTCGGGGTCAACCGGGGCACGAGCTCCGGTGCGCTCTCGGCGAGATAGCGCCGGGCGCGGGCCGCGTGGCCGGTGTTCGAGGCGATGCGGATCGTGCGCGCGTCGCGCAGCCACGGCAGCGAGAAGTCGATGTTCTCGCGCGTCGACGTCGCCTTGCGCTCGCGCACGATGCGGTCGGGGCGGATGCCGAGACGCGCGCCGAGGTCGGCCATGATGTCCGCCTCGGCGCGGTCCCCGTGCACGGCCGCGCCCGAGAACACGAACAGGGCGCCGGGCGGCGCCGATCGGAGAGCGATGCGCGTGCGCCAGCGCTGCAGGAAGCTCGGGCTGCCGTCGCCGCGCGGCGGATAGCCGAGGACGAGGACGACGTCCTCCCCCGACGGTCCCGGAAGCGGACGCGCCGGGTACGCGGTCCGCGACATCCGCCAGGCGCCCCATTCGCCCCACACGAGCAGGGCGACGCCGGCACAGGCGATGCCGACCAGGGTGAGGACCCGAGCGCGGCGCATGCGGCTCAGTCGGCGAGGAAGGCCAGGAGCGCCTCGTTCACCTCGGCCGCGTGCGTGCGCAGCATCCCGTGGGGCGCTCCCTCGATCTCGATGTACGTGGCCGCGGGCATCAGCGCGTGGAAGCGCCGGCCGGTCGCGTCGATCGGCAGGATGTTGTCGGCGGTGCCGTGGACGATCAGCGCGGGGATCTCGATCTGCGCGATGTCGTCGCGGTAGTCGGTCGGCCAGCTGAGCGGGGTCGTCGAGATCGCGACGTTGCCGGCCCGGTTCGCGACCTGGACGCTCGCGGCGACCGCCTCGGGCGAGATGCGGGTGCCGAGGTTCTCGTCGAGGTTGTAGAAGTTGCGGAAGAACTCCGTCAGGAACGCGTAGCGGTCCTCGCGGAGCGCCTGGGCGAGCCCGTCGAAGAACTCCTGCGGCCCGGCGCCGTCGGGGTTGTCGTCCGTGATCAGCAGGTACGGCTCGACGGACCCGAGGAACACCGCCTTGGCGACCCGCGCGGCGCCGTAGCGCGAGAGGTACCGCGCGACCTCGCCGGTGCCCATCGAGAAGCCGACGAGCACGGCGTCGGTCAGGTCGAGCTCGTCCATCAGCGCGTGCAGGTCGGCCGCGAACGTGTCGACGTCGTATCCGGTCGCCGTCTTCGTCGACTCGCCGAACCCGCGCCGGTCGTAGGCGATGACGCGGTATCCGGCGTCGAGCAGGGCGGACTGCTGCCGATCCCAGCTCTCGCCGTTCAGCGGGAAGCCGTGGACCAGCACGACCGGCTGACCCGAGCCCATGTCGGTGTAGTAGAGGTCGACGTCGACCGAGTTCTCGGTCCCGACGGTGATGTAAGCCACCTTCGCTCCTTGCCGGGCGCGGACGGATGCCGTGCTCCCGGCACGACGCTAGGCGTCGCGGCGGCGACACGCCAGAGGGGGCGGTTGGCCGCCTGTGGACAACCCCGATTCCGGGCGTTCGCCGGGCGATACTGATCCGATGCCAGCACCCGAAGAGACCGCCGTCGACGACAAGGTCGATGTCGAACATGACTCCGCCGCCGAAGCCGCCACGGGTCACCCCGCCACGACGACGATCGCCGCGCCGCCGGCACCTGCGAAGCGGAACGGACTCGCCGTGTCGGCCCTCGTGGTCGGCATCGCGGCATTCGCGACCGGATGGATCCCGTTCCTGGGCGCCGCCCTGGGAATCGCGGCGGTCACGCTCGGCATCGTCGCTCTCGTGCGGCGGCAGAGCAAGGGCTTCGGCATCACCGGCCTCGCCCTCGGCGCCGTCGGGCTGGTCGCCTCGGTGCTGATGTCGCTGACCGCGGTGTTCCTCGCCGCGAACTACGACGCGATCGCCGCGGCTGTCGACGAGGCCGCCCAGACCCCGGTGGCGGTCGACGAGGAGCCCGAGCCGGAGCCGGCCGCGGAGCCCGCTGCCGAGGACGTCCCGCTGTCGGCCTTCGTGGAGCTGGGGGACGGCGCGTTCGCGGACCTCGTCGCCGCTCCGGATGCCGCCGCCGGTGCGACCCACATCCTCTTCGGCGAAGTGCAGCAGCTCGATGAGTACACCGGCGCGTGCGCCGCGATCATCATCGTCGACGAGTCCCAGCAGTCCAGCTGGGAGGGCTACGAGGTCCCCGCGTGGATCGTCGCCGAGTCCTCCGAGACCGACTGCCCGGAATTCGCCGGGGTCGGCGAATTCAGTCACGTCAAGGCGTGGGTGACGGTGCTGGGCGCGACGCCGACCGAGTGGGACGACGGGACCTCCGACGACCTGCTGACGCTGAGCGTGCGCCAGGTGGAGATCCTCCCCGAACTGCCCTGACCGGGGCGGTGCGCGCAGACGGAAGGCCGGGAGTGATGTCGCTCCCGGCCTTCACGCTGACGGTGGTCAGTCCCGCCGCGCACCGTCCGAGGGGTGCACGGTGAACTGCGTGGGAGGGGCGAACCCGGCCGCGGCGAACGCGGCGGCGACGGCATCCGCCACGTGATCGACGCGGTCGTGCGCGACCAGCGCGATGGCCGCGCCGCCGAAGCCGCCGCCCGTCATGCGCGCCCCCACGGCGCCGGCGGCCAGGGCCGCCTCGACCGCGGTGTCGAGCTCGGGCACCGAGATCTCGAAGTCGTCGCGCATCGACACGTGCGACGCGACCAGCAGCCCCCCGATGGCGCCGGGCCCCTGGTCGTGGAGCACAGCGATGGTGTCGAGCACACGCTGGTTCTCGGTGACGATGTGCCGCACGCGGCGGAACGTCACGTCATCCATGAGCTCCTGCGCGCGGGGGAGATCCGCGACGGTCACATCCCGCAGCGCCGGCACGCCCATGATCGCGGCGCCCCGCTCGCAGGCCTCGCGGCGCTCGCGGTAGCCCCCGGTGGAGTGGGAGTGCTTGACGCCGGTGTCCATCACGAGCAGCTCGAGCCCCGCCGCGGCGAAGCCGAGATCGACGACCTGAGCCTCGAGCGACCGGCAGTCGAGGAAGATCGCGGCGTCGGCGCGGCCCAGGTTCGACGCCATCTGGTCCATGATCCCGGTCGGCGCCCCCACGGCCTCGTTCTCGGCGGTGCGGCCCACGCGGGCGCGCGTGACGGCGTCGAGGTCCAGATCCCACAGCTCGTCGAGTGCCGCGGCGGCGGCACCTTCGATCGCGGCCGAGGACGACAGCCCCGCGCCGACGGGGACGTCGGAGGCGAACGCGAGGTCGGCACCGGGAACGGATGCCGCGTCGCGGCCCGCGGCCGCCAGCGCTGCCCACGCGACGCCGAGGGGGTAGCGGGCCCACTCGACGATCTCGTCGCGGCGCTCGGGGAAGATCGTGTCGAGATCCGCGACCGCCACCTCGACGGCAGCGGCGTCGAACGTCGAGGCGACGCGGATGATGCCGTCCTCGCGCAGCGCCGCGGCGACGTGCGTGCGGTGCTGGATCGCGAACGGCAGCACGAAGCCGTCGTTGTAGTCGGTGTGCTCGCCGATGAGGTTCACGCGCCCCGGCGCCGACCAGGTGCCGGCCGGCTGTGCCCCGGTGAGCCCCTCGAACAGCGAGCGGGCGTCGGCGTGCCCGGTCATGCGGTCACCTCGGGAACGGACTCGACGGCCGCGCGGAGGCGCTCGGCGGCCGTCTCGGGCGGGACGTCGCCGATCCAGGCTCCCATGGCGGCCTCGGACCCGGCGAGGAACTTCAGCTTGTCGGCCGCGCGCCGCGGCGAGGTGATCTGCAGGTTCAGCCGCACGACGTCGCGCCCGGTGTGGACGGGTGCCTGGTGCCACGCCGCGATGTACGGCGTGGGGGTGTCGTAGAGGGCGTCGATGCCGCGCAGCAGGCGCAGGTAGAGCGGCGCGAGCTCGTCGCGCTCGGCATCCGTCGTCTCGCTGAAGTCCGCGACGTGGCGGTGGGGGAGCACGTGCACCTCGAGCGGCCAGCGGGCGGCGAACGGCACGAACGCCGTCCAGTGCTCACCCGCGAGGATCACGCGCTCGGACGCGCGCTCGACGTCCAGGATGCGGGTGAACAGGTCGTCGCCCTGCTCGTCGATCGCACGCAGCAGGCTCGTCGTGCGCGGCGTGACGTACGGGTAGGCGTAGATCTGCCCGTGCGGGTGGGGGAGGGTGACGCCGATCGCCTCGCCGCGGTTCTCGAACGGGAAGACCTGCTGGACGCCGGGGAGCGCCGAGAGCGCGGCCGTGCGGTCGGCCCATGCCTCGATGACGGTGCGGGCGCGCGTGCGGGACTGCGTGCCGAAGGATCCGGAGTGCTCGGGGCTGAAGCACACGACCTCGCAGCGGCCGACCGACGTGCGGGAGCGGCCGAGGCCGGGGGCGTCGAGATCGGCGAGGCCCTGCGGTGCGTCGGCCGCCGCGGGGGCGTCGCCGTGGGCCTCGGCGAGGGCGGGACCGAACGACGGCGACTTGTTCTCGAAGACGGCGACGTCGTAGAGCGACGGGATCTCGGACGGGTTCGTCTCGCTCTGCGGCGCGAGCGGGTCGAGGTGCGCCGGAGGCAGGAAGGCGCGGTTCTGGCGCGCCGCGGCTACCGAGATCCAGTCGCCGGTCAGCACGTCGCGGCGCATCGTCGCGGTATCGGGCCGCGGCCCGAGGTCGCGGGTGTCGATGCCGCGTTCGGCGCCGAGCGTCGTGCCGGGGTCGTCGTAGTAGATCAGCTCGCGGCCGTCGGCCAGCCGCGTGGGGCGCTTCACGACGCCCGCGCCGAGGGTCTCGGGGGTCTCGAACTCCGTCATGTTCACGTCAACACGGTATCCGACGGCGCATGGTAACGTCAACATGGCCGAGGCCGCGGACGCTCGCACCGCGTGATCCGGTCGGCCGACGAGAGGTTGGAGGACGGATGCCGGGACGACGCGTGTCGATGGCCGACGTCGCAGCGCGCGCCGGCGTCTCGGGGCAGACGGTGTCACGCGTCGCGAACGCCAGCCCGAACGTCGACCCGGCCACGCGGATGCGCGTCGAAGAGGCGATGGCCGAGCTCGGGTACCGGCCGCACCGTGCCGCGCGGGCCCTGCGCACCGGCAGATCGCAGACGATCGGGCTGGTCGCCTCGACCCTCGCGACGGTGGGCAACTTCCGGATGCTGCAGGCCGTCGTCGATGCCGCGACCGCTCGCGGCTACGCGGTCACCGTCGTGACGGCATCCGGGGCCGACGCCCTTGCCGGCGCCTTCGAGCAGCTGCGCGACCAGGGCGCCGACGGCGCCGTCGTCCTCAACGAGGCCACGGCGCTCGCCGCCGGGTCCGCGGCCCCGTCGGGGCTCCACCTGGTGGTCGTCGACGCCGGGGCCGACCCGCGCTTCACGATCGTGCAGTCCGATCACGCCGGCGGCGCGCGGCGGGCGGTCGAGCATCTGCTGGGCCTCGGTCATGCAACGGTGCACCACGTCGCCGGCCCGTCGACGTCGTTCGCCGCCGCGGAGCGCGAGCGCGGCTGGCGCGAGGCGCTGGAAGCGGGCGGCGCCCGGGTGCCGGAGGCGCTGCGCGGCGACTGGACGTCATCGTCGGGCCACGCGGCGGGGGAGCGACTGCCGACGGAGGCCACGGCCGTGTTCGTCGCCAACGACCAGATGGCCCTCGGCGTCCTGCGCGCCCTCGCCGAGGGCGGTCGCGACGTGCCGCGCGGCGTCAGCGTCGTGGGCTTCGATGACGTCGCGGATGCCGCCGACTACCGCCCGCCGCTGACGACGATCCGGCAGGACTTCGCGGCTCTCGGCGAGCGCGCCGTGACCGCGCTCGTCCACGGGCTCGAGCGGGGCGCGACGAACCCCGCCGAGACGGTGCCCACGAGCCTGATCGAACGCAGCAGCACCGCTGCGCCGCGCTGAGCGCGGGCGCCGGAGGGAGGTCGGCCGGCGGGTGCCGGGTCATTCCGCGGCGCGGCGGCGGGCCTCCCAGCCGGTGCGGACCATCTCGTCGACCGTGAAGCGGTTCGCCCAGTCCAGGTCGCGGGCGGCCAGGTCGCCGGTCGCGACGATGCGGTCGGGGTCGCCGGGGCGGCGCGCCGAGACCTCGGGGGTGAAGTCGACGGCGGTGACGCGGGCCATGGCGTCCATGATCTGCTTCACGCTCAGACCGTTCTGCGAGCCGAGGTTGTAGGCGGGCTCGATCGGCTCGCCTCCCTCGAGGCGCTGCGCGGCCACGACGTGCGCGGCGGCGATGTCGGCGACGTGGACGTAGTCGCGCACGTTGGTGCCGTCGGGGGTGTCGTAGTCGTCGCCGAAGATCTTCGGGGTGCGGCCGTCGATGAGGGCCTCGAACACGAGCGGGAAGAGGTTGTGGGGGCTGGTGTCGTACACCGTCGGGTCGCCCGAGCCCACGACGTTGAAGTAGCGCAGCGACGTGTGGCGCAGAGGGGCGTCGGACTCGGCGGTGGCGACGGCCTGGTCGCGGATGAGCCATTCGCCGATGAGCTTGGATTCTCCGTAGGGCGACGCGGGGCGCTTGGGGAGGTCCTCGGTGACGAGCGCCACGTCGGGTGTGCCGTAGACGGCCGCGGACGAGGAGAAGACGATGTTCGCGACGCCCGCGGCCGCCATGGCCTCGAGGACGACGCGGGTGCCCTCGACGTTCTGCGCGTACGTGTGCAGGGGGCGCTTGACCGAGACGCCGGCGTACTTGTAGCCGGCGACGTGGATGACGCCGGTGACGCCGTTCTCGCGCAGCGTCTGCTCCACGAGATCGCGGTCGAGGATGGAGCCGCGCACGAACGGCACGCCGTCGGGAACGAAGCCCTCGTGTCCGCTCGAGAGGTCGTCGAGCACGACGGGCGACAGCCCGGCGGCCGAGAGCGCGCGGACGATGTGGGCGCCGATGTAGCCGGCGCCTCCGGTGACGAGCCAGGACATGGGTCTCCTCAGGATTTCGGCGATGTCGGTTCCATTGTCGTCGATCAGGCGTCGCCCGCCCGCCCGGCCCAGCGCGCGGCCTGACGCACGAGCCGCTGAAGATCGGGCGAGGCGTAGGCGCGCTCGTCGTGGCCGAGGGCGCAGACGACCGCGCGCGTCGGGTGCTCGCGGGTCCAGACGAGCGGATGCCGGCGCCCCTCGAGTTCGTGGGAGACGAGCACGTGCGCGCCCGGATCGACGACCACGTCGGTGTAGAGCTCGTCGAACACCGTCACCGTGGCGAGGCCGGAGGTGACCGGGTGCGACGGGTCGTCCACCGGAACCGTGGCCTCGCCGATGGGCGGGTGCCACGACGTGCCCTCGACCCACTCGCCGCCGATGGCCTCGCGGAATCGCGGGTAGTCGCGGAGCGTCGCCGTGGCCGCATGCAGGGCGAGGATGCCCGTCCCCCTCGCGACGGCGTCGTCGAGGCACCGGGTCGCGGCCGCTTCGGCGCGGCGCAGCGGCGCCGGATCGCCGGGGGCGCTCCGCCACGGATCGCCGGCGTTGACCACCAGGAGATCAGCTCCGGCGAGGACCGTCAGGGCGTGGTCCACGTCGGCATCGATCGAGACGTCCCATCCGTCCGTCCGAAGGAGCGCCGCGACGGCGTCGCCCGTGGCGGTGAAGGGGTGCCAGGGGTCGGCGTACCGGCCGGTTCCGACCGCGATCACGGCGCAGGGCATGCGGGCTCCTCTTCTCCCCGGACGATTCTGCCCCATCGAACCCGGGAGCGGATAGCGCTTTCCCGTGGGATCGGCGAGAATGGTCCCATGCCCCACACGGTCGTGATCGCCCCCGACAGCTTCAAGGGGTCGATCCCGGCCGCCGCGGCGGCTGCCGCGTTGACCGACGGCTGGCGGTCGGTCCACCCCGCCGCGCGAGTGAGGCTGCTGCCGATGGCCGACGGCGGTGAGGGCACGCTCGACGCCTTCGCCGCAGCCGTGCCCGGCGCCCGCCGCATGCCGGTGACCGTGACCGGGCCGGAGGCGACCCCGGTGGCCGCATCCTGGCTCCTGCTCCCGCCCACCGCCGAGGCTCCGGGCGGCGTCGGGGTCGTCGAGCTGGCGTGCGCGAGCGGGATCGAGCTCCTGGGCGATCCGCCGCGCCTGCGGCCACTCGACGCCGATACGCGGGGCTTCGGCGAGGCCATCGCCGCGGCGCTGTCGCACGGCGTGAGCCGGCTCGTGCTGGGGATCGGGTCGAGCGCCTCCACCGACGGCGGGATGGGAATGCTCGCCGCCCTCGGCGCGCGATTCGCGGATGCTGCAGGCGATGAGGCGGCGACGGGCGGTCGCGGGCTCGGGGCCATCGCATCGGCCGATCTGACCGGGCTCGCACCCCTGCCGCCCGCGGGGGTGCAGGTGCTCAGCGACGTGACGAATCCGCTGCTGGGCGAGCGCGGCGCCGCAGCCGTCTTCGGGCCGCAGAAGGGCGCGACGCCCGACGACGTCCGCGCGCTGGAGGCGGCCCTGGCCTCGTACGCCGCCCTGCTGCCCGCCGACCCCGCGGCGCCCGGCGCCGGGGCCGCCGGCGGAACCGGGTTCGGGCTGCTCGCGTGGGGAGCGCGGCTCGTTCCGGGGTCGACCGCGGTGGCAGAGCTGATCGGGCTCGGGGATGCCGTGGCCGACGCATCCGTCGTCGTGACAGGCGAGGGCTCGTACGACGGCCAGTCCGCCGCGGGAAAGGTGCCCGCACATGTCGCCGCGCTCGCCGCGCTCGCCGGCGTGCCGGTCGCGCTCGTCGCCGGGCGCATCGCCGGCGATGCCGACGTCTCGGGCTTCGCGGCATCCGCATCGCTCACCGAGCTCGCCGGCTCGCCGGAGGCCGCGATGGCCGACCCCGCCCGCTGGCTCCGCGAGGCCGGCGCCGCCCTGGCCCGCCGGTTCTGACCCCGCGACCCCGGCCGTCCCTGTTCCGTCGTCACGGCGTGACAGCACCTGTCTCGCGCCCGAAACGGTGCCGGCGCGCGGTCACGCCACGTCAGCGCTGGATGGTGCTGGAGCGGGTCGGAGCGGGCTACGGCACCTGGAGCACGCCGTTGCGGCGGTGCGGGAGCGCCGCCAGCGACGCGTCGCGCAGCGGCTCGGGCAGCAGACGCTCGGGGGCGTCCTGGAACACGACGGGGCGGAGGAACCGGCGGATCGCCGTCGCGCCCACCGACGTGTGCAGCGACGTCGTCGCCGGCCACGGTCCGCCGTGGTGCTGCGACCACGTCACCGCGACACCGGTCGGCCAGCCGGCGAACAGCACGCGTCCCGCGCGGCGCTCGAGCACGGCCAGCACGTCCGCGACGTCGTCGGAGTCCTCCGAGTGCAGGGTCGCGGTGAGCGAGCCCGGCACCGCGCGCAGCGCCGCGACCAGGTCATCCTCGGAGTCGTAGCGGACGAGCAGCGTCACCGGGCCGAAGCACTCCTCCAGGAGCGTCGCGGGGCGGTCGGCGACGGCCGCCGCATCCGTCGTCAGCACGACCGGGCGCGCGCTGCCCTCGGCCGCGGGAGCCCCGTACCCGAGCACCGCGACCGACGGGTCGGCCTCGAGGTGCCCGATGCCGACCGGGAAGGCCGCCGTGATCCGGTCGGTCAGCAGCGGGCCGCCGGCGGCATCCGTCACGTGCGTCGCCACGAGGTCCTCGAAGCCCGCGCCGCGCGGCACGAACACCACCCCGGGCTTCGTGCAGAACTGGCCGACGCCGAGCGTGAACGAGCCGACCAGCCCCGTCGCGAGGGTTTCGCCGCGCTCGGCGACGGCCGCCGGCGTCAGGACGACGGGGTTGACCGAGCCGAGCTCGCCGTAGAACGGGATCGGGTCGGGGCGCGCCGACGCCAGGTCGAACAGGGCCCGCCCGCCCGCGACGGAGCCGGTGAACCCCGCGGCCTGGATGACCGGATGCCGAACCAGCGCGTTCCCGGCCTCGCGACCCTCGACCAGCGCGAACGAGCCCTCGGGGGCCCCGGCGCCCACGAGCGCCTCGGCGACGATGGCCGCCGTGCGCTCCGACAGGCGCGGGTGGCCCGAGTGCGCCTTGACGATGACGGGGTTGCCGGCCGCCAGGGCCGAAGCGGTGTCGCCGCCGGCGACCGAGAACGCGAACGGGAAGTTCGACGCCGAGAACACCGCGACCGGGCCCACGCCCGTGAGCATGCGGCGCAGTTCGGGTCGGGGCGGGGTGGCGGCCGCATCCGCGTCGTCGACGATGAGCTCGAGGTACGAGCCCTCTTCGACCACGGTCGCGAACAGGCGCAGCTGCCCGGTGGTGCGGGCGACCTCGCCGCGCAGGCGCGTCTCGCCCAGACGCGTCTCCTCGTCGGCGATCGCGACGAGCTCGTCGACGTTCGCGTCGAGCGCGTCGGCGGCCGCGCGCAGCCACGACGCGCGCACGTCCGCGCTCGCCGCCCGCCACACGGGCGCCGCGGCTTCAGCGGCCTCGGCATACTGCTGGATCTGCTCCGGGCTGGTGGTCATGTCTGCGGTCCCTTTCTCGTCGTCACGGCGATACAGCACCCGAATCGGGCCTGGGAAGGTGCTGTTGCGCGGTGACGTCATGGTTGGCGGGGCGGGGCGGGGCGGGGGAAGAGGCGGTCAGGAGAAGCGGATGCCGAGGCCGGCGTGGGGCAGCTCGGTGAGGCGGCCGTCGGCGATCGCCACCGGCGACCGTTCGGTCAGGGCGCCGAGTGCGCCGAAGCCGGCGTCCTCGACGTCCTCAGCCATGGGCTCGGCGGCGCCGGTGCCCACGGGCAGCGTCAGGGCGAGTTGGCCCGACAGCTCGGGCAGCAGGTGCGGATGCAGCGTCGCGCCGTGCTCGGCGGCGACCTGCGCGATGCGGCGGAACGGGGTGATGCCGCCGACGCGCACGATGTTGGGCTGAACGATCTGCGCCGCTCCGGCGCGGAGGAACTCCGAGAACCGGTACGCCGTGTGCACGTTCTCGCCGAGGGCGATCGGGGTGTCGATGCGCTGCGCGAGCGCGACGTGCCCGGCGAGGTCGTCCGCGCGCAGCGGCTCCTCGATCCACGCGGGCGCGTACTCCTGCAGTGCGAGCACCGACGCGATGGCGCGGTCGAGGTCCCACCGCTGGTTGGCGTCGATCATGAGTCCGCGGTCGGCGCCGAGCACCTCGCGCACCGCGGCGACGCGGTCGAGGTCCTCGGCGAGCTCGGGCTTGCCGACCTTGATCTTGACGGCGCCGAACCCGGCGTCGACCCACCGGCGCACCTGGGCGACGAGCTCGTCGAGCGTGTAATGCAGGTTCACGCCCGAGCCGTACGCGGCGACGGAGTCACGCCGCCGTCCGAGCAGCCCCGACACCGAGACGCCCTGCGCGCGGGCCTCGGCATCCCACAGCGCCAGGTCGAGCCCGGCGAGTGCGATCGTCGTGACGCCGCCGCCGCCGGCCTCGTGCAGGTGCTGCCACGCCTGCTGCCACAGCGCCTCGGGGTCGGCGTCCCGCCCCACGGCGAACGCGGTGATGTCGTGCGCGAGCAGAGCGTGCACGGCCTCGGCCCCGATCTGCGGCGTCCACGAGAAGCCCCAGCCCTCGGCGCCGTCCGAGCGCACGACGTGCGTCGCGATGACGCCGACCGACGTGACGTCGGCGGCCCACGGGCGCGTCAGCGGCACGCGGACCAGCCGCGTGCCGAAGGACGAGATCGTCGTCACAGCAGCGCGCGCCCCGCCTCGAGGATGCCGATGAGCTTGGCCTCCTGCTCGGGGGTGGGGTCGACCAGCGGTGCGCGGACCGAGCCGACCGGCAGACCGCCGATGCGCAGCCCGGCCTTGATCAGCGACACCCCGAAGCCCGGCGTCTCGTCGCGCAGCGCCACGAGCGGCGTGTAGAAGCCGTCGAGCAGCGCGGTGCGCCGCTCCTCGTCGCCGTCGATGTAGGCGCGGTAGTAGGCGTTCGCGACCTCGGGGATCATGGCGAACGCGGCCGACGAGTACAGCGGCATGCCGATGCCGCGGTACGCCGCCTGCGAGAGCTCGGCGGTGAGCAGCCCGTTGAAGAACGCGAAATCGTCGCGGCCCTCGGCCGCCACTGCGCGCACGATCTGCTGCGCGACGGCGAGGTCGCCGGTGCCGTCCTTGAAGCCGACGACCTTCGGGTTGCGCGCCAGGCGCCGCATCGACTCGACCGAGTACTGCGCGTTCGCGCGGTGGTAAACCACGACGGGCAGGTCGGATGCCGCGGCCACGGCTTCGATGTAGGCGACGAGACCGCGCTGCGGACCGCCCACGAGGTACGGCGGCAGCACGAGCAGCGCGTCGGCGCCGGCGTCCGCAGCGCCGCGCGCCAGCTCGACCGCCTGGCCGAGCGGGCCGCCGGTGCCGGCGACGACGGGGATGCGTCCGGCGACGGTCTCGGTCGCGGCGCTCACGACCTGGGTGACCTCGGTGGCAGACAGGGCGTGGAACTCTCCCGTGCCGCACGCGGGGAAGATCCCTCCGGGCGCATGCGCCAGCGACGTCTCGACGTGCGTGCGCAGCAGGTCGAGGTCGACGCGGCCGTCGGCGTCGAAGGGCGTCACCGGGAAGAAGAGGATGCCGTCGAAGTTCATGCCGGAACGTCCTTTCGGTTCGTGATGTCGAGGGCGTCGGCCATGGCGGGCTCCCCGAGTTCGCCGCGCCAGGTGCGGGTCGGGCGCCAGCCCAGCATCCGCCGCGCCTTGGCGTTCGAGAACGCGGGCGCCGTGCCCGTGAGGACCGACGCGACGTGGTCGCTGCCCGGCACGAACCGCGGCATCAGGTCTGCGAGCGGCTCACGCGCGAGCGCGTCGTCGGCGCCGACGAAGAACGTCTCGGCGTTGGGGATGTCGGGGAGAGCCTCGAGGAGCGTGTCGACGAAGCCGGCGACGTCGCGGGCGTCGACGTAGTTGAACAGCGCGGGAGCCGACAGCGCGGGGTCGGCGAGGCGTTCGAGGACCGTGTGGCCCTGCTGCGTGGGTGCTCCCGCCCACTCCTCGGGGGCGATGACGTAGCACGGGCGGAACGCCGCGAAGCGCGTCGCGTCGCCGGTCTGCCGCGCGAACATCGCGATCGTCTGCTCGGCGAGGTGCTTCGACAGCGCGTACGCGTTCCACGGCTTCGGGGGCGTGTCCTCGTCGAGGGGGAAGCGGTCCGGGAGCCAGCCGGTCGGCGCGCCGTAGCCGAGGACGGTCGGGCTCGACGCCGTGACGATCTTCGGGATGCCGGCGGCGATGCCCGCTCCCACGGTGTTCAGCGCGAGCGCCGCGTTGGTGCGCAGGATGACGTCCTCGGGCGCGCTGAAGGGCACTGCGATCGCGGCGAGGTGGATGAGGGCGTCTGCGCGTGCGTCGGCGACGGCGCGGGTGGCGGCATCCGGGTCCGTCAGGTCGACCGCGACCTGCGGGATCTCGGCCAGCTCGGGCGCGTCCGAGACGGCGCGGTCGAACGAGACGATGTCGTGGCCGACCGCCGCGAGCCCTGCGACGAGGCTCCGCCCGAGGCGGCCGGCGCCCCCGGTGATGATGATGCGGCTCACGCGCGCGCCTTCGCGTCCTCGGACAGGAAGCGGATGCCGAGGTCGGCGGTCTCCACCGGCAGCCCCGTCGCGAGCGAGCGGTTGCCGGCGATGCCGACCGCGATCGCGCGGACGCCGTCGCGCCAGTCGGCGGGGCGCGCGAGCGGGTCGTCGCCGGGGCCCTCGAAGACGTCGCGCAGCAGCAGCTGGTCGCCGCCGCCGTGGCCGCCGGCGAGGTTCTCGATCTCGACCTCGTACGGGGCTTCCCAGTGGCGCTGCACGAGCAGGCGCTCGCCCTCGGGGCGCAGCGATCCCGAGGCGCCGGCATCCGAGGCGCTGGGGTCGAGGACCGGGTGCAGGCCCTCGTCGGCCAGCACGGCGCCCCGCTCGATGACGTCGAGCTCGGCGCGACCCTCGGTGCCGTTGACCGCGACGCGATAGCCCTCCCATGGAGCGTGGGCGTTGAGGGAGTAGCTCAGCGTCGCGCCCGAGAGGTAGTCGACGACGAGGGCGAGGTTGTCCTCGATCGTGATGCCCTCGCTGAAGACGTCGAGGTCGCGGCGGTAGCCGTCGTGCTGCTCGGCCTCGAGGTAGAGGGCCGTCAGGCGCGCGTCGTCGCGCAGGTCGAGCTCGAAGGCGTCCGCTCCATCGTGCGTGCCGCGCTCGGGGCGGCCGGTGATCCCGCGGGCGGCGGCGTTCTCGGCGCCGTAGAAGCGCAGGCCGCCGCTGGCGAACACACGACGCGGAGCCGAGCGGATCCACCAGTTGACGAGGTCGAAGTGGTGGCTGGACTTGTGGACGAGCAGGCCCCCGGAGTTCTTCTTCTCGCGGTGCCAGCGGCGGAAGTAGTCGGCGCCGTGCTTGGTGTCGAGCATCCACGAGAAGTCGATGCTCGTCACCTGGCCGATGAGGCCGTCCTGGATGACCTGGCGGAGTGCCGAGTTGCGCGGCGAGTAGCGGTAGTTGAAGGTGATGACGACCTCGCGGCCGGTGCGCTCGATGGCGTCCTCGATCGCCGCGGCGCTGGGTCCGTCGATCGTGAGCGGCTTCTCGACGACGACGTCGGCGCCGGCATCCAGCGAGCGGACGATGAGTTCGGCGTGCAGGTCGTCGCGGGCGCAGATGATGACGCGGTCGACCTGCTCGTCGGCGATCATCGCCTCGAGATCGCCGGGGGTGTGGACGGCGGGCGTGGGGGAGCCTGCGGCGGTGACCAGGTCGGCGTAGAACTGCGCTCGCACCGGGTTCGGCTCGCAGATGGCGACGAGGCTCGCGGTGTCGGAGTACGTGCCGAGGATCGCGTCGACGTACATCTGGGCGCGGTGGCCGGCGCCCACGAGCGCGTAGCGGCGGTGGCTCATGTCTCTCCTTCAGGAAACGTTTTCTCAGCGTAGCACGGCAAGCGTTGTCCCGGGAGGGCTCCTGCCGCCCCGCATCCGCACGAACTAGCGCTGAGGCCCGCACATCCCGCTGAGGCCCGCACATCCTGCTGAGACCCGTGCGTCTCGTTGGGGGTCTCAGTCGAATTCGTTGGTCTCGGCGTCACCGGAGTCAGCGGCGACACCGCCCGCGGCGGGGCCGCGCGGGCCGGTGGTGCCCCGGGCGACCAGTTCGGGACGGAGCCAGAGCGGATCCCGGGGCGCCTCGCCCTCGAGCAGCCCGCGCATGCGCGCCCATGCCTGGGCGCCGAGCTGCGCCGCCGGGACCGTCGCCGTCGTCAGAGGCGGCGACGTGTAGCGGGCGAACGGGATGTCGTCGAAGCCGACGACGGACAGATCGTCGGGCACGCGGCATCCCGCCGCCTGCACGGCGCTCAGCAGTCCCATCGCGACCAGGTCGTTGAAGGCGAGTGCGGCGGTCGCACCGCTGGAGATCACGGCATCCGCGGACGCGGCGCCGGCGTCGAAGTCGACGCCGCAGGGGAGCTCCTCGATCGCGACGTCGGGGTGGGATGCGGCGAAGGCGGCGATGGCCTCGAGGCGCGAGGTGTTCGCGACGCTGCGTGCGACGCCCGACAGGAACACCATGCTGCGGTGACCGAGCGCGTACAGAAGGTCCAGCTCGTCGGTGAGGGCGCTGCGGTAGTCGGCGCGCACGGCGGGCACGTCGTCCGACGATCGATTGACCAGGACGACGGGTCTGAGTCCGCCGACCAGCCGGTCGAGCTCGGCCTGCGGCATGCGCGGCGCGCACAGGATGACGCCGTCGGTGCGGCGGCGGGTCGTCGCGGCCAGGGCACGCTCCTCATCCACCGACTCCGCAGAGTCGGCGACGAGCACGTGATAGTCGTCCGCGGCGGCTGCGCGGCTGAGCCCGCGCAGGATGGCCTGGAACGTGGGGTTGCCGAGGTCGGGCACGACGACCGCGACGGTCTGGGTGCGGCCGAGGACGAGGCTGCGGGCGACCGGGCTCGCGGTGTACTCGAGTTCGGCGGCCGCCTGCTGCACGCGCGCGACGAGTGCGGGGTCGACCGTGGGGTTGCCGTTGAGGGCACGCGAGACCGTCGACAGCGATACACCGGCGCGCGCGGCGACGTCGTTGATCGTCACGCCCTTGGGTCCTCGCGGCATCCGTCCTCCTCGTCGGTGGTCAGCCTAGCGTCAGGAAGCGCTTCCTCATGTGTGGCCGGACTGCCGTGGAGCGCTTGCCACCGCGCGTCAGGCGCGGACGGGGGTGCTGCCGCGCACGACGACGTCGAGGGCGAGCGGGGGCTGCGACGCATCCCACTCCTCATCGAGCACGGCGCGGAGGGCGCGGTAGCCGACCTCTTCGAGGGGAACGTGCACGGTCGTCAGCCCGGGGCGGATGTCGCGCCCCGTCGCGATGTCGTCGAAACCGGCGACGGCGATGTCGGACCCGACGAATCGGCCGGCCTCCCGGACCGCCGACATGACGCCGATCGCGACGACGTCGCTGATGCCGAACACCAGGGTTCCGGCCGGAACACTCTGCTCGGCGAGCAGACGCGCGGTCGCCTCGTACCCGGCATCGCGTGTGAAGCCGGCGCGGATGACCTCGCGGACCTGACCGCCGCCGGCGGTGAAGCCCTCGCTGAACCCGGCGATGCGGTCATCCGACGTGTGCACGCCCTCGCGGGCGCCGATGATGACGACGTCGCGGTATCCGAGGGTCGTGAGGTGCCGGCCGAGAGCCCGCGATCCGGTGCGGTTGTCCACGACGACCGAGCGGATGTCGCCCTCAGCCGGGCCGAGCGCCACGACGCGTCCGCCCATCCCCTGGAACGCCTCGAGCTCGGGCTCCAGGACGGCCGCCTCGGGCCCGCCGGTGCGGGACGCCGCGAGGATCAGACCGCGCGGGCGCTGGCCGCGCAGGGCCCGCACCAGCCTCGCTTCGCGCTGCGGGTCGCGCTCGGTGATGGCGATCGTCACGACCAGCCCGGCCTCGTCGGCGCCGCGCGCGACGCCCGAGGCGAGCTGTGCGAAGTACGGGTCGGCGATGTCGGCGACCAGCAGGGCGACGATCGCGGCGGTGCCGCGCGCGGTCGCCTGCGCCGACAGGTTCGCCGTGTAGCCGAGCTTGTCGGCCGCGGCTTCGACGCGCTCGCGGTAGCTCTCGGCGACCTTGCGGGTCGAGCCGTTCAGCACGCGCGATGCCGTCGCGAGCGACACGCCGGCTTCGCGTGCGACATCGTGCAGTGTCGCCGCGCCTCGGGTCGGCGTCGCGGACTCGCTCACGGTCTTGAGTCTAGGCTGTCGACCGTGAAAACCGTGGGATGCGCAGGAAACGTTTTCCTCCGGGAGCTCCGGTGACCGGCGTCGCGCTGCCGCGCTTCCTGCCGGCCGACGCGGTCCGGCTCGACGGCGGCCCCGCGCTGGCCGCGCAGCAGACCGTGCGAGACACGCTGCTGCGGCTCGACCCCGACAGGCTCCTCGCCCCCTTCCGGCGCGAGGCCGGACTGCCGGCCCGGGCACCCGGGTACGGCGGCTGGGAAGCCGACGGGCTCGACGGACACACCGCCGGGCACGTGCTGTCGGCGTCGAGCCGGCTGGCCGCGACGACCGGCGACGGCGCGATCGCAGCGCTCGCCGCGCACCTGGCGGACGGCATCCGGGAATGCCAGCGGGCCATCGGCACCGGGTACGTCGGGGGAGTGCCCGACGGCGCCGCGCTGTGGGACGAGATCCTCACCGGACGGGTCGACGCGGGCGCGTTTCATCTGAACGGCCGGTGGGTGCCGCTCTACAACCTGCACAAGACGCTTGCGGGGCTCCTCGACGCCGTCGAGCACCTCGGTCTGGACTCGGCGGATGCGGCGCTCGAGCAGTTCGGCGCGTGGTGGCTGCGCACCGCGGGCCGGATCGACGACGAGAGATTCGAGCGGATGCTGCAGACCGAGTTCGGCGGCATGACCGAAGTCTTCGCGCGCCTCGCGGTGCTGCGACGCGACCCCGCGCACCTCGCCCTCGCCCGGCGGTTCGCCCGTCGCGCGCTCGTCGAACCGCTCGCGGCGGGGCGCGACGAGCTCGACGGACTGCACGCGAACACCCAGATCCCGGTGGTGGTGGGCTGCGCCGCGATCGAGCGCGCCGCGCGCGAGATCGCGCCCGAGCTCGTCGCCGACATCGTGGCGCGCGAGGGAGCGGCGGCGCGCTTCTTCTTCGACCGGGTCGCCCGCGTGCGCAGCGTCCCGATCGGCGGCGACAGCGTGCGCGAGCACTTCCCGCCGGCATCCGATCTCGCCACGATGTTCACCGCGCGCGAGGGCCCCGAGTCGTGCAACACCGTGAACATGATCGCGCTCGCCGCGCACCTGCATGTCCTGACCGGCGACGACGCGTACCTCGCGTGGGCGGAGCGGGCACGGGTCGATCATGTGATGTCGGCGCAGCATCCCGAGCACGGCGGACTGGTGTACTTCACGTCGCAGCGTCCCGGTCACTACCGGGTGTACTCGCCCGAGGCGGAGGGCTTCTGGTGCTGCATGGGGTCGGGGTTCGAAGCCCAGTCCCGTCACGGCGCGCTGGCGTTCGGCGAGGCGGGGGACGAGCTGCGCATCAACGCCCTCATCGCCACGACCGCGCGCTGGCGCGGCCTCACCGTCACGCTGCGGACTGCGCCGGCAGCGGACGGCGCCGACGGGTGGGAGGTCGAGGTCGCCGCCGATCGTCCGGTGCGCCGGGCGCTCAGCATCCTCATCCCCGACGGCGCCGACGTAGCGGCACGCGTCGAGGTCGCCGACGACGTGACGGCGGTCGCCGCGGGGGAACGCTGGCGCACCGCCCGCACCTGGACGGGCGTGACCCGCCTGCGGCTCGCCGTGCCGCGCGCGCTGCGCGTCGAGCGGTCCCCCGACGGGTCCGCGTGGGGCTGGGTGATCGACGGCCCCGACGTGCTGGCGCTGCGGATCCCCGACGACGCCGTCGAGTACCGCGGCACCGCCGCGCGCATGGGGCATATCGCGCGCGGACCGCTGCGCCCGCTCGCCGGCGCGCCGATGATCGATCCCGCGGACCTCGCGACGGCCGAGCGGCTCGAGGGCGGGCGTGTGCGCGTACCGACCGTCGACGGCGGGTCCATCGTGCTGGAGCCGTTCGCCCGGATCCACGACGCGCGGTACACGGTCGCCTTCCCGCTCGCGGACGCGGCGTCGGCCGAGGCGCGCCGGGCCGAGCTCGAGCGCATCGACGAGGCGTCGCTCGGGATGGATGCCCGAACGCTCGACGTCGTCGCATTCGGCGAGCAGCAACCGGAGTCCGATCACGGCCTCGAGGCAACCGACGAGGACCAGGGGGCGCAAGCCGGCGACCGCTGGCGCCGTACGCGCGGTGCGATCCGTGTGACGCTGCGCGACTGGACCGGCACCGCCGACCGGATCCGTCTGACGTGGCTGGCGCCGAGTGAGCCCGCGGGCCTGCGGGTGAGGGTCGGCGACGAGACCGTGCTCGACGAGACCGTGCCGCCGGGCGGATCGCCCGGCTCGCGCGAGGTGCGGCTGCCGGAGGGGAGCGCCGGAGCGGTCGAGCTCGCGGTGACGATCGAGGCGCGCGACGGCAGCACACCGCGACTGCGCGAGCTGCGCGTGCTGTGTCCGGCATCCGATCGCTGACACGATCGCGAGACGCACGAAACGGGCCGACCCGGGCGACACCGCGTCAGGTGCGCCCGGATCGGCCCGTGCTGTGGCTTCCGGCCTGTCAGCCCGCGACGGATGCCGCCAGGTGCGGCGACACCGCAGCGCCGAAGCCCGCGGCCGTCTCGCGCACGATGGTGTCGGCATCCTTCGCCCAGATGTCGGCGTTGAAGATCTCGACCTCGATGTCGCGGTCGTACCCGGTCGTCTCGACGGCGCGCGTGAGCGACGCGAAGTCGATGACGCCGTCGCCGGGGTAGTGCCGGCTGAGCAGCACGTCGCTGGCGAGCGGCGTCTTCCAGTCGCACACCTGATACGTCGCGATGCGGCCCTCGCGGCCCGCGCGCTCGATGGAGGCGAGCACGTCGGGGTCCCACCAGATGTGGAAGGTGTCGACGGTGACGCCGACGACCTCGGGCTCGAAGTCCGCCGCGATGTCGAGGGCCTGACCGAGCGTCGAGACGATGCAGCGGTCCGAGGCGTACATCGGATGCAGCGGCTCGATCGCCAGTTGCACGCCCGCCGCCTTCGCGTACGGCGCGAGTTCTCCGATGGCGTCGCGGACGCGCTCGCGCGCGCCGATCAGGTCGCGGGAGCCCTCGGGGAGGCCGCCGGCGACGAGCACCAGCACCGGGCAGGACCCGGGGGCGCCGGCCGCCGCGAGCGTGGCGGCCTCGTCGATCGCGAGCCTGTTGTCGTCGATCGAGGCTCGGCGCTCGGGGCCCTCGGGCATCGTGAAGAAGCCCGAGCGGCAGTGCGTCGAGAAGCGCAGGCCGGAGTCCGCGAGCATCTTCGCCGCCGTGGACAGGCCGACCTCCTGGACGGGCTCACGCCACAGGCCGATCGCCTGCACGCCGGCATCCGCGGTGGCGCGCAGCGCTTCGGCGAGGCTCGCGTGCTTGACGGTGCCCTGGTTGATGGACAGGCGCGGGTCGGGGGTGCTCATGAGATGACTCCGGGGACGTCGATGCCGTTGACGCGCAGCATGCCGTGCCAGCGGATCGCCGCCAGCTCGGGCTTCTCGAGCGCGCCGGACGCGTTGGCGAGCTCGACGATGCGCGACAGGTGCGGAAGGCTGCGGGCCGAGTGGAGGCCGCCGACCATCTGGAACGCGCTCTGGTGCCCGTTCAGCCACGACAGGAACGCGACGCCGGTCTTGTAGTAGAACGTCGGCGCGGCGAAGATCTGACGGCTGAGCCCCTCGGTGGGGTCGAGGATCTCGAAGTAGCGGTCGGGGTCGCCGGCGTCGAGTGCCTGGATCGCCGCCGAGGCGACCGGCGTGATCGCGGCGAACGCGCCCAGCAGCGCGTCGGAGTGCTGGCGGGGGCTCGCGGGGTTCCGCTCGGGCTGACGCGCCTGCGGCACGTCCTGCCCGCCGATGAGCCCGACGTAGTTGAAGTCGTCGCCGGTGAACATGCGCACGCCCTCGGGAAGGCGCTCGCGCACCGACACCTCGGATGCCGCATCCAGCAGGCTCATCTTCACACCCGCGACCTTGTCGGCGTTCTCTCCGATGACCTCGAGCAGGACCTCGGAAGCCGTCTGCCAGTCGTCCGCGCCGAAGTAGCCCGCGAGCACCGGGTCGAAGGCCGTGCCGAGCCAGTGGAGGACGACCGGGACGGTCGCCGACTGCAGCACCTCGCGGTAGACGTGCCGGTAGTCGTCGGCGGACTGCCCGACGCGGGCGAGGTGGCGCGAGGCCATGAGCACGGGGCCCGCGCCCTGCTCCTCGGTGAAGTGCAGCTGCTCCTTGTACGCGTCGATCACCTGGGGGATCGAGATGTGCTCGTCGTCGACGTGGTCGGTGTTGACGCCGACGACGACCGAGCCGCCCTCTTCGCGGGCGACCTGCGCCGAGCGCGCGATGAGGTCGCGCGTCGCTGCGGCATCCAGTCCCATGTTCCGCTGGGCGGTGTCCATGGCATCGGCGACGCCGAGGCCCCACGAGTAGACCGCGCGGCGGAAGTCGAGGGTCGCATCCCAGTCGACCTCGGCGGGCTGCCCGGGGGTGTTGTCGGCGTGGGTCTTCGGGACCACGTGCGCGGCAGCGTACGCGACGCGGCTGCGCAGCGGGCCGTCGGGCTTGGTGTACCCGGGGGCTTCTGAGAGCGCGACCCGGGTCGTCGCGCCCTCCGCCGAGAGCAGGGTGAGCTGGCTCATCGCGTTCAGTCCAGCGACAGCGTCGGCAGCTCGACCTTGCGGCCCTCGCGGTCGGACTGCAGGCCGGCCTCGGCCAGCAGCACGCCGCGGGCGCCCGACAGCAGATCGAACTCGTAGTCGGTGCCCAGCACGTAGGACTCGAGGAACTCCTCCCACTGCTGGCGGAAGCCGTTCTGGAAGACATCGTTGGTGGGGACCCCGGCCCAGTCGGCGTCGTAGTCGTGGTCGTCGGCGAGGTCGGGGTTCCACACCGGCTTCGGGGTGGCGTTGCGGTGCTGGATCTTCGCGCCGAACAGGCCCACGACGGCCGAGCCGTGCGTGCCGTCGACGTGGAACTCGACGAGCTCGTCGCGGTTCACGCGTACGGTCCACGACGAGTTGATCTGCGCGACGACGCCGCCGTCGAGCTCGAAGATGCCGTAGGCGGCGTCCTCAGCGGTGGCCGTGTAGGGCTCGCCCTTCTCGTCCCAGCGGGTCGGGATGTGGGTCGCGGCCTGCGCGTACACCGACTTCACGTCGCCGAACAGGTTCTCCATCACGTAGTTCCAGTGCGGGAACATGTCGACGATGATGCCGCCGCCGTCCTCGGCGCGGTAGTTCCAGCTGGGCCGCTGGGCGGGCTGCCAGTCGCCCTCGAACACCCAGTAGCCGAACTCGCCGCGCACCGACAGGATGCGGCCGAAGAAGCCCGAGTCGATGAGGCGCTTGAGCTTCTGCAGGCCCGGCAGGTACAGCTTGTCGTGCACGACGCCGGTCTTGACGCCCGCCGCCTTCGCGAGCTTGGCGAGCTCGACGGCCTCGTCGACGGTCTCGGCGGTGGGCTTCTCGGTGTAGATGGTCTTGCCGGCGGCGATCGCCTTGCGCAGCGCCGTGGCGCGGGCCTTGGTCACGAGGAAGTCGGCGTAGATCTCCCAGCGCGGGTCGGCGAGGGCGGCGTCGAGATCGGTGGTGTAGTCGTCGATGCCGTGCTTGGCGGCGATCTCGGCGAGCTTGGCCTCGCTGCGGCCGACCAGGAGCGGCTTGACGGTGACCTTCGAGCCGTCGGACAGCTCGATGCCGCCCTGGTCGCGGATGGCGAGGATCGAGCGGACGAGGTGCTGGCGGTACCCCATGCGGCCCGAGACGCCGTTCATGATGATGCCGATCTCGCGCACCTCGGGAGTGGTGTTTGCGGCCGGGGCCGTGGCCAGGGCGGTGTCGGTCATGGGGTCCTTCTCTCTGTGAGGTGTCACCGGACGTCTCCGTCGCGGTGAGCGCATGTCGCGGAAGTCTGAGCGGGTAAGCGCTTTCCAATAGTGTGCCATGGTCGATGCGGGCATGCAAGAAGCCATCCCGTCGAGTGGGAACGGCCGGTGCCTGCGGCTGTCACGATGCGCTCCTCAGGAGGACGCACCCGTGCGCTGCGAGGGCGATGCGCAGCGCGCTGCTGCCGGGCGCCACGCCGCGGGCGGCGTCGCTCTGCACGCGGACCGGCTCGACCGGGACCGGGACGCCGCTCCACACGTCGATCACCTCGGACGGCGCCGGGCCGAGACCGAGCGCGCGCGTGTCGAGCACCAGGTCGGTGGGCTCGTCCGCGAGGCTGAACACCGCCGCCCAGCGTGCGGCATCGGACTCGGCGCCCCAGATGACGAGGTCGCCCTCGCGCAGCAACTCGCGGTTGCCGCGCGAGGAGCGCAGCACCTCGAGCACATCGCCGTTCGTGAACAGGTCGACCGTGGCGGGTTCGCTCGAGGGCAGGTCGCCGCCGATCATGAGAGGGGAGCGCGCCATGACCCACAGCGTGACGAGCGACCGCCGCTCGGCGGGGGTGAGCAGGTCGTCGCGTGGCTCGCCGCGTTCGGCGCGGATGCCGATGCGCCCGAGCGGCAGCATGTCGGCATCCGGCCAGCCCTCGGGACCTGCGACCGGAGCCCAGCGCGCCAGGCGCGCGAAATTCGGCACCACATCCTGCCAGCGGTCCCATACGTCGTCGCAGACGCGCCACATCGTCGCGTGGCGCCGCAGATGGTCGAGGTGCGCCGCCGACAGGTCGCGGCCCGGCGACAGGCTGAGCGCGATGTCCCGATCGGCAGCGGCCACCGCGGCCGAGTACGCCTCGATGTCGGCCGCCTGATAGGGCCAGAGCATGTCGTCGGCCTTGATGAAGTCGACGCCCCACTCGGCGTATTGCGCGACGCACGAGGCGTAGTACGCCGCCGCGGCAGGATGCCGGTGGTCGAGTCCCGCGTAATGCGGGTTCCACTCGCACACGTTCGTGTCGTCGGCGATGTCGGCTGCCGCGGCATCCGTCCCCTCGACGGGCGTGTTCGCGGCGACGGCAACACGCGGGATGCCGCGCATGACGTGGAGGCCGAGCTTCAGCCCCATCGCGTGGAGCTGCGCGGCGAGCGGGGCGAACCCGGCGCCGCCGGCGGAGCTCGGGAAGCGACCCGGGTCGGGCTGCAGCCGGCCGAAGCCGTCGATGACGAGCGTCGCGTCGTCGTTGTAGCCGTGAGCGCGTGCTCCCGGATCGGACCAGTCCGCGTCGATGACGATCGTGTCCCACCCGTGGGGCAGCAGGTGCTCGGCCATGAACCGCGCGTTCGCGAGCACCTCGGCCTCGGTGACGGTCGTGCCGTAGCAGTCCCAGCTGTTCCACCCCATCGGCGGAGTCGCCGTTCTCTTCAGCACCACGCCGCACCCCCCGACCAGGCGCCCGAGACACCGGTCTCGCGCTGAGACCCGGCCCGCGGCGCCGTGGTCTCAGTGCGCGCGACGCGTCTCGCGGGGAATCGTGGGTCCCGGCGCATCATCAGGCCAGCCGGATCGCGGCCCAGCTCACGGGCGGGAGGGTGGCGACGAGCGCAGCGTCCTTGATGCGCACGTCGGTCAGGGGGCGGATGCCGACACGGTCGGGCTCCGCGAGGGTGTTCGCCGCGTACCTGTCGTCCTCGTGCAGCACGTGCGACTCGACCACGGTGACGTCGCGACCGAGCTCTCGCACGAGCGCCGAGAGGTCGATCGAGAGATCCGCGGCATCCGTCGTCGAGCGGTTCACGACGAAGAGCGAGACACCGTCGGCATCCGTCGTCGCCACCGCGTTGACCTTCGCCACCTCGCCGAAACGCTCGCTCGTGAACGTGCCGGCGTCGACCGGGACGCGCACCGCCGTGTCGCCGGCGAGCCGCGACGTGATCGAGAACGGGAAGAAGGTCGTCTGCCGCCACGCGGGGCCGCCCGGTTCGGTCATGATCGGCGCGATGACGTTCACGAGTTGGGCGAGCGATGCCGAGCGCACACGGTCGGCGTGCTGCAGCAGCGTGATGAGCAGGTCGCCGAAGACCACGGCGTCCAGCGCGTGGTACTGATCCTCGAGCAGGCGCGGCGCGACCGGCCACCCCTTCTCCTCGGGCTTGTCGTTCTGCCCGCCGTCGTCGTCGAAGAGGTACCAGACGTTCCACTCGTCGAACGAGATCATGATCTGCTTGTCGCTCTTCTTCGTCGCGGCGACGGTGTCGGCGATCGCGACGACCGACTCGATGAACTTCTGCATGTCGACGCCCGAAGCCAGGAACTCCTGGGCGTTCCCGCCGCGCTCCTGGTAGTACGAGTGGCACGAGATGAAGTCGACGTCGTCGAAGGTGTGCTCCAGCACCGTGCGCTCCCACGAGCCGAACGTGGGCATGCCGCGGCCCGACGAGCCGCACACCACCAGCTCGACACCGGGGTCCAGCATCCGCATCGCCTTCGCCGTCCGCGAGGCGAGCTTGCCGTAGTCGTCGGCGTTGCGATGGCCGAGCTGCCACCAGCCGTCCATCTCGTTGCCGAGGCACCACATCGTCACCGCGAACGGATCCGGATGCCCGTTGGCGGCGCGCCGATCGGTCCACGCGGTCTGCGCCGACGCGTTGGCGTACTCGAGCAGATCGAGGGCCTCCGCCGTGCCGCGCGTGCCGAGGTTGACCGCCATCATCAGATCGCTGCCGACCTCGTCGAGCCACGCCGCGAACTCGTGCAGCCCGACCTCGTTGGTCTCGGTGGAGTGCCATGCGAGGTCCAGGCGTCGCGGGCGCTCGTCGACCGGGCCGATGCCGTCCTCCCACCGGTACCCCGAGACGAAGTTGCCGCCGGGGTAGCGGATGGTCGAGACGCCGAGCTCCTTCACGAGGTCGATGACGTCCTGGCGGAAGCCGTCGGGCCCCGCGGCCGGATGCCCCGGCTCGAAGATGCCGTCGTAGATGTGGCGGCCGAGGTGCTCGACGAACCCGCCGAAGATGCGGCGGTCGATGTCGGCGATGACATCGTGCGGGTCGAGGCGGGCGCGGGCTTCGGTCACCGGGCGGCTCCTTCGTCGGGCAGGGCGGGGGCCGGCCGGCCGACGCCGGCGCGCAGGGGAGCGAGCGCGAACAGCACGCCCTGGGGCTCCAGGTCGCGCGAGCCCACGGGCTCGCCGGTCTCGGCATCCGTCCCGTCGAGCGTGATGCGCGCCGGGACATCGCCGTGGTTGATGACCGTCACGAGGTCGCCGCGCCGGGCCGCTTCGACCCCGGCGGGGAGGCCGGCCAGCACGGGCTCCACGCCCGCGGCCGCGACGACGGCCGCCACGACGGCGGCGATGCCGTCGGCATCCGGCATCGTCGCGATGTACCAGGCCTCGCCGGCGCCGTGGCGGCGGCGGGTGAGCGCGGGGCGGCCGGCGGTGCGGCCCTGCGCGAACGTGGCGAGAACATCGGCCCCGCGGGCGTCGATGCCTTCGGCCACGAGCGTGCCGACGTGATCGGCGTCACCCAGGCGGAACGAGACGGTCGCGCGGGCGCCCTCGGCGCGCGCGCCCTGGGCGCCGACGCCGGTGCTGCCGGCGCCCGCTGCCGCGAGCGCCGAGAAGTCCTCGAAGCGGATGCCGAGCATCCCGCCCAGTTGCGTGGCGAATCCGCCGTCGCGGAACTGATCGTGCTCGTCGACGACGTCGGTGAAGGGGCCCGCGAGCAGGGTGCCCCCGGACTCGACGAACCGCGTGAGCGCAGCGGCGCCCGCATCGCGGAGCAGGTAGAGCGTCGGCGCGATCGCGAGGCGGTAGCGCTCGTCGACCTTCTCGGGCGGGACGATGTCGACCATGATGCCGAGGGCGTGGAGGGCGCCGTACCACTCGAGGCAGATCGCGTGGTAGTCGACCCGGGTCGGGTGGTCGCGCTCCTCGACGGCCCACCAGTTCTCCCAGTCGAACACGAGCGCCACGGGGGCGTCGTCGCCCGGTGCGGGCAGCTCGGGCAGCGCCGCGAGGCGGTCGCCGAGAGACGTCACGCTGCGCCAGATCGCCGTATCGGTTCCGGCGTGGGGAAGCATCGCGGAGTGGAACTTCTCGCTGCCCGCGCGGGACTGCCGCCACTGGAAGAACATGATGCCGTCGGCCCCGCGGCCGATCGCCTGGGCGGTCTCGGCGGCGAGGGCGCCGGAAGCCTTGCCGGCGTTGGCGGGGCGCCAGTTCACGGCATCCGTCGCCTGCTCCATGAGGATCCACGGGACTCCGCGCTTGAGCGAGCGCACGAGGTCGCGCTGGAACGCGGCGTCCCGGACACGGTGCGGGTCGGCCGGGTCGGGGTAGCAGTCGTCGGCGATGACGTCCATGAACGGCGCCCAGGCCGCGTAGTCGGCGGGCTTGAACGGACCCATGAAGTTCGTCGTGATGGGCTGGTCCGCGCCGGCGGCGACGAGGATCTCGCGCTCCATCAGGTAGCACTCCAGCAGCATGTCGCTCGTGAAGCGCCGGAAGTCGAGCATCGACGACGGGTTGTGGCTGTACGGCGCGAGGCGCGGGGGGAAGACCTCGTCGAAGCTCCCGTACCGCTGGGACCAGAAGCTCGTCCCCCACGCGTCGTTGAGGGCGTCGATCGTGGCGTACCTCTTCGCCAGCCAGATCCGGTAGGCGTCGCGGGCCGAGTCGGAGAAGTCCATCCACAGGTGGCATCCGTACTCGTTGCCGACGTGCCACATGACGACGGCCGGGTGGGAGGCGTACCGCTCCGCGATGCGACGGACGAGGTCGGCCGCGAGGCGCCGGTACGTCGGCGACGACGGCGCGAAGTGCTGCCGGCTTCCCGGCCAGTAGGTCGCGCCGCGCTCGTCGGCCGGGAGGACGTCGGGGTACGTCGCGCTCACCCACGGCGGCGGTGACGCGGTCGCCGTCGCCAGATTGACGCGGATGCCGCCGGCGTGGAGCTTGTCGATGACGGTGTCGAGCCACGCGAAGTCCCACACGTCCTCGGCCGGCTGGATGCGCGACCACGAGAAGATGCCGAGGCTGACGATGTTCACGCCCGCCTCCTGCATGAGGCGCACGTCGTCGTCCCACACGTCCTCCGACCACTGGTCGGGGTTGTAGTCGGCGCCGTACAGCACAGAGTCCTCCTGGGGATTCGGGGTCGCGGTCGAGGGGCGGTGTCAGTGGGCGGCGCGACGGCGCGGTCTGACGGGGATCGCGACGACCGCCAGCGCGGCGCATCCGATGGCCGGGATGACCAGCGGCAGCAGGGCCCACGTCAGCACGCCGACGAACACGGCGGCGGCGACGAGATACAGCGCGCCGAGCAGATCCGCCCCGATGGACGCGGGCAGGGCGCGGACCGCTCCGCGCCAGCCGAGCTCGGGCGACCACAGGCCGGCGAGGCCGAAGATCGCGGCGCCGACCGCGGCCAGTCCCGCCCAGCCGATCACCTCGATGGCGGCACCCCCGGGGAGGGCGCCGGAGCGGGCGAGGAGGATGTCGAAGGCCAGGATCGCAGCCAGCGCGCTCGCCCCGAAGCCGACCAGGACGCCGCCCGCGAGGCCCCGCCGGACGTCGAGCCAGAACTCCGACAGCGGCGATCCCTCGGCGATCACGTAGCGGCGCAGGTGGCGGATGCCGGCGGCGAGCGCGATCGGGAGCGTCACGATCGGCAGGCTCACGAGCGTGATGAGCATGCCCGCCATCAGCACCTCGCCGAACAGCGCGAGCTTGGCCGCGGCGCCCGGGAAGCGCGCGGGCTCCCGCTCGTCGAGCGTGGGGCCGGAGCCGTCGCGGTCGGCGCGGCGTGCCGCGCGCAGCTGCTTGCGATCCATCATGACTCCTAGCCCTTCAGGCCCTGCGTGGCGACGCCGTCGACGAGGAACCGCTGGAACACGAGGAAGAACAGCAGCACGGGCAGCAGCGCGACGAAGCTGGCGGTGACCGTCGCGCCGTAGTCGCTGGTGCTGGTCTGGTCGTTGTAGAGGCGCAGCGCGATCGGCAGCGGGTAGTTCTCGGGACTGGTGAGGTACAGCAGGGGCCCCAGGAAGTCGTTCCACGACCAGATGAAGGTGAAGATCGCGCACGTGATGAGCGCGGGCTTGATCAGCGGGATGATGATCGCCCAGAAGATCCGGAGGTGGCCGGCGCCGTCGATGCGGGCCGCCTCGTCCATGTCGCGCGGCATCTGCCGCATGAACTGGACGAGCAGGAACACGAAGAAGGCCTCGGTGGCGAGGAACTTCGGCAGGATCAGCGGCCAGAACGTGTCGACCATGCCCAGCGTGTTGAACCACAGGTACTGCGGGATGATCACGACGTGGAACGGCAGCAGCAGCGTGCCGATCATGGCGGCGAAGAAGACGCCGAGGCCCTTGAACTGGATGCGTGCGAACGCGTACGCGGCGAGAGCCGACGAGAACACGGTGCCGACGACGGCCGCGACGGCCAGGACGATCGAGTTCCAGAAGAACTGCGCCATCGGCACGCCGGCGATGCCCTCGGTGACCTTGATGTAGTTGTCGAACGTCGGGTTCAGCGGGATCAGGCCGGTGTTCTGGCCGAACTCGCTGTTCGGCTTGAACGTCGAGAAGAACAGCCAGATCATCGGGTACAGCACGATCGCGGTGAGCGCGAGCAGCACGACGAACCAGATGATCGTCTGCCAGGTCTTGCGCTTGATCTTGCGGCGCGGCGCCGGGCTCTTGTCCATGAGCTGGTTCTGGAGGGTGGTCGCGGCCGACCGCCCGTACGTGGCTGAAGTGGTCATCGGTTGTCTCCCGAGTAGTGGACCCAGTTGCGCTGGGTGCGGAAGAGGATGAAGGCGATGATCGCGACGACGACGAGCAGCACCCACGCGATCGCGGCGGCGTAGCCCATCTGCCCGTCGGAGAATCCTCGCTTGTACAGGTAGAGGGTGATGAAGTTCGTCATGCCCGCCGGGCCGCCCGTGCCGCCGGAGATGATGTACGCGGAGGCGAAGACCTGGAAGGCTCCGATGAGGCCGAGCAGCAGGTTGAAGAAGATGACCGGCGACAGCATCGGCATGGTGACCGCGCGGAAGCGGTGCCACGGGCCGGCCCCGTCCATCTCGGCCGCCTCGTAGAGCTCCTTGGGGATCTGCTTGAGGCCGGCGAGGAAGATGACCATCGTGGCGCCGAACTGCCAGATGGCCAGGAGGATCATCGCGGGCAAGACCAGCGAGGGGTTTCCGATCCACCCGCCCAGGTCGATGCCGAAGAGGCTGAGGGAGTTGTCGACGGGCCCGTCGCTGGCGAACATCGCGCGCCACACGATCGCGACCGACACCGATCCGCCGATGAGCGAGGGCGCGTAGAACGCGGAGCGGAAGAATCCGGCGCCCTTGTCGCGGTAGTTCAGCAGCATCGCCACGACGAGGGCGGCGGCGAGGGTGATCGGGGTGCCGACCAGCACGTAGACGAGCGTGATCTGGGCGGACTGGATGAAGTTCGGGTCGTTGGTGAAGAGCCGGACGTAGTTGTCGAAGCCGACCCAGCGCGGCGGCTGGAAGATGTTGTACCGGGTGAACGACAGGTACAGCGAGTAGACCATCGGGATGATGGTGAGCCCGAAGAACCCGATCAGCCACGGCACCAGGAATCCGTACCCGGCGAGGGTCTCGCGCCGCTGCCGCCGCTTCTGACCCGGTCGGGCGAGCCCGCCTTCGGGGCGCTCGCGCCGCAGCAGACCGCGCCGCCGCTTGTCTCCGGTGACGATCACTCTCGTCGTTGTCGTGCTCACGGGATCTCCTGGTGTGGTGTGGGGGGAGTCTGGTGTCCGGGGGCCCGGCCGCGCATGGCGGCCGGACCCCCGGGAGACGTCACTGGTTCAGCACCACGTCCATCTCGGTGAAGAACTGGCTGACAGCATCCTCGACCGTGATGGTGCCGAAGCCGAGCTCCGTGCCCAGCACGCGGAACTTCTCCTCGAGCGTTCCGTAGCCGACGATCGGAACCGGCGGGGCGTCGCCCAGGCGGTCGGCGATCGAGGCCTCGTACTCCTTGACCTGCTCGCTGAGCGGGTCGAGCTCGGCCGCGGCGAGAGCGGTCGACGACGCGGGCAGGCCGCGGTTGGTGCCGAAGATCTCGCCCGACGCGTCCGAGTTGATCAGGAAGTTCACGAGCGTGGCCGCGGCCTCGGGGTGCTCGGTGTTCGCCGCGATCGTGTGCAGCATCGAGGGCTTCAGGTAGAGGTCCTGCGTGCCTTCGACCGTCACCGGGGGAGCGATGATGTTCAGCTCGGGGTAGCCCTCGCCGAGGTTGGCGAGGTAGCCGGCGCCGAAGTTGTCCCACGTGAGCTCGCTCGCCGAGACCGCCGAGTCGAACGGGCCGAGCGGCGCGAGCTCCTCAGCCGTCTGCTGCGGCGTGGTGATGCCGTCGCGCAGGGGTGCGCCTTCCTCCCAGAACTCGGTCAGGCGCGCCTCGTCGAAGCCCGGCTCGCCCTCGTCGCTGAACAGGTAGGAGCCCTCGGAGCGCAGCTGCACCTCGAAGTTCTGGATGCGGCCGGTGTAGTCGGCGCCGCCGTACACGTCGCCGCCGCCGGCGTCGGTCACCTCGGCCATCCAGTCGGAGTAGTCGTCCCACGACCCGCCGGCGAAGTCGTCGACGCCGACCTCGTCGAGCAGGGTCGGGTTGGTGAACAGCGCCCAGGCGTTCGTCGACGTCGGGATGCCGTAGGTCGTCCCTCCGACGACGCCGATCGACAGGATGTTGTCGCTCAGCGGCTCGGTCTCGATGATGCCGCCGAGGAACGGGTCGAGGTCGAGGAGGAGGCCGTTCTCGGAGTACTGACGCATGTACGAGTAGTCGAACTGCATCACGTCGGGCAGGTTGCCGCCCGCGGCCTCGGTCTGGCGCTTCTCCCAGAACTCGGGGAAGCCGAGGAAGGTCGAGTTCACCGTGATGTTCGGGTACTCCTCCTCGAACGCCGCGATGACCTCGTTGTAGAGCTCGGCGCGGACGTCGTTGCCCCAGAACGCGAGGTCGAGGGTGACCTCTTCGTTCGGGTCGAGCGTGTCCGAAGCCTCGGTGCCGCCGCCGGCGCAGCCGGCGAGCGCGAGTGCCGCGCCGGTGGCGATGGCGACGCCTGCGAAGGCCCGCTTCTTGCTGAACATCCTTGTCCTCTCTTGAACGTCTTCGTCCGATTCTCCGCGAGACGTTCCTTGTCCGTTGGTGCGGTGTGTGCGCGTCCCGTGGTGCGTGCAGTGTCCGGATGGAGAATGCGACGGAAAGCGCTTGCCCGCTACGGTACTGGGCTCAAAAACGTTTCGCAAGGGGTTTCGCAGAGAAATTCAAACGAT
Source organism: Microbacterium thalassium (assembly GCF_014208045.1). Classification (NCBI taxonomy): domain Bacteria; kingdom Bacillati; phylum Actinomycetota; class Actinomycetes; order Micrococcales; family Microbacteriaceae; genus Microbacterium; species Microbacterium thalassium. The sequence continues at coordinate 1,314,393 of NZ_JACHML010000001.1, forward strand.
TCAGTCACGGAACGGTCACGATCGACACCGGCCCCGGCGGCGATCGTGCGGCAGTCCTGGCGGGTCAGCGCTCGCACACGAGGCGGCCGCGCTCGACGCGCAGTCGGGCCACGTGCACGGCGCTGCGGCGCTCGGCCGCGGCATCCGCCTGCTCGATCTCGGTGCCGTCCCACCACGGATGCGTGAAGTAGTACAGGAGCGCCGCGTCGCCGGTCACGACGACCGACCCGTGACGGCCCACCTGGACGCCCTCGTCCGGGGAGCCCGATTCTCCGAGGATCACCGTGTCTTCGTCGCCCTGGCGCTCCCACGAGACGGCGTCCGGGGAGCGGTGCACCGCCATGCCGCGCCACTCATCGGTCAGCATCCACCAGAACCCGCCGAGGGCGAACGCGAACGGACCCTCGTGGGGCCGCCCGCCGATCGCGACGCCGGCCGGGGACCAGTCCGACAGATCGCGGGAGACCGCCGCCTTCGTCACCGAGCCGGCCGCCTCGTCCTTGTACCAGAGCCGCCACAGGCCGTCCGGGCACCGCGTGACGGCGGCGTCGATCACGAGGTCGCTGTCGAGGGCGAGCGGGCCGCGGCGCGTCCAGGTCGCGAGGTCGTCCGAGACGTACTCCACGATCCTGCGCTCGTGGCCCGCCCACTGCGTCGGGACGCCCGCGATCTCGGTCAGGTACATGCGCCAGCGCGTGCCGTCGTGGATGATCTCCGGCGCCCAGTGGGTGACGTCGACCGCGTCCGGCGGGCCGTCCCCGCGCAGCGCCAGCCCGGCCGCGGCCGGCTCGAGGGTGCCGACGTAGCTCCAGTCGACGCCGTCCGCGCCGCGCGCGACGCCCACGCGACTGCCGTGCACCCACGCGACGCCGGGGCCGGGGTCGGGGTGGGCCGCCCGTCGCTGCGTGTAGAACATCCACCATCCGCCGGCGTCGTCGCGCACGACGGTCGGGTCGGTCGCGCCGTCGTAGACCGGGTCGCGGAAGATCTCGCCGGGGGCGGGCGCGTCGGGGTCGATCATGGTCATCCCGTCTCGGACGGCCGGGCGACCCCGGCCTGGGTGGCGTGGAGGTGGGCGTACCGGCCGCCGCGCTCGATGAGATCCTCGTGCGAGCCCTGCTCGACGATGCTCCCGTGCTCGAGCACGACGATGCGGTCGGCCCGCCGGATGGTCGACAGCCGGTGGGCGACGACGAGCGTCGTCCGGCCCCGCATGAGGCGGTCGAGGGCCTGCTTCACGAGCTCCTCGGATTCGGGATCCAGGGCGCTCGTCGCCTCGTCGAGGAGCAGGATGCGCGGATCGCGCACGAGGGCCCGCGCGATGGCGAGCCGCTGCCGCTGGCCGCCCGACAGCCGCGCCCCGCGCTCGCCGACCACCGTGTCCCAGCCGTCGCCCTGCGCATCGACGAACTCGGCCGCGTTCGCGTCGCGCAGGGCACGGCGAAGCTCCTCGTCGTCTGCGTGGTCGAGACCGTAGGCGATGTTCTCGCGGATGGTCCCCTCGAACAGCACCGACTCCTGCGGAACGACCGACACGTATCGGCGCGCCGAGCGCAGGTCGAGCTCCTGCATGTCGACGCCGTCGAGCAGGATGCGGCCCGACGTGGGGCGGACGAAGCCGAGCACGAGGTTGAGCATCGTGGACTTGCCCGACCCCGACGATCCGACGAAGGCGACGGTCTCACCGGGCGTGATGTCGAGGGTGACGTCGCGGACGGCGTCCCGCTCGGCGTCGGCGTAGCGATGCGACACGTGCTCGAGCTCGAGGTGCCCGATGACGCGGGCGACCTCGGCCTTGCCCTCGTTCTGCTCGAGGTCGGGCTCCTGCAGCACCTCCGAGATCGAGCGCATCGACTCCAGCCCGCGGGCTCCGACCGGGATGAGCATGAGCAGCTGGGTCAGCCCCTGCGTCAGCAGCGCGAAGTACGTCGACAGCAGCACGACCTCGCCCGGCGTGATGGGCAGGATGCCGGTGAGCGAGAAGATCGCGGCGAGCACGAGGCATCCGAGCCCCAGCAGCTGCATGGCGACCCACGAGATCGACGCGACGTGGCCGTTGAGCATGTCCAGGTGCAGGCCGGCGCGGCGCACGCCGTCGGCCCCCGTCGCGACGCGCGAGACCGCGGTCTGCTCGAGACCGTGGGCGCGTGTGACCGGGATGAGCGAGGCCATCTCGCCCACGCGCGCGGCGAATCCCTCGACCTCGCGCCGGAACACCTCGTTGCGCATGCGCGAACGGCGGCTGAGCGCCCACCGCAGGCCGAGTGCGATCGGGACGGCCAGGGCGTAGACGGGCAGGAACTCCGGGACCGCGATCGCCGTCATCGCGATCGCGCCGCCCAGCACCATCGCGGACGACAGCAGCGGGTGGGTGACCTGCTGCAGCATCAGCTCGACGTTCTCGACGTCGCGCACGACCTTGGTCTGGACGATCGACGAGCTCACCCGGGTGTGATAGCCGATCGACAGGCTCTGCAGGCGCGCGGCGAGGGCGTTGCGGAGGTCCGCGCCGGTATCGCGCACGACCGTCATGAAGCTGCGCGTGTACACCAGGTGCATCGGGTAGTTCTGCAGCAGGAGCACGGCGGCGACGGCGAACCAGATGAGGACCGTCGTCGGATCGCCGCCGGTGGCGACGATGTCGATGATCTCGGCCGTCACGACGGGGAGGAACCACAGCGGGATCTCCTTCACCGCGAAGGCGAGCACCGCGAGCGTCATGCGGCCCGGGCGCCGGGCGAGCAGGCGCAGCACCGACCGAACGGGGCGGGGCTCCTGCGCGATGCGGATCGTGCCGGTAAACGCTTTCTGGTGCATGATGAACATCGTATGGCCGCTGTCAACGGGTCCGGGCCGACGGCGGCCGGGAGAGGAAGCGATGACGTACCACTTGGCCGGCGACTCCACCGTCGCCCCGCCGACCGAGGCCGAGCTGCCGATGACCGGGTGGGGCTCGTACCTCGAGCCCTGGGTCGACGAACCCGTGCGCAATCTCGCCTTCGGCGGAGCGACGACGGAGTCGTTCATCCGGAGCGGATGCTGGGACGAGCTCATGGCGGGCGTGCGGGCCGGCGACACCGTGATCATCCAGTTCGGGCACAACGATCAGAAGGAGCCCGACCTGCTCGCTTCGCGGGGCGGCTACACTGAGCGGCTGCGAACGTTCGTCGAGCAGGTGGCCGGGCTCGGTGCGCGGGCCGTACTGTGCACCTCGTGCGAGCGGCGGTGGTTCGAGGGCGGGCGGATCACGCCGACCCACGGGGACTACCCGAACGCGGTCCGCGACCTCGCGCACGACCTCGATGTTCCGCTCATCGACCTCACGGTCTTCACGACGTGGCTCTACGAAGACCTCGGTCCCGAGGCGTCGCGCGAGCTGCTCAGCCACTTCGCGCCGGGGGAGCATCCGGTGTGGCCCGACGGGCTCGCCGACGACACGCACTTCCACGAGCGCGGAGCGCGCCGCATCGCGGCGTTCGTGGCGCGGTCGCTGCGAGCGATCGAGCGCCGCGACGGCGATGCCCCGTCGAAGGGCTCGCTCCTGGTCAGCTGAGCCCGGCGTCGCCGACGGTCGAGGCCCGCACGACCAGTTCGGGCTGGTAGACGATGTCGCGGCGCTCGTCCGCCGCGTCGCCGGCGAGGTGCGCCAGCAGCAGATCGGCGGCCGCCCGGCCCATCTCGCGGGCGGGCTGGCGCACCGACGTCAGGGGCACCGCGGCGACGGCCGCGAACTCGATGTCGTCGTAGCCGACGACGGCGACGTCCTCGGGGACGCGCACCCCCTCGGAGACGAGGCCGTGGAGGAGTCCGATCGCCAGGTGGTCGTTGGCGGCGAGGATGCCGTCGGGCCGCTCGTCGGGCGGCCGCTGCGCGAGCCAGGTGCCGAAGGCCCGCCCCGCCTGCGTGGACGTGTGCGTGTCCCAGACGGGCTCGATCGTCGCGCCGGGGTGGCTCGCCACGGCGGATCGCGCGCCCGCGAGACGCTCCCGGATCTGGCGCACCTCGTCCCGGGCGCCCACGAAGGCGAGGCGCCGTCGGCCCAGCTGCAGCAGGTGCTCGGCGGCCATGCGCCCGCCGGCGACGTCGTCCAGCGACACCGAGGGCAGCACTCCGGCGTCGTCGCTGTAGTCCACGAGCACGACGGGGATGCCTCGCCGGCGGAGCCGATCCAGCCACGGGCCGGTGTCGCCGAAGGGGCTCACCAGCGCTCCCTCGACCTGCACCCGCTCGAACAGCTCGAGGTGGTCGCGCTCCTTGGCGATGTCGTCGCTGCTGTTGCCGACGAGGACGCGCAGCCCTGCCGCGGATGCGGCGTCCTCGGCGCCGGCGACGAGTTCTGCGAAGAACGGGTTGGTGATGTTGATGACGGTCATCCCGAGCAGCCCGCTGCGTCCGGCGCGCAGCTGCTGAGCCGCCTGGAGCGGAACATAGCCGAGCTGATCGGCGGCCGAGCGGACGCGCTCGACAAGGGTTTCACTGACGAGGTGCGGCCGGTTCAGCGCGTTCGACACGGTGCTGATGGAGACGCCCGCGCGGGCGGCCACGTCACGGATCCCCACCCGCCGCATCGCGCTCACCTCGTCCAGCCTGCTTCGCCTCCCCGCCGAGGCATGACTCCATCGTAGAGCGGGCGCGGTCACCGCCTGGCGGCGACGCGGACAGATGGCCGGCGGCCCGGGCCGCCGCCCCGCACTGCTGCGGGGTGCGCGCCTGCGGGGAGGTCCGTAGTCACCCCGCGACGCGCTCAGAAACGTTTCGCGGCTGACGTTAGGGCAGGCGTCCGGCGTCCCGCAAGCCCTGCGGCGATTTCGGGAATCGTTTCTGGAAAGCCCTTGCCAAGCGTTCCGGAACCGTGCGAGACTGCTCCGCATTCAGGACGGAATACGCTTTCCGCTCTGGGTCCGTCACCGCCGGGACGCCCGGCCGCAACTGAACAAACGACAGGGCTCGAGTTCGTACGCGCCCGGTTCACCGCGAGAGGATGTCGCGCCGCAGCGCCATCCGTTCGCTCCTTTGCCGATGCAGACACAAGGAGGAACCGTGCCCCATCCGTCCGAGCGGTCAGATGCCGCCAGACACGAGCAGACCAGCTACGCGCCACCCCCATCCCGCGCCCGTCGCGGGCGGCGCATCACCGCGGCCGCGACGAGCGCCGCCGTGGTGGGGGCCCTGCTCGCCGTCGCCCCCGGGGGAGCGGCAGCCGGCATCGAGCCGAACGAGGACGGGGTCTACCGGTTCGACTTCGGCACCGGGTCGAGCGCGGTGGCCGACGGGTGGACCGAGGTCGCGCCCGACACCGCCTACGACGCGACGGCCGGCTTCGGGATCGTCCCCGCGGAGGGCGTCTCGCTCACCTCGCGCGACCGCACCGGCAGCACGGACCCGGCCGACCCCATGGCCAACGACTGGGTCGGCGGCGGGACGTGGGAGTTCCTCGTCGACCTCCCCGACGGCGAGTACGACGTCGCGATCACGTCGGGCGACCAGCTCGCGGGCACCAGCACGGTCAACACGACCGTGACGCTCGAAGGCGAGGAGGCCGGGCGCGTCTCCGCCCGCCAGGCCGCGGTCACCGAGACCTTCCGCACGACCGTCGAGGACGGTCAGCTCACGGCGGGATTCTCGGGCAGCGGCATCGCGGGACTCGTGAACGGGATCGAGATCTCCCCGGTCGTGCCCGCCGTCCCCGCGGACGTCGTCATCACGCGGGTCGCGTACGACGTCGTGGAGCTCGGCTGGACGGCCTCCGACGGCGCGGAGTCCTACACGATCGAGCGGGCCGACGTCGACGGCGCCGGCACGCCGGGCGCCTTCAGCGAACTCGCGAACGGCGTCACCGAGACGACGTACGCCGACGAGTCCGTGAGCGTCGGCGGCTCCTACGCCTACCGCGTGGTCGGCGTCAGCGCGTACGAGGTCGTGTCCGACCCGTCCGCAGAGGTCGCCAGCGGTGAGATCCCCGAACTCGAGGCGCCCGGCGCGGCGTCCGACCTCGCGGTCGCCTTGGTCACGACCGACACCGTCGTCCTCACGTGGTCGGCGGTCGCCAATGCCGAGTCGTACCTCGTGGAGCGCGCAGCGGGCGGCACCGAGGAGTTCGCCGAACTCGCGACGGTCGACGTACCCGGATACACCGACACCGGCGTCGACACCGAGGCGGCCTACTCCTACCGCGTGACCGTGGGCAACGCGGCCGGCACGTCGCCGCCGACGATCGTCGACTCCCCGGTCTACATCGCACCCGAACCGCTGCCGGAGGGCGACGTCGTGACGTTCGACTTCGGCCCGGGCGAGGTCTCGGACGGCGCCCTTCCGGTCACGAGTGCGACGACCTACGACGATGAGTGGGGCTACGGCTTCACGACGGCGCCGGATGCCGAGACCGCGGACATCGACCGCGCCACCGACGACGCCCTGCGCAGCGACTTCGTCGCCGTCGACGGCGCCGTCTTCGAGGTCGACCTCGGTGACGGCGACTACGCGGTGCAGCTGATCGCGGGCGACGAAGACTCCGACAGCGTGCTCACCATCACGACCGAGTCGATCCAGAAGGTGCAGGAGAACCCGCAGCTCGCCGGCGACTACCTCGAGATGGCGTTCACCATCGCCCTCGTCGACGGCATCCTCACACTCCAGCTGGGCGGAGGCGAGACCGCGGTCCTCAATGCGCTGACGATCACGCGCCTGCCCGATCGTCTGGCCGGAGCCATCACGACCGCGTACATCTCGGGCGACTCCACGGTGCAGACGTACGATCCGATCGCCTACGCGCCGCAGGCCGGCTGGGGGCAGATGATCGACCGCTTCTTCGTGGACGACATGGCATTCGCCAACCACGCCATCGGCGGCCGCTCGTCCAAGAACTTCATCACGCAGGGGCGTCTCGACGAGATCCTCCGCGCCATCCGCCCCGGCGACTACCACCTGATCCAGTTCGGCCACAACGACGCCACCCAGGGCGTCGACGACCGGTACGCCAGCCCCGAGGACTACAAGGAGTACCTGCGGGTGTATGTCGAGGGCACGCGCCAGCGCGGTGCGACCCCGATCCTGGTCACCCCGGTCTCGCGGCGCAGCTTCGACGCCGAGACGGGCATCTTCAACGTCAGCTTCCCTGACTACGTGGCGAAGATGACCGAGCTCGCCGTCGAGGAGGACGTGCTTCTGGTCGACCTGTCGGCCTCCAGCCGTGCCTACCTCGACGAGATCGGGCCCGAGGCGGCCAAGGCCGTGTTCCTCCACGTCGACCCGGGCATCTTCCCCAACCGCCCCTCCGGGACGGTGGACGACACGCACTTCCAGGAGTACGGCGCCATCCAGATGGCCCGCCTGATCGCGCAGGACGTCGCCGACCTGGACGATCCGCTGTCCGAGAAGGTCGTGGACGTCGAGCCGCCCGCCGAGGTGCCGGCCGCACCGCAGAACCTGGTCGCGGGCGCGATCAGCAACGGCGGCGCGACCCTGCAGTGGGACGCCTCCGCGACGGCGGACATCTACAAGATCTACCGTCGCGCCGTGTCGGAGCCCGACTCCGAGTTCGCCCTGGTGGGGAGCGTCACGCAGACGAGCTCCATCGTCCAGGGTCTCGAGGAGGGCGTCGAGTACGCGTACTACGTCGTGGCGGTCAACGGCCGCGGCGACTCCGAGCCGAGCGAGACGGTGACCTTCACCACGAAGGAGGCGCTGTACAAGTTCGACTTCCAGCTCACCGGCAACCCGCTCATGCCCGGCTACACCGAGGTGACGCCCGACATGGCCTACACCGAGGAGCGCGGCTACGGCTTCGAGACGGCACTCGCGTGGAACGCCGGACGTGACCGCGGTGACGCGGACGGCGCGGCGAACGACCTCGTGCGGGACTTCATGCTCCCCGGGGACTCGAGCACCTTCATCCTCGACGTGCCCAACGGCACCTACTCGGTGAAGACCTACTCGGGCGACTGGATCGGCACGACGCGCACCAGCTTCCGCGTCGAGGGGCGCGACGCGGGCACCGGCAACGCCGGTCGCGGCGGCGTCAACGAGACGCTGCGCGGTCCGTTCCTCGTCACCGACGGCCAGCTGAACGTCGAGGCCTACGGCAGCGCCGCGGGCACGCGGTTCAACGGTCTCGAGGTCACGCCGATCCTGCTCGGCCCCACCGGCTTCGCGCTGGCGGGCATCGACGCAGACCCCGCGGCGCCCACGGTGTCGCTGGAGTGGGACGACGAGCCGGGGCTCACCTGGAACGTCTACCGGCAGTCGCCGTTCGACCCGAAGCCCGTGCTCGTCGGCGTCGTGGGCGAGCCCGAGTTCGTGGACACGAGCGCCCGGGTCGGTCTCGACTACGTCTACCACGTCACCGCCGTCGACCAGACCGACCTGGAGTCGGTGCCGTCGGCGACCGTGGACGTGTCGTTCATCGACGAGACCGTCGACGTCCCCGCCGCACCCGCCGGCCTCTCGGTGGAGCGGATCGAGAAGCGCGAGGTGGAGATCGGCTGGGCCGCCCCCGTCGATGCGCTCTATCACCTCGTCTTCCGCTCGACCATCGAAGGGGAGCAGGGAGACCTGGTCGGAGTGGCCGACACCAACCGGTACACCGACGCCGACGAGGTTCTCACGACGATCCCGTACTACTACACGGTGATCGCGGTGAATGCCGGCGGCGCAGGGGCGGCGTCGGAGCAGCTCGCGACCGAGGCGGTCACGGTGCTGCAGCGCCAGGTCGAGTACCTGGATCGCGCTCCGATGGCGGTGCAGGCCGACGAGGGCGTCCTGGTGACGTGGCGACTGCTCGGGACCGATCCGGCATCCGTCTCGTTCCACGTCTACCGCGACGGGAAGCAGATCACGGACGAGCCGATCACCGACTCGACGAACCTGCTCGACGCGGACGGCACGGCGGACTCCACCTACTTCGTCACGAAGGTGCTGAACGATGTGGAGACCACCGAGACCGACGAGTTCGGCGTCCAGACCGGCGATCACCTGTCGGTGCCGCTGCAGAAGCCGGCGGACTCGTACACCAAGGACGGCCAGCCCTACACCTACTCGGCCAACGACGTCAGCGTCGGCGACGTGGACGGCGACGGGCAGTACGAGTACTTCGTCAAGTGGTATCCCTCCAACGCGAAGGACAACTCGCAGGCCGGCTACACCGGCAACGTCTACCTGGACGCGTACCGTCTCGACGGGACGCGGCTGTGGCGGATCGACCTCGGCGTCAACGTCCGTGCGGGCGCCCACTACACCCACTTCATGGTCTACGACTTCGACGGGAACGGCGGAGCCGAGATGATCGTGAAGACCGGTGACGGGACGATCGACGGCGTCGGCCAGCCGATCGGCAACGCCAGCGCCGACTACCGCAACAGCTCGGGCTACGTGCTGAGCGGGCCGGAGTACCTGACGGTGTTCGACGGGCAGACGGGTGCGGCGATCGACACGATCGACTACACGCCCGAGCGCGGTGACGTCGGAGCGTGGGGAGACGGCTACGGCAACCGCGTCGACCGGTTCCTCGCGGGCGTCGCCTATCTCGACGGCGAGAAGCCGAGCGCGCTGTTCAGCCGCGGGTACTACACCCGCTCGGTGATGGCGGCGTACGACTTCGACGGCGAGAAGCTCATCGAACGGTGGGTGATCGACTCGAACGACGAGGGTTCGTACGGCTTCTACGGCCAGGGCAACCACTCGCTCGCGGTCGCGGACGTCGACGCCGACGGCAAGGACGAGGTGCTCTTCGGATCGGCCACGGTCGACGACAACGGCGAGCTGCTCTACTCGACGGGTCTCGGACACGGCGATGCGCAGCACACCAGCGACCTCGACCCGAGCCGCCCCGGCTTCGAGACGTTCTCGGCCCACGAGGACATGGCCTCCGCCGGGAACCGCGGAGGGACGATGCGCGATTCGCGGACCGGTGAGATCCTGTGGTCGGTTCCGGCGACGGTCGACACGGGCCGTGCCGCCTCCGGCGACATCGACCCGCGCTACGCCGGTGCCGAGAGCTGGGCCATCGGCGGCGACGCCTCGTGGAACAGCCGGGTGGGCTACCTGATGGCAGCCGATGGGACGCAGATCGCCGACACGATCCCCGCGGCGAACTTCATGGCCTGGTTCGACGGCGATCCGCTGCGCGAGATCGTGGACCACCACTTCTATCAGGAGCCCTACTGGGGCTATCCGACGATCTCCAAGTGGAACTGGGAGACCGAGGAGGAAGAGGTCATCTTCTCCGACGAGGGGGCGCGCTCGAACAACGGCACCAAGGGCACGCCCAACGTGCAGGCGGATCTGTTCGGAGACTGGCGCGAAGAGATCGCGTGGCGCTCGGCCGACTCGAGCGAGCTGCGCATCTACTCCACCACCGACGAGACCGAGCTACGCATCCCGACCCTGATGCACGACACGATGTACCGCACGGCGGTCGCGTGGCAGAACACCGGCTACAACCAGCCGCCGTGGCCGAGCTTCTTCATCGGCGACGGCATGGAGCAGCCGCCGCTGCCCTCGGTCGCGGTCACGGGATCGCCGACGGGCGGTTCGGACGACACCGCGCCGGTGCTGTCGGGGCTTCCCGCCAGCGGGTCGCTGCTGCCGGATTCGGGTTCGCTCACGGTCGACGTGTCGGCCGAGGATCCGGAGTCGGGAGTGCGCAACCTCGACATCGCGTTCGACGGCGCGGCGGTCGCGAACGGCGACGTGATCGACCTCGACGGCCTCGTCGGAGCGCACACCCTGACGGTGCGCGCGGTCAACCACGACGGCCTGGTCGCCACCGAGTCGGCTCAGGTGCTGGTGTTCTCCGACGAGGGCGCGACCGAGGCCCCGGGCCGCGGGGACCTCTCGTCGAACAGCGGGTGGGACGACGGTCTGCACGACGGCGAGTACACGATCTCGATGAACCTCTGGTGGGGTGTCAACGGGTCCGTCTTCCGCCTCTACGAGAACGGCGAGCTGATCTCGACGCAGCTGCTCGAGCCCCATTCGCCGGATGCGCAGATCACGACGGTCGACGTGTCGGGGAAGGAGAACGGCACGTACGTCTACACGGGTGAGCTGGTCAACGCGGCCGGCTCGACCGAGACGACGTCCACGACCGTCACGGTGAAGGACGCCGCCCCCGCAGTGCCCAAGCTGTCGCACGACAACCGTGACCGCGACGGCAACTACACCGTCTCGGCCGACCTGTGGTGGGGCACGAACGCGACGACGTACAAGCTGTACGAGAACGGGGTGCTGATCGATGAGCAGGAGCTCGTCGCCGCCACGCCCGGCGCGCAGCACGCGTCGACGTACATCGCGGGCAGGGACCCGGGCGCGTACACGTACGTCGCCGAGTTCTCCAACGCGGCCGGTGCCACCAGCTCGAAGGAGCTGACGGTCCGGGTGCGGTAGTCAGCGCGACGGCGAAGGCCCGGCATCCCGTCAGGGGTGCCGGGCCTTCCGTGCGCCGCCCGATCGGACTCGGCGCGGGCGAGGAGTCGAGGCGTCGCCGAGATCAGTCTTCGCGCGGCTGCGGCCACTCCCACGTCTGCAGGCGCCCGCACATGCCGTACTGGCGTGGCCCGGGAGTCCGCGCGGCGCTGGTCACCGCGGCATCGGCCAGCATGGCCGGGTCGCCCGCGGCGAGGCGCGCGAGCTGCTCCCGCGTGCGCGCGGTCTCGGCCTCGACGGTCGCCGACCACAGCCGCCGCCAGCGTTCGACCCTCGGCTGCACGAGTGCGGCCGCGCGCCGGTGCAGATCGGCCAGGGCCGCGGAGCCGCGGGCCTCGAGATCGTCGAGCAGCTGACGGTAGCCGCGCAGGGCGAGGTCGCGGCGCGCGCGTGCGGCATCCGCTCGCTCCTCGTCGGAGGCGGATGCCGGCAGAGCCGCCGCGGCGGCGTACGCCTCGGGGTCCTCGAGCACGTCCGTCGGGAACGTCAGGACGGCGTCGCCCGCCTCGGGGAGACCGGCGTTCTGCATGACGACCACCAGCTCGAGATCGCCGTGGTTGACGAGCCGGTGGACGGTGCCCGGCGAGAACCACACGACCTCGCCCGGTTCGAGGCGATGCACCGCACGCCCCGCGGACGAGACGGTGTGCACCTCACCCGAGCCGCCCGTGGCGACGTACCCCTCGCTGGAGGCGGTGTGGAGGTGGGGGGAGCCGCCCGCGCAGCCGTCGCCCGCGTCCCAGTCGTAGACCTGAAGGCTGCTGACGGCGACGCCGCCCGGAAACAGCGGGGGAGCGGCGCTCACGGTGCCACCTGCGCCGCCAGCGTCCGCAGCTCCCCGGCCGCGGGGATGCTGTCGAGGAACACGTGCCGGTGCGACAGCGAGACCTCCTCGCCCGGCGCCAGCACGATCGGCCGGTCGAACGACGCCGAGGGGCTCATGATCGGGAACGGCTCGCTGCGGACGAACCACCTGATGGGCGGCGCTCCCGTCGACGTTCCCGCGAACACAAGCACGGTCGCCCCGCCGTCGACCTCGTCGTGCTCGCCCGAGAACGCCAGCCATGGCGTGACGGCGCCCATCAGCGCATCGGCGTCGTCGGAGTCGGCCGACAGCACGCGCCCGCCGGTCCAGGCGCGCGGCATCCGGAGCGCGAAGCCGGTGTACCCCGCATGCGGACGCCCCTCGGTCGTCGGGCTGCCGAGCTCGAGCTCGCGGCCCGAGATGTTGCGCAGCGTCGTGGCGAAGTCGAGCATCCACAGGCGGCGATCGGTGTCGAGGCCGTGGAAGCGGTGTGTGCGGGACTCCGTGAACCACTCCTCGCCGGCCTGCGTGATCCATGTGAGCTCTTCGGTGAACGCGACCTCGGAGCCGGCATCCGTCATCGCGGTGAAGCGGTCGTGCCGCATCCGCCCCACGTTGTCGAGCTGCGTGTACCCGACGTCGCGCTGGAACGTCGGGCCGCCCCAGAAGTTCTGCCCCGACACCTGCGTCCACGTCATCTGCAGGCCCTTGTGCCAGCGGTGGTCCCACGGGCGGAAGGCCGACAGCACCGCCCCGTCGAGCGCGCGCACGGGATGCAGGTACGGCTTGGGGCCCTCGGACGCCGCGCCGCCGGGATCGAAGACGTACCGCGCGATGTCGACGCCGGACGCGGTGACGACCGCGTCGGTGTCGGTGAGCGACAGCGTGAAGTCAGGCATGGGCGGGCTCCTTGCCGAAGGCGCGGGCGGCGGCATCCGGATCCCCGCCGTTCATGGCGCCGAAGAACGGGTCGGCGGCGGTGAGCTCCGCGCGCCGGACGGGCCTCCCCTCGATCGCGGACTTGTACATGCCGGCGACGAGTTCGAGGCTGCGGCGGCCGTCGGCGCCGCTCGCGGGCGGGCGCACGCCTCGGCGGAACGCGTCGACGAGCACGCGCAGCTGGGCGGCGTGCGAGCTCGCCTCGTCCGTCTCGGGGAGCCAGTCGTCGGTCTGCGAGGCGTCCACGTGCGGCGCGGGCGTCCACCGCCAGTGCGAGTTGTCGTAGCCGTAGAGGTGCTCGACCTCGACGGTGGCGTCGTCGAAGTCGAACCGCAGCAGGCTCGACTCGCGCGGCGAGAGCAGGCTGTTGGTCAGGACGCACATGGCGCCGGACTCGAGCCGGACGATCGCCGCCGACACGTCCTCGGTCTCGGTCGAGCGGGCGAGCGTGGCCATCATGGCGGTCACCTCGGACCAGTCGCCGAGGATCGACAGCGCCAGGTCCATCTGGTGGATGCCGTGGCCCATCGTCGGACCGCCGCCCTCGGTCGCCCACTTGGCGCGCCACGGCACGTCGAAGTAGGCGTCGTCGCGGTACCAGAGGGTGTGGCACTGGGCGACGCGCGGAGCGCCGAGCGTCCCCTCGTCCAGGTGCCGGCGCAGGCGCCGGCCGGCCGATCCGAAGCGGTGCTGGAACACATAGGAGGCGTACGGACCGTCCGCGCCCTCGTGCGCCGCCATCTCGTCGTAGTCGGCGAGGCTCAGCGCGGGCGGCTTCTCGCACCACACCCACGCGCCCGCGTCGAGCGCGGCGATGGTGGCCTCTCTGTGGGCGCCCGGGGGAGTGGCGACGACGACGAGGTCGGGGGCGGATGCCGCGAGCATCGCGTCGACGTCGGTGAAGGCATCCGTCACGCCGAACTCGTCGGCGACCGCGCGGGCGCGAGCGGCATCCACGTCCGCGACGGCGACGATCTCGGTGTCGGGGTTGCCGGCGAGGGCGGGAAGGTGGATGCCGCGGGCGATGCCCCCGGCGCCCACGACGGCCGTGCGGATCGGTGCGGCAGCGTTCATCGGACAGCGGCTCCATCGCGTTCTGTGCGCATGCCCCCATTGTTCCGCAGATTCACGGAAAGCGCTTCCCCTTTGTTCGCGTCGGCGAGTGCGTATCTTCTCGCCGAGTGCACACGAAATCGACCGTCACGAGCGTGTGCACCCGGCGAGAGCATGTGCACTCGACGATACGTGCGGGTCAGACGATCGCTTCGGCCTGTTCGCGACGCTCGCGGCGGCGGGTCCGGCGGCTGCCGCCGGAGATGATGCGCGCGCGGACGGCGCCCGAGACGGTGTCCACCAGGATCGTCACGACGATGATCACGACGAGAGTGACGCCGATCTGCGCCCATTCGCGGCGATTGAACAGCTGCGACAGCAGCGACCCGATGCCTCCTGCGCCGATGACGCCGAGGACGGCGCTGGCGCGGATGTTGATCTCGAACCGGTACAGCCAGAACGCGACGATCTCGGGCAACGCCTGCGGCAGGATCGCCCAGCGGATGCGCTGGGACGCGCCTGCACCCGACGCGAGCGCCGCCTCGACCGGGCCCGGATCGATCGACTCGATCGCCTCGGCGGTGAGCTTGCCGAGCGTGCCGATCGAGCCGACGCCGAGCGCGAGCGCGCCCGTGAGCGGACCGAGCCCGAAGATCGGCATGATCAGCACGATCGCCAGCACGATCTCGGGAAGCGCGCGGATGGCGTTGAGGAACTGCCTCACGACGACCACCACGCCGGCGGGCGCGATCGTGCGTGCGGCGAGGAAGCCGAGGGGCAGCGAGAGCACGGCGCCGATGAGCGTGCCGATCCACGCCATCTGCACCGACTCGAGCATGCGGCTGGTCGCGAGGCTCCAGTACTCGCTCCACGGGTCGACGAACGGGTTCTGGACCACGCCCTCGCCCATCAGCACCGCGTAGTTGACGAAAGCGCCGGGGAGGTCCAGCATCCTGGCCCACTTCGCGTCGACCGCCCAGATCGCCGCGACGACGACGATCGCCGACACGATGAGCCAGATCGTCGGCCACAGCTTGCTCGGCGGCGCGGGCCGCATCATCGACGTGCTCACGTGATCCTCCGCCTGACGACCTGCGAGGCGATGTCGACGAGCAGCACCACCACGAACGTCGCGATGAACAGTGCCGAGACGTTCTCCCACGCGAAGCGGCCCAGCTGCACGATGATGACGTTTCCGATGCCGCCGGCGCCGGCGAGTCCGATCACGATCGAGGCGCGGATGTTCAGCTCGAACACGTAGAGGCTGTAGCTGAGGAAGTTCGGCAGCACCTGCGGGTACACCGCCCACCGCGCGCGATCGATGCCGTTCGCGCCAGACGCGTCGACGGCCTCGATCGGTCCGCGATCGACCGCGTCGATCGACTCGCTCGTGAGCTTGGCGACGATGCCGAGATTGAACATGACCAGGGCCAGGATGCCCGCGAGCGAGCCGACGCCGACGAGCGCGACGAAGAGGAACGCGTAGCCGATGTCGGGGATGGAGCGCACGACCGACAGCGTCCATTTGACGATCTGGTGAGCGACGGGATTGCTCAGCGTCACCTTCGAGGCGAGCATCGCCGCGATCAGGCCGAGCAGGCAGCCGCCGAGGCTCGCGAGCACGGCGATCGCGAGCGTCTCGAACCAGGCGTTCCCGACCTGGAAGATGAAGCCCCAGTTGGGGTTGAGGAACTGCTCGATCACGACCCAGCCGCGGCCGAAGTCGGTGAACAGCGGCACGAGGGTGAACTCGATGCCCAGGCCGGCCCAGACCGTGAGCACCACGGCGGCGGCGAGCCCCGCCCACAGCGTCCACGGTGCGCGCGGCTTCACCGGTCGGCGGGATGCCGTGCCGGGGCGCGGTGCGGGGATGACGGTCGTCATGCCGGTGCGTCGCCGGTCGTCGTGGTCTCGGCCGCGGCGTCGCCGGGAAGGACGTCGGCGGCGGTGAGCGATCGGCCGTAGATCTCCTCGAAGACCGCGTCGTCGGCCTCGTCGGCGGTGCCGTCGAAGACGATCCGTCCCTGTCGCATGCCGATGATCCGCTGGCCGTAGCGGCGGGCGAGGTCGAGGAAGTGCAGGTTGACGACGGTGGTGATGCCGAGTTCGCGGTTGATGCGCTCGAGATCGCGCATCACCTGGTTCGCGGTCGGCGGGTCGAGCGAGGCGACCGGCTCGTCGGCGAGGATCACCTTGGGTTCCTGCGCCAGGGCGCGGGCGATCGCCACACGCTGCTGCTGGCCGCCCGACAGCTGCGAGGCGCGCACCCACGCCTTGTCAACGATGCCGACGCGTTCGAGCGCCTCGAACGCGAGTTCGCGGTCGGCGGGCTTCCAGAGCCCCAGCAGCGAACGCCACCACGAGGTCGCGTGGAGGCGGCCGACCAGCACATTGTTCATGACGCTCGTGCGGGTGACGAGGTTGAACGACTGGAAGATCATGCCGACCTGGGCGCGCAGGCGCCGCAGCTGGCGCTTGCTCGCGCCGCTGACGACGCGGTCGTCGACCTGAAGCGTCCCCGAGGTGGTGGGGACGAGTCCGTTGATGGTGCGCACCAGGGTCGACTTGCCGGCGCCGGACAGGCCCACCACCACGACGAACTGGCCGTCCGGGATCTCGAGGTCGATGCCGTCGAGCCCGAGCGTGCCGGTCGGGTAGCGGACCGAGACGTTGTCGAAGCGGATCACAGAAACTACTCTCGCGACTCCGGGTGGAGGGGGCGACCCCTCCACCCGGAGTGTGTGGGTCGGGTCAGCCGAAGTTCTCGTAGACCGCGCGGGCCTGGTCGATCGCGTCGAGGTCGGCCGGCACGAGTCCGTCGATCTCGTAGACCGCGTCGAGCGCCGCGGCGCCCTCCTCGGTGTCGGCGATCGCGAGGAACGCGTCGGTGATCTTCTGCTGCCACTCCTCCGAGAGCGAGCCCGAGACCGAGACGCCGTCGTTGGGGATGAGGGTCGAGTGCGCGAAGACGACGACCTCGGTGCCGATGTCGGGCGTCTCCTCGGCGAGGCCGGTGCGGGCGTCGTTGTAGCTCACGCCGACGGTCGCATCGCCGTCGTAGACCGCGCGGACGGCGTTGGGGTGGCCGCCGGCGAAGAACGCGCCGCTCAGGTCGAACGGGTCGAGGCCGAGCTGCTGGAGCTGCGTGGCCGGGTAGTAGTAGCCCGATGCGGAGCCCTCGTCGACGAACGCGATCGTCTCGTCCTGCGCGACGAGCGCCAGGGCGTCCTCGCCGAGCGGGCCGACGTTGCCCTCTTCGGTGCCGTTGCAGAAGAGGTAGTCGACGCCGTCCTCGTCGGTCTCGGTGACGATGTCATCGAGGCAGAACGTGTCGGGGTCGTTCGTGAACCACTGGGTCACGTAGACGCTGTCGCCGTAGCGCACCGACTGCAGCACCGGCACGGCGCCGGCCTCGTCCTGCGCCTGCACGAGGCCGATGGGGCCGAACATGCCGATCTGCGCCTGGTCGGTCTGCATCGCCACGACGAGTCCGGCGTAGTTGTCGGTGATGTTGACCTCGACCGGGACTCCGAGCTCATCGCTCAGCAGGCCCGCGAGCGTGTCGCCGTCGGTGACCAGCTGGTCGACGTCCTGCGAGGGCACCAGGCCCAGGACGATCGACTCCGGGTCGGCGGCAGCGGTCTCCTCGGTGCTGCCGCTGGGGCTGCTCGCGCAGCCGGCGAGCGTGAGTCCGAGCCCCGCCGCGACCGCGACGGCGCCCAGGAACTTGTGATTGCGCACGTGGTTCTCCTTCTTGGTGACGCGCGGATGCTGTCGGCCGCGCCGGTCCGGATGCTGTCGGCCGCGAGATTGCTGTGAGGCCGTGCACTCCGGCCCACGCTAGCCACCCCTGCGGGCCGCGAGGCCGTCACATAGGCAGACGTAGCGAGTTGTTTACAGAGTCGTCGCCACGCCGTAAACGATCGTGCGTCTCAGAGGCCGCGCGCCCAGGCGGCGACGGCGGGGACGAGCCCGTCGAGAGACGGAGCGCTCCAGTCCGCGGGACCGCGTCTCAGCGCGAAGCGGTCGATCAGTCCCGTCCGCCCGCCCAGGGCGCGGACGGGCTCGAGGTCGTTGCGCCAGATGTCTCCGATGCTCGCCACCGAATCCCCGCCGTCGACCCCGGCGACCTCGGCGATGATGTGGCCGAGCCCGGCGGGCTTGCCGGCATCGCCGACGACGTGGTCGAACAGGTGCGTCATCTCGAGCCTGTCCAAGATCTGATCGAGGCCCTCACGCGGCGCGTTCGTGACCAGCACGATCCGTCCGCCCGCATCCCGGACGGCCGCGCTCAGGTCCTCCAGGCCGGGCGCGCGCTCGGCGTGGAGCTCGCCGGCCGACAGCCGGGCCCGCGAGGCGAGGTAGACCTCGCTGATCCGCTGCGGGTGGATGTCGGCGGCCTGGGCGATGGCCCACGCGGCCTGGTAGACGTCATCCGCGTGGCGCAGGTCCTCGTCGGCGCCGGCGGTGGCGTGCGGGTCCTCCAGCCAGCTCTGCACGCGCCGCAGCAGGTCGAGGCCCTCGGCGAGCGGGTCGAGCGCTGCGGCGTAATCGAGCGCCGGGGCGTCGCCCACGCAGGCCGTTCCGTCGAAGTCGACGATGAGGGTCCGGCGCGTCATGCGTCGGCGAGTGCGGCGCTGACCACCGCGCGGGCCTCCTCCTGCACCTGCGCGAGGTGCTCGGGTCCCTTCAGTGACTCGGCGTACAGCTTGTACACGTCCTCGGTGCCCGACGGCCGCGCGGCGAACCACGCGAACTCGGTCTGGACCTTCAGACCGCCGATCGCGGCCCCGTTGCCGGGTGCGTGCGACAGCTTCGCGGTGATCGGGTCGCCCGCGAGCTCCGTGGCGGTGACCGCCTCGGGGGCGAGCTTCGACAGCGCCGCCTTCTGCGCCGGCGTCGCCGGGGCGTCGACCCGCTGATAGGCCGACGAGCCGTACTCGGCCTCGAGCTCGGCGTACCGCTGCGAGGGCGTCTTGCCCGTGACCGCGAGGATCTCGGCGGCGAGCAGGCACAGCAGGATGCCGTCCTTGTCGGTCGTCCACACCGAGGCGTCCTTGCGGAGGAACGAGGCGCCGGCCGACTCCTCGCCGCCGAACACGACCGAGCCGTCCAGCAGGCCCGGCACGAACCACTTGAATCCGACCGGCACCTCCAGAAGCGTGCGGTCCTCCGCGGCGACAACGCGGTCGATGATCATCGAGCTGACGAGTGTCTTGCCCACGGCCGCCGAGGCCGGCCAGCCCGGGCGGTGCGCGCACAGGTAGTCGATGGCGACGGCGAGGTAGTGGTTCGGGTTCATCAGGCCCGCGTCGGGCGTGACGATGCCGTGCCGGTCGGCGTCCGCGTCGTTGCCGGTGAGGATGTCGTACTCCTCGCGGCGGGCGACCAGCGACGCCATCGCCGACGGCGACGACGGATCCATCCGGATCTTCTCGTCCCAGTCGAGGGTCATGAAGCGCCACGTCGGGTCGACCTCGGGATTGACCACGGTGAGGTCGAGCCCGTACTTCTCGCCGATGAGCGCCCAGTAGTCGACGGAGGCGCCGCCGAGCGGGTCGGCGCCGATCCGCACACCCGCGGTCTTGATGGCCTCGACGTCGATGATCTGGCCGAGGTCTGCCACGTAGCCTTCGCGGAAGTCGTAGTGATCGAGCGCGTCTCCGTCGATGTCGGCGAACTTGGTGCGCTTGACGCCGTCGAGCCCGGCGGCGATGAGGTCGTTCGCGCGGGCGGCGATCCACCCGGTCGCATCGGTGTCGGCGGGGCCGCCGTGCGGGGGGTTGTACTTGAAGCCGCCGTCGCGCGGCGGGTTGTGGCTGGGGGTCACGACGATGCCGTCGGCGCGGCCGGCATCCGCCTCGCTCCGCCCCTTGTTGTAGGCGAGGATCGCGTGGCTGAGCGCGGGCGTCGGCACCCACGAGTCGCGCGAGTCCACGCGCACGTCGACGCCGTTGGCCACGAGCACCTCGATCGCGGTGCGCTCGGCCGGCAGCGACAGGCCGTGCGTGTCGCGGCCGAGGAAGAGGGGGCCGGTGATGCCCTGCTCGGTGCGGTAGTCGACGATCGCCTGCGTCGTGGCGAGGATGTGCCACTCGTTGAAGCTGGTCGACAGGCTCGATCCGCGGTGGCCGCTCGTGCCGAAGGCGACGCGCTGCGCGGCCACCTGAGGGTCGGGCGTTCGGTCGTAGTAGGCGTTGATCAGCTCATCGATGTCGATGAGGTCGGATGCTTCGGCGGGCTGTCCTGCGCGACTCATGTGCCCAGTCTGTCATTGCCGGGCCCCGCGTGCGCAGACGTGTCACAGTTGTGCGGCGATCTTCGCCGCCCAGGCGCGGATCTGCTCCCAGTCCCGCAGATCCTGGAACTCCTCGGGGGTGTTGCGCGCCATCGAGGACTCGATGAACCCGTGGGGATCGCGGGGCATGCGTCCGCCGAACACGACGTGCTCGCGCACGTTCAGGGCCTCGGCCTGGGCGATGACGGCTTCGGGTTCGAGCCACTTCTCGTCCTCGTCGGGGGCGCTCTTCGGCTCGCCGACCGGACCCGTGCTGAAGACCCAGAAGGGCGTGAGCGCGAGGATGTCGCTCTCGTGCGAGAGGAAGCGGCGAGCTTCGCGGCGCCATCGTCCCATGTAGACGGCGCTGCCGAGGACGACCGCGTCGTAGCCGCGCGCGTGCGCGTCGTGCACGTCGAGGCAGTCGGCGTCGTGGCCGCGCGAGCGCAGCTCGTCCGCGATCGCCTGGGCGATCTCGGCGGTGGAGTGATGCTTGGTCGCATAGGCGACGAGGATGCGTGCCATGCGCCCAGGGTGAGCCCGGTCGGCGCGACGGGCCAGTGCCGAAGGTCCCTGGCTAGGCTTGATCCGTGATGAGCGACCTCGACGCAGCGGCGGAAACCCGCCGCACGTACAGCTTCCTGGGCCCGGCGGGCACGTTCACCGAGGCTGCGCTCGCGCAGGTCGCCGAGGCGCGCGATCAGTACTGGCGGCCCGTGCACAACGTCGGCGAGGCGCTGGCGGATGTCGTCGAGGGCCGTTCCCACGCGGCGATGATCGCGATCGAGAACTCCGTCGACGGCGGCGTCTCGACCGCCCAGGACGCCCTCGCCACGATGCCGGGTCTCCGGATCATCGGCGAGTACCTCGTGCCGGTCGACTTCGTCCTCGTCGGCCGTCGCGGCACGCGGCTCGAGGACGTCTCGCTGGTCTCGGGTCACCCCGTCGCGTACGCGCAGTGCCTGCAGTGGCTGACGCGCACCCTCCCCGGGCACGCGCACATCCCCGCGGCGAGCAACGTCGCCAGCGCCATGGGCCTGCTCGACGGGACCAGCGACGCCCACGCCGCCATCGCGGCGCCCGGCATCCTCGAGCACCACGACCTGGAGCTGCTCGCGTCGGGCATCGGCGACAACCCCAACGCCGTGACGCGATTCGTGCTGGTCAGCCGCCCGGTCGTGCCGCCGCCGCCCACCGGGGCCGACAAGACGTCGCTCATCGTCGAGCTCCCCGACGACTACCCCGGCGCATTGCTGGAGATGCTCGAGCAGTTCGCGACCCGCGGCATCAACCTGTCGCTGCTGGCGTCCCGCCCCATCGGCGACGAGCTCGGACGCTACCGGTTCGTGGTCGACGCCGACGGGCACATCGAGAACGAGCGGATGGCGGACGCCCTCATGGGACTGCGCCGGTTCAGCCCGAAGGTGATCTTCCTGGGGTCCTACCCGCGCGCCGACCGCGCGGTCGTGCGGTATCCCGACCGCTATTCGGACGACGTGTTCGTCGAGGCGCGCGACTGGCTGCGCGGCCTCATCAGCGGCGAGCCCGGGGTCTGAGCCGCCGCAGGCGCCGCGGCGCTGCGGGACGGGTCACGCCGCCGCGGCGGCGATGAGATCGAGGGTCTGCGCGCGCCCGGGCGAGGCGTCCAGCGGCTCGCCGTCGTACGCGCCGGCGATCGGCGAGACCATCACCTCGTCGACGCCGTGCTCGGCCGCGAAGGCGCGGATCTGCGACGCCACGGCCTCACCGGTCCCGACGAACCAGGTCGAACGGGCCGATGCCATGATCTGCGCGCCCATCGCATCGACGGTCGCCGCGCTCGCCCGCGCCTGCTCGACGGTCTCGGCGGGGATCAGCGGCTTGTTCGTGCGCAGACGCATCATCGTCAGCTGGTTCGGCAGTGAGCGCTCCTCGGCTTCCTCGGAGGTCGGTGCGGCGATGGCGTTGACGGTGAGGAAGGTCCGCGGTGCGGGGTGCTCCTCGGACGGCTGGAACCGCGTGCGGTACAGCTCGAGCGCGCGCTCGAGGCCCTGCCCCGAGAAGTGGTTCGCGAACACGTAGGGGAGCCCGAGGGAGGCCGCCAGCTGCGCCGAGTAGTCGCTCGAGCCCAGCAGCCACAGCTCGGGTGCGCCGGTCGCGGCGGGGGTCGCGTGCACGTCGTAGGTGCCGCCGGACGAGAAGCGGATGCCGGCGCCCGCGGGCGAGACCAGCGCGGCGATGTCGCGCACGTTCTCGGGGAACCGCTCGACGTCGCTGGTCGTGCCGCTCTGGCGCAGCAGCTGTGTGATGACGGGGTCCGAGCCCGGGGCGCGGCCGAGGCCCAGGTCGATGCGGCTCGGAGCGATCGCCTCGAGCGCCGCGAACTGCTCGGCGACCACCAGCGGCGAGTGGTTCGGCAGCATGACCCCGCCCGAGCCGACGCGGATGCGCGAGGTGCGTGAGGCGGCGGCGGCGACCAGCACCGGCGGCGTCGTCGACGCGACGGCCGGCATGTTGTGGTGCTCGGCGAACCAGTAGCGGCGGTACCCGAGCCGGTCGGCGGTGGCCGCGAGCGCCATCGACGACGCGATCGCCTGCGCGCTCGTCTGGCCCGTGCGCACCGGCACGAGGTCGAGGACGGACAGGGCCGGTGTCGCGGTAGAGCTCATCGCCTCGTCTCAACCGCCAGCGGCATCCGTTCTATTCCGCTCACCACGGCATCGCCTCAGCGTGCCCGCTTGACGGCCTCGTATGCGTCCAGCGCCGCCTGGCGCGAGGCCTTCAGATCGACCAGCGGCTCGAGCTCGCCGCTGTCGGGCGCCCACTGCGCGATGTAGGACCCGTGCCGGTCGAACTTCTCGGCCTGCAGCACGGGGTTGAACACGCGGAAGTAGGGCGCGGCGTCCGCCCCCGACCCCGCGACCCACTGCCAGTTGAACGGGTTCGCCGCGGCATCCGCATCCACGAGGGTGTCCCAGAACCACTCCTCGCCGCGGCGCCAGTCGATCAGGAGGTTCTTCACGAGGAAGGACGCCGTCACCATCCGCACCCGGTTGTGCATGAACCCGGTGCGCCAGAGCTCCCGCATGCCGGCGTCGACCAGGGGGACGCCGGTGCGGCCCTGCTGCCAGGCCTCGAGGTGAGTGGGCTTCAGGCGGGGCCACGCGAACGCGTCGAACTGCGCGCGCCAGTTGCGCGTGGCGAGGTCGGGGAAGTGGAACAGCGTGTGCCACGCGAACTCGCGCCAGCCCAGCTCCGACAGGAAGCGCTGGGCAGGACCCGCGTGTCGCTCGGCGGCTTCGGACCGCACGGTCTCGTGCCACACCGTGTAGGGGCTCAGCTCGCCCCAGCGCAGCCGCGGCGACAGGTTCGACGTGACGCCGGCGGCCGGTTCGTCGCGGGCTCGGTCGTAGTCGGCGAGGTCGTCGTCGAGGAAGTCCCGCAGTCGCCGGCGGGCGGCGAGCTCGCCCGGCTCCCACGTCTCGCGGAGGCCCTCGGCCCAGTCGGGGCGCGTGGGCAGCAGCCCCCAGCCGTCGAGCTCGTCGGATGCCGGAGCCGCCGCCGGCCCCGGGATCTCGCGCGGCTCCGGGAGCGGCGCGCGGGGAGCGGGCATCGCCTGGCACGCCTTCCAGAACGGGGTGAACACCGCGTAGGGCCCGCCGGCGCCGGTCTGCACGGTCCACGGCTCGAACAGGACGGATGCCGCGAACGAGGCGACCTCGACGCCGGCGTCGCGCAGCCCCGCCTTCAGTTCGGCGTCCACGGCGCGCTCGGGTCCGCCGTAGCGTCGGTTCCAGAAGACCGCGCCGGCGGCGGCATCCGCCACGACGTCCCGCACGACGCGTGCCGCCGGACCGCGTCGCAGCACGAGCGTCGATCCGCGATCGCGCAGGCGGGTGTCGAGGTCGGCGAGGCTGTGGTGCAGCCACCAGCGGGCGGCTCCGCCGAGCGCCCGGATGCCGTCCGACTCCTCGTCCAGGACGTACAGCACGACCACAGGCTCGTCGCGGTCGATCGCCGCGCGCAGGGCGGGGTTGTCGGCCAGGCGCAGGTCGTCGCGCAGCCACACGATCGAGGGGGACGTCACAGGTCCATCCTGCCGGTGCGGGAGTGCGGGGGGCGGGGAACGTGGCGAACGTGTTCACACCGTGTACGTGTTCAGCCTGCCGTTCGGTCCGGGCGAGCCGTGAGCGCGGGGTCGCCCGGTCAGGCGCCGAACGCGCGCGCGAGGTCATCCAGTGAATCGAGGCGCAGGTCGGCGAGCGCTGCTTCCGGCCGGCGCGCATGGATGTGACCCCACGGCCCGCGGCGAATGAGGGCCGTGCGCATGCCGACGGCGCGCGCGGGCAGCACGTCGTTGTCGAGCCGGTCCCCGACATATAGAAGCGCGCTCGGGCTCAGCCCGGCCGCATCCGTCACGCGTGAGAAGAACTCCGCAGAGGGCTTGGCCACGCCCCAGGCCGCCGACGATGCGATGAAGTCGGCGTCGACGCCGACTGCGCGCAGCCGCGCCTCGACACCGGCAGGCTGGTTGC
The DNA here is from genome assembly GCF_014208045.1 of Microbacterium thalassium. NCBI lineage: Bacteria > Bacillati > Actinomycetota > Actinomycetes > Micrococcales > Microbacteriaceae > Microbacterium > Microbacterium thalassium. The sequence goes on from NZ_JACHML010000001.1 coordinate 1,339,402, forward strand.
CGGCGATGCCGACCGTGAGACCCCGATCGGCGGCGGCGCGCAGACATCCGACGGCGTCAGGGTAGAGGTCGGCGCTGTCGATCCCCGGGGACTCCGGCGGGGGGTCGATGCCCAGCACCTCCCATACGCGACGGTGATCCTCATTGCTCTCGATGAGCGAGCCCACGAGCCCCATCAGGGTGAACGGCGTGATTCCAGCGCGCTCGGCCTGCGCCATCCATGAGCGGGACTCGTCGACGAGCGTCTCGCCGACGTCGAACACGACGCCGCGGACACCGTCCGGCAGTCTGAGGCCGGTCACTGCGGGCGGCCGAGCCCCAGCTCGCCCGCCAGCGCCGCGAGCGCGGGCAGCGGGTCCTCGCTCGCCGGGAGCACCTGGATGCACACGTGGTCGGCGCCGGCCTCCAGATGGGCGCGGAGAGCCGCGGCGAGGTCGGCGGGCGTCCCGTGCGGCACGAGCGCGTCGACGGCGTCATCGGTCGCGCCGTTCTCCAGCTCCGCGGTCGTGAAGCCATGGGACTCGAGAGTGCGGCGGTAGTTGGTCAGCGCGAGGTACCGCGACAGGAACTCGCGGGCCGTCGCGCGGGCGGCGGCGACGTCGAGGTCGGGCGCGAGCCGCTGCTCGGGAGCGATGAGACCGCCGGGCCCGACGATGTCGCGGGCGAAGCGCGTGTGGACAGGGGTCGTCATGTACGGATGCGTGCCGGCCGATCGCTCCGCCGCGAGCTTCAGGGTCCGCGGCCCGAGCGCCGAGATCACGCGCCGCTCGGCGGGCACGCCCTCCGCGTCGAGCACGTCGAGGTAGGACGTCAGTGCCGCGTACGGCTTCTGGTAGCGCTCGCCGAGCGCCTCGCGGTGGCCGATGCCGATGCCGAGGAGGAAGCGGCCCGGATGCGTCCGCTCCAGGCGGTGGAAGGATGCGGCGACCTCCTCGGCCGGCGACGTCCAGATGTTGACGATGCCGGTGGCGACCGCCAGCCGCTCCGTCGCATCCAAGAGCTGCTCGGCGATCACGAGGTCGGCGTCGGGCGACCCGCCGATCCACACCGCGGTGTAGCCCAGGCCTTCTGCCTGCGCTGCCAGCTCGGGCGTGAGCAGTGCGCCTCGGCGCCACAGACCGAACCGGCCCAGCGCCTGCGCCGCGGGGGATGATGTCGTGGCCACAGGTCGCCTCCGTTCGCGCGGCGGCGATCCGCCGCAGGGTTCGGGCAACACACTATCCACCCGCGACATCGTGGACCGCGGCGTGCTGCGGCGGTGCGGCCGGCGGCCGGCGCCACCGGCGCCCTCCCATCCGCGCGGTGATAATTTCGCCTTGCATGAGCGGACAGGGGGAGACGTGGGCGAAGACCCTTCACTGGGGCTGACGCTGGGCGGTGGCGGCGCGTTCGGCGCGGCGCACGTCGGCGTGCTCCAGGTGCTCGCCGAGCGGGGCATCCGTCCCGGACTCGTGACCGGCACCAGCTCCGGCGCGCTCGTCGGCGCGGCCTACGCGGCCGGCATCGACCCCGCGACGATCGAGGAGGCCGCGCTCCGATTCCGCTGGAGCGCGATCGCCCGGTGGTCGTTCGCCCCGCGCTGGGGCCTGCTCGACACGCGTGCCCTGACAGAGTCGGTCGACCGCGCGCTCGGCGCCGACCCGCTCATCGAAGACCTCGAGCGCCGGTTCGCCGTGGTCGCCACCGATCTGCGCACCCGGCGGGGCGTGACGATCGACACCGGACCGCTCAGCCTGGCGCTGCGGTCGACGATCGCCGTGCCCGGGCTCCTCCCGCCGGTCCGGCGCGACGGAGCGCTGCTGGCGGACGGCGGCATGGTCGACAATGTCCCGGTGGAGGCCGCTCGCGCGCTCGGCGCCACGCGCGTGATCGTGGTGCGACTGCACGCGAAGTGGGAGAACGTGCGCATGATGCGCACCGTCACGCAGACCGCCGATCTCGTGCGCGATCCGTCGGTCGTGCTCATCCAGCCCGAGATGGAGCGCATGGCGCAGTGGACCATGGCCGATGTGCCGCGCCTGATCGCCGAAGGCCGGCGCGCGGCGACGGCCTCCCTCGACGCCCGGGGTGGTCCGGACGACGAGCCGGAGGGCACAATGGCCGGATGCCGGATGCCCACGACGCCGTAGAGCTCGACGTCATCGCCGCGGAGCTGTACGCGCTGCCGCCCGGCGAATTCACGTCGGCGCGCAAGGCCCGGGCCGCGGCATCCGCACCGCCGCTCGCGAAGCTGGTCGGGGACCTCCGCAAGCCGGTGGTCTCGGCGTGGGCGGTCGATGCCCTCGTGCGCACGGGCGGCCTCGATGAGGCCCTCGACCTCGCAGCGGCGCTGCGTGAGGCCCAGGACGACCTCGACGCCGGCGAACTCGCGCAGCTCGGCCGGCAGCGCCGCGCCCTGGTGTCGGCCCTCGCCGCACAGGCGGTCGCGCTCGCCGCGGACCACGGCGTCGCGGTCAGCGCGGCAGCGCGCGAGCAGGTCGAGAAGACCATCAACGCGGCCGTGATGGATCCGGCCGCGGCCGCGGCCGTCATGACCGGCCGGCTGGTCTCGCCGCTGGAGGCCGGCGCGTTCGAGCCCGCCGACCTCGCCGCGGCGGTCGGCGGGACGCTGCCGGGGATCGAGCTGCCGGCGCCGCCCGACGACCTCGCCGAACGCCGCGCCCGCCGGGCCGCCGAGAAGGCGGCCCGCGAGGCGGAACGGGCCGCGAACGCGGCCGGTCGCGAACTGGCCGAGGTCGCGGCCCGGCGGGACAGGGTCCGCGAGCGCGCAGCCCACCTGCGCGAGCGGATCGACGACCTGCGCCGGGACCTCGCCCGTCTCGAATCCGATCTCGCCTCCGCCGACGCGACGCTCACCGAGCTCGACGACGCACACGCGGCGGCGGCCGGCGCGTCGCGCGACGCGGACCGGGCGGCCGAGCGTGCGCGATCCGCGCTCGAATGATCCCCGGCTCACAGGACCTTCGTAGACCAGCCGCCTAGGGTGTCGGGCATGGCTGTTCCCGCCGTCGCGATCGACGACGCCGACCCCGACGACACCTCGTTCACCTTCACCGCCGGCGAGCTGCGGTCGCTGCGCGACGAGATGCAGAGGTTCCTCCTCGGCTACCGCTTCGGCATGCAGGAGATCGAGACGAAGATCTCGATCCTGCGCGAGGAGTTCCTCCAGACGCACGACTACAACCCGATCGAACATGTCTCGTCGCGGCTGAAGTCCACCGACAGCCTCCTCGAGAAGGTGCAGCGCAAGGGCGTCGATGCCGACCTGCCCTCGATCCGCGAGAACATCACCGACATCGCCGGCGTGCGGATCACGTGCAGCTTCGTCGCGGACGTCTACCGCCTGTTCGACCTGCTCAGCGAGCAGGACGACATCCGCGTGCTGAACGTCAAGGACTACATCGCCGAGCCGAAGTCGAACGGGTACAAGAGCCTGCACGCGATCCTCGAGGTGCCGGTGTTCCTCTCGACCGGCCGCATCGAGGTCCCCGTCGAAGTGCAGTTCCGCACGATCGCGATGGACTTCTGGGCGAGCCTCGAGCACAAGATCTACTACAAGTACGACCGGCAGGTGCCGGGCGCGCTCCTGGACAGCCTGAAGGACGCCGCCGACACCGCCGCCGAGCTCGACACGCGCATGGAGCGGCTGCACCGCGAGATCCGGGGTGCGACCCCGACACCCGCCACCGGCGTCATCCGGCTCTGACGTTGCGAACCCGCCCGCCACTACGCTGAGCGGGTGGAACAGCATGTCGCGTCACTGCTCGCGATCGCCGTACTGGCGGTGCTCGCGCCACTCGCGTCCCGGGCGATCGGCCGGCTCGTGCGCGTCCCCGTCGTGGTCTTCGAGCTGGCGCTCGGCATCCTCGCGGGGCCGAGCCTGCTGAATCTGATCCAGCCGGGCGAGGTCGTGTCGACCCTCAGCGAATTCGGCCTCGCACTGCTGTTCTTCGTCGCCGGAACCGAGATCCAGGCCAGTGCCCTGCGGGGCCGCACCGGCCAGCGCGCGTGGATGGGGTGGTTCGTCAGCGTCATCGCGGGCGTCGCGGTCGGGTGGCTGCTGGTGCCCGGCGAACCCGCGGTCATCATCGGAATCGCGCTGACATCGACGGCGCTGGGCACGCTGCTGCCGATCCTGCGCGACGCCGGAGAGATGAAGACGCCGTTCGGAAAGGCCGTGAGCGCGCTCGGCACGGTGGGGGAGTTCGGGCCGCTCATCGCGATCTCGGTCTTTCTCGGCGGACGCAACCCGGGGGTGGCCACCCTTGTTCTGCTGCTGTTCGCCGTCATCGCGGGCTTCGCCGTGTGGTTCGCGATGCGCGTGCCGAAGGGGCGACTGCACGAGATCGTCAGCGCCACACTGCACACCTCCGGCCAGTTCGCCGTCCGGGCGATGTTCCTGATCATCGCCGTCCTGGTCGCGCTGAGCATCGTGCTGCAGATCGACCTGCTCCTGGGGGCGTTCACCGCCGGTGTGGTGTGGCGCCTGGCGATGCGCGAGGCCGCCGAGAGCGACCAGAAGGCGGTCGAGAGCAAGGTCGAGGGCATCGCCTTCGGCTTCTTCGTGCCGATCTTCTTCATCTACACCGGCGTCACCTTCGACCTCCAGGCCCTGATCGACGACCCGGGCCTGCTCGCCTACGTCGCGCTCGCGCTGCTGGCGATGCTCGTCGTTCGCGGCATCCCGTCCACGATCGTGGCCGAGCCCGGGGCGACGCTGCGCGAACGCGCGTCGCTGCTGCTGATGGGATCGACGGGGCTGCCGATCATCGTCGCCGTGACCTCGATCGGCGTGTCCGAGAAGATCCTCACCACGGCCCACGCGGCGATCCTCGTCGGCGCCGGCATGCTCTCGGTGCTGATCTTCCCGCTGGTCGCGATGGGGCTGCGGGGCGAGTCTCCCCGGCAGATCGGGCCTTTCCCGCAGGACGACGACGTGGCGTGACCCATGAGGGACGTCTTCGCCGCCATGTTCGCCGATGCCCGCGACCGGCTCGCCGGCGCTCCGCGTGAGGCCCTCGGCGAGCTGATCCGGCCGCGCCGCGTGCTGGGGATCGCCCGCGCCGAGCGGATCGTGCCGCGAGGCACCGCGTGGCACCTGGGCGCGCTGCTGCTCACCGACACCGCGGTGCTGGCCACCGGCGACGTCGTCCGGTCCCGGCAGGAGGTCCGTCGCGGATACACCGCCGCCGCGCAGCGCCGCCGCGCCGAACTCGCCGCAGCGGCGCGACGGGGTGGATTCGCCGAGGGCGAGACGGTCCACATCGGGTGGCGGGTGCTCGACACGACGGATGCGTCGGGTGCGGCATCCGCTCCCCTCGCGATCGTCCGCGGCGTGCCGAGCGTGCGCTGGAGCGCCCAGGGCGGGTACATGCCGCTTCGGTCATACCTCGACGAGCGGATCGCGCTGCTGCGGGATCCGCCGGCGGGCGCCTAGTCCGTGGGGCCGAACCGCTTGGCGAACGCGCGCAGCAGGCGCGTGGGTTCGGTGACGGATGCCGCGCGCACGCGCCCGGCCACCTCGTCGAAGGCATCCGAGTCGAAGTAGCCGTCGTTGCGATACACCACCATGCGCGCCACGAAGGCGTCCGCGGTCGGCTCGGGATGGAACTGGACCGCGTACAGGCGGTCGCCGACCCGGTACGCCTGCACCGGGCACTCCTCGTTCGCCGCGAGGTGGACGGCACCCGGCGGCGGCTCGCTGCTTCCCTCCTTGTGCGCGGTGAGGGCCGAGAAGCGGTGCGCGAGGGCGCCGAAGAGCGGGTCGCGCGCCGCTTCCGGAGTGAGGTCCACCCGTGCCGGTCCGGTGTCTTCGGGGAACCCGCGTGTGACCTCGCCGCCGAGCATCCGCGTGACGACGCCGATGCCGTAGCAGGTGAACATCGCAGCCGGCCCCGAGCCGTCGGCGATGCCCGCGGCCACGCGCTCGAGCGCCGCCTCGACCTGTCGCTGCGCATCGGTCTTGGTGTGCTCGGGGTCGGTGAGATTGAACGGGCTGCCGCCGACGACGAAGCCGCTGTAGCGGTCGAGCACGTCGTCGGGCAGCTGCTCGCGCACGAGATCGAGGTGATCCAGCTGCGCGGCGTCGAGCTTCATCGCGGTTCGGAAGGATTCGTATTCCGCCTGCGCGGCATCGCGCTGCGGACGCGCGCACAGGTACAGCATCGGCGCGGTGGGCATGCGTGAAGTCTAGGTCGCGCGACGGCATCCGACGAGACCGGGCGAGATATATCCGTCGCGATGTATCAGCAGGGGTCTATCGCGCTCTGTGCCGGTGTGGACACAATGGGCGCCATGACGAATGCGGAACCGGACGCATCCGTGGGCACTGGGGAACCGGCGCGCTGGGAGCGCGCCGCCGAGTACTTCCTGCGCTGGCGGGACGGGGATGCGCGCGCCATGGACGAACTGGTGCGCCTCATGACGCCGCCGCTGTGGCACGTCGTGCGGGCCTACGGGCTCGACCGTGCGCTGGCTGAGGATGTCGTCCAGACGACGTGGCTGACACTCGTGCGCCGGCACGAGTCCATCCAGGACCCGCAGGCCGTGTCCGGCTGGCTGACGATGTGCGCGCGCCGCGAAGCCTGGCGCGTCGGCAAGCAGCACCGCCGCGCGGACGCCACCGAGGCCGAGGCGCTCGAGCCCCACCTTCCCGCCCAGGAGTCCGCAGAGCAGACCGCCGCCACCGATGACGAAGCCCATCGGCTCTGGCGGGCGGTCGGCACGCTCAACGAAAGATGCCAGCGGCTCCTGAGGATCGTCGCGTTCGAGGAGCGACCCGACTACGCGCGCATCGCCGAGGACCTCGCGATGCCGATCGGGTCGATCGGGCCGACGCGTCAGCGCTGCCTGGCCAAACTCCGCGCCGAACTCGAGGGCGCCGGATGGGGAGGAGACGACGATGGAGAAGGATGACTACGCCACGGACGCGGCGATCTTCGCGCGGATGCGCGACGCGTGGAGCGAGATCGATCCCGTGCCCGCCGACCTGGTCGACCGTATGGTCGCGGCCGTCGCCGTCGAGGACCTCTCGCGCGAGTACGCGCTGCTGACGCTCGTCGAGACGGCGGAACTGGGAGCGGTCCGCGGCGACACCGACACAGCGACGCTGCAGTTCAGCGACGGCACGACCAGCGTGCTGCTGCACATCGCCGCGACCGAGAGCGGCGGACGCCGCGTCGACGGGTGGGTCGACGGCGATGCGCTCGCGGTGCGACTGGTGCACGGCGAACGCGACTGGTCGGCGGAATCGGGCGAGCACGGGCGATTCGCGTTCGACGAGGTTCCGTCCGGGCTCGCGCGCCTGCGCCTGGTGATCCGGCGGCCCGACGGCGAACTGAGCGAGTTCCAGACCCCGCAGTTCGAGGTGTGACCCGGGGCGCGCGGCCGCCCGGAGCGGCCGGCGCCAGAGACTCTGAGGAGACCAGAAGATGAGCGATCTGCCCCCCGACGACGCTGCCCGCGGCTCGGCCCAGGCCGGAGACGGACGCGGCGACTGGCGACAGCGGTACGACGCCGCACGCGCACAGGGCGTGCCGCTGGACCCGACCAGCGAACCCGTCCCGGGGGTGACCGCCTACCCGACGTCGTACGCGCCGGACCACCTGCTGGTCACAGACGGTGGCCGCGCCGGCGAGCTGATCGAGATCCTCGCACCCGCGGCGGCCGACTTCGGCTGGGGGATCGCCCTGCGCAACCTCGACGGATCCGACCTCGAACTCGAGACGGCGTACGACCGGGCCCGTCGGGGACGGGAGCGCTTCGGCCTGCCCACCATCTACCGCGTCGACATCTTCGCCCAGCCGAGCCCGGATCGCGACGACCAGCCGGTTCCGCCGATCGACGCGTGGCGCCTCTTGCAGCGTGCCCGAGCGCGCACCGGCATCGATCTGGAAGGCGTGTCGCTGGACCATGTGCTCAGCGTCGATCCGTTCGGACGGACCAACCCGTTCGGTCGCACCAATCCCTTCGGGCGGACGAACCCGTTCGGCCGCACCAACCCGTTCGGCCGCACCAACGCGCCGGGGACCGACAGCTATCTCGAGCCGGGGAGCGGCGGGAGGCAGGTCGTCCAGTACATCGGCGCCGCCCCTGAGCCGCGGATCGCCGTCGCAGAAGGCGGGCGTCGCCCGGTCGTCGCCGTCCTCGACACCGGATGCGGCGAGCACGCGTGGCTTCCCGACTCGATCGTCACACGCAAGCCGGTGTTCGACGGCAAGGTCATCGGGATCGACGACGACACCACCGACCCCGAGGCGCTCGGCGACGTCTCCGGGCCGTTCGACGGCGAGCTGGACGCATCCGCCGGTCACGGAACGTTCATCGCCGGGATCGTCCGGCAGGTGTGCCCGGAGGCCGAGATCATCTCCGTCCGGGTGGCCGACAGCCAGGGGACGATGCTCGAGGGCGCGTTCATGTACGCGGTGCGGACGCTGGTGAAGTGGATGGTCACACCCGTCGCCGACGGCGGGCGTCGGATCGACGTTCTGAACATGTCGCTCGGGTACTACCACGAGACGCCGGAGGACGTGCTCTTCGACCGCACGCTGAGCCGGCTGCTCGCGATCGCACGCGCGGCGGGGTGCGCGGTGGTGTGCTCGGCGGGCAACGAGGCGACCGACCGGCCGACCTTTCCGGCGGCGCTGTGGAACTGGCCCGGAGCCGACTACACCGTGGAGGAGCCGGCCGGTGCGGATGCCGCCCCCCACGTGTCCGTCGGGGCGCTCAACCCCAACGGCAGCGTCGCGCTGTTCAGCAACATCGGCGGCTGGGTGCGGACCTACGCGCCGGGAGCCGCCGTGCTCAGCACATCGCCGCCCTTCGAGGGCGGGGTCCAGGCGGGCAGCCGCGACGACCGCGGAGGCATGCGACGAGAGACGATCGATCCCGATGACTACACGGGAGGGTTCGCGCTGTGGAGCGGCACCTCGTTCGCCGCACCGCACGTGGCCGGCAGGCTGGCGGCCGCGCTCGTTCCGGTGCTCGCCGAGAGCGACCAGCCTGCGGCCCGATGCGCTGCCGTGATGACGGAGGCGGCGGGGCGGCCTCTCGCCTGACCCGGGGCCGGCGGATCGGCGTCGACCGATCGGCGGCTGTGTCGTGCCGGTCGACGGCGAGCGCCAAGATGGGGGAATGGGGCGATCGCCGGAGGAGCTGCATGCCGCGGGGGTGGAGCACGCCAACGCCGGTCGGTTCGGTCCGGCGCGACGCGACCTCGAAGCTGGACTGCGCTCCACCACCGACCCCGATCTGCGGGCGCGGATCTCGGGGACGCTCGCGTGGGTGGCGAGCAGGACCGGCGACCCCGCCGGGGGCGAGCGGATCTGCACCGAAGCGCTGGCCTCGCCCGGGCTCGCGCCATCCACGGTGGCGGTGCTCGCGGGCCAGATGGGCGCGATCGCGGAGCAGCTCGGCCGGCTCGCCGATGCCGAGCGCTGGCTCACGCGCGCGATCGAGGCCGATGCCCAGGAGTCGACCACACTCGGGACTTTCGTCGTCAACCGGACGCTGGTGAACATCCACCGCCGCCGGCTCGACGAGGCCGCGGCTGACGCGGCGCGGGCGAGCGAGATCTTCGCGCACGTCGGGCAGCCGGTCGATCAGGCCGAGGCCCGGCACAACGAGGGGTATGTCGCCCTCCTGCGCGGCGACCTCGTCGAAGCGCTCAGCGCGATGTCCCAAGCGCGCGCCGTGCTCGGCGCGGAGTCGCCGGCGCACGCCGCCGTGTGCGATGCCGACCGCGCCCAGGTCCTGCGCGACGCCGGGCTCACGGCCGAAGCGGAAAGGCTGCTCGCCGACGCGGCGGACGTCTTCGGCGCGAACCGCATGACCGGCGACCGGGCGGTGTCCGAGTTCCACCTGGCCAGGTCGCTCATCCTGCATGATCCCGCGGCGGCGCGGCGGGTCGCGGTGACGGCCGCCCGGCGCTTCCGGTCGCTCGGGAATCACGCCTGGGCGGCGCGGGCCGAAGCCGTGCGCATGCGGGCCGAGCTCTCGGAGGGTCAGGTGCTCCCGTCGGGGCGTCGTCAGACGTCGCCGGGCAGGGCGCCGTCGCGCGCGCGGATCGAATCGCTCGCGGCCGAACTCGACGCGCACGGCTTCGCCGACGAAGGGGTCGCGCTGCGGTTGACGCGCGAGCTCTGGGCCGCCCGCCGCGGCGCGCCGGCCGAAGGCGGTGCGCGGCGCGTGGGGACCACCGCGACGGCGTCGCTCGAGGTCAGGCTGCTCGTGCAGGAGGTGTGGTCGGCACGTGCGGCGGCACGCGGGCGGTTCGCCGACGCGCGCCGGACCGCGGCGGTCGGACTCGAGCTGCTCGACGGCTGGCAGAGCGCGTTCGGAAGTCTCGACCTGCAGACGTCGGCCGTCATGCACGGCAACGGGCTCCTCGCGCTCGGGCTCGCCGCCGCTGTTCGCTCGGGCCGTCCGGAGACCGTGTTCGACTGGTCGGAGCGCGCGCGCCATCTGAGCATGCAGGTGATCCCGCTGCGTCCGCCGCCCGACCACGAACTCGCTGATTCGCTCGCCGAGCTTCGCGTGCTGCGCGCGGAAGGCGGCGACTGGCTGGCGAGTCCGCGGGCGGCCGAACTGCAGAACAGGGTGCGAGAGCGCCAGTGGGCGGCCACCGGAACCGCCGCCGTTCAGCGTCCCGTCGGCCTCGAGGATGCGCGCGCCGCTCTGGATGCCGAGACCGCCCTGATCGCGTACGTCTTCTCGGGCGACGCGCTCCACGCGCTGGTGGTCACGCCCGACCGCACGCGGCTGCTGCCGATCCCGGCGTGGCGTGCGGTTCGCGACGCCGTCCCCGGGCTTCGCGCAGACCTCGACGTCGCCGCGAGCGTGCGATCGGGCCCGATGGCGGCCGTGGTGAGGCGCTCCCTCGAGGACCGCCTCGGCGTGCTGTCACGCCACCTGGTGGACGGTCCGGTCGCCGCGGCGGGGGCCCGCCGCCTCGTCATCACCGTGCCGGGCCTGCTCAGCGGGATCCCCTGGGCGATGCTTCCGGCACTCCACGGCCGCGTCTTCACGCTGGCTTCGAGTGCGACCCGGTGGGTGGCGATGCGCGCCGCGGTCGCGCGACGTCCGGCGCGCGTGGGATTCGCGGTCGGCCCGCGCGTGCTCCGCGGCGAGGAGGAGGTCGCGCGCGGCGCGGCAGCGTGGCAGCGGTCCGAGGTGCTCGAGGGCGATCGGGCCTCGGTGGGCGGCGTCTCCCGCCTCGCCGGCGAGGTGGATCTCCTCCACGTCGCCGCCCACGGACGCCACGCGGCCGACAACCCGCTCTTCTCCGGCCTCGAACTCGCCGACGGCACGCTGTTCGGATACGACCTCGACCTGGTCGGCCGTGTCCCCGGCACCGTCGTCCTGTCCTCGTGCGAGGTCGGACGATCGTCGGTCCGGTGGGGGGAGGAGGCGGTCGGCATGACGCGCACGTGGCTGCACGCCGGTTCGCACTGCGTGGTCGCCGCTCCCGTCGTGGTGGCCGATGACGACGCGTGCGAACTGCTCGGCGCCCTGCACGCGGAGCTCTCCGCGAGGCCGCCGGCCGAAGCGCTCGCGGCCGCGGCCGAGCGCACCGGCATCCGGGCCCCCTTCCAGGTGCACGGCGCCGGATTCTGACGTGTCGCGGATTCTTTCGGCGGGCATGTATCAGGCGCCCGGTCGCGGCCTCTTCCCCTTCGGAAGCACTCACGCAGCTCGCGCTCACGGAACGGTGACCGGGCACTGGGGGCAGGAAGGCCGGGGGGACGCGCCGGGGGGCGTCGAGACCTTCCGAGTGCTTCCGGGGGATGTCGCAGAGACCCAGGTCGGCGACATCCCCTCTCTCATGTCCGGGACGAGTTCGCGGTGCGCCCCCGCACGATCCCGATGAACGTCTCGACCAGCGGGGTCGTGCCCTCCTCCGGCCACGCGAGCCCGACCGGCGACGGGGGGCCTCCGCGCAGCGGCCGGTACTCCGCGTCCTTGCGGCGGTGCAGGCGCGCGAGCGACATCGGGACGATCACGATCCCGACGCCGGTCGCCGCCGTGGCGATCGCCTGCTCGGTGTCCTCCGGCGGGTCGAATGAGGGACGGATGCCGCCCGGCACGCCGACCGCGAGCACATCGTCGCGCGGCACGATGATCACCTCGCCGGCGAGGTCGGCGAGGTCGAGCTCGTCGGCGGCGGTGAGGTGGGAGTCCTTCGACGCCACCACCACCGGGACCTCTTCGTACAGCGGGATGACGTGAAGTCCCTCGTCGTCCGCGATCGGAAGCCGGACGAGGGCGGCGTCGACCTCGCCGTCCGCGAGCGCGCGGCGCTGGTCCGCGACGGTCACCGGCGTGAGGACGAGCTCGACCTGCGGCATCCGCTCGTGCCAGATGTCGATCCACTTGCCGGGCGTCGCGCCGGGGATCGCGCCGAGCCGGAAAGGGCCCTCGGGTGCGGGGTCCGGGGCTTGTGCGACACCCGCGTCGCGCGAGCGCTGCGCGGATGCCGCGGGGCGCTGCGCGCGGCCGCCGTGCCGCGAGGCGCTGCCGGTCCGGCCGGCGCCGGCGCCGCGCTTGGCGCCGCCCGCGCCGCGCGGGGGCTTGCGTGGGCCGCCGCCGCGTTTCGCCATGCCGCCCAGCGTAGCCCGGGCGATATGGTTCGCTCATGATCGCGATCATCGCCACGGTCTTCGCCGCGCTCGCGGCACTGCTGCACGTCTACATCTTCGTGATGGAGAGCGTCCAGTGGGCGCGTCCCGTGATCTGGCGGCGATTCGGGGTGCCCGACCAGGCCGCCGCCGACATCGTCCGGCCGATGGCCTACAACCAGGGCTTCTACAACCTCTTCCTCGCGATCGGCGCGACCCTCGGGATCGTCCTCTTCTGGGCCGGTGCCCCCGAGACCGTCGCCGAGGTCGCCGGGCGCACGCTGATCCTGTTCACGCTGGGGTCGATGGCGGCGGCCGCGCTCGTGCTGATCACGACCGGCCGGAAGTACCTGCGCGCGGCGCTCACCCAGGGGACGCTGCCGATCATCGGCTTCGTGCTGATGCTGTTCGCGTGAGAGTCCCGGCGGCTCAGGAGCAGGCGCTCCACTGGCCCGCGCCGGCGGTGCTCGCCGCCGCCTCGGCGCCCGCGAACAGCTCCGCGTAGCTGTCGTTCGGCGCCACCCGCAGGGCCTCGGCGGCGCCCGCGTCGATCAGCTGCTCGTTGACGAAGACGCCGTCCGGCGTCCACAGATACAGCAGGACGCGTCCGTAGCGGTCGTGCCACTCGGTGTCGGGTGCGGCCCACAGCGTCGACCCCTCGGGCGCGAGGTCGCGCAGCGCCTCGGTGGCCTCGGAGCCCCAGCACTCCTCGTCGGGGTAGGTCTCGGGCGTGTCGATGCCGATGAGGCGCACCGAGACCGCTTCGGCGTCGGGCATGACCGGGTTCGGCTCCTGCGCCGACGCCTTCACGGTGTCGCCGTCGATGATGTGCTCCACCGTGATCGCGAACGCATCCGCGGGCGGTCCGGTCACGGCCGGCGCCGGGGTCTGCGCGACGGGCGCCGGGGGAGCGCCGTCGTCGCGCGGTTCCAGCAGACCGCTGAGGCTCAGCCACGCGAGCGCGGCCACGACGACCGCGATGATGGCGATCGAAGCACCGAGCGCGCCCGTCCGGCGCGGACGACGTGCGCTGCGGTCCACACCCGCACACTACCGAGGTGAGCCGGCTCGCGGCGCGCCGTCAGGCCGCGTGACGCTCGCCGCGGCGGTCGGTGGCGACGCGCTCGCCGTCGTCGATGGTCACGTCGTCGCCGATGAGCGAGCCGACCGCGACCCTCGCGCCCGCGCCGATGTAGGCGCGGATGCCGATCTTCGAGCCTGCGCCGATGGCGGCGCCGGGACCGATGTGGGCGTGGGTGGCGATGTCGGCATCCGGGCCGATGACGGCATCGGACTCGATCCAGGCGCCGCGACCGATGTGCGCGCGCTCTGCGATCCGGACGCCCGGTTCGACGTAGGCACCCGTCTCCACGATGGCGGTCGCGTGCACCTTGGCCCCGTGCGCGATCAGTCCCCGGCCGTTGGCGTGCTTGCGATAGCGCAGCGTCTCGCCCCGGTCGTTCTCGATGTCGACGTAGTTCTTGCCCACTGTCCCCTCCTGCGGCCCCGCACGGGGCCGAGTAAAGAAAGAACACGGCGGCTGCCGGATTCATTCCCCCGAATCGAATTCATTCTCTGGAATCTTCTTCCGGTCGAATGCCCCATTCGGATGCAGCACGAGGCGATCCGGTCGGGCGCGGGGTTCGAAACGGCGGGGATCCTCGCGCGAAACGGCGGGGATCCTCCGCGGCGCGCCGGTCCCGCAGGTCGGGAGCGCGGCGTGTCGCGCGGGATCCCCGCCGTTCGATACGAGGCGGGTGGCCGAGCGGCTCAGCGCACGTGGCGATCGGCCGACGTGAGGGCCCGGTCGATGACGTTCAGCCCGCGGACGAGCTCGTCCTCGGCGATCACCAGCGGCGGTGCGACGTGCATGCGGTTGAAGTGCGTGAACGGCCACACGCCCTCGGCCTTGCAGGCCGCGGCGATCTCGGCCATGGGGGCCGCATCCTTGCCGCTCGCGTTGAACGGCACCAGCTGCTCGCGGGTCCCGCGGTCCTTCACCAGCTCGATCGCCCAGAACAGTCCCCGTCCGCGCACGTCGCCGATCGACGGGTGGCGCTCGGCCATCTCGCGCAGGCGCGGCTCGACGACCCGGGTGCCCAGGTCCCGTACGCGCTCGAGGATGCCGTCGCGCTCGAAGACCTCGAACGTCGCCACGCCGGCGGCGCACGCCAGCGGGTGGCCCGAGTACGTGAGCCCGCCCGGGAAGGTCAGCGTGTCGAAGTGCGACGCGATCCGCTCCGAGATCACGACGCCGCCCAGCGGCACGTAGCCGGAGTTCACGCCCTTGGCGAAGGTGATGAGGTCGGGTGTGACATCGAACGCCTGGAAGGCGAACCACTCGCCGATGCGGCCGAACCCGACCATCACCTCGTCGGCGATGTAGACGATGCCGAACCGGTCGCACAGCTCGCGGACGCCCGCGAGATAGCCCGGGGGCGGCACGAGCACGCCGTTGGTGCCGACGACCGTCTCGATGATGATCGCGGCGATCGTCGAGGCGCCTTCGAGCACGATCGTCTGCTCGAGATGCTCCAGCGCGCGCTGCGTCTCCTGCTCCTGCGAGGAGGAGTGGAACGCCGATCGGTACGGGTACGGCCCGAAGAAGTGCGCCACCGAGCCGTCCGCCGGCTCGTTCTGCCAGCGCCGCGGGTCGCCGGTGAGCGTGATCGCCGTGGAGGTGTTGCCGTGGTAGCTGCGGTACATCGACAGCACCTTGCGGCGGCCCGTCACCAGGCGTGCCATGCGCACCGCGTTCTCGTTCGCGTCGGCGCCGCCGTTGGTGAAGAAGACCTTCTCGAAGCCGTCGCCCGCGACCTCGGCGATGCGCCGCGCGAGGTCGCCGCGGACGTCGTTGGCCATCGAGGGCTGGATCGTCGCCAGACGCCCCGCCTGCTCCTGGATCGCCCGGACGAGGTCCGGATGCTGGTGGCCGAGGTTCAGGTTCACCAGCTGCGAGCTGAAGTCGAGGTAGCTGTTGCCGGCGTAGTCCCAGAACGTCGCGCCGTCGCCGCCGGCGACCGGAAGCGGGTCGATCAGGGCCTGCGCGCTCCACGAGTGGAACACGTGTGCGCGGTCGTCCGCGCGCACGCGCGCCTCGGCGTCGCGGTCGGGCAGGGTGCCGGGCTGCTCGATGAGCGTCATGGTGTCCTTTCGGGGGCGCGGCGGATCAGTGGTTGCTCGGGAAGCCGAGGTCGACCTGGGAGGGGGTGTGGTCGGGCCAGCGCGTGGTCACGACCTTCGAGCGCGTGTAGAAGTGGATCGACTCGGGTCCGTAGATGTGCGAGTCGCCGAACAGCGAGTTCTTCCAGCCTCCGAACGAGTAGGCGCCGATCGGGACGGGGATCGGCACGTTCACGCCGACCATCCCCACCTCGATGTCGACCTCGAACTGACGGGCGGTGCCGCCGTCGCGCGTGAAGATCGCGGTGCCGTTGGCGAACGGGCTGGAGTTGATCAGCTCGACCGCCTCGTCGTAGGTGTCCACGCGCACGACCGAGAGCACGGGACCGAAGATCTCGTCGTCGTAGACCTTCATGCCGGGCTTGACGTCGTCGACGAGCGAGACGCCGACGAAGAATCCGTCGCCGTCGAACTCCTGCGCCGTGCCGTCGACGACGACCTTCGCGCCCTCGGCCTCGGCGCCCGTGACGTACGAGGCGACCTTGTCGCGGTGCTCGCGCGTGATGAGCGGACCCATGTCGCTGGACGGATCGGTGCCGTCGCCGATCGTGAGGCCCTTCACGGCGGCGGCGACCTTCGCGACGAGGGCGTCCGCGACCTGGTCGCCGACGGCCACCAGCACCGACACGGCCATGCAGCGCTCGCCGGCGGAGCCGTAGGCGGCCGAGACGGCGGCGTTCGCGGCGCCGTCGAGGTCGGCATCCGGCATCACGACCATGTGGTTCTTCGCGCCGCCGAGGGCTTGGACGCGCTTGCCGTTCGCCGTGCCGCGCTGGTAGATCGAGCGGGCGACCGGCGTCGAGCCGACGAAGCTGACCGCCTTGACGTCGGGGGAGTCGAGGATGGCGTCCACGGCGACCTTGTCGCCGTGGACGACGTTGAGGACGCCCGCGGGAAGACCCGCCTCTTCGAACAGCTTCGCGAGGTACACCGACGCGCTCGGGTCCTTCTCGCTGGGCTTGAGGACAACGGTGTTGCCGCACGCGATGGCCGACGCGGTCATCCACAGCGGGACCATGGCGGGGAAGTTGAACGGCGTGATCGCGCCCACGACGCCCACCGGCTGCTTGACCGAGTGGACGTCGACGCCGCGGGCGACCTGCTCGCTGCGCTCGCCCTTCAGCAGGTGCACGAGGCCGGCGGCGAACTCGACGTTCTCGATGCCGCGGCTGATCTCGCCCTTCGCGTCCGCGAGCACCTTGCCGTGCTCGCGCGTGAGGATCGCGGCCAGCTCGTCCTGACGCTCGATCAGCAGCTGGCGGAGCCGGAAGAACACGTCCGCGCGCTTGACCAGCCCGGAGGAGCGCCACGCCGGGAGGGCCGCCTTGGCGGCCGCGATGGCGGCCTCGACCTCGTCGGCGGAGGCGAACGCGACCTCGGCGGCGACCTCGCCGGTGGCGGGGTTGAAGACCGGTCCGGTGCGATCTGCGGCACCCGTCTCCTGGCCGGCGATCACGTGGCGGATGAGCGTCATGGTGTTCCTCTCGGGGGCTTCTCGGACAGATCGACCGGGGATCGTCTAGGGTGATTGGATCCCAGCCTTGCAGAGCAGGAGGGCCCCGCGTGGAGTCCGTGAGTCGCGAAGATCGCCCTGTTCGGACGGATCGTCCGGACCGCGGCGCGGCCGGTGTCATCCTCCCGACCGTGCGCGAGGTGATCGCGCTTCCCGAGATCGTCGACGGCATCCCGGAGGTCGTCGTCGGCGACGAGGCGCTGGAGGCCCCGGTCCGCTGGCTGCACGTGTCGGACAGTGTGACGGTGCCGCGCATGCTGTCGGGCGGCGAGATGCTGCTGTCGACGGGAGCGACGTGGCCCGCCGAGCCCGCCGAACTCGACCGGTTCATCGGCGACCTCGCCGACGCCGGCCTGTCGGGAATCATCCTCGAGCTCGGGACGCACTACCGCTACCTGCCTGCCGTGGTCGCGCGCGCGGCGCGCGAGCACCGCCTCGCACTGATCGTGCTCCACCGCGAGATGCGGTTCGTGACGATCACCGAGGCCGTCCACCGCCGGATCATCTCGGGTCAGACGGATGCGCTGCGGGCGCGGGACGAGGTGCGCGAGCGCTTCACCGCGCTCGCGCTGCGCGGGTCGCCCGCCGACTACATCGTCCGTCAGCTGGGGCAGACGCTCGGGGCCCCGGTCGTGCTCGAGAACCTCGCGCACGAGGTCATCGCGGCCGACGTGCCCCTCTCGCTCGAGGTTGAGCTGTTCACCGACTGGGAGCTGCGCTCGCGGGCCGCGCACCGTCGCGCGCAGGGATCCGGCGAGGCACACGGCGACGACTGGCTCGTGGTGCCGGTCGAGGCGCGTGGCATCCGGTGGGGGCACCTGCTGGCGCTGCCCGGACCCGAGCATCCGGCGGGTCGGACGGCCGTGCTCGAGCAGGGCGCGATCGCGCTGGCGCTCGGGCGGCTCGCCGACGGCACGAAGGACGAGTGGGGTCGCATCGGCCGCGGTCGTCTCGTCGACGGCCTGCTGGCCGGTCGATTCGCCGGCGCGGGCGGCGCCGCCGCGCGTCTGGAGGCGGCGGGACTTCCAATGCGCGGTGCGGCGCTGTACGGCATGGTCGTGGCGGGGACGCCCGTCTCGGTCGAGGCCGCCGAGGCGGCCGCACGCGCGGCGCGCGGACGCGTGCTCGTCGGCAGCGGACCCGAGGGCGTCGCCGGCCCCGCCACGGCCCTGCTGATCTCGTTCCCCGCCGACGTCCCCTTCGACGACGCCGAGGCGCTGGCCTTCGGCCGAGCGGCCATCGACCGCTCGGCCGAGACCGATCGGCTCGTGGTGTCGGTCGGTCGCGTCGGCTCCGACATCGACGGGGCGCTGGCCTCGCTGCACGAGGCGGTGGACCTCGCCCGCGGCCGGCGTTCGGGGCGCGGGCCCCAGCTGCGCCGCGCCGAGAACCGGCCGCTCGTGCAGCTGGTCACCGCGCTGCGCGACGACCACCGCGTGCTCGAGCACGGCGAGCGGATGCTGTCGCCGCTGATCGTGCACGATCTCGGCCGCGGCGGCGACCTGCTCGATGTGCTCGAGGCGATGCTGGCCCATCCGGGAAACCGCACGGCGGCGGCGACGGCATCGCACCTGTCGCGGTCGGTGTTCTACCAGCGCATCGCCCTCATCGAGGAGCTGCTCGGGGTCGATCTGGACGACGGCGAGACCCAGACCGCCCTGCACCTGGCGCTTCTCGTGCGTCGCAGCTCGGGGCGCTGACGCGCCGACGGCCGCCGACCCCGAATGGAGGTCGACGGCCGTCGTGCCCGTGAGGTCAGGCGTTCGTGCGGCGGATGAAGGCGATCGAGGTCGCGAGCATCCAGATCACGACCAGCACCAGAGCCAGCAGGGCGACCGGCGTCGCGAAGGCGGCGAGACCCGGCAGCGGAGCGAGGATCAGCGCCGCGAAGGCGATTCCGCCGAGGAGGCCCACGACCGAGATCCAGGACGCGACCACCTTGGTGCGCAGCATCGCGATCGACAGCAGGATGCCGGAGATGCCCATCGCGACCGGCACGCCGGTGCCGGCCTGACCGAGCCCGACGATGCCGGCGGCGAGCACTGCTGCGCCTTCGTCCACGGCGCCGACGACGGCGACGCCCGAGCCG
Organism: Microbacterium thalassium; assembly: GCF_014208045.1. Lineage (NCBI taxonomy): Bacteria > Bacillati > Actinomycetota > Actinomycetes > Micrococcales > Microbacteriaceae > Microbacterium > Microbacterium thalassium. Next base: position 1,358,800 of record NZ_JACHML010000001.1, read on the forward strand.
ACGGTCATGAGCGCGATCTCGATGGCCACGCCGGCGACCGTGATCGCGAACGCGATGTCGGCGACCACGCGCACGCGCGGCGACACGCGGAGGGCGTCGCGCACGGCGGCGGCGAAGACGATGCGCCCCAGCACGGCGATGCTCACGCACGCGACGTTGAACGCGTGCATCCCGGCGTTCGCTGCCCAGTGCTGGGTGAGCTCGGCGGCCGACAGGCCGGCGGCCGGCGCCACCCAGAGCCCGAACAGGAACACGAGTTCGAGCAGATAGAGCACGGTCCCGACCAGCGCGGTCCAGCGGGTGGTCGGGGTGATGGTGGGCCAGGTGGTCGCGATCGGGACCGCGACCGATGCGCGGTGAGAGTTCGACATTGATTCCTCCACGGTCTCGGGCGGGGCGCCCGGGGGTCTCTGCGAGCATCGTCGCACGCAGTGAATCGCAATTTACATATTTGCGAGGGGGAACGCTAGTGGCAGTGCGAAATCGACTGTGGGATGAAGAAGAGTCGTGAATATAAGTTCACTTGATTCGACGAGAATTGTCTCAGCGGGGTCAGCTGAACGCCGCGCGCACCTCGTCGTGGGGCAGCGCGTAGCTGACGTGGTCCTCGCGCCCGGCCATGTCCTCGGCGGCGACGAGTGCGTTGACCACGGCCTCTTCGACGGCCTGGACGGTGGCGGTGTAGAGCGCGTCGACGCGGCCCCACGGGATGAACCGCAGCGACTCGTACGACGTCCGGTCGGCCATGCGCGAGGTGAGCGAGCCGGAGTTGGCGGTCGAGAACGCCAGGAAGATGTCGCCCGAGAAGTGGCTCCCGGTCGTGCCGGTGCGCGCGAGCCCCAGCGGGACGCGGCGGGCGAGGGCCGCGCACTGGCCGGGCAGCAGCGGCGCGTCGGTGGCCACGACCACGATCACGCTGCCCGCCCCGGGGACCGAGCGGGCCCGCTCCCCGTCGCGGAGGAACCAGCCGTCGTCCTCGATGGGGGCGGGCGCCGCCGAGTCCGGGCCCAGCGGCCGGCCGGCCACCGTGAACTCCTCGCGCGAGCCGAAGTTCGCCTGCATCAGCACGCCGACGGTGTACGCGGTGCCGTCGTGGTCGATGACACGCGAGGCGGTGCCCGTGCCGCCCTTGAACCCGTAGCAGTTCATGCCGGTGCCGCCGCCGACGCTGCCCTCGGCGATCGGGCCGGGGGATGCCGCATCCAGCGCCGTGCGGGCGTGGGCGGGCTCGACGTGCCCCGCATTGATCTGGTTGAGGTAGCCGTCCCACGTCTCGCCGACGACCGGCAGCATCCACTGCGCCGACACGGCGGGGTTCACCGCGTGCACCCACTCGTCGACGCCGCGGTGCACCGCCCCCACCGCATGGGAGCTGGTGATCGCGATCGGCGTCGAGAACGAGCCCGACTCGTCGATCCACGCGCGGCCGGTCAGCTCGCCGTTGCCGTTGAGCGAGTACGTCCCGGCGGCGCAGGGGATGCCGACGCCGGCGCGGCCGCGCGGGAGGATCGCCGTCACGCCGGTCCGGGCGACGCTGTCCGCCCCGGGCTCGCCGTGGATGAGCGTCGTGTAGCCGACTTCGATCCCCGGGACGTCGGTGATCGCGTTGTGCCGACCGGGCGTGCCCGCGAACGGGATGCCCAGGTCTCGCGCGCGTGTGGTGTGCATGGTCGAGCCTCCGGCGCCTATGGCGCGATGTAGACCTTCCGCAGCGTCTCGCGCACCGTCCACACCGTCTGCATGCCGTCTTCGAGGCGCACGACCGACCCGGGGCGCAGCTCGATGGGCGGATGCGCGGGGTCGGCGAATTCGACGGTGGCGTCGCCCGCGAGCACGATGAACACCTCGTCGGCCTCGGTGTCGCTCATCGCGCCGGGCGACATCTCCCATACGCCGATCTCGCGGCCGGCGCCGTCGTCGAGGACGGCGTAGCCGGTGGTCGGGGCGCCCGCGACGACCTGATCGGCGGGCACGGGCTCGTGCGCGAGCACGAGCACTGCGGCGTCCACGAGGGCTGCGGCCACCAGGCGCGAGGGGTGCTGGGTCATGAGTCGAACCCCAATCCGACCGCGTCGAGGGTCTTCAGGATGATGTTCCGCTTTCCGTCGTTGTGGTCGGCGCGGTCGAGCGACCAGCGCGTGGCGTTGATGCCGAGGGCCGCCGCAGGCTCGGGCGGGAACGGCAGCGGGCGCTTGCGGACCATCTCGAGCTCCGTGCGCTCGGTCGGCTCGCCTTCCAGCAGGTCCAGCATCACCTCGCCGGCGAAGCGGGCAGCGCCCACACCGAGCCCGGTGAAGCCGGCGGCGTAGGCGACGCGGCCCTTCCGGGCGGTGCCGAAGAACGCGCAGAACTGCGTCGAGCTGTCGATCGCGCCGGCCCAACGGTGGCTGAAGCGCAGACCCTCCAGCTGCGGGAACGTCGTGAAGAAGTGGCTCGCGAGCCTCTCCCAGGACTCCGGCCGGTTCTCGTATGCAGAGCGCACCTTGCGGCCGAAGTGGTAGATGGCGTCGTACCCGCCGAAGAGGATCCGGCCGTCCTGCGTCGGGCGGTAGTAGTGGAACTGGTTCGCCATGTCGCCGATGCCCTGGCGGTCGCGCCAGCCGACGGCATCCCACTGCTCGTCCGTCAGAGGCTCGGTCATGAGCACGTAGTCGTAGACCGGCACGGTCATGAGGCGGTTGCGCTTGAGCAGCGACGGGAACACGTTCGTGGCGAGCACGACGCGGTCGGCGGTGACGGCGCCGGAATCCGTCGTCACGCGCACCTTCGCGCCGGTCGAGTCGAGGCCGGTCACGCGCGAGTGCTCGAACACCGTCGCGCCGCGCTCCTCGGCCGCCTTCGCGAGCCCCGCGGCGAGACGCGCCGGATGCAGGATCGCGTTGTTGCGCTTGTGCCACACGCCACCGAGGTAGGTCGGAGAGGCGACGGATGCCTGCACCGCCGCCTCGTCGAGGAACACGGTGTCGGCGTCCGCGTGCTCCATCTCCTCGTGAAGCCACTCGAGCTGGTGGGGCTCGACGGCGACGTCGAGCTCGCCGACGCGCTCGAACTGCGCGTCGACCCCCCATTCGCCGAGATCGGCCTCGAAGGCGTCGAGGTTCTCCATGCCGAGCCGCTCGAGCGTGTCGATCTCGTCGGGCCAGCGGCTGGCGCCGTTGTCGTAGCCGTGCGTGATGCTCGCCTCGCAGAAGCCCCCGTTGCGGCCCGACGCCGCCCAGCCGACGGTCTTCGCCTCGACGATCGCGACGCGGATGCCGGGTGTACGGCGCAACGCCAGCATCGCGGTCCACAGCCCCGTGTACCCGGCGCCGACCACGACCAGGTCGGCCTCGTGCTCGCCGTTCAGCGCGGGGCGCGCCGGTGTGAGGTCTGCCGGAAGATCATCGAGCCAGAAGACGTCGTGGCGTGAGCCCTCGAGGCTCTGCTCGATGACGGATGCTGACGGCCGGTGCCGTTCGAAGACCGTGGTTCCCACGGCTATCACTTCCCTGTTCGGTGTCGGAGTCCCGGCGGTCAGACCGCTGAGGCCGGGATGTCGGTGGCCTGGTCGGCGGGCGTGCCGGGGGTCTGGGCGTCGGGGGCGGCGTACACGAGCTCACCCTCGACGAAGGTCTGCAGGACGCGGGTCGTCCCGATCTGATCGGCGGGGCCCGCGAACGGGTCGCGGTCGAGGACGGCGAGGTCGGCGTACTTGCCGACCTCGATCGTCCCGGCGACGTCGTCGAGGTGGTTCACCCACGCCGAGCCGGCGGTGTACGCCGTCAGCGACGTGCCGAGGTCGATCGCCTGCTCGGGGAGGAACGCGTCGTACTCGCCCTCCTCGTGGCCGGGGGCGGACTTGCGGTTCACCGCGACATGGATCGCCGCGAGCGGGTCGGGCGAGGTCACCGACCAGTCCGAACCCGCGGCGAGCACCGCGCCGCTGCGCAGCAGGTCGCCGAACGGGTACTGCCAGGCGGTGCGCTCCCTGCCGAGGAACGGGATCGTCAGATCGACCATCTGGGGCTCGTAGGCCGCCCACAGCGACTGCATGTTCGCGGCGACGCCGAGTTCGCGGAAGCGCGGGATGTCCTCGGGGTGGATGACCTGGATGTGCGAGATGTGGTGGCGGTTGTCGCCGTGGCCGTTGCGGGCGATCGCGTGCTCGACGGCGTCCAGGCACTCGCGGACGGCGCGGTCGCCGATCGCGTGGAAGTGCACCTGGAAGCCCGCCGCGTCCAGCTGCGCGACGGCCTCGTTCAGAATCTCGGGCGGCACGAACGAGATGCCGGAGTTGTCGGTGCGGTGGCCGTGGCCGTCGCAGTAGGGCTCGAGCATCGACGCGGTGAAGTTCTCGGGCACGCCGTCCTGCATGATCTTGATGCTCGTGGCGGCGAAGCGGCCGGCCTGGAGCTTCTCGCGCTTGGCGATGAGGTCGGGGATCTGCTCGAGCCCCGCGTTGCGGTCCCACCACAGCGCGCCGACGACGCGGGCGGTGAGGTCGCCGTCGGCGACCGCCTTCATGTAGGCGTCGGCGGGGTCGCCGGCGTCGCCGTAGGTCCCGACGATGGCGTCCTGCCAGCCGGTGATGCCGAGCGAGTGGAGGCGGCGCTGGGCGAGCAGCAGCGCCTCGGTCAGACGTTCGAGGGGTTCTTCGGGCAGGTGGCGGTTGACCAGCCCCATGGCGCCTTCGTGCAGCGTTCCCGTGGGGTTGCCGTCGGCGTCTCGCTCGATGCGGCCGTCGGCGGGGTCGGGGGTGTGCTTGTCGATGCCCGCGAGGCGGAGCGCGGCCGAGTTGACCCACGCGCCGTGCCCGTCGCGGTTGGGGAGGAACGCGGGCCGGTCGGGCACGACGGTGTCGAGGGCGGATGCCGTGGGCGTCCCGCCCGGGAAGGCGGCCATCCCCCACCCGCCGCCGAGCACCCACTCGTCGTCGGGGTGCGCGGCGGAGTACTCCGCGATCGCGGCGAGGTACTGCTCGGCGGTGTGGAGTTCCGAGAGGTCGCAGCGCAGCATGTCGAGTCCGCCCCACACCGGGTGGACGTGCGCGTCCTGGAAGCCGGGGATCAGCATCCGCCCCGCCAGGTCGATGACTTCGGTGTCCGGTCCGAGGAGGTCGCTGACCCGGTCGCTGCCGAGCGCGACGATGCGGCCGTTCTTCACCGCGACGAAGCTGGTGCGCGAGCGCACCGTGTTCGCGGTGAAGACGGGACCGCCGGTGAAGACGAGGTCGGCGTAGGACATGGGCGGAACTCCTTGTTGCTGGTGTGGAACGAGCGACGAGCGCTTCGTCCCCTGGGTTTCGCTCCTCGCTCAGCGACCGGGGTCCGCCGGGCGTCGGGGCCCGGTCGCTGAGCGAGTGCAGCGAGACGAAGCGGGGCGGATCAGCCGCCCGCCATGGTGCGCGCGATGTCGGTGGCCGAGTCGCCCGCGCGCTTGAGGACGAGCGCGACGACCGCGAGCGCGATGAGCGTCAGCACCAGCATGATCGTCGACACGGCGGCGATCTCGGGTCGCATGCCCGAGCGCACGGCGCTGAGGACGTACACCGGCCACGGGGTGGTTCCCGAGACCTGCACGAACGACGCGATGATCGTGTTGTCGAGGCCCAGCGTGAACGCCAGCAGGAAGCCCGCGAGCACCGCCGGCATCGCCAGCGGCAGCGTGATCTTCATGAACGTCGCCAGAGGCTTGGCGTACAGGTCGCCCGAGGCCTCCTCGAGGTTCGCATCCTGGCCGACCAGGCGCGCCCGGACGATGTACGACACGACCGCGGTGGCGAACAGCGACGAGCCGATCGACAGTCGCACGATGCCGTCGTCGAACATGCTCAGCCCCAGGTCCTGACCGAGGAACACCATCCAGGGCAGCAGCGCCACGGCGTCGACGATCTCGGGGGTGACCGAGGTGAACAGCAGCAGGCCGAGGAACCACCACGTCCACTTGCCGGGATGCCGCGCCATCGCGATGCCCGCGAGCGTCCCGAGAGCCGTGGCGATGATCGCCGCGATGAACGCGGTGATGAGCGACACCCGCACGGCGTTCTGGATCGCGGGCTTCTCGAGGATCGTCAGGAACGCGTCGAATCCGAAGCCGTCCCACGAGATGAGCAGTCGGCCCGTGTTGAACGAGTAGATGACGATCACGATGATCGGCGCGAACAGGAAGAGCAGCACGAGGATGCCCCATATGTTCAGCGCGATGTCCGACCACGACCTGGGGGAGCGGGCTCGCCGCACCTTGGCGCCGGTCTCGGGCTCGTCGAGGCGCGCGATGGCCTCGGTCTTCGTCATGGTCACGACGACACCTCCGAGGGGGTCTTGGCGGCTGCTGCGGCGGCATCCGTCTCGGCCGCGTCGGCCGGTCCCAGGACCAGGCGGTTCCGCATGCGGAACGGCAGGGCGATGAGGTAGATGATGAAGCCGCACACCGCGATCGTCAGCGTGATGATGAGCATCAGGACGACGGCCATGGCCGAGCCGAGGGCCCAGTTCTGCGCCGTCTGGAACTGCGCGGCCACGAGCTGGCCGACCATGTTGCCCTTCGCGCCGCCGAGGACCGTCGCGGTGATGTAGTCGCCCATGAGGGGGATGAACACCAGCAGGACGCCGGCGATGATGCCGGGCTGCGACAGGGGGAGGGTGACGCGGAAGAACGTCGTGATCTTGCCCGCGCCGAGGTCCTTCGACGCCTCGCGCAGAGCGGGCCCGACGCGGTCGAACGCGACGAACAGCGGCAGGATCATGAGCGGCAGGTAGTTGTACACGACGCCGAGGAGCACGGCCTCGCGCGTGTAGAGCAGCTCGATCGGGCCGCCGAGGACCGGCGAGAGGAACTGCGACACCGCGCCCTCGGGCGAGAGGATGATCTGCCAGCCGATGGTGCGGACCAGGAAGTTGGTCCAGAACGGCACCAGCACGAGCGCGATGAGGAGGCCGCGGCGCTCGGGGCGCACCTTGAACGCCATCCAGTACGCGACCGGGGCGCCCACCAGGAAGCACAGCACGGTGCCGCCGATGCCCACCCACAGCGTGTTCTGGAAGGTGGTGAAGAACGTCGGCGACATCGCCTCGATGTACCGGTCGAACGACAGGATGTCGGTGGCGTGCGTGCCGAAGATCCCCGGCTTGTACCCGAAGCTGAAGTAGACGACCAACAGCACCGGGGCGACGAAGAAGAGCAGGAGCCACGCCCACGCGGGGATCGCGAGCGCGGCTCCTGCCGAACGGGTCTTAGGCACCCGCGGCGGCCTTCATCGCGGACCAGATCTCGACGCGGCGCTGCTGGGAGTCATTCAGCTCCTGCTCGTGCATCGTCTCGAGCTGCTCGGGGGTGAAGAAGATCATGTCGAGGTAGTCGAGGCCCTCGTCGGCCGCCGCCTGCTCCATGTCCTTGCCGCCGACGTTGAACCCGACGTAGTCGAGGTTCAGCAGCAGGTTCTCCGGCGTCATCGACCAGTTGATGAACGCGTGCGCGGCCTCGGGGTGGGGTGCGCCCGCGGCGATGGCCCAGTTGTCCATCCACAGCTCGGTCTGCGGGCCGGGGAGGACCCACTGCCAGCGCTCGGGGTCGGGCGACTCCTGGATGCCCAGGCGCGCGTCGCCGTTCCAGGCCTGCATGAGCACCTGGGTGGCCTGCGGGATGCCGCCCGAGCCGGGGTACGAGTCGAACGCCGAGATGTGCGGGGCGATCTCGTTGACGAGGAAGTCCTCGCACGCGTCGAGCTCGGCGGTGTCCTCGGTGTTCCAGTCCATGTCGTTGGCCCAGAAGTACGAGCCGATGATGCCGGCCGGGTCGTCGGACATCGACGTCTTGCCGCTGGCCTCGTTCTGAGCGGCGTCGAAGAAGTCGTTCCACGTGGTCAGCTCGCGCGTGATCACGGTCTTGTCGTACACGTAGCCGGTGGTGCCCCACGCCTTGCAGACGGTGTAGTCGTTCGAGGGGTCCCACGAGCGACCGAGGTACGCCGCGTCGAGGTTCTCCATGTTCGGGAGCAGGTCCTTGTTGAACTTCTCGAGCAGGCCGTTCTCGATCATCTGCGGGACGAAGACGCCGGTGGGGACGACGATGTCGTAGCCCGAGGTGCCCTTCGCGGCGACGAGCTTCGCGATGAGCTCCTCGTTCGACGAGTACGAGTCCATCGTGATCTTCGGGCCGAGCTCCGACGTGAAGCCATCCAGCACGTCGGGGGAGTCGTAGTCGCCCCACGTGTAGATCGACAGGTTGTCCTCGAGGGCGCCGCCGGTGGCCTGCGGCTCGGCAGCCGTGCCGCCGTCGGTGCCGCCGCTCGAGCAGGCGGCCAGGAACGCGGCGCTGCCGGTGATGGCGGCGACGCTCAGGAAGCGGCGGCGCGAGACCTCGCGCATGATCGCCTGCGCTTTACCCTCGGGGGCGAGGATGCGCACGTTGCTGTGGATGTCGGACATCGGGTTCTCCTTCGGGTGGGGAGGCGGTGGTGCGGGGTCAGTGGGTGGGCGGTGCGATGTACCCGCCCTGCTCGGCGGAGTCGTCGGACGGGAAGAGCAGCACGTTCTGGGCGCTCCACGAGCACAGGACATCGTCGCCCACGCGCAGCGACGGCGCCTCGGGCGTCGGGCGGCGCACGATGAGGCTCTGCTCGTCGCCGAGGCGCACCAGGAACTGCATGGTGTCGCCGAGGTGCGAGACGCCGATGAGCTCGCCGCGGGCGGTGTTGGCGTCGGATGCCGAGCCGGCCGTCGCCTTCTCGATGGAGATGAACTCGGGCCGGACCGCGGCCTCGCCCTTCGCGACGCCGGCGAGCTCGGTGCCGGTTCCGCGCACGAGCGCGTGCGGCGACGCGACGGCGGCGCCCGACTCGGCCGCGTCGCCGTGGAAGAAGTTCTGCTGGCCCACGAACGCCGCGACGTACGCCGATGCGGGGCGCGCGTACACGGTGTCGGCGTCGGCGAGCTGCTCGATGCGGCCGGCGCGCATGATCGCGATGCGGTCGCTCATCGACAGTGCCTCGCCCTGATCGTGGGTGACGAAGACGAACGTGATGCCGAGCCGCGACTGGAGGAGCTTCAGCTCGAGCTGCATCTCCTCGCGCAGCTGGCGGTCGAGGGCGCCCAGCGGCTCGTCGAGGAGGAGCACCGCGGGGCGGTTGACCAGCGCGCGGGCGAGGGCGACGCGCTGCTGCTGGCCGCCCGAGAGCTGCGTGGGCTTGCGATCGGCCAGGTGGCGCATCTGCACCATGTCGAGGGCCTGCGACACGCGCTCGCGGACCTCGGCCTTGGGCGTGCGGCGCTGCTGCAGACCGTAGGCGACGTTCTCGGCGACCGAGCGGTGGGGGAACAGCGCGTACGCCTGGAACACGGTGTTCACGTCGCGCCGGTATGGCGGGACGTTCAGGACCGAGGCGCCCGAGATGCTGATGGATCCGGCATCCGGGTGCTCGAAGCCCGCGATCATCCGCAGCGTGGTCGTCTTGCCGCAGCCCGAGGGGCCGAGGAACGAGATGAACTCGCCGGGCTCGATCGACAGGGACAGGTCGTCGACGGCGACCGCGTCGCCGTATCGCTTGGTGACGCCTTCGAGGCGCACGGCCCCGCGGCCGTCCATCGTGGCGGATGCCGCCGTGTCGGTCTCGATTGCCGTGGTCACCTCTGCAGTGCCCTCCTGGTAGCACCGCGCAGCCGTGCGCGGTCATGGGATGTTTGGGTCATTCAATACATCTGGTCTCAGATGATGCAATGGCGGCCCGGGGTAACCGGACGATCCGCGCCTGCGTGAACGCGTCTCGGACATTCCGTCCGGGGGCCTGTAACGGCGCGGAAACGCAGGCGTATCGTCGGCGGCATGTGGCTCTGATCGGGACTTCCCGACGCGGCGCGACAGATCGTCCGTCACCGCTCGCTCAGGACTCGCTCTGGCAGCGCGGGCACCAGAAGACGATCCGCTCGCGGGTGGGATCGGCGCCGAGCGCGGCGCCGCGGATGGGCGTGCCGCAGCGCCGGCAGGGACGGTTCTCACGGCGGTACACCCACGTCGTGGCTCCGCGCCTGCTGTCGCCGGTGAAGGTGCGGTGGAGCCGGTCCCGGTTGGTACGGATCATCCGCGCGCCGACGTCGACGAGGGCGGCGGTGTCCACGTTGCGAGCCGGGGTCGTGGGGTGCACGCCGCGGACGAACAGGATCTCGTTGGCGTACTCGTTGCCGAAGCCGGCCACGTTGCGCTGGTCCTGCAGCGCCACGTGCGCGGCGCGGTCGTCGGCGGCGAGTCTGCGCGCGGCTTCGGCGGGGTCCCACGCGTCGCTCAGCGGATCGGGGCCGAGATGCCCGACGAGCCGGTCCTCCTCCGCGGTGGGGACGAGCGCGATGTCGGCGAGGTCGAAGCCGACGGTCTCCCACCGGCTGCCGTCCGGTGCGGTCGCGTCGATGACGGCGCGGGCCGTGTATGCGGGTCGCGGCCAGCGGCCGCCGGGTCGCTGGAGGTGCCACCGGCCCTCCATCTTCAGGTGGGTGCGCAGCGTGTCGCCGCCGATGCGGTGCAGGATGTGCTTGCCGCGGGCGGCGACGCCGTGAACGGTGAGGCCGGTGAGATCGGCCGTCGCGAGCTGGGGGACGCGCACGTCGAAGCGCGTGATCACGGCGCCGGCGAGGACCTCGTCGAGGCGCCGGGCGGTGCGGAACACGGTGTCACCCTCGGGCACGTGCCGCCTCGCGTGCCGCATCGCCGGCGGTGAGACGGCGCAGCGTCAGCCCCCGCGGCGACTCGACGAATCCCGCCTCGCGCAGGGTCCGCGCGATGCCCGAGCCATGGATGAACGCGCCGTTGACCTGCTCGATCGTGAGGGTCTCGAGCCGTCGTGACCGGGCGGTGGCGACGAGATCGCCGGCGGCGGCCGCGAGAACCGCCTCGTCGCCGGTGAACGCCAGCGCGGACTTGCCTCCCCGCTCGAGGTACAGCGCGAGCGATCCGTCGACGAGGACGACGAGCGCCCCCGCCTTGCGGCCGGGGCGGTGCGTCACGCCGTCGAGCGCCGGCCACGGCAGGGCGGCGCCGTAGGGGTTGGCCGGATCCGTCGCCGCGAGCGTGACGGCGCGGTTCGGGGGCGGATCGCCGCGCGAGGCGAACTCGCGGATGCGGTCGATCGTCGCCGAGGTCGCGAACTGCGCGGCGCCGAGCTTCTCGACGATGTAGCCGCGACGGCAGTGGCCCGCGTCCTCGAAGCCGGCGAGCACGCGGTAGGTCTGCGCGAAGCCGCCGGCGACTCCCTCGCTCTGCACCGCGCCGCGGGTCACCACGCCGTAGCGGTCCAGCAGCAGGCTCGCGGTCGCCGCCGCGCGCATGCCGGCGTCGCTCTCGGGTTCGGGCAGCAGCGACCACCGGCCGCCGGCGTTGGCGGGGCGCGCGGGAACGGAAGCCGCGACGGCGCGCACCGCGGCGCCGCGGTACAGACGCGCGCGAGGTGTGCGCCGGGCCGTGCGATGAGCCCCGGCGCCGCCGCCGAGGAGCGTCCGCAGGGGCGCGAACGTGTCGTTCGTGACGCGGCCCGACCACGCGAGCCGCCACAGCGCTTCGAGCACGGCCTGCTCGCTGTCGGCACCGGTCGCACTGCGCAGCTGCGCTGCGAAGTAGGCGCCGCCGCCTGCCAGCGCGGCGACGACCTGCTCATCGAGCGAACCGGCGGCGACATCCTCCTCCGGCGGCGGCAGTGTCAGCGCGAGGGTGTCGGCGGGGTGCAGCGCGATCCAGCCGTCGTTTCCCGGAAGGCCCCCGTGCCCGGACCATGCGACTTCGCCGGTCGACGTCAGCTCGTCGAGCATCGCCGGGGTGTAGCCGGCGACGCGCGCGGGCAGCACGAGCGACTCCCAGGCGCTCGCCGGGATCGGCACCCCGGCGAGCTGCTCGACGACGGCGGCGACGCCGTCCACGCCCTCGAGCGGTCTGGTGACGTGCTGCCAGGCGGGCAGGAAGCGCGCGAGCGCGTCCTGCGGCACCGGCTCGACGCTGCCCCGGATCGCGGCGAGCGAGCGCAGCCGCAGCCGCCGCAGCACCTCGGCGTCGCACCATTCCGCTTCGTCGCGGCCCGCGGGGACATCGGATGCGGGCAGGAAGAAGCCGGTCGCCAGCCGTCCCTGCGATTCGAGGCGCTGCAGGGTCAGCCGGGCGACGGCCACGCCGATCCCCAGGCGGTCGGCAACGGCATCCGCCCGGAAGGGCCCGTGCGTGCGGGCGTGGCGCGCGACGAGGTCGCCGAGGGGATCGGCGACCGGCTCGGTGAAGGCGATCGGGACGCCCACCGGCAGCGCTGCGCCCAGCGCGTCGCGCAGGCGCCCGGCATCCTCGACGGCCGCGGTGCGCGCGTGCCCGGCGATCGTGACGGCGATGGCACGCCTCGCCGCGACGAGCTCGTCGAGGAGCGCCTGCGCATCCTCGGCGGTGGGATCCGCGCCGTCGGGCTGCAGTCGCTCGGCGACCTCGGCGGCGTCGAGCGGGCCGAGCAGCCGCAGCAGGTCGGCGACGCCTTCGACTCCGCGCACACGCCGCGCCGGATCGAGGCGCTGAGCCTCGCGCTCGAACTGGGCGATGACGTCGGGGTCGAGCAGCTCCCGCATCTCGACGGTGCCGAGCAGCTCGCTCAGCAGCGCCGGGTCCACCGACAGCGCGGCCGCGCGGCGCTCGGCCAGCGGGGAGTCGCCCTCGTACATGAACGCGCCGACATAACCGAACAGCAGGTCGCGCGCGAACGGCGACGGCTGGCTCGTGGTGGTCTCGACGAGGCGGATGCGGCGCTCGCCGATGCCGCGCATGAGGCGCAGCAGCGCGGGCACGTCGTAGACGTCCTGCAGCACCTCGCGCAGCGTCTCGAGGATGATCGGGAACGTCGGATGCCGGCGCGCCACCTCGAGCAGCTGTGCGGAGCGCTGCCGCTGCTGCCACAGGGGGCTGCGGCGGCCGGGGTTCCGGCGCGGCATCAGCAGGGCGCGCGCGGCGCATTCGCGGAAGCGCGAGGCGAACAGCGCCGAGCCGCCGACCTCTTCGGTGATGAGGGGGTCGAGCTCATCGGGGTCGAACACGAACAGTTCGGCGCCGGGCGCGTCGGCTTCGGCATCCGGGATCCGCGCGATGATGCCGTCGTCGCTCGCGACCGCCGATCCCTCGACGCCCAGGCGCTCGCGGATGCGCGCGTTCACCGCGAGCGCCCACGGCGCGTGCACCTGCATGCCGTACGGGGAATGCAGGATGACGCGCCAATCGCCGACCTCGTCGCGCGAGCGTTCGACGGTGAGCGATCGGTCGGTGGGCACCGTGCCGGTCGCCTCGCGCTGCTCGGCCAGGTACGCGCGCAGGTTGCCGATCGCGCGGTCGTCGAGCCCGGCCGCGCGCAGGCGGGCGTCGGCCTTGTCGTCGTCGGCGCCCGAGACCTCGCGCGAGAACCGGCCGAGGGCCTCACCGAGCTCGGCGGGGCGGCCGATGCCGTCGCCGTGCCAGAACGGCACCTTGCCGGGCTGCCCGAACGCCGGCACGACGTTGACGCGGTCGTGCGTGATCTCGACGATCCGCCAGCTCGTGGTGCCGAGCGTGAACACGTCGTTCACGCGGGACTCGTAGACCATCTCCTCGTCGAGCTCGCCGACGCGTGCGTTCTGCGCCTCGCCGGCGACGAAGACGCCGAACAGCCCGCGGTCGGGGATCGTCCCGCCGCTGGTCACCGCGATGCGCTGCGACCCCGGCCGGCCGGTCAGCGTGCCGTGATCGCGGTCCCACACGACGCGCGGGCGCAGCTCGGCGAACTCGTCGGACGGGAACCTCCCCGACACCAGGTCGAGGGTCGCCTCGAACGCCGAGCGGGGGAGCGAGCGGAAGGGCGCGCTCCGCTTCAGGGTCTCGTACCAGCCCTCGACGTCGACCGGACCGAGTGCGCAGGCGGCGACGGTCTGCTGCGCGAGGATGTCGAGAGGGTTCTGGGGGACCTGGATCGCCTCGATCTGCCCGGCCAGCATCCGCTCGGTCACGACGGCGGTGTGCAGCACGTCGCCGCGGTGCTTGGGGAACAGCGCGGCCCGGCTCACCTCGCCGACCTGGTGTCCGGCGCGGCCGATGCGCTGCAGGCCCGAGGCCGCCGACGGCGGTGCTTCGACCTGGATCACGAGGTCGACCGCGCCCATGTCGATGCCGAGCTCGAGGCTCGACGTCGCGACGACGCACCGCAGGACGCCGGACTTCAGCTCTTCTTCGACCTGCGCGCGCTGCTCCTTCGAGACGGAGCCGTGGTGGGCCTTCGCGAGCACCGGATCCGCCCCGGCCGTCGCCCCGGCCTGCGCCTCCCCGGTCGCCCCTCCACGCGTCGCCTGCGCGCCGCGCGGAGCCTCTGCTCCGTGGGCCCCCGTGGCGGCCGGGACGGTCGGCTCCGGGAGGTCGAGCCCCAGCCGTTCGCTGTAGATCTCGTTGAGTCGCCCCGTGAGCCGCTCGGCGAGGCGACGTGAGTTGCAGAAGACGATGGTGGATCGCTGCTGCAGGATGCGGTCGACGATCGCCTCTTCGACGTGCGGCCACACCGAGCCGGTCATGTCGGTCGATTCGGGACGGCGGCGCGGACCCGAGTCGAGGAACCAGTCCTCGTCATCGGGCGCGGCGTCGGCGGCATCCGTCGTGGTCTCGCTGCCCGGGGCGGGAGGCGGGTTGACCATGTCGTCGATGGGGACGACGACGCGCATGTCGAACGCCTTCGTCGCGCGCGGCGCGACGATCTCGACGGGCGCGGCGCCGCCCAGGAACCGCGCGACCTCGTCGATGGGGCGGACGGTGGCCGACAGCCCGATGCGCTGCGCGGGGGCGGCGGCGGGGTCGTGGGCCTGCCGCAGCGCGTCGAGCCGTTCGAGGCTCACCGCGAGGTGCGCCCCGCGCTTGGTCGCCGCCACCGCGTGCACCTCGTCGACGATGACGGTGTGCACGTCGCGCAGCGTCTCGCCGGCGCGGCTCGTGAGCATGAGGTACAGCGACTCGGGTGTCGTGATGAGGATGTCCGGCGGCGCCTGCACGAGCTTGCGCCGGTCGCTCGACGTCGTGTCGCCGGAGCGCACGCCCACCGAGACGGCCGGCACCTCGAGTCCCAGCCGCCGGGCCGACTGCCCGATGCCGACGAGCGGCGAGCGGAGGTTGCGCTCGACGTCGACTCCCAGCGCCTTGAGCGGCGAGATGTAGAGGATGCGGGTCCCGCGCGGCGGGTCGCCGCGGCGGCGAGAGCCGGAGGCGGTCGGGGCGGGCGCGGCATCCAGATCGTGGAACACACGGTCGATCGCCCACAGGAACGCCGACAGCGTCTTGCCCGAGCCGGTCGGGGCCACGACGAGGGCGTGCTTGCCCTGCGAGATCGCCCGCCACGCTCCGGTCTGTGCGTCCGTCGGCTGCGCGAAGGCACCCCGGAACCAGTCCTGGGTGGCAGGACCGAAGCTCTCGAGCACATCGCCCACCCCACCATCTTGCTCTCCGCCGCCGACATCGGCGCGGCTGTGGACAACGGGTCCGAGGCGAGCGGCGCCTCGGCTAGTGTCACCTCACGCCGAAACCTGGGGAGAGCATGCGTCGAGACGCCGTCCTGTCCGCCGTCCCGCTCGCCCTCGCCGCCCTGCTCGCGGGCTGCGCGAGCTCCCCGGCGGCGCCGGCGGTGACCGAGACCGTCGCGGCGGCCACGCCGACGCCGACTCCCACGCCGACGCCCGAGGTCCTTCTCATCGGCGCTGGAGGGAGGCCGCCGACCGTGTTCGGCGGCGACTGCGCCGCGGCGCTTCCGGCGACCGCGATCGAAGAGGCGGTCGGGATCTCATCGGCCACGGTCGAGGCGCGTCGCGAGTCCGCGACGGTGGCCAACGTCGGCGGGCTGGCATGCTCGTGGCGCGGGCAGAATTCGGCCGGCGGCGAGAGCTCCGGCAGCGTCTGGATCCTCCCGCAGGCGGGGCTGGGCGACGCCGCCCTGAGCTCCGCGGACGAGGACTACTACTTCGGCGAGTGCGAGGGGTACTGGTGCTCGTGGCGCACCACGGCGGATGGGCTCGAGATCATCGGCGGCTCAGGGGATCCAGAGGCGGTCACGCGCGCCGGCGCCGATGCTCAGGGCTCCGCCCTCGGCGCGCTCATGCCGAGGGCTCTCGACGACGAGCCGTGGGAACGCGATCGCACCGGGTGGTGGCAGGCCGACTCCTGCAATGCGCTCGCCGCGGGGCTGGGCGAGAGCCTCGGGGCCTCGATCGCGTGGGCGCCGATGGGGTACCACGACGTGCCCGCGCCGGCACATGCTCTGGTCGACATCGCGTCGCACACGTCGTGGTGTCTGCTGACCGGCGGAGAGCCTCAGGGCGACGGTCCGCACTTCGCAGAGGTCCGGCTCGATGCGGGCATCGCGTGGTCGGTGCCCGGGGACTACACCGCCACCGCGCACCCGGTCGACGCTGCGGGCGTCACGGCGTACTCCGTGGAAGAGAACCTGGCCTACTCCTTGGGCTCGTCCGTCCTGCTCACCGACGGCGTGAACGTGATGCAGCTGACGGTGGTGCCCGACGGTCCGTGGCCGGCCGCAGACGTCGTGGAGGCCGCTGCGGAGTGGATCGCGTCGACCGCGTCGCAGCCGTAATCGACGACCGCGGGCGGACGTCACCGCGCGACTAGGAAGTGACGTCCACGTCGGCGAGTGTCCCGGCGGATGTGAGCGCCAGGACCCGGTCCAGGCCGAGCCGTGCCAGGAACGCGTCGTCGTGGCTGACGACGAGCACCGCACCGCGGTAGGCCGACAGCGCTGCGACCAGCTGGTCGACGGTGTCGAGGTCGAGGTTGTTGGTCGGCTCGTCCAGCACCAGCAGCTGCGGCGGCGGGTCGGCGAGCAGCAGGCGCGCCAGCGCGACGCGGAATCGCTCCCCGCCCGACAGCGATGCGACGGGTCGGTCGACCGCGGCGCCCCGGATGAGGAACCGGGCGAGGCGGTTGCGCAGCAGGGCCGCGTCGACCCCCGGGGCGGCCGCCGACACGTTGTCGAGGACGGATGCCGCGTCGTCCAGCCCGTCGACCCGCTGCGGCAGGTAGCCGACGCGGTCGGTGAGCGCCCGCGCCGTGCACGTACGCAGGAGAACCCGGGCCGCAGCGGTCGGCATCCGCTCCTCTTCGTCGGTTCTTCCTGCATTCGTGCTCACCGCCGGTGCGTGGCCGTCGCCGTCTCCCGCCGACGCCACGAGCTGTTCGAGCAGCGTCGTCTTGCCGGCGCCGTTCGGACCCACCAGCGCGACGCGCTCCGGGCCCTGGATCACCCACGTGCGCTCGCCGTCGCACAGCTCGGCGAGCCGGCGTCCCGCCGGCACGGACGGATCGGGCAGGTCGATCCGCACGGTGTCGTCGTCGCGGACGCGGCGCTCCGCGGCATCGAGCGCGGTGCGCGCCGACGCCTCGCGGTCGGCCTTCTCGCCGCGGAGCTTTCCGGCCGAGACCTGCGCAGCGCGCTTGAGCCCGCCCGCGACGATCGGGGGCACGCGCTTCTCGAGCTGTGCCTTGCGGCCATAGGCCTGACGGCGCGCGAGCTTGGTCTCGGCCTCGATGCGCTCGCGCTTCTCGCGCCGCACGACCTGGGCGGCGGCGCGCTCGGCCTGCCGTGCCGCATCCTGCTCGGCGTCCAGCCAAGCGCGCCACTGCGAGTACGGTCCGCCGAACACGCTCAGCTCATCGCCGTACAGCTCCGCTGTCTCGTCCATGAGTTCCAGCAGCGCCGTGTCATGGCTCACGACGACGAGAGCGCCGCGCCACGACCGCACCATCTCGTGCAGCAGGGTGCGCGCGTCGCGGTCGAGGTTGTTGGTGGGTTCGTCCAGCAGCGTGATGGGTGCGCGCCGCAGGCGGATGCCGGTGACGGCGGCCAGCACCGCCTCGCCCCCGGACAGCTCCCCGACGCTCCGGTCGAGCATGCCGGGTTCGAGCCCCGCCTCGGCGAGTGCCGCGTGGGCGCGTGCCTCGATGTCCCAGTCGTCGCCGACGGCGTCGAAGTGGCGGGGATCCGGGTCGCCCGACTCGATGGCGCGCAGCGCCCCGAGGGCCGCCCCCACGCCGAGCAGGTCGGCGACGCCCCGGTCGACGTCGAGCGTGAGGCGCTGCGGCAGGAAGGCGACGTCGGCCGACCGCGCGATGTGGCCCGCGGCGGGCGTCAGCCCACCGGCGATGAGCCGCAGCAGCGTCGATTTGCCGGAGCCGTTGCGGCCGACCAGGCCCGTGCGGCCCGTGCCGAAGGATCCCGAGACGTCGGTCAGGGCGGGGGTGCCGTCGGGCCACGCGAACGAGACGCGGTCGAGGACGAGTGAGGGGGTCGTTGTGTGAGCGGGCATGAGGGCCTCCGGTGTCGGTCATGTGCTGACACGCGGATGCCGCCACGAGCGGATACGGCGGTATGCCGGAGGTGCCCGGAGGAGCGGCGGGTCGACGGTCAGCGCGGATGGGGGCGCCGGCACGTCGATACGACGGATCAGCGCGTGGTCACGCGGTCGCGTCGGTGCTCTTCAACGGTTCGTTCCTCACACTCGGGAAGGGGGCGATGGCAACCATAGTGCACCGCGCGGCTGTGCGGGTACTGTCAGAGCATGTCCGACGGAGGCGACGGGGGCGGCCCGCCAGAGGAGCGCAAGCCGGATGCCGCCAGCTGGGGAGCCGGCATCGCGATCGGCGTCGGCGCCGGCGTCGCGATCGGCGTCGCCCTGGGCAACCTCCCGCTGGGCATCGCCATCGGCGCGGGCATCGGCATCCCGATGGCGATCGCGCTGTCGGAGGGCAAGCGCCGCCGCGGGAGCGGCGGGTCCTAGTCCGCGCCGGACGCGAACCCCTCCAGCTGCTTGTCGAGGAACGCGCGCACGTCGTCGAGCTCGGCTTCGGACACGCTGTGCGTCAGCCCCGGGTAGACGCGTCCGGACAGGTCGGTGTGGGCGGGGAGCCACTCGACGGTGTGTTCGACCAGCGGCGACGGGATCACGTCGTCGCGCGTGCCGCGGCCCCAGAAGACGGGCGGGCGCACCTCGGCGAGCTCGGCGTCGCGCGGGAGGGCGCCCGGGGTGGCGTATCCGCTCAGGTTCACGGCGTAGGCGAAGCGCTCGGGCTGCAGCCGCAGCGCCTGCAGCGACACGGCGGCGCCCTGCGAGAACCCGAGGAGACCGACGGATGCCGCCGGAGCGGCGTGCGCATCCACCCACGCGATGAGGGCTTCGCCGGCCGCCGTCACGTGCGACGGATCTCGGCCGTCGAGCCCCTCGATGGGGTACCACGAGCGGCCGGGCATGGGCCAGGGCGGTGCGAGCGGGGCGGCGACCGACGCCACGACGAACTCGGCGGGCAGATACGCCGTCAGCCCGAACAGGTCGCGCTCGTCCGAGCCGTAGCCGTGCAGCAGCACGATCAGGTGGCGCCCGGCGAGGTCGGTCGGGGTATGCGACCACAGGACGGCCGCGGCGTCGAGGGCGAGCGGTTCCGGCATGGATGCCATCCTGCCATCGCGCGCCGACGGCATCGCCTGCCGGTGGCCGTGCCCGTCAGATCTTGATCGGGAACGTCAGCAGGATGGCGATGCCGACGATGTCGAGGACGACCGCCATCCCGAGCAGAGCCCGCCCGACCCAGGTCTTGACGTCGCGCTGCGACATGGCGGTCAGGAACAGCACGAGGGCGAACATGACCGTCAGCAGCGAATAGTCGTCGCCGCGCTGGTTGTTCTCGAGCGCCGCGGCGAACTTCTCGTCCGCTGTTTCCGACAGCTCCACCGCCTCCTCGGTCCCCGGGGGAACGTATTCCTCCCGGGCGAACGGCGAGTTCTCGACCATGCCGTCGGCGACCCAGGCCTCGTACGCCGGAGTGAACCACGGTGTGAAGCGCGCCTCGACGTAGTCGGCGAGCCGGTCGTCCTCGTCGGCCTTGGCGCCGATCCACAGCGTGTACACGCTCAGGTCGAGCTGGCGGGCCGACTGCGCCTCGCCCTCGGCGGCGGTCGACTGGATGCGTGCGGAGGACGCCTGGCTGAAGGCGATCGACATCTCGCCGCCCCACTTGGACGCCTCGAAGCCGCACCAGGCGGTCAGGACGGCGGTGATCGACAGGACGAACACCGCCACGATGTCCTGGATGCGCTGGATCGTGCTCTCGCCGTCGTCGCCGCTCACGGTCATTCCCCTGTCTGCATGTTGAGGGTAAGGATAGAGGCATTCGCGGCCGTCGTGCACGCATCCCGCGGGGGGCGGTATACAGGACGCATGGCCGTTCGCACTCCTGATCCGGAGCCGGCGGGCGACGAGCCCTTCGGGCCGCCGTCCGGCAGCGTCTCCAACCCCGCCTGGCTGACCGACATCGAGCTCGCCGAGGTCCGTCGGCGACTGCCGATGCTCTACGTCGAGGCGATCCCCGTCCGCACCGACGGCATGGGGATGGTCACCCAGGTCGGGATCCTGCTGCGCGCGACGCCGGTCGGCGAGATCACGCGCTCGATCGTCTCCGGCCGCGTCCGCTACGGCGAGACCGTCCGCGACGCGCTGTTCCGGCATCTCGAGAACGACCTCGGCCCGATGGCCTTCCCCCTCCTTCCGCCCCAGCCGGTGCCGTTCACGGTCGCGGAGTACTTCCCGCTGCCGGGAGTGACGGCCTTCCACGACGACCGGCAGCACGCCGTGTCGCTCGCCTTCGTGGTGCCGGTCACCGGGACCTGCGAGCCCCGGCAGGACGCGCTCGAAGTGACCTGGATGGCACCCGAGGAGGCGGCGTCGGAGTCGCTGGCCGCCGAGATGGAGGGTGGGCGCGGAACGCTCGTGCGCATGGCTCTCGCGAGCGTCGGGGCGTTGCCCTGACAGGACCGTCGGCCGCGGCCCGTAGGCTCGACGCGTGACCGACACCGAACCGCTGCCGCTGCCCACCGACGTCGACGGCTGGATCGCGTTCGCGACCGATCGGCCCGTGGGCCGGCGCGCACGCGTCGCTCACATCGACGAGACGCTTCGGACGGACGCCGGGCTGAGCGTGCTCGAGCGCCTGCGGCTGTGGAACGATGCGGAGGCCGCGCTTCGCGAGGCGCTCGACGCGAGCTACCTGGTGAGCGAGTCGCACCCCGATGCCCGCGTTCGCGAGGCCGCGGAGGCGCAGATCGAGCAGACGGAGTCGCTCGCGAGCTCGCGCCTGCTCGACCGAGGACTGTGGGCGGTCTTCGCGGATGCCGCCGATGAGGGCCTCGACGGGCAGGCCGCGCGGATGCTGGCGCACCTGCGCCGCGACTTCCGCCGGGGCGGCGTCGATCTCGACGATTCGGCGCGCGAGCGCGTGCGCGAACTGACCGACCGTGACAGCGCGCTGTGCGTGGCGTTCTCGCGGAACCTGCGCGAGAGCCGTCGCGAGATCCGCGTCGACCCCGCGGCACTCGCCGGGCTGCCTCAGGACTTCGTCGACGCCCACCCGGTCGGCGACGACGGCATGGTGCGGCTGACGACCGACTACCCCGACCTCATGCCCGTGCGGGAATACGCATCCGATCGCGCGACGCGCGCGGCGCTGGTGGCCGCCTACAACGACCTGGCGTGGCCCGCGAACGAGCCGGTGCTCGCGGAGCTCCTCGCGGTGCGCGCCGAGCGCGCGGAGCTCCTCGGCTACACCGACTGGGCGGATTTCGAGGCCGAGCCGCGCATGATCGGCTCCGGTGCCGAGATCCCGCGCTTCCTCGGCAGGCTCGACGCCGCCTCGCGGGAGGCGGCGGCGCAGGAGTACCCCGTGCTCCTGGAGCGTCTGCGCCGCGATGCGCCCGGCGCCGACGAGGTCGCGCTCTCGGACTTCTGGTACCTGCTGTCGACCCTCAAGCACGAGCGGTTCGATGTCGACCCGCAGCTCGTCCGCTCCTTCTTCCGCTTCGAGCGGGTCGTCGACGGCGTGCTCGCCACGACTTCGCGCCTGCTGGACGTCGAGTACACGCCCGTGGACGCACCGAGCTGGCACGAGGACGTCCGCACGTACGACGTCGTGCGGGCAGGCGCCCGGCTCGGCCGCATCCACCTCGACCTGCACCCGCGCGACGGCAAGTACGGGCACGCGGCGTGCTTCGGCCTCGTGCCCGGCATCGCGGGCAGGCAGCTGCCCGAGTCGGTGCTGCTGTGCAACTTCTCCCGCGGCCTGCTCACGCACGACGAGGTCGTGACGTTCTTCCACGAGTTCGGACACCTCGTCCACGCGATCCTGGGCGGCCATCAGCCGTGGGTGCGCTTCAGCGGCGTGGAGACCGAGTGGGACTTCGTCGAGGCGCCCAGCCAGCTGCTCGAGGAATGGGCGTGGGATGCGGACGTCCTGGCGACATTCGCCCGCAACGACGCCGGCGAGGCGATCCCCGCCGAACTCGTCGAGCGCATGCGCACGGCCGACGCCTTCGGTCGCGCCCTCGAAGTGCGCCGACAGCTCGGCCACGCCACCGTGTCCTACCGGCTCCACGTCGAGCACCCCGCCGATCTGCAGGCCGCGACCGAGACGATCTACGCCACGACCAGCCCCGTCCAGCCCCTGCCGGGGCTGCATCCGTACGCCGGGTTCGGGCACCTGACCGGGTACGGCGCCTGCTACTACACGTACCAGTGGAGCCTCGTGATCGCGCGCGATCTGCTGAGCGCCTTCGCGGGCGACCTCATGGACCCCGGTGTCGCCGCCCGCTACCGCGCCGAGATCCTCGAACGCGGCGGCAGTCGCGACGCCACGGACCTGGTGGGCGCGTTCCTCGGCCGGCCATTCTCATTCGACGCGTACCGGGACTGGCTCGCCGGGAGCTGACGCTCCCATCGGCTGGGGCCGCGTTCGGCACACATAGGCGGGGCGGGTAGAGTTCTCCTACCCGAAGATCGCAGTCCCCCCCCGCTGCGTGACCCACATCCCCCCATAACGACGTCGCCGTCGGTGACGTGACGTCGCCTGTCGATCCCGCGATCATCCGCGTCGCGGAGCACGCGCCGGGCGCGCACGGACCCGATTGCGGCGTGCTCAGCGTTCCAGAAGCGGAGAGTCCCCATGACCGATCAGCAGACGCCGGTGTTCGGATCCGGCGCCGAGTCCCCATCGCCGTTCGAGGAGCTGATGGGACGCGGGTCCGCACCCGAGTCGTCGGGAGGCGCCGGCGGCGGGGTGGCGTTCACCACCGCGTTCCGCGGCTACGACAAGGACGAGGTCGACGCGGCGTTCGCGAACCTCTCGGCCCGCCTGCGCGCCGAGACCGAGAAGGCGGCGATGCTGCGCGACCGTCACGAGCGCGCCGGCGAGCAGCTGCACCAGCGCGCCCGCGAGACCGTCGAGCGGCTCGAGAAGGAGCTCGCCGCGGCCGACACCGAGCGGCGCGAGGTCGTCGCGCGGCTCGAGAGGGACCTCGCCGACTCGCAGAAGAAGCACCAGGCCCTGTCCGAGAAGCTCGGCGGATCGGATGCCGAGCACCGCGGCACCATCGCGAAGCTCGAGGCCGAGCTCGCCGCCTCCCAGGCGAAGATCGCCGCGTCCGAGCAGAAGATCGAGGCGCTCACCGAGGAGCTCAGCGACTCGTCCGGCGAGTCCGACAGCCGCCGCAACTTCGAGGAGATCCTCCGCGTCGCCGAGGAGCAGGCCAGCACCCTCATCAAGAACGCGACGATCCAGGCCGACCGCCTGCTCGAGGCCGCGCGCGGCGAGATCAACGCGCGCCGCGGCGAGGCGCAGACCGACGCCGAGGCGATCATCGCGCGCGCCGAGCACGACGCCCAGCAGGTGCGCCTGCGCATCGAGACCGAGCTCACGGCCCACCAGGCCCAGCTCGAGCGCGAGGCGCAGCACGCCGCCGAGAAGGTCTCGCAGGCCGAGCAGGAGGCCGCGGCCATCCGCACCGAGTCCGAGAAGGGCGCGGCGGCGCTGCGCTCCCTCGTGGCGCGCGAGACGACGCAGCAGCGCAGCGAGGCCGAGGAGGCCGTGAAGGAGCTGCGCATGCGCGCGCTCGAGTTCGAGGAGTCGCTCACGCGTCGCCAGGACGACGCGCAGCAGGAGTTCCTCATGCTCCACAACCAGGCGGTCGCCCACGCAGAGCGCATCACCCAGGATGCCAACGAGCAGGTCGCCGCCGCCCTCGAGCACGCCCAGCGCGTCGGGTCGAAGGCGGACGACTTCGACCGCCTGATGCGGGCGCAGGCGCAGCAGGTCGAGGCCGACGCCAAGCTCCGCGCCGGCGAGCACCTCGACCGGGCGCGCAGCAAGGCCCAGAAGATCATCGAGACCGTCACGGTCCACTCCCAGGCCGTGCTGCGCGACGCCGAGGATCGCACGCGCCAGCTGCGCTGGCAGCAGCACCAGCTGACGAGCTTCATGGCCGAGGTCGCGGAGCTCATCCGCGCCGAGCAGAAGGAGGGGCTGTCGTTCGACGACGAGGCCCCCGCCGCCGAGGCGCCGGTTGCCGAGGTCGCAGATGACGCGGCTCCCGAGGCTCAGGCGGACGCCGAGGAGTCGGCTCCCGAGGACGCGGCTCCCGAGGCTGAGGCGGAGGCGGACGAGGCTCAGGCCGAGCCCGTCGAGACCGACGACGTCGAGGCCGAGGTCGCTCCGTGGCCGGCGTCGGACGACCACGAGGACTGACTGTGAGGATGGCGTTCGCAGCCTGACGGTGCTGGGCTGTGGTCGGTGGCTTCGAGCGTGACCCTTGGCCTGACTGGCTTCGTGCCTTTCGCGCGACTTGTCCGCTCGGGGTCGCCGGCCCCGGCCCGAGTGGAGTGACTGGCCTGATCAGGAGCTTGACCGTCGAGCGTTGGCGCGCTCTTCGTGTCCCGTCACAGTCCTGCCGATTCTCCAACCCGGACCGGGATCCACGTCCCGTCCTGGCAATGGAGAAGAACGCATGAACAGTCTGACCGATCTGCTCGACGTCGTCATCGGCGTCGATACGCACGTCCTCACCCACACCGCCGCGATCGTCGATGCCGGCACGGGCGGGGTGATCGCCCAGCTCACCGTCGACGCGACCGCGACCGGATACGCAGAGCTGGTCGATTTCGCCGACGAGCACAGCACGCTGCGGGCCTGGGCGATCGAAGGGACCGGTGGGCACGGCGCCGGTCTCGCCCGTCACCTCGAGCGGTCGAGCGAGGTGGTCGTCGAGCTGGATCGACCCGAACGCGCGCAGCGCCGCCACGGGGCGAAATCCGACCCTTTGGACGCGATCCGCGCCGCGCGCGAGGCGCTGTCCCGGCCCCGGCTCGGAACACCACGTTCCCCAGGCGACCGCCAGGCACTGTCGGTACTGCTCGCGGCCCGCCGCTCCGCGGTCGCGTCATCTACCGATGCGCAGCGACAGGTCTTCAGTCTCGTCATCGCCGCACCCGAGCCGATCCGGGTCAAGTTCCGGGGCATGAAGCTGCCCGCGATGCTTCGCACCGCCGCGAAGCTGCGGCTGAGCCCGTCCTGGGACCTGGAGACCCGCACCACGGTCACCGTGCTGCGATCTCTGGCGCGCCGCGCACTCGAGCTCACTGCCGAGGCCGCAGCACACGAGAAGGAGATCCTCCGCATCGTCCGAACGATGCGCCCCGACCTGCTCGACCAGCCCGGGATCGGACCGATCGTCGCCGCAACAGTCCTCTGCGCATGGTCACATCCCGGCCGCATCCACTCCGAAGCCGCATTCGCGATGCTCGGCGGCGTCGCCCCGATCCCGGCGACCAGCGGTCAAGTCACCCATCGACACCGACTCAACCGCCACGGCGACAGGCAACTCAACCGGGCCCTGCACGTGATCGCGCTATCGAGGCTGCGCTACGACGAGCGCACTCGCGCCTACGCCGACCGCCGCACCAGCCAAGGACGATCACGCCGCGAGATCATCCGCTGCCTCAAGCGCTACATCGCCCGGGACCTCTACCGACTCCTCGAACACCCCGCTTGACATCCATAGGAGCGTCGCACATCGGCGGCCGGGCATCCGGTCGTGAACACTGCAGCAGCGGCGGCCGGACTTCCCGGCCGCCGCTGTCGCGTCAGAGCCCGGCGGTCTCGCGTGCGATGGCGGCGATGAACGCGTCGATGTCGTGCTCGCTCGTGTCGAACGAGCACATCCAGCGCACCTCGTTGCGCGACGCGTCCCAGTCATAGAAGCGGAACGATTCGCGCAGCCGGTCGGCGACGCCGTCGGGCAGCGTCGCGAACACTCCGTTGGACTGCGTGGGCTGCGTGAACGCAACGCCGCGGATCGAGCCGTCCGCGAGGCCCGCCTCGACGCCGCGACGCAGGCGCTGGGCCATCGCGTTCGAATGGCGCGCGTTGCGCAGCCACAGGTCGTCCTCGAGCAGCGCGACGAGCTGCGCCGAGATGAAGCGCATCTTCGACGACAGCTGCATGTTGAGCTTGCGCAGGTAGATCAGGCCGTGCGCGGCATCGGGGTTCATCACCACGACCGCCTCGCCGATCATCGCGCCGTTCTTCGTGCCGCCGAAGCTCATGACGTCGACGCCGGCATCGCGCGTGAAGGCGCGCAGCGGCAGGTCGAGGGCCGCGGCGGCATTGGCGACGCGCGCTCCGTCCAGGTGCAGGCGCATGCCGCGCTCGTGCGCGTGGTCGGCGAGGGCGCGGATCTCGTCCGGCGTGTAGAGGGTGCCGAGCTCGGTGGACTGCGTGATCGAGACCACGAGCGGCTGGGCGCGGTGCTCGTCGCCCCAGCCCCACGCCTCGCGGTCGACCAGCTCGGGGGTGAGCTTGCCGTCGTCGGTCGGGACGTTCAGGATCTTGATGCCGGCGACCCGCTCGGGAGCCCCGCCCTCGTCGACGTTGATGTGCGCCGTCGACGCGGCGATGACCGCTCCCCAGCGGGGGAGCATCGACTGCAGGCCGACGACGTTCGCTCCGGTGCCGTTGAACACCGGGAACGCCTCCACCCCGTCGCCCAGGTGCCGCACGAACAGCTCCTGCAGACGCGCGGTGTAGACGTCCTCGCCGTACGCGATCTGGTGGCCGTCGTTGGCCGCGGTGATCGCGGCGAGGACCTCGGGGTGCACACCGGAGTAGTTGTCGGAGGCGAAGCCGCGGAGGTTGGGGTCGTGGATGGTCGTCACGATCTTCCAGCCTACGTCCTCGCCGGAGTGCGGCGGGATCGCGGTGTCGGCGGCGCGGAGTACGCTCTCGGCGTGGAAGAACCGTCCCCCGACGCGCGAGCTCAGCTCGCCCCGCCGCCGCACGGCATGCGCACCTTCGTCCAGGTGCTCGTGAACACCGCGGTGGCGAACATCACGACCAGCTTCCTGTGGTTCGCCCTCACCTTCTGGGTGTACATCGAGACGCAGTCCGTCCTCGCGACGGGGATCATCGGCGGGGCGTACATGCTGCTGGTGGCCATGTTCGCCATGGTCTTCGGCACGCTCGTCGACCGGTACCGCAAGCATCGGGTGATGGTCCTGTCGAGCATGGTCACGCTCGCATCGTTCCTCGTCGGCGGGGCGCTGTACCTGGCCCAGCCCGAGTCGGCTCTGCTGGATCTGGGCGGACCATGGTTCTGGCTGTTCTCGGGCATCATCCTGTTCGGCTCGGTGATCGAGAACATGCGCAACATCGCGCTGTCGACGACCGTGACGCTGCTCGTTCCGGTGGAGCGGCATGCGAACGCGAACGGCATGGTCGGCACGGTCACCGGCATCGCCTTCATGGTCACGAGCGTGTTCAGCGGTCTGTCGGTGGGGCTGCTCGGCATGGGCGGCACCCTCGTGATCGCCCTGGTGTTCACGGCGCTCGCGCTCGTGCACCTGCTCACACTCCGCATCCCCGAGCCTCAGCCCGAGCCGGACGCCGAGCATGCCCCGGCGATAGATGTGCGCGGGGCGCTGCGCGCCATCGACGCCGTCCCGGGCCTCATGGCCCTGATCCTGTTCACGACGCTCAACAACCTCATCGGCGGCGTCTACATGGCGCTCATGGACCCGTACGGTCTGACGCTCTTCCGCGTCGAGGTGTGGGGGATCGTGCTCGGCGTCGCCTCGACCGGGTTCATCGTCGGCGGGGCCGTGATCGCGAAGTTCGGGCTCGGCCGCAACCCCATCCGCACGATGCTGCTGCTCGTGGTCGGGATGGGCATCGTCGGCGCGCTCTTCACCATCCGCGAGTGGTGGCTGCTGTACGCCGTCGGGATCTGGCTGTACATGGCGATGGTGCCCGCCGTCGAGGCCGCCGAGCAGACCGTCATCCAGAAGGTCGTGCCCTTCCGGCAGCAGGGCCGCGTGTTCGGCTTCGCGGCCGCGTTCGAATCCGCCGCCGCACCCGTGACGGCGTTCCTGATCGCACCCATCGCGGAGTTCGCGATCATCCCCCACATGGACTCCGGCGCCGGGCAGGACGCGTGGGGATGGCTCGTGGGCGAGGGCGAGGCGCGCGGGATCGCGCTCGTATTCGTGTTCGCGGGCGTGATCCTCGCGGTGCTTGCGGGACTGGCGTTCCTGACGCGGTCCTACCGTGTGCTGTCGGAGCGGTTCGCGCGGGAGCCGGGATCCGTGGCTGTCGCTGCCGCGCCGACCCGGGATGCCGGTCCCGAGGCGGTCGACCCGCGGCGCTGAGAGCCCCGAGCGGGCGGAGGTCGCGCGTCAGGCCGACCGTCCGCTCAGGTCGATCACGGTGTCGTTGACGGCATCCGCGTCCTCGCCCCACAGTGCGCAGAACGCGCGCGCGAGGTCGTCCTCGAGGCCCGCCAGGGTCTTCACCCGGAAAACCACCGAGGCCGCCCGCAGCGGCTGCCCGGCATCGCGCGCCGCCTTCGCGAACCCCTGCGCGACCGCGCGCGCCCACGCCTCGGTCGCGGCCTTCACGGCGGCGTAGTTCGCGCCGCCCGCGAGGGGGCGGGTCACCGCGGTCGACGAGACGACGGCGAGGCGGGCGCCATCCGACGCCCGCAGGTCGTCGTCGAAGGCGCGCGTGACATGGCGCAGCGCCGTCAGCGAGTTCTCGAGGAATCGGTAGTCCTCTTCGGTCTGGCCGGCGAGCCCGCCGCCGCCGCGCCATCCGCCCACGAGGTGCAGCACACCGTCCACGGGGCCCGACGCGGCGCGCACGCGCTCGGCGAGGGCGGCCACGTCGGCCTCGTCAGACAGGTCGCACGTCTCGACGGCGATGCCGGGGACCTCGGCCGCGAGGTCGGCGAGCTTGCCCGCATCCCGCCCCACCGCGATGACGCGCGCTTCGGCATCCGTCAGCGCGCGCGCCGCCGCCGCGCCGCTCGCGCTGGTCGCGCCCGCGATCAGGACGGTGCGCCCGGCGAGCCGGTGTCCTTGTGTCATCGAGCCATCCCTCTCTCGCTGGGCCGTCCCCCTGTCCACCGTTCCAGAGGGGCCCACCCGGCCGAAAGAGGGCGGGGCGATCCGGCCGCGGTCAGTCGCGGCCGGTGATGCCGGTCGTGGACGCGATGACGGGGCGCATCTTCTTCTCGAGCGCCTCGTAGAACATCGAGAGGGGGAACTCGTCGTCGAGCACGGCGTCGGTGTACCCGCGCGGCGGGCCGGCGAGCACCGCATCCGACAGCCCGCGCGACCACGCCGACGCCGGGTTCGGCGTCAGCGTCGCACGGATCAGGTCGTATGCGGCCAGCCAGTGCGCGGTCTTCGGCCGGTCGATGGAGCGCCAGTACAGGTCGTCGATCGCATCGCCGAGGGCCACGACGGCCGTGGGCACGTCGGCCCAGTCGATCGCGAGCGACGTGTCGGTCCAATGCAGCACGCCCCGCTGGTGCAGCCACGCGAACAGCAGCTGGCCGCCGAGCCCGTCGTAGTTGCGCACGCGCGAGCCGGTGATGGCGAACCGGAAGATGCGGTCGAACAGCACCGCGTACTGCACGAGCTTCGCGTGCTCGAGCATCTCCGCCTCGGCGGCGTCGAGCGCGTCGCCGGCAGCCGCACGCGCGCTCAGGCGCCGGTCGATGGCCACGCACTCGCGGAACGCCGTCAGGTCGCAGCGCAGCTCCTCGAGCGAGTACAGGAAGTACGGCATCCGCTGCTTGATCATGAACGGATCGAACGGCAGGTCGCCGCGCATGTGGGTGCGGTCGTGGATGAGGTCCCACATCACGAACGTCTTCTCGGCGAGGTCCTGATCCTCCAGCATCCGCGCCGCGTCGGCGGGCAGGTCGAGCTTCGTGATCTCGGACGCCGCCCGCACGACGCGCCGGTACCGCGCGGCCTCGCGGTCCTGGAAGATCGCGCCCCACGTGAACGCGGGGATCTCACGCATCGCGACCGTCTCGGGGAACAGCACCGCCGAGTTGGTGTCGTAGCCGGGCGTGAAGTCGATCAGCCGCAGCGACACGAAGAGGCGGTTGGTGTACTCGGTCTCGAGCCGTGCGATGAACTCGGGCCAGATCGCCTCGGCGATGAGGGCCTCGACGAGCCGGCTCTGCGAGCCGTTCTGCGTGTACATCGGGAAGACGACGAGGTGGCGGATGCCGTCGACGCGGTGCTGCTGGGGCTGGAACTCCACCAGCGAGTCGAGGAAGTCCGGCACGCCGAAGCCGCCTTCCGTCCAGCGCTCGAAG
Source organism: Microbacterium thalassium (assembly GCF_014208045.1). NCBI lineage: Bacteria > Bacillati > Actinomycetota > Actinomycetes > Micrococcales > Microbacteriaceae > Microbacterium > Microbacterium thalassium. The sequence goes on from NZ_JACHML010000001.1 coordinate 1,389,278, forward strand.
TCGCGGACCGAGGCGTCGAGATAGGCGCCGTCGTGCGGGAAGGCGGGGGCGAGGGCGCGGATGCCGGCGGTGATCGCGGTGACGAGCTCGCGCGCGGGCGCGTGGTCCGCGGCATCCGGGATCGATCCGTCCTGCGCCTGCAGGGACTGCAGCCGCGTGGCGGCGTCCTTCAGCAGGTGCCACGCGCGGGAGGTCTCGGCGGTGCGGGCGTCTTCGACGACCTCGGGCTCGCCGATGATCGCCGTGGTCGCGCGGAGCGCGGGCGTGATGCCGGACATGGGAACCTCCGATCCTCGTGCGGTCATCCTGAGTGTTTCTCGCTCGATTGTAGGAGGAAAATCGTCGATGCCTGACCCTAGCCGGAAATAGTCCGGTGAACGGGGTATCTGCCGGTATGGTCGGGGACATGACGGCGAACGAGCAGAGCGCACCCGCATCCGCCCCGCGCATCGACGACGCGATCGACGCGCGCATCGTCGGCGAGGTCTCGCGCGACGGGCGCATGACGCTGGCCGACCTGTCCGCGGCCGCAGGGCTCTCGGTGTCGGCGGTCCAGGCCCGCCTGAAGCGGCTCGAGGCGCGCGGCGTCATCACGGGGTACCGCGCGGTCGTGGACCCTGAGGCCGCGGGCAAGCCCCTGTCGGCGTTCATCGAGATCACGCCGCTGGACCCGGCTCAGCCCGACAACGCCCCGGAACTGCTCGAGCACCTCCCCGAGATCCTGTCGTGCCACTCCATCGCCGGTGACGCCGCCTACCTGCTGTTCGCGCGCGTCGAGAGCCCGCGACGCCTCGAGGGGCTCATCCGCGACATCCGCGCCGCCGCCTCCGTGAACACCCGCACCACCGTCGTGCTGCAGACCTTCTTCGAGAATCGGCCCCTGGTGAGCTGAGCGGGGGCGGGGCGCCCCGGACCGCGGCGATCAGGTGTGCTGCGGGAACCCGAGGTTGATGCCGCCGTGCGACGGGTCCAGCCAGCGGCTCGTGATCGCCTTCTCGGCGGTGAAGAACTCGAACCCGTGGGGGCCGTAGGCCTTCGCGTCGCCGAACAGCGACGCCTTCCAGCCGCCGAACGAGTGATACGCCACCGGCACCGGGATCGGCACGTTGATGCCGATCATGCCGACCTCGACTTCGCGCTGGAACCGCCGGGCGGCGCCGCCGTCGTTCGTGAAGATCGCCGTGCCGTTGCCGAAGGCGCCGGAGTTGATCAGCTCGAGACCGTCCTCGTAGCCCTCGATGCGCACGACCGACAGCACCGGCCCGAAGATCTCCTCGCGGTACGCCGCCGACGTCGTCGGCACCTGGTCGAGCAGCGTCGGACCCACCCAGAAGCCGTTCGGGTCGCCGTCGACGTCGATGCCCCGCCCGTCGACCACCACGGTCGCGCCGTCGCCCGCGGCGACGTCGACGTAGCCGGCGACCTTGTCGCGGTGGGCGCCGGTGATGAGCGGGCCCATGTCGCAGCCGCGGGTGCCGTCGCCCGTGCGGAGCGTCGCCATGCGCTCCGCGATCTTCCCGACCAGCGCGTCGGCGATCGTGTCGACCGCGAGCACCACCGAGATCGCCATGCATCGCTCGCCGGCCGAGCCGAACCCCGCGTTGACGGCCGCGTCGGCGGCGAGATCCAGATCGGCGTCCGGCAGCACGAGCATGTGGTTCTTCGCGCCGCCCAGCGCCTGCACGCGCTTGCCCGCGCGCGTGCCCGTCTCGTACACGTACCGGGCGATGGGGGTCGAACCCACGAACGAGATCGAGCGGACGTCCGGATGCTCCAGCAGCGCGTCGACGGCGACCTTGTCGCCGTGCACGACGTTGAAGACCCCGTCGGGCAGTCCCGCCTCGGCGAGGGCGGCGGCCATCCAGTTCGCCGCGGACGGATCCTTCTCGCTGGGCTTGAGCACGACGGCGTTGCCGGCGGCGATCGCGATCGAGAAGAACCACATCGGCACCATCGCCGGGAAGTTGAAGGGGCTGATGATGCCCACCACGCCGAGCGGCTGGCGGAGCGTGTACACGTCGATGCCGCTCGAGGCGTTCTCGCTGTAGGCGCCCTTCGTCAGCTGCCCGAGGCCGCACGCGAATTCGACGACCTCGAGGCCGCGCGCGATCTCGCCGTGCGCGTCGGCGAGCACCTTGCCGTGCTCGCTGGTGAGGATCTGCGCGAGCTCGTCCTTGCGGGCGTTCACGATCTCGCGGAACGCGAACATCACCTGCTGGCGCTTGGCGATGCTGACGTCGCGCCACGACGCGAACGCGTCCGACGCGACCTCGACCGCGTGGTCGACGTCGCCGGCCGTCGCGAACCGCACTTCGCGCTGCACCGCCCCCAGAGCGGGGTTGTAGACGTCGCCCGTGCGGTCGGATCCGCCGGCCCAGGCCGCTCCTCCCACCCAGTGGTCGACGATCGCGGTGGCGGCGGGCGCCGCGTGCTCGAGGGTGCTGGTGTCGGTCATGTCGGTCCTCTCCATTGAGGGCCCTTCGTGGGGGCCGTCTTCCAGTCTGCGCCCGGTTGCCCAGGACGCAACCCCCTCGACGACCGGCTCAGGCACTCCCGACGACCGTGAGCGCCTCGTCGAAGACCGCCAGCGCCTGGGCGACCTCGTCGGGGGTGACCACGCACGGCGGCACGACGTGCAGGCGGTTCTCGACGATCATCGGCATGACGCCGCGCGCGATGATCTCCTTCTTCAGCGCGCCCATGCCCGCGGCCGGAAGCGGCTCGCGGGTGTCGCGGTCGCTCACCATCTCGGCGACCCAGAACACACCCTCGCCGCGCACCTCGCCGACGAGCGGATGCCGGTGCGCCAGGTCGAGCAGCCCCGGCCCGATGGCCGACGCCCCGATGACCGCCGCGTGGTCGACGATCCCCTCGGACTCCATGGCGTCGATCGAGGCGACGATGGACGCCGCCGCGAGCGGATGACCCGAGTAGGTCAGTCCGCCCGGGAAGACGCGCTCGTCGAAGACCTCCGCGATCGGATCCGAGATGATGACGCCGCCGATGGGCACGTACCCGGAGTTCACACCCTTGGCGAAGGTGATGAGGTCGGGGACGACGTCGTAGCCGTCGAACGCGAACCAGCGTCCGGTGCGCCCGAAACCCGCCATGACCTCGTCGAGGATCAGCACGATGCCGTGCTTGTCGCACAGCGCGCGGACGCCGGCGAGATAGCCCGGCGGCGGGATGAGCACGCCGGCGGTGCCGGGGACGGACTCCAGCAGCACGGCGGCGATCGTCTGCGGCCCCTCGGCCTGGATGACGCGCTCGAGATGGTGCAGCGCCCGGGCGGACTCCTCTTCGGGCGTCGTCGCCCAGAACTCCGAGCGGTACAGGTACGGCCCGAAGAAGTGCGCGTGGCCGCGCGCGTACTGATTCGGCATGCGTCGCCAGTCGCCGGTGGCGACGATGGCTCCGCCGGTGTTGCCGTGGTACGAGCGATAGGTCGACAGCACGGTGTCGCGTCCCGTGCTCAGCCGGGCCATGCGCATCGCGTTCTCGATGGCATCGGCCCCGCCGTTGGTGAAGAACACCTTCGAGAAGCCCTCGGGGGCCTTCGCGACGATGCGCGCGGCGGCCTCGCCGCGCTTGAGGTGTGCCGTCGCGGGCCCGATCGTCGCGAGCTCGGCGGCCTGCTCCTGGATCGCGGCGACCACCTTCGGATGCTGGTGGCCGATGTTGACGTTGACGAGCTGGCTCGAGAAGTCCAGCATCCGGTTGCCGGCGTGATCCCACACCGTCGTGCCCGACCCGCCCGCCACGACGGGGAGGTCCAGGCCCGCCTGCGCGAGCCACGAGTGGAACACGTGCGCGCGGTCGAGCTCCTTCGCGCGGGCGTCGAGATCTTCGGTCATGAGGCCGATCCTTCCGGAAATGGGTGTGGGGCGCCACGGCCTCGCCGCGACGCCCCACAGAGGAGAGGGTTACTGGCCGCCCTCGGTGAGGGTGACCTCGATCGGGGTGTACTCGCCCGAGACCTCGACGCCCTCATCGGCGAGCTCCGCCAGCGCCTGCTCGATGTACTCGTTGGAGTAGGCGGTGTCGCTCGGCTCGGCGGTGATCAGCTCGAGGCCGTCCTGGTTGACGGCCGACAGTGCGCCCGCGACGGTCTTGTCCCACGCCGCCGCGTCGACGACGCCGAAGTCCGCACCCGTCCAGATGAGCTTGTTGACCTCGTTCATCTGCCACAGCTGGTGCACGGGACCGACCGGGAAGGCCGCCTCGGCGTTCGAGGCGATGTCGTAGACGATGCTCGCGGCGTCCTCGGGGTTGTCGCGGGCGTACAGCCAGCCCTTGGTGATCGCCTTGAGGAAGCGCACCGCGGCGTCGGCGTAGGCCGGGTCGGAGTCGAGGCGCTCGGTGTCGGCCCAGATGGCGTCCTGCAGCATGGCGCCCTCGGTCTCCTCGTACGACACGACGTCGAAGTCCTCGGGCTGGTACAGCTCGCCGGTCTCGGGGTTGACGACCTCGAGGATCTGCGCCCACTCGTTGTAGGTCATCGCCTGCGCGGCATCCACGTCGCCGTCGAGCAGGGCGTTCATCGAGAAGTCCTGCGTGGTGATCGACACGGTGGTCGAATCGAGTCCCTCGGCGGCCATCGCCGCGAAGATCTCCCACTCGTTGCCGAAGCCCCACGAGCCGATCCGCTTGCCCTCGAAGTCCGCGACCGACGCGATGCCGTCGTCCGCCCACGACACCTGCAGGGTGCCCGAGGACTGGAAGACCTGGGCGATGTCGGTCAGCTCGACGCCCGAGGCCTCGAGCGTGCCGAGCACCTTGGGCACCCACGCGATGGCGAAGTCGACGTCGCCGGCGACGAGGGCGTCCTGCGGCACGATGTCGCCGCCGGACGGGACGATCTCGACCGCGTCGAAGCCCTCCTCCTCGAAGTAGCCCATCTCCTGGGCGATGTAGTACCCGGCGAACTGCGCCTGGGGCAGCCACTGCAGCTGCAGGCTGATCTCGGTGAGCGGCTCGAACTCGTCCGTCGTGGCGTCGTCCGTCGACTCGCTCGTGCCGCCCGAGCACGCCGCGAGCGTGAGGGCCGCGACGGTCAGGGTGGACGCGGCGACCAGGCCGCGTCGGATGCTGTGTCTCATGGTGTTCCTTTCACGATGGGGTGGTGCTGGGTGGTGCTGGTGGTGCAGGTGCCGGTCAGACCGGCGGACGCCTCGTCACGAGCCGCTCCAGGAGCGACGTGGCGAGGAAGAAGATGAGCCCGATGAGGATGCCGCCGAGAACGTACGCCCACGCGAGCGCCGCGCGCCCCGACTTGGCGTACGTGGCGATGGCGGTGCCGATGCCGTCGGCTGGACCGCCGAAGTACTCGGCGACGAGAGCCGCGATCACCGCGAGCGAGCTCGCGATGCGCAGACCGGTCATGAGGTGGGGGAGGGCCGCGGGCAGCGTCAGATGGCGGAACGTCTGGGAGGCGGATGCTGCCGAGGCGCGCATCAGGTCGCGGTGGACGGGATCGGTCTGGCGAAGGCCGCGCAGCACGTTGATGAACACCGGCACGAACGCCGCGATGGTCGCGACGGCGATGCGGCCGAACTGACTGGAGGCGCCGAACATCGTGTTGAAGATCGGCGTGAGGGCGACGATCGGGACGACCGCGATCGCCGCGACCAACGGTGCCATCATCTGATCCGCGGGCCCGATCGCGGCGGCGAGCCCGGCGAGCACGAGCGCGAAGAGCGTGCCGAAAGCGAGGCCGATCAGGGCGTTCGTGCCCGTGATGAGCATGTCCTCCGAGATGATGCCCCAGCGGGCGATGAACTCGGCGATGACCGCGAACGGGCTCGGGAGCATCCGCGGCGCCGCGCCGAGCACATCCACCCACAGCACCCACAGCACCAGGCCGATGACCCCGACCGCGATCGGCGCGACGATCCGCAGCCACGGCGGCAGCGGGCGCTCGGAGGGCAGCCGGCGCACCGGCTTCGCGCGCGTGAGCCCGACATTGCCGGGCGGTGCGGCCGTCATCGCTCGTTCGCCCTCTCGATGCGGGTGCCGTGCAGCGCCTCGCGCACCGCGGTGACGCGCTCGAAGTACGCCGGCGACTCGCGCAGGTCCTCGTCGCGGGTGTCGCCGAAGGTCGTCTCGACGACCTCGGTGATGCGGCCCGGGCGGGGGCTCATGACGACGACGCGGTCCGACAGGAACACCGCCTCGGGGATCGAGTGCGTGACGAAGACGACGGCGGCGCCGGTCTCGGCGGCGATGCGCGTGAGCTCCGACTGCAGATACTCGCGCGTCATCTCGTCGAGGGCGCCGAACGGCTCGTCCATCAGCAGCAGGCGGGGGCTCGCCGCCAGCGCACGCGCGATCGCGACGCGCTGCTGCATGCCGCCGGACAGCTCGTCGGGGTAGCGGTCGACGAAGTCCGAGAGGTTCACCAGCTCGGCGAGCTCGGCCACCCGCGCGGTCCGCTCGGCGCGAGCGTGCCCGTGCAGCTCGAGCGGCAGCGAGATGTTCCCCGCGACGGTGCGCCACGGGAGGAGCCCCGCCTGCTGGAACGCGATGCCGTAATCCTGGTCGGCGCGGGCCTGCGCGGCGGGCTTGCCGAAGATCTCCAGCGACCCCGCCGTCGGTCCGTCGAGGTCCGCGATGAGCCGCAGCAGCGTCGACTTGCCGCACCCGGACGGGCCGATGAGCGAGACGAACTCGCCCGCGGCCACCTCGAGGTGCACGTCGGTGAGGGCGGTGATGTCGCCGGTCTTGGTCGCGAAGACCTTCTCGACGCCGCTGGCCGAGACCGCCGGAGCGGTCGTGGTCGTGCCCGCCGGGGCGGCATCCGTCGTGCGTCCGGTCATGCGGTCGCCTCTCCTCTGCGGTAGTTCTTCAGGCCGATCCCGAGAAGCGCGACGGAGCCGGCGGCGATGAGGCCGATGAGGATCGACCCGAAGGTGGGGCCCCACGGGGCGGCGGGGTCGGCCGACGCCTGCCCCGCGAGCTGCAGCAGCATGCGGCCGATGCCGCCGCGCATGCCGATCGACACCTCGGCGACGACGGCGCCGACGACGGCGTTCGCCGCGGCGAGGCGCAGCGCCGGCAGCAGGTAGGGAACGGATGCCGGCAGCCGCAGACGCAGCAGGGTCGCCCAGTATCCGGCGGCGTACGTGCGCATCAGGTCGACATGGATGCGGTCGGGCGCGGCGAGGCCGCGCAGGACCCCCACCGCGACCGGGAAGAACGCCAGATACGACGCGATGACCGCCACCGACAGCCACTGCGGCCACGGCATCACGTCGCGGTCGATCTGGTTGCCGATCGCGTTCACGACGGGTGCGAAGGCGATCAGCGGCACGATCTGGCTGACGACGATCCACGGCAGCAGGCCCCACTCGACCAGCCGCCACCGCTGCATGACGAGGCCGAGGATGCCGCCGACGATGACGCCGATGACCCAGCCGACGGCCGCGATGCCGAGGGTCAGCGCCGCCGCCGCGGCCACCGACACCCACAGGGGCGGTGTCGCTCCGCCGCTCGTGGGCTCGAACAGGCGCGCCACCATGTCCCACACGTGCGGCATGGCGCGGTCGTGGGTGCGGGGGAGGAGCATGACGCCCGATCCGGTCTCGCCCTCGACGGCGCCGACGACCAGGCCCTCGGCGGGACCGAGGAACTTGTACAGCTCCCACAGCGCGATGACCGCGAGGACGCCGAGCACACCCCACCCGACCGCGTACCAGCGGCGCGTCCGCGCGAGGGATCGCGCGGCGCGAGCCGGGGTGCGGGAAGCGGGCGGGGCGGCCGTCATGACTTGGCCGTCACATGGTCGGCGAGTGCGGGGATCACGGTCTCGCCGTAGACCCGCATCGTCTCCTCCTTGTTGTCGTGCTGCAGGTAGCCGGCGAACTGCGTGACGCCGAGCTCGGCGAGCGCCTTCAGCTTCTCGATGTGCTGCTCGGCGGTGCCGAGGATGCAGAAGCGGTCGACGATCTCGTCGGGCACGAAGTCCACGTGGTCGTTGTCGGACTTGCCGTGCGTGTTGTAGTCGTAGCCGGTGCGGCCCGCGATGTAGTCGGTCAGCGCCTGCGGCACCCCGTCGCCCTGGTGGCCGTACTTCGCGACGATGTCCGCCACGTGGTTGCCGACCATTCCGCCGAACCAGCGGGTCTGGTCGCGCATGTGCCCGATGTCGTCGCCGATGTACATCGGCGCGGCGACGCAGAACGCGATGTCGTCGGGGTTTCGGCCCGCGGCCTCGGCGGCATCCCGGACCGTCTTGATCATCCAGGCCGCGATGTCGAGGTCGGCCAGCTGCAGGATGAACCCGTCGCCCACCTCGCCGGTGAGCTTGAGCGCCATCGGTCCGTACGCGGCGACCCACACCTCCAGCTCCGAGCCGCGGCTCCACGGGAACTGCAGCGTCGAGCCCTTGTACTCCACGGCTCGCGAGTTCGCGAGCTCGCGGATCACGTGGATCGACTCGCGCAGCTCCGCCATGGACGACGGCCGGCCGTTGGTGACCCGCACGGCCGAATCGCCGCGGCCGATGCCGCACACCGTGCGGTTGCCGTACATCTCGTTGAGCGTGGCGAAGACGGATGCCGTGACCGTCCAGTCGCGCGTGGCCGGATTCGTCACGAACGGCCCGACGGTGATGCGGTTCGTCTGCGCGAGGATCGCCGAGTAGATGACGTACGGCTCCTCCCACAGCAGGTGCGAGTCGAAGGTCCACACGTGGCTGAAGCCGTGGGCCTCGGCCAGCTTGGCCAGCTGCACGGTGCGCGCCGCGGGCGGGTTTGTCTGCAGGACGACGCCGAAGTCCATGTCGTTCACTGCCTCTCTGGTGTCGGGGTGGTTCACGTCCCGCTTCCGGGCGCCGGGGGCTTCGCCGGGCGACCGGACGCGGGACACCGGTCGGTGCGGGTCAGAGCAGGTACTGGCTGAGGCCCCGCTTGAGGTACTTGCCGTCGCCCTTGGACCCCAGGTACTGGTCGTCGTCGACGATGATCTTGCCGCGGGCGATGACCGTGTCGACGTGGCCGTCGATCTCGTAGCCCTCCCACGCGGAGTGGTCCATGTTCATGTGATGGGTCTTCTCGTACCCGATCGAGGTGTGCCCGTTCGGGTCGTAGACGACGATGTCGGCGTCGGCTCCCGGCTGGATGACGCCCTTCTTGCCGTACATGCCGAACATGCGCGCCGGCGTCGTCGAGGTCAGCTCCACGAAGCGCTCGAGGCTCAGCTCGCCGGTCACGACGCCCTGGTACATGAGGTTCATGCGGTGCTCGACCGACCCGATGCCGTTGGGGATCGCGCGGAAGTCCGCCAGGCCCAGCTCCTTCTGGTCCTTCATGCAGAACGGGCAGTGGTCGGTCGAGACCATCTGCAGGTCGTTCGTGCGCAGCGCCTGCCACATGTGGTCCTGGTGGCCCTCGGCGCGCGAGCGCAGCGGCGTCGAGCACACCCACTTGGCGCCCTCGAAGTCGCCCCACTCCTCGCTCGTCGCGCCCAGCTGCTCCTCGAGCGACAGGTACAGGTACTGCGGGCACGTCTCGCCGAACACGTTCTGGCCGTTGTCGCGCGCCCACGCGAGCTGCTCGACGGCCTGCTTCGCGCTCACGTGCACGACGTACAGCGGGGCGCCGGTGAGGTTCGACAGCATGATGGCGCGGTGCGTGGCCTCCTCCTCCATCTGCCACGCACGGGCCTTGCCGTGGAAGTACGGGCTGGTGTTGCCCTTCGCGACCAGCTGCTCGGCGAGAACGTCGATCGCGGGACCGTTCTCGGCGTGCATCATCGTCAGCAGGCCCGTCTCGGCCGAGATCTGCATGGCCTTGAGGATCTGGGCGTCGTCGGAGTAGAACACCCCGGGGTAGGCCATGAAGAGCTTGAAGCTCGACACGCCCTCGTCGATGAGCCTCGGCATCGCCGCGAGGGAGTCCTCGTCGACGCCGCCGATGATCTGGTGGAAGCCGTAGTCGATCGCGCAGTTGCCGGCGGCCAGCTCATGCCAGTGGGCCAGCCCGTCCTCCACGCGCTCGCCGTACTTCTGCACGGCGAAGTCGACGATCGTGGTCGTGCCGCCCCACGCGGCGGCGCGCGTGCCGGTCTCGAACGTGTCGCTGGCGCTCGTGCCGCCGAACGGCAGCTGCATATGGGTGTGCGCGTCGATCCCGCCCGGGATCACGTACTTGCCGGTCGCGTCGACGACGGTGTCCACGGACGCCGTGAGGTCGGTGCCGAGCAGCTCCGACCCCGGCGCGAGCACGGCGACGATCGTCTCGCCGTCGATGAGGACGTCCGCCTCGCCGCGGCCGGTGGCCGAGACGACGGTGCCTCCCTTGATGAGTGTGGTTGCCATGCTCTCTCCTCTTCAGATGTCCGCTGCGCGGCGCGGCCTCCGCGACCGCATGCCCCCGGCGGCCTGCGGCCGCCTCCCGCCAGACCCGATGCCAGCGGTCGCGGAGGCCGCGCCGCTTCGCTCGTCTGACCGGGTGCGCATGAGGGTGGGGGCGGTGGTCAAGGGGCGACGATGTCGCCGTAGGTGTCGGGACGGCGGTCGCGGTAGAACTGCCAGTCGTCGCGCATCTGCTGCACGAGGTCCAGGTCGAGGTCGCGCACCAGCAGCTCCTCGTGCTCGCTCGAGCCGATGTCGCCGACGAAGTTGCCGCGCGGGTCGATCACCTGGCTGTTGCCGTAGAAGAACACCGCGTCGTCGCCGTACTCGTTGTCCTCGAGGCCCACGCGGTTCGGCTGGAGCACGTAGTAGCCGTTCGCGACGGCCGCGGCCGGGCCCTCGATCTCCCACAGACGGTTCGACAGGCCGGGCTTGGTCGCGTTCGGGTTGAACACCATGTGCGCGCCGTTCAGGCCGAGCTCCCGCCATCCCTCGGGGAAGTGCCGGTCGTAGCAGATGTACATGCCGACCTTGCCGACGGCCGACTCGAAGACGGGGTAGCCCATGTTGCCGGGACGGAAGTAGAACTTCTCCCAGAACTTCTCCACGTGCGGGATGTGGTTCTTGCGGTACTGGCCGAGGATCGTGCCGTCGGCATCCACCAGCACCGAGGTGTTGTAGTACACGCCGGTCTGCTGCTCCTCGTAGATGGGGAGCACCATCACGATGCCGAGCTCCTTGGCCACGTCGGCGAAGCGCTGCACGATGGGGCCGTCAGCGGGCTCGGCGAACCGGTAGTACTTTTTGTCCTGCGTGATCCCGAAGTAGGGGCCGTAGAACAGCTCCTGGAAGCACATCACCTGGGCGCCCTGAGCCGCGGCGTCCCGCGCGAAGCCCTCGTGCTTGTCGAGCATCGACTCCTTGTCGCCCGTCCAGGTCGTCTGCGAGATCGCCGCGCGTACCGTGGTCATGGTCCATCCCCCGTCCATTGCTGCACCGCTTCGGCCTGGGCCGACGGGGGACCGGGTCGGGTCCGGTGGGTTCCACCCCGTGAGCCGATCATTCTGCGCCCACATTTCCCCGCGGTTTCGGCCTATGTCCGAACAGTAAAGCCTCGGCGGCGCGCGCGGCAGGGGGGTGCGTGCAGCGCGCGCGCACGTCGCGGGAGCGCGGTGGCGGCCCGTCGCCGATCAGCGCCCTTCGATGAGGGCGCGGTTCTTCTCGTACCGCGACCGGCCGATCATGCGCCACACGAGCCGGAACGGCGGCGGGAACTCCTCGCGCAGGAACGCGTCGGGATCGGGCTGGGCGCGCAGCACGGTCCCGATCATGTTCCACGTCTGGCCCTTCGGCGTCGCCCTGCGTCCGTGCTCCGAGAACCAGTCGGCCTCCTTCTCGGTGATGGTCGTCTCCATCACCGGCACGATGTTCTCCTCCTCGTCGGGCAGGTGCACGGCGAGCGCGGCGTTGATGCCGTCGAGAGCCTGCAGGACCGCGTCGGGATCGCTCGCCGCGGTGCGCCACGCCGGGAGGGCGCGGTCGAGCTCGCGCAGGTGCACCAGCATCTCGGCGTGCTGCTTCTTCATGCGCTCGACGTGTACGGCGCACGCCGGCGCGCGCTCCTCGAGCGGACCCCACAGCCGCGCGTCCTCACCCTCGTGGTGGGCGTGGAGGCTGACCGAGAGCATGTTCAGCTGGGTGGCCACGGCGTCGGCGTGCGCGGTGTCGCCGGCGCGGACCGCGCGCACCAAGTCGGAACCTTCGCCGAACCCGGAGCGGAACACGCGATGGATCATCGCCATGCCACTGGCATCGCACGTCTTGGGCTGCTGCGGCTCACCGCCGCTGGAGGGCATTGCTTGTGCGGGCATGAGAGCCTCCCCTGTCAGGGCCCGAAGATAGCGCGCACGCCTCCCCGGCGAAAGGGGATGCCGGCGGCGCGGTCAGGCCGGCTCGGTCGGCTCGGGCGCGGGCTCGGGGTCGTGCGCCCACGTCGGAGCCATGGCGTGGATGCGCGCCGCGCGCCACTGCCACGTGGCCCACAGCACCGGCCACAGCGCCGGCGCGGCGGCGCCCCCGATCGCGAGGCGGTCCCGCCACAGCGTCTTCGACGGGTCGCCGGGCGCGGGGGAGACGGCCATCTGGTGGTCCCACACATCGAGTGCCGCGAGGGGCCCCGTGAGCGGGATGCCCGAGTCGCGGAGGATGCGCACGGGGCCCCGGGAGTCCTCGACGCAGCGGTCGCTGATGTGGATGAGCTGGTCGCCGAGGGGAACACCCGCGGCCGCTATCGACACCGGGACGTCGGCGCCGGGCTCGAACCGTGTGGGGAGGCCCCCGGCCGACATCGGCGCGACCTCGAGCAGGGGTCCGTACAGCTCGGCCACGGCGCGAGGCGAATGGAGCGCGCGCCAGGCGGCATCCGCGTCGCAGTCGATCACGAGCTTGAGCAGGATGCGCATGCCCCCAGTGTCGCACCACCCACCACGTACCCTGGAAGGATGCCCGACCATATCTCCAGCCCGTACGACCAGCAGCGCTATCAGGTCCGCCACGAGTGGGGCGCGATCGGCCTCGGCCGGCTCGCACCCGCCGATGTCGTCGTGGTGGTGGATGTGCTGCGGTACTCGACGGCGATCACCGAGGCGGTCGCGTCCGGTGAGCGCGTGCTGCTGGACGACGACGCCCACGCGGTGTCGCTGAACGGTGCGCCGGTCGCCGGGCGGGCCACGCTCTCGTCGGGTCTCGTGCTGCTCGGGTGCCTGCGCAACGCCGCCGCCGTCGCCCAGGCGGTCGCCGACGAGCAGGATCGTCGCGGCGAGCGGACGAGCGTCGCGGTGATCGCCGCCGGCGAGCGCATCGGCTCCGACCCGCACGATCCCGTGCGCTTCGCCGTGGAGGACATGCTCGGCGCGGGGGCCATCATCGACGCGCTCGGCGAGCACGGCATCGACCACACGTCGCCCGAGGCCGCAGCCGCCGGCGAAGCGTTCCGCGGACTCGGGGGCGCTGTGCGACACCTCGTCAGTGCGAGCGGTTCGGGTCAGGAGCTGATCGCGCGCGGCGAGCAGGGCGATGTCGCGCTCGCCGCGCAGGTCGATGTCGCCACCGCCGTCCCGGTGCTCGACGCGGGGTACTTCCGGGCCCTCTGACCGGGGCCGCCCTCGCGGGTCAGTGCTGGGCCAGGCGGAACATCCGCCAGCCGAGCACGACGAAGCGCCAGCCCTGGAGGAACCAGTTCGAGCGTCGTCGCAGTTCGGCGGCGGACGGATCGGCGGCCGTGTCGATCAGCTGCTGTGCCGTGGTCATGTCAGTCCCTCCCGGTTCATTCGGGGATCAGGTACCAGAACGGGTAGGCCTTCGCCTTGTACAGGAAGGCCGTGTGGAGCATGCGCTTGAGCCAGTGCGCCGCCAGCCCGATCTCGCCCACGGTGCGCGTCGCGTCGCGTCCGTGGGAGTCCGGTCGCTTGGCGAAATCGGGCACGATCGGCGTCATGGTCATCGCCACCGCCGTGCCGCGGGCGAAGCCCGTGCCGGTCGAGGCGATGCAGGCGGCGGGGAGCTCCGCCATCGACGCGCGGTGCGGCGCGGTCCCGGCGCCGTGGCGGACCATGCCGGCGATGCTCAGCGCCGCGGCCTTGCCCATCGCGCCCGACGGCATGCCGGTGCGCGGCGGCGCCGGGGCGATCGCCACGCCGTCCGGAGTGCTCATCGGCGTGCTGATGGCGTGCGGCGGGGCGAACGCGATGCCCACGGCGAACATGTTCGGGTAGCCGGGCACCTGATACGTCGACGGCCAGTCGTCGCCGGACCACTCCTCCGGCGCCTTGGGGCTGTAGTCCGCGTCGACGCGCATGAAGCCGCTCGGCGCGAAGAACCGGTCGGTGACGTCTTCGCCCGCGCGGTCGTACGCCTTCAGGGGCACGCCGCGGAAGGGCGGCAGCAGCATGGCGAAGTCGTACGAGAGCTCCTGCGGCGCACCGTCCTCGTGCACGTAGTGGATGGCGGATGCGTCGACCTCGGTCACCGCCGCGCGCGCCACCGCGCGGATGCCGCGCTCGTGGAACAGGCTCGCCATGAACTGCTCGCCCGAGACCGGCCCGTCGGGGGTCTCGAACGACATCCCGCCGACGCCGAAGTCGCCCAGCGCCGGCTCGTTGCTGAGGTAGACGACGTCGGCGCGGTCGCGGACGCCGGCCCGCTCGAGCTCCTGCTCGACGTTGAAGGCGTACTCGAACGCCGCACCCTCGCACGTGCACTGCCCGTGGCCGACGCCGACGACGAACCGCAGGTGCTCTCCGTCGCGGCAGCGGCCGATCGCCTCGGAGAGCTGTGCGGATGCCTCGACGGCGTGCGCGGGCGTGCACACCGAGACGGTGTTGCCGGCGTCGGGCCCGAGACCGGGCGTCGCGCCGAAGTTGAGCATCGGCCCGGTCGCGTTGACGAGGTAGTCGAAGCGGATCCGCTCGGTCTCGCCCACGCGGCCCTGCCCGGTGTACTCGATGTCGACGGCGCCCTGCGGGGACTCCTCGTCGCCGTCGGGGCGGATCGCGACGGCCTTGGCCTGGCGGAAGTCGATGCGCTTGCGGCGGTACACCGGCTCGAGGGGGAACACCACCGCCTGGGGCTGCATCCGCCCCACGCCCACCCAGATGTTGGAGGGGATCCAGTTCCACGTCGAATTCGGCGACACCACGATCACGCGGTGCCCGCGCCCGAGCTTGCGGCGCAGCGTCAGCGCCGCGGTGTGGCCGGCCACCCCTGCTCCCAGAACGACGACGGTCGACATCCTCGCCTCGATTCCCGGCCTCCGTGGCCGACGGGTCAATAATGCCCCCGGGGGTATATCGCGGAGGGGGACGTTGGTCCCGTCGTCGGCCGGGAGACCGGGTGTCAGCGCGGCGTCAGCGCCGCCAGACGCGTCGCGGGCGTCGCGTCAGCGCGGCGTCAGCGCCGCCAGTCGCGTCGCGGGCGTCGCGTCAGCGCGGCGTCAGCGCCGCCAGTCGCGTCGCGGGCGTGATCTCACGGCGCGTCCATGCGAAGAGGTACCGGTCGTCGAAGTGCGGAGCGCACTTGGCGCACGACGTCGCGCGCGTCACACGCCGGTGGCGGTACGCGACGTGCCCGCCCGGGCACACTCCGACCCACGGGGCGAGGTCGGTCGCGGTCTCGCCGCGGTGCGTGGTGCCGCCGACGTAGCCGAGCTCGCGCGCCTGCGCCTTCCACCGCGGCCCGTGCCCCGCGCCGGGCCCCGCGAGGGCGTGCGCGACCTCGTGCAGCAGCGTCTGATGGTTCGTGTCGTCGTCGTAGCGCGCCGCGAGGTAGCGCGACACGCTGATGCGCTTGCGGGTGTAGTCGCAGAGCCCGGCCCGGCGCTTGGCGTTGTCGAACGCGAATGTCCACGATGCGTCGAGGTGGAGGGTGATGAGGGCGTCCGCCCAGCGGCGGACATCGCGCAGTTCCGACATGTCGGTGACGTTAGAACGTACCTACGACACTCAGCTGGCGACCACGGCGGCCGCGCGCCGGCGGTCGGCGGCGTCGACGGCCAGCAGCGTCGATTCCAGCTGCTCGTCGGTGGCGCCCGCGTCCTGGCGGAGGAACAGCGCCCGCTTGAAGTCCGAGCGGGCCAGGTCGTAGTCGCCGGAGTCGAAGTGGGTCTTGCCGCGGTGCTGGTAGGCGAAGGCGGCGATGCCGGACCACTCCTGACCCTCGGCCTCCGCGGCGCACGTGGTGAGCTCCTGCACGGCGGCCGCGTACGCGCCGCGCCACTGCTGCACCGACGCGTGGAGGATGCGCGCGCGCAGCAGATCCTTGCGGGTGCCCGCCATGCGCGCCACGCGCACCGACTGGTCCGACAGCACGAGCGCCTCGTCGAGTCGCTCGAGGACCTTCAGCAGCCACACGCGCTCGAGCAGGGCCGGAAGGCTGCGCTGCTCGCCGATCTCCGCGAGACGCTCCGTGCACCGGCGCGGATCGACCTTCTCGCGCAGCGTGTCGGGGTCATACCCGAGGATGTAGCTCACCGTGTCTCCCTTCGCCCGCGAGGCTTGGCATCCAGTGTGCCCGGGCTCCGGCCCGATCGCCGTCCGCCGCGCCGACGACGCCGCCGAGCCGTCGCGGACGGGCGCGGGCGCCCGACGCCGGTGCCCGCTCAGCGGTCGAAGACGGATGCCGACGGCTTCGGCGACGCCGAGGAATCGGCATCCGTGGCCACGCGCGCTCCGCGCACGAACTCGTCGAGCTCGGCGCCCTGGGCGACCTTCGCGGGGTGCGGGCCGGCGGCCATGATGCGGGGCAGCCATTCGGTCGGCAGCGGCGCGGGGGAGGCCGCCACGACGAGGTTGCC
The DNA here is from genome assembly GCF_014208045.1 of Microbacterium thalassium. Taxonomy (NCBI): domain Bacteria; kingdom Bacillati; phylum Actinomycetota; class Actinomycetes; order Micrococcales; family Microbacteriaceae; genus Microbacterium; species Microbacterium thalassium. The sequence continues at coordinate 1,405,978 of NZ_JACHML010000001.1, forward strand.
GAAGCGGCGGCCTTTGAGCGTCTGCACCTCGGCGAGCACGATGACGTGCTCCAGCACCGCGCGCACGGTCGCCACCTGCCGGCGCGCGAAGGCCAGCCCCGCCCCGTCGGCGACGTTGACCAGCAGCACGCCGTCGGGCGCCAGCATCCGCGCCGCCGCCGTGTAGAACTCCAGCGTCGTCAGGTGCGCCGGCGTCTGCGCGCCGCTGTAGACGTCGGAGACGAGCAGGTCGACGTTCCCGACGAGCCCGGCCGGCAGCCGCGACAGGACGTCGCGGGCGTCGCCGATGCGCACCCGGATCGACGCGCCGCGCGGCAGCGGCAGGTGCTCGCGCACGAGGTCGACGAGCGGCTGCTCGATCTCGACGACCTGCTGACGGGACCCGGGGCGCGTGTGCTCCACGTAGCGCGGGATCGTCAGGGCCCCCGCGCCCAGATGCACGGCGGTCAGCGGCTGACCCGGCATGCGCAGCCGGTCGATGACGGCGCCCATGCGCGCGACGTACTCGAAGTGCAGGTGCGTCGGATCGTCGAGGTCGACATGCGACTGCGGCGTCCCGTCGACGTCGAGCTCCCAGCCGCCCGCGTAGCGGCCCGGGACGACGCGTGCGATCGTCCCGTCCGACAGCCGCACGTGCGGGGCGTCGGCGTCGTGTCGTGACCGCGCCATGGCGTCCACGGTAGTCGCCCAGCCGCGCGGGGACGCGGCTAGCGTGGAGGCATGGCCACGATCGATCTGAACGCCGACCTCGGCGAGACGGTCGAGGGCGTGCCCACCGCCGACGACGAGGCGATGTTCGCGGTGATCTCCAGCGCCAGCGTCGCGTGCGGCGGTCACGCCGGCGACGCGTCGTCGGTGCGGGACGCGGTCGTGCGCGCCGCGCGCCACAGCGTCGCGATCGGAGCGCATCCGTCGTACCCCGACCGGGCGAACTTCGGGCGCACCGCGATGAGCCTCCCGTCCGCCGTGCTGCGGGCGAGCCTCGACGAGCAGGTGGCGCGGCTGCGCGAGGCCGGTGCCGACATCCGCTACGTCAAGCCGCACGGGGCGCTGTACAACGCGATCGTGGCGGATGCCGAGCAGGCCGAGGTCGTCGCCGACACCGTCGCCGCGCTGTCGGAGGAGCTCGGGCGGGCGCTGCCGCTCCTCGGGCTCGGCGGGCGGATCGCCCTCGCCGCCTCCGAGCGCGGGCTGCCGTTCGTGCAGGAGGCCTTCCTCGACCGCGGCTACCTCGCCGACGGCACGCTCGTGCCGCGGGCCGAGGCGGGCGCGCTGCTGGAGGACCCGGATGCCGTCGCCGAGCGCGCCGTGGCGCTCGCGGTCGCCGGCACCGTGACCGCCGTCGACGGCACGGCGATCGAGGTGCGGGCGCGGTCGCTGTGCGTCCACGGGGACACGCCGGCGGCCGTCACGATGGCGCGCGCCGTGCGGGAGGCGCTCGCCGCGGCCGGGGTCGACGTGCGGGCGCCGTGGTGAGCGGGAGGCGCTGATGCGGATCCTGCCGATGGGCGAGCGTGCGCTGCTGGCCGAGGTCGCGACCCTCGCCGAGGTGCTGTCGCTCCACGACGCCCTCGCGGCGTCCCGTCCCGCCGGCGTCGTCGATCTGGTCCCCGCCGCGCGGACCGTGCTGGTCCAGGTCGACCCGCGCGTGCTCTCGCTCGCCGCCGCGCGGATGTGGATCGAGGGCGCGGAGGGGACGGAGGCAGGCGCCGCCGCCGCCGAGCCGCGCACGGTCGAGATCGGGGTCGTCTACGACGGAGCCGACCTCGACGAGACGGCGGCCCTGCTGCACGTGAGCCGCGACGAGCTCGTCGCCCGGCACGCGGGGACGGAATGGACCGTCGCCTTCACCGGCTTCGCGCCGGGGTTCGGGTATCTCGTCGGCGACGACTGGCCGTTCGACGTGCCGCGGCTCGCGTCGCCGCGCACGCGCGTGCCCGCGGGCGCCGTGGGCGTGGCCGGCGAATTCAGCGGGGCGTACCCGCGCGACACCCCGGGGGGCTGGCGCCTGCTCGGCACGACCGACGCGGTCCTGTTCGATGCGGATGCCGCGGCCCCCGCGCTGCTCACGCCGGGGGACCACGTGCGGTTCCGTCCGGTGCGCGCGGTGGCCGCGGGGGCCGTGCTCGGGCAGGCGGATGCGGATCGGACGGATGCCGGGCGGGCGGATGCGGCGGAAGCCGGCGCGGGCGGCATCCGCATCGCCGAGCCGGGGCTGCTCGCCACGCTGCAGGACCTGGGGCGTCCGGGCGCGGCCTCGATCGGCGTCGCGCTGTCGGGGGCGCTCGACCGCGGCGCGCTGAGACTGGCGAACCGGCTGGTCGGCAACCCCGAGGGCGCCGCGTGCATCGAGGTCACGATGGGGGGCCTCCGCGCGGTCGCGACGGCGGATGCGTGGGCCGCGGTCACCGGTGCGTGGGGCGCCATGACCCTCGGCGGCCGCGCCGTGGACCCGGGCCGCGCGTTCCCGTGGCCCGCGGGCGAGGAGCTTCATCTCGACTGGTTCGCGCACGGCGCGCGGGCCTACCTCGCGGTGCGCGGGGGCTGGGACGGCCGCGTGGTGCTCGGCTCGCGCGCGACCGATCTGATGGCCGGCCTCGGGCCCGAGCCGCTGCGGGCCGGAGCCGAGGTCGGCTTCGCCGATGCCGCCGCGAACGCGGTACCGGCGGCGGACCTCGCGCCGTGGACGGCCCCCGACGCCGAGATCCATGTGGAGCTCGCGCCGGGGCCCCGCTCCGCGTGGTTCACCCCCGATGCGCGCCACCTGCTCTACGACGCCGTCTGGACGGTGTCGGGACAGGCCGACCGCGTCGGCATCCGCCTCGACGGTCCCGAGCTCGAGCGCATCCGCGACGGCGAGCTGCCCAGCGAAGGGATGGTGCCCGGAGCGCTGCAGGTCCCCCCGAGCGGGCGGCCGACGGTTCTGATGGCCGACGGGCCGGTGACGGGCGGCTACCCGGTGATCGCCGTGGCGACGGATGCCGCGATCGACGCGTTCGCGCAGGCGCGACCGGGCACGCGCGTGCGCTTCCGCCACGCGCGCGTGCCCGGCTGAGCGCTCAGCCTCTGGTCTCGAGCAGGTCGGCGGTCGCCCGGAGGATCGACACGATCGCCGCCTCGCGGACGTCTTCGGTCGTGCCCCGCACCGCGGGGAGCGCGCCGGGGGCGGCCGCGGGCGCCGACACGGTGGCGCCGCCGAGGAGCGGCAGGACCACGAGCGCCTCGTCGCCGGTGAGCACCGGGGTCTGGTCGCGGTCCGGACCGAGCGTGTCGAGGACGGCCGCCAGGAACGCCTTCGCGCTGATCGCCGGATCCGCCGTGAGCACGCCGAGCGCGGCCTGCGTGAAGACGCCGTGGCCGCCCTTCTCCCACGCGACCTCGTCGGGCTTGCAGGCGCTCACCAGCACCTCGCGGCGTGCCACCTCGGGGCGGTTCTTCGTGACGTTCGCAGCCCGGCCGGTCTCGGCCTCGAGCACCGACGCGCGCGCCGCGGCGGACACCGGATCCCCGCGGAACACGGCGCGCTCGGCCTCGTACCGGTCGATCGTGGGGCCGTCCAGCCGCACGAAGCGCGCGCGGCGCCCCGCGACCGGCTCGGGACCGTCCGCGCGGGCGGGCAGGCCCCTGCTCGCGGTTCCGGAGTGGCAGCAGTCGAACAGCAGCGTCACGGCGACGCCGTCGGGGATGACATCCCAGATCGGTGCGAGGTCGTCGTCGATGATGAGCTTGCCGTCGCGGAAGTCCACGGGGCACAGCGCCTCGTCGTAGGCGCCGAACGTCTCGGCGTCGTCCTCGTCGCCGTCCAGGTCCTTCACGAACGTGCCGTGGCCGGAGTACTGGATGACGAGGCTGTCGCCGGCCGTCGACGTCGCCACGGCGTCCAGCATCCGTGCCAGCACCGCCTCGCGGGTGGCGGCGCCGTCGACGATGACGTCGGTGTCGAAGCCCGCGGCGGTGAACCAGCGCTCCCAGTCGCGCGCGTCCGCTACGGCGCCCGACAGCGGGTCCGACGGATACGCGTCGATGCCGATGCACAGTGCGCGGCGGGCGGGAGCCGCCCCGCGGGCGCCCGCGAGGGCGGGGGCGGGCAGGGGCGGGGGCACCGCGCGGCTCGCCCGGGCGAGCGGCTCGAAGGGTGTGACGCTGCCGGATCCGGTGACGCGGCGCGCGACGGACTCCATCGTTGGCGCGTCGTTGTCGAAGTCGCCGTGCGAGGTCGCGTTGGAGCTCGTGCGGGGACCGCCGGTGACCGGTCCGTAGACGAGCCGTTCGCTGCCCGCGCCGAGGTACCGCATCGTGTTGCCGGCGGCGCTCAGGTGCTTCTCCATGCCCAGGATCGCCGCGCCCCGCTCCGGCTCGAACGCGCGTGAGACGAGATACAGCAGAGATTTGCGGTACACGCCCACGCACGAGTCGTCCTGCTCGTGCTCGTCGTCCATCGTGAAGATCGACAGCTCCTTGATCGCCTGGCGCTTGGCGAGGGGCAGCAGCGTGGACTCGAACGTGTCGACGCGCACCGCCGGGGCGAGGAAGGTCACCGTCTCGAACTCGCGCAGGCGCGGCTTCGGGCCGCTCAGCGCCTTCGCGACGAAGTGCGAATGGAAGATGGAACCGGCGCTGTGGCCGATCGCGTGCAGCGAGACGTCGACCTCGTCGGTGGCGATCAGGGCGCTCAGTGCGTCGATGAGCACGTCTCCGCCGCCGCCGTCGAGCGAGGCCGCCGCGGCGTCGAGCTTCATCTCGTCCCAGATCCCCCGGCCGCCGAAGAGGCGCGCAGCCACCTCGATGACGCTGTCGGTGACGTCGAAGAACCCGCGCGCCCCGGTCGCGCGGCGTGCGATCGCGCCGCCGATGGACGTGAGCAGGCCGCTCTCCCACACCATGTGGATCGGGTAGACGCCGTTGGCCTTCCACCACTCGATCTGCTCGAAGGCGGTCTCGAAGCCCGACTCCTTGTCGACGAGGCCGCCGTGCGCCCAGATGACGACCGGCACGCGCGTGCCGGGGTGGTCGTCGACGAACTTCCGCAGGTCCTTCGCGACGAGGTTCTTCACGTCCTGCTCTGTGGTCGTGAACTCGGCGATGGAGCCCGGCCGGGCGACCGACTTGTCGGCCAGGCGCCCGTCCTTCATGTGGATGACGTGGCCGCGCATGCGGGCGAGCTGGGCGGGCGTGAGCGAGAAGCCGCCGCGGGTGGCGCCCGCGGGCTCCGTGGTCTCAGTGGACATGGTTCCTCCTGGTGCCTGGTGCGTATCTCATCCGGTGGTCAGTCGTGAGCGGGGGTCGGCGAACACGGCGAACGCCAGTGCGCTCGGGTCACGGGAGCCTCCCGCGGCCGAGCGCGCGACGGCCGTCGCCTCGCCGATCGTGAGGCGGTCGTCGAACACGGCCCGGTAGAACGTGCGCACGAACTGGGAGGCGACGTCGTCGCGCACCGCCCAGCCGCAGCCGATGAACGCGCCCGCGCCGCCGTGCAGGAACGCCTCGGCGAAGCCTCCCAGACCCGGCCCGTCCGAGCGCAGCCGCCCGACGTCGCAGGCCGACAGGAACACCAGGGGAGCGGATGCCGGGGCCGCGCCGTCCAGGTCGGCCCGCGCGTCGGCGTCGGTGTAGGCGCCGGCATGGTCGTCGTCATCGTCGTCGGTGAAGGACGCCAGCAGGAGCTCCTGGCTGCGTTCGTCGCGGTCGCGCCAGCGCCCGTGGCCGGCGAAGTGGAGCAGGTCGAAGTCGCCGCGGATGCGTCCGCTGAGATCCGCGCGGCGGGGGACGACGGCGGGGGTGAAGTCGACGTGCGCGCGGAGGTCGTCGAGCTCCTCGGCGGTGCGCGCGAGCCGGAAGAGCTGGTTGTCGTACTGCGGCGCCACCGCCAGCACGCGATCGGGACGGACGGTGATCGTCGCCGGGTGCGCGGTGTCGTAGACCCAGCGGGTCACGCCCACGTCGGCGAGGAATCGTGGCGTGTCCGTCGCCGGAGCGCCCGGTTCGTCGATCGTCACGATCTCCCACGGCAGGTCGATCTCGCCCGAGGTCTGCACGATGAGGCCCGTCAGATCGTCGCGACGTCGCCACAGCAGCTCGGCGATGTCGCCGCGCAGCAGCGCGCGGGTCATGACGCGTCCGATGTCGGCGATCTGCCGCGCCGCCTCGCGGGCCCTGCCCGCTTCGGGCTCCCTCTCGATCGCGGCGCGCACGCCGTCGAGGCGGCGGTAGATGCGGTCGATGAAGGCGACCTTGTCGCCGATGACCACCGATCGCTCGGCGCGCTCGCCGCCGACCACGAGCGCGATCCGCAGCGTCGAGCGCCCCGCGGCGATGGACTCGTCGACCCGCAGCGTCGGAAGTCCGGCGATGTCGGCCGCGGCGCCCCCGACGGGGGCCGTGACCTCGAGGTCCGCGGCGGCCGCATCGTCTGCGGTCGCGAGGATCGGCGCCGTGATCCGCAGCGTTGCCAGGGGCAGCTCGACGGGCTCCTGGCGCACGATGACCGACACGTCGGCGCGGCCGACGTCGGTGGGGATCAGTCCGACGCGCACGACCGCCGGCCCGTCACCGGCGGGCGGAAGGCTGATGCGCCGCGCCGACCGGTGACCCGGCGCGAACCTCAGGCCGCGCGGGACGACGACCAGGTCGACGGGGCGGCCCGGGTCGATCGGAATCCGCGCCTCGGCATGGGCCGCGCCGGGCGTGGCGGCGAGAGGGACGGGGGACAGGCGCACCGTGACGTCGATCCGCTCGCCGCGGACCAGCCGCCCCGGCATCTCGGCGTCGATGTGCGCCGAGACCGGCTCCGCGCGCCCCCCGTCGGGCTCGCGCGCCGCTTCCGCAGCCGTCCCGGGTTCGGGGGCCGGCCCCGGCGGAGCGGCCATGCGCGGCACTTCGCCACCGGCGATCCCGAACGGCGGCGCGGCGCGAGGGGCTCGGGGGCGAGGCGCACGGGGTGCGGCCATGCGCGGGACCGGCGGCGGCGCGGCCTCCTCGGCCGGTTCCGCCATCGCCTCCTCGACGGCCTCCTCGGCGCTCTCCCCGGCGGCGGTCTCGAGCTCGGACGGTCCGCCGCCGGAGTATCCGCCGCCGACGGCGTACCCCTCGCCGGCCGAGTATCCGCCGCCGGCGAATCCGCCGCCGCGGCCCGACTCCTCCTCGCGCGCGACCAGGGTGCCCGTGACGATCGCCCGCACGGCGTCGGCATCGGTGGCGCCTCCCGCCTCGCGGACGTACCGGTCGCGCTCGGCCGTGCTCGCGAACGCGAGCAGCACGACCGCGGCCCGGTGCCCGCGCCGGTGCGCCGGCACGTCGGCGACGATCGTCCCGGCCCGGCGCCGCGCGACGACGGCGAGCGCGCTTCCGTCCTCGAGGATGATCAGGGCCGCGCCGTACGGCGCCGCGGCCGGAACACGCGCCGAGACGCTGGCCCCACCGTGCTCCACCCACTCGATCAGGGTGGCGGCGACCAGGCGCCCGCCGCGGCGGGCGAGACGGGTCGCGGGACCCGCGGTGAGCGTGTCCGCCGCGCGCGCGGCGCCGGCGACCCGCACCTCGCGATCGTCCCCGCCCGACGGCGACGTCATGACCGAACCCCCTCGTCACGACCGAACCCGCGGGCCACCGCCCGCGATACCCCGTTAGAGCGGAGTGTACGGATGCCTGATACGCCGCACCAGGGAGGTCGTGATCAGCCGGGGCCCGTCAGCCTGTCGACGGGTCGTACCACTTCGACTCGACGGTCACCGAGCCGTCCCAGTTCGTCTCCATCGTCGTGGTCGCGTTGTCGTTCGACCACGTCGTCGTGCCGTCCTGGACCGTCGGCTCCGATCCATACTGCTCGGTGTAGTGGTCGGACAGGTCCTCCGACTCGTTCCCGGGGTAGGTGTTCTGCTCGGTCGCCGACCGAGAGCCGTCGTTGTGGCTGGTGGCGTACGAATACGGCTCCTCGGACGGGGGGATGTCGGCCGGCGGCGCGGGGTAGGTGTCCCAGTCGTCGCGGGCCTCCCGCATCCGCTCCTCCCAGTCCGACCCCGGCTCGTCCTCGCCGGAGTCGCCCTGGTCGCCGGATCCCTCGTCCCCCGAACCCTGGTCGCCGGATCCCGGGTCGCCGGAACCCGGGTCGCCGGACCCTTCGCTGGCCTCGTCCACGAACTCCTGCGCGCGGTCGATCATGTCGTTCAGATCGTCGAGGTCGTCGACGTCGCCGCACCCCGTCAGCACGAGGGACGCCGCGACCGCGATCGCGGCCAGACCTCCTCCGCGTTTCGCCGCTGTGTAGAACCCTGGCATGATGGCCTCCCCGCCCCTGGTGGCTCCGATCCCGCGCACTCCGTCCGGTTTATACCGCAGCGGATGCGAAGGGTCAAGAATCGGACTGGACATGGCGCGTCGAGCGAACTATAGTTGCTAGTTGCGCTCGATGGATCCTCCCTGCCCTCATATGGTGGTCGGCTGTGTCCGCATGTCCCCGCGTGTTCGCGGTGCGTGACGTGCGGCTTCGGAGGGGATCGAGCACTCCACCACGACAAGGAAACGAGCCCCCGATCCGGGCCCATGGAGGTTATCCCCTTGGCTGCTGCGCCCCACGCATCCACCACCACCCCCAAGAGCGGACGCGGAGCATCCCGCCTCTCGTTCGCCAAGATCTCCGACACGCTGACGGTCCCCGACCTTCTTGCGCTGCAGACCGAGTCCTTCGACTGGCTCGTCGGCAACGACACGTGGCGTGAGCGCCTCGCGCAGGCGCAGGCCGAAGGCCGCACCGACATCGCCGTCAAGAGCGGCCTCGAGGAGATCTTCGAGGAGATCTCGCCCATCGAGGACCTCTCCGAGACGATGCAGCTGTCGTTCACGAACCCCTACCTCGAGCCCGAGAAGTACTCGATCGAGGAGTGCAAGGAGCGCGGCAAGACCTACGCCGCCCCGCTGTACGTCGAGGCCGAGTTCATGAACCACCAGACCGGTGAGATCAAGACGCAGACGGTCTTCATGGGCGACTTCCCGCTCCAGACCGACAAGGGCACGTTCATCATCAACGGCACCGAGCGCGTCGTCGTGTCGCAGCTCGTCCGTTCGCCCGGCGTCTACTTCGACAAGACCCCCGACAAGACCTCCGACAAGGACATCGTGTCGGCCCGCGTCATCCCCAGCCGCGGCGCGTGGCTGGAGTTCGAGGTCGACAAGCGCGACCAGGTCGGCGTGCGCATCGACCGCAAGCGCAAGCAGTCGGTCACCGTCTTCCTCAAGGCCCTCGGCCTGACCAGCGAGGACATCCTCGCCGAGTTCGCCGGCTTCGACTCCATCGAGGAGACGCTGTCGAAGGACACGATCCTCACCAAGGAGGACGCGCTCCGCGACATCTACCGCAAGCTCCGTCCGGGCGAGCAGGTCGCCGCCGAGGCCGCCCGCGCGCTGCTGGACAACTTCTACTTCAACGCCAAGCGCTACGACCTGGCGAAGGTGGGCCGCTACAAGATCAACCAGAAGCTCGGCCTCGAGCTGCCGATCGACGCGTCGGTGCTCACCGTCGAGGACATCGTCGCGACGATCAAGTACCTGGTGCGCCTGCACCGCGGCGACGTCACCTTCGAGGGCTCGCGCGGCGGCAAGACCACCGAGATCCGCCTGGACGTCGACGACATCGACAACTTCGGCAACCGCCGCATCCGCGCGGTCGGCGAGCTGATCCAGAACCAGGTCCGCACGGGGCTCTCGCGCATGGAGCGCGTCGTCCGCGAGCGCATGACCACGCAGGACATCGAGGCGATCACGCCGCAGACCCTGATCAACGTGCGCCCCGTCGTCGCCGCGATCAAGGAGTTCTTCGGAACCTCGCAGCTGTCGCAGTTCATGGACCAGAACAACCCGCTCGCGGGCCTGACCCACAAGCGCCGCCTGTCGGCGCTGGGCCCCGGCGGTCTGTCGCGTGAGCGCGCCGGCGTCGAGGTTCGCGACGTCCACCCGTCGCACTATGGCCGCATGTGCCCGATCGAGACGCCGGAAGGCCCGAACATCGGTCTGATCGGCTCGCTCGCGTCCTTCGCGCGCATCAACTCGTTCGGCTTCATCGAGACGCCGTACCGTCGCGTCGTGGACGGTCACGTCACCGACACGATCGACTACCTCACCGCCTCCGAGGAGAACGCGTTCATCGTCGCGCAGGCCGGCGCCGCGCTCAACGCCGACGGCTCCTTCGTCAACGAGCGGGTCCTCGCCCGTCGCGGCATGGGCGGCGAGGTCGACCTGTTCCCGGCCGGCGACATCGGCTACATGGACGTCTCGCCGCGCCAGATGGTGTCGGTCGCGACCTCGCTCATCCCGTTCCTCGAGCACGACGACGCCAACCGCGCCCTCATGGGTGCGAACATGCAGCGCCAGGCCGTGCCGCTGCTGCGCAGCGAGTCGCCCGTGGTCGGCACCGGCATGGAGGGCTACGCCGCGATTGACGCCGGTGACGTCATCACCGCCCAGAGCTCGGGCGTCGTGCTCGAGGTCTCGGCCGACGTCGTGACGATCCAGCTCGACGAGGGCGGCACGCAGGACTACTTCCTGCGCAAGTTCGACCGCTCGAACCAGGGCACCTCGTACAACCAGCGCGTCGTGGTCTCGGCCGGCGAGCGCATCGAGGCCGGCGAGGTCATCGCCGACGGTCCCGCGACCGAGGACGGCGAGCTCGCGCTCGGCAAGAACCTGCTCGTCGGGTTCATGACGTGGGAGGGCCACAACTTCGAGGACGCCATCATCCTCAGCCAGGACCTGGTGAAGGACGACACCCTCTCGTCGATCCACATCGAGGAGTACGAGGTCGACGCCCGCGACACCAAGCTCGGCAAGGAGGAGATCACCCGTGACCTCCCCAACGTGAGCCCCGACCTGCTGAAGGACCTCGACGAGCGCGGCATCGTCCGCATCGGCGCCGAGGTCCGCCCCGGCGACATCCTCGTCGGCAAGGTCACGCCCAAGGGCGAGACCGAGCTGAGCGCCGAGGAGCGCCTGCTCCGCGCGATCTTCAACGAGAAGAGCCGCGAGGTCCGCGACACCTCGCTGAAGGTGCCGCACGGTGAGCAGGGCACCATCATCGCCGTCAAGGAGTTCAACGCCGAGGACGGCGACGACGAGCTCGGCTCGGGCGTCAACCGCCGCGTCGTGGTCTACATCGCCCAGAAGCGCAAGATCACCGAGGGCGACAAGCTCGCCGGCCGCCACGGCAACAAGGGCGTCATCGCGAAGATCCTCCCCGTCGAGGACATGCCCTTCCTCGCCGACGGCACGCCGCTGGACGTCATCCTCAACCCGCTCGGCATCCCCGGCCGCATGAACTTCGGCCAGGTCCTGGAGACCCACCTCGGCTGGGTCGCCAAGCAGGGCTGGAAGGTCGAGGGCGAGCCGGAGTGGGCTGTGAAGCTCCCCGAGATCGCCCGCGAGGCCGCTCCGGGCACCAAGGTCGCCACCCCGGTGTTCGACGGCGCGTACGAGGAGGAGATCGCGGGTCTGCTCGACTCGACGACCCCCACGCGCGACGGCGTGCGCCTGATCGACCGCAGCGGCAAGACGCAGCTGTTCGACGGCCGCTCCGGCGAGCCGTTCCCGGCGCCCATCTCGGTCGGCTACATGTACATCCTGAAGCTGCACCACCTCGTGGACGACAAGATCCACGCGCGCTCCACCGGCCCGTACTCGATGATCACCCAGCAGCCGCTCGGTGGTAAGGCGCAGTTCGGCGGTCAGCGCTTCGGTGAGATGGAGGTGTGGGCCCTCGAGGCCTACGGCGCCGCGTACGCGCTCCAGGAGCTCCTCACGATCAAGTCCGACGACATCCTCGGCCGCGTCAAGGTGTACGAGGCGATCGTCAAGGGCGAGAACATCCAGGAGCCCGGCATCCCCGAGTCCTTCAAGGTCCTCATGAAGGAGATGCAGTCGCTGTGCCTGAACGTCGAGGTCCTCTCGGCCGACGGCACCGCGGTGAACCTCCGCGACACGGATGACGACGCCTTCCGCGCAGCGGAGGAGCTCGGCATCAACATCTCCACCCGGTTCGAGTCGTCGTCGATCGACGAGATCTGATCCGCGACCGGCAACCGACTCAGACTGAATTTTCGACACAGGAGAACTAGTGCTCGACGCAACAACCTTCGATGAGCTTCGCATCGGCCTGGCCACCGCCGACGACATCCGCCGTTGGTCCTACGGTGAGGTCAAGAAGCCCGAGACCATCAACTACCGCACGCTCAAGCCCGAGAAGGACGGCCTCTTCGGCGAGCAGATCTTCGGCCCCAGCCGCGACTGGGAGTGCGCCTGCGGCAAGTACAAGCGCGTCCGCTTCAAGGGCATCGTGTGCGAGCGCTGCGGCGTGGAGGTCACCAAGTCCTCCGTCCGCCGCGAGCGCATGGGCCACATCGAGCTCGCCGCCCCCGTCACCCACATCTGGTACTTCAAGGGCGTCCCGTCGCGCCTCGGGTACCTGCTGGACATGGCGCCGAAGGACCTCGAGAAGGTCATCTACTTCGCCGCCTACATGGTGATCTCGGTCGACGAGGACGCCCGCCACCGCGACCTCGCGACCCACGAGAACAACATCCGTCTCGAGATCAAGAACATCGGCGACCGCCGTGACTCCCGCATCGCCACCCGCCTGGCGAAGCTGGAGGAGGAGCTCGCCGCCCTCGAGGAGGAAGGCGCCAAGGCCGACCAGAAGAAGAAGGTCAAGGACGCCGCCGAGAAGGAGATGGCCTCGATCCGCAAGAACGCGGACGACAATCTCGCCAAGCTCGAGCGCGTGTGGGAGGAGTTCCGCACGCTCGAGGTCGGTTCGCTCAAGGGCGAGGACGAGATCTTCCACGAGCTGCAGGACCGCTTCGGTCAGTACTTCGAGGCCCACATGGGCGCCGAGTCGATCAAGCGCCGCCTCGAGACCTTCGACCTGGCCGCCGAGGCCGAGAGCCTGCACCTGCAGATCGCCGAGGGCAAGGGCCAGCGCAAGATCCGCGCGATCAAGCGCCTGAAGGTCGTCAACTCGTTCCTGCAGACCGGCATGAGCCCGGCCTCGATGGTCCTGGACGTCGTCCCGGTCATCCCGCCGGAGCTGCGCCCGATGGTGCAGCTGGACGGTGGCCGCTTCGCGACCTCCGACCTCAACGACCTGTACCGCCGCGTGATCAACCGCAACAACCGTCTTCGTCGTCTGATCGACCTCGGCGCCCCCGAGATCATCGTCAACAACGAGAAGCGGATGCTGCAGGAGGCCGTCGACGCGCTGTTCGACAACGGCCGCCGCGGTCGTCCCGTCACCGGCACCGGCAACCGCGCCCTGAAGTCCCTGAGCGACATGCTCAAGGGCAAGCAGGGACGCTTCCGTCAGAACCTGCTCGGAAAGCGCGTGGACTACTCGGGCCGTTCGGTCATCATCGTCGGCCCGCAGCTCAAGCTCCACCAGTGCGGTCTGCCGAAGCAGATGGCCCTCGAGCTGTTCAAGCCGTTCGTCATCAAGCGCCTCATCGACCTCGGTCACTCGCAGAACATCAAGGCCGCCAAGCGCGCCGTCGAGCGCTACCGCCCCGAGGTGTGGGACGTGCTCGAGGAGATCATCCGCGAGCGCCCCGTGCTGCTGAACCGCGCCCCCACGCTGCACCGCCTGGGCATCCAGGCCTTCGAGCCGCAGCTGGTCGAGGGCAAGGCCATCCAGCTGCACCCGCTCGTGTGCGCCGCGTTCAACGCGGACTTCGACGGCGACCAGATGGCCGTGCACCTGCCGCTGTCGGTGGAGGCCCAGGCCGAGGCCCGCATCCTGATGCTGGCGTCGAACAACATCCTCAAGCCGTCGGACGGCCGTCCGGTGACCCTGCCCTCGCAGGACATGATCATCGGTCTGCACCACCTGACCACGGTCAAGGAGGGCGCCAAGGGCGAGAACCGCGTGTTCGGCTCGGTCTCGGAGGCGATCCTGGCCAAGGACGAGGGCACCCTCGACCTGCAGGCCAAGGTCCGCATCCGCGTCCCCGGTCTGACGTTCCTCGAGGGCGAGGCCCCCGAGGGCTACGAGCGCCACGGGCTCCTGGACGCCTCGCTCGGTCAGGCGATCTTCAATGACACGCTCCCCAAGGGCTACCCGTTCGTGCGGGAGCCCGCCGACAAGGGCAAGCTCAGCGAGATCGTCAACAAGCTGGCCGAGGAGTACCCCAAGGTCGAGGTCGCAGCTTCCCTGGACCGCATCAAGGACGCCGGCTTCTACTGGGCCACCCGCTCGGGTGTCACGGTGGCGCTGAGCGACATCCTCACGCCGCCGGCGAAGAAGGACATCGTCGCCAAGCACGAGAAGCAGGCCGCGAAGGCCCAGGCGCAGTTCGAGAAGGGTCTCACGACCGACGCCGAGCGTCGCCAGGAGCTCATCAAGATCTGGACCGAGGCGACCGACGAGGTCCAGAAGGCCATGCGCGACAACTTCCCGGCCGACAACACCATCAACCGCATGGTGTCGTCCGGTGCGCGTGGTAACTGGCTGCAGATCCGCAACATCGCGGGTATGCGAGGCCTGGTGAACAACCCGAAGGGTGAGATTATCCCCCGCCCGATCATCTCGTCGTACCGCGAGGGTCTGTCGGTGGCCGAGTACTTCATCGCGACCCACGGTGCGCGAAAGGGTCTGGCCGACACCGCCCTCCGCACCGCGGACTCGGGCTACCTCACCCGTCGTCTCGTGGACGTCTCGCAGGATGTCATCATCCGCGAGAACGACTGCGGCACCTCGAAGGGCCTGGACTTCGTCATCGCCCGCGAGGGTGCGGACGGCGTCCTGCGTCGCGACGAGAACGTCGAGAACTCGGTGTTCGCCCGCACGCTCGCCGCGGATGTCGTCAGCGACTCCGGCGAGGTCGTCCTGGCCGCCGGCTCCGACGTCGGCGACCCGGAGATCAACCTCCTGGTCGAGGCCGGCATCGAGTCGATCAAGGTCCGCTCGGTCCTCACGTGCGACTCGGCCGTCGGCGTCTGCGCCGAGTGCTACGGCCGCTCGCTCGCGACCGGTTCGCTCGTCGACATCGGCGAGGCGGTCGGCATCATCGCCGCCCAGTCGATCGGCGAGCCCGGCACGCAGCTGACGATGCGCACGTTCCACACCGGTGGTTCGGCGTCGGCCGACGACATCACGCAGGGTCTGCCCCGCGTGCAGGAGCTCTTCGAGGCCCGCACCCCCAAGGGCGCGTCCCCGATCGCTGAGGCCGACGGCCGCATCACGATCGAGGAGACCGACAAGAGCCGCAAGGTGATCCTGACCCCCGACAACGGCGACGAGCCGCACGTCTACCCGGTGCTCAAGCGCGCCACGCTGCTGGTCGAGGACGGCCAGCGCGTGACGGTCGGCCAGGCGCTGCAGGTCGGCACGCTCGACCCCAAGGAGGTCATGCGCGTGCAGGGCGCCCGCGAGGTGCAGAAGTACCTCGTCAACGGCGTCCAGGGCGTGTACCGCTCGCAGGGTGTGCCGATCCACGACAAGCACATCGAGGTCATCGTGCGCCAGATGCTGCGCAAGGTCACCGTGGTCGACCACGGCGACACGGCGCTCCTGCCCGGCGAGATGGTCGACCTCAAGCGCTACCAGGCGATCAACCGCGAGGCCGTCGCCGCCGGCAAGCGTCCGGCGTCGGGTCGTCCCGAGCTGATGGGCATCACGAAGGCGTCGCTCGCGACGGAGTCGTGGCTGTCGGCCGCGTCGTTCCAGGAGACCACCCGCGTCCTGACGCAGGCGGCCATGGAGGGCAAGAGCGACCCGCTGGTCGGCCTCAAGGAGAACGTCATCATCGGAAAGCTCATCCCCGCGGGGACCGGCCTTTCGAAGTACCGCAACGTCACCGTCGAGGCGACCGAGGAGGCCAAGAGCGAGCGGTACCCCAACCGCATCTTCGCCTCGGACGGCGCGTACAGCGACGCGGACCTGAGCTACGTCGACTTCGACAGCTTCACCACCGACGACTTCTCGGGCAACTACAACTGATCCCCGGCGAGTAGGTGAGCGAAGGGCCCCGGCATCACGCCGGGGCCCTTCGTCGTTCCCGCGTCGGCGAACGCCGCACCCGGCCGACGGTTCCCGCGTGCGGTCCGGCGCGACCGCTGCGCGCCCTACGGGGCCCCGGCGACTCGCCGCCTACCGTGGAGACGGGAGGTGGGGATGGCCCGGACGGGGGGACGCAACATGTGGATCGCGGTGCCCGCGACCACGGTCTCCCTCGCCGTCGTCGCCGCCCTGGTGTGGCTCGCCCTGCCGATGGTGCCCGTCGCGTGGGACTGGGTGGGGCAGACGCTGCGCGATGCGACGCTGCGGGCGCAGGAGACCGGCGACGAGGAGCCGGTCGCGGGGAGTCTCGATCTGGACGCCCTGGACTGCCGCGACCTCTATCCCGAGAACCTGTGGGCGGAGCTGACGTGGACGGCCGACGTGTCCCTCGCCCAGGACCACTCGCCGCCGCCGACGGCCGCCGCCGGGCTCGCCGAGGAGGTGTCGGCCGACGTCGCGGTGACGTGCACGTGGACGCGCGGCGCGGGCGGGTCGATCGTCACGACGCTCGCCGAGGTCGACGGGGACGCCGAGACGGTCGTGCAGGACGCGCTTCGCGCCGAGGGGTTTTCGTGCAACGTCCGGGAGGGCGTGCTCGACTGCGCGCGGCTCACCGGGCGCGTGCGCGAGGAGCACACCCTCAGCGGGCGCCTGTGGCTGGTGAGCCTCGAGTCCGGCTGGCAGCCCGCCGGCTACGGCGACCGCCTCGACGCGTGGCTGTTCGGCTGACTCAGCCCCAGATGCCGGCCACGATCGCGTCGGTGTAGCCCGACGGCGCCAGGTTCGAGTACCGCGTGTCGATCAGCACGTCGTCGCGCCAGAACAGCGTCCGGCCGTCGGTCACGGGATACGTGCTGTTCTTCCAGGTCTTCTCGCACCGCGTTCCGCCCGACGGCGTGTAGCACGTGTAGTCCTCCTCGTCGACGAGCTCGTTGAGCATGTCGAGCGCGGGACCCCGCGACATCCAGCTGATCGTCGTCGTGAGCCCGGTCGTGTCGGCGGCCGGATCGCCCCAGATGCAGATCAGGCTCCCGTCGGGCTGCGCGCCGGAGTCGCCGAAGGCGGGGTCGTTGAGGGGGATGTCCTCGAGCTGCGCCAGGACGTCGTCGTCGAGGATCACCCGGCAGTCCGTCGGGATGCGCACCGACGGGGTGGGGGAGGCCGTCGGGTCCGCCGACGTCGTCGCGATCGGGATCGGGGTCGGCGTCGCGTCGACGGTGGCGGTCGGCGTCGTCGCGACGACCTCGGCCGGAGCGCACCCCGACAGGGCGGATGCGGCGAGCAGGACGGACGCGGCGGCGAGCGCGACGCGGACACGGGGGACGGGCATGGCCCCAGGCTATGGCGGCGCCGGCGGGCGCGGCCCGCGCCGCGCCCGCGATTCCCGGCACGCCTGCGCGGCGCGGGCCGCGCCGGACGCTACCCTCGCTCGTGCGGGGAACGGCCCCGCGTGAGGAGCGCACCCCGATGAGTGATCCCAAGTCGACGTACGGCGAGCCGGTCGAGGAGCCCACGCCGGTGGACGACGTCGTCGGGACGGCCAACGAGGGACTCGCCGAGGCGGAGGCCGCCCGGACCGAGTCGCAGCCCGGGGCCGGCGCTGACGAGACCGCCCCGGCGCCCGAGCCCGCGGACGCCGCTGCGTCGACAGTCGACGCCCCCGAGCCCGAGCCCGCTTCGACCCCCGACGAGTGGGACGCCGCCTACGCGGCATCCGCCGGCGGCGAGGCGCCCCCCGCCGCGCCCGCGGCCGAGCCCGAGCCTGCCGCCGAGGCGGAGCCCGCGCCTGCGGCGGCGCCCGAGAGCGAGCCCGTCGCCCAGGCGCAGCCGGAGCCGGTCGCCGCCCCCGTGGACGAGACGGTGGCCATGCCGCCGAGCGAGCCCGCCGCCGACCAGGCGTACGCGGTCCCGGTGGGTCAGCAGGCCATCTTCGTTCAGGCGCCCGAAGCGCCCCGCCCGCGCGGCAACCGCGCCGCGGCCGGGGCGATCGGCCTCCTGGCGGCGTTGTCGTTCGCGCTGCTGTACCTCGGCGCCTGGCTGGGACTGAGGCTGGTCACCGGAGAGGTCGACGCGGCGAACGCGGGGGAGGCGGTCGTCGAGGCCCTGGGCACGTGGACCCTCTGGACGCCGATCGTCGTGTTCTACCTCGCGTTCTGGCTGCTGGGCGCCATCATCAACCGCGGGCGGTGGGGTGCGTGGGTGATCTTCGGCCTGCTCGTCGGCGTCGCCGCGTACGGCGGCCACCTCCTCGGCGTGCTCTTCCAGGCGCCGTTCTGGATGCTCACGGCATCGGAGGGCGCAGCGCTCCTGCAGGACGAGCTGTTCGCCCCCTCGGCCATCGCCGCGCTGGTGATCGGCCGCGAGCTGACGATCTGGTTCGGCGCGTGGGCCGCTTCGCGCGGCAAGCGCGTCACCGAGCTGAACGTCGAGGCCCAGCGCGAGTACGAGCGCACGCTCGAGGCGGGGCCGCAGCTGGTCCGGCAGTGATGACGGGCGGACCCGGCGGCGGCGCCTCCGGGTCCGTGAGCCCGGCGCAGGCGATCGCCTTCGCGTCGGTCGCCTTCGTCGCGCTGCTCATCGCCGGCCTCGGCCTGACGAGCCTCGCTCTCGACGCCGACGTCGTCGCCACGCCGGGGCTCGGGCTCGCGCCGGGCGTCGCCGGCACGACGGCCGCGACGGCGGCTTTCGTGCTCGGGCTGTGGGCCGGGGTCCGTCTGCCGCGCCCGTCCTACTGGGCGGCGGCATGGTGCGCGCTCGGCGCGTATCTGGGCTACCTCGTCGGCGTCTGGCTGGGCGCGGCGATCGCGGGGGCGGGCCCGGCGGCAGCCGTCGGCGCGGCCGGCGACGTGGCGGTGTCGTGGTTCGGAGCGGTCGTGGCCGGGACCGGCCTGGTGTGCGGCTGGGGCGGGATCGCGCTGGTGCGCACGCGCTCCGAGCGACCCCGCTGGCCGTGGGAGCATGACGAAGACGAGTGATCCTCCGCCCGTCATCCCGCGGCATCCGGCGTGTCGGGGGTACCGTTGAACGGTGGAGCGCTCGCTCGAGACGCAGGTGAGCCAGGCGGTGGACGCCTGGCTCCGCTGGCTTCCCCGCTGGGAGCCGGCCACGCACCGGGGACGGGTGGCGGTGTGCCGCAGGTGCTTCGGGTCGCCGGTGCTGTCGGCGGCCGGTCTCGGCGCGGACGTCCCTCACGGCGTTCAGCACGGTCTGTCCACGCGCATCAAGACGATCGTGGACCATTCCGTCGCCGAGTACACGGCTCTGAACCTCCCGACGCTCCAGGCCGAGCTCGACCAGCAGGCCGCCCGCAACCGGGCGAGAAGCTACCGGCCCGGCGAGGGGCTGGAACCGGAGTTCGAGGGGCTTCCGCTCGACCCCGATCCGGTGCCCGGCGCGCCCTTCCTGTTCACGATCGCCGGCCTCGCGCAGGAGGCGGATGCCCACGTCCCGGCGCTTCCGCCGCTGAGCGACGAGGCCAAAGCGGCGCTGCGGCAGGAGGTCGGGCTCGCCGACGACTACGCGAACATGGTCGGCCGCGAGATCTGCTCGATCCTGCTGCACCACCGGCTGCGCATCCAGTCCGCGATCTCCACGTACGTCGAGCCCCAGATCGAGCAGATGCTGGCCGAGCTGACGGAGTCGCTGGACGCTCCGTTCGACCCGAACGATCCGCTCTCCGGCTGATCGCCGGCTGATCGCCGGAGAGCGCCGGACCGGCTCCCGCCGCTTTGTTAGCATGGGCGGGCCCGCGGGCGACGCGGCCGTCGGCCCGTGTCCCGCCGGCGCGGTGTCGAGAGGAGGGCGGGTGCCGCAACGACTGCCCTCCACGCCGCCGATCCTCCCGGGCCTGACCTACATCCGGCCGCTCGGATCCGGCGGATTCGCCGACGTCTTCCTGTACGAGCAGGACATGCCGCGCCGTGATGTGGCCGTGAAGGTGCTCCCCGCCGACATCCGCGACCCGGACCTGCGCCGCATGTTCAACGTCGAGGCCGACGTCCTCGCGCACCTGTCGGCGCATCCCGCGATCGTGACCGTCTATCAGGCGGGGATCTCGGCCGACGGCCGGCCCTACATCGTGATGGAGTACTGCCCGGGCGCACTCGCCCAGCGCTACCGCATCGAGCGGATGCCGGTCGAGGAGGTGCTGGCGATCGGTGTGCGGATGTCGGGCGCGCTGGAGTCCGCACACCGTGCGGGACTCATCCACCGCGACATCAAGCCCAGCAACATCCTCACCACGACCTTCGGATCGCCGGTGCTCGCCGACTTCGGCATCTCGTCGTCGCTGCTGCGCGCCGGCCGCGACCAGGTGCTGGCGATGTCCATCCCGTGGAGCGCTCCCGAGGTGGTGACCGAGGAGACCTCGGGGACCGTGGCCAGCGAGGTGTGGGGCCTGGGGGCCACCGTGTACTCACTGCTGGCGGGGCACAGTCCGTTCGAGCGGCGCGAGCGCGGGCAGAACTCCCGCGAGCTGCTGCGGCGCCGGATCACCCGTGCGAGCTACACCGACATCCCGCGCTCCGACGTCCCGGATTCGCTGCAGCGCGTGCTGGCGACCGCGATGAACCGGATCCCCGCGCGCCGCTACCCGTCGGCCCTCGCGTTCGCGGACGCCCTGCGCGACGTGCAGCGCGAGCTCGGCCTGAGCCCGACCCCGGTGGACGTGCCCGAGTCCGGGTGGGCGCCGTCGTCGCGCGAGGTGGACTTCGACGACAGCGTCCTGCGCGGGCCCGTCCGCAGCCGGCTGGAGCGGACCACCGCGCGCAAGAGCGATCGGACGGCGGGTCTGACCGGGCTGGCGCGCGACGAGGACGAGCCGATCGACGGCGCCGCCGGTGCGCCGCGGCGGCTCGCGCCGTGGCTGGTCGGCGCAGGGGCGGCCGTCGCCGTCGCCGCGGCGGCGGTCATCGCGACGCTGCTGCTGACCGGAGGGCTGTGATGAGGCGGCGTTCGCTCGTCGGCGTCATCGCGGCGGTGTGCGCCGGGGCCGTGCTGGTGGGCGTCGGCGTCGCGTGGCCTGGGCTCGACGCGCGCGAGACGCCCGAGGTCGACACCGCGGTGTGGGCGCTGCAGACGGGCGAGGGCCGCCGCTACGCGCGCGTGAACACGGCCATCGGCGAGCTCGACACCGTGCGCAGCGTCAGCAATCCATCGCAGGTGGTCCAGGGGGCGGGCGCCGCGTACCTGTACACCGACAGCTACAGCAAGCTCTTCGAGATCGACGGCGCGCTCCCCGTCGACCTCGACGAGCAGGCGCTGCAGGAGGCGAGCTCGACGCCGCGCGGCACCACCGACGTCGCCACCGCCGGGGACTTCGTGGCGTACCGCACCGATGCCGGGGCGGTGTACGCGGGGCTGCTGTCGTCGGGTGAGACCTCGCAGGTGGATCCCTTCTCGGAGCCGGACGACGACGCGCCCCAGTACACCGCCGACGCGATCGCGGTCGGCGCCGACGGCGTTCTGCTGGCCTATTCGCGGGAGGACGCCTCGGTGCTGCGCTTCGACATCGCGGCGTCGCGGCTGGTCAGCCGCGACGATCTCGACGCGTCGGGCCTGTCGTCTCCCGCGGTGACGGCGGCCGGCGCGACGTGGGCGGTCGTGGACATCGAGGACGGCGACGTGTGGCTCGCGGATGCCGAGGGGGCGGCATCCGCCCCGACGACGGGCGCCGTCGTGCTCGGCCGACCCGACCCGGCCGGGAGCGCCGTCTATCTCGCCGACGAGACCGGGCTGGTGAGGGTGGCAGCCGACGGCACCGCGGTCGAGCGGGTCGCCGGCGACGGCAGCGCCGTGCTCGGCGAGCCGGCGCAGCCGATCGTGCACGACGGCGAGGTGTTCGCGGCGTGGCTCGCGCGCGGCTCGGACGGCGGGACCCTGTGGCGCTCGACCTCGGGGTCCGCGCCGCTGGACTACGGCGACGGCGAGCTGCCCGACCAGCGGCGGCCGGTCTTCGTCGCCGGCGATTCGGCGGTCATCCTCAACGAGACCCGCACCGGGTGGGTGTGGACCGTCCCGGACGGCCGGCTGGTCGCCTCGAGCCAGGACTGGACGCTCGACGACCGCATCGACCCCGAGGCCGTGCCCAGCGACGAGCAGCTGAGCGTCGTGATCGATCCGAAGCCGCCGGTCGCCGAGCCCGACGCGTTCGGCGTCCGCGCGGGTGCTCTCGTCACGCTTCCCGTCCTCATGAACGACCACGATCCGAACGAGGACGTGCTCGCGATCGATCCCGAGTCGGTCGCCGGTCTCGATCCCGGGTTCGGGGAGGTGTCGATCACGGACGACGGGCAGCGCCTCGCCGTGCGGGTCTCGGCGACCGCGAGCGGCACCGCGTCGCTGCGCTACGTCGTCACGGACGGCACCGCCGAAGGCGGACTGCGCTCGTCCCCGGCCGCCGTGGCGCTGACGGTGGTCGACGGCGCGCAGAACACCGGCCCGCAATGGTGCGGCGTCGAGGACTGCCTGCTGGAGTGGCCCGAGCCCGAGGTCGCGCGCGGCGGGACGGTCACCGTGCCCGTGCTGCCGGGCTGGGTCGACCCCGAGGGCGACCCGCTGCTGCTGCTGTCGGTCGAGAACGAGACCGGGGTCGGCAGCGTCGCGGCGACGCCGGCGGGCGACGTCGTCTACCAGCACGACGACGACGGCTCGGGCGTGGATCAGCTCATCACCCTGTCGGTCACGGTGTCGGACACGGCCGGCGCGACGTCGACGCGCCCGCTGATCGTGCGGGCGGCGGCCGACCCGGTGCTCGCGGTCGACTCGTTCGCGGTGATCGACTCGATCGAGGCGGGCATCTCCGTCGACGTCGCGCCTCACGTGACCGGAACCGCCGGCGCGATGTCGCTGGAGTCGGTGCGCGTGCTCGACGACGCCGCGGCCACGGCGACCCTCGTCGCGGGCTCCACGACGTTCGACTTCGCCGCGCGGCAGCCGGGCACGTTCCGTGTCGGCTTCACCGTGACCGACGGCCGGTCGGATGCCGCCGGGACCGCGCGCATCACGATCCTCGCCGCCGACGCGCCCGCTCAGCTGGCGACCTCCCCGGTCGTCGCCTTCGTCCGGCCCCAGCAGGACGCCACGCTCGACGTGTTCGCGGCGGTGTCCAACCCGACGCGGCGGGTGCTGCTGCTCAGCGACGTCGTCACCACGCCCGACGCGGGGGCGTCGCTGACCGTCGACGCGGTGGCGCAGAACCATCTGCGCGTGTCGGGGACGACCGCCGACGCCGCGGCGGGGCGGCTCGGCAGCGTCCGCTACATCGTCAGCGACGGCACCGACGACGCGGGCTCCCGCGTCGAGGGGGAGGCGACCGTCTACCTGCTGCCGCCGGCACCCGAGCTCGCGCCGATCGCCGTCGACGACACGGTGCTCGTGCGCGCCGGGGCGCAGATCGACGTGCCGGTGCTCGAGAACGACATCGCCCCCGCCGGCGGCCTTCCCATCCTGAACCCCGCGACCGTGACGTCGTCGTCGCCCGACGCGCTGGCGTTCGCCTCGGGCGACGTGCTGCGGTACCTGGCGCCCGAGGAGCCGGGGGAGTACACGGTCGAGTACTCGGTCTACTCGGCGGGGTCGCCTGCCCTCGCCGACACCGCGGTGGTGCGCATCAGCGTCCTCGACGCCGATGCGAACCGCTCGCCGCTGCCCGCCACGCTGGAGGGGCGCGTGCTCAGCGGCCAGTCGACGCTCATCGAATTCGACGGCTTCGGGATGGACCCCGACGGCGACGTCGTCGCCCTCGACGGCATCACCGAGCAGCCCGAGCGCGGCGCGGCCGCGATCAGCGCCGACGGCGCGTCGATCGTCTACACGAGCGTCCCCGGCGACCGCGGCCAGGTGTCCTTCCGCTACCGCGTCGCCGACGCGTTCGGCCGGACCGGCGAGGGCACGGTGCGCGTCGGCGTGCTGGACGCCGAGTCCAATCCGAGCCCGGTCACCTACACGGACTACGTGCAGGTGCAGGTGGGGATCGGCAGCCGCATCCGGGTCAGCCCGCTCGCCAACGACGTGGACCCGACGATGGGAGAGCTGACCCTCACGCAGGTGCGGCCCGACGTCGTCGCGATCCTCGAGGACGGGACGCCGAACCCCGAGTACACGCGGACTGCGGGGCTGATCCGGTCCACGCGGGACGACACCGTCCTCATCTCGGCCGGCACCGAACCCGGCGTCATGTCGTTCCTCTACGACGTCGAGTCCTCGTCGGGCAATACCGGCCGCGGACTGATCGTCGTCAAGGTGGTGCGCGACAGCGTGCCGGACTATCCGGTCGTCGCCGACACCGTGCTCACGGTCGAGACGCGCGAGGACTTCCCCGACGGCGTCGACGTCCTCGCCGACCGCGTGTCGTGGTCGGGAGGAGACGTCGACGATCTCGTCGTGACGCTGTGGGGCCCGGCCGACGGCGTGTGGGTCGACGGGCCGCGGCTGGGCGGGGACCTGCCCGAGACCTCGCGGATCATCCCGTTCGCCGTCACCGGCACCGGAGCCTCCGGGGAGGTGACGACGTACGCGTTCCTGCGCGTGCCCGGCGACGGCGACCTGGCTCTGGCGCTGAGGACGGGATTCTCGGCTCCTCAGGTGGACGAGCTGGGGTCGACGGACTTCGACATGGCCGACCTCGTCGCGCTGCCGCGCGGCGCGACGCTCGAGATGGGCTCCGACATCGTCGCGTCGGGAGCGCGGCCGGATGCCGTGTGCACGCGCGCGGGACCGACGACGGTGCGCTACGAGGCCGGAGCCGGCGCCCCGTGGGCGGACGCGTGCCGCGTGCCGGTGCGCACCGCCGGCGATGAGGAGTGGACGTACCTGTCGGTGCCCATCACCGTGTTCGCGCTCGACCCGCAGCCCGAGCTGCGCGCCGCCTCGCTCACCGTCGGACCCGGCGAAGTCCGGACGTTCGACCTCACCGAGATGACGCGGTGGCAGCTGCGCGCCGACTGGGAGGGCATCCGCTACGCCGTCTCCTACGGGGGAACCTCGTTCGACGTGTCGCTGACGGGGACGATCGTGACCGTCACGGGACGGGACCGGGCGCTCCCCGGCGCCGAGGAGGCCGCGATCGTGACGGTCACCAGCCACGGCTCGGTCGCGCCGGTGCGCCTCATCCTGCGGGTGGGTGCGGCGCCGTCGACGCTGCCGCAGGGCGGGACGGTCGCGCATCAGTGCACGCAGGCGGCCGGGTCGAGCTGCACCATCTCGGTCGTCGCCGCGCCGGGCGAGGTCAACCCGCTCCCGCGCACGCCGCTCGAGGTCATCGACGTGCGTGCGACCGGCCCGTGCGTCGGCGTGAGCTTCCGGGTCGCCTCGAGCACCGCGGTGACGGCGACGTGGGACGCCGACGCGCCGGGCGCGACGTGCACGGCGTCCTTCTCGGTGCGCGACGCGCAGCAGCGGCGCACCAACGCCGAGCGCGACGGCACCCTCGTCCTGGATCTGCTCGGGTACCCGAAGGCCCCGGCGAGCGTGTCGCAGACCGCGTACGGCGACGGCACCCTCACGCTGCGGGTGGATCCCGGCGACGCGCGCCAGGCGTACCCGGCCCTCACGGGTTTCTCGGTGCTGCGCGGCGGAACGGTCGTTGCCCGCTGCGACGCCGACGGCGTGTGCCCGGACATCTCCGCGCCCAACGGCGACGCACGCGAGTACGAGGCGGTCGCGGTCAACGCCGTCGGCCGGTCGCGCGAGGCGGTGCGGACCGTCGCGTGGGCGTACGAGCCGCCGCCGGCTCCCGAGTCCGTCACCGCGCAGCCCGTCGTGACCGGCGGCGACGGGGGCATCGTGGCGCTGGCGGTGACCGGCATCGACGGAGCTCAGACCGGGGCGATCGAGATCGAGAGCGAGACCGGCGAGACGCTGACCCTCTCGGTCGGACCCGGTCAGACGCGCCTCGAGGTGGCGTCGTACCGGATCGGGACGAACTCCCGCACCGCGGTGACGGTCACCCCCGTGTCGCGGTTCGAGCTGCCGCCGGGCCTGACGGGGACCCAGGCGGGCACGGCGGTCACGGTCCGCACGAACGGCGTGGGAGCCCCGCTCGACCCGCAGCTGACGCTCGCGTCCGCCTCGGACGGCGACGGAACCTCGACGGTGACGGCGCGGGCCGCCGCGGCCTCCGGCGGCGACGGGTCGACGGTGCGGTACGGCATCGTGCCGGAGGGCTCCGCCTGCCAGGTGACGGAGGACGGCGACACGGCCACGTTCTCGGGCCTCGCCGACGGCGAGGAGTACCGGTACACGATGTGCGCGGAGTCCTGGTTCGAGGGCGTCCCGTACGGGCGCGTGACGGCGACGGCGACGGTGCGGGCTCAGCAGACGGGCAGGGCGCCCACCGGCTGGACGTTCGTCGTCGACGCGACGCCCGTTGTCGGATCCGGGCGCGCCGAGTGGATCATCCGCGACCAGCCCACCTCGGACGAGCGCGTGCCGAACAACAACACCGTGGAGTTCAGCGGTGCGCCGCCGACATCGGTCTTCGGGCGGGACCCCGGGATCCTGGTGCGCTACGTGCACACGTTCTGGAACCGGACGACGCCATGGGCGACGGTGGTGCCGGCGGCGGGAAGCGCGCCGTACCAGCTCCAGGCGAGCTGGACCGCGACATCGTGCGTCGGCGGGGGGCAGCTCGAGCTGCAGGGCGGCTCGTCGGCGGGTCCGTCCGGCGGCACGGCGACCATCTCGTTCGGCAGCGCCTCGCTGGTCTACCGCGACGCCGACGGCGCCGTGCTCGCCCACGCCGAGGGGACGTGGGAGGTCCCGGTCGGCGCCGCGAGCGTGGACGGCATCTCCGTCACCGCGGACTGGGACGCCCAGGGCTGGGGCCTCCAGCCCGCGACGACGACGTTCTCGGCATCCTGCACCCCCAACCTCCCCCCGGACGACTCCGGCCCCCAGCCCTGACCCGGAAGGCCTCACATGACCATCACCCAGGAGCAGGCGACGTGGTTCGCCCAGACCTTCGACCAGATCGCCGACAACGTCGAGCGCGCCATCCTCGGCAAGCGCCACGTGGTCGAACTGGTGCTCACCGCGATGCTCAGCGAGGGCCACGTGCTGCTGGAGGACGTCCCGGGAACCGGCAAGACCTCGCTCGCGCGGGCCATGGCCCAGTCGGTGCAGGGCACGAACACGCGCATCCAGTTCACGCCCGACCTGCTTCCCGGCGACATCACCGGCGTGAGCGTGTACGACCAGAAGGAGGGCGTCTTCGAGTTCCACGCGGGACCGGTCTTCGCCAACGTGGTCCTCGCGGATGAGATCAACCGCGCGAGCCCCAAGACCCAGTCGGCGCTGCTGGAGGTCATGGAGGAGGGGCGCGTGACCGTGGACGGGGTGAGCCGCCAGGTGGGCGTGCCGTTCCTGGTCCTCGCGACGCAGAACCCCGTCGAGCAGGCCGGCACGTACCGCCTTCCCGAAGCGCAGCTGGACCGATTCATGATGCGCGCGTCGCTCGGGTATCCCGACCATGCGGCGACCGTGCGCATCCTCGACGGCGCGGCCGTCCCCACCGCGGAGCTCGCCCCCATCATCACGCCCGAGGCGATGGTCGGGATGGCAGACCTCGCCGCGCAGGTCTACGTGGACGCGCTCGTGCTGGACTACATCTCGCGCATCGTCGACGCGACGCGCTCGGCCGACGAGGTCCGCCTGGGCGTCAGCATCCGCGGCGCCCTCGCGCTGACCCGGGCGGTGCGCACG
The DNA here is from genome assembly GCF_014208045.1 of Microbacterium thalassium. Taxonomy (NCBI): domain Bacteria; kingdom Bacillati; phylum Actinomycetota; class Actinomycetes; order Micrococcales; family Microbacteriaceae; genus Microbacterium; species Microbacterium thalassium. The sequence continues at coordinate 1,433,708 of NZ_JACHML010000001.1, forward strand.
CGCGCGGTGTCGCAGGCACGCACGTACGGGACCCCCGACGATGTGAAGGCGCTCGCCGTCGCGGTGCTCGCCCATCGCCTTATCCTCCATCCCGAAGCGGAGTTCGACGGGGTCACCCCCGAGTCGGTCATCGGCCAGGTGCTCCTCGACGTCGATCCGCCCAGCAGTCGCGAGGCGGTATGAGCTTCGGCGAAGAGCACCTGACGCGCACGACCGTGGCCACCTCCACGGGAGGTCGCGGCGACGAGACCGCGACCTCGGTGGCGGGAGGCTCGGGCGGCCGCTCGCTGGTGCGGTTCGTGGTGTGGTGGACGCGGGCGTGGCGGGCGTTCGGGGCGGCCACGCGCGCGAGCGCGGCGTGGGCGGCGCGCACCGTCCGGCCGGCGGGCGCCCTGGTCGCGCTCGCCGCGACGGCCGGCCTGGGTGTCGGGCTCGCCTTCGGCTGGGTCGAGTGGATGATCGCCGGCGGCGCGTCCCTGCTGCTGCTGACGGCGTCGGTCCCGTTCCTCTTCGGAGCGCGCGCGTACGACGTGGACCTCACGCTCTCGCGCGAGCACGTCACGGCGGGTCAGGGGATCACCGGCCGGGTCGAGGTGCGCAACGTCCACCGGCGCACCGCCCTGCCCGGCGCCATCGACATCCCGGTCGGCGCCGGGCTCGTGGAGTTCGGCGTGCCGCTTCTGCGCGGCGGGCAGACCCACGCGCAGGACCTCGAGATCCCGGGCCTGCGTCGGGGGATCGTGACCGTGGGACCGGCCACCACGGTCCGCGGCGATCCGATCGGACTGCTGCGTCGCGAGCACGCCTTCGCCGACGTCCACGATCTGTACGTCCATCCCCGCACGGTGGTCCTGCCCACCATGAGCGCGGGGCTCATCCGCGATCTCGAGGGGCTGCCGACGCGGCGGCTGGTCGACGCCGACATGTCGTTCCACGCGATCCGCGAGTACGCCCCGGGCGATGCCCGGCGCCAGGTCCACTGGAAGTCGACGGCGAAGACGGGCCGGCTCATGGTCCGCCAGTACGAGGAGTCCCGGCGCTCGCGCATGGCCGTCGTGCTCGGCGTCGGCGCCGGGGAGCACCTCGACGACGACGAGTTCGAGCTCGCCGTCTCCTGCGCGGCGTCGCTGGGGCTGCGGGCCATCCGCGACGCGCGCGACGTCGAGATCGTCGTGGGCGCCGAGGTCCCGCGCGCCGTGCGCAGCCGCCTGCGCTCGATCCGCCGCCTGCCGGCCGGCTCGCCCCGGGCGATGCTCGACGGCTTCAGCGGCGTCACGCCGCTCGAGGCCACGATGCCGGTGGCCGACGTGTGCCGCCTCGTGGCCGAGAGCGGCGGCGGCATGTCGGTCGCGCTCGTCGTCGTGGGATCGACCGTGCCGCTCGCCCGGCTGCAGCAGGCCGCCCTGGCCTTCCCCGCCGACACGGTCGTGATCGCCGTCGTGTGCGACGAGCGCGCCCATCCGCGGATGCAGTCGCTCTCGGGGCTGACCGTCCTCACCATCGGCACGCTCGACGACCTGACCGGGCTCCTGCATCGGGGAGCGGCATCGTGAGCGCGGACAGGGCGGATGCGTCGCGCACGGTCCGGCGGGAGCCGCGGATCCTCGTCGGCACCCTGTTCGCGGCCGCCATCGTGGCGATCGCCTTCGCGGCCGCGTGGCCGGTGTACCGGACGCCGTGGCTCGTCGTCACCGCGGGCGGCGCGGTGGCCGCGGCGAGCCTCATCGCAGCGGTCGCCTGGCGCCGGTCATGGCGCGTCGGCACGACGGCGTGGGTGACGGCCGCGGCGTTCCTGGTGCTCGGCGTGCCGCTGGCCGTCCCCGCCCGCGTCGCCGGCCCGGGCGAGTTCGCGCAGGGTCTGGGCGACGTCGCCGCCGGCGTCCTGGTCGGCTTCAAGGACCTCGTCACCGTGGACCTCCCGATCGGGACGTACCGCAACCTGCTCGTGCCCGCGTTCGCGGTGTTCCTCGCCGGCACGTGCGCGCTGCTGCTGCTGGCCTGGCGCCGCGACCGCATCGCCTACGCGGCGGTGCCCGTCGCGGCGGCGATGACCGCGTTCGGCCTGCTGTTCGGGGCGACCGTGGTCAGCGACCCGCTCGTCCTCGGGCCGGTCGTCCTTCCCGCGCCGGTCGAGACGGCGCTCGGCGCCCTGACGTTCCTCGCCTGCCTCCTGTGGCTGGTGTGGCGCGGCGATCACGAGCGGATGCTCGCGCTCTCGCTCGCCGCCGAGAGCAGCGGTGTGCGCCTGGTGCGCGAGCGCTCGCCGGCGCATCGTCGGCGCGGCGTGCTCGCGGCCGTCATGGTCGCGACGGCGCTGCTCGTGTCGGTGGCGGTCGTCCCCTTCGCGGCACAGGCGACGACGCGCGATGTGCTGCGGGCCGCAGCGGGCCCCGACGTCGAGCTCTCGGCATCGGCGAGCCCGCTCTCGGCGTATCGCACGATGTTCGCCGACGACCGGGCGGGGGACGTGCTCTTCAGCGTCGTCTCGGACGACGGCCTGCCGGAGCGCGTGCGGATCGCCACCCTCGACGCCTACGACGGGGAGGTCTTCCGCTCGGGCGACGACGGCGCGGTCGACGATGCGCGCTTCGTGCGGGTCCCCGCCGAGCTCGACGCCGGCGAGGGCGATCGGACATCGGTGGAGATCACGGTCGGCACGCTCGAGGGGATCTGGATGCCGACGGTGGGACGGGTCCGCTCGGTGGACTTCGCCGGTCCGCGCGCCGCGGAGCTCGACGCCAGCTTCTACTACAACCGCACCGCCTGGGCGGGCGTCCAGACCGCCGCGGGCGGCCTGGCCGCCGGCGACGTCCTCCGGCTGGAGGTCGTGGTCCCCGACGAGCCGGCGCTCGCGTCGATCGCCGCCCCCGGCGGCGCCGCCTCGTCGGTGGCCGTGCCCGAGGCCCTCACCGCGTGGGTCGACCGGCACAGCGCCGGATCCGGCGGGGAGGCGCTGTCGGGGCTCGTCGCGCTGCTGCGCGAGCGCGGATACCTCAGCCATGGGCTCGAGGCCGAAGCGGACGCGGTGTGGGTGCGGTCGCTGCCGGGGTACAGCTTCCAGCCGAGCGCGTCGGGCCACTCGCTCGCGCGCATCCAGACGATGTTCACGCGGCTGCTCGAGCGGGAGGCCGATCCGCGCGCGGCGGCGACCGGCGTCTACGTCGCCGCCATCGGCGACGACGAGCAGTTCGCGGTCGCCGTCGCGCTCGTCGCGCGCGAACTGGGCTTCCCCAGCCGCGTCGTGGTCGGCACACGCCTGACCTCGGTCGATCCCGGAGTGCCGGTGTGCGATGAGGGCGTCTGCCGCGCCCAGGATCTCGCCGTGTGGGCGGAGGTCCAGTCGGCGGACGGATCGTGGGTGGCGATCGACGCCACGCCGCAGCACACCCAGTCCCCGAGCCTCGTGGTCACCGAGGCGCGCGACCCCGAGAACGTCACCGACGCGCTGCCCGACGCCGTCGAGGACGTCGTCCCGCCGGACCCCCTGCAGGAGGACACCGGCGTCCGCGACGGGGGCGGAGCCGACGACGGATGGGATCTCGCGTGGCTGTGGCGCGCCGCCCGGATCGTCGGGGTCGGCCTGCTGCTCCTGCTGATCGCCGCCGCGCCGCTGCTGGTCGTCGTCGGCGCGAAGGCCGTGCGGCGCCGCGCCCGCCGACGGGCGCCGACCCCCGGGGCGCGCATCGTCGGCGGCTGGGACGAGTACGTCGACACCGCGGCCGACGCCGGACTCGCCGGGGGCGGCCGGCTCACGCGCAGCGAGCTCGCCGCCCGCATCGCCACCGCGGGCGGACCCGCCCTGGCCGCACGGGCGGACCGAGCGGTCTTCTCCGGCCAGGACCCGGACGACGACCAGGCCGAGGAGTTCTGGCGCCTCGTGGACGCCGAGCGCGCCGGCATCCGTCATGCACAGACGTTCTGGGGCCGGGTGGCCATGACCGTATCGTTGAAGTCGTTCGTTCGTCCGCCGGCGCCCGCCCGTGCCGCCCGGATCCGTCCCGAGAGGGGGAAGCGCGCGACCGCATCGCTCGCGCGCACCGCACCATGACCACGCAAGACCCGACCTCGGTCATCGCCGGCCTCACGATCTCGCTGCTGCTGGCGGCGGCGCTCTACGTCTGGGCGGCGATCGCGCTCGCCGCCGTCTTCGGCAAGAGCGGCCGCGAGTCCTGGAAGGCTTGGGTGCCCTTCCTCAACGTGTTCGTCCTGCTCGAGCTGGGCGGGCTGTCGGGGTGGCTGGTGCTCGTGGCGCTGTTCCCGGGGGTCGGCTCGCTGGCGCTGTGGGTGATCACGGTGATCGCCTGCCACCGGGTGGGACGCTCGTTCGGCCTGGGGCCGGGCATGACGGTCCTCGCCGCCGTTCTCCTCCCCGCGTGGGCGAGCGTCGTCGGGTTCGGCTCGGCGCGCTGGCTCGGCGCCGCGGCGGGTCCCGTGCGCGGCCCGGCCCGGGCCCGCTCGACCGCCGTGCCCCCGGCGCCCGAGGCCCGGCCCGCTCCGCGTCCGGTGTCGGAAGCCCCGTCGGCTCCGGCCGCTCCGGTCGCGTCGGCCGCTCCGGGGGTGGCGCCCCCGGCCCCCGCCGCGGCCGCATCCGCCGTCGCGGCTCCGGTCGCACCCACGATGGACCCCGACGCCGCCGGGGAGCCCGAGACCGCCGCTGCGGGACCCGTCCGGACCTCACCCGAGCCGGTGGCGGCGACGCCCGCGTCCGCTCGGCGGCCGCAGCCGTGGACCGGGCTGGACACCGACGTGGACACCGCGGGGGAGATCACCGCGGGCGTCAGCGGCGCGCCCGCACCCATCGCCGCCGTGCCGGGTCGTGCCGAGGAGCCCGCGCCCATCGCCGCCGTTCCCGGTCGCTCCCAGGCCCCCGCGCCCGCGCCCGTCCTCGCTGCGGCGGTGACCCACGTGCCGTCCATGCCGGCGCGGGAGACCGCGGAGCCGTGGGCTCCGGCGTCGGCGGCTCCGGCCACCGCGCCGTCGCGGGTGGTCCCCGAGACCTTCCCCGAGGCCTCCGCGGAGGTCTCGGCGATCGCCGGTGCGCCGGTCGCCGACGTCCCGCGCGCCGCCCGGTCGTCGGTGTCGGCGCAGCACGTGCGTCCCGAGATCCCCGACGACGACTTCGACGACACCGAGATCGCGCAGCGCCGCCGTGCCCGGTGGTCGCTGGCGCTGCCGTCGGGGGAGCGGGTCGAGCTGACGGCGGACGTCGTCATCGTCGGCCGCCGCCCGACGCCGTCGTCGGCCTTCCCCGGCGCCCAGCTGGTGCGCGTCGCCGACGGGACGGTGTCGAAGACCCACGCGAGGCTGCAGCGCGACGGCGCGCTCTGGCACATCGTCGATCTGGGCTCGACCAACGGCACGGTCCTGATCGGCAGCGACGGGGGCGAGACCGAGATCGAGCCGGGCTCGCTGCATCCGGTCCCCGCCCGCTTCCTCGTCGGCGACGCCGAGGTCTCGCTCGTCACCGACGAGGGCGGTCGTGGCGCCGACTGAGGATCCCGCCGACGACCGCGACGACGACACCGTCGTGTCGTCGCGGCCGCGCGAGCGCGCGCCCGACACGCCCGCGGCCGGCATCCTCGGGCCGACGGCGGTCTCGGCGCACGACGACGCCGACGATACGGATCCGGGTCGCGGACGTTCCCGGATGCCCCCGCCCGCCCCGGCATCGCCGTCCACCGCCCGGAAGGCGGTCGTGCCGGATGCCGCGTCGCTGCGGTCGCCGCACCCGGCGCGCGGGGACGACGCGATCCGGGTGGCGCGGGGCGCTGCACCCCAGCCGCCGTCCGGCGGTGCGCCGGTCGCGGGCGACGAGGTGAACCGGGCCGTCCGCGCGCGGGCGGTGCGCCGCGCGGTCATCGCGGGGACGGTCGCCGTGGCCGCGATCGCCGCCGCCGTCGTGGGTCTGGTGCTGATTCTCGGCTGATGCCGAGCCGCTCCGTTTGCTCGTCCCGCACCACCTCACGTATCATGGATCGGGTGTGCGTTCGCGCGCGCCTTGCGACGTGCCCCGGCACGTGCGCGAGGAACCGCGAGCGCCGCATCTCAGGGAAGGGCCTGCGAACAGGCCACCCCCACGGCATACCCACCACAACAGCGAGCGTCGGATCATTCTGACGCACGGGTGGGTCCACGTGAGCCCGGGACACAGCGGATCGCGAGATCCGACGCCCGGGGGAGACCACGAACGCTGTCACCGTGCAGCACAACATAGGAGAGAACGTGCCAACCATTCAGCAGTTGGTTCGCAAGGGCCGGTCGCCGAAGGTCGCCAAGACCAAGGCTCCCGCGCTGAAGTCGAACCCGCAGCAGGCGGGCGTCTGCACCCGCGTCTACACGACGACCCCGAAGAAGCCGAACTCGGCGATGCGCAAGGTCGCCCGTGTCAAGCTCCGCAACGGCACCGAGGTCACCGCGTACATCCCCGGCGAGGGCCACAACCTGCAGGAGCACTCGCTCGTGCTCGTCCGCGGCGGTCGTGTCAAGGACCTCCCCGGTGTCCGCTACAAGATCGTCCGCGGTGCGCTCGACACCCAGGCTGTCAAGAACCGTAAGCAGGCTCGCAGCCGCTACGGCGCGAAGAAGGGCTGAGAAAGATGCCTCGTAAGGGACCCGCCCCGAAGCGCCCCGTCGTCAACGACCCGGTCTACGGCGCCCCCGTCGTGACCCAGCTGGTCAACAAGATCCTCATCGACGGCAAGAAGTCGATCGCCGAGGCCATCGTCTACGGCGCCCTCCAGGGCGTCGAGGCGAAGTCCGGCCAGGACGCCGTCGCCACGCTCAAGAAGGCGCTCGACAACGTCCGCCCCACCCTCGAGGTCAAGAGCCGCCGCGTCGGCGGTTCGACCTACCAGGTGCCGGTCGAGGTCAAGCCGCACCGCGCGAACACCCTCGCGCTGCGCTGGCTCGTCAGCTACGCCAAGGGCCGTCGTGAGAAGACGATGACCGAGCGTCTGCAGAACGAGATCCTCGACGCCTCGAACGGCCTCGGTGCCGCGGTCAAGCGCCGCGAGGACACCCACAAGATGGCCGAGTCGAACCGCGCCTTCGCGCACTACCGCTGGTAACAGCCTCTGTCCGCCGGCCGGGGCCCCGTCCCGGCCGGCGACACCGAATCACCTCCCGATCCAGGTAAGGAAGACACCCGTGGCACAAGAAGTGCTCACCGACCTCAACAAGGTCCGCAACATCGGCATCATGGCGCACATCGATGCCGGCAAGACGACGACGACCGAGCGCATCCTGTTCTACACGGGCGTCAACCACAAGATCGGCGAGACGCACGACGGCGCTGCCACCACCGACTGGATGGAGCAGGAGCAGGAGCGCGGCATCACCATCACCTCGGCCGCGGTGACGTGCTTCTGGGAGAACAACCAGGTCAACATCATCGACACGCCCGGTCACGTCGACTTCACCGTCGAGGTGGAGCGCTCGCTCCGCGTCCTCGACGGCGCCGTCGCCGTCTTCGACGGCAAGGAGGGCGTCGAGCCCCAGTCCGAGACCGTGTGGCGTCAGGCCGACAAGTACAACGTCCCCCGCATCTGCTTCGTCAACAAGATGGACAAGCTCGGCGCGGACTTCTACTTCACCGTCGACACCATCATCAACCGCCTGAAGGCGACCCCGCTCGTGCTCCAGCTGCCCATCGGCGCGGAGAACGACTTCGTGGGCGTCATCGACCTGATCTACCAGCGCGCGCTGGTGTGGCCGGGCGACGCCAAGGGCGACGTGACCATGGGCGCCAAGTACGAGATCCAGGAGATCCCGGCCGACATGGTCGACAAGGTCGAGGAGTACCGCGAGAAGCTGCTCGAGGCCGTCGCCGAGTCCGACGAGGTCCTGCTCGAGAAGCACTTCGGCGGCGAGGGACTCACCCCCGAGGAGATCAAGGGCGCGATCCGCAAGCTCACCATCGCCGGCGAGGCGTACCCGGTGCTCTGCGGCTCGGCGTTCAAGAACCGCGGTGTGCAGCCCATGCTCGACGCGGTCGTGGACTTCCTCCCCTCGCCCCTGGACGTGCCCTCGATCGAGGCGCACGACCCCAAGGACGAAGAGAAGATCATCGAGCGCCACGCCGACCGCGAGGAGCCCTTCGCGGCCCTGGCGTTCAAGGTCGTGTCGCACCCGTTCTTCGGTCGCCTGACCTACATCCGCGTGTACTCGGGTCACCTCGACTCCGGATCGGCCGTCGTGAACTCCACGAAGGGCCGCAAGGAGCGCATCGGCAAGATCTTCCAGATGCACGCCAACAAGGAGAACCCGGTCGACTCGGTCACCGCCGGCCACATCTACGCGGTCATCGGCCTGAAGGACACCACCACCGGCGACACGCTGTGCGACGCGTCGGACCAGGTCGTCCTCGAGTCGATGACGTTCCCGGAGCCGGTCATCGAGGTCGCCATCGAGCCGAAGACCAAGGCCGACCAGGAGAAGCTGTCGCTGGCCATCCAGAAGCTCGCCGAAGAGGACCCGACGTTCCGCGTCGAGCTCAACGCCGAGACCGGTCAGACGGTCATCAAGGGCATGGGCGAGCTGCACCTCGACATCCTCGTCGACCGCATGAAGCGCGAGTTCAAGGTCGAGGCCAACGTCGGCAAGCCCCAGGTGGCCTACCGCGAGACGATCCGCAAGACCGTCGAGCGCCACGACTACACCCACAAGAAGCAGACGGGTGGCTCGGGCCAGTTCGCGAAGATCCAGTTCCGCCTGGAGCCCATGGAGGTCGAGGGCGACAAGATCTACGAGTTCGGCAACGAGGTCACCGGTGGCCGCGTCCCGCGCGAGTACATCCCCTCGGTCGACGCCGGCTTCCAGGACGCCATGCAGGTCGGCATCCTCGCCGGCTACCCGATGGTGGGCGTCAAGGCGACCCTCACCGACGGTGCTTCGCACGACGTCGACTCGTCGGAGATGGCGTTCAAGATCGCCGGCTCCATGGGCTTCAAGGAGGCCGCTCGCAAGGCGAGCCCGGTCATCCTCGAGCCGCTCATGGCCGTCGAGGTCCGTACTCCGGAGGAGTACATGGGCGACGTCATCGGCGACCTGAACAGCCGCCGCGGCCAGATCCAGTCGATGGAGGACGCCGCCGGCGTCAAGGTGGTGCGTGCGAACGTGCCGCTGTCCGAGATGTTCGGCTACATCGGCGACCTGCGCTCGAAGACCTCGGGCCGCGCCGTGTACTCGATGGAGTTCGACAGCTACGCCGAGGTCCCCAAGGCCGTCGCTGACGAGATCGTCCAGAAGAACAAGGGCGAGTAACGCTTCGGATGCCGGGGCGTGCGCGTCCCGGCATCCGGTCACAACTGCATAAGAAGAACCACCAGAACCTCTCCACTATGGTGGAGGAATCCCCGTAGAGAACCGGTCGCAAACCAGCGCCCGGAGCTTCTACATGACCGTCCTGAGGAGGACCCAGTGGCTAAGGCCAAGTTCGAGCGGACCAAGCCGCACGTGAACATCGGAACGATCGGTCACGTCGACCACGGCAAGACCACGCTCACCGCTGCCATCTCGAAGGTGCTCGCCGACAAGTACCCGTCGGCCACCAACGTGCTGCGCGACTTCGCGTCGATCGACTCGGCTCCCGAGGAGCGCCAGCGCGGCATCACGATCAACATCTCGCACGTCGAGTACGAGACCCCCAAGCGCCACTACGCTCACGTGGACGCCCCGGGTCACGCCGACTACATCAAGAACATGATCACCGGTGCCGCTCAGATGGACGGCGCGATCCTCGTGGTCGCCGCCACCGACGGCCCGATGGCTCAGACCCGTGAGCACGTTCTGCTCGCCAAGCAGGTCGGCGTTCCCTACCTGCTCGTCGCGCTGAACAAGGCCGACATGGTCGACGACGAGGAGATCCTGGAGCTCGTCGAGCTCGAGGTCCGCGAGCTGCTCTCGAGCCAGGACTTCGACGGCGACAACGCGCCGGTCGTCCAGGTCTCGGGCCTGAAGGCCCTCGAGGGCGACGAGAAGTGGGTCCAGTCGATCCTCGACCTCATGGAGGCCGTCGACGAGTCGATCCCGGACCCGGTGCGTGACAAGGACAAGCCGTTCCTCATGCCCGTCGAGGACGTCTTCACCATCACCGGCCGTGGCACCGTCGTCACCGGCCGTGCCGAGCGCGGTACCCTCGCGATCAACTCGGAGGTCGAGATCGTGGGCCTGCGTCCGACGCAGAAGACGACCGTCACCGGTATCGAGATGTTCCACAAGCAGCTCGACGAGGCCTGGGCCGGCGAGAACTGCGGTCTGCTCCTCCGCGGCACCAAGCGTGACGAGGTCGAGCGCGGCCAGGTCATCGTGAAGCCCGGCTCGGTCACCCCTCACACCAACTTCGAGGGCACCGCGTACATCCTGTCCAAGGACGAGGGTGGCCGCCACAACCCGTTCTTCACGAACTACCGCCCGCAGTTCTACTTCCGCACCACCGACGTCACCGGCGTCATCACGCTGCCCGAGGGCACCGAGATGGTCATGCCCGGCGACACCACCGACATGTCGGTCGAGCTGATCCAGCCGATCGCCATGGAGGAGGGCCTCGGCTTCGCGATCCGTGAGGGTGGCCGCACCGTCGGTGCCGGCACCGTCACGAAGATCCTGAAGTAAGGACTTCGCGCCTCTGAGAGGGGGTCGGACCTTCGGGTCCGGCCCCCTTTCGCATGCCCCGAAGCACATGCACAGGTCGATTCGCAGTCCGCTCGCTTAGGATGCGTAGGTGCCCGACACTTTCGACGATCTCGCCGCGCCCGACGACGAGCGACCCGCCCGACGCCGACCGCGTCGGCGTCGCTGGCCATGGGTGCTGGGCATCATCGGCGGGGTCATCGTCGTGATCGCGGGCCTCGGCATCGCCGGCGTCGCGCTGGCCGGCCAGGCGCTCGAGGTGCGGGACGACCTCGAGGCCGCGAAGTCCGAGCTCAGCAGCGTCCCCGCTCTGGTCGAGGAGGGCGACACCGAGCAGTTCGACGCCGCGGCCGCCAGCATCCTGGCCCACACCTCGAGCGCCGACGAGACGGTGCAGGGACCGCTGTGGGAGTTCGCGACCTGGATCCCCGGTGTCGGCCCCAACGTCGCCGCCGTGCGCGATGCCACCGTCGCGGCGCACATCCTGGTCCGCGATGCGCTCCCGGCCAGCTTCGAGATCCTCGGCGCCGTCGACCAGACCAAGATCCGGTTCTCGGGCGGGGGCTTCAACCTCGAGCCGTTCAAGGAGATCGTCGAGGTCCTGCCCGGCATCGACCAGGCATTCGCCTCGGCGCGCCAGCAGGTGGCGGACATCGACCGCAGCTCGCTCCTGCCGATCGTCGACGACGCGGTGGGCGAGGTCATCGAGGTCATCGACGAGACCGCGCCGCTCGTCCACACCGCGACCGGCGTGCTCCCCACCGCGCTGCAGATCCTCGGCGACGACGGCGAGCGCACGTACTTCGTGATGTTCCAGAACAACGCCGAGATCCGGGCCACGGGCGGCAACCCGGCTGCGTCGATGCTGATCCACGTGGAGAACGGCCGCGTCACCATGGGGGAGCAGTCCAGCTCCACGACGTTCAATGAGTGGGCGCTCTACAACCAGCAGTTCGTCGACCTTCCGACCGAGACGATGGCGCTGTACGACGACGAGTGGCCGCGGTTCGTGCAGAACTACACGAAGACGCCGAACTTCCCGACCTCGGCGCGCATGTTCCAGGGGATCCTCGCCGAGACCGGAGAGAAGATCGACGGGGTGTTCTCGCTCGACCCGATCGCGCTGTCGCACATGCTCGAGGTCACCGGCGCGGTCAAGGTCGACGGCATCAAGCTCACCGCCGACAACGTCGTCGACGAGCTCCTCAGCGAGACCTACCTGCGCTACCCCGGGTCGCAGGAGCCGGCCGACGCGTTCTTCGCGGCGGCGTCGGCGGCGGTGTTCAACAAGCTCGTCGTGGGCAAGTGGGACCCGCTGCGCATGATCGACGCGCTGCAGAAGTCGGCCGACGAGCAGCGCGTGTACGCGTGGTTCACGCGCGAGGACGAGGAGGCCGCCGCCGCCGAGCTCGGCATCAGCGGTGCGCTCGAGACGGACAACGACACCACCACGGAGGTCGGGATCTTCATCAACGACTCCGGCGTCGGCAAGATGGAGTACTACCTGGACGCGTCGGTGGCCGTCACCTGCGACGCGGATGAGCGGTCGGTGACGACGGCCGTGACGATGACGAACCACGTCGACCGCGACGATCTGACGTTCCACATCCTGTCGCGGCGCACCCCGACCTACGGAGGCGCCAAGACGAGCATGCTCCTCGACATCGTCTACGTCGCGCCGCCCGGCGCCACGATCGACGAGGTGGATCCGGTCGGCGGCGATGCACCCGTGCTCGCCCGGACCGGCGTCGAGGAGGGTCGCGAGGCCGAGAGCGTGTCGATCCTGCTCGATCGCGGCGAGACGCAGACCGTGGCGTACACCAGCGTCCTCCCCGACGGCGACCTGGGGCCGCTGTCCGTGCGGTGGACGCCGACGGTGACCGACACCCCGGTCACGATCGGCGCCGCGTGCACCGAGCTGCTCGGCGAACCCGCGGGCTGATACGGGGTTGCATCGAAACGGGGCGTGCACTCTAGGATGGTGGGACCTGCTCTGGGGGAAGCGCGCCGGAGACCCGACCCGGGGCGTCGAGCAGGATGCCCGACCCGCCGACTCAGGGGCAATGATGACCGCAGCAAGCCGCAGGACGACAGCCGGATCGTGCCCGGGGGACGCCGCATGCCGGGCCTGATCGTCCACGAGTGGCTCGAGGCCAGCGGCGGGTCCGAGAACGTCTTCGAGACACTGGTCGACGCCTTCCCCGATGCCGGCCGCCTCTGCCTGTGGAACGACAGCGGCGGACGTTTCACAGACGTCGACGAGACGATCCTGGCGCGCACGCCGCTGCGGCGGAACAAGGCGCTCGCGCTGCCGTTCATGCCGGCCGTGTGGCGCTCCCTGCCGGAGCGCGACGCCGACTGGATCCTGGCCAGCAGCCACGTGTTCGCCCACCACGCCCGCTTCGGCGGGCCCGCGCGCGACGTGCCCAAGCTCGTGTACGCGCACACGCCGGCCCGCTACGTCTGGGTCCCCGAACTGGATCAGCGCGGTGACAGCCTCGCGGCGCGCGCGATCTCCGCGGCGCTGAAGCCCATCGACCGCCGCCGGGCGGCAGAGCCGACCGCGATCGCCGCGAACAGCCGCTACATCGCGGCCCGCATCGCCGAGAAGTGGGATCGCGAGGCCGAGGTCATCTACCCGCCCGTCGACGTCGGCGCGTTCGCGGCGCCGCTGACCCTCACCGACGACGAGCAGCGCATCCTCGACGCGCTGCCGAGCGAGTTCCTGCTGGGGGTGAGCCGCTTCGTGCCGTACAAGCGTCTCGACGCCGTGATCGAGGCGGGCCTCGCCTCGGGCATGCCGGTCGTGCTCGCTGGAGCGGGGCCCGAGGAGCGGCACCTGCGCGAGATCGGCGCATCGTGCGGCATCCCCGTCGAGCTGGTGCACCGGCCGTCGTACTCGCTGCTGCGCGCGCTCTACCGCCGGGCGTCGGCGCTCGTGTTCGCGCCCGTCGAGGACTTCGGCATCGTTCCCGTCGAAGCCATGGCCTCGGGCACGCCCGTGATCGCCAACGCCGTCGGCGGGGCATCCGAGTCGGTCATCGAGGGGGTCACCGGCGCGCATGTGACGACGTGGAAGCGCGGTGAGCTGCGCGAAGCCGTCGCCCGCGCGCTCGAGGCGCGCCCGCAGGACTGCATCGCCCGTGCCGAGGACTTCGACACGTGCGTGTTCACGTCACGCATCCGCTCCTTCGTCGGCGCGCACGCCGGCGTGAGCGCGCTGGTCTGACAGCGACGCCGCGTCCGCGACGTGCGGCGCGAGCCACGCCAGCAGGTCGCGGTCGAACGCCTCGGCGTCGAACCGGAGGGCGTGTGCGCTGATCCGTTCGCGCGGGATTCCCGCGCACACGTCGGCTGCGGCGGCGGTCTCGTCCGCCGAGCGCGGATCGAACAGGGCGCCGCTCACGCCGTCGACGACGGACTCGCCGGCGCCGCCGCGTCGGTTCGCCATCACCGGCGTCCCGGCCGCCATCGCCTCGACCGCGACGATCCCGAAGTCCTCGACGGGCGGGAAGACGAACAGCGACGCCCGTTCCATGAGGGCCCGCACGAGCGCGTCGCTGGGGCCGACGACCAGCCGGACGGGGACGGACGCCGCCGCGGCTGCTTCGCGCAGCTCGGCCTCCAGCGGCCCCGAGCCGGCGATCACGACCGGCCGGTCCAGCACCTCGCCTGCGGCGATCACGGCATCCATGCGCTTGTACGGGATGAAGCGCGACACTCCGAGCACGACGTCGACGGGGAGCTTGTCGAGCAGTCGCCGGTCGGCGTCGGTGAGGTCAGCCCGCCAGGCGCCGGTGCGGATGGCGGCGACATCGACCGGCGGGTGGACGACCGTCGCCTCGCGATCCCAGGAGCGCGCGATGCGGTCGGCGACGAACCGGCTGTTCGCGGCGAGCGCGGTCGCGTCGCCCGCCCGTCGCCGGTCGATCGCCCGGAGGGGTGGGCCCGCGATGCGCGCGGCCAGGTTGTCGCCGCGCGCGTCGAGCTCGGGGGCCCACAGGTAGCGCGCCGGCGTGTGCGCGTACACGAGCTTGGGCGTGCCGGGCTCGGTGCGGACGTGGTGGGCGAAGGCGTGCGAGCTCACCAGGGTCCACTCGTGCCCCCGCTGGCGGGGGATGCGCCACGTGACGGGCATGACGGGCAGCGCGAGGGCCTTGCGCCGGCGCAGCGGCGTGCGCGACAGCCAGGTCTCGCGGACGATGCGATCCGGGTATCGGTCGGGCGCGTCGCTCCACAGTGCGAGCATGTCCGCGTGGGGGAAGAGACCCGCCAGGCGGTCCAGCACGCGCTCGGCGCCGCCGGCGGGCTCGATCCACTCTGTGACGAGGAGGCCGCTCACGCTGCCGTCCCGCCCGGTCGCAGCGCCGCGCGCGCCGTGCGGAAGAGGATCACGAGGTCGCCGACCAGCGTCCAGTTCTCGACGTACGACAGGTCGAGCCGCACCGACTCCTCCCACGACAGGCTCGACCGCCCGGAGACCTGCCAGAGGCCCGTGATCCCCGGCTTGACCATGAATCGCCGGTGGACGTGGTCGGCGTACTTGCGCACTTCCCGCGGAAGCGGCGGACGCGGGCCGACGAGCGACATCGAGCCCGTCAGCACGTTGAACAGCTGGGGCAGCTCGTCGAGGCTGTATCGGCGGAGGAATCCGCCGATCCTCGTCGCGCGCGGATCGCGGTGCATCTTGAACAGCACCTCGTTGCCGGCATCCTGGCGCGCCCGCAGGCCGGTGAGCAGCTCCTCGGCATTGTGGACCATGGTGCGGAACTTGACCATGCGGAACTCGCGGCCGTCCAGCCCGACGCGGGTCTGCAGGAAGAGGGCCGGTCCGCGCGAGGTGACGCGGATGGCGGCGGCGATCGCCAGCATCACCGGGCTCAGCACGATCACGGCGATCGTGGCCAGGACCAGGTCGGCGGAGCGCTTCACCACCCGCTGACCCTTGCTGTAGCGCGGCGTCTCGACGTGGATGAGGGGAAGACCCGCCACCGGGCGCGTCTGGATGCGGGGACCCACGACGTCGACGATGCTCGGCGCGAGCACGAGATGCTGCCGGCCGGCCTCGAGCTCCCACGAGATGCGCTTGACGCTCGAGGGCGGCAGATCGTCGGTGCTGGTGATGGCCACGGTGTCGGCGGATGCGGCGCGCAGCACCGATGCGATGGCGCTGACATCGCCGAGCACAGGGATGTCGAGCCCGTCCACGCGGTCGCCGGCGCGCGTGCGCCCGCCGGGGACGCAGGCACCCACGACGTGGTAGCCGGCGCTCGGGACGCGCTGCAGCGCCTGCCCGATCTGCGCCACGGAGCGCTCCGAGCCGACGAGCAGCACGCGCGCGCTGAACTCGCCGCGCCGGCGCCGGGCGATGAGCCACTGGCGCCATATCCGGCGCTCCAGGAGCAGCACCGCGACGCCCAGCGGCAGGCTGATGAGCAGGTAGCCGCGCGCCACGTCGACGCGGAGGAGGAAGGCGACGATCGCGATGATGCCGAACAGGCGCGTGCTGACCGAGATGATGCGGATGTACTCCGTGGACCCGGTGCCGAAGACGCGGTCGGTCCGGGAGTCGATGAGGCTCAGCGACCACATCCAGAGCACCACGAGCCCGGCCGAGAACAGCCAGTAGGACACCACGCTCAGCCGCGCGTCCTCGCGGATCGACACGCGCGCCCCGCCGATGCCGAACCAGAACAGCTGCGTGCCGAAGACGACGGCCATCAGTACGACGAAGTCGCTCAGCGTCAGCAGCCGCGCGTACTTCGCGCGCCAGTCCGACCGCCGCGGCGGCGGCGCGGCCGCGGCGACACGACGGACCTCCGAGGTGTTCAGATCCTCGGGTTCCGGTTCGCTCGGCGTCCTCGCCGCGCCGATGACGTTCGACGCCACAGCACCCTTCCCCGCCGCCGGGGCGGCGTGCCCGCCCGTCAGGTGTGCGGGCGGCGTGGTTCTGCCATTCTGCCACCCGCCCGCCGATCCCGCCCAGGGTGGGGGATCGGTCGTGATCGGCTCGTGATGCCGTCCTCTCTGGGAAGGTGCTCCATACCGCGCGTCACGACACGCCCGGGTTTGCGACACGCCCGGGAGACCCGTAGACTAGTCAGGTTCCACATTCCGGCGCGCCTGTTGGCGTGCGCAGGATCACTGCCAGGGCAGTGCATAGGCGGCGCGTCACGCGCAAGGACCTAGGCCGCGGGCAGCAGAACACGATATCCGAAACCCCCACCCAGGAATGGGATCCGCACGTGCGCGTGCCGGCCGGGGGAGGAGGAGCCGGGGCGAGCCTCCGGTTTGACATCAGAACAGCGGTGCAGCAGCACCAGCGCAGCTGGTGAACGTGCCATGGCGCAGCAGCGCCACCGTGCGTCCAATGCCCTCGGAGCCTCCGAGAGGTATGACGCGAGACAGAGAGTGAGCAGACAAATGGCGGGACAGAAGATCCGCATTCGCCTGAAGTCGTACGATCACGCAGGCCTCGACTCGTCGGCCCGCAAGATCGTCGAGACCGTGACCCGTGCGGGCGCGAGCGTCGTGGGCCCCGTGCCCCTTCCGACCGAGAAGAACGTCGTGTGCGTCATCCGGTCGCCCCACAAGTACAAGGACAGCCGCGAGCACTTCGAGATGCGCACCCACAAGCGTCTGATCGACATCATCGACCCGACGCCCAAGGCCGTCGACTCGCTGATGCGCCTCGACCTTCCGGCCGACGTCAACATCGAGATCAAGCTCTGAGGTTCGACATGGCTGACATCAACTCCAAGATTTCCAAGGCCCTCCTTGGCACCAAGCTCGGCATGACCCAGGTCTGGGACGAGAACGGCAAGCTCGTTCCCGTCACCGTCATCGAGGTCGCTCCGAACGTGGTCACCCAGATCCGCACCGCCGAGAAGGACGGCTACAGCGCCGTCCAGATCGCCGCCGGTCAGATCGACCCCCGCAAGGTGAACAAGCCGCAGACCGCTCACTTCGAGGCTGCCGGCGTCACCCCCCGTCGCCACCTCGTCGAGGTCCGCACGGCCGATGCCGCTGACTACTCGCTCGGTCAGGAGCTCACCGTGGACGGCGCCTTCGAGGCCGGCCAGCTGGTCGACGTCGTCGGCACCAGCAAGGGCAAGGGCACCGCGGGTGTCATGAAGCGCCACAACTTCAAGGGCGTCTCCGCCTCGCACGGTGCGCACCGCAACCACCGCAAGCCCGGTTCGATCGGCGCTTCGTCGACCCCGAGCCGCGTCTTCAAGGGCATGCGCATGGCCGGCCGCATGGGCGGCGAGCGCGTGACCGTCCTCAACCTCACGGTGCACGCCGTCGACGCCGAGAAGGGTCTGCTGCTCGTCAAGGGCGCCGTCCCCGGCGCTCGTGGCCGCACCGTCTACGTCCGCAACGCAGTGAAGGGTGCCTGATCACATGGCTGACTCGACTCTCGCGCTCGACGTCGTGAACGCAGACGGCAAGAAGGCCGGCTCCGTGGAGCTGCCCGCCGACCTGTTCGACGTCAAGACGAACATCCCGCTCATCCACCAGGTCGTCGTCGCGCAGCGCGCGGCGGCTCGCCAGGGCACCCACTCGACCAAGCGTCGCGGTGAGGTCTCCGGCGCCGGCCGCAAGCCCTTCAAGCAGAAGGGCACGGGTAACGCCCGCCAGGGCTCGATCCGCGCGCCGCACATGACCGGCGGTGGAATCGTCCACGGCCCGAAGCCGCGCGGCTACGCGCAGCGCACCCCCAAGAAGATGATCGCCGCCGCCCTCCTGGGCGCGCTGAGCGACCGCGCTCGCGGCGAGCGTCTCCACATCGTGGAGTCGTTCGGCATCGAGGGTGCTCCGTCGACCAAGGCCGCCGCGGCGGTCCTGAACGGCCTCGGCGCCACCAAGAACGTCCTGGTCGTCATCGACCGCGACGACGACCTCAGCATCCTGAGCATTCGCAACCTCGCGTTCGCGCACCTGCTGACGTTCGACCAGCTGAACGCCTACGACGTGCTCGTCTCGGACGACATCGTCTTCACCAAGGACGCCTTCGACGCCTTCGTCGCCTCGAAGTCGGCCACCGAGGAGGTCTCGGCATGAGCGCCGTGAACAAGGACCCGCGCGACATCATCCTGAAGCCGGTCGTCTCGGAGAAGAGCTACGGGCTCATCGACGAGGGCAAGTACACGTTCCTCGTGGACCCCCGCGCCTCGAAGACCGAGATCAAGCTCGCCATCGAGAAGATCTTCGGCGTCAAGGTCGCAGCGGTCAACACCCTCAACCGCGTCGGCAAGGCCCGCCGCACCCGCTTCGGCACCGGCAAGCGCAAGGACACCAAGCGCGCCATCGTGACCCTGAAGTCGGGCACCATCGACATCTTCACGGCAGTCGGCTGACGGTCGGAATAGAGGACTAGAGATATGGCTATTCGCAAGTACAAGCCCACGACCCCGGGTCGCCGCGGCTCGTCGGTGGCGGACTTCGCCGAGATCACCCGATCGACGCCTGAGAAGTCGCTCCTCCGCCCGCTGAGCAAGACCGGTGGCCGCAACAACCAGGGCCGCATCACCACGCGTCACATCGGTGGCGGCCACAAGCGCCAGTACCGCGTCATCGACTTCCGTCGCAATGACAAGGACGGCGTGAACGCCAAGGTCGCTCACATCGAGTACGACCCCAACCGCACCGCGCGCATCGCGCTGCTGCACTACTTCGACGGCGAGAAGCGCTACATCCTCGCGCCGGAGAAGCTCAAGCAGGGCGACATCGTCGAGTCGGGTGCCGGCGCCGACATCAAGCCCGGCAACAACCTGCCGCTGCGCAACATCCCCACCGGTACCGTGATCCACGCCATCGAGCTCCGCCCCGGCGGCGGCGCGAAGCTGGCCCGCTCGGCCGGAACGTCGGTTCGCCTCGTGGCGAAGGACGGCCCGTACGCGCAGCTGCGTCTGCCCTCGGGCGAGATCCGCAACGTCGACGCGCGCTGCCGCGCGACGATCGGCGAGGTCGGCAACGCCGAGCAGTCGAACATCAACTGGGGCAAGGCCGGTCGCAACCGCTGGAAGGGCGTCCGCCCGACCGTCCGCGGTGTCGCGATGAACCCGGTCGACCACCCGCACGGTGGTGGTGAGGGCAAGACGTCCGGTGGACGTCACCCCGTCACTCCTTGGGGCCAGGCTGAGGGTCGCACCCGCCACCCCAACAAGGAGAGCGACAAGTACATCGTCCGTCGTCGCACCGCCGGCAAGAAGCGCAAGTAGGAGTAGAGGAAGATGCCTCGCAGCCTTAAGAAGGGCCCCTTCGTCGACGAGCACCTGCTTCGCAAGGTCGTCTCGCAGAACGAAGCCGGCACCAAGAACGTCATCAAGACCTGGTCGCGCCGCTCGATGATCGTCCCGGCCATGCTGGGTCACACCATCGCCGTGCACGACGGACGCAAGCACATCCCCGTGTTCGTGTCCGAGACCATGGTCGGCCACAAGCTGGGCGAGTTCGCGCCCACCCGCACCTTCCGCGGCCACGTGAAGGACGACAAGAAGGGCCGCCGCCGCTGACGCGGGGGCGATAGAGGAGAGAGAAATGGTGGAGTCCATCGCACGCGTGCGACACATCCGCGTGACCCCTCAGAAGGCTCGTCGTGTCGTCGCGCTCATCAAGGGCAAGCAGGCTGAGGAGGCCCTGGCCATCCTCAAGTTCGCGCAGCAGGGCGCGAGCGAGCCGATCTACAAGCTCGTCGCCTCGGCGATCGCGAACGCTCGCGTGAAGGCCGACAAGGACGGCGAGTACCTGGACGAGCAGGACCTGTACGTGAAGAACGCGTACGTCGACGAGGGCACGACGCTCAAGCGCTTCCAGCCCCGTGCGCAGGGTCGTGCCTTCCAGATCAAGAAGCGCACCAGCCACATCACCGTGGTGCTCGCGACCCCCGAGGTCGCCGAGACCGCCCCGGCAGCAACGAAGAAGGCGAGCAAGTAATGGGACAGAAGGTCAACCCGTACGGCTTCCGCCTCGGCATCACCACCGACCACGTGTCGCGGTGGTTCTCCGACTCGACGAAGCCGGGCCAGCGCTACGCGGACTACGTGGCCGAGGACATCAAGATCCGCAAGCTCCTCACCACGCAGCTCGACCGCGCCGGTGTGAGCAACATCGAGATCGAGCGCACGCGTGACCGCGTCCGCGTCGACATCCACACCGCCCGCCCGGGCATCGTGATCGGCCGCCGCGGCGCCGAGGCCGAGCGCATCCGCGCCGACCTCGAGAAGCTCACCGGCAAGCAGATCCAGCTGAACATCCTCGAGGTCAAGAACCCCGAGGCCGACGCTCAGCTGGTCGCCCAGGGCATCGCCGAGCAGCTCTCGGCTCGCGTGGCGTTCCGCCGCGCGATGCGCAAGGGCCTGCAGGGCGCGCAGCGCGCCGGCGCCAAGGGCGTCCGCATCCAGGTCTCCGGCCGCCTCGGCGGCGCCGAGATGAGCCGCTCGGAGTTCTACCGCGAGGGTCGTGTGCCGCTGCACACGCTGCGCGCGAACATCGACTACGGCTTCTACGAGGCCAAGACCACCTTCGGCCGCATCGGCGTGAAGGTCTGGATCTACAAGGGCGACCTGACCAACAAGGAGCTCGCACGCGAGCAGGCCAACCAGAAGCCTGCCCGTGAGCGCGGCGACCGCCGTCGCGGCCCCCGCAACAGCAACGCGGAGGCCCCCGTCGCAGAAGGAGCGTCTGCCTGATGCTTATCCCCCGCAAGGTCAAGTACCGCAAGCAGCACCACCCCAAGCGCGACGGCCAGGCCACCGGCGGCACGAAGGTCTCCTTCGGCGAGTACGGCATCCAGGCCCTCACCCCCGCCTACGTGACGAACCGTCAGATCGAGTCCGCTCGTATCGCGATGACCCGTCACATCAAGCGCGGCGGCAAGGTGTGGATCAACATCTACCCCGACCGTCCGCTCACCAAGAAGCCTGCCGAGACCCGCATGGGTTCCGGTAAGGGTTCGCCGGAGTGGTGGGTCGCAAACGTCAAGCCGGGTCGCGTCCTCTTCGAGGTCGCCGGCGTCAACGAGGAACTCGCTCGTGAGGCCCTGACCCGTGCCATCCACAAGCTGCCCCTGAAGGCACGCATCATCAAGCGCGAGGAAGGCGACGCATAATGGCGATCGGCACCAAGACGCTCGCCCCGAGCGAGCTCGACACGTTCGAAGACCAGCGCCTCGTCGAGGAGCTGCGCAAGGCCAAGGAAGAGCTGTTCAACCTGCGCTTCCAGTCGGCCACCGGCCAGCTCGAGAGCCACGGCCGCATCCGTGCGGTCAAGCGCGACATCGCGCGGCTCTACACCGTCATCCGTGAGCGCGAGCTCGGCATCCGTGCCACGCCCGCTCCGGTCGAGGTGACGAAGGCGAAGAAGACGAAGGCCAAGAAGGCGGATGCCGCCGAGGCCGTGAAGGAAGAGGCTGAGTGATGGCCACCACGAAGAAGGAAGCCTCGGCGACCGAGGTCGTTCCGGGCCACGAGAGCGCCGAGCACGACGTGCGCGACGCCGACGCCCGTGGGTACCGCAAGGCCCGCCGCGGCTACGTCGTCAGCGACAAGATGGACAAGACCATCGTCGTCGAGGTCGAGGACCGCGTGAAGCACCCCCTCTACGGCAAGGTCATCCGCCGCACCTCCAAGGTCAAGGCGCACGACGAGAACAACACCGCCGGCATCGGCGACCTCGTCCTCATCAACGAGACCCGCCCGCTCAGCGCCACCAAGCGCTGGCGCCTGGTCGAGATCCTCGAGAAGGCCAAGTAAGCCTCGGCTGCTTGGAACCCAAGGAGTAAGAAGTGATTCAGAACGAATCCCGCCTCAAGGTCGCCGACAACACCGGCGCCAAGGAGCTGCTCACGATCCGTGTGCTCGGCGGCTCCAACCGGCGTTACGCAGGCCTGGGCGACGTCATCGTCGCCACGGTCAAGGACGCGATCCCGGGCGGCAACGTAAAGAAGGGCGATGTGGTCAAGGCCGTCGTCGTCCGCACCGTCAAGCAGACCCGTCGTCCCGACGGCTCGTACATCAAGTTCGACGAGAACGCCGCCGTCATCCTGAAGAGCGACGGGGAGCCCCGCGGCACCCGCATCTTCGGCCCGGTCGGCCGCGAGCTTCGTGACAAGAAGTTCATGAAGATCGTCTCGCTCGCACCGGAGGTGATCTGACCCATGGCCAACATCAAGAAGGGTGACCTGGTCGAGGTCATCACCGGCAAGAAGCAGGACAACGGCGGCGACCGCGGCAAGCAGGGCAAGGTCCTCGAGGTCCTCACCGACCAGGACCGCGTCATCGTCGAGGGCGTGAACTACGTCACCCGTCACAACCGCGTGGGTCAGACCCAGCGCGGCACCAAGACCGGCGGCATCGAGACCTTCGAGGCGCCGATCCACATCTCCAACGTCGCCCTGGTCGACCCCGAGACGAAGAAGCCGACCCGCGTCGGCCACCGCGTCGAGGAGCAGGTCAAGGACGGCGTGAAGCGCACGGTCCGCGTGCGCTACGCGAAGAAGTCAGGCAAGGACCTCTGAATATGAGCACCTCCGCTGCCGTGGAGGCTGGCAAGATCCAGCCCCGCCTGAAGCAGAAGTACAACACCGAGATCAAGAAGGCGATGCAGGACGAGTTCGGCTACGCGAACGTCATGCAGATCCCCGGTCTGGTCAAGGTCGTGGTGAACACCGGTGTCGGCGAGGCCGCTCGCGACTCCAAGGTCATCGAGGGTGCGGTCGCCGACCTCACCAAGATCACCGGCCAGAAGCCCGTCGTCACCAAGGCCCGCAAGTCCATCGCGCAGTTCAAGCTGCGTGAGGGCCAGGCCATCGGCGCGCACGTCACGCTCCGCGGCGACCGCGCGTGGGAGTTCGTCGACCGCCTGGTCAACCTCTCGCTGCCCCGCATCCGCGACTTCCGCGGTCTGTCGCCGAAGCAGTTCGACGGCCACGGCAACTACACCTTCGGTCTCCAGGAGCAGTCGGTGTTCCACGAGATCGACCAGGACAAGATCGACCGCGTGCGCGGCTTCGACATCACCATCGTGACGTCGGCCGACACGGACGACGAGGGCCGCGCGCTCCTGCGCCACCTCGGCTTCCCGTTCCGCGCCGAGGGCGCTCAGGCCTGAGAACCCTGTGGGCCCGGGTCATCCGGGCCCACACCACCACAGGTCGGCCGTCGTGTAACGGCGTACGAAACCTGGTGAACAAAGGAAACACGAAATGACAATGACAGACCCGGTCGCAGACATGCTGACCCGTCTGCGCAACGCGAACTCGGCTCACCATGACTCCGTGTCGCTGCCGAGCTCGAAGCTCAAGTCGCACATCGCCGAGATCCTCAAGCAGGAGGGCTACATCTCGGGCTGGGACGTCGCGGACGCCCGCGTCGGCCAGACCCTCACGATGACCCTCAAGTACGGCCCGAACCGCGAGCGGTCGATCGCCGGCATCAAGCGCGTGTCGAAGCCCGGCCTGCGCGTGTACGCGAAGTCGAACGAGATCCCCAAGGTCCTCGGCGGCCTCGGCGTCGCGATCCTGTCCACCTCCTCCGGTCTTCTCACCGACCGCCAGGCCGAGCAGAAGGGCGTGGGTGGGGAAGTCCTCGCCTACGTGTGGTGATCTGACAATGTCGCGTATTGGACGTCTTCCCATCGACATCCCCGCCGGCGTGACCGTTTCGGTCGACGGCCAGGATGTCCAGGTCAAGGGCCCGAAGGGCGAGCTGAAGCTCACCGTCGCGAAGCCCCTCGAGGTCAAGGTCGAGGAGGGCCAGGTCCTGGTCTCCCGTCCCGACGACGAGCGCGAGTCGCGGTCGCTCCACGGCCTGACCCGCACGCTCATCAACAACAACATCATCGGTGTCACCCAGGGCTACACCAAGGGCCTCGAGGTCGTCGGCACCGGCTACCGCGTGCAGCAGAAGGGCTCGAACATCGAGTTCGCGCTCGGCTTCTCGCACCCCGTCCTGGTCGAGCCGCCCGCCGGCATCACGTTCACGGTCGAGGGCAACAACAAGATCACCGTGAGCGGCATCGACAAGCAGGCCGTCGGCGAGACCGCTGCCAACATCCGCAAGATCCGCAAGCCCGAGCCGTACAAGGGCAAGGGTGTGCGCTACGCGGGCGAGGTCGTCCGTCGCAAGGCCGGAAAGGCTGGTAAGTAACCATGGCTGTGAAGTCGAAGTCCGACGCGCGCGCGCGTCGTCACGCCCGCCTTCGCAAGAAGGTCGTCGGCACCACCGAGCGTCCCCGCCTGGTCGTCTCCCGCTCGTCGCGCCACGTGTTCGTGCAGATCGTCGACGACTCGAAGGGCCACACGGTCGCTTCGGCCTCGACGCTCGAGACCGACCTGCGCGCCTTCGACGGTGACAAGACCGCCAAGGCGCACAAGGTCGGCGAGCTGCTCGCCGAGCGCGCCAAGGCCGCCGGCGTCGCCGACGTCGTGTTCGACCGCGGTGGCAACCGCTACGCCGGCCGCGTCGCCGCGATCGCGGACGGCGCCCGCGAGGGAGGTCTGAACCTGTGAGCGAGAACAAGGAGAACAACGTGACCGAGCAGGCAGCTGCCGAGGCTCCGGCCGAGGCGCCCGCCACCGAGCGCGAGCCCCGCGAGGCCCGCCGCGGCGGTCGTGAGCGCAACCAGCGCAACGACCGCGGCGGTCGCGACCGCAGCGACAGCCAGTTCCTCGAGAAGGTCGTCACGATCAACCGCGTGTCGAAGGTCGTCAAGGGCGGCCGCCGCTTCAGCTTCACGGCGCTCGTCGTCGTGGGCGACGGCAACGGCGTCGTGGGCGTCGGCTACGGCAAGGCCCGCGAGGTGCCGCTGGCGATCTCGAAGGGCGTCGAGGAGGCCAAGCGCAACTTCTTCCGCGTGCCCCGCGTCGCCTCGACCATCCCGCACCCCGTCCAGGGTGAGGCCGCCGCCGGTGTGGTGCTCCTGCGCCCCGCCGCCGCCGGTACCGGTGTCATCGCCGGTGGTCCGGTTCGCGCCGTCCTCGAGTGCGCGGGCATCCACGATGTGCTGTCGAAGTCGCTCGGCTCGTCGAACACGATCAACATCGTGCACGCGACCGTCGATGCGCTCAAGCAGCTCGAGGAGCCCCGTGCGGTCGCAGCTCGCCGTGGCCTCGAGTTCGACCAGGTGGCCCCGGCGCGCCTCGTGCGCGCAGAGGCCGAGGCTGCCGCTGCCCCGAAGGTTGGTGCATGATGGCCGCGCGCCTGAAGGTTACCCAGGTCAAGTCCAAGGTGAGCGAGAAGCAGAACCAGCGCGACACGCTGCGCTCGCTCGGTCTCAAGCGGATCGGCGACTCGGTCGTCCGTCCCGACGACGCGCAGACGCGCGGCTACGTCAAGACCGTCGCTCACCTCGTGAAGGTTGAGGAGATCGACTGATGGCTGAGAACGCCAAGAAGGCTTCTTCGAAGAAGCCCGCGGCCGCCAAGGCCGACGAGAAGAAGGACGCCGCGGCCCGCCCCGGCGTGCTGAAGGTGCACCACCTGCGTCCGGTCCCCGGCGCCCACACCGCCAAGACCCGCGTGGGTCGCGGTGAGGCCTCGAAGGGCAAGACCGCCGGCCGTGGCACCAAGGGCACCAAGGCCCGCTACCAGGTCAAGGTCGGCTTCGAGGGCGGCCAGATGCCGCTGCACATGCGCACCCCGAAGCTGCGCGGCTTCAAGAACCCGTTCCGGGTCGAGTACCAGGTCGTGAACCTGGACAAGCTCGCCGAGCTGTACCCGAACGGCGGAGACGTCACCGTGAGCGACCTCGTCGCCAAGGGTGCGGTCCGCAAGAACGAGAAGGTCAAGGTGCTCGGCACCGGCGACATCTCGGTGAAGCTCACCGTGTCGGTCGACAAGGTCTCGGGTTCCGCCGAGCAGAAGATCGTCGCGGCAGGCGGCACCGTCAAGTAGTCCACGCCAGGGGGCCGGAGAATTTCGCTCCGGCCCCCTTGCGTTACCCTGGGAACGGTGCGCCTGTGCGCGCCGGCTTTCCCCCTCTCCTGGAGGCATCCTCTTGTTCAGCGCCCTCGCGCGGGTCTTCCGTACACCCGACCTCCGTCGGAAGATCGCATTCACCCTGGCCATCATCACGATCTACCGGCTCGGCGCCCACGTGCCCGCGCCGTTCGTCGACTTCCCCAACGTGCAGGCCTGCCTCGCGCAGTCGGCCAGCACCGACGGACTGCTGTCGCTGGTCAACCTGTTCTCGGGCGGCGCACTGCTGCAGCTGTCGATCTTCGCCCTCGGCGTCATGCCGTACATCACCGCGACGATCATCACCCAGCTGCTGCGCGTCGTGATCCCGCACTTCGAGACCCTCTACAAGGAGGGTCAGGCGGGCCAGGCCAAGCTCACGCAGTACACCCGCTACCTGACCATCGCCCTCGCTCTGCTGCAGTCGACGACGCTTGTCACTGTGGCCCGCAGCGGGCAGCTGTTCGGCGTCACCGGCATCCCCGAGTGCGAGCAGCTCCTCACCAACGATGTGTGGTGGGCGCAGCTGCTGATGATCATCACGCTCACCGCCGGCACGGGCCTCATCATGTGGTTCGCCGAGCTCGTCACCGAGCGCGGCGTCGGCAACGGCATGTCGCTGCTGATCTTCGTCTCGATCGCCGCGGCCTTCCCCGCGTCGCTGTGGGCGATCTGGCAGTCCCGCGGCTTCGAGGTGTTCCTCCTCGTGCTGGCCGTCGGCATCGTCATCATCGCGCTCGTCGTCTTCGTCGAGCAGTCGCAGCGCCGCATCCCGGTGCAGTACGCCAAGCGCATGGTCGGCCGCCGCACCTACGGCGGCACGAACACGTACATCCCGATCAAGGTGAACATGGCCGGCGTCGTGCCCGTCATCTTCGCATCGTCGCTGCTGTACATCCCGGCGCTCATCGCGCAGTTCAACCAGCCGCAGGCGGGCGAAGAGATCCCGGCGTGGGTCGCATGGATCCAGCAGTACCTCGTCAGCGGAGACCACCCGCTGTACATGGCGCTGTACTTCCTGCTGATCGTGGGCTTCACGTACTTCTACGTCGCGATCACGTTCAACCCGGTCGAGGTCGCCGACAACATGAAGAAGTACGGCGGCTTCATCCCGGGCATCCGCGCGGGACGCCCGACGGCCGAGTACCTGGACTACGTCCTGACGCGCATCACCGCGCCGGGCTCCATCTACCTGGGTCTGGTCGCCCTGCTGCCGCTGTTCGCCCTGGCCACGGTCGGCGCGAACCAGAACTTCCCGTTCGGCGGCGCATCGATCCTCATCATGGTCGGTGTCGGGCTCGAGACCGTCAAGCAGATCGACGCACAGCTTCAGCAGCGACACTACGAGGGGCTTCTCCGATGACCAACGCACCGCAGGCACGTCTTCTGATCGTGGGGCCGCAGGGCTCCGGCAAGGGCACGCAGGGCGTGCGGATCGCCGAAGCGCTGGGGATCCCGGCCATCTCGACAGGGGATGTGTTCCGCGGTGCGGTCGCCGCCGGCACGGAGCTCGGCGTGAAGGTCAAGACCATCATCGAGGCCGGCGACCTGGTGCCCGACGAGCTGACCAGCGCGGTGGTGCGGGAGCGCCTGTCGCAGGAGGACGCCGCAGGCGGGTTCCTCCTGGACGGCTACCCCCGCAACCTCGGGCAGGTCGGCGACCTCGACGCCTTCCTCGGGGGCCGCGGCGAGTCCCTCGACGCGGTCATCGAGCTGACGGTCCCGCGCGACGAGAGCATCTCGCGCCTCGCGCTGCGCGCGAAGGAGCAGGGCCGCACCGACGACACCGAAGAGGTCATCGCCAACCGCCTGGCCATCTACGAGCGCGAGACGGCGCCGATCCTCGACGTGTACCGCGAGCGCGGCATCGTCGACGAGATCGACGGCGTCGGATCGCTCGACGAGATCACCGCCCGCATCGTCGAGGCGCTCCGGGCCCGCGGCCTCGAGCGCTCGGCGGCGGCCTGACGTCGCCGTGGCGCTGCGCCGCTCCCTCTACAAGACCCCAGCGCAGCTGCGGGCGATGGTCGAGCCGGGGATGATCACGGCCGCCGCGCTCGAGGCGGTGCGCGACCGCATCGCGCCCGGCGTCACGACGGCGGAGCTCGACGCCGTGGCGCACCGTGCCATCACCGGGCGCGGGGCGCGGTCGAACTTCCAGATGGTTCGCGGATACCGGCACACGATCTGCGCCTCGGTCAACGAGCAGGTCGTCCACGGCATCCCCGGGGAGCGCATCCTCGAGGCCGGAGACATCGTGTCGGTGGACGCCGGTGCGGAGTACAAGGGCTGGAACGGCGACTCGGCGTTCACCGTCGTGATCCCCGATCCGCAGCGCCCCGAGCTCGTCGCAGAACGCGAGCGGCTGAGCGACGTGACCCGCGGCTCGCTGTGGGCCGGCATCGCGGCCCTCGCCACCGCATCGCACCTGGGCGAGGTCGGCGCCGCCATCGAGGACTACATCGAGGCCAACGCCCCGGGCGACGGCTACGGCATCCTGCGCGACTACGTCGGTCACGGCATCGGCCGCAAGATGCACGAGTCGCCGCCGATCTTCAACTACCGCACGCCCGATCGAGGCGCCGACGTGCGCCCCGGGCTCGCGGTCGCGATCGAGCCGATGGTCGTCATCGGCGATCAGGCGACCCTCGTCGAGGACGACGACTGGACCGTTTCCACCGTCGACGGCACAGCAGGCTCCCACTGGGAGCACAGCGTGGCCGTGCACGATGGCGGAATCTGGGTGCTGACCGCACCCGACGGCGGAGCGGCCGGCCTCGCACCCTTCGGTGTGACGCCCCAGCCGATCGCCTGAGCCTCCCGAGATCACCGGGCGCCCCGCGCCCGCCCCCCACAGCAAGGAAAGAGTGATGGCAGCACAGTCACGGAGCACGAACTGGTTCGCGGTCTGGGTGAGCGTCGGCGTGGTCGTCGCGCTCGCGCTCGTCGCGGTTCTCGTGATCACCCTCAACAACGCCGAGCAGGGCCCCGCGACGGCTCCGCAGGCGGCGGTCGTCGAGGAGGAGACCGGTGCCATCGTCATCGGCGACGGCGAGAACCGCCTCGACACCTACATCGACTTCATGTGCCCGATCTGCAACCAGTTCGAGCAGCTCTACGGCGAATCGATCCTGGCGCTGGCCGAGGACGGCACCGCGACGGTCGGCATCCACCCGATCTCGATCCTCGACCGCTACTCGCAGGGCACCGAGTACTCCACGCGCGCCGCCAACGCGATGTACTGCGTCGCGGTCGCCGACGGCGAGGCCGCCGTGCCGTTCATGCAGGCGATGTTCGCCAACCAGCCCGACGAGAACACCACGGGCCTCACCGACGACCAGATCCTCGAGATCGCGGCGAGCGTCGGCGTGACGGGCATCGACGCGTGCGTCACCGATCGCGAGTACGGCGACTACGTCGCGCAGCTCACCGAGGACACCCCGGTGCAGCCCGGGCTCGACGGGATCGCGACCCCGACCGTCGCGGTCAACGGCGAGGCGATCGCCAACGCCGACATCCCCGACCCGGCTGACCTCGCCTCGCTGTTCCAATAGGAGACCTCGCGGTCCGGGCCGCGCCTGACGCAGGCATCCCGGAACCAGAGCCGGCGTCAGATCGACGCCGGCTCTGCGGCGTCTTCTTGGGCGCGGGTGGGTATGCGCAGTGCGACGAAGGTGCCGACGGCGCTTCCGGCTACGAGTAGCGCCCCCGCGGTGACGAATGCTGCCGTTCCACCTGGCCAGGCGCCGGCAACGCTGGCGAGCGTGGGGGTGGCCCAGAAGTGGCGGATCCCGAATATCACACCGAAGACGATCGCCACGGTGCACAGTGCGGGAGCCGCGGAGACCATCCATCGCGACCATTGAATGGACGCGACGATGAGTACGGCCACGGCGATGACGGCGAGTTGCAGATAGCGTCCCTGAGCGGCTCGGATGGTGCCTGCGTACAGCCACGAGCGCGCACTGCCGTATCCGAAGATCAGCAGTGGGAGAGCCCATGAGCCGTGCAGCACCACGAGCGCCCCTGGCAGACGTCGCATAGCCCAGGTGCCGAGAATGACCAGCACGCCGACGGTAGCGCTTACGGCGAGGTGGAGGATCGGGGGCTGCGGCGGTGTCTCAAGCCAGCCGAGATTCATCCACATCGAACTGGACAATGCGGTCAGGAAGCGCGGGATCCATTCGAGAAGGGCTGACGCCGAGAACTCGAACTCCACTGACCTGGACATGGGCTGGAGCGTGCCGAAACGTAGGAAGCTCGCGACGTACCACGAGCATCCGATCAGCGACACGGCTGCGCCGATCAGCATAGGCTTCCAGATCCGTGCGCGGTCTGTGCGCCAACGCCATAGGTACGCGAAGACGGCGAGGGGGAGTAACGGGAGCGCGAACCCTTTGGAGAGGAGAGCTGCTGATAGCGCGAACCCCAGACCCACAGACGTGCGTACCGTGAGGTCGCCCGTCACGACTCGGATCAGCAGCGCGACCGCGGCCGAGGTCGTGAGTGCGAGCATCGTGCCGTTGCCGACGACAGCCCCGATATGAACGAACTGCACCCACGCGGCGGGGATCATCGCCGCGATGAACGCGGCGCTCGGCGAGAGCCGCAGGCGATAGGCGGTCACAACGATGAGCCAGGGGATTGGGAGCAAGAGCAGAGCGGACGCGAGTCGGAGTACGAGGACCGCGGTCGTGATCGGCGCATCGGCGAGGGAGAGCAGGTGCACGACGCCGGCGAGGTAGAGGTAATACAGAGGGGGATGCTGGGTGATCTGGTTGCGCAGACCGGCGTCCGCTTCCGGCGACAGCTCACGCAGTTCATTGAGGGAAGGCGCGTCGTTCGGGAGGGCTCCGACGGTGACATCGATCCCGCTGTAGTCGGTCGCGCCGGCGAAGCCGAACCAGGGGTAAGATCCGCGAACGCCCGGATCCAACGGTGCGGTGCCGGGCGGCGGATATGCGGACTCCAGTGCGAGGTCGATGACCGCAGATACGTGCTGCGGCTCATCCGGGCCGCGGTATCCGGGAGCGACGACAGCCCACGCGACGAGCGCCCCGGCCAAGAGCGCCGTCGCCGCCAGTGTCCCCGCACGTGCCGCCCACTGCATCAGGCGGGCCTGGCCGATCTCTTTCGCGTCTGCATGTTCGCCGAATCTAGCAGCGCCGCGTGCCCGAGGTGTGACACGGCGGGGTCTGGGTGAACGTGACAGAGCTCCACAGCTTCAGGCGTACCCGCGTCCGGAGATCCCTACATGAGCCAACGAACACCAGCACGCGGAGGTGATAGATGAGTCAACGCCGCGAGTTGCCGAGCGCGCGACTATCACGTACCATTGATCTTTGGTGCCTTGCGCCTATCTTGGCGTGTCACGGCACCCAGCCACCCATCCACCGCAGACCGACCGGTCTGCACAAGCGTAAGCGAGGCTATGGCCAAGAAAGACGGTGTCATCGAGATCGAGGGCACGGTGTCCGAGGCGTTGCCCAACGCGATGTTCCGCGTTGAGCTGACCAACGGACACAAGGTGCTCGCCACGATCTCGGGCAAGATGCGGCAGAACTACATCCGTATCATCCCCGAGGACCGCGTCGTCGTGGAGCTCAGCCCCTACGACCTCACGCGCGGCCGCATCGTCTACCGCTACCGCTAGACCGGTCGAGAAGTAACGCCCCGGTTCCGGCCCGCTTCGGCGCGGCCGGGAGCGCCCGGCGAAGACAGCGAACAGGAAACATCATGAAGGTCAACCCCTCCGTCAAGCCCATCTGCGACCACTGCAAGGTCATCCGCCGCCACGGCCGCGTCATGGTCATCTGCAAGTCCAACCCGCGCCACAAGCAGCGCCAGGGCTGATCCCGGAGCACAGCTTGCCGGATGCCGGTTCCCCCGGCATCCGGACCACACAACTCAACACGAATACACGGCAGGATCAGAACCCGCGCGAGCGGGGGACACCTCGGGGCGGAGGCCCGGGCACCGATCCTGCTCCACACCTCCACGACACTCCTAGGAGAGCCGCATGGCACGTCTCGCCGGCGTCGACATCCCGCGCGACAAGCGCGTGGTCATCGCCCTGACCTACATCTACGGCATCGGCCGTACCCGCTCGAACGAGATCCTCACCGCGACGGAGATCGACGAGAACATCCGCGTCAAGGACCTCAGCGACGAGCAGCTCGTCGCGCTCCGCGACCACATCGAGGGCACCTACAAGGTGGAGGGTGACCTTCGCCGCGAGGTCGCCGCAGACATCCGCCGCAAGGTCGAGATCGGCTCCTACGAGGGCCTTCGCCACCGTCGCGGCCTTCCCGTGCGCGGCCAGCGCACGAAGACCAACGCGCGCACCCGCAAGGGCCCGAAGCGCACCGTCGCCGGCAAGAAGAAGGCGCGCTAAGCGCGGCCGCCGCAGGGTTTAGGAGAAGAACATGGCACAGGCCAAGTCCGCTGCGCGCAAGCCGCGCCGCAAGGAGAAGAAGAACATCGCGCTGGGCCAGGCCCACATCAAGTCGACGTTCAACAACACGATCGTCTCGATCACCGACCCCTCGGGCGCTGTCATCAGCTGGGCGTCCTCGGGTGGCGTGGGCTTCAAGGGCTCGCGCAAGTCGACCCCCTACGCCGCTGGTATGGCCGCCGAGTCGGCCGCCCGCCAGGCGCAGGAGCACGGCGTCAAGAAGGTCGACGTCTTCGTCAAGGGCCCGGGCTCGGGCCGCGAGACGGCGATCCGTTCGCTGCAGGCCGCCGGCCTCGAGGTGGGTTCCATCCAGGACGTCACCCCGCAGGCGCACAACGGCTGCCGTCCCCCCAAGCGCCGCCGCGTCTGATTCATCGCCGGGCGCCGCGCCCGTCCCCTGATCGTGGGACGGGCCGGCTCCCGGCCAGAGCACGTTTCGAACGGATGCCGGCCACGCGGCATCCCGGATCAAAACTCAACACCTCATCCACCACGTGTCATATGGCGGGCACGTGATCGAAAGGAACACACAGTGCTCATTGCACAGCGTCCCACTCTGACCGAGGAGAAGATCGGGGAGTTCCGCAGCCGCTTCGTCATCGAGCCGCTCGAGCCCGGCTTCGGTTACACGATCGGCAACGCGCTGCGTCGCAGCCTCCTGTCGTCGATCCCCGGTGCGGCTGTCACCAGCATCCGCATCGACGGCGTCCTCCACGAGTTCAGCACCATTCCCGG
The DNA here is from genome assembly GCF_014208045.1 of Microbacterium thalassium. NCBI lineage: Bacteria > Bacillati > Actinomycetota > Actinomycetes > Micrococcales > Microbacteriaceae > Microbacterium > Microbacterium thalassium. Next base: position 1,467,484 of record NZ_JACHML010000001.1, read on the forward strand.
TGTGAAGGAGGATGTCACCGAGATCATCCTCAACATCAAGCAGCTGGTCGTCTCGTCGGAGCGCGACGAGCCCATCACCGCTTACCTGCGCAAGACCGGCGCCGGCGAGGTCACCGCGGCCGACATCTCCGCCCCCGCGGGCGTCGAGGTGCACAACGCCGACCTGGTCATCGCGACCCTCAACGACACCGCCAAGTTCGAGCTCGAGCTCACCATCGAGCGCGGCCGCGGCTACGTGTCGGCGACCCAGAACCGCAACGAGTACGCCGAGGCCGGTCAGATCCCGGTCGACTCGATCTACTCGCCGGTCCTGAAGGTGTCGTACCGCGTCGACGCGACGCGTGCCGGTGAGCGCACCGACTTCGACAAGCTCATCCTGGACGTCGAGACCAAGCCCTCGATCGCCCCGCGCGACGCCGTCGCGTCGGCCGGCCGCACGCTCACCGAGCTGTTCGGTCTCGCCCGCGAGCTGAACGTCGAGGCCGAGGGCATCGAGATCGGCCCCGCGCCGGTCGAGGCCGTCGTCTCGAGCGAGCTGTCCATGCCGATCGAGGACCTCGACCTGTCGGTCCGCTCGTACAACTGCCTCAAGCGCGAGGGCATCAACACCGTGTCGGAGCTCGTCGCCCTGTCGGAGACGCAGCTGATGAACATCCGCAACTTCGGTCAGAAGTCGGTCGACGAGGTGCGCGACAAGCTCGTCTCGCTCGGCCTTTCGCTGAAGGACTCGGTTCCCGGGTTCGACGGCGCGCACTTCTACGGCGGCTACGACGACGAGAACGCCTGAGCGGCGTCCTGACGTCGTCTCGATCAACTTCCCACCCCTGGAGTAACTGAGAAATGCCCAAGCCCACGAAGGGTCCCCGCCTCGGAGGCGGCCCCGCACACGAGCGTCTGATGCTGGCCAACCTGTCGGCCGCGCTGTTCACCCACAAGTCGATCACCACGACCGAGACCAAGGCCAAGCGCCTGCGTCCGCTCGCCGAGCGCCTGATCACGTTCGCGAAGCGCGGCGACCTGCACGCCCGTCGCCGGGTGCTCTCGGTCATCGGAGACAAGGAAGTGGTTCACGTCCTGTTCTCCGAGATCGCACCGCTGGTCGCGGACCGCGAGGGTGGCTACACGCGCATCACCAAGGTCGGCAACCGCAAGGGCGACAACGCCCCCATGGCGGTCATCGAGCTCGTCCTCGAGCCCGTGACCAAGAAGGCCAAGGCAGCCCCGAAGGCCGCCCCGGCCGCCGAGGCTCCGGTCGAGGAGGCTCCCGCTGAGGAGGCCCCCGCTGAGGAGGCCCCCGCTGAGGAGGCCGCTGAGGCTCCGGCCGAGGAGGCTCCCGCTGAGGAGGCTCCCGCCGAGGAGGCCGCCGAGGCCGCCGAGGAGAAGTCCGAGTGATCGGATGGCCGGGCGAACCGCTCGGCCTGGTCAGCTCTGACTGACCGACTGTGCATCGCGAGACCCGCGGACCCGTTCTGGGCCCGCGGGTCTCGTCGTCTCCGACGGCGCCGATCCTGCGGGCCGAAGGTCCTGGACGGATCGCGCGCAGGGTGGTGGGCCCGTATCGTGGTCGGGATGAGCGACACCCTGGCGGAGCGCATCGCGGCGGCGGGACTCGACGCCTCGGGGCCGGCCGTTCCGCGCCATCCCGACATCGCCGAGTGGCGCGCCCCGACGCGCGCCGACATCGACGCGATCCACGCCGTCACCGCCGCGGCTGATCGTGTCGACCACCCGACGTGGGTGACGCCGCGCGAGGACGTCGCCGACACGTTCGACCTTCCCGAGATCGACCACGCACGCGATTCGATCCTCGCCGTCGGTCACGACGGCCGGGTCGTCGCCGTCGGCACGTCGCTCCGGCATCCCGACGCATCGGTGCGCATCAAGGCGTATCTGCAGGGCGCGGTCCACCCCGACCGGCGCCGGCGCGGCATCGGCGCACAGCTCGGGCGCTGGCTGCACGCGCGGGCGCTGCAGCAGCTGGCCGATACCGGCTCGACGCTGCCGGGCGAGCTCGACCTGTACGCTCAGGACGGCAACGACGGCGCGGTCGTCATCGCCGAGGCGCTCGGACTGCGCACCGCGCGCTGGTTCACCACCATGGTGCGCGACAACGCGCAGCCGGTCCGCGAGAGCAGTCCGCCCGAGGGCATCCGTCTCGTGGCCTACGCGCCCGATCGGTCGGACGACGCGCGTCTCGCGCGCAACGACGCCTTCCGCGACCACTGGGGGAGCCTGCCGACCCCGCCGGAGCGCTGGCAGCAGTTCGTGGGCGGTCCGTTCTTCCGCCCCGACCTGTCGACGCTCGCACTCGAACCGGACGGGCGGATCGTCGCGTTCTGCCTCGCGTCGGTCAACGAGGACGACTGGGCGAGCCTCGGCGCGTCGAACTCCTACATCGACCTGATCGGGGTCGTGCGCGACCACCGGGGCCGGGGACTCGCGCCGCGGGTCATCGCACGCACCCTTCAGGCGATGACGGATGCCGGGCTCGAGAAGGCCGTGCTCGACGTCGACACCGACAGCCCGACCGGCGCGAACACGCTGTACGAGGGCCTCGGCTTCGTCGCGACCGAGCGCGAGAGGGTGCTGACCGCGGAGTTCTGACGGTCACTGCGGAACCGGGAGCCCGCTCGCCTCGGCCTCGGCCAGTCGCTTCACCAGCCGATCGTGGCCCCACTCGAGGCGGCGCTGCTCGACGCGGTCGACGGCATCGGCCACGGCGTCGGCGTAGCGGCGACCGCCGGCGGCGCCGGGATGGATGCGGTCGCTGGCGAGCTCCGCGGGGTGGGACGCGATCGCCGACGCCCAGTCGGCCACGACCACGTTGCGGTGCTGCGCGGCGAACGCCCGCAGCGTCTCGTTGACGCCGGGGATCCAGCTGCGCGGGGCCGACGCGTTGACGAGCACGAGGCCGCGGCCGGGTCCCACCAGCTCCACGAGCCGGTCGAGCGCCGACGGGTCGACCGTGCCGTTGGTCCCCAGCGCGACGACGACGATGTGCCGCAGCTCGCCTGCATCCGCCAGCTCCTCGATCAGTCGCGGCGCCGCCCACATCGAGCGCGACACCTCGGCGTCGATGCGGATGCCGGGGAGCCCGTCGATCAGCGCGCCCGAGGCCGCGAGCATGACCGAGTCGCCGATGGCGTCGACGGCCGAGCCCGGGATGTCGACGGAGGTCACGCTCCCGTCGCCCGCGGCCGCTGCCCCCTCGTCGGCGCGTGCGGCCGCGGCCTCCGCGTCCGCGAGCGCCTCGAGCGCCGCCTGCCGTTGTGCCCGCTCGAGGGCCGCCTCGCCGGCCGCCACGGCCTGCTGCACGCTCGTCTGATCGGGCGCCGCGGCGATGGCGCCGGTCGTGCCCGCGACGACCAGGACGCTCGCGACGGCGACCGACGCCGCCCGCACGCGACGACGCCCGGGCGCGCGCAGCAGCTCGCGGAACCTGCCCGCGGCGCCGCGGAACCCGAGTGTGCGCACCGGCTGCTCGATGAACCGGTACGACGCCCACGCGACGAGCACCGTCGCCGCGAGTACGGCGCCGCCGATCCACACCGGGACCCCTGCCTCGGGCCCGGTGCCGACGGCGGCGAACAGGGCGAGCACGAGCAGCGGCCAGTGCCACAGGTAGATGCCGTACGAGCGCTCGCCGATCCATCGCAGCGGCGCCGCGTCGAGGGCCGCGCCGAGCGGCGAACCCGGCCACACCGCCGTGACGACGAGCGCCACCGACAGCGCGCTCGCCGCGAGCAGCGACAGCGCGTATCCGGTGTGGGCGCCCCCGAGCGGGAAGAAGGCCAGCGCGGCCAGTCCCGCGAGAGCGATCCCGCCCACCAGACTCGTCGCGACGCGCGTCGCGACAGGCGGACCCTCGCGCTCGGGCTCCGCCGTCCGCGCCGACGGCGGCAGCACGATCGTCCATCCCGCCGGAAGGACCACGTAGGCCGCATCGAGCAGCTCGCCCGGTGCCGGCGGGCGCGGGGGCACGTCGACGAAGCGCAGCGATGTGCCGGCGGCGGCCGGGGCGGAGCGGCGGGGTCGGCGTTTCCGCGCCGGTTTCGCGTCCGCGTGCGAGAGCATCGGCGCCAGTGCGAACGCCGCGGCGGCGCCCAGGAGCAGACCGAAAGCGTGGGTGTCGGTACCGTAGTAGACGCGCGTGGCATCGGCGCCGCCGGCCAGCATGAGCCCCATCTCGAGGGCGGATGCCGCAGCCAGCGCGGCGGCCGCGGCCACGAGCATCCACGTCCGGCGCAGCACGAAGAACAGCGGCAGCACGAGGGGCCACAGCAGGTAGAACTGCTCCTCGACCGCGAGCGACCACACGTTGCGGAACAGCTCCGGCGCCGACGCGTCGAAGTACCCGGTGTCCGCGGCGATCGTCCACCAGTTGAACGTGAATGTCGCCGCCCCGAGGATCTGCGCTCCGAGCCGGTACAGCACGTCTCCGCCGACGAGGAGCCCGAGCGACGCGCACACCGTGATCATGACGGCGAGCGCCGGCAGCAGCCGCCGGGCTCGCCGGCGCCAGAACCCGGGGAGGCTCGCGCGCTGCTGCACGTGCTCGCGCAGCAGCAGACTCGTGATGAGGAAGCCGCTGATCACGAAGAACACGTCGACGCCGATGAAGCCGCCGGGCAGGACCGCGGGCGGGAAGAGGTGGTACAGCACGACGAGGCCCACCGCGATCGCGCGGAGGCCGTCGAGGCCCGCGTAGCGGGCGGGGGAGGGCGTGGACATGATCAGAGGCTCCGACCTGGCCGGCACCTCAGGGTAGTTCCTCGGCGATTGCTCACCGCGGATGCCGCGCCCGCGTGCGCCGCATCGGAGACGCCGCCGGTACACTGCGAGTGTGCCCCGGGTCATCTGCGTCGACGCCGTCGGGGCGCGCATCGGCATCGACCTGGACGGTGTCCGTGACGAGATCGCGGAGGCCGTCGAGCGCGCGTGGGCGGACGCGGTCGCTCCTGGCGACGCCGAGCCGGATGCGACCGTCCGCCCGCGCGATGCCGACGTGTCCCGCACCCTCGAGTCGCTGTCGCAGCAGGTCACCTACGCCGCGCTGGACGCCGGCCGCGGCCGGGTGTGGATGCTCCACGCCGCCGGTGTCGCGGGCGAGAGCGGCGACGTGGTGGTGCTCGTCGGGCCGTCGGGTCGCGGCAAGACCACCGCATCCCGCTCGCTCGGGCGCGTGTTCGGCTACGTCTCCGACGAGACGATCGCGATCGAGGCATCCGGCCGCGTGCGCGCGTACCGCAAGCCGCTCTCGATCATCGAGGAGCGCGGCCGGCCGAAGGTCCAGGTCGCGCCGTCCGAGGCGGGCCTGGCGCCGCTGCCGGACGCACCGCTGCGCGTGCGGGCCATCGTGATGCTCGACCGTGACCCCGAGCACTCCGGCGCGCCCGTGCTGGAGCCGGTCGAACTGGGCGACGCGCTCGAGGAGCTCGTCGCGCAGTCGAGCTTCCTCGTCCACGCCGAGGCCCCGCTGCGCTTCATCGCCGCCGTCGCCGAGGCGACCGGGGGAGTGCGGCGGCTGAGCTACGCCGAGGCATCCGATCTCGCCCCGGTGGTCGCCGAGCTGCTCGACGCCGGCGACGGCCACGCACCGATCGTCGTCGCGGACGTCGTCCCCGACCCGGTCGCGGCGGCCGCGTCCCCGGAATCGACGGATCCGGTGCTGCCCGCGACCGTCGAGCGACCCGCCCGCTACTCTCGCGCGTCCTGGGCCGACCATGCCGAGCTGCCCGAGCCGGACCGCATCGCGATCCTGACGACGATGGCCCGCGGCACCGGCACCGTGCGCGTGATCGCCGGCGTCGCCCCCGCGATCTGGCGGGCGGCGGATGCCGCCACGCTCGACGACCTCGTCGAAGCGGCGGTCGACGCCTACGGTGCGCCCGAGGGGCAGGATCCCCGGCCGGTGGTCCTGATGGCGGTGGCTGCCCTCATGGACGCGGGGCTGGTCGTCTCGGACGAGCCGGTGGTGCAGCGTCGCGAGGATGTCGCATGGGTCGACCGCGACGACCAGGTCTACGCGCTCGCGCTCGGCGACCTCTCGTCGCAGCCGCGCATGCTCGCCGATGCCGGCGCCGTCATCTGGGACTGGCTCGCGTCCCCGTCGACGGTGACGCAGCTGGCGGCGCGCGCGACCGAGGAGTCGGGCGTGCTGGATCCGCAGGTGGCGGCCGACGTCGAGGCGTTCGTCGCGGATCTGGTCGACTGCCTGTTCGTCGAGGAGCTCCCCGCCGACTTCGGCGCCGAATCGGAGACGGTCCCCGCCTCGCCGGCATCCGCTTCGGACGTTCGGCCGGTGGCGCGCGCGGCGGAGGAGAGCGCCGACGGCGAGCCCGCCTGAGGTCCCGGGCCCTTGGCCCCTGGCGCGCCGTCGGTGCGGCTTCTACGTTCGAGGTGAACCGAGAGAGAGGTCGACATGAGCGACAAGGTCCTGGTCGGAGTCCTTCCGGGCGACCCCCGCCCGCACGTGCTGAAGTGGGCGGCGCTCCACGCCCGCGGACGGCAGCGGACGATCGAGCTGGTGTCGATCATCGGCGGCGCGGTCGGGGCGGTCGGCGAGCAGTCGCTGGTCGTCGAGGCCGAGGAGCACGCGCGCACGGCGCTCGAGGCCCAGCGTGATGCGCTCGTGGCCGAGGGCTTCAGCGTGACCGTCCATGTCGGGCACGGGAACCCCGTCTCCGGGCTCATCGAGGCGTCGAAGGACGCTGCGATGCTCGTGATCGGCAGCGATTTCCGCGGTGAGGGCCACGGCCCGGTTCGCGGGCCCCACGGCATCCGCATCGTGAGCGGCGCGCACTGCCCCGTGGTGGTCGTGCGCGAGCCCGACGAGCGCGAGCGCCGCGGCGTGGTCGTGGGCGTCGACGGCTCGGAAATCAGCGAGAAGGCCATCGCGTTCGCGGCCGCTGAGGCCGATCGTCTAGGTGAGCCGCTCATCGGGGTGACGACGTGGGCGCCGATGGAGGTGCCGCGCAGCCCCGGGCTCTACCCGTCCGAGTACCTGCACTCGCTCGCGGCGCTCGCGGACGAGGCATCCGCCATCTCGCTGGCGGGGCTCGCGCAGACCTACCCCGACCTGGTCGTGGAACGCCGCGTCGAGCAGGGGTACCCGGGTGAGGCGATCGTCGACGCCGCGTGGCACGCGCATCTGACGGTCGTCGGGTCGCACGGCCGCGGCGTCATCGCGCGCTTCCTGCTCGGGTCGGTGAGCGAAGAGCTGCTGATGCGGCTGCCGAGCTCGGCCGCGATCGTGCGCTGACGCGCCGGGGCCACGCGAGGCCCCGCCGGTAGGCTGGCAGCGTGCGCATCCGGCTCGACATCGCCTACGACGGCACGCACTTCCGCGGCTGGGCGCGACAGCCGGGCCTGCGCACCGTGCAGGGCACGATCGAGGATGCCGTGGCGCGCGTGCTGGGCGGCGACCCGCGGCTCGTGGTGGCCGGGCGCACGGACGCGGGCGTCCACGCATCGGACCAGGTCGCGCATCTGGACCTCGACGAGAGCCAGCAGCAGCGGCTGCTCGCCGTGCGAGGGCGGCGCGGGTCGGTTGGTCGGCAGGATCAGGCAGCGGTTCTCGCGCACCGCATCACGGGCGTGCTCGGGCAGTACTCCGACGTCGCGATCGTTCGCACGGCGCTCGCGCCCGACGGGTTCGATGCGCGGTTCTCGGCGGTGTGGCGCCGGTACGCGTACCGGATCGCGGATCGCGTGGCCGGGTACGACCCGCTGGAGCGGCTCCGCACGACGACCGTGAAGGCGTCGCTGGATGTCGAGCGGATGGATGCCGCCGCCCGCAGCCTCGTCGGGCTGCACGACTTCGCGGCCTACTGCAAGCCGCGGCCCGAGGCGACCACGATCCGGACGCTGCTGGAGTTCGACTGGCGCCGCGACCGCGACGGCGTGCTGATCGCGAACGTCAAGGCGGACGCGTTCTGCCACAGCATGGTCCGCGCGCTCGTCGGCGGCTGCGTCGCGGTGGGCGAGGGTCGGCTCGAGGTCGACGACCTCGCCCGCATCCGCGACGCTCTCGCGCGCATCCCCGAGGTGAAGGTGCTCGCGGCGCGTGGGCTCACCCTCACCGAGGTGGGGTATCCGGCCGACGACCTGCTCGCGTCGCGGGCAGAGCAGACCCGCGCGCGCCGCGACCGCGACTGACCGCTACAGGCCGCTCCAGCGGCCGATCGGCCACAGGATGACGACGGCCTTGCCGACGACGCCCGCGCGGGTGGCGAAGCGCCAGCAGGTCTCGTCGGCGTCGGCGACGCGACAGGCGCGGGCCGAGTCGGAGGAGTTCGTGCGGTTGTCGCCCAGGACGACGTACGAGTCCTCGGGGACGGTCACCGCGACCAGGCACCGCAGCGACGTCGGCTCGGAGTCGCAGTCGAGGGTGCCGGGCTCGAAGGCGTAGTCGCTGCCGAGGTAGGGCTCGTCGAGGGGTTCGCCGTCGACGAGCATGCGGCCGTCGGCGTCGCAGCACTCGACGGTCTGACCGGACGACGCGATGACGCGCTTGATGAGGGTGTGGGGACCGGTCGGCCCGAACCCGCTGACCTCGCCGATCCACCGCAGGACCGTCCTGATCGGGTTCTCCTCGGCGGTTCCGCTGATGCTCCACGTGCTGTCGGCGTCGAACACGATGACGTCGCCGGTCGCGGGCTCGGAGCCGACGTACGCGAGCCGGTTCACGAGCACCCGGTCGCCGGGCTCGAGGGTCTCGGCCATCGACGACGACGGCACCCAGAACGGCTTCGCGACGAAGCTGAGCACGAGGCCGGTGAGCACGACGGCTGCGGCGAAGTGGAACCACGTGCTCGACACGATGCGTCGCCACAGCGGTGGGCGTGCAGGCGCCTCGGTGGTTGTCACCTCGCCACCGTATCGCGGTGCGCGAGGCCTGGTTGTGAGCCTGCTTCGCACTCGCCCAGGGGAGGCCGAAAGTCATACCGCCGAAACACTCGCGGGCATAGGCTGACATCGACATGAAGGTCATCTCGTACAACCTGCGCAAGCACCGGGCCGCTACCGAACTCGACGCCCTGGTCGAGCGCCACAACGTCGATGTGCTGTGCCTGCAGGAGTGCGATTCGACCGACATCCCCGACAACATCCACGGGCTCCGCCTGGCCGAGGCGACGCAGCGCAATCGGCTGGGGTTGGCGGTGTACTACCGCGAGAACACGTACCGCGCGGTCGACGTGCGGGCGATCGCGCTGAAGAAGTCGCTGCATGACTACGTCCTCAAGCCCGCCGAGGAGCGGATGCTGGGCGTGCGCCTGCACGACATCGACGCGAACCGCGACATCATCGTCGCCTCCTTCCATGCCGCGCCGCTGACGGCGCTCAACTCGCTGCGCCGGCATCAGATCCGCACGGCGCTGGAGGAGATCGAGCACCTGGGCGACGGGCTCCCGGCGCTCATGGTCGGCGACTACAACTATCCGGTGTTCAAGGAGAAGCTCGGCCAGCACGTGCGGCGGCACGGGTACGAGCTGTCGCTGAGCGATTCGCGCACGTACACGCGGTACCGGTTCTTCCGCGGGCACTACGACTTCGCGACGTCGTCGGGCTTCACCATCGACAAGGTCAAGACGCTGCCGCAGGGGCTCAGCGACCACCTGCCGATCCTGGTGACGGCGCGCGTGACGCAGGAGGCGGCGCTCGGCGTGGCGTGATCGCGCCGGGGCATGCTCCCACGCTCGGGCTGCGCGCGTCGTCCCGCGGATCCGCCGTCCTTCCCGGCCGGAAGCGGCGCGCGGCAGCGCTCGCCGGTTACTGCGCGACCCGAGCGGGACCGAAGTCGTCCGCCCTGTGAAGCGTTCGCGTCGGGCGCAGCGCGAGCGCGCGCGAGATCCGGGTGCGCATGACTCCGCGAGCCGTGCCGGTCAGACCCTCCTGCCAGGCCTCCCGCTCCGACCAGACCCAGACCGTTCCGGCCTGATCGCGCGGTGCGGGGTAGATGCTCGTCCCCGCCTCGGCTGCCCGCAGCAGCGTCGGCTCCAGGAGCGCTGCGTGCCGGTGCGAGGCGCACGCGAGCGGCATGCGGGTGCTGATCGGGTTGCCCGCGGGGTCGTACCCGAACTGCCGGATCACGGCGTCGCACATGGTCGCGATCGCGTCGTCCATCTCGTCGGCGTCTCGACGCCACGCGAACGCGCGGGCCGGATCGATGCCCGAGGCGTTCTTCTTCTTCCACCATTCCGCCGAGAGGATCATGCCCTCCGCCGCCCGCTCCGGCGCGAGCATGTCGGGGTGGAACTCGGCTCCGGCAGCGTCGCAGATCGTGGTGAGCGCTGACGTGGGGTCGATGAGGAAGTCTTCGAAGCGCACGTCGATGATCGCGGCCTCGACAGCGGGGTCTTCTTCGCGGGCCCGGGCGATCTCGGCGTGATCGAGAAGCCACTGCCAGGCGTCGGCCACGCGTGATCCCGTGGCCCATGGCAGCCCGACCAGAGATCGGACGACGTCGCGGGGGTCGCGCACCACGTGCACGATCGTCGCATCGGGGAAGTGGTCGACGATCTCGCGCAGGTACCAGAGATGATTCGGCGTCTTCTCCACCCATCGCGGAGGGCCCTGGTCGCCCTGCAGCGATGACTCGAACAGCGCCGCCAGCATCGCCGACTGGGACGGCTGCCGCTGCTCGAGATAGCGCGTGAGGTCGTCGGTCGACACTCCGAACATGTCGATGACGCGTTCGCCGTGGCGTGACAGCGAGCCGAGCAGTTCGACCGCCTTCGTCGGCCACGCCGGGTCCGTCGCGGCGTCCGCGCGAGCCTGGGCACCGAGGCGGAAGAAGAAGTCGCTCTCGGGCCCGCCGTGGAACGCCGGGTGCGCGGCGATCGCGGCCGATACCAGCGTCGTGCCGGAGCGGGGGGCGCCGACGACGAACACCGGCGACGTGGTCATCACGCTGTGCTCCCCGATCTGCCGTGGATTCCGGGCGACGGACGTGCGCGCCCGCACGCGTGGCTCGCGCACGGCATCAGCGTACTCGACGGTCCGCGCCATCCTATCGGCGGGTGGCGGGCGGCGGGGGATCGCCTACGCGGCAGCCACCGGATGCTTCGCGCAGTGCGCGGCCGTGCCGGCATCCGTGCATGTCTCGCACTGCACGACGCGCACCTTGCATTCGGGGTCAGCACAGTTGACCATGAGCGAGGAGGCCCCGTCGCATGTGGTGCACTGGCCGATGACGGCCGCGTTCGCGCCGAACGACATCGCCTCGCGGCCGTCGAAGACGTAGAGCGAGCCTTCCCACAGGCCAGTGTTGCCGAAGCTCTCGGCGTAGCGGACGATGCCGCCGTCCATCTGGTACACCTCGGTGAACCCGCGCGAGACCATGAGGCTCGAGAGCACTTCGCAGCGGATGCCGCCGGTGCAGTAGGTGACGACCGGACGCTCCTTGAGGTGGTCGTACTTGCCGGAGTCCAGTTCGGCGACGAAGTCGCGCGTGGTGGCGACATCCGGCACGACGGCGTTCTTGAACCGGCCGATCTCGGCCTCGAACGCGTTGCGTCCGTCGAAGAACGCGACGTCGTCGCCGCGCTCCGCGACGAGCTTGTGCAGCGCACCGGGCGAGAGGTGGGTGCCGCCGCCGATGACGCCGTCCTCGTCGACGCGCAGTTCTCCGGGGGCGCCGAAGCTGACGATCTCATCGCGCACCTTGACCGACAGGCGCGGGAAGTCGAGGCTGCGACCGTCGTCGTCGAGTCCGGTGCCCTCGGACCACTTGAAGTCGATGTCGCCGAAGCCCGGGTACTCGCGGGTCTTGCGCCAGTACGTCTTGACGGCGTCGAGTTCGCCGCCGACGGTGCCGTTGATGCCGTCCTTCGAGATGAGGATGCGTCCGCGGAGCCCGAGCAGCTCGCACAGGTCGCGTTGCCACAGCCGCACCGCATCGGGGTCGGCGATCGGCGTGAACCGGTAGTAGAGCAGGATCTTCGCGATGGGCACCGGCCAAGATTACTTGCCGGGCCTGGGAGAACCTCGGCACGTGCACGTCTGATCCATCACGCGGCGAAGTCATACAGCGCCCTCCCTCCGAGACGCGGCGTGCGTGCCGGATCCACGTCCGCCGGCGGGATGAACCACACCGCGGAGTCCCGGCGGGCGCCGTCGACTCGGATGTCCCACCCGTTGTCGTGTATCCGGTGATGGCAGCTCTCGCACAGCAGCACCCCGTTCGCGAGATCCGTGGGTCCCGCGTCTCTGGTCCACCATCGGATGTGATGGGCCTTGGTCCACCCCGGTGGTGCCCCGCACATCGCGCATCCGCCATCGCGTTCGACGAGCGCGAGCTTCTGCGCGCGGGTGAAGAGTCGTCGCTCCCGTCCCCAGTCGACGATCTCGCTGTCGGCGCCCAGGACGCAGGGGATCACCGCTCCGCCGGCGGCCATGCGACGCGCCGTCTGCGCCGAGACCGGGGTCGAGAGGCCGTCGACCGTCGCGAAACCTTCGTCGGACTGCAGGTCGGCGAGCGTCATCCGCACGATGACCGTGGCGCCCTGAAGCGGGAGGTCCGTCTCGCCGCACCCCATCGTGTGCTCGATGAGGTGGATCAGCGCGTCGGCCTGCATCTGCGGGATGCTCGGGCGCGGGAGGGCGTCGCCACTCGTGGCGTTGCCGCTCGCCGCGCCCGCGGTGTCGTCGCCGCTCGTGGCGTTGCCGCTCGCCGCGCCCGCGGTGTCGTCGCCGCTCGTGCCGTCGCCGCTCGCCGCGCCCGCGGTGCCGTCGCCGGTCGCCTCGCCCGCGGTGCCGTCGCCTTTGGAGTTCTTCCCCAGGTCTCCAGCGGAGCCCGCCGGGGCGCCCGCCGCGCCCGCCGGGGCGCCCGCCGCGCTCGCCGGGGCGCCCGCCGCGCCCGCCGGGGCGCCCGCCGCGCTCGCCGGGGCGCCCGCCGCGCTCGCCGGGGCGCCCGCCGCGCCCGCCGGGGCGCCCGCCGCGCTCGCCGGGGCGCCCGCCGCGCCCGCCGCATCCCCGCCGCGGCCCCGGCCCGCTCGCTCGCGCTGCATCCGCAGTCGCGATGTCACGATCGCCTCGATCGCGGTCTTGAAGACGGCGCCGTGCTCGGGGTCGAGGATGGCCGAGATGTGCAACATGCCGTCCTTGCCCTCGCGGATATGGAGGGCGCGCTGCGAGCGCAGCTCGCTCTCACGCTGGGCGACCCCGACCGGATCGAGCCATGCTTCGGCGCGCGCGAGCACGCGGGTCAGATCGTTGAGCGACAGCATCCGCGCCTTCTCGACGAGCTCGGACTCGGCTCGGCGCAGCGCGTCGGGATCGGCGGCCAGCGCGACCTTGGTGAGGAGGCGCACGATCGCGCCCGCAGCGGCGACTCCGATGCGTCCCGCGGCGAGGGCCTCGGCGACGACCGGGAAGCGTGCCGGCCTGGTCTCACCGTCGAAGCCGGAGCGCGGCGCGGTCGCCTCGCCCACCTCGAGCAGGCGGGCGGCCTCGCCGGTCGACACTCCGGTGGTCGTCGCGATGAACGTGACGGGGGAGCGGAAGCCGCGCTTCTTCGCGAGCCCCTCGGGCCCGAGGTCGGGGCGCGACTTGCGCGCGACCTCGTGCGCGACGCGCGTCTTGGCCGCGTCGACGTGCCGCTGGACGAGAGCCAACTGCGTCGTCACCAGCGCGAGATCGTCACCGGAGAGCTCCGCGACATCGACGTCGTCGGCCCACAGACGGCGCACGACGTCGAGCGCCTCGCCGAGGGGGACCAACGGGTTCGTCATGCCCGCTACGCTACGCGGGGGTTCGGACATTTGTTCGATGGTCAATGTCGATGTGCAGAACCCCCAGAGTGCCAAGCCTGGGGAGGAGCGGATGCCGCCGCACACCGCACGAGCGAAGACCCGGGGAGGGGCCGCCGAGCCCCTCCCCGTCGGCATCCGTCGCTGCGCATCCCCCGATCCGCTGCGATGTCCGCCCCCGTGCCGCGGCGCGATCCCCCGATCGGCGCGCGGCGCAATGATCATTCAAGCGCGCCCGTCCGGCACCGGCATGCATCGAGTCCGCATTTCGGACACTTCCGGAAGAACCGGACACCTTCTGCTGAGCCGCTGATCCCGTGCTTATATGAGAGAGGCGGGTGGGACCGCCACCACAGCAGAACATCTGGGGAACGCGAATGACAGCAGCGCCGCCGCCGGGCGACGAGAGGACCATGACGGATGCAGGAGCAGACACGAAGGAGCGCTTCGCCGCCGACCTGCGCAAGCTGAGACTCGACGGGGGCAACCCCACGCTCAAGCGCCTGCAGGACGAGACGGGCATCTCGCGGTCGGTGCTCTCGGAGGCCTTCGCCGGACGCTCCCTGCCGACCGCCCGCACGGTCGACGGCGTGGTGCGGGTGTGCGACGGTGACACGGCGTCCTGGCTCGACCGTCGCGACGTTCTCGCCGGCCTCGCCGTCCCGCCGCCGGTGCCCGCTGCGGTCGCGCCCGCGCCGACGACGGATGCTGAGACCGCCGCATCCGCACCGGCAGCGCCCGCTGTCACCGGCATCCGCCAGCGCACGGCGATTCTGATCGCGGCGATCGCGTTTCTGCTCGGCGTGGCTAGCGGTGCACTGGCGACTGCGGCGACGGCGCAGTTCTCCTAGACCCATCTCGGCCGCCCAGCAGATGGCCGACGAGAGCCACGACCGGGTCGCGCCTGTGGCCCGCGACGCTTGCCGCGTCACGCGGCTGATCACCTACCCCCGCGGCAGCTGCTCCCACGCGTTGCCCGCGGCGTTGAGCCGGTGGCCGTTGACGATGTCGCCCGGCAGGTAGTGGGTGACGCGCTCCCATTGACCGGATGCGGTGAACCGCCACCCGTTCTGGATCCAGCCCACCGGTGGCGGGGGCCCCTGCGACGGCGCCTGCGGAACGTCCCTCGCGGGTCGCACGATGGGCTGGGCCGTGGGCTGGTGGGGCTGCGCAGGCTGCACCGGCGGCAGACGAACCGCCGCAGGCTGCGCCGACGCCCCCTGTGGCGCACCAGCGGCAGGACCGGCCCCACCGGCACCGCCGGCACCGCCGGCACCCCCCGCGACCCCCGCGACCCCCGCGACCCCCGCCGCCCCCGCCGCCGCCCCGGCGACCACCGGCCCCGCCGCACCGCGCGTGGCGGCGGTGTCCGCCGACGGCAGCCGCATCACCCCCGCGAGCTCGTAGTCGACCTTCTTCTCGGCGACCTGCACGCCCTCGCACTTCAGGGTCGCCGTGATCGTCCCGCGGCCGGTGCGCACGGCGACGATCTCGCCGCCCTTGACGACGACGAGGCCGCCTTCGACCTTGGTCTCGAGTTTCACTTCGAACGGGATGCTGGTGATCTTGCGCTCGTCGACGATGACGTCGACCGACGGCTCGTACGTCGACTCGAGCTTGTGGTCGGCGAGGGTCACGACCTCTTCGGCCTTGGGGTCGTTCTCGGTCTTGGAGATGGCGGCGGCGATCTTCTGGTTCTTGGTGAGCGCCGAGCCGATGACGCCGCCGAGGTCGGCGCCCAGCACGTCGCCGACGACGTGGCCGATGCGGGCGCCGAGGATGTCGAGCCCGATGGCGGTCAGGCGCGCGATCGCGTCGGCGACGCCGCCCTTCTTCGCGGACTTCGCGGCCTCCTGCCGCAGCTTCGGCGGGGGCTCGCTCTCGGGCAGAAGGATGTCCTTCACCGTGGTGGATGCGGTTGCGGTGGTCATGGCTTCTCCTCGATCACGCGGTGCTCCCATGTGCCTGGTTCGCCGACCAGCCGGAACGACGGCGGCTCGGGCGCGGGGACGTCCGGGGTCGTGGTGTGGTGGATGGTCGTCGCGCGCTGCGGCATGAGCCGCACGTGCTCGCGCACGAGCTTCTCCTGCCGGCGCGGGCCTCTGATCCGCGCGATGGTGGTCGCGCCGAGGATGAGCAGCAGTGCGGCGCCGATCGCTCCCAGCGCCCAGGGGAGGGGATCGATGACCGGAGGCGGCGGAACGACTCCCTGCGCCGTGAACGTCGACTGCGCCTCGACCAGCTCGCCGGTGCGCAGGGCGCCGCTCAGCCTGATCGTGCCGTCGCCTTCCTGCTGCGGGATCACCGAGAAGCCGAAGCCCAGCGACTGCCCGCCCGCGAGCGTCACCGCGCCGAAGTCGAGCGTCGTCCCCGACACGGTCGGCGGCCCGATGCCTTCCACCGACCCGTCGACGTAGTCGGTGCCGGGCGGCAGTTCGGCGGTGAGCCGGGAGATCACCTGCGTCGAGTCGTTCGGGTTGCTCACCGTCGCTTCGACGCGGACCTCGTCCCCCACCTGCGGCTCGGCTGTGCTCAGCGAGATCGACCCCTGCAGGGGTGCGGGCGGCTGGACGACCGCCGGTGCTCCGGTGATGCGGGTGAGCATCGTGACGCCGACGGACTCGTCGCCGGCGACGAGGTCCCAGCTGAGCGCGATCGCGTGGTCGAGGGTCTCGCCCTCCTGGTCGATCGAGTCCGGCAGCGCCTGCCGGCTGCCCACCCGGGCCCAGACCACGGGGGCGCTGGCGAATGTGAAGTGGCTGCCGTCGGTGCTTTCGGGCACGAACTCCAGCACCCGCCCATCCGGATCGACCACGCCGGACTCGCTCGACGGGTGGCACCGGACGGCACCCGACCCGGGGTCGTAGGAGCCGAGGCCGAAGTCGGAGTCCGCCAGCCGGCAGTCGCC
This sequence comes from Microbacterium thalassium, assembly GCF_014208045.1. Lineage (NCBI taxonomy): Bacteria > Bacillati > Actinomycetota > Actinomycetes > Micrococcales > Microbacteriaceae > Microbacterium > Microbacterium thalassium. The sequence continues at coordinate 1,484,143 of NZ_JACHML010000001.1, forward strand.
GGCGTGGTAGACGACGACGTCCGAGGTGGTCTCGATCCCGCCCCGGACGGTGATGCGGGTGCGGTAGAAGTCGTCGCCGGGCACGTACGAGTCGATCTGGCTGACGGTGATCGAGTCGTTCGTGACGACGGTCCAGATGAAGTAGGGGTCCTCGTCGGTCCCAGTTCCGCCGGTGCCCTGCAGCACCGGCTTCCACGGCGTCTGCTGCGCGCGACCGCCGCCGGGGATGTCGGCCGGGCCGTAGAGCGCCTGCTCGGTCGCGACGAAGGTGCCGCAGGCCGTCTCGGCGTCGAACTCCGACAGGTCGTCGTCGATGTGCCGCACGCGGCAGCTGAGGTCGCCCGAGATCTCGATCAGCGTCAGCGGGCCGTCCGAAACGATCGTCGCGGGCGGTTCCTCGGCTGAAGCGCGAACGCCTCCCACCGCCGCCGGGATCGACGCGCCGACCGCGGTGCCTGCATCCTGCACCGCCGAAGGGGGAGCGGATGCGGCCACGCACGCGCCCGCGATGAGCAGCGCCGCGGCCGTCGCGGCGATCGCTCTCGTCCTGCTTCGCATCGAATCCCCCAAGAATTCACATGCGCAGTCCCCGTGGGCAACGCTACTCACGAGGATGAGGACGCGTAAGGCCCGTCAGATACGGCGGCGTTTCGGAGCGGGCGCGGGTGGATCCTCAGCGTTCCGCTCTTCGCGTGGGCGCGGCGCATTGCGCCGCGTGTGGACGCTACCGGTTCGCAGCGAGGAATCCCGCGATCTCGGAGTCGGAGAGCACCGAGGTGAGTTCCGGGTCGATCGGCATGAAGTCGCGGACGGCCGGGTTGCCGAGTCCCGTCGCGAGTCGTTCCCGCACGATGTCGTCGCTGAGAGGGCGCCTCTCCCATCGCACCAGGTAGCAGCCGAGCGAATAGGCGAGGATGGGGTCGATCGCGAGTGCGGCGTCCTCGATGAACGGGCCCGCGTTCCCAGGCTCGCCTCTTGCTGCGCGCAGCGCGAGCAGGTCGATCTTCACGCGGGCGCGGATCATGCGATTCTCGGTCGTTGGGGCGACGCCGTCCACCCATCGGGTGAGAAGCGCGTGGGCGTCCGTCGCGAGCGCGCCTGAGCCCTGCGTCGGGCGCTGTGCGAGGTAGTTGCGGGTCATCGCCGCGAGGGTCGCGAGCGCGGTCTTGTAGGGTGCGTCCGAGCGAGTCCGTGCGACGGAGCCCAGTTCGATCTTCCGGGCAGTCAAGCGGTCTCGCAGTCTCTCGCCGTAGGCCAGGATCCGATCTGGATCGACCTCGGCGCGGTTGCGCGCGTAGTCCAGCATCCATTGGGCGAGGCGGTTGTACGGGTCGGCGAGTGTCGCGGCCTCGAGCGTCGCGACGGCGTCTGTGGGGTCCTTCCCTCGGAGCAGCCACCCGATCGCGATCGAGACGAGCGCGATGCTCGTCGGGCTCGTCGCCCCCATCAGCGCCGGCGCGAAGTCGTGGTCTTCGGTCGCTGCGAGCTCGACGAGCACGTGTGCCGCGATGACGGTGGCGAGAAGGTCTCGTGAGTTTGGAGGGGTTGGCGCGGCGCCGGGTGAGCCCGTGGCCGCATCCGCAATGGGCGTCGCCTGGGCGGCGTAGAGCCCGGCGAGCCGGAGTACGGGCCGCTTCTTCGGCTTGTCCGGGGGCGGGGCGATTGCCTCGGCGACGACAGCGAGCTGACCGTACGGCGCCGAGGCGAGCCGGACGCGGGCGGACTTGCGCAGACGGTCGTGGCGAGAGATGGAGACGGATGCCTCGTTGACGCCGTGCTGGGTGACGGTGATCTTCCAGGGCACGATACCGAGCACGAACAGGACGATCCCTTTGACGCCTTCAATCCAGCCCTGGCTGGAGAGGGCAGTGAGCGATGTGGAGAGAGTCTCGAGCTCTGCCCCGGTCGGCACCTCGACGGCGCGTGAGGGGCCGGCGATGGAGTGGAGGCGACGCAGAACGTCGTCGCGGGTGAGGTTGGTCGTCGCGTCGGCATCCTTCGCTTCGCTCGTCACCGTCAGGTCGAGCCGCATCCGCGATGCGAGCCAGCAGGCGAGCGCGATCGCGCCGATGATCGCTTCGGCCCCCAACGCGAGGAGGAGCGCGACGTCGGGTGCGAGGGTGTTCTGCTGTGTCGCTGCGCCGACAGCGGAGATGACGAGCGGCACGCTGACGAGCAGCGAGATTCCGGTCGTCCCGACGATCCGTCGATCGACGCGCGACGACTGGCGCATGCGGATCGGGGGCAGTTCCATGAGGAGCCGGGCGAGGACGAACATCGCCAGTGCGGCACCGGCGATGAATCCGACGGAGCCGGCGAGAGGCTCGAGCTGCGACTTCCAGTACTCGTCCCATGCTTCGCCGAACGCGGCCGTCGGAGGGGTGGGGGTAGGGGTCGAGCATGGACTCGACTCCTTCTCGGACTCGTCGTCGGAACACCCGCCTGCGGGGGTCGGAGCGGGCGTCGAGGTGGTCGTCGTGGTCGTCTCCGTCGTGGTGACGGACTCCTGCGCGCTTCCCTCGGCCGTCGCAGTCGCGACGACGGTTTCTCTCACGGTGATGCTCTCGGTGACGGGCTCCGCCTCGTCTGCCGTGCACGTGCTCTCGCACTCGACGCTCTTGTCGGCGGTGTCGCCGGCCGCGGCATCGCGAGCGCTGCCGATGAGCGCACCGATCAGCACGAACAGGAGGATCGCAAGCGAGACGAGGATCACAACTCCCGGCGTGACAGCCGGCGCCCGCCGCTTTCCTGGTGCGATCGCGTCATCGGACATGTGAGCCCCCGCTCGCCCGTGCACCGACCCCCATCGGCGCGATGCACACATCGTGTCGGGCCACCAGCAGGGCCGTCAAGCGCGCGTGCGAAACCTGCTTGTGGTCCTGAGCCAAAACGAAGGATCCCCCGGCCGCCGAAGGCGGCCGAGGGATCCTGAAGTCTGCTGCGGGAAGCGTTGGTTAGGCGTCGACCTTCGCGCGGTTGCGGCGGACGGATGCCGCGACCGCGATCGCGCCGCCGGCGAGGACGAGCGCCCCGCCGCCGACCCACAGGCCGAGCAGCTCGCCGCTCTCCATACCGGTGACGGGGAGCGATCCTCCGCCATCGGCCTCCGAGTCGGTCGCGACCGTGATCGTCGCGCTGCCGCCGGTCGACGTCTCAGACGTCGCGGAGATCTCGTAGACGCCCGACGCATCGGTCGGGAACGTGATGCCGGTCGAGAGCGACCCGGTCGAGGACGACTGTGCGGTGCCGGTCGACGTCGTGGCGAACTTGAAGAATCCGATCGAGACCGAGGACGCTCCTCGGACGGTGATCGTGACCCGCTCGTTCGGCGAGAAGGTGCCGTCTGCGCACTCCATCGCGACACGCGAGTTGGGAGACGCGACGTTCGACGCGACGGTGCAGGCCCCCGAGGGCGGGTAGATCGTCGCCGCCTGGGCGGCCGAGCCGAGACCGAGCGTCGAGACGGCGACGAGTGCGGCGATCGCGGCTGCGTTGCGGATCTTGTGCTTCATGCTCTTCAACTCTTTCGTGCTGGCCCACAGGCGCCTCTGGGAAAACAGGGCAGACAGCATAAACGCCGAGTTCGGAATCCCGAGCTACGGCGCCCCCTGATTTGAGTCTAGGGGTCCCAACAGGCAACTCCCAGTTTCGGGCGTTACATCTCGATTAACTGTCGGCGTCTGCCGCACCGCCAGTTGTGCCCCGCTGGGCTCGGTCGTGCGCACGGCAACCCGTGCGGTCGCGGACTCTCCGGGGGCGAGCAGGATCTCGAAGCTCAGCACCTGGCGGCCGTCGATGAACCCGCCCCCGAACCCATCGCCGGTCGTGAGTGTGGCGTCGGCGAGTTCGAACCCTTCGGGCAGATAGAGGTACCCGACGGTCGAGGCCGACCCCGGTTCGACGCCGTACGCTCCGCCGCCGGTGATGTACTCGGCCAGTCCCGATGCGGGTGCCTCGTTCGCGATCGTGACCTCGAGGACGGCGGTTCCCGATGCCGCGCCGGCGGCATCCAGGGTGCAGGCCTCCCACAGCGCGGTCGTCTCGACGGACTGGTAGTAGTCCATCTTCGAGCCGGTTCCGTCGTTGAGGTATACCCCGAACGGCGTCGTGCGTCGCGTGGTCTCGAGCGGCGCGCCGGCGAGCGTCGTATCGGCGAGCACGGCCTGATCCTCGTCGTGCGCGCTCCACAGCATCACGCGGTACTCGTCGCCCGCGCGGGCGAGACCCGCGAGAAGCGTGCCCGCGTTGAATCCGCGCTGTGTCAGCGCCTGGAAGATCGCCGACGTCGTGTCGGAGAAGAACTGGTTCTGCTGCTCCGGGTCGGGGTACCGCACGTACACCTCGTTCAGCAGCAGCTCGACCGCGTTGCCGGCGGTGAGCGTGTCGCCGGTCGGAAGCTCGACAGGACCCGTCGCCTCGAGGATGTATGACAGGGCGACGGGGTCCAGCGCGATGACCCCGTCGACCTGCGTGGCGTGCCGGTCGGCCCACATCGCCTGCGCGAGCTGGCCCGATACCTCGAAGTCGGGCACCTGTGTCACGTTGTGCATCCACGTCGCCGGTCGCACGCCGTAGACAGCGGTCAGTTCCGGGTCGAGGTCGAGGACCGGCGGCACGAAGGAACCGATATTGGCCGCGTAGTCCTGTTCGGTCAGGATTAGGCCGCCGTCGTCGGTGTGCACGACGGCGAGTGCGCCGGCGATCCCGCCGAGCGAGCGCCATTCGGCGTTGTTCTGGAAGATCACCAGGTAGTCGCGTGGCTCGTCCTGCCCGAGCATGGCGGGGATGAGGACGGATGCCCGAGCGAGCGCATCGGTGGCGTGCGCGGTCTCTGTGAACAGGTCCGACACCTGATCGACCACGTCTGCGAGAGGGCCGATCAGCGCGGGGGAGTTGGCGAATTCTATGGCTTCTGCCGCGCCGCCTATGGAGTCGGCGGCACGGGCTGCGGCATTCTGCACGGCGACGAAGCCGTCGAGGCTGATTCGGCCATCGATCGGCCGGAAGGCGTCGGCTGGGAGCGTCGAGGCGACTTCGGCGAGTGGCGTCAGGGCATCGACCGCGACGGCGTCGGCCGAGGCGGCGATGGTCGATATCGCGTGCAGTTGGGGCCCGATCCACGGCAGCTGCTCGACCGCCTGCCAGGTCACATCGCTCGTGAGCGCGTGTGCTGTGCCGGTGTCAGCGGCGAGCCCCGTGATCAGCTCCGACACAGCCGCAGGGTCGTCGACGTTGGCGACAACCTCGAGCGCCTGGCCGCGGGCGCTCCGCAGGAGGTCTGCCGCGATGGCTCCCCGCACAGCGACCCAGGCGAGTGCGCAGATCGTGGCGATCAGCGCGCCGGCGACGACCCACAGCGTCACGGTACCTGCGACCCGGAGGGGGCGCGGGAGGGTCGGCGAGGTCACCGGTGCCGCCCTCGGCGGTCGCCGCCACCGCTCAGCGCGTTGTCGCCTTCGCCTGCGCCCGCGGGCCGTAGTCGCCCTGGTACTGGTAGCCGTAGTACGCCGCCCCGGCACCGCGGCGCGGAACCTTGTTCATGACGACGCCGAGCGGACGTGCGCGGGCCTTGTCGAGGTTCTCGAACGCCTTCAGCAGCATGTCGTACGTCGTCTTGCCGGTGGACAGCACCACGACCGCACCGTCTGTCGCGGTGCTGAGCACGGCGGCGTCGGTGACGGGCAGCAGCGGCGGGGTATCGATGATCACGATCGCGTGCTTCGAGAGGTCGGCGATCAGGTCCTTCATGCGGTGCGACCCGAGCACTTCGCTGGGGTTCGGCGGCACGCGCCCCGCGGCGATGACGACCAGGTTGCCGGTGTCGCCCACGACGTGGGCGACGTCGGCGAGCTCGGCGCGATCGGTGAGCAGGTCGGTGAGTCCGGCACCCTCGGGCAGGTTGAACATGTTCGCGATCATGGGACGGCGCAGGTCGGCGTCGACGAGCACGACGTGCTCGCCGGCGGCCGCCAGGCTGGTCGCGAGGTTCGCCGCGACGGTCGACTTGCCGTCGCCGGGAACCGGGCTGGTGACGACGATCGAGCGTGGCGGGTTGTCGATGTCGACGAACCGCAGGTTGGTGCGCAGTTCGCGGGTCGCCTCGGCCACGGCCGACGCCGAGTCGCCTCGCCCGGTGAACGTGAGCACGCGTCGCTCGGTGGAGAGGTCTTTCGAGTCGGGCAGGGTGCCGATCACCGAGACGCCGGTCTCGCGCTCCACCTCACGCGGGTCGCGCACGCGCTGATCGAGGATGTGGCGAATGATCGCGTACGCGAGGCCCAGGGCGAGACCGATGAGCCCGCCGAGCACGATGTTGAGCTTGGTGTTGGGCGATGACGGCGCTCCCGGGAGTCGAGCGGAGTCGCCCGGGATCAGTCTGACCGCGGCGGCGTTGCTGCCCTCGAGCTCATCGACCTGCTGGACCATTCCGCGGATCCACGACTCCGCGAGGTCTCGAGCGCCGATCGGAGTGTTCGCCTGGGCCGAGACGTGGATGACGACGGTCCCGGCGCTCGACACCGTGACCTGGCCGACGATCGATTCCGGCGCGACGTCGAGGTCGAGGTCGTCGATCACGTACTCCGCCACCGAGCGCCAGTTTCCGATGTCCAGGTACGACTGCGCGACCGTTTCGGCGAGCTGGTTGCTCACGAGCCGAGATCCGGCATCTCCGCCCGTGTGCGCGGCCTGGACGTAGCCGCTCGTCGTGGCGGTGTAGACCTTGGGCTGCATCACGCTGTAACCCCACGCGGCGAGCGCTCCCGTCAACGTCAGAAGGATGATGACGAGCCAGTGGACTCGGATAACGCGGAGGAAGTCACGCAGGTCCATCGGTGTGGTCTCCCTGATGTGGTGGCTTAGGGCGCCCTACCCCCGGTCTGTTGGGTGTGGCTCTGGAATGGCGGCTAGTAGCTGAACGACTGAGTCACGTTCGCAACAGCCCCTTGGACGTACGTCACCCGGAGCGTGTAGGTCGTCGTACCGCCGCCTGACGTCTTGAGAGGCTTGATGTCAATCGGGAGCGGGGGCGTTCCGAACTCGAAATCGGTGTCGCCGTACCCGTTGAGGGAAACGGTCGTCTCGTAGACGTTGGGTTCGACCGGCAGCACCACCGTTGTTACTCCGCCCTCGGTCTTGGTGATCTCGAGCCTGACGGTCTGATTGACTACCTCAGGCCCGGAGTTGGTGATGGTGCCGCTGAGAACGGTGATCGCGTTCCCCGGAGTGTTGAAGTCAACCACCACCGAAGAGATAGTGAAGACGGCTGGCGAAGCGGTAGCGCCCGGAGTGGCGATCGCGGCGGCCACGGCCGGTGCCGTCCATACCCCCGCTTTCACGAGCTGGCGACGCGTTAGCCGGGAGCCATCGGACGCGGCGGTTCGTTGAGCGGTCGAGGCTTCGCTGGTCATCTGTTCCCCCTGATAGATGAATACGCCTCTCGGCAGCCCAAGACGTGGTGGCATCGATGACGCCGCCGAGGACTAGCCAGGGCAGCGTCGCGTTCAAACGCTATCAGACGGGGAGTCTCACGCCGGTTCGTGCTCTCAAGACGTTACTTGCGCTTAACGTTGCCGGCGACGGTGCGAAACCCCGCGGACCCATCGGCGCATTGCCTGGGGTGTCGACAACGACCTCACGATCCGGAGCTTGACCGGCCATGGAGCCTCCGCGAGCGCGGCCGCGGCGAGCCTTTGGCCATGATTTCCTGACCCGGCAGCGAGGAGCTCGTCTACTGTCATCCGCCGCTCATGCCCCAGCGCGCGCGTGACCAATACCGCGCCGAGCGCGTCGGCAAGATCGCGGACCCCAGAACTCATGCCACTCGATTCTGGGCGGCTCGGGATGTCGGCAGTGGTTGAACGGGTGCGTTCGCGGTTCGCGATCAGGATGACGCTGCTGGCTGTCGCGTCCGGAATATCGCACGCCACGTTTGCGATGGCCAGCTGCTCGTGGCTCTGCCAAAGCAGCTCGAAAGCTTCCGTGGGCGTGGCAAGAATCCCGGGGAAGAATGCATGAAGATCGATATCGCAGGGCCACTGAGGGTGAACGAATGTCAGGGAGTGTGGAGCGTCGGCCTGTCGAGGATGGCGGCTTCGCCGCGGCGTCCACCCGACCTGCAACAGAGCATGTGCAAGCTGCTCGACTCTAGGGGGTTCGACGAGCACGTCGACGTCGGTCGACTCGCGAGGTGCGCGAAGACCATGATGGTGCAGCGTAGGGCCTTTGATGATCAGTGCGCGAATCGCGTGGTTGCTGGCCAGAGTCTGCACCAGAGCTGACGCCAGGTCTGCCGCGTCGCGCAAAGGAAGTAGCGGGCTCGGCGATAGACGCGCCGGGTCGCAGTCTCGCGATCCGGCGCGTGTCCCGTGAAGGGCGTTGGCGGGCTCCCGCGTCACTCGCGAAGAGCTCCGACATGCTCCCGGTACCAGGCCACGGTCCGCTCGAGGCCTTCGGCGAGCGAGATCTTCGCAGTCCAGCCCGCCTCGGCGAGCTTCGACACGTCGAGCAGCTTCTGCGGCGTCCCGTCCGGCTTCGAGGCGTCCCACTCGGTCTCGCCGGTGTACCCGACGACGTCCGCGATCGTCTCGGCGATCTCGCGGATCGTCACATCCGTGCCGGTTCCCACGTTGACCTGTTCGGGCCCGTCGTAGTGCTCCATGAGATGCATCACCGCGTCGGCCATGTCGTCGGAGTGGAGGAACTCGCGTCGCGGCGTCCCTGTGCCCCAGTTCGTGACCGAGGGCGCTCCGCATGCTGCCGCCTCGTCGTACCGGCGGATGAGCGCCGGCAGAACGTGCGAACCCTTCGGCGAGAAGTTGTCGTTGGGTCCGTACAGGTTCGTCGGCATCGCCGAGATCCACGGCAGACCGTACTGGCGTCGCACGGCCTGCGTGTGCAGGATGCCGGCGATCTTCGCGATCGCGTACGCGTCGTTCGTCGGCTCGAGATGTCCAGTGAGCAGCGAGTCCTCGCGGATCGGCTGCTCGGCGAACTTCGGGTAGATGCACGACGAACCGAGGAACGCGACGCGTTCGACGTCGTTCGCGAGCGCGGCGTCCAGCACGTTCGTCTGGATCCGCATGTTGTCGCTGAGGAAGTCGACCGGGTACGTGCTGTTGGCGAGGATGCCACCGACCTTGGCGGCGGCGAGCACGATGTACCGAGGCTTGACCTCGGCCATGTACGCGAACACGGCATAGCGGTCCTTGAGGTCGAGTTCGGCCGAGGTCTTGCCGACCACGTTCTCGAAGCCCGAGGCCTTGAGCTTGCGCACGATCGCCGATCCGACAAGTCCTCGGTGCCCGGCGACATAGAACGTCGCGTCTCGGTCGAGTTCGCCCGGCGTGTACTCGAGGCCGTCCGAAGCTGTCACGCCGCCTTGCCCCAACTCGCGAGCTTGACCGTGTCGATCCATGCGCGGCCCTCGTGCTCGAGCGCCTCGACATCGGCATCGACCATCAGCTTCGCCAGCTGCAGGCCGTCCACCGACGGGGTCCATCCGAGCTTGTCCTGGGCCTTGCTCGGGTCGCCGATGAGCGCGTCGACCTCGGTTGGGCGCAGGTAGCGCTCGTCGAACTTGACGTACTCCTTCCAGTCGAGGCCGACGTGCCCGAAGGATGCCTCGAGGAAGTCCTTGATCGTGTAGCCGACGCCGGTGGCGAGTACGAAGTCCTCGGGAGTGTCGACCTGCAGCATCCGCCACATGCCCTCGACGTACTCGGCTGCGTAGCCCCAGTCGCGGATCGACTCGAGGTTGCCGAGATAGAGGTCTTTCTGCACGCCGGCCTGGATGCGGGCGACCGCGCGCGTGATCTTGCGAGTCACGAACGTTTCGCCGCGGCGCGGCGACTCGTGGTTGAACAGGATGCCGTTCACCGCGAACATGTCGTAGGCCTCGCGGTAGTTCTTGGTGATCCAGTAGCTGTAGAGCTTCGCCGCAGCGTAGGGCGAGCGCGGGTAGAACGGCGTCTCTTCGTTCTGCGGCGGGGGAGTGGCACCGTACAGCTCCGACGACGACGCCTGGTAGAACCGGGTCTCGATGCCCGAGAGGCGCACGGCCTCGAGCATGCGGATCGTGCCGGTTCCGGTGGTGTCGGCGGTGTGCTCGGGCTCATCGAACGAGACGCGCACGTGCGACTGCGCGGCCAGGTTGTAGACCTCGTCGGGGTTGATCTGGGCGAGCAGCGTGACGAGTCGTGCGCCGTCGCTGAGGTCGCCGTAGTGCAGGAAGAGGCGTGCTCCCTCTTCGTGCGGGTCGACGTAGAGGTGGTCGATGCGCGACGTGTTGAAGGTAGATGCGCGACGGATCAGCCCGTGCACCTCGTAGCCCTTCGAGAGCAGGAGTTCGGCGAGATAGGACCCGTCCTGGCCCGTGATTCCGGTGATGAGTGCGCGCTTCGCCAAGTGGTGCTCCGTATCTAGCCTTACTGTGCGTCGACAGTCAGTGAGTCTGGCACGATATCGATCGTCTCGGGGTCTCGTCCGATGAGTCGGTCGAGCATCGCCGAAAAGCTGTCTACAGCGGCCTCCTCGCCCAGCACGGTGTGGCGATAGCGGCGCCCGTTCTCACCCATGCGGCGGGCTGCCTCCGGATCCGACGCGACACCGATGATTGCCTCGACCAGCTCGGCGGGTGCTCCAGCCGGAACGACAACCCCGGCCTCGGCTGTGCGCACTTCGTCGGCGGTGATCCCATCCACGTTGGTGGCGGCCACGACGGGGCGCCCGGCCGCGAAGTATGACGTCAGCTTGCTGGGCACGGCCATCTCGGCGACGCCCTGGAGTTCGTTCACGAGCAGGATGTCGGCACCCGCGAGGGCCGCGGCGAAGCCGTCGTCGTCGAGCGGTTCCATGAACTGGAGTGTCGGCAGGTCGGCGCCCGCGGCCTTGAGCTTTGCGAGCTCCGACCCGGCGCCCAGGAGCACGAACCGGATCGGCGCGCCAGTTCGATGCGCTTCACGCGCGGCTTCGACCACGTTGTGCAGTCCCTGCTTGAGCCCCATGTTGCCCGCGTGCAGCACCACGGTTTCGCGGTCGCTCCACCCGAAACGCGAGCGCGCCGCCTCGATGTCGATGTCGGGTGCGGGAGCGAGGTGGCTCCAGTTGCGGATGACCTCGATCCGCTCCCGTGGCACGCCGAAGTCCTCCGCGATGCGGTCGGCGAATCGGCCGTGGATGACGACGACGCGGTCGGCCATGCGCAGCAGCGTGCCTTCGATCGCCGACATGATCTGCACGACGCCTCGGCGCCCCTGCCCGGTCTCGGCGAGTCCCAGCGTGTACAGGTCCTGCACCCAGACCACGAACGGCGTCCCTGGGTGCGTGATGCGTGCGCGTAAGACCGCGAGCAGCGATGCGATCAGCGCCGGCGAGACCGCGACGATCACATCGGCGTCCCTCCACCGAGTCGCGCGCACGCGCGCGCCGAAGCTCATCTCCGACACGAGCCGGCGCATGCCATGCGGCCGGGACGGTACGTAGTGGAGCAGTCGCGTGACCTCGACGCCGTGGTGCTCGTCATCTTGCGACCACTGCCCGTAACCTGGCCGCACCCTCCACTCTGGATAATGAGGGTGCGCGGTCAGCACACGCGTCAGGAAGCCACGGCGCACCAAGCCTCTGGCCATGGCGCCGGTGTACGGAGAGATGCCGGTCGTCTCAGGCGGAAAGTTAACCCCCAAGACCAACACGCGAGGTGCGGTCATGCGGATGAGACTAGAGACTCAGCGTTTCAATTTGGTTACGAGAGAGGGAATCGCACGGTGTCGGAGATCCCGGTGATCGATCTGTCGAAGGCGCCCGGCGAGCGCGCCGCGTGGGACCGACCTGGGTGGGTCGTGTACCTGTGGGCTGTGTGCGAACTGCTCTTCGTCACCAACGCGTGGCAGATCAGCTCGTCGCTGCGGATTCGTGTGCTGCGCGCCTTCGGCGCGGAGATCGGCGATGGCGTCGTCTTCCGGCCACGCACGCGCGTGAAGTTCCCGTGGAAGCTCCACATCGGCGACCGCTCCTGGATCGGGGAGGGAGTGTGGTTCCACAACCAGGACCACATCTGGGTGGCCAACGATGTGGTGATCTCGCAGGAGACGTTCCTGACCACCGGGAGCCATGCCCATCGCCGCGACATGGCGCTCGTCACCCGGCCCATCCACATCGAGGCGGGGGCGTGGGTGACCTCGCGATGCGTGGTGGTCGGGGGGACGCGGATCGGCCGCTCGGCTCTGATTCGGCCGCTCAGCCTCATCGACGGTCGGTCGGTCCCCGCCGGCGAAGTGTGGGGCGGCAACCCTCTCGCCTTCGTAGGGGAGCGCTTCGCGCGGTCGACCTCGTAGCCAAGGGCGGTCGTCGACTCAGCGACCCGCGGCCCTCCGGAGCGCCGCCTCCCACTGCCGACCGACCGCACTCCAGGCGTAATGCTGTGTCGCGAGTTGGGTGGCCCGTGCTCGAAGAGAAGCGAAGTCGTCGTGCTCGAGGAGGGCGATGACCGCATCGGCGGCGCGCTCGGCGGACGGTGACGGGATCACTACGCCCGCTTCCCCGTCCGCGATCGCGGCCGAACTGACGCGCTCTGTCGCGACGACGGGCAGTCCATGGGCGAGCGCCTCAGCGACGGCGATGCCGAAGTTCTCGTCCTCGCTGGGTGCGAGGAAGACATCCGACCCGGTGAGGAGGTCGCGCTTTCGCTCACCGGCGATCTCGCCGACGAAGTCGACCGAATCCTCGACGCCCAACTGTTTCGCGAGTGCGTGCAGGTTGGCGACGAGCGTTTCGTCGCCCGTGCCCGCGATGCTGAGGCGGGCGGCAACGTTTCGCCGACGAAGCTCGGCGATGGTCTCGATCACCACATCGATCCGCTTCTTCGGAGCGATGCGTGACATCGAGACGAGGGTCGCCGGCGTGTGGGCGGGGCCGACCGCGGGGTGGGCGACCACGCCTGTCCCCACACCGGTGATCGCGGTACGCGTATCCGGTGCGAACTCGAGCAGTTCGTCGCGCTCCGATGGAGAGGCCACGACGACCGCGGCGGCCCGGCGGAGGATGCTTCGCCCGCCGAGCGTGTCGAAAATCCGCTTGCGACCCTGCGAGTGCGTCCGCTGGAACGCGGTGAAGACACCGTGGGGCATGATCACGTATGGGACCCCGGAGACCGCGCATGCCAGCGCGACGAGGGGGACCCACCAGAGGTAGAAGCCGTGCATGATCGCCACATCCGCGTGGCGGATGGCGCGTAGCGCTTGCCAGCGACGACCGACGACGCTCGCCACGAGCGGCGCGGCCCGTGCCTCACCTCGGAGCACCGAGTCATCGGCGTTGCCTGAGAACCAGAACATGCGGATCGCGACGCCGGAGAGTGCATTGAGCGCGAGGTTCACTTCGAGGCTGTTGCGGGCCGGCCCACCGTCGGCGCGCGCGAGCGTGTTGACGAACTGAACGCCGACGAGGCGGTCGGGAGCTTGCGTGGGAGAGTCGCTCATCCTTCGTCACCACCCTCCACGACCGCGACAATCTGTCGGCGGTAGGCCTCCCATGAGCGAAGGGCAGCGGCGGACAACGCCTGCTCGCGCGAGTGCGCGCGAAACGCTGGATCGTTGAGGTCCGTGATCCGCGCCCCGATCGCCTCGGGGCTGCGGATCGGAACGATCCACCCAGCGTCCTCGACGCCGGCCAGCAGGTCGGGCGCTGCGGTGTGGTCGGTCGCAATGATCGGCGTACCTTGGCTCAACGCCTCGGTCAGCACAAGGCCGAAGCCCTCGAACAGGGAGGGGAGCACGAGCACATCGTGTGCCGCGATGAGCTCAAGGATCCTGGCGTGCGGCAGGCTCTCGTGCCAGGTCACCCGATCGAGCATTCGATCCCGCGGCGCGCACTCGCCCACGCGACGACCGACGACGGTGAGTTCCACCGAGGCGTCGACGAGCGGGATCGCGTCGAAGAGGTCGGCGATTCCCTTGCGCTGGCTGAGGCCGCCGACGAACAGGACGCGGATGGCGCCCTCGCCTGCGACCAGCTCCTCTTGGGCGCGCGCGGGAGTGCCGTACGGAATGACCGACACCGAACCGACCTGCCCGGGATAGTCCGCAAGCGTTCGCGCGGTGAATGAGCTCGCGACGATCAGCTCATCCGCGCCGGCGAGCTCGCGGTCCTTGCGTTCGAGCTTCCACTCCGGGTCACGAAGTCCGGTGAGGGTGCCCCGCCACTCCGGCCTGCGCTCTGCTTCCTCGGCGAAGATGGCTCGCCCCGTTCGCCAGTAGCCGATTGGCAGGTCGTAGAGGGTGCGCACGCCCTGGCTGCGTGCGGCAGCGAACGCGTCGGCCGCGGAGTCCTCGTACGCGTACACTGTCGTGATCTCGGGCCGCCGAACCTCCCGCGCAAGCACGCGATCGATCGCCTGCGAACGTGCCTGGATCGATAGGGGGCCAAGGTGGGGATCGAACGGGTTGATCTTGCGCGGAAGCCGCAATGCGGCGAGCCGAGCGACTTCGCCGAATGGATGGGCGCGCGTTCTGCGGTGTACCGATTCGGGTAGCGTGCGCCGGCGGAGCTCCGAACTCAGCGGGCCGAGCCTGAGGTTCTGCGCTCTCGTGGTGTCGAGCCCAGTGTGGAAGCGATCGAGTATTCCCGCTTCTGCGAGCGCGAGAGCGGTGTGCCGAACGTTGTCGTTGAGGACCGGGTGCCCGATGACGACGCGGGCGGTCACGCCGCGTCCGCGGCCATCCGCTTGAGTTCGCGAACCTTGACCCCGATCTGCCAGTAGTACGAGGACAGCCCGAACGCGTAGTCGAATCCGGCGCGCCCGTCGAGGAAGCCGAGGCGCGCGATGTACGAATACACGAAGAACACGAGCGGCTTGAGTGGGACGCGGTCCCAGAACGCACCCTTCGCAGTGCGCTTGGTGGCGAGGTCACGTCGCGCCTCGGGGTGCATGTGCAGGGCGGCTTCCCAGTCGGCGTAGAAGTTGTGCCGGGTAAACCAGCTGGCTACCGGGTCGCGGTCGTCGTGGACGAGGCGCGTCTTCATCATGCCGATCGGGCCGTCGGCCTGCGGTTGGAAGTGCAACTCGATCTCGCGGATGCCGGGGGCGTACAGATCGTCGATCTCGGGGAAGGCGCTGTGCTGGCTGTCGATGAGCGAGCGCTTGGTGACGCGGTGTCCGTGCTCGAGGAACTTGCCGACGAAGCGATAGCGCAGGTGCATCTCGTACGCGGCGTACCTTCCCGACTCCAGTTCGGGGAGGAGGTCTTGGAGTTCGTCGATCATCTCGGGTGAGGGGTACTCATCGGCGTCGAGGAGGAGGATCCAGCGGTGCTTGGTGCCGGCGTGCAGCAGACTCCACTGCTTCTTCTTCGGGTACTCGCCGTTCCAGTCGAAGTCCACGACTCGTGCGCCGGCTGCTCGCGCGATCGCGCCCGTGCGATCCGTGCTTAGCGAATCCACCACGGCGATGTCGTCGAACACGCCGAGGTGCGACAGCGTGTTGCCGATCGTCTCTTCTTCGTTCTTGGTGAAGACGATGACTGAGATTGGCAGTGTCGCGGAACGGCCCTTTGCGGGGGTGGTGCTGGGAGCGGGGGTCGAAGTCATGTATTGTCCTTCGGTCGACGGGAAACGGCCATCAGCTTGGCGCGGTCGCGGGCTCCTGCTGACAGTACGTGCAGTCTCAAGTATCGTTCCTGTCGTTTACGAGGATGTAAACACTGATCGACATGGTCTCGGCTGCTCGCGGAGATTTGTATCCTCGTGGAAGCGTTGCAGCCACCTTCGCACTTGGATTGGCAGCGCGAAGGGGGCGAAGTGAGTGAGCGGTGGGGTCGCGTTGGCCAGACCAGGCGGTGCCTGCGGCCAGGCTTGGCTACATCGGGATGGGTTGCGCACGAGACGATCGGGAGGCGCTCCATAGCGAGACCAAAGGTCCGCTGCTCAGTCGAGGACTTGGATGTCTGACGCTCGACGGGTCCGAGGCCTCGATCTTCTGCGGGGCCTCGCCATCCTTCTCGTCATGCTGCGCCATGCGTGGCCCGAGATCTTCGGCGGCGCAGGGATTGTGGGAGTAGTGATCTTCTTTGCGCTCTCCGGCTACCTGATAACAGGGTTGCTGCTGAATGACTTGGGGCGTTTCGGCCGCGTACGGTACGGCAGGTTCTACCTCCATCGCGCTTTTCGGCTGCTTCCAGCGCTCGTCGTTGTCGTCCTGGCCTTCGTTGTCATCGAGGGAATCCTGGACGTACGTGGCCAGCGCGACCTAGTTCCCCATACCGCACTGCTTGCGCTCACATACACGATGAACATCCCGGGCATTGGTGATGGGAGTTGGGTTCTCGATCATCTCTGGACGCTCGCAACGGAGGAGCAGTTCTATCTCCTATGGCCCCTGCTCCTTGCCTTCAGTTTCCGAATGGGGCGACGTGTTGCTCATCTGGCCACGGCTGGTCTTGCCGGCGCAATTTTGATCGCTCTTGCCGCTTCTCTCGTGTGGGCAGCCCCCGACTACGCGCTGGTCTACACATACCCGACCAGTTGGGCCATCGCGATGATCATTGGCTCAGCGGCGCGAATGGCTAGAGCTCGCCTGTCTGCGACTCCACTCCTCAAGCCTGGTTCGACATCACTGAGGTTCTTGGCCGCGCTCGCGTTGCTCGCGATCATGGCTCTCTCCTTCATGCCTGAGGCAAAGCACCAGTGGTTAAGTTACGCGCTCTTGGGTCCAGCAGTCGCGCTGTCGACCGTGGTCATGATCCTATTCCTGCTGCACTGGGAAGAGCTCCCCTCAAAGCTCCTACTGCCCTTCCAGTGGTTGGGCTCGGTTTCTTACGCGGCCTATCTCTGGAACTTGCCGATGGTGGCGTGGGTGGCCTTCCTTCACCTTGGCGCTTGGGATGGTTTCGCGTCGATCATCGCGACGCTGGTCATGGCTACGGCCAGTTGGTTCTTCGTTGAGAGTCCCGTGCAGCGGCTTCGCGCCAGGATGGACAAGCGCACGGAAGAGCGCCAACAACTCGTACTTACTCGGGCATGAGCACCAATTTTCACAACCGGAGGAAGTAGCTTGCCGATTTCTATTCTCACGATCTTCGAGAAGGACTACCATTTTGGTCTTGCGGCCCTTCTAAATTCCCTGATCCGATTCGGGTACACTGGAACGTTCTGGGCTTTCTTTCGCGGCGAGTTGCCGGGGTGGGTTGCTGAACACCCTCTGTATGACCGCGAGAGCCTTCGAATCGATAGTCCTGATGGTATTCGAATTCAGTTCGCCGAGATAGACGCTGAAATCCATCCAGCGTATCTTAAACCGGCGCTCATGCTGGATGTTCTCCACAGACTAGATACTTCGTCGGACGCGGTTGTCTACATGGATCCTGATATCGTCCTGACGTACCGCTGGGGCTTGCTGGCGAATTGGGTGTCTAGCGGTGGTGTGTCGTTGTTCGAGGATGTAAATCCAAACATGCCGCCGAGACATCCATATCGCCTGGCATGGATTGAAATATTCCAACACTGGGGCGCCGCAGACCTTCGAGATCTTTCGCGCTACTACAATTCGGGATTTGTCGGTATTACGCGAACGGAAGCGGGATTTCTCGATGAGTGGAAGCGACTTTGCGCGATTCCTCCCGAGGAGATCCGTCGCGAAGCTGATCGCGTGGGCTGGACGCCCGAACGGTGGGATCAGGACAGGCTCAACTATGCCCTCATGACGACGAAAGTTGAGATCAATACCACTGGGCCCGATGGGATGGGTTTTGTTATGGGTAACAACCTTCTTGCGCACGCAACCGGGTCTGCGAAGCCGTGGCGCGGCGGATACATTCAGCGGGCCGTAATGTCGGGTCGCGCGCCGAGCTTCGCGCAGAAGGAGTATCTCAAGGTTGCGGGGGGACCCTTTCGTGCCGAATCTAGTTTGCGTCTTGCGCTCCAGCGCACTGCGGCCAGGTCTGCCGCGGCGATCGGACGATTCTACCGCCGATCGTAGGCCGCCACCATTACCCTTACCCCGGCCCAGGAGCCGTCGAGCCCCACGGCGCGATTCCTGATAGGAGCCAGAAGCGGCGCGGTGTCGCCCTACTGGGGCACCATGAGATGAACCAAGTGAATTTGCCCGCATACCGCTCCCTGGAGCCACGAGCCTTTGAGGTGCGACGAGATCGAACGCTCCTTGGAGTGCATAGGGAGGTCGTGTGAGGCGACTACGATTGCTCGCCGCATTCACTAGCAATGGCTTCGCTGTCCAGGCAATTGGCCTATTCGCCAGTGTCATGATCGTGCGTTCGATGGACAAGCAGGACTACGCACTCTACGCAATTGCGCTTTCCGCTCTGGGTCTTGTCACCACGCTCTCGGATGCCGGTGTCAACAGCAAGCTGCTCGCCCTGGCTGGCGAAGGGGCGGCGGCTGGGAAGGACGTGTCGCCTTACTTCAGAGCCGCCATGCAGTTCCGACGAATTCTAGCGGCCGCGGTAGTTCTCCCGGGACTCGTGCTGGCTATCTATCTACTATTTGCCAATGGTGCGAGCCCCCTCATTTTGGCATTGTCAGTGCTCGCTATTGCCTTGACCGCGCTTGCGGCGATTTCAACGAGTCTCGTAACCGTCGCCCTGCAGGTGTTTCGCGAATACAAGTCGCTCCAGGGTACGGCCCTTTGGAGTGCCATCGTCCGCTTGGGTCTTGTGGCGGCTCTATTTCTGCTCGGGGTGTCGTCGCCGCCCGCCTTCCTATTCGCAGGTGCGATTGCCGCTGCGTATTTGTACCTTGCGCGTTCGCGCACTGCGAAACACCACGCGGACTGGGGTGCGGGAACCCACCCAGTGGGACGTGAGGACTTTATTTCGGCGAGTCGTAGCGCATTGCCATCCGCGCTCGCGCTGATCCTCGCCGAACAACTCGTGACAATCCTCCTTACAATCAACGGCAACACCGATGCGATCGCGGAGATCGCCGCACTAACTAGATTCGCCGTCGCCTTCGCCGTCGTGAACGATGTCGTCCGCAATATCGTCGCGCCATCGATCGCGCGAAGTGCGCCCACGCGTTCAAGCGTGCTGCGGTCGCTGGGACAGGTGTCCAGCGTGTACCTCTTGCTCGCTGTGGCCTACTTGACCGGACTCATCCTGGCTGGACCACTCCTGTTGTCGATTCTGGGCCCCGAGTACGCTGGTCTAACCCCTGAACTTGCAGCCCTTGGGCTCGGCACGGTGATCGTCAATTTCAGCCGGGGCGGCATCGGGGCGATCAACTACGCGCGTGGGTGGAATCGCTACAGCTGGTCCTACATTCCATTTGCGGTGGTCTGGGCAATCGTCGGGCTCTCGGCGCTGGACTTGTCGACTACCTGGGGTGCCATCGCCTTCTCTGCCAGCCTCGCACTTGTGGGCCTCGCTAGCCAGGTTGTCCGCCTCGTGCATGGCGTATTGAATCTCGAGTCTGGCTCGTAGGAGACGCGCGTGTTGTCGACCTGCGAGTGTGCCCGCTGAAGCCCTTCACGATGCGTCGCCGTTCTGATGCGCAGCCTGCTGCAGACCAGGGCTAACCCACTGCTGCACGAGCATGCCGACGCTGTTGTCTGCGCCGAACGGTCCATGCCGAGCCCTGGTCGGACCGCGCGGCGTAGCGGATACCGGCAGTGCGACCTGGCCACCCGCGTCTGCATGGTCGACGTTCACGTCCGAACGCTCGGGGCGAGGACTTACTTCGCGGACTGGCTGCTCGACCGGTGTAAGCGCGCTGAGTCGGCGATGATCACTGTCGCCGCCGACTGCCGCCTCACCGGCGTCGCCACGCGACCCGAGGACAAGCTCGTCAAGCAGTTCGGGATCCACTCGCTGTCGAAGTCGCAGGTGTCCCGGATGGCCGCGTATCTCGACGAGCACGTCCACCAGTTCCGGCACCGGCGCCTGCGCGACGCGGGCCCACCCACGCTTGTCGCAGCGGACGCGCTGACGATGAACTTCTGTGAGGGTGGGCGCGTCATCAAGGTTCGTCAGGGCTACCTGCGTCAACGACGACGGGCATCGCGACGTGCTGGGCATGCGGGTCGCGACTAGCGAGACGGGAGCCGCGTGCAGGACGTTCTTCGCCGGCCTCGTTGCGAGCAAGTTAACTGTCTGGTCCAGCGATCAGCGGCGCGATGATGACCGGCTAGTCTGTTTCTGGCGCCAGACCTGCAACTCGCGCGCAACGAGGTGGAGCGCTCTCCGGGAAGAAACGCTGATCGCGCGATGAAGGGAAGAGTGCTCGTTTGTGCGCAGGGTGTGTGCGGTGCGCGGACGGTCGACGTACGGGTGACGGTGCCTTCAGCCCACTTCCTCCGAAGTCTGTCGTAGTCGGTGTTTCAACCGTGCGCGGTCGGAGTCCTTCCTATGTGGGGTTGTGGTGGTGAGTACTCCTCGTGCAGACCGCGAACTCGCGGGCCGCTCGGCGCAGGTGGGTTCCAGTCGCGTGAGTGCCTGGATGCTGGCCATCTACGTCGGCCTGTGGTGCTTCGAAGGCGCGGTTCGCAAGTGGGTTCCTGGCACAGGCACTGTGATGTACGTGTTCCGCGATGCAGTGCTCATGATCACGTTCGTATCGCTGCTCTGGGCTGGGCACTGGCGCGCGAGACGGACCGGCTGGTTCTGGGCGCTTGCCTTGGTAGCGGCGGTGATGACTGCGCTCCAGGTGATCGGGGGTTCACTATCGTTGGGTGCGGCAACCGCTGGGGTTCGCTCGTATCTGGCGCCGTTGATGCTGCTCGCGTTTCTTCTCGCTTTCCCGCCGCGAAGGCCCGTCTTTGTCGTGACGGTGGTGGTGGCGATTGCGTTGATGGCAAATCTGCCTCTGGTGATCGTTCAGGTGCTGAGCGCACCGGACTCCGTCGTCAATCAGGAGATTGGCGGCGAGGCGGCCTACTTCGTGAATCCCGGAGAAGTGGTGCGGCCGTCTGGCACGTTCAGCGCGCCGATTGGGCTGGTGGGCCTCGCGGGGCTCGGCGCCGCGTTGGGGCTCGCCGGTACCGAGTCAAAGGTGATCCCCCGATGGGTGGCGATCGCCTGCGTTGTCGCCGCTGTCACGTTGACAGCATTGTCCGGTGCGCGAACGGCTGTCATTCTGGTCATGGTCGTGGTAGCCGCGTTCGTCTGGATGCTGATCAGAAGAGGCTCGTTCTCAAGCCTCCTCGGGCTTGCGGCGATGGCTGCGTTGATTGCCGCGACGATCTGGATCGCCGGAACGCTCTTCCCTGGCGTCATTGATTCGTTCTCGGACCGCGTCGAACTGGCCTCCCAGGCGGAAGAGACAGATGCTCGTATTCTCGGAGGAATCCTCGGCTACGCGGAAGGACCACTCACCTTGTTTGGTGCGGGTGCCGGCGCGGGCAGTAGCGCGGCATTTCTAGCCCTCGGGTCCACAGTCGTGATCGAGACTGAGTCCCAGAAGTGGGTGTATGAACTCGGCGTCGTGGGATTCCTGTTGGCAACGGCTCGTTTGGTTGTCGTCGCCGGTGTGCTCACATACATTCTTGTTGGCGCAGGAAAGGCCCCAGCCCACGTCGTCACAGTGGGCGCCCTCTTCTCAGCAACGCTACTGATTGGCGGAGTCACGCAGCAGCCGTCGACTCAGGGGGTGTTTGCGATCATGCTGATCCTGCTCGCGACGCGGTGGATGCACCCGACAAGTGCACCCGACACTTCAGCTGTGATGCCGATAGCACACGGTGTCACGCGTTGGCGGACTCGCTCACCAGCCCGCTCCTGGTCGGTCAGATGAGAGTCCATGTCGTTTTTCCCGTCGCTCCGCCACGGATCAACGGAATCGGTGATCATTCGGCTGTGATCGCCATCGGCCTGGGCGCGCGGGGGCACCAAGTCACTCTTGTTAGCAGCGAGAGCGCGGCCCCGATTTCTGGCATCGGCTCGAGAGTTGCATGGCATGGCCAGGGTGACCACTCGCTCTCACGGCTGATAGACGTGATCGTCGCAGACGCGCCCGATGCGGTCGTGCTGCAGTTCGAACAGTTCGCTTATGGTGCTCGCGGATTCAACCCGCGGCTCGCTTGGTTGCCCAGAGAACTACGGCGTCGGGGCTATCGGGGGCAGTTCGTTCTCTTCGCGCACGAGAGCTACGCGACGCCTGCCGGCACGCTTGGCAGCGTCGTGATGTGGGCGTATCAGCGAGCCCAGTTTCGACGGCTTGTGTCGCTATCCGATTCCTGCGTGTTCACCAGTGACGAATGGGCCAGGCGGGCGAGAGGCCTCGCACCGCGGGGGTGTGTGGTGCCGGTATTCAGCAACATACCGGTGGCCCCGAGGGGAGTTGATCGGTCCGAATTCGGCTTGGCTTCCAGCGACGTCCTGCTTGCTGTATTCGGCGGCCTGGACGCAGAACGCGCGGAGTGGCTTCGGCAGGCGACGTCAGGTGCTGTGGCAGCGGACATTGCGGCCGTGTACGTCGGGAGGCACCGATCGTTGGCTCAACGTGCGCTTGCACCCCTTGGGTCGGAGCGAGTGAGGTTCCTCGAGGGCTTGGCTCCGGAGGAAGTTGGACGCGTGTTGGCTTCCGCTGACCTCGCGCTGGCGCCGTTTCCTCGGTCGGGCGTAGACCCGCGGCGGAGTAGCGTGGCTGCGTTCCTAGCGAACGGCGTTCCCGTCGTGACCACGATCGGGCCCAGTTCGGGCAGCACCTATCAGTCCGCCTGGAGTGCTGGCGCGATTGCGGCAAGCGACGCAAATGCAGGGGCCTCCGAGTACGCATCCCGGGTAGTTCAGCTGATAGGTGACCGGTCCGCGAGGACTTCAGTCGGCGAACGTGGCGCGCAATACTACGAGGCGCACATGAGCCCGCGGAACACTGTCGATATGTTGGACCGCATCCTACGGGATGGCCCGCTGGGGGAACGTGCTCGCAGTGTCAAGGGGCGAGTTCGATGAGAGGCGGTGCACATGCCAACTGAGGCAAGGCGGCGGGTACGCCGAGTGGTCATTCTGTCATATGCATACCTGCCTAGCATTGGAGGAATCGAACGAGTGACACAGATCCTCGCGGAGGGCCTGGCCGCGCGTGGGTGGGAGGTGACCGTTGTCACCGCGACGCCGGGGGGCCCAGCCCCTGGGGTCGTACGCAATCCGGGATGGTGGAAGCTTGCGCGGCTCCTACGTAGCGCGTCAGTGGTCGTCGAGTCGAACGTGAGCCTGGCGCTCGCCTGGCCGCTGGTGGTTGGGATTGTGCGCACTCCCCGCATCACCGTGCTCCATGCGCCGCTGCGAGCGGCCAGTCGCAACTCACCGCGGTTGCGCGACCGCATCAAGGCGGCGGCTCTTCCGCGGCGATCCACCTATGTCGTCTCTCGCTGGCTGGGTGACCAACTACCGGTACCGGTACGATTCATGCCGAATCCGTATGACGATTCCCTCTTCTACCCAGTGCCGGGACGACGGCGCAGCGGGTTGCTCTTTGTCGGGCGGCTCGTCGGTGCCAAGGGCCTCGACATCGCCGTGGATGCAATCTCCACATTGCGCCCGGACACGCGTCTCACGGTCATCGGTGCTGGCCCCGAGGAGGGCATCCTCTCGGCGCTGGCAGAGACCCGCGGTGTTCGGGTCGATTTTCTCGGCGCGATGGGACCAGCGCAGATTGCGTCTGAAATGCGAGCGCACGAGGTGCTCGTGATCCCGTCATCGGCTTCTCCGCCCGAGGTGTATCCACTCGTGGCGATCGAGGGCTTGGCCTCAGGATGCCGAGTGGTCGCGACCAACAGCGGAGGGCTACCCGAGGCCGTGGGCGGCACGGAACGCATTGTCGAGGTTGGCGACGTTCGTGGCCTCTCGCGTGCGTTGGAGGAGTCTCTCGCGGACGGACCGTTGCGACCTGAAGAGTGGGATGCTCGCGCCCCCCACATCCAGCGTCATGCTCTTGAGAACGTCATAGGCGCATATGAGGCGGCCATCACGGACGCAATGCTGCTCAGATGACAAGTGGAGCGATCGGCCCGCTGAGACGTGGTCCTACCCAGCTTGAAGTCGCGCGATGTCCGCGCTGGAGTATGTGGCGCGTATCTGTAGGTCGTTTCCCTCCCCGAAGACATTTGCAGCCCCCAGACTCATCGCCTGGGTTCCCGATACAGCGGTCAAGTCGAGAGGTGCACGCGTCGCCTGCCGAACTGGTACGCGCTCTCGAAGGGCGACTCGGTGGAGCCAGACATCGTCTGCGCGGGGGGCCTCATCGAGGAAGGCCGTTCCGGCGTCTCGAAGCGCACAAACCATTCGCTTGGGGTAGATGACTCCAGAGACGCCGGTTGCGAATATTCGTGGCGACGGCGCGGTCGTGGTGCAACGAGTCCAGTCAAGGTACGGCGCGATCGTGTTGTCATCCGCTAGCTCAATGTGATGCGCACGATGGCACACGACGGTCTCGCCCCCGGACTGGAGAAACTCGCTCCATAGGACCTCGAGCCAATTGCGTGGATACAGAATGTCGTCGTCTGCGGTGACCAACGTCGAGCCGGCGTCCGGTCGCTCCAGACAATAGGGGTAGTACTTCGTATGTGGGCCATAGTTGCTCGTAAACCGAACGGTGAGCCCTCGGGAGACCTGTGACTTGAGCCAGGGCGTCGGCTCCCAGGAGGTCTCTGGAATGTCCAGCCACAGCGTGATCGAGCGTGGTCGCATCGACCCCTGTGCTATCGACTCTATTGCGACGTGAACCTGCTGCAATCGGTCGCCGTGGCTTGTCAGTGAGACATCGACGGGCACGGACCCCGTCACCAGGGAAGACTCCCTTAGCGCCCTTCGCTCGAGTCGGAAGCGCGCGAGAGGAGCCACTAGACGCGCGTGCACGGCACCCACGACCCGAGTCCTGGGATCGGTAGCCAGGCCGCGCAACGTCGAGCGAGAGCTAGTCGACGGCATGTTCGACCTTATTGATGTAGCCGATTTCACGTGAGAAGTACGCTCCTTCAAGACCGGTCCTGACAGCACTACCACGCGACGCCGTCACGAGCGCACCGCTGGGGCCTACCTCGCCGCTCAAAGTGGTTCCCATCCCGACAACCACACAGTCTGAAACGTGTGTACCCGGCGCTAGCGCAACGTTTGACGACACAATGCAGTAGTTTCCGATCGAGATGCCTCGCGTACGTTGCCTTGCGCGCTTCCAATCGATTCCATGCGTTATGAAGGTTGATCTGACTCCGGCGACCGTCGTGTGATGCCCGACGCGAACACCACCGCTCACATCCAGGTAGTGGCGCGCAGTGAGCGCCGAGTCCGCCCCGATAGCTAGCGACCCACTGCCTCCGGCTCGGCGAAGCGGTCGGGATGCGGATATCCAGTTCCACTGGCCAATTCTGCCTCGTTCGCCAAGTTCCAGGTCTGCGAGGTCACGAAAGACGTTCAATGGTCCAATGCGCGCACAGGCGCCTACGGACA
Organism: Microbacterium thalassium; assembly: GCF_014208045.1. Lineage (NCBI taxonomy): Bacteria > Bacillati > Actinomycetota > Actinomycetes > Micrococcales > Microbacteriaceae > Microbacterium > Microbacterium thalassium. The sequence goes on from NZ_JACHML010000001.1 coordinate 1,509,534, forward strand.
CACTGTCGAGCCTCCAATAGATGCCCGGGCCGATCGCGGTGTCGTGCCCGATTGACCAGCCGAGTTTTCGGAGTAGCGAGTTCTTGGGTCGGCTTGCCGGGGCCACGCCCACAAGTGCCACTAGGAGGTGCTTCATCATGTCTTGGTGGATCCGCTCTTCTCAGGTCGGCTGTTGCTGTGCGATCTGCGGCGTCGCGACCAGCGTTGCCAGTTGCATGGACGCGATCCGAACTCGCGGGTGGTGGATGGTCAGACAAGTGTCTGTCCTCCTGGTTGAGATGTGCCCCGTGAGCCGCCCGACTTCGCTCCGTCCCAAGCGCCATCTCTAGCCTCGCCCGGACGAACGCCGGCCGCGTACAAGTACCGCATCAAGTCGAGGGAGCCTCGTGCGTCGAATCCATCGCTCGAGCGGCAACTCCACGGAGTGATAGAGAGCAGCTGAGAGCGTCACGGCGGCGGCTGCGGCACCCAGCGCCATCGCGATGGCACCAGACCAGTTCGTTTGGAGCCCAAACGTTGCTGCGAGGGTGCGGATGACCATCTGATGGATCAAGTAGAAGGCGAATGACCATTCTCCCAATCGCACAATCCAGCGGTTGCGGAAGACGCTCGACTCCTGTGCTATATCGGCTTGTGCGGCCGCGACGATCAGCACGACGAACGGGACTGCGACGGCAGGTCCCCACCCAATGGTGCCCGGGAGCCATGCAGCGCCCTGCCAAGCTGAAATCGCACCTAGGGTCGCCGCCCACAGCGGAATCCGTGGGACGCCCCGCCTTACCGCGACGGCGGCGCATACGCCAAGTACGAATTCTGTGAGCCGCGGAATGGGAAAGATGTACGTGGTCCACTCGAGATTCGTCGCCGTGAACTGCATGGCGACCGAGTAGACGATCCCTGTGGAGGCGGTGACCGTGGCGAGGGCGATGAGACCCGAGATCGTAAGGCGACGAACAAGTGGAACCAGAAACGGGAAGAGCGCATACATGAACGCCTCGACCGACAACGACCACTCAACGGGGTTGCCGCCGAAGTAGAAGCGCTCGTCCGGAACCCACGCCTGAATGAATGCGAGCGACATTGTCGCTCCTGGAAGAGCGCCAATCAGTTCAGTGGCTCCTCTTGCAGAGACGAGCATCATCGCAAGGACCGTTGTCAGCCACCCGAGCGGGAGGATTCGCGCTACCCGCCGACGGTAGAACTCCCGATGTGACAACTCCGGCCGCCACGCCCATGCGAGCACAAATCCACTGAGGGCGAAGAAGAAGGAGACACCCACTCGGCCCTCACCAACAACGAAGTCGAGGGCCTGGGGTGCGGCGGGCACGCGCGAGAAGAGCCCGGTCGAGTGGTGAACGAAAACAGCGAGAGCTGCGAACCACCTCAACCCAGTGAGCGAATCGAGCCGCGACGCGTACCGACTGCCGTCGCTCGTCACCTCCATAAGCCTCACGCTAGCGTCGCGCTGTTACCGCTAGGTGAACCAGCGATCGCGCGGCTCACATCTGACAGAGCTGACAATCGTGGCCGTCCCATGCCGTGGTAGGTCCAGCCGGCGGCACGCCAGGCGGCGGGGTCGAGGCAGTTGCGGCCGTCGACGACGATGGTGCCGTTCACGAGGGTGGCGGCGTGGGCGGGGTCGAGTTCGCGGCGGTAGTGGTCCCATTCGGTGACGACGATGACGGCGTCGGCGCCGGCGAGGGCTTCGTCGCGGTCGTGCACGTAGGTGAGCTGGGGGTGCACGCGGCGGGCGTTGTCGATCGCCTCGGGGTCGGTGACGGTGACGTTCGCACCCAGGCCGTGCAGGCGCACCGCGACGTCGAGGGCGGGGGAGTCGCGGATGTCGTCGGAGTGGGGCTTGAAGGCCGCACCGAGGACGGTGACGTTCTTGCCGTGCACGGAGCCGTCGAGCGCGTCGACGACCAGCTGTGCGGCGCGTTCGCGGCGGCGCAGGTTGATCTCGTCGACCTGGCGCAGGAACGCGACGGACTCGCCGCGGCCGAGCTCTTCGGCGCGGGCGGAGAACGCCCGGATGTCCTTGGGGAGGCAGCCGCCGCCGAACCCGATGCCGGCGCCGAGGAAGCGGCGGCCGATGCGTGCGTCGTGCCCGATCGCGTCGGCGAGCTGGGTGACGTCGGCGCCGGTGGACTCGGCGATCTCGGCCATGGCGTTGATGAAGCTGATCTTGGTGGCCAGGAACGCGTTGGCGGCGACCTTGACCAGCTCGGCGGTGGCGTAGTCGGTGACGATGAACGGCGTGTCCTTCGCGATCGCGGTGTGGTACACCTCGCGCAGGATCCCGGTCGCCTGCTCGCCGGCCGGGCCCGTCGGGACGCCGGCGACGAGCCGGTCGGGGTCGATGGTGTCCTGCACGGCGAAGCCCTCGCGGAGGAACTCGGGGTTCCACACCAGCGTCGCGCCGGTGGGCGCGACCTTCTCGGCCAGGGCGGCGGCGGTGCCCACCGGGACGGTGGACTTCCCGGCGACGATGTCGCCCGCGTTCAGGTGGGGGATCAGCGCGTCCACGGCCGCGTTGACGTAGGTGAGGTCGGCGGCGTAGCCGTCCTTCTGCTGCGGGGTCCCGACGCCGACGAAGTGCACGGCGGCGCCGGCGGCATCGGCGAAATCGGTCGAGAACCGCAGCCGGCCCGACGCGATCCCGTCCTCGAGGATCTCCTGCAGTCCCGGCTCGAAGAACGGCGCGCGCCCGGCCTGCAGCGACTCGATCTTGCGGGCGTCGACGTCGATGCCGACCACGTCGTGCCCGATCGACGCCATCGCCGCCGCGTGGACGGCGCCGAGATAACCACAGCCGATCACAGACAGACGCACAGGAACCTCCTCGCGACGCTTCGCCTCGCAGCAAGGGAGTGGACGATTCCGGTGCCCCTCCCCGCGATGCGCGTAGCGGTAGATTCCGGGGGCTGGCGGGTCGTCCCGAGGATCGGTTGGGGTATGGTCCTCATGCCGTCCGCTCGACCGCTCGGGGGTCGACTGACAGAAGCATCCTGAAGTAGTCCACGGTGCTGGCGAGGCCGGACTCGAGGTCGATCCGCGGCCGCCATCCGAGCTCTCCTTCCGCTACAGAAATGTCCGGCTGGCGCTGCTTCGGATCATCTTGCGGAAGCGGCAGGAACTCAATTTCGGATTCGCTCGCTGTAAGTCGCAGAACTGCCTCAGCGAGTTCCAGCATCGTGAACTCTCCGGGGTTCCCAACGTTGACCGGTCCGGTGAACCCAGGCGGAGTGGCCATCAGTCGAACCATTCCGTCGATCAGGTCGTCGACGAAGCAGAACGACCGTGTCTGCGACCCGTCGCCGTAGATCGTAATCGGTTCACCGCGCAGAGCTTGAACGATGAAGTTCGAAACCACGCGACCGTCCGCCGGGTCCATGCGCGGCCCGTAGGTGTTGAAGATCCTCATCACCTTGATGTCAGTCCGGTGCTGCCGGTGGTAATCGAAGAACAGGGTCTCTGCAGCGCGCTTGCCTTCGTCATAGCAGGATCGTGGACCGATGGGGTTCACGCGGCCCCAGTAGGACTCGTCCTGAGGGTGTACCTCCGGATCGCCGTATACCTCGGAGGTAGAGGCCTGGAGGATGGGCACCTTCAGTCGTTTGGCCAGCCCAAGCATGTTGATTGCGCCGATGACGGAGGTCTTGGTCGTCTGCACGGGGTCGCGCTGATAATGAATCGGCGACGCGGGGCACGCAAGGTTGTAGATTCGGTCAACTTCCGCATAGAGCGGAAACGTCACGTCGTGGCGCAGCAACTCGAAGCGTGGATGCTGCAGGAGGTGCACGATGTTGCGCTTCGAGCCCGTGTAGAAGTTGTCGACGCAAAGTACCTCATGCCCGTCGTCGAGCAACCGGTCGACGAGGTGGGAGCCGAGGAACCCGGCACCCCCTGTGACAAGGATTCGCTCGGGCACTGTGAAGTCGGTGGTCTCGCTCAAGTCTGTGCCTCCCAATCGTTACGTTGCATCCTGGCTCGCTCGCTCAGTGCGCGGTTTCGCCGGGCGCTAGAGCTGCCCTGCCTGTCCTCGCCAGAATCGTGATGTCGCCAACGAGCGACCAGTTCTCGACGTAGGAAAGATCCAGGCGGACAGACTCCTCCCACGAGAGCATCGAGCGCCCCGAGACCTGCCACAGACCGGTCATGCCCGGCTTCGCGAGAAAGCGGCGATGCACATGATCCGCGTACTGCTCGACCTCCGACGGGAGCGGCGGGCGCGGGCCGACGAGGGACATGGAGCCGCCGATCACGTTGTACAGCTGCGGCAACTCGTCGAGGCTGTACTTGCGCATTATCCTGCCGATCGAGGTGATGCGCGGGTCGTTCTTCATCTTGAACAGCACCTCGTTGCCAGCGTCCCGCTGCTTGTCCTTGAGGTCCTCGAGGAGGTCCTCGGCGTTGTCGACCATCGACCGGAACTTGAACATCGTGAACTCGCGGCCTTGGTAGCCGACGCGCACCTGCTTGAACAGGATCGGGCCCGGGCCGGACAGGCGAACCGAGATAGCAAGGAACGCCAGGACCGGACTGATCAGGACGGTCCCCGCTGTCGTGATCACGACATCCATCGACCGCTTAAGGAACCGTTGACCAACGCTGAACCTCGGCGTCTCGACGTGGATCAGGGGCAGACCGGAAACAGGCCGGGTATGAATGCGTGGGCCCGCGATGTCAATGATGCTCGGTGCCAGTACGAGGTGCTGCTGGCCGGCAACGAGATTCCACGAGATCTGCTTGACCTTGTGCGGGGGCAGTTCGTCGGTGCTGGAAACGGCGACGGTATCGGCACCTGTGATCGCGATGGCCTGTTCGATCGCGTTGACGTTGCCCATGATCGGGATGTCGGTCCCGTCGATCGTGGCGGCGACGCGGCCTGTCGGGACACAGGCGCCGACGACGCGGTATCCGGCGCTGGGAGTGCGCGCGAGTTCGTGCGCGATCTCGCGGACCGACGCATCTGAGCCCACCAGTAGCACCTTGGCGGAGTACCTGCCGATGTGGCGCTGTGAGATGAGCCACTGCCGCCACAACCAGCGCTCGAAGAGCAGTACGGAGATGCCAAGCGGCAGGCTGATCAGCAGGAAGCCGCGCGCGACATCGACCCGGAAGAGGAACGCACCGATCGCGATCACGCCGAACAGCCGGATGCTCGCGTCCACGATGCGCACATACTCGGTATTGCCAGATCCCATGATGCGGTCGCTGCGTGAGTCCGACAGGCTCAGGACCCACATCCAGAGCACGATCAGGGCCGCCGAGAACATCCAGTAGGAGATGTCGCTCAGGCGATGGTCCTCGCGCATCGAGACCTGAGCATTGCCGAGACCGAACCATGCGATCTGCGTGCCATAGACGACCCATATCAGCGTGAGCAGGTCGCTGATCCACAGGCGCCGCGCGAAGCGCTTGCGCCACCCATCGGGGGGCACGGCAAGACGAGGTTCGTTCGTCGCCGCGGACGGGGCAGATGACACTCCAGGGTCGAGCTCGTTGTCTGTCTGAGCGGTTGCCGGGTCGGACCGCGACGTCGGTGTCGCGTCGACCTTCTCAAGGCTCGACGTCACGTAATGGCCCTTCCCCCATGTAGCCCCGCACGCAGGTTAGCGGCGTCGTGTGACGCGCGCGTGACGGGAACCTGACAGCACATGGCCTGCCGATCATTGGGAGTGAGCGAAGTGGACAGCCAGTTTGGCACTCAACGTCTCATCACAGTCGATGGTCGCGGGGATGCTGAGGCTTTCCTGAGCGATGGCGAAGGTCTGGCCGTCCTGGTCACCCGGTGCGCGCATAGGACCCGCTCGAGGAACCTACTCAGGTGCGAGACCTACGCGGTTGCGCCGGACATCGGCGATGGTCAGGCGAGCGCCGCTCGCACGACCCGCTCCACCTCGTCGAGGGCCGGCACCAGCTGGTTCGCGCTGCTGACGTAGGTCTGCCATGAGTGGCCGAACGGGTCGGTTACGTCGTCGTCGGTCTGCGACTTCGGCGGTGGGGCGATGCCGCGCCGCGTGGCGACGAGGGCTGCGGCGGCGCGAACGCGGGACGCGGCGTCCGTTCCGGCGGTCGTCGCGGCCTCGATGATCTCGGCGTCGGAGAGGTCAGCGGCGAGCCGCGCGAACTCGCGCACCGTGAAGGTCGAGCGGAGGCGGGTGGGGGCGAGTTCGGCGATGACGCGGCGATGATTGCGGCTCATCGCGAGGATGAGATCGGGAGACTTGAGCATGTGCTCGGTCAGGAACCGTGAGCGGTGCTGCGTGGCGATGTCTGCAGGCACACCGAGCTGGTCGGCGAGGGAGACCGACTCGGGTGTCATCGGGGCGCGGGCGAGACCCCGTGTGCCGGCGCTCGAGACGGTCGGGTGCAGGTCCATCAGGCGCGTGCGCAGCAGGAGCTCCGCGAGCGGAGAACGGCAGATGTTGCCCGTGCAGACAGTGAGGATCTCGACCAAGAGTGCTCCGTGACGTGATTCGGATCGCGCGGGAGGGCGGTAGCGTATGGCGCGTGCCGACCCACTCTACCGACGAGCTCGATGAGCCCGTCGGCGTGCGGGACGGTGGGATCGAGGGCGAGCAGGCCGACCTGGCCAGGTTTCGCGATCCTGACGCCGCGGGGGCGCCGGAGGCGGCCGGCTACGGGCCGGATTCGGATGCTGAACCCGCGGAGGAGACGCCGACCCGGCGTTCACGCTCGATGAGTTCGCGCCGAACCGACTGGCGCCTCGGCGGGCGCACGACGTCCCGATGGCGGGAGTTGGTGCTCGGGGTCGCGATCCTCGCGCTCGGCGCCGGCGTCCTGATCGGGGCCGGGGCGGAACGGCTGCTGCCTGCATCCGTATCGGGGTTCGTCGCCACGGGTGTGCTGTGGGTCGCGATGGGCGGCACCGTCCTGTGGGCGTTCCTGCGCTCGCGGCCGGCATACTTGCTGCGGTTCTCGCCGAAGGACCTCGTGTGGGGGCTCGGGCTGGGGCTCATCGTGCGCACGTGCCAGGGGTGGATCGACGTCGCCACCGGGGGAACCGGCGCGCTGCCGTCGTACCCGACCATCGGCGGGGCGCTGCCCGACGGGTGGGTCTTCACCGACCTGATCGCCCCGGTGGTCGTGGCGCCGGTGCTCGAGGAGTTTTTCTTCCGCGCGGTCGTGCTCGTGTCGCTCTACACGATCCTGCGGCGACCGTTCGGCAAGCTCGTCGCGGGGCTCGCGGCCGGGCTGGTGAGCACCGGTCTGTTCGTGCTCGGGCACTGGCTGGTCGGCGCGAACGGCGCGGGGGAGGTGCTGTCGGTCGCGGTGCTCGGTGTGGTGTGTTCGGCGCTGGTGCTCCTGACGGGGCGCATCTGGGGTGCGGTGCTGGTGCACGTCGTGTACAACGCGAGCTTCGTGGTGCTGGCACTTGCGGGGACGTGGCTGGGGTAGATCGGCGACCCCCGGGACTGTCCCTCGCGAGCATCGCGCCGCTACTGTTCATCGCATCGCTCTCGGAAGGCAGCGGACAGGGGTTGCGCGCGATGACGGATTCACCGACCGACCGACTCTGGTGCCCCGAAGGCTGGCGTCGCGACATCTTCGAGCACGACGGGCGGACCCACGTCTTCTACGAGGCCGAGCACGAGAAGCATCCGCCGTCGCGCCCGGCAGTGCTCCTCTTGCACGAGCTGCCCGGGATCGACAGGCACCTTGAGAGGCTCGCGAACACGCTGTCGGCGGACTTCCGGGTCTTCGTCCCCTCGATCCTGGGCAGGGACGGCGATCCGGGCTTCATCGGCAGTGCGCGCGAGGTCTGCGTGCGACGCGAGGTGCACATGTTCGGAAGCGGCGCCGCCAGCCGATCCACCGGATGGCTGAAGGCGTTCGCCGCGCAGCACCTCGCCCCGCAGGGCCGGTACGGCGTGATCGGGATGTGCTTCAGCGGTGGGTACGCGCTCGCGCTCGCCGTGGACGAAGCCGTCGCCGCGGCCGTCGTGGCTCAGCACGCGGCACCGCTGTTCCCGGTCGGAGGGCTGGGACTGTCTCAGGACGACCGCGACGCGCTGGAGGAGCATCCCGATCTGCGGGTCCGTGCGTACCGGTTCGGATGCGACGCGATGGCGCCGGCCTCCAAGGCGGCCGCGGCGAAGAAGCTGCTGAAGGACCGCATCGTCGTGACGACCCTCGCCAAGCCCCGGTGGCGCTCCCACTCCACGCTGACCGGGCCGGATGCGAGCGACCGCGCGATCGCCGAGGTGCGGGAGTTTCTCGCGGAGCGGCTGGGGGATGGGCCCGCCTGACGAGTGCACAGGGTCAGCGAGGCGATCTCACCGATGATGGCCAGACGCTCGCGCGGAGGGGCCGCGGGATGCAGACGGCGGACCCTCGGCGTCACGGATTACTGCGATCGTCCATCGCTGGTTCGAACGCTGCGCTGAACGCGGCGACCGCGGTGAGGGCTTGCTCCAGCCAGCCGAAGTCCTGCTCGTCTCTGTCGAACACGAGAGCGAGGTCGAGCATGACGTCGACGTCGGCGGTCCCCTGATGTGCGACGGCGCCCGGCGCGATGACATCGGGCACCAGCCCGCCGATCACGACGATCTCGCGCCAATGCTCCCCTGTGGCATCGAGGAGTGCGGCCAGTGCAGTCTCAGCACGTGCGCGCGCCTCGCGAGATCGCGGCTGCTCGGTCATGGATCAGAAGCCGATCGCGTGCGTGCGCAGGTGGTCGGCGAGATCCTCGCCCCGGACGCCCTCGGTGAGTACATCGGCGTAGACGCGTACCGGCGAGGCGATTGTGAGCCCGTCGTGTCGCGACGACTCGCCCAGGATACTCGGCCCAGCCACCGACACGCCCACGCGGCTCGGACGCGCGACGGGTGTCAGCCCGGCCTCGCGCAGCGCGTCGGGCTGAATGTGCTCGTCGCGTGTGTAGCAGCGGACGGATGTCACGGCAGTCGCAAATGGGGCCAGCAGGCCTGCGGCGTAGCCGCCCGTGATAGCGATCCGGCCGAGTGCATCCTCCAGTCGGCGGGCGATCACATCGAGGTCGTCGCTCAGCGTGTGGAACCACGCGATGGCGGTCCGGTGGTCGCGCTGATACGCCGCCCAGCTGTCCAGCATGTCCGACGGGTCGATCCACACGCGCCGGGACCCGTCGCGATGCGCTTCTGCTGCGATCCCGGTCCACTGCGAGGCATCGAACATCCGCAGAGCACGCGAGACGGTGCCGAACGAACGGCCGGTTCGAGCAGACAGATCCTCCACGCGGGGGACCCGCTCGCCGCCGTGGATGCGATCGGCGAGACATACTTCGGCGACTTCTGAGACGGCCGCAGTCCATGTCTGCGGGGATGGCGCGAGTGGAGCGGGTTTGGGCGGAACCTCCTGCCGGTCCACCCAGATCGGGCCGAGTCGAAGGGATGCGGAGCCCGTCATCGAGACCCAGCTGACGCCAAGAGAGGACAGCAGTTCCCGGGAACCCTCGGAGAACTCCTTCGCCACGACGACGAGTTCTGCCTCGCGGCCCGGCGGGCGCTCGCCCAGGGCGCGCTTGACGTCACGGGGGTAGCCCGCCCCCGCCCACGTGATGTCGATCGGCACCCTGTGCGCGGCGAATCCGACCATGAAGTCGGCCTCGGGGGCGAACCACTCCGTCATCTCGGCGCCCGGTGGAAGCACACGCCGGATGGCGGCAGCCGCCATCTCTTCATTTGCTCGCACAGTTTCACTGTACAGTGAAATGCAGGGTTTGGTGGAAATAGTCGGTGACCGTCGTCACCGAGCCCGTCGCTGACGGACCCACCTACGCCGACCGCGCGAGGTACTTCTTGATGCAGTGCACGACGCCCTGGCGCTCGGCGAACGAGCTGAAGTCGGCGAGCCGGTGCACGGTGAAGCCGCGTGAGGTCCACCACTGCTCCATCTCGTCGTCGATCGGGGCGAGATCGGGGTTCGAGGCGCCGTAGGTGGGCATGTAGACGTGCTTGCCCACGCTCTCGCTGTTCTCGACGAGGCAGTTGTTCCAGGTGATGTGATGCCAGTCGCGCACATGGATGACATCGTCGGCCGCCGCGCCGAGGCGGCGCAGCTCGGCCGCCGCGAGCCGCAGGTCCTCAGAGTCGCGCTTGGCGGCAGCCTCGTCGACCTCAGACAGAGTTCGCGTTTCGACGAAGGTCGGGCGGTGCACGAGCGGGTTGCGACTGACGGTCATGCCGGCCGATGCAAGCGCCCCCGCGATCGCGTCGTACACATCGTCGAGCGCGTAGGGGGACACGGTGCCGAGCACCTCGTCCGCAAGGCGCGGACTGCCGACGGTCACCTCGTACGCACCGTCTTCGCCACGCCCGAGGAGTGTCACGAACATGTCGATGTGGAAGATCGGCTGGAACGCACCGACGCCGCCCGACGGGGCGTCGAGCGTGTACCCGCGCTCGGACCGCGTCGCATAGTACTCCCGCAGCGGGATCGGCCGGGACGTCCCCAGCGTCAGCAGCTCGCGGTTGGCATCGAGGTACTGGTTGAACAGGTTCCGAAGCGTCTCAGCGATGGATTGACCGGGCGCCTTCACCGGCGGGCGCGGTGAGTCCAACAGTTCCGCCGACTCGGCCACGTAGTCGCGCCCGAGCAGCCAGAACGAGTCGCCGATCAGGATGTTGCCGCCCTGGAAGATGAGCGGCGCCTGGCTCGCGGGGATGCCCGCGAAGTCCTGCACGTACTGGGCGATCAGCGCGTCCCCGGAACGCGCGAACGTCCACGGCTCCATGAGGATCGTCTGCGGGGAGTCGCTGTCCTGCAGAGCGACGTAGGCGTCCTCTGCCCAATCGGTCAAGGAGACGTACCCGGGGACGGGAACGAACGTCACCTGGTCGAGGTGATGGCCGGCGGCCGTGAACCAGCCGGAGATCAGGTCGAGTTCGTCTTGGTGCACGACGACGAAGCGCGTGCCGCGGCGCAACTCGCCGATGACCGATCGGTATCCCTGCGCGAACTCGGGGCGCGTGACGGCCCAGTCCGGCAGCACGAGCAGGATCTCGGCGATCGCGCCGTCGGCGCTCGGAATCAGCGATGGCTCCTGCAGTCCGGGTCGTGAGACTTGCAGTGCCCGGGCGCCGTCGAAGAGCATCCTTGCCCGTGGCTCGGATGGTGCATCCCTCTCGGTTCTCCGGTGCTCCGGGCCGTCCGGCACGAGAAGTCGATACAAGATCTCGTCGCGCATATCGCCCCCGCCTTCGCGTCGACAATGACCGAATCTGCGCTCAAGCTACAGCCAACCGTGCGGTCGGTCCATAGGCCGACGGAAGAAGAGTTCCGCCTGCCGAGCTGCAACGCGCATACCTATGGCGTGCGGCCAGCCGGAGGGTGTATTGATTGCTCATGGATGGCCTGTCTTGCTCGTGGTCCGTGGAGGACTTCGAAGCGTTTGCGATCTACACCGGCGAGAGCCGGCACATCCGAGTCATCGGCACGGGAACGTGCCCCACGACCGGATTCGAAGTGGGGATCGAGGTGACCAATGGCGGGATCAATCCGACGCCGGGGCGCCTGCATCTCGCACTGACCGAGGTCGAGCCCGCCGTCGGCGGCGCCGCCCTCACCCCCGTCGGAGTGCAGGACTTCTTCGATGTCGGTCAAGACATCACCGAGGTCGCGATCCGCCATGTCGGTGTCATCCCGGTGTCGGAGCCAGGCTGACCCGAAGCGTGCATCGTAGGACGAGTTCGCCCATTGCGCGCGGACGATGCAGCGCCGCCCGTGAATGAACGCGAGCGGCCTGCACGTCTTTGCTGATGCTCAGGGCGCCGGCGCCCGGGTGTCGTAGCCGGTGCGGGTCGGGACGCGCCCGTAGCCGTCGGTGCGGAACGCGGCGATCGACGCGACCACACCCGCGAGGGAGAGGACTCCCAGCAGAACCAGAATGAACACGGCACCGCTCCTTTCGCCGAATGCGTTGACGTGCGTCCAGGCAAGCGCAGGCCACGGCGGATGTCGCGGGCCAATCCGGCGCCCGTGGATCGGGGTGTGCGGGCCAATCGGCATCCGGCGGCTTGCATCGCGTGCCGAGAACTCCAGCGGTGTCAGGATGCGGCGGCTCGGCTATGCTCGCTCCACACGCGCGGCGAGGTCGCGGCGCCCGATATCGGGGAGGCCGCATGACCGAGGACACGGGGCGAGCGACGCCCGTGCAGCGCGGGGACGAGCCCGCCGGGATCGTCGTGCCGCCGCGGCCGCCGCTGCCGGTTCGCGCCGCTGCGGTGCCTCCACGGCCGCCGATGCCCGTGCCGGCGCCGACCGTCGGGGCCCGACCGTCCGCGGCCGGGAAGGTGGATGCCGCGGCCCGCGCGGCCGCGGGACCCCGTGCGTGGGACATCCGCCGCATCGCGACGTGGGACGTCCGCCGCATCGCGACGTGGGACGTCCGGCGCATCGCGATGTGGGCGCTCGCCGCCTACGCGATCGCGCTCGTGCTGATCGCGGTATGGCCGACCCCGGTCGACCAGGGCGCGCGGCCGTGGATCGATGCCGTCGGCCGCGTGATCCCTCCCGTCACGATCAACCGGGTCGAGTTCGCCGCGAACATCCTCTACTTCGTGCCGCTCGGGGCCCTGCTGGCACTGCTGCTCACCCGGCGCTACCTGATCGTGCCGATCGCGGTCGTGACGACGGTGTCGATCGAGTCGGTGCAGGCGCTGCTGCTGGCGGCGCGCGTGCCGAGCGTGCTCGACATCGTCGCGAACGTCACCGGCGCGTGTGTGGGACTGCTGATCGTCGAGGGCGCGGAGTGGTGGCGGCGGCGGACGCCTTCAGATTGACGATCGAAGTCTCTTCAGATTGACAACTGCTGCGCCGATCCGTCTCTCCTGCAGGCATGGATTCGCGGCGGTGACGCGGATGAGGCTGCGTCACCGCCGCGAAGTATGGTCGGCCGGCCGCTCGGATCAGTCGTATCCGAGGATCACGACGGCCGAGGTCGCGAGCGCCGGCTGAGGGCTCTCGGCGACAGGGCGCGCATCGCCCGCCGAGACGGGGCGGCTCGGGTTAGCGCGGAGCGTGCCCGGCGCTGCCGTCATGGGGCCGGAGACGCGCGGGGTCACGCGCTCAGCAGCTCCTGCTCCGCGTCCTGCTGCGCGGCATCCGCAAGGGCGGCGTCGAGGCGTGCCTCGGCGGCTTCGAGCTCCTTGATCCAGACCGGCAGCAGCCAGTCCATGCGGCCGCTGGGGGTCTCGCCGGCGAACACGGTCTCGCTCAGGCGCTCGCCCAGGGCGGCGCGGGCGAGCACGAGCTTCGCGATCGTCTGGGCGCCGAGGCCGTAGTTGTGCGGGGCGCCGCCGCGGGGGCTGCACATGCCCGAGTAGTAGAAGTTGTCGGCGTCGGCCGAGATGAGACCGCCGACGATGCGGGCGGGGAATCCGCCGATCTCGCTCACGACGCCCTCGGGCGCGAAGGGCACCGGAGCGCGGTAGCCGGTCGCCCAGATGATGGTGTCGACCTTCTCGACCGATCCGTCGGTGAAGTGAACCAGGTCGCCGGCGAACCGCGCGATCTCGGGGACGGCGCGCACGCGACCGCGCTGTGCCCAGTAGGGGATGAGCGTGCTGAAGGTCGGCGGCGTCGAGGCCCAGTCGTCGTTCGCGGGCTCGGGGAAACCGTATGAGCTCGGCACGCCGACCGTCGCCTTCACCAGGAAGCGGTTGAAGTCGTCGAGGGTGCCGAAGGGCACGTGCTTGAGGAAGTCGAGGTTGCCGCGGGGCGTGCCGAAGAACGACTGCGGCACGAACCACGTGCCCGACCGCAGCGACATCATGGCGCTGCGGCCCGACGCGATCGCGTCGGTGACCATGTCGCACGCCGAGTTGCCCGATCCGACGACGAGCACACGCTCGCCTTCGAAGTCGTCCTGATTGCGGTACTGCGACGTGTGCAGCTGCTTGCCGGTGAAGGTGCCCGGGTACTCGGGGATGCGGGCTGCCCGCAGGTGGCCGTGCGCGGCGACGAGGACGTCGAAGTGCTCGACGGTGCCGTCGGCGAGCTCGACCGACCAGCCGTCGGTGCCGCCGTTGATCGGCGTCGTGGCGACGACCTCGGTGTTGAACGAGATGTACTGGCGCAGGCCTGCCGCGTCGGCGAACCAGCGGATGTACTGCCGGTACTGCTCGCCGGTCGGGAACTGGGGGTAGGACTCGGGCATCGGGTAGCCGCGGAACGACGTCGCCTCGCGCGGCGTGAGCAGCTGGACCGAGTCGTACACATCCGCCCAGACGCCGATGACGTCGTCGGTGCGCTCGTATGCCTGCACCTCGCAGCCTGCATCCACCAGCTCGCGGATGGCGACCAGTCCGGTCACACCCGCTCCGACCACGCAGACGCGGATCCTTGCCGTCATTTCGGTCTCTACTTTCTCGCACACAACGATTGCCTGCCTCGACGCTAACCAGCGCGTGGCTCAGGAGTCAAATTATTTTAGATAGTGACTCAATGCTTTACAGGGCGTAACACCGCGTTCACAATCATTGGCTTTCATCTTTTTGATAGTCACCAGTGGGCGTGCGGTCGCGGGACCTCCGCGCGAGCGCGCCCCTCACCGGAGAAGACGGAGACAGGATGCAGCAGCAGGACTTGCAGGGGAGGGTGATCGTCGTCACCGGCGGCGCTCGCGGAGCCGGCAGGGCGATCTGCGAGCGTGCCGCGGCGGCGGGCGCCAGAGTCGTGGTCGCCGACCTCGACGAGGCCGGTGCGGTCGAGACCGCGCGGCGGATCACGGATGCCGGTGGCGAGGCTCGCGGCATCCGCGTCGATGTCGCCGACCAGCAGTCCTTCAGGGCCGCGTTCGACCTCGCCGAGCAGGAGTGGGAGCGCGTCGACGGCGTCGTCAACAACGCCGGGCTCATGGTCGTGGGCGCGATCGACGAGGTGTCGGTCGAGGACTTCGACCGGGCGATGGGGGTGAACGCGCGCGGTGCGTTCCTCGGAGCCAAGCTGGCGGTGGAGCGCTTCCGGCGTCACGGCGGGGGTTCCATCGTGAACATCACGTCCATCTCGGGCGAAGTCGGGCTCGCCGGGCAGGTGGCCTACTGCGCATCGAAGGGCGCCGTGAAGATGCTGACGAAGCAGCTGGCGGTCGACCTGGCCGGCGAAGGCATCCGCTGCAACGCGGTCTCGCCGGGGTCGATCGGCGGCGAGTTCCTCGACGGGTACCTCGCCGGGCTCCCCGACCCCGAAGCCGCTCGGGACGGCATCCTCTCGTCGCATCCGATGGGGCGGGCGTGCGCGCCCGAGGAGATCGCCGAGCCGGTCGTCTTCCTGCTGTCCGACCGCGCGTCCTTCATCACCGGCGCGGTGCTGGCCGCCGACGGCGGGTACACCGCGCAATAGCCGCGGGACGACGAGGGGCGGGAGCGCGCATGATGTGCTCCCGCCCCTCGTGTCGCGTGACGCGGCTCGGTGCCGGTCAGAGGACCTTCGCGAAGAAGTCGCGCGTGCGCTCGTGCCTGGGGGAGTCGGTGAGCGACTCGACGGTGCCCTCTTCGAGGATCCGCCCCTTCTCCATGAAGACCGCGCGCGCCGACACCTCGCGGGCGAACCCGATCTCGTGGGTGACGATGACCATGGTGGTGCCCTGCTCGGCGAGCTTCTGCATCACCTGCAGCACTTCGCCGACGAACTCCGGGTCCAGCGCCGAGGTCGGCTCGTCGAACAGCACGACCTCGGGGCGCATCGCCAGCGCGCGCGCGATCGCGACGCGCTGCTGCTGGCCGCCCGACAGCTCGTGCGGCATCGAGTCGGCCTTGTGGAGGAGCCCGACCGAGTCCAGCAGCTCGCGCGCGTACGCCACGGCCTCGGCCTTGGGCACCCGCGCGATCCTGGTCGGCGCCTCGATCACGTTCTCGAGCGCGCTCATGTGCGGGAACAGGTTGAACGACTGGAACACCATGCCGATCCGCTGTCGCTGGCGCGCGATGAGGCGTGGCGGGAGCTCCATGAGCGAGTCCCCGACCCGGCGGTAGCCGAGCAGCTCGTCGTCCAGGAAGACCGCACCCGAGTTGGGCTTCTCCAGGTGGTTCAGGCAGCGCAGGAGCGTCGTCTTGCCCGCGCCGGACGGGCCGAGCAGGCAGACGATGTCGCCCTTGTTCACGGTGAGGTTGACGTGGTCGAGGACGGTGTCGTCACCGAATCGCTTCGTCACGCCCACCGCTTCGAGAAGAGTCTCAGGCATTCGAGGTCACCTCCGAGCTCAGGACGGCCTTCTGCTTCTTCTTGCGGTCGAAGCCGAGCCGGCGCTCGATCATGCTCTGGGCGACGCTCAGGATGCTGACCAGCAGCAGGTACCAGAGGCACGCCACCAGGAGGAGGGCGATGACCTCGTAGTTCTGCGCGTAGATGGACTGCGCCGTGTAGAGCAGATCGGAGACGCCGATGTACGAGACGAGCGACGTGTTCTTGAGCATGTTGATCGTGTTGTTGCTCAGCGGCGGCACCGCGATCCGCATCGCCTGCGGCAGCACGATGCGCCAGTACATGCGGGTGGAGCCCATGCCGAGCGCCTTGGCCGCCTCGAACTGCCCCGTGGGGACGCTCTTGATCGACGCGCGGAAGATCTCGGAGGCGTACGCGCCCTCGTTCGCGCCGAAGGCGACGACGGCGGCGAGGAACGGCGAGATGACGGCGTTCGTATCGACGCCGATGATCATCGGAAGTCCCGGCAGCCCGATGCCGAGTTCGGGGTAGAGCAGGGCGATGTTGTTGACCAGGATCAGGATCACCAGCACCGGGACGGCGCGGAAGAACCACACCCACACGGTGGCGAGGGTCTGCAGGATCCTGCTGTCCGACAGGCGCATGAGGGCGATGACGAGACCGCTCGAGAACCCGAGCAGAAGCGACAGCGCGGTGATCTGGATGGTGACCACGACACCGTCGAGGATGCGCTTGTTGAACAGGTAGCGGCCGACGATGCTCCAGTCGACCGCCTCGTTGATCGCGAGGCTCCAGATGAACAGCGCCGCGGCGACGACCGCGACGGTTGCAGCGACGTACCGACCGTAGGCCGGCCTCGGCCGAGTGTTGAGCTCGGCCAAGGCCAGCCGCTTCGCATCGGTCGTCCCCGTTTCGAGGACTGCCATGGAAGGCTCCTTAGATGGTTGCTTCGGGGTTGAGGACCGGGTCGCCCTCGATGCCCGACTCGGTCAGGCCGTACTTGTCGAGCAGCTCGGCGTAGACGCCGTCGGACACCAGCAGGGTCAGGGCCTCCTGGATGACCGGCGCGAGCACCTGCTCCTGGGTCTGCAGGAACGAGTAGCCCGAGTCCGACAGCGTCATGCGGCTGGGGCCGTTGAACGCGAAGTCGGCGCCGGCGTCGCCGCTCTGGAAGTACCCGAACGTCATGGTGTCGACGATCATGCCCTCGACGTTCTCGCTCTGGACCGCGAGGACGTTCGAGGCGAAGTCCTTGTACTCGGTGAGACCGACCGGCTCGAGGCCGGCGGCCTCGCACTCGGGGTCGATCGCCGTCTGGACGTAGTCGCTGATGAGCTCGCCGGTGACGACGCCCATCGAGGTGCCGCACAGGGCGGTGACATCGTCGCCGAGCGCCGGGGCGCTCGCGAGCGTCGCGACGCTGTACGACGAGGTGAGGTACGAGAGCATGTCGTACTTCTCGAGGCGCTCGTTCTTGATGGTGGTGTCGCCGACGAAGTCGTAGGTGCCCGACTCGAGTCCGAGGATCAGGTTCTCGAAGGTCACGGGCTCGACGGTGATCTCGACGCCGAGGACGTCCGAGATCGCGGCGAGCAGGTCCTGGTCGAAGCCGACGACGTCGCCCTCGTCGGTGGTGTAGGTCAGCGGGGCGATGTCGGCCTGGGTCGCGACGGTGATGCCGTCGGCGAACTCCTCGGGCACGCTGTCGAGCAGTGCGCCCTGATCGGCGGCGGGGACGATGGACTCCTCGGCCGCCTCGCTCGCGGTGCTCGCGCAGCCTGCGAGTGCGAGAGTCGCGACGCCCGCGACGCCCAGTGCGGTCCAGGCTCGCCGGGTGAAGCGAGTGTGGATGGTGCTCATGCCGTGTCTCCTGTTCGATGCTTCGACCCGGGGATGAGAGGGAGGTCGGGTAATCCCCGTGTCAGGGTCATTTGAACAAAAGCTAATGACCGAACAGGTGTGCTGCAACGTGAGATGACCACTTGCGGCGACTGTTTTCAGGATGGAAACATGATCGAAATAGCTTTTGAGACTGACGGCGATGTGCTGGGTACTGCGGGGCTAGCGTGAGCCCAGCACTTCTGACGCCGTCAGAGAGCATCGAGCCACGTGTGGTGTTCCACAGGCGGGTCGTCGGGATCAGGATCGAAGCTATATTGACAACCTGAGCGAATCCGGCGTGCGGCAGTCGGTGGACGCGGGAGAGGATCACTATCCATATGTTGTTTGAGACTGACGTACGAGCCGCGTTCGGTGTCATCACCCAGCTCATGAACTCCTCGGCGCGCCGCTCCGGCGAGTACGAGCTGCTCGACGACCCGGCGACGCTCGATGCGATCGTGGCCGACAATGCCCTGTCCTATTCGCCCGAGCGCACGCGCGCCGAGGACGTCGAGATCAGGCTTCTGCGCAGCAGGCTCGAGGAGTTCCTCCGCCACGACGATGAGCAGGAGCGCCTGGATCTCGTCAATGCGCTGCTCATCTCGGCCGGCAGCACGCCGCAGCTCGCAACGCATGAGGGCGACGAAGCCCCCCACTTCCACTACACGATGGACGACGCGTCGTTCTCGTCGAAGCTCACCGCGCTGACGGCGATCGGTCTCGCGCGCCTGCTCACCACGCGCGAGACGGACCGCTTCCGCACGTGCGACGGCGACGGCTGCGACAAGGTCTTCATCGACGTCTCGAAGAACGCATCCCGCCGGTACTGCGACAGCCAGACGTGCGGCAACCGGCTGCACGCCGCGCGCTATCGCGCCCGCCGGCAGCAGGTCGGGGCGGCGGCGGGGGCGGCATCCGGCGAATGACGCGCGCGGCGTCGGCCTGCCGGGGCGGTTCGGTCTGCGACGGCGGTTGACGGGCGGGCTGCGGACACCGCACTCCGGTTGGCGCGGGACTCGCTAGAGTCGCTTCTGTGGAGACCCGGGCCACGGCCGTTCCGGTGACGCGTGCGCGCGCTGAATACGTCGACCGCGCCCGCGGTGCGGCCATCGCGCTGGTGCTGTTCTCGCACGCGATGCACATGCTCGGCGGATGGGCGGCGCCAGCGCCGGACGGGCTGTGGGATGCCCTCCTCGTCGTCGTCCGCGCAGGGACGCCGACGTTCCTCGTGATCTTCGGCGTCGCCGTCGAACTGGTGCACGTGCGCCGGTGGCAGGCGGGCGAGAAGGTCCAGGTGCGCCGGGCGCTGCTCAAGCGAGCGCTGCAGTGCTACGGCGGGTACGCGCTCGTCGCGCTGGCGGGGGTCCTCGCCGGCGGGCTGGCGTGGTCGGATCTCCTGCGCCGACTCACCCTGCGCCAAGCGGTCCCGTTCGGCGCCATCCTCGCGTTCTACGCGTTCGCGTGCCTCGCATGCTTGGTGCTCATCCCGCTGCGCAACCGGATCGGCCCGCTCGGGGTGCTGCTCGTGTGCCTGTCGTGGTGGCCGATCGCCGAACTCATCGACTCGATGATCGACCGCAACTCGCGCTTCCTGTCGACCGTGTTCGGCATCGGCTTCGGCGCCGGGCCGTCGATGTTCCACGGGCTCGCGCTCGTCGCGGCGGGCATGGTGATCGGGCAGGTCGTGAGCGCGAAGCTGCGCGGAGAGGTTCCGCGGCGCGTCGTGCTCGAGGCCGGCGGTCTGATCGTCGCGGCACTCGTCGCCGCCGTCGTCCTCGTTGCCCAGCGCGGCGTCGGCGAGACGATCGCCGGCTGGATCGACATCTCGGTGCTGCGGCAGACCAACCACTGGGGATACTTCGTGCTCGGGTTCCTCGCCGCGATGACCGTGCTGGGGCTCTGCTACGTGGTCGTCGAGAAGTGGGGCATCACGCGCGGGCGGCCGCCGGGACCCTTCGGCAGCTCCTCGCTGCTGGCGTTCGCCGGCGGGAATGCCGCGCTGGTGCTGCTGCATCCGCTTCTCACGACGCTCGACCCGGTCTCGGCCGTGATCGCCTCGGTGGTGTTCGTCGTCGCGGTGTGGGCGGCGATCACGGCGGGGCGGACCGTCAGGGCGCGACGCGATCGCGCACGAGCACCGGATGCCCGGCGCCCAGCCGATCGTTCCCCGGCCGTTCCGTGATCCGCGCCCGAAGCGTGCTGCCCGCCTCGCTGTCGCGCAGGCGGCCGCGCTCGCGCAGGATCGGCATGACGAGGCGACCGAAGTCCTCGAGGTCGCTGGGCGGGAAGACCGGCTCGATGAGGAAGCCGTCGAGGTCGGTGTCGGCGATGAGACTCTCGATCTGGTCCGCGACCTGCGCCGCATCGCCGACGATGCGGAAGCCGCGGGTGCCGCGGCCGCGCAGCTGATCCAGGATCTCGCGCACCGTGGGGGCGTCGTCGCCGAGGAATCGGTCGATGTTGCTCGTGCCCATCTGGCCGATCGGGCCGCCCGCGTCGAGCACCTGGTGGAGCGTGCGGTCGGGGTCCAGGGCGAGCAGGTCGATGCCGGTGTTCCCCGCGTACAGCGACGCGACGATCTCGTCGGTCTGCATGGCGTCGAACTCGGCCTCGTACGCGCGCGCCTGCTCCTCGGTGTCGGCGACGAACACGGTGAGCCCGGCCATGAGCTTCAGCGCCTGCGGATCGCGCCCCGCTTCGGCGGCGAGACGGCGGATGTCGGCCACCGCGGCGCCGGTCCGCGCGGGGGTCGTCGCCTGCACGAACACGCACTCCGCGTGGTTCGCTGCGAACGCGCGGCCGGCGGGCGAGGTGCCCGCCTGGAACAGGACGGGAGTGCGCTGCGGCGACGGGGGAGCGCCGAAGTAGCCGCGCGACCGGTAGTGCTCCCCGTCGTAGACGATGCGGTGGATGCCGTCGCGCCGGGCGTACAGCCCCGACTCGCGATCGGCGACGCGGGCGTCGTCGTCCCATGCCTGCTCCCAGAACCGGCACGCCAGCTCGACGTATTCGGCCGCCATCGCGTAGCGGGTGTCGTGGGCGACCATCTCGGTGTGCCCGAACAGGTCGGCGACGGCGTTCTGCGACGCGCCCGTGACGATGTTCCAGCCGATGCGGCCGCCCGTGAGGTGGTCGAGCGTCGAGAAGCGGCGCGCCATCTGCGCGGGGTGGTCGAGTCCCGTGGACTGCGTCACGACGAACCCGAGCGTGTCGGTGTGCTGCGCCAGGATCGGGATGACGAACGCCGGGTCCACCCCCGAGAAGTTGATGCCCTTCTCGACCGCCACCGGGTCGACGTCGCCGTCGATCATCGGGTAGCCGTACCCGTCGGCGAAGAAGAGGAAGTCGAACCCGGTGTCCTCGAGCACGCGGGCGATGCGGATCCAGTGCTGCGGATCGAGGAAGTCGATGCTGCTGCTGCGCGGATGCGGCCAGCTGTACGTGCCGCCCACCTGGGGTGCGGTGACTTCGAAGACGCCGAAGTGGAGGGTCTTGGGGGCCGCGTCGGTCGGCTCGGGGGCGGCGGTGTGCATCTGCGGGCTCCGTCTCTGTTCGGATCTGCGCTCGCGCTCCACGCGACGGCCCTGGCGAACGGAGCGAGCACGTCAACCGTAGGCGCGGCCTGTTTCGGCGAGGTGACGAGGGGCGCAGACCAGCTAGAGGCGGCGAGCGGCGCGGACCAGCTTGTCGGCCGCACTGCGCGCCTCGGTGACCCGCGTGGCCGACATCGGTGCGACACCGTATGCGGACTCGCTCTTTCTGCTGAGCAGCCGCTGAAGCGGTGGCACGAGTGAGGGATCGGCTCGCCGGAGGAGACCGATCGCGTCGGCGTGGTTCTCGGACTTCGAGTACTCGCCCAGTCGCGCGCAGCAGACGACATCGGACGCGGCGATGCCGGCGAGCACGTAGAGGGACAGCACGGCGTTCGAGCCGTCGTCGAGCTCGCGGAGATCTTCTGCGGACTGCCAGAATTCCTCGGCTCGCGCCTGGCGACCCGCCCGCTCCACGGGGGAGCACGTGACAGTTCGCTTCGCGCGTGGAGTCATGCCGCGTGCCCCGCCCGACCCGCTCGCTCGAGCCAGTCTTCTCGACCGGCAAAGACGACCGCGTCCCGCACGATGTTGCGGAGGAACTCGGAGTCACGTCGGGCGGCAGCTTCGCTCTCGTCCATGTCGACGATCCGGGCGTCGTTCCCGGTCCATTGCGTCACCTGCGACGTCAGCTGGGCGAGTCGGGAAGTCCACTGATCGTCGCCCACCCCCGGGGGGCGGACGAGCAGCAGATCGATGTCGCTGTCTGCGTGCATCTCGCCACGGGCGGCGGAACCATAGATCGCTCCGAAGACGGGCGGCTCAGGCCAAGCCGCGACCGTCGTGCGCAGGCGCTCGAGAAACCTCGAACGCAGTCCGGCCAGATCGCGAATCGCGCCTGCGGCGAGGTGCTCGCGATTGAGAGAGAAGAGCTGAGTCCTGCCCACGACCTGACGCGTCACGATCCCTTGGGTCGTCAGACGTTCCAGCGATCGGCGGATCCCTGCCGGCGACCGCGCGCCGATGACGGCGACCAGCTGCGGGACAGTGAGGCCGGACGTCGTCGACGCCAACGCATTAAGCACCTCGCCGTCGACACCGGCGGTGACGACGGCGAGCGGATGCTGGAGCTCCATGCGTAGAATCATAGCGTTGAACACACAAAAATGTGCTTGAACGCAGAAAAGTGCTACTGCAGAGCAAGGGTCGGACCTCAGTAGAGCGGTGCGCGCCCCCGCGCCAGTCGCTCGACGTGACTCCCGGTCAGCCGGCTAGCTGATCCAGCTCCCGCAGGTGTCGGTACCCGCCCTTGAAGAAGAGGAGCGGCTCGCGCTGGTGCCACTCGGCGGGGCTCATCTCGACGACCTTGCCGATCACGATCAGGTGGTCTCCGGCCTCGTGCTCGGCCCAGATCTCGCAGTCGACCCACATGAGGGT
Organism: Microbacterium thalassium; assembly: GCF_014208045.1. NCBI lineage: Bacteria > Bacillati > Actinomycetota > Actinomycetes > Micrococcales > Microbacteriaceae > Microbacterium > Microbacterium thalassium. Next base: position 1,532,552 of record NZ_JACHML010000001.1, read on the forward strand.
GTCGGCGATGATCGGGTTGCCCGACGCGGCGGGCTGCCAGTCGATGCCGGCCCACTTGTCGGTGCCCTTGCGGGCGAACTGGTTCGAGATGCGGTCCTGGTCGTGCGCGAGCACGTTGACGGCGAACTTGCCGTCGGCGGCGATGCGCGGATAGGTCGTCGACGTCTTCATGACGCTGAACGAGACCAGCGGCGGGTCGATCGAGACCGAGTAGAACGACTGGCACGTGAAGCCGATCGGCTCGTCGCCTTCGAGGCCCGAGACGATGGTGATGCCCGAGGCGTAGTGGCCGAGGGTGTCGCGGAAGAGGCGGGCGTCGATGGGTGTGGGCGGGGTGACGGACTGCGACATATGTGTTCCTCCTTATCTGTGTTGATGCAATCGGTCAGACGTGAGCGGGTGTCGTCGTCGCCGCGTGGACCTTGGCGAGCCCGGCGAGGTTCGCGGTGTACTCCGCCACGGCGGTGTCGACGACCTCCTCGAGCTTGTCCATCTGGCTCAGCGACAGGTAGAACCCGCGACCGGGCACGGTCGCGCCGAGTTCCACCAGCAGCGGAGACAGCGTGAAGGTCGGACCCATGGCGTGGACGAAGTCCGCGCCGGTGTGCAGCGGGATCGCGGTGACCCCCGCCAGGCCGTTCGCCGGATACCGGTCGAGGAAGGCTTTGAGCAGACCTGTGTAGGTCGCCTTGTACGTCGGCGAGGCAAACACGACCAGGTCGCTCTCAGCGACGGCCGCGTTCATCGCCGCCATCTTCTCCGAGGGCCACGCGAAGATCTCGTCGGTGTGATCGGCGAGATCGATGACCTCGAGCTCGTACGCGCCCGGCGTCAGGAGCTTCGCGACGAGAAGCTCCGCGACCTTGCGCGTGCGCGACGCCGGCTTGGGATTGCCGACCACGACCATGACTTTCAACGACATCTGCTGCTCACATCCGTACCGATTGACAGGGAACGGAGATGTCGCGAGTCCACGTAGCTCTGGGCTGTGGAGCACACGACTCCTCCACACGCCGCCAGGTTCTTTTGGCCCGGAGCGCCCACAACGGCTTACGCTGCACGGCCCAGTATGCCCCACGCGTGTTTCGGGCGTGTGAAGGGGGCGGATGCCGCGCGCGGCGGCATCCGCCCCCCTCGCCCGTCTTGTCGCGCTCGCCGCGCCCTGCTGTATGGCACGCGCGGGCGGTTGCGGGGAACATCAGTACTAATGTCCGAGGGTCGCGATAGCGTGAAGCATGCTCATTTTCACCGATCTCGAGGCGGCGATCGGCCGCGTGCGAGCCACGTTCGGTGAGGATGTGGACGTCGCCGGAGTGCCGGCGCGCGTCGTGGGGCTGGGGGCTGACGCCGCGGTCGAGATGATGACCGACGTCACCGAGGCGATCCGTTCGCTCGAGCTGCTGCGAACCACCGCAGCGGGCGTCGTCGCCGCCGCGTCGACGCGCGACCGTGGTCACGCCGGAGCGGCCCAGACGCGCGGGCACCGCACGCCCGAGTCGCTGGTGCAGGAGATCACCGGGTCGACGCGGGCCGAGGCGACGAAGGCGGTTCGTGTCGGCGAGTCGCTCGTGTTAGGCGCCGCGGCGGAGTCGGCCGGGTCGGACGAGCCCCAGACCACGGGCGGCGAACAGGACGTCGACGCGCTGATCGCCCGTCAGACCGAGGATCCGCAGACAGCGCGGACGTGGCGGGCCCCCGCCGACGATGCGCTGATCACCGGCACGATCACGAACGCGCAGCACGATGCGATCGTGCGCGGTCTGGGCGCGCCGGTGGAATCGTCGGCCGACGATGCACGCGAGGCGTGGTCGCTGGCGGTGGAGAGGCTGGTTGCCGAGGCTCCGAACCGGACCATCGAAGAACTCGCCAAGGCGGCGCGGTCGATCCGCGACATCCTCGACCCGGAAGGCGCGCAGCGCCGGTTCGACGAGCGCAACACGGGTCGGTCGTTCCGGCTCTACACCGACAGCGACGGCGTGCGCCGCGCGTCGATCGCGTTCGACGACGAAGGCGGTGCGTGGGCGGCCGCAATCCTGGACGCAGGCCTGCGCCCCCGGCGGGGTGGGCCCCGCTTCGTCGACGCCGAGGAGAAGAGCCGGGCCGACGACCTCGTGGCCGACCCGCGAACCAACGAGCAACTGGCCTACGACCTCTTCATCGATGTGCTGCGCGCGGGCGCTCTGGCCGACGCCAAGCAGGTGTTCGGCACGCGGCAGGCGGGGGTGCGGATGGTGATCATGGCCGAGAGCGTCGAATCGCCCGCCGCCGTCGGGCACCTCGAGGAGGATGGCGCGACGCTGCCGGCTTGGCTGGTCGCCCGGCGAGGGTGCGACCTCGGCTACACCGAGGTCATCACCGATTCCGGCGGGAATCCGCTCTACCTGGGGCGGGAATCGCGTCTGTTCTCGGCGAAGCAGCGGATCGCGCTCGCCGTGCGCGACGGCGGATGCCGGTGGCGCAGCTGCGACCGGCCCGCGTCGTACTGCGAAGCACCACATCGACGGATGGGCCGCCGCCGACGGGAAGACCGACGTCGATCGCGGAATCCTGCTCTGTCGCTACCATCACATGGCTCTGCACCACGGCGGGTGGCGGATCACCCGCAGCGGTGGCGATGAATTCGAACTCCATCCACCGGGCGACGAACCGCCACTGCCGCTGCCGCGCCGACTTCACCTTCGCTACGCATGGGACGGCGTGCCCCCGCCACCGCGACGGTTTCGCTCAGCGGCGTAGGTAGCAGTGCGGAGCACACGTGCGCCGTGGAGCGCGTGCGGCGTGACGTGCGGGAGCGTGCGTGCGGCGTGGAGCGTGCGTGCGGCGTGGCGTGCGGGAGCGTGCGTGCGGCGTGGCGTGTGGGATCGCGCGTGAGGCGTGTGGTGTGGGAGCGCGCGTGAGGCGTGGTGCGCGGGTGGTGGACGAACATGAGAGCCGGCCGAAACGATCCGATGTCCCCCAAAGTGCCGACAGACAGATCTCTTGCGGCTCCGTAGCGTTGTTGCCAACAGAGCTTCCCAGCGCTCTGCTTCAACCCGCCATCGCCGGCCATGCTTCGGGTGCTTGTGCCCGCGATTCTCTGGCGGTCAGCGGCCCGTGTGTCCCCAGCACACGGGCCGCTCTTCTTTTCGACCGGGTCGTTCAGCAACGCGAAACCGAGGAGCGATACGGTGCGGACGATGGACCCGATCACCCTGCTCAGCGACCCGTTCCTGCAGCTTCCGTCCGAAGCCGCGGTGCACGTGGCGTGGGCGACCGAGGCGCGCGGCATCCGCCATGCCGTGCTCGTCGGCGACGGCGTGACGGGGCTGACGGCGGATGCCGCCCGCGACGCGGCATCCGGATCGGCTCCCGCGCCGGGCGTGCGCGTCGTCGTCGCGGCCTCGCGCCGCTTCTCGCAGCTGGCCGAGGACGCCGGATCGTGGGTTCCCGAGGAGCGCCGGCCCACCACGCGCGACGGGATCGTGCCGCGCGAGATCTGGCGGCACGAGGCGCTCGTGGACGCCCTCGCGGCGGGGGAGCGGATGCCGTACCGCGTCGTGTCCCTCGGGGACGACTCATTCGCGGTCTCGGACGTGTTCACCCTCGGTCCGGCCCCACGCCGGGGCGACGCTCTGCGGGTGCTGCTGACCAGCGACCACCAGGCCGCGCCGAACGTCGCCGCCAACCTGCAGAAGGCGGTCGAGGCGGCAGGGCCCTTCGACGCGGTCTTCGCCGCCGGCGATCTCGCGAACCTGCCCGACCGTGCGTCGGAGTGGTTCGACGACACCCGCGGGAGCGCGTTCTGGGCGCTGCTGCAGGGCCGGGGCGCCCGCCCCGATCGGCACGAGCTCGTCCAGTACCGCGGAGGAGAGATCGTGCAGCACGCACCGCTGTTCCCCGCCGTCGGAAACCACGACGTGCAGGGGCGCACCGCGGGAAGCGTCAACATGCTGTCTGCCATCTTCAGCGCCGTGCCGCGCGCCGTGGCCGCGGCCGAGTACGAGCGTGTCGCGGCATCCGTGAACCCGGCGGGGGATCCCGCCGTGCAGGACGCGTGGATCGAGGGCAACTCGTTCAACACGCGCACATACGACGAGATGTTCACGCTGCCCACCGATTCGCCCGGCGGTGCGACGTACTACGCCGTGAGCTTCGGCGACATCCGCCTCGTCTCGCTCTTCGCGACGCGCATGTGGCGACCGACGGATGCCGTCGCCGACCCTGCCGAGCGCACCACGACCAGTCGCTGGCAGGAGGCGCCGGCGAACCTCGCCGATCCGATGGCGCAGGGGCACGGCGAGCACATCTTCGCCTCGCTCGCGCCCGGCAGCCCGCAGCACGAATGGCTGCGGGCCGAGCTCGCGTCCGAGGAGTTCACGGGCGCGAGATATCGCGTCGTGATGATGCACGAGGGACCTCACGGGCTGGGCGCGAACATCTCGCCGCCGTTCGCCGATCCGGTGCGGATCGAGGAGCGCTCCGACGACGGCGAGCTCATCGGCGTGCGCTACGACTACCCCGCGGATGCCGACCAGCTGCGCGACCTCGCCGGGCTGCTCGATGAAGCCGGGGTCGACCTCGTGCTCAGCGGCCACTCGCACCTGTGGAACCGTTTCGTCGCGGCCTCCGGCACGGTCTACCTCGAGACCTCGAACGTGGGCAACACGCACGGCGCGTTCTGGCGGGGCAGCGGTCGCGAGCGCGTCATCCCGCCCGCGCCGTGGGACGCCGGCGACTATCGGGCGGTGGGGGACCCGGCGGGGCTCGAGCCCGTCGTCCCGTCGGTCGCGCCGTTCACGGGTGAGGACGGGCTGCCGCAGCCCTACGTCCAGAGCAACGACCACGCGGTGTTCTCGGTGCTCGACACCGGCGCCGGCGAGGTCGTGACGTGGGCGTTCGACGTGCGCATGCCCGAGCTCGGGCCGTGGGTGATCGACCGGGTCGCGGTGGGGCGCGGCGACGTCACGGGCGATCAGTCGTCGCCGCGGGCGTTGTAGACGACGCTCTCGCTGGCGCCGTAGGCCCGGTACACCTCCAGCGCGTCGTCGCGGGCCACTCCGATCGTGACGTCGATGCCGCGAGCGCGGAACTGGTCGGCCCAGTCCTCCACCATGGGGCCCTCGTCGAACCCGGTCAGCTCCTCGAGCTCGGGGCCGTCGCCCGCGACGACGAGCGAACGCACGCCGCTCCACATCGCGGCGCCGTAGCACTGGACGCACGGGCGCCAGTTGACGACGAGCGCGAGGCGCGCTCCATCCTCGCCGAGATCCCACCGACCGAGCCTGCGCTGCGCGAGCGCGAGCGCCATCACCTCGGCGTGACCGGAGCTGATGCGGGTGCTGAGGACGACGTTGACGCCGACGGAGATCAGCTCGCCGGTCGCCTCGTCGACGACGATCGCGGCGAACGGTCCGCCGTTGCCCTCGCGCCAGTTGCGGTCGGCGAGCGCATTCACCAGCGCCATGCGCTCGGCGTCGCTCGCCAGGGTTCGCGGCAGGGAGGGGATCTCGGACGCGAGCCAGTCGGGGAGCGCCATCGTGAAGGCGGTCGTGATGTCGGTCATGATCTTCTCCGTCGGTCGGGTCGGGTGGTGCTCAGTCTGCTCGAATGAGCTCGGCGGCGCGCTCGGCGATCGCGACGGTGGGGGCCTGCGTATTGGCGGTGGGGATGGTCGGCATCACCGAGGCATCCGCCACCCACAGCCGGTCCAGACCCCGCACGCGAAGCTGCGGGTCCACGACCGCGTCCTCATCGGTGCCGATGCGGGCCGTCCCCACGCCGTGGAAGAACGAGCCGATGTTCCGGCGGACGAACCACACGCGGTCGGCGCGGTCGGTCATCGACGACGGTGGTGTGATCGGGCCTTCGGCGATGTCCGCGAATGCGGGGCTCGCGATCAGGTCCTGTACGGCCTCGAGCGCCTCGACCATGGCGGCGAGGTCGTGCGGGTCGGCGAGGTAGTTCGGCTGGACGTCGGCCTGCAGATCGGGATCGGCCGAGCGCGAGCGCACCCAGCCGACGCTGCGTGAGCCGTAGAGTCCCGGCACCATCGCGAACACGCGGTCGCCCGACAGGTCGTACTCCTCGTGGAGCCGGTCGTCGCCCCGCGAGCCGTGCGCGATGACGGCGTGCAGGTCGGGGCCGGCGGCCGCGTAGGAGCTCCGCCAGTTGACCATCGAGCCGCCGCCATTGCCGAGCACGGGACCCAGGTCGGCGCGGGCGCGGAAGTTCACGCCCAGGATGAGCGGGTGGTCCTGGAAGTTCTCGCCCACGCCGGGCAGCGCGTGACGCGGGTCGATCCCGGCGTGGCGCAGGCGGAGCGGGTCGCCGATGCCCGAGCGTTGCAGCAGGCGCGGGGTGTCGAAGGCGCCGGCGCTGAGCACGACGCGGTCGGCGCGTGTCGTGACCACGGTGCCGTCGACGCGGTGGCGGATGCCGACGACGGCGATGCCGTCGAGCACGAGGTCGTGCACCGGGCTGTCGACGAGTACGTCGAGATTCGGGCGCGTCAGGGCCGGTTCGAGGTAGGCGCGCGCGGTGCTCCAGCGCTCGAACGAGCCGTCCTCGCCCTCGACGGCGTTGTAGTCGGCGTACGTCGCGCCCTCGTTCGAGGCGGCGTTGGCGTCGTCGATCACGGGGATCCCGCGCTCGGCGGCGGCATCGATGAGCGCGTCGGCGATGGTGTGCCGACGCGTCAGCGGCGCCACGCGCATCGGACCGTCGAGCCCGCGGTAGGCGGGGTCGCCGCCCGGCCGTGACTCGGAACGCCGGAAGTAGGGGAGCAGGTCGTCGTAGCCCCAGCCGGTGGCACCGGCATCCGCCCACGCGTCGTAGTCGGCGCGCGCGCCGCGGTACCAGAGCATCGCGTTCGTGCTCGAACTGCCGCCGAGCACGCGCCCGCGCGGCATCGCGATCGACCGCTCGACCACGTGCTCGGTGGGGGTGGAGGCGTAGCCGTAGTCGTACGGGCCGCCGATCATGGCGTCCCAGTGCGCGGCCTCGAGGATCTCGCGCACGCCCTGGTGATCGGGCCCCGCCTCGACGAGGAGGACACGTGCCGCGGGGTCCTCGGACAGCCGTGCCGCGACGACGCATCCGGCGGCGCCGCCGCCCACGACCACGAAGTCGTAGGCGGCGGCAGGGAAGGTGACGACCGGCATCAGTTGTGCTCGCTCGGACCCATGATGGTGATGCCCTCGGTGTCTTCGACGTGACGGACGAAGATGTACTTGTCCTCGCGCCCGTCGGAGTGCTTGCGCTTGATGCCGGGCTCGAGGATGCCGTCGGTCTTGGCGACGACGATGTACGGCTCGGTCGCGGCGAGCCCGGCGGCGCAGTGCGCGTCGAACTCCTCGAGCGTCTCGGCCGTGAAGGCCTTCTCGACGCCGGCGCCGCGGGCGATCGCGGCGAGGTCGACGCGGCCGCCCTTCGTGTGGGTGCGGGGACCGCCGATCGACTGGTACTGCTCGTTGTCCCAGACGACGACGAACAGGTTCTGCGGCTGCTCGTTGGCGAGGGTGGCGAGGATGCCCAGGTTGAACAGCAGCCCGCCGTCGGTGTCGAGCGACACGATGCGGCGGTGCGGCAGGCCGACGGCGAGGCCGAACGCCTCGGGGGTGACGCAGCCGAGCTGCTGCTGGAACAGGCTCGCGTCGCGCATGTGCGGTGCGGCGTTGTACCACTCGTCGACGGCGCCCCCGAGGGAGAGGATGACGAGCTCGGACTCGAGGCGCGCCCCGAGCAGCTTCATGGCTTCGAAACGGGAGTAGCTCATCGGACCAGATCCCCTCCGAGAACGATGGCGGCGTGGTAGTACGACGCGTAGGCGGTGTCGTAGGCGCGGACGATCGCGGTCTCGAGCTCCTCGACGTCCCGCACGATCGTGTAGGGCGTGCGCAGCGCCTGGAGCAGGGGCTCCATCGTGATGCCGTGGGGGATGGCCCACCAGTTGTTCTCGCCCATCTCGCCGCGGTAGCTCATGATCATGACGACCGGGATGCCGGCGCCCAGGCCCATGCGCGCCAGGTGCTCGGTGGCGGCGCGCAGGCCCGAGTTCTCCATCACGAGCACGGCGCGCTTGCCCGAGAGGAAGACGCCTCCGGCGATCGCGGCACCCTCGCCCTCGTTCGTGACGGGGATCGTGCGGATGTCGGGGTCGGCGTCCAGAGCCGGATACAGCTCCTTCAGCAGCGAGTCGGGCAGGTAGGTGGCGACGGAGACCCCGGCCTTCTTCAGGCCGCGGATCACCGCCTCGACGGCGTCGGCTCTCATGCGGATTCTCCGTTCGGTGCGGCGCTCGCCGAGAGCCGGTGAGCGCGGTGCGTGGGGGACAGTCGGGCGCCGCCGCCGAAGCGCTCGCGCAGCGTGGGGCCCGCGGGGGCGGTCAGACGCCCCCGCTCGGCGAGGATCGGGACGACGAGGTCGATGAAGGCGCGGTATGCGGCGGGGCCGCCGAAGGTGGGCTCGAGCATGAGCCCGTCGATGCCGGAGCCGTCGACGATCTCCTCGATCTCGTCGGCGACCTGCTCGGGGGATCCGGTGACCTGGAAGCCGCGGATCGCCTTGGTGCGGAACTGGTCCAGCACGGCGCGCACCCGGACGTCGGGGTCCTTCTTCGCGTAGCGGTCGACCAGCGTCTGCCCGAGATCCGTGCGCAGGTCGGTCAGGCGCGTATCGGGGTCCACGCCGGTCAGGTCGATGCCGGTGATGCCGGCGAACATGACGGCGGCATCGTCGAGGCCCAGCAGCGCCTCGTACTCCGCGCGCAGCGCGCGAGCCTCGGCCTCGGTCGGGGCGACGGTGACGGTCATGCCCGTCACCACCTTGACCTCCGAGCCCGCGCGCCCGTGCGACTCGGCCTGCGCGCGGATGTCGGCGACGTGCGCGGCGGCGGAGACGATCGACTGACCCTGGATGAACACCGCCTCGGCGTTCCGGGCGGCATACGCGCGGCCGCGGTCTGAGGTGCCGGCCTGGAACAGCACGGGTGTGCGCTGCGGCGTCGGGGGAACGGCGAAGACGCCGTGCGCGCGCTGGTGGGGGGCGTCCACCTCGACGCGGTGGAGCTTCGCGGGGTCGGCGTACACGCCGCGGGAGCGATCACGCACCTCGGCGTCATCGTCCCAGCTGTGCTCCCAGAACCGAAGGCACGTGTCGAGGAAGTCGTCGGCGGCGTCGTAGCGTTCATCGTGGTTCAGCTTCGCGGTCACCCCGAACAGCTCGTCGGTCGTGGCCTGAGAGCTGCCGGTGACGACGTTCCAGCCGATCCGGCCGTCGGTGAACCGGTCGAGCGAGGCGAACCGGCGTGCGGTCGCGTAGGGGCGCTCGACCGTGGTGGGCGAGGTGACGACGAACCCGAGCGACGCGGTCTCGCGGGCGAGCGCCGGGATCGCGAGCATGGGGTCGAGTGCGGGGAACTGGATGCCGTGGGCGGCGACCTCCTCGGGCATGACCCCCTGCAGCGTCGCGTAGCCGTAGGTGTCGGCGAAGAAGAGGAAGTCGAAGCCGGCGGCATCGAGCATCTTCGCCAGGTCGACCCAGTACTCGAGGCGGTCCCAGTCGTCGCCGCGTCCGCGCGGGTCGGTCCAGGTCGGCATCCCGTTGCTGGGGTTCATCATCTCGAAGACGCCGAGCGCGATTCGCTTCGCCATTCAGATCACCGCCACGACGGACTTGGTCTCGAGGTAGTTCTCCAGGCCCTGGGGCCCGTTCTCGTACCCCCACCCGGATTCCTTGTGCCCGCCCTTGACGAGCTCGGGGCCGAGGAACGAGTGGCAGTTCACCCACACCGTCCCCGCTTCCAGCCGCGCCGCGATGCGGTGCGCGTTGCTCAGGCCCTCGGTCCACACGCTCGCCGCCAGTCCGTAGCGGGAGTCGTTCGCCCACGCGAGCACCTCGTCGACGTCGTCGAACGGGGTCACCGTCGCGACGGGGCCGAAGATCTCCTCGCGCATGAGGCGCATGTCCTCGCGGACACCGGTGAGGACCGTCGGCTCGTAGAACGTGCCGATCGCCCCCGACCGCGCACCGCCGGTGACGACCTCCACGCCGTCGGCGCGGCCCTCGTCGATGAAGCTCGCGACGCGGTCGGCCTGCACCTGGCTCACCAGCGGGCCGAGGTCGCTGGACGGGTCCAGTCCGTGGCCGAGCTTGAGGCCCCGGGCGAACGCGGACATGCCCTCGACGACCTGTTCGTACACGTCCCGGTGGGCGTAGATGCGCGAGCTCGCGATGCACACCTGGCCGCCGTTGTCGAAGATGCCGCGGCTGACCCCGGGTACCGCCTGCGACAGATCGGCGTCGGGCATGATGATCGACGGCGACTTGCCGCCGAGCTCGAGCGTGAGCCGCTTGAGATCGCCGGAGGCGGTCTGCACGAGCTTCTTGCCCACCGCGGTCGAGCCCGTGAACGAGATCTTCGCGACCCCCGGATGCTCGGCGAGCGCCTGTCCGGCTTCGCCGCCGTACCCGGTGACGATGTTCACGACTCCCGGCGGCATCCCCGCTTCGATGAGCAGGTCGCCGAAGCGGATCGCCGTGAGCGGCGTGTTCTCGGCGGGCTTGAGCACCACGGTGCAGCCGGCCGCGAGCGCCGGCGCGAGCTTCATCGCGGCCATCAGCAGCGGCGAGTTCCACGGCACGATCGCGCCCACCACACCCACCGGCTCGCGGCGCGTGTAGGCGAACACCTCTTTGCCGGCCGGGGTGCGGCTCAGCGACGTCGGAACCGTCGACCCGAGGATCTTGGTGGCCCAGCCCGAGAAGTACCGGAACTGGCTGATCGCCGCTGGGATCTCGCCCAGGCGCGATGTGCGCCAGTTCTTGCCCTGGTCGAGGGACTCCAGCTCGGCGAACTCCTCGAGGTCGCGCTCGAGCAGGTCGGCGACCCGCCACAGCAGCTTCGCGCGGTCGGCCGGGAACATGTTCCGCCACGCATCCGACTCGAACGCCTCGCGTGCCGAGCGCACGGCGCGGTCGACGTCCTCCGAGCGGGCGCGCGCCACCTCGGCGAGCGGGCTGCCTGTGGCGGGGTCGACCGTGCTGAAGGTCTCACCGGCGGAGGCCGGGATCCACTCGCCGCCGATGAGCATGCGCTTCGGCCCGTCCGCCAGGAAGCGCCCGACGGCGTCGCCGAATGTGGGGCGGGGTTCGGATTCGACGCTCATGGGGTCCTTTCGGTCAGGTCGCGCGCCGGGGCACACGTCGTCAGGAGGCGGATGCTCATGAGTTGGTCCTCCAGAGCGAAACGGTGGGCTGGTGCCGATCCGGGCGGATCCAGGTCTCGGCGTCGTCGATGCGGACGTCGCCGGGGCCGTAGGTGGACTGGACCAGGTGCGTGAGGGGCGCACCGACCGGCACGTCGAGCAGTGCCGCGAGCTCGGCGTCGGCGGCGATGGCGCCGAAGGTCAGCTCGCTGTGCTCGATCGCCACGTGGAACGACTTCTCGAGCAGCGTGTACAGCGACATCGTCACGAGATCCACCTGTTCGATCCCGGGCGCGATGTCGAGCGGGATCTGATTGACGAGCACCGACATCGGGACGCCGTCGAGCAGGCGCAGGCGGCGAACGCGCAGCGACCGCACCGGGGCGCCCGATGGCTGGGGTGCATCGACGACGTCGCGGCCCAGTTCGACGGTCTCGTGGTCGACGCCGTTGCGCTCCATGCGCTGGCCGAGCGACTCGAAGCGGCCGGGGACGCGAAGCCCCTCGCGGCCCGCTACGAACGTGCCGACGCCCTGGCGCTGCACGAGGTGACCCGACTCGACCAGCAGCGCGATCGCACGGCGGATCGTGCCGCGGGCGACCTGGAGATCGGCGGCGATCTCGGCCTCGGACCGCAGCCGGTGGCCGCGGCTCCAGATGCCCGCGTCGACTCGCCGGCGCACCTCGTCGGCGATCCGCTCGTACAGGGGCGCGGAGCCACCGGGCAGGTGCTCGAGCGCCAGGCTGGACGAGTCGGTCATGGTTCCTCTTCGGGCTGGGTGATCAGCGGCCGGCACCGGGATGGAGACACCGCATGGCTCAGAAACGTAGCTGAACGTGTGTGTACCAATGCGGACGCGATTCACCGATGAACGGGATGTGTTATTCAAATCTGACCGGGGATTTATCGAGGGATCATCGTGTGGCGGAGGCATGTAACAAGCGCGTAAAAGGTCCGTTTCCGCGTCGTTGCCCGCGGCGAGCCGCCACGTAGTGTTCTCGTGCATCGACGACCCGCGAACACTGCCCGGAGCGCTCGCGTGAGGGCGCCCGCCGCGAATCGATCCCAGGAGAGAAGACATGACCGATCCCACCGCCGTGGCCGAGGACCCGGCGATCACGGAACTCGATCGCATGCTGCTGCGACGGGCGATCGACGTCGGCCGCAGTGCGGTCGCGCACGGCAACCATCCCTTCGGCGCGGTGCTGGCCGACCCAGCGGGGGAGGTCGTGCTGGTCGCCGAGAACTCGGTCAACACCGACAACGACTGCACCGCCCACGCCGAGACGAACCTCGCCCGGCTCGCGTTCAAGGTCTTCGGGACCGAGGCGCTCGCCGGATACTCCCTCTACACGAGCTGCGAGCCGTGCGCGATGTGCTCCGGGGCGATCTACTGGTCCGGCATCGGCCGCGTCGTGTGGGCGATGACCGAGGCCCAGCTCGCCGTGCTCACGGGCGACCATGAGGAGAACCCGACCATGGCGCTCTCCAGCGCCGCCGTCCTCAACGCCGGTCAGCGCGCCATCACGGTCGCCGGTCCGGCCATCTGGGACGAGGCGATCGCTGCGCACGCGGACTTCTGGGTCCGCTGACCTCTACCGCAGCGCCGACAGCGCGAGGATCTGCGCGTCCGCCTCGGCGAGCATGCGGTCGCGCTGCGCGGGGTCGCACCATGCCGCTTCGAAGCCGGCGCGCGCGATGCGCGCTGCCTGGGCGTCGTCCATGCCCATGCCCGGAAGAGCGTCGGTGTACTCGCGGCCGATGTCGGTCTTGAAGAAGACCGCGTCGTCGGTCGCGAGGGTCACCGGCAGCCCCGCGCGCACCATCTGCGCGATCCGGTGCGACGGGTCGAACTCCCAGCCCGACAGCATGCGCGTCGAGTGCGGCGTGCACGTGAAGGGGATGCCGGATGCCGCGGCGCGGGCGAGGGCGTCCGCGTCGTCGACGACGCGGTAGCCGTGGTCGATCCGATCGACGCCCAGCGTCTCGAGCGCGTCGACCACGTTCCACGGCGACGCGTTCATCGTCTCGCCGACGTGGGCCGATGTCTTCAGCCCGTGCCGCGTGGCCAGCTCGTACGCCTCGCGGAACCGCAGCGGGTCCTCGGTCAGCTCGGGCGTCAGATCGTCCATGCCGATGCCGACGACGCAATCGCGCGGATGCGCGATCACCGTCTCGACCATGCGCACAGCGGTGGCCGCCGGCAGCGACCGGTTGATCGCGGCGACGATGCGGAAGCCCACACCGTAGTCGCGCTCGGCCTGGACGAGGCCGTCGGTGACGGCATCGATGAGGCTCGCGTAGTCGATGCCGCGCGGAGCGAAGTTGTCGGGGTTGATGAAGTACTCGCGGTATCGGAGGTTGCCGTCGCGCACGGCATCCTCCACGCCCTCGTAGGCGACGCGGGCGATCTCGTCGCCGGTCGTGAGCGCCAGGTGCGCCGCATTGAACACGTCCAGGAAGTCGGGGAGGCCCTCGTAGTCGAGCAGCGCGTCGAGGTCGTCGGTCTTCAGGGCGACGTCGTGCGCTGCGGCGAGCTCGACGAGGGTGCTCACCCGCATCGTGGAGACGAAGTGGCAGTGCAGCTCCGCCTTCGGCAGGAGGCGCAGGTAGTCGTACGTGCTCAGCATGCGGGCTCCGTTCGCTGGGGGTCTCGGCGGATCGACGCGCCGGTCTCATCTGTGCGGGCGGCGGCTGTCCGATCACCGTAGCGACATCGCCCGATGCCGGCGAATCGCCCGAAGCCGGTGCGGCGCGCACCGGACTCAGCGCTCGCGCGGGGCGCGCGGATCGGCATCCGTGCCCGCCGTGCGCAGCGTCACCGCGTTGCGCCACACGACGGTGTTGCGGGTGCCCGTGCGGTCGTCCCACTCCACGATGACGACGCGGTCGTTCCAGCCGATCGCGCGGGCGGCGAGGCGCTCGGCGGGCTTGTGCGGCCACGAGATCCACGCCCACACCGACTGCTTCTCGGACGGCTTCGCCCAGCGGATGTCGTCGGGGCCGAACGCGTGGTGGGGGAGCGTGCACGGGGGGATCCGCACCTCGTCGAGGCGCTCGCGCATGAGGCCGTCGTAGTGCTGCGCGTAGCGCTTGGACGTTCCCACGTGTGCCGGATCCCCTTCTCCGGCCGAGAGGGTTAAAGGGTACGACGCGGCCGCCGACATCGGCAGGGCGGCCCCGGGGCTTGCGTTCCGGCGCCCACAGGACCGGGGGACGCTCAGAATCGGGTCTTCGCGCGCGTGTACACTGGCCGCGCTCGCGACCTCAACCGGCGGGCGCACGGATCATGGGCAATCCTCGAGGCACAGACGGCGACTCGGCCCCCCGCGGGGCAGCACGCGGCGCACCGGCGGGTGACGCCGCCGACGACCGTGCGCGCATGCTGGCCGACTTCTTCGGACGCAGCGCGCCCGGCGAGTCGAGCACGGGCCGCGCCGTCGACGACGGTCTGTCGGCGCTGTTCGCGGGCGACGAGGCGCCGGCCGCCGCGCGCAGAGCGGGCGTCGACGACCTCGACGCGCTGTTCGCGGCCGCCCCCGCGGAGCCGGCCGCGGAGGGGGGCGTCCGCGAGCTCGACGACTCCGTCGACGCGCTGACCGCGCTGTTCGAGGAGCCTCCGCCGGAGCCGGAGCCGGAGCCGGAGCCGGAGCCTGAGCCCGAGCCGGAGGCGAAGGCCGCGGAGCCCGAGGCTGCCGGCCCTGGCGCTGCTGCGCTCGAGAGAGACGAGCCCGCGGCATCCGAGCCTGCGGCGCGCGAGCCCGAGCCGGGTTCGGCTGAAGCGTCGCCGACGCCGGAGGCGGATGCCGGAGCGGCGCCGGTTCCCGAGGAGCTCGCCGCGACCGAGGAGACGCCGGCAGCCGGCCTGCCCGCGGACCCCGCCCCGGAGTCGTCGCCGGCCGCAGCGCCGATCGCGGTCGCCGCGGCGCCGCTCCCCGACGATCAGGCCGACGAGCTCGGCACCGCCGAGACGGTCTCTCCCGGTGAGGTCGCTCCGCCCTCCGAGCCGGTCGAATCGGCACCGGCACCCCAGCCCGAACACCCCGCCGAGCCCGACGCATCGTCCGTCGACGACTCCGACCCGGCTTCGTCGGCGCCCGAGACCGGCGCCGGCCGCCGATCCGCGCTGGACGAGCTCGACGAACTCTTCGGGAATCTCTCGCTGGACACCGGCGCCGTGCCGACCGTCGCCGCCGAGGACTCCGACGTCGCTCCCCGCAAGAGCGGGATCTCATGGCTGTGGCACAGCGCGACCGCTGCGACGCCGGTGCAGCCCGAGGCTGAGGAAACCGGCCCGCGCGACGCCGCGGCACCTGCCGCGCCGGCGCCCGAGACTCCCGCCTCGCCCGCTGCCACGGCCCCCGCGCCTCCCGAGACCGACGCTCCCGCGACCTCCGAGCAGGAGGCGTCCGCGGCATCCGGCCTCGCTGCATCCGCCCTCGCTGCAGCCGCCCCCGCTGCAGCCGCCCCCGCGGCTGCTCCCGATGCGCCGGCACAGCCTGCCGGACGCACCCGCGGGCGCGGCGAGCGGTCGGGCAAGGTCGACGACACGGCGGCGCCCACGCGGCCGGGCGAGCCGGTCTTCGTTCCCGCGCGGACCCGCTTCGGCGGGCGCCGGTGGCGGGCCCGCGAGTGGGGCATCACCTTCTCGATCATCATCGTCGCCGTGATCGCCGTCGGCGCGGTCGTCGTGGCGAACATCATCGGCCACAACAACCGCGTCGCCGAGTCCCTCGCCGGTCTCGAGCGCATCGAAGCGCAGATCCCCGCGGCGAGCGACGATCTCGACGCGTCCATCGCGGCGTATGACGAGCTGCACGCGCAGGCGCTCGGGACGGTCGACGCGGCAGAGGCGGCCGTGACCGCCGTGGAGGGGATGAGCGACGAGGACCTGAGGTCGGATGCGGAGTCGTCGGTCGACGACCTCCGTGCTCTCCTCGACGCCGGGGTCGCCGCCGCCCCGGACCCCTACGAGCGCGGTGAGGTGGACGAAAGCGACCTCGAATCGCTCGAGGCGGCGACCGACATCGCGCGGGCGCATCTGGTCAACCTCGAGTCCCTGACGACGAACACCGAGGTGTCCGCGGCCGCGCTCGACGAGGCGGGAGCGGCGGTCGGCGAGACGTTCGGGGCGCTCGGATCCAGCCTGCCCGCCACGGCGGCCACGATCGCGGAGGAGAACGGTCTTCCCGACCAGACGTACCGGGACGCGGTCATCGCCGCCGCAGAAGCCGTCGTCGCCGGGCAGAAGGACGGCAAGCGCGCCACGACGCAGCTCCGGGAGTACGCCGCGGCGGTGACGGCGCTGCGCGACGAGGAGGAGCGCATCAAGGTCGAGCAGCCGTGGCTCGTGCCGTGGGACTACCCGACGCCCGACCCGACGAACCCGCCGACCGCCGACGCCGACGCCGACGCAGGCTAGGAGCCGGGCGGATCCTGTCGTTTTGGCGCGGCATCCGAAATGACGTAGACTGACTCTTTGGTGCCTGTGTCCCGCTGGCGCGGCACCGCGAACGTGAGCCCTCCACTGGCGGGTTCGGCGGCCTTCGGCTCGCAGAACCACCCCGGAGTGGGATTCACGAACCTCTCCGTTCGAATCAAGAAAGCAGCACTACTGTGACGCGCACTTACACCCCCAAGACTGGCGAAGCCCAGCGCGAGTGGCTTGTCATCGACGCGACCGACGTCGTCCTCGGACGCCTCGCCTCGCACGCGGCCGCCATCCTCCGCGGCAAGCACAAGCCGACCTTCGCTCCCCACGTCGACATGGGCGACTTCGTCATCATCGTCAACGCCGACAAGGTCGCCCTGACCGGCCAGAAGCTCCAGAAGAAAATGGCCTACCGCCACTCGGGCTACCCGGGCGGTCTGAAGGCCGTCTCGTACGAGGAGCTCCTCGAGAAGAACCCCGTCCGCGCGGTGGAGAAGGCCGTCCGCGGCATGCTCCCCAAGAACACGCTGGGCCGTCAGCAGCTGTCGAAGCTCAAGGTCTACGCCGGTGCCGAGCACCCGCACGCCGCTCAGCAGCCCAAGACGTACACCTTCGACCAGGTCGCCCAGTAAGCGCCGCCCAGATAAGGACACACTCGTGGCGAACAACGAAACCCCGCAGAACTTCTCGACCGAGACCCCTGTCGACCAGGAGGCCGTCGCGGCCGAGCGCCCCGTGCTCTCGGTTCCCGGCGCCGCGGTCGGCCGCCGCAAGGAGGCCATCGCTCGCGTCCGCCTGATCCCGGGCTCCGGCACCATCACCATCAACGGTCGTGCGTTCGAGGACTACTTCCCGAACAAGCTGCACCAGCAGCTCATCACCGACCCGTTCACGCTGCTGAACCTCACCGGTGCGTACGACGTCGTCGCGCGCATCCAGGGTGGCGGCCCCTCGGGTCAGGCCGGCGCCCTGCGCCTGGGCATCGCCCGCGCGCTGAACGAGATCGACGCCGAGCACAACCGCCCGACCCTCAAGAAGGCCGGCTTCCTCTCGCGCGACGCTCGCGTCAAGGAGCGCAAGAAGGCCGGTCTCAAGAAGGCCCGCAAGGCGCCTCAGTACTCGAAGCGCTAAAGCGAGGCGCGATCCGATGCCGCTTTTCGGCACGGACGGCGTGAGGGGACTGGCCAACGGCCCCCTCACCGCCGACCTCGCTCTGTCCCTGGCCCAGGCGACCGCCGTCGTCCTGGGCCAGGGCCGCTCCGCCGACGCCCGCCGGGCGGCAGGCAAGCGCATCACCGCCGTCGTGGCCCGCGACCCCCGCGTCTCGGGCGAGTTCCTCTCGGCAGCGGTCGAAGCCGGCCTCGCCTCGTCGGGCGTCGACGTGTATGACGCCGGGGTCCTGCCGACCCCGGCCGCGGCGTTCCTCATCGCCGACATGGACGCCGACTTCGGCGTCATGGTCTCGGCCTCGCACAACCCCGCACCCGACAACGGCATCAAGATCTTCGCCCGTGGCGGCGTGAAGCTGCCCGACATCGTCGAGGACCGCATCGAGCGCGCCATGGACGGCGAGAAGTGGCAGCCCACCGGCGCCGGCGTCGGCCGCATCCGCCGCTTCGCCGACGCCGAGGACCGCTACGTCGTCCACCTGCTCGCGTCGCTGCCGAACCGCCTCGACGGCCTGCACGTCGTGCTCGACTGCGCGCACGGCGCCGCCTCCGGCGTGTCGCCCGAGACGTTCAAGGACGCCGGCGCGAAGGTCACCGTCATCGGCGCCGATCCGGACGGCCTCAACATCAACGACGGCGTCGGCTCGACCCACCTCGACGGGCTCGCCGCCGCGGTCGTGAAGCACGGCGCCGACGTCGGCATCGCGCACGACGGCGACGCCGACCGTTGCCTCGCCGTGGACGCGGACGGCAACGTCGTGGACGGCGACCAGATCATGGCGATCCTCGCGGTGTCGATGAAGCAGCGCGGCGCGCTGAAGGACGACACTCTCGTCGCCACCGTCATGAGCAACCTGGGCCTGCACCGCGCGATGGCAGAGCAGGGCATCCGCGTCGAGCAGACGGCGGTGGGTGACCGCTATGTGCTCGAGCGCATGAACGAAGGCGGCTTCTCGCTCGGCGGCGAGCAGTCGGGCCACGTCATCATGAGCGAGTACGCCACCACCGGCGACGGCCTGCTCACGGGACTGCACGTCGTGGCCGAGATGGCGCGCACCGGCCGGACCCTGGCCGAGCTCGCGTCGGTCATGACGGTGTATCCGCAGGTGCTCGTGAACGTGAAGGGCGTCGACCGGGAGGGCGTGAAGCATCCGGCCGTGCTCGAGGCCGTGGCCGCCGCCGAGGCCGAGCTCGGCGACACCGGGCGCGTGCTGCTGCGCGCGTCCGGCACCGAGCCGGTCGTGCGCGTCATGGTCGAGGCGGCCTCCGCCGAGGACGCCCAGCGCCACGCCGACCGTCTCGCCGAGGTCGTTCAGCTGGAACTCGCGCTGGCGTAGCGGCGCCACCCGCCGCGCAGCTGGGCATCCGCCCTCATCGCTGCGTGCGTTCGAGGGCCCGTGCGCGGTCGCGGCGGGTCTTTGCCAGGCTCGCGACCGTCGCCACGGTGATCGTGGCCGCGATGAACAGCAGCGAGAACCAGATCGGGATCTCGGGCAGCCACTTCACGGGCTCGCCGCCGTTGATGAACGGCAGCTCGTTGACGTGGAGGGCGTGGATGAGCAGCTTCACGCCGATGAACGCGAGGATCACCGCGAGGCCCTGCCCCAGGTAGACCATCCGCTCGAGCAGGCCTCCGATCAGGAAGTACAGCTGGCGCAGGCCCATCAGCGCGAACGCGTTCGCGGTGAAGACGATGTACGCCTCTTCGGTGAGGCCGTAGATCGCCGGGATCGAATCCACCGCGAACACCAGGTCGACGAACCCGATCGCGATGATCGTCAGCAGCATCGGGGTGACCAGGCGCCGGCCGCCCCGTACCGTGAAGAGGCGGTCGCCGTCGTACTCGTCCGACAGCGGCAGGTGCCGGCGCGCGAACCGCATCAGCCGATTGTCGGTGGGATCGCCGCCGTGGTCGGCGAATGCCTGCCGGTACGCCAGCACCAGCAGCAGCGCGCCGAACAGGTAGAACACCCACGAGAAGTTCGCGATGAGCGCCGCGCCCACCGCGATGAACGCGCCGCGCATCACGAGCGCGATCACGATGCCGATCATCAGCACCTTCTGCTGGTACATCTTCGGCACGGCGAACGCGGTCATCACCAGTAGGAAGACGAACAGGTTGTCCACTGACAGCGCCTTCTCGGTCAGGTACCCGGCGAAGTACTCGCCGCCGTAGTCCCATCCCGAAACCAGCCCGATGCCGACGCCGAACAGCAGGGCGAGGGCGATGTAGAACGCCGACCACCGCGCCGATTCGCCGATCGACGGCTCGTGCGGCTTTCGCACGTGCGCGTAGAACTCGAACACGAAGAAGGCGATCGTGATGGCGATCGTGATGATCCACACGAGGGGAGTGATGTCCACGGCTGCTCCAGAGACGTCGGCGAACGGCTTCGCCAAGGTCTCTTCCGCCACGGCCGCAGCCGGACCGGCGGCGCGGGATCCGTCGTCGGACCCGTCGTGACGCGCTCACCGCGAGGGAATACTCCCCTTGTTCCGTCCGAGCATAGGGGGCATGACCGCCGCGCGTGTGTCCTCTCGCTGGGAAGTCACCCGGAATGGAGCTCAGCCGGCGCGCAGGCGGCGCTCCATCCACACGGTCAGGCCGAGGTAGAGGACGGACGCCGCGGCGATGAGCGCGATGAACGCCCACGTCATCGGGCGGTCCGGGTACAGCGCGTCCGCGCCGAGGAACATCGACACGATGATCGCTGCGAGACTCACCAGCTGCGCCTGGAAGAGGATGCGGAACGAGCTCCAGCGCGCGTCGGCCAGCATCCCGTAGCCGACGACCGCGGTCAGCGCCAGCACGGCGCCGGTGACCTTCGCCGTGAGCGGCGTGAGGTCCCACGCCCAGTGCGGGATGATCGCGTCGGCCGCGACCCACATCGAGGCGCCGAACAGCAGCGCCCCCGTGCCGATCACGGCGACCGCCCACCGCACCCACGCCGGTACGTACGTCTCGGGGGTGTCCGGCCGCGGATCGGCGTAGCGGCGCTGCACCCACCAGAGTGCGGCGACGATGAAGGGCGTCGTCGCGTATAGCGTGATCCACGTGTAGAACGAGAGGTTCTGCGAGAACCTGTCGAGGTGGATGAGCGTCGCGACCAGCAGTGCACCCGCGAACACCGTCACGGCCGGGTACCCCGGCGCGAGACGGTGCCACTTGCGCGCGGCGCCGGCACGCCCGAAGAACCAGATGCCGCCGACGTATGCCGAGGCGAGCATGTAGGCCGACAGTGGTGGGTCGATCTGCCACGCGAACAGCTCGCCCGACTGATTCGGGAACACGAAGAGCAGGAACGCCGCGGCCACCAGGAACGGCACGATGATGATCGCCACCCAGCGCGTCACCGGCAGGATGCGGTCGGATCGGTCGGTCGTCGCGGCGGCCCCAGCCGCCGGGACGGAGTTCTGTTCAGTCACGGACAACCCCCGGAACGCCGGCCACAGACGGCGTCGCCCCCTCGGCCACGCCTCGGCCGACCTCTTCGTCGGGACGGCCTCGCGCAGCGCGCTTCCCCATATTGCGCCCCAGTCTGGTGCGATACGGCGCGGACGTCCAGTGCCGAAGGCGAACACCCTGTGCCGCGACACTCACGCCATGCGGCACCGCGTCTCTCGGGATCTCCAGCACGGGCGCGTCGGCTTGGCGCATCGCCGGGGAGGCGACGAGAATGGGTACCGCTTCCACGAGGACGCGACGTGCGTTGTGTGGTCAGACCACAGAAGGTAGACTGGTGCCGTGAACACCGCAGGACCGAACCCGACTCAGAGCGCGTTGCCGCTCGGCTACCCGACCATGACTCCCGTGGAGAATCCTCCGGTCACCGAGGCGATCGTCACGCTCGGATACGACTGAGCATCGCCTCCGCCGCGTGCGGGCAGCGCGGAATCAGCCCCACGCCATGGACTCGATGTAGCGCAGCATGACGCCCTCGCGCAGAGCCCACGGCGACACCTCGAGCTCGTCGATGTCCATCGCCTTCATCGCCCGCTCGAGCACGACCGCGCCGGCGACGATCTGGAACGTCCGGTCGGCGGTGATGCCGGGCAGCTCCTGCCGGGCCTCGGCGGGAATGCGCGCCAGTCGGGGGATCCACGACTTCAGCGCTTGGCGCGGCAGCACCATCCGCTCGATGCCCGACCAGCCCGGCACGGGATAGCCGGCGAGCTTCGCGAGGGAGCGGATCGCCTTCGACGATCCCACCACGTGATCGGGGCGGTCGAGCTCGCCGAACCGCTCGGCGACCGGCTTGAGCACCTTCATGGCGTGGCTCTTGAGGGCGTCGATCTCGTCCTCGGTCGGCGGGTCGTCGGGCAGGAACTCGATCGTCATGCGCCCCGCGCCCAGCGGCACCGACTCGGCGGCATCCGGCAGTTCGTCGCCGCCCGCCGCGATCTCGAGCGATCCTCCGCCGATGTCGAACATCAGGATCTGACCGGCCGACCAGCCGAACCAGCGCCGGATCGCGAGGAAGGTGTAGCGCGCCTCGGCCTCGCCGCCGAGCACCTGCAGCGGCTGGCCGAGAGCGGCCTCGATGCGCGCGATGACCACTTCGCCGTTCGTCGCCTCGCGCACCGCGGACGTCGCGGTCGCGAGGAGCTCGTCGACCTGCTCGTCGGCGGCCGTCTTGCGGGCCTGCCGCACGGCGTCTTCGAGCGCGACGATGCCCTCTTCGCTGATGGACCCGTCGGAGCCGACATATCGCATGAGGCGCAGGACGGTCCGGTTGCTGGTGGTCGCGAGGGGCCGACCCCCGGGCCGCGCGTTCGCGATGAGCAGGTGGACGGTGTTCGAGCCGATGTCGAGGACTCCCAGACGCACGTGATCAGCGTAGTGGGCTCACGGGTCCGGTGTGGGCGCGCACCCGGTGAGGAACGCCTTGACGAACGCGCCGGTCTGATACGCGTAGGTCCACACCAGCCACTGCGCCGTGCGGTCCGCGGGGACTTCGACCACCGTCGCATCGCCCGGGTAGCACGTGGAGTAGATGTACCGGGCGCGCGCGACGTGTCCCGTCTCGGTCAGCACGATCGTGCTCGTGACCCCGTGTTCGCGCGCGAACCGCTCGAGCATGACGGTCTCGCCGTCCGTCGTGTACGGGTCGGGGACCTGGCACGTGAACAGGGGGTCGTTGCACCATTCGGGGTCGGAGGCCGGCTCGCCCTCGGGGGGCACCGACACCAGGATGCGGTCGGCATAGCCGTCCGCGACGAGCTGCTCGGCCATCTCGATGCGGTCGTCCAGGGCGGGGCCCAGGACCTGGACGAGATCGGAGCGCTCGATCTCGGCGGGCGGGGGGAAGACGTAAAGGGGCAGGCCGGCGATCACCACGAGCGCCGCGAGGCCGAGGCACGCCGAGACGACGGCGATCGCGATGCGGCGGCGTCGGGTGCGGGGCACGCGTCCTCCCGGTCTCGGTGTCGTGCGCGGCGATGATACCCGGCGCACATCACACGAGGCCGATTGGACGCGGGATACCCCGGGGGGTATAGTGTCACGCAAGCGTCAACCAACGAACGAGGAGTTCACCTATGTGCCGTGCTGCGACCTGCAAGAAGTGCGGGAAGACCACCTGGGCCGGCTGCGGCCAGCACATCGCCAGCGTCAAGCGCGGCGTCCCCGCGTCGCAGTGGTGCGACGGCCAGCACGAGAAGGAGCCCTCGAGCGGCTTCTTCGCCAAGCTGTTCGCGCGTTCCTGAACAGGCCGGCCCCCGGACATCCTCCGGGGGCCGTCGTCTGTCCGCGGGAGGGTCCCGAGCCGCGGTCGCCGGCGTCCACACGCGGCGCGCGTGCGAGGCATCCGGCACTACGATTGGCCCAATGGCCGCCGAAGACACGACCGTCGCAGCCCCCGCGCTCTCGCTCTACCGCGAGATCGACCGCGCGGAGTGGGCGCGCCTGGCCGCGGGCATGGCGCAGCCGCTGACCGAGACCGAGATCATTCAGATCCGCGGCATCGGCGACCGCCTGGACATCGCCGAGGTGAGCCAGGTCTACCTGCCGCTGTCGCGGCTGCTGTCGCTGTACGCCGAGTCCACCAAGCGGCTCGGCGACGACACCAGCGACTTCCTCGGCGACACCGAGGCCCCGACGCCGTTCGTCGTGGGCGTCGCCGGCTCCGTCGCCGTGGGCAAGTCCACCATCGCGCGTCTGCTGCGCGAGCTCATGAGCCGCTGGCCCGGCACGCCGCGCGTCGAGCTGGTCACCACCGACGGGTTCCTCTACCCGAACGCCGAGCTCGAGCGCCGCGGGCTGATGACGCGCAAGGGCTTCCCCGAGTCGTACGACCGCCGCGCACTCGTGGAGTTCCTCACCGAGGTCAAGAGCGGTCACCCCGAGGTGCGCGCGCCGTTCTACTCGCACATGCGGTACGACATCGTGCCCGACGCGCACGTCACGGTGCGCCGCCCCGACGTCGTCATCGTCGAGGGGCTGAACGTGCTGCAGCCGCCGCCGGCCCCCAACGACGTCGCCGTCAGCGACCTGTTCGACTTCTCGATCTACGTCGACGCCGACGCCGACCACATCACGCAGTGGTTCGTCGAGCGCTTCCTGGCGCTGCGTCGCGGAGCGTTCACGAACCCGAACTCGTTCTTCAACGTCTACGCGCAGCTGACCGACGACGAGGCCGTCGAGCGGGCCCTCGGGTTCTGGAACGACATCAACCTGCCGAACCTGCGCGAGAACGTCCTGCCCACGCGCCACCGCGCGAACCTGGTGCTCCAGAAGGCCGCCGACCACACCGTGGAGCGCGTGCTGCTGCGCAAGCTCTGAGCCGGCTTCGCGCGGGGCGGCATCCGCCCCGCCGATTCGTTCGGACCCCTCGCATACCCGCCCGCCTACCATGTATCCCATGTGTGGAATCGTCGGATACGTGGGCCCGCGCGACAGCCAGGCCATTCTGATCGCGGG
This sequence comes from Microbacterium thalassium, assembly GCF_014208045.1. NCBI lineage: Bacteria > Bacillati > Actinomycetota > Actinomycetes > Micrococcales > Microbacteriaceae > Microbacterium > Microbacterium thalassium. The sequence continues at coordinate 1,557,254 of NZ_JACHML010000001.1, forward strand.
TCTGTCGCGGCTCGAGTACCGCGGGTACGACTCCGCCGGCATCGCCGTCATCGACGAGGGCGGGCACCTCGGGATGCGCAAGCGCGCCGGCAAGCTGACCGTGCTGCGCGACGATCTGTCGGCCCATCCCATGAGCGACGGCACCACCGGCATCGGCCACACCCGCTGGGCCACGCACGGCGGCCCCACCGACGCCAACGCGCACCCGCACCTGGCCGACGACGACAAGCTCGCCGTCATCCACAACGGCATCGTCGAGAACTACGCCGCGCTCAAGGCCGAACTCGTCAGCGAGGGCCACACCTTCCGCAGCGAGACCGACACCGAGGTCGCCGCGGTGCTCCTCGGCCGCGAGTACGAGGCGAACGGGGGCGCTCTGGTCGCCGCCTTCCGCGCGACCGTGGCACGCCTCGAGGGTGCGTTCACGCTGCTCGCGGTGCACGAGGACCACCCGGGCCTCGTCGTCGGCGCGCGCCGGAACTCGCCCCTGGTGATCGGCCTCGGCGAGGGCGAGAACTTCCTCGGGTCGGATGTCGCGGCGTTCGTCGAGCACACCCGGAGCGCCCTCGCCATCGGCCAGGACGAGATCGTCGCCATCACCCCCGAAGGCGTCACCGTCACCGACTTCACCGGCCACCCGGTCGAGGTCGAGCCGTTCGAGGTGACGTGGGACGCGTCCGCCGCCGAGAAGGGCGGCTGGTCCAGCTTCATGGCCAAGGAGGTCTCCGAGGAGCCCGAGGCCGTCGCCAACACGCTGCGCGGCCGCATCCGCGACGGGGTCGTCGCGATCCCCGAGCTGGACGGCCTCGACGACCTGTTCCGCGAGGTCTCGCGCATCGTCATCATCGCCGCCGGAACCGCCGCCTACGCCGGCATGGTCGGCAAGTACGCCCTCGAGACGTGGGCGCGCGTGCCCGTCGACGTGGACCTCGCACATGAGTTCCACTACCGCGACCCCGTCATCGGACCCGACACGCTCGTCATCTCGATCAGCCAGTCCGGCGAGACGATGGACACGCTCATGGCGGTCAAGTACGCGCGGGAGCGCGGCGCCAAGACGCTGTCGATCTGCAACACGCAGGGCGCGACGATCCCGCGCGAGTCCGACGCGATCGTCTACACGCACGCCGGCCCCGAGGTCGCCGTCGCCTCGACCAAGGCGTTCGTCGCGCAGATCGCCGCGCAGTACCTGCTGGCGCTGCATATCGCGCTCGTGCGCGGCAAGCTGTCGCGCACCGAGGTGGCCCAGCACCTGCTCGAGCTCGAGGCGATCCCGGAGAAGATCCAGCACATCCTCGACACCGAGCAGGAGCACATCGAGCAGTTCGCGCACTGGATGGCCGACACCCGCTCGGTGCTGTTCCTCGGGCGCCACGTCGGGTACCCGATCGCCCTCGAGGGCGCGCTCAAGCTCAAGGAGATCAGCTACATCCACGCCGAGGGCTTCGCCGCCGGCGAGCTCAAGCACGGGCCCATCGCGCTGATCGAACCCGGGCAGCCGGTGTTCGTGATCGTGCCCTCGCCGCGCGAAGCGCCGGTGATGCACTCCAAGGTCGTGTCGAACATCCGCGAGATCCACGCCCGCGGCGCCCGCGTCATCGCGATCGCCGAAGAGGGGGATGCCGCCGTCCTCCCGATCTCGGACGAGGTGCTTCGCGTCCCGCTCGCGGGCGCGATGTTCGAGCCGCTGCTGGCGGTCGTGCCGCTGCACATCTTCGCGATGGGGCTCGCCACGGCGAAGGGGCTGGATGTCGATCAGCCCCGCAACCTCGCGAAGTCCGTCACGGTCGAGTAGCGGGCGCCTCCGCGCGCCCGGGCCGCTCGGGGCGACCCCACCGGGCCCGACCGCCGGCGCGGCGTGCACGAACTCAGGCTGACCGCGGCGACGCGCCGTGGCCCGGGGCGTGTCGGACCGGCCCTGCCTGAGTTCCGTCACGCGGTCGGCGCCATGCGGGGCGCGATAGTGTGGCGGATGCCGCGCACGCACGGGCAGATTCGCCGGGCCGCGGCCGGAAGGAGTTGCGCGTGATCGTCGGCATCGGCATCGACCTGGTCGACATCGCGCGCTTCGAGAACGTGATCGCCCGCACGCCGCGCCTGCTCGAGCGGCTGTTCTCGCCCGCCGAACGCGAACTCAGGCCCCGCTCGCTCGCGGCCCGCTACGCCGCCAAGGAGGCGCTCATCAAGGCGCTCGGCGGCTCCGAAGGCCTGCACTGGACCGAGATCGAGATCACTCCCGAGGCATCGGGACGACCGTGGTTCACACTCACGGGGTCCACGGCCTCCGTCGTCGACGAGCGCGGCATCACGGGCCTGCACCTGTCGATGTCGCACGACGGCGGCTTCGCCACCGCGTACGTCGTCGCGGAAGCCGCGGATGCCGCAGCGCCCGCCGACCGACCCGCCGGAGCGCCCGCATGACGCTCATGCCGCCCGGGATCCTGCGCGAGGCGACCGTCGACGTCGGAGCCATCGCCGCCAACATCCGGCACCTCCGGCGGCTCACCGACGCCGAGGTCATCGCCGTCGTCAAGGCCGACGGCTACGGCCACGGCGCGGCCCGCTCGGCCGCGGCCGCCCTCGACGGGGGAGCCGCGCGGCTCGGCGTCGCCGACGTGACCGAGGCGCTGGCGCTGCGCCGCGCGGGCATCGATGCGCCGATCCTGTCGTGGCTGCACGCGCCGGGCGCGTCCTTCGCCGAGGCCGCGGCGCACGGGATCGAGCTCGGCGTCTCGAGCGCCGACCAGCTCATGGCCGCCGCCGCGGCGGCATCCGTCGACCGGCCGGTCGTGGTCCACCTCAAGCTCGAGACCGGCCTCGGCCGCAACGGCATCGCGCCCGGCGACTGGCAGGTCGTGCTCTCCGAGGCGGCGCGGCTCGAGCGCATCGGCAAGATCAGGGTCGTCGGCGTGTTCAGCCACCTGTCGAACACCACGGAGGCCGACGACCGGCAGGCGCTGACGGTGTTCAAAGAGGGGCTGGGCGTGGCGGCATCCGTCGGCCTCACGCCGCGCCTGTGGCACATCGCCGCGACGCACGCCGCGATCGCGCTGCCCGAGGCTCGCCTCGGCTGCGTGCGCGTCGGCATCGGCATGTACGGGCTGTCGCCGTTCGCCGACAAGACCAGCGCCGACCTGGGCCTGCGGCCCGCGATGACGCTGCGCGCACCGGTCGTGGCGGTGCGCCGCGTGCCGGCCGGGCAGGGCGTGTCGTACGGCTACACGCACCGCACCGAGCGCGAGACGACGCTCGCGCTCGTCCCCCTGGGCTATGCCGACGGCGTGCCGCGGCAGGCGTCCTCGTGGGGTCCCGTGACCATCGGCGGACGGCGGTTCACGGTGGCGGGGCGCATCGCGATGGACCAGTTCGTCGTCGACGTCGGCGACCATCCGGTGGCGGTGGGCGACGAGGCGGTGCTGTTCGGCGACCCGACGCTCGGCGTCCCGTCCGCCGACGAGTGGGCGGACGCCGCCGGCACCATCAACTACGAGATCGTCACGCGCATCGGCCCACGGGTGCACCGCCGGCAGGTGTCGGCGTGACGGGCATCGATGAGCTGGTCGGCACGCGCGAGATCGGGTCGCCCGACGCCATGGAGGAGCTCGGCCGCACCATCGGCGGGATGCTGCGCGCCGGCGACCTGGTCGTGCTCACCGGGCCGCTCGGCGCCGGCAAGACGACGCTGACCCGAGGCATCGGCGAGGGCCTCGGCGTGCGCGGGCCCGTACAGAGCCCCACATTCGTGCTCGCCCGCACGCATCCGTCCCTCGTCGGGGGCGCCCCGCTCGTTCATGTGGACGCGTACCGCATCGGCTCGGCGCTCGAACTCGAGGACCTCGACATCGACGTCGAGGGATCGGTGACGATCGTCGAGTGGGGCCGGGGGATGGTCGACCACCTCCGCGACACCTGGTGGGAGATCGAGCTCGACCGCGAATGGCACGGCCACGGCGTCGACACCGCGTGCGGCACGACCGGCCGCGAGTCGGAGCTGGATGCCGCCGCCCCCCGCCTCGTGACGATCTCGCGCCGGCCGTAGCCGATTCCCGGGATGCCGCGGTTCGCAGGAGCCGCGCCCCTCGGCATCCGTGTCCGCCTTCGTAACGATCTCGCGACGTCCGACCGGGTGGCACCGGTACCACGGGGGTCGTCCAGGGGCCCCGGATTACCCTGGTAGGCGTGATTCTCGGCATCGACACGTCCCTCGGCACCACCGTGGCCGTCGTCGACCCCGACGGCCTGGTCCGGGCCCAGCTGAACAGCGCGGATCCGCGCGGGCACGCCGAAGTGATCGGCTCGCTGCTGGAGCGCGTGCTCGCCGAGGCGGGCGCCGGACCGACCGACATCACCCACGTCGCGGCCGGCATGGGCCCGGGTCCCTTCACGGGGCTGCGGGTGGGCATCGCCGCCGCCCGCACGTTCGCGCTCGGCCGCGGCATCCCGTTCATCCCCGTCGTCAGTCACGACGCCGTCGCCCTCGAGCTGCTGCTCCACGACGCGCTCACCGGCGGCTGGGAGGAGACGGCCGACGAGCCGTTCGCCGTATGCACCGACGCCCGCCGGCGCGAGTTCGCGTACACCGTGTACCGGGGCCTCGACGAGGACGGGCTGCCGGTCCGTCTCGCCGAGCCCGCGCTCATCCCGCGCGAGGACCTCGACGCGCGGCTGACCGCCGACCGCGTCCTGCGCCGCGACGCCGACCGCATCCCCGCCGCGATGCTCGCGCTCGCCGCAGGCCGCGCCGTGGCCGCCGATCGCGCCGTCGGCCCCGACGACGCCCTGTACCTGCGGTCGCCGGATGTCACGCCGTCCCACGGACCGAAGCGGGTGAGCGCATGACGACGCGCCGCGCGACCCTCGACGACCTCGGCGCGATCATGGCGCTCGAGCGTGCGTCGTTCCCGACCGACGCCTGGTCCGACGCCATGATGCGCGAGGAGATCCTGTCGCCGCACGGCTGGTACGTGGTGGTCGAGGAGGCCGGACACCTCGTCGGCTACGCCGGCCTGCGGGCCGTCCACGGCAGCCGGGACGCCGACGTGCAGACCATCGCGCTCGCCGCATCCGCTCGCGGTCGTGGGCGCGGTCGCGCGCTGCTGCGGACGCTCCTGACCGAAGCCGCCCGCCGCCGCGTGCGCGAGGTGTTCCTCGAGGTGCGCGCCGACAACCCGGTCGCGCAGGCGCTGTACGCGTCCGAGGGATTCCAGGAACTCGGCCGTCGCCCGAAGTACTACCAGCCCGACGGCGTCGACGCGATCGTCATGCGCCTGGACGTCGCCGGCTGGCTCGCCGCGCGCGGTCCGGATGCCGTGTCCGCCGCATCCGCGCCCGCCGCCGTGCCCGCCCCCACCGGCACACGAACGTCGGAGGATCGCGTGAACGTCGGAGGATCCGGCTCGGATGCTCCGACGGAGGACGGTTTCTCCGACGTTGCGGGCGTGCGCGAGCGTGCTGCCGCGAACGAGGCGGGAGCGTGCACGTGAACAGCGCTGAGCCGCTGGTCCTCGGGATCGAGACGAGCTGCGACGAGACCGGCATCGGGATCGTGCGCGGCCGCACGCTCCTGAGCAACACCATCGCCAGTTCGATGGACGAGCACGCCCGCTACGGCGGCGTCGTGCCCGAGGTCGCCGCCCGCGCCCACCTCGAGGCCCTGCAGCCCGCGCTCGAGACGGCGCTCGCCGAGTCGGGTGTCGCCCTCGCCGACGTCGACGCCGTCGCCGTCACGAGCGGGCCCGGCCTCGCCGGCGCTCTCATGGTCGGCGTCGGCGCCGCGAAGTCGCTCGCGGTCTCGCTCGGCAAGCCGCTGTACGCCGTGAACCATCTGGTCGGCCACATCGCCGCCGACATCCTCGACGCCGAGGCGCCGCCGCTGGAGTACCCCACCGTCGCACTGCTCGTGAGCGGCGGGCACACGTCGCTGCTGCTCGTGCGCGATCTCACCGGCGACGTCGAGATGCTCGGCGAGACGATGGACGACGCCGCCGGCGAGGCGTTCGACAAGGTCGCGCGGCTGCTGGGGCTTCCGTACCCCGGCGGTCCCGAGATCGACCGCGCGGCGGCGACGGGCGATCCGGACGCGATCCGCTTCCCGCGCGGGCTGTCGCGCGCCTCCGACATGGCGAAGCACCGCTACGACTTCTCGTTCTCGGGCCTGAAGACGGCCGTCGCGCGGTGGGTCGAGCAGCGCGAGGCGGCGGGCGCGGAGATCCCGGTCGCCGATGTCGCGGCGTCCTTCCGCGAGGCCGTCGTCGACGTCCTCGTGACCAAGGCGCTCGCGGCGTGCCGCGACTACGACGTGCCGCGGCTGCTGCTGGGCGGCGGTGTCATCGCCAACAGGCGCCTGCGCGATGTCGCGCTCGAGCGTGCGGCCGAGCAGGGGGTCACCGTGCGCATCCCGCCGCTGTCCCTGTGCACCGACAACGGGGCCATGATCGCCGCCCTCGCCTCCGAGCTCATCATGTCGGGGCGGATGCCGTCGACGCTGCAGTTCGGCGCCGACTCGACCCTGCCCGTGACCGAGATCCAGGTCGCGGCCGACGCAGAGGATGCCGCATGACCGGGGGAGTGGACGCGGGACGCCCGACGAAGCCCGACGAGGGCGGCGTGGACGAGACGGCTGTGCCTGACGCGTCCGGGGAGGCGGCGTCGGCGCGCACGGACGCCGTGAGCCCTGACGCTGCGACCCCTCCGGACGCCGCCGGTCCGGCCGCGCCCCTCGCGAACGCCCCGGACTCCGCCGACGCGCCGGCAGGCTCGCACGAGCCTGCGGCGCCCGAGGCGCCGCAGGCCGTGACGCCCGCAGCGACCGAGCCCGCAGCGCCCGCAGGCTCCGAGCCGTCGGCGCCCGTCGTCGGAGCAGCCGCCCCGGCGACGGAGTCCGCGCCCGACACCGCCGACTCCCCGGCGGAGGGCGGCTGGCTGTACCCGACCGCGGTCCCGGTGACGTCGGAATGGATGACGGGGCCGACGTCGGCGGACGTCGACTCCCGCGCCGACACGTCGCGCCTGCCCGGCCAGCATCGCGGCGGCTTCTCGCGTCTGCCGACGGCTCCGGTCGACGTGACCGTGCGCACCGGCCCCGAGCCGGACACCGCCACGAACTGGGCGCAGACGCCGCAGGCGGGCCCCCAGCGCGGGCTCGCCGGGTGGGCGCTGATGTTCGCCGTGCTGGGGCTGGCCGTGTCGATGTTCGTGGGCTGGGGCTTCCCCATCGGGCTGGTCGGCGTCGCCTCCGGCATCCTCGCGCTGCGCCGCCCGACCGAGAACCGCGCCCTCGCGGGGTGGGCGGTCGTGCTCGGCACGGCGTCGCTCATCTACAGCGCCGGCTGGCTGTGGTTCGCCGCGTCGCAGGCGAATCTGTTCGGCTGACGGCGGGCGCGCTCAGGCGGCGGGGAGCCGGTCGGCGAGGATCGCCGTGCGCTTGCTGCCGATGCGGGTGAGGAAGAGGGTCGCGGATGCCTCGCCCCGCAGCTTGAGCTTCGTCCGCAGCGCGGCCGGATCGACGTCGACGCCGCGCTTCTTGATCTCGAGGCGCCCGATGTCGCGTGCGCGCAGCGCCGAGGCGAGGCCCTTGGTGTCGGCGGGCAGGACCTCGCGCACGCGGAACGACTGCACGAAGGGACTCGTGAGCGCGGCATCCGAGGTGAGGTAGGCGATGTGCTCGTCGAGCATGCCCGCCTCGAGCGTCCGGGCGACGTCGCCGATGAGCCGCGCGCGGATGACCGCGCCGTCGGGCTCGTGCAGGTACGCGCCGAGCTCGCGCGTCGGTTCGTCCTCGGCGTCGGCGCCGGCGGTGATCTCGGCCGCCGCGTCGCCGCGGATCACGAGCGCCGCCCGCGCGACGCCCGGCCGCGCGAGAGAGCCCGACCAGAGCACCAGCTCGATCGTCGAGCCGTCGGCGCTGACCCACTGCGCCTCGAAGCCGTCCGGGATGAGGTCGCGGTCGAGTCCCGGCCCGAGCTTGATGCCCGCCGGGACGCGCCCGGCCAGGTCGAACGTCCAGTCCAGGCTCGGCGACCAGTCCTCGGGGGCGGTGCGCTTGGTCTCGCGGTGCCCCGCCGTGCGGCGTGCCGGGTCGAGCCAGACCGCCTCGGGCGCTGCGGCCGCGGCATCCGCCCCCGTCGCGTCGGAGATTCCCACGTTCGTCGGAGCATCCGCGCCCGATCCTCCGACGTTCGTTGGATTCTCCGACGTTCGGGGGTCGCCGCCCCCGGGGAACGCGGATGCCGCGAACTCCTGCGCCGTCGCGTGGCGCACGCGGACGTCCGAGCCGAACGGCGCGAGGTTGTAGGCGGCGATGGCGGCTGTGATCTCGTCGGCGTCGACGGCGTCGACGGTAAGCCCGAGCGCGGCGAACCCCATCGCGTCGCCGCCGATGCCGCACCCGAGGTCGGCGACGCGCGCGATACCGGCATCCCGGAACCGCGCCGCGTGCCGAGCGGCGACGCCCAGCCGCGTGGCCTGCTCGAGGCCGGCGCGCGTGAACAGCATGCGCTGGGCGAACTCGCCGAACTTCTCGCCGGCACGGGCGCGCAGCCGCGCCTGACCGACCACCGCGGAGACGAGGTCGGGGGAGTGCCCGTCCTTGCGCAGCCGCGACACGACGCGGGCGACGTCGGCGGACGTCTCGACGGGGTCCAGGGCATCGAGAAGCCGCAGGCCCTCGGGCGTGAGCAGCGCGGTCAGCTCGGCCATGTCCATCCGACCAGCCTAGGTCCGCCGCAGGACCGGACGGAGATGTCCGATCAACCCCTGGTGCATGAATCAGGTTTCATCTAGTGTCGGACCTGCGCCCGTGGCGGCGCGCCGCGCGGAATCGATGCGGATGCCGCGCGCAGCTCCCGCCCGGATGCCCTGAGCAATGGTGCCGGGGGCGACGGCGGGGCGATCGAAGGAGCACTGATGCCCTCATACCGTTCGCGATCCACGTCCCGCTCCACCTCCTCCCGTCCCACCCCACCCCGCTCGTGCCTGATCGCGGGCGGCATCGCCGCCGTCCTCGCGGTCGTCGGCCTGGTCGGCGTCGCGCCCGCGGCGCAGGCGATCATCTGCCCGCCCGGCTTCGAGACGCTCCCCGGCTGCACCAACGGCGACACCGGCGGGGGCGGCGACACCGGCGGCGGCACGACGACCGGAACCTGGACCACCGAGACGATCGCCGGCATGAGCGTGCGCCTGTACACCCCGATCACCGACCCCGCGCTCGCCGCGGGGCGCGCGCTCATGATCGGTCTCCACGGGTGTGCGCAGACGGCCTCCGACATGCAGACGGCCGGCAACTGGGCCGCGACCGCCGACGAGTACGGCATGGTCGTGGCGCTGCCCGACGCGCCGAACGGCGGCGTCATCTTCGGATGCTGGGACTACTACGACACAAGCCACTCGCGCACGGCTCCCTCGCGTCACGACGACAACCTGCTCGACCTCGCGTCGACGCTGCAGGCGCGGTCGGCGCTCGGCATCGACGCCGACCAGACCTACATCTCGGGGCTGTCCTCGGGCGGCGGCGAGACCATGGTGATGGGGTGCCTCGCGCCCGACGTGTTCGCCGGCATCGGCATCAACGCCGGTCCCACCGTCGGGACGACGTCGGGTCAGATCGGCAGCGTCGCGGTGAGCAAGGCGCAGGGGACCTCGACGTGCACGTCGTTCGCCGGGTCGGCGTCCGACGCGTTCGACACCCAGGTGACGTCGATCATCTACGGCAGCAACGACGGCACCGTCGCGCCGGGCTACAACACGCTCAACGGCCAGATCATGGCGGGCATCTACGGCGCCGGCACCACGTCGACGTTCTCGCTGTCGGGACTCGCCGGCAACAACACCGCGGGTTCGGGCACGCTGTACTCGGACGCCGAAGGTGCCCGTGTCTCGGTCATCCAGAACACGAACCTGGGCCACAACTGGCCCGCGGGCGCGGGCTCGGGCGGCTCGTACATCTCGGCGAACAGCATCGACTACCCGGCGTACGTCACGGGCTTCTTCTTCGACAACAACCGCCGCGTCGACCGCACGGTGCCCACGCCCACTCCGACCCCGACCCCCACGCCCACTCCGACCCCGACCCCCACGGCGACGGCGACCCCGACGCCGACCCCGACGCCGACCCCGACCGCGACGGCGACGCCCACACCCACGCCCACGCCCACCGCGACGCCGACCCCGACCCCGACCCCGACGGACTGCATCACGGCCACCAACGCCGAGCACAAGGCCGCGGGGCGCGCGATCTCGTACGGCGTGAACCCCTACAACCCCTACTACGCCGTGGTGACCCAGGCGTACTTGGGGCAGGGCGATGCGACCGTGACGTCGCTGCAGGCGGCGGCATCCGGCGGGTACACCGTGGTGAGTTCGTGCGGCTGACGAGACAGGCTGCGGGCTGCCGTCGTCATGGACTGGCACTCACGTTGCACGAGTGCCAGTGCCTTGCCTAGACTGCTCGTTAGCACTCTCAGCATGCGGGTGCTAATGAGTCTTCAGTCTCAAGGAAAGAAGAGGTAGACCGTGTCGGTTTCCATCAAGCCGCTCGAGGACCGCATCGTCATCAAGCAGGTCGAGGCCGAGCAGACCACGTCCAGCGGTCTGGTCATCCCCGACACCGCCAAGGAGAAGCCCCAGGAGGGCGAGGTCGTGGCGGTCGGCCCGGGCCGCATCGACGACAACGGCAACCGCATCCCGCTCGACGTCGCTGTCGGCGACCGCGTCATCTACAGCAAGTACGGCGGGACCGAGGTCAAGTTCGGCGGTGACGAGTTCCTCGTCCTGTCGGCTCGCGACGTCCTCGCGGTCGTCGTCCGCTGAGACGCGCGCTCCGCGTAGCGGAAGGGTCGGACGCTTCGGCATCCGGCCCTTCCGTCGTTTCCGGGCTGAGGAGCGCGGGCCACGCCGGTCTCGGTGGCCCGGAGCCGGTGACGCGCACCGACACTAGGCTGGATCGGTGACGCACTCGAGCCCCGAACCCGCCGGCGACGGCGCCGAACTGGGAGAGGCGGCCGCCGCCACCGCGGGCATCGTCGTCCCGGATGCCGCGGCTCCCGCATCCGCGCCCGACGCCGCCCGCGAGCGCGCGATCGGCGGCGTGTACGCGTTCACGGCGTACCTGCTGTGGGGCTTCCTGCCCCTGTACTTCCTGCTGCTGGCGCCCGCCGGCCCGTGGGAGATCGTGGCCTGGCGCATCCTGCTGTCGCTGGTGTTCTGCGTGGTGCTGCTCACCGTCACGCGGACGTGGCGGTCGCTGCGAGCGATCATGCGACAGCGGCGCCTGCTGCTGTGGACGGCGGTGGCAGGGGTGCTCATCTACGTCAACTGGCAGGTGTTCCTGATCGCGACGCTGACCGGGCACGTGATCGAGACCAGCATGGGTTACTTCATCAACCCGATCTTCACCGTGCTGATCGGCGTGCTCGTCCTGCGCGAGCGCCTGCGCCGCGCGCAGTGGGTCGCGATCGGGATCGCGGGCCTCGCGGTCGTCGTCATCATCGTCGGCTACGGATCGTTCCCGTGGATCGCGCTCACCCTCGCGACCTCGTTCGGGCTGTACAGCCTGGTCAAGAAGCAGATCGGGCCGTCGGTCGACGCCATCAGCGGCCTCACGCTCGAGTCGATGTGGCTGGCGCCGATCGCCATCGCCGAGCTCGTCATCGTCGCGCTGACCACGGGGCTCGCGATCGGCACCGTGAGCGGCTGGCACACCGCGCTGCTGCTGATGGCGGGCGTCATGACCGCCACGCCGCTGCTCTTCTTCGCCGCCGGTGCACGCCGCGCGCCGCTCACGCTCATCGGGCTGCTGCAGTTCATCGCGCCGATCATGCAGTTCATCATCGGCGCCTGGATCCTCGGCGAGCCGATGCCGCTGGAGCGCTGGATCGGCTTCAGCCTCGTCTGGCTGTCGCTGATCGTGCTGACGGCCGACTCGCTGGTGGCGGCCCGCCGGTCGCGGGGCGGGGTGTCGGACGTCGCCGACCTGACCTGAGGCGCCGGCGACGCCTTCAGAACGCAGGAGATTCGCGTCTGGGCAGGACGATTCGGTGCTGCATCCTTCGACGAAGCGCGGATTCTCCGACGAACGGGGGCCGGACTACCGCACGAGGCGCGCGATCGCCTCCGACGCCTCGGTGATCTTGGCGTCGGCCTCGGCGCCGCCGGCGCGCGCCGCGTCGACGACGCAGTGGCGCAGGTGGTCGTCGAGCAGCCCCAGCGCCACGGCCTCGAGGGCGCTCGTCATCGCCGAGATCTGGGTGAGGATGTCGATGCAGTACTTCTCGTCCTCGACCATCGTGCGGATGCCGCGCGCCTGACCCTCGATGCGCTTGAGGCGGTTGACGTAGCGCGCCTTGTCCGAGATGTACCCGTGGTGGGCGTGCCCCTCGTCGTGCGGATACGGCTCGGACGGCGTGATGCTCGGCTCGTCGTCCTCGACCGCATCCACGGGAGGGGTGGCGTCGGTGGTCATGACTGCTCCTGGAGGGGTGAGGTGCGGGAGCGGAAACTCCGCAGCCGCAGGCTGTTTCCGACGACGAAGACGCTCGAGAATGCCATCGCCGCGCCGGCGATCATGGGGTTGAGCAGCCCGAGGGCCGCCAGCGGGATCGCCGCCACGTTGTACGCGAACGCCCAGAAGAGGTTCACACGGATCGTACCGAGCGTCGCCCGCGAGAGTCGAACGGCGTCGGCGGCGCTGCGCAGATCGCCGCGGACGAGGGTGATGTCGGAGGCCTCGATCGCGGCATCCGTCCCGGTCCCCATCGACAGGCCCAGGTCGGCCTGCGCGAGCGCAGCGGCGTCGTTGACGCCGTCGCCGACCATCGCGACGACCCGGCCGGCGGCCTGCAGCTCCTGCACGACGGCGACCTTGTCGGCCGGGAGCACCTCCGCGCGCACGCGGTCGATGCCGACGTCGCTCGCGACCGCCCGCGCCACGGCGTCGTTGTCGCCGGTCAGCAGGATCGGCTCGAGCCCGAGTGCGCGCAGCTGGGCGACGGCCTCGCGGCTGGTCGGCTTCACCTGATCGGCGACCACGAGGGCGCCCGCGGCGGTGCCGTCCCAGGCGACGAACACGACGGTGCGACCCTGGGCCTCGGCGGCGGACGCGGCGCGCTCGACGGCCTCGGGCAGCTCGATCGCGAACTCGGCCAGCAGCGCGCGGCGGCCGACGACGGCGGCGCGGCCCTCGACGACACCCGAGACGCCGAATCCGGCCACCGACTGGAAGGACTCGACGGCGGGCAGGCCCCGCGGCGCCGGGGGAGGGCCGACGGGGATGCTGCTGCCGAGGAGCATCGTCCCGGTGCCCGGCGCCACCGCGGCGTCCGCCGCGCCGCCGTCGGCCGTGGCCGCGTCGGCGATCGCGCGTGCGATCGGGTGCTCCGAGGCGTGCTCGAGGGCACCCGCGACGCGCAGCAGCTCGTCCGGGGCGATGCCATCGGCGGGGATCGTCTCGACCAGCGCCATGCGCCCGGTGGTCACGGTGCCGGTCTTGTCGAGCACGACGGTGTCGACGCGGCGCGTGGACTCGAGCACCTCGGGTCCGCGGATGAGGATGCCCATGCGCGCCCCCGTGCCGGTGCCGACCAGCAGCGCGATGGGCGTCGCCAGGCCGAGCGCGCACGGGCACGCGATGATGAGGACCGCGACGGCCGCGGTGAACGCGCCGGCCGCGGGGAATCCGAGCAGCAGCCAGACGGCGAGCGTCACCAGCGCGATGCCGATCACGATCGGCACGAACACCGCCGAGATGCGGTCGGCGAGTCGCTGCACCGCGGCCTTGCCCGACTGCGCCTGCTCGACCAGGCGGGCCATCTGCGCCAGCTGCGTGTCATCGCCGACGCGCGTGGCGCGCACGACGAGCCGGCCTCCGGCGTTGACGGTGGCGCCGACGACCGCATCGCCGGGGACCGCCTCGACCGGCACGGACTCGCCGGTGACCATCGACGCGTCGACGGCGCTCGAGCCCGAGACGACGACGCCGTCGGTGGCGATCTTCTCTCCGGGTCGCACGACGAACTCGTCGCCGACGGCGAGCTGCGCGATCGGCACCCTCACCTCGCGGCCCCCGCGCAGCACCGCGGCATCCTTCGCGCCGAGGTCGAGCAGGGCGCGCAGGGCGGCGCCCGCGCGGCGCTTGGAGCGAAGCTCGAAATAGCGTCCCGCGAGCACGAAGGTGGTCACGCCGGCGGCGACCTCCAGGTAGATGTTCGAGGCGCCGTCCGACGGCTGGACGGTCCACTCGAAGCCGTGCGTCATGCCGGGCATCCCGGCGTCGCCGAGGAACAGCGCGTACAGCGACCATAGGAAGGCCGCCGTGACACCCATCGAGATGAGCGTGTCCATCGTCGCGGCACCGTGGCGCAGGTTGATCCACGCGGCCCGGTGGAACGGCCACGCGCCCCACACGGCGACGGGCGCGGCGAGAGCGAGGGACGCCCACTGCCAGTACGTGAACTGCAGCGCGGGGATCATCGCGAGCAGGATCACGGGCGCGGCGAGGACCGCCGAGCCGATGACGCGCCGGCGCAGCGACGCGAGCTCACGGTCCTCGGGCTCGTCGGCCCGCTCCTCGGGCTCGGGGGGAGCGGGGAGGACGGCGGTGTACCCGGTCTTCTCGACCTCGGCGATGAGGTCGCCGGGGGAGACGTCGGCCGCCGCGTCGACGACCGCCTTCTCGGTGGCGTAGTTGACGGATGCCGCGACGCCCGGCATCCGATTGAGCTTCTTCTCGATGCGGGCGGCGCACGACGCGCACGTCATGCCGCCGATCTCGAGCTCGATCCGTGCCCCCGCCTGATCGCTCGCGGGCGCGCCGGACACGGTGCTCATCAGGCCCGCGCCGCCTCGTAGCCTGCCTCGTCCACGGCGGCGACGACGTCGGCGTCGGCGAGGGGAGCCGAGGACTCCACGACCAGCATGCCGGTCTGCGCGCTGACGTCGACGCTCGTGACGCCGGCGATCTGCGACACCTCGCTGCGCACGGCGTGCTCGCAGTGCCCGCAGGTCATCCCGGTCACCTGGTACTGGATCTTCTCGGTCATCGTCCACCTTTCGTCGGATACCCCGTGGGGGTACCTCCGATCCAACTCTACGCCCCGCCGGAGTATTCCGTCGGCGGGGCGAGGAGGCGTTGGGACTGGGTGTCGCGAAAGTAACGATTCGGTCGCGTTACACATCGTTAACGAACAGCAACACCCACGAGACCCGCGCACGGTTAGGTTGATTCAACCTGCGACGGCGCGCCCGAAGCCTGCCGTCCTCAATCACAGCAAGGAGCAACATGAACGTCTTCACACGTTCGCGCACTGGCAAGGTCCTCGGCGGCATCGCCGCGGTCGGCGTGAGCGCGCTCGTCCTGGCCGGATGCGCGTCCACGACCGACGAGGGCACCACCGACGCCGGCCCCGCCGAGGAGCTCAGCCTCACCATCGGCACGGCCCTCCCCCAGACCGGAAACCTCGCATTCCTCGGCCCGCCCGAGGAGGCGGGTGTCGCCTACGCCACGTCGCTCGTCAACGCGGTGTCGGAGGAGACCGGTCTCACGCTCGACGTCGTCTACGGCGACTCGGGTGACACCGACAACAAGGCCTACGAGACCGAGATCCCGCGTCTGCTCGGCGAGGACGTCTCGGCCGTCATCGGCGCCGCATCCTCCGGTGTGTCGCTGCAGTTCATCGACCAGCTGGTCGGCGCCGGCGTCATCCAGTTCTCGCCGGCGAACACGTCTGACGCGTTCACCACGTACGAGGACGACGGCCTGTACTTCCGCACCGCTCCCTCGGACGTCCTGCAGGGCGACGTGCTCGGCAACCTGATCGCCGAGGACGGCAACCAGACCCTCGGCATGATCGTGCTGAACGACTCGTACGGCACCGGCCTGGCCAAGTACGTCACCGAGTCCTTCGAGGCCGCCGGCGGCGAGGTCGTGGCGGCGCCCACCTACAACACGGGCGACACCACGTTCGACGCGCAGGTCTCCGAGGTCCTCGCGGCCGACCCCGACGCGATCGCGCTGATCACGTTCGACGAGGTCTCGACGATCCTCCCGAGCCTGCTCGGCCAGATCCCGGCCGACAAGCTGTACTTCGTGGACGGCAACCTGAAGAACTTCGGCGACGACCTCGCCGAGGGCTCGCTCACCGGTTCGAAGGGCACGCTGCCCGGCCTGTCGATCGACACGCTCGGCGCCTTCACGAGCGACCTCGACGCGTACTTGGAGGCGGAGGGCGACGAGCCCCTGACCGAGTACAGCTACGCCGCAGAGTCCTTCGACGCCGTGATCCTGCTCGCGCTGGCCAGCCTGGCTGCCGGCTCGACCGACGCCGGTGACATCGCCGAGAAGCTCATCGAGGTCTCGGGTGGCTCGGGCGACGGGGAGAAGTGCACCGACTTCGCCGCGTGCGCCGACATCATCCTCTCCGGTGGCGTCGCGGACTACGACGGCATCTCGGGTCCGATCACGTTCGACGAGGTCGGCGACCCGACCGAGGCGTCGATCGGCATCTACGAGTACGGCGACGACAACAACTACGTGGCCTACGCCGGCTGATCGTCACTGACAGTCACGAGGGCCCCGGATCTTCGGATCCGGGGCCCTCTGCGCTGTGCGGAGACATGGTTGACGCGACCGCACCGCGGCGACGCCGCAGCCCCGGTGCCGCGCTCACACCGGACACGACGACGGGGGCGGATGCCGCGTCGCGCAGCATCCGCCCCCGTCGTGGCGTTTCGGATCAGGCGCCGAGCGTGCCCAGGTACAGCTCGGTGACCTTGGGGTCGTTCAGCAGGTCGCGGCCGGTGCCCGTGTAGGCGTCGCGGCCCTGGTCGAGCACGTAGCCGCGGTCGCAGATCTGCAGGCAGCGGCGTGCGTTCTGCTCGACCATGATGCAGGTCACGCCCGCCTTGTTGATCTCGGAGACACGGATGAACGCCTCGTCCTGACGCACCGGCGACAGGCCCGCCGACGGCTCGTCGAGCAGCAGCACCTTGGGGTCCATCATGAGCGCGCGGCTCATCGCGACCATCTGGCGCTCACCGCCCGACAGCGAGCCGGCGCGCTGCTTGAGGCGCTTCTTCAGCTCGCCGAAGATGCCGGTGACGAACTCGAGCCGCTCGTCGTAGACCTTCGGGTTCTGGTACAGCCCCATCTGGAGGTTCTCTTCGATCGTGAGGCTCGGGAACACGTTGTTCGTCTGCGGGATGAAGCCGACCCCGCGCGCGACCAGCTTGTTCGCCTTGAGCCCCGTGATGTCCTCGCCCTCGAGCGAGACCGATCCCTCGCGGATGTTCACCTGCCCGAAGATCGCCTTCAGGAGGGTCGACTTGCCGGCGCCGTTCGGCCCGATGATGCCGATCAGCTCGCCCTGGTTCGCGACGAGATTGCAGCCGTTGAGGATGTTGACGCCCGGCAGGTAGCCGGCGTGGACCTCGTCGATGACGACGACCGGGGTGCCTGTGTCGGTGGTCACTTCGAGTCCTCCTGCTTCTCTTCGGCCTCGAGTTCGGCATCCGCCTCGGCTTCGATCTCGGCCGCGGTCATGCCGGACTCGCCGTCGACGACCTCGATGCGGCCTGTCACGACGCCGAGGTCGACGTCCTGGTGGGCGCCGAGGTACGCGTCGATGACGGCGGGGTCCTTCATGACCGAGTGCGGGTCGCCCTCGGCGACGATGCGGCCCTCGGCCATGACGACGACCCAGTCGGCGATGTGGCGGACCATGTGCATGTCGTGCTCGACGAACAGCACCGTCATGCCCTCGTCCTTCAGGTCGAGGATGTGATCGAGCAGCGACTGCGTCAGCGCCGGGTTCACGCCCGCCATCGGCTCGTCGAGCATGACGAGCGTCGGGTCGGTCATGAGCGACCGGGCCATCTCGAGGAGCTTGCGCTGCCCGCCCGAGAGGCTGGCGGCGAAGTCGGCCGACTTGGCGTCGAGTTTGAACTTCTGGAGGATCCCCATCGCCCGCTCTTCGAGCGCGGCCTCCTGCTTGCGCCACAGCGGCGGGAACAGGCTCAGCCAGAACTTCTCGCCGGTCTGGTTCTTGGCGCCGAGCTTCATGTTCTCGAGCACCGTGAGCAGTCCCAGCGCCTTGGTGAGCTGGAACGTGCGCACCAGCCCCATGCGAGACACCTTGTAGGCGGGGACGCCGTGCAGGTCGTGCCCGTCGAAGCTCCAGGTGCCCTCGTTCGGCTTGTCGAAGCCGGTGAGCAGGTTGAACAGCGTGGTCTTGCCGGCACCGTTCGGGCCGATGAGCGCCGTGATGGCGCCGCGGGGGACCTCGAGGTGATCGACGTCGACCGCGTGCACGCCGCCGAACGAGCGGCGGACGCCGTCGGCGATGATGATCGGGTCGACCTTCTCGCAGCCGGGCCCTGCCTCGCCCTTGTGCAGGCCGGTCGTCTTCGGACGCGGGGTGGGCGACGTCATGGTCGCGGGCTCGGTGGGAGCGCCGTCGTTCGCATCACTTGACAAAGGTCAGCTCCTTCTTGTTTCCGAGGAGACCCTGCGGCATGAAGATCACCAGCAGCATCAGCGCGGCACCCACGAGGATGAACCGCAGCGTCGCCGCCTGGATCGCCGACATGCCGAACAGCAGCCCCGCCGACGCCATCGCCGGGAGGACGTTCGACAGGAACGTCTGCAGCACCCAGAAGATCAGCGAGCCGAGCAGCGGTCCGAAGACCGTCGCCGCACCGCCGAGCAGAAGCGCCGTCCACACGAAGAACGTCAGCGACGTCACGTACACGCCGGGGCTGATGGCCGCCGGCAGCGCGTAGACGATGCCGCCCGCCGCGGCGAGCACGCCGCCGAGCACGAGGGTCTGCATCTTGTACGAGAACACGTTCTTGCCCAGGGAGCGCACCGCGTCCTCGTCCTCGCGGATGCCCTTCAGCGCGCGTCCCCACGGGCTCTTGGTGAGCATCCACACCATGAGGACGGCCAGCGCGAGCGTGACCAGGCCCATGATGCGCACCCACCACTGGGTCTCGTTGTAGGTCCAGGGGCCGAACCCGTAGGTCCCGTCCGGGATCGGGTTCGAGGCGCGGAAGCTGTTGTGGTACCCGCTGAGCCCGTCGGCCGAGCCGGTCACGTCGTCGAAGGCCGTGGTGAGGAACAGCAGGCGCACGACTTCGGCCGCCGCGATCGTCACGATGGCGAGGTAATCGCCCCGCAGTCGCAGGGTCGGGATGCCGAGGATCAGCGCGAACACCGCTGCGGCGGCGAGGCCGATGATCGCGGCGAGCCACCACGGCAGGTTGAAGGTCAGGATCGAGATCGCGTAGCCGTAGGCGCCGATGGCCATGAAGCCGGCGATGCCCATGTTGATCAGGCCGCCGTAGCCGAAGTGCATCGCCAGGCCGAGAGCGGCCAGCGCGTAGCCGATGGTGGCGGGACTCAGGATCGAGGATGCCGAGTTGGAGAGAATCTGAAGCCAGTCCATTGATCCGCCCTTAACCTATTCTCTCGCGTCGACCGAGGATGCCCTGTGGTCGGAACAGCAGGATCACGATGAGGATGAACAGTCCGCTGGCGAACTTCAGGTCCGCCGGGATCCACAGGCTCGACGCCTCGACCACGACGCCGACGATGAGCGCTCCGATGAGCGCGCCGTAGGCGGTGCCGAGGCCGCCGAGCACGACCGCGGCGAACATCAGCAGCAGCAGCTGCGCGCCCATGTCCCAGCGGATGCCGGGGCGGTAGTACGCGTAGAGGATGCCCGCGAGCGCGGCGAGGGCGCTCGCGAGGATCCACACGACGCGGACGACGAAATCGACGTCGATGCCCGATGCCGCAGCCAGCGACGGGTTGTCCGAGATCGCGCGCGTCGCCTTGCCGATGCGGGACTTGGTGAGCCAGAAGGCGAACGCGACGATGACGGCGATCGAGATGCCGATCGACGCCAGGTCGATCACGCTCATCTGCACCGCGCCGAACAGCGGGATCTTCTGCGCCGAGGCGCCGGGCAGCTGGAGCGTTCCGCCGCCGATGAAGAACTGGAAGATGTAGCGCATCGCGAGCGAGAGCCCGATGCTGACGATCATGAGCTGGACGATGCCGACCCGCCTCTTGCGCAGCGGGCGCCACAGACCCCAGTCCATGACGAAGCCCAGCACCGCGCCGAGGACCACCGCGATCGGATAGCCGAGCCACCACGGCAGAGCCGCGGCCGACGTGCCGACCAGGAGGAACCCGGCTATCGCCCCGAAGGTCACCATCTCGCCGTGCGCGAAGTTGGAGATGCCGGTCGTCCCGTAGACGAGCGTCAGACCGACCGCCGCAAGCGCCAGCATCAGTCCGAAGCTGATGCCCTGGACCACGCGCTGCACGAGCTGGTCGAAGAAGCTCGTCACGTTGCGCTCGCCCTCGCCGATGAAGAAGTTCACCGTGACGCGACCGCCCTGGCTCATCTCGACTTCCTTGACGTTGGGCGTGTCGTCCGCCTCATCGACGACCGCGATGCCCTCGGGCAGCGTGTTCTCGTCGAGCGTGACGACGTATTCCTCGCCGCGCTCGGGCACGAACACGACCCACTGGCCGTTCTCGTCGGTGACGACCTCCTGCAGCCCGCCGGGGCCGTCGATGGTGAGCGCGACGCCCTCCAGCGGCTCCCCGTCGAGCTGGACGTTGCCGCTGATGCGATAGGGGTCGCCCTCGGCGGCGAAGGCCGGAGCCGACGCCGCGAACACGCCCAGGAGCATCAGGAACAACGCCACGAGTGCGGAGACCGTTCGCGCACGCCGCCAGGGCGATGCGACCTCAGTCGTAGGACTCACGAAACCTCCCAGTCCGGCACCACGCGCGCCGAGGCTCGGGTCGCATCGGCCGTGATGATCGACGGTACGAGCGTAATGTGTCGGCGGTGTTTCGCCCAGGAAACTCCCAGACGCCGTGACCGGATCGGAATGCGCCGCCCGACAGAGCGACCGGGGCCTCGCGCGCGGGAACAAAAGGGGTCCCCGGACGATTAGAATCTGATGTCGGCGCATTCTGCGCGCCGGCCGTCGTCGTCCACCTCGAGCACGCCGCCCGATGAACGCGAAACGCGGGCGCAGGAGAATCCATGGAGCAGCACGATCCCTTCGGCTTCGTCGGTCTGACCTACGACGACGTCCTCCTTCTGCCGGGGCACACCGACGTCATCCCGAGCGAGGCCGACACGTCGTCGCACGTCACGCGACGCATCACCGTCGCGACGCCGCTCATCTCGGCGGCGATGGACACCGTCACCGAGACGCGCCTGGCCATCGCGATCGCGCGCGAGGGCGGCATCGGGATCATCCACCGCAATCTGTCGATCGCCGACCAGGCGAAGATGGTCGATCGCGTCAAGCGCAGCGAGTCGGGCATGATCACCGACCCGATCACGACGACGCCGGACGCCACGATCGAAGAGGTCGACGGCCTGTGCGCGCAGTACCGCATCTCGGGCCTCCCGGTCATCGACGAGGACGGGCGGCTGGTCGGCATCGTCACCAACCGCGACATGCGGTTCGTCTCGGGCTTCGAGCGCCAGACGACGCTCGTCAAGGACGTCATGACCAGCGACGGCCTCGTCACCGGCAAGGTCGGCATAGGCGCCAACGAGGTCATCGCGCTGTTCGCCGAGCACCGCGTCGAGAAGCTCCCCCTCATCGACGACGAGGGCAAGCTCGCCGGCCTCATCACGATCAAGGACTTCGACAAGAGCGAGAAGTACCCGCTCGCGACCAAGGACGAGCACGGGCGCCTGCGCGTGGGCGCTGCGATCGGCTTCTTCGGCG
Source organism: Microbacterium thalassium (assembly GCF_014208045.1). Lineage (NCBI taxonomy): Bacteria > Bacillati > Actinomycetota > Actinomycetes > Micrococcales > Microbacteriaceae > Microbacterium > Microbacterium thalassium. The sequence goes on from NZ_JACHML010000001.1 coordinate 1,579,007, forward strand.
ACGCCTGGGAGCGCGCCGAGGCCCTGCGCGACGCGGGCGTGGACGTCGTCGTCGTCGACACCGCCAACGGCCAGTCCGCGGGCGTCATCGACATGGTCCGCCGCATCAAGGCCGACCCGTCGTTCGCGCACATCGACGTCATCGGCGGCAACGTCGCCACGCGCGAGGGCGCCCAGTCGCTCATCGACGCGGGCGTCGACGCCGTCAAGGTCGGCGTCGGACCGGGCTCCATCTGCACGACGCGCATCGTCGCGGGCGTGGGCGTACCCCAGGTCACCGCGATCTACGAGGCGTCGCTCGCGGCGCGCGAGGCCGGCATCCCGGTGATCGCCGACGGCGGGCTGCAGTACTCCGGCGACATCGCCAAGGCCCTCGTCGCCGGCGCCGACTCGGTGATGCTCGGATCGCTCCTGGCCGGCACGGACGAGTCGCCGGGCGAGGTCGTGTTCCAGGGCGGCAAGCAGTTCAAGCTCTACCGCGGCATGGGGTCGCTGGGCGCGCTGCAGACGCGCGGCAAGAAGACGTCGTACTCGAAGGACCGCTACTTCCAGGCCGACGTCCCCAACGACGACAAGCTGATCCCCGAGGGCATCGAGGGTCAGGTCGCCTACCGCGGCCCGGTGTCGGCGGTCGCGTATCAGCTGGTCGGCGGCCTGCGTCAGTCGATGTTCTACGTCGGCGCCCGCACGGTCGATGAGCTGAAGAGAAAGGGCAAGTTCGTGCGCATCACGTCGGCCGGGCTCAAGGAGTCCCACCCGCACGACGTGCAGATCGTCGTCGAGGCGCCCAACTACAAGCGCTGAGCGGCGGCGATCACCACCGCGTGAACACCAGGTGCAGCACGACGAGCGCGCTCGCCAGCTGCACGATCAGGCCCGCTCGCTGCCACCGCACCGGCAGCAGCGCCGTTCCGACGAGCATCCACGGCACGAACGGCAGCCAGATGCGCTCCACTTCGGCGCGGCTCATCTGCGACGCCGTCGCGAGCAGGCACATCGCGACCCCTGCGAGGGCCAGCAGCGCGACGGCGCGGCGCCCGCGGGGCTGGGCGGTGGGGCGGATGCCGTCGACCACCGCAGCCCCGATGCCGGCGCCGACCCACGGCCCCGCGCTCACGGCGACCGCCGCCAGGTCGGCCCACGTCCAGTACGCCCCGGGGCGGTCGCTGGCGATGCCCGCCCAGTAGCGCTCGCGCAGCACGGGGAAGGCCTCCCACCAGGCGAAGCCGAACACCGCGAACACCCCGACGACGGCGAGCCCGGCGACGGCGACCCACGGGATCGGGCGCCATGAGCGGGCCAGCCACAGCACGGTGAGCGCCAGGACGGCCAGCAGCGGCAGGCCGTACGACATCATGACGCAGTACCCGTAGAGCAGGCCGGCGCCGAGCGACCCCGCGATCATGGCCCCGGTGCGCCGCGTCGTCGCCGCGACGGCCAGCGCGAACGTCGCCCACGCCGCGACCGCCGCGAACATCGCATCCGCCGACACGCACATCCAGATGGCCGCCGGCCCCACGGTCAGGAACGGGGCGGCGCGCCGCGCCAGCTGCTCGGAGCCCAGGAGCCGCGTCGTCTGCAGCACGGCGATCGCGGTCGTGCCCGCGATGAGCGTGATCACGATCCCGGCGGCGATGGCGCCGCCCAGCCCGATCGCGACGAGGCCGACGAAGAAGAGCGTCGCGCCCGGCGGGTGTCCGGCCACGTGCACGGCCCAGTTGTCCTCGGCGTCGATCGGGATCCGTTCGATGAAACCGCGCAGGAACGCGGGGACGTCGGCCACCACGATCCGCGCGGTCCGCAGGTACTCCGTCTTCTCGTCGAGGATGCCGCCGATGCCGTACCAGCCGTCGATGAGCCCGAGCGCCAGCATCCACGCGACGCCCCAGCCGTACACGACCCACAGCAGGCGGCGCCACGACCAGCCCGCCGCGCGCGGCGCGTAGATCACGGTGAGGACGGCCAGCAGGATCGCGGCCGGCGTCCCGGGCCCGATGCCCGGGTCCCAGATCGCGTGCAGCGGCGGGAAGTGCCCCGCCCGGACGTTCCATCCGGTCGCGGCCGGGATGATGACGGATGCCGCGATCAGCAGCACCGTGACGATGACGCCGATCAGCCCGGCGCGCGACCGCGCGCGATCGCCGTCCTCGGCGGTCGCGGCCTCGGAGTCCGCGGGCGAACGCGGCGGCGACGTCGTGCCCCCGGCATCCGCTCTCTCGTCGCTCCCGCTCACGCGACCAGCCTGACAGGCGGATGCGCCGCGCGCCGGTTACGGAATGCTGACGTACCTGTGCTCCGAGCGTCGGAGAATCCGCCCTTCGTCGGAGGATCCGGTCGACATGCTCCGACTTTCGCCCGATTCTCCGACGTTCGGCAACGGCGTCGGTCGCCAGGGGAGCGGATGCCGCCGCCGGCCCGGGCCTCAGACATCGAGCGGCGTGAGCACCGCGACCGGGATCGTCCGGCCGGACTTCACGGCGTATCCCTGGACCCCGGGGACGTGGTCGACGATCCTGGCCCACTGCGCGTCGCGCTCGGGCCCCGTCAGCTCGCGCACGCGGGCGCGGAACGCGCGGTCGCCGGCCTGCACGGTCGTCTCGCCGGCCGCGCGCAGGTTCTTGAACCAGTCCGGGTCGCGCGGCGAGCCGGCGCCGGTGCCCCACACCACGAACGCGTCGCCGTCGCGCAGCGACGCCACGCACGTCGGCCGGGGCTCGCCCGAGCGTCGTCCGGGCGTCGTCAGCAGCAGCACGCGCGGCGGGCCGCCGCCGTTCATCGCACGCCCGTTCGTGCGCCGGTACAGCCAGACGCCCAATCGCGCGCCGGTCCGTGTGAAGAAGCCGCTCATGGCATCACCCGCCCCCGCTGGCGATCCTGCCACCGTGCGGTCCGGGTGTCGATGCGCTCCCGCCGCCCACTCCCTGTGCTCTCGCCGAGTGCACAGGCTCGTGACGGTCGACAGCGTGTGCACTCGGCGAGAAGATGTGCCCTCGCCGATGGAGGGCGGATGCCGTATGCCTCCGGAGGCGGGCGAGCCCGGACGGTAGGCTGGGGCCGTGACCATGGAGATCGAACTCGGCCGCGCCAAGCGCGCCCGCCGCGCCTACACGTTCGACGACATCGCGGTCGTGCCCTCCCGGCGCACCCGCAACCCCGAGGACGTCTCGACAGCGTGGTCGATCGACGCCTTCCAGTTCGACATCCCGGTGCTGGGCGCCCCGATGGACTCCGTCGTGAGCCCCGCGACCGCCATCATGCTCGGCAAGCTCGGCGGACTCGGCGTCCTGGACCTCGAGGGCCTGTGGACCCGGTACGACGACCCGGAGCCGCTGCTCGAGGAGATCGCGTCGCTCCCGGATGCCGGGGCCACGCGCCGCATGCAGGAGCTGTACGCCGAGCCCATCAAGCCCGAGCTCGTGCGTGACCGCATCGCCGAGATCCGCGCGGCCGGCGTCACCGTCGCCGGCTCCCTCACGCCGCAGCGGACGCAGCAGCTGTACGAGACCGTCGTGGCCGCCGGCGTCGACCTGTTCGTCATCCGCGGCACCACGGTCTCGGCCGAGCACGTCTCGAGCGTGGAGCAGCCGCTGAACCTCAAGAAGTTCATCTACGACCTCGACGTCCCGGTCATCGTCGGCGGCGCCGCGACGTACACCGCGGCCCTGCACCTCATGCGCACCGGCGCGGCCGGCGTCCTCGTCGGCTTCGGCGGGGGAGCGGCTTCGACCACGCGCGCGACCCTCGGCGTCCACATGCCCATGGCCACCGCCGTCGCCGACGTCGCCGGCGCGCGCCGCGACTACCTCGATGAGTCGGGCGGCCGCTACGTGCACGTCATCGCCGACGGGGGCGTGGGCACCTCCGGCGACATCGTCAAAGCGCTCGCGATGGGGGCGGATGCCGTCATGCTCGGCGTCGCGCTCGCCCGCGCCACCGACGCGCCCGGCCGGGGCCACCACTGGGGCCCCGAGTCGCACCACGCGAAGCTGCCGCGCGGACGCCGCGTGACCGTCGACCAGGTGGGCACGCTGGAATCGGTGCTGTACGGCCCCGCTCCGGTCGCCGACGGCACCGCCAACCTCATCGGCGCCCTGCGGAAGTCCATGGCCACCACCGGCTACTCCGATCTCAAGGAGTTCCAGCGGGTCGAGGTCGTGGTGGCCCCGTACGCCACACGATGACGGACGCGGCCCCCGAGCTTCCCGACGACGAGGTCTTCCCGCCGACGCTGCGGGAGGTCATGATCCGGCCGCGCTGGATCGCGCTGCTGCTGCTGTGCCTGGTCGTGGCGGGCGTGTTCGCCTGGCTCGGCCAGTGGCAGCTCGCGCGCGCGATCACGACCGACCCGCTGCCGCCGGGGGCGACCGAGCAGGTCGAGCCGATCGAAGACATCCTCGAGCCCGGCGCGTATCTGCCCGAGCCGCTCGTCGGCCAGAAGGTCTCGGTGAGCGGCTGGTGGATCGACACCGACTTCCTCGTCGTCGGATCGCGCTTCAACGACGGCGCCGAGGGGTACTGGGTCACCGGCCAGCTCCGGCTGTGGGACGGCGAGGGCGGTTTCGACCAGGGCGACGCCCCGGTCTCGCTCGCCGTCGCGATCGGCTGGGCGCCCACCCTCGAGGCCGCGCAGCAGGCGGCATCCGATCTCGAAGACGACATCGCCGGCCGCGACCTCGACGCTCCCGCCGAGCTCACCGGACGCCTCGTGTCCGACGAGGGCCCGTCGCTGCCGCCGCGCGACGGCGATCCGTGGGCGATGGACCGCATGTCGCCGGCGATGCTGCTGGGCCAGTGGAACGACGTCGAGGACCTGTCGGTGTACCGCGCGTACCTCGTCGCGGACGAGCCGTGGGGCGACCTCGAGGCGATCTCGTCGCCGCCGCCCGACGAGTCCGGCGCGGTGAATTGGCTGAACATCTTCTACGCCGCCGAGTGGGCCATCTTCGCCGGGTTCGCGTTCTACCTCTGGTACCGCCTCGCGCGCGACCAGTGGGAGCGCGAGGTCGAGGACCTCGAGGACATGAAGGCGGATGCCGCGGCCGCGGCATCGGGCGCCGGCGACTCCCCGGCGGGCGGGTCGGGAACGGCCGACTAGACTGGAGGCCATGCCCCGCGCCCCCAAGCTCGCCTCGTTCCCGGCGATCCGCGGAGCCCTGAAGTTCTACCAGGTCGCGTCCGTCATCACGGGCACGATGCTGCTGCTCCTCGTGGCCGAGATGATCGCCAAGTACGGGCTCGGCTACGAGCTCTTCCTGGGCGGCTCCGGCGGGTTCCTGTGGTTCGCCCCTGTCGTCGAAGGCCCCGAGGGCCTGGAGTCCACCGGCGACGGGTTCAACCTGTCGCTGGGCATCCTCGTCGCCCACGGCTGGTTCTATGTCGTGTACCTGTTCGCGTGCTTCCGCGTGTGGAGCCTCATGCGGTGGAACTTCCTGCGCCTGGCTATGCTCGCCTCGGGCGGCATCGTGCCGCTGCTGTCGTTCTTCATGGAGGCGATCGTGGGCCGCGAGGTCAAGGCGTACCTGCAGCAGCGCGAGGACGAAGAGCTCCACACACGAGCCGAGCGCTCGTCCCTCACCCACGAGATCCCGACGGAGAACAAGCGGTGACCCAGCAGACCGAGATCAGCCAGCGCCCCGTCCTCGTCGTCGACTTCGGCGCCCAGTACGCCCAGCTCATCGCACGGCGCGTGCGCGAAGCCGGCGTGTACAGCGAGATCGTGCCGCACACGGCATCCGCCGCCGAGATCGCCGAGAAGAACCCGATCGGCATCATCCTCTCGGGCGGACCGTCGTCGGTCTACGAAGAGGGTGCGCCCAAGCTCGACTCCGGCGTGTTCGACCTGAACGTGCCCACGCTGGGCATCTGCTACGGCTTCCAGGTGATGGCGCAGGCGCTCGGCGGCGAGGTCGCCAACACGGGCCTGCGCGAATACGGCGCCACCGACGCGAGCATCGTCCATGACGAGAGCGTCCTGTTCGCCGGTCAGCCGGTGGAGCAGAACGTGTGGATGAGCCATGGCGACCAGGTGTCGCACGCGCCGGCGGGCTTCGAGGTGCTCGCCCGCACCGGCGCGACGCCGGTCGCGGCGTTCGGCAACGACGCCCGCAGGATGTACGGCGTGCAGTGGCACCCCGAGGTCAAGCACTCCGACCACGGTCAGCGGATCATCGAGAACTTCCTGCTGAAGGCGGCGGGCCTTCCCGCCGACTGGAACAGCGGCAACGTCATCGCCGAGCAGGTGGCACGCATCCAGGAGCAGATCGGCACCGGCCGCGTCATCTGCGGCCTCTCCGGCGGCGTCGACTCCGCCGTCGCGGCGGCGCTCGTGCACAAGGCCGTCGGCGACCAGCTGGTCTGCATCTTCGTCGACCACGGACTGCTGCGGAAGGGCGAGCGCGAGCAGGTCGAGCAGGACTACGTCGCGTCGACCGGCGTGCGCCTGGTCACCGTCGACGCCCGCGAGCGCTTCCTCACGGCGCTCGCCGGGATCAGCGACCCCGAGCACAAGCGCAAGGTCATCGGTCGCGAGTTCATCCGCACGTTCGAGCAGGCCGAGGCCGAGCTCGTCGCCGAGGCCGAGGCCGACGGCCAGCCCATCCGCTTCCTCGTGCAGGGGACGCTGTACCCCGACGTCGTCGAGTCCGGCGGGGGCTCCGGCACCGCGAACATCAAGAGCCACCACAACGTCGGCGGACTCCCCGAAGACCTTCAGTTCGAGCTCGTCGAGCCGCTGCGGACCCTCTTCAAGGACGAGGTGCGCGCGATCGGCCGCGAACTGGGTCTTCCCGAGGTCATCGTCGGCCGCCAGCCGTTTCCGGGCCCCGGCCTCGGCATCCGGATCGTGGGCGAGGTCACCGCTGACCGTCTCGCGATTCTGCAGGACGCCGACGCCATCGCCCGCGAGGAGCTGACCAAGGCGGGGCTGGACGGCGAGATCTGGCAGTGCCCCGTCGTGCTGCTCGCCGACGTCCGCTCGGTGGGCGTGCAGGGCGACGGCCGCACCTACGGGCACCCGATCGTGCTGCGTCCCGTCTCGAGCGAGGACGCCATGACCGCCGACTGGACGCGCCTGCCGTACGACGTGCTGTCGCGCATCTCGAACCGCATCACGAACGAGGTCCGCGAGGTCAACCGCGTCGTGCTCGATGTCACGTCGAAGCCGCCGGGGACCATCGAGTGGGAGTGACCCGGGCAGGGGAGACGGCGTGACGGAGCTGCCCGACGCCGAGTACCTGATGCTGTCGAGCCGGCTCATCCCGGGACTCGACGGCGGGTTCACGATCGCGTCGCTCGCGCGCGCCCGGCTGCTCGCGGACAGCGGCGCCGACCCGGTGCTGCTGACGGTCGACGCCGGGACCCCCGCGGCCCACGCCGAGCACCGCCGCGAGTTCGTCGCACGCGGTCAGGCGCGGTCGGTCGACGCGTTCGCGAACCTGTTCGACGACGCCGTCGCCGACCCCTCCTGGCTGCGGAACGCCGCCCGGCCGGGCGAGGCGACGCCGGGCGTGGAGTACCGCGAGATCCCGGATGCCGAGGGCCGCCCGCTCGTGTCGCTGCCGGTGGTCCGCGATCCGGACTGGCACCTCACCGACGCCGCGGTGGTCGTGCACGGCGCGGGCGTGATCGCGGGGTTCCGCGGGCTGTATCGCGCCTGGCTCGAGTTCGTCGTGCGTCAGGCGCGCGAGCGCGCGGGTGACCCCGCACGACTGGTCGTGCTGGTGTGCGAGGCGCGGCAGATCGGCGAGATGCTCGTCGACTGGGCGGATCCCGATGTGCGCCTCGTGCACACCGTGCACAACTCGCATCTGCCGGCCCCGTACGACGACCCGGATGCCGCCATCGAGGGCCTGTGGGGGCGTTGGCTCGCCGTCGCCGACCGCTTCGATGCCGTGCTGTGGCCCACGGCGGCCCAGCGCGACGAGGTCATCGCCCGGTACGGCGACCCCGGCACGTTCGCGGTCGTGCCCAACGGCATCGAGCTGGGCTCCGAGCCGCCGGAGCCGGCATCCCGTGATGGGCGGCTGGTCGTGATGGTCAACCGGCTCGCCCCGCAGAAGCGGGTCGACGTCGCGATCCGGGCATTCCAGCGCGTGGTCGAGGCCGTGCCCGATGCGCGACTCGACGTCTACGGCGACGGCCCGCTGCGCGCCCAGCTGCAGGAGCTCATCGACACGCTCGGTCTCGCCTCGAACGTGTCGCTGCGGGGAGCGACCCTCGAGCGCGACGCGATCCTCGACACCGCCGCCGTGTTCGTCTCGACGTCGGACTTCGAGGGTCAGGGCCTGTCGATCGCCGAGGCCCTCGCCCGCGGGGTCGCCGTCGTCGCCACCGACGCCCGGTACGGCCCGCGCGAGACGATCGGAGATGCGGGGGCCGTGGTGCCCGTCGGCGACGCGGACGCCGTGGCGGACGCCGTGATCGCCCTGCTGCAGGACGAGCCCCGCCGCGCGGAGCTCGCGACCGCCGCGCGGACAGCCGCCCGCACACTCGAAGCGGACGCCGTGCGGCCCGCCCTCATCGCCGCCCTCGCCGCGGCGGCGACCCGGCCCAGCCGGCGCGCCGAGTCCTGAGCGGCGGTCAGTCCGGGGAGGAAGGCCACGTCCGCCCCGCCCACCGGTCGTAGTCGGCGATCAGCGGCTCCTGCGGCGGGCGGTCGCCCTCGCGCACGTGCTGCAGGTTGACGCGCACGCTGTACCACAGCGAACTCGACCCGCGCATGCCGTCCACGAGCACGTCCGCCGGATGCAGCGCGGCGGCGGCATCCGGGTGCCGTGATCTCCACACGTCCAGGGCCGCGAGCGCTTCGGGCTTCGTCTTCGTCCGCGCGACCTCGATGAGCGGCATCGCCGAGGCGCGCCGGCCGTCGGCGGAGGACCGTCGGGGCGGCTTCTCCGCCGGGCCGAGCCGCTCGGCCAGGTCCAGCAGGCCGTCGAGCGTGCCGGCCGCGCCGTCGATGCCGGCATGGGGGTCCCCGATCGCGGCGAACCGCTCCAGGACGGAGGCGACGGTGAACTCCTCCGGCCGGCGCTCGCGCACCTCGTCCCACGACAGCGGCGTCGACACGCGCGCATCGGGCAGCGGGCGCACCGAATAGGCCGACGCGACGGTGCGGTCCTTGGCGTTCTGGTTGAAGTCGACGAACACGCTCTCGCCGCGCTCCTCCTTCCACCACCGGGCCGTCGCGAGCCCCGGCGCGCGGTGCTCGACCTCGCGGGCGAGCGCCTCGGCGGCCAGGCGCACCTGCCGGAAGTCCCACAGCGGCGCGATGCGCACCAGGATGTGGAGCCCGCGCGATCCGCTCGTCTTCGGCCAGCCGGTGAGGCCGGCGTCGTCCAGCACATCGCGGGCGACGAACGCGGTGTCGACGATCTGCGACCAGTCGACGCCGGGCATGGGATCGAGGTCGATGCGCAGCTCGTCGGGATGGTCGAGATCCTCCGCGCGCACGGGGTGCGGGTTCAGATCGAGGCAGCCGAGGTTCACGATCCACGCCAGGCCTGCGGCGTCGCGGATCACCGCCTCCTCGGCCGAGGTGCCGCGGGCGTAGTGGAGCGTCGCGGTGTCGACGAACGCGGGATGGTTCTCGGGAACCCGCTTCTGGAAGAACGGCTCGGCGTCGATGCCCTTCGGGAACCGCTTGAGCACCATCGGGCGTCCGCCTGCGCCGCGCAGGGCGCCGTCGGCGACGGCGATGTAGTAGCGCACCAGATCGAGCTTGGTGATCCCCGCCGCGGGGAACACCGGCTTCGCGGGGCTCGAGATGCGCACGTCGTGGCCGGCCACCTCGATGACCTGCGCCTCGGAGCGGGAGGGGGCCATTCGGCCACGCTAGCCGCCGATCCGCGTCGCGGCCAGGGTGGCGCTACAGCATCAGCAGGCCGTGCGCCAGGAGCCAGACGGTGAACCCGAGCGACCCCGCCGCCGACACCGACAGGACGATGCGGTGGGCGAGGGTGCCGTCGTCCTGCACCCACGCGCGCACGAGCAGCACCACGAGCAGGATCGCCATCACGATCCCGGCGAACGGCAGGAGCAGCATCGGCCACGCCGCGGCGGGGATCCCCAGCGCACGGGTCATCGGATCGGACAGAGCGAACACCAGGGCGAGACCGACCGCATACGCGAGGTTGAACGCCGACGCCGTCACGGCTGCCATGACCGCTCCCGCCGGGATGTCGCCGCGCAGCCGCACGCGCCGGCCGAGTGCGACGACGATGCCGTACACGAGGGTGCCGATCATGAGCAGCAGCGTGATCGCGAGCAGGGCGATCGGCAGCACCTCGCGCTGCTGCACGAGGTCGCGCTCGAGGCGGTACAGAGCCGACGTCGGGTCGATCGACGCGGTCGTGGCGTACACGACGGCGGGCTGCTCCTGGATGCACGAAGCCTCGGGATCGGCACCGGGGTTGTCCAGGAACTGGGCGGCGACGACCGCGGCGCAGTCGTTCACATCGCTCTGCCACACCGCGCCGTGCGACAGGCGGCTGAACAGCGACAGCGTGCCTGCGGACAGCGTTCGGACGGTCGCCTCTCCGGCGGGGAACGGCGTGAGCGGGTCGAAGCCGCCGACGGTCACCAGGGTCGGGATCTCACTCTCCACCGCCTCGGACTCGCGCTCGCCGAGCGCGGCGACATCCCACGTCGCGCAGTCGGCGAAGAGATCGGATCCGCCCAGATGCGCAGCGATCGGGTCGGCGGCGTATGCCTCGTCGACGGCGGCCTGGTCGGTGAAGGGCAGCACCTCGGCGCACTGCTGCGACAGCAGCAGGCCCTCGGAGCCCTGGCCATCGGCGTCGACGAGCTGCTGCGCCAGCGGCACGGCCGCATCCGCGTTTCCGCGTGCGAGCTGGTCGATCACGAACGGGAGGGTCGGCACGAGGCTCGCGTCCGCCAGACTCCGCACGAGTCCGCGGGCGAGGGCCGTGTCGTCGAGCTCGAGGCGGATCGCCTCGCCGGACGGCGCATCGACGACGAGTTCGTAGGGTGTGTCGGCGGCGGTGGCGAGCACGCTCTGGATCATCGCGCCGAGGTCGGGGTAGCGCTCCGCGCACGCGGCATCCGCCTCGCACGTGAACACGAGCCGGCCCACCGCCTCGGCGAGCGATGCGGGCGCGTTCGCGGCGATGTCGCGCTGCAGCGGATACGGGCCGTCGAGGATCACGGAGCGCAGCCCCTGAACCTCGCCGCGCATGACCGTCAGCGCGAGCCGCGACCCGTAGCCGACCCCGTAGAGGTTCCATGTCTCGTAGCCGAGCGCCGACCGCAGGGCGGCGAGGTCGGACACGGCGGCCCTGGTCGCGTAGGCGCCGAGGTCCACGCCGTCGGCGATCAGGCGCTCGCGGCACTGCGCGAGGAGGGACTGCCGCTGCTCGACCCGTGCCGTGCCGGTCAGATACACGCCGTCGACGGTGAGGTTCTCGACGCTCACCTCGGGGCAGTCCAGCGACGGCTCGGCGAGCAGGTCGCCCCGCTGCTCGATGAGGATGACGTCGCGTGAGGCGGTCGCCCACGCGCCGTCGGTGAGGAAGTACTCCAGCGCGCTGAGGCTGTCGGCCCCGAGCCCGCCCGTCGTCGGGACGACGAGAGGATCGGCGGCCGGTTCCGCCGACGTGCTCGAGATCACCGCGTACGGCAGCGACATGAGCCTCTCGTCCTCGGGATCCACACCGCGCCGCTGGAGGACGAGCAGCTCGCCGCACTCGACGCGGGCGGAGTACTCGTCGGGGACGGGCACGGCGCACTCGCCGCGCACCGTGGAACCCGGCGTGGGGGTCGGTTCGGGGGTGGTGGAGGCGGGGACGGCGGCGGCCGCGGGTACCGCGGCGGCGACGAGACCGAGTGCGAGAGCCAGGGCGAGGGCCAGCGCGGTGACGATCCGGATGATGACCGGTCCCGTGAGCGGGATCGTTCGGGGCGCGGCCATGCCCGCCACTATACGGAGGATTGCGCGCGGGCCGCGCACGCCGGGCAGAGACGACGAAGGGGGCCGTCCGGACGGACGACCCCCTTCGCGATGCGAAGCGTCAGTTGCTGCGCACGATGGCGATGATGCGCAGGATCTCGATGTACAGCCACACGACGGTGACCATGATGCCGAAGCCGCCGAGCCAGCCGTACTGGCGGGGAGCGCCGTTGCGCACGCCCTGCTGGATCATGTCGAAGTCGAGCACGAGCGAGTACGCGGCCATGATGACCACCAGCACGCCGATGATGAGACCGAGCGGGATGCCCATGATCTGCACGTCGCTGCGCAGGCCGAACGCCGAGTCGGTGACGCCGAAGAACATCAGGCCGACGTTGACGAGGCTGAACACGAGGTAGCCGACCATCGCGACCATGAAGATCTTCGTGGCGCGCTTGGAGGCGCGGACCTTGCCGCTGGCGAACAGCGCCAGCGTCACGCCGACCACCGCGAACGTGCCGAGCGTCGCCTGGATGACGATGCCGGGGTACAGAAGCTCGAAGAACGCCGAGATGCCGCCGACGAACAGGCCCTCGAAGGCCGCGTAGCCGAAGATCAGCGCGGGGCGCACCTTCTTGCGCGACGTGAAGATGACGACCATCGACAGGATGAAGCCGCCGAGCGCGCCGATGATCCACGGCAGCGCCGAGACGGTGCCGGTCGAGGCGACCGGGGCCATCGTCCACATCCAGCCGGCGACCGCGGTCACCAGCAGCACGGCGAAGAGGCCGGCGGTCTTCCACACGGTGTCCTCGACCGTCATCCGGTCGGTCTCGCGGGCGCCGGCCGGCGGGGCGGCGTACATGCCCTCGAGGTTCGCCTGGGCCGCGGCATCCGTGGCCGCGTAGCGGGCGGTGCTCGCCTGGGCCGGGGTCCCGAGGTTCGCCGCCTGGGCGCCGCCGGGATAGGTCTGAACTGCTCGCTGGTCCTGGAACGCCGGGTTGTTGAACGCGGGGTTGTTGAGGGCCACTGCTCTCACACTCCAAAGTCGGGGGGTCTCACAGCGCTGTTGCTGTCGGTCCACGATATCCGAACGCGGCGACAGGACGGCGATCGCGGGCTGTGAGGCCGCTATGAGCGTGTGCCGCGACCCCCGCGGCCGCGGTGTCCGCGGCTAGCCTGGGCGAGTGCCGCGCCGGACCCCGCTCGTGATCGGCCACCGGGGTGCACCCGGCTATCGGCCCGAGCACTCGCCCTCGTCGTACGCTCTCGCCTTCGCGTCGGGGGTGGACGCCGTGGAGCCGGATGTCGTCGTCTCGCGCGACGGCGTGCTCGTCGTGCGGCATGAGAACGAGATCTCGGGCACGACGGATGTCGCCGACCGTCCCGAGTTCGCCGACCGGCGGACGGCCAAGGCGGTGGACGGCGAGCTGATCACCGGCTGGTTCGCCGAGGACTTCACGTGGGACGAGCTGTCGACCCTGCGCTGCCGGGAGCGCCTGCCCCGCATCCGCCCCCGCAGCGCCGAACAGGACGACCAGGAGCCCCTGCTGCGACTGCGCGATCTGCTCGCGATGGTCGAGAGCGCCTCGAGGACGCGCGAGCGCGAGATCGGCGTCGTGCTCGAACTGAAGCATCCGACATTCCTCGCCTCGGCGGGCTTCGACATGGCCGCCCTCGTCGCGGCGGAGCTGCGCGCGGCCGGGTGGGCGTCGGGGCGGCATCCGCTCACGATCGAGTCCTTCGAGTGCACTGTGCTGGACGAGCTGCAGTCCCGCGGCATCAGCGCCGTCTACATCTACCTGCTCGAGGCGTCGGGGCGCCCCGCCGATCTGGTCGCCGCGCACGGCGCCGACGCCCCCACGTATCGCGCGACGGCGCGGCCCGCGGGGCTCGACGGACTGGTCGGTCGCGTGGACGGTATCAGCGTGAACAAGCGGATGATCCTCGCCCCCGACAAGCTGGGCCGCATCACGGGACCCTCACGCGTGGTCGCCGATGCGCACGAGCGCGGCCTGCTGGTGTTCACGTGGACGTGCCGTCCCGAGAACCGGTTCCTCGTGCGCAGCGTGCGCGGGCCCGGGGGACCGGCCGCGCACGGCGACTACGAAGCGGAGTGGGCGGTGATCCGCGACGCCGAGGTCGACGGCGTCTTCGTCGATCACCCCGACCTCGCGGTGGCCTTCTTCCGGCCGTGATCGCGGGTCGCACTAGGCTGAGCCCATGGCGAGCCCCGAGCGCACGGAACCGGAGCGTCGGGGCTGGATCGCCGTGGCCATCGCGGTGGGGCTGCTCGTGGTCGGCGCGGCGCTCGCCATCGCCTTCGAGGGTCTGCTGCGGTTCCGGTCGGACATCGGCGGGCCCCAGGATCTGCTGACCTGGCTCTCACGCGGGCTGCTCGCTCTCGCGCTGGCCTGGCTCGTGATCGGCATGCTCTCGGCGCGCACGAGCCTCGTGCGCCGTCCCGGCGCCGCGGCGGCGCGCGCCACGTGGATCGCGGCGACGCGCCCGTGGCGGGCCCGCGAGTCGGCGCTGGGCGTGCTGCCGTTCGATCGGGTCCTCATGCTCACGGTTCCCGTGGGCCTGCTGGTCGGCACGCGCCTGCTGCAGGCGTCGTTCACGGCCTGGGCGGAACTCGCGGCCGTCGTCGCCGGGTGGCTCGTGTTCGCGCTCGTGGTGCGGCTGCTGGTCGGCAGGGAGTCGCCGTGGCCGGTCATCGTCGCGCTCGGCGGCGGCATCGTGCTGCACAGCACCCTCGTGCTCATCGCCCTGTCGATCGCCGGTCCCGCCGCGATGTGGGGCGCGCTCGCCGCGTCTACGACGCTGCGCATCCTGGCGTCGGCGGTCTCGCTGGGCGCGTTCGGCTGGATCCTCGTGGCCGGCGCGTGGTCGCTCGTCGAGCAGCTCGGCCTTCGCCGCGCGTGGGCGACCGTGGCGGCCGGAGCCGGCGCGGGCCTGGCGGTGACGGCCGCGCTGGTGGCGGGAGCAGGCTTCGGCCCCGCGTCGCCGTTCGCCATCCCCCAGCCGACGCCGTGGGTGGCGGCGACCGTCGGAGTGCTGCTCTTCGCGGTCGGTGCGATCGTCGCGCTCGTGCGGCCGCGGAGCAAGTAGGGGCGCGCGCTCCCGCGCGGCTTCGATGTCCGGCAGATACCTTGCATCCCAATGATTGGCATGCAAATATAGCCACATGCCGACGACGCAGAGTGCCACGCTCGAGTCCTCGGTCTGCTTCGCCCTCTATTCGTCGCTGCAGACCACGCTGGGGCTCTACCGTGAGCTGCTGGCGCCGTGGGGGCTGACCTACCAGCAGCTGCTCGTGCTCGCGATCGTGTGGGAGCGCGGCGAGGTGGCTCCCGGCGTCCTCGCCGACGAGCTGTGTCTCGACCCGAGCAGCGTCTCGGGGCTGCTGGGCCGCATGGAGCGCGCGGGCCTCGTCCGCCGCGAGCACGACGCCGCGGACCGGCGCGCGGTGCGGGTCACCCCGACCGAGCGCAGCCTCGACATCCGCGCCGAGCTCGGACACCTGGAGCGCTGCGTCACCGACGCCATGCAGATCACGCGGGCGGATGCCGAGACGCTCGTCGCATCCCTCCACTCCCTCCGCACGACCGTGCGGGCGTACGACGCCCGCGGTGCCACCGCCGAGGCGCTCGCGTCGCGGCCCATCCCCTCCGCCCCCGACACGACCGAGGACTGACATGACCCAGCTCACCGACATCGCCGTCACCACCATCCGCGGCGAGGAGACCACGTTCGGCGAGATCGCCGACGGCCGCCTCGCCCTCGTCGTCAACGTCGCCTCGCGGTGCGGCCTGAGCCCGCAGTACGAGCAGCTCGAGGAGCTGCAGAAGATGTACGGCGAGCGGGGCTTCACCGTCATCGGCTTCCCGAGCAACCAGTTCCTCCAGGAGCTGTCCACCGAGGACGCCGTCGCGGACTACTGCTCGACGACGTGGGGTGTGACCTTCCCCATGACCGAGAAGGTCAAGCTGAACGGACGCCACGCGCACCCGCTCTACAAGGAGCTCACCGGCACCCCTGACGTCGCCGGGAAGTCCGGTCGCATCACGTGGAACTTCGAGAAGTTCCTGGTGAGCCCGGGTGGCGAGGTCAAGCGGTTCTCGCCGCAGGTCAAGCCCGACGCCCCCGAGGTGATCGACGCGATCGAGGCGTGGCTGCCGGTCGACGCCGGCTGATCCCGCGGGTCGGCGTCCCACGGGTCCTTGTGCTCTGAGGCGCGCGTTCCCGGCCTCCTATGCTGAGGTCCATGGGTCACGGTCCGACCGCGGGCGAGGTGCTGACGACGATGGTGCGTCAGGCCGCCGGCGCGGTCGCCGAGACCGAAGCCGCCGCGATCGCCGACGAGCCCGACGGCGTTCACCAGCACCGGGTGCGGGTGCGGCGCCTGCGCAGCATCCTCGCGGGACTGCGCCCGCTGATCGACGAGGTCGCCGCGCAGCGGCTGCGCGTCGAATACGGCGCGTGGGGCGGGCAGCTCGGGCTGGTGCGCGACATCGAAGTGCTCGCCGACGTCGCGGAGGAGGCTCTGACCGATCTCGGCGTCGAAGATCCCCAGGTCTGGCGGCGCCTCGTCGACGCCCGGCGCGAGGAGTACCGGCGCGATCACGCGCGGCTGGTCGAGCTCGCGGAGACGCCTCGCGCCGTCGAGCGAACGCGTCTGCTCGCCGAGTTCGCACGGCATCCGCTCCTCGTCGACCCCGCCGCCCGAGCTCGCGATGCGCTCGCCGAGGCTCTGCGCCGCGAAGCCCGGCGCGTGCGTGACGCCGCCGGTCGGGTCGACGGCACGATCGCCTCGTACCACGCCGTGCGCAAGGCGGGCCGGCGCCTTCGCTACCTCGCCGAGGCGGTGCGGGACGCTGCGCCCGAGCTGTTCGGCGCCGAGGTCGACGAGCTCGCCGAGGCCGGCGACGACATCCACGGCTCGCTCGGCGACCACCGCGACGCGCTCGTGTTCGCGCACACGCTCGAGCAGGCGCGGGCGCTGGCCGGACGCGCCGGCGAGCCCGTGCTGGTGTACGACGAGCTGCTGGCCGACGCGCACGCGCGCGCCGGCGCCAAGCTGGAGTCGCTCGACCCGGCGCTCGCCGCGGTCCGGCACGCCGCGCACCGGCTGCCGTAGGGCGTCAGCGCACGCGGCGGCCGTGCGCGAGGTCGATGAGGTGCGGCAGCACGCTGCCGGCGCGGAGGCCGTTGTGCTCGTGCTCGCTCGTGATCCACGGCGTGACGCCGGGGAGCAGCCGCGCCGTCTCGAGCGAGAACTCCAGCGGCACGTAGACGTCGTGGACGTACACCGCGGCGGCGCCGCGCGCCCCCGAGGCCGCGATCGCGCCGGCGTCGTAGAGCATCGGCCACTCGTGGTCGGCGAGTGCCAGCGCGACGTCGCGCCAGCGGCGGAGGCCGGGAACCGTCTCGAGCCATTCCCGCCGCACGTGCTCGCCGGTCAGGAGCGTGAGGTCGTCGACGAAGTCGGCGGGCTCGGTGCGCTCGGCCGACCAGCCCGTCGCATGGCCGTCGGCGTAACTGGACTCGTGGAGCACGTAGTAGAGCGGATTGCGCACGTCGTAGCCCATCGCGGCGGCGAAGTCATGGCGGAAGGCGTTCGACGACGGATCGCGCTCGAGCAGCCCCCACAGCGTCTGCCAGCCGTCGTTCGACCCCAGCAGGAAGCCGAGCGACCGCACGCGCGACACCGACGCGACCTCGCCGGTGGGCAGGATCAGCTCGCCGTCGACGGCGAGGTCGATGACGCGGCGCATCGCGTCGCGGTGGCCGGGGAACCGGCGGTAGTAGCGCTCCGAGGCGTCGCGCATCTTGTCGTAGGTGAGGGCGTAGACGTCGTCGGGGTGCCGGCCCACAGCGCTGAGGCCCCCCGTGATGAAGACGTGCTCGAGCGAGGCGGCATCCGTCGTCAGGTACGCAAGCGTCGTGAAGCCGCCGAACGACTGGCCCAGCACGCTCCAGGTGGCGGCGCCCAGGTGCTCGCGCACCGCCTCGCAGTCGCGCACGATCGCGTCGGCGCGCAGGTGCGTGAGGTATTCGACGAGCGCGTCGGTGCCGCGCTCGAGGTCGGCGTCGCCCACGGGTGTCGACAGGCCGGTGCCGCGCTGATCGAGCATGACGACGCGGTAGTGCTCCAGCGCCGCGTCGAGCCACGAGGGGCCGACGGGGGAGTGGAACGGGCGCGGCGCCTCGTGCCCGGGTCCGCCCTGCAGGAACACCAGGAGGGGCAGGCTCTCGCCGCCGTCGCGGCTGACGACCGCGGCGTGGATGTCGATCGTGCGGGTGTCGGCGGGGTCGCCCCACACCAGCGGGACGGTGAGCGTGTGGTCGTGGACGGTGAGGTCCTGCATGCGGCGCGTCGTCACGGACATGCTCCGAGCGTACGCGCGGCGACCCCGCGGGATCAGGCCATGACGGCGCGGGGGTCGTCGGTCGGGACGATCTCCTTGCCGAGGGGCATGAGCGAGATCGGCACCATCTTGAAGCTGGCGATGCCGAGCGGGATGCCGATGATCGTGATGCACAGCAGGATGCCGGTGAGGATGTGCTCGAGCGCGAGCCACCAGCCGGCCAGGATCACCCAGATGACGTTGCCGAGGAACGAGCCGACACCCGCGCCCGGCTTGTCGATGATCGTGCGGCCGAACGGCCACAGCGCGTAGACGCCGTTGCGGAAGGACGCGATCGCCCACGGGATCGTGATGATCGGGATCAGCAGCAGGACGCCCGCGAGCATGTAGCCGAGGAACATCCAGAAGCCCGCCAGCACGAACCAGATGATGTTGAGGAGGATGCGCACGGGACGATTCTCTCAGCCGGATGCCGTGCGCAAGCTGGGACGGGCGTGGCTCCGAACGTCGGAGAATCACGCCAATGTCGGAGGGATCCGGTCCGGAGGCTCCGACATTCGCCGCGAATTCCGACGTTCGCGCGTGGGCGTGGGCGCTCCGCGCGGGTGTCGGCATCCCGACCTAGACTTGACGGGCCATGACCGACGCTTCTTCGCCCCTCATCGTCGGCGGCGACCGCGGGCCCCAGCCGGGTGCCGTGCGACCCGACGAAGACCTCCTCGCCGGCCTCAACCCTCCGCAGCGCGAGGCCGTGACCTATCGCGGCCAGGCGCTGCTGATCGTCGCGGGCGCAGGCTCCGGCAAGACCAGCGTCCTCACGCGCCGCGTCGCGTCGCTGCTGCGGACGAAGGACGCCTGGCCCAGCCAGATCCTCGCGATCACCTTCACGAACAAGGCCGCCGGCGAGATGCGCGAGCGCGTCGCGCAGCTCATCGGCGACCGGGCGCAGGGCATGTGGATCTCGACCTTCCACTCCGCGTGCGTGCGGATCCTGCGGCGCGAGGCCGAGCAGTTCGGCTTCACGAAGTCGTTCACCATCTACGACTCCGGCGACTCGCGCGCGCTCATCAAGCGGCTCGTGAAGGAGCACGAGGCGGATGCCTTCGGCCTCACGCCCGCCGCGACGCAGAGCCGCATCTCGAAGCTCAAGAACGAGTTGACGGATGCCGAGTCCTACGCGCGGGACGCGAACATGAACGACCCCGCCGAGCGCGTGTTCGCGGGCGTCTTCGCCGACTACCAGCGCGAGCTGCAGCGGGCGAACGCGTTCGACTTCGACGACCTCATCGCTCAGACGGTGTACCTGTTCCGGGCGTTCCCGAAGGTCGCCGACGTCTACCGGCGCCGATTCCGCCACATCCTCGTCGACGAGTACCAGGACACCAACCACGCCCAGTACGCGCTGATCCGCGAGCTCACCAAGCCGGTCGGGGCGGATGCCGAGCCGATCTCGGGCGGCGGCGGAATGATGATCTTCGAGCCCGAGCCCGAGCCGGATGCCGGCGATGCGGCGTCACTGACCGTCGTGGGCGATTCGGACCAGTCGATCTACGCCTTCCGCGGCGCCGACATCCGCAACATCACCGAGTTCGAGCGCGACTTCCCCGGCGCGAAGGTCGTGCTCCTCGAGCAGAACTACCGGTCCACGCAGAACATCCTGTCGGCTGCCAACGCCGTCATCGGCAACAACTTCGACCGCAAGGACAAGAAGCTGTGGACCGACGTGGGCGCGGGCGAGAAGATCGTCGGCTTCACCGGCTACTCGCAGCACGACGAGGCCCAGTTCGTCGCGGACGAGGTCGAGACGCTTCGCAAGGCGGGCGTCGACTACAGCCAGATGGCCGTGTTCTACCGCACGAACTCGCAGTCGCGTGCGCTGGAGGAGATCTTCATCCGCTCGGCGGTGCCGTACAAGATCATGGGCGGCACGAAGTTCTACGAGCGCGCCGAGATCAAGGACGCCCTCGCCTACCTCATCGCGGTGTCGAATCCGGCCGACGAGATGGCGATGCGCCGCATCATCAACCGCCCGCGCCGCGGCATCGGCGACGTCACGATCGAGACGATCTCGCGGTACGCCGAGCAGGAGCAGATCACGTTCCGCGATGCGCTGGCGAACTCCTCAGCGCTGGGCGTCGGCCCCAAGATCCAGAAGGCCATCGCGCACCTGGACGCCGTGCTGGCCGAGGCGAGCGAGCTGATGCTCCCGGCCTCGGGCGAACTGGTCCCGCCGACGGCCGTCGCCGAGGGGTTGCATCTGCTCTTGAACAAGTCCGGCTACAACGACGCGCTGCGTGCCAGCAGGGATCCGCAGGACGAGGCGCGGCTCGAGAACCTCGACGAGCTCGTCGCCGTGACGCGCGAGTTCGCACGCAACAACCCCGAGGGGACGCTCGTCGACTTCCTCGCCGAGGTCGCGCTGGTGTCGGATGCCGACGACCTCGACGACGCGTCGGGCACGGTGTCGCTCATGACGATGCACACCGCCAAGGGCCTCGAGTACGACTCGGTGTTCGTCACCGGCGTCGAGGAGGACCTCATCCCGCATCGCATCTCGGCGGGGGAGCCGGGCGGTCCGCAGGAGGAGCGGCGTCTGTTCTACGTGGGACTCACACGCGCGCGCAAGCGCCTGTATCTGTCGCTGGCCATGACCCGCGCGCAGTTCGGCGAGATCTCGGTGGCGATGCCGAGCCGGTTCCTGCAGGAGATCCCGGCCGAGCTGGTGGACTGGCGGCAATCGCCGGGCGACGTCAACTCGCGCGGCGGCACGCAGTCGCGTGCGCTGAACGCGCGCCGCGGCGGCCCGGGCGGCGGCAAGCGCTACGGCGACGACCTCGTGCCGCTGGCCCGCCGCGAGCCGAGCGCGAACATGAACAAGTTCGCAAACCGCATTCCGGCCAAGGTGCGCGACAACGGCGACATGCAGCTCGCGCCCGGCGACCGCATCCGCCACGAGGACTTCGGCGAGGGCCGTGTGGACGCCGTGACCGGCGAGGGCGCCAAGCGCGTCGCTCATGTGCGGTTCGAGACGGCCGGTGCGAAGAAGCTGCTGATCAAGATCGCCCCCATCGAGAAGCTCTGACCCTCGCGCTCGGCGTCGTCCCGACGAGAGCGGATGCCGCGTCCCCGGCGTTCGTCGTGGCTCGGTCCGGTCGTCGCCTGTGTGAATCGCCGTTCGCTCCGCGTATATGATGGGTCGCGACATGAGATGTGAAGTCTCATGTTTCGACGATCGGGGGATCTGCATCGGGGGAAGCGACGTCGAGGCGCGGTCGGGGGGCCTGCGCCCGTCGTCGCTCGATGCCGGGGATCGAAAGGTGCCGGCGGGCGCGGGACAGCCCGCCGGTGCCGCGATCCACAGCACGCCGAACAGATCGCCCGGCCGCGCGGCCGATCGTGGAATAGTGGGGCCCACGGCGGAGCAACCCCCCTACCCTCCGTCTGAGGAAGCCATGGACGAAAAGTCGTTCGGGACGCGGAGCAAGCGTCAGCCTGCCGACGAGACACGTCGGAAGATGCTCGATGCCGCCGTGCGTCAGGTGAAGGAGCAGGGTCTCGAACTCGACTTCGCCAATCTCAACCTCGAGGAGTTCATCCGTGTGGCGGGCGTGCCCCGCAGCACGGTGTTCCGCATCTGGCCGGACCGGCGCGCCTTCGTCGCCGACCTGATCAGCGCCCTGTTCGAATCCAACCCCGAGATGGGGCAGGGGTTCGACGAGGAGACGTTCCGCATCGTCGAGCAGGTGATCGCCGACAACGCCGATGATCTGCGCACGCCCGAGGGGCGCGTGAAGCTCATCGCCGAGGCCGCTCGCATCGGGGGCGCGCGCAATCTCGCGGCCGTGTCGCACTCGCGGCCCTGGGCGATCCAGCGCAGCATCCTGTCGGCGGCGATGAGCGGGGCCGATGCGGTCGCCGACGACGCGGTCCGCGAGGCCCTGCTGGCCCTCGAGGAGCGTTTCCGCTCGCGCATGGAGCAGATGTACGCCACGTGGGCCGAGCTGTTCCAGCGCCGCATGGTGCCCGGCATCACCCCGCGCGACATCGCGATCTGCAGTGCCGCGCTGGTCGAGGGCATCGTCGAGCGTCGGGTGTTCTCCGACCCGCTGCCACCCCGCACGCTCGCGGTGGGCGGCGGCGAGCCGCAGGAGTGGGAGATCGGAGCCTTCGCGCTCTTCGCCATCTTCATCACCTTCACCGAGGAGACCTGAGCGCGTCCCGCACGCGTCACCGCATCGGGTTAGGCTCGAACGATGGCGATCTTCTCCCGTGGAAAGCGCACGCGCGACGACGACACGACCGCTGAGGCTGCTCAGCCCGCGGCCGAGGCGACCGAAGCCGCAGCCGCGGCGGAGAGCGCCGGCGATGAATCGGTGCCGCACGTCGGCATCTCGGTCTCGACCTTCGGACAGGCAGCCTCCGCGCCGCAGGTCGCGACGCCGGGGACGAGCACGCAGCCGCGATCGCAGACCAACGAGACCGCGCCGGCGCAGACCGAGACCATCCCGGGGCTGCGCGACAACGTCGTGCTCCGCGCGGCGCTGGCAGCGCTGCCCGAGAAGCCCGACTCGATCGATCTTCTCAACGTCGCGCGCCAGCTGATGCAGGGGCATGTCTTCCTGCGCGTGAAGGGCGACGCCCGCGCGCTCATCTCCGAGGGCAAGGACCTGCCGCTGGCCGTGGCCACGCTGCGCGGCAAGCGCTTCGCGCTCGCGTACAGCAGCGGCGCCGCGCTGCAGGCCAGTGTCCGCCAGGACGGCGATGCGCAGACATCGGCGATGGGCCAGCCGGTCCTCGCCGTGATCCGCCACGTCCTCGCCGGAACCTACGACGGGCTCATCCTCGACCACGCCTCGGCGCCGGCGCGAGCCGTGCTGCCGCGGCCGCTGCTCGAGAAGATGGTCGAGGCCTACGACGAGCAGCTCACCATCAAGCAGGCGCTGGCCGCCGAACGCACACCGCAGACAGCGGCCCAGGTCGCCGACGCGCTCACGAAGGTGAAGCTGTGGGTCGCGGTCAACCGGGCGGCCGAGGGCGGCCCGGTGGGCGTGGCCGAGTCCCGCACGAAGTCCGGGGAGCGGTTCCTCGAGGTGTACTCCCACCCGCTCGAGGTCGTCGCCGGGGGCCGCAGCGATCAGGCTGCGCCGATCACGGCGGCGCAGCTCGCGAAGGCGCTGCACGGCGACGACGGGCTCACGGGCGTGATCGTCGACCCGCGAGGGCCGTGGATCCGCCTGCGGCGCGACGATCTGACGCAGCTGCTCGCGCTCACCGACTGACCCCCGGCGGCTCGCTGTGGCATCCTGAAGCGCGAGGCGAACCCCCGCCCGAGACGGCCGAAGGAGCACGCCGCGGTGATCGAGCGCACCCAGGCTCTGCTGGAGGAGATCCTGATCTCCGGCGACCCCGTCGCGCGCAATCGCATGATCACGCTCTGCTACCGCGACCTCGCGGAGGGGCTGGCCGAGATCGTGGGGCGCCGCGACCTCAACTGGTTCGTCTTCGGGGTGTGGGCCAGCGGCACGGCGGGGGCGGCGATCCGCGGCGAGGGCCTGCCGCTGGATCTCGGGACATCCCGGAACGTCGCCGCGGGCAACCTCGCCATCATCCGCGACGTGGCCCCGGCGTTCATCCGCTGGCTCCGCGAGGTCGAGCACGCCGGCGGCCCCACGATCGACGCGCGCGACCGTGCGCTCGAAGATCCCCTGTTCGAGGCGGCGCCCAAGCTCGGCGCCGCGATCAGGTGCTACCACGCCGCCGCCGAGCTGCGCGCGGCGGCGGCCGATGACAATGCGTCCGACAAGGACATCGCCGAGCTGGTGCTGCTGGGAAACCTGCTCCTGGGCGAGCACGAGCAGACCGTCGTCGACCGCTTCATCGATGCGGCCATGCCGCTCGGGTGCCTGTTCGGCCTCATCACGACGCGCTTCGTGCGCATCGACACCCCCGACGGTCCCCTGGACGTCTGCGAGGACGTCGCTCCGCCCGCGTACCTTGCCGGGGAGCTCTTCCCAGCTGTCCTCAGCGACCTGGTCAATCCCGACCTGTGCGCGGCGTGCGTGAGGTTCGGGCAGTCCACGGGCGCGGATGCCGCGGCCTCGAACGCCCTCAAGTGGGAGGACTACGACGACCGCATGGGCTACATCATGACCTTCTTCCGCGCGTACCAGCGCGATGAGCGGTTCTACGAGGTGCCGGCCGCCTACCTGCCGGTCGAGGTCGAAGGCGCACATGGTCTCTGAGCGCGTCACCCTCACCGTCCCGGGCCCCGAGGGCGATCGCGAGGTCGGGCTGTCGAGCCCGAACCGCGTGCTGTGGCCAGAGCTCGGCATCACCAAGCGTGAGCTCGCCGAGTACTTCATCGCGGTCGCGGGCGCCTTTCTGGCCGCCAACGGCGACCGGCCGGTGTCCCTCGAGCGCTTCCCCGACGGCATCGACGGTGACAGCTTCTTCTCGAAGAACCCGCCCAAGGGAGCGCCGGGGTTCGTCGAGACCGTCACGGTGCGGTACAACAGCGGCCGGCGGCATCCGCAGATCGTCCTCACCGAGCCGGCCGCCATCGTGTGGGCGGCGCAGATGAACACCGTCGTGTTCCACCCGTGGGCCTCCCGTACCGCGAACACCGACAATCCCGTCGAGCTGCGGATCGACCTGGATCCCCAGCCCGGGACGGACTTCTCGGATGCCGCGGCCGTCGCGCCGGCGCTGCGCGACGTCCTCGCCGAGGCCGGGCTGACGGCGTTCCTGAAGACGAGCGGCAGTCGCGGCATCCACGTGTTCTGCCCCATCGAGCCCGCGCACGAGTTCCTCGACGTCCGTCACGCCGTCATCGCCGCCGGCCGCGAGCTCGAGCGCCGCATGCCCGACAGGGTCACGACGAACTGGTGGAAGGAAGAGCGCGGCGAGCGCATCTTCGTCGACTTCAACCAGGCCAACCGCGACCGCACGATGGCGGGCGCCTACAGTCCACGCGCGCTGCCGGGCGCGACGGTGGCGACGCCCATCACGTGGGACGAGCTGGCGGATGCCGACCCCGCCGCGTTCACGGTGCGCACCGTGCCGCAGCGCCTCGCCGACATCGGCGACCCGTGGGCCGACATGTCCGCGTCCCCGGGCCGCATCGACACCCTGCTGGAGTGGTGGCAGCGCGACCTCGATGCGGGGCTCGGCGAGCTGCCGTTCCCGCCCGAATTCCCAAAGATGCCCGGGGAGCCGCCCCGCGTGCAGCCGAGCAGAGCGAGGAGAGCAGATGACTGATCAGCCCAGCTGGTCCGACCGCGCGATGGCGAAGGCCCTGAAGACCCCCTGGCTGATGCGGCTTCCGATCCCGATGTTCAAAGCGGGACTGGGCTGGATGCTGGGTGATCGGTTCGTGATGATCGAGCACCTGGGGCGCACCTCCGGCGAGCCGCGCTACGCCGTCGTCGAGGTGATGGGGCGCGAGCCGAACGTCATCCGCGTCGCGTCGGGTCTCGGCACGAAGTCGCAGTGGTACCGCAACCTCAAGGCCAACGGCGTGGCGTTCCTCAGCACCGGAAAGGCGCGGCGCGTGCCGGCGCACGTGCGCATCCTCTCGGAGGAGGAGTCGCAGCAGGCCCTGGACCACTACGCGCAGGAGTATCCCGAAGCGTGGAAGCACCTCAAGAGCGCGATGGACTACGCCGCGGGCGGTGAGGCGGTCATCCCCGTCATCGAGTTCACGCCGCCGCAGGGCTGATCCGCGACGGCGCGGCCGGTCAGTGCGCCATCACCGCGGCGCGGTGCGCGCGGATCGGGTGGATCAGCCGGAACGACCATGCGGGGCGCGCGGAGCGCCCCTCGTCCCGCGCTCGGCGGCGCACGACGGGGGCCGCATGACGTGCCATGCGCTGCAGATGCGCGACCTCGGCGTTGGGATGCGGTCGCGCCGGGGTGAACAGGGACTGCGCGAAGATGGCGTGGTACATGTCGGCCTCCAACGATGGATCGGACTCTCTCATCAAGAGGGCCGTGCCCCGTCGCTGATACGTCGGCGCTGCGCCGTCAGCGCGCGCGGTTCCACTCGCGCTCGGTGAGCACGCGGGCGACCGTCAGACCCGCCGCGAGGGCGACCACCACGAAGACGGCCTCGAAGCCCTGCTGGACGGCCGCGAGGGTGTCGCCTTCGATCGTGGCGGCGATCGCCTGGTACGTCGCGGCGCCGGGAACCATGATCAGCACGGCCGGGACCGTGAGCGTGACCCGCGCAGCCCGCAGCGGATCCGAGACCAGCGAGGCGATGAGGCCCACCGCGAGAGCCGCCGCGACGGCGGCGACGCCGGCCTCGACGTGCGCGTCGGTGAGCAGCAGGCGCCCGGCGTTGGCGACCGTGCCGATCGCCGCGGCCGTGGCCGCCACCGCGAACGGCGTGGAGAACAGCAGTGCGAATCCGAGGACGCCGACGAACCCGGCGACCAGTCGCGCCGCCGTGAGCAGCGGCTCGTCCATCAGCGGTGCGGCCGTGGCGGTGGCGCTCGCACGCACGATCGCCGCGACCGACCACACCGCCGTGCCGGTCGCCAGCAGCACGAGCGCCGCATAGACGACGCGGTTGATCCCCGCGGCGAGATCGAGCCGTGCGAGGTCGAGGGCTCCGGTGACGAGCGGGAAGCCGGGGACGAGGAACAGCACCGCCGCGGTGAGCACCGTGTCGTGGGCGCTCGACGGCGCGCCGAGCAGGTCGAGCAGGGCCGTGCCGCCGAGGAACGACACCAGCGACGCCACCGCGGCGAGGAAGACCACGAGGAACTCGTTCAGTCCGCTGCGCATCAGCATCATGCGGATCAGCTGACCGAGCGTGGCCGCGACGCCGACGGCGACGGCGTCGGCCCAGCCGCCGTTGAGCAGCACGGCGAACGCCGCGCACGCGGCGCCGGCGGCGAGGGCGCGGACCAGCAGGGGGTACCGGGGTCCGGCGGCCGCAATGTCGTCCAGGCGCTGCTGCAGCTGCTCGACGGTCGTCTCGGTGGTGACGTCGTGCGACAGCCGCTTGAGGGCGGTGATCTTCATCGCGTCGACGGCCGGCCGCACCTCGGCGACGCGGGTCCGGTACAGCCCCGCGCGCCGGGCGGTGACGACGATCTCGGTCATGCCCACGCGGATGTCGAGCCGGTCGATGCCGAGCGCGACGGCTGTGCGCGACATGACGGCACGCACGCGAGCCGACGACGCGCCGGCTCCCAGCATCATGGCGCCGAGGCGGAGCACGGCGTCGACCCGGGCGATGAAGCGGACCGGTTCGAGGTGCAGTTCCGAGGTGCCCTCGTGCTCGTCGTCGCTCATGAATCCAGGACGTCTCCCAGGTCGTAGGCCGACACGGTCTCGAGCTGATCGTACGTGCAGGAGCGCGCGTCGCGATCGGGACGCCACCGCTCGAACTGCACCGTATGGCGGAACCGCCACCCTTCGAGCTGGTCGTAGCGCACCTCGAGCACCTTCTCGGGACGCAGCCGCACGAACGAGACGTCCTTCGACCCGCTGAAGCGCGATCGATCGGTCTCGCCCGTCGCCGCCCCGCCGTCGGCATCCCGCTCCACGAGCGGCGCCAGCTCGTCGATCAGCTCGAGGCGCCGCTTGTCGGTGAACGCTGCGACGCCGCCGACGTTCACCAGCTCGCCGCCGTCGGTGTAGAGGCCGACCAGCAGCGACCCGAGTCCGCGTCCGGACTTGTGGATGCGGTAGCCGAGGGCCACCACGTCGGCGGTGCGCGCGTGCTTGATCTTGAACTGGGACCGCTTGTTCGGCTCGTACGACCGGTCGAGGGGCTTGGCCACCACACCGTCGAGCCCCGCGCCCTCGAACTCGTCGAGCCAGCGGCGCGCGAGGTCGGGATCCTCGGTGGTGCGGGTGACGTGGACCGGATGCGGCACGCCGCCGAGCAGGTCGACGAGCTCCGCGCGCCGCACGGCGAACGGCTCGCCCTGCAGGTCACGGTCGCCGCGGGCGAGGAGGTCGAACGCGATCAGCATCGCCGGTGTCGTCTCGGCGAGCATGTTCACGCGCGACTCGGCCGGGTGGATGCGCTGCGTCAGGGCCTCCCAGTCCAGGCGCTGCGATCCGGGGTCCCCGGTGGGCACGACGATCTCGCCGTCGATGAGGCAGGGTTCGGGGAGCAGTCGCGCGAACGCCTCGACGAGCTCGGGGAAGTACCGGGTCAGCGGCTTCGCGCCGCGGCTGCCGATGTCGACGCGCTCGCCGTCCCACGACACCAGCGCGCGGAAGCCGTCCCACTTCGGCTCGAAGCTGAGCCCGCCGGGGTGCTTCGCGGCATCGGGCACCGCCGGCACGGCCTTGGCGAGCATCGGCGCGGGGATCTCGTACGGCATGATCTCATCCTGCCGGTTGCCCCCCGGCGTCCGACAGATCACCCGGCGGGAACGCTCCGGCGGTGTATACGGCGGCGGCCTCGGCGCGGTTCGCGGCGCCGAGCTTGGCGAGGATCGCCGACACGTGCACGCTCGCGGTCTTCGGCGCGATGTACAGTCGCTCGCCGATCTGCGCGTTCGTGAGCCCCTCGGCCACGAGGGCGAGCACCTGGAGCTCTCGAGGGGTGAGCGACGGTGCGGCCGGAGCGGGAACGGGCGCGTCGTCGCCGTGCGCCAGTCCGGCGTCGTGGGTGAGCGTTCGCGCCCAGCGCGCGACGAGCCCGATGCCGTCTCGCGACGCGGCGGTCGCGACGCGGTCGAGCCGATCAGCGGCCTGCTCGCGGGCGCCGCAGCGGAGCTCCGCCCCCGCGAGCCGATAGGCGGCCAGGTGATGCACCCACACGTCGTGGACGGCGGGATCCAGCGCGGCGACGGCGCGCTCCCACGCCGCGCGGGAGGAGGACGGGTCGGACATCGTCGCACCGAGCTCGGCTTCGGTCACCGCTCGGTTGCCCTGGCCGAGGATGTCGTCCGTGATCGTCGCCACACCGTGCTGCACGACGCCGTCGACCACGGCGACGTTCTCGTCGTCGAGCCCCGTGGAGCGCGCGGTCGTGACGAGGAGCGCGAGCCAGGGGAGGAACAGGTCGGGGCAGGGGAGGTCCTCCCGCGAAGCCGAGGCATACCCGGCCGCCGCGGTCAGCGCCGCGCGGAGAGCCTCGGCTCGCGCATCGGGGGTGGCCGCGTGCGTCCACTCGGCCATGCGGAGCTGGACCTCGGTGATCACCCAATTCGAGATCAGCTTCGGGTCGGCATGGGGGTCGGGGCGAAGGTGCGCATACTCGTCCCAGGCGTCCTCGGCGATGTCGACCTCGTCGTTCATCGCGTGGAGGAGGATGATGCACCGGGCCACCCAGCTCTGCATGGTCGGCTGCCCGGCGAACAGGCGCATGCAGCGATGCGCGAGCGCGCGCGCCTCGTCGTAGCGCCCGAGGGGCATGAGGCTCATCAGCAGATCGAGCGCGAAGTATGCGGGGATGCCGCGTTCCCAGCCCACTTCGCGGCAGTAGGCGAGCGTCTGCTCGGCGAGCTCGATGGACTCCGTGAGCATGCCGTTGTCGCCGAGGTCGGCGAGATAGTTCAGGGTGGCGACGAAGCGACGTGAGAGCGACGATGCCGCTTCGAGGGCTTTGCGGGAATGCTCGAGGGCGCCGCGGCGGTCGCCCGTGATCGTCAGGAACGCGGACATGCGGTTGTGCACGAGCTCCAGCGCGTCACCCTGCGCGTGCTCCTCGGCGACCGCGACCGCCCACTCGAGCTCGGCGCGGCGCTCGGGCACCGGGCGTTCGTCGTCTTCGTAGGCGATGCACGCCACCACGCCCGCTCGCAGGACGAGCGGCTCAGGCTCGGTCGCGCCGTCGAGGAGTGCGAGCGCCTCGCGGTCGCACTCGATCGCGTGCTGAGGCTCGTCGAGATTCGCGTACGCGCGTGCCTGGGCGTGGAGGAGACGCGCGCGCATCACGTCGTCGTCATCCAGTCGCGCGAGCGCGTCGTCGGCGACATCGATGGCGCGAGGGTCGGCCGAGGACGTGAGCGCGTCGATGAGCTCGAGCGCGACAGCCGCGCGCGACATCCCGACCTGCTCGGCCGCGTCCGGGACGCGGTCCCACAGCTCGAGGAGTCGCTCGGTGAGTCTGCCGACGATCACCGGTGCGCTCGCGGACATCGCTTCGCGTCGCGCGCGCCGGGTCGCCTCGAACGCGGCGGCTTCTTCGCCGGCGGCGAGGAGGTGCTCGCTGATCGCGCTGAACAGCCCGGTCCGGCCGCTGTCGGCCCGCCTCTCCAGAGCGCGCGCATAGGCGCGATGGAGCCCGGTCCGCTCCGGCGCCAGCAGGCGGTCGCGCAGCGCTTCGGCGATGAGCGCATGCCGGAACTGGAACGCGTCGTCGACGGGGACGACGATCCCGCGTGTGACGGCGGGGCGCAGTCCCTCGAGCACCGCGGACTCGTCCGCGCCCGTCACCTCGGCGAGCAGGGCGCTGTCGGCGCGGTCCACGGCGACCGACAGTGCGTCCAGCATCCGCCGCGTGGGGGGATCGCACGCATCCGCGCTCGCGAGGACGACGTCGCGCAGGGTGGGAGGCAGAGCCCCGCTGCTCAGCTGCACGAGCTCTTCGACGAAGAACGGGATGCCGGCGCTGCGTGCGACGACCGCATCGATCTCGTTCGGGCCGAGGCGGTCGGCACCCAGATGCTCGATCTGCTCGCGGATCTCGTCCGGACCGAGCGGCGCCAGATCGATGACGTCGACGGAGCGGGATCGCTCCAGCTCGGTCACGAACGGACGCAGCGGATGGTCGTCGCCGATGTCGTCGGTGCGATAGGTGAGGGCGATCGTGACGTGCTCCGCCTGCAGTGTCGTGGCGAGAGTCCTCAGCAGCGCCGTCGTGGCCGCATCCGCCCAGTGGATGTCCTCCATGATGAGCAGCAGGTGATGGTCGACGCTGAGATCCTCGATCACGCGCTCCACCGCCTCGACGACGTAGTCGCCGCCGCGGGGCGGGGGAAGAGCGTCGCTCTCCAGGTCGGGCACGAGGGTCGCGAGCGTGGCGAGAACCGTGGGCGAGCCGGCCGCGGAGCGCAGCCGGTCGTCGCCGACGGCGGCGCGGATCTCGCGCAGCAGCCGACGGACGGGCGTGAACGGGGTGCCGATCGGCCCGAGATCGACGCAGCGGCCGACGGCGACCACGACCGGCAGCGCACCGTCGTCAGCTCCGCGGGGGACGCCGCCGAGGAACTCTCGCAGCAGGCGGGTCTTCCCGATGCCGGCGTCTCCTCGGACGAGTGCGGTGCGGGTCCTGCCGTCGCGGCTGTCGGCGAACGCCGCGGCGAGGACGGCCAGGTCGGCGTCTCTGCCGACCATCACGGGACTCTGCCGGACGGCGGTCACCGCGGACGCGCTTCCTGCGGCGCGCGGCGGAGGGCGCCGGTCCCCATCCGGCGCCCGTGCTTCCTCGTGGTTCCCCGCGACGAGGGCATGCACCCATCGTGGCACCGGCGGGCTCCGACCGGAACCGCCTTCCCGCGAGAGTGCTCGTCGGACGACGTCGGCACCCGGGTGGCCGCCGGGTCGGCGGGACACAGGGAGCGGGGTGGGAGCTCGTCCCACCCCGCTCGTCCCCAGCGATCGCTGTCAGCCGGCGTGTGCCGCGACCAGCGGCGTGCGGGGCCGCGCGCGACCCGCGAACCATTCGGTCACGACGGCGAAGCCCGAGGGCCGCTTCTTCGCGGCGCCGCGCTCGTACTGGGCGAGGATCATCTCATTCTCGCGGGCGAGTTCTGCGGCCCGATGCGCATCCAGCTTCTGTGCTGTGTAGACCGTGTACATGGCGATCTCCCTTCGCTCGGTCCGTTGACTATGAAGAGCCGGGAACGGGCCGGCTGATACGT
This sequence comes from Microbacterium thalassium, assembly GCF_014208045.1. Classification (NCBI taxonomy): domain Bacteria; kingdom Bacillati; phylum Actinomycetota; class Actinomycetes; order Micrococcales; family Microbacteriaceae; genus Microbacterium; species Microbacterium thalassium. Next base: position 1,611,111 of record NZ_JACHML010000001.1, read on the forward strand.
CAGTGCGCCGATGCGACGCGATTGCGCCCGCCGCGGTGCGAGGCTGCGCGCAGCAGGCGGGCGATCAGGCCCGTGTGCGTGTTCGTGTACGGCGCCGCCGTCACCGAGGCGCGCTCGCGCTGGCGGCGGATGAGCTCGCTCTCGCGGGCGAGCTGCTGTGCGCGGTGCTGGTCGAGGCGGTAGGCGGTGAAGGTCGTGCTGTCCATCGGTTCGTCTCCCTGTCGAAGCCGGGGTGCCGGCGAGTCGTGCTGACAGGAACGACGATGCTCCCTAAGGGGGGTGCTCCCCATCGGGAGGATGCCCTATCTTCGGCGTCCAGCCGCCTCAGACGGGCGCGGGTGCGACCTCAGTCCGGTGGATCGACCGCCACCTGCGGCGCCGGCTTGGGCCTCGCCCACGCGGCGGGCTGGTTCGGGCCGTCCCACACCTGCACGATCCCCCACGCCACGGCGGTGATCGGAACGGCCAGCACCGCGCCGAGGATCCCGCCGACGGCGGTGCCCGCGGCCAGAGCGACCAGGACGACGAAGGCATTGAGCTTGGTCTGGCGGCCCATCAGCACCGGCTGCAGGAAGTTGCCCTCCAGCTGCTGCACGAGCACGATCACGCCGACCACGAGCACGGCGTTGAACCAGCCGTTGGCCACCAGGGCGACAAGGGCCGCGAGCGCGCCCGCGATCGTGGCGCCGACGATGGGGATGAAGGCGAGCAGGAACACCAGCACCGCGAGCGGGACGGCCAGCGGCACCTGCAGGATGAGCAGTCCGATGAGGATGCCGACCGCGTCGACGAGCGCGACGGATGCCGTTCCGCGCACGTACGAGCCGAGGGTCACGACCGTCTTGTCCCCGATGCGCTGCGCGCGCTCGTAGGCGCGGCCCTGGAACGGCCGCAGCAGGAACTCCCACATCTGCGGGCCGTCCTTCAGGAAGAAGAACAGGATGACGACCATCAGCACGAGCCCGGTGATGAAGCTCGCGACCGCGCCGACTCCGGCGAGCGCCCCCGACCCGAACTGGGCGCTCGTGAGAAAGTCGATCAGCTGGTCGGTCCACTCCGCGATCTGGTTGTCGCTCGGGGCGAACGGGAGGGTGTCGACCCAGGCCAGCAGCGACTGGAGCCCCTCCTCGGCCTGGGCGTACAGCTCATCCCACTGATCGCGCACCGCCCACGTGATGAGCCAGCCCACGCCGGTGAGGATCAGCAGCACCGCGAACAGCGCGATGATCGTCGCGAGCACCGAGGGGATTCCGCGGCGCCGCATCCACGACATCGCCGGCGCGAACGCCGAGGCGAGGATCAGCGCGATGGCGAGGGGGATCGTCACGAGCGTCACGGTCTGGATCGCCCAGATGATCCCGGCGGCGACGGCCACGATCAGGATGATCTGCAGCGCGCGGATGGCCAGGCGCCCGAAGCCGTCCGCCCACAGGCTCCACGGCGGGCGGGTCGCCTTCAGGTCGGCGTCGTTCGAGGTCAGCGAGACCCTGGACGGTGTGCGGGTGAACAATCCCATGAGCCGACAGTAGCCACCCCGCGCGCGTCTGGGCGACAGATCGCCCGCGACGCGCTATGAGCGGGCGCGGGAGCGGCGCACGGCCTTGCCGAGCTCGATCAGCACCGCGGGGGCGACCGCGAGGCCGAGGCTCGCCAGCCACTCGGTGCCGGTGAGGCTCGTCGTGCCCACGAAGGCCTGCATGAAGCCGACCTCGACCGCGACGATCGTCAGGGCGAACGGGATCGCCAGCCACTTGACGGCGCCGAGGATCGGGGCGGACAGCCCCGACTCGGGGTCGCGGCGCAGCACGAGGCCGTAGAACACCGACCCGAGCGCCATGACGACGAAGGCCATCGTCACGGGGACGTTGGGCTCGGTCGAGCTCAGCTGGCCGGGCAACGCCAGCAGGGGCACGAGGGTCGCGATGAACAGCAGGCCGCCGTAGATGAGCCACGCCGTCACCGCACCGCGGTTCGCGATCGTCTTCTTGGGGTCGCGCGGTGGCTTGCGCATGATGTCGGCCGGCGCCGGATCGAGCATGATCACGATGACGGGGAAGACCGTGATGAAGAAGTTCAGGAACAGCACCATGATCGGCGAGAGCGGAACGCCGTTGTTGATGTCGAAGAGGGACGCCGCCAGGAACAGGATCACCAGCGCGAACAGCTGCGACATCTGGAAGCGCACGTAGCCGACGACCTTGTCGTAGATCGCGCGGCCGAGCTTGACGGCCGTGACCAGGGTGCCGAAGTTGTCGTCGACGAGGATCATCTTCCCCGCCTGCTTCGTGACCTCGCTGCCCGACCCCATCGCGACGCCGATGTCGGCCTGCTTGAGCGCTGCGGCGTCGTTGACGGCGTCGCCGGTCATCGCCACGATGGCGCCGTCCTCCTGCATGAGTCGCGCCAGCCGCAGCTTGTCCTGCGGCGTGACCCGGCCGAAGACATGCAGATCGGGGAGCTTCTTCTTCAGCTCCTCATCGCTCATCGCCTGGATGTCGGCGCCGCTCGCGGCTCCCGGGCCGAGTCCCAGCTTCGCGCCGATCGCCGCGGCCGTGATCGCGTGGTCGCCGGTGATCATGCGGACCTCGATGCCCGCCTCGCTCGCGATGCGGACGGCCTCCTTGGACGAGGGGCGGAGCGGGTCGATGATCCCGACGAGACCCACGAACGTGAGCTCCTCGACGGCGGACATCGGGTCGGCGGGCAGCGGCGCGTCCAGCTCGAAGCGCCGCACGGCGAAGGCGAGCACGCGCAGACCCTGCTCGGAGAGCTTGCGGTTCGCCTCCACGATCGCGTCGCGCTGCTCGTCGATCGGCACCACGCCCGACGACGTCGCGGCGGTGGTGCAGCGCGCGAGGACGACATCGGGGCCGCCCTTGACGAAAGCGCCCTGCACCGGGGTGTCGGTGAAGTTCACGCGGTGGAAGGTCGCCATGAACTTGTACTCGGAGTCGAAGGGCACCTCGGCCAGGCGCGGGTACTCGGCCCGCGTGAGCTCGGCGTCGACGCCCATCTTCGCCGCGAGCACGATCAGGGCGGCCTCGGTCGGGTCGCCCACGACTTCGCCGTCGTCGGACACCGTGGCGTCGCTGCAGAGCGTGAGCCCGTAGGCGAGGCGCTCGAAGTCGGGCACCGGATGCCCCGCGGAGCCGCGGATCTCGCCGGACTTGGCGTACCCGGAGCCCGCGACCGAGTACCAGTCGCCGAGGTAGTACAGCGACTCGACCGTCATCTCGTTCATGGTGAGCGTGCCGGTCTTGTCGGAGTTGATGGCGCTGGTCGCGCCCAGCGTCTCGACATCGGTGAGGTTCTTCACCACGGCGTTGTGCTCGGCCAGCTGCTGCGAGCCGTACGACAGCATCCCCTGGACGAAGGTGGGAAGGCCGGTCGGGATCGCCGAGATGGCCATCGAGATGCCGAGCAGGACGACCGAGGCGATCTCCTGCCCGCGCACGAGCCCGACGACGATGATGACGGCCACCGCGCCCCACGCGATCCAGCCGAGCACGCCGGTGAGCGAGTCGAGTTCGCGCTGCAGCGGCGACTTGGCGTGCTTGACGGCCGAGAGCATCGAGGCGATGCGCCCCATCTCGGTGTCCATGCCGGTCGCGGTGACGACCGCCGTCGCGGTGCCGCGTGTGACCTGGGTGTTCTGGTACACCATGTCGGAGCGATCGCCGAGCGTCGTCTCGGGGTCGGCGACCGTCGCGGCGTCCTTCGCGATCGGCGCGCTCTCGCCCGTGAGCGCCGCCTCCTGCGTCTCGAGCGTCGCCGACCGCAGGATGCGCGCGTCGGCCGGCACGACGTCGCCCGCTTCGAGCTGGAGGACGTCGCCGGGGACGAGGGTGGTGGCATCCACCTGCTTGAGCGAGGCGTCGCGGGTCACGCGCGCCTGCGGGATCTGCATCTTCGCGAGGGCGTCCACCGACGCGAGCGCCTTCATCTCCTGGCGCGTCCCCAGCACGACGTTGAGGATCACCAGAGCGCCGACGAGGATGCCGACGCTGATCTGGTTGATGAACATGCTGATGATCGCGACGGCGACCAGCATGATGTTCATCGGGTCCGCCAGCGTGCGCAGCGCGACCTGCCACACCGAGGGCGGCGGCTCGGAGGCGATGGCGTTCGGGCCGCGTTCGGCGAGGCGCTTGTCGGCCTCGGCGGTGCTCAGACCGCGCTCGCGGTCGGAGCCCAGGGAGGCGAGCACGTCGTCGGCGTCGCGAGCGAACCAGGGAGCTGTGGACGAGGTCTCCGTCGCGGTCATGGATCCGAACATACTCGCGCGGCGACATGTCGTGGTGGCCGAGCGCGGTGCGCGATCAGCCGTCGACGCGCAGGAGCAGCCGGAAGGCCACGCCGGCGCGCTCGGAGCTCGGCGGATCGCCGGTGATGAGGTCCGAGAACATGAACGACTCCGACACGCGCGCCAGCAGGTACGCCAGATCCCGCGCGTCGATCGCCCCGGCGAGCGGACGATCGCCGAGTTCACGATGGATCAGCCACTCCACCGTCGCGACGTAGCGGCGCTGCACGGGACTCGCCTTCGTGGTGAGCAGGCGCAGGGCCCGCGCGGGTTCGCTGCGCAGGAACTCCCGGAAGAACCCGGCGGCGATCAGGTCGTCGACGAACCGGGTCAACACCGCCGCGATCCGCTCGCCGCCGGAGATCCCCGCCGTGGCCCGGTCCGCGTGCGTGAGGGTGGGGGCCGCGAACGACCACAGCACCTCGGTCAGCAGCTGATCGCGATTGCCGACCCAGCGGAACAGCGACGTCCGATCGATTCCCAGGGTCGTCGCCAGCGCTCCCATGTCGATGCGGCTCCGATCGAGGAACTGCTCGCGCGCGGCGGCGAACGCCCGCTGCGCGTCGGGGTGCGCTCCCGAGCTCAGGCGCTCGGAGAGCGTGGACGGAGCGGCCACCGGGCCGACCTCGCCGAGCTCTCGCGGCGCAGCGGCCGTCGTCATGCCCGGCACTCTATCGCTTTCAGGCAGGCCTGCAACATATTCGAGAATGTTGTGCAACGTTTCTGATTATGATGCATAATCGGGTGCACGACGACCGATCGGAGAGACGATGACGTTCACACAAGCGGACCCTGGCCTCCGCGCCCGCACCCGATCGTCGGCGTCCGCATGAGCCGCGCCGCTTACATCGTCGCCGCCGTCCGCTCGCCCATCGGCCGCGCCCGCAAGGGCTCCCTCGTGGACCTGCGTCCGGACGACCTTGTCGCGCGGATGGTGCGCGCCGCCCTCGACGAGGTCCCGCAGCTGGATCCCCGGCGCATCGACGACCTGATGATCGGGACCGGACAGCCGGCCGGTGAGCAGGGGATGAACATCGGGCGCATCGTGTCGGTGATGCTGGGACTGGACACCGTGCCCGGCACGACCGTGAACCGCTACTGCGCGTCGTCGGTGCAGACCACGCGGATGGCGTTCCACGCGATCCTGGCCGGCGAGGGCGATGTCTTCGTCTCCGCCGGCGTCGAGTCGGTGACTCACTACGCCCAGGGTGCGGCGGACTTCTTCCCCGGCCACAGCGTCGAGAATCCGGTGTTCGCCGACGCGGTCGCGCGCTCGGCGCGTCGCGCCGAGGGCGGAGCGACCGGATGGGCCGACCCGCGCGCGGACGGGCTCCTGCCCGACCCGTACATCGCCATGGGGCAGACCGCCGAGAACGTCGCGCAGCTGCACGGGATCTCGCGCGAAGAGCAGGACGCGTTCGCGGAGCGTTCGCAGCACAGAGCCGAGGCGTCCATCGCCTCGGGCTTCTGGAAGCGCGACATCACACCGGTCTCCCTGCCCGACGGGCGGGTGGTCGATGCCGACGACGGCCCGCGCTCGGGGGTGACCCACGAGGGGCTCGCCGCGCTCGACCCGGTCTTCCGTCCCGACGGCACGGTCACGGCGGGCAATGCCTGCCCGCTCAACGACGGCGCCGCAGCCCTCGTGATCGTCTCCGACCGGGTCGTGGACGAGCTCGGGCTTCAGCCCCTCGCGCGGATCGTGTCGACGGGCGTGAGTGCGCTGTCTCCCGAGATCATGGGGCTGGGCCCTGTGGAGGCCAGTCGCGACGCGCTCGCGCGTGCCGGCCTGGGCATCGACGACATCGACCTGGTCGAGATCAACGAGGCGTTCGCGGTGCAGGTGATCGCGTCGGCACGCGAGCTGGCCGTCGACCCGGAGCGACTCAATGTCCACGGCGGCGCGATCGCCGTCGGCCATCCCTTCGGCATGACCGGCGCCCGCATCACGACGACGCTCATCCACGGCCTCGCAGACTCCGGCGGCCGCTATGGCCTCGAGACCATGTGCGTCGCGGGCGGCCAGGGCATGGCGCTGGTCGTCGAACGGGTCTAGGCAGGATCGGCGAACGGCGCCGTGGAGGGATCAGTCCAGCTGCTCACCCAGACGTCGGGCGATCTCCGCACGCGGCATGCGCTTCGGGAACACGGCGACGACGACGTCGTCGTCGGCCGGCTCGGCGTCGTCGAGCACGCCGAAACGGCGCATGGCGTCGTCGAGCGCGCGCCGCAGGGCCGCCACCGGAACGCGCTTGGGCCCGCGCAGCAGCTGGCGCAGCACGTGGTTGTGCACGGCGGTCACGAGTGCGGCGTAGCCCACCGCGTCCAGCGGGTCGATGCCGGGCAGCGCTTCGCGCAGGTACTCGTCGAAGAGGCGCTCGTACCGGAAGACCGTGATGATCTCGCGCTCGCGCAGCGCCGGCACCTCGCGCACGACGCCGTAGCGACGCCGGGCCAGCTCGGGGTCGGCCGCGAAGTGCGTGAAGACGCGGACGGATGCTTCGCACACGGCCGCCCACGGATTCGCATGGGGGCGGGCGAGGAAGTCGCGCAGCTCTTCGAGCAGCTGCTCGTGGTCGGTGAAGACGACATCGTCCTTGCCGCCGAATTGGCGGAAGAACGTCGATCGCGAGACGCCCGCGGCCTGTGCGATCTGCTCGACCGAGGTCTGGTCGAAGCCCTGCGTCGCGAACAGCTCGAGGGCGGCGGCGACCACCGCCGTGCGCGCCGCCGGTGCGGATGTCGCCACATCGCTCATAGCCCGAGCCTAGTCCGAGGCCGTGCGACGGTCACACGGTCATGAGCGCCCAGCCGCCGGTAGTAGGCTGGGCAATTGGTCGAGTCTCTCGACGTCAAGACAATCCGGCGCCGGCTGCCGGCGCCGCCCATTCGCCACAGCGAAGGACTGCACGTGGATCTCTACGAGTACCAGGCACGCGATCTGTTCGAGAAGTACGAGGTGCCGGTGCTCGCCGGCATCATCGCGGACACCCCGGAAGAAGTGAAGGCGGCGGCCGAGAAGATCGGCGGCGTCGTCGTCGTCAAGGCCCAGGTCAAGACCGGCGGCCGCGGCAAGGCCGGCGGCGTCAAGGTCGCCAAGACCCCCGACGAGGCGTACGAGGCCGCGAAGGCCATCCTCGGCCTCGACATCAAGGGCCACATCGTCAAGCGGGTCATGGTGGCCCAGGGCGCGCGCATCGCCGAGGAGTACTACTTCTCGGTGCTGCTGGACCGCGCCAACCGCTCCTACCTGAGCCTGTGCTCGGTCGAGGGCGGGATGGAGATCGAGGAGCTCGCCGTCGAGCGTCCCGAGGCGCTGGCGCGCATCGAGGTCGACCCGATCGCCGGCATCGACGCCGCGAAGGCGCTCGAGATCGCCAAGGCCGCGAACTTCCCGGACGAGCTGGCCCCCAAGGTGGCCGACGTGTTCGTCAAGCTGTTCGACGTCTACAAGGGTGAGGACGCCACGCTGGTCGAGGTGAACCCGCTGGTCAAGACCGAGGAGGGCGACATCATCGCCCTCGACGGCAAGGTGTCGCTCGACGAGAACGCCGAGTTCCGCCACCAGAGCCACGCCCTGCTCGAGGACAAGGCCGCGGCCGACCCGCTCGAGGCCAAGGCCAAGGAGAACGACCTCAACTACGTCAAGCTCGACGGCCAGGTCGGCATCATCGGCAACGGCGCGGGCCTGGTCATGTCGACGCTCGACGTCGTCGCCTACGCCGGCGAGGCCCACGGCGGCGTCAAGCCCGCCAACTTCCTCGACATCGGCGGCGGCGCCTCGGCCGAGGTCATGGCCGCGGGACTGGACGTCATCCTCGGCGACCCGCAGGTCAAGAGCGTGTTCGTCAACGTCTTCGGCGGCATCACCGCGTGCGACGCCGTCGCCAAGGGCATCGTCGGCGCACTCGCCGAGCTCGGCTCGACCGCGTCGAAGCCGCTCGTCGTGCGCCTCGACGGCAACCGCGTCGACGAGGGCCGCAAGATCCTCGAAGAGGCGAACCACCCGCTGGTGACCCTCGCCGCGACCATGGACGAGGGCGCCGACAAGGCCGCCGAGCTGGCCAACGCCTGACCCGCCGAGACATCCGAGAAGGACTGGAAAACAAACATGTCGATCTTCCTTGACAAGGATTCGAAGGTCATCGTCCAGGGCATCACCGGCGGCGAGGGCACCAAGCACACCGCGCTGATGCTCAAGGCCGGCACCCAGGTCGTCGGCGGCGTCAACGCGCGCAAGGCCGGCACGACGGTGCTGCACAAGGACGCCGCGGGCGCCGACATCGAGCTGCCGGTGTTCGGCTCCGTCGCCGAGGCGATGGAGAAGACGGGCGCCGATGTGTCGATCGCCTTCGTCCCCGCCGCGTACACGAAGGACGCGATGGTCGAGGCCATCGACGCCGAGATCCCGCTGCTCGTGGTCATCACCGAGGGCGTCCCCGTCGGCGACACCGCCGAGGCGTGGGCGTACGCGAAGTCGAAGGGCAACACCACCCGCATCATCGGCCCGAACTGCCCCGGCATCATCACGCCCGGCGAGTCGCTCGTCGGCATCACGCCCGCCAACATCACCGGCAAGGGCCCGATCGGCCTCGTGTCGAAGTCGGGCACGCTCACGTACCAGATGATGTTCGAGCTGCGCGACCTGGGCTTCTCGACCGCCATCGGCATCGGCGGCGACCCGGTCATCGGCACGACGCACATCGACGCGCTCGCGGCCTTCGAGGCGGACCCCGAGACGAAGGCGATCGTCATGATCGGCGAGATCGGGGGCGACGCCGAGGAGCGCGCGGCCGACTTCATCCAGGCGAACGTCACCAAGCCCGTCGTCGGCTACGTGGCGGGCTTCACCGCGCCCGAGGGCAAGACCATGGGCCACGCCGGCGCCATCGTCTCGGGCTCGGCCGGCACGGCGCAGGCCAAGAAGGAGGCCCTCGAGGCCGCGGGCGTCAAGGTCGGCAAGACCCCGTCCGAGACCGCCGCGCTCATGCGCGAGATCATCGAGGCGCTCTGATCCGGAGACGCTGAGCTCTCACGAGGGGCGGATGCCGCATCGCGCGGCATCCGCCCCTCGGCCGTTTCGGGGAGCAGCCCTCAGCGGCGGAGCCCCGCCAGCTTGAGCACCGCGCGCTCGTAGGTGGGAACCCGGTAGTACGCGCCGTGGGTGCCGACCTCGACCATGTAGCCGCTGAGGTCCAGCTCTTCGGCGAAGCGGTCGACGCGATTGACGAAGCCCGTGGCGGGATCCGATGGCGACGTGCTCATCGCGGGGTAGCCGAGGTAGTCGGTCAGGCGCCACAGGCTCACCCACGGAACCGCGCACCCGCGCAGGAGGTGCCCGGCGAGCTCCCCGGCGGGTCTGGCCGGGTCGGGCGCCGGCCGGTTCGGGTCGCCGCCCTCGGCGGTGAAGTCGTCCCCCCACGGGTCGGCGGCGAACGGCCGTGGCGCCTGGGATGCGTGGGTGCCCAGCACGTCGGGCCCCAGCAGTTCCGGCAGCAGTCGTCCGAACAGCGGTCTCAGCTGAACGCCGAAGGTGAGCAGCGAGATGCGACGCAGGACCGGGCGCGTCTCGGGTGAACTGGCCAGCAGGCCGAGTGACGACACCGCCAGCACACCGCCCATCGAGTGGGCCGCCAGGACGGCGCGGCGGCCGGGCCGGTCCGACAGCCACGTGAAGAGTCGGCCGGCGAGTTCGGGCACGGCCCGCTGGGAGTAGGGCGGCGGGCCGAACGGGTGCCCGGCGCGCGGGAGATAGCTGACGATGTCCCACACCACGCCGAGTGGGCGCGTGCCTTCGCGCATCGAGCCCCCGGCGAGCATCGCGATCAGGCCGAGACCGACGACCGCGAGGATCGGGAGGGCCAGGTTGAGGATGTTCACCGTGAGCTCCTCGGCGCCGGTGACCGACGTGAGCGTGTTGGCCTCCTCGGAGTACGTCACCCAGCTCCAGACGATCGACCCGACGACGGCGAGGGCCGACGTGATCGCGACGATCGCGACGACGGGTTCGATCAGGTGCAGCCGCGCCGCGTTCACACGCTTGGTGCGGATGCGTGCGAGCAGCGTCGCCGGTGACGGCGGGAGCACGCTCGGGCCCTGCGGGACGATGTCGTCGTCAGGCCCCGCGGGAGCGCCCCATGCCCGCGCGCGGTCCTGCATGTCGCGCGTGCGGACGAACACCGCCACCGCGACGATGAGGGCCGCCGCGAGGACGCCGGCGAGCACGGCCGTGCCGCCCGCGATGTACGAACTCGAGATCAGGAGTCCGTTCTCGGCGGGTTCCTTCTGCCGCACGAGCGTCGCGGCGCCCAGCCCGCCGTTGAGGTAGTCGCCCGCCGTCACGGTCGCGATCGCGCTCACCCCGATGGCCAGCGTCAGCGACACCATCATGAACACGGCGGGCGCGCAGCCGCCCCACGCCGCAGCCCGGCGCGACGCGCGTCCTCGCCAGAACACTCCGCTGAGCGCGATCGCGGTCGCGATCATGATGATGACCAGCGGCGTCGCTCCCGCGCCGTACAGGCGGCTCACGCCGACCTGCGCCTCGTCCGGCGTGGTGGCGATCGCGAGCACGAGCTCCACGCTCGCGAAGACGACGACGGAACCGCCCAGGAACCACGCGCTCAGCGTCGCCGATCGAGGTCTCCGCGGTGCCTCCGGCGCCGAGACCCCGGGAGCAGGAAGGAGGACGGCGAGGACGGTGGTGGCGGCGAGCCCGACCAGCGATGCGGCGGCGAACCAGAAGAAGGTCGCGAACATCCCGTCGCCGAAGGCGTCGCCGACGCAGGCGCCGTACCCGCCCAATCCCTCGCACGCGGTGTACCAGTCGAAGGCCGCGTGGGCGGAAAGGAAGGCCGACGTCAGCAGCAGCGCCGCCGCGAGATGGACGCGCGAGAGGTGTCGCGCCGCCCGGGTGGACCAGAAGTGGGGGTGGGACAGCAGCGCGGACGGCTCGGTCTCCTCGCCGACATCCCGTGGCGCGACGGACCGCGGCAGGCTGAGGGCGTCGCGGCGCATGCCCGGGAGCACGTCGTACCGGACGCGCGCGACCGCCGACATCAGCCACAGCACGCCGACCGCGGCAGCGGGCGCCAGACCCAGGAGCGCGAAGCGGACGCCCACGTCCCACCCCGGCATCGGCGCGAAGAGTCCTTCGAGCGGACCGCACATCGCCGGATTCGCGCCGCACTGCGCGGCGCCGACATCGAGGGCGACGGTGGCCGCGGCGCTGGTGAACAGCAGCGTGAGCATGAGGCCGAACAGCCGCGTCAGGCCGGCCGTGACCCGCGGACGCCGGTCATCGGCCGCGGGGAGCCGCCGCGTCCAGTGCACGGCATTGGCGATGCTGAAGGGGAGCAGGAGCGCATAGACGACGCGCACGGCAGCGCCGGCGACGATGCTCAACGCGCCCGCGTTGCCGACGTCCGGCGTCGTGCGCACCATGCCGCCCCAGGAGTAGGCCTCCCGCAGGATGCCTCTGGGAACGTACCCGCGCCCGCCCTGCTCGATTGCGTCGGCGGCGGACTTCTTCGGCCGCCAGAAGCTGCCGAGCTTGTCGCCGGCGACGAGTTCGACGTCTTCGGGTCGCAGGTCCAGCAGCGCGGGCGCTGTCGTGTTGTTGACGCCGTGCACCCGCAGCTCGAGCACGTCGGGCTCGGCGTCCCCGCCCCGCAGCACGTCCCTCAGACCCATGGCGTCTCCCGTCGTCCCCAGCGCGATTGGGCGCCATGCTAGCCAGCGGGCCGTACGGTGGGAAGATGCCGCTTCACGGAGAGTACAAGCCGTCCACCGCAGAGTGGGCCCGCACGCAGGCCGAGAAGTACGAGGCCTCGGGCGGGGCCGAGGCGAACACGCTGCGGGGAGTGCCGATCATCGTGCTGACGACCGTCGGCGCCAAGACCGGCGCGCTGCGCAAGACGGCGCTCATGCGGGTCGAGCACGACGGCGCGTACGCGGTCGTCGCCTCGAAGGGCGGCGCGCCCGATGAGCCGGTGTGGGCCGAGAACATGCGGCGCCACCCGCACGTCGAGCTGCAGGACGGCGCCGTCAAGCGCGACTACCGCGCCCGCGAGCTCTCGGGGGACGAGCGCTCGCTGTGGTGGGAGCGCGCAGCGGCGGTGTGGCCGGACTACGACGTGTACCAGACGCGCACCGACCGCCTCATCGCGGTGTTCGAACTCGAGCCGATCGAGGCGTAGCCGCCCGGCACGCGGTCGGATCGCCACGCCGCGCGCCGCCTCGATCGGTCGGCGGGAGAACGAGACGGCGAAACCGGCCGCGTCGATCCACCGCAGCCACGGCAGCGCCGCGCGATGGTGCGGACCAGAGCGAGGCTCACGGGCCGGAGGGCGCCGCGCGGGTAGGGTCGATGGCGCATGCATCGCCTCACCGTCGTCATCCTCGCCGCCGTCGACGCCGCCATCGCGGTGGCCGTCGGCGTCGCGGCCGTTCTCGCCCCGCTCACCCTGCTGTGGGTGCTCGGGTTCGGCGGCGCGGCCGACTGGGGTGCGCTGTGGCCGGCGGCGGCGACGATCTGGCAGTTCGGGCACGCGGTGCCCGTCGCGGTGACGCTTCCCGGCGAGTACATCGCCGCCACGGGCATCGACCCGTCCGCGGAGTCGTTCGTGATGTCGCTGCCGCCGCTCGCGTTCGGCGCGTTCACCGCCGTGTTCGCAGCTCGATCGGGCATGCGCTCGTCGCGCGCCGAGGCGTGGCTGACGGGGGTCGTCACGGGCACGGTCGTCTTCGCGGGGCTCGCCGCCCTCGCGGCGCTGACGTCCGCATCGGCCGTCGCCACGACCGAGACCTGGCAGGCGGTGGTGCTGCCGACGCTGTTCTTCGCGCTGCCCGCGGTCGTCGCGGCCGTCGTCACCGAGTGGTCCGAGGCCGGGTCCGGCGGCATCGCGCGGCTGCGGGACCGCGTCGAGGCCTCGCCCGCGTGGGGGCCCGTGCCCGCGCTCACGGCGCGCGCCGGTGCGCTCGCGGTGGCCGGGATCGTGGGGCTGGGCGCGCTCCTGGTCGCCGTCGCGGTCGTCCTCGGCGCCGACGAGATGATCGCGCTGTTCGAGGCCGGACACGTCGACGTCCTCGGGGCCACCGTGATCACGCTCGCGCAGCTGGCGTATCTGCCGACCGTCGTGGTGTGGGGACTCGCATTCGTCGCAGGCCCCGGCTTCTCGCTCGGCACCGGGACGGCATTCTCCGCCGCCGGCACTCAGGCCGGGGTCGTCCCCGGCATCCCGATCCTCGGCGCCGTACCGGAGTCGACGACGCCGTGGCTGCTGCTGCTCGCTCTCGGGCCGGTCGCCGTGGGGGTGCTGGCGGGGTGGATCGCCCGGTCCCGGCTGGTCGCCCTCGGCGCGGACGGCGTCGCTGCGACCCGCGGCGACGCCCCGGAGGACGGCGAACCGGACCCCGCGCTTCCCCGGCTGGCGATCACGGGAGGCATCGCGCTGCTCGCGGTGGGCGCCGCGGCGCTGCTCGCCTGGCTCGCCTCCGGGTCGCTCGGTCCCGGGCGCCTCGCGGAGACCGGCCCGCAGCCGGGACCGGTCGCGCTGGCGGTCGGCCTCGAGATCGCCGTCGGAGCCGGCATCATCCTGCTCTCGCCGCGCCGACGCCGCGCCGACGAACCCCCGGACGCATCCGCCGACGGCGCCGACGAGCCGGTCGCCGAGTCCGGCGACGGAGCGACTCCCGCCGATGAGCACGAGACCGTGCCGCTGCCGTCGATGCCCGCGTCGTGGAAGGGCATCGCCCCGGGCGAGCGAGACTCGCGTGGTTAGACTGTGCGAGTGCTGACTGTCGCCGTCCTCATCTCCGGCACGGGGTCGAATATGCGGGCCCTTCTGGAGGCGGCGGCCGACCCCGGATTCCCGGCGCGCGTCGTGGCGGTGGGCGCCGATCGCGAGGCCGACGGTTTCGCGCACGCCGAGGATTTCGGCATCCCGACATTCCTCGTGCCGTATGGGCAGTTCCCCTCGCGGGAGGCCTGGGGCGAGGAGCTCGCGCGCCAGCTCGACGTCTGGAACCCCGACCTCGTCGTCCTGAGCGGGCTCATGCGGCTGCTGCCGCCGGCGCTCGTCGATGCGCGAGCGCCGCACATCATCAACACGCATCCGGCGTACCTGCCCGAGTTCCCCGGCGCTCACGGCGTGCGCGACGCGCTCGTCGCCGGCGTCTCGCAGACCGGAGCGAGCGTCATCGTCGTCGACGACGGCGTCGACTCCGGTCCGATCCTCGCCCAGGAGCGCGTCCCCGTCCTGCCCTCGGACGACGAGCACACGCTGCACGAGCGCATCAAGCCCGTCGAACGCCGCCTCCTCATCGACGTCGTCCGTCGCATCGCGACCGGCGACATCGACCTCGCCGCCGTCGCGGCGCCGCAGACCACCTGACCCCCCCTCGTCCCACCCCCAAGGAGCTCCGCATGGCCGGCCCGAGCCACGACCCCGCCCTCTACCGCCCGCGCGACGTCGTGCCCATCCGGCGCGCCCTGGTCTCGGTCAGCGACAAGACCGACCTGCTGTCGCTCGCGGCGGCGCTCGCGGGAGCGGGGGTCGAGATCGTGTCCACCGGATCGACCGCCGCGACGATCCGCGACGCCGGGTACGAGGTGACGGATGTGTCGAGCGTGACCGGGTTCCCCGAGAGCCTCGACGGCCGGGTCAAGACGCTGCATCCCGCCGTGCACGCGGGGCTGCTCGCCGACCTGCGCCTCGAGGACCACGAGCGCCAGCTCGCCGAGCTCGGCATCCAGCCGTTCGAACTCGTCGTGGTGAACCTGTACCCGTTCGTCGAGACCGTGCACTCCGGCGCCGAGGGCGACGCGGTCGTCGAACAGATCGACATCGGCGGGCCCGCGATGGTGCGCGCGTCGGCGAAGAACTACGCCAACGTCGCGATCGTCGTCTCGCCCGAGTCCTACCCGGGGGTCATCGAGTCGCTCGGCCAGGGCGGCACGACGCTCGCCCAGCGCCGCGACCTCGCCGCCCGCGCCTTCGCCCACACCTCGCAGTACGACCGTGCGGTCGCGACGTGGTTCGCCGAGGAGACACTCGCTCCCGAGGGCGACCTGCCGCAGCACCTGACGATCAAGGCGGAGCGGCTGGAGGTCCTGCGCTACGGCGAGAACTCGCACCAGCGCGCCGCCATCTACACCACGATCGGCGGACACGGCATCGCCCAGGCCACGCAGCTGCAGGGCAAGGCGATGTCGTACAACAACTACGTCGACGCGGATGCGGCCCTCCGCGCCGCGTTCGACCTGGTCAAGCCGGCCGTCGCGATCATCAAGCACGCCAACCCGTGCGGCATCGCGGTCACCGCCCCGCAGGCGCTCGACCCGATCGCCAGCGCCCACCTGCGCGCCCACGAGTGCGACCCGGTGTCGGCGTTCGGCGGGGTGATCGCCGCCAACCGCACCGTGACGCTGAAGATGGCCGAGAATCTGCGCGACATCTTCACCGAGGTCATCGTGGCGCCCGACTTCGAGCCCGAGGCGCTCGAGGTGTTCAAGCTCAAGAAGAACCTGCGCGTGCTCAAGCTCCCCGAGGACTGGAAGCAGGAGCGCATGGACGTGCGTCTGCTCTCGGGCGGCCTGCTGCTGCAGGACGCCGACCGGTTCCCCGACGACATCGAGTCGGTCGCCAAGGACTGGGAGCTCGTCTCGGGCGAGCGTCCCTCGGACGCCGACATGACCAACCTCATCTTCGCGTGGAAGACGTGCCGTGCGGTCAAGTCGAACGCGATCGTGCTGGCGAAGAACTCGGCCACGGTCGGGATCGGCATGGGACAGGTGAACCGCGTCGATTCGTGCCGCCTCGCGGTCGAGCGCGCCGGTGACCGCGCGGCGGGGTCCGTCGCGGCATCCGACGCGTTCTTCCCGTTCGCCGACGGCCCCGCTGTGCTCATCGAGGGCGGCATCAAGACGATCGTCCAGCCCGGCGGGTCGGTGCGCGACCAGGAGGTCATCGATGCGGCCCGCGAGGCGGGCGTGACGATGTTCTTCACAGGGGAGCGTCACTTCTTCCACTGACCCGGCCCGCGCCGGGGCGCTCTCACGTGCCGGTGCCGCGGTACTCCTCGAGCCAGCGCAGCCACACCTCGCTGACCGTCGGGTACGCCGGGACCGCGTGCCACAGGCGCTCCAGCGGCACCTCGCCGACGATCGCGATCGTCGCGGCGTGGAGGAGCTCGGCGACGTCGGGGCCGGC
This sequence comes from Microbacterium thalassium, assembly GCF_014208045.1. NCBI lineage: Bacteria > Bacillati > Actinomycetota > Actinomycetes > Micrococcales > Microbacteriaceae > Microbacterium > Microbacterium thalassium. Next base: position 1,627,626 of record NZ_JACHML010000001.1, read on the forward strand.
GAACGTCGCCCCGATGAGGACCCCGCGGTCCTCGTCGACGATCGCGCGAGCGTGGCCGCGGTAGTCGTCGGCGCGTGTGGTGGCGCCGCCGATCCAGCTCAGGTCGTAGTCGAGGATGCGGATGCTGCGGCCCGCGGCCGTCGCGGCATCCGCCGTGAGCCCCACCGTCGCGATTTCGGGATCGGTGAAGACCACCTGGGGGACGGCGCTGTGATCGGCGGTGGCCGCGTACGCGCTCCAGGGGGTGTCGTCGACCGGGATGCCGGCCGCGCGGGCGGCGATGGCGGCGCCCGCGGCGCGCGCCTGGTACTTGCCCTGGTGGGTGGAGAGTGCGCGGTGGTTGACGTCGCCGACGGCGTAGAGCCAGTCGAACCCGCGCACGCGCAGCGTGTCGTCGACGTCGAGCCAGTCGCCCGTGGGAAGGGCCAGCGTCTCGAGCCCCAGATCGCCGGTGCGGGCGATGCGACCGGTCGCGACGAGCACCTCCTCGGCGGTGACCGGGTCGCCCGCGGACAGCTCGAGCGTCGCCCCGGCCGGCGTGCGGCGCGCCGAGAGCACTTCGGTCCCGGTGCGGACGGTGACGCCGGAGCGGCGCAGCGACTCCGTGACGAGTTCGACGGCGAACGGCTCTTGGCCTCGCAGCACGCCGGAGCGGCCGATCACGGTGACCTCGGTGCCGAAGCTCGCGTACGCGGCCGCCATCTCGGTCGCGACGAGCCCGGCTCCGAGGATCGCGAGGCTCCGGGGCGCCGTGCGGGCGCTCGTGGCGTCGCGGCTCGTCCACGGTGCGATGTCGGCGAGCCCGGGGATGTCGGGCAGCAGCGCGGCCGATCCGGTGCAGATCGCCACCGCATGACGAGCGGACACCGGCGTCTCGGCGCCGTCGTCGCCGGCGACGACGATCTGCCGTGGTCCGTCGAACCGCGCGAGACCGCGCAGCAGGGCGATGCCGGTCTTGTCGAGCCATCGCACCTGGGCCGAGTCGTCCCAGCCATGGGCGATGCGGTCGCGCCGCGCGAAGGCGGCGGACGGATCGACGCCGCCGGTGACCGCCTCGCGGGCGCCGCCGACGTCGTGCGCCGCCCGCAGGGCCGACGCGGGCCGCAGCAGCGCCTTGGAGGGCATGCACGCCCAGTACGAGCACTCGCCGCCGACGAGCTCGGCCTCGACGATGAGCGTCGACATGCCGCCTTGCACCGCGGCATCGGCGACGTTCTCGCCCACGGCGCCCGCTCCGATCACGATGACGTCGTACTCGCGCGCGGTCATGCGCCCCAACATAGCGGCGCCCGGGACGCCCGAACCGGGGGTTGACGCGAAGGCCCCGCCTGCTCCGGAGAACAGGCGGGGCCACGGGAGGTGCGGGTCAGACCCGCGCTGCGACCTGCCCGGCGACGCGGCCGGCTGTGCGCAACCGGCGCGCGGCGACGAACAGCCACACGGTGAGTCCCAGTTCGGACAGCATGGAGGGGATGGCGACGACCGCGAGCATGACGCCGGCGATCGCGGCGTAGTCGGCGACCACGAGGTGCAGGGCGGTGTCGGCGATGTAGGCGGCGCCCGCGATCATGAGGCCGATTCCGAGGATCCGCGGAGCCAGGCGCGCCTGGAACAGGATCCAGCCGATCACCAGCAGGTGCGCCCCGAAGGCGATGAGGCCCACGAGCCACGTGATGTCGAACGCCTCGAGCAGCAGGGCGACCAGGCCCGACGAGTCGGAGGCCTCGATGGCACCCGTCGCGAGCTGTCCGGCCAGGTGCAGGAAGGCGACGCCGGCGCCGAGGAGCACCGTGTAGGTCAGTCGCATCCAGGCGGCCAGCAGCGAGCGCATCTCGCCGGTGGGACGGAGGATCACATGCAGCGCCCACGCGATGACGACGTCGATGACGAAGATCGCGGCGAAAGCGAGGGTGGCCAGGCGGAAGGCGCCGGGGTCTGCGGCGATCGCCTCGAGGCTGGCCGTCGCGGAGCCGGCGGTCTTCACCGGCTGCACGACGGTGAAGTTCGCCAGGATCGCCAGGACGAACAGGGCGGCGTAGCCGATGCCGGCCCACAGGGCGGCGGTGGCGCGGCTGGTGTCGGTCGGGGTGGGGTTCGTGAGTGTCATGGTCTTGTCGTTCGGGGTCTGGTGAGCTGTGTCGGGTGCGGTCCGCCGCCGTGCGGTAGGCGAGGGGGCGGTCATGACGCCGCCTCGATCTCGATCGCGGCCTTGCCGGCGATGCGGCCGGCCACGAGGTCGGCGATGGCCTGCGGGGCCTCGGCGAGGGCATAGGTGCGGGTGACGGCGGGGCGCACGCGGCCCGCCTCGACGTGCTCGGCCAGGCGAGCCAGAGATGCCTGGTCCTCCGGCGAGATGAAGAAGGCGAGCTTCTGCTTCGTGAACATCGAGAGCAGGGATGCGCCGATCTGGCGCCCCATGCCTCCGGTCAGCCAGTCGCCGCCCTCGCCGCCCACGATCGCGAGCGTTCCCTCAGGGGCGAGGATGCGTCGCATCCGTCGCACCGGCGTGCTTCCGCCGATGTCGATGATCACATCGAAGATCTCACCGGAGGCCGTGATGTCCTCGGTGCGGTAGTCGACGACGCGCTCGGCGCCCAGGCCGCGCACGAAGTCGGCCTTGGCGGCGCCGGCGACGGCGGTGACGTGCGCGCCGCGGGACGCGGCGAGCTGCACGACGTATGATCCGACGCCGCCGGAGCCGCCGAGCACCAGCACGCGCTCGCCGGCCCGGACGTCGGCGATCTCCTCGACGGCGTGCAGGGCCGTGACACCCGAGACGGCGAGCACGGCCGACTCCGCGGGGGAGAGCCCCGCGGGGGCCGCGGCGAGCTTGTCGGCATCCGCCACGGCGTACTCGGCGTACGAGCCGTTCGTGAAGCCGAACACCTCGTCGCCCGGGGCGAAGCGGTCCACGCCCTCGCCGACGGCGACGACGGTGCCGGCCACGTCGATGCCGCGCACCGGCTGCGAGGGGCGGCGGAACCCGAAGCCCAGCACCCGCACGAGGGCGGGCTTGCCGGTCATCAGGTGCCACACGCCCCGGTCGACGCCGGCGGCGCGGACGCGCAGCAGCACCTGGCCGGCGGCGGGCTCGGGGATCGGCAGGGTCTGGACGGCGAGCACGTCGGCGTCGCCGTAGCTGTCCTGGGCGACCGCGCGCATCGTGCGGGCCGAGGTGGAGACGGTCTGGTCGGTGGTGGTGGTCGTGGCGGTCATGGCATCCTCCCGTGGATTTTGTCGTACTAAGTACGAGTTCTGGCATCACCATAGCCGTACTTAGTACGATGGGTCAAGAACGAAAGAGGGATCCATGTCGAAGAGCACCGCGACGCGCGTCAGGCCGACGCGCGAGCGCATCATGTCCACCGCTGTCGAACTTGCCGATCGCGAGGGCATCGAGGCCCTGACGATCCGCGCGCTGGCGGGCGAGATGGGCGTCGGGCCGATGACGCTGTACCACTACGTGGACGGCAAGGAGACCGTGCTCGACGGCATGGTCGACGCCGTCTTCGCCAAGATCGCGCTCCCCGATCCGGCGCTGCCGTGGCGCGAGACCGTGCGGGCCCGCTGCGTGTCGGCCAAGAGCGTGCTCGTGAAGCATCCGTGGTCGGTGCCGCTGCTGGAATCGCGCACCTCGCCGGGGCCGGCGACCCTCGGGCACCACGAGGCGATGCTCGCATGCTTCTTCGGAGCGGGGATGTCGCTGCAACTGACCGCGCACGCCTACGCCGTGCTCGACAGCTACGTGTACGGGTACGCCATCCAGGAGGCGAGCATGCCGATCCAGGGCGACGACTCGGCCGAGAGGGTCGCCGAGATCTCGTCGGGATTCTCGCCCGGCGAGTACCCGCACCTCGTGCGCTTCGCCGCCGATCACGCGATGCAGCCCGGCTTCGACTTCGGCGCGTCCTTCGAATACGGCCTCGACCTCCTGCTGGACGGGCTGGAGGCGGCGCGACAGGCGGAGGCATCGGCGTAGCGCCGGCGGCTCCGGGGGCTGCCCGGCGGGCGCGCGATCCGCCAGGGCCGTGTCCGATTTCCGCCAGCCGGCGTCCGTGGCGCGTGACAGGGTGGAGTCATGACCCTGGCGATGACCTTCGATGAGCGGTACCGGGCGATCCACGCGCGCGACGCCCGCTTCGACGGCCAGTTCGTGACGGCGGTGCGCTCGACCGGCATCTACTGCCGGCCCAGCTGCCCCGCGCGCACGCCGAAGGAGAGCAACGTCACCTTCTACGCCACATCGGCCGCGGCGCACGAGGCCGGCTACCGCGCGTGCAAGCGGTGCCTCCCCGAGGCGGCACCGGGCTCGCCCGCCTGGAACCTGCGCGGCGACACCACGGCGCGCGCCATGCGGCTCATCGCCGACGGCGTCGTCGAGCGCGAGGGCGTCCCCGGTCTCGCGCGGCGCCTCGGGTACTCGCCGCGTCACCTCACGCGGCTCCTGACGGCCGAACTCGGCGCCGGGCCGCTCGCGCTCAGCCGCGCGCACCGGGCGCACACCGCCCGCATGCTGCTCGTCGGCACCGACCTGCCGGCATCCGACGTCGCCTTCTCGGCCGGGTTCGCCAGCGTCCGCCAGTTCAACGACACGGTGCGCGAGGTCTTCGGGCTGACCCCGCTCGAACTGCGCGCACGCCGGCGCGGCGGCGACGTGCAGGCCGCGGGCGCGATCGACCTCGTGCTGCCGCATCGCGCCCCGTTCGACGCGGCGGGCCTGTTCGCCTGGATGGACGCCCGCGCCGTCCCCGGCGTCGAGGAGTCCGGGCCCGCGTCGTTCTCGCGCACGCTGCGCCTGCCGGGCGGACCCGCCTGGTTCGAGGTGCGCGCCGAGAGCGACCGGATGCGGCTGCGCGCGCACCTGACCCACCTCGGCGACCTGGCGCCGCTCGTCACGCGGGCGCGGCGCCTGTTCGACCTCGACGCCGACCCCGACGCCGTCGACGACGCGCTCGCGCGGCATCCGGAGCTCGCCGCCCGCGTGGCGGCGCTGCCCGGCATCCGCGTGCCCGGAGCGGCGGACCCGCACGAGATGCTCATCCGCGCGATGGTCGGGCAGCAGATCTCCGTCGCCGCGGCGCGCACCGCCCTCACGGGTCTCGCGGACGCGCTGGGGGAGCGGATGCCGCACGCCGGCGGCGAGGCCGTGCTGTTCCCCACGATGGCGGCGATCGCCGAGCGCGGCGCCGAGGTGCTGCGCGGCCCCGCCGCCCGCATCCGCGCGATCACCGGGGCGGCCGGCGCGCTCGCCGCCGGCGACCTCGTGCTGACCCCGGGCGACGACGGCTCCGATCAGCGTGCGGCTCTGCTGGCCATGCCCGGCATCGGGCCGTGGACGGCGGACTACGTGCGGATGCGCGTGCTCGGCGACCCCGACGTGACCCTGCCCGGCGATGTCGCCGTGCGCGCCGGCGCGGCGGCCCTCGGCATCCCGTCGGACCCGAAGGGGTTCGCGGCGTGGGCCGAGCGGCTCGCGCCGTGGCGCAGCTATCTCACCGCGCACCTGTGGCGCGCGGCACCCTCGACCCGGCCCCGGAAGGACCCGTCATGACCGCCATCGTCCAGACCATCGACACCCCCGACGGCGCCTTCACCCTCGTCGCCGACGACGACGGCGCGGTGCTCGCCGCGGGCTGGACCGCCGACGCCGCCGCCGTGCTCGGCCGCATCCGCCCCGCTCTTCGTCCCGCCGAGGTGGCCGAGGGCACGACGGATGCCGCCGGCGCCGTCGCCGCCTACTACGCCGGCGACCTCGACGCGGTCTCGCGCGTCGCGGTGCGCCAGGACGGCACGGCGATGCAGCGTGCCGGGTGGGAGGCGCTGCGCGGCATCGAGCCCGGACGCCCGCTGACGTACGCCGAATTCGCCGCGGAGCTCGGATCGCCCTCGGCCGTGCGCGCCGCGGCGTCGATCTGCGCGCGCAACGCCCCCGCGCTCTTCGTCCCGTGCCACCGCGTGCTGCGCACCGGCGGCGGGCTCGGCGGATTCGCGTGGGGGATCGAGGTCAAGCGCAGCCTCCTCGCGCGCGAAGCGGCGTGAACCGCTCGGCGCGCGAAGCGGCGTGAGCCGCCCGGGCGCGCCCGCGTCGGATAGCGCTTGCACTCAGCTGTCTCTCAGCCATATGCTGGAGGGCTGTCGCGATCGCGACGCATCCGCTCAACCTGGGAGGTAGACATGTACATCGTCGCCACTGCCGCGAAGACCACGTTCCTCCCCGCCGCCTTCGGGGGCGCCGCCGGGGTCGAGCGCCTTCGCATTCAGGGGTAGTCGCTCCCCGTCCCCGGGTCGCCCCGGGCATCCGTCTTCCGGCATATCGCCGTCCCTCGGAGCGTTCCTCCCCACAAGGAGAATCCACGCTCCGGCGCGCTGCGCGCACCCTCCTGGCCCGATCCGGGCCGTTCGCTCCACCCTCCCCACAAGGATCATGACCACCACCGCTGAACCGCAACGGTCCGAGTTGTCCACCCTCCGCGCCCTCGCGCGGCTTCTTCCGTTCGCCCGCCCGGTCCTGCCGCGCCTGATGCTCGGCGCCGGCAGCGCGCTCGCCGCGAGCCTGCTCGCGCTGTCGATCCCGCTCGTGCTCGAGGTCGTCGTCGGCGGCCCCATCGCCTCCGGCGACATCGCCCAGATCGCGTTGGGCGCCGCCGCCGTCCTGGGGCTGGGCCTCGCCGAAGCCCTCATGGTGTGGCTGCGCCGCTGGTTCATCCTGGGACCGGCCACGCGCGTCGAGTACGAGCTGCGCCAGGGCTTCTACTCGAGGCTCCAGCGCCTGCCCGTCGCGTTCCACGACCGCTGGCAGTCCGGGCAGCTGCTCAGCCGCATGATGCAGGACATCAGCATGCTGCGCCGCTGGCTCGCATTCGGCCTCGTGCTGCTCGTGGTGAACGTCCTGACGATCGCCGTGGGCACGGTGCTGCTCTTCCGCTGGCACTGGCTGCTGGGCACGGTGTTCCTCATCACGTCGGCGCCGCTGTGGTACGCGGGCTACCGGTTCGAGAAGACGTACGGCACGCTCGCCCGCCGCAGCCAGGACCAGGCCGGCGACCTCGCGACCGCCGTCGAGGAGAGCGTCCACGGCATCCGCGTGCTCAAGGCCTTCGGCCGCGGCAAGCACGCGCTGCTGAAGTTCGCCCGCCAGGCCGAGACGCTGCGCGAGACCGAGCTCGGCAAGGCCCGCGCCGTCGGCTGGATCTGGTTCTGGCTCGTGCTGCTGCCCGACATCGCGTTCGCGCTGTGCCTCGGAGCGGGGATCTACCTCGTCCAGCTCGGCCAGCTGCAGACCAGCGAGCTCGTGGCGTTCTTCGCCATGGCGACCGTGCTGCGCTGGCCGATGGAGTCGATCGGATTCCTGTTCTCGTTCATGCTCGATGCCCGCACCGCGACCGATCGCCTCTTCGAGGTGTTCGACGAGGAGAACACGATCACGGATGCCGATGACGTGCACACCGTCGACGACGTGCGCGGCGAGCTGGCGTTCGAGGACGCGCACTTCCGCTACCAGGACGCCGCGGCATCCGAACGCGATCTGCTCGACGGCATCGACCTCGTGCTCCGGCCGGGCGAGACCATGGCGCTCGTCGGCCTGACCGGGTCGGGCAAGACGACCCTCACGACCCTGCCGACGCGGCTGTACGACGTCACCGCCGGGCGCGTCACGCTCGACGGCGTCGACGTGCGCGATCTGACGCTCGAGGAGCTGCGCCGGCACATCGGCATGGCCTTCGAGGACGCGACGCTGTTCTCGCAGACCATCCGCGACAACGTGCTCCTCGGGCGCGAGGACCTCGCACCGGGATCGGCCGAGGCCGAACGCGTGCTGCGCGAAGCGCTCGCGGTCGCGCAGGCCGGGTTCGTCGACGAGCTGCCGCAGGGCGTCGACACGATCATCGGCGAAGAGGGCCTGTCGCTCTCGGGCGGCCAGCGCCAGCGCCTCGCGCTCGCGCGCGCCGTCGCGGCGCGACCGGCGGTGCTCGTGCTCGACGACCCGCTGTCGGCGCTCGACGTCGACACCGAGGCGCTCGTCGAGGATGCGCTGCGGCAGGTGCTGTCGGACACGACGGCTCTGGTGGTCGCGCACCGGCCCTCGACCGTGATGCTCGCCGACCGTGTCGCGCTCCTCGAGCGCGGCCGCATCACCGCGGTGGGCACGCACTCCGAGCTGCTGCACTCCAGCGAGCACTACCGGCACGTGATCTCGAGCCTCGAGGACGCCGAGGCCGAGCAGCGCGAGAGAGAACTCGACCAGCGACAGAAGGAGGTGGCCCTGTGAGCACCGCATCCGTCACCGGAACCAGCGGCGAGGACCGCTCCGACTACACCCGCGAGGAGAGCCGCGCGATCCGCCGACGCTCGCTGCGCCTGCTGGGATCGCTCGTGTCGCCGCTGCGGTGGCAGCTCGTGCTGGCCGCCGCCGTGCTCGTGGTGTCGACGGCGTTCCGCGTCGCCGGCCCCGCGCTGATCGCGTACGGCATCGACAACGCCCTGCCGGCTGTCATCGACCGCCTCGACTGGATGCCGGCGATCGGCGTCGTGGTCGTCTACCTCGTCACCGCGATCGGCGGCGCGGGCCTCATCGGCTGGTACGTCGTCGTCTCGGCGCGCCTGACGCAGGCGGTGATGCTGGATCTGCGCAAGCGCATCTTCCTGCACACCCAGCGGCTGAGCCTGGAGTTCCACGAGTCCTACACGTCGGGCCGCATCATCTCGCGCCAGACCAGTGACCTGGACTCGATCCGAGAGCTGCTCGACGGCGGGCTCAACGAGCTCGTCACCGGCATCCTCTACGGCGTCTTCACGCTGGTCGCACTGCTGCTGATCGACTGGCAGTCGGGGCTGATCCTCGTGGCGATGGGCGTCCCGCTGTTCCTGCTGATGCGGTGGTTCTACACGCGCTCCCAGGTGGTCTACCGCGAGTCGCGCGTCATCAGCGCGCAGGTGATCGTGAAGTTCGTCGAGACGATGACCGGCATCCGCGCCGTCAAGGCGTTCCGCAAGGAGCCGCGCAACGACGACGAGTTCGGCAAGCTCGCCAGCGACTACCGCGACGTCAACATGCGCTCGATCCGCCTGTTCGGCACGTTCGAGCCGGCTCTCATGGCCGTGGCGTCGACCTCGATCGCGCTCGTGCTGCTCTGGGGCGGCATCCGCGTCGTCGGAGGCGGCATCGAGGTCGGCATCCTGCTGGCCGCGGTGCTGTACATCCGCAACTTCTTCTCGCCGCTGCAGGAGGTCGCGTTCTTCCTGAACTCGTACCAGTCGGCAACGGCCGCGCTCGAGAAGGTCTCGGGCGTGCTCGAGGAGGAGCCCACGGTTCCCGACCCGGTGAACCCGGTCGACCTGTGGACCGCGCGCGGCGGCATCCGCTTCGAGGACGTCACGTTCGGGTACTCCGACGCGAAGGTGATCCTGCCGGACTTCTCGCTCGACATCCCGGCCGGGCAGACGATCGCGCTGGTCGGCACCACCGGGGCCGGCAAGTCGACGCTCGCCAAGCTCGTGTCGCGGTTCTACGACCCGACACGGGGCCGCGTGTCGCTCGACGGCGTCGATCTGCGCTCGATGCACCCGAAGGACCTGCGCCGCGCGATCGTCATGGTCACGCAGGAGGCGTACCTGTTCAGCGGGACCGTCGCCGACAACATCGCGCTCGGCAAGCCCGACGCGACGCTTGCGGAGATCCAGGCCGCGGCCCGCGCGGTGGGGGCGCACGAGTTCATCGAGGCGCTGCCCGACGGGTACGGCACCGACGTGAACAAGCGCGGCGGGCGCGTGTCGGCGGGGCAGCGGCAGCTGATCTCGTTCGCGCGCGCGTTCCTGGCGAACCCGGCGGTGCTGATCCTCGACGAGGCGACGGCGTCGCTCGACATCCCGAGCGAGCGCCTCATCCAGGACGCGCTGCAGACGCTGCTGGCCGACCGGACGGCGATCATCATCGCGCACCGCCTGTCGACGGTCGCGATCGCCGACCGCGTGCTCGTGATGGAGCACGGCCGCATCATCGAGGACGACGCCCCCGCCGAGCTCATCGGCGGCGACGGCAAGTTCGCGAAGCTGCACGCCGCGTGGCAGGAGTCGCTGGTCTGAACGCTCCGGATGCCGGGCCCCCGCCGTCCGCGGGGCCCGGCATCCGGTGTGTTTGCGTGGATCCGAAATTCGGATCGCCGCGCGCATTTCGGACGTCGCTGGGTCCGCAGTCCGAATTGCGTGCGTGAGTCCGAAATTCGGAGTCCGGGCCTGGCCGTCAGCGCGCGAGATGCGCGCCCGAGGCGACGGAACGCGCGATCGTGCGCTCGACGGAATCCCAGTCGTGGACGACCTGGGCGTACGTGAACCGCAGGACCGTGTAGCCGCGGAGCGTGAGCTCGGCATCGAACGCCACGTCCTTCGTCCGCTGAGCGGACGACGAGTGGAACTCGTGCCCATCGACTTGCACGACGAGCCGCTCGCCGATGAGCAGATCCACCGGCCTGCCGCCGATCTCCACCTGCTGGACGACGGGTAGCCCGAGGGCGGTGAGCCGGACGCACGCAATGGTCTCGAGGCCCGAATCGGACTGGTCGGAGGCGCGTTCCGCGCACGCCCGGGCGCGCGTGTGCGGCCACTGCACGCGCCGTAGGGCGTCGAGGGCGATTCCCTCGATCTTGACGGCCGAGTTCCAGAGCACCTGCGCGCCCTCAGGGTCCAGGCAGACCGCGATGTGGGAGAGCGCGTCCTCGGTCGACTCGGTGAGCGCGTAGCCCGGCGCCGGGGCGATGCGGCGAGTCCAATGCACCGTGACCTCGTCCGACACCGGGGACGCGCCATGCGGTGCGATTCGGAGGTGAGTGTCGACCGGTGCGGTCTCGGGCACCCACCACCCGCGGCGGCGGGCGAGGGAGACGCACGTCAGGCTTGCGCCGTTGATCGCGGCCGTCCGCAGATCGGCGGGGGCATTCGCGGTGGCGAGCCAATCCCGGCGGACGCGCTCCAGAGCGCCGTGACGAACCGCCGAGCGCTGCAGCGCGACCGTATAGCCCACGCGTTCAGCCGCGCGGCGGTGGACGATCCCGCCCGATTGGATGACCCACGACGCGAGCGCCAGGACAGGGTCGGCGGGCGGGTCCTCGAGCGGGTGCTGTGTCATGCCGCGATCCTGTGGGCGAGCCGGTGGGGAGGACGCAGCTCGCGTCGTTCTGTGGGGAGGTGACGGCTCTGCGCGACGGGGGAGGGGACGATGAGGCGCACGCGTCAGCATCCGAAATTCGGAGCGTCGCGCGATTCTCGGACGAACAGCGACGAGAGCTCCGAATTCGGGGCCGAAGTCCGAATTTCGGAGCGTCGCGGGTGCCAGGGGGAGGCGCCTAGAGGGGGAGGGGGATGGTGGCCTACAGCCGGATCTCGGCGACGACCTCGCCGTACTCGGTCTCGCCGACGACGGTGAAGCCGACGCGCTCGAAGAAGGCCTCGGGGCCGCCCTCGCCGGCCTCGTAGATGACGCTGACGTGGTCCATGCCGCGCCCCCGCGCCTCGTCGATCAGCTTCTCGACGGCGAAGCGGCCGACGCCTCGGCCCTGCTCGCCGGCGTCGACGTTGATGCGCCACAGCACCGACTGGAAGTGCGACTGGGGGAATTCGGGGTCGAAGTTGGCGCTGACGAACCCGACGACCTCATCGTCGTCGAGCACCACGCGCTGCCACGAGGTCTGCGGGTTCACGACGGTCGCGGCGATGCCGTAGCTGACCGGGGAGAGGAACTCCTCCTGCCCGGGCTTGAGGGACATGTTGTTGACCGCCACGATGGTCCCGGCGGAGAGTTCCTCGAGTCGCAGTTCGCCCATACCGGACAGGCTAACGCGTCCGGATGCCGCCGACACACGGGTCGACACATGTTTCACTCGTGCGTCACCAGCTGAACTATCTCGACGTCAAGATAGTTCACCACCTCGTGCGATAGGCTGATCGCCGTCCCCGAACGAAAGATGCAGTGGTGACCGATTCGACGATCATCTACACGTACACCGATGAGGCTCCCGCACTGGCGACCGCCTCGTTCCTTCCCATCGTCCAGGCCGTCACCGGTGTCGCCGGCGTCGACATCGAGACGCGCGACATCTCGCTCGCGGGCCGCATTCTCGCGGCCTTCCCGCAGAACCTGACCGAGGAGCAGCACGTCAGTGACGCCCTCGCCCAGCTCGGCGGTCTCGCGACGCTGCCCGAGGCGAACATCATCAAGCTCCCGAACATCTCGGCCTCGATCCCGCAGCTGAAGGCCGCGATCGCCGAGCTTCAGGCGCAGGGCTACGACATCCCCGACTACCCGGACGAGCCGGCGAGCGTCGAGGAGAAGGACGTCCGCGCACGCTACGACCGCATCAAGGGCTCCGCCGTGAACCCGGTGCTGCGCGAGGGCAACAGCGACCGCCGTGCGCCGCTGTCGGTGAAGAACTACGCGCGCAAGCACCCGCACCGCAACAAGGCGTTCGCGGAGGGCTCGCAGACCCGCGTCGCGACCATGGGCCACGACGACTTCAAGAGCAACGAGAAGTCGTGGATCGCCGCCCACGACGACGTGCTGACCATCCGGCACATCGCCGAGGACGGCACCGTCACGGTGCTCAAGGACAACCTCAAGGTCCTGCCGCGCGAGATCATCGACGCGACGTTCCTGTCGGCCGCGGCGCTGGACGCGTTCCTCGCCGAGACGCTCGAGACGGCCAAGGCCGACGACGTGCTGTACTCGGTGCACCTGAAGGCCACGATGATGAAGGTCAGCGACCCGATCATCTTCGGCCACGTCGTCAAGGCGTTCTTCGCCGACGTGTTCGCGCAGTACGGCGACAAGCTCGCCGCCGCGGGCCTCACCCCGAACAACGGGCTCGGCTCGATCCTGTCGGGCCTGGCCGCGGTCGAAGGCGGCGACGAGATCGCCGCGGCGATCACGGCGAAGCTCGCCGAGGGCCCGCGCCTGTCGTACGTGAACTCCGACAAGGGCATCACGAACCTGCACGTCCCGTCGGACGTCATCGTGGATGCCTCGATGCCGGCGCTCATCCGCAACGGCGGCAAGATGTGGGGCGTCGACGGCGGCGAGGACGACACCCTCGCGGTCATCCCCGACTCGTCGTACGCCGGCGTCTACCAGGCCGTGATCGACGACGTCATCGCCAACGGCCCGCTGGACCCGGCGACCATCGGCACCGTGCCGAACGTCGGCCTCATGGCGCAGGCCGCCGAGGAGTACGGCAGCCACGACAAGACGTTCGAGATCGCCGCGCCCGGGCGCGTTCAGATCCTCGACGGCTCCGGCGAGGTGGTCATCGAGCACACCGTCGGCACCGGCGACATCTGGCGCGCGACGCAGACCAAGCACATCCCGGTCATCGACTGGGTCAAGCTCGCGGTCACCCGCGCCAAGGCGACCGGGGTTCCCGCGGTGTTCTGGCTCGATGTCAACCGCGCCCACGACGCGCAGCTGATCGCGAAGGTCCACCAGGCCCTCGCGCTGCTGGACACGACGGGCGTGCAGATCACGATCCTCGCCCCGGCCGAGGCGACGCGCTACACGCTGGCGCGCATGCGCCACGGCCTGGACACCATCTCGGTGACCGGCAACGTGCTGCGCGACTACCTCACCGACCTGTTCCCGATCCTCGAGGTCGGCACGAGCGCCAAGATGCTCTCGATCGTGCCGCTGCTCGCCGGCGGCGGACTGTTCGAGACGGGTGCGGGCGGCTCCGCCCCCAAGCACGTCCAGCAGCTCGTCGCCGAGGACTACCTGCGCTGGGACTCGCTGGGCGAGTTCTTCGCGCTGGCGGCCTCGCTCGAGCACTATGCGACCTACACCGGCAACGCGAAGGCGCAGGTCCTCGCCGACACGCTGGATGCCGCGACGGGCACGTTCCTCGAGAACGACAAGTCGCCCGGCCGCGCGCTTGGCACGATCGACAACCGAGGCAGCCACTTCTACCTCGGCCTGTACTGGGCGCAGGAGCTGGCGAAGCAGACCGCGGACGCCGAACTCGCCGCCGCCTTCGCCCCCGTCGCCGAGGCCCTCGCGGCGAACGAGGAGACGATCGTGGGCGAGCTGAACGCGGTCCAGGGCAAGGCCGTCGAGATCGGCGGCTACTACCGCCCCGACCCCGCGCTCGTCGCGGGCGTCATGCGGCCCTCGGCCACCCTCAACGGGATCATCGACGCGCTCGGCGCCTGACGCGCCGACGAGAAGGGAGCGGATGCCTCAGCCGAGGCATCCGCTCCCTTTCGCATGTCGGACGGCGCGCAGCGGCCGTCCGGGCGCGGGTCAGTAGTGGACCGACACCTCGGTGCCGATGGGGGCCCAGTCGTACACGAACTTCGCGACGTTGATGGGCATGTTCACGCAGCCGTGGCTCATCTGGTTGCCGAAGTTGTTGTGCCAGTAGGCGCCGTGGAAGGCGATGTCCGGGGCGAACCACGTCAGCCACGGCACGTCCTCGGTGCAGTAGCTGTCGGTGCGGGTCGGGTCGTAGCAGAGCGCGCCGAGGTCCTGGATGGCCGTGTGGGCGAAGACGCGGAAGTTGCCGGTCGGCGTCGGCGTCGCGGGCAGGCCCGACGAGATCGCCCAGGAGCGGTACACCTTGCCGTTCTGGTACAGCGTGGTCGTCTGCGTGCTCAGGTTCACGTCGATGCGACGGGACGTCGCGATCGTCTCGTAGTCGGTCACGTTCACCGGCAGCTTGAACTTGGCCTTGCCCGTCGCCAGCTGCGCGGCGTAGTCCGACGCGACCGACGCGGTGCTGCCGAGCTCGCGCCCGGCGACGCCGGCGACGTTCGTCTGCAGCACGGCGCCGCCGGAGTCCGTGATGACCTTCGCGTCGACGGCATCACGGTTGATCTTGTCGGGGAGCGTGTCGACGACCTCCTGGATCGCCGCCTCATCGGCCGAGATCTCGAATCCGCCGTCGGCGGTCTGCGCGACCGTGAGCCAGGATGCCGCCGTCGCCGGCGACACCTTGACTGCGCGCTGGTCGCCGACGTAGAACCCCGCGTGCTCGAGGATGTTGTTGAGCGTGTCGGCCGTCGACGTGGCGCTCTCGGTGGTGACCGTGGGTGCGATCGCCGCCGGCGCGGGGGTCAGCTCGACGCGTGGGCTGCCCTCGGCGAACGCGTCCTGAAGGGCGACGCGGATCGACTCGACGTCGACGCCCGCGCCCTCCTCGGCGGCGGTCCAGACGTAGCGGACCTGCTGTGAGTCGTAGGCCAGCGTCGCGTCGACGGGGTCGACGTAGAGGTCGGGTGCCGCGGCCCGCAGGGCGGCCTCTGCCGTGGCCTCGTCGATGGTGACCTCGACGTCGGCTGGCTCGGTGAACCACTGCGAGACGTTCCACATCGGCCGCTCGGCGAAGGCGTCCTCGGCCAGGGTGCGCGAATCGACCGTCGCGCCGAGGTCGGCGGCCGTCAGCTCGACGTCGCCTCCCTCCCCGGTGAGCACGACCACGGTGCCGGCGAAGCTCTGGTCGATCGCGTCGGCCGCGGCGCCGGCGGTCATGCCGCCGATCGGGACTCCGGCGACGGTGGTGCCCGGCGCGATGAGGACGAGGGACGAGACGACGAGGCCGATCACGGCTGCGCCGGCGGCGATGCCGATCCACAGGCCGGTGCGTCGGCGGCGGGGTGCGGGCTCAGCCGGCGCCCAGGCGTACGTGGGAGCATCGGGACCGCCCCCGTCGGGGGCGTCCGCCGCGTCCTGCACGGCGTCGTCGGACTGCGCGTCGTCTGCGCTCGACCTGGTCGCCAGATCCGTCACGCCACCACCCCCCGAAAATGCGATAAGCGTCCCGTCTATGGTAAGGGACGCCCGCGTGCGCCAGGGGATGCGTTGCGGCGGGCCTGCGGCGGCGTCGCCGGAGGCCGACGCGCGCTGACGGACGGCGCATGTCCGCCGGCGTGTCCGCGCGGTCCCGGCGGGTCGATCCGCGATCGACCACGCTCGTGCACCGCAATGTAACGGTTTTGTAAATGAGCCGTGCAAATTGCCGAAAAGGGTTGCGCGGGCTTTGTTCGTAAGGTCTACTAACAAACATGTCTGCATCGGAAGTGCAGCGCGGCTCTTCCACCACAACCGAGCCGCCGCACACTCAGAGCCCTGGCGCACCGCGTTCGTTCGGTCGCGTGAAGGCGGTTCGCCACGGCGCGAAGGTCCTGCCCGAGCACGCCCGCGCCCACAACCGCTCGCTCGTGCTGCAGACCCTGTTCCACCAGGGCGCCATGAGCCGCGCGGACATCTCCCGTGAGACGGGGCTGACCCGCGTGACGATCTCGGACCTCGTCGCCGAGCTCATCGCCGACGGCTTCATCGCCGAGAAGGGCGTGCGCGAGGCATCCGGTCCCGGAAAGCCCGCGATCCTGGTCGACCTCGACCGTGACGGCCACCGCATCGTCGGGATCGACCTCTCGGGCAGCGAGTCGTTCATCGGCGCCGTGCTCACCCTCGACGGCGACATCGTGGTGCGGCGCGAGGTCGCCGCACCCGCCACCGAGGACGTCGTCGCGACGGTCGTCGCCCTCGCCCGCGACCTCGTCGCGGATTCGCACGCACCGGTCCTCGGCATCGGCGTCGGCACGCCCGGCGTCGTCGACGACCGGGGCGTCATCCTCACCGCCCCCAACTTCGGCTGGGCCGGCTTCGACCTCGAGAGCGCGCTCGAAGACGCGCTCGGTCTTCCCGTCCTCGTCGCCAACGACGCCAACGCGGCGGTGCTCGCGGAGTACACCTTCGGCGGCGCGGGCGACGACGTGATCCTCGTCAAGGTCGGCCGCGGTGTCGGCTCGGGTCTGCTCGCCGCCGGCCAGCCGCTGCGCGGCAGCCGCTTCGCCGCGGGCGAGATCGGGCACGTCACGGTCGGCACCGACGGCGGGCCCGTCTGCGTCTGCGGCAAGGTCGGATGCCTCGAGGCCTGGCTCTCGGTCCCCGCGCTCACGGCGCGCCTGGACGCCGTCGCCGACCGCGACGGCATCCTCCGCGACGCGGGGGAGCGGCTGGGCATCGCCCTCGCGCCCGTCGTCGGCGCCCTCGACCTGTCGGAGGTCGTCCTCTCCGGCCCCGAAGAACTCCTCGACGGCCCGCTCGCGCAGCAGGCGGTCGAGACTCTCCGCGCACGAACGCTCGCGCAGTTCCACGACGGCGTGCGGGTGCGGATGACGGCGCAAGGCCAGGACATCGTCCTGCGCGGCGCGGCCGTCATGGTCCTGTCAGGACAGCTCGGGGTGTCGTAGGCATCCCACCAATTCCCCCCCCGGATGGGTCACCCGGCCCGTCTTCACCAAGAAAAACGAAGGAACAACACGATGAACAAGAAGCTCGGCGCCTTCGCGCTCCTGGGTGCTTCGGCCGTCGTCCTCGCCGGTTGCGCCGGCACGCCCGAGGCAGCGCCCGAGCCGGAGACCGGCGACCTGACCGTGTGGCTGGTCGGTGCGGACACGCCTCAGACGGCTCGCGACTACCTGGTCGAGACGTTCGAGTCCGAGAACGAGGGCTGGACCCTCACCATCGAGGAGAAGACCTGGGCCGACGTGTCCGACACCTACACCGCGGCGCTGTCGTCCAACGACTCGCCCGACGTGGTCGAGGTCGGCAACACCCAGGCGCTCGGCTTCGCCGACGCGGGTCTCTTCCTCGACATCTCGGACATCCAGGGCGACCTGGGCGGCGACGACCTGCTCGGCGGCCTCGTCGACGCGGGCACCTACGAGGGCTCGCTGTACGCCGCTCCCTACTACGCCGGCGGCCGCGTGGTCTTCTACAGCCCGATGCTCGTGGACGAGGTCCCGACGACGCTCGACGAGTACGTCGCGCTCGGCAAGGAGCTGACCACCGACACGGTCTCGGGCATCTACGCTCCGGGCAAGGACTGGTACAACGCCCTTCCCTACATCTGGGCGCACGGCGGCGAGATCGCCGTCCAGGACGGCGACACGTGGGACGCGCAGTTCTCCAGCGCCGAGAGCCTCGCCGGCCTCGAGCAGCTGCAGGACGTCTACGTCAACGCGACGATCGCTCCGGCCGACGGCAACGAGCTGATGGGCAACATCGCCTTCTGCGCCGGCGAGGCCGGCTTCCTGTCGAGCCCGGCGTGGGCCGCGGGCAACCTGACCGGCGCGTGGCCGTGGGCCGACGAGGCCGCCGGCCAGAACTCGGAGGGCTGCCCCGACACCTACGCGAAGGACCTGGGCGCGATGGCGCTGCCGGGCCTCGAGGCGGGCACGACCGCCCCGATCTTCGCCGGTGGCTCGAACATCGCCGTCGCGACCAAGTCCGACGCCCCGAACAAGGCCAAGGCCGCCCTGCAGATCATGCTCTCGGAGGACTACCAGGCCCTCCTCGCCGAGCAGGGTCTGACCCCGGGCATCGTCTCGGCCGCGTCGTACCTGCCCGACACCGCCGTCGCCCAGGCTCAGGCCGCGGCGCTGGCGAACTCGAAGGGCACCCCGGCCAGCCCCAACTGGGCTGAGGTCGAGGCCGCTCAGATCATCCCCGACGCTCTCGTGAAGATCGCCCAGGGCGGCGACGTCGCCGAGATCGCCGCGGAGCTCGACGAGCAGATCGAGGCCATCCTCAACTCCTGATCCCCTCAGGACCCGCGCAGGGGGTCCCGTCCTCCGGGACCCCCTGCCCCCGGGCCCATCGCGGCCCGATCGCGGACCGCTCCCTCGGACAGGCTCAGCCGCACCGCCGCTGCACCTGTCCCGGAGATCGGTCCCCCCCAACACAACAAGCCCATCCCCGTCGTGCGGGGCACCTGTCGTGCCCTGCGCATCCCCCGGTACTTTCGCAACATCCAGAGAGGAGGCGACATGAGCGAGACCGCAGCCCTCATCACCCCGACCGATGACAGCCGATCGCGCCAGCGGGCGCCCCTGAACCCGCGCGAGAAGTCGCGTCGCCGCCGCGAGGCGCGCGGCGCGTGGACCCTGCTCGGCCCGTCGCTGATCATCCTCGGCGTCATGGTCGGCTACCCGGCCGTCCTCATGGTGATCCAGTCGTTCACCGACTACACCGTCAAGAACAAGGTCCAGGGCACCCTTCCGGACTTCATCGGCCTCGAGAACTACATCGACCTGTTCACGCAGTCCGACTTCCCCGCCGTGCTCATGCGCAGCCTCGGGCTCATGGTCGTCCTGACGGTGCTGAACCTCACGTTCGGCATCCTCGTCGCCGTCCTCATGACCCGCCTGAGCAAGGCATGGCGCATCGTCGTCTCGGTGGGCCTGCTGCTGGCGTGGGCGATGCCGCCCCTGACCGCTACCGTCGTCTGGGGCTGGATCTTCGACACCCAGTACGGCGTCGTCAACTGGCTTCTGAACACCGTCACCGGCACGAGCGACTGGACGAACCACTCATGGCTGCTCAACCCGTGGTCGTTCTACCTCGTGCTGACGATCATCATCGTGTGGCAGTCGGTGCCGTTCGTCGCCTTCACGACCTACGCCGGACTCGGCCAGGTGCCCGGCGAGGTGCTCGAGGCGGCGTCGCTGGACGGCGCGACCGGCTGGCAGCGGTTCCGCCTCATCGTCTTCCCGTACCTGCGCAGCATCCTCACCGTCGTGCTGGTGCTCCAGATCATCTGGAACCTCCGCATCTTCACGCAGGTCTATGCGCTCCAGAGCCGCGGCGGTCTCGCGTCCGAGACCAACGTCCTCGGCACGTACCTGTTCCGCCAGGGCGTCGGCGAGTTCGGCGCGACCGCCGCGATCGGCGTCGTCATGGTCATCCTGCTGCTCGCCCTCTCGTGGGGATACGTGCGCACCACCCTGAAGGAGGAGGAGCTGTGAGCACCCAGGTCAGCGTCCCCACCCAGCTGTCGACGGTCGGCGTCGACGACGTCCTCGGCGAGGTCGGCCAGGCCAAGACGCCGAAGAAGCGCTCGATCCGCGCCCGCCGCCCCTCCGCCAAGCGCACGGTGTACCGCACCCTGCTCAACATCGCCGCCGCGATCGTGTTCGGCCTGAGCGTGTTCCCCGTCTACTGGATGGTGAACATGTCGCTGACGCCCAACAGCGAGATCGTCAGCCGCGACCCGAGCTTCTTCCCGTTCCACCTGACGCTCCAGAACTACGTCACGGCGTGGACGCGCGAGGCGGCCCCCGGGCAGACCGACTTCCCGCACGCGCTGATGACCTCGATCACGGTGACGGCGGGCGTGCTGATCGTCACGCTGCTGTTCGCCTTCCTCGCCTCGATCGCCGTCGCCCGCTTCCACTTCAAGGGCCGTCGCGGCTTCATCATCTCGGTGCTGATCGTCCAGATGATCCCCGGCGAGGCGATGATGTTCACGATCTACGGCATGATCGACGACTGGCGTCTGATGAACACCCTGCTGGGCCTGGGCATCGTGTACGTGGCATCCGTCATCCCGTTCACGATCTGGACTCTGCGCGGCTTCGTCGCGGGCGTCCCCGCCGACCTCGAGGAGGCGGCCATGATCGACGGCTGCACCAAGTCGCAGGCGTTCTGGAAGGTCACCTTCCCGCTCCTGGCCCCGGGCCTGATCTCGACGGGCATCTTCGCCTTCATCCAGTCGTGGAACGAGTTCACGATGGCACTGCTGCTGATGAAGGGCTACAATCTGCCCCTCATGCCGTGGCTGAACGCGTTCCAGTCGTCGAGCGTCGGCGGCTCCGTCGACTGGGGCGCCGTCATGGCCGGTTCCACGCTCATCGCGATCCCCGTCGTGATCTTCTTCCTCATCGTCCAGGGACGCATGACCGGCGGCCTCGTCGCCGGGGCGGTCAAGGGCTGATGCGCGCGAGGAACGCAGCCGCCTCCCGAGGGGAGGGCGGCCGATGAGAGTGGGACTGGACGTCGGCGGCACCAAGACCGACGCCGTCGCGGTGGCGCCCTCGGGCGACATCGTCGCGCGCCTGCGCCGCCCGACGGGGTGGGGGCCGGATGCCGTCGCCCGCACGATCACTGATGTCGTGGCGGCACTGGCCGCCGAGCCGGGCATGGAGTCCGAGCGCATCAGCTCCGTGGGGGTCGGCATCCCCGGCCAGGTCGAGCCCGGCACCACCCGTGTCGTGCACGCGGTGAACCTCGGCGTGGACGACCTCGACCTCGCGGCGGCCGTCGGCCCGCGGCTGGGCGTGCCGGTGCAGGTCGAGAACGACGTGAAGGCCGCGGCGCTCGGCGCCGATGCCATCCACCGTGCCGCGGGGCGCGAGGTCGCCTCGATGGCCTACCTCAACCTGGGGACGGGCGTCGCGGCGGGCATCGTCGCCGACGGCGTACTGTGGCGCGGTTCGCGCGGGGCGGCGGGCGAGGTCGGCCACATCCCGGTGGACCTGCACGGCCCCGTGTGCCGGTGCGGCCAGCGCGGCTGCGTCGAGGCCCTCGCCGGCGGCGGCGCCATCGCCGCACGCTGGCGCGAGGCCCCGTACCCGGTGCTCGACGTCTTCGACGCCGCGGATGCCGGCGACCAGCGGGCGCGCGAGCTGCGTGCGGGTCTCGCGAGCGGCGTCGCCGCCGCGATCCGCGTGCTCGTGCTCACCGCCGACGTCGACACGGTCGTGCTCGGCGGCGGTCTGACCGCGCTCGGCGACCGCCTGCTCGACGACATCCGCGCGGAGCTGCGGACCGCTGCCGCGGCATCCGCCTTCATGCGCTCCCTGCACCTCGACGAGCGCGTCGAGGTGCTGCCCGTCGGGTCGCCCGCGGCGGCGCTCGGCGCCGCGATCGTGGGAGCCACCCGTGACCCCGAGGAGGTCCTCGCCCATGGCTGAGATCGTCATCGTGCCCGACGCCGCGGATGCCGGCGCCCTCGTCGCCGACGAGATCGTGCGGATCGTCCGCGCGAACCCCGAGACGGTGCTGGGGCTGGCGACCGGCTCCACGCCGCTGCCCGTCTACGAGGCGCTGCGGCCCCGCATCGCCGGCGTCGACGTGTCGCGGGTGCGCGGCTTCGCGCTCGACGAGTACGTCGGCATCGATCCCGCCCACCCCGAGTCGTACCGCTCGGTCATCACGCGCGAGGTCGTCGAGCCGCTGGGCCTGGACCCCGCGCGCATCCGTGTGCCGAACGGGTCGCTCGAGGGCATCGAGCACGCGGGCGCCGACTACGAGGCGGCGATCGAGACCGCGGGCGGCGTCGACCTGCAGATCCTCGGCATCGGCACCGACGGGCACATCGGCTTCAACGAGCCCGGCTCCTCGTTCGCGTCGCTCACGCGCGTGAAGACCCTGACCGCGCAGACGCGCGAGGACAACGCGCGCTTCTTCCCGTCGATCGACGACGTCCCGATGCACTGCATCACGCAGGGCCTGGGAACGATCCTGCGGGCGCGCCACCTCGTGCTCCTGGCGTTCGGCGAGGGCAAGGCGGCGGCGGTCGCCGGCGCCGTCGAGGGCCCGCTCAGCGCCTCGGTGCCGGGGTCGGCGATCCAGCTGCACCCGCACGCCACGGTGGTCGTCGACGAGGCCGCCGCATCACGCCTCGCCCACGCGGACTACTACCGCTACACCTTCGCGAACAAGCCGGAGTGGCAGGGCCTCTGAGGCTTCTCCCGATCATCACGCAGCTGAAACACACCGGCAACGAGCGGGGCGACCGGCGCCCCTAATCTGAGGACATCAGCACCTTGGGGGAGGGGCGCCGGTGGACGTGCCACGCAGAACACTGCTCGCAGCCGGCGTATGGGCGGCACCCGTGGTCATGGCCGTCTCGGCCGTCCCCGCGGCCGTCGCGAGCGAGCCCACCGCCTCGGCGCAGCTCAGCGCGTCCTTCGCCCCCGTCAGCGCCAGCGGTGTTCACGACATCGACCTCGTGATCTCCAACGCGTCGGCGACCGTGGCGTCGACGTCGGCGGTGTGGCAGCTCACGACACACGGCGGGTCGCAGATCCTGGGCATCACCGCGTCGTCGGGTTCGGTGGCGACGCCCGCGGCCGCCGACGGCGTGCGCGCGCTGGGGGCGGTGCTCCCCGGCGAGGAGATCGGCTTCACGCTGCAGGTCGATGCGCGCCCGGCGCCGACCGGCGACGTGCTCACGGTGACGGTCATCGACGACGGGGAGGTCGTGGCCCTGGCGACCGTGACGATCCCCGGCTACACCGGCGAGCGGCCGGACCTCGTGCGCTCGTTCGGGCCGAACGGCACGCACTGGCCCGCCCACACCCCCTGGATCGGGCTGGTGGCGCCGAACGTCCTCGAGGTGGACTGCACGTGGCCGGCCATCGCGGCGGCGATCCGGTCGGTCAGCGACGAGCAGGCCGCCGAGGGAGTCCACATCCGCGTGCGGCCGGGGACGCTTCCCGGTGACGGTGCCGGCAGTTCGGCCGACGGAATGATCGACACCGCCGGCAGCGTCTCATGGGCGCAGAACGTGCTGGTGTCCCCTCGGGACGGCCGGGGAACGGTGACCATCACGGACTCCGCGCGACTGCGGAGCGTGCACGGGGTCACCTTCGCGCGCATCGACGGGCGCGCGATGCTCCTCACCAACTGCTCGCGGAGCGCGTGGGCTCAATCGACCTTCGCCCGCGCATTCGGGATGACCTCCTCGTACACGACCGTCACGGAGAACTGCGGAGCCTATGAGGTCGTCGTCCGCGACCCGCGGGTCGGCGGCGGCGACATCTCCTGGTACGCCGCCGGGGACGGCTGCGTCCTGGACTCCTGCGTGTGGGAGGGCTGCTACAGCGCCCCGGTGTTCCGGGCATCGGGCAACAAGTCGCACGACGACACGCTGCAGATGTACGGCTCCGGCTGGTACCGGGGTCTGACGGTCCGCGACTCGACGCTCTTCGGCTCTCTGAACTCGGCGCTTCAGATCGGGGGCGTGAGCCCGTCGGACCCTCGATCCGGCGAGCCGTTCGTGACCCTCGATCACAGCATCCTCACCTCGCAGCGGACGGCGATCACCGTGCGGTTCGGGCTGCCCGAGGGCGCCTACGACCCCAAGCGCACCCAGGCGATCAACGGCACCGGCGACCCCGGCAACATGTACGCGCGGGACTCGCACGTGTTCGGCTCGATCTCGGAGAGCAACGACTGGCAGGGCGAGAACTCGACGGTCTCCGAAGCGAGCAGCGCGAGCGACGCGCCGGGCGGCTGGGAGTTCGACGGCACGCTCGCCGGATGGACCAGCGAGACGTTCGACGCCGTCACCCCCGAGCCGACCGACGCATACCTCGCGCAGATCTGGTCGTAGCGGTCCGTTCGGCGGCTCAGGACTCGCGGGAGGCGGATGCCGGGGCCGGCTGCTCGGGCGGCGGGGCGCCGTCCTTCTTGCCGACGCTCTTGAGCACGCGATCGATCGCGGAGCCGCGGCTGGCGGTCTTGTCCCACTGCGAGAGCGCGACGGCGATGAGCAGCGACAGGCCGTAGAACAGGTCGTTGACCCAGCGCGGGAGCCCGGCGAGCTGGAGGCCCTTGATGCCGACCGCGAGCACGTACATCGCCACGATGGTGCCGAGCACGTTGAACCGCCCGCCCCGGAACTGCGTCGACCCGAGGAAGACCGCCGTCAGCGCCGGCAGCAGGAAGCTCGGGCCGACGGTCGGGTCGCCCGCGTTGAGCCGGCTGGTCAGAAGGGCCCCGGCGAGGGCGGCCAGCGCCCCGCCGGCGGTGAGCGAGCCGATCCGCAGCCGCTCGACGTCGACGCCCGCGAGCTTCGCGGCCTCGGGGTTGAAGCCCACGGCGTACATGCGGCGTCCCACCGGGGTCCGCTCCAGCACGTACCACGTGACGACGGCCACCAGCAGCAGGATGTACACCGGCACCGTGATGCCGAAGAACTGCGTCGTGGCGATCTCGCGGTAGGCGGGGTCGAGCCCGAGGATCTGCTGGCTGCCCGAGACCCAGGCCATGCCGGCGAGCAGGATCGAGCTCATGCCGAGCGTCGCGATGATCGGCTCGACGCGCAGCTTCGTGATCACCAGCGCCGTGACGTAGCCGATGAACGCGCCCACGATCAGGACGGCCGGCAGCTGGAGGGCGATCGGGAGCCCCGCCTTGGCGAGCAGCCAGGCCGACAGGATCGCCGAGAAGCCGACCTGCGCGCCCACCGCCAGGTTGAGCGAACCGGCGACGAGGGGAATGAGCGCGGCGATCGCGGCGAGTCCGGTGAGTGCCTCGGCGTCCAGGAGCGAGCGCCACACGCCCACCTGGAGGAACTTCTCGGGGATCCACAGTGAGAAGACGGCGAACAGCGCGATGAAGATGTAGATCGCGCTCATGTTGCGGAACGACAGGGCGCGCAGGATGTCGGCGCGGGATCGGGTCACGGGTGCTCCTCTGGGCGGGATGCGGGGGAGTCGGGCAGGCCGTAGCCTTCGGCGACGAGGCGATGCTCGGTCAGGTCGGGGCCGCTGAGGACGGCGGCCGCGCGTCCGTCGCGCATCACGACGACGCGGTCGCAGATCGTCAGCAGCTCCTTCGCGTCGGAGGAGCTGACGAGTACGGCAGTGCCCTCCGCCGCGCCGCGCTCGAGCGCGCGGTAGATGGTGGACTTGGCGCCGATGTCGACGCCCTGGGTCGGCTCATCCAGCAGCAGCACGGCGGGACGGTCGCGCAGCGACCGGGCCATCACGATCTTCTGCTGGTTGCCGCCGCTGAACAGCGAGATGCGCTGCTCGGCGCGGGGCGGTCTGACGTCGTAGTCGGTGAGCAGCTGCGCCGCCTCCGCGCGCTCGCGCCTCAGCGAGAGACGGCCGAGCGGGCCGGTGAGGGTGCGCAGCTGCGGGAGCGTGAGGTTCTCGCGCGCGTTGAGCTCGCGGACCATCCCGAGGTGGGCGCGGTCGGCCGGCGCGAACGCGATGCCGCGACGGATGCTCTCGGCCGGCGTCCGAGTGGGGTAGGGGGAGCCGGCGACGCTGAAGCGCTCGGCGGTCCCCGCGGTCGCCCCGTACAGGAGCGACGGCACGGCCTCGCGGCCGGAGCCCAGCACGCCGGCGACGCCCACGATCTCGCCGGGCCGCAGGTCGAGGTCGAGATGCTCGACGCTGCCGCCGTGCAGTCCCCGGACGGTCAGCACGGGCTCGTCGTCGCCCCGCCGGGTCGCGCCGCGCTCGTGGGCGATCGCCGCGGCATCCGCCCCGGTGATCAGCTCGACGAGCCGGGACTCGTCGACGTCTTCGACGGGGTCGTCGGCGACCTTGACGCCGTCGCGCAGCACCACGATCCGGTCGGCGAGGTCCAGCACCTCGTCGAGGCGGTGCGAGACGAAGATGATGCCGGCCCCGTCGGCGGCGAGCCGCCGCACGGCCGAGAACAGCACGTCCACCTCGCTGCGGTGCAGTGATTCGGTCGGCTCGTCGAGCACGAGGACGTTCTCGGTGTGGGTCCAGCCGTCCAGCGCGCGGCTGATCGCGACGATCGCGCGCTGCGCGGGGCTCAGCCGTCGCAGCGGGCAGTCGACGTCGAAGGGGGGCCCGAAGCGCGAGATCAGCTCGCGCGTGCGCTCGCTCTTGCCGCGTCCGCCGTACGGGGCGAGCGCGGCCGCACCGCCGCCGCGGGCGAGCGCGAGGTTCTCGGTGGCCGACAGGTCCTCGACGAGGGCGAGGTCCTGGTGGATGAAGTGGAGTTCTGTTCCGGGGGCGAGCGAGATGCGCCCGGCGTTGGCGGTGTAGGCGCCCGAGAGGATCTTCACGAGCGTCGACTTGCCCGAGCCGTTGTGGCCGACGATCGCGACGATCTCTCCGGGGCGGACGTCGAGATCGACGTGGTCGAGCGCGGTCAGTCCGGGGAAGACCTTGACCAGGCCGGTCACGTGCAGCAGCGGGGGTGCGGCGGCCGGTTCCGTCATTCGGGTGCTCCTGTGGGGGAAGGGGTGCCGGGGAGGCGCTGGGCGCCTCCCCGGCGGTCGTCAGCCGACGAGCCAGATCGCAGCGAACTGGTCCTGGTAGTCGGGGATGGAGACGTAGCCGGTCACCGGGTCGTCGGGGACGTTCGACTGGTCGGTGATCCGCGTGAGCGTCGATGCCCGTGTCTGGGCGTCGGGCCACTGGTACTCCTGGCCGGCCATCTCACGCAGCAGCTGATCGAGGATCGTCCACATCATGAGGTTCAGGTCGACCGACAGCGTCGCGTCCTCGTCGCCCGCGGCGATCTGCTCGTAGTTCGGCGGCGCCGTCCACATGCCGATCCCCTTGACATCGATGCCGGCGAGCTCGAGCTTCGCGGGAAGACCGATCTGCACCTCGTCGACGGCCGAGATGAAGTACTCGGTCTGGGGGTTCGCCTGCAGGTCGCTGACGACGCGGTCGGCGGCGGTGGAGCCGAGCTCGGCGATGGGGATGTCCACCGTGCGCACCGTGCAGTCGGGGCACAGCTCGCCGATCTTGGACTGCACGCCCTCCATCTCGTACGGCGAGAACGGGAACTCGGGGATGTTGTAGAACACGTACTCGGTCGCACCGCCCGAGCGCGCGATGGCCGCGGCGCCCAGCGCCTCGCCGTTCGAGGTCATCCAGTCCGGGCCGTTGAACGCCTCGGGGAGCCCGTACTCCACGGTGTTCATCACCGAGCCGCTGGCGATGGGGATGCCGAGGGCGTCGAGCTGCTCGATCTGGGACTCGAAGAAGATCGGGTCCAGCGTGATGTTGATCACGCCGTCGGGCTCGAGCTCGACGACCGTGTTCATGGCGGAGTTGATGCTCTGCGCGTCGCGTCCGACCTCGACGCGTTCGAGGTCCAGTCCCAGCATCTCGGCCGGCGTCTGCAGGTTGCCCCACATCACGGCGCTCACGGGCGTGCCCACGTCGAGGTAGATGACGTGGGTCCCCTCGGGGACGGGTTCGTCGAGCGGCTCGGTGATGAGGAGGTTCTTCTCGCCCTCGCCCAGCCAGGGTGTGATGAACTCCTCGGCGGCGGAGACCGCGTCGCCGCTGTCGGAGCCGGTGTCGGTGGAGTCGGTGTCGCCGCCTCCGCCGGAGCACGCGGTGAGCACCACCGCGCCGGTGGCTACGAGAACGGCAGCCCTCGCCGTTCGCGTCGATCGTCCATGCATCATCGCATTTCCTTTCTTCCTGGTGCCTTTCAGGTGGGACCCCGCCCGTGCGGACGGGGTCAGAAGGGGTACTGCTGGATCGAGGACTGCACCGTCACCCACTGCGTGTCGGTGAAGGCTTCGATGTTGGCCTCGTGCCCGCCGAAGCGCGCTCCGGTGCCCGAGTGGCCGGTGCCGCCGAACGGCGCCTGCGCCTCGTCGTCGACGGTCTGGTCGTTGATGTGCACGATGCCGCTGTCGATCTGGTCGGCCAGCTCGAACGCGCGGAACGCGTCGCCGGCCAGGATCGCGACCGACAGCCCGTACTCGGTCGCGTTGACCATGTCGATCGCCTCGTCGATGTCGTCGAAGCGCAGCACCGGGGCGACGGGGCCGAAGATCTCGTCCGTGAAGGCGACGTGCTCGGGGCGGACGTCGCCGAGCACGGTGGGCTGGTAGAAGAGGTCGGTGTACGTGCCCCCCGCGGACAGGCTTGCGCCGGCGCCGACCGTGGCGGTGACCAGGTCATGCACCCGGTCGCGCTGGCGGACGTCGATGATCGGCCCCAGCGGCGCTCCCGTGGACGGGTCCGCCGCCTTCAGCGCGCGCGCCTTCTCGCTCAGCAGGGACAGGTACTCGTCGTACACGTCCGCGTGGACGATGTGCCGTCCGGTGGTCATGCAGATCTGCCCCTGGTGGAGGAACGACCCCCAGGCGCCCGCCGAGGCCGCGGCGGCGACGTCGACGTCGGGCATGACGATCATGGCGTTGTTGCCGCCGAGCTCCAGGTGCGCGCGCTTGAGGTTCTTCCCGGCGCGCTCGCCGATCGCGCGGCCGGCCGCCGTGGAGCCCGTGAACGAGATCACCGGGACGCCGGGGTGGTCGATCATCACGGTCGCGGTGTCGACGCCTCCCGGGACGACGGCGAACAGGCCCGCGGGAAGGCCGGCCTCTTCGAGGATCGCGGCGAGGAACAGGCCGCCGGCGATCGACGTGCGGGGGTCGGGCTTGAGCACGACCGCGTTCCCGAGTGCGAGCGCCGGGAAGACCGACCGCGTCGCGAGGATCGCGGGGAAGTTGAACGGCGAGATGACGCCCACCACGCCGACGGGGCGGTGACGGGCCAGGCTCAGGCGCGGGTGAATCGACGTGAGCAGCTGACCGTACGGCATCACGGCCGTCGCCGCCGCCTGGCGAGCTTCGGAGACCACGAGGCCGACCTCGAACGCGGCCTTGCCCTGTGCCGAGCCCGCCTCGTCGATCAGCCACCGCGACAGCACGTCTGCGTGCTCCTCCAGCAGCCCCGCGACGCGGTGCATGACGTCGGCGCGCTCCTGCGCCGGACGGCGCGCCCACTCGCGCTGCGCGGCATCGGCGCGTTCGATCGCCTCGGCCATGTCGGCGGCGCTGCCGACGCCGATTTCGGCCACCGCGGAGCCCGTCTGGGGCGACGTCACCGTCGCCGTCCCGTCGAGTCGGACCCAGCCGCCGATATAGCCGCGGCCCTCCCAGAGCTCCTGTGCGAAGAACGTCATCGTCTCTCCCGTCGCCATCGTCGGTGTCTGCCACGGTTCCAGCGATCCCCTGCGGCGAACCGGCGTTTTGTGCAGTGCGGGGGCGCGTTACCCACTCGTGACGGAAACGGGCTGGCCGCCGTCGCGGTCCCGGGCTAGGCTCCGGGAGCACCAGGAGGCCTCAACGTGGTTGTTCTCGATGTGGAGAGCGCCGACGATTGGGAGACGATCGTCAGCGGATGCTTCGTGCCGCTGCGCTGTGCGGGATTCGAGCCGCGCTTCGCGGGCCGGATGGAGCACGAGTCGCTCGACGAGCGGCTGTCGGTGTCTCTCGTGACCACGTGCGGCACGAGCGCCGAGCGCACCGAGCGGCTGGCCGACCGTGCCGAGAGCGACGACATCCATCTGTCGCTGCAGCGGTCCTCGCGCGGCATCGTGTCGCAGGAGGGTCACGCGGCGTCGGTCCGGCCGGGCTCGGTGAGCGTCTACGCGACCGATCGCCCCTACTACCTGGACTATTCCTGGAGCGATCAGCAGCAGCTGATCGTGCAGGTCTCGCGCTCGTCGCTCGGGGCGCCGTCGGCGATGATCGAGCAGGCGATGCAGCGGCTCGCGGTGCCGGGCGGCTGGGACGCCCGCGCGGCGCGGAATCTGTTCTCATACGCGGGGGCGCTGCCCCTGGAGCATGGTCGCGTCCAGGTCGCCGAGACGCTGCGCGACCTCGCCGCGGTGATGATCCGATCGTCCTTCGGCGAGGGAAGCGGCATCCCGCGCACCTCGGGAGGGCTGCGCCACGCGGTGCACGAGTACTTCCGCGAGCACGCCACCGAGCCGGGGATCGACATGGACCACGTCGCGAACCGGCACTTCGTCTCGAGGCGCCGGCTCTACCAGGTGTTCGAGGAGGTGGGCGAGTCGCCCGCGCGAGTGCTGCGGGGGGAGCGGATGCGGGTCGCCGAGGAGCTGCTGCGCTCAGCACCCGAGCGCACCGTCGAATCGGTCGCCTACGACTCCGGCTTCCGCGATGTCACGACCTTCACGCGCGCGTTCTCGCGCGCTCACGGGCGCACCCCGAGGGAGTGGCGCGCCGAGCAGCACGCCGTGTGACCCGCGGGGCGGGCTGGGAGTGCGGCATCCGTCCTGCTAGCATCGCGCTTGATCCGAACAAGGGGTGCGGATGAGCCGACGGCGCTCCCGGGTGCTTCTTCGCACCGCGATCATCGCCGTGTCGGCGCTGTGCGCGGCCGTGCTGGTCATGCTCGCGGTGGCCGCCCTCGAACCGGAGCATGTGCCGCCTGCCCCGTGGTCCGAGTTCTGGAACCCCACGTCGTGGGCCGTGATCACGGTCGCCACGGCGCTCGCCGCCCTGCTCGGCTGGCTGGTCTCCCTGCAGGGCACCCGTCGCTACGGCACACGGCGGCTGGTGGCCATCGGCATCCTCGGCACGTCGGCGGTCGTGCTCGCGTTCGTGTCGTACGTTGAGTGCGCCGCCGAGGCGGTCCCGTTCTGGAGCCCGCTGACGTGGGCGATGGAGCTGTTCCTCGGTGTCGTGCCCGAGGTGTTCGGCGTCGTCCCCGGGTGCGCGGCCGAGCCGCCGCTGGCGCTCCTGGCCGCGCGCATGCTGGTGATCGCCACCGTCGGCATCGGCTTCGCGGCCGCGGTGGCGGTCGTCTTCCGCTCGCAGCTGGACGTGCTCCGGATGCGGCGGACCGGTTCGCGCGTGGTCGTCGACGGGCCGCTCGATGTCACGCTGCCGGCCGCCGAGCGCGTGCGCACGCGCCTGGACGAGCGCACCATGGTCGTCGTCCGCGCCGACCCCAACGACCCGCCGCCCCCGCAGCCGCGGCATCCGGGCATCGTCGTGCTGCGCTGGTCCGACTCGCCGGACGTGGCGCTGCGCACCTTCGCCCTGCGCTCGCGTCCGCTGCGGGGAGACCGCATCGCCCTGCACGGCTTGTTCCTCCTCGGCCCCGTCGCCGGCACGAACCTGAGCCGGTTCGAGCGCCTCGCGGCCCAGCTCGCGGAGCTGCCCGACGACTCGCCGCGCCACATCCGCGCCGTCGTGCGCATCGACGACGTGTGGGTCGCGGAGTACTGGCGCCGCCGCCAGGTGGACCGGCCGGGCTGGGCGCTCGACGCCGTCGGCGTGTACGAGGCCACCGCCGAGGCCCTCGTCGAACGGTGGATGCGCGACGGCTGCGATCGTGTCGCCGTCCACGGCGGCTCGGACCTCGTGCTGGCGATCGCCGCCGAGGTCGCCGAGCGCGCACGCGAGCGCGCGGCGCGGCGCACGCCTGTCGGCGGCCCGCCCCCGCGCATCGTGATCGTCGGAGCGGACGCCTCGTCGCTGCTGCGCCGCCACACGCTGCATCAGCGTGCGTTCGGCAACGCCGCCGCCGACGTCGAAGCCCTCGACGACGACGACGCCGAGCACGGCTTCGTCACCGCGCTGGCCGGCGCGACGGCGCCTGCGGTCATGATCGCCCCCGCGGAGGACGCCCCCGTGCTGAGCCCGTCCGAGATCGCGGCTGCCCACCCGGGATGGCCCGTGTACGCGCAGGTGGAGGAAGGCGGGCCGATTCCCGAGGAGCCGGTCATGGAGCAGCTCTATCCCTTCGCGGCCGCGATCGGCGATCTCGGCCGCCCCGACCGCTGGGAGCGCGTGGCCCGCGTGGCCCACGAGAACTACCTCGACGACCACGGCGTCGATCCCGCGCACCCGGCGCGCCGCCCCTGGGACCAGCTGGGCGCCTTCTACCGCGACAGCAACATCCGGCTGGTGCGCGAGACGCTCTCGTCCGCGGTCGCGGTGGGGCGGACGTGGGGGTCGGTCCCGCCGGGCGCCGATCCCGAGGACACGCACCCCACCGACGCGCAGCTCGACGAGATGGCCCGACGCGAGCACGAGTCGTGGCGGGCCCGCCACCTCGAAGCGGGGTGGCGGCACGCGTCACGGCGCGACGACGCGCGGCGGCTGCATCCGCTCCTCGTGCCGTGGGACGAGGTCGACGCCGCCGGGAAGGCGAAGACCCGCCGCTCGGTGCTGGACGCCCTGGGGCTGCTCCGCGCCATGGGGTACGCATCGCGCCCGGCGGCGGGAGGCGACGGAGCCGGCCCCGCCGTGTGGCGCAGCTTCCGCCGCAGCGGCGAGGTCAGCGCCGAGCGCGTGGACGAGGCGTGGACCTGGACGACGTCGACCGGCAGTGCCATGCAGGCGCTGCCGGGGGACTGGCGCGTCCGCGACGGAGCGCGCGAGTGGTCGGTCAGGCCGCCGGAGTTCGCGGACATGTACGAGCCCGCCGGCGACGGGCGGTGGCGCCGTCGCGGATCGGTGCGCGCGACCCGCGTCGAGGAGCCGCAGACGGTGCAGACGCTCGAGGGATCGGCGCACGCCGAGGACGGCGACTGGATCGTCGAGGGTGAGAACGGCGAGCGCTGGGTCGTCCCCGACGCGCACTTCCGTCAGGCGTACGAGCCCGAGACCTGACGCCCGTTCGCGCGGGTCACCGCCATGCGAAGCGGATGAGGTGGTTGCGGCTGAGCGGCGCCAGCGGCGCCGCGTCGATCTCGGCCTCGGTCAGCCAGCGCAGCTCCTCGATCTCGGCGCCGGCGGAGGCGCTCCCCGCGGGGACCCGCAGGCGGAACGCGTCGGCGACGACACGGTGGTCGGGCTCGTTCGCGGCGGTGTCGCTGAAGCGGCCGAGCGGCTCGAAGGCTCCGGGGTCGGCGATGATGCCGGTCTCCTCGGCGACCTCGCGCACGACGGCGGCGAGGGCGTCCTCACCGGGATCCGGCTTGCCGCCCGGCTGCTGGAACACGTGCGCGCCGCGCTTGCGGACGACGAGCGCGCGCCCGTCGTCGCCCACGACGACGGCCGCGCTGACGTGCACGACGCCGCTCACGGGGTGAACACCTTGCCGGGGTTGAGGATGCCCTGCGGGTCGAACACGCGCGTGATCCGCCGTTGCAGCTCCCACTGGTCCTCGCCCAGCTCATCGACCAGCCACCGTCTCTTGAGCACGCCGATGCCGTGCTCGCCGGTGAGCGTTCCGCCCAGGCGCAGCGCCGCGCGGAAGAGGTCGTCGGCGGCGTCCCAGATGTGCGGCGGGACGGCGGCGATCCCGTCACCCTCGGACTCCGACGCGTCGAACACGAAGTTCGGGTGCAGATTGCCGTCGCCGGCGTGCGCTACCGTCGGGATCACGATGCCGTGCTCGCGCTCGACGCGAGCGATCTCGTCGAACATGTCGGGCAGGGCGCTGCGGGGGACGGAGACGTCCTCGATGAGGGTCGTCCCCAGGCGCTCGATCGCCGGATGCATCGACCGGCGGATCGCCAGCAGCCGTTCGCCCTCCTCGCGGTCGTGCGACACCGCGACGGTGCCGCCGGCCCCGCGCAGCACCTCGGCGATGGCGTCGGCGTCGCCGGCGGCCGCCGGCCCGTCGGTCTGGATCGTCAGCTGCGCCGCCCCGGGCGTCGGCGCGTCGAGACCGAGCAGGTCGTGGATCGCCGCGAGGGCCGCGGCATCCACCAGCTCCATGATCGACGGCTGGACGCCGGACGCGGTCACGGCCGCCGACGCGGCGGCCGCCGAGCGCACGTCGGGGAAGGTCACCGCCACCGTGCACACCGCGCCGGGGACGAGCCGGCGCAGCTTCAGCGTCGCGCCGACGACGACGCCGAGCGTCCCCTCCGAGCCGATCACGAGCGAGGTGAGGTCGAGCCCCGTCACGCCCTTCACGGTGCGGTGGCCGAGGCGCATCAGGCGGCCGTCGGCGAGCACGAGGTCGACGCCCAGGACGGCGTCGCGCACGACGCCGTACTTCGCGCACAGCAGTCCTCCCGCTCCCGTGGCGATGTTGCCGCCGACGGTCGCGATGTCCCGGCTGGCGGGATCGGGAGCCCACCACAGCCCGTGCTCGGCGAGCGCGGCGTTCAGGTCGGCGTTGATGATCCCCGGCTCCACGACGGCGATCAGATCATCCGGGCGCACCTCGAGGATGCGGTCCATGCGCCGCACCGACAGGGCGATCTCGCCGGGCCCCGCGATGGACCCGCCGGCCAGACCCGTCCCGGCGCCACGCGTGACGACGGGCGTGCCGGTCTCGGTGGCGATCTTCAGCGTCGCCTGGACGTCGTCGACGCCGCTCGCGTGCACGACGGCGAGGGGCCGGCCGGCGGCAGCGTGGCCGGACTTGTCGGCGCGGGCCGCGTCCAGGGCGGCCGGCGAGGTGTCGACGCGGTCGCCGAGGAGCGACCTCAGCCGTGCGACGACGTCGACCGGCATCAGGCGAACCGGCGCCGTCCGGCGAGGACGCCGATCACGACCGCGACCACGCCGTAGCCGAGGCCGAGCCACGTGGCCCCCATGCTCCACCAGGCCATGCCTGCGGCGGCATAGACGAGGATCTCGATGACCGCCCGGACGAACGGGTGGACGGCGAAGACCGCGCGGGGCGAGACGAACAGCGCCCACACGAGGATGGCGGCGACGGGCGCGAGGATGCCGACCACGATGTTCCACGGCAGCGACCACATCGCGAAACCCCAGATCGCGAGGGTCACGAAGGCGAACAGCTCGCTGATGAAGGCCAGGATGTCGATCGGCGCGAGCGGTGTGCGCGTCCCGGCCTGGGCGTTCGCGTCGGCCTCGGCGCGGGGGGAGTCGGACATGGCCTCCAGTCTACGGCGGCGCGCCCCAGGCCCCGCCTCAGACCAGGTCGGTCAGCTTCGCGCCCAGCGGCCGCCCCTGCCCGTCGCCCGAGACGTAGCGCAGCTCCACGCGGGTGCCGACGAGCAGCTCCCACGGTTCCGCGGTGAGCACCAGCACGCCGTTCCCGGCGTCGTCCAGGCTGGTGCGGGCCACCTCCTCGCCGCGGATGCGGGCCCGCACGGTGGCGCCCGGTTCGCCCGACAGCTCGATGCTGAACGTCACGGTCCCGTCGGCCTCGGTCGTCGACGAGCTGGCGACGATGGTCGGCACGCCGTCGGGGAGCACCGCGGACTCGACCACGGCCTCTTCGATCGGAGCGGGGTCGGCCTCGTCGCCGGGATCGGCCGGTTCCGCGGGCGCGGGTGCCGGGGCGGGCGCCGCGGCGTCGACGTCGTCGTCGGGCGCGATGGGGTCCTCCGGCGCCGGCGCCGGGGAATCCGGCTCGGTGCCGTCGTCGTCTGCCGGGTCGCGGGTGACGACGGCGTCGGGGTCGTCGGGGCCTTCGACCGTCGCGTCGATCGACAGGCTGTCGGCGGCATCCGGAGCCGCGGCCGACGGGGCGCCCCCCTCGGGCGTGCTCAGGATGGCCGCGCCGGCGAAGACGCCGCCGATGACGACGACGGTGGCCGCCACCAGGCTCACCATGGCGCCGACCCCGATCGAGCTCGACGAGCCGGATGCCGCAGCCGCCGTCGATTCGGCGCCGGCCGGCGCGGGCGCGACCGCGGCGCCCGCCGTGATCGTCGACGGCATCGCCGCGAGCGCGACGGCGGGGACGGCGCCACCCTGCAGCGACGCGAGGTAGCCGGCCGTCCCGGCGATGCCGACCGTGAGGGGCAGCAGCACGAGCGCGAGGCGATGCGAGACCTCCTCGGCCTCACCGGCGACGATGATGCAGCGCGCGCAGTCCTTCAGATGGAGCTCGATCCTGCGGCGGTCGCGCCGGGCGGCGTTGGAGCGGGCGTACGCGCCGAGGCGTTCGATCGTCCACTGGCACTCCGAACCGTCGTGGACCGAGCGCAGATGCGCCTGGATCCACGCCTCGCGCAGACCTTCGCGTGCGCGGAAGGCCAGCTGTGCGACGGCCGAGGCCTTCATCCCGAGCAGCGGCGCCACCTCGGAGGGCTTCATCTGCTCGATCTCGGTGTACCACAGCACCTCCTGCCATCTGGTCGGCAGGCTCCGGAACGCCTGGTTCGTCAGGCTCCGGTCGAGCGCCTCGGCGGTGGCCTGCTCGCTCGTGGCGGGGTCCTCCATCGTGTCGAGGACGTCGATGGCGGTCTCCTGGCGCGCGCGCCCCCAGGTGGCGGCCGTGTTGCGGATGCTGGTGAACAGGTAGGCCCGGAACGATCCGGTCGGCCCGCCGCCGTTCTGGATCGACTGGAAGATGCGGGTGTAGGACTCCTGGACGAGGTCGTCGGGGTCCAGGGACGACGTGACCGAGCGGGCGACCGCGATGCCCGAGCGGTAGTGGCGGCGCCACAGCTCGGCGAAGGCGTCGGCATCGCCCGAACGCGTGCGCAGCACCAGGTCGGCATCGCCGAGAGCCGCCGTGGGGCGGTCGGCGGCGAGGTCCTGGGTCATGTCTCTCCGGTGGGGACGAAGCGGGCGGCGTCGGCGACACCGTCACCCATGAGACGCGCGACCATGGGGGGCATCACGCGGTCGCCCCATTCTCACGGCTGACACTCAGAATCGCCAGCCCGAAAGCGTGGTTCGTCCGGCTCCTGCGCACCAGGGCGCCGACCGGATCGGAGAAATCTCGCGAAACCGCGTCATGAATCGGCCCCGCCTGCATCTCATGGGGCAGAGGAGCATTCCGCCGGCCGCGCCGGGGGGCGTGCAGCCGGGCGGCAGACGTCCTGGATGTCCCGATCCAGGACGCGCGGGGCCGGGGAGGTGTCTCGGGGGAGGGACCTTCCGGCCCCGTGTTCCTCGGGGGGACGGGGGGAATGCGGCCGCCGCATCGCGGGGAATGCGGCGGCCGCCTCGCGCCGGTCATGATGCGTGGGCGCCGTCGATCCAGACGGAGCGGACGTCCAGTCCCGCCGTAAGCAGCACGGCATCGGCGCGGGCGCCCACGGCGAGGCTTCCGATGTCGGTCATGCCGAGCACGCGCGCGGGCGTCCGGGTGAGCGCGGCGACGGCGACCGGGAGGGCGACGCCGGCGGAGACGACGCGGCGCAGGGCCACGTCCTGCGTCAGGGTCGACCCGGCGATCGCGCCGTCGCGGGCGAGCCGCGCGACGCCGTCCTGGACGGTCACCGCCAGCCCGCCCAGCTCGTACGAGCCGTCCGGGGCGCCGGCCGCGGCCATGGCATCCGTCACGAGTGCGATGCGGCCGGGGGCGGCGTCGAAGAGCACCGCGACGAGTCCGAGGTCCACGTGCACGCCGTCGGCGATGACCTCGAGCACGACCCGGTCGTCGCGCAGCGCCGCCACGACCGGTCCCGGGGCCCGGTGGTGGATGCCCCGCATGGCGTTGAAGGCGTGCGTGAGCAGCGTCGCGCCGGCGTCGAAGGCGCTGCGTGCTGCGTCCGCGTCCGCGTCGGTGTGCCCCAGTGCGACGACCGTCCCGGCCGCGCGGAGCCGCTCGATCGCGGCCGTCGCGCCCTCGAGCTCCGGTGCCAGGGTGATCTGCCGGATCGTGCCGCGTCCGGCGGCGATCAGCCGGGTCACATCCTCGGCGCCGGGCGCGCGGAGCAGCCCCTCGGTGTGCGCGCCCTTGTGGCCGGGATCCAGGAACGGGCCCTCCAGGTGCGATCCGAGGACGTCGGGGTCGGATGCCGCGAGTCCGGCGATCATCGTCACGCGTTCGGCGAGGTCGTCCACGGATGCGGTCACGAGCGAGACGACGGCGCGCGTGGTCCCGTGGGCGCGGTGGACGGCTCGCGCCGTGCGCACGGCATCCGCCCCCTCGTCGTGGTTGCGGCCGCCGCCTCCGTGGGTGTGCAGGTCGACGAAGCCGGGGGTGAGGATCGCACCCGGGCCGGCGAGCTCCGTGCCGTCGACGACGGTGTCGGCCGCCTCCCACGTCGCCCCGGCCCCGGTCGCGACGACGCGTCCGCCGTCGAACCGCACCCACGCGTCCGGGGTCTCGGCCCCGTCGTCGACGAGGCGGACCGAGTGGAGGACGGTGGACATCAGCGCACCCAGTCGATCTCGTCGGCGGCGTCGAAGCGGATGCCGAGGCCGTCCCACAGGCCGGCGAGCCCCGCGACCCGGCCGCGGAACGACTCCCACGTGCGCTGGTCGCTCGCTCCCGTCGCCGGCGACCACGCCGCCTCGGCGGCCGCCGCGATGCGGGGGAAGGCCAGCGCGTCGATGTCGGCGGGCGTGCGGACCGTCTCGGTCCACAGCGGCGCCTCGACGCCGAGGATGTCGGCCTCGCCGATCCCGTCGATCACGTCGGCGGGCTCCCACTCGTACGCGCGCCTCACGCTCGTCGGCCCGTTCGCCCACGTCAGGCCGAGGTCGGAGTCCGCCCGCGGCTTCATGTCGAGGTACACGGCATCGGCGGGAGACAGGATCACCTGCGCGCCGCGGCTCACGAAGGCCCGGGCCGTGTCGTCCATGCCGTCGGTCGGAGTCACGCCGCCCCAGTACTGGCCGACCGTGTCGGGGTGCAGGCCGCCCGCCGCCCCCGCCTCGTGCCATGTGACCGGCGTCTTCCCGAGGTCGGCGACGATGGCGCTCGCGCGCGCGACGAAGGCGGCGAAGTCGGCCGGGTCGGTGCCCAGGCACTCGTCGCCGCCGAGGTGGAGGTACGGGCCGGGCGTGAGCGAGGCGAGCTCGCCGAACACGTCGGCGACGAAGTCGTAGGTCGCCTCGTCGTTGATGCGCAGCGACGAGAATCCGACCGCCAGGCCGTCGTACGCCTCGCCCGCCGCCGGGGGCTCGCCGCCGTAGTCGCTCACGATCTCGAGCATGTGCTCGGTGACGACGGGATCCTCGGCGAGCTCGGGGTAGGCGAGCCCGACGGCGTGCGTGTGGCCGGGCATGTCGATCTCGGGGACGACGATCATGTGCCGCGCCGCCGCGTACGCGACGAGGTCGCGGTACTCGTCCTTCGTGTAGAAGCCGCCCGGGTCGCCGCCGACCGAGCTGCCCGAGGCGCGCTCGGTCAGCGCCGGCCGGGAGTCCAGGTGCAGGCGCCACCCCTGGTCGTCCGTGAGATGCAGGTGGAGCGCGTTGAACTTCAGGCCCGCGGCCCGGTCGATGTAGCCGCGCACCGCCGGGACGTCGAAGAAGTGCCGGGCGACGTCGAGCATGACGCCGCGATAGGCGAACCGCGGAGCGTCCTCGATCTCGACGGCCGGGATCACCCAGCCTTCGGTGTCGGGCTCGATCAGCTGCGCCAGCGTCTGCACGCCGTAGAAGAGGCCGGCGGCGTCCGCGCCCACGACCGTGGCGCCGTCCTCGGCGACGCGGAGCCGGTAGGACTCCGCGGCGCCGCCGGGCTCGACGCGCAGGTCGATGGCCGAGGCTGCGGTCGCGGGCGCACCGCCGTCGCCGCCGAGCTCGCGCGTCCGCAGCCCCGTGCGGGCTTCGATCAGCCGTGTCAGCTCGCGTGCGGCATCCGCATCCCCGGTCGGGCGCGTGCGCTCGTCGAGGACCAGCGGCGCGCCGCCGGTCTCGTGGACCGACGAGGGGATGGGGACGAGCGAGAGGGGCGACACCGGACCTCCAAGTAAAGAGTCCTAACAAAAAGGATGTCGCCAGCCTACCGCCGCTGTCGGCCGGTCGCGAGCGGGCGCCATCCGTTATGCTCGACGTGTCGCGACTGGCGTTGAGGTGGGTGACCACCGGG
Organism: Microbacterium thalassium; assembly: GCF_014208045.1. Classification (NCBI taxonomy): domain Bacteria; kingdom Bacillati; phylum Actinomycetota; class Actinomycetes; order Micrococcales; family Microbacteriaceae; genus Microbacterium; species Microbacterium thalassium. Next base: position 1,667,601 of record NZ_JACHML010000001.1, read on the forward strand.
GAGCGACCGACTACGGCATTCGACCGCACGCCTGGGCCGATACGTCCCCCGCCACGGAGCCCGCATAGCCGCAGTCAAGGAGATCGCCATGACCGATCCGCACTTCAACGCCCCGCTCGCAGAGGTCGACCCCGAGATCGCCGAGGTGCTCGAGCGCGAACTGGCCCGCCAGCGCTCGTTCCTCGAGATGATCGCGTCCGAGAACTTCGTCCCCGTGTCGGTCCTGCAGTCGCAGGGATCGGTGCTGACGAACAAGTACGCCGAGGGGTACCCGGGCCGCCGCTACTACGGCGGCTGCGAAGAGGTCGACGTCGCCGAGGAGCTCGCGATCGAGCGCGCCAAGGCGCTGTTCGGCGCGGAGTTCGCCAACGTCCAGCCGCACTCGGGCGCGTCGGCGAACGCCGCTGTCCTGCACGCGATCGCCCGGCCCGGCGACACGATCCTCGGACTCTCGCTCGACCACGGCGGTCACCTGACGCACGGCATGAAGATCAACTTCTCGGGCCGTCTCTACAACGTGGTCGCCTACGGCGTGAACCCCGAGACGAGCGTCATCGACATGGACGAGGTGCGCCGTCTCGCCATCGAGCACCAGCCGAAGGTCATCATCGCCGGGTGGTCGGCCTATCCGCGTCAGCTCGACTTCGCCGCCTTCCGCGCGATCGCCGACGAGGTCGGCGCGCTGCTGTGGGTGGACATGGCGCACTTCGCCGGGCTCGTGGCCGCGGGCGTGCACCCGTCGCCCGTGCCGCATGCGCATGTCGTGTCGTCGACCGTGCACAAGACCATCGGCGGTCCCCGTTCGGGCTTCATCCTGACCAATGACGCCGACATCGCCAAGAAGATCAACTCGGCGGTGTTCCCCGGTCAGCAGGGCGGCCCGCTCATGCACGTCATCGCGGCGAAGGCCACGGCCTTCAAGCTCGCGGCGACCCCCGAGTTCCGCGAGCGGCAGGAGCGCACGGTGCGCGGCGCCGCCATCCTGGCCGAGCGTCTCTCGCAGCCGGACGTCGCCGGCGCCGGCATCTCGGTGCGCTCGGGCGGCACGGATGTCCACCTCGTGCTGGTGGACCTGCGCGACGCCGAGATCGACGGCAAGCAGGCCGAGGACCTGCTGCACGAGATCCACATCACCGTCAACCGCAACGCGGTGCCGAACGACCCGCGTCCGCCGATGATCACGTCGGGCCTGCGCATCGGCACCCCGGCGCTCGCGACGCGCGGCTTCGGCGACGCGGAGTTCACCGAGGTCGCCGACATCATCGCGCTCGCGCTCCAGCCCGGGGCCGACATCGCGGCCCTCCGGGCGCGCGTCGACGCGCTCGCGACGGCTTTCCCGCTCTACCCCGGGCTCACGCAGTAGGAGAGCATCGAGGCTGGCGGTTCGCCGCGACCGACCGTAAGATACCTATGAGCATAGGTATTCGGGTTGGCGGTTCGACGAGGAACGCCGGGCATCGGCATCCGCTCATCGGAAGAGAAGACGCCGGATGCGGCGCGCGACGCCGATGATGGGGTGCGCGCTTCAGAGAGGAAGATCATGACGGCACAGGTTCTGGACGGCAAGGCGGCCTCGGCCGCGATCAAGGACGAGCTCGCCCAGCGGGTCGCGGCTCTCAAGGAGAAGGGCATCACGCCCGGCATCGCCACGGTGCTCGTCGGCGCCGACCCGGCGTCGCAGCTGTACGTGGGGATGAAGCACAAGCAGTCCGAGGCCATCGGGATGAACTCGATCCAGCGCGAGCTGCCGGCCGACGCGACCCAGGAGGACGTCGAGGCGCTCATCGACGAGCTCAACGCCGACCCGGAGTGCCACGGCTACATCGTGCAGCTGCCGCTGCCGAAGCACCTCGACACCGACGCGATCCTCGAGCGCATCGACCCCGAGAAGGACGCCGACGGACTGCACCCGACGAACCTCGGGCGCCTGGTGCTGAACGTCAACACCCCGATCACGTCGCCGCTGCCGTGCACGCCCCGCGGCGTCATCGAGCTGCTGGTGCGCAACGGCTACGAGCTCGCCGGCAAGCACGTCGTCGTGGTCGGCCGCGGCGTCACGATCGGTCGCTCGATCGGGCTGCTGCTCACACGGCGCGAGTACAACGCCACCGTGACCCTGACCCACACCGGCACAAAGGACCTGGGGCATCACCTGCGTCAGGCCGACGTCATCGTGGGCGCGGCGGGCGTCAAGCACATCGTGCGTCCCGAGGACGTCAAGCCCGGCGCCGCGGTGCTCGATGTCGGCGTCACGCGCGAAGACGACCCCGAGACCGGCAAGAGCAAGGTCTACGGCGACATCCACCCCGACGTCGCAGAGGTCGCCGGCTGGCTCTCGCCGAACCCCGGGGGAGTGGGCCCGATGACGGTGGCGCTGCTGATGACGAACGTGGTGGAGGCCGCCGAGCGCGCAGCCGGCTGAGTCGCTCGCGCGGCGTCGGAGAATTCACACGACGTCCGAGGATTCGCGCCCGAATCCTCCTGCGGAACGCGGATTCTCCTGCGGAACGGACGCGCTCAGCCGTTGCCGAGCTCGTCGAGCATGCGGCGCTGCTCGTCGGTGAGCCCGTCCTGCAGTTCGCGGCGGCCCGCGGTGCTCTCGGGGGATTCGGATGCCGTGGCTGCGGCATCCGTCGTGCCCTCGCGCCCGAGCGCGCGGTCGTAGAGCCCCGCCGCGTGCCCCTCGACGCGGTCGTCGACGACGTCGTAGATCGCCCAGCCGATGAGCAGGAAGACCGGGGGCAGGATCCAGCCCCAGAACCAGCCCCCGACGCTCACGCCCGACAGCAGCACCGTCGCGACCCACACGAGGAACGCCACGGCGACGGCGAGCATGAACTCGACGAGCTTCTCGCCGAGCTTCGTTCGCTGGTGGGCGGACTTCGCGGCCATCGAGGCGAACCAGCGGTGCACGAGCGGCTTGATCCAGATGACGATGGCCGTCAGCACGATCCCCGCCCACAGTGCGGACCAGCCGACGCGCGCCGGCGTGAACCACCCGATGAGCAGCAGCACCGCGATGTTGAACACCAGCAGCGACGCGAACCGGACCACCCATTTCCTCATGCGACCACTGTGCCACGGCGGGCGGTCACGAGACCGACACGAGACGATCCAGGTCGTCGGCCGGCAGATCGTCGGCGACCGCGGTGACCGTCATGTCGACCAGCTCGGTGCGCCCGGAGAGGATCGTGAGGAAGGCCGTGTCGGCGGCGTCGCGGCCGGTGGCGATCCGCACCAGCGTCTCGCGCGGCGCCAGCGTGGTGGCATCGACCACGCACCACGCGCCGCCGATCCACGCCTCGGCGACCGCGTGGAAGTCCATGGGGTCGAGGCCCGGGGCATACACCGACACGAGTCGTGCGGGCACGCCGGTCGCGCGCAGGAGCGCGACGCTCAGATGCGCGAAATCGCGGCACACGCCCTTGCGGGCGAGGAGTGTGCGCTGGGCGCCGTCCGTCGGCAGGCTCGAGCCCGGCACGTACGCCAGCCGCGTGCCCACCCAGGAGGAGACCGCCGTCAGCAGCGTCGCGTTGCCATCGAGGCCATCGAACTCGGCCGCCGCGGTGGGCGCCAGCGCATCCGACTCGGCGTACCTGCTCGGCCGGCTGTAGACGACGCGCTCCACCGGGTCGCCGGGGAGCGGGTCCGCGGCGCCGTCTATGCGTGCTTCGTACTCGACGACGAGCTCGCCGGTGCCGGGCGTCACGCGATGCAACCGCGTGCCGTGGGCGTCCTCCCACTCCTGGACCTCCAACGGGTCCCCGTCAAGAGTGACGACGAGGGACTCCTCTGCGGGCGAGTACTGCCTGGCCACGGCGACCGACAGCACCAGCTCCGCCGGCTCGAGGACGTTCAGGACGATGCGGCTCGTGACCTCTCTCTGCATGCGGACAGCGTGACAGACCGAGGTTGCACGTCGGGGGCCCTTTCCCGCGCGGGGCGGGCGTGGTACGGCGTGTTCCACACGACCGCCGCGCGCCGGCGGCCGCGCGGCATGATGGACGGATGAAGACGATCCAGATCCGCCGCTACGTCCTCGCCCCGGGTGAGTACGACGCCTTCCTGGCGTGGTACGACCAGTGGATCCCCGGTCCGCGGGCCGCCCAGGGGTTCACGATCGAGTTCGCCTACGGCATCCGAGACACGAACCAGTTCGTGTGGGCAGTGAGCGCGCCGGTGGACGCCGACACCTTCCGCGAGATGGACGCGGGGTGGAGGGCATCGGACGCCCGCGCGGCGGCATTCGCCGGGCAGCCGGACCGGATCGTCTCGGCCGACGTGCAGCTGGTGACCGACATCAAGACCTGAGCCGCGGCGGGTTGGTGGCCGCCATGGACGGTCGGCTCGCGCAGATGTACGCCGTGGACAGCGCCGGGACCTGAGCGTCGAGGCATGATGGGCGATGCCGCGTGTGGGCATCCCACGACCCGCATCCGATCTCGAGGAGTGCGCTGTGACCGATATCCGTGAGGACGAACTGCTCGCGAGCGTCCCGGACGGGCTGTTCATCGGAGGCGAATGGCTCGCCGCCGAGGGCGGCCGCACCCTGGTCGTGCGCGACCCCGCGACGGGCGACGTCGTCAAGGAGATTGCCGACGCGACACCGGCCGACGGCATGGCGGCGCTGGACGCCGCGGTCGACGCCTTCCCCACGTGGGCGGCGACGCCGGCCCGCGAGCGCGCCGAGCTGCTGCGTCGGGCCTTCGACCTGCTGATGGAGCGCAAGGAGGAGTTCGCCCTCCTGATGACGATCGAGATGGGCAAGCCTCTCGCCGAGGCCCGCGGCGAGGTCGCCTACGGTGCCGAGTTCGTCCGCTGGTTCAGCGAGGAGGCGGCGCGCATCAGCGGCCGGTACGGGCCGAACCCCGAGGGCACCGGTCGCATGATCGTGTCGCAGCATCCGGTGGGACCGGCATTCCTCATCACTCCGTGGAACTTCCCGCTGGCGATGGCGACCCGCAAGATCGCCCCGGCGATCGCCGCCGGCTGCACGGTGGTCATCAAGCCCGCTGAGCTCACGCCGCTGACGACCCTGTACTTCGCGAAGCTGCTCGAGGACGCGGGCCTGCCCAAGGGGGTCGTCAACGTGTTCACCACGTCCACGTCGGGCGCGGTATCGGAGCCGATCATCCGCGACCCGCGCCTGCGGAAGCTCTCGTTCACCGGATCCACGCCGGTCGGGCAGCGGCTGCTCGAGCAGGCCGCCCAGGGCGTGCTGCGCACATCGATGGAGCTGGGCGGCAACGCGCCGTTCATCGTGTTCGACGACGCCGACCTCGACAAGGCGGTCGACGGCGCGATCCTGGCGAAGTTCCGCAACATCGGCCAGGCGTGCACCGCAGCCAACCGCTTCATCGTGCACCGCGACGTCGTCGACGAGTTCGCCCGCCGCGTCACCGACCGGGTCAAGCAGATGAAGGTCGGCCGAGGCACGGAGGACGGCGTCACGATCGGCCCGCTAATCGACGACCGTGCGGTCGCGAAGGCGGCGGCGCTGGTCGGCGATGCCGTCGAGCGGGGCGCTCAGGTGACCACGGGCGGCAGCGCGATCGAGGGGGCGGGGACGTTCTATGCGCCCACCGTGGTCGCCGACGTGCGCGAGGGCAGCGACATCCTGCGCGAGGAGATCTTCGGACCGGTGCTCGCGATCGTCCCGTTCGAGGACGAGGACGACGCCGTGCGCATCGCCAACGACACCGAGTACGGACTGGTCTCCTACGTCTTCACCGAGAACCTCGCCCGCGGTCAGCGCATGATCGAGCGTCTCGAGACCGGCATGATGGGCCTGAACGCGGGCGTCGTCTCGAACGCGGCGGCGCCGTTCGGCGGCTGGAAGATGTCGGGCCTGGGCCGCGAAGGCGGCGCCGAGGGCATCCACGAATACCTGCAGACGAAGTACACGCTCACGCCGAACCCGTTCTGAGCGGGCTCGGCGCTCAGGCCAGGATCGAGAAGCCGAACATCCGGACGCCCCGGCCGGCACGGCGCGGCATCCTCCTCGTCATCGCCGCGGCGCCCCGACCCTGTCGGAGCCGGCGGGCAGGATGGGCCCATGGACCGACGCCGGCTGCGGCACGCGCGTCTGCGCGCGCATCGACTGAGCGCGCCGGCGGCGAGCGTCGCCGATGCGGCGCAGCGCATGCTCGCCGTGCAGGCCCAGGACTTCCGCGGCGGGCGCTGGGCCCTGGGCGTGCGCACCCGCGGCACCGCCACCATCGCGCAGGTCGACGCGGCGTTCGATCGCGGTGACATCGTGCGATCGTGGACGATGCGGGGCACGCTCCACATCGCGCCGGCACGCGACCTGTCGTGGATCCTGGACGTCACCGCCGAGCGGCAGTTCCGCGCGGCGGCAGCGCCCCGGCGCCGCGAGGGGATCGACGAGGACGACCTCGTGCGCGCCGAGCGCGTCGTGCGATCGGCCCTGCGCGGCGGCGGCCGGCTCACCCGCGCCGAACTGTTCGCTCTGCTGGACGGCGGGGGAGTGCCGACGCAGGGTCAGCGCGGCTACCACGTGCTCACGAGCCTGTCGCTTCGCCGCGTCGTCGTTCAGGGTCCGGTGGTCGAGCGCGGGGGTGCGCTTTCGCGCGAGCAGCACATCGTGCTGTTCGACGACTGGACCGCGGATGCCGCCTCCCCCGACGATCCGGTCGCGGAGCTGTTCGCGCGCTACATCGCCGGACACGGCCCGGCGACCGCGGCCGATTTCGCGTGGTGGGCGGCGCTGCCGATCGGCGCGGCGCGTCAGGCCGCCGAGGCGGCCGCGGACGCCGTCGAGCAGGTCCCGGGGGAGGGCGAGCCGCGCTTCGTGTCGGCATCCGCTCCACCTCGCCGCTCCGCCGCGGCATCCCGTGTGATCGCCCTGCCGCCGTTCGACGAGTACTACCTCTCGTACGCGGATCGCACGGGCGTCTGCGACGCAGAGCTGCTCGACCGGGTCGGGCCCGGGAAGAACGGCATGGTCGCTGCCGTCCTCCTCGCCGACGGCGACGTTGTCGGCCGGTGGACGCATGCGGCCGCGCTCGCCGGTCGGCGCGACGAGCCGGCAGGCCGGCTGTTCGCGCCGGACGCCGCCACGCCGGACGAGGTCGACGCGGCGCTCGCCCGGTATCGCGCATTCGTCACCGTCTGACGGGCGCCGAGCCGCGCGCCCTACGCGTGCCGGTCGAGGAACGCGTACACGTCGTTGTCGTCCACGCCCGGGAACGCCCCGCGCGGAAGCGGTGTGAACATCTGCATGTGCACGCGGGCGCTCGGCCACGCCTTGCCCTGCCAGCGCTCGGTGCTCTGGGCCGGTGCGCGGCGGCAGCACGACTCGTCCGGGCACGTCGAGACGGCGCGATTCTGCGTCTCGCGGCCTCGGAACCACCGCGCGTCGTCGAACGGCACACCCACGGTGATGGAGAACTCGCCGTCGGCGGTGGTGCCGGTCTGCGACGAGTCCCAGTACGTGCCGGCCGGGGTGTCGGTGTACTGGTAGTGCTCGGTCGTGCGGTTCTGCTCAGAGAACGCCTGGCGGGCCGAGAAGTTCCGGCACGCGATCTGCCCGTCGACCGCGCCGGTGACATCGATGGGCAGCGGCAGGTCGTCGTTCTCGTACACGCGGTTGATCGCTCCCGCCCCGTCGACGCGCATGAAGTGGAGGCGGATGCCGAGGTGGTGCGTCGCGAGATTGGTCAGGCGCATCCCGGCCGCCTCGTGGGTCACGCCGAATGCGTCGCGGAAGTCCTCGACCGCCAGGTCGCGTTCCTTCTTGGCCTGCTGGAGGAACGCGACCGACGCCGTCTCGGGCATCAGGCAGCACGCGGCGTAGTAGTTGATCTCGAGTCGCTGCTGCAGGAAGTCGGCGTAGTCGGTGGGCCGCCGGTGCCCGAGGAGCCGGTGGGCCATCGCCTGCAGCGCCATCGAGCGCAGGCCGTGTCCGCCCGGGATCGACGCCGGGGGCAGGTAGATGCGGCCGTTCTCGAGATCGGTGATCGACCGGGTCGAGCGCGGCAGGTCGCTGACGTAGATGAGCTCGAAGCCGAGCTGATCGGCCATGATGCTCACGGTGCGGTGGGTGAGCGCTCCCGAGACGTGCCCCGCGGCCTTGAGCTGCTTCTCGGCGAGCTTCTCGATGTCGGGCAGGTAGTTGTCGACGGCCCGCATCCGCAGGCGCAGCTCGGTGTTGGCCCGGCGCGCCTCCTCGGGCGTCGCGATCGCCTCGCGCTCGCGGCGCTGCAGCTCGCGGTGCATGCCCAGGATCGACTCGATCGTCTCGTCGCTCATGCCCTTGGTGACCTTCACCGGCGCGATCCCGAGCTGACGGAACACCGTCGAGGACTGCGCCTTCTCGAGCTCGATCTCGAGGGCCGCGCGGCGGTTGGGGGGCTCCGACGACAGCAGCTCGGTGACCTCGACGCCCGTCGCCTGGGCGATGGCCTGCAGCAGCGACAGCTTCGGCTCGCGCTTGCCGTTCTCGATGAGGCTCAGCTGGGATCCGGCGACTCCGACCAGCTCGCCGAGCTCGTCGAGGGTGTAGCCGTGGGACACGCGCTCGTGTCGGATGCGGTGGCCGAGGGTCGACAGTTCCAGCTGCGTGGGCGTCATTCCTTCATGATAGTGAAAGAATCGCGACTCTTTACGCCCGGTTTGTGCCGAAAGAGGGGTTGGAGGCGGTGAAAGTGGACTCAGAACTCGAATCTGAACGCCCCGCAGACAAAGGAGCACCGCGATGGCCCTCGCCGACATCTTCACCCGGCCCGTCCAGACCGTCCCGTCGGGAGGAGCGCGCAGCACGTTCGGCGCGACGCCCGCCGTCGAGGGCGAGGGCATGGATGCCCTCCGGGCGTGGGTCGACGAGATCGCAGCGCTCACCAAGCCCGACGCCATCCACTGGGTCGACGGCTCGCGTGCCGAGAACGACGCGCTGCTTCGTCAGCAGGTCGACGAGGGCAAGCTCATCAAGCTGAACCCCGAGTGGCGCCCCGGCTCGTACCTCGCCCGTTCGCACCCGAGCGATGTCGCCCGCACCGAGTCGCGCACGTTCATCTCGTCCGAGCGCGAGGCGGACGCAGGTCCCACCAACAACTGGGTCGCCCCGGCGGAGATCCGCGAGACCATCACGCCGCTCTTCGACGGATCGATGCGCGGACGCACGATGTACGTCGTGCCGTTCTCGATGGGCGCCGTCGGCGGTCCGCTGTCGCACATCGGCGTTCAGGTCACCGACAGCGCGTACGCGGTCACCTCGATCGAGGTCATGACCCGCGTCGGCACCGAGGTCCTGAAGGAGATCGCCGCGGGCGCCCCGTGGGTCAAGACGGTCCACTCCGTCGGCGCGCCGCTCGAGCCCGGCGAGAAGGACGTCGCGTGGCCCTGCAACGACGACAAGTACATCGTCCACTTCCCCGACACCCTCGAGGTCTGGTCGTACGGCTCCGGCTACGGCGGCAACGCCATCCTCGCGAAGAAGTGCTTCGCGCTGCGCATCGCCTCGGTGATCGGCCGCGACGAGGGCTGGCTCGCCGAGCACATGCTCCTCATCCGCGTCATCTCGCCGGCCGGCAAGGCGTACCACGTCGCGGCGGCCTTCCCGTCGGCCTGCGGCAAGACCAACCTCGCGATGCTGCGTCCGACGATCCCCGGCTGGCGGGTCGAGACGCTCGGCGACGACATCGCGTGGCTGCGTCCCGGTGAGGACGGGCGCCTGTGGGCCATCAACCCCGAGGCCGGCTTCTTCGGCGTCGCGCCCGGCACCGGCGAGTCCACGAACATCACCGCGGTCGAGACGCTGTGGGGCAACACGATCTTCACGAACGTGGCGCTCCGCCCCGACGGCGACGTCTGGTGGGAGGGCCTGACCGACGAGGCCCCCGCAGAACTGATCGACTGGGAGGGCAACCACTGGACCCCGGACTCGGGTCGTCCCGCCGCCCACCCCAACTCGCGCTTCACCGTCAGCGCCGGCCAGTGCCCGCAGATCGCGCCCGACTGGGAGCGCCCCGAGGGCGTGCCGCTGGACGCGATCCTGTTCGGCGGGCGCCGCGCGACGAACGTGCCGCTCGTGGTCGAGGCCACCGACTGGACCCACGGCGTGTTCATGGGCTCCAACATCTCCTCCGAGCGGACCGCCGCCGCCGAGGGCACGGTCGGCGAGCTGCGCCGCGACCCCTTCGCGATGCTGCCCTTCTGCGGCTACAACATGGCCGACTACTTCGGCCACTGGCTGAAGGTCGGGCAGGCCCTGCGCCACGACCGCGCGCCCCGCATCTTCCAGGTCAACTGGTTCCGCAAGGGCAGCGACGGCCGGTTCCTGTGGCCCGGGTTCGGCGACAACGCGCGCGTCATCGACTGGATCATCCGCCGAGTCGAGGGCGGCGTCGACGCGCAGGAGAGCGCGATCGGGCGCCTGCCGAAGACGGAGGACCTCAACCTCGACGGCGTCGAGGTGCCGCAGGAGGACCTCGACGAGCTGTTCTCGGTCGACACGGCCTCGTGGCTGCGCGAGACCGACCTCACGGAGGAGTTCTACGCGACGTTCGACGGCAAGGTGCCCGCGGCGCTGACGGCCGAGCTGGAGTCGCTGCGGTACCGCCTCAAGCGCGGCTGATGCCCTGACCGCCTGCCACGATGCGCCGCTTCCCGGCGGGGCATCGTGCATGGACGGCAGGCAGGGCTATACGAGCAGCTGGTGCTTGGCCAGGTCGCGGTACAGGGGCGTCGTCTCCACGAGCTCGGAGTGCGTGCCCTGGCCGACGACGCGTCCGTGCTCCATGACCACGATCAGGTCGCTGTCGACCACCGTCGAGAGGCGGTGGGCGATGACGACCAGGGTGCGGCCGGCGGCGACGGCGTCGATCGCCTCGCGCATGCGCTGCTCGTTGAGGCCGTCGAGCGACGACGTCGACTCGTCCAGCAGCAGGATCGGGGGAGCGGCCAGCAGCGCCCGGGCGATCGCGAGGCGCTGGCGCTCGCCGCCCGACAGCATGACACCCGACTCGCCGACCGGCGCCTCGAGCCCCAGGGGACTCCGGTCGAGCACCTCGCCGAGGTTGACGGCTCGCAGCACGCGCTCGCAGTCGGCATCCGTCGCATCGGGTGAGGCGAGACGCAGGTTGTCGGCGATGGTGCCGGCGAGCGTCGGCGCGTCCTGCTCGACGTAGCCGAGCTGCGCGCGCAGGTCGGCCCGGTCGAGGGTGCGCACGTCCTGCCCGTCGAGCAGGATCGCGCCTCCGGTCGGGTCGTAGAACCGCTCGATGAGGGCGAGGGTGGTGGACTTGCCGGCGCCCGACGGGCCGACGAGGGCCACCCGCGATCCGCGCGGGACGTCGAACGAGACACCGTGCAGCACCTCGCCGCGATCGGATGCCGCCTCCGCCGCGCCGGCGTCGGCGGCATCCGCGTCGAGGGGCACCGAGGAGACGTCCACGTGGGCGTTCTCGAGCAGCGCGCGGGCCTCGGTCTCGGCCGTGCGGCGCGCGGCGACGACGTTCTCGGGGTACGCGAAGCGGACGTCGCGGAAGGCGATCGCGGCGGGCTCCTCGTCCCGGGGCTCGGCGGCCGGCTCCACGGATGCGGCGATCTCGGCATCCCGCGTCGTCTCGGTCGGGAGGTCCAGCACCTCCTGGATGCGGCCGAGGGCGCCGAGGGCCTGGTTGACCGACGTGATCGCGCCGAAGAAGGTGCCCAGCGGCGCGATCAGCATGAACAGGAACATCACGAAGGTCACGAGGGCGGCGATCGTGATCGCACCCGACGCGACGCGGAAGCCGCCGAAGCCGAGCACGACCAGCAGCGACACCTGCAGGGCGATGCCGGCGATCGGCACGACGAGCGCCGAGACCTTCGCGATCCGCACGCCGATGCCGTACGCCTCGCGCGCGAGGCCGGTGACCGCGGCCTCCTCGCGCTCGCCGGCACCGGCGGCGCGCACCGTGCGGATCGAGCCGACGGCGCGCTCGACGCCCGACGCGAGCTCGCCCACCTTCTCCTGCTGCTGGGCGGTGGCGCGGCGGATGCGGCCGCTGAGCAGCACGACTCCGGCCACCGAGATCCCGATGACCACCACGATCGCCAGCAGCAGCACGGGGTCGATGATCGCCATCGCCACGAGCGCCCCGAGGAAGATGAGGGAGTTTCCGACGGCATCCGCCAGCCCCTGCGTGAGGACCGCGTACAGGAGCGTCGTGTCGGTGCCCACGCGCGAGACGAGGTCGCCGGTGCGGCGCGCGTCGAACTCGCTGATCGGCAGGTGCAGGATGCGCGCGATGAGGCTGCGCCGGCTCGAGAACACCACGGCGGTGCCGGTGCGCTGCAGCAGGTAGTGCTGGAAGCCCGAGATGAGGGATGCCGTCACCACGAGCGCGACGAGGAGCCAGACGAGCATGCCGAGGGTGTCGCCGGCCTGCACGAGCGTGATGACCTGGCCGACCACGAGCGGCTGGGCGAGCGTGAGCACGGCGCCGACGACGCTCAGGATCGCGACGATGACGAGCACGCGGGAGTGCTCGAACAGGAACGGGAGCAGCTGGCGGAAGCTCGCGCGGGGGCCGTCCTGCTGGCGGCGGCCGCGGCGGCGCGCGCTGGTGGTGGTGGACATGGATCGCGTCCTCGATTCGGCGGGAGGGGCCGGTTCGCCCGTCTCAATTCTCCCCGACGGCCGGAGCCCCCCGCGCCCGCGTGCCGCCGGTGGCCGGGTGCGCGCGAACCTGCGGTGAGTCGATGTCGGCCGTCGCGGCTAGAGTGTTCCGGTGCCAGAACCTGTGATCCGCGCCGACGGGCTCGTCAAGGCCTACAAGGTCAAGGGCAAGCCGGACTTCCTCGCCGTCGACGGCCTCTCGTTCGAGGTCGCCCCGGGGGAGTCGTTCGGACTGCTCGGCCCCAACGGCGCCGGCAAGTCGACGACGATGAAGATGATCGGCGCCGTCTCGGGCCGGACCGGCGGCCAGCTCAGCATCCTCGGCCTGGACCCCGACCGCAACGGACCCGAGATCCGGTCGCGGCTGGGCGTCGTGCCGCAGCAGGACAACCTCGACGGCGAGCTCAACGCGCGCGAGAACCTCTACATCTACGGGCGCTACTTCGGCCTGCCGGGCCGGGTCTGCGCGCAGAAGGCCGACGAGCTGCTCGCCTTCGCGCAGCTCGAGGACAAGGCCAGGTCCAAGGTCGACCAGCTCTCGGGCGGCATGAAGCGGCGCCTGACGATCGCGCGCGGTCTCATCAACGACCCCCGCATCCTGCTGCTGGACGAGCCCACGACCGGCCTGGACCCGCAGGCGCGGCACGTGCTGTGGGATCGCCTGTTCCGCCTCAAGGAGCGCGGCACGACGCTCGTGCTGACCACGCACTACATGGACGAGGCCGAGCAGCTGTGCGACCGCCTCATCGTGGTCGACAAGGGTCGCATCATGGCCGAGGGGACCCCGGCGTCGCTCATCCGCGAGCACTCCAGCCGCGAGGTGCTCGAGGTGCGCTTCGGCTCGGACCGCAACGAGCAGGTGGCGGGGCAGCTTCAGGGCATCGGCGATCGCATCGAGGTGCTTCCCGACCGCATCCTGGTGTACGCCCACAACGGCGAGGTCGCGCTCGAAGAGGTCGCCGCCCGCGGGCTGCACCCCGTCACGAGCCTCGTGCGCCGCTCGAGCCTCGAGGACGTCTTCCTGCGTCTGACCGGAAGGTCGCTGATCGAATGAGCGCGCCCGATCCGGCGACGCGGGGCACGGATGCCGCGACCGCGGCCCCGACCCTCGACGAGCTGCGCGCCGAGGCGATGGAATGGGGGCGCAAGCCGCGCCTGCGTGGCACGTGGTACGTCACCGAGCACATGGTCCGCGCGATGCGCGCCTACGGCTGGACGATCATCGTCGGAGCGTTCGGGCAGCCGGTGCTGTATCTGCTGGGCCTTGCCGTCGGTCTCGCCGCACTCATCCAGCAGCCGGTCGACGATGGCGGCCAGCAGGTGCCGTACCTGGTGTTCGTCGCTCCCGCGCTGCTGATGACCTCGGCGATCTCGGTGGCGACCGAGGAGTTCACGTATCCGGTCATGGCGGGCTTCAAGTGGCGCCGGTACTTCTTCGGCTTCAGCGCGTCGCCGCTGTCGTCACGCCAGATCGCGAACGGCGTCGTGGCCGGCGCGATGGCGCGCATGGGCGTGACCGTCGTGTTGTACTTCGCCTTCGTCATGCTGTTCTTCACGTGGCTGCAGCCCGACGCGACGACGCCCGCGACGGCCTGGCTCATGATCTTCATCGGCGTGCTCGGCGGTCTCGCGTTCGGCATTCCGCTGATGGCATACGCCGCCTCGATCGAGGACGACAAGGGCCAGTTCGCGCTCGTGCAGCGGTTCGTCTTCATGCCGATGTTCCTGTTCTCGGGCACGTTCTACCCGCTGACGGTGCTGCCGGTGTGGCTGCAGTGGATCGGCTGGATCTCGCCGCTGTGGCACGCCTCCGAACTCGGCCGCGTCGTCGCCTACGGCAAGGACGTCGACCCGGCGATGATCACCGTCCACATCGTGTACCTGCTCGTGCTCGCCACGGTCGGCCTCGTGCTGTCGTGGCGTCTGTTCGGACGGCGGCTGGCACGGTGACCACGGCGCAGGCTCAGATCCCGGTCGCATCCCGCGGCGGCGGCGTCCGTGCGCTGTGGGCGGGCAACCCCCAGTCGGTCATCCAGCGCGGCCTCATCGCGGCGCGCTCGTCGAGTTGGCTGATCGTGCTGTCCGGCTTCTTCGAGCCGGTGTTCTACCTGGCGTCGATGGGCATCGGCCTGGGGTCCATGATCGGCGACGTCGAGACCTCGCAGGGGGTGTCGGTGCCGTACGCCGCCTTCATCGCGCCGGCGCTGCTGGCCGTCGCGGCGATGAACGGCGCGATCTACGACTCCACGTGGAACGTCTTCTTCAAGCTCAACTACGGAAAGCTCTACGAAGGCATGCTGGCGACCTCGCTCGGGCCGCTCGACGTCGCCCTCGGGGAGATCCTCTACGCGCTGCTGCGCGGGCTGCTGTACGCCACCGGATTCATGATCATCATGCAGGTGCTGGGGCTCAACCTCGCCTGGACCGCCGTGCTGGCACTGCCGGCGGTGCTGCTCATCGCCTTCGGGTTCGCCAGCATCGGCATGGCGGTCACGAGCTACATGAAGACCTTCCAGCACATGGACTGGATCAACATCGTGCTGCTGCCGATGTTCCTGTTCTCGGCGACCCTGTATCCGATCGCGATCTACCCCGAGTGGGTGCAGGGCGTCATCATGGCGTTCCCGCTGTGGCACGGTGTCGAGCTCGTCCGCGGACTCACCACCGGCATGCTGTCGGTCGATCTGCTGTGGCACGTGGCGTACTACCTCGTGATGATCGCGTTCGGCCTGGTCTTCACCACGCGGCGACTGCGCGCCCTGTTCCTCGATTGAGCGAACCGCCGAAGACGACGGATGCCGCAGGCCCGGGGGCCTGCGGCATCCGATCGAAAGGTGATGGTCAGCGCCAGAGCACGGCGATCGCGGCGTTGGCGAACGTGAGCGCGCCCACCGACCAGAACAGTGCCGGCGACAGCGAATCGGTCCTGCGCTGGCGTGCCATGCCGATGCCCAGGAGCGCGCCGATGACGAGGAGGATCACGAGCTTCACGCCGAGCTTGACGTAGTTGAGCTCCCACTCGATCCCGAAGGGCGCCGCGAGGATGATGCCGGCGACCGCGGCGATCAGCAGGCCCCAGTTCATCAGCTGCGTGAAGCGGATGCGGCGGTGGACCGCCTCGTTCACCCACGTTCCGAACAGGACGGCGAAGCCGATGAGGTGGACCAGCACGACGACGTGGCGAAGGATCTCCATGCGTCGAGCCTAGTGGGCCGGGCGCCCGTGCCCTGTCAGCACAAGGGGTGGCGCGCATCCGCGTGCGCTGGCCATAATGGCGAGCGTCGGCCCCGTGGGAGCGGCCGGCGGGTCTAGGGAGTCGACGATGGACGACGGGGGACCGGCGGTCGCCTTCTCGGGCGTGTACGAGGGCGTGGTCTCGGGTGCCGCCGCCACGCTGACGCTCGAGCGTCAGGGGGACCGCGCGGAAGGCGACCTGAACGTCGCCGGCTATGCGTACCGCGTCGTCGGAGCCGTCACCGGCGAGCGATTCTCCGGCGAACTGGTGGATCCGACGCTGGGCGGCCGGGTGCCGCTGCTGGGCGCCGCGATCCCCGAGGGGATCGCGCTCGACGCCGGCGGCGGTCCGATGCCGTTCCACCGCCCGGACGGCGACACGCCGGTGCCCGAGGCGACCGGGGAGCCCTCGACGGGGCGCATTCCCATTCCGCCCGCGGAGGACGTCCCCGAGGGCCTGGATCCGGACGTCGTCGGCCAGTGGCGCCGCACCGAGACGATGGCGTCCGGTGACTTCACGATGGCGTCCGACTACTTCCTCGCGGTGGCCGGCGACGGGACGTTCGAGTCCGCCAACGGAGGCAGCGCGGGCAGCATGGGCACCGTGTCCAGCGGCGTCGAGGTCACCGCTCGCGGGCGCTGGCGCGTGCGGGGCGACCTGATCCTGCTCGACGAGGGCTGGGGCTACCAGCCGTTCGCGCACTACCAGGCGGCCGGGACCAAGCTGATGTTCGTCTTCGGGGACGGCAGCCGTCAGATCTGGGATCGCATCGGCTGACGCGCCGTCGCCCGTCAGACCCTCGCGCGCAGCTCCCGCAGCGCGATCGCGGTCCGCAGCGCCGCATCCGCCGCCTCGTGACCCTTGTCCTCCTTCGACCCGGGCAGGCCCGCCCGGTCGATGCCCTGCTGCTCGTCGTCCAGGGTGAGCACGCCGAAGCCGACGGGCTTGCCGGTGTCGAGCGCCACGCGGGTGAGCCCCTCGGTGGCGGCCGACGACACGAACTCGAAGTGGGGCGTGCCGCCGCGGATGATGACGCCGAGGGCGACGACCGCATCGGCTCCGGCCTCGAGTGCGGCCTTGCTGACGACCGGCAGCTCGAACGAGCCGGGGACGCGCACCAGGCGCCACGAAGCCCCGGCCGCCTCGAGCGTGCGCTCGGCGCCGGCGATCAGGCCGTCGCTGATCTCGTCATGCCAGGTCCCGGCGACGATCACGACGTCCAGGCCGGCTCCGTCGACGACGCCGGCGGCCTGCGGCGATCCCTTCCCGCTCATCGGGTCTCTCCTTCGGTGAGGTGGTTCTCGTGCATCCGGGCGATCGCGTCGGCGAAGTCGACGTCGTCGATCACATGGCCCATGCGGTCGCGCTTGGTCGCCAGGTACTGGTGGTTGTTCGGGCCGACGCCGACCAGCAGCGGCACCTGCTCGACGATGTCGAGTCCGAGTTCGCGCAGCTGATCGACCTTGTCGGTGTTGTTGGTGAGCAGGCGCACCGCGTCGACCCCGAGGTCGGCGAGGATGCCCGCGGCGGCGGCGTAGTCGCGGGCGTCGGCGGGCAGGCCCAGCGCCAGATTCGCGTCGACGGTGTCGAGGCCGCGCTCCTGCAGGCTGTAGGCGCGCAGCTTGTTGATCAGGCCGATGCCGCGACCCTCGTGGCCGCGCATGTAGACGACGATCCCGCCGTCCCGCTCGATCGCGTCGAGCGCCGCGTTCAGCTGGGAGCCGCACTCGCACTTGAGCGAGCCGAACGCCTCACCGGTGAGGCACTCCGAGTGCACCCGCACGAGGGGCGGGTCCTCGGTCAGGTCGCCCGACACGACGGCGATGTGGTCGGTGCCGGTGACGCGGTCCTTGTAGGCGAGGAACCGGAAGCTGCCGTGGACCGTCGGCACGACCGACTCGGCCCGCAGGCTCACGCGGCGCCGGTGGGGCACCGGGCGGGTGTCCTCGGTGAGCGGCTCCTGCTCTTCGAGGTACGCGATCAGCTGCTCGATCGTGATCACGGGCACGCCGTACTCGGCGCCCATCTCCTGCAGTCCCGGCAGGCGCATCATGCTGCCGTCCTCGGCGACGACCTCGCCGATCACGCCGACCGGGGCGAGCCCGGCCAGACGCGTGAGCTCGACGGCGGCCTCGGTGTGCCCGGCGCGTTCGCGGACGCCGCCGTCGACCGCGCGCAGCGGCAGCACGTGCCCGGGACGGATAACGCTCGACGGCGTCGACGCGGGGTCCGCGAGCACGTTGAGGGTGTGTGCGCGGTCTGCCGCGCTGATGCCCGTCGAGACGCGGTCGGCGGCATCCACGCTCACCGTGTACGCGGTGCCGCGCGCGTCTTCGTTGTTCTCCACCATCGGGGGGAGGTCGAGGCGGTCGGCCCAGTCCGCCGGCATCGGCGCGCACAGGAAGCCGCTCGTCCAGCGGACCGTCCAGGCGACCCACTCCGGTGTGGCCAGTTCCGCCGACAGGATGACATCGCCCTCGTTCTCGCGGTTCTCGTCGTCGGCGACGATGACCGGACGCCCCGCGCGCAGCGCGTCGAGGGCCTCGGGGATGGTGGCAAGGCTCATCGGGAGCCTCCTTCGGTCGGGACGGCCGCGGCCGTCGGGGTGAAAGCCAGCAGGCGCTGCACATGCCGCGCCAGGATGTCGGTCTCGAGGTTGACGCGGTCGCCGGCGCCGCGCGCGCCCAGCGTCGTCGCGGCGAGCGTCTCGGGGATGAGCGAGACCTCGAACCATGCCGGGGAGGCCGACGCGTCCGAGACCGCACTCACGGTGAGCGAGACGCCGTCGACGGCGATCGAGCCCTTGTCGACCACGAGGGGCGCGAGGGCGGCCGGCAGGCCGATGCGGACGACCTGCCACTGCTCGCCCGGACGCACCTCGAGCACGTCGCCGGTGCCGTCGATGTGGCCCTGCACGATGTGGCCGCCCAGGCGGCCGTGGGCGGCGGTGGCGCGCTCGATGTTCACCGGACGGCCGGCGGCGACGCCGGCGAGCGTCGACATGTCCAGCGTCTGCCGCATCACGTCGGCGGTGAACCAGTCCTCGCCCTGGTCGACGACCGTCAGGCACACGCCGCTGACGGCGATGGAGTCGCCGTGGGCGGCATCCGTCACCGCCTTCGGCGCGCGCACGGTCACGCGCACGCCGTCGCCGGCGGGCTCGACCGCGGTGACCTCTCCGATCTCTTCGACGATGCCGGTGAACATCAGCTGTCTCCTTCGGTGACGGGGCGGGCGACGATCAGCAGATCGTCGCCGAGGGATTCGACGGCGGCGACGGCGAGCCGCCGGGCGTCGGCGATCGTGCCGACGCCGATGTCGTCGAGCGCGAGGCGGGGCCCGCCCAGCAGGACGGGGGCGATGTAGGCGAGGACCTCGTCGGCGAGGCCCGCCCGCAGGAAGGCGCTGGCGACGGTGGGCCCGCCCTCCACGAACACCCGCTGCACGCCGCGGGAGCGCAGGTCCTCGAGGGCGGCCGGAAGATCGCCGGGGTACTGCAGCAGGGGCCGCGGATGCCGGCGGACGGCGGCATCCGCCGGAATGTCGCGGCGGCCGAGCACCACCGGGATCGGCTGGTCGGGACCGAGTCCGCCGTCGGGTGTGCGGGCGGTGAGGGCGGGGTCGTCGGCGAGGACCGTGCCGACGCCGGCGAGTATCGCGTCGGCCGCCGCGCGGCGACGATGGACGTCGGCGCGGGCGGCGGGCCCGGTGATCCACTGGCTCGTGCCGTCGGCGGCGGCCGCGCGACCGTCGAGGCTCTGGGCCCACTTGACGGTGACGTGCGGGCGCCCGAGCCGCTGGACCTCCAGCCACGATCCGAGCAGATCGACCGCGGCCTCGCTCTCGACATCCGCCTCGACCTCGACGTCGGCGGCGCGCAGACGCGCGGCGCCACCCGAGGAGTTCGCGCCCGGATCGGGCGTCGCATAGACGACGCGTGCGATCCCGGCGGAGATGAGGGCCTCGGAGCAGGGACCGGTGCGACCGGTGTGGTTGCACGGCTCGAGGGTCACCACCGCGGTCGCGCCCTCGGCCGCGCGCGGGTCGAGGCGGGCCAGCGCGTCGACCTCGGCGTGCGCGGTGCCGGCGCCGCGGTGCCAGCCCTCGGCGACGATGTCTCCGGCGGGCGAGAGGATGACGGCGCCGACCTGCGGGTTCAGACCGCGCGGCCCGCGGCGGGCGAGCTGGAGCGCGCGCCGCATCGCCGCGCGCTCGATGTCGCTCGCCGCCATGTCCGCCGCCTCGTCTTCCGGTCCGCTCGGGCACCGGGGCAACGGGAAGCCGCGGCGCGTTGCGCGCCGCCTCGTGCTGCCTCCCATCCGGACTAGCGACGGATACCCGTCGCATCACCGTCGGTTCCGGATTTCCACCGGATCGGCCGGGACGACCCCTTTCGGATGCGTCGCCTCGGTTCGCGGACTGTCACCGCCGGTTCGGATTCCCACCGACCCCGGAGCACGTTGATCTCTGAAGTCTACCCAACGCACCGGCCGTCGAATCATTCCGGTTCGCGCGAACCTGCGCGTTCCATGTGCGTCTGCACCGACGGGCCCCGGATCGGCCGCGACGTCCGCCGCCGGCCCTAGCCTGGAGCCATCGGAGGGGGAGCATGGAACATCCTGCGTCACGGCGCGAGGAGCTCGCAGAGAGGCCGTACGCCGACGTGCTGGTGATCGGCGGCGGCATCAACGGGATCGCCGTCTTCCGGGATCTCGCCCTGCAGGGCGTCGATGTCGCGCTGGTCGAGCGCGGCGACTTCGTCGGCGGCGCCTCGGCCGCGTCCTCGCACATGATCCACGGCGGCATCCGGTACCTCGAGAACGGCGAATTCCGCCTCGTGCACGAGGCCGTCACCGAGCGGAACGCGCTGCTGCGCATCGCGCCGCACTATGTGCGTCCGCTGCAGACGACGATCCCCATCTTCACCACGTTCGCCGGCGTGCTGACCGCTCCGCTGCGGTTCCTGCGCCACGGGGGCGCCCGGCGCGGCGCACGCGGCGCCGCGCTCATCAAGATCGGGCTGACGATCTACGACTCGTTCTCGTCCGGAGGCGGACGTGTGCCCCGCCACTCGTTCCACGGCCGGAGGGCGTCGCTGCGCATCCTGCCGCGGCTGAATCCCGACGTGAAGTACACCGCGACCTACTGGGACGCATCGCTCCACGATCCCGAGCGTCTCGCGCTCGACGTCCTCCGCGACGGACGGGAGGCCGGCGGCCATCGCGCACGCGCGGTCAACTACGTCCGGGCTGCGGGCGTCGAAGCCGGCAGGATCGTGCTCGAGGATGCCGTCACCGGCGTCCGCTGGGCCTTCGCGGCATCCGTCGTGATCAACGCCAGCGGGCCCTGGGTCGACGTGACCAACGCCGCCCTCGACGACCCGACGCGGTTCATGGGCGGGACCAAGGGCTCGCACATCGTGCTCGACCACCCCGAGCTGCTGGCGGCCACCGCCGGGCGCGAGCTGTTCTTCGAGCACAAGGACGGCCGCATCGTCCTCATCTACCCCCTCAAGGGCCGCGTGCTGGTGGGCACGACCGACCTCGAGCACGACATGGCGGATCCCGTCGTGTGCACCGAGGACGAGGTTGACTACTTCATCGACCTCATCGGTCACGTGCTGCCCGGCATCCGCGTCGACCGGTCCCACATCGTGCATCGGTTCTCGGGGGTGCGGCCGCTGCCCGGGCACGGCGACGTCGCGCCGGGGTTCGTCTCGCGCGACTATCGCATCGAGGAGGCGCCGCTGACCGGAGCCGACAGCCGCGTGCTGAGCCTCGTCGGCGGCAAGTGGACGACGTTCCGCGCTTCGGCGGAGTCCCTCGCCGATCGTGCGCTCGAGATTCTCGCCCACCCGCGCCGCAGCTCCACGCGGGGCGTGCCGATCGGCGGCGGGCGCGGCTTCCCCACGACCGAGCGGCGGCGCCGCCAGTGGGCGATGGGCCATGACGACACCGTCGGCGCGGACCGCGCCGCAGTGCTGCTCGACCGGTACGGCACGCACGCGGCGGCGGTCATCGACGCGATCGTCGCCGACCCCGACGACGCGCCGCTGCGGAGCCTGCCCGACTACAGCACCGGCGAACTGCGGCACCTCGCGCGCACCGAGGACGTCGTGCACCTCGACGACGTCCTGCTGCGTCGCACATCGATCGCGTTCACGGGCGGCGCGACGCTCGAGGCTGCGCGCGAGATCGCCGAGGCGATCGGAACGGCGGTCGGCTGGGATGCCGCGGCGCAGGCGGCCGAGGTGGCGCGGGCGCTGGCGAGTGTGCACGCCGCCGATCCGACGTGGGATCCGGCCTCGGTCGCGATAGCCTGACCGCAGCCGCCTGCCGGGCGGGTCATCGACGACGATGTGCGGGGCTCCCGCCGGGAAGGAGACGCCGTGCCCGGGCACGTGCTGGCCATCGATCAGGGGACCACGTCCACGCGGGCGATCGTGTTCGACGCGCACGGCGTGCCGCGCGCGGACGCGCAGCGGGAGCACGAGCAGATCCTGCCGCGCGCGGGATGGGTCGAGCACGATCCGGTCGAGATCTGGACGAACACCGAGTTCGTCGTGTCGGCGGCGCTGTCGCGGGCGCACCTGACGGCATCCGACATCGCCGGCATCGGCGTGACCAACCAGCGCGAGACGGTGATCGTGTGGGACCGGCGCACCGGGCGGCCCGTCCACCACGCCATCGTGTGGCAGGACACCCGGACGCAGGCCCGGGTGGACGAGATGGCGTCGGGCGAGCTCGGAACCCACCGGTTCGCCGAGCAGACGGGCCTGCCGCTGGCGACCTACTTCTCGGCCTCGAAGATCGCGTGGCTGCTCGATCGCGTGCCGGGTGCGCGCGAGGCGGCGGAGCGCGGCGAGGTGCTGTTCGGCACCCCCGACACGTGGGTGGTGTGGAACCTGACCGGCGGCACCCGCGGGGGCATCCACGTCACCGACGTCACGAACGCCAGCCGCACGCTGCTGATGGACCTGCAGACCCTGGACTGGGCCGACGAGCTCCTCGAGGTGTGGGGGATCCCGCGCGCGATGATGCCCGAGATCCGCTCGTCGAGCGAGGTCGTCGGCCGGACGCAGCTGCCGTCGGTCGCGAACGACGTCCCGATCGCCGGCATCCTCGGCGACCAGCAGGCGGCGACCTTCGGGCAGGCCGCGTTCGAGGCGGGGGAGTCGAAGAACACGTACGGCACCGGGAACTTCCTGCTCGTGGGGACCGGCACCGAGATCGTCCGCTCCGAGCGCGGACTCATCACGACCGTCGCATACCGGTGCGGCGACGAGCCCGCCCACTACGCCCTCGAGGGCTCCATCGCGGTCACGGGCTCTCTCGTGCAGTGGCTGCGCGACAACCTCGGGATCATCCAGCGGTCGGAGGACGTCGAGAAGCTCGCCGGAACCGTCGCCGACGCGGGCGGGGCGTACTTCGTGCCGGCGTTCTCGGGGCTGTTCGCGCCGTACTGGCGCCCGGATGCGCGCGGCGCCCTCGTCGGCCTCACCCGCTACGTCAACAAGGCGCACATCGCCCGGGCCGCGCTGGAGTCCACGGCGTTCCAGAGCCGGGACGTCATCGAGGCGGTCGTCGCCGACACCGGCCGCGAGCTCGACGAGCTGCGCGTGGACGGCGGCATGACCCGCGACGACCTGCTGATGCAGTTCCAGGCCGACATCCTGGGGCTGCCGGTCGTGCGCCCGAAGGTCGTCGAGACGACGGCGCTCGGCGCCGCCTACGCCGCCGGACTCGCCACCGGCGTGTGGGGGAGCCGCGACGAGCTGCGCGCCCACTGGCAGGAGGATGCGCGGTTCGAGCCGCGCATGGGCGAGGACGAGCGCGAGCGCCGGTACCGCATGTGGAAGAAGGCGGTGTCGAAGTCGCTGGACTGGGTCGACGAGGACGCGCGCGAGCTGATGGGGACGACCGGGCGCTGAGCCGTCACTTGAGCAGGCGCGAGAGGCGCCGGTCGGCGAGGATCTTGCCGCCCGTCTGGCACGTGGGGCAGTACTCGAGGGAGTTGTCGGCGAAGAAGACGCTGCGGACCTCGTCGCCGCACACCGGGCACGCTTCGCCGCGGCGTCCGTGCACCTGCATCCCGCGGCGCTTGGCGTCCTTCAGGTCTGCGGGGGGTTTGCCGGAGGCGGTGGCCACGGCATCCGTCAGCGTGTCGGTCATCGCCTGGAAGAGGCGGTCGATCTCGGCGTCGTCGAGGCTCGCCGCCAGGGCGTACGGCGACATCTTCGCGGCATGCAGGATCTCGTCGCTGTACGCGTTGCCGACTCCCGCGATGATGGCCTGGTCGCGCAGCACGCCCTTGATCTGGGTGCGTCTGCCCGCGAGCAGCGCCGCGAACGCGTCGCGGTCGAACGCCGGATCGAGGGGATCGGGGCCGAGGCGCGCGATCCCGGGCACGTCCGCGGCCGAGCGCGCGGCGTAGACCGCGAGCGACTTCTTGGTGCCGGCCTCGGTCAGGTCGAAGCCCGATCCGTCGTCGAAGCCGACGCGCAGGGCGATCGGCGTGCGGCCGGGCTTGATCACCGTCTTCGGCAGCTCGTCGTACCACCGCAGCCACCCGGCCTTGGCGAGGTGGAAGACGAGGTGCAGCTCATCGCCCGCGGCATCCGCTCGGAGGTCGACGAACTTGCCGTGGCGTTCCGCGCCGGCGATCTTCGCGCCGTGGAGCGCGGTCAGCGGGGGGTCGTACGTCTTCAGCGCGGCGATGTTCGCGACGGTCGCGCGGGTGACGGCGAGCCCCGTCGCGCGGCCGCGCAGGAACTCGACGAGTCCCTGCACCTCCGGCATCTCGGGCATGCGCCCATCCTGGCACGCGCCGCCGACGGCGGGTCAGTCCTCGAGCACCGGCCAGGGCTGCGGCGTGCGGTCGTCGGTGCGCAGAAGACCCGCGATCCAGCCGTCGTCGCGGCCGTGGCCGTTCACGAGCGACTGCCGCATCGTCCCCTCGTACCGGAAGCCGAGGGTGCGCGCGACGCGCGCCGAGCCGACGTTCCCCGCCACCGCACGCCACGAGATCCGGACGAGGTCGAGTCCCTCCTGCGCGAACCCCCAGTCGATGACCGCCGTGGCCGCCTCGCGCAGGCGTCCGCCGCCGCGGAAGGACGGCGCCATCCAGTAGCCGAGCTCGCCGATGCCGTCCGCGATGCGGTACAGCCCGATCGTGCCGATCATCCTCGCGCGCTGGTGGATGCCCCACGAGAGGTTCTCGCCCGTCGCCCAGTCCTTGGGGATCTGTGCGACGTACCCTTCGGCGTGGCGACGCTCGTAGGGCGAGGGCACGGTCGTGTAGCGCTGGATGTCCCTCGCCTGGCAGGCGGCGTAGATCGCGTCGACATCCGCCGCCGTGGGCACCGACAGCTCCAAGCGCGGAGTGCGGAGGATGACGGGATGCACACCCCCACCCTAGGGGCGGGGACTCGGATGCCGACCGCCTCCGGCGGCGCCGCGGCCCCCGGACCTCGCGGCCTCCAGCGCGTGCACGAACTCAGGCAGCGTCGCACGACACGCCGGGTGGGCGTGACCCCGCCCGCGTGTCTGCCTGAGTTCCGGCACAGGTGGGTCTCCTCCCCAGGGGACCGGCGTCCGTGACTCATCCACCGGTGCAGGGCCGGTCGGGTGGCCCACCGCGACGATGCCGAGGATCGCGGTGTGACTGAGGCGGACGATGATGCGAGCCGGGATGCCGCGGCCGGGCCGGGTGCCGCCTGTGCCGAGGCGGGCATCCGCGTGCGATCGCGCGCGGAGCTTCTGGCGGAGTTCGGCCGCCGGGGACTCGCGCGCGCGGTCGCGCACGGCGACTGGATCCGCGCCCGGCAGGGTGCGTATCTGCCAGGAGACGCTCCGTCGGCCTTCGTGCGCGCGGTGCGCGTGGGCGGCAGACTCACGTGCCTGTCGCTGCTGCGGCACCACGGCGTTTTCGTGCAGTCCCGCGGGCCGATCCACATCCACCTGCCGCGCTCCATGAGTCGCATGCGCGACCCCGACTCGCGCCGCCGCAAGCTGGCGGGCCGATCGCGTCGGGCGCCCGTCCTGCACTGGCACCGCACGATCCGCCCTCTGCCGGATGACGGCGCAGCCGTCCATCCCGTCGACGCGCTCGCGCATGCTGTGCGGTGTCAGTCTCCCCGTGAGGCGATCGCCTCGATCGACAGCGCGCTCTTCACCGGATTCATCGCGGAGTCAGATCTGGGGGTGCTCTTCGAGGCGCTGCCGAGGAAGTACCGCGCGCTCCGACCCCATATCGACGGTCGCGCGGAGTCGGGCCCCGAGACGCTGGTGCGGTTGATGCTCCGCGCCCTCGGCTGCACGGTGGAGCTGCAGGTGGAGTTCGTCGGCGTCGGGCGCGTCGACCTCGTCGCCGATGGCTGGCTGGTCATCGAGTGCGACAGCAGGCAGTTCCACTCGTCCTGGGAGGAGCAGCTGCGCGACCGGGCGCGCGACATCGAGCTCGCCGCGCAGGGGTTCTTGACGCTCCGGTTCACCGCGACGCAGATCATGCACCGCCCGCACGAGGTCGTCGACGCCCTGCGCGGCGTCCTCGCGGCCCGTCGTCTCTAGCGGCCGGTCGTCCCTAGCGGCCGTCGTCCGGAGCGGGCCGTGCCCCGCTCCGGCCGCTGCCGCTTCGCCCGGGTGCACGAACTCAGGCAGTCGCACGCGGCGCGCCGAGGGTCGGCGGCGTGTCGTCCAGGACTGCCTGAATCCGTGCACGCGCGGTCGAGGCGGGAGCGACCCCGACCCCGGACGGGGCGGTGGGGCCTGGGGCCTCAGACGCGGCGGTGGGGCCTCAGACGGGGCGGGGGGCCTCAGACGCGGCGGAGGAGGCCGATCTTCTCGTACACGTCGGCGAGCGTGCGGTTCGCGACCTCGGACGCCTTGGCGGCGTTGACCGCGAGCACGCGGTCGAGCTCGGCCGGGTCGTCCAGCAGTTCGAGGGCGCGCTCGCGCACCGGGCCGAACTCCTCGACCACGACCTGCGCCAGGCCCTTCTTGAAGTCGCCGTAGCCGCGGCCGGCGTACTCGTCCTCGATCGCCGGGATCTGGCGACCGGTGAGGGCCGCGTAGATCACGAGCAGGTTCGAGACGCCGGGCTTGTTCTCGCGGTCGTAGCGGACCGAGCCCTCGCTGTCGGTGACGGCGCGCATGATCTTCTTCGCCGACTTCGACGGCTCGTCCAGGAGCCACAGGACTCCGGCATCCGTCTCGGCCGACTTCGACATCTTCGCCGTCGGGTTCTGCAGGTCGTAGATGCGCGCGGTGTCCTGCTGGATGACGGGCATCGGGACGCGGAAGGTCTGGCCGAAGCGCGAGTTGAAGCGCTCGGCGAGGTCGCGCGTGAGCTCGACGTGCTGCTTCTGGTCGTCGCCGACCGGCACGATGTCGGTCTGGTACAGCAGGATGTCGGCGGCCATCAGCACCGGGTAGGTGAACAGCCCCACGCTCGTGGCGTCGGCGCCGTAGCGCTGGGACTTGTCCTTGAACTGGGTCATGCGGCCGGCCTCGCCGAACCCGGTGATGGTCGAGAGGATCCACGCGAGCTCGGCGTGCGCGGGGACGTGCGACTGCACGTAGAGGGTCGAGCGCGAGGGCTCGATGCCGGCCGCGATGTACTGAGCGGCGGTGCGGCGGGTCTTCTCGCGCAGGTGCTCGGGGTCCTGCGCGACGGTGATCGCGTGGAGGTCGACGACCGAGAAGAACGCGTCGTAGGACTCCTGCAGGTCGCGCCACTGCATGAGAGCTCCGATGTAGTTGCCGATCTGGAGCGAGTCGGCCGAAGGCTGCATGCCGGAGTACAGGCGCGGTTTCTGCATCCCTCAATCCTGCCACGGCGATCGGTCGCCCCCGCGACGCGCGACGGCTTCCATCAGGCCCAAGGTCCCTGGCGCGGCGGGCCGGCCGCCTCCATGCTGGAGGGGTGAGCGCGTGCGGCGATGAGCAGGCGAGCGAGGACGGCATGGGCGCCGGTTCTTCGCGAGGAGCAAGAACATGAGAAGTTTCGCTCCCATTTGGCCGGAAGGTCCCCGTGAGAGGTGCGTAGGGTGAGTTCACCGCAGTTCTTGACTCATCCCCAGAAGGGAGAGCCGGTGATCGATCCGCGCGTCCCCATCGCCACGGGCGCTGTGCCGACGGTGTCCGGCCGCCGCGCCGCCTACTTCGTCTCCGACAGCACGGGCATCACCGCCGAGACGCTCGGCAGCGCTCTGCTGGTGAACTTCCCCGCGATCAGCTTCGAGCACCGCACGATCCCGTTCGTCGACACCGAGGCCGGTGCGCGCGACGTCGTCTCGGAGATCGACCGGGCCGCCGACGCGGGCCTCGCGCCGGTCGTGTTCACGACCGTCAAGCAGGCTCAGCTGCGCGCCATCCTCGCCGAGGCGCGCGCCGTCACGATCGATCTGCTCGCCGGTCACCTCACCGAGCTCGAAGAGGCGCTCGGAGCGGATGCCTCGGAGCAGATGGGGCAGTACCACGGCGTCGGCGACATGCAGCGCTACCAGGCGCGCATGCGCGCCGTCGAATACGCCATCGAGCACGACGACGGCCAGAGCATGCGGGCTCTCGACATTGCGGACATCATCATCGTGGCGCCCTCCCGCTGCGGCAAGACCCCGACCACGATGTACCTCGCGCTGCAGTACGGGCTGCTGGTGGCGAACTATCCGCTCACCGACGACGACTTCCCGACCGACTCGCTGCCGAAGATGGTGGCGCCGTACGCCGAGCGATGCTTCGGCCTCACGACCACGCCGCTGCGGTTGAGCCAGGTGCGCCACGAGCGCCGTCCCAGCTCGCGTTACTCCAGCCTCGAGCAGTGCACGCTCGAGCTGCGGCGTGCCGAAGACCTGTATCGGCGCAACCGCGTGCCGTTCCTGAACTCATCGACGAAGAGCGTCGAGGAGATGTCCGCGGTCATCATGCAGACCATGAAGCTGCGTGCGTGACCCGAGTCCGAGAGAGGTTCGAACGAATGAGCAACATTCTGTGGTTCCAGGACATCGGCATGGCCGATCTTCCCCAGGTGGGTGGCAAGAACGCGTCGCTCGGAGAGATGGTCTCCCACCTGTCGGAGGCGGGCGTGAAGGTGCCCGGCGGATTCGCGACGACCGCCGACGCGTATCGCCGATTCCTGGAACACGACGGCCTCATGCAGCGCATCAAGTCCGCGGTCGAGTCCCTGGACATGGACGACGTCACCGAGCTCGCCCGTGTCGGCGCCGACGTGCGCGCGTGGATCGAGGACCAGCCGTTCCCGCCGGACCTGGAGCAGGACCTGCGGGACGCCTACGCGAAGATCGTCGCGGACGACCCCGACCCCGAGGGCGTGACCTGGGCCGTGCGCTCCAGCGCGACGGCGGAGGACCTCCCCGACGCCTCGTTCGCCGGGCAGCAGGAGACCTTCCTGAACATCGGCGGCGTCGACAACATCCTCCACGCCGTTCGGGCGGTGTTCGCCTCGCTCTACAACGACCGCGCGATCGACTATCGCGCCCACCACGGATTCGAGCACCACGACGTCTTCCTCTCAGCGGGAGTGCAGCGCATGGTGCGCTCCGACGTCGGTGCATCGGGTGTCATGTTCACCGTCGACACCGAGTCGGGCTTCGACCGGGCCGTCTTCGTGACCGGGTCGTACGGGCTCGGCGAGGCCGTCGTGCAGGGCGCGGTCAACCCGGACGAGTTCTACGTCTACAAGCCCGCGCTGCGCGCCGGGCGCCCGGCCATCCTGAAGCGTCAGGTCGGCGAGAAGGCGGTCGCGATGCGCTACACCTCGGGCGTCAACGTCGGCGGATCGACCGCGTTCGAGGACGTCCCCGAGGCGGACCGGCAGCACTTCTGCATCACCGACGCCGATGTCGAGGAGCTGGCGCGGCAGGCGCTCACCATCGAGGAGCACTACGGTCGCCCGATGGACATCGAGTGGGCCAAGGACGGCGTGACCGGCGAGCTGTTCGTGGTGCAGGCGCGCCCCGAGACGGTGGTCTCGCGCGCGGACGGCAACGTCATGCGTCGCTTCGTCCTGCGCGAGGGCGGCGACGTGCTGGTGGCCGGTCGCGCGATCGGTCAGAAGATCGGGGCCGGCAAGGTGCGCGTGCTGACGAGCCTCGATCAGATGACGCAGTTCCAGACCGGCGACGTGCTGGTGGCCGACATGACCGACCCCGACTGGGAGCCGATCATGAAGAAGGCGGCCGCGATCGTGACCGACCGCGGCGGGCGCACGTGTCACGCCGCGATCATCGCGCGCGAGCTCGGCATCCCCGCCGTCGTGGGAACCGGCAGCGCCACCCGTGCTCTGCATGACGGCACCCCGGTGACCGTCTCGTGCGCGGAGGGCGACGACGGCCTCGTCTACGACGGCCTGCTCGACTTCGTCGAGGAGGAGACCCACCTCGACCAGATGCCCGAGATCCCGGTGAAGCTGATGATGAACGTGGGCACCCCCGACCAGGCGTTCTCGTTCTCGAAGCTGCCCAACCGCGGCGTGGGACTGGCGCGGCTGGAGTTCATCATCAACCGTCAGATCGGCATCCACCCGCGCGCTCTGCTCGAGCACGACACGCTGCCGGCGGACCTGCGCGCCGAGATCGATGAGCGCATCGCGTCCTACCCGTCGCCGCGCGAGTACTTCGTCGACCGCGTCGCCGAAGGCGTGTCGATGATCGCGGCGGCCTTCGCCCCCGAGCCCGTGATCGTGCGGATGAGCGACTTCAAGTCGAACGAGTACGCCAACCTGATCGGCGGCAGCCGCTACGAGCCGGAGGAGGAGAACCCGATGCTCGGGTGGCGCGGGGCGTCGCGCTACGTCGCCCCCGACTTCCGGGAGTGCTTCGAGATGGAGTGCGAGGCCATGAAGCGCGTGCGCGACGACATGGGCCTGACGAACGTGAAGATCATGGTGCCGTTCGTGCGGACGGTGGCCGAGGGTGCCGGCGTCGTGGAGCTGCTCGCCGAGAACGGCCTGCGCCGCGGCGAGAACGGGCTCGAAGTCGTGATGATGTGCGAGCTGCCTTCCAACGCCCTGCTGGCGGACGAGTTCCTCGACCACTTCGACGGGTTCTCGATCGGCTCGAACGACATGACCCAGCTCGTGCTGGGGCTCGACCGGGATTCGTCGCTGGTCGCATCGACGTTCGACGAGCGCAACCCCGCGGTCCTGAAGGTCCTCGAGATGGCGATCAGCGCGTGCAAGCGGCGCGGCAAGTACATCGGCATCTGCGGGCAGGGCCCGTCGGACCACCCCGATCTCGCCGAGTGGCTGCTGGATCAGGGCATCGAGTCCATGTCGCTGAACCCCGACACCGTCGTGGAGACGTGGCTGGCGCTCGCGCGCAAGGCGGCGCTTCAGCCGACGGCGTAGTCCGCGACGACGGGGGCGTGATCGCTCCACCGGGTGTCCCACGCGTCGGCGCGGTGCACCCGGTAGTCGGTCACGCGCTCAGCGAGCTCGGGGGTCGCGACGTGGTAGTCGATGCGCCATCCGGTGTCGTTGTCGAAGGCGCGTCCGCGCATGGACCACCACGTGTAGGGCCCGTCGACGTCACCGGCGAAGCGTCGGCCGACATCCACCCAGCCGAGACCGGTTCCCGTGGTCCCGTCGGCGCACGCGATCTCGGCGCCGGCCGCTCCGAAGAAGCGGTCGAAGTAGGCGCGCTCGCGCGGCAGGAACCCGGACTTCTTGACGTTGCCCTTCCAGTTGCGGATGTCGAGCTCGCGGTGTCCGACGTTCAGGTCGCCCATGACGACGGCGAGCGGGCAGTGCTGCCGGAGCTGCGGCAGGCGCACCTCGAGCGCGTCGAGGAACGCCCACTTCGGATCCTGCTTGGGGGTGTCGGCCTCGCCGGTGTGCACGTAGGCGCTCACGACGGTGAGGCGCTCGTCGCCGACGGCGAAGTCGGCCTCGATCCATCGACCCGCCGTGTCGAGCGGTTCGGCGCCCGCGTCCTCGTCGCGCAGCGCCCGCCGCACCGCGATCGCCGGCATCCGGCTCGCGATCGCCACGCCCGCCCGGCCCTTCGCCGCGGCCTCGTCGTTCACGATGTGCCAGCCCGGCAGCGCCTCCGCCAGCTGCGCCTCGGTCGCGCGCACCTCCTGCAGCGCCATGATGTCGACGTCCGCCTCGTCGAGCCACTCGATCATGCCCTTGCGGACGGCGGCGCGGATGCCGTTGACGTTGATGGAGGCGATGCGGAGTCGTGAAGGCACGACCGACAGCCTAACCGCGGCCGCGGACAGCGTCGGTCACTCGAAGAGGGACCCGCGCTTGGGCTCGGGGGGCTTCTCCGCCTCGACCTGGGCGAGCTCGTCCTCGGCCTCGTGGACGGCCCGCTGCGCCTGCCAGCGCCGGTACCACGGCGAGTGCTCCAGCGCCTCCTCGGCGGTGCGCAGCCGCACGCGCGCCGCGAGCAGCAGCGCCCGGTGCTCGGCGATCAGGCGGTCGGCCTCGGACTGCTCCAGGATCGGCATGTCGGCGTCGCCCGCCGACACCGCCATCCACGATGCCGCCACGAGCAGCACGATGCCGACCAGCCGGAACCACAGCAGCAGACCGATGAAGACGGCGAACGTGGCCAGCAGCACGTTCGTGGGCGTGTAGGCCAGCGCGATGCCGGCGCCGATCTGGAGCACGGCGGTCGCGACGCCGCCGAGCATCGCGCCCGGCCAGATCTGACGCCAGCGCAGGGCGGTGCCGGTGAGGAACTTCACCAGGCTCGCGATCACGCCCGTGTTGAGCGCGATCAGGAGCGTGAACGCGATGAGCGCGCCCGCGACGTTGTACCAGACCGAGCTCCGGCTCCAGTCGAACAGACCGAAGACCCAGTCCAGCGCGAACGTGCCGGCCGAGGTGAGTCCCCACCCGAGCAGCAGCGCGGTGCCGAACGCTGCCGCGGCGACGAAGTCGGTGGACTTCAGCAGCAGGTAGTTGCGACGGTCGGGCGGGATGCCGAAGATGTCGCGCACCGCGCGGCGGGCGAACGTGATGGATCCGATCGCGGTCCAGATCAGGGTGGCGAGGGCGATCACACCGGTGATCCCCAGCACGCCCGTCGTCGAGTCGGCGACCGACTCCACCTCCTCGGGGGTGAAGACGCCGCCCTCGGGGGCGATGAGGCCCGGGATGTAGCTGTTGATGAAGTCGATGAGCCCGTCGATCGCCTGCTGGCTGCCGCCGAGCCAGATGCCGGCGGCGGCGAAGGCGACGTAGATCGCGGCGAAGGCCGCGAACAGCGCCTGGTAGCTCACGCCGGCGGCGAGCAGGAATCCGTTGTGCTGCAGGAAGTGCCGCCAGACGCGGATGGGGAACCACCCGAGCGTGACGCGCGTGATCGCGGTCGCGCGTTCGATGGGCTGGTCGAAGCGCTCCTTGAGGCTCTCCTGCGTCGTCTCCCAACGGTGGCGGAGCGTCTGCTCCTCGAGGGCCGCGGCGTCGGCGGCGCCGCGCGCCTGCCTGTGCCGCTCGCGTCCGCCTTTCGCTGCCACCGCGCCAGACTATCGAGGAGCGGATGCCGCCTGCACGGTGCTGTCCGCACCGGCGCGTCGGAACCGGGGGAGCGCGACCAGCGCGATGAGGAGCACGACCGCGGGCACGATGAACGCCGGCCCCAGCCCGGTGCCCTCGGCGAGGACGCCGACGCCGACGGCGCCGAAGATCGCGCCGGCGTAGTTGAAGATGTTGACCCGCGCGATGACCTGGTCGGCGTGCAACGGTGCCGCGTCGCCGGCGGCGCCGAAGGCGACGGGCACGAGGATGCCGGTGGCGAGCCCCGCGAGGGCGAAGCCGGCGACGGCGACCGCGGGCGACGGGACGAGGGCGACTGCGCCGCAGCCGATCGCCGACACCGTCACGGCGACGGCGACCAGCCGCGCCCGCCCGAAGCGGGGGAGGAGCCGGTCGGTCACGAGGCGTGTGACGAGGACGACCGCCTGATAGGCGGCGTAGCCGAGCGGCGCCAGCCATGCCGCCGCCGAGAGGCCGTCCTGCAGGTACACCGCGCTCCAGGTGCTCACGGCCGAGTCCACGACGAACGCGGCGAGGATCACCAGGCCGAAGGCCCAGATCGCCCCGCGGGGGAGCACGCCTCGCTCGGCGCGGGGGAGCGCCGCGTCGACGGGCACGTCGCGCACGAAGCCGCGGATGCCGAACGCCGCGATGCCGAGCGCGATCGCGCCGGCGGCCGCGAGCGCCACCCCTGCGGCGGTCGCCGTCGCCGCGACCGCGGAGACGAGCAGCGCGCCGACGATCGCCGCGGCCGTGAGTGCTGCGAAGAACCCGCCGAGCAGCTGGCGGCCCGTGGCGCGCTGCACGGCGACGCCCTGCATCGCCGACGCCGCGTCGACGCAGCCGAGGCCCGCGCCGAAGACCGCGAAGGCGGCCACGAAGACGGGGAAGGGGGTCGGCACCGCGATGAGCGGCAGCGCCACGCCCTGCAGCGCGAGCCCGAGCACGAGCGCGATGCGGCTGCCGAAGCGCACCGCCACGGCATTGGCGAGCACGGACCCCGCCGCGGCGAAGAGCGCGACGCCGAGCACGATCGCGGTCACGACGATGTCGTCGACCGACTGGCGCTCCTTGAGCGCGGGCAGCGACGTCACGACCACGGCGTAGCCGAGGCCCTGCGCCGCGTAGGCGGCGGTGACCGCCGCCCGGTTCAGCGCCCGCCGCCCCGGATGACCGCCTGCTTGACCTCGGCGATGGCCTTGGTGACCTCGATGCCGCGCGGGCACGCCTCGGTGCAGTTGAAGGTCGTGCGGCAGCGCCACACGCCCTCCTTGTCGTTGAGGATGTCCAGGCGCACATCGCCGGCGTCGTCGCGCGAGTCGAAGATGAACCGGTGCGCGTTCACGATCGCGGCGGGGCCGAAGTACTGCCCGTCGGTCCAGAACACCGGGCACGAGGACGTGCACGCGGCGCACAGGATGCACTTGGTGGTGTCGTCGAAGACCTCGCGGTCGACGATCGACTGCACGCGCTCCTTGCCGGGCTCGGGCGCCGAGTTCGAGATCAGGAACGGCTGCACCTCGCGGAAGGAGGCGAAGAACGGCTCCATGTCGACGATGAGGTCCTTCTCGAGCGGCAGGCCCTTGATCGCCTCGACGTAGATGGGCTTGGAGATGTCGAGGTCCTTGATGAGCGTCTTGCACGCGAGCCGGTTGCGGCCGTTGATGCGCATCGCGTCCGAGCCGCAGATGCCGTGGGCGCACGAGCGGCGGAAGCTCAGCGACCCGTCGACCTCCCACTTGATCTTGTGCAGGGCGTCCAGGACGCGGTCGGTGGAGTACAGCTCCACGTCGTAGTCGACCCAGCGCGGCTCCTCGTCGACCTCGGGGTCGAAGCGGCGCACGATGAAGGTGACCAGGAACGACTGGATGCCGGTGTCGCCGCCGGTCTCCTCGGCGGGAGTCTCAGCGGCCTCGACGGCCTCGACGACCTGCGCCATCAGTACTTCCTCTCCAGCGGCGGGTAACGCAACTCGCCGGCTTCGTTCTTGGTGAAGACGACGGGCTTCCAGCCCAGGCGGATGTGGTCCTCGGCGTTCGAGGAGCCGGCGTCGCCCGACAGGTAGGCCATCGTGTGCTGCATGTACTTCTCGTCGTCGCGCGTGGGGAAGTCGTCGCGCATGTGACCGCCGCGGCTCTCTTCGCGGTTCTTCGCGGTGACGACCACGACCTCGGCGATGTCGAGCAGGAAGCCGAGCTCCACCGCCTCGAGCAGATCGGTGTTGTACCGCTTGCCCTTGTCATCGACGTGGATGTTCCGGTAGCGCGCGCGGAGCTCCTCGATGACCTCGAGCACCTCGCTGAGGGACTCGTCGGTGCGGAACACCTGGGCCTTGCGGTCCATCTCGTCCTGCAGCTTCTTGCGCAGGACCGCGATGCGCTCGGTGCCGGTGTTGCTCCGCAGGCCCTCGATCATGTCGCGGACCTCCTTCGCGGGATCTTCGGGCAGCGGGACGAAGTCGGCGGTCTGCACGTATTCGACCGCGTTGCGGCCGGCGCGCTTGCCGAAGACGTTGATGTCCAGCAGCGAGTTGGTGCCCAGGCGGTTCGAGCCGTGCACCGACACGCACGCGCACTCCCCTGCGGCGTAGAGGCCGGGGACGACGGTGGTGTTGTCGGCGAGGACCTGCGCATCGTTGTTGGTCGGGATGCCGCCCATCGCGTAATGGGCCGTCGGCATGACCGGCACGGGCTCGACGACGGGGTCGACGCCGAGGTACGTGCGGGCGAACTCGGTGATGTCGGGGAGCTTGGTCTCGAGCACCTCGGCGCCCAGGTGCGTGCAGTCCAGCAGCACGTAGTCGCGGTGCGGGCCGGCGCCGCGTCCCTCGGCGACCTCCTGCACCATGCAGCGGCTGACGATGTCGCGCGGCGCGAGGTCCTTGATGGTGGGGGCGTAGCGCTCCATGAAGCGCTCGCCCGAGACGTTGCGCAGGATCGCGCCCTCGCCGCGGGCGCCCTCGGTCAGGAGGATGCCGAGGCCGGCGAGGCCGGTCGGGTGGAACTGGAAGAACTCCATGTCCTCCAGCGGCAGGCCCTTGCGCCAGACGATCCCGACGCCGTCGCCGGTGAGGGTGTGGGCGTTGGAGGTCGTCTTGAAGATCTTGCCGAAGCCGCCGGTGGCGAACACGACCGCCTTGGAGTGGAAGACGTGCAGGTCGCCGGTGGCCAGCTCGTACGCGACGACGCCGGCGACGCCGGTCTTGCCCTCGTCGTCCTTCACCGTGATCAGGTCGAGGACGTAGAACTCGTTGAAGAAGTTGATGCCGAGCTTGACGCAGTTCTGGAACAGCGTCTGGAGGATCATGTGGCCGGTGCGGTCGGCGGCGTAGCACGCGCGGCGCACGGGCGACTTGCCGTGGTCGGCGGTGTGGCCGCCGAAGCGGCGCTGGTCGATCTTGCCCTCGGGGGTTCGGTTGAACGGCAGACCCATGTTCTCGAGGTCGATGACCGCGTCGATCGCCTCTCTCGCGAGGATCTCGGCGGCGTCCTGGTCGACGAGGTAGTCGCCGCCCTTGACGGTGTCGAAGGTGTGCCACTCCCACGAGTCCTCCTCGACGTTGGCCAGGGCCGCGGCCATGCCGCCCTGCGCCGCGCCGGTGTGGGAGCGCGTGGGGTAGAGCTTCGTGATGACGGCGGTCTTGGCGCCGGGGCCCGCCTCGATGGCGGCGCGCATGCCGGCGCCGCCGGCGCCGACGATGACGACGTCGAACTGGTGGTAGTGGACGCCGTCCTTGACGTAGCTGTCTGTGGTCTCAGTGGTCACTGTGATGCTTTCCGCTGCGCTGTTCAGTCGAAGAGATGGCCGGGGGTCAGCCGCAGATCTCGATCATGGTCTCGGAGGCGGTGCTCGCGTCGAAGCCCAGGCAGGGGTCGAACGTGAACACGACGAGCGTGCCGAGGAGGATGAGGAAGGCCGCGGCGAGCCCGATCGCCCACACCAGCACGCGGCGGGTGCCGCCGTGCGTCACGTAGTCGTTGACGATCGTGCGCATGCCGTTGGCGCCGTGGATGAGCGCCAGCCACAGCATCAGCACGTCCCACCACTGCCAGAACGGGGTGGTGTACTTGCCGGCCACGAAGGCGAAGTCGATGGCGTGGATGCCGTCGCCGACCATCAGGTTGACGAAGAGGTGGCCGAAGATGAGCACCACGAGCGCGAGGCCCGAGATGCGCATGTACAGCCAGCCCCACTTCTCGAGGTTGGGTCCCCTGCGGCGCGGGGCGGAGTGCGGTGCGCGGGGTTCGGCGATCGCGGTCATCAGTGCCCGCCTCCGATCTGCGAGAAGACGTTGATGAGATGGCGGGGCGTGAAGCCGGCCATCGTGACGACCCACAGTCCCAGCACGCCCCACCACAGCTGGCGCTGATGGCGCGTGGCCCACGACCACATGTCCACCAGGATGATCCGGAGGCCGTTGTAGGCGTGGTACGCGATCGCGCCGACGAGGGCGACCTCGCCGACGCCCATGATCGGGTTCTTGTAGGTGCCGATCACGGCGTCGTACGCCTCGGGCGACACGCGGATGAGGGCGGTGTCGAGCACGTGCACCAGCAGGAAGAAGAAGATCGCGATGCCGGTGATGCGGTGCAGCACCCAGGACCACATGCCCTCATGGCCGCGATAGAGCGTTCCGCGCGGCGTCTTGGACGTGGTCTCGGATACCTCCGGTGTGACGCGTGCTGGTGCAGACACGGCCGTCCTCCCTGGGTTCGAACTGGTGGGGCGACGCGAAGCCGTGTCCGTGCGGTCGGTCGAACCGCCTCGTTCGCCGGCATCGCGCGGGCGTTGCGGCCATCCTATTCCCGTCCGGCGGCCCGGCGCGGATTAGGCTCACCTAACTGTCTCGACGTCGAGAGAAGTCGGATGCCGCGTCACCTGCCCGACATGCGCCCGCCATCCCCGTGTGACCGGCATCCGGCTACCCTGTCGGCATGCCCGACCCCATCGACGACTTCTACGCGATCATCCCCGCCGGCGGGATCGGCAGCAGGCTGTGGCCGCTGTCGCGTGCGGACGCGCCCAAGTTCCTCCACGATCTGACGGGTTCGGGGCAGACGCTGCTGGCCGACACGTGGGACCGGCTCGAGCCGCTCGCCGGTCCCGAGCGCATCGCCGTCGTGACCGGCCGCGCCCACCGCGCGGCCGTCGAGAAGGAGCTGCCGGGGGTCCCCGATCACAACGTGTTCCTCGAGTCCGAGCCGCGCGACTCGACGGCGGCCATCGGCCTGGCCGCCGCGATCCTGTCCCGCCGCGAGCCGGACGTCATCATCGGATCGTTCGCGGCCGACCACGTCATCCGCGTGCCCCACCTGTTCGACTGGGCGGTGCGCCAGGCGGTCGCCGTCGCGCGCGAGGGGTACATCTGCACCATCGGCATCCAGCCGTCCGAGCCCTCGATCGGATTCGGCTACATCAAGAAGGGCGACGGGATCGTCATCGACGGGGCGCCCGAGGCGGCCCTCGTGGACAGCTTCGTGGAGAAGCCCGACCTCGACACCGCGAAGGAGTACTTCGCAGACCGGTCGTACCTGTGGAACGCCGGCATGTTCATCGCCCGCGCCGACGTCATCCTCGGCGAGATCGCCGAGCAGGAGCCCCACCTGTACGCGGGGCTGATGGATCTCGCGGAGGCGTGGGACGACCGCGACGCGCGCGGACCCGTCGTCGACCGCGTGTGGCCCACGCTGAAGAAGATCGCGATCGACTACTCCGTCGCCGAGCCGGCCGCCCAGAAGGGACGGCTCGCGGTGATCCCGGGGCACTTCGACTGGGACGACGTGGGGGATTTCGCCAGCCTCGCCAAGCTCAACTCCCACGGGCGCAAGAACGACCTGGCGATCCTCGGAGAGAACGCCCGAATCCTCGCCGACGCCGCCAGCGGCATCGTCGTCAGTCAGACGAACCGCGTGATCAGCCTCGTGGGCGTCAAGGACATCGTGGTGGTCGATACGGCGGACGCGCTGCTGGTCACCACGAGCGAGCACGCGCAGCGCGTCAAGGGGGTTGTGGACGCCCTCAAGCTGACCGGTCGCGGCGACGTGCTGTGACCTGCTTCTGATCGGGCATTCTGTGGCGTCGGTGTGTCCGGATATTGCGGCTTTGTAACCATTCGGGCCCAGGGAGCCTCCTGAAAGGCAAGTTCCCCGTCATGCGAGGTAACTTCGATGCGCACCCGCGAGGTACGCGGGTCCCCTTGCACGTGGAGGCACAGTGACCACCATTACGACCCGAAAGAGCCTGCTGGCCGGCCTCGCCGCCGTGACCACGGCCGTCGCCCTCGCGGGCTGCGCGGCAGCTCCCGACGAGACCACCGAGACCGAGGCGGCCGGCGCCGCCGTCGAGGGCTTCCTGCCCTGCATGGTCTCCGACGCGGGCGGCTTCGACGACAAGTCGTTCAACCAGCTCGGCTACGAGGGCCTCGAGGCCGCCGCCGACGCTCTGGGCGTCGAGTTCAAGGCCGTCGAGTCCGGCTCGGAGTCCGACTACGCGCCGAACCTCACCAGCCTCGTCGACCAGGGCTGCTCGCTGATCATCACGGTCGGCTTCGCGCTGGCCGCCGCGGCCGGCGAGTCGGCCATCGCCAACCCCGACGTCGAGTACGTCTCGATCGACGACATGGTCGACAACGACTTCGACGGCGTCACCGACTCCGAGAACATCAAGCCCATCGTGTTCGACACCGCGCAGGCGGCGTTCCTCGCCGGCTACGCCTCGGCGTCGTACTCCGAGGCCGGCAAGGTCGGCACCTTCGGCGGCATGAACTTCCCGACGGTCTCGATCTTCATGGACGGCTTCAAGCAGGGCGTGGAGTACTACAACTCCGAGAACGGCGCCGACGTCGAGGTCCTCGGCTGGGACGGCGAGGACGGTGTCTTCACCGGTGGCTTCGAGGCCAACCAGGACGCCATCAACGCCGCCCAGGGTCTCGTCGACCAGGGTGTCGACGTGCTCCTGCCCGTCGGCGGCCCGATCTACCAGAGCGCCGCATCCGTCATCCGCTCGTCGGGTCGCGACATCGCGCTGCTCGGTGTCGACGCCGACGTCTACGAGACCGACCCCAGCGTCTCGGACCTGCTGCTCACCTCGATCCGCAAGCTGATCGACGTGGGTGTCGAGGAGGCCGTGCTCGCCGCCGGTCAGGGCGAGTTCGACGCGACGCCGTTCGTCGGCACGCTCGAGAACGAGGGCGTGGGCCTCGCACCGTTCCACGACTTCGAGGACCTCGTCTCGCCCGACCTGCAGGGTGAGCTGGACGCGATCGCCGCCGGCATCATCGACGGCTCCATCGAGGTCACGTCGTACCTCGCGGGCTGATCCCGCACCCGAGTGGGGAGGCCGGTGACGGCCTCCCCACTTTCTTTTCGCCCGGTGCGGCCAGCGCACCCTCGTCACTAGGATCGGGGAACATGAAGCTCGAACTCCGCGGGATCACGAAGCGGTTCGGCAGTCTCGTCGCCAACGACCACATCGACCTCGTGGTCGAGCCGGGTGAGATCCACTGTCTTCTGGGTGAGAACGGCGCCGGCAAGTCGACGCTGATGAACGTCCTCTACGGGCTGTACCGCGCCGACGAGGGCACCATCCTGCTCGACGACCATCCGCAGAACTTCGCCGGGCCGGGCGACGCGATGCGCGCCGGCATCGGCATGGTGCACCAGCACTTCATGCTCGTGCCGGTCTTCACCGTCGCCGAGAACGTCATGCTCGGCCACGAGTCGACCAAGGCCGGCGGCTTCCTCGACCTCGAGGCCGCACGCGCGCGGGTCCGCGAGATCTCGGCGCGGTTCGGGTTCGACGTCGACCCCGACGCCATCGTCGAGGACCTCCCGGTGGGCGTCCAGCAGCGCGTCGAGATCATCAAGGCGCTCTCGCGCGATGCGAAGGTCCTCGTGTTCGACGAGCCGACCGCGGTGCTCACGCCGCAGGAGACCGACGAGCTGATGGGCATCATGCGCCAGCTCAAGGAGTCGGGCGCCTCCATCGTCTTCATCACGCACAAGCTGCGCGAGGTCCGCGAAGTGGCGGACCGGATCACCGTCATCCGCCTCGGCAAGGTCGTCGGCGAGGCCTCGCCCACGGCGAGCAACAGCGAGCTGGCGTCGATGATGGTCGGGCGCGCCGTCGAGCTCACCGTGCAGAAGGACCCGCCGCAGCTCGGCGACAAGGCGCTCGTGGTCGAGAACCTCACGGTGCTCGACCACAACGGCCAGCGTGTGGTCAACGACGTCAGCTTCGACGTGCGCGGCGGCGAGATCCTGGCCGTCGCGGGCGTCCAGGGCAACGGTCAGACCGAGCTCACCGAGGCGCTCCTGGCCCTGCAGCACCAGATCGAGGGCTCCATCACCCTCAACGGACAGGAGCTGAACGGACGCTCCGTGCGCAGGATCCTCGACGAGGGCGTCGGATTCGTCCCCGAGGACCGCAAGGAGGACGGTCTGGTCGGCGCGTTCACGATCTCGGAGAACCTCATGCTCGACCGCTCCAACGGCGAGCCCTTCGTCAAGCGCGCGACGGTGCAGCGGGCGGCCCTCGAGGCGTTCGCGACCGAGAAGCTCGAGGAGTTCGACGTGCGCGCCCAGGGCATCGACACGCTCGTGGGCAACCTGTCCGGCGGAAACCAGCAGAAGGTCGTGCTCGCCCGCGAGCTCAGCCGAGACCTGTCGCTCCTGGTGGCGGCGCAGCCGACGCGCGGCGTCGACGTCGGATCGATCGAGTTCATCCACAAGCGCATCGTCGAGACGCGCGACGAGGGCGTGCCCGTGATCGTGGTGTCCACCGAGCTGGATGAGGTCGCCGCCCTGGCCGACCGCATCATGGTGATGTACCGCGGCCGGATCGTGGGCATCGTCCCCGGCGACACCCCGCGCGAGGTGCTGGGTCTGATGATGGCGGGCGAGACGCCCGCCGGAGAGGGGGCTGCCGCGTGAGCGCCGCGACCGAAACGGCCACGGGGGCTCCGC
This sequence comes from Microbacterium thalassium, assembly GCF_014208045.1. Classification (NCBI taxonomy): domain Bacteria; kingdom Bacillati; phylum Actinomycetota; class Actinomycetes; order Micrococcales; family Microbacteriaceae; genus Microbacterium; species Microbacterium thalassium. Next base: position 1,709,926 of record NZ_JACHML010000001.1, read on the forward strand.
CTCCCTCCAAATGGCATGACACGTTCCTGAGGATCACGCAGGGCAACGCCCTGATCTCCGTCCTCGCGGTCGTCCTCGCCCTCATCGTCGGCGGAATCATGATCGCCTTCACCGACGAGGACGTGCAGACGGCGTCGGTGTACTTCTTCGCCCGCCCGGGCGACACCATCGTCGCCGTCTGGGAGGCCGTGTCGGGCGCGTACATCGCGCTGTTCCAGGGGTCGATCTACAACTTCCAGGCGCCGACGTTCGCTCGCGGCATCCGCCCCCTCACCGAGACGCTCACGTTCGCGACGCCGCTGATCGCGGCGGGGCTCGGCGTCGCGCTGGCGTTCCGCATCGGCATGTTCAACATCGGCGGTCGCGGCCAGATGCTCATGGCCTCCGCCGCCGCCGGGTGGGTCGCGTTCGCTCTCGACCTGCCGTGGGGCATCCACATGATCGTCGCGCTCGTCGCCGGTCTCATCGCCGGTGCGCTGTGGGGCGGCATCGCCGGATTCCTCAAGGCCCGCACCGGTGCGCACGAGGTCATCGTGACGATCATGCTCAACTACGTCGCGTTCTATCTCATCTCGTGGATGCTGCGCACACCGGGCCTCCTCCAGGCGCCGGGCTCCAGCAACCCGAAGACCCCCGCCATGAAGGACACCGCGGTCTTCCCCGACCTGCTCGGGCCGCAGTACAACCTGCACTTCGGCTTCGTCCTGGTGATCGGCGCGACGATCCTGGTGTGGTGGATCCTGAGCCGCTCGAGCCTCGGCTTCAAGTTCCGGGCGGTCGGCGAGAACCCGCACGCGGCCCGCGTCGCCGGCATCGACGTGAAGAACATGTACGTGTACGGCATGCTCATCGCCGGAGCCCTGGTGGGTCTCGCGGGCGTCAGCCAGGTGCTCGGCACGATCACGACCGGCTTCACCGCGGGCATCGACGCCGGCATCGGATTCGACGCGATCACGGTGGCGCTGCTGGGCCGCTCCACCCCGTGGGGCACGTTCGCGGCGGGCGTGCTGTTCGGCGCGTTCAAGGCGGGCGGCTTCGCGATGCAGGCCGGCGAGCAGATTCCGATCGAGATCGTCACGGTCGTCCAGGCCCTCATCGTGCTGTTCATCGCGGCGCCGCCCCTGGTGCGCACGATCTTCTTCCTGCCCTCGCCCGAGCGTGACCGTCGACGTGCCGAGAAGGCCCGTCAGAAGGCGCTCAAGGCCGAGGTCAGCGCCGACGCGGCGGAGGTGTCCAAGTGAGCACGATCGCCCAGGCCCCGACGGGGGCGACCGCGTCCGAGACGACGGTGATCCGCAGCTGGAAGGCGCCGATCGCCCTCGCGGTGTTCACCGCGCTGTTCGCGATCCTGCTGCTGGCCGCGCCGCGCGCCGGCGAGACCACCTTCCGGCTGTCGTCTGCGGGCGACCCGCTGCAGCTGCCGGATCTCGTGGTCCCCGTGGTGCTGACGAGCTGGGTCTGCCTGGCGCTGATGGCCCTGCTCACGCTCGCATCGGCGTACTTCGTCCGCGCGAGCGGACGGAGCCCCCTGTGGATCGTGATCGTCTACATCGTCGTCATCATCTGGGGCTTCCTCACGTGGGCGGCCTCGGGTGCGGCGATCCCCGTCACGGGACTCCTCGCCGGGTCGCTCGGCCTCGCGGTCCCCATCATCTACGGTGCGCTCGGCGGCGTCATCGGCGAGCGTGCGGGCGTGGTCAACATCGCGATCGAGGGGCAGCTGCTCTCGGGCGCGTTCACCGCGGCCGTGGTGGCGAGCATCACCGGCATCCCGTTCCTCGGGCTCCTCGCGGCGATGGTCGCGGGCGTCCTGGTCGGCGCGGTCCTGGCGGCGTTCGCGATCAAGTACCTCGTCGAGCAGGTCATCGTCGGCGTCGTGCTGAACGTCCTCGTGATCGGCCTGACGGGCTTCTTCTACTCGCAGGTGCTGCAGCCGAACGCCGCGCTGCTGAACACGCCCCCGCGGTTCGGCCGCATCGCCATCCCGCTGCTGGCGGACATCCCCGTCATCGGCCCGGTGCTGTTCAACCAGACGCTGATCGTGTACATCATGTACTTCGTCATCGCGGCGGTGTACATCGGCATGTTCCACACACGCTGGGGACTGCGCCTGCGCGCCGTGGGCGAGCACCCGCAGGCGGCCGACACCGTCGGCATCAAGGTCAACGCGACCCGGTTCTGGAACGTGCTCCTCGCCGGCGCCATCGCCGGCCTGGGCGGATCGGTCTTCACGATCGGCAACGGCATCGCCTTCAACAAGGAGATGACCGCCGGTGCGGGCTTCATCGCCCTCGCCGCCGTCATCTTCGGTCAGTGGGATCCGATCAAGGCCACGCTGGCGGCGCTGCTGTTCGGGTTCGCGTCGAGCCTGCAGAACACGCTGAGCGTCATCGGGTCGCCCGTGCCGAGCGAGTTCATGCTGATGCTGCCGTACCTCGTGACGATCTTCGTCGTCGCCGGTGTCGTCGGCCGCTCGAGACCGCCCGCCGCAGACGGCGTGCCGTACATCAAGGGGTGACGATGGGCAAGAAGGACAAGAAGGCCCGTCGAGGGCCCAGCGACGACATCGACTGGGACGAGCTGCGCGCGGCGGCCGTCGAGGCGATGCAGCGCGCGTACGCCCCGTACTCGCGGTACAAGGTCGGCGCGGCCGCGCTCGTGTCGGACGGCCGCATCGTGACCGGCTGCAACGTCGAGAACGCCTCGTACGGGGTCGGGCTGTGCGCCGAGTGCGGACTGGTGAGCGACCTGCAGATGTCGGGCGGCGGCGAGCTCATCGCGTTCGTGTGCGTCAACGGCCACGAGGAGACCATCATGCCCTGCGGCCGGTGCCGTCAGCTGCTGTACGAGTTCGCGATGCCCGGCATGCTGCTCGAGACGGTGTCCGGCATCCGCACCATCGACGAGGTGCTGCCCGACGCGTTCGGGCCCAAGGACCTCGAGGAAGCGACCCGATGAGCGCCGTCGAGACCCACGACGCCGTCGACGTCATCCGCACCAAGCGCGACGGGGGAGCGGTCGACGAGGACGCCCTGCGGTGGATGGTGGATGCCTACACGCGCGGCTACGTCGCAGACTCGCAGATGGCGGCGTTCGCGATGGCGGTGCTCCTCAACGGCATGGAGCGCGACGAGATCCGCGTGCTCACCGACGCGATGATCGCGTCGGGGGAGCGCATGAGCTTCGACGGGCTCGGAAAGCCGACCGTCGACAAGCACTCCACGGGCGGCGTGGGCGACAAGATCACCCTGCCGCTGGCACCGCTGGTGGCCTCGTTCGGCGTCGCCGTGCCGCAGCTGTCCGGGCGCGGGCTCGGCCACACCGGCGGGACGCTCGACAAGCTCGAGTCGATCCCGGGCTGGCGTGCGGCGCTGACGAACGAGGAGCTGTTCGCGCAGCTTCAGGGCGTCGGCGCCGTCGTGTGCGCCGCGGGGTCCGGTCTCGCCCCGGCGGACAAGAAGCTGTACGCCCTGCGGGACGTCACCGGAACCGTCGAGGCGATCCCGCTGATCGCGTCGAGCATCATGTCGAAGAAGATCGCCGAGGGGACCGACTCGCTCGTCCTCGACGTGAAGTTCGGTTCCGGCGCCTTCATGAAGGACGTCGACCGGGCACGCGAGCTCGCCCGCACGATGGTCGCGCTCGGCACCGACTCGGGTGTGTCGACCACCGCGCTGCTGACCGACATGAACACGCCGCTCGGACTCGCGATCGGCAACGCGAACGAGGTGCGCGAGTCGGTCGAGGTCCTCGCCGGCGGCGGACCGGCGGATGTCGTCGAGCTCACCGTCGCTCTGGCCCGCGAGATGCTGACGCTCGCCGGTCACCCGGATGCCGACGTCGAGGACGCTCTGGCCGACGGCCGCGCCATGGACAGCTGGCGGGCCATGATCCGCGCACAGGGCGGGGACCCGGATGCCGCACTTCCCGAGCCGTGCGAGTCGCACACCGTGACCGCCCCGGCATCCGGCTTCGTCACGCGCCTGGAGGCGCTGCCGTTCGGCGTCGCCGCCTGGCGCCTGGGGGCCGGCCGTGCGCGCGCCGAGGACCCCGTCGTGCACTCCGCGGGCATCGACCTGCACGTCAAGCCCGGTGACGAGGTCACCGCAGGACAGCCGCTGTTCACCCTGGTCGGCGAGGATGCCGCCCGGTTCGACCGCGCCCTCGACGCCCTCGAGGGCGCGTGGGAGCTGGGGGCCGACGCCCCCGAGACCGCGCCGCTCGTGCTCGAGCGCATCACGGCCTGAGCGACATCCCGCATCCACCCGCATCCGCACCGACGCACCGACCGAGGAGTACGCACATGGCCATCGATCAGCACGGCGACGCCGTCCTGGAGGGGGTCTCCATCCGGAGCCTGCCCAAGGTCTCGCTCCACGACCACCTCGACGGCGCGCTACGGCCGGAGACGATCATCGAGCTGGCCGGCGAAGCGGGCATCGAGGTCCCCGAGGAGGACCCGGACGACCTCGCCGACTGGTTCGCCGAGAAGAGCGACTCGGGCTCGCTCGTGGAGTACCTCAAGACCTTCGATCTGACCACGTCGGTCATGCAGAGCCGCGAGGCGCTCACGCGCGTGGCACGGGAGTTCGTCGAGGACCTCGCCGCCGACGGCGTGATCTACGGCGAGGTGCGCTGGGCTCCGGAGCAGCACCTGCAGGGCGCGCTGACGCTGGACGAGGCCGTCGAGGCCGTGCAGGAGGGCATCGAGGAGGGCGAGGACGCCGCCGCCGCCGACGGCGTCGACATCCGCGTCGGCCAGCTGATCACGGCGATGCGGCACACCGACCGCTCGCCGGAGATCGCCAAGCTCGCCGTGCGCTGGCGCACGCGCGGTGCCGTCGGGTTCGACATCGCGGGGCCCGAGGACGGCTTCCCGCCGTCGCGCCACCGCAAGGCGTTCGACTACCTCGCCGCGAAGTTCTTCCCGACCACGGTGCACGCCGGCGAAGCGGCCGGGCTCGACTCCATCCGCTCGGCGCTCATCGACGGACGCGCCCTGCGGCTCGGCCACGGCGTGCGCCTCGCCGAGGACCTCGAGATCGTCTCGCGCGAGGGCGAGGAGGTCTTCGTGCAGTTCGGCGACCTCGCGCGCTGGGTGCGCGACCGCGAGATCCCCCTCGAGCTGTCGCCGTCGTCGAACCTGCAGACCGGCGCCATCGCCCGCTGGGGCGAGACGATGGAGGACCACCCGTTCGACCTGCTGTACCAGCTCGGGTTCGCCGTGACGGTCAACGTGGACAACCGCACGATGAGCGCGACGTCGCTCACGCGCGAGCTCGCGCTGCTCGCGTCGACCTTCGACTACACCCTCGACGACCTCGAGGAGTTCCAGCTCAACGCCGCCGCCGGCGCGTTCCTGCCGGTCGAGGAGCGCGAGGAGCTCATCGAGCTGATCGGCGAGGGCTTCGCGCAGTAGCCCGGTGACGGCTCAGACGCGGGAGACGCCGGGGTGCGTCTCGAGGTACGCCTCGAACGCCTCGGCCGAGGTCTTCGCGGGCGTGTACCCGAAGTCCGCCTTCAGCGCGTCGTTGGCGAGCACCGGGCGGTAGCGCAGGAACCCGACCTGCTCGGGCCCGTGCACCGTCAGCCGCAGCGCGCGGCCGACGCGCAGGGCTCCGGCCAGCAGGGCCGGCGGCACGGTGATGGTGGGCTTCCCGAGGCGCCGCGACAGCTCGTGCACGGTGACGCGGCCGTCGCCGGCGACGTTGTAGATGCCGGCGGGGCCGTCGGTCGCCGCGCGCGCCATGGCGCCGGCGACGTCGTCGACCCACACGAAGACGAACGGCGACTCCGAGCCGCGGATCGCGAGGATGCGCGGGCCGTCCCACAGCGCCGTGATCTGGTTGCGCACGGTGGGCCCCAGGATCGTGCCGATGCGGAACACGACCTGCTCGAGCTCGGGGTGGGCCTCGCGGTAGCCGCCGAGCAGCTGCTCGACGAGTCGCTTGTGCTTGGAGTACGGGAACTCGTCGTTGCCGCGCACCGGGTCGGACTCGCGCAGCCACTCCGGGTTGTCGGGGTGGTAGCCGTACGCCGCCCCCGACGACGACACCACGATGCGGCGGACGCCGTGCTCGACGCAGGCCTCGAGCACGTGGCGCGTGCCCTCGACGTCGACGAGCCGCTCCATGTCGTGGTCGCGGCCGGGGTTCACGATCGCGGCGAGATGCACGACCACGTCGATGTCGTGCCGCTCGAGCACGGGTCCCACGCTCTCGGCGCGCGTGACGTCGCACTGGTCGTACACGACGTGCTCGATCGGGTGCTCGGGAACGCGCACGTCGCCGGCGACCACGAGATCGATGTCGGGTCGCGCCACGAGGGCCGCGGCGACGTGGCTGCCGAGGAAGCCGGCGCCGCCGGTGATCAGGACGCGGGTCATGCGCCGGCCCCCGCGCCCTCGCCGCCGACGATCGCGTGGCGGCTCGCGTCGCCCTTGACCGACCCGGTCCGACGACGCGTGTGCCGTCCCCACAGGGTCGCGACGACCAGGCCCGCGATGATGTCCCAGATGCCCCACCAGCCGGCCACGATGGCCATGCCGCCGAGACCGCCGAAGAACGCGAACACGAGTCCCAGCCCGAGGCCGGCGTTGCGGATGCCGACCTCGAACGTCATCGCCTTGCGCTCGCGGGTGCCCAGGCCCCCGACGACGGCGGTGCCGTAGCCGATCGCGAGGGCGACGGCGTCGTGCACCGTCACGACCAGGAGGATGATGCCGAGGAACGCGATGAAGTAGGACCAGTTGCCCACGAGCGCCGCGACGATGAAGCCGAACAGCGCCAGCAGCGAGAACCAGCGCACGAACGGCTGCGTCTTCTTCGAGAACTCGGGGAAGCGCGCGCGGATGACGAGGCCCAGCAGGAACGGCAGCCCGATGATGAGGAAGATGTCCAGCAGCATCTGCCACGGGTTGAGCTCGACCGCTTCCAGGAGCGTCCGGGCGGTCGGGTGCAGCGAGCCCCAGAACGCGATGTTCAGCGGGAGCATCACGATGTAGAGCAGGTTTCCGACCGCCGTCATCGACACCGACAGGGCGACGTTGCCGCCGGAGCGGTGCGTCAGCACCTGCGAGATGTTCCCGGGCGGGCAGCTGGCGACGAGGATCATGCCGAGCGCCATCGACGGGGTCACCGGCAGGATGAGCGTCAGGCCGAACGTGACGGCCGGGAGCACCACGAGCTGCGCGAGGATCGCGATGAGGAACGGCTTGGGCTTTCGCAGGACGACCTTGAAGTCGTCGATCGTGGTGTCCAGCGCGATGCCGAACATGATCAGCCCGAGGACGACGTTCAGCAGCAGCAGCGACCCGGGGTTGAAGTTCAGCAGGACGTCATCGGGATTCATGCCCGTGCCTTCGTCTTCGTCTTCGTCTGCGGGTTGAGCCGCACGGTGACCTCGAGGTCGCGGCGACCGCGCCGCCACGACACGAAGCGCCCGCCGTGGGCGGCGCCCGCGTCGGCGTCGGTCTCCGGCTCCGCGCGGAGCTCCTCGGTCGCGTGGCGCACGGCGCGGCGGTAGGCGTCCTTGTTGACGTAGTACGACATGCGCTCGAGCCCGAGGTACTTGTAGCCGCCGGTCAGGTCGGGCCAGGCGTCCTCGGCGACGTGACGGCGGAAGGCCGCGGCGCGCTCGGGGTGCTCCTCGAGCGCGGCCACGTACTCGGCGATGAGCTCGGCCTGCTCGTAGCGCCCCTGCCAGCCGATGCCCGAGGCCTCGATCATGCCCATGACGTACAGCCCGTTGAAGTCGGGGGTGAAGACGTTCAGGTACAGGCTCGGGCTCATGCCGGTCCAGTTCAGGTGGGACTTGTCGACGAAGGGGTAGTCGAGCTTGTACCCGGTGGCGAGCAGGATCATGTCGTACTCGCCGCTCGAGCCGTCGCGGAAGTGCACGGTGTTCCCGTCGAACCGGTCGATGTCGGCGCGGATGCCGAGGTCGCCCTGACCCAGGTGGTTGAGGATCAGGGTGTTCACGATCGGGTGGGACTCGTAGATCTTGTAGTCGGGCTTGGGGAAGCCGAACCGCACCGGGTCGCCGGTGAACGCCTGCAGCACGCGCTTGTCGATGAACTGCTTGAGGGGTGCGGGGAGCGGCTTGCCCTGGTTGAGGGTGTCGGAGGGCTTGCCGAACAGGTAGCGGGGCACGAAGTAGTAGCCGCGGCGCACGCTCATGTCGACGGAGGCGGCGTGGTGGACGGCGTCCACCGCGATGTCGCAGCCGGAGTTGCCCGCGCCGATGATGAGGACGCGCTTGCCGGTCAGCTGCGTCGCGCGCTTGTAGGCGCTCGTGTGCATCAGCTCGCCGGCGAACTCGCCGCGGAAGACGGGGACGTTCGGCTCGGCCAGCGTGCCGTTGGCGAGGACGACGCCGTCGTAGCGCTGCTCGATGTCGCCGTCGGGACCGCTCGCGCGCAGGGTCCAGCCGCCGTCGGGATCCTGCTCGAGGGCGGTCACCCGGGTGTCGAACCGGAAGTGCTCGGTCAGCCCGAAGTGGTCGGCGTAGTCGCGGAAGTACCGGATGAGCGTCCGGTGGCTCGGGTAGTCCGCCTTCGTGTCCATGGGGAACTCGGCGAACTCGGTCGTGGTGCGCGACGAGATCAGGTGCGCCGACTCGTACATCGTCGACCGCGGGTTGTCGATGTCCCACAGTCCGCCCACGCCCTGCGACGTCTCGAACCCGTCGAACGCGATCCCGGCCTTCTGCAGCGCGCGCGCCGCAGACAGTCCCGACGGCCCCGCCCCGATGATGGCAATGCGCTGCTCCATACGTCCTCTCCGCACGTCGTCGTGCCGGCGTTCGGTGCCGACCCCAGGGAAGAACCCTAAGCGTTACACGGGATTAACTGAAATCCGTTTGTGGGGTCTCTACATCCACAGTGCCAGGATGCCCCGCACGAGCACCACGGTGGCGCCCGCCCACGCGATCGCGAGCATCGCGAGGCGCGCGATGCTCGCGGGCACGAAGCGGACCAGGAGAGTGCCGAGGAGGATGCCGCCGATGGTCGCCGCGACCAGGATGCCGACATCCGGCACGGGGGTGACCGGCAGCCCGCGGAGGGCGACCGAGATGGCGCTGAGGACCGCGAAGATGACCTGCGCGCTCGCGGCGAACCGGCGCTGCTCCCACTTGTCGCCCACCGCGTAGGCGGCCAGCGGCGGGCCGGACAGCCCGCTCGCGACGTGCATGAAGCCGGCGGACGAACCCGCCACGACGGCGCCCATCCTGCCTTGCAGCGACGCCGACAGCGCCGGGATCCACCCCGCGACGAGGGCGAAGTACGCCATCGCCGAGATCAGCAGCAGCAGCGCGGCATCGGGGAGCACGCTGACCAGCAGGGCGCCGAAGGGCGCTGCGACCAGGCCGGGCCAGATCAGCCACCACGCGCGCCGCCAGTCCACGTCGCGCCACACCAGCGGGATCGCCGCGAGGGCTGCGACCAGCGCGAGCAGCACGCCGATCGTCACCCCCTCGAACGGGCCGTACAGAAGCACGATGGGGCCGACGAGGACGAGCATGAAGCCGAGTCCGGTGATGCGCTGGATGAGCGCCGACACGAACGCGGCGATGGCGGCGAGGACGAGAGTCACGAGCGTCAACCCTAAGCGACGCTCGCGCCTCCCCCCGACTCAGCCCGCGAGCTGCGCCTGCCGTTCCGCCACGACGGCGGCCACGCGATCGAACAGCGGATGCTGCGGCTCGAGCCCCGTCACCTCGGCGGTCAGCGTCGCGGCGTCCTGTTCGCGCAGCATCCGCTGGAGGTCCAGCGACTGCGCGTCCTCGGGGTCGTCGAACGCCAGCGCCGCGCCGATCGCGTCGACGAGCGCCTCGACCGACAGACCCCGCTCGGCCGCCTCGGCCGCGGGCCCGATGAACCGCTCATGACGCGACAGCTTGCGCAGCGGCTGCCGTCCCACCCGCCACACCGTGTCGGGCAGCGCGGGGTTGCGGAAGCGCTCCAGGATCGTCGCGCGGTACTCGGCCAGCTCGTCCTCCGGCAGCCCGTGCTTGGCGGCCAGCAGCGCCGAGGTCTCCTCGAGCGCCGCGGCGACGTGCGCCGCGATGGCCGGCGTCGCGAGGGCGTCCGAGATGCGGTCGATGCCCGCGGCGGCACCGAAGTACGCCGTCGTGGCGTGCCCGGTGTTGACGGTGAAGAGCTTGCGCTCGATGTACGGCGCGAGGTCGTCCACGAAGTGCGCGCCCGGGATGCGGGGCGGTGCATCGCCGAACGGGCCGGACTCGATCGCCCATTCGAAGAACGGCTCGACCGTCACGTCGATGCCCGAGCCCGGGGGCTGCGCGGGCACGATGCGGTCCACCGCGGTGTTGGCGAAGACCGCGCGCCCGGAGAGCGCCTCCCAGGCTTCGCCGGCCTGCGCCTCCATCTCGTCGCGCAGCGCGTCGGTGGCGTTGATCGCGTTCTCGCACGCCATCACCTGCAGCGGAGCCGCCGCCGGAGCACGCAGCGCGAGCCCCGCGATGATGTGCGGCGCGACGAACTTCAGGATGGTCGGGCCCACCGCCGTGGTCACGACGTTCGCGGTCGCGATCTCGTCGGCCACGGCCTGCGGATCCTGGCCGCTGTCGACCGCGCGGAAGCCCGTGATCACGCGTTCGCGCCCGCCCTCGCCGACCTCGTGGACGGTGTACGACGATGCCCCGTTGATGGCCTTGACCAGCGGCGACGCGACATCGGAGAACACCAGGTCGTAGCCGCCCTCGTGCAACAGCATCCCGACGAACCCGCGGCCGATGTTGCCGGCGCCGAAGTGGACGGCCTTCATCACACGCCCGCCGCCGAGACGATCTCGAACAGCTCCTCGGGCGTCGCCGCCCGCTTGAGCCGTGCGACGTCGTCCTCCTCCGAGAACAGGATCGCGATCTGCGACAGGATCTCGAGGTGCTCGTCGCCCTTGCCGGCGATGCCGACCACGAAGGTCACCCGTTCGCCGTCCCAGTCGATGCCGCCGTCGTACCGCACGACCGACAGGGCGGATTCGAGGATCTCGTCCTTGGTGTCGTTGGTGCCGTGGGGGATCGCCAGCTCGTTGCCCATGTAGGTCGAGACGGTCTCCTCGCGCTGCAGCATCGCATCGAGGTATGCGCTCGTCACCGCGCCCGCGGACTCGAGGATGCCGGCGGCCTCGGCCATCGCCTCCTCCTTGGACGCCCCGCCGGAGTGGATCCGGACCTGACCGAGCGTCAGAACATCACGTGCCATTTCTTCTCGCCTTTCGTCGTCGTGGATATGCGAGGGCTGCGGAGCCGGGGGCGTCCCGCCGTCCCGGCTCCGCAGCGGCTCGTGCGGCTACGCGCCGCTGTCGTGCTGCTCGCGCACCAGCTCCACGACCTCGTCGTACTTCGGCGAGTTCATGAAGTTGTCCACCGACACGTGGATGGCGTCGGGGTGCTTCTGGCGCGCCCGGTCGGTGAGCTGGTTCTGCGTGATGATCAGGTCCTCGGAGCCGTCGAGGTTCGCGACCGCCTTGTTGACGACGGTGACGTCCTCGATGCCGATCTTCTTGATCTTGTTGCGCAGGACGCTGGCGCCCATCGCCGACGATCCCATGCCCGCGTCGCACGCGAACACGATGGACGAGACCTTGCGGATCGTGACCGTGCCGCCGCTGAGCTGCCCGCCGGTCTCGGCCTCGGTCTCGAGCTTGTCGACGGCCTCTTCGGCCTCGCGGACCGCTTCGCGGTCCTGGCCGTCCGAGACGCGCAGCGCGTCCAGGGCGGCCGAGGACTTGCCCTTGTTCGCCTCGGTCTGGTCGATCGCCGACGAGAACTTGTCGCCCTCGGCGAGCAGGTCGCGCTTGCGCGTGGCCCGCAGCATGATCGCGGTGAGGATGAACGTCACCGCCGCCGCCAGGATCACCGACAGGTACACCACCATCAGGTTTCCGACGCCTGGCCCGATGCCGGCGAAGGTCACCGCGATGATGCTTCCGGGTGCGGCCGGGAACGCCAGTCCGCCGCCGAGGAGCATGTTCGTGGTCACGCCGGTCGCACCTCCCGCGATCAGGGCCAGCAGCGTGATCGGCTTGCTCAGTGCGTACGGGAAGTAGATCTCGTGGATGCCCCCGAAGAACTGGATGATGATCGCACCCGGAGCGGACGCCTTGGCGGCTCCGACACCGAAGAAGGTGAAGGCGAGGAGGAGTCCGACACCGGGGCCGGGGTTGGCCTCGATGAGGAACAGGATCGACTTGCCCGCCTCCGCGGCCTGCTCGATGCCCAGCGGCGTGAACACGCCGTGGTTGATCGCGTTGTTGAGGAACAGGACCTTCGCCGGCTCCACGATCACCGACAGGAACGGCAGCAGGTTGTAGTCGACCAGCCAGCCGACGATGAGGCCGAGGAACGCGCTGATGCCGAGCATGACCGGGCCGAAGACGAAGAACCCGACGATGGCGAGGATCATGCCGAGGATTCCGGCGGAGAAGTTGTTCACCAGCATCTCGAACCCGGGCTTGATCTTGCCGTCCCAGATGCGGTCCATCCACTTCGTGGCCAGGCCCGCGAACGGTCCCATGATCATCGCGCCGAGGAACATCGGGATGTCGGTGCCGACGATGACGCCCATCACGGCGATCGTCGCCACCACGCCGCCTCGCTCGCCGTAGACCATGCGACCTGCGGTGTTGGCGATGAGCAGCGGCAGCAGGTAGACGATCATCGGGCCGACGAGACCGACGTAGGCGAAGAAGTTGCCGTTCTCGCCCTCGGCGAGCGCCAGCATGGCGCCGTCCCAGCCGATCTGCGCCGCGTCGCCGCCGCTGCCCAGGATGTCCGACACCGGATACCAGTGCCAGCCGAACGGGCTGTTCGGCCCGAGGAACCCGGACGGGATGAAGAGCATCGTGATGAAGCCCCAGGCGATGAATGCCGCGATGTTCGGCATGATCATGCCGGAGAGGAACGTGCCGAAGCGCTGGACGTGGATCTGCGCCTTCTTCGCTCCTGAAACGGATTGTGACGCCGTTGTCATTGCTGTGTCTCCTTCGTTCGGGCCGCGGCCTCCTGTGCCGCGACTCGGGCAGACGCCGCGTCGTCCGCGGCGAGGGCTGCCTCGGCGATGCGGGACGCATCGTCGAGGGTGTGGTCGAGCAGGGTCGCTCGAACATCTGCGAGGGCCGTGGGGGCCATGGACAGGCTCGTCGCGCCGAGGCCGACGAGGACGACGGCCAGCAGCGGGTCGGCGGCGGCTTCGCCGCAGATCCCGACGGGCTTGCCGTTGGTGCGGCCGGCGTCGCCGGTCGCCTTCACCAGGCGCAGCACCGCGGGGTGCCACGGATCCTGGAACGAGGCCACCGAGCCGAGCAGGCGGTCGGCGGCCATCGTGTACTGGGTCAGGTCGTTGGTGCCGATCGAGGCGAAGTCGGCGTGGGCGAGGATGCGGTCGGCCAGCAGCGCCGACGACGGAACCTCGACCATGACGCCGGCGGTCTTGATGTCGTACTCGCGGGCGAGGGTCACGAAGTACTCGGTCTCCTCGACGGTCGCGACCATCGGGGCCATGACCCACAGGTCCGCCTCGGTGGCGGCATCCGCCTCGGCGAGCGCCGTCAGCTGCTCGCGCAGGATGTCCTCGCTGGCCCGGAGGGCGCGCAGGCCTCGAAGGCCGAGCGCCGGGTTCTCCTCGTGCGCGTCGTTGAGGAACGCCAGCGGCTTGTCGGCGCCGGCGTCCAGCGCCCGCACGACGACCTTCTTGCCGGGGAACGCCTGCAGCAGCTTGGTGTACGCCTCGCGCTGCTGGGCGACGGTCGGCGCCTGATTGGCGCTGAGGAACAGGAACTCGGTGCGGAACAGGCCCACGCCCTCGGCGCCCAGCGCGACGGCCTCCTCGGCGCCGTCGGCGTTGCCGAGGTTCGCCAGCAGCGGCACCGCGGTGCCGTCGGCGAGCGCGCCGGGCGTGCGGGGAGCGGATGCCGCGTCGGCGCGCGCCGCGGCGCGTTTCTGCGCCCGGTCGAGCTCGTCGGCGGTCGGCTCGGTCGTCACGACCCCGCCCGCGGCGTCGACGATCACCGTCTCGCCGTCGGCGAGCCCGGTCGCCGCCGTCGCGCCGACGATCGCGACGATCGCCTTCTCCCGCGCGAGGATCGCCGTGTGCGACGTGGGCCCGCCCTCGGTCGTGACCAGCGCGAGCACCATGTCGAGGTCCAGGAGCGCCGTGTCGGCGGGGGCGAGGTCCTTCGCGACGAGCACGAACGGATGACCCGGCTCGGGGACGCCCGGCGCCGGCACGCCGCGCAGGCGCGCGATGACGCGCTGAGCGACGTCGTCGAGGTCGGCGGCGCGCTCGCCGAGGTAGCCGCCGAGCGCGGTCAGCTGGTCGCGGAACGACGCGAAGGCGTCGAAGACCGCGAACTCGCCGTTCTTGCCCTGGGCGATGCGGGCGTTCACCTCGTCGGCGAGCGTGGGATCCTCGGCCATCATGGCCTGCGCCTCGAGCACGTCGCGAGCCGCCCCGCCCGCCTGCTCGCCGCGCTGCTCCAGCTCGCGTGCGACGGCGCCGACGGCCTCGGTCACGCGGGCCTTCTCCGCGTCGGCGCCGAGCGTGCTCGGCTCGTCGGCCGGCGCCGGCAGCGGCTCGGCCATGCGCGCGACCGGGCCCTGCGCGACGCCCAGCCCGATTCCGACTCCTCTGATCTCGGCCATGGTCACTCCTCGTCGTGGTCGGTGGACAGCAGTTCTGCGAGCGCGTCGAGCACCGACTCGGCGCCGTCGCCGTCGGCGGTGAGGGTGACGTAGTCGCCCTGCTCGGCGCCGAGCGAGATCACGCCGAGGATGCTCGCGGCGTTCACCGGAGCACCGGAGCCCTTCGCGACGGTGACGGGGATGCCGGCATCCCGCGCGGCCTGGGCGAAGAGCTTCGCCGGGCGCGCGTGGAGCCCGTGTGACGATCCGATGCGTACGGTCCGCGATTCGGCAGCCATGGCTTGACCTCTCTGTCTGGGTGGTTCTGTTCGGTTGTCGGTCCGGCGGCTACGGCTTGCCGATCGCCTCCTGGAGCAGGGCGAGCGTCCGGCTCCCGTCGAGATCCTGGAAGATGTCGTCGGGCAGCAGCACGACCGTCGTCCCGCGCACGGCCGCATCGTGTCGGATGCGCTCCAGCGCATGAGACAGGTGCGGCCCCACCAGGACCACGTCCGCGGCGTCGAGATCGATCGGAAGCGACTGCTCGGTGCCGGCGAACGCGGAGTAGGCGAGCCCTTCGGCATGCGCCGCGTGGCGCACGCGCTGTGCGACGAATGTGCTGGACGCACCGGCGCCGCAGACAACCAGGATCCTCATCGACCCGCCTCCTCTTGTGGCCATTCTTGTGAGTTGCCTGGGAGCGGACAACCACTCCTCTTTCCGCAGGGGCGGAAAACGAAGCGGCCCCCGGAAACCCGGGGGCCGCTTCGTGGGAGCGCTCCATCAGCTGAAGAACGCGTTCGCCTTCTTCGTGTAGAGGATGATCAGACCGATGAGGGGGAGGATGCTCGCCCCGATGGTCGCCCACAGGCCGAAGCCGTCGACGGTGAACCACGCGACGATCGCGAGGATGATGTCGATCGCGAACACGATCGCGAGGATCGTTCGGGAGGTGTTGCTGCCGCGGAAGAGCCCCAGGCTCACCGCGATCGTGATGACGCCGAGGATGATGCTCACCCACCCCGCCCACGAGAAGATGTGGAAGATGCCGCTGATGATCGTGAAGAGACCGTTGATCCACGCGATGATCGCGACGAGTGTGACGCCGAACGGGCGCTGACCTGCCATGTGCTGCTACTCCTTCGGGGGAGGACCGGATGGGCGGACTGCCCGCATCGCTCACGCTAGCGGTGGATGACCCCCGCCGCGACGAGGCGGGGCCCGCCGTCGCCGATCGTGGTTGACTTGGCAGGATCGGCGGTCGCTGCGCGGCACCGCCGCGAGACGCAGGGAGCACCGTGACCCGAGCCAGACAGGATCGTCTGATGAGCCTGCTCCTGCGCGACGGCGACTGGGTAACCGCCGGAGCCCTCGCCGACACTCTGGGCGTGACGCCGCGCAGCATCCGCTCGTACGTGACGGCGCTCAACGAGCGCGTGCCGACCGGCGTCGCCGTCGAGTCGGGCCCCCACGGCTACCGCGCCGGAGCGGATGCCGGCGCGGCGATGCGCAGCGTGCCGACCGTGACGGGAACGCCGCGCGACCGGCTCCACACGCTCGTCCGCGCGCTCCTGGATGCTCCCGACGGCATCGACGTGTTCGCCACCGCCGATGCGCTGTTCGTCAGTCCCGCCACGCTCGACGCCGACCTCGCACGCGTGCGCGCCCTGCTGGGCGGGACGCAGCTGACCCTGGAGCGCTCGGCATCGACCGCCCGGCTGCGGGGCACCGAGGCCGCGCAGCGCCGCCTGCTGTCGACGCTCGCGCACGACGAGATGGAGGCCGGCTCGTTCGACCTGGCGGCGCTGCGGCGCACCCTCGGAACGGAATCGGTCGGCGCCGCCGCGTTCGGCCCGTTCAAGGCGGACCTCGTCGCGCAGCTGGGCGAGCTGGGCTACTTCGTCAACGAGATCGGCATCGCCGACGTGCTGATGCACATCGCGATCGCGATCGACCGCGTGTCGCAGGACCGGCCGCTCGCGGCGACCGAACAGCCGGCATCCGAGGCGCAGACCGAGGTGGCCGGCATGCTGGCCGAGCTCGTCGCCCGCGACCTGGATGTGGTGCTGGGCGCCGGCGACCTGCAGCACCTGGCGACGCTCGTGCTCACGCGCGTGGTCGCACCCGGCGCCGGCGACGCGGGGCGGCGCGACTCCACCCGCGCGGCGCTGGACCCCGCCGTGGAGCATGCGGTCCGCGAGACCGTCGAGCGGGCCGCGGCGGAGTTCCTCGTCGACATCGCCCACGAGGACTTCGTCCTGCGCCTGGCCCTGCACGTGCAGAATCTCCGCCTGCGGGCGCGCGAGCAGGCGTGGTCGCGCAACCCGCTCACCCGTTCGCTGAAGTCGACGTACCCGATGATCTTCGAGGTGGCGGTCTTCATCGCCAGCGAGCTGGCGGAGCGGCTCGAGATCCCCCTCATGGACGATGAGATCGCCTACATCGCGATGCACGTCGGCGGTCGGCTCGAGCGCAGCCGTCGCGGCGACCAGCTGCTGACGGCGACGATCGTGTGCCCCGGCTACTACGAGCTGCACGAGCTGCTGCGCTCGAGCGTCGACCGATCCCTCGGGCAGGCGATCGAGGTCGTGGGCGTCGAGACGCGCGTCGACCCCGACTGGGACACGATCGGCACCGATCTGGTCCTGACCACGATCGATCCCGTCGCCTCGGGCGAGAGGTTCGTGCGCATCCAGCCGTTCCTCACCGACGCCGACATCGAGCGCGTCCAGTCCGCGGCCGGCCGCATCCGGCGGGCGCGCCGGCTGGCGCGGCTGCGCACCGAGCTCGAACGGTACTTCGACGCCTCGGCGTTCGTGCACGGGCTGGACGCCTCGGGCGCTCCCGAGGCGGTGATCCGGCGCCTCGGCGACCTCCTGATCACCCAGGGCGTGGTCGACGAGGCCTACGTCGAACGCGCGCTGCAGCGGGAGGAGCTCTCGTCGACCGCCTTCACCGACGCGCTGGCCGTCCCGCACGCCATCGGGATGACCGCCACCCGCACGGCCATCGCGATCGGCATCGCCGACCCGTCGATCCCGTGGGGGGACCGGCGCGTGCAGGTGGTCGCGCTCGTGGCGTTCTCGGAGAGCGACCGCGAGGCGTTCCAGACCGTGTTCGAGCAGTTCGTCGAGGTCTTCAACGAGCGCGAGAGCGCGCAGCGCATCGTGCGCCGCGCGACCGACTTCTCGGGCTTCCTCGACGAGCTCGTCGCCGTCATCGACGGCTGACCCGGCATCCGCCCCCGTCAGCCTCGCGCGAGACGTTCGCGCAGACCGATCCGCACCGCGGGCCACTCGTGCGGCAGGATCGAGTAGACGACCGTGTCGCGCAGCGAGCCGTCGGGGCCGAGGCGGTGGTTGCGCAGCACGCCGTCCTGCCGCGCGCCCAGCCGTTCGATCGCCGCGCGGGACTGCCGGTTGTGCCAGTGGGTGCGGAACTCCACGGCGATCGCATCGCACTCCTCGAACGCGTGCGAGAGCAGCAGCAGCTTCGCCGCGGTGTTGACGGCGGTGCGCTGGGCGTCCGCCCCGATCCAGGTGTGGCCGATCTCGACGTGCCGGTTGGGCTGATCGATGTTGCAGTACGTCGTCATGCCGACCGCGCGGCCGGTGTCCAGGCGCCGCACCGCCCACGGGTTCATGCCGCCCGCGGCATGCTGCTCCCGGCGCCACGAGATCTCCGCGGGCACGGCGTCGGGGCGGGGCACCGACGTGTACCAGGCGTGCTCGAGTCCCGCCGCCGCCTCGGCGAGGTCGCCGGCGTGCTCGGGGCCGAGCGGCTCGAGCCGCACGACGGCGTTCTCCAGGGTGACCGGGTCGTCGAGGCGCACACGTCGAGCGTAGGGCCTGCGGCGCGCCCGGGAGCGCCGGGGTCAGCCGATGCGGTCCAGCAGCTCGCGTGCGCCGGCCGTCACAGCGTCGAGGCGCGCCCGGGCCTCCTCGGCCGAGTCGGCGCGGACGTCCAGATACACCTTGAGCTTGGGCTCGGTGCCGCTCGGGCGCACGATGACGCGCGAGCCGTCGGTCAGCCAGTACCGCAGGACGTCCCCGGGCGGCAGTCCGTCGACACCGTCGCGCAGGTCGTCCGCATGGTGCACCGCGACATCGCCGATGGACTCGGGCTGCTTCTTGCGCAGCTTCTTCATCATGCGGCGGATCGTGTCGAGCTCCTCGACCCGGATCGAGATCTGGTCGCTCGCGAACGCGCCGAACGTGGCGTCGAACTCGTCCAGGAGGTCGCCGATCGACTGCCCGCGCCCGCGCGCCTCGGCGGCGAGACCCAGCATCGCCACGGCGGCCGAGATGCCGTCCTTGTCGCGCACCGTCTCGGGGTTCACGAGGTAGCCGAGCGCCTCCTCGAAGCCGAACACGATGCCCGGCGCTCGTGAGATCCACTTGAAGCCGGTGAGCGTCGCGACGAAGTCCAGCCCGTAGCGTTCGGCGATGACCTCCAGGCCGGGGCTCGACACGAGCGAACACGCCAGCGAGGCGCCCTCGGTCGCGCCCGCGTCGGCGGCGAGCCGTGCCGCGCGCCACCCGAGGAGCATGCCGATCTGGTTGCCGGTGAGCCGGCGCCAGCCGCCCTCGGCATCCGGGTCGGGCACCGCCACCGCGAGGCGGTCGGCGTCGGGGTCGTTCGCGATGATGAGCTCCGCGCCCACGTCGCTCGCCGTCTCGAAGGCGAGATCCATCGCTCCCGGCTCCTCCGGATTCGGGAACGACACCGTGGGGAAGGTGCCGTCGGGCTGGGCCTGCGCCTGCACCAGGACCGGCTGCGGGTACCCCGCCGCCTCGAGCACCTTCGAGAAGGTCTCGAGGCCGACGCCGTGCATGGCCGTGTACACCCACGTCATGCCGGCCGCGCCGGTCGACGCGGGGGCGACGGCCGCCGTGGCCTGGATGTACGCCTCGACGAGCTCCTCGGGCGCCTGCTCGAACGCGAGCGAGCGCGGCAGCGTCGTCACGTCGGCCTCATCGGCCATACGCTGGATGTGCGCGGCGATCTCGGCGTCGGCCGGCGGCACGATCTGAGCGCCCTCGTCGGCGCCGCCCAGGTACACCTTGTACCCGTTGTCGTTCGGCGGGTTGTGGCTCGCGGTGACCATCACGCCCGCGGCGGCGCCGAGGTGCCGCACGGCGAAGGCGAGCACGGGCGTCGGAAGCAGGCGCGGGAGCAGCACCGCGCGGAGCCCGGCGCCGGCGAACAGCTCCGCCGAGTCCTTCGCGAACACGTCGGAGTTGCGCCGGCCGTCGTAGCCGATGACCACGAGCGGCCCCTCGGCGATCGCCGGTCCCTCGGCCGCCGCGCCGTCGCCGACGGGTTCGGCGTCCTCGGGCGCCCAGTCCTCCGCGGCGGCCGCGTCCTCGTCCAGCCCGGTCTCGTCCTCGGGCTCGGTCTCCTCCTCCGCGTCCGCGGAGCCGGCGGCGACGGGCTCATCGGCCTCGAACTCCGCGTTCTCGGCCTCGAGGCGCTCGGCATCCGCGTCCGCCGCATCCGCATCCTCGACGGGGACGGCCTCGGCATTCGCCGGCGCAGCCTCGCCCGCCTTCTCGAGCAGGTACGCTGCGAGCCCCGCGGCCGCCTGCGCGACGAGCACGCGGTTCATGCGGTTGCTGCCGGCTCCCAGCGCTCCGCGCAGCCCGGCGGTGCCGAACGCCAGCCGGCTGCCGAAGCGGTCGTCGAGGACCGCGGCGGCGTCGGCGTCGCCGCGCTCGGCCGTCTCGATGATGGCGCGCAGCTCGGTGCGCGTCTCGCCGTCGGGATCCTGGGCCAGCCACGCGTGCGCCCGCGCGATCATCTCGGCGGCGTGCGGCCCGATCTCGGTGCTCGTCACCCCCGTCAGCGGCTCGTCGCCGCCCCACTCGCTCACAGCGCCTCGATCACGCGGGCCAGCAGGGACGTGATCACCGGCTCGGCCTCGCGGCCCGCATCGATGACCTCCTGATGGCTGAGCGGCGTGGTCTGGATGCCGGCGGCCATGTTGGTGATGAGCGAGAATCCGAGGATCTCCATGCCGGCCTGCCGCGCGGCGATCGCCTCGAGCGCCGTCGACATGCCGACGATGTGCCCGCCGATCGTCCCCGCCATCCGCACTTCGGCGGGCGTCTCGTACTGGGGCCCCCGGAACTGGCAGTACACGCCTTCGTCGAGCGAGGGGTCGATCGTGCGCGCGAGATCGCGCAGTCGCATCGAGTACAGATCGGTCAGGTCGACGAAGGTCGCGCCCTCGAGGGGCGAGTCGCCGGTGAGGTTGATGTGGTCGGCGATGAGGACGGGCTGCCCGGGACGCCAGCCCCTCTTGATCCCGCCGGCCCCGTTGGTCAGCACCATCGTCGTGGCGCCCGTCGCCGCGGCGGTGCGCACGCTGTGGACGACGCGCCGGACGCCGTGACCCTCGTAGTAGTGCGTGCGCGCGCCGATGACGAGGACGTGCTTGCCGCGCGGGGTCGCGATGCTGCGGAGCGTCCCGACGTGCCCCTCGAGCGCGGGCTTGCTGAAGCCGGTGATCTCGGTGGCGGGGATGGTGGCGGTGACCTCGCCGAGCAGCTCGGCGGCCTTGCCCCACCCGCTTCCGAGCGTGAGGGCGATGTCGTGGTGGTCGACTCCGGTGATCCGCGCGATGTCGGCGGCGGCGGCCGCCGCGATCTCGAACGGGTCGGCGGCCGGGTCATCCAGCGGATGGTCGTACGTGTCGGACATGCACCCACTCTAGGAAGGCGGGCCCGTCAGGGCCAGAGACACCCCGGGGGCGCGCTCGCAGCGTCGGACAGGGAAGAATGGGGAGCATGTCCCTGAGCTTCGAGCGCACGCAGTCCGTCGCGATCATCGGCGGCGGACCCGGTGGATACGAGGCGGCGCTCGCCGCGGCCCAGCTGGGCGCCGAAGTGACGCTCGTCGAGCGCGCCGGCGTCGGGGGCGCGGCCGTGATCACCGACGTCGTGCCGTCGAAGTCGCTCATCGCGACGGCGGATGCCGCGGTCGCCATCGCCGGCGCGAGCGACCTCGGGGTCCAGCTGTTCGCCCGGGGCGAGTCGGGCAGGCCGCTCAAGCCCGAGATCGCGATCAACCTGGGCGCCGTCAACAAGCGACTGCTGGCCCTCGCACGCCAGCAGTCCGACGACATGCGCGCGTCGCTGGTCGAGGCGGGCGTGCGCATCATCTCCGGCCAGGGACGCCTCGACGGCCCCGGCGCCGTCGTGGTGTCGACCGGGCCGGGCGGGACCGACTTCGACCGCGTCGAGGCCGACACGCTCGTGGTGTCCGTCGGCGCGTCGCCGCGCGAGCTGCCCAGCGCGAAGCCCGACGGCGAGCGGATCCTCACGTGGACCCAGCTGTACGACATGCCGGCCCTGCCCGAGCATCTCATCGTGGTCGGCTCGGGCGTGACGGGCGCCGAGTTCGCGGGCGCCTACATGAACCTCGGCGCGAAGGTGACGCTCGTCTCCAGCCGCGACCAGGTGCTGCCCGGCGAGGACAAGGACGCCGCGGCCGTGCTCGAGAAGGTCTTCAAGCGCGGTGGCATGACGCTGCTGTCGAAGTCGCGCGCCTCGACGGTGGAGCGCGACGGCGACGGTGTGACGGTGACGCTGTCGGACGGCCGTGTCGTCGAGGGCAGCCACTGCCTCATGGCGGTCGGCTCGATCCCCAACACCGCCGGCATCGGGCTCGAGGAGGCGGGCGTCCAGATGACGGAGTCCGGCCACATCCAGGTCAACAAGGTCGCCCGCACGTCGGTGCCGAACATCTACGCCGCCGGCGACTGCACCACCTTCTTCCCGCTCGCGTCGGTCGCGTCCATGCAGGGCCGCACCGCGATCTTCCACGCCCTCGGCGACACCGTGATCCCGCTCGAGAAGCGCCGCATCACGTCGAACATCTTCACGGCGCCCGAGATCGCCTCGGTCGGGTGGCAGGAGCACCACCTCGAGGCCGGGCACATCAACGGCGTCGTCCACAAGCTGCCGCTGGCCGCCAACGCGCGCGCGAAGATGATGGGCGTCAAGGACGGCTTCGTCAAGCTCATCGCGCGCGAGGGATCGGGCACCATGATCGGCGGCGTCATCGTGGGCCCCCGTGCCTCGGAGCTCATCTATCCGGTCGCGATCGCCGTCGAGCGGCGCCTGACGGTCGACCAGCTCTCGCGCGTGTTCGCCGTGTACCCGTCGCTCACGGGCGGCATCACGGACGTCGCCCGCGCGATGCATCCCGTCGACCGCGACGACCCCGAGGACTGAGGGCGGATGCCGGCGGCCCCGGCATCCGTGCGTCGGAGATTCGGCGCTGCGACGGAGCTCGCGGTCAAGTGGTGGATGCATCAGGCGGCGGTGGCGAGGTATTCGTTGAGTGCTTGGGCGGGGGTCTTCATGCCCAGGGTGGGGCGGGGGCGGCTGTTGATCTTGTCGGCGACCGTCCGTAGACCGTTCGCGTCCCAGGTCGAGAGGTCGCTGCCCTTGGTGAACCAGTGGCGCAGGAGCCGGTTGGTGTTCTCGTTCGTACCGCGCTGCCAGGGCGAGTGCGGGTCGCAGAAGTACACCGGCGCCTGCAGCTCGAGCTGGATGTCGGCGTAGTCGGCCAGTTCGGTGCCGCGGTCCCAGGTGATCGAGCGTCGCAGATGCCAGGGCAGCTGGTTCATCTCGCGGATCATCGCGTTCGCGACCTCGTCCGCGGTATGCCGTCCGGGCAGGTGCAGCAGCACCGCGAACCGTGTGGTGCGCTCGACCAGCGTTCCGATCGCTGACCGGCCGCCGGCGCCGAGGATCAGGTCCCCTTCCCAGTGGCCGGGCACGGCACGGTCCTCGACCTGCGCGGGACGGTCGCTGATCGTCAAAGCGTCCTTGAACGGGCTCGGTCCGCGGGCTCCGCTGCCATTGCGGCTCCTGCGCGTCACCCGCCCGGTCGACAGCCGACGGGCGAGATCCTGCCGCAACTGGCCGCGTCCCTGCACATACAGCGCCTGGTAGATCGTCTCGTGACTCACCCGCCAAGTCTTGTCGTCCGGATGGTCGCGTTCGAGCACCTCGGCGATCAGCTTCGGACTCCACCCGTCATCGATCCACTCCTCGACCCGCGCCGCCAAGCTGGCATTGGCGATCAGCTTGAACGGTTTCGGCCGACGGCGGGCACGCTGCGCATCCAACTCCGCGACCGCGGCCCGGTAGTGACCGTCACGGCCCCGATGACGGGCGAGTTCACGGGAGATGACCGACTGGTCACGCCCGATCCGACGCGCGATCTCACGCTGCGACAACCCCACCCGCCGCCCGGCCTGGATCTCGATCCGCTCCTCCAAACTCAACCCGCGACCGGGCCGCGCGCCAGGCCGCAAAGGATCGGGCACCGGGATGTGACTGCGACGTGTCGGCATGCCGACAGTGTCACGCCACCAGATCCCCACCGCGTCACCAGACGCGCCGATCAACGCCCCCGCCCGCACGAACGACAACCCCTGACACACCGCCAGGAACGCCGCGTCCTTCGCCGCCACCGTGAACCGCATCGCCGCCCCCCACCCTCAGGTGATGCAACGACCGTATGAATCCACCGAGGATCCGTGCGCGAGTCCTCCGACGATCGCGCGATTCTCCGACGTTCGCGACGCGGAAGCGGGTGAGGGCGTCAGCTGATCGTGAGCAGCAGGTGGCCGGCCGACACGGTCGTGCCGGGGGTCGCGCCGATCGCGCCCACGACGCCGTCCTTGTGCGCCTGGATGGGCTGCTCCATCTTCATCGCCTCGAGCACCACCACGAGGTCGCCCTTGACGACCTGCTGACCCTCGTCGACGGCGATCTTGACGACGGTGGCCTGCATGGGGCTCTTGACGGCGTCGCCGGATGCGCCGGCGACGACCGTCGGCGCGTGCGTGCGACGCGACGGCGGGACGGCCGCGGGGCGCCCCTTGACACCGGGAGCCGCGACCACGCGGTCGGGGAGGCTCACCTCGAGGCGCTTGCCGGCGACCTCGACGACGACCGTGTGGCGCGTCTCGGCGGGCTTGGGAGCCTCGAGCTCGCCGTCCCACGGGGCGATGTCGTTGTCGAACTCGGTCTCGATCCAGCGCGTGAACACGCCGAAGTCTCCGTCCTCGGCCGCGAACGCGGGGTCGCGCACCACCTTGCGGTGGAACGGCAGCACGGTGGGCAGGCCCGCGACCTCGAACTCGTCGAGCGCGCGGCGCGAGCGCTCGAGCGCCTCGGCGCGGTTGCGCCCGGTGACGATGATCTTCGCCAGGAGCGAGTCGAAGGCGCCCGAGACGGCGTCGCCGGCGGTGACGCCGGAGTCGAGGCGGATGCCGGGGCCGCCGAACGTCTTGAACACGTGGATCGGGCCGGGCTGGGGCAGGAAGTTGCGCCCCGGGTCCTCACCGTTGATGCGGAACTCGATCGAGTGGCCCTCGGGCGTCGGGTCGTCGTAGTCGAGCGTGCCGCCCTCGGCGAGGCGGAACTGCTCGCGCACGAGGTCGATGCCGGTGACCTCCTCGGACACCGGGTGCTCCACCTGCAGACGCGTGTTGACCTCGAGGAACGAGATGGTGCCGTCGGCGCCGATGAGGAACTCGCACGTGCCCGCCCCGACGTAGCCGACCTCGCGGAGGATGGCCTTGGAGGCGGCGTAGAGGATCTCGTTCTGCTCGTCGGTCAGGAACGGCGCGGGGGCCTCCTCGACGAGCTTCTGGTGGCGGCGCTGCAGCGAGCAGTCGCGCGTGGAGACCACGATCACGTTCCCGGCGATGTCGGCCAGGCACTGCGTCTCGACGTGGCGCGGCTTGTCGAGGTACTTCTCGACGAAGCACTCGCCGCGGCCGAAGGCCGTGATCGCCTCGCGCGTGGCCGACTCGAACATCTCGGCGACCTCGTCGAACTCGCGCGCGACCTTGAGCCCGCGCCCGCCGCCGCCGTACGCGGCCTTGATCGCGATGGGCAGGCCGTGCTCCTCGGCGAACGCGACGACCTCCTCGGCGCCGGCGACCGGGCCCGGGGTTCCGGGGGCCAGCGGCGCGCCGACCTTCTCGGCGACGTGGCGGGCGGTGACCTTGTCGCCCAGGGCCTCGATGGCCTCGGGGCTCGGGCCGATCCACACGAGACCGGCGTTCATGACCGCGCGCGCGAAGTCGGCGTTCTCGGCGAGGAAGCCGTAGCCGGGGTGCACGGCGTCGGCGCCGGAGCGGCGGGCGACGGAGAGGATCTTGTCGATCGACAGGTAGGTCTCGGCGCTGGTGTCGCCGTCGAGCGCGTACGCCTCGTCGGCGAGGCGTGCGTGGAGGGCGTCGCGGTCCTGATCGGCGTAGACGGCGACCGAGCCCTTGCCGGCGTCTCGCGCGGCACGGATGACACGGACGGCGATCTCGCCACGGTTGGCGATGAGCACCTTGGCGATCTGAGGCATGACTGTCAGCCTACCGACGGGCTCGTTCGGTCCTTTGAGTGCTTTGTACAAGAACCGACGAGAAACGTGGGGCTCCAACTACAAGGATTGGAGGTTCTCGCCGGTGGCGCCGTCGGACCCGCCCACCGAGGGGTCGACCGTGTTCCACAGCGCCGTCCAGTCGGCGCCGACCTCGCGCACGAGACGCCGCAGCGTCGACACCGACATGCCGACCACCGTCGACGGATCGCCGTCCACGTGCGTGATGAACGCGCCGCCGAGACTGTCGACGGTGAAGGCTCCCGCCACCTGCAGCGGCTCGCCGGTGGCGACGTAGGCGTCGATCTCGGCGTCGGTGATGTCGCCCGCGAACGTGACGGCTGCCGCCGCGACGGCGTGCACCTCGTGCGGCGCGGCATCCGGCGATACGCGAACGACCGCGTGACCGGAGTGGAGGATGCCGGTGCGCCCGCGCATGTCGTGCCACCGCGCGGCGGCGTTCTCGGGCGTGTACGGCTTTCCCAGCACCCTGCCGTCGATCTCGAACATCGAGTCGCCGCCGATGACGATGCCGTCGAAGCCCGGGATGTCGTCGGCGAGCCGGGCGGCCACGTCCGCGGCCTTGCGCCGCGCGAGCAGCAGAACGTGCTCGTCGGGGGCGAGCACGCGCGCCTCGGCCTCCTCCACCGCGGCGATCACGGCCTCCTCGTCGACGGCGGGCGCAACGGTGAGGGGACGGATGCCGAACTGCTGGAGCAGCATGAGGCGGGCGGGCGACGTGGAGGCGAGGCAGACGCGCATGCATCCCACCGTAGGCTCAAGGGGTGACGGATTCGACCGCGGGGGCAGGCGACCTCATCGACCTCGACATCACCGGCGTCGCGCACGGCGGCGTGTTCGTGGGGCGGCACGAGGGGCGCGTCGTGTTCGTCCCCGATGCGATCCCCGGCGAGCGCGTGCGGGTGCGCCTGACCGACACCGGCAAGAAGTCCTTCTGGCGTGGCGAGACGCTCGAGGTCCTCACCGCCTCGCCCCATCGCCGTCCGCACATCTGGGCGGCCGCCGACGTGTCCGCCGCCCCCGCGGATCGGCCCGGCGGCGCCGACTTCGGCCACATCGACCTCGACCACCAGCGCGAGCTGAAGCTGCACGTGCTGCGGGACGCGCTCGACCGCATCGGCGGGCTGCCGGAGCTCGAGGCCACGATCGACGCCGCGAGCCCGATCCTCGGCGACGCCGGCGAGGTGGTCGCCGCCGAGAGCCCCGACGGCACCGGCTGGCGCACGCGCGTGAGCCTGCACGTCGACGACGACGGCCGCATCGGCCCCTACGCCGCGCGCAGTCACCGCGTCATCGCCGTCGACGACATGCCGCTGGCCACGGGGGCGATCGAGCGAGCGGCGGCGAAGCTCACGTCGCGCGAGCCTGGGCGCATCGACCTCGTCCAGCCCGCGGACGGGCGCGTCCGCGTCCTGCCGCGGCCGCGCCACGTCGGCCGTCCGTCCGGCCCGCGCAGCCGGGCCGTGCGCGAGACCGTCGTCGAGCGGGCGGGCGGCCGCGAGTTCCGGGTCGACGCGGGCGGGTTCTGGCAGGTGCACCGGCTCGCGGCGCACAACCTCGTCGAGCGCGTGGGCGCAGCGCTGAGCGGCACGGGCGTCGCGCCCGATCCGGATGCCTGGCATCTCGACCTGTACGGCGGCGTGGGCCTTCTGGCCACCGCCCTCGGGGACTGGGCGGGCCCGGCCATCCGGATGACGAGCGTCGAGTCGGACGTGCGGGCGACCGAGCACGCGGGGGAGAACCTCGCGGAGTGGATCGGTGCGCGCG
This sequence comes from Microbacterium thalassium, assembly GCF_014208045.1. Taxonomy (NCBI): domain Bacteria; kingdom Bacillati; phylum Actinomycetota; class Actinomycetes; order Micrococcales; family Microbacteriaceae; genus Microbacterium; species Microbacterium thalassium. Next base: position 1,737,760 of record NZ_JACHML010000001.1, read on the forward strand.
CCGAGACGGACCGGGTCGACAGATGGCTCGCACGCCTCGCGCAGACCGCGTCCGCGCGCGACCGCGAACGGCTCGCGCGCGGCGCGATCGTGCTGGACCCGCCGCGCTCGGGCGCCGGCCGCGACGTCGTGGAGAGCCTGGTGACCCTGGGCCCGGCGGCCGTGGTGTACGTCGCGTGCGACCCGGTCGCGCTCGCGCGCGACCTCGCGACGTTCCGCGAAGCCGGCTACGAGGCCGATGCGGTGCGGGCGGTCGACCTGTTCCCGCACTCGCACCACATCGAGGCGGTCGCCGCGCTCACGCCCACCGGATCGCGAAGCTAGAGTGGCGGCTATGACGCGGGTCGCCCTCATCGACGACCACGAGTCCGTGCGGCTCGGGCTCGAGGCCGCGTGCCTGCGCACCGGAGACCAGGAGGTCGTGTTCTCGGGCAGCACGGTGGTCGAGTACCTGCAGTGGCGGGCCGGCATCTCCGCGCAGCCGGCGGACGTCGTCGTGCTCGACCTCACGCTCGGCGACGGCACGACCGTGACCGGCAACGTCGGCCGGCTCGTGAACGACGGCTCGAGCGTCATCATCCACAGCGTCGCCGACCGGCCGGCCGCCGTCCGCGAAGCGCTCGCCGCGGGAGCCGCCGGCGTCGTGAGCAAGGCCTCGCCGATCGACGACGTCACGGCGGCCGTGCGCACCGTCGCGCGCGGTGAGCTGCTCAACAACGTCGAGTGGGCCAGCGCCGTCGAAGGCGACCGCGAGTTCGCCGACGCCCAGCTGTCGGCCCGCGAGCGCGACGTGCTGCGCCTGTACGCGGCCGGCCTGCCGCTGAAGGTCGTCGCCGACCGGCTCGGCGTCGCCTACTCCACCGCGAAGGAGAACATCACCCGCATCCGGGTGAAGTACGTCGAGGTGGGCCGTCCCGCGCCGACGAAGGTCGATCTCCTGCGCCGCGCCATGGAAGACGGCATCCTCAGCGAATCCGGCGGCGATCCGGGAGGCCCCCGCGGTGCCCGCTGACGGCTCCGGGTCGCTGCTCGACCGCGCCTGGACCCAGATCCCCTCGGCGGGGCGCGAGGCGCGCGTGCCCGCGGGCTCGTTCACCCGGGCGCGCGTCGAGCGCATCATCGACGTGGTCGCCGCGTTCGGGTCGGTCGTCCTCGGGACGCAGTCGCTCCTGGTCGCGATCAGCACCCCCGCCGCCGAGCCGTGGTACCGGCAGCCGCTGATCATCGTCACCATGGGCCTGCTGGCGATCATGATCGCCGCCTGCATCGTGGGGCGCGCGGTGCGCGTGTCGGCGGGGGCGTTCGCCGTCATGTTCCTCCTCGCCCTGACGGTCTGGCCGATGTCGCCCTCGGCGCAGGTGGCCGTGCCCGAGCCGTGGATCTGGTACCTGGTCAACATCGCGACCCTTGCGGCCGTACTCGCGTTCCCGTTCCCTCTGCAGGTCGTCTGGACGGTGCTCACGCCGATCCTCTACGGCGTGGTGCGGATCGTCAGCAGCGACTTCGAGGCGGACCTCGGCTTCATCGTCGCGCTGGACGTGTCGTTCGCGCTGATCCTCGGCGGCGTGCTGCTGGCGCTCGGCTGGCTGTTCCGCGCCGTCGCCGCGAACGTCGATGCGACGCGGACGCAGGCCGTCGACGTGTACGCGCGGGCGGCGGCCGCCGACGCCGCCGAGCAGGAGCGCGTCGCGATCGCGGCGCTCATGCACGACAGCGTGCTGGCGGCGCTGATCGCCGCCGAGCGCGCCGACTCCGACCGCGCGCGGACCCTCGCGGTCGCGATGGCGCGCGAGGCGATGTCGGGTCTGGCCACCACCGAGCAGGAGTCCGGCTCCGGCAGCGACGAGCCGCAGGATGCGGCGCTCATCGCCGAGGACGTCGAGGCCGCCGCCGCCGAGATGGGGGTGGACCTGCACGTGACCCGCTCGATCTCGTTCGCCACGATCATCCTCCCCGGCCGCGTCGCCGAGGCGATCACGCTCGCCGCCGCGCAGGCGGTCGCCAACGCGGTGGAGCACGCCGGCGGGGAGGGGCTCGAGGTCACCCTCGACGCCGTGCGCTCGGGCATCCGTCTCGAGGTGCGCGATCGCGGGGGAGGGTTCGACCTCGACAGCGTGCCCGACGACCGACTGGGCATCCGCGGGTCGATCGTCGCGCGGATGGCCTCGATCGGGGGCACGGCACGGATCAGCAGCGACGCGGACGGGACCGTGGTCCGGCTGGTGTGGCGGGGAGGGCCGTCATGATCAGCGTGCGCACGATGCTCATCGGCCTCGGGTTCGCGTTCACCGCGTACCTGGCCGCGCGCGGTCTGTGGTGGAGCCTGCCGGTGCCGTACCCGCTCGTGATCGTCGTGGCCCTCATCTTCTACCTCGCGACGACGTGGCTGTGCCTGTTCTGGGAGCCCGCGCGGCGCCCCGCGGCGGCCGCGGCCCGGGAGGGCGAGGATGCGCCCCTCACGGCGGGCTCGCGGGGGCCGGCGACGCTGCCGCGATCGGCGGCGATCCTCGCGGTCGTGACGGCCGCCCTCATCCCCACGGCGATCTCGATCGCCGTGGGCGTCGACGCGCGTCAGGAGTCCTACGCGACGTGGTATCTCGGCGGGATCGGGGCGCTCATGACGATCGTCATGGTGCGCCGACGCCCGTGGTTCGCGTGGGCCGGGCTCGGCCTCCTGTCGGTGTCGTCGATGATCCTGATCGGTCCCGTCGCGGCGCTGTCGCTCGGCCTCGTCGGGTCGCTCGTGTGGGTGGCGGCCGCCCAGCTGCTGCTGCGGTCGATGGACCGCGCGGCGCGCGACACCGCTCGCCTCGCGCAGCTGCAGCGCGCCGCGTCGGCCTGGCAGGCCTCGCACGTGGTGCGCCAGCGCGAGCGCCGCGTGCAGGTGCAGCGCGCTCTCTCGGTGGCCGGGCCCATCCTCACGCGGGTGATCGCGACGTCCGGGCGCCTGGACGACGATGAGCGCCTCGAGGCGCGGCTGGCCGAAGGACGTCTGCGCGACGAGCTGCGCGGTCCGCGGCTGCTCGACGACGCCGTCCGCGACGAGCTCGATCGCGCCCGGCGGCGCGGCGCGACCGTCACGGTGCTCGACGAAGGCGGGCTCGAGGGCGTGGGCGACGACGAGCTGGTCGCCATCCGCGCGCGATTGGCCGAGACGCTGCGGGCGGCCGGGTCCGACCGGCTGTACATCCGCACGTCGCCCCACGCCGACGTCGCGGTCACCGTCGTCGGGCGATCGGACTCGGGCGAGGGCATGAGCGACGAGGACGCCGTCGACCTCTGGCAGGAGATCCCCCGTCCCCCGGCCGCCTGAGCGCGCTCGCGGCGCGCTCAGGCGCAAAACTCTCCCCGCCCCGGTGGGGGAGGGGAACCGGGACGGGGAGGAGAATCGGAAAGGCGAGGGGCGGCGAAGCCGCCCGCCCCTCGCCTGGCGGAGCGGTTACCCGAAAACCGTCCGCAAAGGGCCGAACCTGTTGCTGTCCGTGCAGCGGAGAGCAGGTCAGCCGAACGCTGATGCGTTCCAGCGATACCAAGTAAACCGGTCCGCAAGGGTTTCGTCTGTAGGTATTTCGGGGGACAAGATCGTCGGCCACACGGCGGCGCGGCCCACCGTCAGCAGGTCCAGGGACCCCAGCCGAGCTCGCGCCGCAGCGGCTCGCGCAGCCCCCGCGCCGACAGCTCCCAGCCGCTGCGACGCGCCGGCTCGTCGGCCACGGCGGTCTCGGCCTCGGTGACGTACGCCTCGCTGACCACCGCGACCAGCGCCGCGAGCTCGTCGTCGGTCGGCTGTCCGCGTCGCACATCGACGCGGACGCCGTCGTCCTCCGGGGTCGCCGCCGCGCTCACAGCGGGATGTTCCCGTGCTTCTTGGGCGGCTGGCTCGCGCGCTTGCCGCGCAGAGCGCGCAGAGCCTTGGCGATCGAGACGCGCGTGGCGGCGGGCTCGATGATGCCGTCGAGCTCGCCGCGCTCGGCCGCCAGGAACGGCGAGGCGACGTTGTAGGTGTATTCGTTGGCGAGGCGCGTGCGGACCGCCGCGACGTCCTCTCCCGCCTCTTCGGCGCGCTTGATCTCGCCGCGGTAGAGGATGTTGACGGCGCCCTGGCCGCCCATGACGGCGATCTCGGCCGTCGGCCACGCGAGGTTGATGTCGGCGCCGAGCTGCTTGGAGCCCATGACGATGTAGGCGCCGCCGTAGGCCTTGCGCAGGATGACCGTCACCAGCGGCACCGTGGCCTCGGCGTAGGCGTAGAGGAGCTTCGCGCCGCGGCGGATGACGCCCGTCCACTCCTGGTCGGTGCCGGGGAGGTACCCGGGGACGTCGACGAGGGTCACGATCGGCACCGAGAACGCGTCGCAGAAGCGCACGAAGCGGCTCGCCTTCTCGCCCGCCTCGATGTTGAGCGTTCCGGCCATCTGCGAAGGCTGATTGGCGATGATGCCGACGGTGCGTCCCTCGATGCGGCCGAAGCCGATCACGATGTTCGGCGCGAACAGCGGCTGGACCTCCAGGAAGTCCTCGGCGTCGACGACGTGGCGGATGACGTCGTGGATGTCGTACGGCTGGTTCGGGGAGTCGGGGATGATCGAGTTCAGCGCACGGTCGGCATCCGTCGTCTCGAACTCGAACTCGGTCTCGTAGACGGGCAGCTCCGACATGTTGTTGTCGGGGAGGAAGCCCACCAGCGTGCGCACGTAGTCGATCGCGTCGTCCTCGTCCTCGGCGAGGTAGTGCGCGACGCCCGAGCGCGTGTTGTGGGTGAGGGCGCCCCCGAGCTCCTCCATGCCGACGTCCTCGCCGGTGACGGTCTTGATGACGTCGGGGCCGGTGACGAACATCTGGCTGGTCTTGTCGACCATCACCACGAAGTCGGTCAGGGCGGGGGAGTAGACCGCGCCGCCGGCGGCCGGGCCCATGATGATCGAGATCTGCGGGATGACGCCGGATGCGGCGGTGTTCAGGCGGAAGATCTCGCCGTACTTGCCGAGAGCGACCACGCCCTCCTGGATGCGGGCGCCGCCGGAGTCGAGGATGCCGATGCAGGGCATGCCGTCCCGCATCGCGAACTCCATGATCTTGATGATCTTCTCGCCGGCGACCTCGCCGAGGGAGCCGCCGAACGTCGTGAAGTCCTGGGCGTACACCGCCACGGGCCGGCCGTGGATGGTGCCGACGCCGGTGACGACCGAGTCGCCGTAGGGGCGGGAGCGGTCCATGCCGAATGCGGTCGTGCGGTGCCTGACGTACTCGTCGAACTCGACGAACGAGCCCTGATCGACCAGCAGCTCGATGCGCTCGCGCGCGGTCAGCTTGCCCTTCGCGTGCTGCTTGTCCTTCGCCGTCTTCTCGGCGTCCAGCACCGCCTCCTGATAGCGCGTGCGGAGGTCGGCGATCTTGCCGGCGGTCGTGGACAGGTCGGGCTGTTCGGTCACGCGTTCCACACTAGCGAGCGTCCCCGCGCAACGGTTGGAGGGTTCGCACAAGGGCTGACGGCATCCGCTGTCGGATCCTTCGCCCGGGCCCCGGGGAGCCGTAACGTGGCGGCATGGTCCTGACCGCGCACATGTTCCCGCTCACCGGCGAGGTGAGCCCCCGCGTCGAGGTGGTCGCGCAGACGGGCTCGACCAATGCCGATCTGGTCCGTCACGTCTCGGCCGATCCCGGCGCGTGGCCGCATCTGTCGGTGCTGCTCACCGACGACCAGCGGTCGGGGCGCGGACGCCTCGACCGGGTGTGGAAGGCGCCGGCCGGCACCGCGCTGGCGATCTCGGTCGTGGTGAGGACGGATGCGGTGCCCGCGGCCGCGCGCGGCTGGCTCCCGCTGCTCGCCGGTGCGGCGATGACCCGCGCCGTCGCCGCCCAGGTCGCCGCAGCGTCCGTGAGCGCGCGGCTGAAGTGGCCCAACGACGTGCTGCTGTCGGGCGGGAGCGCGGGGGAGGGTGCGCGCAAGCTGTGCGGCATCCTCGCGGAGGTCGTGCCGGCCGATCCGGATGCCGTCGTCATCGGCGCCGGCGTCAACACCGCCATGCCCGCCGACGCGCTGCCGGTCGACACGGCCGTGTCGTTCCAGGCGGTCGGGCTGACGGCCGACGCGGACCGGCTCGTCGCGGACTACCTCGCGGACCTCGACGCCCAGCTGCGGGCGCTCGCCGCAGCGGGCGGCGACGCCGAGGCGGCGGGCATCCGCGCCGCGGTCGCGGGGCTGTGCGCGACGATCGGCGAGCCGGTGAAGGTGAGTCTTCCCGGCGGCGGCACGCTGGTGGGCATCGCGCGCGCGATCGACGCCGACGGCCGCCTCGTGGTGGAGGACGCCTCGGGCGCGGCGACGCCGGTGGGCGCGGGCGACGTCGTCCACGTGCGCTGAGGCGCGGCCCGCGCCGAGTGTGTCGCGATGTGGCGCGCCCGGGAGCGCGATGTCGCCGCCTCGGCCCACAATGGACTCATGACCCAGCCGACTCCGTACGGGGGCCGCCCGCAGACGCCGGCCCCGGGAGTCGAGGCGCCCGAGAAGCGCATCGCGCGCTTCCGTCCGCATGCGCGCGAGCTGTTCTGGCCCGCGGCGCTCCTGATCGCCGTCGCGGGCGCGTGCGGCTACCTCCTGGGCAACCTGCCCGCTCCGTACGAGGACTGGATGCTGCTGGCGGCGGCGGGTGCGCTCGTGCTGCTGGTGGTGGTCCTGCCGTACCTGTCGTGGCTGGCGCACGTCTACATCGTCACCACGCAGCGCATCATCGAGCGCCGCGGGCTGTTCGTCCCCCAGCGCCGCGAACTCGCCCACGTCCGCGGCTACACGGTCGAGCTGCGCCGCAGCATCCTGCAGCGGATGTGGGGAGCGGGCACGCTCGTGCTCGCCGGCGGCGTCGAGGAGCCGATGCGCCTGAAGAACGTTCCGAGCGCCTCCCTCGTGCAGGAGACGCTGGTCGACCAGATCGAGGTCAACCAGATCCTCGCGCACCGCGACGCGCAGTCCCTCCCGACCGGGCCCGTCGCCACCTGACGGCCGTCGGCTCACGACGGGGCGCGTCGTGAGGAAAGATGGAGGGGACGGAAGGAGCGGCATGGCGCTGCGTGTCGGAGTCGTCGGCGGAGGGCAGCTCGCCCGGATGATGATCGCGCCGGCGGTCGAACTGGGGGTCGAGCTGCGGGTGCTCGCCGAGGACGAGGGGATGTCGGCGGCGCTGGCGGCGACCGCGGTGGGGGACTACCGCGACGCAGAGACGGTGCTCGCCTTCGCCCGCGAGGTCGACGTGCTGACCTTCGACCACGAGCACGTGCCGCAGGAAGTGCTCGCCGCCGTCGCGGACGCCGGCATCCCCGTGCACCCGGGCGCCGCAGCGCTGCGGTTCGCGCAGGACAAGCTCGAGATGCGCGCGCGCCTCGCCGAGCTCGGCATGCCCCAGCCGGACTGGGCCGCGGTGTCGGGGACGGACGAGCTGCAGGCGTTCATCGACGCCCACGGGGGCCGCGCGGTCGTGAAGACGCCGCGCGGCGGCTACGACGGCAAGGGCGTGCGCGTCGTGTCGGCGGCGACCGAGGCGGAGGACTGGTTCGCCGCGCTCGCCGAGGACGCCCGCGGCGGGCAGCTGCTGGTCGAGGAGCTCGTCGACTTCACGCGCGAGCTCGCCCAGCAGGTCGCTCGCCGCCCGTCCGGCGAAACGGCCGTGTACCCGGTCGTCCAGACCCTCCAGCGCGACGGCGTGTGCGCCGAGGTGGTCGCCCCCGCGCCGCACGCAGGTGCGCGCCTGATCGAGGTCGCCGCCCAGGTGGGCACCGCCATCGCGTCCGGGCTCGGCGTCACCGGCATGCTCGCCGTCGAGCTGTTCGAGACGACCGACGACCGGATCCTCGTCAACGAGCTCGCCATGCGGCCCCACAACAGCGGGCACTGGACGCAGGACGGCGCCGTGACCGGCCAGTTCGAGCAGCACCTGCGGGCCGTGCTCGATCTGCCGCTGGGCGACCCGTCGCCGCGGCATCCGTGGTCGGCGATGGTGAACATCCTGGGCGGACCGCGCACGGACGCGCTCACGGACCGCTTCCCCGCCGCGATGGACGAGCACCCGGCGGCGAAGATCCACACGTACGGCAAGGCTCCGCGCCCCGGACGCAAGGTCGGGCACGTCAACTGCGCCGGCGACGACCTCGACGACGTCGTCTACCAGGCCCGCGCCGCGGCCGCCTTCTTCGCTGACTGACCCCTCAGTCCCCGCATCCGCCCCCTCCCTGCTGTTCTGCCGTCACGGCGCGATAGCACCGCTTCTGCCCGCTTGGCGGTGCTATCGCGCCGTGACGGTGAGATTGCGCTGCCGGGGGGTGCTGTTGCGCCGTGACGGAGAAGCTGCAGGGGCCGGGGAGAGGGCGGATGCCGTGCCGTTGCGGGAAACTCCCGGCGTCGCGGCCTAGCCTGGACGGGTGACCACGCCGCTGCATTCCTCCGAAGCGCCCCTGGTCGGCGTCGTCATGGGCTCCGACTCGGACTGGCGCGTCATGAGCGACGCCTCGCAGATCCTCACCGACCTCGGCGTCCCGCACGAGGTCGAGGTGGTGTCCGCGCACCGCACGCCCGACAAGCTCATGCGGTACGCCCGCGAGGCCCGCGGGCGCGGGCTGCGCGTCATCGTGGCCGGCGCCGGGGGTGCCGCGCACCTCCCCGGCATGCTCGCGTCGATGACCGCGCTCCCGGTCGTCGGCGTCCCGGTGCAGCTCGCCACGCTGGACGGCATGGACTCGCTCCTGAGCATCGTGCAGATGCCGGCGGGGATCCCGGTCGCGACGGTGTCGATCAACGGCGCGAAGAACGCCGGGCTCCTGGCCGCGCGCATCATCGGCGCGGCGGACTCCGGCCTCGGCGACCGGATCGAGCAGTACGCCCGCGACCTCGAAGCGCAGGTCGAGGAGAAGAACCGGCGGCTCAAGGAGTCCCTGTGAGCATCGCGCCGCCGCGCCGGCAGGCGCCCGCGCCGGCCGCAGCCGCGCGCCACCTCGTCGAGGAGCGCCCGCTGCGGCATCCCGACCAGTCCTCGCGCGCCATGATGACCCGACGCGGCTGGTGGCTGGTCGTGCTGAACTTCCTCATCCCGGGGTCCGCGCAGGCGGTGGCGGGGAATCGGCGCCTCGGGCGCATCGGCCTGGGCGCGACGCTCGTGCTCTGGCTGGGGCTGGTCCTCGCCGTGCTGTTCGCGCTGCTGGCCCCGATGGCCGGCATCAGCCTCATCACCGGCGCGTGGCTCCCCGATTGGCTGAGCCTGCTGCGCGGGGTGCCGCTTCTGGTCGTCCAGGGCGCGATGTACGCGTACGGCGTGCTGTGGGTCTGGCTGACCATCGACACCCTGCGCCTGGTGCGGCTGGTCAAGACGGGGCCGATCGCGCGCTTCGGCATCGCGCTGCTCGGCGTGGTGCTGCTCGTGGTCTCGGGCGGTGCTGCTGCGTACGCGGGGACGAGTGCCGGCGCGGCACGAGACGCCCTGGGCGCGATCTTCGGCGCGAGCGGGCCGAGCGTCCCGCCTTCCGACGGCTACTACAACATCCTGCTGCTCGGCGCCGACAGCGGCGAGGGACGCGACTCGATGCGGTTCGACAGCATCTCGGTGGTGTCGGTGAACGCCGAGACCGGTGCGACCACGATCACCGGCATCCCGCGCGACATGCCCCACTTCCCGTTCTCGGACGGCCCCATGAAGGAGCTGTACCCCGACGTGCACCAGGGGTACGCCGACCCCACCTGCGGGTGGACCAGCGCCATCAACCAGCTCAACACCGAGGTGGAGGTGTGCCGCGACGGCGACGCGCTGTACCCGGATGCGCGCGCGAACGGGTCGACGCCGGGCGTCGAGGCGACCAAGGACGCCGCCGAGGGGATCCTCGGGATCGAGATCCCGTACTACGTCTTCATCGACATGGACGGCTTCGCGGCGCTCATCGACGCCCTGGGCGGCGTCGACATCACCGTCGAGGAGCGGCTGCCCAAGGGCGGCGGCCCCGCGTACGACGGCCAGCCGGTCGACGACTGGGCGATCGGCTGGATCGAGGCGGGCCCGCAGCACATGGACGGCGACACCGCGCAGTGGTACGCCCGGTCGCGCTACACCACGAGCGACTTCGACCGCATGAAGCGCCAGCGTCAGCTGCAGGAGGCGATCCTCGCGCAGTTCACGCCGCAGGTCGTGCTCACGCGGTTCCAGGACATCGCCGCGGCGGGGACGAACCTCGTCGAGACGGACCTGCCGCAGTCGCTCATCCCCGCGCTGGCGGACCTGGCGCTGAAGGCCCAGGAGCAGGAGGTCACGACGATCGAGCTGACCCCCGAGGGCGGCATCGACGAGAGCGACCCCGACTACGCCTACATCCGCGAACTGGTGCAGCAGGCGCTGCACCCGCCGACCCCGACACCTGAGCCGTGACCGCGATCCTCCGCGTCATGCTCGACCAGGTCGCGTCGCCCACGGATGCCGACCTCGCCGTCGCGGCGCGCGACCTCACGCGGGCGCTCATCGCGGTCGCACCCGACGGCTGCGCGGTCGAGGGCATCGCGCCGTCGGGCGGCGCCGGCGATCCGTCCGCGATCCCCGGCCTCGTCGACGTGCGCCGCACAACCCTCGCGCGGCGCGAACTGGCCACCGCGCTGCAGATGGGCGTGGCGACGGGCATCGGCGGCGGCATGATCCACGCGCCGACCCTGATGGCGCCGCTCGTGCGCCACGACCGCGTCCACGATCACGATCAGACGGTCGTGACGGTGTGGGACCTGCGCCCGTGGGAGGCACCCGCCGAGCTTCCCAAGCCGGTCGTCACGTGGCATCGCGCGATGCTCAAGCGGGCTGCCAAGCACGCCGATGCGGTCGTCGTCCCGACCCACGCGATCGGGGAGCGCCTGTCGGGTCTCGCGCGGCTCGGCGGCCGCGTGCGGGTCATCGCGGGCGCGCCGGCGATCGACCTCGCCGTGCCGCGCGACGAGGTCGGGCGCCGGCGCTCGCTGGGGCTGCCGGAGGGCTTCGTCCTGCTGGCGGGCGGCCCGATGCCCTCGGACGCGCTCGCGGTCGGCTTCCGCGCCGTCGCGGCATCCGGCATCGACATCCCGATCGTGGTGATCGATGTGGCCGAGGGCCTCGAGCCCGCCGTGGCCGAACTCGCCGTCGCCGCGGGCATCCCGGAGCGTCGTGTCCACGTGCGCGGCGTCCTCGACACCCACGATCGCGGCGCGGTGTTCGGGGCCGCGCTCGCACTCCTCGCCCCGTCCCGGCGCTCCGCGTTCCCCTGGCGCGTGGTCGACGCGCTCGCTCTCGGCGTTCCCGTCGTCGCGTCCGACTCGGCGGTGCACGCCGACGTCGTCGTCGACGGCGGGATGCTGGTGGACTCCGCCGACGCGGACCGCCTCGCCGAGGGCATGGGCTCGGCGCTCGCCGAGGCGCTGGCCACGACGAAGGCCGCCGAGCGGTGGGCGGTGCTCGCCGGAGACCGGGGCCGGGTGTTCTCCTGGCACAGCGCGGCCGAGAGGGTGTGGCAGCTGCACGCGGACCTCTGACCGGCCGTCCCCCGCGGGGCCGGCGCCGGTGTCAGGCGGGAGCGCCGCCCTCGCGCGCGACGTAGTCCGTCAGGCGCTCGTCCTGCGGCGGCGGCTCGAATCCCGCCGCGGTGATCTTGGCGAGGTCGAGCACGCTGTTCGCGGGGCGCGGCGCGACCGGCGAGGTCGCGCCGGCGAAGTAGGCCGCGGTGGTGGTGCCGGTCACCCGCGACGGGTCGTGTCCGGACAGTTCGTACACGCGGCGGGCGACGTCCGCCCAGGTGGTGGGTTCGCCTGCTGAGGTGAGGTTGTAGGTGCCGTGCGGGGCGCCGGAGTCCAGAAGATGGCGGATGCCGCGGGCGATGTCGTCGGTGAAGGTCAGTCGCCCCGTCTGGTCGTCGACCACCGACGGGTCGACCCCGCGCTGGGCGAGGGAGAGCATGGTGCGCACGAAGTTGCGGCCCTCGCCGATGACCCAGGAGGTGCGGACGATGTAGTGCCGGGGGACGGTGGTGACGACCTGGTCTCCGGCGGCCTTGGTCTGGCCGTAGACGCCCAGCGGGCATTCGGGGTCGTCCTCGCGGTAGGCGCGGTCGAGGGTGCCGTCGAACACGTAGTCGCTGGAGACGTGGACGAGGGTGATGCCGTTCTCGGTGCAGATGCGGGCGAGCCCGGCGACGGCTGCGACGTTCGCCTTCCAGGCGTGCGCGCGGCCTTCGGGGGTCTCGGCGGCGTCGACGGCGGTGTGGGCGGCGGCGTTGACGATGACGCCGTAGTCGCGCCATCGGCGGGCAGAGGCGAGGTCGGGGGAGGTGATGTCGAGGTCGGCCCGCGTCGCGTATTCGACGGACGCCTCGTCGCCGAGCTCCGCCCGCAGCGCACGGCCGAGCTGTCCGTTCGCACCGAGCACGAGCGTCTTGCGGGGCCGCATCGGGACGACGTCGGCCAGGCGCGGATGCGCGAGGTCCTTCGCCGAGATCTCGACGTCCGCCAGCGGTATCGGCCAGTCGACGGCGCTGGTCTCGTCGGCGAGGTTGAGGAACGTGTAGGCGGCGTCGGGGGACCAGTGGTCGTTGACGAGGTACACGTAGGCGGTGTCGGGCGCGAGGGTCTGGTAGGCGTTGCCGACGCCGCGGGGGACGAAGATCGCGCGCGACGGGTCGAGTTCGGCGGTGTACACGGCGCCGAAGGTCGGCCCCTCGCGCAGGTCGACCCAGGCTCCGAAGATCCGGCCGGTGGCGACCGAGACCCACTTGTCCCAGGGTTCGGCGTGGATGCCGCGGGTGGTGCCGACGGCGTCGTTGAACGAGATGTTGTTCTGGACGGGGCCGAAGTCGGGCAGACCCGCGGCGGTCATCTTCTCGCGCTGCCAGTTCTCCTTGAACCAGCCGCGGGCGTCACCGTGCACGGGCAGATCCCACACCAGCAGGCCGGGGATGGGCGTCTCGGCGGAGGCGAGGGGCTTGCCGAACATGGCGTCGGCCTCGGGCACGGTCACTGTCCCTTCGTCGCGTAGAAGGCCTCGGTCGCGTCCTTCGCCGGGGCCCACCACGCCTCGTTCGTCCGGTACCACTCGATCGTCGCCGAAAGGCCCGCTTCGAAGTCGCGGTAGCGCGGCCGCCAGCCCAGCTCGGTGCGCAGCTTGGCGGAGTCGATCGCGTACCGCAGGTCGTGCCCGGCCCGGTCGGTGACGTGGTCGTAGGCGTCGGCGGGCTGCCCCATGAGGGTGAGGATCAGCTCGACGACCTCCTTGTTGCTCTTCTCGCCGTCGGCGCCGATGAGATAGGTCTCGCCGGTGACGCCGCCCTCGAGGATCGTGAGGACGGCCGAGGAGTGGTCGTCCGCGTGGATCCAGTCGCGCACGTTCTCGCCGGCGCCGTACAGCTTGGGGCGGATGCCGCGCAGCACGTTCGTGATCTGCCGGGGGATGAACTTCTCGACGTGCTGGTACGGGCCGTAGTTGTTGGAGCAGTTCGAGATGGTCGCCTGGACGCCGAAGGAGCGCACCCAGGCGCGCACGAGCAGGTCGGAGCCGGCCTTGGTCGAGGAGTACGGCGACGACGGATTGTAGGGCGTCGTCTCGGTGAACCTGGCCGGGTCGTCGAGCTCGAGGTCGCCGTACACCTCGTCGGTCGAGATGTGGTGGAACCGTGTTCCGTGACGGCGGGCGGCCTCCAGCAGCGTGTACGTGCCGACGATGTTGGTGTCCAGGAACGGTCGCGGATCGTTCAGCGAATTGTCGTTGTGGCTCTCCGCGGCGTAGTGCACCACGGCGTCCACACCGGCGAACAGCTCGTCCACCAGGGGCGCGTCGGCGATGTCGCCGCGGACGAACCGCACCCGATCCTCGGGGAGGCCCGCGAGAGAGGCGAGGTTGCCGGCGTAGGTGAGCTTGTCGAGCACCGTGACGTGGTCGTCGGTGTGCGAGACGACGTGGTGCACGAAGTTCGATCCGATGAACCCAGCCCCGCCGGTGACCAGCAGCCGCCGCATCAGCGCCCCCGCTCGAGCAGCTCGAGGAGGTACCGGCCGTAGCCGGACTTCACCAGCTTGTCCGCGCGGGCGCGCAGCTGGTCGTCGGTGAGGAACCCCTGACGCCAGCCGATCTCCTCGGGGGAGCCGATCTTCATCCCGGTGCGCCGCTCGATCGTCCGGACGTACTCGGCGGCATCCGTCATCTGGTCGAACGTCCCGGTGTCCAGCCACGCCGTGCCCCGCGGCAGGACCTCGACACGCAGCTTCCCGCGCTCCAGATACGCCCGGTTCACATCCGTGATCTCGTACTCCCCGCGCGCGGACGGCGAAAGACCCCGGGCGATCTCGATCACATCGTTGTCGTAGAAGTACAGCCCCGGCACGGCGTAGTTGCTCTTCGGCGCCGCGGGCTTCTCCTCCAGCGACACCGCACGACCGGACTGGTCGAACTCGATCACGCCGTACGCCTGCGGATCGGCGACCCAGTACGCGAAGATCGCACCCCCGTCCACGTCCGCGAAGCGCTGCAGCTGGGTGCCCAGACCCGGCCCGTACAGCAGGTTGTCACCCAGGACCAGCGCGACCCTGTCATCGCCGATGAAGTCCGCGCCGATCGTGAACGCCTGCGCCAGCCCGTCCGGCGAAGCCTGCTGCGCGAACGTGATGTCGACGCCGAACTGCGACCCGTCGCCCAGCAGCCGCTCGAACGACGCGGCGTCGTGCGGCGTCGTGATCACCAGGATCTCGCGGATGCCCGCGAGCATCAGCGTCGACAGCGGGTAGTACACCATCGGCTTGTCGTACACCGGGACCAGCTGCTTCGACACACCCAACGTGATCGGATGCAGACGCGTCCCAGAACCCCCCGCAAGGATGATGCCCTTCAATACAGATCCCCTCCGTCAGCAAGAGCGCGGTCCCCCCATTCTCTAGCAGATCCGCGTTTCGGCGACATGACGTCGACCGAGACGACCCGCCGCGATCGGAGGCCGTGTCGCTCCCGCGGAATCCGGCAGAGTGTTGTATGCATCCGTCACTTCCGCCACACTGATCACATGGTCCCCATCCTTGGCGCCGCTGCGGAGCGCGTGTGATCCGGCTCGTCCACGCCGTCACCGGGCTGCTCGCGATCGTCGCCGCGCTGATCGTGGCGCCCGCGGCGCAGGCGCAGCCCGCCGCGGCGTCGGGGTCCGTCGTCCAGACGTCGCTGGCCGGCTTCAGCGCGGGCGACATCATCAGCGACGCCGTCTTCTTCGACGACGGGGCGATGACCGAGGCGCAGATCCAGAAGTTCCTCGAGGCGCAGGTGCCCACGTGCCGGTCGGGCTACACCTGCCTGAAGGACTGGTACGACACGTCCCGCTCGACGTCGGCGGACGCGATGTGCGGTGCGTACAGCGGCGGATCGAGCGAGCGCGCCTCGCGCATCATCTACAAGGTGGCGCAGGCGTGCGGGATCAACCCGCGGGTGATCCTGGTGACGCTCCAGAAGGAGCAGGGACTGGTCACGCACACGTGGCCGAGCGAGTGGCGCTACACGATCGCGATGGGCCAGGGCTGTCCCGACACCGCCGCCTGCGACGAGAAGTACTACGGATTCTTCAACCAGGTCTACGGCGCGGCGTGGCAGTTCAAGCGCTACGCCAACCCGCCCGGCACGAGCCAGTACTTCACGTGGTACGCGCCGAAGAACACGTGGAACGTCCTCTACAACCCGGACAGATCATGCGGATCGTCCCCGGTGTACATCAGCAACCAGGCGACGGCGAACCTCTACTACTACACGCCCTATCAGCCCAACGCCGCAGCGCTGAAGGCCGGCTACGGCGAGGGCGACGGATGCTCGGCGTACGGCAACCGCAACTTCTACAACTACTTCACCGACTGGTTCGGGTCGACGCAGTCGGCCGCACCGCCGGCGACGGACACGCCCTTCGTCGACGTCTCGTCGGAGCCGTCGTCTCCGGTGTTCAACACCTTCGCCAGTGACATCGTGTGGTTGGCGGATCAAGGGATCTCCGAAGGCTGGACCGTCGCTGGCGGATGGCGGGAGTTTCGCCCGCGGATGGCGGTGAAGCGGGACGTCATGGCGGCGTTCCTATACCGAATGGCGGGAAGCCCGGATTTCGACGTGCCGAGGGTGTCTCCATTCACGGATGTCAGCAGCGCGCAACCCTTCTACGAGGAAATCGCCTGGCTCGCGGCCTCCGGAATCAGCACGGGTTGGACGACGTCGGCGGGAAGTCGTGAGTTCCGACCGAACGCATCCGTCAGCCGGGAGGTCATGGCAGCGTTCTTGTACCGATACGCGGGCGAACCGGAATGGACGAGTCCCGACGAGTCACCCTTCGTCGACGTGGATACGAACGACACGTTCTACAGGGAGATCTCGTGGCTGGCGGGTTCCGGCGTGAGTGCGGGGTGGAGCAGGACAGACGGCGGGCGGGAGTTCCGACCGACGAGCGTCGTCAACCGCGACGTCATGGCCGCGTTCCTTCATCGCCTGTACTTGCTGCAGAATCCGTTCGTCGACGTGTCGAGCGACACCGAATCGCCGGTCTATAGCGTGTTCGCGGCCGACATCGCGTGGCTCGCGTCGGAGGGAATCTCCGAGGGCTGGACGCGTGGTGACGGCGCGCGAGAATACCGGCCCACCCGACCCGTGCTGCGCGAGGCGATGGCCGCCTTCCTCTACCGGCTCGCGGGCGAGCCAGAGTTCGTCGCGCCCGCGGAGTCGCCGTTTGTCGACGTGCCGGTGACGTGGTCGTTCTACAGAGAGATCAGCTGGCTCGCGGCATCCGGCATCAGCGAAGGGTGGACGCTTGAGGACGGCACCCGGGAGTTCCGTCCGGCCGAATCGGTCCGGCGCGATGTGATGGCAGCGTTCCTCTATCGGTTCGCGGGCTCGCCCGAGTTCGATCCGCCCGAGGCCTCACCCTTCGTCGACGTGCCCGTGAGCAGCCCGTTCTATGCGGAGATCTCGTGGCTCGCAGCGACGGGCATCAGTACGGGCTGGCAGCGGGACGACGGGCTCTTCGAGTTCCGGCCGACGGCCGCTGTGAATCGCGACGTCATGGCCGCGTTCCTCCACCGCCTGGACGCGGTGATGGCGGGGTGACGGTGGCGATCGCCTAGACTGAGTCGTCGAATCCGCGGCGGATCACGTCGCGCGTGCCAAGAACTGCGAGAACGTGTCAGACACCAGAGATCTCTTCGCCGGCGTGCCCAGGTCCGAGTTCAGCACCCCCGGAACCAGCCGCGGTCTGCTCGACGTGATCCGATGGCACTACCTCTTGCGACTGCTCGTGCGCACCGGGGTGACAACCCGATACCGCAACTCGTTGCTCGGGTGGACCTGGTCCTATGTCCGGCCAGCCGCTCAGTTCGTTGTGTTCTGGGTGGTTCTCGGATTGTTCCTCGCGCTCGAACGGGGCATTCCGAACTACGCGGTGTACCTCTTTTCGGGGATCGTCATCATCAATCTGTTCACCGAGGCTTTCAAGAACGCGACGACCTCGATCGTGGGCAACGCGGCGCTGGTCCGCAAGGTGTATCTGCCGCGGCAGCTGTTTGGGGTGTCGGCGGTGATCGTCGCCTTCGTTCACTTCCTTCCTCAGGTGGTGCTCCTGCTGGTCGTGTGCATTGTGATGGGCTGGATCACGCAGGTGTCGCTCCTCGGAATCGCCGCGATCTTCGCCGCCGTCATCATCGTCATGCTCCTGGCCTTCGGCCTCGGACTGTTCTTCGGTGCGCTCAACGTGAGATATCGCGACGCGGAGAACATCGTGGAGCTGCTGCTATTGCTCGTCACGTGGGCATCCCCCGTTCTGTACTTCTGGACCATGGTCGCCGACGTTCTGCCTGGATGGCTTACCGAGGTGTACATGCTCAATCCGATCACGCAGGCGGTGGAGCTGTTCCATTTCGCGTTCTGGCGACCGGTCACCGCCGGCTCCGCTTCACTGGCCGATCTGCCGGTCCCGCCCGGACTCGCAATGAACTCCGCGCTCGCTTTCGTCGTCTGCCTATCGACGATTCTGATCGGACAGTTCGTCTTCCGCCGCCTGGAAGGAAGGTTCGCGCAGGACCTATGAGTGAGATCCTTAACTCCCGACGTCCCAGCGTGATCGTCGAAGACGTCCACAAGCGATTCACGCTCAATCACGCGCACTCCTTCAAGGACACCGTCGTCAGCTGGGTGCGCCGCAAGAAGACGACGAGTACGTTCGAGGCGCTCAAAGGCATCGATCTCGTCATCGACGAGGGGCAGTCCGTGGCGATTCTCGGCTTCAACGGATCGGGGAAGTCCACGCTGCTGAAGTTGCTCTCGGGCGTCATGAAGCCCGACGCGGGGAGCGTGCTCACGCGGGGTCAAGTCGCGGGGCTCATCGAGGTAGGTGCGGGCTTTCATCCCGAGCTTTCGGGCCGGGAGAACGTCTTCCTCAACGCCGCGATCCTCGGCATGAGCAGGAGCCAGATCGAGGAACGATACGACGACATCGTCGCCTTCAGCGAGATCGGCGACTTCATCGACCAGGAGGTCAAACACTACTCGTCGGGCATGTTCATGCGCCTCGCGTTCTCGGTCGCCATACACGTCGATGTCGACGTCCTGCTCGTCGACGAGATCCTCTCGGTGGGAGACGCGCCGTTCCGGGCGAAGTGCCGGGGCAAGTTCGACGAGCTCATCGCCGCGGGCAAGACCCTCGTTATCGTGAGCCACGACATGGAGATGGTCCGCGAGCTATGCACGCGCGCCGTGGTTATCCGCAAGGGCACGGTCGTCTTCGACGGCGACGTTGAGGAAGCCATCGATGCGATTGCGGCCTGAACGGCGGCTCGCGCCTTTGGGTGGGAGTGCCATGCTTCGGGACGGTGGCCCGGGCATGAGCCGGTAGAATCGATCGACATGCGGCTATTCATCCAGATCCCGTGCCTGAACGAGGAGAACACCCTTCCCCTCGTGCTCGGCTCGATGCCGAAGCAGATCGACGGTGTCGATGAGATCCATATCGTCGTCGTCGATGACGGATCGACCGACCGCACCGTCGAGGTGGCGCGCGAACTCGGTGTGGAGCACTTCGTGTTCCACACCCGCAACATGGGACTGGCGCGCTCGTTCCGCGACGGGATCGACTACGCGCTTCAGCACGGTGCCGACATCGTCGTCAACACGGACGGCGACAACCAGTATCCGCAGGAGCGAATCGCCGATCTCGTTCAGCCGATCCTCCGCGGCGACGCGGACGTCGTGATCGGTGACCGCCAGACCAAGACCATCGAGCACTTCTCGCCGTTCAAGAAGTTGATGCAGGGAGTGGGCAGCGGAGTCGTGAACTTCGCCGCAGAGACGAAGCTCCCCGACGCCGCGAGCGGCTTCCGTGCCTACTCGCGCGAATCACTCATCCGGCTGAACATCGTCACCGAGTTCAGCTACTGCATGGAGACGATCATCCAGGCGGGCAACAAGCGCCTTCGGATCGCGAGCGTCCCGGTCAAGACCAACCCCAAGACCCGCGAGTCGCGGCTGTTCAAGAACATCTTCCAGCACATGGGTCGGTCGGGTCAGGCGATCATGCGTAGCTACATCATGTTCAAGCCGCATGTTGTCTTCCTGACCCTCGCCGTCCTCTTCTTCATCGGCGCAGCCATCCCGTTCGGGCGCTTCCTCATCCTCACGTGGATGGGCATCGCGGGCGATCACATCCAGTCCCTCATCTTCGGCAGCGCGATGCTCGTGGGGGCCCTCCTGAGCCTCGCGCTCACCGTCATCTCCGACATGCTGCGAACGAATCGGACGCTGCTCGAGGATTCGCTCGAGCGCATCAAGCAGCTTCAGTACGCACCGGAGAACCGGCTCGACCCCAACTCCGAGCGCCTCGTCGACGCGGCGCGGCATCCCTCTCTCGCGGTTAGCATGGATGCCGTCATCGCGCAGCACCCGCCCTCGGATGCGGCCTCGACTCGGGAGTCTGCGCGGGCCTGACCCGATCGGAACCCACACGTCATCTCCCCTTGAAAGGCCCGTCACCTGTGCGCTCCCTTGCTCCAATCGAGTTGCCGCGTAGCCTGAAGCGAAGTACGGAAGCCCCTCTCAGTAGCGCCGGGCCCGAGTGGTGGTGGCGGTGGGTTGCGGCGATCTCGGTGATCGCATGCATCGCGATGCACGCGATCTCATCGATCTCCGCCACTGCGCCGCGCACTCCCTGGGATGAGAACGGCATCCTCCAGATGGCGCGGATCATCCTCGGCGAGCAGGTCTCGACCATGTCGTTGAGCGGCTACTACCCGGGGACGTCCTTCCTCATCGCTCCGATCTGGCTGCTCACGCAGGACCCGGCGACGGTGTACCGAGCGTCGAACATCCTGCTCAACATCGTCGCCCTGTCTGCCATCATCCCGCTCGCACTGATCGCTCGCCGGATCGGGCTCACGACAGCGAAGGCCGTGACCGTCGCCGCGATCACGATGATGCTCCCCAGTCGCATCGGCGTCGCGGACTACGTGCTCTCCGAGCAGCTCCTCACCACCCTCGTCATCTGGGCAACGTTCGCGGCGTTCGCGGTGTGGAAGAACCCGACGCTGCTCAACGGGGCGCTCTTCTCTCTTGCGGTGGTCGGCGCATACCTCGCGCACGCTCGAGCGCTCGTTTTCGTAGCGGTGGCCGGTGTGTGGCTTGTTCTCTTCGTGCGCCGGAGGTGGCAGGTCTCGCTCGTCGGGCTCGGCGTCCTCGTGCTCGGGGCGATCGCGGTGCGCGCCGTGTCGCGCGCAATCAACGCGCAACTCATCCCGGGTGGCTTCCGGCAGGAGGCGGGGTTCCTGGGCAAGCTCACCAGCGCGCCGGCGGACGATCTCCTGCGAATCGCGCTGAACCAGACGTGGGTGCAGCTCGTCGGCACCTCGGGGCTGATCGCGATCGGCGCAGTCGTGCTCACCGTATGGGTGGTGCGCGACCTCCGCTCGTGGCAGGTCGGCCCGGCCGGATTCGTGGTGGGCACGGCTTTCGGCGCGGTGATGATGTCCGTGATCGCGTGGGGAGGATCGAAGTTCCTCGAGACGACCCCCTATCGCTTCGACGTCTGGGTCTACAGCCGCTATATCGACCCGTTCGTCGTCGTCGTCGTGCTGATCGCGCTGGTCGCGATCGTGCGTGGCGTCAGCATCTCTGTCGTCGCCGTCGCGGCGGGCGGCAGTGTCGCTGTCATCCTGCCGGTGCTGTTCTGGGTGGCTCCGTGGGTGCCGACATGGGGCCTGACAGACGGCCCGGCGAACGTCGCCGCGATCGAGCAGTGGCGTCGATTCTGGCCGGCTGGTCCGTTCGACTGGCCGCTCGTCCCCACTCTCACCAACCAGAACAGCTTCTGGCTGCTCGCCTCTCTTTGGGTTCTCGGAGTCCTTACGGCGATCGCGCTCCTGCGCCGGAGGCCCCGCATCTTCACGACCGTCGCGCTCGCCGTGTCGATCGTGGTGGCACTCGCAGCGAACCCCGAGCAGTACCGCGACTACCCGGACGGCCTCACGGCTGCGCTCGAGAGCGTCGAGGACGGCGGGGAGCTGCTGCCGGTCGACTTCTATTTCGAGCGGTGCGATTCGTCTCTCGCGGTTCACCAAGCCCGCAACTGGGTGGGCTACTGGTTCGCCCCGCGCGAGGTCACCGTGGTCCGCGGCGACGAACCGTTCGACAGCGACCTCGTGGTGGCCTGCGGCGACTTCTCCGCTGAGCGCGGTGTCGACGCGCTCGTCGTCGAAGGCGATCCCGACTACAACAGCTTCCGGCTCTGGGTCTTGCCCGGTGAGTTGCAGGACCAACTCCTGGAGCGCGGTCTCCTCGAGGAGCCCGACGCAAGTTGAGCGCCCGTGGCTCCGCCGCGAGCCGCGCCGCGGAGCGCCCAGCGGCAACACCAGTTGTCACCGGTCGGGGCGCGGCACACATGCGCCATTCCGTAGGACCTTGGTCCCCTTTGCCCCGACTCCTAGCCGCGTATACTCATCGGCGTTGTTCCCTGCGCCCGTCGGCCCGAAAGCGGTAACCGCGCTGAGCAACTCCCGTCTCTGATTCCCGTCGCCTGGACGATGGGGCACCCTGATCCCGAGGTGATCTCCTTGCCGCGCGCCCGCATCCAGCAATCCTCAGTCCGTCGAGACATCGTCATCACGGCCCTGTTCGCGATCATTGCGATCGTGGCGACCGCCGTGGCTCCGGCCGCAGCGTCCCCCGCGCGCGCCGCGACCACGCAGTCAATCTCGGGCACGGTTTCCCTGCCGAGCTCGATCCCCGCCGAAGCGCTGCAGGCGATTACCGTCGTCGCCTCACCGACCTTTACGGGTTGGGCCGACAGCTCATCGGTCGACGAGCACGGCTCCTACGCGATCGCGGGTCTTGAACCAGGCGAGTACCGTGTCGAGTTCCAGGTCGGGACCTACTGGGACGGAACCCAGGATGTGACACCGAGTCTCGTCGGCGAGTACTACGATGACGCCTCAGGCTGGGATGACGCCACGTTGGTGGACATTGCCACGGGTGACGCGACCGGTATCGACGCTGCTCTCGAGGTCGGCTATTCGATCACCGGTCACATCGCACTGCCTGCGGGCGCGCCCGCCGAGTGGATGCAGGGCGTCACCGTGTCCGCATCCTCGGACAGCGGTGCTTACGGCTATGGCTACCCCGACAGCACCGGAGCCTACGAGATTGCGGGACTGCCCGCCGACGCGTACCGGGTCGAGTTCCAGGTCAACAGCTACTGGGATGACATCGACGGTGACGTCACACCGAATCTGGTCGCCGAGTACTACGACGACACCGTCGATTGGGGATCGGCATCCCTCATCGAGCTCGACGCCGACGTGGCGGACATCGACGCGACGCTCGAGTCCGGACGCACGATCTCCGGACGGGTGACACTCCCCGACGACGCGCCCGCGGAGTGGATGCAGACCATCAGCGTGTCGGCCAGCTCCGTGTATGGATCTGGACACGGCTACGCGTCGGTCGACGCAGACGGCGCCTATGCGATCACCGGGCTCCCGATCGGTGCCTACCGCGTCGAGTTCCGTGCGGGCGGTACCTACATCGATGAGGACGGCAACTCGCAGATGCCGAATCTCGTCTCCGAGTACTGGGACGATGCGCTGGACTGGAATGCCGCGACCGACATCGACCTCAACGCAGGGGATGCAACCGGCATCGACGCAACGCTCGAGGAGGGGCGCACGATCTCCGGAACGGTGACGCTCCCAGACGGCGCACCCGCCGAATGGATGCAGGCCATCAGCGTCTCCGCCAGTTCTACGGCCGGATACATGTACTACACGGCCTCGGTCGACTCGGATGGCGGATACACGATTTCCGGGCTGCCGGACGGAGACTATCTCGTCGAGTTCCGGGGCGACACGTACTGGGATCCGAGCTTGGGCGAGGTCAGCACCAACCTGGTGACGCAGTACTTCGACTCGGCAGGCAGCCGAGAGGATGCGTCGCCGGTCGACGTGTCTGCCGGTGACCAGACGGGTGTCGATGCCGCGATGGTTCTCGGCCGGAGCATCAGCGGGACCGTCGCCATTCCGGCGGATGCCCCGGCTGAGTGGATGCAGGACGTTTCGGTGTCGGCGTTTACTCCCAGCGGCGAGACCATCGCATACGGCGAAGTCGATTCGGAGACCGGAACGTTCGAGATTCAGCGCCTGGGTAGCCGGGAATATGTACTCCGTTTCGAGGCTTGGGGCGCGGCGAATCTAGCCACCGAATACTTCGACGACGCCGCGAGCCTGGACGAAGCAACCCCTATCACCGTCGGTGACTCTGACGTCACGGGAGTGACTGTGGAACTCGGATACGGGGCTGCGATCGACGCAACCGTCGACCTGTCGGCGGTCAACGCGCACGGCGCGGAGGGCGTGAGTTTCCTCCTTCTGGGACTCGACGGCGGATCCCGGGGTGGGTTCGGCGGGGACGGCATCCGCGACGAGATCGAAACCTCCTGGCGCAACCTCACCCCGGGCTCGTACCGCCTCGCCGCGCTGACGACCACATGGGATGCCGACGGGGGTATCGACATCGTCACCTCGCAGTACCTTCGCTTCGAGGATGACGCGTTCATCGAACTCGCCGCCGGCGAGGAGTACACCGGAACGCTCGTCGCCCGCGCGGTCGACTCGGTGATGGAAGGCTCCATCTCGACGGAAGGCTTCCCGGCATCGGCCGAGGGCAAGGTGCTCGGCAGCGCGATTGTCTACGAGAAGCTCGAGGGCGAATGGATTCCGGTGCCCGAGCTCTTTGCGAACGCGGGCTCGACGGCGCCCACGGAGTTCTCCTTCCGTCTTCCGGAGGGGACGTACACGGTCGGGTTCGAGAACGATCGCACCGACCCCGAGGTCGGCGGTGTGTCCGAGGAGTGGTGGAACGGCCAAGATCGTCTCTCGAACGCCGACGAGATCGCAATAGCCTCCGGCGTGACTCGAGGAGGAATCGACGGGACGCTTCGCCCGGCGGGCTACGTGCCGCCGGTCTATCCGCCATCGAGCCCGCACGGTGTCGTTGCCGACCCCGGCGATGGGAAAGCGCTCGTGTCGTGGGAGGCGCCGACCACGGATGGCGGCGCGACGATCTCCGGCTACACCGTCAATGCGTTCCCCGGGGGAAAGACCTGGACGACGAGTGGCGCGCTCGAGGTCCTGGTCGATGGACTGGTGAACGGAACCGCGTACACGTTCACGGTGACCGCGACCAACGCGCAAGGCACATCTCCGGCATCCGACCCGGCCGATCCGGTCACACCGGCCACGACACCGATCGCTCCGACCGCGGTAGAAGCAGTCGCGTCGGCCGACAGCGCCACGGTGTCCTGGCAGCCGCCCATTGACGACGGGGGCGCCGTCATCACGGGCTACACGGTGACCGCCTCTCCGGGCGGGCAGACCGCCGCGACCACCGGCGCCACAACCGCGGAAGTGAATGGGCTCACGCCCGGAACGGCCTACACCTTCACTGTGACGGCCTCCAACCGTGTCGGTGGCTCACCCGCGTCCGCGCCTTCGCCCTCGGTAACCCCCGGCGCGACGGACACGACCCCGGGTGTCTCGTTCGTCGATGTGGGTGCGTCGTCGACGTTCTATGACGAGATTAGGTGGCTCGCTTCGGAGGGCATTTCGCGGGGTTGGCCGGATGGCACGTTCCGTCCGTTGAACAGCGTCACGCGGGAGCAGATGGCGGCGTTCTTGTACCGTCTCGCGGGCGAGCCGGACTTCACGGCGCCGGCGGTTTCGCCGTTTCTGGATGTGAAGCCTGGGCACACGTTCTACAAGGAGATCGCCTGGCTGGGGACCACCGGCATCTCGAACGGCTGGATCGTGAGTGGTGGTGCGGAGTATCGTCCGC
The DNA here is from genome assembly GCF_014208045.1 of Microbacterium thalassium. NCBI lineage: Bacteria > Bacillati > Actinomycetota > Actinomycetes > Micrococcales > Microbacteriaceae > Microbacterium > Microbacterium thalassium. The sequence goes on from NZ_JACHML010000001.1 coordinate 1,763,111, forward strand.
TGGAGAAGATCACACGTGAGCAGATGGCAGCGTTCCTCTACCGGTTCTCGAGTTCACCCGACTATGTGCCCGCCGGGGGTACTCCGTTCCGGGACGTCGGCGCTGGTTCGACCTTCTACAAGGAGATCCGGTGGTTGGCATCGGAGGGGGTGACCACGGGTTGGGTCGTGGGTGGTGGATGTCGTGAGTTCCGGCCGCTCAGCAAGATCACCCGTGAGCAGATGGCCGCGTTCATGTATCGGATGGAGAACGGCGGGACCGACCCGGTGACCAGCGGGGCCTGCGGAAGCTAGCACCGGACCCGTCGACGCAACCCTGAGGACCTTCGATGAGCGCCGTCAGGGCTTCAACCGATCAGCGCACCTTGGTCGCGGCTTGAGCCGGCCGCGCTCAGCGCTCCGCGCGCGCTTCCAGGTACGGGTCGAGCTTCGGTGCGACCTGCGAGATGACCCACTTGGTGCCGCTGAGGGTGAGATGTCCGTAGTCGAACTGCATCGGCGTCCCGTCGGGCGCGCGAAGGATGCAGTCGCCTCTGGCGCTGCAGAGCACATCGATGACGTCGATGAAGGCGTTCGCGCCCGCGCCTTCTGCCGTGGCCCGTGCCTGCGCGTTTACCTGGTCGCGTTGATGCACTCGTAGTGTGTCGAAGTCGAAGTCGGCTCCGGACTGCACGCTGCGGGCGAGCAGAATCGGCAAGTCGCCGTCGTACTCGACTGCTGGCCCGAAGACGACCGTGCGGACGCCGAGGTCGCCGAGTCTGTCGATCGAGCTCTCGACGGCGGTCAGGGTCTCGCTCTGCCAACGCCCCGCAAGGACGACGAGGTCGATCCCGCCGGAGGGGAGAAGATCGTTCCAGACCCAGTCGCGCAGTTCGAGGCAGTCGTCTTCGCCGCCGCCGCCGAGCAGGCCGAAACATCCGGACGCCGTTGCCTGCATGACGTGGGCATCCGGGTATTCGAGATCCAGCGCGCGCCACCACATCGCCGCGTGCGAATCGCCGACGACCAGGACGTTCAACTGGCCGGGTACAGGGGTTGCGCAGATGTCTTTGTCGTATGTCGCGAACGCGCCATCCTCGCTGCCGCTGAAGAAGCACGTCCCGCGTCGGAACTGTTCGCGGTAGTCGGCGGCTTCGGAGTACTCCGCGGTGGCAGCGATCAGCTCGGAGTCTGTCGACATCGGAACAGCGCTGAAGTGGTAGCGGGTCCATAGGCCGCCCACCGAAGCGCACACTATGAGCACCGCGGTCGCCGGGATGAGTACGCGACGCGGCGAAAGGTTCCGGGCCTGCCTCGTGCGGAACGGCTTCTCGATGAAGGCAGTCGACACGGCCGCAAGCGTGACGGAGATGGCGGCGAGGAGCAGGATTTCGAGCGGGTCCAGGGTGTTCCCCGTGAACGTGCGCCAGAACACGATGACCGGCCAATGCCACAGATAGAGGCTGTAGCTGATGCCACCGATCCAGCGCAGTGGACGAATCTCTAGGGCGCGCCCGACCCAGGTTCCGCCTGCCCATCCGATGAGCAGGGTCGCACCGAGGACGGGCGCGATCGCGACGGCCCCCGGGAAGGGCATGCTTTCGTCGATGAAGAGGACCGAGCCGATCACGATGAGCAGTCCGGCGGACGCGACCCACGCATTCGAGGTTCCCCCGCCGCGGCGTTGCTGCCAGATCGCGAGCAGCGCGCCGGCGCCGAGCTCCCAGGCGCGTGTGGGCAGGAGATAGAACGCGAAGGATGGCGAGACCGGCGTGAGCACGATGCTCGCCACGAGGGAGACCCCCACCAGCATCCCCAGCACAAGGAGCACTCGCTTGCCCATCCAGCGTGCAATCAGGAGAAGGACGAGAGGGAAGATGAGGTAGAACTGCTCTTCGACCGCGAGGGACCACGTATGCAGCAGCGGCTGGCTGCTCGGATCGGCGGCGAAGTAGTCTTCGTTCTGCCAGAAGTAGAAGTTCGAGACAAACAGCGTCGCCGCGAGCACCTGCCGGCCGAGGGCCTCCTGCGCCCCGGACGTCTGCAGGAGCGCTGAGAGCGCGACCACAGTGGCGAGGACGAGCACGAGAGCGGGAAGGATCCGCAGCGCCCTCCGCTTGTAGAAGTCCCAGACCGAGAAGCGTCCCCGGGTCGCCGAATCCGGATCCATCTCCCGCCAGAGGATTCCAGTGATGAGGTATCCGCTGATCACGAAGAAAGTGTCCACGCCGACGAAGCCGCCGTCCACTCCCGAAACGCCGAGATGGAAGAGCACGACCGGGACCACCGCGAGAGCGCGGATGCCGTCGACGTGGGGCAGGTACTTGAGATGACTGGACATCGTCAGCGCGTCCGTCGCATCCACAGCGAACGCATCGTCGGAGTCGCCTTGAGCGCGACGCGGAGGGCACCACGCAGCGGCGGCGCAAACGGCGATCGGGCTGCGCGGGCGATCACTTCGACCACCCGGCGCTGCGAGGGGTTGGTCAGATGCGCGGCGATCTTCGCGGCATCCGAGGCGCGATCGTAGGCGCACAATCGGATGCACCTCTCGGCGAGGATCATCTGCACACCGGCATCCTGAATCGGAATCACGGCGCTCACGCCACCCTCGCGGACCTCGGCCAGGGCGGCGTCGACCGACTGCTCCGTGGGGAGCTTCTGCAGGTGGCGGGCGAGGCTGAGGAACTGCGCCTGCTGCACCACCTTGCCGGCATTGTAGGTGACGCCGTCGCCCTGCACGTGCCGGTCGTAGAGGAACTGCGGCACAGTTGCGAAGGAGCCGAGCTTGTGCAGTCTGAACCCGAGATCCGTGAGCTGGCCTACCGTGAACTCGGCCCGGTAGCCACCCGCTGCGTCGTAGGCCGAGCGGCGCATCATCATCTCGCCGTGCGAGAACGTCGTGACGCCGCCGGTGGCCGTCGCGGCATTCGGGCGAACTTGCTCGATCGCCCCGCTCACCTCATCGATGTTCCTATACCAGCAGCCGACGGCGACGACGTCCGGCCGCTCGTCGAGAAGCGCCACCTGCTGAGCGATCCGCTCCGGATGGGCCACATCGCCCGAACCCTGGATTGCGATGTACTCGCCGTCGGTGCTCGCGATCGCGTCCCGCACGCTGCGGACGAACCCCTTGTTCTGCGGATGTACGACGATCCGCAGCCTCGGATCCTCCCATTCGGCCGCGAGCTCGACCAGCCGGTCTGCCGTGCCGTCGGTCGAGGTGTCGTCGATCACGATGACTTCGAGGTCCGCGAACGTCTGCTGCAAGACGGACTCGATCGTGCGCCGCAGAACGTGCGCGCGGTTGTAGTAAGCGGTGATCACCGAAACCTTGGGCATGCGATCATCACTCCGAAAGGTCGAGCCCGGGCCAGCGCTCGTCCGCGACCTCGTGGGCGACGCGGAGGTCGCCGTCGGGTCCGACGTGTCGCACCTCGCAAGCCATCGAGAATCCCGTCCGCGCACGGACCTTGTTGCGTGCTGTCGCGATGAGACGGAGGACGTCGTCGTCGCTGGCGGTGCCGAGGTTCACGATGAAATTCGCGTGCTTCGGTGAGATCTGCGCCGCGCCCTCTGCGAGACCCTTCAGCCCCGCGGTCTCGATCGCGCGCCCGGGCGGGCCGACGACATCGTACATGCCGGGGTCGGAGAGGAACACCGACCCGCCGCTCGGCAGGTCGAGCGGGAACTTGGCGGCGCGCTCCGCGATGATGGCGTCAATCTCGGCGATCTGATCCGCCGGCAGGGCGGACTCGAGCTCGAGCTCAACTTCCAGAATCACCGCTCGACGGCCCTGCAGCGCGGAATGGCGGTACGAGAAGCCGAGTTCGGGGGGTGCCCACCGCCGGAGAGTGCCGTCGGCATCGGCCACAAGCACGCTAGCGACATGGGTGCCGATGCCCTTCCGCTGGCTGCCACCGTTCATGAGCACGAGCCCGCCGATCGTCCCGGGTACGCCGCCGGCGTGCGAGATTCCGCCGAGTCCTGCCTCGGCAAGCTGCCTAACGAGTTCAGGGACGCGGGCGCCAGCCTGGACGCGCACGCGTGTTCCTTCGATGCTCACCTGCGCGAGCTTCGGGCCGATGCGCAGGAGCACGCCGCGGAAGCCACGGGAGTCGAAGAAGAGATTCGTCGTCTCTCCGATCACCAGTACCGGCTCGGGCCGCTGGCCCATCAGACGCAGGAACGCCGCAACCTGCTCGAAGTTCTCAGGCTCGACCACGATGTCGGCCGGTCCGCCGATGCGCCACGACGAGGCCTGTGCCAAGTCGAGTCCGACGTGGACTCCTCCGGGCGCGATCTCCTTCAACGCTACGACGAGCCTAGGGTCGAGCGACGGGCCGGGAGCCACTCGCGTCGGCAGTCCCAGAGCCCCCCGGGCAGACGTCTCGTTTGGCGGATGGGGCAACTACAGACTTTCAGGTCGCGGGGTGGGGAGGATTCGGCGGCTGGAAAACCGGCCGATAAGCTGGACGATGTGCCAGATTACCAGAGACTGACAGTGTCGAAATCGTCACTGAACGGCCGCGTCAGCGTGGCAGGAGCGAAGAATTCCGCGCTCCGGCTGCTTGCCGCGTCCATCCTCACCGACGCGCCGGTCCACCTCACCAACTACCCGTCCGGCCTGCTCGATGCCCAGATCCATGTCGGAATGCTCGAGGCGCTCGGCAAGTCCGTGCAGCCCACCGGGATCGACTCGGTCCGGATCACCCAGGTGGCGCCGCTGACGACGCGACTCGTCTGGCCCGGTCGCTCGATTCGCAACACTCTGCTCATTCTCGGCGCACTCACAGCCCGCTACGGCGCGGCGGCGGTTCCGCTTCCGGGCGGATGCCGTCTCGGGGAGCGGCAGTACGACATTCACGTGAGCCTGCTCGAGCAGCTCGGCGCGCGCGTGTGGGACGACGAGAGCTACCTCTACGCCGAGGCGCCGAACGGGCTCGTCGGCACCGACGTGCACCTGCGCCTGCGTTCGACCGGCGCCACCGAGAACGCCATCCTCGCGGCGACCCTGGCCAAGGGTGCGACCCGCGTGTGGAATCCGCACATCCGCCCGGAGGTCCTCGACCTCGTGTCGATGCTCAATGCGATGGGCGCGAAGATCGTCGTCCACGGCCAGGAGCACATCGAGATCGAGGGCGTCGAAGCTCTGCACGAGGTCGACTACGCCGTGATGCCCGACAACATGGAGGCGTTGACGTGGCTCATCGCGGCGAGTGTCACGGGCGGCGAGGTTGAGATCGTCGACTTCCCGGTGCGCGACCTCGAGGTGATCCTCGCCCACCTTCGCTCGGCGGGTGCGACGTACGTCGAGCGGAACGGCTCTCTCGTCGTACGCGGAGAACACTGCTACCCGTTCGAGATCAGCACCGGACCCCACCCCGGCATCAACTCGGATGTGCAGCCGGTCATGGCGGCGTGGGCCGCCAGGGCGCGAGGCGAGTCGCGCATCATCGACCTGCGCTTCCCCGGACGCTACGGCTACGCGGATGAGTTGGCGAAGATGGGCGTGACCTCGCGCGTCGACGGCGAGTGGCTGCTGATCGACGGAGCCGACGGCAAGCTGACGGGGGCGTCAGTGCGGGCGCTCGATCTGCGCGCGGGTGCCGCGCTCGCCATCTGCGGTCTCATGGCGGAGGGCGAGACCACAGTCACGGATGCCTGGCAGATCTCGCGCGGGTACGTCGATTTCGCGGAGAAGCTCCGGTCGCTCGGTGGGAACGCCGAATGGCTTTGAAGTACTTCGTCACCGGCGTCGCCGGGTTCATCGGATTCCACCTCGCGTGCAGGCTGCTCGCCGATGGCCACGTCGTCCGCGGCCTCGACGCGGTCACCGAGTACTATGACCCCGCCCTGAAGGAAGCCCGGCTCGCGGTGCTCGACCAGCACCCGAACTTCAGCTGGGTGCGCGGCAGGCTCGAGGACCCAGCCGCGATGGCCGAGGCTCTGGACGGTCATGATCTGGACGTCTGGGTTCATCTGGCCGCCCAAGCAGGTGTCCGGTACAGCCTGGAGAACCCCGAGAGCTACATAAGTGCGAACCTCGTCGGCACCCAGGCGATCCTGGAGGCTGCGCGGGCACGGTCGCCTCGCCATCTGATGATCGCGTCGACGTCGTCGGTCTATGGAGGCAACCAGAAGGTGCCGTTCAGCGAGACCGACCCTGCCCACTTCCCCGTCTCGCTCTACGCGGCGACGAAGAAGTCGGGTGAGGCGCTGAGCCACTCGTACGCCCACCTGTTCGACATCCCCACCACCTGCTTCCGGTTCTTCACGGTTTACGGGCCGTGGGGCCGGCCGGACATGGCCCTCTTCAAGTTCGTCGAGCGAATCGAGCGCGATGAGCCCATCGATGTGTATGGCGAGGGCCGGATGTCGCGCGACTTCACCTATGTCGACGACCTCGTCGAGGGCATCGTCGACCTCGCCTCGTGCGTCCCCGAGTCGGGGAAGCCGGTCGGCCCTGAGGGGCTGGACTCGCTCTCGCCGGTGGCTCCATGGCGAGTGGTGAACATCGCTGGCGGCAGTCCCACCGGACTGATGGCCTTCATCGAAGCAGTCGAACGGGTCACCGGGAAGGTCGCGCGCAAGAACATGCTGCCCATGCAACCGGGTGACGTGGCGATGACGATGGCGGATCCGACGCTGCTGCGCGAACTCGTCGGTGCGGTGCCCGAGACGTCCCTCGAGGACGGCGTTCGCGCCTTCGTCGAGTGGTACGCCGACTACCGACGTTCGCGATGACGATGCGGCGGAACGTGCAGGAGTTCCTGGGGGTGCTCGTCGGTGCGCCCGGGCCGAGCGTGCGTCTGCGGCTGAGGCGGATCGGCACGCTGCGTGACGCCGGGCACCCCCTTCTCGCGCGATTCGTGTCGGAGCGTCTCGCTCGCCGATTCGGCGTCTACGTCAATCCGAATGCGACGTTCCCGTCGACGATGCGGATGCCCCACCCCGTGGGCATCGTGATCGGCGAGGGCGTGCGCATCGGCGAGCGCGTGAGCATCTATCAGAACGTCACCCTCGGTGGCGCGCGGGTCGGGGACTGGCAGGCAGGAAACTATCCCGAGGTCGGTGACGACACCGTCATCTTCGCCGGCGCGGTGATCGTGGGTGCGGTCAAGATCGGTCGGAACGCCGTCATCGCCGCGAACGCGGTCGTGACCAAGGACGTTCCCGACTTTGCGACGGTCGCGGGCGTCCCCGCCAGGATCATCCGCATCGACCAGCCGGATGGCGACTAGCCTCCATCACGCGTCGTTGGCTCGCGACGGCTGGGATCCTCCCTTGGCGGCAAGTCGCGCGAAGCGGGTCAGCGTCCGCACGTCCGAGCGTACCCGACGTGAGATCAGGGCGATGCAGCACCACGCAGCGGCCGCCGCGACCCCGAGGATCACGACCCACAGCGGCGCAAACGGAACGAGCAGTGTCACCAGCAGCGCGGCCGCACCTGCGGGCAGTCCAACGACTCCGACGATCCGGACGGCGTCAGTGACGAGCGGCCGCACCGGCAGTCCCGTCGTTCGCTGGACCCATACGAGCGACATCAGCCAGAAGACGCACCAACCCAGCGAACCCCCGGTTGCCACGCCGATGGGTCCCCAGAAGAGGCCGAGGAGGATCAATGCCACGATGATCGGCTGACCGACCAGGTTGAGTCTGAGCATGGAGCCCGCCTTGTCCTCGACGACGAAGATCCAGTTGGCGATCTGCTGGATTGAGCGGAACACCGAACCGACGGCGAGGACCGAGAAGATGGGCCCGGCCGCGGCCCAGTTCGCCCCCAGAAGCAGAGTGATCAGGGGCGTCCCGACACCCGCGGCCACGAGCAGCACCGTGGCGGTGACATACGTGGCGATGAGTTGCGCATCCCGCAGGGCCTTGATGTAGCGAGGTCGATCGTCGCGCACGCGCGAGAGCACCGGCACCGCCACACGGCTCATCGGGGAGTTCAGCAGCACGAGCGGTGCCACTGACAGCTGGTAAGCCTGATCATAGAGACCGAGCGGGCGAGCCCCGTACACTCGGCCGATCGCGATGCTGTCGATGTTGCGAGTCGCGTAGGACAGAAGCTGCACGCTGGCGAAGCTCATACCGAAGCCGAACAAGGCCCTCATCTCGGGGGCGCGTCGGGGTAGGCTCGGCCACCACCGCGCGAGCGGAATAGTGAGCAGGAGCGCCAGCACGGCCGTTGCGAGCTGCTGAACGACAAGGGCTGCCAGGCCCTGTCCGCCGGCAGCGACGGCGACCGCCAGTCCGAGGGCGACGGCGGGGGCCGCGACGTCGATGATCGCGAGCGCGCCGAACCTCAGGTCGAGGTTGATCGCGACGCGGAACTGCGTGGCGACCCCGTTGAGGAAGTAGATGGGGGCGATCCACTGAACGGTCTGAACGAGCACGTCCTCGCCGTAGAACGCGGCCAGCGGCCACGATAACCCGAAGACGCCGGCGGTGAGGCCAAGTCCGATGGCCGCGTTGATCCAGAACAGATTCGACCGCTGCTGCTGGGTGAGGTCGGTGCGGCGCAACGCGGCCCACGAGAGACCGGAGTCGCGCAGAATCTCTGCCACGCCGCTCACGGCCACGACCATTGCGATCAGGCCGAAGTCCGCGGGCGCCACCATTCGCGCAAGGACGATGGTCCCCCCGAGCAGAACGAGCGATCGCGTCAGCTGGGTGGCCAGTGTGATCGCGCTGCCTCGAGCGGCGCGGGCGCCGAGCGAAGGAGTCGGCGGCGAAGGGGAGTCTCCATCTGTCACGAGTCGTGGTCGCCTTTCATTCCACTGATCGATCCCGCTCACATCGCTCCAGAGATGGTGGAGGCGAGCCGCGCGGACGGAGACGACTCTACGCGGTGAAGTATCCAGCTCCGGCACCCGGTGGGGTTGACGCGCCCATGGGCGCGCAGCATCCGGCGTTGCGCCATAGGATCGATGCGTGCCCGGAACCCGGCGCGCGTGACGAACCAGGAGCCGCCAATGCACGCACCGACGAGGGCGCTGTGGCGCTGAGACTCCCGGCACGCCGACGGGCGCCGGAGCCGCCGCCGGCCTATCTCGTCTCCACCGCGGGCCACCCGAACTACGGCGACGAACTCATCGCACGCGCCTGGCTCGACCATCTCGCCGAGCGGCATCCAGACCGTGACGTGTGGCTGGACGGCCCCCGCCCCGGCCGCGCCGCCCACCTCTTCGCCGGGACGCACCCCCGGGTCCGCTTCACGGACACGCTGTGGGAGCTCGCGCACGGCAGCCCGTCGCACGACCCCCGGGAGGACGCGGAGCGCATCGCGGGCCTGGTGACCGGTCTCGGCTCGCCGCGATTCGATCCCGGGCTGCTCGCGCTCCGGGGGATGGCATCCGTGCACCTCCTCGGCGGCGGATACCTCAATGCCATGTGGCACGACAACCTCGGCGTCGTCGCGGCGCTCGCGGTGCTGCGGCGCGAATTCGGCATCCCCGTCCACATGACGGGCCAGGGGCTCATGCCGGCGGGCGAGTTCGGTCCGTGGCTGCGGGAGCAGGTCGCCGGCTTCGACGTCGTCGAGACCAGGGATGCCGAGTCGGCCGCGCTCATCGGCGGCGAGGTCGGCCTCGACGACGCCTTCCTCGCGCTCGACGTCGGCCGGCCCGTGTTCGACGAGCGCCCGTCCCCGGATCGCATGGTCCTGGTCCAGGGCGATCTGCGCGCGTGGGAGGACGAGGCGGCGGTCGCGTCGATCGCGAGCTTCCTCGCGGCCGCGCCGGAGGCGTCGCGCGGATTCGTCGAGGCCGTTCCGCCCGACGACATCCGCTACGCCCGGATGGTCGACCCGGATGCGCGCTTCTGGCCGTTCGGCCACATCTGGGCCGACGGCCTGCCGGCCCGCGCCGGGCAGTCGTGGCTCACGAGCAGGTTCCACATCCACCTGATGGCGGCCGCGGCGGGCGCGGCGGGCGTCGTGATCTCCGGGCGAGCCGGGTACTACGACATCAAGCACCGGTCGCTGCTGGACCTCGGGACGGGATGGACGATGGTGCCGGCGGGAGCCGATCTCCGCGATCCGGCCGTCGCCACGCGCGACGAGGGCTTCCCCGATCGGGCGCGCGAGCTCGCCCGGCGCAAGCGCGCGCTCGCGGACGCGATCTACCCGCGCTGACGAGCGGCCGCCCAGGCGTCCTCCAGTCGCATCGACTAGGATCGGGACGGTCCGCGGCGGCTCCGTCCGCCGCGTCGCCGTGTGCGCGCACCACGTCATCTCACGAAAGCAGCAGTATGGATCTCCTCATCGTCGGCTCCGGCTTCTTCGGCCTCACCATCGCGGAGCGGGCCGCGGCGGCCGGACGGAAGGTGACGGTCATCGACCGCCGCCCGCACATCGGCGGGAACGCGTACAGCGAGGCCGAGCCCGAGACCGGCATCGAGGTGCACCGCTACGGCGCGCATCTGTTCCACACCTCGAACCCCGGCGTGTGGGAGTACGTCAACCGCTTCACGCAGTTCACGTCCTACGTGCACCGCGTCTACACGAACCACAAGGGCGTGGTCTACCCGCTGCCGATCAACCTGGGGACGATCAACCAGTTCTTCCAGGCCGCATACACGCCCGACGAGGCGCGCGCGCTCGTCCTCGAGCAGGCGGGCGAGTTCGACGTGAAGTCGGCGGCGAACCTCGAGGAGAAGGGCATCGCGCTGATCGGGCGACCGCTGTACGAGGCGTTCATCCGCGACTACACCGCGAAGCAGTGGCAGACCGACCCCAAGGACCTGCCGGCGGAGATCATCAGCCGTCTGCCCGTGCGCTACACGTACGACAACCGCTACTTCAACGACACGTGGGAGGGTCTCCCGGTCGACGGCTACACGGCGTGGCTCGAGCGCATGGCCGACCACCCGAACATCGAGGTCAAGCTCGACACCGACTACTTCGACGCGTCGCAGCCGCTGAACAAGGCCGCCACGGTCGGCCAGCTGCCGGTGGTGTACACCGGCCCGGTGGACCGCTACTTCGACTACACCGAGGGTGAGCTGTCGTGGCGCACGCTCGACTTCGAGGAGGAGGTCCTGCCGGTCGGCGACTTCCAGGGCACGAGCGTCATGAACTACGCCGACGCGGACGTCCCCTACACCCGCATCCACGAGTTCAAGCACTTCCACCCCGAGCGCGCGGACCGTCACCCCGACGACAAGACGGTCATCATGCGCGAGTACTCGCGATTCGCCGAGCGCGCCGACGAGCCGTACTACCCCGTGAACACGCCGAGCGACCGCGCGGGGCTGCTCGCGTACCGCGAGCTCGCGCAGGGGGAGAAGGACGTCCACTTCGGCGGACGCCTCGGCACGTACCAGTACCTCGACATGCATATGGCCATCGGTGCGGCGCTGTCGATGTGGACGAATCGTCTGGCCTGACGCCGCGGTGATCCGGCGGCGCGTCCGGGAGCGGAAGGCGACTCGGCGCGGCCGTCGCGCCTGCTCGCTCCCGCTGGACGCCGAATCTAGACTCGACCCGTGACATCTCCGTCCGTCGGCGCGCCCGGCTCGCTGCGCCGCTACGCGCACTCGCTGTGGCTGCTTTCGTCGAGGGATCTGCGGGTGCGCTACTCGACGAGCGCGCTGGGCTACCTGTGGTCGGTGCTGGACCCGCTCGTGATGAGCGGCATCTACTGGTTCGTGTTCACGCAGGTCTTCCAGCGCGGCCAGGTGGGCGAGCAGCCCTACATCGTGTTCCTGATCGCCGTGCTGCTGCCGTGGGTGTGGTTCAACACGTCGGTGACGGACTTCACGCGCGCGTTCAGCAAGGACGCGCGCCTGGTGCGCTCCACGGCGATCCCGCGCACGATCTGGGTGGGCCGGATCATCCTGAGCAAGGGGATCGAGTACCTCTTCTCGCTGCCCGTCCTGGTCCTGTTCGTCGTCGTCACCGGCGCGCCGGTGGGGTGGGGGCTCCTGTGGCTGCCGGTCGCCGTGCTGCTGCAGACGCTGCTGCTGATCGGGCTGGGGCTGCTCCTGGCGCCGCTCTGCGTGCTGTGGGCGGACCTCGAGCGGACGACGAAGCTCGTCATGCGCGCGCTCTTCTACGCGTCGCCGATCATCTACGACGTCTCCGACCTTCCCGGGGCATTCGCCCAGATCGCCGCCTTCAATCCCCTGGCGGGGATCTTCACGCTCTATCGGATGCCGTTCTTCCCGGAGCTGTGGAACACGCCGTCGGTCGTGATGGCGGTCGTGATGACGGCGGTCGTCCTGGTGGCCGGCTGGTACACGTTCCGCGCGCTCGAGCGCCCCGTGCTGAAGGAGCTCTGATGCAGACCGCCGCGATCGAGGTCCGCGACCTCGGGATCCTCTTCCGCCGCAATCGCCGCGGACGCCGGAGCATCAAGGACCTCTTCGGCGGGGCGTCCCGCCGCACGCGTCCCGGCGAGTTCTGGGCGCTGCGCGAGGTGTCGTTCCAGGTGTCGCCCGGTGAGGCGATCGGCGTCATCGGCCGCAACGGGCAGGGAAAGTCCACCCTGCTCAAGCTCGTCGCCGGCGTGCTGCTGCCCGATGAGGGCCGCGTCGACGTCAACGGCGGCGTCGCGCCCCTCATCGAGATCACCGGCGGCTTCGTCGGGGACCTGACGGTGCGCGAGAACGTGCGTCTGACGGCGGGACTGCACGGCATGTCGAAGGACGAGGTCGCGCGCCGGTACGACGGGATCATCGACTTCGCCGAGCTCGACGACTTCCAGGACACGCCCTACAAGCACCTGTCCAACGGCATGAAGGTGCGCCTGGCGTTCTCGGTCGTCTCGCAGCTCGAAGAGCCCATCCTGCTCGTCGACGAGGTGCTCGCCGTCGGCGACAAGGCGTTCCGCGAGAAGTGCTACACGCGCATCGACGAGCTGCTCGCCGAGGGCCGCACGCTGTTCTTCGTCAGCCACAACGAGCGGGACCTGCGCCGGTTCTGCACACGCGGACTGTACCTCCGCGAGCACCGCCTGGTGATGGACGGTCCCCTCGGCGACGTCCTGGACCGCTACAACGCCGACACCGGCATGGGCTGACCGCCGCCCGCCCGCGCGCGGTCAGCGGTCGTTGAGGGTGCCGGCGGCGACGGTGCGGTTGGTGGCTTCGTCGATGAGGACGAAGCTGCCGGTGGTGCGGTTGCGGCTGTAGGGGTCTGCGACCAGGGGCGTGGTAGTGCGCAGCGTGACCCTGCCGATCTCGTTGAGTCCGAGGGTGTGGATGCCCTCGGCGCGGTGGAGGGTGTTCACGTCGAGCTGGTAGTGGATGTTCTTCACGATGGTGCGGGCCGCGCGGGTGGTGTGCAGGACCGACAGCTTCTGGCCGACCGCGAGGGGGTGCTCGTCCATCCAGCAGATCGTCGCGTCGATGTCCTGGGTGACGTCGGGCCTGTTCGCGGGCCGGCAGATGACGTCGCCGCGGGAGATGTCGATCTCGTCTTCGAGGCGGATCGTGACGGACATGGGCGGGAAGGCCTCGTCGACGGGCCCGTCGGCGGTGTCGATCGACGCGATCGTGGACGTGAGTCCCGACGGGAGGACGAGGACCTCGTCGCCGGGCTTGAGGACGCCGGAGGCGACCTGGCCGGCGTAGCCGCGGTAGTCGCGGTGCTTGGACTGCTGCGGGCGGATGACGTACTGGACGGGGAACCGGACGTCCTGCAGGTTCCGGTCGGAGGAGATGTAGACGTTCTCGAGGTGGTGGAGGAGGTTCGAGCCCTCGTACCAGGGCATGTTCTCGGACCTGGTGACGACGTTGTCGCCCGTGAGCGCCGACACCGGGATCGCGGTCAGGTCGGTGACGTTGAGCTTCGACGCGAACGCGAAGAACTCGTCCCTGATGCTCTCGAACACGTCCTGGGACCAGTCGACGAGGTCCATCTTGTTCACCGCGAGCACGATATGCGGGACCCGCAGCAGAGACGCGATGGTCGCGTGCCGGCGGGACTGCTCGAGGATGCCCTTGCGGGCGTCGACGAGCACGATGGCGAGATCCGCGGTGGAGGCGCCGGTGACCATGTTCCGGGTGTACTGCGCGTGCCCGGGGGTGTCGGCGATGATGAACTTGCGCTTCGGGGTCGCGAAGTACCGATACGCGACATCGATCGTGATGCCCTGCTCCCGTTCGGCCCGCAGCCCGTCGGTGAGGAGGGCGAGGTCGACGTATTCGTCGCCCCGGTCCCGGCTGGTGGCCTCGACGGACTCGAGCTGGTCCTCGAAGATCGACTTCGAGTCGTACAGCAGCCGGCCGATGAGCGTGCTCTTGCCGTCGTCGACCGACCCCGCGGTCGCGAAACGCAACATATCCATGGTGCTCAGAAATATCCCTGCTTCTTGCGGTCTTCCATCGCCGCCTCCGACACCTTGTCATCGCCCCGCGTCGCACCGCGTTCGGTGATGCGGGTGGCGGCGATCTCCTCGATCACCATCTCGATCGTCACCGCGTCCGACGCGACCGCCGCCGTCAGCGTCGCGTCGCCGACGGTGCGGTAGCGCACCATCCGTGTTGTCACGATCTCGCCCTCCTTGGGGCGGCAGAACTCGTTCGCGGCGAACAGCATCCCGCCCCGCTCGAACACGTCCCGCTCGTGCGCGATGTAGATCGACGGGACCTCGACGTCGTGGTTGTGGATGTACTGCCAGATGTCCAGCTCGGTCCAGTTCGACAGCGGGAACACCCGGATCGACTCGCCGGGGTGCACCCGCCCGTTGTACAGGTTCCACAGCTCGGGACGCTGGTTCTTCGGATCCCACTGCCCGAACTCGTCCCGGAACGAGAACACCCGCTCCTTCGCGCGGGCCTTCTCCTCGTCCCGGCGGGCACCGCCCATCATCGCGTCGAACCCGTGCCGCTCGACCGTGTCCAGCAGCACCGGGGTCTGGATCCGGTTGCGGGACCCGTTCGGCTCCTCACGCACCAACCCCTGATCGATCGCCTCCTGCACCGACCCGACCACGAGCCGCAGACCGTGCCGGTCCACATGAGCGTCACGGAACTCGATCACCTCGGGGAAGTTGTGACCGGTGTCGATGTGCACGATCGGGAACGGCGCCGGCGCCGGCGCGAACGCCTTCATCGCCAGATGCAGCAGCACGATCGAGTCCTTCCCACCCGAGAACAACAGTCCCGGCCTCTCCATCTGAGCCACCACCTCTCGGATGATGTGGATCGACTCCGCCTCCAGCAGCTCCAGCTGCGACAGGGCGTACTGTGTGCGACTCGTCACGACGCTCTCTCCTCCTCGGCGCCGGCCAGAGCCCGGCCGATCACCGCCAGCAATTCTCCGGCCAGCTCCGGCCGGCACACCACCAGATCCGGCAGATACGGGTCGGCGCGATTGTAGATCAGCGGGGTCCCGTCCAATCGAGACGTGTGCAGCCCCGCTGCGCGCGCCACCGCGACCGGCGCCGCCGAGTCCCACTCGAACTGGCCGCCGCCGTGCACGTACGCGTCCACCTCGCCGGTCACCACCGCGCAGATCTTCGCCCCCGCCGATCCCATCGGGACCAGCACCGCGCCCAGCTCCGCGGCGGCCGTCGCAGCCACGGCCGGCGGCCGGGAACGCGACACCGCCATCCTGAGCGGCGCCGACGCGTCGCGGGGCGGGGGAGAGGGCACCGACGCGGAATCCAGCACGACGTCCGGACCTCCGAGTGCGACCGCTCCGTCGGTCAGCCGCCCGGACTCCCACAGGGCCACATGCACGGCCCAGTCGTGGCGGCCCTCCGAGAACTCCCGCGTCCCGTCGAGCGGGTCGACGATCCACACGCGCTCGGCCGACAGCCGCGCGGGCGAGTCCTTCGCCTCCTCCGACAGCACGGCATCGCCTGGCCGCGACTGGGTGAGCCGCTCGGCGATGTGCGCCTGTGCGCCGGCATCACCCGCGTCCTTCAGACCTCGCTGATCCTGCGGGTCGTGCGCTGCGCGGATGTCGAGCAGGATCCGGGCGGCCGAGCGCGCGACGGAGGCCGCCAGGGCGGCGTCTGCCGACGCTGTGCTGTGCATGGAATCCTCCGTGATCGGGCTCCTGCGAGGGAGGCCGGCGACGTCGCGGCCGCCAGGAACCCATGATAGGCGGGGCCGCCGTGCGCGCCGCGCGGTGGTGTCGAACGACGAAACACAGGGCGCGCGGGGCTCGGCCGCGATGCGTCCGCCGTGCGGCATAATCCCCACATGCGCATCTCCGCACGGGCCGACTACGCGGTGCGCGCGGCCGTGGCGCTGGCGCATCCCCGCGACGGCGGCGTGCTCTCGGCGGAGGCGATCGCCGAGGCCGAGGGGATCCCGGCCTCCTTCCTGGAGGGCATCCTGTCCGCTCTCCGCCGCGGCGGGATCGTCGAGAGCAGGCGCGGCGCGGGCGGGGGGTACCGGTTGGCACGGGATGCCGCCGACATCAGCGTGGCCGACGTGATCCGTGCGGTCGACGGACCGCTCGTCTACGTCCGCGACGTCCGTCCGTCCGAGATGGATGAGCGCGACCAGGCCCCGCCCCTCGTGCACCTGTGGGTCGCGCTCCGCGCCAATGTGCGCCGCATCCTCGAGGGCACGTCCCTCGCCGACGTGGCGTCGGGGATCCTGCCTGCGCATGTCCGGGAGCTCGCAGCCTCCGACGAGGCGTGGGCGAACCCTTCGTGACGCCGTGAGTCCGTCCCCCCTCCCGTCGGCCGAAGGCACCGGCTAATCTCTCACCAATCTGGTCGGATCAATCGGGAAACGGAGCCGAGGTGGATTGGGGACTCGCGGCCGCGGCGCTGGCCATCGGCATCGTCGTGGGGCTGACCGGCATGGGCGGCGGTGCGCTGATGACGCCCGCTCTGGTCCTCTTCTTCGGCGTGCCGCCGCTGGCGGCGGTCTCCAGCGATCTCATCACCAGCGCGGTGATGAAGCCCGTGGGCTCGATCGTGCACATCCGCCGCGGCACGGTCGCGTGGCGCATCGTCCTGTGGCTGGTCGTCGGCTCGGTGCCGGCGGCGTTCTCGGGCGCCCTCATCATCGGCGCCATCGGCCCGCTGACCGGAGTCGACGCGTTCGTGAAGACGGCTCTCGGCGTCGTGCTGCTGGTCGCGGCCGCCGGCCTGGTCCTGCGCGCCTACCTGCGGATGGCGGAGGACCAGCGCGTCGCGCGCAGCATGGCGCCGCCCCGCGCCGACGGCGGTGCGCTCGCGGTCCGTGCGCTGCCCACCGTGCTCGTCGGGGCGATCGGCGGGCTGATGGTCGGACTGACCTCCGTGGGCTCGGGCTCCCTGATCATCGTGGCGCTGATGGTGCTGTATCCGGCCCTGTCGGCCAACCGCCTCGTCGGAACGGACCTGGTCCAGGCGGTTCCGCTGGTGATCGCCGCCGCCGCCGGCCACCTGCTCTACGGAGAGGTCGACTGGGCTCTGGTGTGGCCGCTGATCGCGGGGAGCGTGCCCGGGGCGTTCATCGGCGCACAGCTGTCGTCGCGCGTGTCGGGCGGGATCGTCCGGCGGGCGCTGGCCGTCGTGCTGCTGGTCGCCGGCCTCAAGCTGCTCGGCGTCGGCAACGTGGCGACGCTCGTCGCGGCGCTGGCCGCCGTCGTTCTCGGTACGGTGGGGTGGATGTACGCCCGGACGCGCCACGGACTCAAGCCGACCCATCGGGAGGAGCTGCGCGCGCGCCGGTCGAGGGCGGAGGACGTGTGACCCGCACCGTGGTGCTGTCCGCAGCGCAGCTCAACGAACTCGAGCTGGTCCTCGCCGACGCGTGGGGCACCGGAGTGCGGTACGCGCAGCCGGGAGCGCCGGGCGCCCGGCTGCGCCTGTCCCTCGAACCGCTACCCGCGCACGGCGACCGGCTCTCGCTGGTCGACTCCGAGGGCACGGGCGTCGGCGTGCTCGAGGTCGAGGGATCGGACGGGGACGGTCACGTGTGGGGCGCCGTCGCGCCGGACCGCCCGCTGGGTCACCGCGATCGGCGGGAGCGTCGCGCGACCTTCGCGCCACGACGTGCCGGCCGTGCGGTCGTCATCACCGGCGAGGTCCCCGAGTCGGTCGCCGGCGCATGGCCGGACGGCGCCGCGCACGATGTCGTGGTGATCCTCGATCACGGCGACACGGCGGCGCTGGCGCGCGCCGTCGCCGATGCGACCGCGCTCGGTCACGAGGTCGCGGTGATCCCCGCGCCGGACGAGTCGGTGCGCGGCCACGGAGAGTGGGCCGAGGCCGTCGTGCACGTCTCGCGCGTCCTCGTCGCCGAAGAGGTGCTCCTGCAGGTCACGCCGCGTCCCGCCGCCCGGGGCCTGGTGATCCTGCTGACCGGCCTGTCGGGCTCGGGGAAGTCCACGGTCGCGAAGCGGCTCGCGGAGCGGCTGCCGGACGCGGACCCCCGCACCGCGACCCTGCTCGACGGCGACGAGGCGCGCCTGATCCTGTCGTCGGGGCTGGGGTTCTCGCGCGAGGATCGCGAGATGAACGTGCGCAGGATCGGATGGGTGGCGGCGCTGGTCGCACGCCACGGCGGGATCGCGGTGTGCGCGCCGATCGCCCCGTACGCCGGAATGCGCGCCGAGATGCGGCAGCGCGCCGAGGCCGTGGGCGGGTTCCTGCTCGTGCACATCTCGACATCGCTCGAGGTGTGCGAGCGACGGGACCGCAAGGGGCTGTACGCCCGAGCGCGTCGCGGAGAGATCCCGAACTTCACCGGGATCAGCGACCCGTACGAGGCGCCGCAGGACGCCGACGTCGTGATCGACGCCGGCGAGGTCGAACCGGACGCGGCGGTCGACCGGATCCTCGCCGCGATCGCGGCGCGCGACGCCGGCCCGACCGGCTAGGTGTACTGACCCGGATCGTTGTTGACGTAGGAGAGGCCTCCGGGGTCGAGTTGGAGCTGTCTAGTTCCCCTGCTCGTTCACACGGAGGCCTCTCGTGTCCCACGGTAATGCCCGGCTGGCGCCTGCCGGCAGGTTGATCCTTGTTCAGCGCATCCAGTCGGGGCGCGCGGTCGCGCACGTAGCGGCGGAGATGGGTGTCTCCCGCACGACCGCGTGGCGGTGGTGGCGCCGATACCGGGAGTACGGACCTACGGGTCTGGTCGACCGTTCCAGCATCGCTCACACCCATCCGCTCCGGACTGCTCCGTGTGCGGAGACGCGGGTGCGGATCATGCGGCACCTCACACGTCGCGGGCCGGTGTTCATCGCCGGCAGGCTCGGCATGCATGCTTCCACGGTCGGACGGGTGCTGCGCCGTCACCGAACCCCGTTGCTGCGGGAGCTGGACCCGGTGACCGGGACGATCATCCGCGCGACCCGCCGGTCCGCTGAGAGGTATGAGCACGACCATCCCGGGTCGCTGATCCACGTCGACGTGAAGAAGCTCGGCCGCATCCCTGAGGGCGGCGGATGGCGGCTCCACGGCCGCGGGGAACGCCCGAACCGCCACCGAGGTCTGGGCTACGACTACGTCCACACCGCGATCGATGACCACTCCCGCGTCGCCTACGCCGAAGTTCATGACGACGAGAAGGGCGCAACCGCGGCGGGATTCCTGGAACGTGCGATCGCGTTCTACGCGACCCTCGGCGTGAGCGTCGAACGGGTCATCAGCGACAACGCGTTCGCCTACCGGCACTCGAACGTGTTCCGAGCCGTGATCGACACCCACGGCATCACACAGAAGTTCATCAAGCCGCACTGCCCCTGGACGAACGGGAAGGTGGAGCGCCTGAACCGCACCCTCGCGACCGAATGGGCGTACTCGCAGCCCTGGACCTCGAACGCCGACCGCACCGCAGCCTTGCCCGCCTGGCTCGACTACTACAACCTAGACAGAACCCACCTCGGCATCAGAGGCATCCCCATCGACCGAGTCAACAACGGTCGAGGTCAGTACAGCTAGGGGCGCCCCATGCCGGAGTAGGTCCACCCGGCGGCGCGCCACGCGGCGGGATCGAGGCAGTTGCGGCCGTCGACGACGATGGTGCCGTCGACCAGGGACGCGGCGTGGGCCGGGTCGAGCTCCCGGCGGTACTGGTCCCATTCGGTGACGACGATGACGGCGTCGGCGCCGGTGAGGGCTTCGTCGCGGTCGTGCACGTAGGTGAGCTGGGGGTGCACGCGGCGGGCGTTCTCGATCGCCTCGGGGTCGGTGACGGTGACGACGGCGCCCAGGCCGTGCAGGCGCACGGCGACGTCGAGGGCGGGGGAGTCGCGGATGTCGTCGGAGTGGGGCTTGAAGGCCGCACCGAGGACGGTGACCTTCCGGCCGTACACGGAGCCGTCGAGCGCGTCGACGACCAGCTGCGCGGCGCGCTCGCGGCGGCGCAGGTTGATCTCGTCGACCTGGCGCAGGAACGCGACGGACTCGCCGCGGCCGAGCTCCTCGGCGCGCGCGGAGAACGCGCGGATGTCCTTGGGGAGGCATCCGCCGCCGAACCCGATGCCGGCCCCGAGGAAGCGGCGGCCGATGCGTGCGTCGTGCCCGATCGCGTCGGCGAGCTGGGTGACGTCTGCGCCGGTGGACTCGGCGATCTCGGCCATCGCGTTGATGAAGCTGATCTTGGTGGCCAGGAACGCGTTGGCGGCGACCTTGACCAGCTCGGCGGTGGCGTAGTCGGTGACGATGAACGGCGTGTCCTTCGCGATCGCGGTGTGGTACACCTCGCGCAGGACCGCGGTCGCCTGCTCGCCGGCCGGCCCCGCGGGGACGCCGGCGACGAGCCGGTCGGGGTCGATGGTGTCCTGCACGGCGAAGCCCTCGCGGAGGAACTCGGGGTTCCACACCAGCGTCGCGCCGGTGGGCGCGACCTTCTCGGCCAGGGCGGCGGCGGTGCCCACCGGGACGGTGGACTTCCCGGCGACGATGTCACCGGCGTTCAGGTGCGGGACGAGCGCGTCCACGGCCGCGTTGACGTACGTGAGGTCGGCGGCGTAGCCGTCCTTCTGCTGCGGGGTGCCCACGCCGACGAAGTGCACGGCGGAGCCTGCGGCGTCGGCGAAGTCGGTGGAGAACCGCAACCGGCCCGAGGCGATGCCCTCGGTGAGGATCTCCTGCAGTCCCGGCTCGAAGAATGGCGCGCGCCCGGCCTGCAGCGACTCGATCTTGCCGGCGTCGACGTCGATGCCGACCACCTCGTGCCCGATCGACGCCATCGCCGCCGCATGCACAGCGCCGAGATAACCACAGCCGATGACAGAAAGACGCACGGGGAACTCCAGGATTTCTTTGGTGGTAAGGGGTCAGTCGACGGACTCGGTCAGCGGCGCCATGGTGCGGAAGGACGCGTCGCGCGAGATGGCGCGCCCATCGCGCAGTCCGCGCCACAGGTTGCTCGTGCCACGCACTGTCCGCTCCACGAACAGGAGCCGGATGAGCTCCTTGCCGAAGGTCAGCGAGGTGCCCAGGCCGAACAGGACGGGCTGGTACACGCCGAGCGCGCGATAGTACTTCTTCATGATCGCGCGGTTGCGCATGATGTAGTAGCGGTACGCGTTGCTCGACGCGTTCATGTGGCGGATGCCCATGTCCCACTGCTTGATCTCGCGGGTGCGCCGCAGCACGAACTCGTCCACGATGACGGACTGCGTCTTGCGCGAGGCCAGCCAGCCGTAGAGCTGGTCGTCCCAGTAGATGAAGAACCGGGGGTCGGGCAGGCCGATCTGGCGGACGATGTCGCGGTGGATGAACATCCCCTCGAAGCATCCGGAGTTCATCGGCTTGTAGCCGGACTCGTCGAAGCCCGCCGGCGCGAAGGGGATCGGGATGCCCATGCGCTCGGCGATGCGGTACTGCCAGTAGAACTCGCTGCCGTCGAAGTCGTAGCGCCGGCCCTGGATGCTCCGGAAGCGCGGAGCCCACCGGCCCATCTTGGCCAGGCCGTCGCCGATCACCTCGACGTCGTCGTCCATCAGCCAGATCCACTCGGACCCCAGCTCGTAGGCGACCCGCACGCCCTCGCTGAACCCGCCCGAGCCGCCGGTGTTGGTCTCGAGACGTCGGTAGACGATCGTGGTGCCGATGCGGTCGCGGAAGGACTCGACGACCTCGCCGGTGTCGTCCGACGACGCGTTGTCGACGATGACCACGTGCCCGGGCTTCGGGTCCATCTCGGAGATGCTCGTGAGAAGACGCGTCAGAAGTCCGGACCGGTTGTAGGTGACCACGGCGATCGTCGCCGAGGCGGGGTCGAAGGCGCCACTGCTCGCATCGTGCGAGTCCGTCATCGCTGCGCCTCGAAGATGCGCCGCCACGACTCCACCGACGTGAGGTCGTCGAGGGCGGCGCGGTACTGCTCGGCGAGCTTCGGCCAGCGACGCTTGAGCTTCCAGTGCAGGGTCACCGTGTCGATGATCCCGCGGCGGAAGCGGGCGCGGTCGCGCGTGTAGATATTCTTGCCGGAGCCGTCGGCCGCGCTCACCAGCGCGCTGTCGTAGAGCGGGAGCCGCCACCAGTTCGCGTCGCCCTTGCCGAACTCGACCTCGGGCTGGGCGACGTTCTCCGGACGCGGTTTGTGGAACCAGTGCGACAGCAGGGTGCTCGCGGTGAACCAGCGCAGCATGACGCCCTCGGGGCTGTCGAAGACATTGCGCTTGAGCCGTGTGTAGACCTGCCGGCCGCGGCGGGCGCGCAGGATGACGTCGGTCTCCTTGTGCACGACCGTCTCGGGGAACTCCTTCGCGACCCGGCGGGCCTCCGGCATGGCGGTGGCGAGGTTGGCGGGCATGTGGGATGGACCCGAGAGCACGTCGGCCAGGGCCCTCCTGCGCAGTTCGACCGGGTAGTACTGCATCATCATCAGGTGCTTCAGGTCGATGCGGCGGCTGTGGCGGAGGAGGGTGCCGCCGTGCGGCGTGTGAGAGTGCAGCAACGCCGCGACCAGGCGGTTGCGGGAGTGGAAGTACGCCTGCCAGTCGATCGCGTCGTCCTTGCCCAGCCACGACACGTGCCAGAGCGCGACGCCGGGCATCGACACGGTCGGGTAGCCGGCGCGTCCCGCGCGAAGGCAGAACTCGGCGTCGTCCCACTTGATGAAGGCGGGAAGGGCGAGGCCCACCTTCCGGATCGTCTCGACCGGGATCAGGCACATCCACCAGCCGTTGTAGTCCGCGTCCATGCGCATGTGCAGGATCGGGGTCTGGCGCAGGTTGGTCTCGCCGAAGTTGTGCGGCATCCGCTCCTGGAAGAGGTTGCGCCACATGAACGGGACGTCGTCGACGACCTCCGCCCAGGCGTGCAGCTTCGGCCGGTCCAGCAGATCGAACATGTGGCCTCCGACGAGCGTCGGAGACGTGGTGAACCGCCCGAACATGATCGAGCGGCGCAGCGACTCCGGCTCGATCTTGACGTCGTCGTCGAGGAGCTGGACGAAGTCGCTGTCGGGGCGCTCGAGCGTCTCGTACATGGCGCGCGCGAAGCCGCCCGAGCCGCCCAGGTTGGGCTGCGTGATGATCTGAAGCGTCTCGCCGAGCGCGGCCGAGACGGTCGGGTAGTCGGCCTCCGCGTCGACGCGCTGCGTCCCCTGGTCCACGACGAAGACGCGATCGACCAGTTCGAGCACGTCGGGGGAGTCGGCGAGGTTGCGCAGCGTCTCGATGCAGTAGTCGGGCTTGTTGTAGGTGGTGATGCCGATCGAGGCCTTGCCGGTGCGGGCCGGCTCCTGATCGGTGGTCCACTCGGCGCCCTCGAACAGGACGGTCTCGTCGTCGGCGACGATGTCGAACCACATCCAGCCGCCGTCGCTGTACTGGGTGAGTTCGAGGTTGAACGACGTCTCGGCGTCGCCGCTCACCTCGGCCGTGTCGACGCGCTGCGAGGTTCCGCCGCCGTTGGAGCGGTACACCAGGATCGTCGCGGTGCCCGTCGTGCGGACGGTGAGCCGCACGCGCCGCACGGCGGTCCAGTGCTGCCAGTACGAGGCGGGGAAGCCGTTGAAGTAGCTGCCGAACGAGACGCGGCGACCGGCGACGATGCGCGCTCGCTCGCGTCCCAGCACGTTGCCGATGTGTGCGCGGTTGGAGACGCGGACGAACTCCTCGTCGATGATCGACCAGGTCTCGGGGTCGACGTAGAGGGGCAGCAGGTCCGGGTCGCGCTCCTGGGGGAGGACGACCTTCTGGAGGACGTGGTTCAAGACAGCTCCGGGGGTGGGAGACGGGGATCGGACGGCCAAGAGAGAAGCCTACCTTGGCAGCCTGAGCGCGCCGTCGTCGGTCGCGGTCAGTCGAGAGCGGGCTCCGCGGGGTCGTCCTCGAACTGCGTACGCCACGATCGGGACTGGCCGGCCCGCACGGCCAGCAGCACGAGCATGAGCCAGCCCAGCCCGGCGAGGGTGAACGACTCGAAGAACGAGTCGAGCAGGAGCGCGATGAGCATGAGCGGGGTCCACGCGTACAGGACGGAACGGCGGGCGCTGGCGTCGAGCCAGGCGCGGACCACGGCGATCCCCGCGAAAGCGATGAAGATGAGCAGGCCGACCCAGCCCGTCTGGAGCAGGACGTCGAACCAGGCGTTCAGGCCCGTGGCGTGCTCGGCGCCGAGCCGGTAGTTGAGGAGGTTGAACGGCAGCTCGCCCGGCGCCCAGGGGCCGTACCAGCCCCAGCCCTGCACGGGCCGCAGACGCACGAGGTCGACCATGGCGTTCCACAGGTCCACGCGCAGCGACATGTCGCGGCCCGCATTGATGAACGCGATGATCGGATGCCGCGCGACGTAGCCGATCAGCAGCGCCACCACGACGGTCGCGGCGAGGGCGATCTGGACGGCGGAGCGGTGCCGTTCGGGGGTGTGGCGGACCAGCCACAGCGCCCCGAGCGCCGCGCCGACGCCGACGGCGAGCACCAGCACCGTGGGGGAGTCGCTGAGGACGGCGTGGGTGCCGGCGAGGACCACCGACATCACCGAGACGCCGGTGCGCACGGACTGCATGCGGTATTCGATGAGGAAGGTGATGATCGCCAGCACCGCGACGAAGCCGAGCAGGTTGCGCGTTCCGAAGATGCCCTGGATCGGCCCGAGCGCGGCGAGGTCGCCGCTGATCCCGAGGAACAGCAGGGGCGTGTCCAGCAGGATCCCCGACAGGATCTCGAGACCGAGCGACACGCCGAGCAGGACGCGCAGCACGTCGCCGAGGGCTCGCACGGTCTGCAGGGTGTCGCGGACGTGCCCGATCACCACGGCGAGGAGCGCGATGGCGGCGGTGGACAGCCAGTTCATCGCCGACAGTCGCGCATCGGTGCTCCAGAAGATGCTCGCGAAGGTCCACCCGACGAACAGCGCGAGCGACAGGGGCACCAGGCGCAGGAGCGACACCTCGCGGCGCCGGCTGATCAGGACGCCGACGCCGAGCAGGCACAGTCCCGCGATGACGGTCGCGTAGGTGACGAGGCTCGTCAGCCGCTCGATCACGTACGACGCGAACACGGCGCCGAGCACCGTGTACGTGTAGGCGCGGGCGAACTCGGGCGAGGCCAGCACCACCGCGACCCAGGGGCGCGAGCGGCCGCGGGCGGCGCTCACGGGCGGTATCTCGACGGCTCGCCGCGCTCGATCGCAGCGCTCTGCTCGGCTGGGCCCACTCCGATCAGCGGCGACTGCTTGATCTTGGCGCCCAGCAGCACGAGCAGCATCCAGCCCCACAGGATCAGCGGCGCGGACTCGGCGATCCCCTGCACGAGGAGGATGGCGCCCAGCAGCGTCGGCAGGAGGGTGAGCGGCGAGTAGGGGCGGTCCGCGCGCAGGTCCCACCGGGGGCGGTCGACGGCGAAGAACCACGCGCGCCACACGTAGGCGATCATGAGCGTCGCGAACAGGACGATGCCCACGATGCCCAGCTGGAGCAGGACGTCCACCCACACGCTGTGGGCCTGCATGACGGTCTCGCCGTGGTCGATGATCCAGCCGTCGAACGCCGGGTCCCACGGCATCCACGGCGAGGCGAAGCCCCACCCGGCGAACGGGCGCTCGGCGGCGCGCTCGAGCGCGGCGGCCCAGATGTCCTCGCGGCCGGTCAGGTCGGCGCTGCGCCCCAGCGCGGTGAACAGGTCGTCGCGCCAGATCCACAGGGCCGCGCCGCCGCCGACCCCCACGAGCGCGTACCCGACGTAGTACCGCGTGCGGCCGCCCGGACGGCGCACCGTGCGTATCAGCAGCACCGTCGTGAGCACGATCGCGACGGCGGCGGCGGCCAGGAAGGCGGTCGCCGACGCGGCCCGGAGGAACAGGAAGCCCGCGAGCGCGATCCACGCCAGGAGCCACATCCGCCGCGGCGGGGCCGCGGCGAAGCGGATGGCGAAGACGACGATCGCCAGCAGCGCGACGGGTCCGAGCAGGTTCGCGTTGCCCATGATCCCCTGGATGCGGCCGCCGTCGAACAGGTTGTCCCGCGACCAGTACACGATGGGGTCGACGGGTTCGGTCGTCGTGGCGAAGCCGGGGAGCACCGGTGCCTGGATCACGACCGACACGAACAGCTCGAACAGGAGCGACAGCGCCACGACCCACATCAGGGCCGACCCGATGGCCCGCACGACCTCGTGCCAGGTCAGCGCGGTGCCGATGAAGACCGCCTGGAGGGTCGTGATGAACAGCAGCAGCAGCGTCAGCGCGGTCGTCGCGGGCCACGCCGACCATGCGAGCGACAGCGTCGCCCACACCACGTACGAGACGACGTACCAGGGCAGGCGGCGCCAGGCCAGGGGCGGGCGGAAGCGCACCCACACGGCGACCGAGACGATCCCGCCGCCGACCGCGACGACGACCGCGCCGTAGGGTCCGAACGCGTTCACCCATGCCGGGCCGGCGAAGGCGCTGAACAGGACGAAGACGATCCACGCCCGCAGCATCAGATGGCCCGTCTTCTCGCGGGCCGGGGGTGTCGGCGGAGGCGACACCGGGTGCTTCGAGTACAGGGCCATCGTGAACAAAGGGTACCGCGCGCACCGCGCCGGACCCGGGCCGAGCGCGACCGTTACCGGGCTGCGACACGCCGTCGGCGCGTCGCGAACGTTAAAGAGGGGCTTGAGGCTTTAGTATCCGCGACTTGACCGCAGCGAATGACACGGGTGTAATTATCGGTACACGCGGACCGGCGTGGTGGGGGGAAATCCGAGGGGGAGGACGACATGGCGGCTGCACAGTACCGTTCCGGCGTTCCCGACAACTGGTTCGTCGATCCCGTCCAGCTGGGCGTCCCGGGGGTGCGCAGGCAGGCTCCGGGCGACGACGACAATGCGCTGGCGTGGCAGACCGACGCCCTGTGCGCGCAGACCGATCCCGAGGCGTTCTTCCCCGAGAAGGGCGGGTCCACGCGCGATGCCAAGCGCATCTGCTCGTCGTGCGATGTGCGCGGCGAGTGCCTGGACTACGCGCTCGAGAACGACGAGCGGTTCGGGATCTGGGGCGGCCTCAGCGAGCGCGAGCGTCGCAAGCTCAAGCGGCACGCCAGCTGACGCGGGTGCCCGGCGGATCCGTCGCGGGCGGCGCGTGCGACGGGCGCGATCCGGCGTCCCGCCTAGGCTGACGACGTCATGCCCGCCCGTGTCCATGCTCTCGTCGTCGTGCGACCCGACGGCCGCACCCCCGCCGCGTTCCACCTGAAGCGAACGCTGGCGGCGCTGGCCGCGCAGACCCGCGCCGCGGATGCCCTGACGATCGTCGTGTGCGGCGAGCACCCGGGGGTCGCCGAGGTGGTCGCCGCCGCCGAAGCCGACGTGATCGAGGCGGCCGCCACGACGTCCTACGCCGCGGCGACAGCGCTGGCCTCCTCCCGCCTGGAGGGGGCGGATGCCGTCTGGCTGCTCGCGCAGGACACGGCACCCGAGCCGGAGGCTCTCACGCACCTCGCCGGCGCCCTCGAGCGGGCGCCGTCCGTCGCCTTCGTCGCCCCCAAGCTCGTGCGATGGGACGACCGCAGCGTCATCGTGTCCCTCGGTGTGACGATGGCGCGATCCGGGCGGACCGTGGGCCTCGCCGACGGCGAGTTCGACCAGGGACAGCACGACGGCCGGGACGACGTCCTGGGCGCGGACGTGCGCGGGATCCTGGTGCGCGCCGACGCGTGGGAGCGCCTCGGCGGGATCGACGCCGCGCTCGCGGGCGCCGACGAGGGTCTGGATCTGGGCGTGCGCGCGCGGCTGGCGGGGGCCCGCGTCGTGCTGGTGCCGCCCGCGCTCGTCGCAACCGCCGACGACGGGGTCGCGGGGCTGCCGTCGCCGCTGACGCCGGCGCGGCGGCGACGGGCCGCCTACGCGCGCCGCGTCGCCCGGCTCCATCGTCATCTCGCGTACGCGCCGCCCGTGCTCGCGGTCGCCTTCTGGCTGGTCCTGCTCCCGCTCGCCGCCGTGCGGACGGTGCTCCACCTGCTGCGCAAGCAGCCCGGCCTCATCGTCCCCGACTGGATGGCGAGCGTGGTCGTGTTCGCGCGCGTCCTGCCGGTGCTCCGGGCGCGGGCCGGGATCGCCCGGACCCGCCGTGCGGCGTGGTCGCAGCTCGCGGCGCTGCGCGCAACCCGAGCCCAGGAGCGGGAGCGCACCGACGACGCGGGCGACGACGACGTCGCCGGCGGCTACCGGCGCCCGGAGCTGCGGTTCTTCACGGGCGGCGGGGCCTGGCTGGTGCTGGCCGCGCTCGTCGTCTCGGTCGTCGCCTTCTCCGCGGTGCTGGCCTGGCCGGTTCTCGGCGGCGGGGCGCTGGCTCCCCTCCGGGAGGGGGTCGGCCAACTGTGGGCCGATGCCGCGTGGGGTCGTCGCGCGCTGGGGCTGGACACGCTGGGTCCGGCCGACCCGTTCGCCGCCGTCGTCGCGGTGCTCGGATCGCTCGCCTGGTGGGACCCGTCGCGCGCGCTTTCGATCCTGTGGGTCCTGGCGATGCCGCTCGCCGCCCTCGGCGGGTGGGTCGCGGCCACGCGGGTCACGGACCGGCCGTTCCTGCGGATCGTCGGCGGCGCGCTGTGGGCGCTCGCGCCCGCCTTCCTCGTCGCACTCGTGGACGGCCGGCCGACCGCGGTGATCGCCCATCTGCTCCTGCCATGGCTGCTGTACGCGGGGTCGGTCGCCCACCGGTCGTGGGCGGCGGCGGGGGCGGCCTCGCTGCTGCTGGCGGCCACCGCCGCCTCGGCGCCGTCGCTGGTCCCGGCGCTGGTGGTGCTGTGGGCCGGAGCGATCGTCCTGGCTGTCGCGGTCCGCGCCGGACGCGGGGTCACACGGCTGCTGTGGATCGTCGTCCCCGGGGCGGCTCTCGCCGCGCCGCTGGTGTGGTGGGCCGTCGCGGGGGCGGATCCGTGGGGCCTGCTCGCCGATCCCGGCATGGTGTGGGCGGGACCGCAGGTCTCCGCCGACGCGGTGGGGCGGTCGCTGCTCGTCGCGGGCATCCCCACCCCCGACGTCGCCGGCTGGCAGACGCTCCTGGCCGACGGTCCCACGTGGTGGGTGCCGCTGCTCGCGGCTCCGCTCGCGCTCCTGGCCCTCCTCGCGCCCCTCACCCAGCGGTGGGCCGCCGGGATCACGCTGCTGGCCGTGGCGGCCGCGGGCGTCGCCACCGCCGTCGCCGCCGTCGGTGTCAGCGTCGCGTACACGCAGTCGCAGGCCGTCGCGCTGTGGCCGGGGGCGGGGCTGAGCCTCGCGTGGCTCGGCGCGCTCGGCGCCGCGCTGGTCGCCCTCGACGCGGGGCTCGCCCCGCGTCTCGCTCTCGCGCGCGCCGGCGCCGGCGCGCTCGTCGTGCTCGCCGTCGCGGTGCTCGCCGTGCCGTCGCTGACGGCCATGAGCCGGGGGACGGCGGTGCTCACGGACGGCCCGGCCAGCACGCTTCCGGCGTACGTCGCGGCCGAGGGGCGCAGCGATCCGGACCTGGGGACGATCGTGCTGACGCCCCAGAGCGACGGAGGGGTGTCAGCGCATGTGATCTGGGGCGGCAGCGAGACGATCGGTGCGCAGGCCACGATCATGTCGACCCGTACCTCTGCGACGCCCGAGGACGAGGAGGTGGCGGCGCTCGCCGCGGATCTCATGACGCCCGCGGCCGAGGATGTGGTCTCGCAGGTCGCCGGGCACGGCATCGCGTTCGTGCTGCTCGCGCCGGCGTGGCCGGCGGAGTCCGACGCCGCGGGCACGGCCGCCCTGACGGCGCGCAACGCCCTCGATCAGCGCGACGGGCTGGACGCGGTCGGCGACACCGACAAGGGGGCGCTGTGGCGGATCACCGAGCCCGTCGCGCAGCGCCCGCGGGTGCCCGCCGGAACCGACCGGCTGGCTGAGCTCATCGCGGCCGCGCAGCTGGGCGCCGTGGCCATCGCGGTGCTGCTGGCGATCCCCACGGCCGCCTCCCGCCGCGCGGCGCGTCGTTCGCCGCGCATCGTGGGGCCGCACTGGAGGGAGTGGCGATGAGCGAGTCGCGTCGATTCCGCTGGGCCGCCACGAGCGCCCGGATGCTCGCCGGCACGCTGGTATCGGCGATCGCCGTCGTCGCGGCGGTGACGGCTGTGAACGTGCCGTGGCCGACCCACGACCGCGAGCCCGTCAGCGTGTCCGCCGTTCCGGCGCCGGAGGCGTCGGTGCTGGCCTGCACGGGCGGCCTCATGACGATCGGCCGCGACGCGACCGACGCACTGGGCATCGGCGCCGCGACCCGGCAGGCGGTCGTCTGGGGCGTCCGGGACGGCGCGCCGGAGCCCGAGGAGTCCCGTCTGACGCCGGTCGCCACCGCCGTCGGCGAAGGGCCGCTCGCTCTGGTCGCCGCGCCGCAGGGCGGCGAGCGCACCGACCTGGCCGCGGCCGGTTCGTCGATGGTCGACGCCGAGGACATCGCCGGGTTCGCGGCATCCGCCTGCCGGCCGCCGCTGCTCGACTCGTGGCTGGTGGGCGGCGCCGCCACGACCGGAGCGGCCGACCTGGTCGTCCTCGCCAATCCCGGGACCGTTGCGGCGACTGTCCAGCTGACGGTGTACGGCGCCGCGGGGCCGACCGTGCCCGCCGGCGGCGAGCGCATCGTGGTCGCCCCGGGAACCCAGCAGGTCGTGCCGCTGGCGGGACTGGCACTGGGAGAGGAGAGCCCTGTGGTGCGCGTGACGTCGTCGGGCGCCCCGGTGCAGGCGTCGCTGCAGGCGAGCGTCACCCGTGTGCTGGAGCCGATCGGCGCCGATCAGGTGGGGCCGATCGCCGAGCCGGCCGCTGTCCAGGTCATCGCGGGGGTCCGGGTGGACGAGGCCGCCGGCTCGGCGAACGACATCCGGACGCTCGTCCGACTGCTCGCGCCGTCGACGGACTCGACCGCGACGGTCACGGTCACCGCCGTCGGCGAATCGGCCGCGGCCCTGGAGATCACCTCGGTCCCGCTCGCGGCGGGGGTTCCGACGGAAGTGGGGCTGGACGGCCTCGCCCGGGGCCTGTACACGGTGCGGGTCGACGCCGAGGCGCCCGTGGTCGCCGGTGCGTGGCAGACGACGGGCTTCGCCGCCGGCGACGACTTCGCGTGGTACGCCTCGTCGCCCGCGGTCGAGTCCGCCGGTCTCTTCGCGGTCCCGGCGGGGGCGTCGGCGACGCTCGTCCTGGTCAACCCCGCAGGCGAGCCGGTCGAGGTCGCCGTCACCGCGGTGCGCCGCTCGAGCACGCGGACCGTCTCGGTTCCCGCAGGCGGCACCGCCGCCGTCACGCTGCGGTCGCGGACGATCTACGAGATCGACCCCGGATCGGCCCCCGTGCTGGCCGGCGTCTCGATGTCCGGCGACGGTGCGCTCGCCGGCTACCCGGTGTGGCCGTCCGATGCCGCGGCGCCCGCCATCACGGTCTACCCCTGAGCCGCGCGTCAGAGGAACCGGAAGCGGTCGGGACCGAGGTCCCAGGGATCGCGATCGAGGTACTCGGCCGCGGCGCGGAACACGCAGCTCTCGACCATCATGCGGCGGTGCAGGTCGTCGTTGCGGTGCAGATGGCTGAGCCGCTCGATGGGCACACGGTAGAGGATGATCCGCCGGGCGTCGCCGAGGACGGTCCACCGGGGGATGCCCTGGTCTCCCGCGGCCGGCGGCATGTCGGCGATCTCGAAGCTGACGTCGCGCAGCTCGGGCCACGCCGACCGCAGGAACTCGGCCGAGGTCCCCACGGCCAGATCGAACCGGTCGATGCGCGTCTCCAGGGGCGGCAGCGGGGGACGGACGACGGCGCTGCGTCCCTCCCGGCCGTGGCGCCCGTGGCGCTGAGCCCGCGCGATCGCGGGCCGGCGCTGCGAATCCCGGGTCCGACGCCATGCCATGGCCCCATCCTAGGCGCGCCGCGCACACGCCCGGCGCGGCTTGCACGGCGCCGGGCCGGGGACCGATAGCGTGGGGCCGATGCGCGAGAGACTCTGCTCCAAGGTCGGGTGCGCCCGCGAGGCGGTGTCGACCCTCACGTACGATTACGGCGACCAGATGGCGGCGCTGGGGCCGCTGGGTCCGGCCGCCGACCCGCATGCGCACGACCTGTGCGCGATCCACACCGATCGCCTCTCGGTGCCGCGGGGCTGGATCGTCGTGCGGCACGAGACGCTGCAGGCCTGAGCGCCCCGGCGACCCCCGCCGCGACGGGCGCGCCGTGGGACAATGACGGGATGCCGACCGATACGCCCGTCGCAGCCGCGCTCGACTTCGAGGTCGCCGACCTCTCCCTGGCGGCAGCCGGCCGCCATCAGATGCGACTCGCCGAGAACGAGATGCCGGGCCTGATGGCCCTGCGCGACGAGTTCGGTCCGCGTCAGCCGCTCGCGGGCGCCCGAATCGCCGGGTCGCTGCACATGACGGTCCAGACGGCCGTGCTCATCGAGACGCTGACCGCGCTGGGCGCGCAGGTGCGGTGGGCCAGCTGCAACATCTTCTCGACGCAGGACGAGGCCGCCGCGGCGGTCGTCGTGGGGCCGTCGGGCTCGCCGGAGGCCCCTGCCGGGGTGCCGGTGTTCGCGTGGAAGGGCGAGACGCTCGAGGAGTACTGGCACCTCGCGGACCGCATCTTCGACTGGAGCGCCGAGGGCTTCGACGGTCCGAACCTCATCCTCGACGACGGCGGCGACGCGACGCTGCTGGTCCACAAGGGCATCGAGTTCGAGAAGACGGGCGCCGTGCCGGATGCCGCCGACGACGACAGCGCGGAGTACCGCGTCATCCTCGACGTGCTGCGCGCGAGCGTCGCGCGCGACCCGCGCCGGTTCACGCGCATGTCCGAGGCGCTCCTGGGCGTCACCGAGGAGACCACCACGGGAGTCCACCGGCTGTACGAGCTGGCGGCGGCGGGCGACCTGCTCTTCCCGGCCATCAACGTCAACGACTCCGTCACCAAGTCGAAGTTCGACAACAAATACGGCATCCGCCACTCGCTGCCCGACGGCATCAACCGCGCCACCGACGTGCTGATGGGCGGCAAGGTCGCCTTCGTGTGCGGCTACGGCGACGTGGGCAAGGGCGCGGCCGAGGCCCTGCGCGGTCAGGGCGCACGCGTCATCGTGAGCGAGGTGGACCCGATCTGCGCGCTGCAGGCGGCCATGGACGGCTACCAGGTCGCGCGGCTCGAGGATGTCGCCGACCGCATCGACATCCTCATCACGGGGACCGGCAACAAGGACGTCGTGACCGTCGATCACCTGCTGGCCCTCAAGCACCTGGCGATCGTCGGCAACGTCGGGCACTTCGACAACGAGATCGACATGGCGGCGCTCGAGGCGCTGCCCGGCGCCGAGAAGGTCGAGATCAAGCCGCAGGTGCACGAGTGGCGGCTGCCCACCGGCCGCAGCGTCCTCGTGCTCAGCGAGGGCCGGCTGCTGAACCTCGGCAACGCCACGGGGCATCCGTCCTTCGTCATGAGCGCGTCGTTCACCAATCAGGTCCTCGCCCAGATCGAGCTGTTCACGCGCACCGCGGAGTATCCGACGGGCGTGTACGTGCTCCCCAAGCATCTGGACGAGAAGGTCGCGCGTCTGCACCTGGCGGCGCTCGGGGTGGAGCTGACGACCCTCACGCCCGGGCAGGCGGCGTACATCGGCGTGCCCGTCGACGGCCCGTTCAAGCTGGACCACTACCGCTACTGACGGCTCACCCCCGGCTCAGCGCGTCGGCAGGCCGCGCCTCTCGCGGGCGCCCACCAGCGAAGCGACGCGCGAGCGCTGGAGTTCGAGCGCGCGAAGCTCGCGGTCGCGGCGGATCGCCACGACACCCCGCACGAACGTCTCGGCGTCGCACGCGGGGATCGGGGAGACGAACGCGCCCGCCTCGCCGGCCAGGGCGGATGCCAGGCGTGCGCGCGCGGCCGGGTCCAGGTGCTCGGCGCCCGCGGTGAACTGCGCCAGGCGGCGCGCGAGGGGATCGGGGAGCCGGGCGACGTCGGCCACGCGCGCCCACGACGACAGGCTCGGCGGAAGCCCGGGGGCGGCATCGGGCAGACGCGGCGTGCGCGTGCGCTCCGAGTAGGTGCCGGCGACCAGGTCGCCGAGCCGCTGCGCCCGCGGCGTGAAGGCCCCGACGAGCGCGGCGACGGCGCCCACGGTGAACCACAGCTCGAACACGCCGATCACGGCCCGGATGAAGGCGTGGCGGAAGCCCGCCGCTCCGCCGTCGAGGCGCACGATGCGGCCGCCGACCGCGAGCCGTCCGAGACTGCGCCCGCGCGTGGCCGTCTCGACCGCCGTCGGCACGACGACCGTGACGATGACGACCACGGCGATCGACAGGATCGGCAGGACGTTCTCCTCCAGGACGCCCGCGGACACCAGCCAGCTCGCGCCGAAGCCGAACAGGAGCAGCACGAGCACGCCGACGAGCATGTCGATGACCGTTCCCAGCGCGCGCAGGAAGAAGCCCAGGGGCTGGACGTCGAGTGCGACGGCCTCGCCGGTGAGCACCTCGTCCTGGTGGATCTCGACGACGACGGGGGCGGATGCGGCTGCGGGACCCGCGGCGGGAGGCATGGGTACAGTAAACCAAATGGACCTCGACGCCCTCACGGCAGCCCGCCGCGCCGAATGGGAGCGGCTCGACGAGCTCAGCCGCGAGCGCCGGCTCACCGGCGCCGAGGTGGACGAGCTGGTGGACCGCTATCGGGCGGCGTCCGCCGACCTCGCCGACATCAAGACGTCCGCCGGCAGCGGCCTCCACTCCGATCACGTCTCGACGATGCTCGGGCGGTCGCGGCTGCGGCTCACCGGGGCCGGCGAGAACGTGCTGCGCCAGATCCCGCGGTTCTTCGCCCTGCAACTGCCCGCGGCGCTGTACCGGCTGCGGTGGACGACGCTCGTGATCGCGGCCGCCTTCGTGCTCGTCGCCTGCGTCGTCGCGCTGTGGGTGTCGGGGGACGAGGCCCTCGTGGCGAGCCTGGGCTCGCAGGCGCAGCTGCAGCAGTACGCCGAGAACGACTTCACGGGCTACTACAGCGAGAACCCGGCTGCCGTGTTCGCCGGGACGGTGTGGACCAACAACGCCTGGATCGCGGTCCAGTGCGTGCTGTTCGGCATCACGGGGTTCTGGCCCCTCATGGTGCTGGTGCAGAACGCGGTCGGGGTGGGGGTCGCCGCCGCCGTCATGATGGTGTTCGAGCGCGGCGACGTCTTCGTGCTGTTCATCCTGCCGCACGGCCTGCTCGAGCTGACGAGCGTGTTCGTCGCCGCCGCGGCGGGGCTCCACATCTTCTGGGCGTGGGTCGCGCCCGGTCCCCGTTCGCGCGGCGAGTCGCTGGCGGCGGCGGGGCGGTCGCTGGCGACGGTCGCCATCGGGCTCGTGTTCGCCCTGGCCGTCTCGGGGGTCATCGAGGGCTACGTCACGCGTCAGGCGTGGCCGTGGCCGCTCAAGATCGGCATCGGCGCGATCGCGCTCGCGGCGTTCCTCTTCTACATGCTGTGGGTGGGCGGCCGCGCGCACCGGCGCGGCGAGACCGGCGATGTCACCGAGTACGAGGCGGGGACGCCGACCGTCGTCGCCGGATGAGTCGGCATCCGCTCTTTTGGATGACTCAAAACAAAGCTACGATGGGGGCGTGCTTCACGGTTCTGCTGCTCCGCCTGACGCCGCGGCCTTGATCCGCGGAGCGGGACTGCGGGTGACCGACCCGCGCCGGGCCGTCCTCCAGGCCCTCGCCGAAGCCCCGCACGCCAGCGCCGACGACCTGCACGGGAGCGTCTCGGCGGCGCTGCCCGGCACGAGCCTGCAGTCCGTCTACAACGCCCTCGCCGACTTCACGGCCGTCGGCCTCGTGCGCCGCATCGAGCCCGCCGGACTCCCCGGCCTGTTCGAGCTGCGCGTCGACGACAACCACCACCACCTCATCTGCTCGGTCTGCGGCGCCGTCGAGGACGTCGACTGCGTCGTGGGCGAAGCGCCGTGCCTGACGCCCGGCGACGCGCACGGCTACGCCGTCTCGGTCGCCGAGGTGACCTTCTGGGGCGTGTGCCCCGCGTGCGCCGCGGCTGCGGCCTCCTGATCTCCTGTTCGCTTTCGTCTCCAGCCATCGAGGAAGGAAAACCATGACCGACATCAACGCCACCGGCGTCGGCGGTGCCACCGAGCCCGACCAGTCCGTCACCGTGACGGACGACCCCGAGCAGCCCGGCGGCTGCCCGGTCGTCCACACGCAGCCGCGCCCCACGGCGGGATCGGCCAACCGCGTGTGGTGGCCGAACCAGCTGAATCTCAAGGTCCTCGCGAAGAACCCGGCGGTGGCGAATCCACTCGGCGAGGACTTCGACTACAAGGCCGCGTTCGAGGCGCTGGACCTCGCGGCCGTCAAGGCCGACATCGACGAGGTGCTCACCACCTCGCAGGACTGGTGGCCGGCGGACTTCGGCAACTACGGCCCCCTCATGATCCGCATGGCCTGGCACTCCGCCGGCACCTACCGCATCACCGACGGCCGCGGCGGCGGCGGGGCCGGCCAGCAGCGCTTCGCGCCCCTGAACAGCTGGCCCGACAACGTCGGCCTCGACAAGGCGCGCCGCCTGCTGTGGCCCGTCAAGAAGAAGTACGGTCAGGCGATCTCGTGGGCCGACCTGATGATCCTCGCCGGCAACGTCGCGCTCGAGAACATGGGCTTCCCGACCTTCGGCTTCGCCGGCGGCCGCCCCGACGTGTGGGAGCCGGACGACGACGTGTACTGGGGCCCCGAGACCACGTGGCTCGGCGACCAGCGATATAAGGGGGACCGCGAGCTGCAGGGCCCGTTCGGCGCTACGCAGATGGGTCTCATCTACGTCAACCCCGAGGGTCCCAACGCGAACCCCGACCCGCTTCTGGCGGCGCGCGACATCCGCGAGACGTTCGCCCGCATGGCGATGAACGACGAGGAGACCGTCGCGCTCATCGCGGGCGGACACACGTTCGGCAAGACGCACGGCGCCGCACCGGACTCCTACCTCGAGGACGACCCCGAGGCCGCGGGGCTCGAGCAGCAGGGTCTGGGCTGGAAGAACAACTTCGGCTCCGGCAAGGGCGACGACCAGATCACCTCCGGACTCGAGGTCACCTGGACGTACAACCCGACGCGCTGGGACAACGAGTTCTTCGAGATCCTCTTCGCCTACGAGTGGGAGCTCATGGAGAGCCCCGCCGGCGCGCATCAGTGGCGCCCCGTGAACGGCGGAGGCGCCGGCACCGTGCCGCTCGCGCACTCGGACGGCACGCGTGAGCCCCGGATGCTCACCACCGACCTGTCGCTGCGCGTGGACCCGGAGTACGAGAAGATCTCGCGCCGGTTCGCCGAGGACCCCGCGGCCTTCACCGACGCGTTCGCGCGCGCCTGGTACAAGCTGACCCACCGCGACATGGGCCCGGTCGCCCGCTACCTCGGCTCCGAGGTTCCGTCCGAGGAGCTCATCTGGCAGGACCCGGTTCCGGCGGTCGACCACGAGCTGATCGACGCGTCCGACGCCGCGGCGCTCAAGGAGCAGATCCTCGGCGCGGGGCTCAGCGTCTCCGAGCTCGTCTCGACGACGTGGGCGGCGGCCTCCAGCTTCCGCGGCAGCGACAAGCGCGGCGGCGTCAACGGCGCCCGCATCCGCCTTGCTCCGCAGAAGGACTGGGAGGTCAACAACCCGGCACAGCTGGCGAAGGTCCTCGAGGCGCTCGAGGGCGTCCAGGCCTCGTTCAACGAGGGCCGGACCGACGGCAAGAAGGTGTCGCTGGCGGACCTCATCGTCCTCGCCGGCAACGCCGCGGTCGAGAAGGCCGCCGCGGACGCCGGTGTCGAGGCCGAGGTGGCCTTCCACCCGGGCCGCACCGACGCCTCGGACGAGCAGACCGACGCCGACTCGTTCCAGTACCTCGAGCCGATCGCCGACGGGTTCCGCAACTACTACGGTCCCCTCGCCGAGCTGCCGGCCGAGCACCACCTGGTCGACAAGGCGAACCTGCTCACGCTCAGCGCGCCCGAGATGACCGTCCTCGTCGGCGGCCTGCGCGTCCTCGGCGCCAACTACGACGGCTCCGAGTACGGCGTGCTCACCGACCGCGTCGGCGTGCTCACGAACGACTTCTTCGTGAACCTGCTCGACCTCGGCACCACCTGGAAGCCGCTGGACCCGGGCTCGCACGCCTTCGTCGGCACGAAGGACGGCTCGGGCGCGAAGGTGGGCGTGGGCACCCGCGCCGACCTGCTCTTCGGCTCGAACTCGGAGCTGCGCGCCCTCGCCGAGGTCTACGCCTCGGATGACGCCCACGAGAAGTTCGTGCGCGACTTCGTCGCCGCGTGGGGCAAGGTCACCGAGCTCGACCGGTTCGACCTGGTCTGACCGCTCGACCGCACAACGGCCCGCTCCGGATGATCCGGGGCGGGCCGTTCCGCGTGCGAAGGGGAGGCCTCAGCGCGTGCGGGCCTCCATCTGCGCGGGCGCGACGCCGCCACGCTCGAACAGGCCGCGGTGGAGCAGACCGCCGATGAGCCCGCCGACGATCGGGAACACGATGAACACCCACAGCTGGCCGAGTGCGAGTCCGCCGCCGTAGACGGCCGTGGCGATCGACCGGGCGGGGTTCACGCTGGTGTTGTCGATCGGGATCGAGGCCAGGTGGATGAAGGTGAGCGTCAGGCCGATCGCCAGCCCGG
Source organism: Microbacterium thalassium (assembly GCF_014208045.1). Lineage (NCBI taxonomy): Bacteria > Bacillati > Actinomycetota > Actinomycetes > Micrococcales > Microbacteriaceae > Microbacterium > Microbacterium thalassium. The sequence goes on from NZ_JACHML010000001.1 coordinate 1,802,075, forward strand.
CGAAGCCCGCGGTGCCGCGCTGCGGATGGGTGACGCCGAGGATGACCATCAGGAAGATGGCGGTGAAGAGGATCTCGGCCGTGATGGCCGCGCCGAACCCGAAGCCGCCGGGCGAGAGCTCGTCCCATCCGTTGCTGGCGAAGCCGGCGTTCTGCGCGTCCGGCAGCCAGCCGCCGGGACCGAACACGCCGATGAGGACGATGAACGTGGTCGCCACCAGTCCGCCGACGATCTGGGCGATGACGTAGCCGGTGACGTCCTTCCACGCGAAGCGGCCGGCCGCGGCGAGTCCGAAGGTGACCGCCGGGTTGAAGTGGCCGCCCGAGATCGGACCCCACGTGTAGATGCCCGCCATGAGCGTCAGGCCGAAGGCGAGGGCGACGCCGAGGAACCCGACGCCGAGCGAACTGCCGTTGGCCCCGGTCCCGAAGTCGCTGGCGAACAGCGCCGTTCCGATGGACCCGAACACGAGCAGGAAGGTGCCGAGAGCTTCGGCGACGAGCTTGTTCACGGTGGTGAATGCGGGGGTATCCGACATGGCGGACTCCTTTCCTCGCGGCGAGAGTACCGCTCAGCGGGCTCCTGGCGGTGGAGCCGCGCGTGACGGAACCGCCAGGACGTCAGAGACGCCCGGCCGCCTTCAGCGCCAGATACCGGTCCGCGATGCGGGGCGGGAGCTCGTCCGGACCCGCCGCGACCACCTCGCCGCCGGCCCGGGTGACCGCTCCGGCCACCAGCGCGGCGTCGGATGCGGCACGAGCCGTCGCGGCCGAGCGGTACACGTCCATCGCATCCGGGCGGTCGGGCACCGGCGCGGGATCCTCGCTGACGGCTCCCACCAGGACATGCGCGCGGGCCGTCAGCGCCGGGAGCGACCCGAGGAATCCGCGCGCGGCGTCGGGGGCGTCCTGCGCGGTCAGCACCACCACGAGCGACGGCCGCGAGGTCAGCGACCGCGCGGCCGCGAACGCCGCGTCCCAGTCCGTGTCGATCAGCTGCGGCTCGACCGGGGCCATGGCGTCGACGAGCGCCGGCAGCAGGCCGGGGCCGTCCATGCGCGTCACGCGCGCCCGCACCACCCGGTCGAACATCAGCAGGTGGATGTGGTCGCCGGCGCGAGCGGCCAGCGCCGCCAGCAGCAGGGCGGCCTCCATGGCCGCGTCGAGACGGACGCCGTCGCCCACGCGGGCGGCCGCGGTGCGTCCCGTGTCGATGATGATGACGACGTGCCGGTCGCGCTCGGGGCGCCAGGTGCGGAGCATCGTCGTGCCCGCTCGGGCCGTGGCGCGCCAGTCGATGGAGCGCACGTCGTCGCCGCGTACGTATTCGCGCAGGCTGTCGAACTCGGTCCCCTGTCCGCGCACCTGGACGCTCGTGTTGCCGTCGAGCTCCCGCAGCCGCGCGAGCCGCGACGGCAGGTGGCGGCGCGCGGTGAACGGCGGCAGCACGCGGATCGCCCCGCGGGAGACGAGGGAGGACTGGCGGCCGGCAAGGCCCAGCGGCCCGGCCGAGCGCAGCGTCACGAACTCGCTCGCCAGTTCGCCGCGGCGGCGGGGGTGCAGCGGCACCACCACCTCGCGGGCTTCGGCCGCGGGCACGACGATGCGGGCGCGCTCGGCCGGCGCGCCGGCCGTGGGCTGCCACGCGTCGCGCACGCGCAGGCGGAGCGTCCGGCCGCCCATGTTGCGCACCCGCAGCACCGTCCGCACCGGCTCGTCGCGCCGCGCGCGCCGCGGGATGTCGCGCTCGATGCGCACCGCCCGCGGATCCGGCGCCGCCGCGGCGTCCGCGATCGCCGCGAGGAGGCACAGGACGATCCACCCGGCGGCCGCGAGCCACGCGTCCGCGCCGGCGACCGACAGCAGCACGACCGGGAGGGCGCCGAGCGCGACCAGGAAGGGGAATCGTCCGGTGACGTACATCGTCAGATCGGCACGCGCGTCTGCTGCACGACCGAACCGAGCACGGCGTCCACCGAGACGCCCTCGAGCTCGGCATCCGGGCGCAGGCGGATGCGGTGGCGCCACGTCGGCACGAGCATCGTCTGGACGTGGTCGGGCGTGATGGCGGGGTAGCCCCCCAGCCAGGCCCACGCCTTCGCCGTGGCGAGCAGGGCGGTCGACGCGCGCGGGCTCACGCCCAGCTGCACGGACGGGCTTCGCCGCGTCGCCTGCGCGAGGTCGACGACGTAGCCGAGGACGGCGTCCGAGACCGAGACGGATGCCGCGGCGTGCTGGGCGGCGCGGATCTCATCGGCTGTGACGGCGGTCCGGACGCCCGCCGCGCCGAGATCGCGCGGGTCGAAGCCGGCCGCGTGGCGGCGCAGCACCGCGAGCTCGGCGTCCCGTGCGGGCAGGCTCACCACGAGCTTGAGCAGGAACCGGTCCAGCTGCGCCTCGGGGAGCGTGTAGGTGCCCTCGTGCTCGATCGGGTTCTGGGTCGCGGCGACCATGAACGGATCGGGGAGCGGGCGGGTGACGCCGTCCGTGGAGACCTGGCGCTCCTCCATCGCCTCCAGCAGGGCGGCCTGGGTCTTCGGAGGCGTGCGGTTGATCTCGTCGGCCAGCACGATGTGCGTGAAGACCGGTCCTTCGCGGAACTCGAACTCGCCGGTGCGCGCGTCGTACACGAGCGATCCCGACACGTCGCCGGGCATGAGGTCGGGGGTGAACTGGATGCGTCGCGTGTCGAGGCCGAGCGCGGTGGACAGCGTCCGCACCAGCAGGGTCTTGGCGACCCCGGGGACGCCCTCCAGCAGCACGTGGCCGCGGGCCAGCAGGGCGATCAGGAGGCCGGTGACGGTGCCGTCCTGGCCCACGACGGCCTTGCCCACTTCGGTGCGGACGCGGTTCATGGCCTCGCGGAGGGCGGCGTCGTCCGGAGCGGGTGCGGTGGGGGAGTCGGTCATTCGGCGTTCCTTTCGGGTCCGGTCCCCGTGCGCACGACCGTGCGGACGGCCTGCTCGAGGTGGCGCAGGCGCTCGTCGAGGGCGACGAGCTCGGCGTCGGTGCGGGGGACCTCGTCGATCAGGATGCCGCGCACCGCGCGCGGATCCCAGCCCGACACGGCGCTCGCCGCATCGGAGATCTCCGACGCCGAGGCGGCCGGGCCGAGCCCCAGCATCGCCGCGAGGCGGTCGGCGGCGGCGCTGCGCAGCTGGTCGGCGGCATGGAGGGCGTCGCGCGAGCGCTCGTAGAGGCGGGCGCGACCCTCGGTCGTCTCCGAGGCGCGCACCGTGACCGGCAGCCGCTCGGCCACCAGGGGGCCGAACCGCCGCCCTCGCCAGACGGCGGCGGCCGCGCCCGCGGCCAGCAGCAGCACGATGACGGGGCTCACCCACGGCGGCGTCAGCTCGCCCAGTGACGGCGACGTGTCGACGAGGTCGGTGTCGGCGGCGCTCGGCACGTACCAGACGACCGTGTCGTGGCGGCCCAGCAGATTGAGGCCGAGGGCGGCGTTGCCGTCCTCGGCGAGGACGTCGTTGGCGATGATCGCGCGTGCGTCGAGCGCGGCGATGCGGTGTCCCCGGTCGTCGTGCACGATCAGGGCGTACCCCTGTCCCGAGGGGTAGCACGCGGCGGCGTCGGCGTCCGGCGTGAACACCGCGCCCGGGACGACGCCGCCCGACCGTGTCGCCTCGGCGAGCGAGCACGCGGGTGACGCGACCGTGTCGTCGCCCTCACCGGCGAGGGCGGTGTCGCCCAGCAGCAGTCCGAGCGTCCGCGTACGCGGATCCAGCAGGACGACGTCCGCCGCGGCGTCCGCGAGCTCGGCCACCGCGCCGTCCGACAGCGCGGGCGCGTCGGGGAGCGCGAGGGTCGCGGCGCCGGAGGACAGCGCGCGCAGGGCGGCCGCGCGATCGTCGGTCACCGTCAGCTCGATTCCCTGATCGCGAAGGATGTGGACGAGGGCGCGCGTGCCCGCGGGGCCCGCCGAATCGGGGTCGAGGGCGTCCCGCTGGCTCCACTGGTACAGGCCCGTCAGCCAGCCGCCGACGCCGCCGACCACGAGCAGCACCGCGCCGATCACGACCCACGCGACGACGGCGCGCCGCCGGGAGGGACGCGGGACGGCCGGGGTCGCGGCGCCGACGGGTGTCGTCGCGGTCATCCCGGCACCTCCGCGAGGACGGACGGCCTCGTGCGCTCGATCGCCGCGTCGGTGTCGGCGACGACGCGGTACAGCTCCTCGGTGCCCGGACGCCGGAGGTACCGGACGTCGTCGAAGGCCGTGGCGGAGCGCTCGAGATCGCCGGCGCACGCCGGGAACACGCGCCCGGCCGCGCGGGCGAAGGCGTGCACGGTGGCGCCCGGCGGCGTGCTCACGACGCCGCGCTCGACGACGCCGCGGGCGAGGGCGCGGAACCTCAGCACGATCGCCTCGTCCCACCGCTCGCGGGCCGCCGCATCCGCCGCATCCGCCCGCAGCTGGGCCGCCGAGCGGGCGTCGTCCTCGTCGAAGAGGGCGAGGGTCCTCGCGTGCGCCCGCCGACTGCGGCGCGGGACGCCCCAGATGAGGAAGGCCGCGACGATGACGACGATCACGATGCCCGCGGCCACGAGCGCGAACGTGGCGCCGACGCCGCCGGGGACGTCCACCTGGAACAGGTTCGCGAACCACTCGCCGACGGCCTGGGCGAAGCGGTCGAACGCCGTCGGGCGCGCCTCGTCGTAGACGGGGTCGGCCAGTTCGCGCTCGGCCCACCGGCGGCCCTCGTCGCCGTCGGGGATGAGGGGTGCGCCGGACGCCTGCAGGGTCTGCCACAGCGTGATCGGCGTCACGTGCCGCCCTCGTCGTCGCCCGGCGCCACCCACCGCGTGGGCGGGGCCGCGGGGCCGGAGGTCGCCGGGGGAGGGGCGGGAGCGGCGGCCGGCGCCGCGGGCGCGGCCGGGGGCGCCGGCGCGTGCGGCGGGCCGGATGCCGGGGGAGCCGCCTGCGGCGGCTGGGCCGGGTAGGGCTGCTGGGCCGGATAGGGCTGCTGGGCCGGGTAGGGCTGCTGGGCCGGGTAGGGCTGCTGGGCCGGGTAGGGCTGCTGCGCCGGGTACGGGTACGGCGGCCGGGCGGCCCCGGCGGGAGCCCCCGGGCCGGCGACGGACGCGGCATGGCGGGGGTCGTAGGCGTACGGCGACGGTGCGGGGGCGTAGCCGGGCGGGACCGGCATGGGCCGCGCGAACGCCCGGCCGATGCCCTGCAGATACGGGTCGCCGAGCCCCGTCGCGCCGGCATCGCGCTTCTCGACGTAGGCGAGCAGGTCGAGGTCGAGCCCCTCGCGCCGCATCCGGCAGTCGATGTAGATGATCGAGGTCGCCGTCGACTGCACCACGACGGCGACGGCCTGGATGAGGAGCGTGACCGCCTGCGAGAGCAGCAGCGTCACGATCGTCGCCGTCAGCGCGGCGACGTCGGGGGATCCGGTCGGCGCGATGATCGTCGTCAGCCCCGACGACAGCAGCGCGAACGGGATGCTCACGACCTGGGCGATCGTGCCGAAGATGAGTCCGAGGACGACGATGATGCCGAGCGCGGGCCAGAACCGCCCGCGGATCAGCATCCACGATCGAGCGATCGCCCCTCGGATCGTCGCCCGCTCGAGGATGATGGCCGCAGGCGCCAGGAGGAGCTTGGTGGACAGCCACAGGGTGAGCGGGACCGCGGCGAGCAGCACCACCAGGCCCAGGCCGATCCCGAGCGGGGGAACGGCGATGCCGACCGCGATCACCGCGCCGCCGACGATCGCGATGGCGGTCGCGACGACGAGGGCGAGCAGGAAGGTGTAGCCGATGAGCCGCCACACCGACGGCTTGAGCTGCTGCCACAGCGCGCGCAGCGTGAGCTTCTCGGCGACCGCCGCGTGCGCCACCTCGGTGACCACGACGCCCTGGACGATGACGCCGATCGCTCCGGCCGCCAGGCCCAGGGCGAAGCCGGCGAGGATCGTCAGCGCGATGGAGCCGGCCATGATCTGGTCGAAGTCCTCGCTGCCGGCCGCGACCGTGTCCAGCCGTGTGAACGCCAGGATGCCGATCGTGCCGGCGGCGACGATGACCAGCAGATAGGCGGCCGTCTGGACGACGAGGGCGAAGCCGAGCAGGACGCGCGGGTTCTGACGCAGTGCGGCGAAGGAGCGACCGAGGATCGTGCCGAACGACAGCGGATGCAGGGGGATGATCCCGGGGCGCGATGCCGGTGTCCAGGCGGGATAGGCGGTCACGGTCTCCCCTTCGTGCGACGCGTCCGACCGATGCGCGCCGCCGTGGCGGAGCGGTGGCGCCGGTGGAATCACTATCGTGTCACAGCGCCGTCTGGCGCGCCCGGACCCGTCCACAGCCGGGGTCGACTACTCTGTGGGAAGCGCACGGGGACGGCGCTCGAGGTGCCGTGCCCCCACCCGACGCAAAGGACGACGCAGGCACATGACATCACGGATCCTGGTGGTCGACGACGACACCGCGCTGGCCGAGATGATCGGCATCGTGCTGCGCACGGAGGGCTTCGAGACCGTGTTCTGCGCCGACGGCGCCAAGGCGGTGGAGGCGTGGCGCAACGAGCGTCCCGACCTGATCCTGCTCGACCTGATGCTCCCGGGAATGGACGGCATCGAGGTGTGCACGCAGGTGCGCGCCGAGTCCGGCATCCCGATCATCATGCTCACCGCGCGCACCGACACGGCGGACGTCGTGAAGGGACTGGAGTCGGGCGCCGACGACTACATGGTCAAGCCCTTCAACCCCAAGGAGCTCGTCGCCCGCATCCGCACCCGCCTGCGTCCGGTGGGCGCGACCCCGACCGAGGTGCTGCGCATCGGTGACCTGGTGGTGGACGTGTCCGCGCACGAGGTGCGCCGGGGCGACGATCAGATCGCGCTGACCCCGCTCGAGTTCGACCTGCTCGTCGCACTGGCGTCCAAGCCCCAGCAGGTGTTCACGCGCGAGATGCTGCTGGAGCAGGTGTGGGGCTATCACTACAAGGCGGACACGCGCCTGGTGAACGTCCATGTCCAGCGGCTGCGCGCCAAGGTCGAGACCGACCCGGACAACCCCTCGATCGTGACGACGGTGCGCGGCGTCGGATACCGCGCCGGCGCGGTGGTCTGAGGCGGGCGTGACCACCGGCGCGACGGCGACCTCGGCTCCGCTGGACTCGTGGCGGGAGTGGCGGGCGTGGCCGCGCCGCATCGCCGGGCTGTGGCGCAGCTCGCTGCGCTTCCGCACGCTCGCGGTCACGCTGGGACTGACGTCGCTCGCCGTGACGGTCGCGTGCGTGTGGATGGCCCTGGCGATCCAGAACGACCTCTTCGACTCGAGGCTGCGGCAGGTGCTGGGCGACGCGCTGCGGGCGCAGTCGGCGGCCCAGGCCACCCTCGACTCCGCCGCCACCCAGGGTGACCAGGTCCAGCTGCAGAACGTGATGACCGCCGTCCGCACGGCGATGCAGCAGCAGACCGCGGCCGACATGATGGCCGCCTTCCGCATCGGGCCGGCGACCGGCAACGCGCCGCAGGACTGGGCGACCACGACGTGGGCCGAGGACGTCATCACCGAGGGCATGCGCGACCGCGTGCAGCTGGGCGAGGGGCAGCAGTGGTGGCAGTCGGTGGCCATTCCGGGCGACAGCGGCGAGCTGCCCGGCATCCTCGTCGGCCAGCAGCTGGAGGTCCCGGGCGTCGGGCCGTACGAGCTGTACCTCGCGTACGATCTGGCCAGCGCCGCGCAGACACTGGGGTTCGTCCACGCCACGCTGTGGTTCTCGGGCGTCGCCCTGGTCGTCCTGATCGGCGGCATCGCGTGGTTCGTCCTGCGTTCGGTGACGATCCCGATCTCGGAGGCGGCCGACACCAGCGCCCTGCTGGCGGCGGGTGAGCTGGGCGTCCGGCTGCCGGTGCGCGGCGAGGACGAGCTGGCCACGCTCGGGCGGTCCTTCAACGCGATGGCCGACAGCATCGAGTCGCAGATCAAGGAGCTGGCCGACCTGTCGCTCGTGCAGCAGCGGTTCGTCTCGGACGTCTCGCACGAGCTGCGCACGCCGCTGACGACGATCCGTCTGGCCGCCGACATGATCAACGACCACCGCGAGGAGTTCGACCCCGCCACCGCTCGCGCGGCGGAGCTGCTGAACGCGCAGGTCGAGCGGTTCGAGACGCTGCTGACCGACCTCCTCGAGATCAGCCGCTACGACGCGGGGTCGGTGCAGCTCGAGCTCGAGCCGACCAGCCTCGCCCACCTCGCCGAGGACGTGATCGGCTCGATGCAGCAGCTGGCCGAGCAGCACGGCGTCGACGTGCGGCTCGTCGCGCCGGGCGGCTACAGCCCGGTGGAGATGGATCCGCGTCGTGTGCGGCGCATCGTGCGGAATCTGCTCGGCAACGCGATCGAGCACGGCGAGCGCCGCCCCGTCGTCGTCACGGTCGACAGCAACCAGCACGCCGTGGCCATCGGCGTGCGCGACTACGGTCTCGGCATGCGGCCGGAGGACGCCGAGCGCGTGTTCGACCGCTTCTGGCGCGCCGACCCCTCGCGCAGCCGGACGATCGGCGGGACGGGGCTCGGCCTGTCGATCGCCCTCGGCGACGCGCGCCTGCACGGCGGGACGCTCGCGGTGTGGAGCGAGCTCGGGCGCGGATCGAACTTCGTCCTCACGCTGCCGCGCGACGGCCGCGCGGAGGCGGCGCCCTCGCCCATCGGCGCGTTCCCGACGGAGGACACCGCGACCGGGATCGACGCGCTCGGCCTGACGCAGCCGATCGACGTGCCGAGCGCCGGCGGAGGTGCCTCGTGAGGGCGCGGCGGTGGGTCGCCGCGGTCGTGGCCGGCGCGCTCGCGGTGGCGCTGTCGGCGTGCGCGGGCCTTCCCACCAGCGGACCGGTGTACCCCGGCCAGGAGGCGGAGTCCACCAGCGCGCCGGCCGACACGATCTTCCTGCCCGAGCGGCCGCAGACCGGCGCCACCCCGGATGAGATCGTCGACGGCTTCCTGCTGGCCGGTTCCGGTCCCACCGACGGCTGGGCCCGCGCCCGCGAGTACCTGGCGCCGGATTTCGCGACGGAGTGGCGGCCGGACGTCGGGGTCACGGTGGTCGTCCCCGGGGACCGCGTGTACGAGACCGACAGCGCTGAGACCGACGAGACCACCGGCGAGGCGACGGTGTCCGTCTCGGTGGTCGCGATCGCCGGCGTCGACGATCGGGGCACGTACGCGCCGGTCGACGCCGGGACGACGACGCTGTCGTTCACCCTCGAGCTGCAGGACGACGGGGAGTGGCGCATCACGGATGCCCCGGACGGCATCGTCCTCGACAGCGACGTGTTCCCGAGCGTCTACCACCGCTACTCGGTGTTCTACTTCGATCCGGCATGGGAGTACCTCGTTCCCGACGTCCGGTGGTTCCCGGCGACGAACGCGCCCACGCGCATCACCGACGCACTCGTGAACAAGCCGGTCGCCGACTGGCTGGCCGAGGCGGTCGTCACGAGCTTCCCCGAGGGCGTCGCGGCACGGGCCGCCGTCCCGGTCGAGTCCGGGGTGGCCCAGGTCGAGCTCGACGACAGCGCCCTCGCGATCGAACCCGGCACCCTCGACCGCATGCTCACGCAGTTGCAGGCGAGCCTGGCGACGGCGGGCGTGAGCCGCGTGGAGATGTCGGTCGCGCAGGCGCCGCTGGAGGCCGAGCGCGTCGAGACGCGGTCCACGCGCATCTCCGGGGGGCCGCTGGTGCTGACCGAGGACGGATTCGGCGCACTCACCGGCGAGGAGCTGACGCCGGTCGAGGGCCTCAGCGACGTCGTGCCGGACCTGGATCCCACCGCGGTGCAGGTCACCGCCGAGCGGGAGTTGGCCGTCGTTCGGGCCGGCGACGGGACGGTGCACCGCGTCGGCGCCGACGGGAGCGATGAGGTCGTGGACCGTCGCGACCGTCTGGTCGACCCCACGATCGACCCGTCGGGCACCGTGTGGAGCGTGCCGCGCAGCGACCCGGCCGCAATCATCGCCGTCACGACGTCCGGAGCGCGCGAGGTCGCCAACGCCTTCGGAGGCGTCGCCGCGGTGTCGGCGATCGCGATCTCGCGCGACGGCACGCGTCTGGCCGCGGCGGTACAGGTCGGCACGCGTCGCGAGCTGTGGATCGCGGGTGTCGCGCGGGATGCCGAGGGCTCGCCGCAGGCGCTCGGCGACCCGGTCCTGCTCGGCGTCATCGCCGGGCCGGTGTCCGGCATCGCCTGGCTCGACGACGTCACCGTCGGCGTCGTCAGCACCGCCGGGGACGCCGGCGTGGTCTCGGAGCAGATCGTCGGCGGTCCGGTGTCGACCACGGCGGCGCCGGTCGGCGTCGTCGACATCGCGGGCGGGCCGTCCACGGCGACGGTGCGCCTGCGCACCGAGGACGGCACGCTGCTGGTGCGGCGCGGTGCCAACTGGCAGGAGTCGGCCACGGGCGTGCTCGTCCTCGCGACGCAGCAGGGAAGCCCCGGGTAGTCCTCCCCAGGACCCCCGTCGCGGCGATCCGTCCACCGATGCGCGCGCGTCGGCGGCCGTCGGCCGCTCCGCCGCCACAGTGGGCGCATGACGGACACGCGGGCGGCGGCGGATGCCGTGGCCCGAGCGCTCGCGGACGCGCTCGCCCTGATCATCCCGGTCGAGTGCGCCGGATGCGGCGCGGCCGACGTCGCGCTGTGCGGCCGGTGCCGCCGCGAGCTGGTGCCCCGCCCGCGTGACTGGCGGACGCCCGGAGGCGTCGCTGTGCACGCGGGGCTGACGCTGGACGGGGTCGCGGCCCGCGCGATGCGCGTGCTCAAGGGAGAGGGGCGCACGGGCATCGCACGCGTCTTCGCCCCCGCCCTGCGTGCCGCAGCATCCGCCCTCGATCCGCCCCGCGACGCGCTGTTCGCCCCGATCCCGACCTCGGCGGACGCATACCGGCGCCGCGGCTACCGCGTTCCGGATCTCGTCGCGGCGCGCGCCGGGCTCCCGGTGCGCCGCCTGCTGAGGATCCGGCGGTCCGCGGCCGACCAGCGCGGACTCGGGCGCGAGGCGCGGCGGGACAACGTCGCGGGAAGCCTGCGGGCGGACGGCGTCGCCGGAGCGCGGGTCGTCATCGTCGACGATGTCGTCACCACGGGCGCCACGCTCGACGAGGCGGCGCGGGCCGTGCGCGCGGCCGGCGGGGTCGTGGCCGGCGCCGTCGTGGTCGCCGCGACACCGCGCCGGGACGCCGCGACACCGCGCCGGGACGCCGCGGACGGCGCCGCCCGCACCGGTCTGCGACAGGGGGACGAAGGTCCCGTCACATGGCGGATTCGTGCGTGACAGGCGCGCCGTGCGCGGTTACCGTGGAGGGATCAAGGCGAGAAGGTCCGCCCTTGAACCGGGTGGACCGGAACAAGGAGGTCAGGATGGACACCAGCATCGTCGGCGTGGGAGTGGGGATCTCGGATCGCTTCCGCTCGGTCGTCGAGGAGAAGGCCACCCGCATCGAGCACCTCGCTCCCCGCGCACAGCGGGTCGACATCAAGGTCACTCACCGCGCGTACCACAACGGCCGCATGGAGGACGAGACCGTCGAACTCACCGTCACCGGCAAGGGCCCCATCGTGCGGGCCGAGGCCACGGACGGCGACAAGTTCACGGCGCTGGACCTCGCGGTCGACAAGCTGTGCGAGCAGCTGCGCCGGGCGAAGGACAAGCGCGTCGACGCGCGGAACCACCCGCGCGGGGCGAAGTACCACAAGGACACCGGGTCCCTGCAGGGGATCGACGTCCAGCCGGCCTCCGCCGATGTGCTGCGAGCCCTCTCGACCGGTGAGATCCCCGTCGTCGAGGGGGGCGAGTCCGAAGAGGACTACACCCCGGTCGTCATCCGCACGAAGGAGTTCGACGCGGAGTGGATGACCGTCGAGGACGCCGTCGACCGCATGGAGCTGGTCGGCCACGACTTCTTCCTGTTCGTCGACGTCCGCACCGATCACCCGAGCGTCGTCTACCGCCGCAAGGGCTGGGACTACGGTGTGATCTCGCTGACGACCCAGGCGCCGCCGACGCAGGAGGAGCTGGCTTCGTAGCCGTCCGTCATCCGATCGAGCCGGGCCGCGTTCGCGCGACCCGGCTCGTTCAGTCGAAGATGCCGTCGAGGATGCTGCCGATCACGAGGCCGCCGAGGATGCCGCCCATGAGGTCGTTCCCGCCGCGGCGTCCGCCGCCCCACCCGGGCTGGCCGCCCCACTGATTCGGGTCCTGGGGGCGCGAGCGATCGATGTCGCGCTGGGCCAGCTGGAGCGCCTCGCTCGCGAGGAACGCCGCCCGACGCGCCATCTCGAACGCCTGCTCGCGCAGTTCCTCGTCGATCGCGGTCACGGCCGCGGCCGACGTCCCGAGGTGGCGGTCCAGGTCGACGCGGACGCGCTCGGCCTCGGCGAGGCGCGTGCGCGCGTCGGCGCCGATCCAGCCGCGGTGTCCGGCGATGACATCCCTCGCGACCGCGAGCTGGCGGTCGGCGTCGTCGATCGCGTGCCGCACGTGCTCGAGCGGCGGCACGGGTCGAGCCGCGCGCTCCCGGGCCGCCGCGACGGCGGCGTCGAGCGCCGCGTTGGCCTCGCGCAGCCGCGTGAGGTGCTCGAAGGGGTCCGTGTTGACACCCGCGGGCGGGAGGGCGGCCAGGGCGGCGTGCAGCGCCACGATCGCGTCGGTCACGGCCGGGGAGGCGGGCTCGTCGAGCGCAGCGGTGAGATCCTCGCGGGAGTCCTCCACAATGGCGGTGAGGGTCGACTCCGCCCGCAGCGCCTCGATCTCGAACGACTCGATCGCGTCCAGCAGGGTCTCGGCGCGGCGGACCGACTCGGTGGCGGCCTCCAGCGCGGTGTTGGCGTGCTCGCGCGCTCCCGCCTCGCGTCGCCGCTCGGCGACGCCGGCGCTGTGCTCGGCGAAGCCCAGCAGCTGGTCCGCCTCGGCCGGGTTCGCGGCGATCTTCGCCAGGGCGCTCTCGGAATAGCGCGCGGCCAGGCGCCGCACCGTCTCGCGGGCCGCCGGCAGCTGCGCGCGCAGCCGCGCGGCATCCCGTCGTACGCCGTCGATGATCGCGGGCGCCCGCCGGGCGCGCTCGATCGGCTCCTCGAGGGCCGCGGTGCGGTCGTCCAGCAGGTCCTCGGCCCACTCGCACAGCTGCACGATGCGCGCGTTGCGCGTGCGCAGCTCCTCGGGGGTGTCGGGGATCTCGTCGTGGTTCAGCTGGTGGAGATGGAACGCCTCGCGCAGGTGCGTGCGGACGGCCTCGAGCGCCTCCCGGAGGTCGGCGGTGGCGTTCGGGCCGAGCTCGGCGTCGGCGAACGCGAGCTCGTCGGTCGTCAGGCGGATGCGCTCGTCGGCGGCCACGAGGGCCTTGCCGGCGCGTCGCGCGAGGTCGGCGTCCTGCGCCTGCAGTTCTTCGTCGTCGCGCTTGCGTCTGCCCCAGAATCCGGCCATGTCTTCGATCCTACGAAAGCGGGCGGCGTGCTCCGCCCGGGTTCGCTGTGAGCGCGCCCCGAGTCGCGATGGTGTCGCCCGTCAGCGGTCGTCGCGGCGGCGCGGAGCGCGGTCGTACCGGTCGCCGCGGTCGCGACGGCCTCCCCGGTCGCCCCGGTCGCCGGAGCCGCGGGACCGCCCCGACGGGCCGCCGGTGTCCAGGCGCATCTCGATGAGCCGGCCCGAGATCCGCGTGTCGGACAGGCGGTCCAGGGTGTCGCGCGACAGGTCCGCCGGCAGTTCGACCAGGGAGAACTCGGGGCGGATCTGGATGCGGCCGAAGTCGTCGCGGCGCAGTCCCCCCTCGTTCGCGAGAGCGCCGACGATCTGGCGCGGCTCGACCCGGTGCCGCTTGCCGACGGCGATGCGGTAGGTGGCGTAGCCGGCCTTCGGCTCGCGCTCGCGGCGGGGCTCGCGCGGTCCGCGGTCGTCCCGGTCGGCGGAGCGCTCGCGGGGCTTGCGCGCCGGGCGCTCCGCGGGCTCGGGGTCGGGCTCGAGCAGGAGCGGGGTCTCGCCCTGCGCGACGATCGCGAGGGCCGCGGCGACGTCGACCTCGGGCACGTCGTGGTTGCGGACGTAGTGGGCGACGATGTCGCGGAACCGGTCCACGCGCTCCGATTCCGACAGGGCCGCCGTGATGCGGTCGTCGAAGCGCGACAGGCGCGTGACGTTGACCTCGTCGACGCTGGGCAGGCCCATCTCGGTGAGCTCCTGGCGCGTCGCCTTCTCGATCGCGCGGACGAGCCAGCGTTCCTTGGGGGTCACGAAGCTGATGGCGTCGCCCGAGCGGCCCGCGCGGCCGGTGCGGCCGATGCGGTGCACGTACGACTCGGTGTCCGTCGGGATGTCGTAGTTGACGACGTGCGAGATGCGCTCGACGTCCAGGCCGCGGGCGGCGACATCGGTGGCGACCAGGATGTCGAGCTTGCCCGACTTCAGCTGGTTGACGGTCTTCTCGCGCTGCGCCTGCACGATGTCGCCGTTGATCGCGGCGGCGGAGTAGCCGCGGGCGCGCAGCTTCTCGGCGATCTCCTCGGTGATGCTGCGGGTGCGCCCGAACACGATCATGCCGTCGAAGTTCTCGACCTCGAGGATGCGCGTGAGGGCGTCCATCTTCTGCTGCCAGGCCGTGATGAGGTACCGCTGCGCGATGTTCGCCGAGGTCGTGGTCTTCGCCTTGACCGTGATCTCCTCGGGCTCGTGGAGGTACTGCTTCGACATGCGGCGGATCGCGGGCGGCATGGTCGCCGAGAAGAGGGCCACCTGCTTGGAGTCGGGCGTCTCGGCGAGGATCGTCTCGACGTCCTCGGCGAAGCCCATCTTGAGCATCTCGTCGGCCTCGTCGAGGACGAGATACTGCAGCTCCGACAGGTCGAGCGTCCCCTTCTCGAGGTGGTCGATGATGCGCCCGGGCGTGCCGACGACGACGTGGACGCCGCGGCGCAGCGCCGACAGCTGCACGCCGTAGCCCTGTCCGCCGTAGACGGGCAGGACGTGGACGCCCTTGAGGTGCCCGGCGTACTTCTCGAACGCCTCGCACACCTGCAGCGCGAGCTCGCGCGTCGGGGCGAGCACGAGCGCCTGGGGGTTCTTCTGATGCACGTCGAGACGGTCGACGATCGGCAGGGCGAAGGCCGCGGTCTTGCCGGTTCCGGTCTGCGCCATTCCGACGACGTCGCGCCCCTCGAGAAGGGTCGGGATCGTGGCCGCCTGGATCGCGGAGGGGGTCTCGTACCCGATCTCGCGCAGGGCCTTCAGGACCGGCGCGCTCAGTCCGAGGTCGGAGAAGGTCATCGCGGCGGGCTCTTCTGGAGCCTCTGCTTCGATCGGGGCGTCGGTTTCGGTCACAATTCAGGGTAGTGCGCGGCGCCTGTGAGGCACCAGGACGCGGCCACGCGCGTCACGCCGGCTGCTTGGCGGGTCGGCCGCGCCGCGGGCGTTCGGTCGACAGCGCCAGGGCCATGGCGCGTCGCGGTCGCGCGGCGAGGCGCTCCTCGGTGCGATCCAGCCAGCGCAGCTCCGCCTCGGCGGCGAACATCATCGACTCGTCGACGATCGATCGCGCGAGCGCCTCGGGCGCGTCCTGAGTCGCGTCGGCGGCGGAGGAGGCGCGCAGGCTCTGCAGCCGCGCGAGCGAGGCCTCGCGCTGAGTGCGGATGACCTCGGCCACGTCGACCCCGGGCAGGGTCGCGGCGACGGCGATCTTGATCGCCACCTCGTCACGCGTCCCCGCACCGCGCGAGACGGGGGAGCGCAGCCAGTCCCGCGCCTCGGCGCTGCCGGCATCCGTGATCGTCCAGAACACATGGCCCTGCGCGTCCACCTCGCCCTTGGCGACCAGGCCGTCGCGTTCCAGGCGGTCGAGCGTGTTGTAGATCTGCCCGACGTTGAGCGGCCAGGTCGATCCGGTGCGGCGATCGAATTCGCTCCGCAGCTGGTAGCCGTAGCACGGCCCCTGGTCCAGGATCGCCAGCAGGCTCTGCCGCACCGACATCGTCGTCTCCTCGCGCATTCCGGGTATCTGATTTCCGAGTATATGCATACCGGGAATGTGGAGAACGTCGCGCTCACCGGACGCCCAGATCACAGCGAGGTAACATGGCGGGGTATGCCCGCAGGGCGCCCGACGGCGTGCGCGGGATCGGCGGATCGCTCGCCCCACAGCCCGACAAGATGGAGAAACTCCGTGGCAAACCCTCTCGAGAAACTGCTCCGCGCCGGCGAGGGCCGTGTCCTCCGGCGGCTGCACCAGGTGGTGAAGGCCGTCAACGAGCTCGAAGAGGACTACACGCAGCTCACCGACGAGGAGCTGCGCAACGAGACCGTGGAGCTGCGCGCCCGCTACCAGGCCGGGGAGACGCTCGACCGTCTGATGCCCGAGGCCTTCGCCGCCGTCCGCGAGGCCGGCAAGCGCACGCTCGGCCAGCGCGCGTACGACGTCCAGATCATGGGCGGCGCCGCGCTGCACCTCGGCAACATCGCCGAGATGAAGACCGGTGAGGGCAAGACGCTCACCGGCGCGTTCCCGGTGTACCTCAACGCCATCGCCGGCGAGGGCGTCCATGTGGTCACGGTCAACGACTTCCTCGCGTCGTACCAGTCCGAGCTCATGGGCCGCATCTACCGCGCCCTCGGCATGACCACCGGGACGATCGTGGCCGGCCAGACGCCGGACGTCCGGCGCGAGCAGTACGAGGCCGACATCACCTACGGCACGAACAACGAGTTCGGCTTCGACTACCTGCGCGACAACATGGCGTGGCGCCGGGAGGACCTCGTCCAGCGCGGCCACTTCTTCGCCATCGTCGACGAGGTCGACTCGATCCTCATCGATGAGGCCCGCACGCCGCTGATCATCTCGGGCCCGTCGTCGGGCGAGGCCAACCGCTGGTTCACCGAGTTCGCCAAGATCGCGCGCACCCTCGAGGCGGGCGTGGACTACGAGGTCGACGAGAAGAAGCGCACGATCGGCGTCCTCGAGCCCGGCATCGAGAAGGTCGAGGACTACCTCGGCATCGACAACCTGTACGAGTCGGCGAACACGCCGCTCATCTCGTTCCTGAACAACTCGATCAAGGCCATCGCCCTGTTCAAGCGCGACTCGGACTACGTCGTGATGAACGACGAGGTCATGATCGTCGACGAGCACACCGGCCGCATCCTGGTCGGACGCCGCTACAACGAGGGCATCCACCAGGCCATCGAGGCCAAGGAGGCCGTGCCGGTCAAGGCCGAGAACCAGACGCTCGCGACCGTCACGCTGCAGAACTACTTCCGCCTGTACGACAAGCTCGCCGGCATGACCGGAACCGCCGAGACCGAGGCGGCCGAGTTCATGTCGACGTACGACCTCGGCGTCGTGCCGATCCCGACCAACAAGCCGATGATCCGCAAGGACCAGCCCGATCTCGTCTACAAGAACGAGCAGGCGAAGTTCGCGCAGGTCGTCGAGGACATCGTGCTGCGCCACCAGGCCGGGCAGCCGGTGCTCGTCGGCACCGTCAGCGTCGAGAAGAGCGAGTACCTGTCGCGGCTGCTGGCCAAGAAGGGCATCAAGCACGAGGTCCTCAACGCGAAGAACCACGCGCGCGAGGCCGAGATCGTCGCGCGCGCGGGACGCGTGGGCGCCGTCACCGTCGCCACCAACATGGCCGGCCGCGGCACCGACATCATGCTCGGCGGCAACGCCGAGTTCCTCGCCGTGCAGGAGATGAAGGCCAAGGGCCTGGACCCGGTCGAGACGCCGGACGAGTACGAGGCCGCGTGGGACGACGTCTACAACGCCACGCGTGACATCGTCGCCGGCGAGGCCGAGAAGGTCATCCAGGCCGGCGGCCTGTACGTGCTCGGCACCGAGCGCCACGAGTCCCGTCGCATCGACAACCAGCTGCGCGGTCGCTCCGGCCGTCAGGGCGACCCCGGCGAGAGCCGCTTCTACCTGTCGCTGACCGACGACCTGATGCGCCTGTTCCAGTCCGGCGCCGCCGAGGCGATCCTCGCGCGCACGAACTTCCCCGACGACGTCGCGATCGAGTCCGGCATGGTCTCGCGCGCCATCAAGAGCGCGCAGGCGCAGGTGGAGTCCCGCAACGCCGAGATCCGCAAGAACGTCCTGAAGTACGACGACGTCCTCAACCGCCAGCGCGAGGCGATCTACTCCGACCGTCGGCACATCCTGCACGGCGACGACATCGCCGACCGCGTGCAGCACTTCGTCGAGGACGCCGTGTACGCCGTCATCGACGACCACACCGGCGCCGGGCACAACGAGAGCTGGGACTTCGACGCGCTGTGGACCGAGCTGAAGACGCTGTACCCGGTGAGCGTGACGATCGACGAGGTCGTCGCCGAGGCCGGCACCAAGGGGCGCATCACGGCGCAGGGCCTCAAGCGCGAGCTGCTCTCGGATGCGCGGATCGCCTACGGCAAGCGTGAGGAGATGCTCGGCGAAGAGGGCGTGCGCGAGCTGGAGCGCCGCGTCGTGCTGCAGGTCCTCGACCGCCGCTGGCGCGACCACCTCTACGAGATGGACTACCTCAAGGACGGCATCGGCCTGCGGGCGATGGCCCAGCGCGACCCGCTCATCGAGTACCAGCGCGAGGGCTACCAGATGTTCCAGGCGATGATGGGCCAGATCAAGGAGGAGTCCGTCGGGTACCTCTTCAACCTCGAGGTGGAGGTCCGCCGTGAGGGCTCCGGCGAGGGCGAGCACGTGACCCAGGTCGAGGCCAAGGGCCTGACGGCCGCCGCCCCCGACGGTCAGCGTCTGCAGTACTCCGCTGCCAACGACGCCGGCGAGGTCGAGGTGCGCAACGACCGCGGCCAGGTGCAGCAGGCGGCGACCAGCCGCATGCGCCAGGCCGCCGCTGCCGCCGCGCAGGCCCCGCAGGCTCCGCAGCAGCAGGCTCCGGCGCCCGAGACGCGGGGCGCCTTCGGCCAGAAGACGGATGCCGCCGAGAACGGCGCCGCGCAGGCGCCGATGAACCGCGCGCAGCGCCGCGCGGCCGAGAAGCGCCGGTGACCGGCGGGCGCCCGGGGCCACGCATCGTCGATTGGCCCCGGCGCCCCGCCGATATCCTGTGGGAATGAGTCCGCTCCGCCCCCTCGACCAGTCCGGCAAGCTCAAGGACGTCCTCTACGAGATCCGCGGGCAGGCGCTCGTCGAGGCCGACCGGCTGGAGGCCGAGGGTCACACGATCCTGAAGCTGAACACCGGCAACCCCGCGGTGTTCGGCTTCGAGGCGCCCTATCAGATCGTGCGCGACATGATCGAGGCGGTTCCGCACGCCCACGGGTACAGCGACAGCCGCGGCATCATGCCGGCCCGCCGTGCGATCGTCTCGCGCTACGAGCAGGTGCCCGGCTTCCCGCCCTTCGACGTCGACGACGTGTTCCTGGGCAACGGCGTGTCGGAGCTCATCACCATGACGATGCAGGCGCTGCTGGACGAAGGCGACGAGGTGCTCATCCCGGCACCGGACTACCCGCTGTGGACGGCCATGACGAGCCTCGCCGACGGCACGCCCGTGCACTACCGCTGCGACAACGAGCACGGCTGGCAGCCCGACCTCGAGGACATCCGCTCCAAGGTGACGCCGCGCACGAAGGCGATCGTCGTCATCAACCCCAACAACCCGACGGGCGCGGTGTACACGCGGGAGGTGCTCGAGGGGATCGTCGAGATCGCGCGCGAGCACTCGCTGCTGCTGCTGTCGGACGAGATCTACGACCGCATCCTGTTCGACGACGCCGAGCACATCCCGCTCGCGACGCTCGCGCCCGATCTGCTGTGCCTGACCTTCAACGGGCTGTCCAAGACGTATCGCGTCGCCGGCTATCGCTCGGGATGGCTCGTGATCACCGGTCCGAAGCGGCACGCGTCGGGTTTCCTCGAGGGCATCCATCTGCTCGCCTCCACGCGCCTGTGCCCGAACGTCCCGGCCCAGTACGCGGTCCAGGCCGCGCTGTCGGGCGTGCAGTCGATCGACGCGCTCATCGGGCCCTCGGGACGTCTCCACGAGCAGCGCGACGCCGCGTGGGAGGCGCTGGAGCGCATCCCGGGCGTGACGTGCCTCAAGCCCCAGGGGGCGCTGTACGCGTTCCCGAGATTCGATCCCGAGGTGTACGAGATCCGCGACGATGCGAAGCTCGTGTACGACTTCCTCGTCGCCGAGCACGTGCTGCTCGTCCAGGGCACCGGGTTCAACTGGCCCACGCCCGACCACGTCCGCATCGTCACGCTGCCCGAGGCGCGGGTGCTCACCGAGGCCGTCGAGCGACTGGGGAACTTCCTGGCGTCGTATCGTCAGTGATGTCTCCCCGGCATCGCGGCCGCGGGCGCGACGCTCGTGTATCAGTGGGGGCGGCGCCGGGTCCGACACGTCGTCGGGGCGGACCGGCGCCGGTCTAGAGGAGTCCGAGCGAGGTGGCGCGCCAGCGGCCGTCCATGCCCTCGAGACGGATCGCCACGGCGCGTGTTCGCGCGGGGCCGCGGACGATCACGACGCCTTCGATGACGCCGTCGGCGGGGGAGGCCTGGCGGATCGACAGGATTCCATGGACGGGCCGCTTGGCGGGCAGGCCGCGAGCGCTGCGCGCGCGGGTGGACAGGTTCGCCCGCGTGACGAGCTTGCGGTAGGGATCCTCGGTGAGCCACCGCGCCAGCTGGTCGACCTCGCGCACTCCCGCCAGCACCTCGAGGACGCCGACGGTGAGGTTGCGCAGCAGCGGCTCGGGGTCGGGGAGCTGCTGCGACGACGTGCGCTGGGGGGCGAAGAGTTCGGCCAGCTGGGCCTGGTCCATCGGCTGCCTGTACGCGCGGGGGTCACGTGCGGGCTTCGCTGCCATTGAGAGTCCTCCATCGGCTGATGTCCTGGGGCTCAGTAGAACACACAGACAACTCTCAGAAAGAACCGGATCGGCCCTGTGGATAACTTGTAACCGAACCGTCATACGAGCCCGTATTCTCGCCGGATGCGGTGGGAACGGTTCTTCGACGACCTCGAGGATCAGCTCGCCTCGGAGTGGGAGGCCGAGCGCGCGGCGCTCGACACCGAAGCCGAGCGGCTCCGCGTCGCGCGCATGCCGCTGCGCGACCGGCTGGTCGCGCTGCGGCACGGCGGGAGCGGCGAGCGGATGCCGGTCTTCGAGTTCGCCGACGGCGACCGGATCGCCGCCGAGGTCGCCGGCGTCGGCGCCGACTGGGTGGCGCTGCGGACGCGGAGCCGGCATCCGGGGATCGTCGTGGCGCGACTCGGCGCGATCGTCTCGATCGCGCTGGACCACGCGGACGTGCTGGGCAGCGCGCGTCCCGCCGGCCCCGCGACGCGGCTCGCCGAGCGGGTCACCTTCGGCTTCGCGCTGCGCGACCTCGTGCGCCGGCGGACCCCCGTCGCGGTCCATCTCGCCACGGGCCGCGTCCTGCACGGCACCATCGACCGTGCCGGCGCGGACCACCTCGACCTCGCGCTGCACGAGCCCGGCACGGCTCGCAGACGCTCGGAGGTCACCGGACACACCATCGTCGGATTCGATGCCGTGGCGCGCGTGGACACGCACGGCGAGCCGCCGGTCCTGTGACCGTCGAGCATCCTCGGGCCCGCGCGCCTCAGTCCGGATTGCGGACGGAGCCCCGGCCCCACAGCTCGGGGAAGCTGGCGGCGCTCGACTGCCGCCACAGCGCCATGCGCCGCGCCTCTTCGGCCTGATCATCGAGATAATCGGCGACGCTCGCCTCCTCGATCAGCCAGCGGGCGGGCGACCCGACGCGCGCGCCCCGCAGCCGCCGCTCGTCGACCAGCGCCATGATCTCGTCGACGGACACGCCGAGCAGTTCGCCGGCCTGGGCGGGCGACACCATGCGCTGGGCGTGCGAGTGCTGGGGCATGTCCCCATTATCGGGGCGAACCGGACAATCGGCGCTGTGACATCGCGGTCTGTGGACAGTACACCGCTGCATCGAACCGCGTGCGTCACGATGGGTGCCATGACCGCCGCCCCTCCCGAACGCACGCCCCTGCGTCCCGCCCGGGCCGACCTGCGCCTCGTTCTGGGGCTCGTGCTCATCGCCGCGTCGGTCGCCGGCGTCTGGCTCGTGGTCACGGCCTCCCGCCAGACCGAGCCGGTGTTCGCGACGGTGCGCACCCTCGTCCCGGGCGACCCGATCACCGCGGCCGATGTGCGCGCGGTCGAGGTCGGTCTCGGCCAGGTCGCCGGGGCGTACCTCGGCGCCGACGATCTGACCGAGGGCCTCATCGCGACGCGCACCGTCGGCGAAGGCGAGCTCCTCGCGCGCGACGCGGTGGGCCCCGACTCCGCCATCCGGACGACGCACGTCGTGGTGCGCAGCTCCGTCGACGTGCCGGCATCGGTCGGGACGGGCTCGACCGTCGAGGTGTGGTCCGCGCCGCTGCTCGAGCCGGGGCGGTACGACGTGCCCCGCATCCTGCTCGCCGACGCGATCGTGGTCTCGGTCGAGCACGACGACAGCGCCATCGGCGCCGCCGGCGCCACCCTCGAGATCATCATCACGCGATCGGACGTCGCCGCCACGCTCGCCGCCATGGCCGACGGCGCGGCGATCTCGGTCGTGCCCGTCGCCGGGTCGTCGCGATGAAGGTCCTCGTCGCGGTCGACTCACCCGACGGAGAGCTCCTGGCCGCCGGCATCGAGCGCGAGGGCGTCGGCGTCGCGGCGGTGGTCCCGGCATCCGCCGTCTCGCTCGCGGCCGAGGATCGCATGCCGGGCGACGAGGCGGATGCGGTGGTGCGCGCCCTCGCGTCGGCCGACGCCGTCGTGGTGGCGGCATCGCGCGCGGCGATCACCGCTCAGGCGGTCGCCCTGTGCGATCGGGCCGGCGTCCGCGTCCTGGCGTGGGGCGACGATCCCGACCAGCGGCGCCTGTGCGAGACGTTCGGGGTCGCGGCGCCCATCGCGCGCGACACGCCGCCCTGGCGCGTCGTCGAGGCGCTGCGCGAGGCCCCCGCGCCGCACGACCCCGCCCCGGCCCGGGCGCCGTCGGGTCCGCGCATCATCACGGTGTGGGGCGCCGGCGGAGCGCCGGGGCGGACGACGGTGGCGATCGAGCTCGCCGTGGAGCTCGCACGCGGCGGTCGCCACGTCGGGCTCGTCGACGCCGACACGCACGGGGCGTCCATCGCGCTGACGCTCGGGCTCGCCGACGAAGGCCCCGGCTTCGCCGCGGCGTGCCGACAGGCGCAGCTGGGCGGACTCGACGCCCGTGAGCTCACGCGCATCAGTCAGCCCCTCGGTCGCGGGGGAGTGGACGTGCTCGCCGGCGTGAACCGGCCGTCGCGCTGGCCGGAGCTGTCGGCCGCGCGCGTCGGCGCGGCCCTGGCCGTGTGCCGCGACTGGGCGGACTACACGGTCGTCGACGTCGCCGCGTCCCTCGAGCGCGACGAGGAGATCGTCAGCGACCTCGCCGGGCCGCGGCGCAACGCCGCGACCCTCGCGGCCCTCGAGACGGCCGACCTGGTCGTGGCGGTCGTCGGGGCCGACCCGATCGGCGTGTCGCGGTTCCTCCGCGCATACCCCGAGCTGCGCTCGGCCGCCGGCGACGCCCGCGTCGTCGTGCTCGCCAACCGCCTTCGACCGGGGCCGCTCGGGATCGACGCGCGCGGGCAGGTGCGGCGCACGCTCGACCGCTTCGCCGGGATCGACGACGTGTGGTTCCTGCCCTCCGACGCGCGCGCGGCCGACGCGGCGCTGCTCGCGGCACGCCCGATCGCCGAGGCCGCGCCGCGGTCGCCATTGACGGCCGCGATCCGGCGATTCGCCGGCGAGGCCGTGGTTCCCCCGCCGACGGCGGAACCGTCCCGGCGGCGTCGAGCGGGGCGGGCGGAGCCGGCTGCCTGACGCGGCACGCGCGGCGCCGTCCGCGCGCACGGGGTCACTCCGACCGCTAGCCTGTTGTGGTGTCGACGCTCAGCGATCTCGTCTACGCCCAGGGCCGCGCCACCGAGGCGGACATCGAGTGGCTCCACCGCCTCGCGGGCGACGGGCAGCTCCTCGCAGACCTCGCGTTCGCGGACATCGTGATCTGGGTCCCCACCGAGGACGACTCCTTCATCGCGGTCGCGCACACCCGCCCGTCCGGGGCGGCGACTCTGTTCTACCGCGACATCGTCGCCGACCGCGTGCGTCCGCAGTGGCGCACGCAGGTGCGCGAGGCGTTCCAGAGCGGCCGCATCGTGGACTCCGCATCGCCCGACTGGTTCGAGGAGACGCCCACGCGCGTCCGCGCGGTCCCGATCGCCCGTTCGCGCGGCGCCGAGGCGCCGGTCGTCATCGGCGTGCTCACGCGGCACACGAACCTGGGCGAGGCGCGCACGCCGTCGCGTCAGCAGATCACCTTCAACGACTGCGCGGACGATCTGTTCGGCATGATGTCGACGGGGCACTTCCCGGATCTTTCGGCGCCGACCTCGCCGCGCCGCGGCGCCCCGCGCGCGTCCGACGGCCTCGTGCGGCTGGACGTCGACGGCATGGCCACCTTCGCGAGCCCCAACGCGCTGTCGGCGTTCAACCGGCTCGGCTTCCAGGACGAGCTCGAGGGCGAGTCGCTCGTCGAGGTCGTCACCGGCATCCTCCCCGAGAAGCGTCAGTTCGACGAGTCCCTGCCGGTGGTGGTCACGGGCCGCGCCCCCTGGCGCGCGGACATCGAGGCGCGCGGCGTGACGGTGTCGCTGCGCACGATTCCGCTCCGCGACCGGGGGACCCGCATCGGCGCGCTCGTGCTGTGCCGCGACGTGACCGAGATCCGGCATCAGGAGCAGGAGCTCATCACCAAGGACGCGACGATCCGTGAGATCCACCACCGCGTCAAGAACAACCTCCAGACGGTGGCGTCGCTGCTGCGCATCCAGGCGCGGCGCTCGCACACCGTCGAGGCCCGCGAGGCGCTCACGCAGGCGATGCGGCGCGTGTCGGCGATCGCGGTGGTGCACGACACGCTGTCGGAGGGGCTGACGCAGAGTGTGGACTTCGACGACGTGTTCGCGCGGGTGCTGAAGCTCGTCGCCGAGGTGGCCTCGGCGCCGAACACGCGCGCGCGGACGCACTCCATCGGCCGGTTCGGAACGCTGCCGAGCGAGTTCGCCACGCCTCTCGCGCTGGCCCTGACCGAGCTCGTGACCAACGCCGTCGAGCACGGGCTCGCCGGGCAGGAGGGCGACGTCGAGATCGTGGCCGACCGGTCGGGCGACAAGCTCGAGGTGCGGGTCCGCGACACCGGATCGGGCCTGCCCGAAGGTCAGGTCGGCCGGGGCCTGGGAACCCAGATCATCCGCACCCTCATCCAGGGGGAGCTCGGCGGCACGATCGACTGGCACACCATCATGGGCAGCGGCACCGAGGTGACCATCGAGATCCCGCTGCGCTACATCGAGCGGCGCAAGAGCTAGCGGACGCCGGCCGCGGGCGGAGCCGGCGGCTCAGGAGGCGCGGCGGGCGCGCGCGGCGCGGCGCTTGAGCGCGCGGCGCTCGTCCTCGGAGAGCCCGCCCCACACGCCCGAGTCCTGGCCGGTCTCGAGGGCGTACTGCAGGCAGACCTCGGTCACCGTGCAGGTGGCGCAGACGGCCTTCGCCTTCTCGATCTGATCGACGGCCGGACCGGTGTTCCCGACGGGGAAGAAGAGTTCGGGGTCGACAGTCAGGCAGGCGGCCTTGTCGCGCCAATCCATAGTGATGCTCCTTGTGACGATGCTTATCGAAGTGATGGGGGTCGGTTTCGGGTCCGATACCCTGTGGGATGTGCGAGCGATGCTCGCCCCACGGCACTGTGGGAGCACACGGCTTTACCTATGGTCCCATAGCCGTTCACCTGGATCAAGAGTCAATCCGCACTT
Organism: Microbacterium thalassium; assembly: GCF_014208045.1. Lineage (NCBI taxonomy): Bacteria > Bacillati > Actinomycetota > Actinomycetes > Micrococcales > Microbacteriaceae > Microbacterium > Microbacterium thalassium. The sequence goes on from NZ_JACHML010000001.1 coordinate 1,827,927, forward strand.
TTGTGTGCATTTTGCTGAGGATTTGCTCGATGGGGTGGAGACATCGCACAAAGAACGCCCCGCAGTGGAAGGAATCACGCGCGAATGCAGACATCGGTGGTCGATCGGATCTCGGCCGTGCTCCTGTGGGCCGAGGGCGTCGGAATCCTCGCCCTCGCCGGGTGGGAGCTGCTGGCGCTGCTGGCGGGCGACACCGGCTCGGTCGACAGCTCGGTCGCGCTCCTGGTGCTGACGGCCGTCGGGGCGGTCGGCGTCGTGGCGTTCGGCGTGGCCGTGTGGCGCGGTCGGTCGTGGGGCCGCTCGGGCGGCATCGTCACGCAGCTGCTGATCCTGGCGGTCGCGCTGGGCGCCGCCACCGGTGCGTATGCCGACCCCGCGGCGGCGGTGGCCCTGGCCGTCCCCGCCGTGCTCGTGTTCGCACTGCTGATCGTCGGCGCGCGCAACGCGGCGACGAGCGCGCGACGCGACGCCGCGGGGGAGTGAGCAGGCTCAGCCGGCGAGGCCGACGAGCGCCCGCACGCGTGCGACGTGGCCGGTGGCCTTGACGTTGTAGAGCGCGTGCTCGATGCGGCCCTCGGCGTCGATCACGAACGTCGAGCGGATGACGCCCTCGACGACCTTGCCGTAGTTCATCTTCTCGCCCCACGCGCCGTAGGCGGCGTGGACGGCGTGGTCGGGGTCGCTCAGCAGGTCGTAGGTGAGGCTGTCGCGCTCGCGGAACGTCCGCAGCTTCGCGGTGTCGTCCCGCGAGATGCCGACGACCTCGAAGCCGGCTGACTGCAGCGGCGCGAGGCTGTCGCGGAAGTCGCACGCCTCGGTCGTGCAGCCGGGGGTCATCGCGGCCGGGTAGAAGAAGGCGATCACGCGGCGCCCGCGCAGGTCCGCCAGCGCGACGGTGCCGTCGTCCTGGTTGACGAGGGAGAAGTCGGGTGCGGTGTCGCCGGGGTTCAGTCGTGCGTCTGTCACCCCTCCAGCCTAGGGCGTCGCATCCCTCCGGGTGCGGTCGCCGAAGGTCTCCAGGAGCCGCTGCAGCGAATCGAGCCGCTCCGCTCCGCGCGGCCCGAGCCGGTCCTCGTCGAGGGCTTCGTTGAGCGCGCAGTCCGGCGCGTCGGGCAGATGGGTGCACCCGCGCGGACAGTCCTGGGCCACCTCGTCGAGGTCGGTGAACGCGCGCAGGATGTTCGCCGGATCCACGTGGCCGAGCCCGAACGAGCGCACGCCGGGCGTGTCGATCACCCAGCCCGCGCCCCCGGCTCCCCGGTATCGCAGCGACACGGTGGAGCTCGAGGTGTGCCTGCCCCGTCCGGTCACGACGTTGACGTGCCCGGTCGCGCGCTGCGCCGTCGGCACCAGGGCGTTCACGAGGGTGGACTTGCCGACTCCGGAGTGCCCGACGAAGACGGTCGAGTGACCCACGAGCGCGGCGCCGATCTCATCGGTCGGCATGTCGCCGCGGGCGCTCGTGAACACCGTCAGATCGATCCCCTCGAAATGCCCGAGGAACTCCGTCGGGTCGGCGAGGTCGGTCTTGGTCACGACCAGGAGAGGGCGGATGCCGGCGTCCAGCGCGGCGATCAGGTAGCGGTCGACGAGGCGCTCGCGCGGTTCGGGGTCGGCGGCGGCCACGACGATCAGCATCTGGTCGGCGTTGGCCACGACGATGCGCTCGACCTGGTCGGTGTCGTCGGCGCTGCGGCGCAGGAGCGAGGAGCGCTCCTCGATGCCCACGATGCGGGCGAGCGTGCCCTCGTCGCCGGACGTGTCGCCGACCACGCGCGCGCGATCGCCCGTCACGATGGGGGTCTTGCGCAGCTCGCGTGCGCGCGCCGCGAGCGCGGGATGCTCGTCGTCGCCGTCCTCGCCGATCAGGACGGTGTACCGGCCGCGATCGACGCCGAGGACGCGTGCGATCTGCGCATCCGCGTGCGCCGGCCGGCGCTTGGTGCGGGGACGGTTGGCCTTCGGATTGGGGCGGACGCGCACGTCGGCTTCGTCGAACTCCGGTTCGTCGTCGTCGTCGAGGTCGTCGAGCCAGCTCACGATGCCCGCGCGGCCTCCGCCCGGACGGGGTCGTCGACCTGGCCCTCGAGCATGTCGCGCCACAGCTGCGGGAACTCCGGCATGGTCTTCGCCGTGGTCCCGATGTCGTCGACCTCGACGCCCGGGACGGCGAGCCCCATGAGCGCGCCGGTGGTCGCCATGCGGTGGTCGTGGTACGCCTGCCACAGTCCGCCGTGCAGGTCGCGCGGGATGATGCGGATGCCGTCGGGAAGCTCCTGCGCCTCGCCGCCGAGTCGGCGCAGCTCGGTCGCGAGGGCCGCGATGCGGTCGGTCTCGTGGCCCCGGATGTGGCCGATGCCGTGCAGGGTCGAGGGTGCGTCGGCGAACGCCGCGAGGGCGAAGATCGTGGGTGTCAGCTCGCCCGCCGCCGACAGGTCCAGGTCGAGTCCGTGGATGCCGGCGCCGGCGGCGACGGTGAGGGCGCCGCCGCGGCGGGAGACGCGGGCGCCCATCGCCTGGAGGATCTCGGTGAGCATGGCGCCGGGCTGAGTCGAGCGGGCGGGCCACCCGGTCACGGTGACCTGGCCGCCCGTGATCATGGCGGCCGCGAGGAACGGCGCCGCGTTCGACAGATCCGGCTCGATAGCGACATCCTTGCCGCGCAGCGCACCCGCGGGAACGATCCACTCGCCGAGCGACGGGCGCTCGACGTGCACCCCGCGATGGGCCAGCGCCTCGATCGTCATGTCGATGTGGGGCATGCTCGGGAGGCGGTCGCCGGAATGGATGAGGTGCAGACCGACGTCGAAGTGGGGCGCTGCCAGCAGCAGTCCCGACACGAACTGGCTGGACGCACTCGCGTCGATCGTGATCTCGCCGCCGCGGACGTGACCGCGCCCGCGGATCGTGAACGGCAGCGCCCAGTGGCCGCCGTCGTCGATGTCGACGCCGACGTCTCGCAGGGCGGAGATCATCGCTCCCATGGGGCGGTGCAGGGCGCTCTCGTGCGCCGTGAGGGTGACGTCGCCCTCGGCGAAGCCGCCGAGCGCAGCCACGAAGCGCATCACCGTGCCCGCCTGCCCGCAGTCGACGACGGAGTCGCCCTGCAGCGGAAGACGCGGGGTGACGACGATGTCGTCGCCGAACGCGCCGTCACCGGGTTCGTATGCGATGTCGACTCCCAGGGCGCGCAGCGCATCGACCATCCGAGCCGAGTCGTCGGAGTGCAGCGGTGCGATGAGCCTGCTGGGTCCGTCCGCGAGCGAGGCCAGGATGAGCTCTCTGTTGGTGAGGGACTTCGATCCGGGCACCGTCACGGTCGCATGGACGGGGCGGGACGCCGTGGGCGCACTCCAGGCGGAGCGCGCGCCGGGAGCGCCGGCGGGGGAATACGCGTCGGTCGTCATCGGTTCCTACCCTACTGAACCTCATCCGCCCAGCCGCGAAACGAAAGGCCGCATGATCGTCGCACTCGACTCCGTCGACCGGCCCGCGCTGTCGGCCGCCTCCCAGGCACGTCTGGAGGGCGCCGCCGTAGACTGGCGCCTGATGTCCGAATCGACCGATCCCGCCCGTGAGACACGCGACCAGTTCGAAGCGCAGGCGCTGCCGTTCATGGATCAGCTCTACGCCGCCGCGATGCGCATGACGCGCAATCCGGCGGACGCCGCCGACCTCGTGCAGGAGACGTTCGTCAAGGCGTTCGCCTCGTGGAGTTCCTTCAAGCAGGGCACGAACCTCAAGGCGTGGCTGTACCGGATCCTCACGAACACCTACATCAACACGTACCGCAAGAAGCAGCGTGAGCCGTTCCAGGGCACGATCGACGAGCTCGAGGACTGGCAGCTCGGCGGCGCCGAGTCCACGACCGCGAGCACGAGCCGCTCCGCCGAGGCGGAGGCGATCGACCACATGCCCGCGTCGGCGGTCAAGGAGGCGCTGCAGTCGATCCCCGAGGACTTCCGGCTCGCGGTGTACCTCGCCGATGTCGAGGGCTTCGCGTATCAGGAGATCGCCGACATCATGAAGACCCCCATCGGCACGGTGATGAGCCGTCTGCACCGCGGCAGACGCCTGCTTCGCGAGCTGCTGGCCGACTACGCACAGGAGCGCGGCATCTCCGCCGCCGCAAGGAGCGCACGATGACCGATTGCGGATGCGACAAGGCACGTCGCGACCTCGAGGAGTACTTGCGCGACGAGGTCTGCAAGACCCGCCACTCCGACATCGCCGAGCACCTCGAGAACTGCCCCGGGTGCCGCGACGAGGCTCTCGTGGCCCGCACGCTGACCGACGTCGTCGCGCGGGCGTGCAAGGAGACGGCGCCCGACGAGCTGCGCGCGCGTGTGCTCGATCGCCTGCGCGCAGCGCATACCTCCCACTGACCGCTGCCGCCGCTGCGGCACCGGAGCCGACGGGGGAGTCCGCCGTGCGCTGCCGTTCCACGAGGCTGACCGGACGCTGCGGACAGACGAGACGGCGGGGCCCGTGGGCCCCGCCGTCGTCCGTTCCGCTTCGGATCAGACCGTCAGCGACTTCTTGAGGATCTCGGCCTGCTCGAAGGCGTGGACCTTCGGCGAGCCGGTCGCGGTCGAGGCTGCTGCCGCGCGTGAGATGCGGCGGATCGTCCGGCCGTGCAGGTGCTTGACGATCTCGAGCGCGATGAACGGCCAGGCGCCCTGGTTCTCAGGCTCGTCCTGCACCCACACCAGCTCGGCGTTGGGGTAGGTGTCGAGGATCGCGTTGAGCTCCTCGACGGGCGCCGGGTAGAACTGCTCGAGACGCACGAGGACGACCGCCTCGTTGGGCTTCTTGTCGAGCTCGGTCTTGAGATCCCAGTGGATCTTGCCCGAGTGCAGCAGCACGCGCTTGACGGCGGAGCGGTCGAGCTGACGCGCGTCGTCGATGACCGGCTGGAACGAGGTGCCGGTCGTGAAGTCCTCGACGGCACTGGTGGCGCCGCGCAGGCGCAGCATGGCCTTCGGGGTGAAGACGACCAGCGGACGGCGCGGACGCTGATACGCCTGACGGCGCAGCAGGTGGAAGTACGACGCGGGCGTGGACGGGCGCGCGACCGTCATGTTGTCCTGCGCGCACATCTGCAGGTAGCGCTCGATGCGGGCCGACGAGTGGTCCGGTCCCTGGCCCTCGTAGCCGTGGGGGAGGAGGAGCGTCACGCCGGACTCCTGGCCCCACTTCTGCTCGGCGGACGAGATGAACTCGTCCACGACCGACTGCGCGCCGTTGGCGAAGTCGCCGAACTGCGCCTCCCACAGCACCAGCGCGTCGGGGCGCTCGACCGAGTAGCCGTACTCGAACGCCATGGCGGCGTACTCGCTCAGCAGCGAGTCGTAGACCCACAGGCGGCCCTGATCCTCGCTGAGGTTGGCCAGCGGGATCCACTCCTGGCCGTTGCCGCGATCGTGGAAGACGGCGTGGCGCTGCACGAACGTGCCGCGGCGGGAGTCCTGTCCGGCCAGGCGGACATTGGTCTTCTCCGCCAGCAGCGAGCCGAAGGCGAGGAGCTCGGCGAAGGCCCAGTCGATCGAGCCGTTGCGGCTCATGTCGAAGCGCTTGTCGAGCAGCTGCTGGAGCTTCCCGTGCACGGTGAACCCGTCGGGCTTGTTGACGAACGCGTCGCCGATGGCCTCGACCATGCCGCGCGAGACGGCGGTGGCCGGTGGCGCGGCGACCTCGGGCTCGGCGACCTCGGCGTCCTCGGCGGCCTCGTCGACGACCGCCGACGAACCGGTCTCGGCGGCGTGGGTCTCGGCGAACGCGACCTCGAGGCGGTCCTGGAAGTCGCGCTTGGCCTGCTCGAACTCCTCCTGCGTGATGTCACCGCGGCCGACGAGGGATTCGGTGTACAGGCGACGCACCGACCGCTTGGCCTCGATGAGGTTCGTCATCAGCGGCTGCGTCATCGACGGGTCGTCGCCCTCGTTGTGCCCGCGGCGGCGGTAGCACACCAGGTCGATGACGACGTCGCGGTGGAAGCGCTCGCGATACGCGAAGGCGACCTGTGCGACGCGGACGACCGCCTCGGGGTCGTCGCCGTTGACGTGGAAGACCGGCGCCTGGATCGTCTTGGCCACGTCGGTGGCGTACACCGACGAGCGGCCGTCCTGCGGCAGCGTGGTGAAGCCGACCTGGTTGTTGACCACGACGTGGACGGTGCCGCCGGTGCGGTAGCCGCGCAGACGCGACATCTGGAGCGTCTCGACGACCACGCCCTGGCCGGCGAAGGCCGCGTCGCCGTGCACGAGGACCGGCAGCCACGAGTACGTGCCGACGGGCTTCTGGTCCTGCTTGGCGCGGACGATGCCTTCGAGCACGCCGTCCACCGTCTCGAGGTGAGAGGGGTTGGCCGCCAGGTAGACCGGCAGTTCGCCGCCGTCGTCGGCGACGAAGGTCCCCTCGGTGCCGAGGTGGTACTTGACGTCGCCCGAGCCGCTCTTGGAGCCGACGGCGACGGCGCCCTCGAACTCGCGGAAGACCTGGCCGTACGTCTTGCCGGCGATGTTCGTGAGCACGTTCAGACGGCCGCGGTGGGCCATTCCGATGGCGGCGCCGTCGAGGCCCGCCTCGGCCGCGCCCTGCAGCACCTCGTCCAGCAGCGGGATGAGCGACTCGCCGCCCTCGAGGCTGAAGCGCTTCTGCCCGACGTACTTCGTCTGCAGGAACGTCTCGAAGGCCTCGGCCTGGTTGAGCTTGTCGAGGATGCGCATCTGCTCGTCGTGCCCGGGCTTCTCGTACTTCAGCTCGAGGTTCTCCTGGAACCAGCGACGCTGCTCGGGCTGCTGGATGTGCATGTACTCGATGCCGATGGTGCGGCAGTACGAGTCGCGCAGGACGCCGAGGATGTCGCGCAGCTTCATGAGGCGCTTGCCGCCGAAGCCGCCCGTGACGAACTCGCGGTCGAGGTCCCAGAAGGTCAGGCCGTGGTTCTCGATCTCGAGGTCGGGGTGGGTGCGCTGGACGTACTCGAGCGGGTCGATGTCGGCCATCAGGTGGCCGCGGACGCGGAACGCGTTGATGAGCTCCTGCACGCGAGCGGTCTTGTCGACGCGCTCGGCGACGTCGACGTTGATGTCGCTGGCCCAGTGGATGGGCGCGTACGGGATGCGCAGCGCGGCGAAGATGTCGTCGTAGAAGTCGCGCTGGCCGATGAGCAGCTCGTGGACCTTCTTGAGGAACTCGCCCGAGCCGGCGCCCTGGATGACGCGGTGGTCGTAGGTGCTGGTCAGCGTGATCGTCTTGCCGATCCCCAGCTCGTTGAGCGTCTTGTCGCTGGAGCCCTGGAACTCGGCGGGGTACTCGAGGGCGCCCGCGCCGACGATGCAGCCCTGCCCCTTCATCAGGCGCGGCACCGAGTGGACGGTGCCGATGCCGCCGGGGTTGGTGAGCGAGACCGTCGTGCCCTGGAAGTCCGCGGCGGTGAGCTTGCCGTTGCGGGCGCGCGTGACGAGGTCCTCGTAGGTCGCGAGGTACTCGCCGAAGGTCAGCGTGTCGGCGCGCTTGATGCTCGGGACCATGAGCGCGCGCGTGCCGTCGGGCTTGGGCAGGTCGATCGCGATGCCGAGGTTGACGTGCGCGGGGGCGACGACCGACGGCTTGCCGTCCATCTCGGCGTAGAACACGTTCTGGCTCGGGAACTCCTTGAGCGCCCGGATGATCGCCCAGCCGATGAGGTGCGTGAAGCTCACCTTGCCGCCGCGCGTGCGCGACATGTGGTTGTTGATCACGATCCGGTTGTCGATCATGAGCTTGGCCGGGACCGTGCGGACGCTGGTCGCGGTGGGGACGGTCAGCGACTCGTCCATGTTCGCCGCGAGGGCCTTCGTCATGCCCTTGAGGACCGTGACCTGGTCCTCGGCGCCCTCATCGGCCGAGGACGGCGTGACGGTGGGCGCCTGCGCCGGGATCGGCTGGGCGGCGGCGGGTCGCGCCGTCGTGCGCGCCACCGGGTGCGCCGTGCCGTTGGCCGAAGCCGCGTCGGAGGCCGCAGGGGCCGCCGCCGGAGCCGCCGCGGGGGCTGCAGGCGCAGCGGGAGCGACTGCGGCAGGTGCGGCCGCGGGCTTGGCGGCGGGGGCCGGCTGCGTCGGCGCCGACGGCACGCGGCCGTCGGTGCCACCCGAGGGGTGGTACGTCTCGAGGATCGGCCACCAGGCCTTGTCGACGGAATTCGGGTCCTTGGTGAACTGCTCGTACAGTTCCTCGACAAGCCACTCGTTGGCTCCGAACTCGCTCTCGTTCGTCACCCCGATGCCGGTCACCTGGCTCGACACGCTCGATCGCCTGCTTTCATCGGTGAAGTTCAGTGGGAAGGCGGGCGAAAGCCACGCACTCACGAAGGTTAAGCGTATCCCAGTCGGGCGGTGCCGAAACCGCGTCCCGCGGCACCCGTGCGAACGATCGTGCATCGTTATGCGCGATGCCGTGGATCACTAACCTGGGGGCGTGGAGTTCTATGGCGAGCGACCGGCGGTCGACCTGACGTATTCGGACGTGTTCCTGGTTCCGCGGCGGTCCGCCGTGGCGAGCCGGCTCGACGCGGATCTGTCCCCGCGCGACGGCACGGGCGCGCGCATCCCCCTCGTCTCGGCGAACATGAACTCGGTCACCGGCGCGCGGCTGGCAGCCGTGCTGGCGCGACGCGGGGGCCTCGGCGTGCTCCCGCAGGACATGCCGCTGCAGGAGCTCGACGCGGCCATCCGCTGGGTCAAGGCCCAGCCGGTCATGTTCGACACGGCCCTGGTGCTTCCCCCCGATGCGACGGTGGCGGATGCCGCGCGGCTGCTGCCGGCGACCGAGGGGCACGGCATCGTCGTCGCCCACGCGGCCGAGCACGGCCGCGTCGCATCCGAGGACATCCTCGGGGTCGTCCCCGCGACGCGCCTGGGCACGGCGCTGTCGGACGCCCAGCTCGGCGACCTCGCGCGCTCCCGCGCGGCCTCCATCGACGCCGACGACGTCGAGAGCGCCCGCCACGCGTTCGACCTCATCACGGGTGCGCACGCCGACACGGTGTGCGTCCTGCAGCACGGCCATCTCGTCGGCACGCTCTCGCAGCGCAGTGCTCTGCGGGCGTCGCTGTACCCGCCCGCCGTCGACGCCTCGGGCCGGCTCGTCGTGGCCGCCGCGGTGGGGATCAACGGCGATGTCGCGGCCAAGGCGAAGGCGCTCGCGGGCGCGGGCGTCGACGTCCTCGTGATCGACACGGCGCACGGCCATCAGGAGGGGATGCTGCGATCGCTCCAGATCGTCGCCGACCTGAAGCTCGGCATCCCGCTCGTGGCCGGCAACGTCGTCACGGCCGAGGGCGTGCACGACCTGGTCATGTCGGGCGCGAACATCGTCAAGGTCGGCGTCGGTCCCGGCGCGATGTGCACGACCCGCATGATGACCGCCGTCGGTCGCCCGCAGTTCTCGGCCGTGCTCGACGCCGCGGAAGCTGCGCGCATGATGGGAGCGCACGTGTGGGCGGACGGCGGAGTGCGCTATCCGCGCGACGTCGCGCTGGCGCTCGCCGCCGGCGCGTCGTCGGTGATGATCGGCTCGTGGTTCGCCGGCACCATCGAGGCGCCCGGCGAGCTGCAGGTGGACGCCGACGGCCGCGCCTTCAAGGAATCGTGGGGCATGGCCTCCACGAAGGCCGTGCATGCGCGCTTCGGGCGGCTGGATCCGTACGAGCTCGCCCGCAAGGAGCTCTTCGCCGAGGGGATCTCGTCGTCGCGCATCTACCTCGACCCGCTGCGCCCGAGCCTGGAGGACCTCGTCGACATGATCACCTCGGGCGTGCGGTCCTCGTTCACGTACGCCGGCGCCGCCACGGTCCGCGAGTTCCACGAGCGCGCCCGCGTGGGGCTCCAGTCCGCCGCAGGCTACGAGGAGGGCAAGGCGCTCCCGGTCTCCTGGTAGCCGGCTCAGGATTCGCGGAGTCGGGGTGCACCCGCCTGCCGTAGAATTCCACTCACGATGGACGACCCTCCCAGTTGCAGACGATCGCCCCACCGACCCGGCTCCCGTGCGAACGGGGGTGATGCGTGATGGAGTACGTCATGCTGGGCGTGGGGCTCCTGCTCACCGTCGGCACCGGCCTGTTCGTCGCGAGCGAGTTCGCGCTGGTCAATCTGGACCGCGCCGACCTCGAAGCCCGCCGGGAAGCCGGCGAATCGCGTCTGTCGCTGACGATCAACGCGCTGCGCATCACCTCGACGCACCTCTCGAGCGCGCAGCTCGGCATCACCCTGACGACGCTGCTGACCGGCTACGCCATGGAGCCGGCGATCTCGAGCCTGCTGGGCCCGGTCTTCACGGCGTGGGGCATCCCGGAGGGCCTGGTGACGCCGCTGGCGGCGTTCCTCGGCATCACGATCGCCACCATCCTGTCGATGGTCCTCGGCGAGCTCATCCCGAAGAACTTCGCCCTCGCCGTGCCGCGCCAGACCGCCAAGCTCGTGATGCCGTTCCAGGTGGCCTTCACGACGGTGTTCCGCCCCGCGATCGTCGCCCTCAACGGCAGCGCCAACGGGGTCCTGCGCGCCATGGGCGTCGAGCCGAAGGAGGAGCTGTCGGGCGCCCGCACCGCCGAGGAGCTGTCGAGCCTCGTGCGCCGCTCGGCGAGCGCCGGCGTGCTCGAGAAGGACACCGCGTCGCTGCTGGACCGCAGCCTCACCTTCTCGCGGCTGACCGCGGCCGACATCATGACGCCCCGCCCCAGCATCCACGCCGTCTCGGCCGACGACACCGCCCAGGACGTCGTGCAGATCGCGCGTCGCACCGGCCACAGCCGATTCCCCGTCTACGACGAGTCGATGGACGACATCACCGGCATCGTGCATCTCAAGGCGGCCGTGAGCGTTCCCCGTGAGCGCCGCGACGACGTGCCCGCCGGGGCCCTGGCGACCGAGCCGCTGCGCTTCCCCGAGGCGGTGCACCTGGACGCCCTCATGGCCGAGCTGCGCTCGCGCGGCTACCAGATGGCGATCGTCGTCGACGAGTACGGCGGAACCGCCGGCGTCGTCACGCTCGAGGACCTCGTCGAGGAGATCGTCGGCGAGGTGCTCGACGAGCACGACCGCCGCCAAGCGGGGATCGTGCGCGCCCGCGACGGCGTCATCGTGCCCGGCGAGCTGCGCCCCGACGAGGTGCTCGACCGCACCGGCATCCGCATCCCCGAGAGCGAGGTCTACGACACGGTGGGCGGATTCGTCATGAGCGTGCTCGAGCGCATCCCCGTCGTCGGCGACACCGTCGAGATCGAGGACGGCACCCTCGAGGTGGTGCGGATGGACTCCCGCCGGGTCGACCGCGTGCGCTTCACACCGGCCACCGTCCACGCCGAATCGGCCACCGAGACGGATGCCCGGCGCGACGGCGAAGGGGGTGCGCGATGAGCGATTGGGCGGGCCTTGCCTGGCTGTTCGTGCTGCTGATCGCGAACGCCTTCTTCGTCGGCGCCGAGTTCGCGGTGATCTCCGCGCGGCGCTCGCAGATCGAGCCGCTCGCCGAGCGCGGATCGCGCGCGGCCAAGACGGCGCTGTACGCGATGGAGCACGCCACGCTCATGCTGGCGACCTCGCAGCTGGGCATCACGATCTGCTCGCTGCTGATCCTGAACGTCTCGGAGCCGGCGATCCACCACCTGCTGGCCGAGCCCCTGAAGCTCACCGGCCTGAGCCTGGCCGCGGTCGACGCGATCGCGTTCGCGATCGCCCTCATCCTGGTGTCGTACCTCCACGTCGTGTTCGGCGAGATGGTGCCGAAGAACCTCGCGTTCTCGCTGCCCGACCGGGCCGTGCTGATGCTCGCGACGCCGCTGGTGTGGGTGTCGAAGGTGTTCCACCCGGTGATCGTCACGCTGAACTGGATCGCGAACCACGCGGTGCGCCTGTTCCGCGTCGAGCCCAAGGACGAGGCGGCGTCGACGTTCACGCTCGACGAGGTCGCGACGATCGTCAACCAGTCCCGCATCGAAGGGGTGCTCGACGACGCCTCGGGCACCGTCGCGGCCGTGATGGAGTTCACCGACAAGAAGGCGGCCGACATCGCCGTGCCGCTGTCGGAGCTGGTGACGCTGCCCGAGAGCACGACGCCGGCCGCGATCGAGCGGGCCGTCGCCAAGCACGGGTTCTCGCGCTACGTGATCGTGGACCCCGAGGGCGTCCCCGTCGGGTACGTGCACCTGAAGGACGTGCTGCGCACGGCCGAGGGGGCGGATGCCGACGCCAAGGTGGCGCGTCCGATCCCGCCCAAGCGCATCCACCACATGGTGCCCGTTCAGGAGACCACCGACCTGGAGGACGCCCTGGCGCTCATGCGCCGCGCCGGCCGCCACCTGGCGCAGGTGCGCGACCAGACGGGCGCCGTGACGTCGGTGCTGTTCCTCGAGGACATCCTCGAGGAGCTCGTGGGCGAGGTGCAGGACGCCACGCGTCGCGGCCACCGGTGACCGCGGGGCCCGTCAGCCGGCGCGGCGCGGGCGGGCCCGCAGGTACTGCGGGGGCCAGTAGTCGATGTCGGCGGCGAGCTCGGTGGACGCGCGCAGGGCGTAGTGCGGGTCGCGCAGCCACTCTCGCGCGGCCATGACGGCATCGGCCGCACCGCCCGTGACCACGCGCTCGGCGTGGGCGGCGTCATCGATCATGCCGACGGCGCTCACGGGAAGCCCCGTGGCCTCGCGCACGTGCTCGGCCAGGTGCACCTGGTAGCCGGGACCGACCGGGATCCGCTGGTGGGCGACGAGCCCGCCGCTGGAGATGTCGAAGAAGTCCGCGCCGCGCGCGCCCGCCCACGTCGCGACAGTCGCGACCTCGTCCGCGCCGAGCCCGCCGTCGGCCCAGTCCGTGGCCGAGAACCGCACAAACACCGGAGCGTCGCCGACGGCATCCCGCACCGTCTCGACGACCCGCAGCAGCAGCCGGGCGCGGCCCTCGAGCGTCCCCCCGTATTCGTCGTCCCGCCGGTTCGACAGCGGCGAGAGGAACTCGTGGATCAGGTAGCCGTGGGCGGCGTGGATCTCGACGACGTCGAAGCCCGCGTCGACCGCCCGGCGCGCCGCGGCGCCGAACGCGGCGACGATGTCGTCGATGCCCGCGGCGTCGAGCGTCTCCGGGGCGTCATACCCCTCGAAGGCGATCGCCGACGGCGCGACGGTGCGCCATCCGCCGTCGGAGGGCGGCACGGTTCCGCGTCGGTCCGCGAACGGCGCGTAGGTCGACGCCTTGCGTCCCGCGTGGGCGAGCTGGATGCCGGCGCGCGCGCCCCGGGACCGGATCGCGGCGGCGATCGGTCGCCACGCGTCGCGCTGGGCGTCGTTCCACAGGCCGGTGTCCTCGGGGCTGATGCGCCCGGCGGGCACGACGGCGGTGGCCTCGGCGATCACGAGGCCCGCACCGCCCGAGGCGAACTGGGCCAGATGCGTGAGGTGCCAGTCGCCCGGCATCCCGTCCGTCGCGCTGTACTGGCACATCGGCGCCACCCACAGGCGGTTGCGGAACGTCGTGCCGCGGACGGCGAGAGGATCGAACAGGTGGGGCATGCGTCGCGTCGCTCCGGGGGATAGTGTGGCGCCATGTCGACCACGTGGACGGTCGGGGACACCGCGAGGGTCCTGCGTATGCCAACGGCGACGGATGACAAGTATTCCCGCGGCGTCCTCGGGGTGCGCACCGGATCCGAGCGGTACCCGGGGGCCGCCGTCCTGGGCGTCGAGGCGGCCCATCGTGCCGGCATCGGCATGGTGCGCTACGTCGGCCCGCCGACGCCGGCCGGGCTGGTGCTCGCCGCGCGGCCCGAGACCGTCACGTCCGCCGGGCGCGTGCAGGCGTGGCTGATCGGGTCGGGGACCGACCCGGCGGACCGGACGGATGCCGAGACCGCCGCGCTCCGCGGGATCCTGGCCGAGGGTGTCCCGGTGATCGTCGACGCGGGGGCGCTGGATCTCGCGGCGCACGCCGAGGTACCGCTGATCGTGACGCCGCACGCGCGCGAGCACGCGACGCTCCGCCGGATGCTGGGGCTGGGCGCCACGGGGGATCCCGCCCTGGTCGGCGGCGTCGACGACCCCGACGACCATGCGCGCCGGCACGCCGCCGCCGAGACCGCCCGGGCGCTCGACGGCGTCGTCGTCCTCAAGGGCTCGCGCACGGTCGTGGCGACCCCCGACGGCTGGACGGCCGTGGTCGATGCGGGAACGCCGTGGCTGGCGACGGCCGGCACCGGCGATGTGCTGGCCGGGGCGATCGGCGCGGTCGTCGCCTCGACGGCCGAGCACGGTGTGGCGCCGGCGCTCGCCGCCGCCGCCGGCGTGTGGCTGCACGGCCGCGCCGCCGCGCTCGCGGCGGCGGAGCACGGTGAGCGCGGCGGCCCCATCACGGCGCTCGACGTCGCCGCGAACCTGCCGCGCGCCGCGGGGGAGGCGCTCGCCGCGCACGCGTGAGCATCCCGGTGACGGCAGCGCTCTTCCGTAGCATGGGAGGGTGTCGAGGCGGGCGGTGCTGTGGATCGGGTTCGCCGTCGTCCACGTCCTCCTGGTGTCCGTCGAGTTCCTGACCGGACGATCGGCGGCGTGGGACGTCGACCAGCTGTACCGCTGGTGGGCCGACCTCGTCGTCGCCGGCGTGCAGATTCCGGGCATCACCGAGGCGTGGGTGTACCCCGCCTTCGCGCTCGTGCCGATCATGCTGGCGCGCCTGCTCGCCACCGTCGTCGACTACACGTTCGCGTGGGCCGTCCTGGTCACGGCCGTGGACGCGCTCGCGTTCGCGCTGCTGATCGGGAACGCCGCGTCGCGGGGCCGGCGGGCGGCGGCGTGGTTCTGGCTGCTGGCCATGACGGCGCTCGGCGCGGTCGGCGTGTTCCGCCTGGACGCCCTCACGGTGCCGCTCGCGGTCGCGGGCGGGCTGTGGCTGGTCGGCCGGCCCTGGATCGGGTCGGCGCTGCTGGCGGCGGCGACGTGGTTGAAGGTGTGGCCCGCGGCGATGCTCGCCGCCGCGTTCATCGCGGTGCGCCGCCGCTGGGCGGTCCTCGGCGGCGCGGTCGCGGTGTCGGCGCTCATCGTGCTCGCGGTGGTCGCCGCGGGCGGTGCGCCGTACCTGCTCAGCTTCGTCGGCGACCAGACCACGCGGGGTCTGCAGATCGAGGCGCCGGTGAGCACGGTCTACCTGTGGCTGGCCGTGCTCGGCGACCCGGGCGCGTGGGTCTATTACGACGCCGACATGATCACCTTCCAGATCACGGGCCCGAACGTCGACCCCGTGATCGCGGCGATGACTCCGCTCATGGCGGTCGCGATGCTCGCCGTGGCGGCGCTCGGTGCCGCGGCTGCGTGGCGCGGTGCGCGCTTCGCCGCGCTGTTCCCGCCGTTGGCCCTCTCGCTGGTGCTCGCCTTCATCGTCTTCAACAAGGTCGGCTCGCCGCAGTACATGACGTGGCTCATCGCGCCGCTGGTGATCGGACTCGTCCTCGATCGCGGACACTGGCGCCTGCCTGCCCTCGCGACGCTGTTCACGCTGGCCCTGACGCAGCTGATCTTCCCGTGGTTCTACGACACCCTGCTGGCGGTCTCGCCGCTCATGGTCGCCGTCATCACGGTGCGCAACGCCCTGCTGGTGGGGCTGTTCGGCTGGACCGTCGTCCGGCTCGCGCTCGTCACGGCCGCCGCCGTCCGCACTCGCACCCCCGTCCCCTGAATCGACCCCTCCGGGAGGATCCCCATGCTCGTCGCCTTCTCCGTCGCCCCCAGCGGCACCGGCCGTGCCGACGGCTCGGTCCACGACGCCGTCGCCGCCGCCGTGCGCATCGTCCGCGAGAGCGGGCTGCCCAACCGCACGACATCGATGTTCACCGAGCTCGAGGGCGAGTGGGACGAGGTCATGGATGTCGTCCGGCGCGCCACCGAGGCGGTGCTGCCCTTCGGGTCGCGCGTCTCGCTCGTGCTGAAGGCCGACATCCGCCCCGGGTACACGGGTGAGCTCGACGCGAAGATCGACCGGCTGGAAGCCGCCGTCGGCGACGGCGATTCGGATGCGTCCAGCGGCATTGATGCGCAGGACGCAACAGCGCCCTAGGCTGAGGACGTGCCCGCTCGCGACGAGAACGACCAGATCGTCCAGTCGGTCGACCGCGCGCTCCAGATCCTCGAACTGCTCGGCGGCGTCCGGTCGGCGGGTGTCTCCGAGATCTCGCGGGAGCTCGGCGTGCACCGCTCGACGGCCTTCCGGCTGCTCGCGACCCTCGAGGCGCGCGACCTCGTCGAGCAGGAGACGCAGCGCGGGACGTACCGGCTGGGACTCGGCGTGCTGCGCCTGGCGGGCGACGTCACGGCCCGTATGGACATCGTCACCGAGGCCCAGGCGGTGTGCGAGGCCGTCGCGGCGGGACTGAACGAGACCAGCAACGTCGCGATCCTCGACGAGGGCGCGGCGGTCAACATCGCACAGGCGACCGGCACGAACGCCGTCGCCATCGTCCGCCAGTACGTGGGACGCCGCACGCCCCTTCACGCGACCTCGACGGGCAAGGTGCTGCTCGCCTACGCGCCGCCGCACGTTCACGACGAACTGCTCGCCGCGGCGGACCTGGAGGCGTGCACACCCCACACGATCACGCAGATCGACGAACTGGCGCAGCATCTGGCCGAGGTGCGGCACCGCGGGTGGGCCTCGGCGGTCGAGGAGTGGGAGCCCGACACCAATGCGCTCGCCGTGCCCGTGCGCGGCGCGGGCGGCGAGGTGGTCGCGGCGCTCAGCGTCACGGCTCCCACCTTCCGCATGTCGCCCGAGGGATTTCCCGCGCTCGCCGACCTGCTGCGCGACTACGCCGGACAGCTCGGCGTGCGCCTCGGCGCCACGCGCGCCGCTCGCTGACCCGCCATCCCGATCGGACCGCGCCCGGTCGTTACGCGTGCGTAAACTCTTCCCCTCGCGGTGGCTCAGACCGTTGTCGCGGTGTTCTCCTCGTTCCTAGACTGTTGCGCACAACACACGACGTTGCATCATGCGCAACACCTGGAGGAGTTGTGACACCGCTCTCGAACCTCGCGCCGCAGCCGCGCATCGTGATCATCGGCCTGGGCGTCGTCGGTGCCGCGCTCGCCGACGAGCTGACCGCCCGCGGCATGTCGGATGTCACGGTGCTCGACCAGGGGCCGCTGTGGGAGACCGGCGGATCGAGCTCGCACGCGCCGGGGTTCGCGTTCCAGACGAACCCGAACCGCGTCATGGCCACGCTCGCCCGCCGCACCCTCGACAAGCTCGACGGACTCTTGCTGGGGGACCAGTGGCTGCTCAAGCGCAGCGGCGGCCTCGAGATCGCGACGACGCCGGAGCGCCTGCACGACCTGCGTCGGCGCGTCGGGCTCGCACATGCGTGGGGCATTCCGGCCGAACTGGTCGGCCCCGACGAGTGCGCGCGCCTGTGGCCCGGCCTCGACGTCTCATCCGTCCTCGGAGGTCTGCACACCCCGACCGATGCCGTCGTCAAGGCCGTGCCCGCCGTGCGGTGGCAGGCGGAGCGCGCCATCGACCGCGGTGCGCGTGTGCGCGACCTCACCCGCGTCACCGGCATCCGCCGCGAGAGCGGGCGGGTCACCGGCGTGGAGGTCGTGCCCGTGCCGCGCGGCGACGCCGACCCCGAGCTCGTGCCGGCCGACGTCGTGATCGCGTGCGCCGGGCTGTGGGGTCCGGAGCTCGCCCGCGAGATGCTCGGCTTCGAACTGCCGATGCGCCCGATGGAGCACTGCTTCGGCATCAGCGACCCCGTGCCCGCCCTCATCGGGCGCATCGACCCGGTCGAGGAGCTGCGCCGGCCGATGCTGCGTCACCAGGACTTCTCGATGTACGTGCGCGAATACGGCGACCGGATCGGCATCGGCGCCTACAACCATCGCCCGATGCTCGTGCCGACTGGCGGCATCGCATCGGCCGACGACCAGCACGCGACCGGCGCCCACCCCGCGATGCATCCGCTCACGTGGGACGACTTCGCGCCGAGCTGGGACGAGGCCCGGCGCCTGCTGCCCGAGCTGCGCGACACCGGATTCGGGCACGGCTTCAACGGCATCTTCTCGTTCACGCCCGACGGCGGTCCCATGCTCGGACCGGTGCCGGGCACCGACGGCCTGTGGCTCGCGCAGGCGGTGTGGGTGACTCAGTCGGCGGGTGTCGCCGAGGTCATGGCGGACTGGATCGTGAGCGACGATCCCGGCATCGACACGCACGGACTCGACTTCTCGCGCTTCGACCCCGCACAGGCGACGCGCGCGTTCGCGGACGAGCGGGCCGAAGAGGCGTACGACGAGGTGTACGACGTCCTCCACCCGCAGCAGCCGACGGCGCGGCTGCGCGGCATCCGCACGAGTCCATTCCATTCGCGGCATGAAGCCCTCGGCGCCGTCTTCGGCGAGGGCGGCGGCTGGGAGCGACCCCTGTGGTTCGAGGCGAACGCGCCGCTGCTGGCGGGGCTCGACGCGGTGCCGCAGCGGGACCCGTGGGGAGGCAGGGTGTGGTCGCCGATCGCCGCGGCGGAGGCCCACGCCACCCGCAACGGCGTCGCGCTGTACGACATGTCGTCGCTGCCCCGGCTCGAGGTCGAGGGCGAGGGGGCGACCGAGCTGCTCCAGGGCCTGGTCACCGCCGACGTCGACCGACCCGTCGGCGCCGTCGTCTACGCGCTCATGCTGGATGAACGCGGCGGCATCCTCTCCGACGTCACCGTCACGCGGCTCGGACCCGAGCGGTACCTGCTGGGCGTGAACGGCCACCTCGACCGCGTGCACCTCGAGGCCGAGATCCCGCCCGGCTCGCCCGTGCGGGTGCGCACCGTCCGCGGCGAATGCGGACTGGGACTGTGGGGGCCGAAGGCCCGCGACGTGCTCGAGCAGGTCACCCGCGACGACGTGTCGCACACCGGGCTGCGCTACTTCCGCGCCGCCGAGATCGAGATCGCCGGCGCCCCCGTGCTCGCCCAGCGCGTCAGCTACGTCGGCGAGCTGGGGTGGGAGCTGTACACGCCCGCCGAGTTCGGCAGGTGGGTGTGGGACCGACTGTGGGAGGCGGGCCGGGATGCCGGCATCATCGCCGCCGGCCGCAGCGCGTTCAACAGCCTGCGGCTCGAGAAGGGATACCGGCTGTTCGGCACCGACATGTCGCGCGAGGACATCCCGGCCGAGGCGGGGCTCGACTTCGCCGTGCGGATGTCGAAGCCCGCGTTCGTCGGGCGCGACGCCCTGGCCGCGCAGGGCGCGCCGGCCCGCAGGCTCGTCACGCTCACGCTCGACGACCCCGGGGCGATCGTCCTGGGCTCCGAGCCGGTGTACCGGACTGCGGAGGCTCCGCCGATCGGGTGGATCACGAGCGCCGACCAGGGGTACACGGTCGGCCGCACCATCGCCTACGCGTGGCTCCCGGCCGAGGATGCCGAGGCGGGCACGGCTCTCGAGGTCGAGTACTTCGGCGTGCGGCTCGCGGCGACCGTGCGCACGGACCCGCTGGTCGACCCAGACATGACGCACATCCTGCGCTGAGCGCCGGCGCCGACACGAACAAGGACGGAGAGCGGATGCAGCACCACGACGTCATCGTCATCGGACTGGGATCGATGGGCGGTGCGGCGGCGAACGAGCTCGCCGCACGCGGCGCCGACGTCCTGGGCCTCGAGACGTACGAGCCCGGCCACGAGTTCGGGTCTGCGCACGGCGGCTCGCGCATCGTGCGGCAGTCCTACTTCGAGGACCCCCAGTACGTCCCGCTGCTGCGTCGCGCGTACGACGGGTGGCGCCGGCTCGAGGCCGACTCCGGCCGGCGCATCATGACGCTCTGCGGCGGCATCTACATCGGCGACCCCGACGAGCTGACCTTCGCCGGCAGCCTCGCCGCCGCGCGCGAGCACGGGCTCGCGCACGAGGTGCTGGACGCCGTCGAGGTGCGGCGCCGGTTCCCCACGATCGACCCCGCCGACGACGCTTTGGCCGTCTACGAGGCCGATGCCGGCTACGTGCGCCCCGAAGAGACCACGATCGCCAACGCCGAGGTCGCGGCCCGCCGCGGCGCGACGCTGCGCTTCGGCGAGCGGGTCCGCTCCTGGACGGCGACGCCGGGCGGGGGCGTTCAGGTCACGACGGATGCCGGCACGTACGGCGCCGACCGGCTCGTCATCGCGCCCGGGGCGTGGGCGCCCGAGCTGCTGCCCGAGCTGGCGCTGCCGCTGTCGATCGAGCGCATGGTCTTCTACTGGTTCACGCCGGAGTTCTCGGAGTCACTGCCCTACGAGGCGTGGAGCGAGGCGCGGCATCCGGTCTACATCGAGCAGACGCACGGCAACGGTCAGATCTACGGCTTCCCGATGACCGACGGCCCGGAGGGCGGGTTCAAGCTCGGGTTCTTCCGCAAGGGATCGGTCACCACCGCCGACACGATCGACCGAACGGTCGTCGACGCCGAGGTCGAGGATATGCGCGAGCGCGCGCTGCAGCTGTTCCCGCAGCTGACGGGACCCGTCGTGCAGGCCAAGACGTGCCTGTACTCGGTCACGCCCGACGAGCACTTCGTCATCGGGCAGCATCCCGAGCACCCCCAGGTCTCGATCGCGTGCGGTTTCAGCGGCCACGGCTTCAAGTTCGTGCCGGTCGTCGGCGAGATCCTCGCGGACCTGGCCACGCGGGGCAGCACCGATCTGCCCATCGGGCTGTTCGACCCGCTGCGGGCGGTGCTGCGCGCCTGAGCCCGGCGGCTCAGTCCGCCAGCATCTGCTCCACCCACTCGTGGAAGAGTTCGATGTGGTGCTCGGCGGGCACGAGTGCGCCGCCGTCGCGGTAGACCCGTGACGACATCGCCGGCTGGGTCTTCTCGCACGCATCGAAGTCCTGGCGGTTGACGCGGTCGAACAGCTCGACCGACTTCGTCACGTCGACACCCGCTTCGACGACCTCCGGCAGGAACAGCCAGTCGCACTCGACGTACGTCGAGGACTCCGACGTCGGGAACATGCGGTGGACGATCACATGATCGGGGACCATGTTGATGAACACGTTCGGCCGGATCGTGATGGCGTAGTAGTTGCGCTCCTGGTCGGGGGCGATCAGCGGAAGCGCGGCGACGCCCGCCGAGCCGTCCACCGTGAACCCCTCGATGTCGTCGCCGAACGGCGCACCGCGGCCGACGTGCGTCTGCGCCGCCCAGCCGTCGGCGAACTCGGGGATGACCTCGGTGAGTTCGGGGTGGATCGTCGCGCAGTGGTAGCACTCCATGAAGTTCTCGACGATGAGCTTCCAGTTGGCCTTGACCTCGTACCCCACGCGGGCGCCGACGGCGAGCTCGTCGATCTGGTAGTTGTCGAGCGGCTCGACGACCCCGAGCCGCGTGGCGACCTCGCCGAGCACCGTCTCTTCGAACGACGGCGGCTCGTCGGCCGTGCACACCCACACGTAGCCGATCCACTCGCGCACGCTGACGGCGCGCAGCGCGTACTCGTCGGCGTCGACATCCGGCATCTTCGTGAGATTGGGGGCGGCCATGAGGCGCCCGTCGAGATCGTACGTCCACGCGTGGTAGCCGCACTGGAAGGTGCGCCGGCTTCCGGCATCCTCGGTGCACACGCGCATGCCGCGGTGACGGCACACGTTGAAGAACGCCCGGATCTGCCCGCGCCGGTTGCGCGAGACGATGAGCTGCTCGCTGCCGACCTGCACGAGCTTGTAGTCGCCGGCGCGCGGGATGTCGCCTGAGCGCACGACGCACATCCACGTCGTCTCGAAGATGCGCTCCTGCTCACGCGCGAAGACGCCCGGGTCGGTGTACGCCGAGCCCGGGGGAGTGCGGCGGAGCGACCCGGGGAGCGGCTGGTCGAGCTGGTCGATGATCACGTGCGTCTCCCCGGTCAGGCGGCCGCTTCGGCGGCGGTGCGGAGGGCGGGTCGGTTCGTCTTGCGCCACCGCATCATGAGGCGCGGCTGGTTCACGGCGAACGCGGCGACGGGGACGCCGTCGCGGTGGTAGGTGACGAACAGCTCGGCGTGGTCGACGCCGCCCGCCTCGACGAGCGCGACCTCGTCGCCGTGCAGCTCGCCGGCGAACTGCAGCTTCGCGTCGTACTGATCGGACCAGACGTAGGCCGCCTCGGGCCGCGCGGGGGCGGTGCCGGTGAGCAGGCCCGCGACGTGTCCGGCGCGCTGCGTGGCCTCGGTCCAGTGGCCGCAGGGGATGCCGGCCCACACCGCGCAGTCGCCGACCGCCCAGATGCCGGGCGCGGCGCGTCCGTCCTCGTCGCAGCGCAGGCCCCCGTCGACGTCGAGCCCGCTTCCGGCCAGCCACTCGACGGCCGGGTCGGCTCCGATGCCCGAGATGACGACGGATGCCGCCAGCCGGCGTCCGTCGGTGAGGACGACGCCGTCGGCGCGCCCCTCGGACGCCGTCACGTGGGCGATGCGTGCGTCGGTGACGAACCGCACGCCGTGCCGCTCATGCACGGCCTGGACGACGCTCGCGGCGAGCGGGCCGCGGCGGCGGATGAGCGGCGCCTCGTCGGCGCACACGACGGTGACGCGGGCTCCGGCGCGCACGGCCGCGGCGGCCGCCTCGAGGCCGACGAAGCCGGCTCCGGCGACCACGACCTCGGCACCGGGCGTCAGAGCCTCGCGGAGGGCTTCGGCGTCTTCGATCGTCGCGAGAGGATATACGCCGTCGCGCGCGCCCGGCAGTGTGCGCGGCCGCGCGCCGGTGGCGACGATGATGTCGTCGGCGAGGATGCGGCTGCCGTCGTCGAGGACGACCTCGCGACGTGCCGCATCCAGCGCGTGCGCGGTGCGCCCCAGCATGAACGTGACGCCGTGGCAGTCGCCCTCGGCCTCGAGTGCCAGGTCGGCCCGGGTGATCTCGCCGGAGAGGAACTGCTTGCTCAGCGGCGGGCGATCGTAGGGTCGGTGGGGCTCGGCGCCGAGGACGACGATCTGACCGTGGTAGCCGGCGGCCGAGAGGTTCCGCGCCGTGGTGAAGCCCGCGAGCCCGGCGCCGACGATGACGATGCGGTGGTCGGTGCGGTCGGTCACAGCGAGACCCCCGGGGGCAGGTGCGCGGGGGCATCCGACAGCTCGGCCCACACGACGTCGTCGATGACCTCGACGCGGTGCACGCGCACGCCGAAACGCGCCGGCGGCTGGTCGACCGCGCCGGTGGTCAGCGAGAACGAGCTCGCGTGCAGCGGGCACTCGACCGCACAGCCGTCGAGCCAGCCCTGCGCGAGCGAGGCGTCCTGGTGCGTGCACGTGTCGTCGATCGCGTGCACGTCGCCGTCGGCGGTGAGGAAGACCGCGACCGGTGGCGAGACCGTGTCGATCCGTGTTCCCTCACCGGGGGTCAGGTCGCTCAGAGAGCAGAGGCGCTGCATGGGGCGGCTCCGGAGACTCGTCGGCCAAGTGTGCGTTATACGCAACACGCTTCGTATTACACAACAGAATGAGATCGGCCGAGGGCGGAGTCAAGCGGACTCAGGCGCGTCACGACCAGAATTTACGGCGCGGAAACACCCCGCCTCCGCCGTTACAGGACGGAAACCGCAGGGGCTCGCAGGTCGCGCGAGCGCGGGGCGGTGGAAGGCGGGCTCAGGCCTCGAGCAGACGGCGGATGTGCGCGCCGACGGCATGGGTCTCGATGAGGAATCCGTCGTGCCCGAAGTCGCTCGTGAGAACGACCGCGCGATCCCCGTCGAGCGACGTGCGGATGCCGTGGGCGATGCGGTGCTGGCCGTCGATGGGGAAGAGGCGATCGCTGTCGATGCCGAGCACGAGGGCCGTCGCGGTCACGCGTGCGAGGGCGTCCTCGATGCCGCCGCGATCACGTCCGACGTCGTGCGAGTTCATCGCCTCGACGAGCGTGATGTAGCTGTTGGCGTCGAAGCGCCGGGTGAACTTGTTGCCGTGGAAGTCCAGGTACGACTCCACCGCGAAGCGGCCGCCGTGCCCGAGGGGGCTCAGGCCCGACTGCCACGACCGCTGGAACCGCTGATTCAGCTCGGTGGGGGAGCGGTAGTTCAGCAGCGCCATGCGCCGTGCGAGGGCGAGACCGCGGTTGGGACCGTCGCCGTCGCCGGAGTCGTAGTACTCGCCGCCGGCGAAGCGGGGGTCGATGCGGATGGCCTCGAGCTGCACCGAGTTCAGGGCGATCTGATCGGCGGTGTTCGTCGGCGGCGACGACAGGATGCCGACGCGTGCCACGCGGTCGGGCTGGCCGACGGCCCACTCCAGCGCGTGCATGCCGCCCATCGATCCGCCGAGGACCGCGGCCCACGTGTCGATGCCGAGTGCTTCCGCCAGCCGCACCTGCGCCGAGACCTGGTCGCGGATGGTCAGGTACGGGAAGCGCGAGGCCCACTCGTACCCGTCGGGCGCGACGCTGGCAGGGCCCGTGGATCCCTGGCATCCGCCCAGCATGTTCGGCGCGACGACGAACCACTCGTCGGTGTCGATCGGGCAGCCCGGGCCGACGATGTCGTCCCACCAGCCCGAGGTCGCATGTCCCGGGCCCGCCGGGCCCCGCACGTGGCTGTCGCCGGTGAGCGCGTGGAGCACGAGCACGGCGTTGTCGCGGGCGGCGTTGAGCTCGCCCCACGTCTCGTACGCGAGGCGGTAGCCGGGGAGCTCCCGCCCGCCCTCGGTGCGGAACGCCCCGAACGCGGCGAACCGGCGGTCGCCGACCGGGTCGCCGTCGCGCCACGCGCCGGTGGCGGGCGGCCGCCCCAGCAGCAGGCGCGCGTCGGCCTCCGTCACCGGTGCCGACGGCACGGTGTCTTCGGAGGTCTGCCAGTCCATGTCAGGGGCCTTTCGCGCGGGACTCCAGGGTATGCGGTGGGATGGATCGTCGGCTGACTGTTACCGGATGCCGCAAGCGGCAGCGACCGGGCGGGCGGTCCTCGCGCCGGCGGAACGCGAGAAGGCGCGGGGACCTTCGGCCTTCCCGGCTCGCTCGGCGTGAGGTGAGACTGGAAGGACCGGGAGCGATGGCGCCGACGGTGTTCGGCGCCACCCGGCCGGAGTGGAAGGGCTTGACGTCATGAGCACACCGCAGCGGTCCGCCGATACGGGCCGGAAGGATCCTCCGACGAAGCCTCAGCTTCATTGGGCGTGGTGGTCGCTGCTGCTGTACCCGGTGGCGATCTTCCTGAGCGTCCGAACGCCGACCGCGGTGCTGGGCTGGGTGGGAAGCGCCGAGACGCCGGCGGCGCAGCTGCCGTGGTGGCAGGTGGCGCTCGCGTTCGCGGCGGCGATCATCGTGCTGCTGTCGCCGTTCGCCGTCACCGCGCTCTTCAGCAACCGGGCCAAGGCCGGCGGGGAGGCGCATCCGCGGCTGCCGCTGATCATCGCGGCCGTCCTGGTGGGCCTGTTCGTCGCGGGATTCATGGTCCCGCTGTTCCTCGGATTCGTCCTCGTCTGACCCGGTGACACACGGATGCCCCGGCAACGCGCGGGTTCTAGCGATCCCCGCAACACCCTGAGTTTCAGGGAGTTGCGGGGATCGTGTATTCGAGAGCGTTGAAGGCCGAGTTCTTTGAGGTGCTTCGCCGTGAGGGCGACAATGTCGCTGCGGCTGCGCGGCTGGTGGGCGTGAGTGTGAATACGGCCTACGGGTGGGTTCGGGCCGCCGGGGTTCGCGGTCGAGGGAACCCGTATCGGCATGGGCATCCCGGGCGGGCCGAGTATGAGCGGCTGCGGGCGGCTGGGGTCAGTCGTCGCGACGCTGCCTCGCAGGCGGGGGTCGATGAGCACACGGCTCATGACTGGGACTATGGGATCCGCAAGGTCAGCAACGCGCGCCTGTACCCGGACGGGCGCCGGGTGGACTACACCACGGGTATGACCACCTACGTTGACCAGGTGTCGCCACCGCCGGTGACGGCGCTGGAGGCGGAGCTGCATCCGCGGTTCCTGACGCTCGTCGATCGGGAGACGATCGCGGACCTGCACCGTCAGCACCTGTCGTTGCGAGAGATCGGCAGACGGTTGGGCCGGCCGGCATCGACGGTCAAACGGGAGCTCGACAACCACCGGTCCCGGGACGGCTCCTACCGCCCCTACGCGGCGCACCGCGCCTGGGCCCGGAGCCGCCCTCGCCCCAAGAACAGCAAGCTCACCGTTGACGGTCCGCTGCGCGCGTACGTGACCGACAAGCTCGGAGTGCACTGGTCGCCGGAGCAGATCTGCCACGCTCTGGTCAAGGAGTTCCCCGACGACGAGAGCATGCGCGTGAGCACCGAGACGATCTACCAGGCGATCTACGTCCAAGCCCGCGGCGGTCTGCGCCGCGAGATCGCCGACGCGTTGCGCACCGGACGCACCCGCCGCAAACCCCACCGGCACCCGGACCAGCGCACGCCGCGGTTCACCGACCCGATGGTGATGATCTCCGACCGCCCCGCCGAGGTCGAAGACCGCGCCGTTCCCGGACACTGGGAAGGAGACCTGATCGTCGGCACCGGATCGCAATCCGCGATCGTGACCCTCGTCGAACGCACCACGAGATACGTCCTGCTCGGCCACCTGCCCGCCGGGCACACCGCCGAACAAGTCCGCGACGTCCTCGTCCCGCTGATCGGCACCCTGCCCGCGCACCTGCGCGGGTCGCTGACCTGGGACCAAGGCAGCGAGATGGCCGCGCACAAGCAGTTCACGATCGCGACCGACGTCCCGGTCTACTTCTGCGACCCGCACTCGCCCTGGCAGCGCGGATCCAACGAGAACACCAACGGGCTGCTCCGCCAGTACTTCCCCAAGGGCACCGACCTGACCGTCTACGGACCCGAAGACCTCGAACACGTCGCCCAGGAACTCAACGGCCGACCACGCAAGACGCTCGGCTGGGATACCCCAGCCGAGCGTCTGCGTGATCTACTGACAACCACATAAGCCATCAGGTGTTGCGAGGACCCCTAGAAACCGCCACGAGGCCGGGGCATCCGTCGTTCAGGCGATGCGTGTCAGGCGCGCGCGGCCTCGGCCACCTTGCGGGCGGCGGCCAGAGCCTGCTCGAGGTCGGCCTTGAGGTCGTCGATGTTCTCGATGCCGACCGACAGGCGCACCAGGCCGGGCGTCACGCCGGTGGTGAGCTGCTGTTCGGGGGTCAGCTGCGAGTGGGTCGTCGAGGCGGGGTGGATGACGAGCGAGCGCACGTCGCCGATGTTGGCGAGATGGCTGAAGAGGGTCAGCGAGTTGACGAACTCGCGGCCCGCCTCGACACCGCCCTTGAGCTCGAACGACAGCACGGCGCCGACGCCCTTCGGGGCGTACCTGTTGGCCGCCGCGTACCAGGGCGACGTGGGAAGGCCCGAGTAGTTGACCGACGCGACGTCATCCTGGTTCTCGAGCCACTCCGCGATCTCCTGCGCGTTCTGCACGTGGCGCTCGATGCGCAGCGACAGCGTCTCGATGCCCTGGATCAGGAGCCACGCGCTGTTGGGCGAGATGGCCGAGCCGAGGTCGCGCAGCAGCTGCACGCGGGCCTTGATGATGTACGCCAGGCCGTCGCCGACCGCGGTCGTGTACGACGCGCCGTGGTACGAGGGGTCGGGCTCGGTGAGGCCGGGGAACTTGTCGACGTTCTTGGACCACTCGAACTTCCCGCCGTCGACGATGACGCCGCCGATGGTGGTGCCGTGGCCGCCGAGGAACTTCGTGGCCGAGTGGATCACGATGTCGGCGCCGTGCTCGAACGGCTTGATGAGGTACGGCGTCGCGATCGTGTTGTCGACGATCAGCGGCACGCGCGCCTCGTGGGCGACGTCGGCGACGCTGCGGATGTCGAGCACGTTGATCTTCGGGTTGCCGATCGTCTCGGCGAAGAAGAGCTTCGTGTTCGGGCGGACGGCGGCGCGCCACTCCTCGGGGTCGTCCTGGTTCTCGACGAAGGTCGTTTCGATGCCGAGCTTGGCGAGGGTGTACTTGAAGAGGTTGTACGTGCCGCCGTAGATCGAGCTCGACGAGACGATGTGGTCGCCCGCCTCGGCGATGTTCAGCACCGCGAACGTCTCGGCCGCCTGGCCGCTGGAGACCAGGAGGGCGCCGGTGCCCCCCTCGAGCGCGGCGACGCGCTGCTCCACGACGTCCTGCGTCGGGTTCTGGATGCGGGTGTAGATGTTGCCGAACTCCGCCAGCGCGAACAGGTTCGCGGCGTGGTCGGTGTTGTCGAACACGTACGACGTGGTCTGGTAGATGGGCGTGGCGCGAGCCTTCGTCACCGGGTCGGGCTGAGCGCCCGAGTGGATCTGCTTGGTCTCGAAACGCCAGTTCTCGAGTTCGGACATGGCTGCTCCTGCGGGTCTGGATGCCGGGGCAGACGCCACCGGCCGAATCCGACAGTACGGATGCCGGTGGCGTCGCTCAACGGTGGGGAAATGTGACGTAACCTGCGACTCGTCGCACCGGCCGCTGGGGACCGCCACGGCAGGCCCAGGGCGGTTCATCGCGTGCTCACGGCGGCGGTAGCGTGGGGAGCATGACGACGAGACGTGCTGTGGTGACGGGTGCCAGTTCCGGGATCGGCGAAGCGGCTGCGCGCGCCCTGCGTGCCAGCGGGTGGGACGTCGTTGCGGTCGCGCGTCGCGCCGAGCGGCTGGCGCAGCTCGAGTCCGAGACCGGCGCCGTGGCGTTCGCCGCGGACCTCACCGTCGAGGCCGACGTGGACGCCCTCACCCTGTGGCTGGCCGAGTCGGGCCCGGTGCACGCGCTCGTGCACGTCGCCGGCGGCGCGCGGGGCACCGACCGCGTCGAAGACGGCAGCCCCGACGACTGGCAGTGGATGTTCGACGTCAACGTGCTCTCGACCCAGCGGCTCGTTGCCGCACTCCTGCCGCAGCTGCGGCAGGCGGCGGCAGCCGACGGCCACGCCGACACGCTCTTCCTGACCTCGACGGCCGCGCGCACGCCCTATCAGGGCGGCGCCGGGTACAACGCCGCCAAGGCGGCCGAGTCGATGATCCCCCAGGTGCTGCGCCTGGAGCTCAACGGCGAGCCGATCCGCGTCACCGAGATCGCCCCCGGCATGGTGCACACCGAGGAGTTCACGCTGAACCGCCTGGGCGGCAACGCGGATGCCGCCGCGAAGGTCTACGACGGCGTCGAGGCCCCGCTGGTCGCCGACGACGTCGCCGACGTCATCGCCTACGCGCTGAACGCTCCGGGCCACGTCAATCTGGACCTCATCACGGTCCGTCCCGTCGCGCAGTCCGCCCAGCACCTGCTGGCACGCGGTCCGCTGCGCGTGCGCGAAGACCCGCGCTGACGCCCTGGCGGCGCTCCGGCCGCCGGTTCCGCTACATCACCTGCGACTCGCCCGCGACGGCATCCGCCTCTTCGGCGATCGTGTCGGCGAAGGCGACCTTCGGCACCATGAAGAGCAGCGCCGCGGCGAGGAAGCCGCCCGCCGAGCAGATCGCCCACACCGCCATGTAGCCGCCGAGCGACGCCGCCGTCTCGCTGGCGACCGCGCCGACGCCCGCGGCGAGCACGACGCCGAACACGGCCGACGCGAACGTGCCGCCGATGGTCTTGGTCGTGTTCGTGAGGGCCGACGCGATGCCGGTCTGCCCGCGGGGGGCCGCGGCCGCGGCGGCGGCGGGCATGGCGCCGACGAGGGCGCCCGAGCCGATGCCGGCGATCATGAGGTTCATCAGCACCTGCCAGAACTCCTGGTGGAACGGGAGGAACAGCAGGTAGCCGATGCCGACGAGCGCGGCGGCGCCGATCAGGATCACGCGCGGGCTCGCCTTGCGCGAGGTCACCGCGAACAGGATCGCGCCGATGATGAGCGACACGAGGTAGATGCCGATGACGTTGGACCGGCCGGTGGCGTCCAGCCCCAGGCCGTAGCCGAGCGACGAGTCGGTGCCCGCGTACGTCGAGAGCGGGCCCTGGGCGCCGAGCAGGCTGATGCCGATGAGGAACGCCGTGGCCTGCACGGGCCACATCTCGGGGCGCCGCAGGACCCGGATGTCGATCGCGGGGTCCTCGTGGCGCAGCTCGAATCTCACGAACCACCAGAACACGCCGACGCCCGCAAGCAGCAGCACCGCGACCCACACCCAGGTGATGGCCGGCAGCGCGTACAGCCCGATCATCCGCATGTACACCAGAGCGCCGGTGACCAGCAGCAGCCCGCCGGTGAGGATCGCGAAGCCGGCGACGTCGAGGCGGCGACCCGGCAGCGGCTCGGATTCGGGCACCCCGAGCCAGATGACGAACGCGATGAGCGTCACGGCGATCGCGGGCATCATCAGCGTGAACGTCAGGTCGCCCCCACTGGCCGCGAAGACACGGCCGGCGGCGAGGGCGCCGATGATGGCCCCCGCTTCGAGCCCGACGACGAGCAGGCCCGCGGCCCGGCGCGTGAGCGAGACGCCGTGCTCGCCACGGCGCCCGCGCTCGAAGATCAGCGCGATCTCGAGCGGCAGCCACACGACGTAGAAGCCCTGCAGCGCCCATGCGAGCAGGAATGTCCAGAACGTTCCCGTGAACGCCAGCCACCACGTGGCTCCGGCGGTGACGATCGTGGCGAACAGGAGCACCTTCTTGTGCCCGTACATGTCGCCGAGCTTGGCCATGATCGGCACGACGATCGACGAGAGCAGCAGCTGCGCCGCCTCGAACCAGTTGACGTCGCCGTCTCGGATGCCGAGGTGGATGACGATGTCGCTGAACAGCGGAACGTAGTAGCCCTGCAGGATGCCGCTGGTGATCTCGACCAGGATGAGCCAGCTGATCAGACCGGCGGTGATGCCGAGGGCGGAGCCGCGAAGTCGGGCTGCGGCGTTGGAGGCGCGTGACACCCAAGGACGATAACACCGCGCACGTTTCCGGCCTGTGTCGGGGCGGGCCGGGGCAGCCGGGCGGGTCGGGCCACCGGGGGGCGGATCCCCGTAGGGTTGAGGAACGCGAGCGAGGAGGCACCGGTGACGGAAGCAGCGGCAGAGCGCGAGACGCTCACGTGGGACGGGTTCGGCGAGGCGTGCCGGTCCATCGCGCGGACGATCGTCGCGGACGGGTTCTCGCCCGAGGTGGTCGTGGCGATCGCGCGCGGCGGGCTGCTGCCGGCGGGCGCCATCGCCTACGGGCTCGGGGCGAAGAACTGCGGCGCCATCAACGTCGAGTTCTACACCGGCATCGGCACGGTGCTGGACGCCCCCGAGGTGCTGCCTCCGGAGCTCGACATGACCTACCTCGACGGCAGGCGCGTGCTGCTGGTCGACGACGTCGCCGACAGCGGGCGCACCCTCGCCCTCGCGGTGACGCTGCTGCGCGACCGCGGCGCGGACGTCCGCTCGGCGACGATCTACACCAAGCCGACGACCATCATCCAGCCCGACTACGCGTTCAAGGACACCGACCTGTGGATCGACTTCCCGTGGTCGTTCCAGGGATCCGTCGTCGAGGAGGACGCCGGTCTCGAACGGAGCGCGTGACGTGGCGATGACGCTGCCCGAGCTCGCCGACGCGGGGCTCCTCGACGCGGGATGGGCCGACGCCCTGACGCCGGTCGCGCCCGACATCGCCGCGCTCGGCGAGCGGCTGCGGGGTGAGAACGCGGCCGGCCGACACTACCTGCCCGCCGGCGATCGCGTGCTGCGCGCGTTCGGACGACCGCTCGACGACGTCAAGGTGCTCATCGTCGGCCAGGACCCCTACCCGACGCCCGGGCATCCCATCGGCCTGTCGTTCGCCGTCGATTCGCACGTGCGCCCGCTGCCGCGCAGCCTCGCCAACATCTACCGCGAGCTCGAGAGCGACCTGGGCATCCCCCCGGCCTCGCACGGCGACCTGTCGGCGTGGAGCGACCAGGGCGTCATGCTGCTGAACCGCGTGCTCACGGTCGCGCCGGGAGCACCCGCGTCGCACCGCGGGTGGGGTTGGGAGAAGGTGACCGAGCACGCGATCCGGTCGCTCGTCGCCCGAGACAAGCCGCTGGTGGCCATCCTGTGGGGGCGGGATGCGGCGAATCTGCGTCCGCTGCTGGGCTCCACGCCGATCATCGAGTCGCCGCATCCGTCGCCGCTGTCCGCGAGCCGCGGCTTCTTCGGGTCGCGCCCGTTCTCGCGCGCCAACGAGCTGCTCGCGCAGCAGGGTGCGGACCCGGTCGACTGGCGCATCCCCGACGTGCAGGGAGGCCCGGCGGATGCTTGAGGAGGAGTACAACAAGGACCGGCGCCGGCTCCCGTGGCACCTGCGCCGGATGCCCGAGCCCGAGCGCCCGTTCTCGTACACGATCCGCCCCGTGGAGGACCGGGATGTGCCCGAGATCCGCGAGATCTACAACTACTACGTCACCAACTCGGTGGTGACCTTCGACGAGAAGAAGTGGACGGTCAAGCAGTGGCGCGACAAGATCGCCCACATCCGCAAGCTCGACCTGCCGTTCCTGGTCGCCGAGTCGCCGTCGGGCCAGGTGCTCGGGTACGCGTACGTGTCACCGTGGTCGGGCAAGGCGAGCTACCGCTACACCGTCGAGAACTCGATCTACCTCGGACACGCGGCGGCAGGAAAGGGCCTCGGCCGCGCCCTCATGGAGGCCCTCATCGCCGCGTGCGAGGAGCAGGGCATCCGCGAGATGGTCGCCGTCATCAGCGACAAGGGCGCCGAGGGCTCGATCGCACTGCACGAGAAGCTCGGATTCACCGAGGTGGGGCGCATGGGACGCGTCGGGTTCAAGTTCGGCCGGTGGCTGGGCACCGTGTACCTGCAGAAGTCGCTCGAGCCGCGCAAGAAGAAGCGGAGCCTGTTCAGCCGCTGACCCCGCCGCGTGTCCGCGCTACCCGGCCGCGCTCGGATCGATCGTCGGGATCGCCGCGAGCAGGCGCCTCGTGTAGGCCACCTGGGGCTGCAGCAGCACCTTCTCGGTCGGTCCCTCCTCGACGATGCGGCCGTCCTTCATGACGATCACGTCGTCGCACAGGCTCTGCACCACGCCGATGTCGTGCGAGACCATGACCAGCGCCATGGCCTCGCGCCGCCGCAGCTCGGCCAGCAGCTCGAGGATCTGCGCGCGGACGCTGACATCCAGCGCCGACAGCGGCTCGTCGCCCACGAGGAGGCGCGGACGGTGGGCGATCGCGCGCGCGATCGCGATCCGCTGGCGCTGCCCGCCGGAGAACTCGTGCGGGAACCGCGACGCCATGTCGGGCTCGAGGCCGACCTCCTCGAGCACCTCGCGCACGCGAGCGCGCCGGTCGTCGTCGATCCCGAGCGCCCACAGCGGTTCGGCGATGATCCGACCGACGCTCATGCGCGGGTCGAGCGAGGAGTACGGGTCCTGGAAGACGATGCCCGTGGAGCGGCGCAGCCAGTGCAGGTCGCGCGCCGAGGCGTTCGCGTCGACCGTGCGCCCGTCGAACTCCACGGTGCCCGACGTGGGGGAGTCCAGCGCCAGCAGCAGCCGCACCAGAGTCGACTTGCCGGAGCCCGACTCGCCGATGATGCCGACCGCGCTGCCGTCTCGCACGTCGATGTCGGCATCGTCGAGGGCCGTGGTGTACGAGGTCCGCTCGAACGGCATCCGCTTCGGCACGGGGAAGCGGCGTGTGAGTCCCCGGCCGCTCAGCAGCACGTCGCTCATTCGGCACCTCCCGGGCGCCACAGCGTGGCGGTGGCGTCGCGCAGCAGTCCCTGCGTGACGGCGGATGCCGGTGCGCTCAGCAGCGTCGACGTGGGCGCCTGCTCGACCACGCGCCCCTTCTCCAGGACGACGCCGTGCGTGGCGATCTGCGAGAGCACCGCGAGATCGTGGGTGATGAACACCAGCCCCATGCCCGAGTCCTGCGCCAGCGACAGCAGGAGCGCGAGGATCTCGGCCTGGATCGTGACGTCGAGGGCCGTCGTGGGCTCGTCGGCGATCAGCAGACGCGGGCGACAGGCCAGCGCCATCGCGACCGCGACGCGCTGCCGCTGCCCACCCGAGAGCTGGTGCGGGTAGCGGTGGACGATGAGCTCGGGGTCGGGCAGGGCCACGCGGCGCGCCTCATCGATCGCGCGGGCGGCCGCATCCGCTCTCGACAGCCCGCGATGGATGCGCAGCGACTCGGAGATCTGCCGGCCCACGGTGCGGATCGGGTTGAGGGCGGTGCGCGGCTCCTGGAACACGATGCCGATCTCGTCGCCGCGCAGGCGCGCGAGCTCGCGGTCGGGCAGCCCGATCAGCTCGCGGTCTTTCCACCGGATCGAGCCGCGCGCCTCGGCGCCGTCGGGCAGCAGCCCGAGGATCGCCAGCGCCGTGAGCGACTTGCCCGAGCCGGATTCGCCGATGAGCCCCACGCGCGCGCCGTCGGGCACCGTGAACGTCACGCCGTCGACGACGCGGCGCCCGCCGATGTCGACGACGAGATCCTCCACGACGAGCGTCATGCCGTCACCTCCGGCACGTGGAGGCGCGCGGCGGGGTCGCGTCGGCTGAGCGTCGGGTCGGTCGCGTCGCGCAGGCCGTCGCCGAGCAGGTTCAGACCCAGCACCGTGACCGTGATCGCCAGGCCCGGCGGCAGCACGGCGAGCGGGTACACCGTCAGATACTGCTGCAGTTGATCCAGCAGCAGACCCCACGACGGCTCGGTCACCGGCGCGCCGAAGCCGAGGTACGACAGCCCGGCCTCGGCGAGCACGGCGATCGCCATGCCCCACGACAGCTGCACGATGAACACCGGTGCCACGTTGGGCAGCAGGTGGTGCCACAGGTTCTGGGACGGCGTGAGTCCCGACGCACGCCCGGCCAGGACGAAGTCGCTGTGCAGCACGCGGCGCAGCTCCGGCCGCGTGACCCGCGCGATGTTGACCCCGAATCCGATCCCCACCGACCAGACGACCACCCACAGCGACCCGCCCCACACCGCCGAGATCATCATCGCGATGATCAGGACGGGGAAGGCGATGAGGACGTCGACGAGCACCGCGACCGACTCGCGGACCCAGCGGGCCGTCAGCGCGCCCAGCGCCGCCAGCGCGATGCCGAGCACCGTCGCGACCGCGCCGGCGCCGACGGCCACGAGCACCGTCGTACGGGCGCCCGTCATGACCAGGCTCAGGATGTCGCGCCCCGAGCCGTCGGTGCCGAGCACGTGCGGCCAGCCGGGCGGCATCCAGCGGTTCGCGATCTCGACCTGCTGCGGATCGAACGGTGTCCACACCAGCGACAGCGCCGCCGTGAGCACGACCGCGACGACCACGACGAGGCCGAAGCGACCCGTCGGCACGTGCCACAGGCGGCGCAGCCACGCGAGCCGGCCGGTCATGACGCCTCCCGCTGGCGGGGGTCGATGACGCGATGGACGAGGTCGACGACGAAGCCGACGATCAGCACGAAGCCGGTGAGCACCAGCAGCTCGCCCTGCACCTTGGGGAGGTCGCGCGCGCCGACGTCGGCGACCAGCATCCGTCCGATGCCGGGCAGGGAGAACAGCTGCTCGATCACGACGGCGCCGACGATGATGCCGGCGACCTGCAGGCCGAGCACCGAGATGACCGACAGGCCGACGTTGGGCAGCCCGTGACGGACGAGCGCGGTGGTGCGGGTCAGTCCTTTGGCCGCGGCGGCGCGGACGTAGTCCTGCCCGATCGCCTGCAGCGTCGCGCTGCGCACGAACCGCATGAGCATCGCGCCCTCGACGACGCCGATCGTCAGCGCCGGCAGCACGAGCGCCCGCAGCGCCGCAGCCGGATCATTCCACCCGGCGCGGGGGAACCCCTGCGCCGGGAGCCATCCCAGCCACACCGCGAACACGACGACGAGCATCATGCCCGCCCACACCACGGGCACCGCCGCGAGGGTCTGGGCCGACACGCTCAGCGCCGTGCCGCCGGCACGTCCGCGCCGGAGCGCCGAGATCACGCCCAGGGGAACGCTCAGCGTGATCGCGATCGCGAGCGACATCAGCCCCAGCGGGATCGTGACCTCGGCCTTCTGCGCGATCTCGGCCGCCACGCTCGACCCCGTCAGCAGGCTCGTGCCGAGGTCGCCGCGCAGCACGCCCCCGATCCACTCGAGGTACTGGACCGGCAGCGAGCGGTTCAGCCCCATGCTCTCGCGGATCGCGGCGATCTGCTCCGGCGAGCTGTTGACGCCGCCGATCAGCAGCGCGACATCCCCGGGGAGGACCCGCAGGGTCAGGAAGATCAGCGCGCTGGCGACGAAGAGACCCAGCAGCAGCAGGGTCAGCCGTGTCAGCGCGTACCGGATCACCCGTCGCTCTTGGTCAGCTCGGCCAGGTTCAGCCGCTCGTTGACGTTGACCGACGGCATGCCCGCGACGTTCGTGCCCACCGCGAGGACGGATGCGCCGTTGTACAGCCAGTCCGCGGCGGCGTCCTCCGACACGATGCGCGCCGCGCGCTCCAGGAGCGTCGCCGCCTGGCTCTCGCTGGTGCTCGCGACCGCCTGCGCGTACAGATCCTGGACCTCGGCGCTGTCGTACGTGAAGTAGTAGTCGGGGTTCGCCCAGTTCTCGAAGTCGCGCGCCTCGGTGTGCAGCACGAAGCTCAGGTCGTAGTCCTGGTTGACGTAGACGTCGTTGAGCCACGTCGAGAAGTCCACCGACTCGACGGTCAGGGTGATGCCGACCTCGTTGAGGTCGGACACGAGGATCTGCGGAATCGTGGTCGAGTAGAAGCTCGGGATCGTCAGCGTCAGCTCGAGGTCCTCGGCGCCCGCCTCGGCGAGCAGCGTCCGCGCGGTGTCGGGGTCGTACGGCGCGACGTCCGCCAGGTCCTCGTAGCCCGGGTCGAGCGACGGGATCGGGCCGTACAGCGTCTGGCCGGACGCGAGCGCGTCGACGAACGCCTGGTGGTCGATGGACTGCCGGATCGCCTGGCGGACGCGCTGGTCGGCGAGCGGGCTGCCCTCGGACTGGTTGAACGCGAGCACCCCCTTGTCGGTGGACTCGCCGAGCACGAGCGCGTAGTCGCCGGTGGCCTCGATCTGGTCCTTGAGGTTCGCGTCGAACCCGGTCAGCACGTCGACCTCGCCCGCGAGCGCGGCGTTGAGGGCCGCCTGGTTGTCGGGGATGTAGTCGAAGACGACCTCCGCGACCCCCGCGGAGTCGCCCCAGTACTCCTCGTTGCGGACGAACGTGATGCTGTCGCCCTGGCGCCAGCTGTCGAGGATGAACGGACCGGTCCCGTTCTCCGCGGTGTTGTAGTCGACCTTGTCGCCCTTCTTCAGGATGATCCCCGCGCGACCGGTGAGGTTCCACAGCAGCGTCGAGTCGGGAGCGCTCAGGGTGAGGGTGATCGTCTGGCCGTCGGCCTCGACGGACTCGACGTTCGCCAGGCGTGCCGAATCGCTCCAGTCGTCGCTCTCCTGGCGTGTCTCGAGCGACCACACCACGTCGGCGGGCGTCAGCTCGGACCCGTCGTGGAAGGTGACCCCTTCGCGGAGGGTGAACGTGTAGGTCAGTCCGTCGGCGGAGACCGAGAAGTCGCTCGCGAGAGCGGGCACGATCTCCTGCTCGGGGGTGCGCGAGACCAGGCCCTGGTAGATGTTGTCGACGAGGATCTGGTCGAGTGCCGCACCGGCCGTCTTGCGGATGTCGAGGTTGCCGGGCTCGAGCACGAGCCGGATCGCCACCGACGCGTCGGGGTCGGGCGTTCCGGTGGCGGTGGGAGCGGGGGCGCTCTCGCCCGAGCAGGCGGTGAGCGCGAGCGCGGTCGCGGCGACCAGAGCGGTCGCGGCGAGGGCTGTGCGGCGGAGCATGGACGTCCTTTCGGGGCCTCCGCGCCCAGTGCGCGGAGTGCCGGCTCGCGGGGGGAGCGGCGTGGCCGGTGCGCAGACCACTCTAGAGACCCGCGGGCCCTGGTGCCGAACCCGCGCCGATCCTGCGCGTCAGTCCGCCCGTGCGCGCGTGCGGACGAGGTCGCCGAGGGCGGTCGGCTGCTCCTCCTGCACGTTGTGCCCGCTCGCCATGACCACGACGGATGCCGCGGGCACGCGCCGCGCGAATTCGGCAGCGTCGGCCTCGGTGACGTAGCCCCGGTCGCCCCGCACCAGTGTGATCGGCGAGCGCACGCCGGCGAGATCCTGCCAGCCCGACTCTCCCAGCACGCTCGCGAGGGCGTCCTGACGGCCGGCGAGACGCGCGGACGACTCGGGATCGGCGGCGGCCGCGGCCGCGAGATGGGCGAAGTGGTGCTTCCACTCCACGCGTCCGTCCGCCCGCACGCGCGAGTTCAGGTAGACGCCGCGCTCGGCCGCCCGCCGCGATCCGCCGAGGCCGAAGGAGAGTGCCCGCTCGACGAGTTCGTCGCGCGTGGCCCAGTCGGTGGGCCCCGCGAAGAAGTCGCGCAGCTGGCTCGGGCCCGCGCTCTGATCGATGCCGGGCGTGATGTCGACCACCACGACATCGCGCACGAGATCCGGGTGCGATGCCGCCACCGCTGCCGCCGTCAGTCCGCCGAGCGACTGGCCGACGAGCACCTGGGGTGACGTGGTCCAGGCGTCCATCCCCGCGGCGACGTCCGGTGCGAGCACCCGTGCGACGTACGCGGCGTCGTCCCGCCACGACGAATCGCCATGGCCGGGGAGGTCGATCGCGAGCGCGGGCAGGCCCAGCGCGAGGATCGTGGTGTCCCACGTGTGGGCGTTCAGGCCCGCGCCGTGGAGGAACGTCACGATCGGCGCCTCGTCGCCGTAGCGCAGCCCGCTGAGCGTGCGGCCGTCGGCCAGCGCCAGCGAGACGCGCTCGCCGCGGGGCGCGGGGCCCGCGATGCCGGCGTCGGCGGCCTGGGCGGGAAGGAAGGAGAACTCGTCGAAGTGCTCGCTCACGCGCACCATTCTCACGCATGCCCGTCGCGGCGCGGCCCTGGCAGGGCCGCGCGTGCCGCGCAGTCGGTACGCTGACGTCATGAGCGAGCAGCCGCGTGTGCACCTGTCGCGGTCGGCGCGCCCGGCCTACCAGGCCCTGTCGGAGTTCTCCCGCACCGTCGGGCGCATCGCGGCCGAGTCCGGCGTCGACGACCGCCTGAAAGAGCTGGTGCAGATCCACGCGTCGCAGCTGAACGGATGCTCGTACTGCGTGCGGCAGCACGTGACGCGGGCGGTCGCCCTCGGGGTCGACGCCGACACGATCGCGCAGATCGCCGCGTGGCGCGACTCCGGTGTGTTCAGCGAGCGCGAGCGCGCGGGCCTGGAGCTCGCCGAGGCGTACACCTTCATCCACGTCGAGGGCATCCCCGACGGCGTGTACGACCGCGTCGGCGCCGTGCTCACCGAGGCCGAGTACGTGGCGCTGAGCTGGATCATCGTCTCGATCAACGCGTTCAACCGCCTGGCGATCGCCGGTCGCTACCTCGTGCCGCCGCAGACGCCGCAGGCATCCGAGACACCGGAGGAGTGATGACGCCGGCGATCCTCGTCCCGGGCGCGGTCAACTTCCGCGACGTGGGCGGGCTCCCCGCCGAGGGCGGGGCCACCCGCGAAGGCGTGCTGTTCCGGTCGGGCAACCTCGCCCGGCTCGAAGACGCCGGCGTCGTCGCGCTCGGCGAGCTCGGCATCCGGCGCATCATCGACCTGCGCGCCGACGACGAGGTGCGCCATGCGCCCAGCCGCGTGGCGGGGCTGTCGCTCGTGACGCAGCGCGTGCCGCTGTTCCTCGGCTCCGTGGCGTCGTTCTTCTCCGGCGACGTGAGCCTCGACGACATGTACCGCCAGCTGATCACCGATTCGGCGGCCGGCGTGGTCGACGTCGTGCGCGGCGTCATCGCCGACCAGCCCGTGCTCGTGCACTGCACGGTCGGCAAGGACCGCACCGGGGTGACGGTCGCGGTGGCGCTGGCCGCGGCCGGCGTCGAAGCCGAAGCGGTCGTCGCCGATTACGCGCGCACCGAGGCGCTGCTGCCGGCGCGGCGCAACCGTCGCGTGGTCGAGCTGCTGCGCGCGCAGCATCCGGGCGCGCGCAACCTCGAAGACCTCGCGACGCGCTCGCCGGCCCCCGTCATGCGCGACCTGCTCGAGACCGTCGCCGCCGACTACGGCTCGGCGGCGGAGTACCTGCAGGCCCACGGCATGAGCGGCGACGAGGTCGCGGAGCTGCGGCGCGTCCTGATCGCGTGACGGCGCGTCAGGAGGAGCGCGTGCGTCGCCGCGGCACGTAGTTGCCGTCCTCGAGACCGGCCTCGATCTCGAAGCGGTTGCGCAGCGCATCGCGGCCCGCCGCGAGGTACAGCAGCGGCATGAGCAGACCGTAGCGGCGCCACTGGCGCTCGTGGACCGCCTCGTGCCGCAGCAGGCGCTCGTCGATCGTGCCGTCGCCGGTGAGGAAGCATCCGCCCACGCACACGCCGCCGCGCGGGTACGCCCACGACGGCAGTCCGCGGAAGACCCACAGGGTCCCCCTCCGCTCGATCCGGCCGGTGCTCCACAGGGTTCCCCAGATCCATCCGACGGTGCACCCGTACAGGTACCCGACGAAGCTGATCGGGGAGTCCAGCAGCACGCGGGGGATGAGGCGGTCGATGCGCCGCCCGCGCTCGACGGCTCGCTCGGCCGCGGCCTGCCATCCCGCCGGCGGGCGGGCGATCACGCCAGAGCCCCGACGACCCTCAGGATCGTGCCCATGTCCTCGACGGCCGCGGCGGGGGAGGACGGGGCGAACCCGGCGATGCTGGACCCTGCCACCGGCGTCGCCTGCCGCACCGCGGCGATCGCCGCGACCAGCTGGGTGACCGGCACGCCGAACGGCTCGGCCGAGGTGACTCCCGTCATGTCGGCGGGGTCGAGCACGTCGAGGGCGACGTGGATGTGGACGGAGGACGCGCCCGTGGCCGCGACCGCCTGAGCGAGACGCTCCGGATCGGCGAGATCCGCCGCGGCGAGGGTCGTGATGCCGAGGGAGCGCACCGCCTCGTCCTCGGCGGGGTCGAAGCTGCGAGCCCCGGCGATGATCACGCGGTCGGGGCGCACGGTCCCGGGTGCGAGGGCGAGCCCGTCGGCGCCCTCGCCGAGCACCGCGCGCAGCGCCATGCCCGAGAAGGCGCCGGACTCGCTGGTCTCGGGCGTGTGGAGGTCGGGGTGGGCGTCCAGCCACACCAGCGCGAGGTCGGGGTCGGCGGCCGCGGAGCGGGCGACGGCCGCAACGGCGACGCCGCAGTCGCCGCCGACGATCATCGCCGGCTCGTCGCCGGCGCCCGCCGTGGCCGACACGAGGTCGCGGATGCGGCGCAGCGAGCTGTAGCGGTGCACGCCGGTGTCGATCTCTTCGCCGGCCTCGAGCGGGACGTCGACGCGCGTGCACGCCGAGCGCGGCAGGTCGCCGGCGATCGCCTCCGCTCCGTCGATGAGCTGCATCGCGCGTGACGACGGCGAGCCCTGCCATTGGGGGACGACGATGAACCGGGTCATTCCTTCATCTTCCACCCTTCGAACGCGTGCGGCCCGCAGCGCCGGGCCGTCCCGGGGCGCTGCGGGCCGCGAATCCGCGCGTGCGCGTCAGGAGCCGAGGGCTCCGGCGCTGCCACCGGCCTTGAGCGCGGCCAGCCGTGCCTCGACCTCGGTGAGCTCGCCCATGTCCTCGAGCTGGTTGAACTGCTGGTCCAGCGACGAGGCGGCCAGCTCCTGCTTGCCCTGGGCGAGCGCTTCCTGGCGCCGCACCTTGTCCTCGAAGCGGCCGAGTTCGCTCGTGGGGTCGAGCACGTCGATCGACTTGACGGCGTCGGCGACCTTGTTCTGGGCCTCCGCGGTCTTCGAGCGCGCCAGCAGCTCGGCCCGCTTGGACTTGAGCTGGTCGAGCTTGACCTTCATGCCGTTGAGGCCGTCCTTGAGCTTGTCGACGACCTCGTTCTGCTGGGCGATCGTCGGCGCGATCGCCTTCGCCTCGTTCTCCTCGCTGATCTGGCGCTGGAGCGCGATCTTCGCGAGGCTGTCGAACTTGTCGGCGTCGGCGGTGTTGCCGGCGCCGCGCAGCTCGTCGGCCTTGCGGCTGGCCGCGAGCGCCTTGTTGCCCCACTCGGCCGCCGCCTGGACGTCCTCCTGGTGGTCGCGCTCGAGCAGACGCAGGTTGCCGATCGTCTCGGCGATCGCCGCCTCGGCGTCGGCGATGGAGTTGGTGTAATCGCGGACCAGCTGGTCCAGCATCTTCTGCGGGTCCTCCGCCGAGTCGATCAGGGCATTCACGTTCGCCTTGATCAGGGTGGAGATGCGGCCGAAGATGGACTGCTTCGCCATCGGTTTTCCTTTCCTTGAAGAGCGGTCTTTCACGAGTCGAGCACGAGAAGCGGGAGCGGTGCGCCGCGGATCAGAAGCGTCCTCCGCCGCGGCGGGCACGGGTGCCGCCCCCGCCGAACGAGCCGGGGCTCACGCGCGAGCGACTGCGCCCGCCGCCCATGGCGGCGCCGGAGAATCCGCCGAAGCCGCCGCCGCGGCTCGAGGAGGAACGCCCGCCGCCGCTGAGCACCGAGTTGATGACGATGCCGCCGAGGACAGCGCCGAGCATGCCGCCGCCGCCTCCGCCGGGTCGCGCGCCGGGCACGGCGCCCATCCCCGCGCCGCCGAAGCCCGAGACGTCGGTCTGGGCGGACTGGATGGCCTGTGCGGCGAGCTGGTCGGCGCGCTGGGCCTGGGCGAGGGCCTGCTGCGGGTCGGTGGCCTGCAGCTGCTGGGCGCGCACGAGGCACGCGCCGGCCTCCGCGAGGCGCGTGCGGGCCTGGGCGCCGACCGCACCTCGGCGGGCGGTGATGTAGTCCTCGGCCGACGACACGCGCGCCTGCGCCTGGGTCATCACCTGGGTGAGCATCTGCTGGGCGCGCTGCGCCTGCGCCTGTGCGTCGCGCGCGCGGGCGATGACGGCGTCGATCTGGTCGTTCGCCGACTCCAGGCCTTCGAGCGCTGCGAGCGGATCCTTGGCGCCGGTCAGCCGCGTGCGGGCACCGTCGACCTGCTGGCGGGCGGCGGTGACGGCTGCGGCCACCCGCCCGTCGGCGTCGGGGAGCGCCCCGGCCGCGGCGATGTCCTGCTCGATGTCGGCGACGAGGGCTGCGGCGTTCTTCTCCTCGGCGCCGAGATCGGAGCCGAGCTTGCCGATCGCCGACGCCAGGAGGGCGGCCTGCCCGAGGGCCTCTTCGGCGGCGCGGATGCTGATCGCCGCTTCACCGCCGTCGCCGCTCGCGATCGCCTGCTGCGCCTCGGCGAGCTGCTCGTCGGCGAACTCGAGCCGCGCGTCGGCCTGCGCCGGATTGTCGGCCACCGTCGCGAGCGCCGCGGGTGCGTACGCGGACTGGAGGGTCGCGAGCTCGGCGGCCGCGGGCGGGAGTGCGGCCGCCGTCTTCTCCCGCTCTGCCTGCAGGCGGGCGAGCGCCTCGGGCGCGTCCTGCTCGAGCTTGCGCAGCTGGTCGAACTCGGCGGCGCGCTCGTCGAGGCGGTCGTTCGCCTGGCCGCACAGTTCGATGATGCGCGCGTTCCACGCGCGGATCTGCTCTTCGGTGTCGGGCACCGAGTCGTCGAGCTTCTGCTGAAGCGCGAAGGCCTCGTTCAGTTCGCCGCGGGCGGCGGACAGAGCCTCGACGAAGCTCCCGGTCGCGGTGTCCCCGAACTGGGCGCGCGCGAATCCGAGCTCCTGCTCGCTGGTCTTGATCGCGTCGTCGGTCTCGATGAGGGCGGATGCCGCCTGCCGTCGGAGATCGTCGGTGCTGAGCTGGGCGAGCGGGGTCGTGCCGCCGGCGGCGACCACCTGGCGCTTCCTGCGCCGCGAGCGGATGACGAGCCACACGATGACCGCGATGGCGCCCGCGACGATGACGATGAGCAGGACGGTGCCGAAGCCGAACCCGCCGCCGCCCGTTCCGTCGCTGCCCGCCGTGCCGACGAGCTCGCTCTGCATCGTGTCGGCGGCCGTGATCACGGCGCCGGCGTAGTCGCCGTCGCGCAGCTGCGGCACGATGTCCGCCTCGATCTGCGCGATCTGGTCCTGCGTGAGAGGACCCGCGCTGTCGGCCGACAGGTAGTACTGGCGGGACTCCGTGGCGATCGCCAGCAGATACTGCGAGGGCCCGAGGCCGTTCTGGTCCGCGACGGCGTTGGCCCACGACTCGCTGTCGTCGGGGTTGGTGAAGGCGTCGACGAAGGCGACGTACAGGTCCGCGCCGGTGTCGGTGTACAG
The DNA here is from genome assembly GCF_014208045.1 of Microbacterium thalassium. NCBI lineage: Bacteria > Bacillati > Actinomycetota > Actinomycetes > Micrococcales > Microbacteriaceae > Microbacterium > Microbacterium thalassium. The sequence goes on from NZ_JACHML010000001.1 coordinate 1,872,028, forward strand.
CTCCTCGAGACGGGACTGCACGCTCGCGGCGTCGCCCGACGAGAGCGCGCCGACGTCGTCGATCACGTAACCCGCACCGAGCTGCACCGGGTCGGTCGCGACCGCCGTCCCCGTTCCCGCGAACGCGAGCGCCGCGATCACCGCCGACGTGAGGGCCGCCGCCCAGCGCCTTCGCATCGAGTCCCCCTTCTCGGAGCGCACCGCCCCTCCGCGAGTCTATTCAGGCCCGGCCGCGACGCGGTAGGTGCGGCGGGTCTTCGTCGTGCCCGCCGGCCGGCGGGGTACTCTTTCGCACCCGGAGGAACCACATGGACGATCGCTACGGCACCGACGTGCTCTCGAGCGGCTGGCGCGACCGCATGGCCAAGGAGGTGCCGCGCGTGCCGGCATCTGACGATCTCGTCGTCGAGGTGGCCGACGACGGCTACTGCGGCGCCGTGGTCGGCGTCGCCTCGGGCCTGGTCGAACTCGAGGACCGCACGGGGCGGCGAAGGCTGTTCCCCCTCGGCCCCGGCTTCCTCGTCGACGGCCGCGATGTCGTCCTGACGCCCCCGGAGAAGCGGCTCGCACAGGCAGGGCCGGCGCGGACGGCATCCGGATCCTTCGCCGCCCCGGATGGGCGGGCGCGCGTGGCGCGCGCGAGCCGCATCTTCGTCGAGGGGCGCCACGACGCCGAACTCGTCGAGAAGGTGTGGGGCGACGACCTGCGCGCCGAAGGCGTCGTCGTCGAGTACCTGCAGGGCATCGACCTGCTGGAGGCCGCGCTGAACGACGAGCCGCCGTCGGCGCAGCGCCGCTACGGCGTGCTCGTGGACCATCTCGTGCCGGGATCGAAGGAGTCGCGCGTCGCGGCCGGCATCGAGCGGGGCCCGCACGGCGCCCACGTGCGGATCGTGGGGCACCCGTGGGTGGACGTATGGCAGTGCGTCACGCCGCGGGCGATGGGCATCGCCCGCTGGCCCGAGATCCCGCGGGGCATCGAGTACAAGGTCGGCGTGTGCCGCGCGCTCGGCTGGCCCGCGCGCGACCAGGCCGACATCGCGCGGGCGTGGCAGCGGATCCTCGGGCGCGTGTCGAGCTACCGCGACCTCGAGCCGGCGTTCCTCGGCCGTGTCGAGGAGCTCATCGACTTCGTCACCGTCGACTGACCCCCGCGGCGCGGCCCGCTGGCCCGTCGCTCGTCGCGACTCGGGTTTCTCAGCGAGACCCGGATTCCTCAGCGAGACCGGTCATCGGAGACGCGGGTCTCGGCAGGCATCCCGGGTCTCGGCAGGAAGCGCGGGTCTCGGCAGGAAGCCCGGGTCTCGGCAGCCACGGGCGCGCCGGGGCCGAGCCGGGCGCTGGGTACCCTGGAGCGGTGACCGACGCCCCCGAGACGCCCCGCCGCTTCCGCGATCGACCGGTGTCGTTCGTCCGCCGCAGCGGGCGGATGTCCGAGGCGCAGGAGCGCGCGTGGAGCGAGCTGTCGCCGCGCTTCGTGATCGAGGTGCAGCGCGACGCCGCTTCGACCAGCATCCTGCCGGGCACGCAGATCGACCCCGCGGCCGTGTGGGGGCGCGAGGCGCCGCTCGTCGTCGAGATCGGCTCGGGCCAGGGGCACGCGATCGTGCACGCCGCCACGACGACCCCCGACACCGACTTCCTCGCGATCGAGGTGTTCCGCGCGGGGCTGGCGCGCACGATGCTGGATGCCGACAAGGCGGGCGCGACCAACCTGCGGCTCGTCGAGGCCAACGCCCCCGAGGTGCTGCAGCATCTGCTGCCGCCGGCATCCGCGGATGAGGTGTGGGTGTTCTTCCCGGACCCGTGGCACAAGAAGAAGCACACCAAGCGGCGACTCGTCGCCCCCGAGTTCCCGCCCATCGCGGCGGCGGCGCTCAAGCCCGGCGGGCTGCTGCGGCTCGCCACCGACTGGGAGGACTACGCGCTCCAGATGCGCGAGGTCATGGACGCGGCGGATGCCTTCGAGCGCGCGTTCGAGGGGGAGTGGGCGCCGCGCTTCGACGGGCGCGTGCTCACCGCGTTCGAGCGCAAGGGCCAGCGCGTCGGCCGCGACATCCGTGATCTCACGTACCGGCGCGTCGGCGCATGACCGACACCCTCTGACGGACTGACATGCCCTCGACCGCACCCGCCACGGCCCTGACGACCTGGTCGGCCGGCCTCGTTCCGGCGCTCCTGGCGTGCGCCGCGGCCCCGGCGTTCTTCGTCGTCCGGATCCCCTGGCTGGGGTGGCTCCTGCTGGCGCTCGGGCTCGCGCTCGCGTGGCTGCTGCGCCCTCGGCTGCGCGCCGAGCGCGCAGTGACGGCGGCGGCCCTCGCCGACGAGGCGCCCGAGGCGGCGCCTGCCCGCACGCCCGATCTCGTGCGCGACCTCTCGCTCATCGCCGCCGGTCTCCTCGTCGTGAGCGCCATCCCGCTGAAGGCGGAACTCGACAACCTCGCGATCCTGCGGTTCGCCCTGGCACTCGGGGGAGCGGTGGTGGTGCCGTACGTCATGTCGCGCTGGCTGTACCGCGACCGCGCGATCCGGTTCCCGTGGCGCGGGGGCGGGTCCTGGACGGCGTTCCAGTGGACGTGGCTGGCGACCGTGCTGCTGCTGGGGTGGCTGATCCTGCCGTTCTACTTCATCACGTCGGGCGTGTATCAGAACTGGCCGGTCGTGGACACACCGGACCTCATCGCGCGACTGTTCGTGGGCGTCGGCGCGGTCGGCATCTGGGATGAGCTGTTCTTCATCTGCACCGTCTTCGCGCTGCTGCTGCGGCACTTCCCGATGTGGCAGGCGAACATCCTGCAGACGATCGTGTTCGTGTCGTTCCTGTGGGAGCTCGGCTATCAGGCGTGGGGACCGGTGCTGACGATCCCGTTCGCGCTGCTGCAGGGCTACATCTTCGGCCGCACCCGGTCGCTGGCGTACGTCGTCACGGTGCACCTGCTCTTCGACGCGGTGGTGTTCCTGGTGCTGGTCCACGCGCACAACCCGGGCGCGCTCGACGGACTCTTCCTGGTCTGAGCGGTCGGGCCCTGGTGACGCGCTCGCGGGCGTCCTACAGTGGCGACGGAGCGAGGGGGACCGCATGGATCTCATCAGCGAGGCCGACTTCACCGCCGTGCCCGGCACCGACGGGTGGCACGTGCTGGACGCCATGGCCGCCGCGTACTTCGACTCGCGCGACTTCGCGTCGGGGGCGGCCCTCGTCGCGCGGATCGCAGAACTCGCGGATGCCGCCGACCACCACCCCGACGTCGACCTGCGCTACCGCGGCGTGACGGTGCGGACCGTCACGCACTCCGCCGGCGGGCTCACGCGCAAGGACGCCGAACTCGCCGCGGCGATCTCGCGGGCCGCGGGGGAGCTGGGCATCGTCGCGGACACCGAGCGGCTGCGACCGCGCGGCTCCGTCTAGGGCCGGCGCCGCCGGGACTCCGCAGCGGACCTCAGCCCGTGGCCCCCGGCGAAGAACGACGATCGCCGTCTGCGACGTAGTCGGGTCGCTCGGGCTGCGGGCGCTGATGCTCGCCTTCGCCGCCCTGGCGTCCGCCGTACGGTCTGCCGTGGTCGGCGAACTCGTCGCGCATGTACACGATCGTCCACGGGCCGGCCGTGAACCGGGCTCCGGTGCGCAGGGTCGCGGAGCGATCGCCCTCGTGCGTCGCCGCGGCGCGCGGGTTCGCGCTCAGCTCGCCTTCGCCGTGGAGCGTCAGCACGAACTCATCGCGCTCGTCGTGCTCGATGGTCGCGTGCAGGGGGTCGGCGCCGTCGAGCACCACCTCGTTTCCCGCGGCGGAGCCGAGTCTGGTGGCGTCGACCGTGAGGTCGTGGACGAATCGCTCCGTCTCGCTCGTGATGCGCAGTCGCGGGCTCCCGGCGCCCCATGCGGCGTGCGTCGTGGTCGGCTCGTACGGTCCGGGGTCGGTCTGTTCGGTCGACTTCTCATCCATGTCGGCACGGTAGGCACATCGGCGCGAATGGACCAGGGGGTTGACATCCGCGCGCCGCGGCTCCGCCCAGGCAGGGGACCGCCTGTTGCGTCTGCGCCGCCTGAGGCACGATGGATCCATGGGCCACGTGCGGTACGGCATGCTCCAATCGCTCGACGGCTACGTCGCGAGTGAGGAGGGCGAGCTGGTGCTCCCGCCGCCCGGACCGGCACTGCATCAGCACTTCAACGACGAGCTCCGCAGCACGTCGCTGCTGGTCTACGGCCGGCGAATGTGGGAGATCATGCGGTACTGGGCGGGTGGCGACCCAGACCGCGACGAGGTGGCGGCGGAGTTCGCCGACCTGTGGCAGCGGACGCCCAAGGTGGTGGTCTCGAGGACGGTGACGGATGCCGGTCCCGGCGTCACCGTCGTGCGGGAGGATGTCGTCGCGACGATCGGGACGATGGTCGACAAGATCGCGGGCGACATCGAAGTCGCCGGTCCCGATCTGGCCGCGACGCTCGGACGGGCGGGGCTCATCGACGAGTACCGCCTGTACGTCCAGCCGGTCGTGCTCGGCGGCGGCATGCCGATGTTCGCCGAAGGGTTCCGCCCCCACGTGCGCTTCGCGGGCGCCGAGTCGCTGCCCGGTGACGTCGTGTTGCTGCGCTACAGCCGGGGGATCTAGCCGGGAGCCGACTCGTCGTCGTCGCCGGCGGGTTCGGGGAGTGCCACGGGGATCGCGATGGACTCGACGGCTCCGCTCGCGTCCGGCATCAGCCCGAGGTCGACGGGCGCGGCGTCATCGAGCCGCTCGGCGGCACTCGCCGGTCGCAGCGGCTCGCCCGGCAGCCCGGCCCACTCGGTCGGCTCTTCGGGGCGCTGCGTGAACAATCCCATGCAGCCATTCTCCCCCGGGACCGAGGCACACGCCGGGACTCACCGCAGAAACACAAAGAATCCCAGGCGAACCTGGGATTCTCTCAGTGCCCCCGACAGGAATCGAACCTGCGGCCTTTGGTACCGGAAACCAACGCTCTATCCCCTGAGCTACGGAGGCGCACCGATCGAGGTTACCACCCCGTGGCCGCTCCTCAGCGCCGACCGGCAGGCATCCGCCGGCCCCGGAGGACGCGTTCCGCGGGGATCTCCACAGACCGCGCTCCGGGGTCCGCGGTGCGTGCGAGGATGGCTCGGTGCAACGTGTCGTGACCGCCGAACTCGACCTCCAGGTCGCGGCCCCCGTCGATCTCATCTGCCAGGTCGCGGCCGCCCAGCAGGTACCCGTCCTCGATGAGCAGTTCACGTTCACGCAGGGCGATCGCGTGTACACGCCGACCGAGATCATCGACCAGTCCGGCAGCCGCCTGCACCGCCTGCAGGCCGAGACCGGCCGCCTCGAGATCCGCTACGAGGCGACGGTCGACGGCCGCACGCCGCACCCCCGCACGAGCGACCTCGAGGCGATCTCGTACCTGCGTCCGAGCCGCTACTGCCAGTCGGACGAGGTCTTCCAGCAGGCGCGACGCCAGTTCAAGGGGCTGGAGGGCCATGAGCTGATCGGCGCCGTGTCGGACTTCGTCGCCACGAGCACGACCTACACGCCCGGCCTCAGCCACGGCACCGACAGCGCCGTGACGACCCTCATGACCGGTCAGGGCGTCTGCCGCGACTACGCGCACGTCGTCATCGCGCTGCTGCGCGCGATGGACATGCCCGCGCGCTACGCCGCCTGCTACGCACCGGGCCTGGAGCCGATGGACTTCCACGCCGTCGCCGAGGCCTACCACGACGGCGCCTGGTACGTCATCGATGCGACGCGTTTGTCCAACCGCCACTCGCTCGTGCGGATCGCGACGGGGCGCGACGCCGCCGACTGCGCGTTCCTCAGCTACCACGGCGGCGCCGTCAGTCTGCAGCGGATGCTGGTGGACGCGTGGGTCATGCCCGAGGCCGAGGACGTCGACGGGTCGGATGCCGATCCGCTCGCCGCGATCGAGCGCGACGCGGCCTCCGACCCGGCCGGCGACGACTACACGGAGCTGGTCCAGATCGCCTGACGGGAGGCGGAATCCCGGCGGGCGCCAACTAGAATCGACGGGTTATGAATCCTGATGCCCTCTCCGCCGCTCTGCTCGACGTCATCGCCCCGCTCGCCGAGGCGCGACGCCCCGGCGCGGCCGAGGGCCTGACGGCCGCCGACCTGCCGCTCGAGCGCCCGAAGAACCGCGACCACGGCGACTGGGCGTCCAACGCCGCGCTGAAGCTCGCGAAGAAGGTCGGCGCGAACCCGCGCGAGTTCGCCGCCGACATCGCGGCCGGTCTCACCGCCGTCGAGGGCATCGCGAGCGTCGAGGTCGCCGGCCCCGGCTTCATCAACATCCGGCTCGACGCCGCCGCGGCCGGCGCCCTCGCGAAGACGATCGTCGACGCCGGCGCCGCGTTCGGCACGAACGACTCGCAGCGCGGCAACACGATCAACCTCGAGTTCGTCAGCGCCAACCCCACGGGGCCGATGCACATCGGCCACACGCGCTGGGCGGCGCTCGGCGACTCGCTGGCCCGCCTGTTGCTGGCCAGCGGCGCGACCCTCGTGCGCGAGTTCTACGTCAACGACGCCGGCGCCCAGATGGACCGGTTCGGCCGCTCGGTGCTCGCGCGCGCCCAGGGCGAGCCGATCCCCGAGGACGGCTACCCGGGCTCCTACATCGACGTCCTCGCGCAGCGGGTCCTCGGGGCCGTTCCCGACCTGCTGTCGCTGCCCGAGGACGAGCAGCTCGTCGTCGCGCGGGACCGCGCGTACGAATTCCAGCTGGGCGACCTGCAGGTGTCCCTGGAGAAGTTCAACGTGCATTTCGACGTGTTCTTCAGCGAGCGGGTCCTGCACGCGAAGGGCTCGAAGGGCGAGCCCAGCCTCGTCGACGAGGCCGTGGACCGCCTGCGCGAGCAGGGGCACGTGTTCGACGAGGATGACGCCGTGTGGGTGCGCACCACCGACTTCGGCGACGACAAGGACCGCGTCATCCGCCGCTCGAACGGCGAGTACACCTACTTCGCCGCGGATGCCGCCTACTACCTGAACAAGGGCGACCGCGGCTTCGCGCACAAGATCTACCTCCTCGGCGCCGACCACCACGGCTACGTCCACCGCCTCAAGGCGCTCGCCGGCGCCGCAGGCGACGACCCCGACAAGGACATCGAGGTGCTCATCGGCCAGCTCGTGTCGGTCAACGGCGCGCGGCTGTCCAAGCGCGCGGGCAACATCATCGAGCTCGACGACCTGCGTGACTGGCTCGGCACCGACCCGCTGCGCTACTCACTCGCGCGGTACCCCGCGGACTCGCCGCTGACCCTCGACCCCGAGATCCTGCAGCGTCGCACCAACGACAACCCCGTCTTCTACGTGCAGTACGCGCACGCCCGCACCCACAACGTCGGCCGCAACGCCGCCGAGTCCGGCGTCGACCGCTCGGAGTTCGCCCCCGAGCTGCTCGACCACGAGACCGAGTCGGCCCTGCTGGGCGCGCTCCAGGAGTTCCCGCGCACGGTCGCGTTCGCCGCCGAGGTGCGCGAGCCCCACCGCGTCGCTCGCTACCTCGAAGAGCTCGCGGGGCTGTACCACAAGTGGTACGACAACTGCCGGGTGATCCCGCTGGGCGATGCCCCCGTCGAAGCCGTGCACCGCACGCGCCTGTGGCTCAACGACGCCACGGGTCAGGTGCTGCGCAACGGACTGGACCTACTCGGCGTCAGCGCTCCGGAGCGGATGTAGCCGGTGGCGGGCGAGGACGACAATCCCACGGTTCCGCTCGGCGAGCGCGGCGTCCATCGCACCGCACCGCTGCCGGATCCCTCGGCGCAGTGGGTGCTCGCGACCCCGACGCCTCCGAAGCCCCAGAAGCGCCGGCGGATCTGGCCGTGGCTGGTGCTGGGCGGCGCTGCGCTGATCATCGTCGTCGCGGCGTTCATCGCCGAGCCGATCGCCCGGAGCATCGTGCAGGGCGGCATCCGCGACCGGGTCGTCACCGAGCTCGGCCTTCCCTCGGATCAGCCGGTCGACGTCGAGATCGCCGGGCCGGTCCTGCCCCAGCTGATCCTCGGCACCCTCGGCGAGGTGTCCATCTCGTCCGAGGACGTCACCTTCGACGCCTTCACGGGAGACGTGTCGGTGCTCGCCTACGGCGTGAGCGTCCGCGGCGGAGACATGGCCGGCGGCGGCGCCGAGATCCGCATGGACGAGCAGCAGCTGCGCGCTCTGCTGTCGACCGTCGACGGCTTCCCCGCCGACAGCCTCGCCCTCGACGCCCCCGACGTGACGATGTCGACCGAGCTCGATGTCTTCGGCCTGACGACGCTGCCGCTCGGCGTGGCGCTGACCCCGTCCGCGGCCGACGGCGACCTCGTGCTGACGCCGACGGCGCTCGAGGTCGGCGGCATCGCCGTGTCGGCCGATCAGCTGCGCGACCAGTTCGGCGGCGTCGTGGACACGATCGCTCGCGACTGGCCCGTGTGCGTCGCGCAGTACATGCCGGCGGGCGTGACGCTGGTCGCCGCGGCGGTCGAGGGCGAGGACTTCGTCGCGGCCTTCGAGCTCGACGGTCGCATCGCGTCGGATCCGGCTCTGCTCGAGAACGGGACGTGCGGCTGAGCCTCTGACCGGGTGCGGCGACACCGCGTGACACACAGCACGGGCACCCCCCTCGCGGTGACATAGACTTCAACCACTGCCCGGCGCGTGAGTCACCCGGCCGCGGCAAGAGCCGTCCGGCGCCGTCCCGATGGCGACACCAACCCTCACCGATTGGCTTCACCCGTGTCCGCCGCCCCGCAGCACCCCACCCCGGCCCCGGCGTGGCTGAGTGAGCCCGACGACGCCAACGCGCTCGCCGACGGTGTGTGGCCGGCCGATGCCGCCCGCGACGGCGACGGGGCGCTCGTCCTCGGCGGCGTGACCGCGACCGAGCTGCGCGAGCGCTACGGCACGCCGCTGTACGTCCTCGACGAGGCCGAGGTCCGCGCCCGCGCGCGCCGCACCCTCGACGCGTTCCGCGCGGCGGCCGCCCTGCACGGCGTGCAGGCGCGCGTGTACTACGCGGGCAAGGCGTTCCTGAGCACCGAGGTCGTCCGCTGGGTCACCGAAGAGGGGCTCGCGGTCGATGTCGCCAGCGGCGGCGAGATGGCCGTCGCCCTCGCCGCGGGCGCCGATCCCTCGCGCCTGGGCTTCCACGGCAACAACAAGAGCGTCGCCGAGCTCGAGCGCGCGGTCGCGGCGGGTGTGGGCTCGATCGTGATCGACTCCCTCGTCGAGCTCGAGCGGCTGGCGGCCATCGTCGCCCGCACCGGGGCGACCCAGCCGGTGCTGCTGCGGGTCAACAGCGGCGTGCACGCCGAGACCCACGACTTCCTCGCAACGGCCCACGAGGACCAGAAGTTCGGCTTCTCCCTCGAGGACGCGCCGGCCGCCGTGGCGCGCATCCGCGAGCTGCCCGGTCTGTCCTTCGTCGGGCTGCACTGCCACATCGGGTCGCAGATCTTCGGCACCGCGGGCTTCCGCGAGTCCGCGGCGCGCGTGGTCGAGCTGCATGCCCAGCTCCTCGCCGGCGGCGAGATCCCGGTCCTGAACCTCGGCGGCGGCTTCGGCATCGCCTACACCTCGGCCGACGACCCCACCCCGATCGAGGAGCTCGCCGTGGGCATCGCCGGCGCGGTCGCGCAGGAGTGCGAGGCGCGCGGCATCCGGATGCCGAACCTCGCGTTCGAGCCGGGACGCACCATCGTCGGGCCCGCGGGCGTGACCCTGTACGAGGTCGGGACCACCAAGCCGGTGCGCCTGGACGGCGACGCGACGCGGCTGTACGTGAGCGTCGACGGCGGCATGAGCGACAACGCCCGACCGGCGCTGTACGGCGCGGACTACTCCGCGCGCATCGCCTCGCGGCGCAGCGACGCCGCCGCCGCGCTCGTGCGCGTCGTGGGCAAGCACTGCGAGTCCGGCGACATCGTCGTCGACGCCGAGTACCTGCCCGGCGATGTGGCGCCCGGCGACCTGCTCGCGGTGCCGGCGACCGGCGCGTACTGCTTCTCGCTGGCGAACAACTACAACTTCCTCCCGCGCCCCGCCGTCGTCGCCGTGCGCGCGGGGGCGAGCCGCGTCATCGTGCGCGGCGAGACCATCGACGATCTGCTCGCGCGCGACGCGGGCGTCACCGCCCCGACGGAAGGGAACGCATGACCGACTACCGCCGCCTGAGGGTCGCCCTGCTGGGCGCCGGGGCCGTCGGCTCGCAGGTCGCCTCGCTCCTGCGCCAGCACGCCGACGAGCTCGCCGACCGCGCCGGCGCGACGCTGGAGCTCGTGGGGATCGCGGTGCGCGACCTCGATGCGAAGCGCGACGTGGAGCTGCCGCACGAGCTGTTCACGACGGATGCCGAGACGCTCATCGTCAGCGCCGACATCGTCATCGAGCTGATGGGCGGCATCGAGCCGGCGCGCACGTACCTGCTGCAGGCGATCAACTCCGGCGCCGACGTCGTCACCGCCAACAAGGCGCTGCTGGCCACCCACGGCCCCGAGATCTTCGAGGCGGCCGACCAGGTCGGTGCACAGGTCTACTACGAGGCCGCCGCCGCCGGCGCCATCCCGATCATCCGCCCGCTGCGCGATTCGCTCGCCGGCGACCGCGTGCAGCGCATCATGGGCATCGTCAACGGCACGACGAACTACATCCTCGACCGCATGGACAAAGAGGGGGCCGAGTTCGCCGAGGTCCTCGCCGACGCGCAGGCGCTCGGCTACGCCGAGGCCGACCCGACGGCAGACGTCGAGGGCTACGACGCGGCGCAGAAGGCCGCGATCCTCGCGAGCCTGGCCTTCCACACCTCGGTGCCGCTGGATGCCGTGCACCGCGAGGGCATCACCGCCATCGACAAGGGCATGATGGACGCGGCGCGCAATGCCGGCTACGTCATCAAGCTCCTTGCGGTGTGCGAGCGCCTGGCGACGACGGATGCCGAGGGCACCCCGGCCGAGTCGATCTCGGTGCGCGTGTACCCGGCGCTGGTCGATCGCGAGCATCCGCTGGCGAGCGTGCACGGCGCGAACAACGCCGTGTTCGTGCAGGCCGAGGCCGCGGGCAACCTCATGTTCTACGGCGCCGGCGCCGGGGGAGTGCAGACCGCATCCGCCGTGCTCGGCGATGTCGTCTCGGCCGCCCGCCGTCACATCGCCGGCGGCGTCGGCGTCGGCGAGTCGACGCGCGCGAACCTGCCGGTGGTCGAGATCGGCCAGGTCACCACGCGCTACCAGATCACCCTCGAGGTCGACGACGAGCCGGGCGTGCTGGCCACCGTCGCCGGCATCCTCAGCGACGGACGCGTCTCGATCGCGACCGTCGAGCAGACCGTCGTCGGGGAGGACGCCGAGACCGCTCGCGTCGTCATCGGCACCCACAAGGCCCAGGAGCAGGACCTCAGCGACACCGTCGACAAGCTCGCGGCGAGCGGCGTCGTCGATCGCGTCGTGTCGGTCCTGCGCGTGGAAGGAGACTGAGAAATGGCACACGTCTGGCGCGGAGTCCTCCGCGAGTACGCCGACCGGCTGGGCGTCACCGACGCCTCCACGGTCGTGACCCTCGGCGAGGGCGGCACTCCGCTGCTGCCGGCGCCCGCCCTGTCGAGCATGACCGGTGCGGATGTCTGGGTGAAGTTCGAGGGCATGAACCCCACCGGCTCGTTCAAGGACCGCGGCATGACCGTCGCGCTCTCGCGCGCGGTCGAGCACGGCGCGAAGGCGGTCATCTGCGCGTCGACCGGCAACACGTCCGCGTCCGCGGCGGCGTATGCCGCGCACGCCGGGATCACCGCGGCCGTCCTCGTGCCCGAGGGCAAGATCGCGATGGGCAAGCTCAGCCAGGCGGTCGCGCACAACGGCCGGCTCATCCAGATCCGCGGCAACTTCGACGACTGCCTCGAGATCGCCCGCGAGCTGGCCGACGAGTATCCGGTGCACCTGGTCAACTCGGTCAACCCCGACCGCATCGAGGGCCAGAAGACCGCGGCCTACGAGATCGTCGAGGTCCTCGGCGACGCTCCGGACTTCCACTTCATCCCGGTGGGCAACGCCGGCAACTACACGGCGTACTCGCGTGGCTACCGCGAAGAGGCCGACCGCGGCGTGTCCACGCGCGTGCCGCGCATGTTCGGCTTCCAGGCCGAGGGCTCGGCGCCGCTGGTGCGCGGCGAGGTCGTGAAGAACCCCGAGACGGTGGCCAGCGCCATCCGCATCGGCAATCCGGCGTCGTGGGATCTCGCGCTCGAGGCGCGCGCCGCCACCGACGGCTACTTCGGCGCCATCGACGACGACCGCATCCTCGCCGCGCAGAAGCTGCTCGCAGCCTCGGTCGGCGTCTTCGTCGAGCCGGCATCCGCCATCAGCGTCGCCGGTCTGCTCGATCGCGCCGAAGCGGGCGTCATCCCCGCCGGCGCCCGCGTCGTGCTCACCGTGACCGGGCACGGCCTCAAGGACCCGCAGTGGGCGCTGCGCAACGCCGACGGCTCGCAGGTCGAGCCGACCGTCGTCGACGCCACCACGTCCGAGGTCGCGGCGGTGCTGGAGCTCGCACCGGTGGAGGCCTCGGCGTGACCGCAGCCCCCGCGCCCGAAGCCGGCCGCGCCGTCGTGGTGCGCGTGCCGGCGACGAGCGCGAACCTCGGTCCCGGGTTCGACACGCTCGGACTCGCGCTGAGCGTGTACGACGAGCTGACGGTCACGGCGCTGCCTCAGGGGGAGCTCGAGATCGACGTCGTCGGCGAGGGCATGGGGGACGTGCCGCGCGACGCCTCCAACCTGGTCGTGCGCTCGATCGCCTACGCGTTCGAGTCGGTGGGGCGCCCGATGCCGGGACTCCGGCTTCAGGCGCACAACGTCATCCCGCACGGGCGGGGTCTGGGCTCGTCCGGCGCCGCGGTGGTGTCGGGGCTGCTCGCCGCGAAGGGACTGCTCGAAGGCGACGTCGAACTCGGCCCCGAGACGCTGCTGCGGCTCGCGACCGAGCTCGAGGGTCACCCCGACAACGTGGCGCCCGCGCTGTTCGGCGGGCTGACGATCGCGTGGATGGACGAGGGCGGGCCGCAGCACAAGCAGCTCATCGTGCACCGCGGCGTGTCGCCGGTGGTGTTCGTGCCCGAGTCGACGATGTCGACGAGCGTCGCGCGGAGTCTCTCGCCGCTGCAGGTGTCGCGCGAGGATGCCGTGTTCAACGTGTCGCGGTCGGCTCTGCTGATCGCGGCGCTGACGCAGAGCCCCGAGCTGCTGCTGGCGGCGACCGAGGACAAGCTGCATCAGAGCTATCGCGCGCAGGCGATGCCCGGGACCGACACGCTGGTGCGTGCCCTGCGCGCGGCGGGGTTCGCCGCCGTCGTGTCGGGGGCGGGGCCGAGCGTGCTCGTCCTCGCCGACGGACCCGGCCGTCGCCTCGAGGCGGCGGCGCTGGCCGAGAAGACGGTCGACGGCGCGTGGGAGGCCCTCATGCTCGCCGTCGATGTCAAGGGTGGTACAGTGAGGGAGTACGCGGAGGGTTCCACCTAACCCGTGAATCTGGCCTCCGTCGCAAATCTGCGAAACCACCGCACAGCCTCTTTCTGCTGTGGGATTCCGAGCATCCGGGCGGTCTTCGAGCCGCCGAACAGCTCCTGAACCGGCAGAAGGGCCGGTAGGCGACTGCCATCAGCGCCTGTGCGGTTCTGCATATCCGATCGTTTTTCACAAGGGAGAACTCGTGGAGTCCATCTCCGAGATCCACAACGCCCAGACCGACGAGCGCACCGACGCGCCCGAGCAGGCCGAGGGCGAGCACGTCGAGCAGCCTGCCGCCGAGCAGGTCGCCGAGGACGCTCCGGCGGCCGAGGTCGTCGAGCCGGAGGCCGCCGAGGCGCAGCCGACCGACGCGCAGCCCGCTGAGGCCGCTGCCGAGCCGGCGCCGAGCGAGGAGCCCGCCGAGGCGTCCGCCGAGCAGGCCGCGCCCGAGGCCCCGGCCGAGCAGCCTGCCGCCGAGCAGCCCGCCGCCGAGGAGAAGCCGGCCCGCGCTCCGCGCAAGCGCGCACCCCGCCGCGCCAAGAGCGCCGACGCCGCTCCGGCAGCGGACAAGGAGTCCGCCGCCGCGACCGAGACGTCCGCCGCCGACGCGTCCGCTCAGGACGGCGCCGCCGAGAAGACCGATGCCGCCGAGAAGACGGACACGTCGGACAAGACGGCGAAGGCGGACGAGACCGAGAAGGCCGAGAAGGCCGACCAGACGGACAAGACCGAGAAGACGGGCGACGCCGACACGTCGGACAAGGCCACGGACGGCGAGAACGCCGGCGGCGAGGGCGAGCAGGGCTCGTCCGGTCGCAGCCGCAGCCGCAGCCGCAGCCGGAACCGCAACCGCAGCCAGAACAGCTCCGGCGGCGGCCAGTCGGGCCAGAACGCGTCGCAGCAGGGCTCGCAGAACGGCGGCGGCCAGTCCGGCGCCGACGAGGACGAGTCGGGCCAGGGCGGCAACCGCAACCGCAACCGCAACAAGCGCCGGGGCCAGGGGCAGACGGCGGACGAGTTCGAGACCGAGATCGGCGAGGACGACGTCCTGATCCCGATCGCCGGCATCCTCGACGTCCTCGACAACTACGCGTTCGTGCGCACGACCGGGTACCTGCCCGGCCAGAGCGACGTCTACGTGTCGCTCGGCCAGGTCAAGAAGTACAACCTGCGCAAGGGCGACGCCGTCGTCGGCGCGATCAAGCAGCCCCGCGAGGGCGAGCAGTCGAGCCGCCAGAAATACAACGCCCTCGTCAAGGTGGACGCGATCAACGGCCTGTCGGTCGACGACGCCGCCACCCGCGTCGAGTTCGGCAAGCTCACGCCGCTGTACCCGCAGGAGCGCCTGCGCCTGGAGACCGCGCCCGAGAAGCTGACCCAGCGCATCATCGACCTCGTCGCCCCGATCGGCAAGGGTCAGCGCGGTCTGATCGTCGCGCCGCCGAAGGCCGGCAAGACGATCGTGCTGCAGCAGATCGCGAACGCGATCGCGCACAACAACCCCGAGGTCCACCTCATGGTCGTGCTCGTCGACGAGCGCCCCGAAGAGGTCACCGACATGGAGCGCACCGTCAAGGGTGAGGTCATCGCCTCGACCTTCGACCGTCCCGCCGAGGACCACACCACGGTCGCCGAGCTCGCCATCGAGCGCGCCAAGCGTCTCGTGGAGCTCGGCCGCGACGTGGTCGTGCTGCTCGACTCGATCACGCGCCTCGGCCGCGCCTACAACGTGTCGGCGCCGACGAGCGGCCGCGTGCTGTCGGGCGGTGTCGACGCGTCGGCGCTGTACCCGCCGAAGCGATTCTTCGGCGCGGCGCGCAACATCGAGAACGGCGGATCGCTCACGATTCTCGCCACCGCGCTCGTCGAGACCGGGTCCAAGATGGACGACGTCATCTTCGAGGAGTTCAAGGGCACCGGCAACAGCGAACTGCGCCTGTCGCGCCAGCTCGCCGACAAGCGCATCTTCCCGGCCGTCGACGTCAACGCGTCGAGCACGCGCCGCGAGGAGATGCTGCTGTCGAACGACGAGGTCAAGATCACCTGGAAGCTGCGCCGTGCGCTGGCCGGGCTCGACCCGCAGCAGGCCCTCGAGGTCGTGCTGGGCAAGCTCAAGGAGACGCAGTCCAACGTCGAGTTCCTCGTGCAGATGCAGAAGTCGATCCCGGCTCCCGCTCGCGACGGCCACGGCGGCGGGCACAGCCACGCGCACGACAACAGCATCCGCTGACCGGCGGCGAGCTACGTGTTCGAGTCCGTCAGGGGCCTGATCGACGAGCACCGCGCGGTCGAGCAGCAGCTGTCCGACCCCGCGGTGCACGCCGACGCGGCGCTGGCCAAGCGCGTCAACCGGCGCTATGCCGAGCTGTCGCGCATCGTGAAGGCCCATGAGGATTGGCTGGCGGCGTCCGACGATCTGACCGCCGCACGCGAACTCGCCCGTGAGGACGACGCGTTCGCCGAGGAGGTGCCGTCGCTGGAGCAGCGGCTCGCAGAGACGCAGGAGCGGCTGCGGCGCCTGCTGATCCCGCGCGATCCCGACGACGCCCGCGACGTGATCATGGAGATCAAGCAGGGCGAGGGCGGCGCCGAGTCGGCGCTGTTCGCCGCCGATCTGCTGCGGATGTATCTCCAGTACGCCGCCTCGAAGGGGTGGAAGACCGAGCTGCTCGAGCGCAACGAATCCGACCTCGGCGGCTACAAGGACGTCCAGGTCGCGATCAAGGGATCCACGAACGATCCGTCGCAGGGGGTGTGGGCCCACCTGAAGTACGAGGGCGGTGTGCACCGCGTCCAGCGGGTGCCCGCGACCGAATCGCAGGGACGCATCCACACGTCGACGACGGGCGTGCTCGTCTTCCCCGAGGTCGACGAGCCGGAGGAGATCCACATCGACCCGAACGACCTGAAGATCGATGTCTTCCGGTCGTCGGGCCCCGGCGGCCAGTCGGTGAACACCACCGACTCGGCGGTGCGCATCACGCACGTGCCGACGGGGATCGTCGTGTCGATGCAGAACGAGAAGTCGCAGCTGCAGAACCGCGAGGCGGGCATGCGCGTGCTGCGTGCGCGGCTGCTCGCCAAGCAGCAGGAGGAGCTGGACGCGCAGGCCGCCGACGCCCGCAGGTCTCAGATCCGCGGCATGGACCGCTCCGAGCGCATCCGCACCTACAACTTCCCCGAGAACCGCATCGCCGATCACCGCACCGGCTACAAGGCGTACAACCTCGACCACGTGATGGACGGCGCGCTCGAGCCGATCATCCAGTCGTGCGTCTCCGCCGACGAGGAGGAGCGCCTCGCCGCCATCGGCGCCGAGGGCTGACGCACCTCAGTGGCGGAACGACTCCGTGTGATCGGGGTCGTCCGGCATCGGGCCGGACAGGCCGAGGAAGAACTCCGTCGCATGACGGAGGTCGGCCAGGAACAGGTCGGCCAGGTCCCGGCCGAATCCGTTGCGGACCACGACGCGCAGCCCCGACACGTCCGACAGGTCGTCCGGCAGCGAGTACGCGGGCACCTGCCAGCCGCGCTCGCGCATCTTCGCCGACACGTCGTACACCGTGAAGCGGGTCACATCCGCCTTGAGCCGGAAGAAGAACACCGGCAGCTCCGACCCGTCCGAGAGCAGCTCGTAGGGTCCGATCTTCGCGATCTCCGACGCCGTGTACATCGCGGCGTCCCGGCACGCCTGCTGGATCTCGCGGTATCCCTCGAAGCCGAGCCGGATGAAGTTGTAGTACTGCGCGATCACCTGGTAGCCCGGTCGCGAGAAGTTCAGCGCGAACGTCGGCATGTCCCCGCCGAGGTAGTTGACGTGGAAGACGAGGTCCTCCGGCAGATCCTCGGCGGCGCGCCAGATCACCCAGCCGACCCCGGGATAGACCAGGCCGTACTTGTGGCCCGAGGCGTTGATGGAGCGCACCCGCGGCACGCGGAAGTCCCACTCGAGCTCGGTGTCGATGAAGGGCGCCACGAAGCCGCCCGACGCGGCGTCGACGTGCATGGGGATGTCCGGTCCGCCCGATGCCGCGAGCCCGTCGAGGGCGTGCGAGATCTCGAGGACGGGCTCGTACGACCCGTCGAACGTGGAGCCGAGGATCGCGACGACGCCGATGGTGTTCTCGTCGCAGAGCTTCAGCGCCTCCTCGGCCGTCAGGTGGAGGCGCCCCTCCTCGAGCGGGGCGTAGCGGGGCTCGACGTCCCAGTAGCGGCAGAACTTCTCCCACACGACCTGGACGTTCATCCCCATGACGAGGTTGGGGCGGTCCGCCGGCAGTCCCGCCGCGCGGCGCCGCTCACGCCAGCGCCACTTCAGCGCGAGCCCCGCCAGCATGACGGCCTCGCTCGAGCCGGTCGTCGACGTCCCCGTCGGGCTCGCGTCGCCGGGCGCGTGCCACAGCTTGGAGATGATCCCGACGCAGCGCCCCTCGATCGCCGCGGTCTGGGGGTATTCGTCCTTGTCGATCATGTTCTTGTCGAGGGACTCCATGGCGAGCGCCGTCGCCTCGTCCTCCATGAACGTCGTCACGAACGTCGCGAGGTTCTGGCGTGCGTTGCCGTCGAGCATGAGCTCGTCGTGGAGCAGACGGTAGGCGACCCGCGGGTCCATGCCGTCGGCGGGCAGCTCGTCCTTCGGGATCCCGTGGCGCATGCCCGGCCGTGCGTACACGGGGGCGATCGCGAGGCGTTCGAGTTCCAGGACGTCGATCGAGTGGAGGGCCATGGCCCGATCATGCACCCGATCGCGCGTGTCCGCCTCATGCGGCCCGCATGAAAACGGCCCCCGGCGGCTCATCGGCGAGCGCGGCCCGAACTCGCTCGCCGCGTGTCGTGCGCGGGTCCTGGCCGCCCGGCGAGGGCGGGTCTAGTCTGGCGCCATGATCATGTTCCTCATCCGGACCCTGGTGTTCCTGGTGTCGGCGGCCCTCGGGCTCATCGTCGCCGACCTGCTCCTCGACGGGTTCACGATCGTCTGGTCGGACTGGTGGGGCTTCGTCCTCGCGGTCGTGATCTTCGCGATCCTCCAGAGCGTGCTGGCGCCGTGGACGGCGAAGTTCGCGAAGAGGAACGCGCCGGCGCTCCTGGGCGGCGTCGGGATCGTGTCGACCTTCATCGCCCTGCTGATCGTCGTGCTGCTGCCGATCGGGGGCCTTCAGATCACCGACCTGCTCGCGTGGCTGCTCGGGCCGGTGATCGTGTGGCTCATCACGGCGCTTGCGACGATGCTGCTGCCGATGCTCTTCGTCAAGAACAAGGTCGAGGAGCGCCGCGAGGACAAGTGACCCGCGGGCTGCGCGGGGCCCGTCAGATCATGTACTCGGGCGTCGTCAGGAGCTTGCGCTTGTCGACGTTCTCGCTCCGGGCGCGCGCCTTGGCCGGGATCCCGACGAGGATGCTGTCGGCGGGCGCGTCGCGCGTGACGACGGCGTTCGCTCCGACGGCGGAGCCGGCGCCGATCGTGACCGGGCCGAGGACCTTGGCGCCGGCGCCCACGGCGACGCCGTCGCCGATGGTGGGGTGACGCTTGCCGCCGTTGCGGGTGCGGCCGCCGAGCGTCACGCCGTGGTAGAGCATGACGTCGTCGCCGATCTCGGCGGTCTCGCCGACCACGACGCCCATGCCGTGGTCGATGAAGAAGCGCCGTCCGATGGTGGCGCCGGGGTGGATCTCGATCCCCGTCAGCCAGCGGGTGATCTGCGAGCCGGCGCGGGCCACGAAGCGGAAGTCCCGGACCCACAGCGCATGCCACAGGCGGTGCCCCCAGATCGCGTGCAGCCCGGGGTACAGCAGTGCGATCTCGAGCGAGGACCGCGCGGCGGGGTCGCACAGCTTCGCCGTCGCCAGGTCCTCGCGGAGCCTCTCGATGGGGTGCAGGCTGCTGCTCATGCGCTCTTCTCCTCTGTGTCGCGCAGGTGGGCGTACAGCGCCGTGCTGAGATAGCGCTCACCCGCGTCGGGGATCACTACGACGATACGCTTCCCAGCGGCCTCGGGGCGCTTCGCGATCTCGAGGGCGGCCCACACCGCGGCGCCCGCGGACATGCCCGCGAGGATGCCCTCGTCCGTGGCCAGCGACCGCGCGACGCGGATGGCGTCGTCGAACTCGACGGAGACGACCTCGTCGATCACGGAGCGGTCGAGCACGTCGGGCACGAAGTTGGGGCCGATGCCCTGGATGCGGTGCCCGCCCGCGCGGCCCTCGCTGAGCATCGGCGAGTCCTTCGGCTCGACCACGACGATCTTCACGTCCGGCTTGCGCTCCTTGAGCACTTGACCCACACCGGTGACGGTGCCGCCGGTGCCGGAGCCCGCGACGAACCAGTCGATCTCCCCGTCGGTGTCGGTCCAGATCTCCTCCGCCGTGGTGCGGCGGTGCATCGCCGCGTTGGCCTCGTGCTCGAACTGGCGGGCGAGGACGGCGCCCTCGGTCTCGGCCGCGATCTGCTCCGCGGTGCGGACGGCCTCGGTCATCCCCTTGTACGGGTCGGTGAGCACCAGCTCGGCGCCGTACGCCCGCAGCAGCGTCCGGCGCTCCTTCGACATCGACGCCGGCATCGTGAGGATCACCCGGTAGCCGCGTGCCGCGCCGACCAGCGCGAGGGCGATGCCGGTGTTGCCGCTGGTCGACTCCACGATCGTGCCGCCGGGGCCCAGCTCGCCCGCGGCCTCGGCCGCGTCGATCAGCGCGACGCCGAGGCGGTCCTTGACGCTCGATCCCGGGTTGAAGAACTCCAGCTTGGCGACCACCTCCGCCTCGAGCCCGCGCGTCAGGGCGTTCAGCCGCACGAGCGGCGTTCCGCCGAATGCGGTGGTGATGTCGGGGTGGATTCCGGGCAACGTCGGCCTTTCTCTCGGGTGGCGCGGCGGGGGAGTCGGCCCCCGCCGCGCGGGTGTCAGTTGTCGCGCAGGTCTTCGAACAGCGGGGTCGAGAGGTACCGCTCGCCGAACGACGGGATGATCACGACGATGTTCTTGCCCGCGGCCTCGGGACGCGCCGCGACCTGGAGAGCCGCCCAGATGGCCGCGCCGGACGAGATGCCGACGAGGATGCCGTCCGTGGTGGCGACCTCACGGGCCGTCGCGATCGAGTCGGCGAACTCCACGTCGATGACCTCGTCGATCACGCCCTGGTCGAGGATCGCCGGGATGAAGTTGGGGCCGATGCCCTGGATCTTGTGCGGTCCGGGCGTGCCCTTGGTCAGCAGCGGCGAGTCGGCGGGCTCGACGGCGACGACCTTGGCGTCGGGGACGCGCTCCTTCAGGACCTGGCCGACACCCGTGATGGTGCCGCCGGTGCCGATGCCGGCGACGAAGTAGTCGACCTTGCCGTCCGTGTCCCGCAGGATCTCCTCGGCGGTCGTCTTGCGGTGGATGGCGGGGTTCGCCTCGTTCTCGAACTGGCGGGCCAGGACTGCGCCGGGGGTCTCGGCGACGATCTCCTCGGCCTTGGCCACGGCGCCCTTCATGCCGCCGGCGGGATCGGTGAGCACGAGCTCGGCCCCGTAGGCCTTCAGCAGCAGACGGCGCTCGATCGACATCGAGGACGGCATGGCGAGGATCACCTTGTAGCCGCGGGCGGCGCCGACCATCGCCAGCGCGATGCCGGTGTTGCCGCTCGTCGCCTCGACGATCGTGCCGCCGGGCTGCAGCGCGCCGGAGGCCTCGGCGGCGTCGACGATGGCGATGCCGAGGCGGTCCTTGACGCTGGAGGCGGGGTTGTAGAACTCGAGCTTGGCGAGGATGTTCCCCTCGACGCCCTCCGCGATGCGGTTCAGGCGCACCAGCGGCGTGTTGCCGAAGGCGGAGGTGATGTCGGAGTGGATGCCGGTCATGTCGGGCCTTTCCGGATGGGTCTGCTGACGGCCAACCAGCCTAGGCGCGCGGGTATTCCGAGGCCGGTTTGTGACGCTGTGAGGCAACGGGGGAGCACGCGCGACCGCTTATGGTGGAAGGCGCTCATGGCAACATCCCTCCCCTCCCTCGCGCTCGCCGCGGTCCTCGACCGCGCCGTCGAGCGTCTCTCGCGCGCCGGCATCGCCGATCCGGCCGTCGACGCCGAACTGCTCGTCGCCCACGTGCTGGGCACCGGACGCGGGGGCGTGCAGGCGGCGGCCTTCCGAGGCGACGCCGTCACGCGCGATCAGGCGGACGTGATCGGGGAGCTGCTCGAGCGACGCGCGACGCGCGAGCCGCTTCAGCACATCACGGGGACGGCGCCGTTCCGCCACCTCGAGCTGCGCGTCGGGCCCGGCGTCTTCGTCCCGCGTCCCGAGACGGAGGTCCTGGCGCAGGTCGCGATCGACGCCCTGCGCGCCGCGGCATCCGCCTCGCCCGTCGCCGTCGACCTCGGCACCGGCAGCGGCGCGGTCGCCCTGGCCATGGCCACCGAGGTGCCCCACGCCCGCGTGCACGCGGCCGAGAACTCCGTGGACGCCTTCGTCTGGGCGCGCGAGAACTTCGACCGCTACGGCGGCGACAACGCCCGCGTCGCGTTCATCGATCTCGCGACGGCCTTCCCCGAGCTCGACGGAACGGTCTCGGTGGTCGCGTCCAACCCGCCCTATGTGCCGGATGCCGCGATCCCGCGCGACCCCGAGGTGCGCTTCTTCGACCCGCCGGCGGCTCTGTACGGGGGCGAGGACGGCCTCGACGTCGTCCGGATCCTCAGCGATGTCGGGATGCGGCTCGCCCACGACGGGGGCGTGCTCGCGATCGAGCACGGCGAATGGCAGGGCGGCCCGATCCGCGAGCTGCTGACGGCGGACGGCTGGCTCGCCGCCGCGACGCTCTCCGATCTGACCCTGCGCGACCGCGTCACCACCGCGATCCGCCCGCCGCGCCCATCGGCTCCGGCGCACGCTCACGACTAGACTGTCGGCGACATGTCCCCCCTCTTCGACTGCCGTGACGAGGCTCAGCTCCTTCCCGGCATGCGCCAGGCGCGCCAGGCGATCGGCCGCGGCGACCTCGTCGTCATGCCCACCGACACCGTGTACGGCGTGGCGGCCGACGCCTTCTCGCCGGCGGCGGTCCAGCGCCTGCTCGATGCCAAGGGGCGCGGGCGCCAGTCGCCGCCGCCCGTCCTCGTCGCCGGCGTCACGACGCTGCGCGCGCTGGTCGCCGAGGTGCCCGAGCCCGTCGAACGCCTCGTGGAGCAGTTCTGGCCC
The DNA here is from genome assembly GCF_014208045.1 of Microbacterium thalassium. Classification (NCBI taxonomy): domain Bacteria; kingdom Bacillati; phylum Actinomycetota; class Actinomycetes; order Micrococcales; family Microbacteriaceae; genus Microbacterium; species Microbacterium thalassium. Next base: position 1,894,695 of record NZ_JACHML010000001.1, read on the forward strand.
GGCGGCCTGACGATCGTGCTGCCGGCGATGTCCACCCTGTCGTGGGATCTGGGCGACACGCAGGGGACGGTCGCGGTGCGCATGCCCGCCCACCGCATCGCCCTCGAGCTGCTCGAGGAGACCGGCCCGCTGGCCGTCTCGAGCGCCAACCTGACCGGCAAGTCGCCCGGGGTCACGGCCGCCGAGTCGCAGACCATGCTGGGCGATTCGGTCGCCGTCTACCTCGAGGCGGGCCCGTGCGAGACCGGCGTCTCGTCGACGATCATCGACGCGACGGGCCTGGCGACGGGCGGGTCGGGCACGGCGCGCATCCTGCGCGAGGGAGCCGTCGACCGCGAGAGCCTCGGCCGTGTGCTGGGCGAGCTGCTCGAGCCCGAGGCGACCGAGGATGCGGACGACGGCGCGGTGGAGGAGCCCGCCCCCGGCGCGACCGCGGATGCGGTCGCCGACACGGCCGTCGGCGAGCCGGCGGCGCCGGCCGTGCCCGAGACCGGCGACGCCACGACCGAGGAGGGCTCGGCGACGGAGGACGACGCTGCGGCGCAGTCGCCGTCGCCCAGCGCGGGCGCGTGAAGCAGTACGTCTTCATCGCGCTGTTCACGGCGACGCTCACGCTCGTCCTGGCGTGGGCGATCTGGCGGATCAGCCTCAAGTACAAGCTGTATCCGGGCATCCGCGAGCGCGACGTCCACAAGACCCCGACGCCGCGGCTGGGCGGCATCGCGATGTACCTCGGCGTCGTCGCCGCGTTCGCGGTGTCGGCGGCGCACCCGTTCTTCTCGATCATCTGGACGGATCCGCAGCAGCCGCTGGCGATCCTGGGGGCGACGTCGCTCATCGTGATCGTCGGCGTCGCCGACGACCTGCTGGACCTGGACTGGATGATCAAGCTCGGCGCGCAGTTCCTGGCGGCCGGGATCATCGCCTGGTTCGGCGAGCTGCAGATCTACGCGCTCCCCATCGGCGGGATGACCGTGTGGTCGGGCTGGGTGAGCTTTCTGCTGACGGTCTTCTCGATCGTGATCGTCATGAACGCCGTCAACTTCATCGACGGACTCGACGGACTGGTCGGGGGAGTGGCGCTCATCGCCAACGTGATCTTCTTCGCGTACTCATACCTGCTGGTGCGCGACACCGGCGCCAGCACCTACTTCACGCTCGCCAGCTTCATCGCCGCCGTGCTCATCGGCGCGTGCGTCGGGTTCCTGCCGATGAACTGGAGCCCCGCGAAGCTGTTCATGGGCGACGGCGGCGCGCTCATGCTGGGCCTGCTGATGGCGGTCTCGGCCATCGCCATCACGGGCCAGCTCGACCCCGCCATCATCGGCGACAACGACGCGTTCGGCCGCTCGCAGCTGCTCGGTGCCTTCATCCCGATCATCCTGCCGGTTGTGATCGTCTTCCTGCCGCTGCTGGACTTCGGCCTCGCGGTGATCCGCCGCATGCGTGCGGGCAAGTCGCCCTTCGCGCCCGACCGCAAGCACCTGCACCACCGCATGCTCGATCTCGGGCACAGCGACCGGGACGCCGTGCTGATCTTCTACGCGTGGACCGCCATCGTCGGCCTCTCGGTCCTGCTGATGTACATCGGCACGGGGCAGGACTGGCCCGGCGAGTACCTGGCCGGCGTCGTGTTCGGCGTCGTCGGCATCGCGGCCTGCCTGGTCGTCACGCTCCTGCCGCCGACACCCGCCCGCTCCGAATCATCCGCCCCCGAGCACACCCCCCAGGAGGCCTCATGAGCCGCCCATCCGTCTCGAGCACGCCGATCCTGCGCACGACCCTCGTGTGGTCGGCCGTCGTCACCGCCGCGCTTGCCGTCACCGGCGCCGTCATCGGATATGCCGTCGCCGGCATGCCGGGGCTGTGGAGCGCGCTCGTCGGGATCCTCGTCGCCGCCCTCTTCCTCGCGATCACCGGCGCCAGCATCCTCATCGCGAACCGCTGGTACGGCGACGACCTCTACGTGCCGCTGTTCTTCGGCATCGTGCTGGGCGGCTGGCTGCTGAAGTTCGTCGTCTTCCTCGTCGTGCTGGTGGTCCTCCGGGGGCAGGACTGGGTCGAGCCCACGGTGTTCTTCGTGGCGCTGGTCGCCAGCGTCCTGGCCTCGCTCGCGATCGACGTCGTGGTCATGCTGCGCATGCGCGTACCGCACGCCAGCGACGTCGCTCTGCCGACCGAATCCAGCGAGGATTGAGCGCGCACTCGGGTGCCTCTCAGATTTGATAGGCTGGTCCGGCGCCCGCCCGCTCGCCCTGTGAGCGCCTGCGGAGCGCGACTCACCGACCATCGTCGCAACGGTCCCGCACCGATGCCCCGAAGCTGGAGTCAGCGCTGTTCACTCAAGCTGCGACCCTGATCGCCCCCATCGCCGCAGATGCGCCGGAGTTCCACGGCCCGTCGATCGAAGAGTTCTTCCCTGAAGCGCTCATCACCTTCCCGGGAATCGTGCTCTTCGGCGAGCCGCTGTCGATCACCCGCATCACCCTGATCCAGTTCCTCGCGACGATCGTCCTCGTCCTGGTCTTCTGGCTGGGCACGCGCCGCATGAAGGTCGTCCCCGGCCGCTTCCAGAGCATCGTCGAGATGGGCCTGGACTTCGTGCGCGTCAACATCGCCCACGATCTGCTCGGCAAGAAGGACGGCGACCGGTTCCTGCCGATCCTCACGACGCTGTTCTTCATGATCCTGTTCATGAACATCACGGGCATCATCCCGTTCCTGAACATCGCCGGCACGAGCATCATCGCGGTTCCGCTGCTGCTGGCGGTCGTCAGCTACGTGACGTTCATCTACGCCGGCATCCGCAAGAGCCCGAAGAACTTCTTCAAGAACTCGCTGTTCCCCTCGGGCGTGCCGTGGCCGATCTACATCATCGTCACGCCGATCGAGCTCATCTCGACGTTCATCATCCGCCCCGTGACGCTCACGCTGCGACTGCTGATGAACATGATGGTGGGACACCTGCTGCTCGTGCTCTTCTTCGCGGCGACGCAGTTCTTCCTCTTCGAGCTCGGCGGCTGGTTCTCGGTCCTCGCGGCCGGAAGCCTCGCCTTCGGATTCGTCTTCACCCTGTTCGAGATCCTGGTGGCTGTCCTCCAGGCCTACGTCTTCGCCCTTCTCACCGCGGTCTACATCCAGCTCGCGGTCGCAGAGGAGCACTGAGCGGGTCGGCTCACTGCCGCGCCCAAACACCCAACCGAAAGGAAACACCCGTGGACGCAACTACGGTTCTGGCCGCCGTCTCCGGCAACGTCGCGACGATGGGCTACGGCCTCGCCGCCATCGGCCCCGCCATCGGCGTGGGCATCGTCGTCGGCAAGACCATCGAGGGCGTCGCCCGCCAGCCCGAGCTCGCAGGCCGCCTGCAGGTGCTCATGTGGATCGGTATCGCCTTCACCGAGGCGCTCGCCTTCATCGGCATCGCCGCCGGCTTCATCTTCGTCTGATCGCTGACACCAGTCCAAAGGAGACAGGATGCTGAACGCTCTTGTCGCGTACGCCGCGGAGGAGGGGGAGGTTCACAACCCCCTCATCCCCGCGTGGTACGACATCATCTGGTCGGCGGTCTGCTTCGTCGTCATCCTCTTCATCTTCTGGAAGGTCGCCCTTCCGCGCATGAAGAAGCTGCTCGACGAGCGCTCGGCGGCCATCGAGGGCAACATCGCCAAGGCGGACGAGGCCCAGCGCAAGGCCGAGGCGGCCCTCGAGGAGTACACCTCGCAGCTCGCCGACGCCCGCAAGGAGGCCGGTGAGATCCGCGACGCCGCCCGTGAGGACGGCCGGAAGATCGTCGCCGAAGCCAAGGAGAGCGCCTCGGCTGAGGCCACTCGCCTGACCACCGCCGCGCACTCGCAGATCGAGGCGGAGCGTCAGTCGGCGCTCGTGTCGCTGCGCAGCGAGGTCGGCACGCTCGCCCTCGATCTCGCCGGCGGCGTGATCGGCGAGACGCTGTCCGACGACAAGAAGGCCCAGGCCGTCGTCGACCGCTTCCTGGCGGACCTCGAGGCCACCGAGGCGGCGAAGTAATGGGCAGCGCGACCACTCAGGCGCTCGCGAAGACCACGTCGGCGCTCACCGTGGCGTCCGGCGTGGATCTCGCGGTCGCCCGCGAGCTGTTCGCCGCGGCCCGGGCCGTCGACGGCTCGTCGCACCTGAGCGGCGCGCTCGCCGACTCCGCGGCGTCGACCGAGGCGCGGCGCAAGGTCGTCGCCGACGTCTTCGCCCGCGCGGTGACGCCCGTGACGCTGTCGCTGCTGACCACCGCGGTCGAGCAGCGCTGGTCGTCGCCGGCCGACCTGGTCGACGCGATCGAGGAGCTCGCGATCCGGGCGGCCGCCAAGGCCGAGCCGAACGCGGACGTCGAGGGCGACCTCTTCGGCTTCTCACGCACCGTCGCCCAGAACCCCGAGCTCGAACTCGCCCTCGGCAGCCGTCTGGGCGAGGCCTCGGCGAAGGGCTCGCTCGTCGAGTCGCTGCTGGCGGGGCGCGCGAACGCGGCGGCGACGCTGATCGCGGCATCCGTCGTCCAGCACCCCCGCGAGCGCCGCGTGCGTCAGCTGCTGAGCCGCGCGATGAACATCGTGTCGGACCAGCGCGGCCGCACCGTCGCGACCGTGTACGCCGCTGCGCCTCTGAGCGCCGCGCAGACCGACCGTCTGGCCGGTGCGCTCGCGAAGCGCTACGGCACGGGCGTGTCGCTGAACACCGTGATCGACCCGACCGTCGTCGGAGGCCTGCGCGTGCAGGTCGCGGACGACGTGATCGACGCGAGCGTGTCGGCTCGACTGGCGGACCTGCGCCAGCGACTGGCGGGCTGACAGACTTCCCGCCGCAGGCGGAGACTTCGGGGCCGAGGCCCCACCGAACGAAGGAAGACAATGGCAGAACTCTCTATCAGCCCCGACGTCATCCGTGACGCGCTGAAGGACTTCGTCGCCGCCTACGAGCCCACGGGCGCGGCGGCAACCGAGACCGGCACGGTCATCGACGCGGCCGACGGCATCGCCCACGTCGAGGGACTGCCCGGCGTCATGGCGAACGAGCTCGTGCGGTTCGAGGACGGCACCGAGGGCCTCGCGCTGAACCTCGACGAGCACGAGATCGGTGTGGTCGTCCTGGGCGACTTCTCCGGCGTCGAGGCCGGTCAGTCCGTCACCCGCACCGGCGAGGTCCTCTCGGTCCCCGTCGGCGACGGCTACCTCGGCCGCGTGGTCGACCCGCTCGGCAACGCGATCGACGGTCTGGGCGAGATCGCCACCGAAGGCCGTCGCGCCCTCGAGCTGCAGGCGCCCGGCGTCATGCAGCGCAAGAGCGTGCACGAGCCGATGCAGACCGGCATCAAGGCCATCGACGCGATGATCCCCGTCGGCCGCGGTCAGCGTCAGCTGATCATCGGCGACCGCCAGACCGGCAAGACGGCGATCGCGATCGACACGATCATCAACCAGCGGGACAACTGGGAGTCCGGCGACCCGACGAAGCAGGTGCGCTGCATCTACGTCGCGATCGGCCAGAAGGGCTCGACGATCGCCTCCGTGAAGGGCGCGCTCGAAGAGGCCGGCGCCATGGAGTACACGACGATCGTGGCCGCTCCCGCCTCGGACCCCGCGGGCTTCAAGTACCTCGCCCCCTACACCGGCTCGGCCATCGGCCAGCACTGGATGTACGGCGGCAAGCACGTCCTGATCATCTTCGACGACCTGTCGAAGCAGGCCGAGGCCTACCGCGCCGTGTCGCTCCTCCTCCGCCGCCCGCCGGGCCGCGAGGCGTACCCCGGTGACGTCTTCTACCTGCACTCGCGTCTGCTCGAGCGCTGCGCGAAGCTGTCGGACGAGCTGGGCGCCGGTTCCATGACGGGTCTGCCGATCATCGAGACCAAGGCCAACGACGTCTCGGCGTACATCCCGACCAACGTGATCTCGATCACCGACGGTCAGATCTTCCTGCAGTCCGACCTCTTCAACGCGAACCAGCGTCCCGCGGTGGACGTGGGCATCTCGGTGTCGCGCGTCGGCGGCGACGCCCAGGTGAAGTCGATCAAGAAGGTCTCGGGAACGCTCAAGCTCGAGCTCGCGCAGTACCGCTCGCTCGAGGCGTTCGCGATGTTCGCCTCGGACCTCGACGCGGCCTCGCGTCGTCAGCTCGCCCGCGGCGCGCGTCTGACCGAGCTGCTCAAGCAGCCGCAGTACTCGCCGTACCCGGTCGAGGAGCAGGTCGTCTCGATCTGGGCCGGCACCAACGGCAAGCTCGACACCATCGAGGTCGAGGACGTGCTGGCGTTCGAGCGCGAGCTGCTGGACTACCTGCGTCGCAACACCTCGATCCTCGAGACGCTGCGCGAGAAGAACGTCCTGGACGACGACACCGTCGCCGAGCTCGAGAAGGTGACCGACGACTTCATCCTCGAGTTCCGCTCGGGCAAGGGTCAGGCCATCGCCAAGCCCGGCCACGAAGAGGTCGCGGCCGCGGGCGCCGAGGGCACCCAGGAGCAGATCGTCAAGGGTCGCCGCTAAGGCGCGCTCGGACAGGAACCATGGGCGCACAACTGCGGGTCTACAAGCAGAAGATCTCTTCTGCTCAGACGACCAAGAAGATCACGAAGGCGATGGAGCTCATCGCGGCTTCGCGCATCCAGAAGGCGATGGCGCGCGTCCGCGCGTCGGCACCCTTCGCGCGAGCCGTGACGCGCGCCGTCTCCGCCGTGGCGACGCACTCGAACGTCGACCACCCGCTGACCACGGAACGCGAGACGATCACCCGGTCCGCCGTCGTGATCTTCACGTCGGACCGCGGACTCGCGGGCGCGTTCAACTCGCAGATCCTCCGCGAGGGTCTCGAGCTGGGCGAGCTGCTGCGTCAGCAGGGCAAGGAGCCGGTCTACTACCTGGTCGGGCGCAAGGCCGTCGGGTACTTCCAGTTCCGCAAGATGGAGAGCGCCGCCGAGTGGACCGGCGACACCGACACGCCGCACTTCCACACCGCCGAGGAGATCGCGGCGTCCCTGCTGGACGCGTACGACCGCGGTGGCGTCGACGGCGGCGTGGACGAGATCACCCTCGTCTACAACCGGTTCGTCAGCATGATGACCCAGCTCCCCGAGCGCGTCCGCCTGCTGCCCCTCGAGGTCGTCGAGGCCGAGGAGGGCACCGGCCAGGTGTACCCGCTCTACGAGTTCGAGCCGGATGCCGAGACGGTGCTCGACGCCATCCTGCCGGTGTACATCCAGAGCCGCGTGTTCAACGCGCTCCTGCAGTCGTCGGCGGCCAAGCACGCCGCGACGCAGAAGGCGATGAAGTCCGCCAGCGACAACGCCGACAAGCTCATCACCGACTACACCCGCCTGCGCAACAACGCGCGCCAGGCCGAGATCACGCAGCAGATCGCCGAGATCGTCGGCGGCGCCGACGCTCTGGCGTCGGGCAAGTAGACCACACGAAAGAGAAGAAGCCATGAGCCTCACCGCTGAGAAGACCGAGACCGCGGTCGCCGGGCGCGTCGCCCGCGTCACCGGCCCGGTCGTCGACATCGAGTTCCCGCACGACTCGATCCCCGACATCTACAACGCGCTGAAGACGACCATCACGATCGACGGCGAGTCGACCGAGATCACGCTCGAGGTCGCGCAGCACCTCGGCGACGACCTCGTCCGCGCCATCGCCCTGAAGCCGACCGACGGCATCGTCCGCGGCCAGGAGGTGCGCGACACCGGCGGCCCGATCTCGGTGCCCGTCGGCGACGTCACCAAGGGCCGCGTGTTCAACGTGACCGGCGATGTCCTCAACGCCGAGCCGGGCGAGAAGATCGAGGTCACCGAGCGCTGGGGCATCCACCGCCAGGCGCCGTCGTTCGACCAGCTCGAGTCGAAGACCCAGATGTTCGAGACGGGCATCAAGGTCATCGACCTGCTGACCCCGTACGTGCAGGGTGGGAAGATCGGCCTCTTCGGTGGTGCGGGCGTCGGCAAGACCGTCCTCATCCAGGAGATGATCCAGCGTGTCGCGCAGGACCACGGCGGTGTGTCGGTGTTCGCCGGTGTCGGCGAGCGCACCCGTGAGGGCAACGACCTGATCCACGAGATGGACGAGGCGGGCGTCTTCGACAAGACCGCCCTCGTGTTCGGCCAGATGGACGAGCCGCCGGGGACCCGTCTTCGCGTCGCCCTGTCGGCGCTGACGATGGCGGAGTACTTCCGCGACGTCCAGAAGCAGGACGTGCTGCTGTTCATCGACAACATCTTCCGCTTCACGCAGGCCGGCTCCGAGGTCTCGACGCTGCTGGGCCGCATGCCCTCGGCGGTGGGCTACCAGCCGAACCTGGCCGACGAGATGGGCATCCTGCAGGAGCGCATCACCTCGACGCGCGGTCACTCGATCACCTCGCTGCAGGCGATCTACGTGCCGGCCGACGACTACACCGACCCGGCGCCGGCGACCACGTTCGCCCACCTCGACGCCACCACCGAGCTCTCGCGTGAGATCGCGTCGAAGGGTCTGTACCCGGCCGTGGACCCGCTCGCCTCGACGAGCCGCATCCTGGACCCCCGCTACATCGGCGCCGACCACTACCGCGTGGCCACCGCCGTGAAGCAGATCCTCCAGAAGAACAAGGAGCTCCAGGAGATCATCGCGATCCTCGGTGTCGACGAGCTGTCCGAAGAGGACAAGGTCGTCGTCTCCCGCGCGCGCCGCATCCAGCAGTTCCTGTCGCAGAACACCTACATGGCGAAGAAGTTCACCGGTGTCGAGGGCTCGACGGTTCCGATCAAGGAGACCATCGAGTCGTTCGACGCCATCGTCAAGGGCGACTTCGACCACGTGGCCGAGCAGGCGTTCTTCAACGTCGGCGGCATCTCCGACGTCGAGGAGAACTGGGCCAAGATCCAGAAGGAGAACGGCTGATCATGCCGCTCATCGTGAGTCTGGTCTCCGCCGACGCGGAGGTCTGGTCGGGCGAGGCCTCACTCGTGGTCGCCAAGACCGTCGAGGGAGAGATCGGCTTCATGCCCGGTCACGAGCCGGTGCTGGCGATCCTCGCCGAGGGCCAGGTGCGCATCACCCAGAGTTCGGGGTCGAAGATCATCGCCAACGCGCAGGACGGGTTCCTGTCGATGGAGGGCGATGAGCTGACGATCGTGGCCGGCAACGCGGCGCTGATCTCCTGACGACATCGCGCATGCGCCGTCCGGTCCGCCGGGCGGCGCATTCGCATGTCCGCTGACATGCTGCTCCTCCTTCCTCCCTCCGAGACCAAGCGCCCCGGCGGAAAGGGCGCCCCCGTCGCCTTCGACACCCTGGCGCTGCCGGTGCTCGCGCCGCAGCGTTCCGCGGTCTCCGACGCGCTGATCGCGCTCAGCGGCGACGAGGTCGCCGCCGCGCGTGTCCTCAAGCTCAGCGCGAAGCAGCGCGGCGACATCGCGGCCAACGTCGCGCTGCGCACCGCGCCGACGATGCCCGCCGTGGACCGCTACACCGGGGTGCTCTTCGACGCCCTCGCGGCGGACGCCCTCGACGGCGCGGCGCGGCGGTGGCTCGGGCGCCACGTGCTCATCCACTCGGCGCCGTTCGGTCCCGTGGGGGCGCTCGATCGGATCCCTGCGTACCGGCTGGCGGCGGGAACCTCGCTTCCCGGCCTGCCGTCGCTGAAGAAGGTGTGGGCAGAGGCGGTCTCGGGGGCCCTGGCCACCGCGGAGCCCGCCTTCGTGCTCGATCTGCGGTCCGAGGCCTACCGGGCGCTCGGGCCCATCCCGTCCGATGTGAGCAGCGCGTACGTGCGCGTCGTGACGGATGCCGGCGGGGGAGCGGTGCGAGCGCTGAACCACTTCAACAAGCACGCCAAGGGCGCGCTGGTGCGCGCCCTCGCCGAGCAGCGGCCGCGCGTCCGATCGCTGGCGGATTTCGCCGGATGGGCCGAGGGGGCAGGGTTCCGCGTCGAGGGCGGCCCCGACGAGGAGCTCCTGCTCTTCGCCTAGACCGCCGGGAAGAACATCCGGCGAACAATCTCGCGCAATGCTGGGAGAACGCTGACAAATGGGCCCCGCCGTCGCTAGCATGAGCGGGCGGGCCCGCGGCACTGGGGCGAGGCTCGTCTCGATGTCCCCAGAAACCCGGAAGGTTGCTTCGTGTACGACTACGACTACGGTTACGGCGCTTGGGTCGCCGTGTGGCTCGTGCTTCTCCCCATCCTGTTCATCCTCGCGATCGCCGGCTACATCATCGGCGCGTGGTTCCTGATGAAGGTCTTCGACAAGGCCGGCGTCCAGGGCAAGTGGCGGGCGTGGATCCCGATCTACAACTCGATGGTCGTGGCCAAGCTCGGCGACCTGTCGCCGTGGGTCATGCTCGGCGCCATCGCCGCGTCGGCCGTCCTCGGCAACATCCCGGTCATCGGCTGGCTCCTCGGGCTGCTCGGCATCGCCGCCTGGGTGATGTCCGGCTGGCGTCTGGGGCTCAAGCTCGGCAAGGACTGGCCCTATCTGCTGATCTGGCTGATCCCGGGTGTCGGCACGCTGGTCTGGCTCGGCATCCTCGCCTTCGGCAAGGAGCAGTGGAACCCGGCGGTCGCGCCGTCGCCGTGGCGCAACACCTTCCTCAAGGACACCACCGTGTGGGACGGCATCCCGGTCCAGCCGGATGCCGCCGCCGCGGCCCAGCCCGCACAGCCGACCCAGCCGCCCGCCGGCTACCCGGCGCCTCCGGCGGGCTACACGCCGCCCCCCGCGCCCCCGGCAGCTCCGCCGGCCCCGCCGGCTGCCGCGCCCGCACCGCCGACGACTCCGCCCGCACCGCCGGCCGCACCGCCCGCGGCCGCGCCCGAGCCGCCCGCCGCTCCCGAGCCGCCGGCCACCGAGCCGCCGGCCGCGCCCGAGCCGCCCAAGCAGTAGGTCACGACGACGACGGCCCTCTCCGACCGGCGGGGGCCGTCGCCTGTGCCGGGCGGGATAGCGTGAAGGCATGACAGCGTCTGTTCCGCTCCGCCGCGCCGGGTCATCCGGCCTTCTCGTCTCCGCCGTCGGCCTCGGCTGCAACAACTTCGGGCGGCCCGGGACCCGCACCGAGACGCTCGAGGGCACGCGCGACGTGCTCGACGCCGCCATCGACGCGGGCGTGACGTTCCTCGACACCGCCGACATGTACGGCGGCGAGCCGGGTCTGTCCGAGACGCTCATGGGCCAGGCGCTCGAGGGTCGTCGCGACAGCGTCGTCCTCGCGACGAAGTTCGGGCACCCCGGGCGCGACATGGGCTACGTCCCGTCGGGCGCGAAGGCGTCGCGTTCGTACATCCGCCGCGCGGTCGAGGGGTCGCTGACGCGCCTGCGCACCGACTGGATCGATCTGTACCAACTGCACGTGCCCGACGCGGACACGCCCATCGCGGAGACGCTCGACGCGCTCGGCGACCTCGTGCGGGAGGGCAAGGTGCGCTACATCGGACACTCGAATCTGGCCGGGTGGCAGATCGCCGAGGCCCACTTCACCGCGGCGGAACGCGCCGGCATCCCGTTCGTGACCGCGCAGAACCACTACAGCCTGCTCGCACGCGCCGCCGAGCGGGAGGTGCTGCCGGCGGTGAGGCGCTTCGGCCTCGGATTCCTGCCGTTCTTCCCGCTCCACAACGGCCTGCTGACGGGAAAGTTCTCACGGGACCAGGCGCCGGCCGACACGCGCATCATGCGCCAGCGCGAGCACATCTGGCGCGACGCGCCGTGGGACGCGCTCGAGGAGTATCGCGCCTTCTGCGACGAGCGCGGCATCACGATGCTCGAGGCGACCTTCGGGTGGCTGCTGGCGCGACCGGAGCTCGCGAGCGTCATCGCCGGGGCGACCACGCCCGATCAGGTGCGCGCGAACGCGGCGGCCGCGTCCGCGTGGCAGCCGACGGCCGACGAGGTCGCGGCGATCGACGCGATCCTGCCGCTTCCCGCGGACCCGGCGACAGGGGCCTGACGGCCGGTTCGCCCGAGGCGTAACCGCCGCGTTTGTCGCGCCGCCGCCCCCGGGCGTAGCGTGTCACCGCGTGCGCGGTGCGCCCTGGCGTCGTCCCCGGGCACGGGAAGGATGTCGTGCTCGGCAAGCTCCTGGTCCGCTATCTCTCGCCGGCGTGGCCGCTCATCGTGGCGGTCGTCGTCTTCCAGTTCGCCCAGTCGATCGCGTCGCTGTGGCTGCCGGCGCTGAACGCCGACATCATCGACGAGGGCGTCGTCACCGGCGACATCCCGTACATCTGGTCGACCGGCGGCGTCATGCTGGCGGTGAGCCTCGTGCAGATCGTGTGCGCGATCATCGCCGTGTACTTCGGGTCGCGGCTGGCGATGGGAATGGGTCGCGACGTGCGATCGGACCTGTTCCACCGCGTCGTCGCGTTCTCGCAGCGGGAGGTCGGGCAGTTCGGCCCGCCGTCGCTGATCACGCGCAACACCAACGACGTCCAGCAGGTGCAGATGCTCGTCCAGGTGTCGGCGACGCTGATGATCTCGGCGCCCATCCTCGCGATCGGCGGCGTCATCATGGCCGTCCGCCAGGATGCCGGGCTGTCGTGGCTCATGGCGGTGGCGATCCCCGTGCTCCTCATCGCCGTCGGCCTCATCGTCTCGCGCATGGTGCCGGCGTTCACCCAGATGCAGAAGCGCATCGACCGCGTGAACCAGATCATGCGCGAGCAGCTCACCGGCATCCGCGTCGTACGGGCCTTCGTGCGCGAGCGCGAGGAGCACGCGCGCTTCGACCGCGCGAGCGACGACGTCATGGACACGGCGCTGCGGGCCGGGAACCTCATGGCGATGATGTTCCCGGTCGTCATGCTCGTGCTGAACGTGTCGAGCGTCGCCGTCATCTGGTTCGGCGCCTTCCAGGTGCAGGATGCCGGCGTCGAGATCGGCACGCTCTTCGCCTTCCTCACGTACCTCATGCAGATCCTCATGGGCGTCATGATGGCCACGTTCATGTTCGTGATGATCCCGCGGGCTGCCGTGTGCGCCGATCGCATCGGCGAGGTGCTGGGCGCCGATCCGTCGGTCGCGCCGCCCGCGCACGCCGTCGATCCGCCGCCGCCGGTGGGGCGCATCGAGTTCGACCACGTCGACTTCGCCTACCCCGGGGCCGAGGACGCGGTCCTCCACGACCTCACCTTCACGGTCGAGCCGGGAACGACCACCGCCGTGATCGGATCGACCGGCGCGGGCAAGAGCACGATGATCGGGCTCGTGCCGCGCCTGTTCGACGTCACCGGCGGCGCCGTGCGCATCGACGGCGTGGACGTGCGCGACTACGACCCCGACGTGCTGTGGGGGCGCATCGGGCTGGTGCAGCAGAAGGCCTTCCTGTTCTCGGGAACGATCGCCTCGAACCTCCGGTACGGGGATGCCGACGCGAGCGACGACGACCTGTGGCAGGCGCTCGAGATCGCGCAGGGTGCGGAGTTCGTGCGCGCGATGCCGGAGGGACTCGCCGCACCCATCGCCCAGGGCGGGACGAATGTGTCCGGCGGCCAGCGCCAGCGGCTCGCGATCGCGCGCGCGCTGGTGAAGCGGCCGCCGGTCTACATCTTCGACGACTCGTTCTCGGCCCTCGACCTGAGCACGGATGCAGCCCTGCGCCGGGCGCTCGACCGCAGACTCCCCGGTGCCACGCGCCTGATCGTCGCGCAGCGCGTCTCGACGATCCAGCACGCCGATCAGATCGTCGTGCTCGACCACGGCCGCATCGTGGGCATCGGCGTCCACGACGACCTCGTCGCGTCCTGTGAGACCTATCGCGAGATCGTCGAGTCGCAGCTCGCGGCGGAGGAGGCGGCATGAGCCACGGACGCCCGATGGGCGGGCCCATGGGCCGCGGGGGACCTCAGGCGCCGGTGCAGAAGGCGCGGAACTTCGGGCCGAGCGCCAAGAGGCTGCTGGGGACGCTGCGCACCGACCTGCCGCGGCTCATCCTCGTCGTCGTCTTCGGGGTCATCTCGGTGGCGCTGACCGTCACCGGTCCGAAGGTCCTCGGCGAGGGCACGAACATCATCTTCTCGGGCTTCATCTCGATGCAGGTCCCGGCGGGCGCCACCAAGCAGGAGGTCATCGACGGGCTGATCGCGTCGGGCAACCAGGAGCAGGCGGACATGCTCTCCGCGATGGCGTTCACGCCCGGCGCCGGCATCGACTTCGAGGCGCTGTCGCGCATCGTGCTCGCCGTGCTCGCGATCTACGTGTTCGGCAGCATCTTCGGCTGGCTCCAGGCCCGCATCCTCAACGGCATCGTGCAGCGGGCCATGCACCGTCTGCGGATGCAGGTCGAGGAGAAGATCCACCGCCTGCCGTTGGCGTACTTCGATCGCGTGCAGCGCGGCGAGCTCCTCAGCCGTGTGACCAACGACGTGGACAACATCGGGCAGACGATGCAGCAGACGCTGTCGCAGGTCGTGGTGTCGCTGCTGACGGTGATCGGCGTGCTGACGATGATGTTCATCATCTCGCCGCTGCTGGCGGTCATCGCGCTGGTGACGATCCCGCTCACGCTGGTCATCACGATGCTGGTCGCGCGGCGCTCGCAGAAGCTGTTCGCTCAGCAGTGGAAGGCCACCGGCGTGGTCAACGCCCGGGTCGAGGAGACCTTCTCGGGGCATTCGATCGTCAAGACCTTCGGACGCCAGCGTGAGGCCGAGGAGCTGTTCCGCGCCGAGAACGAGGACCTGTACCGCGCGAGCTTCGGCGCCCAGTTCGTGTCGGGCATCATCATGCCGTCGATGATGTTCATCGGGAACCTCGTCTACGTCGCCATCGCGGTGGTCGGGGGTCTGCAGGTCGCGGGTGGGCTCATGTCGATCGGCGACGTGCAGGCGTTCATCCAGTACTCGCGCCAGTTCACCCAGCCGCTGAGCCAGCTGGGCTCGATGGCCAACCTCCTGCAGTCGGGCGTGGCCAGCGCCGAGCGCGTGTTCGAGCTGCTCGACGAGACCGAGCAGGAGCCCGACGACGACCCGGCGCCCACCGCGCCCGACGACGCCGGGCACCTGGCGTTCGAGGACGTGTCGTTCCGGTACAGCCCCGACAAGCCGCTGATCGACGGGCTCTCCCTGGCTGCGACGCCCGGCAGCACCGTCGCGATCGTGGGGCCGACCGGCGCGGGCAAGACGACCCTCGTGAACCTCGTCATGCGCTTCTACGACGTCGACGCGGGCGCGATCACCCTCGACGGGGTCGACACGCGGCGCATGACGCGCGACGACGTGCGCTCCCGCACGGGCATGGTGCTGCAGGACACGTGGCTGTTCGCCGGGACGATCCGGGAGAACATCGCCTACGGCCGGCCGAGTGCGACCGAGGAGGAGATCGTCGCGGCGGCGACGGCGGCGTACGTCGACCGCTTCGTGCACGCTCTGCCCGACGGCTACGACACGATGCTCGACGACGACGCGGCGAATCTCAGCGTGGGCGAGCGGCAGCTGGTGACGATTGCGCGTGCGTTCCTGGCCGATCCGCGCATCCTCATCCTGGACGAGGCCACCAGCTCCGTCGACACCCGCACCGAGCTGCTGATCCAGCGGGCGATGTCGCGTCTGCGCGAGGATCGGACCGCGTTCGTGATCGCCCACCGTCTGTCGACGATCCGGGACGCCGATCTCATCCTGGTGATGGAGGACGGATCGATCGTCGAACAGGGCGACCACGCGGCGCTGCTCGCGACGCGGGGCGCCTATTGGCGGCTGTACAACGCGCAGTTCGAGGCGCCGCTCGACGACGAGGATCTGTCGCCGGTGTCCGCCGCCCCCGGAATGTCGCCGGACGCGCCGCGTTGACCCACTAGGATGTGAGGACGCCGACCGGTCCTCACCGGCGGCCCGCCGTCGGCCCAGGGGAGGACAAGGGCGTGCCCGAGGTATCCACTGAGACCTACGCGGTGAACGCCCCCGGGCGACCCCTCACGCTCGCGTGGGCCGCCGTCACCGATGTCGGGCGACGCCGCGAGGTGAATCAGGACGCGGTCTATGCCGGGTTCCCGCTTTTCGTCGTGGCCGACGGGATGGGCGGCCACCTGGGCGGCGAGATCGCCAGCGATCGCACCATCGCGCGCCTCCAGGCCGTCGCCGAGAGCGGATCGGTGTCGCCGGAGACCATCGAGAAGGCTCTCGAGCGTGCCGTGAGGGACATCGCGTCGCACCCCGAGACGACCGATGAGGGCACCGGAACGACCGTGACCGGCGTGTTCCTCGACAGCTCGTCGGAGGAGCCGCACTGGGTCACGCTGAACATCGGCGACTCCCGCGTCTATCTCGTGCGCGATGACGCGATCGTGCAGATCACCACCGACCACTCCGTCGTGCAGGAGCTCGTCGCGGCCGGCCGGCTCAGCCCCGAGGAGGCCGAGAATCACCCCTACGGGAACGTCATCACGCGCGCCGTGGGCCCGACGGAGTCGGTCACCCCTGACTACGTCCGCCTCGATGTCATCGAGGGCGACCGCTTCGTGATCTGCTCCGACGGTCTCACGAAGGAGCTCACAGACTTCGGCATCAAGCACTTCCTCGCCGAGCACGCCGATCCTGCCGAGGCCGTCTCGGCGATGCTCGACGCGGCGCTCGAGAACGGCGGACGCGACAACATCACGATCATCGTGCTCAACGTCGGCGAGCACGACGCGGCCGGTGCGGGCTCGGTCGACGGCCGGGCGGCCGAGGTGGTGAAGGCCGACGGCGAAGAAGATGCCGAAGAGGCGATCGCCCCGGAGCCGGGGACGGACGCCCCCGAAGCCGGCGACGGCGAGGACGCGCCTGAAGCGGCCGACGACGACGGGGTCTCCTCCCCAGAGGACGACTGACGGCGCTTCTCCCCGGATCGTCGCGGACCGCGACGCGGCGTGCGGAGCCCGGGCTTCACTGGGGTCGTGCCCGATCAGATCCCCGTCACCGCCGGCCTCGTCCGCACCGCGCCCCTCGCGCCCGACGATCCGCTGAGCCTTCCCGACGCCTGGACGCCTCCCGCGCGGCCGGGCTTCCCGCTCGTCGCCGCCGTGGTGCCGGTCGCCGGCGGCGTGGTGATGTGGCTCGTGACCGGCTCGACGCCGGCGCTCTGGCTCGCCGCCCTCGGTCCGCTGCTGGCGATCGGCTCGATCCTCGACGCCCGCAGGACGGCGCGGCGCGACCGCCGGAAGGCCGACGACGAGGCGCGGCGGGCACGCGCAGCCGTCGTCTCCGAGGTCGCGCGTCGCCATGAACACGAGCGCGCGGCGCGGTGGGCGGAGCATCCCGACGTCGCACGCATGCTGACGTCGGATGCCGGCCTGTGGCGCATCGACTCGACCCGCGCCGAGGCCATCGTCGTGGGCGCGGGCGAGCAGCCGAGCGCCGTGCGCGTCCTCGGCGGGCAGGGCGATCCCGCAGCCGCTCAGGTGCGAGCGGACGCCTCGTGGCTCGCGCACGCGCCGGTCACCGTCCCCGCCCACGCCGGCGTCGCCGTGACCGGGGACGCGTTCGTCGCGCGCGCCGTTCTCCGCGCGCTCGCCGTCCAGCTGTGCCTGTCGGCCGCGCCCGGCGAGCTGCGCGTTCTCGGGTCGTGTTCCGAGCATGAGTGGATCGAGGCCGTCCCGCATCGTCGAGCCTCGCGCGGGCGCGCCCTGGCCCTGGTCGCGCCGGGCGAGCCGGTGCCCGCGGAGGCCGACGTGGTGCTCGCGCGCGTCGGGCCCGGCGAACCGCCGCCGCCACGGTGCGGGGCGCTGCTGGAGGTGCGCGGCCTCACGTCGGGCACGATCGACCACGCGGGACGCGTGCAGGAGGTGGGCCTGGAAGCCGTTGGGGACGCGCAGGCGGCGGCGATCGCGGCGATGCTCGAGGCGCGCGCCGGGGCGGCCTTCGGCGTCGTGACGCAGGCGGTGCCCTTCCATGCGCTGGATCGCACGGCGGATGCGACGCGCGGCGGGCTTCCGGCGACGATCGGCGTGGGCGACCGCGGGCCGGTCTCGGTCGACCTCGTGGACGACGGCCCCCACGCGGTCGTGGCCGGCGTGACCGGATCGGGCAAGAGCGAGCTGCTGATCACGTGGATTCTCGCGCTGTGTGCCGCGCGCTCCACCGACGACGTGAGCTTCCTGCTGGCCGACTTCAAGGGCGGCACGGCGTTCGACGCGCTGCGCACGCTGCCGCATGTCACCGGAGTCATCACGGACCTGGACGGCGCGGGGGCCCGGCGGGCCATCGACAGTCTGCGCGCCGAACTCCGCCGGCGCGAGAGCGCACTCGCCTCGGCGGGCGCCCGGGACATCGCCGACCCGCGTGTCGCGCTTCCCCGGCTGGTCGTCGTGGTCGACGAGTTCGCGGCGCTGCTGGCCGCCCAGCCCGAGCTCCACGCGGTCTTCGCCGATGTCGCCGCGCGCGGACGCGCGCTCGGGATGCATCTGATCCTGGGCACGCAGCGCGCCGCGGGCGTGATCCGCGACGCGCTGCTGGCCAACTGCCCGCTGCGCGTTTCGCTGCGGGTCACCGACCGGGCCGACAGCAGGGCGGTCGTGGGGACGGACGACGCGGCTGAGCTCGACGGGGGCCCTGGCGGGCGAGGTGTGGCGCTGGTGCGCCGCGCATCCGACGCATCGCCGCACCGCGTGCGCATCGCGCTGTCGGCGCCTGACGACATCACGGCCGTCGCGGCCCGCGCGTCGGGCCCGGCGCCGCGGCGGCCGTGGCTGCCGCCGCTTCCCGACCGGGTCGTGCTCGACGACGTCGTCGCGGGCCGCGACACCGGCACGCTCGTGATCGGGCTCTCCGACGAACCCGACCGCCAGCGCCAGCGGCGGATCGGTCTGTCGGCGGCGGACCGGGGCGTGCTCGTGATCGGCGGGCCCGGCTCGGGGCGGACGACGGCGCTCGAGACCCTCGCGCGGCAGGCGCCGCACGTCGTGCGGATCGGCCCCGCGGCCGAGCATGCCTGGGATGCGCTGGAGCGCCTGGACGAGGAGCCGCCCGCCGCCGGCTCACTCGTGCTCGCCGACGACGTCGACGCGGTCATCGGCGGATTCCCTCCCGAGTACGCGCAGGAGTGCGCCGCGCGCTTCGAGCGCGTCGCGCGCGCGGCGGGCCGCCACGGGATCCTCGTCGCGGCCTCGGTGCAGCGGCTGTCGGGTCCCGTCGCGCGCATCGCCGACCTGTTCCCGCGGCGGCTGCTGCTGCGCACCGCGTCACGCGCCGACCACTTCGCCGCCGGCGGCGATCCCGCGCAGTTCTCGGCGGCTGCCGCCCCCGGACGGGGCACGCTCGACGGCGTCGCGGTCCAGGTCGCGCTGGCGCCCGGCGTGATACCCGGATCGCAGGCCCCCGCGGCGCCGTGGCACCCGCGCGCGGCGCTCACCGGGTTCGTGACGCGCCGATCGGCGGCTGCGCGCGAGGCGATGGCGGCCTGGGAGCGCGGCGGTCATCGCGTCATCGGCCTCGACGCGTTCGCGGCCGATGGGCACCCGGGGGAGCCCGTCGTGGTGGCGGGCGATCCCGAGCAGTGGCAGCGACACTGGCGCGTCCTCGGCGACATCCGCGCGGACCACGACCTCGTCGTCGACGCGCCGTGCGCGGGCGAGCTGCGCGCGCTCACCGGATCGCGTCGGCTGCCGCCGTACGCCGAGCCGGGGCGCGCTCGTGCGTGGCTCCTGGCCGCGGGCGACGACGCCGTCCGCATCCCGCTCCCGGCGGCGGACGCGGAGGCGGGAGGAGCGGGAGCGGGCGGAGCGCCACCGCATCGGTGACGCGCTCGGCTCAGCTCCAGGCGGCCAGCGGCATCCCGTGCGCCGCCGCGACGCCGGCGCTCACGACGGTTCCGGCCACCGTGTTCAGACCGGCCGCGAGCGCCGGGTCCGAGCGCAGGGCCTCCTGCCACCCGACACGCGCGATCCTGCGGATGTAGGGGAGCGTGGCGTTGGTCAGTGCCGACGTCGACGTGTTCGGCACGGCGCCGGGCATGTTCGCGACGCAGTAGAACACGCTCTGGTGGACCGGGAACGTCGGGTCGGCGTGCGTGGTGGGCCGCGTGTCCTCGAAGCATCCGCCCTGGTCGACCGCGATGTCCACGAGCACCGAGCCCGGCCGCATCCGGCTCACCATCTCGTTGGTGACGAGCTTCGGGGCCTTCGCTCCGGGGATCAGCACCGAGCCGATCACGAGATCGGAGTCCACGACCGCCCGGTCCAGATCGAGCGGGTTCGACGCGGCCGTCTTGACGCGCCCCTGGAAATGGTCGTCCAGGTAGCGCAGGCGCTGCACGTTGGTGTCGAAGACGGTGACGTCGGCGCCGAGTCCCGCGGCGATCACGGCGGCGTTGGCGCCGGCGACGCCGCCGCCGATGACCGTCACGCGTGCCGGGCGCGTGCCCGGAACCCCCGACATGAGAAGACCCAGGCCCCCGGCCGAGCGCATGAGGGTCGCGGCGCCCACCTGCGGGGCGAGGCGACCCGCGACCTCGCTCATCGGGGCCAGCAGCGGCAGTCCGCCGGTCGGCAGCTGCACCGTCTCGTACGCGATCGCGGTCGTGCGGCTGGCCACCAGACGCTCGGTGAGAGGGAGATCGGCGGCCAGGTGGAGGTAGGTGAACAGCACCAGGTCCTCGCGGAAGTGGCCGTACTCGCTCGCGACCGGCTCCTTGACCTTCAGCAGCAGCTCGGCGCCCGACCACACCGTCTCGGCGTCCTCGCACAGCGTCGCACCCGCCGCGACGTACTCGGCGTCGGGCATCGACGATCCGTCGCCGGCGCCGCGCTGCACGAGCACCTCGTGGCCGGACGTGACCAGGTCGTGGACTCCGGCGGGCGTGAGCGCCACGCGGTACTCGTTGTTCTTCACCTCGGTGGGGACGCCGATCCTCATCGCATTTCCTTTCCGCCCCCGGGTGGGGAGCGCTCTAGAAGACGGGGCGGATGGCCCCGACGATCTCTTCGCCGCCCATGACGGTCGTGCCGAGCCCTGTCACCGCGTCGGCGACGTCCGGCGCCGCGAGTGCGCCGGCCCGCTCGAGGAGGCGCAGGGCGACCACGTGGGCGGCCCGCGGACTGCCGTCCAGCATCTTGAGGGCGACCGTCGTGCCGTCGGGCGCGACGACGGCGAGCACGCCTTCGGCGCCGTGCTTGGCGAAGACCCCCAGGCGCTCGATGACGACGGTGTCGGGCCGCCCGGGACCATGGATCGTCCACGGGTGCTCGCGGACCGTCTGCACCAGGGTCCCCGCGCTGCGGTGGAGGGCGAACGGCGACGTGGTCGAGGACGTGCCGATGCGGTGGATCGCCTTGGCGAGACCGAACAGGCTCATGGCGTGGACCGGGGCGCCGCAGCCGTCGACGGCGGTCGCGGCGACCTTCTCGCCGATGAGCCGCTCGACGACGTCGCGGATGTGCACCTGCAGAGGATGCTCGGGGTCGAGGTAGCCCGACGTGCTCCAGCCGGCCGTCGCGCACGTCAGGAGCATCGCGGCGTGCTTGCCGGAGCAGTTCATGCGCACGCGGGCCGGTTCGGCGTGATCGCGCACGAGCTCGTCCCGGGCGGCGCGATCGAGCGGCCAGGCGGGCGGGCAGCCGAGGTCGTCCTCGCCGACGCCGGCCGCGCCGAGGATGTCGCGGACGACGCCCACGTGGCGGTCGGTGCCCGAGTGGCTCGCCGTCGCGAGACCGAGGGCCTCGCCCTCCAGCGGCGCACCCGCCGAGAGCATCGCGAGCGCCTGCAGGGGCTTGAGGGTCGAACGGGGGAGGATGAGCGCTGACGGGTCGCCGAGCGACTCCGCGATCGCGCCGTCGGGGGTCATGACGACCGCCGATCCGGCGTGGCGGGACTCGACGAATCCGCTGCGCTCGACAACGGCGAGTTCGACGGCTTGCGAGACGGCGAACGTGTGCGGCACCAGGTCAGCCTATCGCCGGGCGGGCGCCGAACCGCGTGACAGACTGTCCTCTATGTTCGGCGAGCATCGATACCGTGTCCGGAGCGTGTGGACCGGTGACCGGGGCACGGGCACCAGCGGCTACCGCGACTACGACCGCGCGGTGAGCATCTCGGTCGAGGGCAAGCCCGAACTGCTCGCGTCCGCCGACAAGCCGTTCCGCGGCGACCCGGCGCGGTGGAACCCCGAGGACATGCTCGTGGCGGCCCTGAGCGAGTGCCACCTGCTGTCGTACCTCCACGCGTGCGTGCAGGCCGGCGTCGTCGTGCTCGCGTACGAGGACGACGCATCCGGGCTCATGCGCGAGGACGGGAGCGGCGCCGGCCGGTTCCACGAGGTCGTGCTGCGCCCGCGGGTCACGATCGCGGACGCGGCGATGCGCGACGCCGCGCTCGCCGCGCACGAGACGGCGCACGGCTGGTGCTTCATCGCCAACTCGGTGAACTTCCCGGTGCGGCACGAACCCGTGATCGAGATCGTCGCCGGCTGACGGCGGGACGGAGCGTCAGCGCCGCTCGTGCGGCAGCGCCTGCTTGATGCGGTCGATCGCGCCGTGCGGCGGAACCTCGTTGTAGGCGCCGGCGAGCTCCTGGCCGGACAGCGCGTGGATGGCCGACATGATGTCGTCGGTGGCGAGCCGGCGGGCGCGCCCCGACGTCGCCGGGCCGTGGTGCGCGAGGTCGAGCGGCTCGCCGAACCTGACCGTGATGCGGTGCTTGAGCGACGGCATCCGCTGTCCCACCGGCATGACCTTGTCGGTGCCGATCAGCCCCACCGGCACGACCGGCGCTCCGGTCTGCAGGGCGAGGAAGGCCACGCCCGTCCGGCCCTTGTACAGACGCCCGTCGAGCGACCGCGTGCCCTCGGGGTACAGCGCGACGGCGCTCCCGGAGTCGAGGAGCCGCCGCTGCTGGTCGAGTGCGTCCAGCGCCGCCTGTCCGGCGCCGCGCTGGACGGGGATCGCCCCGATCGCGGTGAAGAACTCGCGCTGCGCCCAGCCCGAGAAGCCGGGGCCCTCGAAGTAGCTCGCCTTCGCCAGGAAGTGCACCGGGCGGGGCGCTGCGACCGGGATGGCGATCGAATCGATGAACGACAGGTGGTTGCTCGCGAAGATCACGGGGCCCGACTTCGGCACGTTCGCGCGCCCCTCGATGTGCGGGCGGTACACGAGGCGCGCGAGCGGCGTGATCACGACGCGACCCAGCGCGTACGTGATCCCCATGTGGACCGTGGCCGGCTCGGGCGCCGTGTTCTCGTCTTCGCGGGGTTCGGGTGTCTCCTCGGAAGTCACCAGTCGAGGCTATCGGGTCTTCGATACCACATTCGGCATAGCCGACTCTCAGCACGCGGGCCGCCGACATGAGGGAGGATGGAGTGTTCCCACACACCACCCCCGAGGTCTCATCGTGCGCATCCGCCTGCTCTCCGCCGTATCCGTCGCCGCGCTGTCCGTGCTCGTCCTGACGGGATGCACATCGGCCGGAACCGAGTCGACGCCCGAGGCGACCGCCTCGGCATCCGCCGACCTGTGCGCGGTCGCCGCGCCCACCGGCGAGACCGCCGAGTCGATCTCGGTCAGCGGTGAGGTCGGCCAGTCGCCGACCGTCGAGTTCGAAGCGCCGCTGGACATCGTCAGCGCCGAGCGCACCGTGGCCGTCGAAGGCGACGGCGCGCAGATCACCGAGGGCGCCTACGTCTCCTACGCGCTGGCGATCTTCGACGCCACGACCGGCGAGAGCCTGCAGGAGGCCGGCTTCGGCGGCACCGCGCTCCCGGCCATGCAGATCAGCGTCGGCGGAGGCCCCGACACCTTCTTCGGCTGCGCGACCGCCGGCTCGCGCCTCGTGATGACCATTCCGGATGCCGGCAGCGGCGCGCAGGTCTACGTGATCGACGTCCTGGACGTCACGGCAGCAGACGCCTGGTGCTCGGTCTCCGAGCCCGGCGACGCCTTCCCGACCGTCGAGTTCGACGCCGACGGCAACCCGACCGTGACCATTCCGGATGCCGACGCCCCCGAGGGCGTCGAGGTCGAGGTGCTCGAGGCGGGCGACGGCGAGGTCGTCGAGTCCGGCGACAATGTGACCGTCGACTACCTGGGCGTGACGTGGAGCGACGGCGAGACGTTCGACTCCAGCTACGAGCGCGGCGAGCCGGCGACCTTCCCCACGACCGGCGTCGTCTCGGGCTTCCAGCGGGCGCTGGAGGGCCAGACGGTCGGCTCCACCGTGCTCGTGTCGATGCCCCCGGCCTGCGCCTACGGCGAGGCGGGGTCGAGTACCAACGAGCTCGCCGGCGAGACGCTCGTGTTCGTCATCGAGATCGTCGAGACCGCGCGCGGCGACCAGTGACCCGCGCGATGCGGCGCGTCCCGCGGTCGGTAGGCTGACGGGATGCGCCGCATCCTCATCCTCGGCTCCACCGGGTCGATCGGCACCCAGGCGCTGGACGTCATCCGCGCCAACCCTGCTCGGTTCGAGGTCGTGGGCCTGGCCGCCGGCCGGGATCGCGCCGGCGTCGCGGCGCAGGCCGCCGAGTTCGGCGTCGAGCACACCGCGCTCGGCGCGGTCGAGGCGGAGCAGCTGGTGCGCGATGTCGAGGCGGATGTCGTCCTCAACGGCATCACCGGCTCGGTGGGCCTCGGCCCCACGCTCGCCGCGCTCGAGGCCGGGCGGACGCTGGCCCTGGCGAACAAGGAGTCGCTCATCGTCGGCGGCGATCTCGTGACCAAGATCGCGCAGCCGGGACAGATCGTGCCCGTCGACTCCGAGCATTCCGCGATCGCACAGGCGCTCCGGTCGGGCGAGCCCGGCGAGGTCCGGCGGCTGGTGCTCACGGCATCCGGCGGTCCCTTCCGGGGGCGCTCGCGCGACGAGCTCGCCTCGGTGACCCCTGCGCAGGCCCTCGCGCATCCGACATGGGACATGGGCCGTGTGGTGACGACGAACTCGGCGACGCTGGTGAACAAGGGGCTCGAGGTGATCGAGGCGCACCTGCTCTTCGATGTGCCCTACGACGAGATCGACGTCGTCGTGCATCCGCAGTCGATCGTGCACTCGATGGTGGAGTTCGTCGACGGGTCGACGATCGCGCAGGCCTCGCCGCCCGACATGCGCCTGCCCATCTCGTTGGGCCTCGACTGGCCGCACCGCGTGGCGGGCGTGGGCGCGCCGCTGGACTGGACGACCGCGACGGCGTGGACCTTCGAGCCGCTCGACGACGAGGCCTTCCCCGCCGTGCGCCTCGCCAAGCAGGTCGGCGGCGCGGGCGGGACCTACCCGGCCGTCTTCAACGCGGCGAACGAGCAGGCGGTGGACGCCTTCCACGACGGGAAGCTGTCGTTCCCCGGCATCGTCGAGACCGTCGCGGCGATCGTCGACGAGCACGAGGCGCCGGGTGAGCTCACGCGCGAGACGCTCGCCGACGCCGAGGCCTGGGCGCGGGACGCCGCCGACCGTGCGATCGCGGCCCGCTGAGACGGGACCCGGTCAGTAGGTCGTGAGGCCGTGGGCGCGGAACCGCGCGCGCACCTCGTCGACGAGCTCGGGAGTGGGCGGCTCGACGTCGTCGAGCGCGTACTCGAGGCCGGCCGCGTGCCACTTGTCGCGGCCCATCTGGTGGAACGGCAGCACTTCGACGCGCGAGACGGTGCCCGCGTGGATCTCGTTGAGAGAGGCGGCGTACTCCGCCACCCGCTCGACGTTCTCGGCGTCGTCGGTGAGACCGGGGACGAGCACGAAGCGGATCCACACCTCGGGGCCGTGACCGTCGGCGCCGCGCTCGGCGATGCGGCGGCCGAAGGCCAGGGTCGGCTCGAGGTCGCGGCCGGTGACCTTCCGGTAGGTGTCGGGGACGCCCGACTTGACGTCGAGCAGCACCAGGTCGGTGTCCTCGAGCATCGCGTCGGTGGCGTTCGCGCCGAGGAAGCCGGACGTGTCGAGCGTGGTGTGCACGCCCATCTCCTTCGCACCGCGCAGGATGCGCGCGGCGAACGCCGGCTGCATGAGCACCTCGCCGCCGGACAGCGTGAGGCCGCCGCCGGTGGCGGAGAACACCCCGAGGTACCGGCGGACGCGGGCCAGCAGCTCGTCGGCGGTGACCGGCTCGCCGTCCTTCATCTTCATCGTGTCGGGGTTGTGGCAGTACAGGCAACGCAGCGGGCATCCGCTGAGGAAGACCGTGAGGCGCGTGCCGGGACCGTCGACCGCTGTGACCAGTTCCCACGAGTGAACGGATCCGAGCTCACCTGCGCGCATCGCAGCGAGGCGCTCGTCGCGGTCGACGTCCCGGACGGCCAGACCGTCCAGACCCGCGCCGGCGCGGCGGGCCGGGCGGATCGACGGAGCGTCGAGTCGCACGTCCTGGCCCGGCCGAACCGGTGCGGTGATCTGGCAGGTCATCCGGATCACATCGATCCGTGGAAGGTGCGAGACAGCACGTCGAGCTGCTGCTCGCGGGTGAGACGGACGAAGTTGACGGCGTAGCCCGAGACGCGGATCGTCAGCTGCGGGTAGTTCTCCGGGTGCTCCATGGCGTCCTCGAGCGTCTCGCGGTTCAGCACGTTGACGTTCATGTGGTAGCCGTTGGCGCCGATGTAGGCGTCCAGCAGACCGCTGAGGTTGGCCACCTGCTCGTCCTTCGTGCGGCCCAGGCCCGAGGGGACCACCGTGTTGGTCAGCGAGATGCCGTCCTCGGCCTCGCTGTACGGCAGCTTCGCCACCGACAGCGCCGAGGCGAGCATGCCGTGCGTGTCGCGCCCGTTCATCGGGTTCGCGCCCGGGGCGAACGGCTCGCCGGCGCGGCGGCCGTCGGGGGTCGAGCCCGTGGCCTTGCCGTACACGACGTTCGACGTGATCGTCAGCACCGACTGCGTCGGCACCGCGTCGCGGTAGGTCGGGTGCGTGCGCACCTTCGCCATGAACCGCTCCACGAGGTCCACCGCGATGTCGTCGGCGCGGTCGTCGTCGTTGCCGAACGTGGGGAACTCGCCCTCGGTCTCGTAGTCGACCACGATGCCGCGCTCGTCGAAGACGGGCGTCACGGCGGCGTACTTGATCGCCGCGAGCGAGTCGGCCGCGACCGACAGCCCGGCGATGCCGCAGGCCATCGTGCGCATCACGTTCTTGTCGTGCAGCGCCATCTCGATGCGCTCGTACGCGTACTTGTCGTGCGACCAGTGGATGCAGTTGAGCGCCTCGACGTAGGTGTCGGCGAGCCAGTCCATCGTCTTGTCGAAGCGGGCCATGACGTCGTCGTAGTCCAGCATCGCGTCGGCGACGGGCGCGGCCGCGGGGGAGACCTGCTTGCCGCTGACCTCGTCACGGCCGCCGTTGATGGCGTACAGCAGCGCCTTGGCGAGGTTCACGCGGGCGCCGAAGAACTGCATCTGCTTGCCGACGCGCATGGGCGAGACGCAGCACGCGATGGCCGCGTCGTCGCCCCACCGGCAGCGGATGAGGTCGTCGGACTCGTACTGCACCGCCGAGGTGTCGATCGAGACCTGCGCGCAGAAGTCCTTGAACCCCTGCGGGAGCTTGCTCGACCAGAAGACCGTCATGTTCGGCTCGGGCGCGGGCCCCAGGTTGTACAGCGTCTGCAGGAACCGGAACGAGTTCTTGGTGACCATCGAGCGGCCGTCCTCGCCGATGCCGCCGATCGTCTCGGTGACCCACGTCGGGTCGCCGGAGAACAGTGCATCGTACTCGGGGGTGCGCAGGAACCGGACGATCCGCAGCTTGATCACGAAGTCGTCGACGAGCTCCTGGGCCCGCTCCTCGGTGAGGGTGCCGGCGGCGAGGTCGCGCTCGATGTAGACGTCGAGGAACGTCGAGGTGCGGCCGAGCGACATCGCCGCGCCGTTCTGCTCCTTGACCGAGGCGAGGTAGCCGAAGTACAGCCATTGCACGGCCTCGGCGGCCGTGGTCGCCGGGCCCGAGATGTCCACGCCGTAGCTCGCCGCCATCTGCTTGAGCTCGACGAGGGCCCGCAGCTGCTCCGCGTGCTCCTCGCGCTCGCGCGCGACCTTGTCCGAGAAGGGGCGGGTGTCGAGGTCGAGCTTGTCGAGCTTCTTCGCGGCGATGAGGCCGTCGACGCCGTAGAGGGCGACGCGGCGGTAGTCGCCGATGATCCGGCCGCGGCCGTACGCGTCGGGCAGGCCGGTGACGATGTGGGCGCTGCGGGCGGCGCGGACCTTGGGCGGGTAGACGTCGAAGACGCCCTGGTTGTGCGTCTTGCGGTACTCGGTGAAGACCGTCTTGAGGGTCTGGTCGACCTCGTAGCCGTAGGTGTCGAGCGCGGTCTCGACCATGCGCCAGCCGCCGTTGGGCATGATGGCCCGCTTCAGGGGAGCGTCGGTCTGGAGCCCGACGATCACGTGGTCGTCATCGCTGATGTAGCCGGGGCCGTGGGCGGTGATGCCGGCGGGGGTGTGCGGGTCGACGTCGTAGACGCCCTTCTCGCGCTCCTCGGGGAACATGGCGCTCAGGGTGTCCCACACGCGCGTCGTGCGCTCGGTGGGTCCGGCGAGGAACGCCGCGTCGCCGTCGTAGGGCGTGAGGTTGCGCTGGATGAAGTCGCGCACGTCGATGGCGTCCTGCCAGGGGCCGGGGACGAATCCCGCCCATGCCGTGGGGACCTGGTCGTGCTGCGACCCGGGGGTGGCGGGTGCTGCTTCTGCGATGCTCATGACACGATTCCTTCTTCGTCGACTGGTCGGTCGCGTCGGTTCGCAGGCCCTCGTGGGGAGCCTTCCGGCGTGCCGTGATCTCAGGCTACTCCATGTGGTCAGACCACATATCAAGATGCACGGATTCCACAACAGCGGGCCGGGATACGCGCGAGGGCTTTGTGGTCAGACCACAAAGCCCTCGCGCGCGCGTGAGAGGGGTGCGCGCCGGTTCAGGAAGCGGGGAAGTCGAAGGGTCGCAGCGGATCCGAGATGACGACGTGATCGTCCGGATACGGCACCGGCCAATGGGGATCCGGCACGGGCCAGCCGGCCGCCCGCAGCGCCCGGCGGGCGAGCTCGCGCGCGGAGTACGGTGTGCGCACGCCCCGGATGTCCCGGTAGTCCTGGTGCCCCGGGCCGGCCCACAGGACCGCGTCGCCGTCGCCCACTCGCGCCACCGTCTCGACGATGGCGCGCTCGGGCGGCGAGAACTCCAGGATCTCGGCCTCGGGTCGCGCGCGTCGTGCACCCTCGATGAGCGTCGCGCGGATCGAGTCGGGGTCCTCGAAGCGCGGGTGGTGGTCGGTGATCACGAGGATGTCGCTGCCCTCGACGGCGGTGCGCCCCATATCGTGGCGCTTGGTCGCGTCGCGGTCGCCGTCGGCGCCGAACAGCATGACGGTCTTCCCCGGCGTCACGCGCCGGATCGCGGCGAGCGTCTTCTCGAACGCGTCGGGGGAGTGGCCGAAGTCGACGTAGATCGCGGGACCGCGTTCGCCCGACACCAGTTGCGTGCGCCCGGGAAGGTACGCTTCGATGCGGCCGCCGTCCAGCGCCGAGGTCAGGCGCTCCCACCGGTAGCCGCCCTCGAGCAGCATCACGATCGCGAGCCCGGCGTTGGCGGCCATGTGGCGCCCGATGACCGGGACGACCGTCGTGAGGGTGCGCCCGTCGCGCGCCGTCAGCGAGAACTCGGTGCCGTCCTGGCGCTCGTCGATGATGTCGACGATCCAGTCCGCGGACGCCGCGGCCTCCGCCTCGAACGCGATCGCGGGCGTCGCGATGGTGACCGCGGGCACCTCGCAGCGCTCGGCGACCTCGGGCCCGTACTCGGAGTCCAGGCAGATGACGGCGCGCTTCGAGCGGTCCGGCCGGAACAGCGGCATCTTCGCCTCGAAGTACTCGCGCATGTCGGCGTAGTCGTCGAGGTGGTCGTGGCTGAGATTCGTGAAGCCGGCGACGTCGAAGACGAGTCCGTCGACGCGATGCCGGCTGAGAGCCTGCGCGCTCACCTCGACCGCCACGGCCTCGACCCCGCGCTCGCGCATCAGCGCGAGGAGCGCGTGGAACTCGGATGCCTCGGGCGTGGTCAGCCGCGAGACGATGACCTCGCCGGCGATGTGGCGCTCGGCGGTCGACGACAGGCCGGTGACGACGCCGAGCTGCTCGAGGATGCCCTCGAGCAGATGCGACACGCTCGTCTTGCCGTTCGTGCCCGTCGTGCCGAACAGCAGCGGGATGTCGTCGCCGGGGCCCGTGCCGTACACCCAGGCCGACAGATCGCCCAGCAGCGCGCGGGGGTGCTCCACCACGACGATCGGCAGGCCCGCGGAATCGGCGAGATCGGCGCCGGCGGCGTCGGTGATGACCGCGACGGCCCCCTTCTCGGCGGCGGCGGCCGCGAACTCGGCGCCGTGGCGCGTGCCGCCGCGGATCGCGACGAAGGCTTCACCGGGCCGCAGATCGGCGGTCGCCAGCGTGATGCCGGTGAGCTCGACGCCCGCGGCGTCGCCGCGCACCTCGCTCCCGAAGCGGGCTGCGAGATCGCTCAGCGCGTGGACGGGCGGGTGCTCCGGGCGCAGCACGGGGGGCAGATTCGAGGGGGCGTCTGTCGGCATGTCGGAACCATCTTCTCACCCGCGGACGCACCGCCGCGGTCATGTGCAGAGCGACTTCGCGGCGAACTCAAAGCGCGGCGCGGGTACCGTGTTCGTGTGGAAGCGATCGCGTTCGTCATCGGCCTGGTCCTCATGATCGTGGGGCTCGCCGTCTCGATCGCCCTGCACGAGATCGGGCACCTCGTGCCCGCCAAGAAGTTCGGCGTGCGCGTCGGCCAGTACATGGTCGGCTTCGGTCCCACGCTGTGGTCGCGCCGCCGGGGCGAGACCGAGTACGGCATCAAGGCGATCCCGCTCGGCGGCTACATCTCGATGGCGGGGATGTACCCGCCGTCTCCCCAGGAGGCCGCGCGAGCCGGGTCGGGCCGCGCCGGCGGCGGCTTCTTCGCGACGATGGTGCAGGACGCCCGCGCCGCCAACGACGAGACCCTCGAGGCGGGCGACGACACCCGCGTGTTCTACCGCCTGCCGGTGTGGAAGCGCGTCGTCATCATGCTCGGCGGCCCTCTCATGAACCTGCTGCTGGCCGTCGTGCTGTTCGCGATCCTGCTCAGCGGCATCGGCCTCCAGACGGCGACGACGACGGTCCAGAGCGTCAGCCAGTGCATCATCCCCGCCGACGCCGAGCGCACCGAGTGCACCGCCGACGATCCCGTCGCTCCTGCCGCGGCGGCCGGCATCGAGCCCGGCGACGTGCTGGTGGCCGTCGACGGCGAGCCGGTGGAGACGTTCGCCGAGGCATCCGCCATCATCCAGGAATCCGCCGGAGAGCCTATCCCGGTGGTGATCGAGCGCGACGGCGCCGAACAGACGCTCACCCTGACGCCGCTCGCGGTCGAGCGCGCCGCCACCGACGCGCAGGGTCAGGTCGTCGTCGACGAGAACGGCGAGACCGTGACCGAGGAGGTCGGCTTCGTCGGCATCCGGCAGGAGGTCGACTACCTGCGCGCCCCGCTGTGGGAGGCGCCCGTCGTCGCCGCGCAGAACGTCGGCGCCGTCGCGAACCTCATCTGGCAGCTGCCGGTGAAGGTGTGGGAGACGGGCGTCGACACGATCACCGGGCAGGAGCGCGACCCCAACGGCCCGCTGAGCGTCGTCGGCGCGGGCTTCATCGCCGGCGAAGTGGCGGCCGCCGACGCGCCGATCCTCAACCGCGTCGCCGGCTTCCTCTCGCTGCTCGCATCCCTGAACATCGCGCTGTTCGTGTTCAACATGGTGCCGCTGCTGCCGCTGGACGGCGGCCACATCGCCGTGGCGCTGTGGGACGGCATCAAGCGCGCGTGGGCGAAGCTGACCGGGCGCGCGGCTCCGAAGCCGGTCGACGCGACGCGGCTCGTGCCGGCGACCTTCGTCGTCGTCGTCGCCCTGATCGCGATGGGCGCCGTGCTGATCATCTCGGACCTCGTGAACCCGATCTCGCTGCTCGGGTGACGGATTCGCCGGCGCATGTCGATCCGGGGCTTGTCCGTTCGCTGTGGGGATGAAACGGTTCCCCTGACGAAAGGAACGTCACCGTGAAGTACGTCCTCATGTTCACGTCCACGCCCGAGCTCGACGACGCCGTGGACCCCGCCCGCGCGCAGGAGGTCTACGGCCGCATCTACGAGTGGTTCGGCGAGCACTCCGACAAGTTCGCCGGCATCAGCGCCGAGCTCCAGCCGGTGTCCACCGCGACGACCGTCGCTCACGGCGACACGGGACCCGTGGTCGTCGACGGCCCCTTCTCGGAGGCCAAGGA
Source organism: Microbacterium thalassium (assembly GCF_014208045.1). NCBI lineage: Bacteria > Bacillati > Actinomycetota > Actinomycetes > Micrococcales > Microbacteriaceae > Microbacterium > Microbacterium thalassium. The sequence continues at coordinate 1,926,881 of NZ_JACHML010000001.1, forward strand.
GGTCGTGGGCGGGTTCACCGTCATCGACGTCCCCGACCTCGACGCGGCCATCGCGATGACGAAGACGTGGCCGGCCCTCGAGACGCCGGGCGTCTCGGTCGAGATCCGTCCCATGGTCGTCGACTACAGCCAGTTCGAGCAGTGACGGGGGCGGATGCCGCGGCCCGCGACTCCGGCGACGAGCCGGCGGCCGCGGCATCCGATCTCCTCCTCTCCGAGACCGTGCGCGCCGAGTCGGGGCGCATCGTCGCAGCCCTCACACGGAGGCTGGGCAGCTTCGACGTGGCCGAGGAGGCCGTCGCCGACGCCGTCGAAGAGGCGGTGCGGGAGTGGCGCGTGCGCGGCATCCCGCCCCGCCCCGGAGCGTGGCTGACCGAGGCGGCGCGCCACAACGCCATGGACCGGCTGCGACGCGACCGGGTGTACCGCGACAAGCTCACGCTGCTCGCCGAGCCGCTGCGCGAGGAGGCGGGGACGGATGCCGCCGAGCCGGACGAGCGGCTCCCACTGCTGTTCGGCTGCTGCCACCCGGCGCTCGCGCCCGACGCGCAGCTCGCGCTGACGCTGCGAACGATCGTCGGGCTCACCACGGCGCAGATCGCCCGCGCAACGCTCCAGCCGGTGCCGACGGTACAGCAGCGCATCGTGCGCGCGAAGCGCAAGATCGCCGCTGCGGGCATCCCGCTCCAGATCCCCGAGGGCGACGACCGCCGCGAGCGGCTGGACATCGTGCTGACGGTCGTGTCGGTCATGTACAGCGAGGCGCATCTGATGGACGGGCGGGATGCCGCCGCCGACCGAGACCTCGCCGACGACGCGATCTGGCTGGCGCGCGTGGTTGCCGCGTCGCTGCCGGACGAGGCCGAAGCGCACGGACTGGTCGCGTTGCTGCTGTTCCACCGCGCGCGGGAGAGTGCCCGCGCGGTCGACGGCGATCTGGTGCTGCTCGGCGACCAGGACCGGTCGCGCTGGGACCGTTCGCTCATGATCGCGGCGCACTCGTCGCTGCGTGCGGCGGCGGCCCTGCGGCGGCCGGGGCGCTGGCAGCTGCACGCGGCGATCGCGGCGTGCCACGCGGATGCGACGGGCGACGCCGGCACCGACTGGCTGCAGGTGCTCACGCTGTACGACATGCTGCTGGCCTACGACCGCTCGCCGCTCGTGCGGCTCAACCGCGCGGTGGCGCTGGCGCGCGTGGACGGACCTGACGTCGCCCTCGCCGAGGTGGACGACCTCGAGCCCGCGCTCGCCGGCGCCCACCTGTGGCATGCCGTGCGCGCGTCGCTGCTGCGCGAACTCGGGCGCGAGGACGAGGCGCTCGCCGCGGACCTGCGGGCGCTCGAGCTGACGGCGAACGCCGCCGAGCGGCGCCTCCTCGAGCGTCGGCTGGGTCGCCCGCCCGAATCCTGAGCGTGCGCCGATCCGGCTAGGCGCCGACGGGCGTGAGCGCGTGCGTGATGAGCCGCTCGAGGGTCGTCATGCCGTCGCGCGACAGGATCGACTCGAGGTGGCCCTGCACCGACGCGAAGCCGGCGCCGCGCAGCGCGTACACGTCGCCGGCGGCATCCGTCGACAGCTCCGCGCCGTCCACGCGCGTGGTGCCCGGCGCGACCCGAGCCGTGAACGTGTTGTAGAACCCGATGGACGCCGGCTGCCCGAACACGTCGACGGTCTTCTGCAGGCCCTGGTGCGGCGCGTCGAGCGGTCCCAGGCCCACGCCGAGGCCGTCGGCGAGGATCTGGTGGCTCAGGCACACCGCCAGCAGCGGCCGTCCCGACGCGCGCCGCCGCGCCACGATCTCGCGCATGCGGCGGATGCGGGCGCTGGTCTCATCGCGCGGGTCGCCCGGGCCGGGACCGGCCACGACGAGCTCGGCGTCGTCGATGTCTTCGTCGGATGCCGCGTCCCACGGGACGATGCGGGCATCGAGCCCGAGGTGCCGCAGCTGGTGGGCGAGCATCGTGGTGAAACGGTCCTCGGCGTCGATGACGAGCGCCGACCGGCCCGCGAACGGCCCCGACTCGCCGGGGTCTTGCGGATTGAGCCAGAAGTCGGCCAGGCGCGCGTTGCGCGACATCAGCAGCGCAGCGACGCCCGGGTCGTCGGCGAGCTTGCGCGAGACCGGAGCGGGGGCGTCCTCGTCGATCTCGTCGCGTGCCGCCTCGGCGGCGGCGTCGCGCGGGATCGCGCCGATCGCACCGAGGACGCCGGCCGCCTTGCCATGCGTCTCGCCGACCTCGCCGTACGGGTCCGAGTGGCGCACGAGCGTCGCGCCGACCGGCACGCGCAGCCGCCCGTCCACGAGGTACGCCGTGCGGATGAGGATCGGCGCATCGAGGTCGTGGGTGGGTTCGCCGGGGAGGACGTCGTCCGTGCGCGGCGTGAACAGCGCCGCGACACCGGAGTAGTAGCCCCGCGGCTCGCGCTCGTGCCGGGCGATCACGGTGCACGCGTTCTGCATGGGGGAGCCGGTGACCGTGGGGGCGAACATGGTCTCGCGCAGGATGTCGCGCGGGTCGAGGCGGCTCGTCCCCCGCAGCATGTACTCGGTGTGGGTCAGGCGCGACATCTCCTTGAGGTGCGGCCCGGTGATGCGGCCGCCGTCGGAGCACACGGCGCTCATCATCTTCAGCTCTTCGTCGACGACCATGAAGAGCTCCTCGGTCTCCTTGGTCGACTCCAGGAACTCGCTGAGGGTCTCGACCGTCGCGCCTCCCGCCGGGTGACGGAACGTGCCCGAGATGGGGTTCATCGTCACGATGCCGTCCTGCGCGCTGACATGCGCCTCGGGGCTGGCGCCCACGGCGATGTGTCCCGGCGTGACGACGAGGAACGTCCAGTAGGCGCCGCGCTCGTGCTCGAGAAGGGCCCGGAACCAGGTGAAGGCGGCCGTGACGGGATCGGCGTCGACGCCGGCGACGAAGTCGCGCCGGATGACGAAGTTGGCTCCCTCGCCGCGTCCGATCTCGTTCGTGATCACGTCGCGGACGATCTCGGCGTAGTCCTCGTCGGACAGGTCGAAGCCGGCATCCGTCAGCGGGACCGGCGCGGTCGGGAGGGCCGCCAGCACGGCGTCGCGGGGGAGCGCGGTGTGCTCGTCGACGACCAGGCACCGCAGCGGCGCATCGTCGTCGTGGCACGCGAAGCCGCGCTCGCGCACCTGCCGGTACGGCACCAGCGCGAGCACCTCGCGCGGGGCTCCGGCTGCATCGGCGAGCGGGATGTCGGCGAGCAGCTCGACGTCGACGACGTCGCCGGTGAGGACCTCGACAGAGGCGTCGTCGCGCGCGATCAGGGCGAAGGGGACGCCGCGCGCGGCGAGGTCGAAGAGGGTGTCAGCGGGCCCGGTCATCTCGGTCTTTCGTCATGGGGCGGTCACCAAAACGAAGAAGACCGCCCGGAGGCGGTCATGGTCACGCGTGCCCACCGCCTATGCGGTGAGCCACCAGGTGGGGTGCGCGGACATGCGCCGAAACTACCACAGCCCTCGCGGCCCGTGCTCACGCCATCGCCCGCTCGAGGGCCTCGGCCTGGTGCCGGTGTCCGACCGTCTCGTAGCCGACGATCGTGACGACGGGGGAGAGCGCGGCGATCAGCAGTCCCACGCCCAGAGTCGCGCCCAGCCCCACGGCGACGATGCTCAGGACGAGCACGACGAGGGAGCCGGCGAACAGCCAGAGGTGGAAGGGATCGAACTCCATCAGCAGCAGCGAGTAGAGGACGTAGACGCAGATCAGGAAGATCGCGACCGGGATGGCCACGCACCACATCGCGAAGAGGGCATCGACGTGCGCGACGTGCGCGATGACATTGGCCGCGACATGGAGTCCGGCGCCGACGCCGACGATCGATCCGAACAGGATCATGTGCCCGTATCCCCACGCGAAGGCGCGATTGCGGTGCACGCGGAGCACGCGTGCGGACGGGATCATGAAGTAGACCCACCACATGCCGAACGCCAGCGCCGTGCCGGACAGGGCGAGGATGCCGGCCTCGAGCGACCACCCTTCGTCCTCGACCACGGCCGAGATGATGAGGATGGTGCCCAGCACGACCTCGCCGAGCGTGATGATGACGAGCAGTCCATATCGCTCGGCGATGTGGTGAGCGTGCCACGGCGTACCGCCGTACCGGTGCTCGGCGACGACGGGTCCGATGATCTCGGCGGCCACCAGCAGTGCGGCGATGGTGAAGGTCGCCATCAGCGGCGGATCGGCGAACACCAGCGCGATCCAGCCGACCTGGGCGGCCGACACCCAGCCGGCGTACGTCAGGCACGTCGCCCGCCGCTCGGGGTCGTCGCGCGCCGCGCGCAGCCACAGGGCGACCGTCGCGACGCGCATGATGACGTAGCCGACGACGAGCAGGCCGTTGTCGAGGTGCGCGCCCTCGTCGATGGAGTGGAAGGCGGGCGGGATGCCCATCGCGAGGATCAGCACGCCCACCATCGCGATGAGCGTCGCGACACGGAAGAAGATGTCCTGGTTGTCGTAGGCCGAGGCCAGCCACGAGTAGTTGATCCACGCCCACGAGATGCCGAACACCGCCAGCGAGAAGCCCATGAGCGCGGGGCCGACATGCCCCAGCTCGAGCAGGTGCGCGGTCTGCGTCGCGGCCTGGCTGAAGGCCACGACGAACGTCAGGTCGAACAGCAGCTCCAGGGGCGTTGCCTGGCGGTGCGGTTCGTTCGGGTCCCGACCCGTCATGCGGGTGAGTCGGTGGCTGAGACTCATGCGCGCCAAGCTACACGTGTCGGGCACGCCGCCTCCACCGCCGGTTGGCCGTCGTCGGCGTAGGCTGGGGGGCGTGCCTGCTGTGAACATCGGAATGCCGAAGGTCCCCGAAACCCTCGCTCCGCGCCGGAAGTCCCGCCAGATCAAGGTCGGCAAGGTCCTGGTCGGCGGCGACGCGCCCGTCAGCGTCCAGTCGATGACGACGACGCCGACGACGAACATCAACGCCACGCTTCAGCAGATCGCCGAGCTGACGGCATCCGGCTGCGAGATCGTGCGCGTCGCGGTGCCGAGCCAGGACGACGCCGATGTCCTCCACATCATCGCGAAGAAGAGCCAGATCCCGGTCATCGCCGACATCCACTTCCAGCCGAAGTACGTCTTCCAGGCGATCGACGCCGGCTGCGCCGCCGTGCGCGTGAACCCGGGCAACATCCGCAAGTTCGACGACCAGGTCGGCGCGATCGCGAAGGCGGCGCAGGCGGCGGGAGTCTCGCTGCGCATCGGCGTGAACGCCGGGTCGCTCGACAAGCGCCTGCTCGAGAAGTACGGCAAAGCCACCCCCGAGGCGCTCGTCGAGAGCGCCGTGTGGGAGGCGTCGCTGTTCGAGGAGCACGACTTCCACGACTTCAAGATCTCGGTCAAGCACAACGACCCCATCGTCATGGTGAAGGCCTACCGGCAGCTCGCCGAGCGCGGCGACTGGCCGCTGCACCTGGGCGTCACCGAGGCGGGACCGGCCTTCCAGGGCACCATCAAGAGCGCGACGGCGTTCGGCATCCTGCTCGCCGAGGGCATCGGCGACACGATCCGCGTGTCGCTGTCGGCGCCGCCGGCCGAAGAGGTCAAGGTCGGCCACCAGATCCTGCAGTCGCTGAACCTGCGCGAGCGCAAGCTCGAGATCGTGTCGTGCCCGTCGTGCGGCCGCGCTCAGGTCGACGTCTATTCGCTGGCCGACAACGTCACCGAGGGCCTCAAGGACATGACGGTGCCGCTGCGCGTCGCGGTCATGGGCTGCGTCGTCAACGGTCCCGGCGAGGCGCGCGACGCCGACCTCGGAGTCGCGAGCGGCAACGGCAAGGGCCAGATCTTCGTCAAGGGCCAGGTCATCAAGACCGTGCCCGAGGCCGAGATCGTGCAGACGCTCATCGACGAGGCCAACCGCATCGCAGACGAGATGGGCCCCGACGCGGCGGTGGGCACCGCGCAGGTCATCACCAGCTGACATCGGCCCCGCACAGCGAAAGGGCCCCCGCCGAAGCGGGGGCCCTTTCGCTGCAGCGGACTCAGCTGAACTGGTTCATCGTGTTGTCCTTGCCGCCGGCCTTGAGGGCGGCGTCACCGGCGAAGTACTCCTTGTGGTTGTCGCCGATGTCGGACCCTGCCATGTTCTGGTGCTTCACGGTCGCGATGCCCTCGCGGATCTCGCGGCGCTGCACGCCCTTGACGTAGGCGAGCATGCCCTCGTCGGCGAAGTAGCCCTTCGCGAGGTCGTCGGTCGACAGCGCGGCCGTGTGGTACGTCGGCAGCGTGATGAGGTGGTGGAAGATCCCGGCGCGGGCCGAGCCGTCCTTCTGGAACGAGCGGATCTTCTCGTCGGCGAGGCGGCCGAGCTCGGTGTCGTCGTACTCGACGCTCATGAGCTCGTCGCGCTTGTAGGCAGAGACGTCCGCACCCTGCTCCACGAGCTGGTCGTAGGCCTGCTGGCGGAAGTTCAGCGTCCAGTTGAACGACGGGCTGTTGTTGTAGACGAGCTTCGCGTTCGGGATCTCCTTGCGGATCTCGTCGACCATGCCGGCGATCTGCGCGACGTGCGGCTTCTCGGTCTCGATCCACAGCAGGTCAGCGCCGTTCTGGAGCGACGTGATGCAGTCGAGCACGCAGCGGGCCTCACCCGTGCCGGCGCGGAACCGGTAGAGGTTGCTCGCGAGGCGCTTGGGGCGCATCAGCTTGCCGTCGCGCTTGATGACGACGTCGCCGTTGCCGAGGTCGTCGTCCGAGATCTCCTCGACGTCGAGGAACGCGTTGTACTGGTCGCCGAGGTCGCCGGGCGTGCTGGTGACGGCGAGCTTCTGCGTCAGGCCGGCGCCGAGCGAGTCGGTGCGGGCGACGATGATGCCGTTGTCGATGCCGAGCTCGAGGAACGCGTAGCGGACGGCGGCGATCTTGGCGAGGAAGTCCTCGTGCGGCACCGTCACCTTGCCGTCCTGGTGACCGCACTGCTTCTCGTCCGAGACCTGGTTCTCGATCTGGATGGCGCAGGCGCCCGCCTCGATCATCTTCTTGGCGAGCAGGTACGTCGCCTCGGGGTTGCCGAAGCCGGCGTCGATGTCGGCGATGATCGGGACGACGTGCGTCTCGTAGGTGTCGATCTGCGACTGGATGAACTCGACCGCCGTCTCGTCGCCGGCCAGACGCGCGTTGTCGAGCTGCGTGAACAGCAGGTCGAGCTCGCGGGCGTCGGCCTGGCGCAGGAACGTGTAGAGCTCCTCGATGAGGGCGGGGACCGCCGTCTTCTCGTGCATCGACTGGTCGGGGAGCGGCCCGAACTCGGAGCGGAGAGCTGCGACCATCCACCCCGACAGGTAGAGGTAGCGCTTGTTCGTCGACTTCAGGTGCTTCTTGATCGAGATCATCTTCTGCTGCCCGACGAAGCCGTGCCACACGCCCAGCGACTGCGTGTAGACCGACGAGTCGGCGTCGTACTCGTCCATGTCGCGGCGCATGATGTCGGCCGTGTACTGGGCGATCTCGAGTCCGGTCTTGAAGCGGTTCTGTGCGCGCATGCGGGCGACGTACTCGGGGTTGACGGCGTCCCAGGGCGAGCCGTACTGCTCCTTGAGCGCCTGGATGGCCTCGATGTCGTCTTGGTAGGCAGTCATGTGTGGTTCCTCCGTCGTGGGTTCTCGCTCACGGCGTGTGGGCGGTTGCTTGACTCCACTGTGTGCCAAGGAATCGCCGTCTTCTGACCGTTTCAGGGTGGAAGATCGCGGGAATTTCTGCGCAAGGGAAGGACTCGCCCCGCCGTGGCGCATCGAGCAGACGGCGGGACGCCCGTTCTTCGCCGAATCTTCCCCGTCCGCGGCGCGAGGAGAGGGCCGGCTTGCGCTGTCGGGGCGGGCGAGCGTCGCCGGCCGGGTCAGCTGATCGCGCCGCCGGCAGCCCGGATGTCGACGCGCGTGTCCAGCGACGTGCGCACGGCGATGTGCAGCGCGCGCGCGATGTCGCCGAGGGGCAGCTCCGGCTCGCCGCCGGGTGCCATTCCCCTCGCCCACGGCACGTGGATGAAGCCGGCGCGCATGTCGCGCCGCGTCGCGGCCTCATGGGCGGCGATGTAGAACACGTGGTTGCACACGAAGGTGCCCGCCGAATGCGAGAGCGAGGACGGGATGCCGGCGGCAGCCATCGCCGCCGTGATGGCCTTGACCGGCAGTCCCGCGAAGTGGGCCGCGGGGCCGCCGGCGACCACCGGCTCATCGAGCAGCTGCATTCCGGCGTTGTCGGGGATGCGGGCGTCGGCGAGATTGATGGCGACGCGTTCGGGCGTGACCGTCGCGCGGCCGCCGGCGAGACCGGTCGCGACCACCACCTCGGGGTCGTGCTCGTCGATGAGCTCGCGCAGGCGCGCCCGGGCACCGGCGAACGTGACCGGCAGAACCTCGGTCACGAGTGTCTCGGGGCCGTCCCAGCCGGCGCCCACGATCCGGACCGCTTCGCCGGACGGGTTGGCGGCGTCGCCGCCGAAGGGCTCGAATCCGGTGAGGAGGGCGGTGCGCACCCGTCCAGCGTAGAGCGGAGACTCCCGGGAGCTTGAGTGCCCGCGACCGGTTCTCCACAGGCCGCGTGCCGCCGAGTGATCGCCGCGTCGAGATTCGCTCACAATGGTCCGCATGTTCCGCACTGCGCCGTCGGCTGCCCCTCCCTCGCTGCCCGGTGGTGCGGTATGAGCGACGAATCGCCGGAGCACCCCACACCCGATGCGTCGGAGCACGCGGCCGCCGCCACGCGTCCGCCGCGGCGCGGGCCCTGGATCGTCGCGGCGGCGGTGGCCGTCACGCTGGTCGCGGGGGTCTCCGCGGTCGTGCTCGCGTCCGGCTCCTCGGTACCCGAGACGGCCGTCTCCACTCCCGCAGGCGTCGCCACGCCGACGGCCGACGCGTCGCCGTCTCCGTCGCCCACCGCCGAGCCTCCCGCCGAGGGGACGCAGCCGTTCAGCGGATCCTGCGCCGAGGTCCTGACCGTGAGCGAGGTCGAAGCAGTGACGGGCCTCGCGATGGTGCGCACCGACTTCCCCTGGGAGCCGGGCTGGCACCCCGTGCTGGGCGGCATCGATTGCGTATGGGTGTCGGAGAGCGTCTATATGGGGGCGATCACCCGTGTGTACGCCTATCCAGAGGCGGTCGTCCCCGTATCCGTCATGGAGGCCAACCCCGCGGGATGCTCCACGGGCGAGCCGGAGCATCGCCCCGAGACGGAGTGCGTCGCGGTCGGTGTCGTCGACGGAACCTGGCTCTTCGTGAGCGCCTACGGGGCCGACGTCGAAGCGGATGCGGTGGAGGGGCTCTTCGCCCTGGCCGCGGAAAAGATGGGGGAGTATCCGTCCGGCGTCGCGATGACGCCGCAGGACGACTGGTGGGAGCTGCCCGATTGCACGGTGCTGGCCGCCGCTATCGATCCGGCGGTGCACGGGTACGAGCGGGTGGAGGCATCCGATGAAACCGCTTCTGCCGAGGCGCCCGTCCACCCCGCGCAGATCCCGGGCACGAGCACGAGACTCTGCACTCTTTCCTTCTCCTCGGGCGAGGGTGAGGGACGGACCGGCACGAGCGTCGCGGTGACCGTCATCCCCGGCGGAGGGGTCTCCTTCTGGACGGCGGAGGCCGTCGACTCCGCACCGTCGGTCTCGGTGGCCGGTGCCGAGGGATCAGCGTGGGTGCCCGGCCTCGCCCGCTTCGAGGGGTCGTGGGGGCGTCTCGCGGTCACCGACGGCGTGAACACGCTGATGCTCGAGCCGTCCCCGTCACCGTCTCCCGACCCGGACGCTCTCGCTCCGCTGGCGGAAGCGATCCTGCTGCTCCTGTAGCGGGGCGCGACTGATCGGGGCTGGGTCCGACGGACCGGCCGCGCGTTGGTGAAACGTTCCAATCCGGAGGCGCCTGTCGGCAGGTCCATAGTCGCTCCACAACAAAGAACCGCATGTGGTCAGACCACAGTCGTACGCTGAAGCCATGGTCAACCGCATGATTTGGAATCAGACGGCCTACTTCGGCGCAGGCGCCATCTCGGTCATCCCCGAGGAGCTCGCCCGACGGGGCTTCGCGAAGGCGTTCGTGGTCACCGACCCGGGCCTGCTCTCCACCGGCACCGTCGACAAGGTCACGGCGCTGCTCGACAACGCGGAGTTCGCCTACGAGGTGTACTCCGACGTCGTGCCCAACCCCACCATCGAGAACGTGCAGGCGGGAGTCGCCGCGTTCGCGGCGTCCGGCTCCGACGTCCTCATCGCCATCGGCGGCGGCTCGCCGCAGGACACCTGCAAGGCGATCGGCATCATCACGGCGAACCCGGAGTTCGCCGACGTGCGGTCGCTCGAGGGCGTCGCCCCCACGAAGAACCCGTCGGTGCCGATCATCGCCGTTCCGACGACGGCGGGCACGGCATCCGAGACCACGATCAACTACGTCATCACGGATGCCCAGAACCACCGCAAGTTCGTCTGTGTCGACGCGCACGACATCCCGGTGCTCGCCGTCGTCGACCCCGACATGATGGCGGGCGCGCCCGTGGCGCTCAAGGCCGCGACCGGACTCGACGCGCTGACCCACGCGATCGAGGGCTACACGACCGCCGCGGCGTGGCAGATGTCGGACATGTTCCACCTCACCGCGATCCAGATGATCGCGCGCTCGCTGCGCAAGGCCGTCGCCGGCGACCCCGCAGCGATGGAGGAGATGTCGATCGCGCAGTACATCGCCGGCATGGGCTACTCCAACGTCGGGCTCGGCCTCGTGCACGCCATGGCGCACCCGCTGGGCGGCTTCTACTCCGCCCCGCACGGCGTCGCCAACGGCATCCTGCTGGCGCCGGTGATGGCGTTCAACGCCGAGGCGACGGGGGAGAAGTTCCGCAACATCGCCGAGGCGTTCGGGGTCGACGGCGCCCAGTCCCTGTCGCTCGAAGAGGCGCGCACCGCGGCCGTCGACGCCGTCGCTCAGCTCGTCGAGGACCTGCACAGCCCGACGACGCTGCGCGCGGTCGGCGCGAAGGAGGAGGACCTCGCCGCGCTCGCGCAGGCCGCGTTCGACGACGTGTGCTGTGGCGGCAACCCGCGGGACGTCACCGTCGCGCAGATCCAGGAGCTGTACGCCTCGGTGTACTGAGGCGCTGGGCGGCATCCGCGAGTCGGCCTCGACCGCGGGTGCCGCCCTCGTGCGTCGGAGAATCCGCGCTCCGCCGGAGGATCTGACTCCGGATGCTCCGACGAACGCGGGATTTCCCGACGCTCGGTGCCCGGGCGGACGTGCGTCAGGTGCCGACCGGGGCGAACGCGACCTCGCCGGCGCCGACGTCCGCGGACGTGAGCCGCACGCGCACGGCCGTGCCGGGGGGCGCCTCGAGGCCGGGAACGGTGATCGCCGACGGCGGGCGCGAGAGCTGCACGCGCGCCCCGTCGCCGTGCTCGCGGAGCACCGTGCCGCGGAAGATCTCGCCCTCGTGGCCCTTGAGCACCGCCGCTTCGACGCGGTCGACCGACTCGTTCTCGAGGCGGTTCGCTCGCTCGATCGCGCGTCCCATCAGCTTCGGCAGCTGCGGCAGGCTCTCCCTCGCCCACGCGGGAACCTCCCGGCCGTTCGCGAGCGCCTCGCAGATGACGAGCGACCAGCGGTCGATGAGACGGCGGATGGGGGCGGTCGTGTGGGCGTACGGTGCCCCGACCGCGGCCTGGACCGGGTCCGCGGGCGGCTCGCCGTCGAATGCGACGTAGCCGGCGCCGCGGAAGAGCGCGCCCGCGGCGTCCTTGATCGCGAGGGCTCCGGCATCCGCACCGGGGAGCGAACCGAGGTAGTCGCCGTAGGGGACGTCGAAGCGCCACGGGATGCCGATGGCGATCGTCTTCGCGCGGAACGCGGCGATGTCGTCGGCGTCGGCGGCGGGCATGGTGCGCAGGATCCCCACGCCGCCGTCGAGCATGATCCGGGCTGCCGCCATGCCGGTCAGCAGCGACACCTGGGCGTTCCACGCTTCGATCGGGCGGATGGCGCGGTGACGCAGCCGGTAGCCGCCATCCTCGACCTCGATCTCGACCTCGGGGATGTTCAGACTCGCGCCGCCGCGCTCACTCTCGCGCTCGCGGCGGGCGTGCCCGAACCACGACAGCTCGGTGATGCTGGGCGGCGCCGATCCGTCGTCGAACGCCGCCTGCGCCTCGGCGTAGCTCCACTGCCGGCGCGAGCGGATGACGGCGCGCGTCAGCGTCGTCGCGAGCGGGCGGGCGCCGTCGTCGAGCGCGAACCGCCACACGTACGCGCGGCGATCGAGCCCGGGCAGCAGCGATGCGGCATCCTGCCCCAGGACGTGCGGATGCAGTGGGATGCTGCCGTCGGCGGCGTAGAGCGTCTGGCCGCGTCGGCGCGTCTCGGCATCCAGCTCGCCGTCGGGCTCGACGAAGGCGGGGATGTCGGCGATGGCGTAGTGTAGCACGGCGCCGCCGTCCGGCGATCGCTCGAGGTGCAGCGCCTGATCGAGATCCGTGGATCCCTCCGGGTCGATCGTGAGGAACTCGATGTCGCGCAGATCGGCGAGTCCCGAGGCTGCCGGGTCCACCGGCACCGTCCGCGCGGCGTGCTCGGCCTCGGCCACGGCGGCGGCCGGGTAATCCCCGGGCAGCGACAGCGTGCGGCGGAGCTCGGCGAACGCCTGCTCGAGTTCTTCGCTCGCGACGGAGACGAGTCGGGGGCGACGGGCGGGCACGTCGTCAGTGTAGGGGCCGCGGGCGCTGCGGGATTCGGGCTTGCGCGCCGAGTTCGCAGCGTCCCGCGGGATTCATGCGCGGAGGGCGCCTGGATCCGACGTTCGGATGGCAGCCGCCCCGGCGGCCCTCACGACCACAGCGAGTGATACGCGTTGATCGCGGGCTGTCCGCCGAGGTGCGCGTAGAGCACGTTGGAGTCCGCGGGGATATCACGGCTCTTCACGAGGTCGATGAGCCCGGCGAGCGACTTCCCCTCGTAGACCGGGTCGGTGATCATGGCCTCGAGCTGCGCGCCGAGGGCCATCGCCTCCATGGTCGAGTCGACCGGGATGCCGTAGAGCTCGCCCGCCCAGCCTTCAAGCACCTGGATCTCGTCGTCGCGCAGGTCGCGGCCGAGCTCGATCAGCTGTGCCGTGTTCCGGGCGATGCGGCCGACCTGATCGCGCGTCTTCTCGAGCGTCGCCGACGCGTCGATGCCGATCACGCGGCGCTTGACGCCCGTGAGGTCCTCGAGGGCGGCGAAGCCGGCGATCATCCCGGCGTGGGTCGAGCCGGTCACGGTGCACACGACGATCGTGTCGAACGTGATCCCGAGCGCCGTCTCCTGCTCGGCGACCTCGAACGCCCAGTTGGCGAAGCCGAGCCCGCCCAGCGGGTGCTCGGACGCGCCGGCGGGAATCGGATACGGCGTGCCGCCGGCCTCCTCGACCTCGCGGAGGGCGTCCTTCCACGAATCGCGGATGCCGATGTCGAAACCGTGGTCGTCCAGACGCGAGTCCGCGCCCATCATGCGCGAGAGCAGGATGTTGCCGACCCTGTCGTTGGTGGGGTCGTCCCACGGCACCCATTTCTCCTGCACCAGCCGCGCCTTCAGCCCCAGGTGCGCGGCGACGGCGGCCACCTGACGCGTGTGGTTGGACTGGTAGCCGCCGATGGAGACGAGCGTGTCGGCGCCCGAGGCCAGCACGTCGGGCACGATGTACTCGAGCTTGCGCACCTTGTTGCCGCCGAACGCGAGGCCGCTCGAGACGTCTTCGCGCTTGGCCCAGATCTGAGCGCCACCCAGGCGCTGCGTCAGGCGCTTGAGGTGCTGCAGGGGACTGGGCCCGAACGTCAGCGGATGGCGGGGGAACTCTTCGAGCTTCACGGGGTCTCCTCGGGTCGGGGCTCGGGGTCTTCGGATCCGGGTGCCTCGACGGTGAGGGTCTGCCAGGTCTGCTCGGCGACGGATGCCGCGGCCTCCGCGTCGCCGGACGCGCACAGGTCGATGAGCCTCGCGTGGCGCGCGACGGAGTCGCGACCCTCGACGGAGGCGAAGCGCAGCCGCTCGGCGCGGTGCAGGACCGGCTCGTACTGCGCGATCACGGCGCGCGCGGCGGCGTTGCCGCTGACGTCGAGAGCGACCGCGTGGAAGTCCTCGTCGGCGGCGAGGGCGGCATCGGCGTCGCCGGCCGCCTGCGCGTCGGCGAACCGGTCGTTCGCGTTGCGCATCCGATCGATGTCGGCCGGCGTCATGAGGGGGACCGCCTGCTGCACGACGAGCCGGTGCATCGCGGCGACGACCGCCTGCGCGTCGCGCAGGCTCCGCTCCTCGAGAGGCGATACGACCGTCGAACGGCCGGGAAGGGCGCGCACGAGGCCGGCTCGGCCGAGTTCGAGCAGCGCTTCTCGGACCGGCGTGCGGCTGACGCCGAGCCAGGTCGCGACGTCCCCGTCGCGCAGTTGCTCGCCGGGCGCGAGCGTTCCATCGACGATCGCGTCGCGCAGTCGCGCGAACACCTCGTCGCGCAGGAGCGGACGGGGAGCGAGAGTCTCGATTGGAACCGGCATGCAATATATTGCACACACCCGAAGGCGGATCGTCAAATCCGCGCCAGTTATCCACAGGGCGCGCGGACCCCGTCCGCCCTGGCGCTAGCGTCTGCTCCATGCGCCGTCGCTCCCGTGTTCCCTTCGCCCTCGCCATCGCCGTCATGCTCCTGGGAGGCTGGGCATCCGCCGAGGCCAGCCCGGCCGCCGCGTCGCCGGCGACGGCGGCCGTGGTGTCGACCGACGCGCCGGCGGGCCCGGCAGCATCGACCGGGCCGCTGCTGCTCGACGACTGAGGCCGCGTTCGGAAGTTGCGGGGCCGAGAGCGATCGCCGCTCGGGACGGTCGCCGCTGCGAGGAGACCCCGTGGAGAGGCTCGCTGCGGCCGTCCTCGGCGGCTGATCGCCGGTCCGGTGGCATCCGCGCGCCTAGACTTGTCCCTCGTGGTCACCCGTCTTTCGCACTACTTCGTCCGCACGCTCCGTGAAGACCCCGCCGACGCCGAGGTCACGAGCCACCGGCTGCTCGTGCGCGCCGGCTACATTCGGCGCCAGGCGCCCGGCATCTTCGCGTGGCTGCCGCTGGGCCTGAAGGTCAAGGGCAAGGTCGAGCAGATCATCCGCGAGGAGATGACGGCCGCCGGCGCCTACGAGGTGCACTTCCCGGCGCTGCTGCCGCGCGAGCCGTACGAGGCCACCGGCCGGTGGGAGGAGTACGGCGACGGCATCTTCCGCCTGCACGACCGCAAGGGCGCCGACTACCTGCTCGCGCCCACCCACGAAGAGGTCTTCACGCTGCTGGTGAAGGACCTCTACTCGTCGTACAAGGACCTGCCGCTGTCGATCTACCAGATCCAGGACAAGTACCGCGACGAGGCGCGCCCGCGCGCGGGCCTGCTGCGCGGCCGCGAGTTCACCATGAAGGACGCATACTCCTTCGACTACACCGACGCCGGGCTCGACGCGAGCTACATGGCGCAGCGCGACGCCTACGAGCGCATCTTCCAGCGCCTGGGCCTGGAGTACGTCATCGTGCAGGCGGATGCCGGCGCCATGGGCGGCTCGCGCTCCGAGGAGTTCCTGCACCCGACCGCCGTCGGCGAGGACACCTTCGTGCGGTCCGAGGGTGGTTACGCCGCGAACGTCGAGGCATACGAGACGACGGCTCCCGCGCCGATCGCCATCGACGGGCTGCCCGAGCCGGTCTTCTTCGACTCGCCGAACACGCCGACGATCCAGACGCTGGTCGACCACTGCAACGCGCACCTCGACGCCCCGGCGTCCGGCATCGCGGGTCCGGCGACGGACGGCGCGACGGAGTGGAACGCCGCGCACACGCTCAAGAACGTGGTGCTGGCGCTCAAGCACCTCGACGGCACGCGCGAGCTCGTCATCGTCGGCATTCCGGGCGATCGTGACGTCGACGACAAGCGCGCCGAGGTGACCTTCGCGCCGGCCGAGGTCGAGGCGGCGACCGAGGAGGACTTCGCGAAGCACCCCCTGCTGGTCAAGGGCTACATCGGCCCGTGGTCCGAGGAGGGCGCGATCCTCGGCGAGGAGTCGGCCACCGGCATCCGCTATCTGCTCGACCCCCGCGTCGTCGACGGCACCGCGTGGGTGACCGGCGCCAACATCGACCAGAAGCACGTCCACTCGCTCGCCGCCGGGCGCGACTTCACCGCCGACGGGTTCGTCGAAGTCGCGAACGTCGTCGAGGGCGACCCCGCGCCCGACGGCTCGGGTCCGGTCCACCTCGCGCGCGGCATGGAGATCGGCCACGTGTTCCAGCTCGGGCGCAAGTACGCTGAGGCGCTGGGCCTCAAGGTCCTCGACGAGAACGGCAAGCTCGTGACCGTCACGATGGGTTCGTACGGCATCGGCGTCACCCGCATCCTCGCGATCATCGCCGAGCTGAACAACGACGCCAAGGGCCTGGTGTGGCCGGCATCCGTCGCGCCGTTCGACGTGCACGTCGTGGCCACGGGCAAGGACGCCGTCGCGTTCGAGCTCGCCGAGAAGCTCTCGGCCGACCTCGAGGCGGCCGGCATGGACGTCATGTTCGACGACCGCCCGAAGGTCTCACCGGGCGTGAAGTTCGGCGACGCCGAGCTGATCGGCGTGCCGAAGATCCTCATCGTCGGCCGCGGCGCCGCCGACGGCCAGGTCGAGGTGTGGGACCGCCGCACCGGCGACCGCCAGACGGTGGCCGCCGACGACGCGGTCGCGGCCCTCATGGCCTAGCCGCCATAGCCAGCACAGGAGATCCCGGGGAATCAAGACGATTCCGCGGGATCTCTGCTGTTCTCGCGAGACCTCATGCGGCGGCGTCTCCGAGTGGACGGGGAGCGTTCACCGAACGTTCCCCGCGGCGTCGACGAGGGCTCCGACAGGCTGATCGAGGAGTCCCCGGACAGTGAGGAAGATCTGTGACCATCTCTGATTCCCCCCGTCGTTTCCTGCCCATGGCCGACCACGTCCGAGGCAAGCGCTCGGCCGTGACGTGCCAGTACAAGTGCGCCAATGCCTGCATCGGCCCCGAGTGCAACCAGTCCGGCAACGAGCACTTCCGCGATGTCGCGTCCGCTGCGATGTCGCGGCGGGCGCTCCTCGGCCTCGGCGCCGCGGCCGCGGTGACCGTCGCCGTCGGCGGCCTGCGCTCGGGCGCGCCGGTCTCGGCGGCCGGGGCCGTCGGCTCGGGCGCCGCCTTCGGCGTCTCGACGCCGCCGCAGCTGCCGTTCTCGGCGATCGCGCCCGTCGCCAACACGGTCGACCGGTTCACGGTGCCGACCGGCTACGCGTGGAAGCCGATCATCCGCTGGGGCGACCCGCTGTTCTCGAGCGCGCCCGCGTTCGACTTCGACAACCAGACCGCCCAGGCGCAGGTGCAGCAGTTCGGCTACAACTGCGACTACCTCGACATCATCGCCGACAACGGCGGCAAGACCGGCGTCCTGGTCAACAACCACGAGTACGTCAACCCGAACATCATGTTCGAGCCCACGACGGATGCCGCCGAGCTCGAGCGCCGCGGCGAGATCTACAAGATGGCTCAGGGCTTCGCCGTCGTGGAGATCGAGCGCAAGCGCAAGCGCACGCCGTGGAGCTATGTCGTCGACGGCCGCCGCAACCGGCGTCTCACCGTCGAGAGCGAGTTCGCGATGACGGGTCCGGCCGCCGGCAGCGACCTCCTCAAGACGGATGCCGACCCCACCGGCCGGCTGGTGAAGGGCACGCTCGGCAACTGCGCCGGCGGCACCACGCCGTGGGGCACGATCCTCTCGGGCGAGGAGAACTTCAACGGCTACTTCGCGTGGGCCGCCGACACCGACGGGCAGAAGCGCTACCAGTCGAGCGCCTCGACCTCCACCTCGACCGGATGGCCCGCCTACGACGAGCGGTTCAACGCACACAACCCCGACTACGTCAACGAGCCCAACCGCTTCGGCTGGATCGTCGAGATCGACCCCGAGGACCCCACCTCCACGCCGCGCAAGCACACGGCGATGGGCCGCATGAAGCACGAGGGTGCGAACGTCATCGTCGGCGAGGACGGCCGTGTGGTCGCGTACATGGGCGACGACGAGCGCAACGACTACCTCTACAAGTTCGTGTCGAAGAACCGCTTCCTGCCCGGCAGCAGCAAGAAGACGCGCGCGAAGAACATGACGCTCCTCGAAGAGGGCGACCTGTACGTCGCGAAGTTCACCGGCGACTCGCCGGCGGCCGAGATCACCGGCACCGGCGCCATGCCTGCCGACGGCGCGTTCGACGGCTCGGGCGAGTGGCTGCCGCTGACGCAGAACGGCGTGAGCGTCGTGTCGGGCATGACGACCGAAGAGGTGCTCGTCTACACGCGCCTCGCAGCCGACAAGGTCGGCGCCACGATGATGGATCGCCCCGAGGACGTCGAGCCGAACCCGAAGACCGGCAAGGTCTACGTCGCGCTCACGAACAACTCGCGCCGCGGCAGCACGTCGACGGTCGACGAGGCCAACCCCATCACGGGCAACCGCTACGGCCACGTGGTCGAGCTGACCGAGACCGCCGGGCAGAGCGGCACGACGTTCGGCTGGAGCATCCTGCTGCTGTGCGGAGACCCCGAGAGCGTCGACTACGCCTACTTCGCGGGCTTCCCGAAGGACCAGGTGTCGCCGATCTCGTGCCCCGACAACGTCGCCTTCGACTCGAAGGGGAACCTCTGGATCTCGACCGACGGCGCCCCGAGCACGATCGGCAGGAACGACGGACTGTTCCTCGTCCCGCTCGAGGGCTCCGAGCGCGGACACGTCCAGCAGTTCCTGTCGGTCCCGGTCGACGCCGAGACCTGCGGTCCTGTCATCCACGACCAGGAGGGCATGGTGTTCGTCGCCGTGCAGCACCCGGGCGAGGACGGCACGGTGGCCGCCCCGACGTCGTACTTCCCCGACTTCGGGTCCGCCGACCCGGGCGACTTCGGCTCGGGCCCGCGCCCCTCGGTGGTGCAGGTCTACCGCGACTGACCCGTCGCGAAGACACCGCGGCCCCGGACCCACGAGGTCCGGGGCCGCGGCCGTCGGGTCACAGCTTCGCGTAGCGCGCGCGTGCGAACTGGTAGATGCCGTACGCGATGAGCCCGGCGCCGATGATCGCGACCAGCCAGGGCCCGAACGGCAGACCGAGGAGGCTCTTCAGCGCACCGTCGAAGCCCGCGGCCTTCTCGGGGTCCAGCTGCACGGCGGCGACGATCAGGAGGACGCCGATGATGCCGAGCGCGATGCCCTTCGAGATGTAGCCGACGATGCCGAGTGTGCGAACGCCGGTGCTGATCGTTCCCCCCGGCATCGAGATCTGCTCCTCGAACTTGCGTGTCGCGCCCTTGAACACGAAGTAGCCCGCGATCACGAGCACCGCGACCCCGCCGATGCCGACGAGGATCGGGCCGCCCGGGAGCTGGAGGATGCCGGAGGTGGTCTCCTCGGTGCTCTCCTCGCTGTCGGGGTTCCCGCCGAGGGCGGCGTTGAGTGCGACGTAGCCGAGGAAGAGGTAGGCGACGGCGCGTCCCCACGACGCCAGGCGCTCGCCCCACTTCGAGGCGCCGTCGCCGCGGGCGAGGATGCCCTCGACCACGTACCAGAGCGTGAGCGCGAGCAGGCCGATCACGAGCACCCACAGCAGGACGAATCCGAGCGGCGCGTCGGCGATGGCCTTCATCGCGCCGGACTGATCGCTCTCACCGCCTCCGCCGAAGGCGACCGCGAACGCGATCGCGCCGATGAGGATGTGGACGACGCCGTTGGCGGCGAAGCCGACACGGGCGAGGGCGCGGAAGGCGGGCGTGGACTCGGCCTTGCGCGCGACGTGTTTGTGCGTCGATGTCATGCGCTCACGATAGGACGCGAGCCCCGACCGCTCCGCCGGGCTTGACGCAGGAGGCCGGTTTGGCTACGGCTGGCTCGCGTCGCCGCGCACCGGGCGGCGGACGGCGCCACCGGACCCGGCCGCCTCTACGATGGCGGCATGGCACGCCCGCGGCCCGCCGCAGTGCGTCTCCGCTGGAGCGCTCTGCCGTGGTTCGTGCGCCAGGCTCCGCCGCGCGTCGTGCTCCTCGTGGGGCTCGCGACCGTCTGGGTGGGCCTGCTGCTGATCACACGCCCGCTGACCTCCGTGTTCCTGCTGGCCGTCTACGTCGGTCTGAGCGCGGTGGTGTCGGGTCTGTTCGACTTCGCCGTCTCCCACGGCGGGACGTGGTGGGGACGCGTCGTCGGTCTGGTCTGGATCGTTGTGGGGCTCGCGATCGTGATCGGCGTCGGCCGCAGCCTCGATCTCCTTCCCGACATCATGGCCGCGCTCCTGCTGCTCGGCGGGCTCACCTCGTTCGGGGACGCCGTGCGCGGCGGGCGGGTCACCGAGCGCGTGCTCGCCGCCGCCTGGGGCGCCGCGCAGGTGGTGTTCGGCATCCTCGCCTTCTCGTGGCCGGACGCCACCGTCCTCGTCGTCGCGGTCATCTTCGGCGTGCGCACGACCGTCTTCGGCATCACCCTCACGGTGCGAGGAGGGCGTGCCGTATTCGCGGGGCGGCGCAGCGCCTTCGCCGCCGAGGCGGCCGAGGAGGAGGCGGTGTCGCCCGGGACCGCAGAGGCGCCGCCGGTGCCGGCCGGGACGCCGGCCGCGCACCTGCCGCAGACCCGATTCACGCCCGCGGACGCGGGCCGGATCCTGCTCGCGGTCGTGGTGGTCGTCGCCGCCGGCGGTGCGTGGTGGATCGGCGAGCGCCTCTCCGAGGGATCGCCGGTGGTGGATGCGTTCTACGACCCGCCGGCGGACCTGCCCGCGGGCCACGGCGTGCTCCTCCGCGACGACGAATACGTCGGCCGTGCTCCGGAAGGCGCCACGGTGCGCCGCATCCTGTACACGACTCAGGACGCGCACGGCGAGCCCGCCGTCGCCAGCGCGCTGGTGATCTCGCCCGACGAGATCACGTGGACCCCGCGTCCCGCGGTGCTGTGGAACCACGGAACCACCGGCGTCGCGCGCGGGTGCGCCCCGAGTCTGCAGGACGGCTCCGCGACGAAGTGGGCGATCCCGGCTCTCGACGAGGCGCTCGCCGCAGGTTGGGTCGTCGTCGCGCCGGACTACTCGGGGCAGGGTGCGCCCGGGACCTTCCCGTACCTCATCGGGCTCGGCGAGGCCCGCTCGGCGCTGGACGCGGTCGTCGCCGCCGATCAGGTCGTGGGCGTGTGGCTGCGCGACGAGGTCGCGATCTGGGGGCACTCGCAGGGCGGGCACGCCGCCCTGTGGGCCTCGCAGATCGCGGCGGACTACACACCTCAGCTCGACGTGGTCGGCACGGCCGCGCTCGCGCCGGCCGTCGACCCCTATCAGCTCGCGTCGGAGCTGGCGACGCCCGATGCGCCCGCGACGCTGTCCATCCTCACCGCGTGGGTCGTCGTGTCCTACGCCGACACCTATGCCGATGTGGACCTGCGCGGGTACGTCAGACCCGGGGCGCGCGCCATCGTGCTCGAGATGAGCCAGCGCTGCCCCAGCGAGCCGGGCGCGCTGGTGAGCCTCGCCGCGGCGGTCGGGGTGTCGGAGGACACCTCGCTGTACGTCGGGGATCTCACCTTCGGCGCGCTCGGACGCAGACTGGAGGAGAACGCGGCGACCGGTCCGTGGTCGCAGCCGCTCTTCGTGGCGTGGGGAACCGACGACGAGGTGATCCCGCGCGACCTGCAGGAGGCCTTCGTCGCCGACGCGTGCACGGCCGGAACCCCGGTGCACTGGATCGTCGAGCGGGGGAGCGACCACCGGGGCGTCATGGTCCCGGGGTCCCGCGTGCCGCCCGCGCTCATGCGGTGGACGGCGGACCGGTTCGCCGGTGTGCCCGCCTCGATCGCGGGCTGTTCGTTCTTCGCGTCCTCACCGTGAGCGCTCAGCCTGCATCGGGTAACTTTGTAGGGTTCCGGCGTGCGCGACACGCTGGTGAGAGCTGAATACGGAGGCAAGCGTGGACATCGATCTCGGACTTCTCAAGACGATCGAGCGTGAGAAGGAGATCCCGCTCGACGAACTCGTGCGCATCATCGAACAGGCGATCCTCACCGCCTACGCCAAGCACAGTTCGCCGCAGGGGGAGCTGCCGGAGGGCGCACGCGCCGCCGTGGACCGCAAGACCGGACACGTCGCCATCTTCGTGCCGCTGCTCGACGACGAGGGAGCCGTCATCGGCGAAGAGGAGACGACTCCCGACGACTTCGGCCGCATCGCCGCGTTCGCCGCGAAGCAGGTCATCAGCCAGCGTCTGCGCGACATCGCCGACGACGCCGTGCTGGGGGAGTTCCGCGGCAAGGAGGGCGACATCGTCGCCGGTGTCATCCAGCAGGGGCCGAACCCGCGCATGGTCCACGTCGACCTCGGCACCGTCGAGGCGATCCTCCCGCCCGAGGAGCAGGTGCCCGGCGAGGACTACGCGCACGGCTCGCGCGTGCGGGTGTATGTGACGAGCGTCTCGAAGGGCGTCAAGGGGCCGTCGATCACCGTGTCGCGCACCCACCCCGGCCTGGTGCGCAAGCTCTTCGCGCTCGAGGTCCCCGAGATCCCCGCGGGACTGGTCGAGATCGTGTCGCTCGCCCGTGAGGCCGGCCACCGCACCAAGATCGCCGTGAAGGCGACCGACCCGACGATCAACGCCAAGGGCGCCTGCATCGGCGAGCTCGGCCGGCGCGTGCGCGCCGTCACCGAAGAGCTCGGCGGCGAGAAGATCGACATCGTCGACTACGACCCGGAGCTGGCGAAGTTCGTCGCGAACGCGCTGTCGCCGGCCAAGGTGACCTCGAGCTTCGTGCTCGACCAGTCCACCAAGGCCGTCCGGGCGCTGGTGCCCGACTATCAGCTGTCGCTCGCGATCGGCAAGGAGGGGCAGAACGCCCGCCTCGCCGCGAAGCTGACCGGCGCGAAGATCGACATCCAGCCGGACAGCATCCTCGAGTCCTGAACCCCGGCCGTGGAGCGATCGCCCAGAGCCGAGGTGTAGCATGGAACCCGTACGAACGTGCGTCGGATGCCGCGCGCGTGCCCCCCGGTCCGCTCTCCTGAGAGTGGTCTGCGTCGATTCGACGCTCGTCACCGACGAGCGTGCGGCGATGCCGGGGAGGGGCGCGTGGGTGCACGAGACGTCCGAATGCGTGGAGACCGCTCTGCGGCGCCGCGCGTTCGTGCGGGCATTGCGTGTGTCAGGCCCGCTTGACACGCAGACCATCGAGAAACGGCTGAACGGCTATGGACACAAAGTGAACGGCTCGAAATGAGACCCGTCCGCGACTAACGGTCTGCCCTGTCCTGGGGTGGGCCCCCAAGACAGGAGAATTGTGGCAAAACCACGCGTACACGAGATCGCCTCTGAGCTCGGCGTCGACAGCAAGGTGGCTCTGGCGAAGCTGAAGGAGCTCGGCGAATTCGTCAAGAGCCCGTCCTCGACCATCGAGCCTCCGGTGGCACGGAAGCTCCGTGCCGCCCTGCAGTCCGACGGCTCGGGCTCGGGCGCTCCCGCCGCCGCAGGCGGGGCGAAGCCCGCTCCGCGCCCCGGCGCACGGCCGGGACCGGCGCGTCCCGGCGCCGGCGCACCGAAGCCCGGTGCCCCCAAGCCCGCCGGCTCGAAGCCCGCTGACGCTGCGGCCACGCCCGCCGCGGGCTCCCGTGACGCCGCGTTCGCCAAGCCGGCCACGTCGCCTCGCGGCGCCGGCGCGGCGCCGGCCGCCCCCGCAGCCCAGTCCGGGCCCAAGCCGGCCTCGGCGAAGCCCGCTCAGTCGGCCCCCAAGCCGGGCGGCGCAGCGCCCAAGTCCGGCGGGTCCGCACCCAAGCCCGGCGGCGCAGCTCCCAAGCCCGGGGGTCCGACCCCGCAGCCGCCGCGCCCCGGCGGCGCCCCGCGTCCGGGCAACAACCCCTTCGCGTCGTCGCAGGGCATGGGCCAGCGTCCGTCCGGCCCGCGTCCGGGCAACAACCCCTTCGCGTCGTCGCAGGGCATGGGCCAGCGTCCCAACCCCGGCAACATCCCGCGCCCGCAGGCACCCCGTCCGGGGTCGCCGCGTCCGGGTGCTCCCCGCCCCGGCGGCGGCGGTCGTCCCGGTGGCGGCGGTCGTCCCGGCGCGCCGTTCCAGCAGCGTCCGGGCGGCGCCGGTCGTCCCGGCGGCGGCGGCGGTGGCGGCGGCTTCCAGCGTCCCGGCGGCGCGCCCGGCGGGTTCGCCGGTCGTCCCGGCGGCGGCGGCCGTGGTCGCGGTCCCGGCGGCGGCACCGCAGGCGCCTTCGGAAAGGGAGGCGGCAAGTCCAAGCAGCGCAAGTCGCGTCGGGCCAAGCGCCAGGAATTCGAGATGCGGGATGCCCCGCAGGTCGGCGGCGTCAACGTCCAGAAGGGCAACGGCGAGATCATCCGCCTGCGCCGCGGCGCGTCGATCTCGGACTTCGCCGACAAGCTCGAGGCGCTGCGCGGCTACAACGTCCAGCCCGGCACGCTCGTGACGATCCTGTTCAACCTGGGCGAGATGGCCACGGCCACCGAGTCGCTCGACGAGGCCACCTTCGAGGTGCTCGGCGAGGAGCTCGGCTACAAGATCCAGATGGTCTCGCCCGAGGACGAGGACAAGGAGCTCCTCGAGGGCTTCGGTCTCGACCTCGAGAAGGAGGCCGAGGAGGAGAACGAGGAAGACCTCGAGATCCGTCCTCCGGTGGTCACCGTCATGGGCCACGTCGACCACGGTAAGACCCGTCTGCTCGACGCCATCCGCGAGTCGAACGTCATCGAGGGCGAGGCCGGCGGCATCACCCAGCACATCGGTGCGTACCAGGTGTGGACCGAGCACGACGACGTCGACCGTGCGATCACCTTCATCGACACCCCGGGTCACGAGGCGTTCACCGCCATGCGTGCCCGAGGTGCGCAGGTGACCGACATCGCGATCCTCGTGGTCGCCGCCGACGACGGCATCATGCCGCAGACGGTGGAGGCGCTGAACCACGCCCAGGCGGCGAACGTTCCGATCGTGGTCGCGGTCAACAAGGTGGACAAGCCCGAGGCCAACCCGGGCCGGGTGCGCCAGCAGCTGACCGAGTACGGCCTGGTCGCCGAGGAGTACGGCGGCGACGTCATGTTCGTCGACGTGTCGGCACGTCAGGGCACCGGCATCCAGAACCTGCTCGACGCGGTGCTCCTCACCGCTGACGCGGGCCTGGACCTCACCGCGAACCCGAACAAGGCCGCGCGCGGCGTCGCCATCGAAGCCAAGCTCGACAAGGGCCGCGGTTCGGTCGCCACCGTGCTGATCCAGTCCGGAACCCTCCGCGTCGGCGACGCGATCGTCGCCGGCACGGCGTACGGCCGCGTCCGCGCGATGATCGACGAGAACGGCGAGCCGGTCGAAGAGGCTGCCCCGTCGCGTCCGGTCCAGGTCCAGGGTCTGAACTCGGTGCCCCGCGCCGGTGACGTGTTCATCGTCACCGAGGAGGACCGCACCGCTCGTCAGATCGCCGAGAAGCGCGAGGCCGCCGAGCGCAACGCGCAGCTGGCGAAGGCCCGCAAGCGCATCTCGCTCGAGGACTTCACCCGCGCTCTCGAAGAGGGCAAGGTCGAGTCGCTCAACCTCATCATCAAGGGTGACGTCTCGGGTGCCGTCGAGGCGCTCGAGGAGTCGCTGCTCAAGATCGAGGTCGACGAGTCGGTCCAGCTGCGGATCATCCACCGCGGTGTGGGTGCGATCACCGAGTCCGACATCAACCTGGCCACGATCGACAACGCGATCGTGATTGGCTTCAACGTCCGCCCCGACACGAAGGCGCGCGAGCGCGCCTCCCGCGAGGGCGTGGACGTCCGGTTCTACTCGGTCATCTACAACGCGATCGACGATGTCGAGCAGTCGCTCACGGGCATGCTCAAGCCGGAATACGAAGAGGTCCAGTCGGGCGTCGCCGAGATCCGCGAGGTGTTCCGCTCCTCGAAGTTCGGCAACATCGCCGGTGTCATCGTCCGCTCCGGAACGATCACGCGCAACGCCAAGGCGCGCGTCATCCGCGACGGCGTCGTCATCGCCGATGGCCTGGCCATCGAGTCGCTGCGTCGCTTCAAGGACGATGTCACCGAGGTCAAGACCGACTTCGAGTGCGGTATCGGCCTCGGCAAGTACAACGACATCCAGATCGGCGACGAGATCGAGACGATCGAGATGGTGGAGAAGCCGCGCGGCTGATCGCTCATCCGCTTCGGCGACGGATGACTCCCCGATAACGGGACCCCCGAGACCCCGACTATCGGGGAGTCATCCGTCGCCTCCGCTCCGCGCTCAGCCGGGGCGGTGGTGAGGGCAAAGAAGAGAAGAGACAATCATGGCCAGTGAACGACAGGCACGGCTTGCCGACCGCATCCGCGTGCTCATCGCGGAGCGTCTCGAGAAGGGGCTGCGCGACCCGCGCCTCGGCTTCGTCACGATCACGGACGTCCGCGTCACGGGCGACCTGCAGCATGCGTCGGTCTTCTACACGGTGCTCGGCACCGAAGAGGAGCGCGCCGCGTCGGGAGAGGCCCTGACGGCCGCGACCGGCATGCTGCGCAGCGAGGTCGGCCGCAAGCTCGGCGTCCGCCTCACCCCGACGCTGGAGTTCATCCCGGACGGCGTCCCCGAGAACGCCGGCCACATCGAGGACCTGCTCCGCGAGGCCCGCGAGCGCGACGCCGCCGTGGCGGGCATGGCCGCGTCGGCCGCATACGCCGGCGACGCCGACCCGTACGTCAAGCCGCACGAGGGCGACGACGAGGACTGAGCCGGCTCAGCCGGTCATGAGATCGGCCAGGTGCCGCCCCCAGGCGCGCGCCCGGTCGATCTCGCCGTCCAGCAGCGGACCCTCGTAGCCGTGGACGTAGAAGCTCTCGCGGGCGATCACGCTCAGGTGATGATGCTTCGCCTCGCCGGCGGCGGCCTTCGCAGCCGAGCCCGGAACCCACTTCTGCTCGACGTGCGTGTCGAACGTCGCGATGCGCGCCTTCCCACCGTCCGCGGGCAGATGCTCCAGCCAGTCCCGCAGGCCCTGCGACGACGGATGCTCCGCGCCGCGGTGCGCGGCATCGCTGCGCGTGCTCTCGCGCGACATCGAGAACCCGTGCGTGGGGCCGCCCGCGACGACCAGATCGACGTCCTCGGCGATGGCCGGGGGAGCGTCGTCGACGCGCCGGGTGTCCACCTGCATGCGCTCCGCGAGACCCGCGGCGATCGCATCGGCGACCTGGTGGGTGTTGCCCCACATCGATTCCGAGATGACGAGAGCCTTCATGCGCGCCACCCTCGTCGACGGGGGTCCCGAACGCCAGAGTCGAAGGTCACAGCGAGCGCGCGTCAGCGGGGGAGTCGCAGCATCCCGTCGATCGCCTCGGCGAGCCCGTCGGCGATGAGCGAGTCGATCGCGCGATCGCGCTGGCGCGCATCCGGCCAGCCGGCCAGCACGCCGTCCAGCGCCGCCTCGTGCCCGTCCGCTTCGCGGAGGATCTTCAGCACGGCCCCGCGCGCCTGGCGGTCGCTGCCCTCGTAGCGGGCCTGCCGGGGGCGCGCGTCTCCGGTGTCGGGGAAGCCGGCCGCGCGCCACGCGCAGTGTGCGGCCAGCGGGCAGCGCTCGCATGCGGGCGAGCGGGCCGTGCACACGAGCGCACCCAGCTCCATCGCCGCGGCGTTGAACACGGCCGACTCCGCGGTCCCGGTCGGCAGCACCGCCGACATCGTCGCGAGGTCGCGCCGCGACGCCGCGCCGGGCTGGCTGCGGCCGTCGATCGCGCGCGCCAGGACTCGGCGCGTGTTGGTGTCGACGACCGGGTGCCGGTCGCCGTACGCGAACACGGCGACGGCGCGGGCGGTGTAGTCGCCGATGCCGGTCAGCGCCAGCAGCGCCTCGACATCGCGCGGCACCACGCCGTGGTGACGGTCGCGGATCTCGACGGCCGCGCGGTGCAGCCACAGCGCCCGGCGCGGGTACCCCAGGTTCGCCCACTGGCGCACCGCGTCGGCCGGGGAGGCGCCGGCGAGCGCGGTCGGGGTGGGCCACCGCGCGAGCCACTCCTCCAGCCGGGGGATCACGCGGCCGACCGGCGTCTGCTGCAGCATGAACTCGCTCACGAGCACGCCCCACGCCCCGAACTGCGGATGCCGCCACGGCAGGTCGCGCGCGTTCTCGCGGTACCACGCGATGAGGGGCGCGGCGAGGTCGGGCATCCGTTCAGCGTAGGCCAGAACGCCTAGGCTGGAACCCATGCGCCTGCCGATCACGCCGACCACCACGCTGTGGCGCGAGCTGCGGGACGCGGTCAGGACGCGACTGCGCGGAGGGCGCGTGATCATCGCCGTGGACGGCGTCGACGGCGCCGGCAAGACGGTCTTCGCCGACGGCTTCGCGAAGATCCTCGCCGAGGACGGCTCGTCGGTGTTCCGCGCCTCCATCGACGGATTCCACCGGCCGCGGTCCGAGCGCTACGCGCGGGGGCGCAGGAGCCCCGAGGGCTTCTACCGCGACTCGTACGACTACTCGACGTTCCGCCGGGTGCTGATCGACCCCTTCCGCGACGGCGCGCAGACCTCCGGGTCGACGGGCTTCCAGCTCGCGGTGTTCGACGTCCACCGCGACGTCCCGGTCGAGTCGGAGTGGGAGACCGCCCCCGTCGACGCGGTGCTCGTCGTCGACGGCATCTTCCTGCACCGGCCGGAGCTCCGGGATCTCTGGGACTGGTCGATCTGGCTCGACGCGCCGTTCGAGCAGACGTTCGCCCGCATGGCGGTCCGCGACGGCACCGACCCCGACCCGTTCGCGCCGTCCAATGCGCGATACCGCGAGGGCCAGGAGCTCTATCTGCGCGAGGCCGATCCCCGTGCCGCGGCGACGGTCGTCATCGACAACGGCGACGTGGCGCATCCGCGCCTCGTCCCGGCCGGGGCGCGCTGATGGCCGCCCGCTCGCAGACGCCGGTCGCGCCCGGCATCCTGCTCGTCGACAAGCCCGGAGGCCTCACCAGCCACGACGTCGTCGCCCGCGCACGGCGAGCACTCGGCACGCGCAAGATCGGGCACGCCGGCACCCTCGACCCGATGGCCACCGGCCTGCTGATCCTCGGAGTCGAGGGCGCCACGCGCCTGCTCACCTTCATCGTCGGACTCGACAAGACCTACGAGGCGACGATCCGCCTGGGCGAGTCCACGGATTCCGATGACGCCGACGGCGAGATCACCTCGACGACGGATGCCGCGGGTCTGGCCACCGATGACATCCGCGCGGCGATCGCACCGCTGACCGGACGCATCTCGCAGGTGCCCAGCACGGTGTCGGCCATCAAGGTCGGCGGCAAGCGCGCGTACGATCTCGCCCGTGCCGGTCAGGACGTCGAGCTCGCCGCCCGCGAGGTCACCGTCTCGCGGTTCGAGGTGCGCGACGAGCGCCGCGGGGCCGAGACGATCGACCTCGACGTCGTCGTCGACTGCTCCAGCGGCACCTACATCCGTGCGCTCGCGCGCGACCTCGGTGCGGCGCTCGGCGTGGGCGGGCATCTGACGGCGCTGCGCCGCACGCGCATCGGACCGTTCGCGGTCGACGGCGCCCCCGGCCCGGATGAGATCGGCGACGGGCCGCTGCGCTCGCCCGCCGACGTCGCCGCCGCCGTCCTGGGGCGTCTCGACGTCACCGCCGACGAGGCCCGGGACCTCCGCCACGGAAAGCGGCTCGCCGGTCAGGCGACCCGCATCGCGCCATCGCGCGGGCCGGTGGCGGCGATCGACCCCGACGGTGTGCTCGTCGGCGTCGTCGAGAAGCGCGGCGCCGACCTGAAGAGCGCCATGAACATGCCCGAGGAGAGCGCCCGATGATCCTGTGGTTCACCGTCGTCCAGGTCGTCGTCGCCGTCGTCGCCGGCGTCCTCGGCATCGTGCTGGGGCTGGCAGGCCGTCGTCCCAGCGACCTCAGCGTCGGCGGGCTGGCCCTCCTCGAACTGCTGCTGATCGCGCAGATCGTCATCGCGATCATCGCGCCGCTCGCGGGCAATCCGCCGACCGGGAGCCTGCTGGAGTACTGGGTCTACCTCGTGTCGGCGGCGCTCATCCCGCCGGCGGCCGTCGTGTGGGCCCTGCTCGAGCGCAGCCGCTGGAGCACCGTCATCATGGGCGTCGGCGCGCTCGCGGTCGCCGTCATGGTGTGGCGCATGCAGGTGATCTGGACCGTCCAGGTCGCCTGAGCGCGGCGCGCGGCGGCATCCGCGGCGAATTAGAATCGAATCGCCATGTCGACGTCACCCCGCCCCCGCATGAGCGGCATCGGCCGAGTGCTCGTGATCGTGTACGCGATCATGGCGCTGGCCGCCACCGGCCGCTCGGTCGTTCAGATCATCGAGCGCTTCGACGAGGCGCCGCTGGCGTACTCGCTGTCGGCGGCCTCCGCCGTCGTCTACATCCTCGCCACGGCCGCGCTCGTGTTCGCCGGATCCCGCACGTGGTACATCGTCGCGTGGGTGGCGATCGTGTTCGAGCTCGCCGGCGTGCTGATCGTCGGCACCCTGAGCTATCTCGTCCCCGACGTCTTCGGGCACCCCTCGGTGTGGTCGTACTTCGGCGGGATCGGCCCGGACGGCTACATGGGGTACCTGTTCATCCCGCTCGTGCTCCCGTTCTTCGGACTGTGGTGGCTCGCGACGCACCGCCCGGCGGCGACCGCCCCGGCGCCCGACACACACGTCGCGGTGGCCCGGTGATCGTCTTCCGCGACCCCGCCGACATCCCCGCGGACTTCGGTCCGTCGGTCGTCGCCATCGGCAAGTTCGACGGCGTCCACACCGGGCACCGCGCCGTGATCGACCGCGCCCGCATCGACGCCGCCACCGGCGGCTCGCAGGTGGTCGCCGTCACCTTCGACCGCAATCCGCTCGCGCTGCTGCGACCCGAGATCTGCCCCGAGAGCCTCATCGGCGTCCACCAGAAGCTGGCGCTGCTGGCTGAGGCGGGCGTCGACGCGACCGTCGTGCTGCGCTTCGACGAGACGCTCGCGTCGCTGTCGCCGCGCGAGTTCGTCGAACACGTCCTGGCCGACCGGATCGGTGCGCACGTCGTGCTCGTCGGCGAGGACTTCCGCTTCGGTCATCGGGGCGCGGGCGACCCCGCCACCCTCGCCGAACTCGGCCGCGAGTTCGGCTTCGCCGTTCAGGTCGTCGAGGACGTCCGCGCGATCGACGCGGACCGGCGCGTGTCGTCGACGTGGGTCCGCGAGGCGCTGACGGACGGCGACATCGTCACCGCCGCGAAGCTGCTGGGGCGGCATCCGTCCGTGTGGGGAGAGGTCGTCCACGGACTCAAGCGCGGCCGCGCGCTGGGCTTCCCCACGGCGAACCTCAGCCCGGACCTCGAGGGCTTCGTCCCCGCCGAAGGCGTGTACGCCGGCTGGCTCGTCGACGAGGGCCCCGAGGGAGCCGACCCCGCGGCGGCCTCGCAGCGCAGCATCCGCTACCCGGCGGCCATCAGCATCGGGACCAACCCCACCTTCGACGACGTCGCCGTGCGGCAGGTCGAGGCCTACGTCCTGGATGAGACAGATCTGGATCTGTACGGACATCGCGTCGAGGTGCAGTTCGCCGCACGCATCCGCGGGATGACGGCCTTCTCGGGCGTCGACGCGCTCATCGATCAGATCGCCGACGACGTCGCGAAGGTTCGCGCCGTCCTGGGATAGCGTCGGAGTCACAGACAGCCGAAGGAGGCGCCATGTCGGCACCGCTCTGGCGCAGCGCCGCCGTCCTCGTGCTCGCGGGCGGGCTGTGCCTCGCCGGGACCGGCTGCCAGCCCGAACCGGCGCCCACCCCGACGCCCACGTCGACGCCGTCGGCCGCGGCGACGACCGCGGTGACGCAGACCCCGACGCCGATCGAGACCGAGAAGCCGCAGGACGCCCTGCCGGCATCCTGCGAGGACGCCTACTCGGCGGGGATGCTCGCGACGCTGACCCAGCAGATCCCGCCCCTGAACGACCCGGGCGTGACGATGCTGTCGACGCAGAACGTCGACCTGATCGAACTGCTCGATTCGGGCATCCCGACCATCCGCTGCTCGTGGGGCGGGCCGAGCGAATACGGCATGGCCACCAACATCTCGATCATCGACGCCGGTCAGAGCCAGGCCGTGCTCACCACGCTGCAGTCGACGGGCTTCGCGTGCCAGACCTACGCCGACGGGTGGCTGTGCAGCATCGAGGAGCGCGGCATCACGTTCGACGACCAGGAGTACAGCAACGGCGAGTTCCACTACGTCTCCGACGGGGCGTGGGTCGCGACCAGCTGGCTGAACTTCGACGCCACGGGGGTCACCGAGGACATCGTGCAGCACCTGTGGGGGTGATCTCGGCCTCGGCGCGGTAGACTGTCGGCAGGAGGCGTCGCCTTGCGCCGCGGCTCGCAGAAGCGAGTGCCAGCGACCGAGGGCGGCAGCGTCCGATCCCGCGCCCGATGCGGCGCGCGCCGCCCGCGGGAACCGCAGCACAGCACGTCCGCACCCGGCTACCCGGCCGGGCGCTTCGGCACACAGGCTCAGGAGGAGCATGCCGACCACGGCAACAGCCGTCCAGAACGGCAAGACCCAGCGTCGTCGCAAGCCCGCGTCCGCGCGACGCGACGACGACGCCCCGATCATCCCGATCCTCGCCCGCAAGGTCCGCGAGGTCGAGGCCAAGGCCCAGCGCGGCAAGCTCGGGCCCACCAACCGCGTCAAGTTCCAGGTGATCGCCTTCCTCGTCCGCGAGGAGCGCGCCCGCGTCAAGGCCGACGACGCGATCGCCGACGGCGTGCGCGCCGAGCTGCTGAAGCGGCTCGACGGCGTCGCGACGATCCTCGCCAAGACCGCCGCGCGTGACACCTCGCTCATCCAGCTGCTCGAGGTCGACCAGGCCACCTCGCCGGTCGCGCGCCGCATGCGCCGGGACTGGCTGCTCGAGTCCGGCGCCGAGCTCGCCCCCGACGAGCTGATCATCACCGACGCCGCGCCCGCCGCCGCTCCGGTGGTGCCGCCCGCTCTCGCCGAGCGCCAGGTCGTTCCCGAGGCGATCGAAGCGCGCAAGCTCGCCAACCCCTTCCTCGCACCCGACCTGACGATGCGTGCGCCGAAGGAGACCCCGCGGCGTCGCCTCGACGGCTGGGAGCTCATGGGCCCGCTGTACAAGGCGTTCGAGACCGGCGCCGGCGGAGGCTCGGCGACGATGGACCTCCCCGGTGTGCCCGAGTTCGACCGCGTCTCCCCGCGGGGCCTGGAGATCATGCCGCACCAGTCGCGGTTCCTCGAGGCCGTGCGTGAGGGGCACCGGACCTTCCTGCTCGCCGACGAGCCGGGTCTGGGCAAGACCGCGGAGTCGGTGCTGGCGGCATCCGTCGCCGACGCCTACCCCCTGCTCGCGGTCGTGCCCAACGTCGTCAAGATGAACTGGGCCCGCGAGGTCAAGCGCTGGACGCCGCAGCGCCGCGCGACCGTCATCTCGGGCGACGGCGAGGACATCGACGCGTTCGCCGACGTGTTCATCGTCAACTACGAGATCCTCGACCGTCACCTGTCGTGGCTGAGCTCGCTCGGCCTGAAGGGGATGGTCGTCGACGAGGCGCACTTCATCAAGAACCTCACGTCGCAGCGCTCGCAGAACGTGCTCGCGCTCGCCGGCCGCATCCGCGAGCAGGTGCGCGACCCGCTCATGCTGGCCCTGACCGGAACCCCGCTGATCAACGACGTCGAGGACTTCGATGCGATCTGGCGGTTCCTCGGCTGGACCAACGGCGAGAAGCCCGGCGCGGAGCTGATGGGGAAGCTCGACTCGACCGGCATGACGCCGGCCGACAAGGCCTTCTACCCCGAGGCCCGCGACGCCGTCATCTCGATGGGCATCGTGCGGCGAAAGAAGAAGGACGTCGCGAAGGACCTTCCCGACAAGCTCGTCGCCGACCTGCCCGTGGAGCTCGACGACGAGTACGGACGCTCGATCCGTCAGGCCGAGAAGGAGCTCGGGGAGCGCCTCGCCGCCCGCTACCGCCGCATCATCGACGCGCGCGGCGACCGTGGCCTGGCCCCCGGCCAGGTCGACGACGACATCGTGCGCCTGGTCGCCCAGAACGAGCTCGAGGAGTCCAAGGCCGCCGGCACCGGCTCCGAGAACGTGTTCACCATGGTGCGCCGCATCGGCCAGGCGAAGGCCCTGCTGGCGGCGGACTATGCGCTGCAGCTCCAGCGCTCCGTCGACAAGGTCGTGTTCTTCGCGAAGCACATCGACGTCATGGACGCCGCCGAGGCGCACTTCGCCGCGGCAGGACTTCGCACCGTCTCGATCCGCGGAGACCAGTCGACGCCCGCGCGTCAGCAGGCCATCGACGCGTTCAACACCGACCCCGAGGTCGGAGTCGCAGTGTGCTCGCTGACGGCGGCCGGTGTCGGCCTGAACATGCAGGCGGCCTCGAACGTCGTGCTGGCCGAGCTCAGCTGGACCGCGGCCGAGCAGACGCAGGCGATCGACCGCGTGCACCGCATCGGACAGGACGAGCCGGTCACGGCATGGCGCATCATCGCCGCGCACACGATCGACACCAAGATCGCCGAGCTGATCGACTCGAAGCAGGGGCTGGCGCAGCGCGCACTGGACGGCGACGCGGTCGACCCGCAGTCGAGCGATTCGGTGCAGCTCTCGGCGCTCATGCACCTGCTCCGCCAGGCCCTCGGAGCCGAGTAGGACGTTCGTCCTCCGGGGTTCGGATGCCGTCGCCTGCCGTGTGGCCAGGCGACGGCATGCGGCGCTAGTGTCGGGTGTGGCAGCGTCGCCGAATCGTGAAACACCCTGACAGCGAGGACCAGACATGAAGATCGGCATCCTGACCAGCGGAGGCGACTGCCCCGGCCTGAACGCCGTGATCCGGGGAGTCGTGCTCAAGGGCACGACCACCTACGATCTGGAGTTCGTCGGGATTCGCGACGGCTGGCGCGGCGTCGTCGACGGCGACTTCTTCCCGCTCACGCGGCACGAGGTCAAGGGTCTGTCCAAGGTCGGCGGCACGATCCTCGGCACCAGCCGCACCAACCCGTACGAGGGTCCGCGCGGCGGCGCCGAGAACATCTCGAAGACGATGTACGGGCACCGCCTCGACGGCATCATCGCGATCGGCGGCGAGGGAACCCTCGCCGCGGCGAACCGTCTGGCCAACGACGGCATCAACGTGCTGGGCGTCCCCAAGACCATCGACAACGACCTGCGGGCGACCGACTACTCGTTCGGCTTCGACACCGCCGTCAACATCGCCACCGACGCGATGGACCGCCTGCGCACCACGGGCGACTCGCACCAGCGCTGCATGGTCGCCGAGGTCATGGGCCGCCACGTGGGCTGGATCGCGCTGCACGCCGGCGTCGCTTCGGGAGCGCACGTGATCTGCATCCCCGAGGTGCCCATGTCGATCGACCAGATCGCCCAGCAGGTGACCTCGGCCCACGACCGCGGTCGCGCACCGCTCGTGGTCGTGTCGGAGGGCTTCACCCTGACCGGCATGGATGAGGCCTACAGCGACAAGGGCCTCGACGCGTTCAACCGGCCGCGCCTCGGCGGCATCGGCGAGATCCTCGCCCCCGAGATCGAGCGGATCACCGGCATCGAGACGCGCGCCACGGTCCTCGGCCACATCCAGCGCGGCGGGTCGCCGTCGGGCTTCGACCGCGTCCTCGCGACGCGCCTGGGCCTGCACGCGGCCGACGCCGTCGTCGATGGGGCCTGGGGTCAGATGGTGGCCCTCCGCGGCACCGACATCGTCCGCGTGCCGTTCGGCGAGGCGCTCGGCGAGCTGAACACGGTCCCGCAGTACCGCTACGACGAGGCCGCAGCCCTCTTCGGCTAGGGTGCTTCGCCTGGCTGCGCCCGCCCGGCGTCCGGGATGGTCCGGGCGCCGAGCGGGGAGCAGCCAGAAGGAAGCGTCCTACGCGTCGGCGACGCCGAGGACGTCCAGCAGCCAGGCCAGCTCGAACGCGCGCTCGCGCCAGGCGTTGTAGCGGCCCGAGACGCCGCCGTGGCCGGCGACCATCTCGCACTTCAGCAGCGCGTCGGCTCCGACCTCGCGCAGACGCGCGACCCACTTCGCCGGCTCGACGTACAGCACGCGCGTGTCGTTGAGCGAGGTGACGGCGAGGATGCGGGGGTAGGCGACATCCGCGCGCACGTTCTCGTACGGCGAGTAGGACTTCATGTACGCGTACACGTCGGCGTCGTGGAGCGGGTCGCCCCACTCGTCCCACTCGATGACCGTGAGCGGCAGTGACGGATCGAGGATCGTCGTCAGCGCGTCGACGAACGGCACATCCGCGAGGATGCCGGCGAACAGCTCGGGAGCCAGGTTGGCCACGGCGCCCATGAGCAGTCCGCCCGCCGATCCGCCTTCGGCGACCATGCGGTCGGGGGTCGTGTAGCCGTGGTCGACGAGGTGCAGCGCGCAGTCGACGAAGTCGGTGAACGTGTTGCGCTTGTTCAGCAGCTTGCCGTCCTCGTACCACTGGCGGCCCATCTCGCCGCCGCCGCGCACGTGCGCCACGGCGAAGACGACGCCGCGGTCGAGTTCCGACAGCCGCGCGACCGAGAAGGCCGGCTCGATCGAGTGCTCGTACGAGCCGTAGCCGTACAGGTGCAGCGGGCGCGGCGCGATGCCGGCCTCGCCGAACGACCGCTTCCACACCAGGGAGATCGGGATCTGCGTGCCGTCCTGCGCCCGCGCCCATACGCGCGCCTGCTCGTACCGTTCGGGGTCGTAGCCGCCGAGCACCGGCTGGCGCTTGCGCAGCATCAGCTCGCGCGTGGCGAGGTCGAGGTCGTAGACGGTCGCCGGCGTCACGAACGATCCGTACCCCAGCCTCAGCACCGGGGGAGCCCATTCGGGATTGCCGCCGCCGCCGACGGCGTAGAGCGGCTCGTCGAACGAGAGCTCGTCGACGTCGCCCGTGGCGTAGTCGAGCAGGCCCAGCCGCGCGAGACCGCCGCGACGGTAGGCCACGACCGCCAGGTCGCGGA
Organism: Microbacterium thalassium; assembly: GCF_014208045.1. Taxonomy (NCBI): domain Bacteria; kingdom Bacillati; phylum Actinomycetota; class Actinomycetes; order Micrococcales; family Microbacteriaceae; genus Microbacterium; species Microbacterium thalassium. The sequence continues at coordinate 1,963,939 of NZ_JACHML010000001.1, forward strand.
AGGTCGACATGCCGAGCAGCCGCTGGCCGGGCCGGTGGGGCACGACCGTCGTCCGCTCGCCGGAGGGGTCGGATGCCGGCACGCGCACGAGTTCGAAGTCGAGGGCGCCGTCGTTGTGGAGGATGAAGAGCACGTCCTCGCCGTCGACGACGGCGTGCTCCGCCTCGTATTCGATCCCTTCGCGGCGCGGCCACACGACGCGCGGTTCGCCGCGGAGGTCGTCGGCGTCGAGGATCCACTCCTCGGAGGTGATGGAGGAGCCGAGCCCGATCACGAGGTACCGGTCGCTGCGCGTGAAGCCGGCGCCGACCCAGAAGCGCTCGTCCGGCTCGTGGAACAGGCGCACATCGTCCGACACCGGCGTCCCCAGTTCGTGCAGCCAGACCGTGTCGGGGCGCCAGGCATCGTCGACCGTGGTGTACACGATGAACCGGCCGTCGGGGGAGAAGCCCGCACCGGCGAAGGTGTCGGGGATCTCATCGGGCAGCTGCTCGCCGGTCGTCAGGTCGCGCACCCGGATGAGGTAGCGCTCGTCGCCGGCGGAGTCGACGCCGTAGAGCATGCGGGTGCCGTCGTTCGAGATCTCGAAGCTGCCCAGCGAGAAGAACTCGTGTCCGTCGGCCTCGACGTTGCCGTCGAGCAGGATCTGCTCACCGGGAACCTCGGTGTCGGGGGAGAGGACCGGGGGAGTCCAGTCGTCGTCGGAGGCCAGCGGCGCCCGGCAGTGGATGCCGTACTGGCTGCCCTCGACCGTGCGCCCGTAGTACCACCAGTGCCCGCGGCGCACGGGGACCGACAGGTCGGTCTCGAGGGTGCGGCCCTTGATCTCGTCGAAGATGCGCCCGCGCAGCTCGTCGAGGTGAGCGGTGCGCTCCTGCGTGTAGGCGTTCTCGGCCTCGAGGTGCGCGATGACGGCGCCGTCCTCCTTGGCCCGGAACCACTCGTAGCGGTCCTCGATGTCGTCGCCGTGGTGGCTGCGCACGCGCGGCTGCGGCGATGCGACGGGCGGGAGGGGGCGGGTTCGATCGGCGGAAGCGTCTGCGGGACTCACGAGCCCACGTTAGCCGAGCGCCGCCGGCGCAGCCGGTCCTAGGCTGTGGGCATGACGGCGGCTCCAGTGCAGTTCGGTCAGCATCCTCCCGCGCGGCGCACGATCGTCCACCTGAGCGACACGCACCTGCTCGCCGGGTCGGCGCGTCTGGGGGACGTCTACGACACCACGGCGAACTTCCTGCGGGCGCTCGAGGCGGTCCAGGCGCTGCGCATCCGCCCCGACGCCATCGTCTTCACCGGCGATCTCACCGACCTCGGCGAGCCCGTCGCGTACCGTGCGCTGCGGGATGCGGCCGAACCGGTGGCGCGGCGGCTGGGGGCGCCCCTGGTGTGGGTGGCGGGCAACCACGATGAGCGTCCGGCGATGCGATCGGCGCTGCTGGACCTCGACCCGTCCGAGGAGCCGGTCACCGGAGTCTGGGACCTCGGCGGGCTGCGGCTGATCGCCCTGGACACGACGGTCCCGGGCTGGCATCACGGCGACATCGACGAGGCGCAGCTGGCGTGGCTCGCCCGCACGCTCGCGCAGCCGGCCCCGCTCGGGACGGTGTTGGCGATGCACCATCCGCCTCTCCCCAGCCACATCCCCGTCTTCGAGATCCTCGAGCTCCACAACCAGAAGCGCTTCGCCGACGTCATCGCCGGCACCGACGTGCGGGGGATCCTCGCCGGTCACCTGCACTACTCGACGTCGGGGACCGTCGCCGGGATACCGGTGAGCGTCTCGTCGGCCACCTGCTACGCGATGAACCTCGCGCGTCCCGCGGCGGACGTCAACGGCATGGACGCCGGTCAGTCGTTCCACCTCGTGCACGTCTACGACGACACGATCACACACTCGGTGGTGCCGGTCGTCCAGGCTCCGACGGGCGAGTTCTTCTCCGAAGAGTGGGCCGCTCAGATGGCCGCGCTCACCCCCGACGAGCGCCTCGAGGCCTTCTCGCGCAAGCGCTGACGCCGGATCACCGGACACCGCGTCCACTCGCCGCCCGGTGATTCGCCGCGGCGTACAGGGGGTTCGGAGTCGCGCGGGGCTAGTGTCGGGTCATCCCTCACCGCCGCGACCCACAAGGACTTCGCACATGGCTCTGGACGCAATGACGCGCACCCGCACCGAGACCGATTCGCTGGGATCCCTCGAGATCCCCGCCGACGCCTACTGGGGCATCCACACCGCCCGGGCGATGGAGAACTTCCCGATCTCCCGGCGCCCCATCTCGGTCTACAGCGACCTCGTGCGGGGCCTGGCGATGGTCAAGCAGGCGGCCGCGCGCGCCAACCGCGAGATCGGGGTCCTGGACCCGGAGCGGGCCGACCTCATCGACCGCGCCGCGCAGCTGGTGATCGACGGCGACTACCACGACCAGTTCATCGTCGGCGTCGTGCAGGGCGGGGCGGGCACCTCGACCAACATGAACGCCAACGAGGTCATCACCAACATCGCCCTCGAGCTCGCCGGGCGCGAGAGGGGCGACTACGACTACCTCTCGCCGATCGACCACACGAACCGCAGCCAGTCCACCAACGACGTCTACCCCACGGCGATCAAGGTGGGGCTGAGCCTGGATCTGGTGTCGCTCCTGGACGAGCTCGATCTGCTCCGCCAGTCCTTCCTGGCCAAGGCCCGCGAGTTCCATGACGTCCTCAAGGTCGGCCGCACCCAGCTCCAGGACGCCGTGCCGATGACCCTCGGCCAGGAGTTCAACGGCTTCGCCACGACCCTCGGCTACGACCACCAGCGCCTCACCGAGAACGCCTACCTGCTGTTCGAGGTAAACATGGGCGCGACCGCGATCGGGACCGGCATCACGACCCACCGCGGCTACTCCAGCGCCGTCGTGCGCCACCTGCGCGAGATCACCGGGCTGGACCTCGAGCTGGCGGGGGACCTCGTGGAGTCCACGAGCGACACCGGATCGTTCATGTCGTTCTCGGCGTCGCTCAAGCGCAACGCGATCAAGCTGTCGAAGATCAGCAACGACCTGCGCCTGCTCTCGTCCGGCCCGCAGGCGGGCTTCGGCGAGATCAACCTCCCCGCGCGTCAGGCGGGCTCGAGCATCATGCCCGGCAAGGTCAACCCGGTCATCCCCGAGGTCGTCTCGCAGGTGGCCTTCGCGGTCGCCGGCGCCGACGCGACCGTCACCATGGCGTCGGAGGCCGGGCAGCTGCAGCTCAACGCGTTCGAGCCGATCATCGCGCACTCGATCTTCCAGTCGATCACGTGGATGCGGCGCGCGATGCGCACGCTGCGTGTCAACTGCGTCGACGGCATCACCGCCAACCGCGAGCGCCTCGGCGCGATGGTCGGCTCATCGGTCGGCGTCGTGACGGCGCTGACGCCCTTCATCGGCTACGCAGCCGCGGCGGCGCTGGCCAAGACCGCGCTGCTGACCGGCCGCAACATCGCCGACCTCGTGGTGGAGGCGGGACTGATGTCGCGCGAGGAGGTCACCAAGCAGCTCTCGCCCGCGCGGCTGAGCGGTCTCGAGGCGATCACGGCGGTGATCCCCATCCAGGCGGCAGAGGACCTGCTCGCCGGCCCGGAGGAGTGATCGGGCGGGTGTCGGCGGGGCGGTTGCCCGCGCCGTCGCGGCGTCGCTAAGTTCGACTCGTCCGACGACTTCGAGAGGCCGCCATGACCGACCCGCAGAACCCCGCAGACCAGCCCGCAGCGGCGCCCACTCCGCCGCCCGCCTACAGCTCCGCCCCGCCGCCCGCCTACGCGTCGGCGCCGCCGCCCGCACCCGGCGCCCCGGCGCCCGGTGCTCCCGTGCCCGGCAAGACGATGGGCATCGTCGCATTCGTCCTGTCGTTCTTCTTCGCGCTCATCGCCCTGATCCTCGGCATCGTCGCGCTGGTGCAGAGCAAGAAGGCCGGCGCCTCGAACGGCTGGGCGGTCGCGGCCATCATCATCAGCTCCGTGGCGATCGTCCTGGGGATCATCCTGACCATCGTGTTCCTGTCGCTGGGCGCCGCCGTCTTCACCGGCGTGTGCGGCGAGCTCGGCTCGGGAACGCACATCCTGAGCGACGGCACCACCATCACCTGCCCCTGACGGCATCCGCTCGCAGCGAAGGCGCCCTCCGGGGCGCCTTCGCCCGTTTCCGGCCTCAGGCGGTCATGCGGCAGTGGGTGGTGAGCGCCCCGATGCCGTCGATGCCGACGGTGACGGTCGACCGGTCGCGCAGGAAGACCTGCGGATCGCGCGAGTACCCGGCACCGCCGGGGCTGCCCGTCGAGATGAGCGTCCCGGGCAGCAGCGTCGCCGACTGCGACAGCTGCGAGATGAGCGTCGCGACCGTGCGCACCATCTGGCCGGTCGAGGCGTCCTGCATCGTATGCCCGTCCAGCTCGGTCCAGATGTGCAGGTCCTGCGGGTCGGGCACCTCGTCGGCGGTCACGACGAACGGCCCGGTGGGGGTGAAGCCGTCGAAGGACTTGCAGCGTGACCACTGCGCCTCGGAGTACTGGATGTCGCGGGCGGTGATGTCGTTGACGACGGTGTAGCCCCAGACGTGGTCGAGGGCGTCCTCGACGGCGACGTCCTTCGCGGACCTGCCGATGATGACGCCGAGCTCGGCCTCGTAGTCGATCGATTCGCTGAGCGACCGCGGCCACGTGGTGGTCTGGTCGTGACCGGTGAGCGAGTTCGGCCACAGCACGAACACGGTCGGGGTGTTGTCGGTCTTCAGCCCCAGCTCGCTCGAGTGCGCCGCGTAGTTCAGTCCCACCGCGAGGATCACCGGCGGCGCGAGCACCGCAGAGGCGTAGGTCACGTCGTCGAGCGGATCCCGCGCCGGCGCGGCCGCCACCGCCTCGCGGACGCGCTGCAGCAGGTCGTCGCCGCCGGCGATCAGCTCCTCGATCGTGGTCGGGGCATGCGCGAACAGGCCGCCGATCGCGACGGCGCCGTCGCCGTCGACGGCCACGAGGTGGGGACGGTCGCTTCCGGGCGGGGAGATGTGGGCGAAGCGCATCCGTCCACGCTACCGGCGCGTTCCCTGCCGGATCGTTCATGTGAAGGTTCGCCCGGTGCCGCCTCGGCCCTAGGCTGACGGCATGACGCTCCCCGAACCGTCGAGCAGGCCGCGCCCGTCCCTCGTGCCGCCGGAGTTCCCGTCGCCGCTGGCTCAGCCCAGTCACGCCCGCGCGGCGAGCATCGCCCCGCCCGCGGCCGCCGCGGCGCCGGTCCCCGCGGGTCCGCCCGTGCCCGCGGGAGCGGCTCGACGGGGCCGCTCGGCCCCGATCTGGCTGTTCGGCATCCTGCTGGTCGTCCTGGTCATCCTGATCGCGTACTTCCTGACGGCGATCGGGCCGGCGGCTTCGATCATCGGCATGGTGCTCGCGCTGCTTCCGCTCGCCGGCGTCCTCCTCGCGGTGCGCATCGTGGACAGGTGGGAGCCCGAGCCGATCGGGCTTCTCATCCTGGCCGTCGCGTGGGGAGCCGTCGCGGCCGTCGGGATCGCACTGGGTGTGGATCTGCTTCTCGCGGTGATGTTCGGGCAGAGCTCGTCGACGGCGGCCGAGGTCCTCTCCGCGGTCGTCCAGGCCCCCGTGGTCGAGGAGGTCGGCAAGGGTCTTGGCCTGCTGGTGATCCTGGCGGTGGGGCGCCGAGCGTTCGACGGCCCCGTCGACGGCATCGTCTACGGCGCGCTCATCGGCGCCGGCTTCGCCTTCACCGAGAACATCCAGTACTTCGCCATCAGCCTGATCGACGGCGGTGTCGCCGATGTCTCGGTCACGTTCTTCATGCGCGGCATCCTGTCTCCGTTCGCGCACGTCATGTTCACCAGCGTCACCGGCTTCGCCGTCGGGCTCGCCGTGCGCCGTGGCGCGTCGGTCGGCGGCGCGCTGGGACCGTGGGCGGTGGGTCTCGCGGGCGCCATCGCGCTCCACGCCCTGTGGAACGGCTCGGCCGTCCTCGGCGACTTCTTCGCCCTGTACCTGATGCTGCAGGTGCCGCTGTTCGTGCTCTTCATCTTCGGCATCGTCTTCCTCCGCCGTGAGGAGGCGCGTCTGACCCGCGCGCGGCTGTCGGACTACGCCGCCGCCGGCTGGTTCACGCCGCAGGAGGTCGACATGCTCGCCACCGGGCGGGGACGCAAGGCGGCGATGGACTGGGCGGGCACCCTGCGGGGCGACCGGCGCCCGCTGATGCGGTCGTTCATCTCCGATGCGACCGCGCTGGCGGCGGCGCGCCAGCGGGCGCTCACCGGTCGCGACCCGCACGCAGCCGACGACGAGCGGATGTTGCTGGACCGCGCGACGGCGGCGCGCGCCGCGCTGTTCGCACCGTGAGCGGGGCTCTTGACACCGTGATCGCCCGGCGGGGATGATGATGCCAGGTCAACTCAGCGCTCGGGAGTCACGCAGGCATCGCCGCGGCACCGGGCGCTGAGTCTTGTTCCGGACGGGCTCCGGATGCCCGCCGAGAGCGAACAGCCCACGCACGGCCGAGGCGCTCGTGCTTGGATGGAGGCATGAGCGACAACCGCAGCAAGCCCGAGATCGACGCACCCCAGGGCCCGGCTCCCACCGAGCTCGTCGTCCGCGACCTCATCGTCGGCGACGGCGCCGAGGCCAAGGCCGGCGACACCGTCACCGTCCACTACGTCGGCGTCGCGTACGACTCCGGCGAGGAGTTCGACTCCTCGTGGAACCGCGGCGAGACGATCCAGTTCCCCCTGCGCGGCCTCATCCAGGGGTGGCAGGACGGCATCCCCGGCATGAAGGTCGGCGGACGCCGCGAACTCGTCATCCCGCCGCACCTCGCGTACGGTCCCGCCGGCGGGCACTTCCTCGGCGGCAAGACCCTCATCTTCGTCATCGACCTCGTCGCCGTGGGCTGACCCGCCGCACGACGAAGAAGGATGCCGTCCCACGGGGCGGCATCCTTTTTTTCATGCTCGGGAATAGATTCACGTGAATGGTGTTCACCCCTGTCAGACCGGTCGCCCCGCGGCCCCCGACACGAAGGAACACCAATGACCGACACCACCACGATCGACGTCCCCGGCTACAAGGCGGGCACCTGGGTGCTCGACCCGTCGCACAGCGAGGTCACGTTCAGCGTGCGCCACATGATGATCTCGAAGGTGCGCGGCACCTTCGGCGTCAAGAGCGCCACGATCGTCGCCCCCGAGAACCCGCTCGAGGCGACGGTGGAGGCGCACGTGGACGTCGCCTCGATCGACACCAAGGACGAGGGCCGCGACACGCACCTGCGCTCGGGCGACTTCTTCGACGTGGAGAACCACCCCTCGATGACCTTCGTCTCGACCGGCACCCGGTACGAGGGCGGCGAGTTCCTCGTGGACGGCGACCTGACCATCCGCGGCACCACCAAGCCGGCGACCTTCACGCTCGAGTTCGGCGGCTTCGGCACCGACCCGTGGGGCAACTACAAGGCCGGCGCGACGGCCACGACCGTCATCGACCGCGAGGACTTCGGCCTCACGTGGAACGCCGCGCTCGAGACCGGCGGCGTCCTCGTCGGCAAGGACGTCACCATCAGCCTCGACCTGCAGGGCGCCCTTCAGCAGTCCTGATCGTGTCCGGCGGGGCGGCCGCCCCCACCCGCCCCGCCGGATCGCGGCGGCGCCGGAGCCGCAGCCGGTTCTGGGCGAGCAGGATGCCGAGGAACACCACGAGTGCTCCCATCGGCTCGTTCCAGCCGAGCTGCTCGCCCAGGACCACTGCTCCGAGCGCGACGCCGACGACCGGCGTGATGTACGTCACGGTCGACGCCCGCGTGGGGCCCCACGCGCGGACCGTGTTCTGGTTCCAGATGTAGGCGAAGCCGGTGCCGAAGAACCCAAGCAGCACGACGCTGGCGACGACCCACGGGTCCAGTCGCACCGGCTGCAGTGCGATGACGGGCGCGAGCAGGGTCATGACGACGGCGCCGATGCCGATGTTCAGGAATGAGAACATCGCCGCGCTCATCCCCGTGTTCGACGCGAACCGGCGCATGTACGCGAGGCTGAAGCCGTAGCAGGCGGTCGCCCCGAGGATCGCGAACTGCGCGACGAGGCTTTGCGAGAAGTCGAGGCCCTGCCACGGCGCGATGATCACGGCGACGCCGAGCATGCCGATGACGATGCCGGCGATCTGCACGGGCTTGAGCTTCTCGGCGCGCAGCACGAGGCCCGCCATGATCGCGGTCATGATCGGGGTGGTGGCGTTGTAGATGCTCGCGAGTCCGCTGGTGACGTGCTGCTGCGCCCACGAGAACAGCAGGTACGGCACGACGCAGAACGTGACGGCGAGCACCGTCATGTGTCCCCACACCCGCGGCGACCGCGGCAGGCGCTCGCGGCGCAGCGCCACGACGAGGCCGAGCGCGATCGCGCCGAGCGCCAGCCGCGACCACGCGACCTGCGTCGGCGAGATCCCGGTGAGGGCGACCGCGATGAACAGGAAGCTGGACCCCCACACGAGGCCGGCGAGCGCGAACTGGATCGCGACGGACGCGTTCGGCGTCGTTCGCGTCTGCGCCGTGGCAGGGGTCGAGGCGGTGGTCACGTGGGGGACTCTAGCCCCGGGCGGGGGCGGGCTCGACGCCTGCGGGATGCGACGTCCGAAATCCGCCGATGCGTGCCCGTCGCGCTACGGTCGACCGGGTGTCGGGGGATTCGCTCCGCGCTTCGCCGACTGGTAGACTCTTCAGGTTGCCGTTAGATCGGCCGCGGATAAAGAGAGCTCACGCATCAGGCGTCGGGCACCGCGCAACGACGAGAAAGGGGATCACCTATGGCACTGGATGCAGACGTCAAGAAGGCGATCATCGAAGAGTACGCGACGCACCCCGGTGACACCGGATCCCCCGAGGTGCAGGTCGCGATGCTGACGCAGCGCATCAAGGACCTCACCGAGCACCTCAAGGAGCACAAGCACGACCACCACTCGCGTCGTGGCCTGTTCCTGCTCGTCGGTCAGCGCCGCCGTCTGCTCGGCTACCTCCAGGACATCGACATCGAGCGCTACCGCTCGCTGATCGAGCGCCTGGGGCTCCGCCGCTAAGGCACGCGACCCAGCGTTCAATCGCGCAGAACTTCTTCCGAAGGCCGCCCCACGGTGTGGGGCGGCCTTCGTCATGCCTGGGTGTGCTCCGGGGTGCCTCGCGCGGCCAGCAGATCTGCGTGCCAGCGCTCGGCGACGTCGGGGTGTGCGCGCAGGCGCGACTTCAGGGCGTTCTCGCCGTGCAGATCGTGAATGGGGTTCGCCGGATCGCGCGTGACGCCGCGGGCCTGCGCGGCGAGCTCCGGCGGGAGATCGATGACGGGGAAGCGCGCGTCCAGCGACGGGTTGAAGAAGAACGGGATCGAGATCCGGTCGTCGGGGAAGGCGGGGGAGACCACGCGATGGTTCGTGGCCGTGAGATAGCCCCCGGTCGCGTGCTCCAGCATCTCGCCGATGTTCACCACGAAGGCCCCCGGCACCGGCGGCGCATCCACCCACGCACCGTCCCGCTCGACCTGCAGGCCGCCCTTGCCGGGCTCCACCCACAGCAGCGTGAGCACGCCGGAGTCCTTGTGGGCGCCGACCCCCTGCGCGGGCTCCGGGTCGTCGACACCCGGATACCGCACCACCTTGAGCAGGGTCTGGGGCTCGCCGAAGTGACGGTCGAAGTAGTCCTCGTCGGCGCCGAGCGAGAGTGCCCACGCGCGCAGCAGCCGGCGTGAGACGCCGGAGAGGTGATCGACCCACTCCTCCGTGACCGCGCGCAGACCGGGCAGCGCCGTCGGCCACAGGTTCGGCCCGATGAGCCGCGCATGGTCGGGAGCGCCCGGATCGTCGACGGCTGTGCGCTCCGGCCCGATGTCGATCTGCTCGCGCCAGTCGACCCGGCCCTGCGTGCGCTCGCCGCCCACGCGCGTGTAGCCGCGGAAGTGCGGGCTGGTGACGTTCTCGATCTCGAGCTTGGCGGCCTCCGGAAGGGCGAAGAACTCCCGCGTCGCGCGCAGCATCCGCTCTTCGAGTGCGGCCGGCACGCCGGTGCCGGTCAGGTAGAAGAAGCCCACCTCGTGGGTCGCGGCGCGCAGCGCCTCGCGGAACGCGGCGGCGGCGTCCGGCCCGCGGTCGAGGTCGGACAGGTCGAGGATCGGGAGCGTGGACTCAGCCATGGAGCGAGGCTAGGTCCGACCGGCTCCGCATGCGGCGAGTGTTGCCTCGTGTGACCGTCGCGTGTGACGTCATGTGTCGCGCGTCGCCGGCGGGTCGGCGGGCGCGGATTAGACGCAGCGCGATCATCGAGGTACTCTCGTGGGCGGTAAGGTGAGCCTTACCTGACTCCATGACCGCTACCGAGGAGAGAAGCTGTGCTCGCCACGTTCCTGATCGGACTCCGCGAGGGCCTCGAGGCCGCGCTGGTGGTCGGCATCCTCGTCGCGTATCTCACGCGCCTCGGCCGGCGCGACGTGCTGCCCCGCCTGTGGGCGGGCGTCGGCCTCGCCGTCGGCCTCGCGCTCGCGATCGGCGCCGTCCTGACGTTCGGCGCGTACAGCCTGACCTTCCAGGCGCAGGAGATCCTCGGCGGCACGCTGTCGCTGGTCGCGGTCGGCATGGTCACGTGGATGATCTTCTGGATGCAGCGCACCGCGCGCACCATGAAGAAGACGCTCGAGGGCGGCATCGACCGCGCACTCGCGCAGGGGAGCATGTGGGCGCTGGTCGTCCTCGGCTTCGTCTCCGTCGCGCGCGAGGGTGTGGAGTCCGCGCTTCTGCTGTGGTCGATGGTGGAGTCCTTCGGCGATGCGCCGGCGGCGCTGACCGGCGCCGTGCTCGGCATCGCCGTCTCGGTCGCGGCGGGCTACTTCATCGCGAAGGGCGCGCTGCGGCTGAACCTGCGCGTCTTCTTCACGTGGACCGGGGCCTTCCTCGTCATCGTCGCCGCCGGCGTCCTCGCCTACGCGATCCACGACCTGCAGGAGGCCGCCGTCCTTCCGGGCCCCTTCACGGCCGGCGCTCCGGTCGACCCGGTCACCGGCGCCGTCGCGGTCGGCTGGGCGGGCTTCCCGTTCGGCTGGGCGTTCGACCTCAGCGGGGTCATCGCGCCCGGCAGCGCCATCGCGGTCATCCTCCAGGCGATCGTCGGCTTCATGCCCCAGATGACCTGGCTCCAGGTCATCGCCTGGGTGCTGTACGTCGCCATCGTCGGCACCTCCTACCTGCGCGGCGTGCGCGGACCCGAGCGCGCCGCGCGCCCGGCGCCCGCTGTCGCGCCGGCATCCGTCCCCCCGTCCCCCCACATGCGAGACGCGCTCGTCTCCTCAGCTTCCACAGAAGGAGCCCGATGACCCCCCACCGGACCCTTGGTGCCCTCTCGATCGCCGCCGTCGCCGCCCTCGCGCTGGCCGGCTGCGTCGCGAAGGCGGACCTCGCCGCCGCCGAAGGCATCGCCGTGACCTCGACCGCCGACGCGTGCGAGGTCTCCACCGCCGAGATCACGAGCGGCACGGTCGCCTTCGACGTGCAGAACGAGGGCGACCAGATCACCGAGTTCTACGTGCTGGCCTCGGACGGCCTGCGGATCGTCGGCGAGGTCGAGAACATCGCCCCCGGGACGTCGCGCACGCTCAGCATGGTCGCGCAGCCGGGGGAGTACATCACGCTGTGCAAGCCCGGCATGATCGGCGAGGGTGTCGGCCGCGCCGCGTTCACGGTTTCGGGCGAGGCCGTCGCCGTCGACGAGACGGACTCCGAGCGCAAGGACGAGGCCGTCGCGCTATACGCGGCGTTCGTCAAGGACCAGGTCAGCCGCCTCGTGCCGGCCGTCGAGGAGTTCGCTGCGGCGTACGCCTCGGGCGACGACGAGACCGCCCGCGAGCAGTTCCCGCAGGTGCGCGCGTACTACGAGCGCATCGAGCCGGTCGCCGAGGCGCTGGGCGACCTCGACCCGCGCATCGACTACCGCGAAGTCGACGCCGTCGCCGAGGGCCTGGACTGGACCGGCTTCCACCGCATCGAGAAGGACCTGTGGGTCCCCGCCGAGGACGCCCTCAACTCCGACGGCGAAACGCCGGCGTGGCAGGACTGGTCCCCGTCGACCGACGAGGAGCGCGCCCTCTACGCGGACCTGCTCGTCGCCGACATCGCGGAGCTCTACGCCTACGTCCACTCGGACGACTTCCTCGACGCCCTCGCGTCGCAGGGCGTCGCGGGTCTCTCCAACGGCGCGATCGCGCTGCTCGACGAGGTCGCGACCGGCAAGATCACCGGCGAAGAGGACTGGTGGTCGGGAACCGACCTGTGGGACTTCGCCGCCAACGTCGAGGGCTCGAAGATGGCGTTCTCGCTCGTGCGCGACATCGCGGCCGACTCCGGGGACGCCGGCGCCGCGCTCGTCGACGACATCGACGGCGGCTACGCCGCGCTCGAGGAGGCCCTGGCCGCCCACGGATCGCTCGAGACGGGCTTCGTGTCGTTCCCGACGCTCACCGACGCCGAGAAGCGCGAGCTGTCGGACCTCATCAACGTGCTGGCCGAGCCGCTCTCGCAGCTGACGGCCACGATTCTGGAGTGACGTGACCGTCGACCAGTCGCCGACCCCGCACGAAGGACTCTCCCGTCGCGGGCTGATCGGCCTCGCGCTGGGAGCCGGAGCCGCAGGCATCGCCGTCGGCGCCGGCGCCGGCGTCGCGGCGGCCGCCGCCGTGCGCGCGGGGCAGGACGGCGGCGCGGCATCCGCCTACGACTTCCATGGGAGCCACCAGGCCGGGATCACCACGCCGGTGCAGGATCACCTGCACTTCGCGTCGTTCGACATGATGGCCGGCGCGGACCGCGACGACCTGATCACGCTGCTGCAGGACTGGTCCTACGCCGCCGCGCGCATCACGCAGGGTCTCGACGTCAGCGCCACCGGCGCGGTCGGCGGGTCGCCGCAGGCGCCGCCGGATGACACCGGCGAGGCGCTCGGCCTCGCCGCCAGCGGCCTGACGATCACGTTCGGCTTCGGACCGGCGCTGTTCGAGAAGGACGGCGTCGACCGCTTCGGCATCGCCGCGCGGCGCCCGGCCGAGCTCGAGCGGCTGCCCGCGTTCCTCGGCGACGATCTGGATCCCGGCGCCTCCGACGGAGACCTGTGCATCCAGGCGTGCGCCGACGACCCCCAGGTCGCCGTGCACGCCGTGCGCAACCTCACCCGCATCGCGTTCGGGCGGGCACGTCTGCGGTGGTCGCAGCTGGGCTTCGGGCGGACGTCCCGCACGACGCAGGTGCAGCAGACGCCGCGCAACCTCTTCGGGTTCAAGGACGGCACCGCCAACATCCTCGCGGACGACACCGAGGCGCTCGACGAGCACGTGTGGGTCGGCGCGCAGGACGAGCCGGCGTGGATGGCGGGCGGGTCGTATCTCGTCGCGCGAAAGATCGCGATGCTGATCGAGACGTGGGATCGCGTCCAGCTGGCCGAGCAGGAGACGATCGTCGGGCGCACGAAGGGCACCGGCGCTCCGCTATCGGGCGGGGACGAGTTCACCGAGCCCGACTTCAGCGGCGACGCGATGCCCGAGACCAGCCACGTGCGCCTCGCGCACCCGGACTTCAACGGCGGCAACCGGATCCTCCGGCGCGGGTACAACTACGTCGACGGCAACAACACGCTCGGGCGCCTCGATGCTGGCCTGTTCTTCCTGTCGTTCCAGCGCAGCCCGAGCCAGTTCGTCCAGCTGCAGCGCGCGCTGTCGACCGACGTGATGAACGAGTATCTGCGCCATGTCGGGTCGGGCCTGTGGGCGGTTCCGCCGGGCGTGACGGCCGGCTCGTACATCGGCGAGGGTCTGTTCGCCTAGCCCGCAGCCGTTGCGCTCGATCGGTGCGGCCGGCTCTCCGAGCGCGGTTCGAGCCGTTCCCGCCGTGCGCCCGTCGGCGCGTCGGGAATAGTCTCAGGTTCACCGCGTTGGACGAGGTATATTCATTTGCATGGATCTGCCCGTCGGGTGGATCGGAGAGCGGAGATCGATCGTGAACGACAGCACCAGCTGGCCGGGGATGCAGTTCGGCATCTTCACGGTCAGCGACATCACGCAGGACCCGACGAACGGGACCACGCCCAGCGAAGCCGAGCGCATCCGGGCGACCCTCGCCATCGCCAAGCACGCCGAAGAGGTCGGCCTCGACGTCTTCGCCCTCGGGGAGCACCACAACCCGCCGTTCTGGTCGTCATCGCCCACGACCACCCTCGCCTACATCGCCGCCCAGACCGAGCGCCTCGTGCTCTCGACGGCGACGACGCTGATCACGACGAACGACCCGGTGAAGATCGCCGAGGACTACGCCATGCTGCAGCACGTGTCCGGCGGCCGCGCCGACCTCATGATCGGCCGCGGCAACACCGGGCCGGTCTACCCGTGGTTCGGCAAGGACATCCGCCAGGGGCTGCCGATCGCCATCGAGAGCTACAACCTGCTCCACCGCCTGTGGCACGAGGACGTCGTGGACTGGGAGGGGAAGTTCCGCACACCGCTGCAGGGCTTCACCTCGACGCCGCGGCCCCTCGACGGTGTGGCGCCGTTCGTGTGGCACGGCTCGATCCGCACCCCCGAGATCGCCGAGCAGGCCGCGTACTACGGCGACGGCTTCTTCGCGAACAACATCTTCTGGCCCAAGGAGCACTACCAGCGCCTCATCACGCTGTACCGCCAGCGCTACGCGCACTACGGCCACGGCACGCCCGAGCAGGCGATCGTGGGCCTCGGCGGCCAGGTGTTCATGCGGGCCAACTCGCAGGACGCCGTGCGCGAGTTCCGTCCCTACTTCGACAACGCCCCCGTCTACGGCCACGGCCCGAGCCTCGAGGACTTCAGTGACATGACGCCGCTGACGGTCGGCTCGCCCCAGCAGGTCATCGACCGGTACGCGGCCATGCGCGACCACTTCGGCGACTACCAGCGCCAGCTGTTCCTCATCGACCACGCGGGGCTGCCCCTGAAGACCGTGCTCGAGCAGCTCGACATCCTGGGCGGCGAGGTCGTCCCGGTGCTGCGCAAGGAGCTCGCGAAGAACCGCCCCGCCGAGGTCCCCGACGCCCCGACGCACGCGAACCGCGTCGCGGCCGCGTACGGCGACGGGCCCGCGCGCCAGGCCGTGCCCGGCGCGAACCGCGGCGACAACCTGACGGCCGGGTCGCCGTACCAGGACTCCCGTCCGGCCGCCGGGTCCGCCTTCGGCTCGGCCGCCACCAAGGCGGGTGCGCGATGACCGCCGCCCGCCGCATCGCCGTCGTCTCGGCCGGCCTGTCGAACCCCTCGTCGACCCGGATGCTCGCCGACCGCCTGGCGGCCGCCACCGCCGCCGAGCTGACCGAGCGGGGCATCGACGTCGAGGTCGACGTGTTCGAGCTGAGGGACCACGCGCACGACATCACCAACAATCTGCTGACGGGCTTCGCGCCGCCGGCGCTGGAGTCGGTCATCAACGCGGTCGTGTCCGCCGATGCGATCATCGCGGTGACGCCCATCTTCTCGACCAGCTACTCGGGTCTGTTCAAGGCCTTCATCGACGTGATCGATCCCGACGCCCTCACCGGCAAGCCCGTGCTCATCGGCGCCAACGCGGGCAGTGCCCGCCACTCGCTCGCGATCGACTACGCCATCCGGCCGCTGTTCACCTACCTCCACGCCGAACCGGTGTCGACCGGGGTGTTCGCCGCCTCCAGCGACTGGGGCGGGGCGGCCGACGAGGTCGCACCGCTCAGCGCGCGCATCGAGCGCGGTGCGCGGGAGCTGGCCGAAGCGATCGCGCGACACGACGCCGCCGCGGTGACCGATCCGTTCGCGCCCGAGAGCTACCTCGGCGAGGGCCGCTCCTTCGGTCACCTCCTGGGCGGTCTCGCGGGGGAGTAGGCCGCGCGTGACCGCCGTCGTCAAGACGAACCCCGCAGCCCCCGCCGGCTTCTTCGAGGCCGAAGCGGCGGGCCTGCGGTGGCTCGCGGATGCCGAGGCGCGCGGCGGAGCGCGGGTGGCGCGTGTCGACGAGGTGGGACCGGGTCGGATCGCGATCCGCCGCGTCGCCCCCGCCCGGCCGGATGCCGCCGCCGCGCGCGCGTTCGGCGCGGCGCTGGCGAGGACCCACGACGCCGGCGCGGCGGCCTTCGGTGCGGCCGCCGACGGGTGGACGGGTCCGAACTTCATCGGCCGGCTCGCTCAGGCGTGCGTGCCGACCGACGCGTGGGGCGTGTTCTACGCGCGCGACCGCGTGGCGGCGTTCCTTCCCGGGGCGCGCGACGCCGGGAACCTGGGCGCGGCAGACACGCGGGTCGTCGAGCGCGCGTGCGAGCTGGTCGGATCCGGCGTCTTCGACGACACCGACCCGCCGGCGCGCCTGCACGGCGACCTGTGGAGCGGGAACGTGCTGTGGTCGCCCGGCGGCGTCGTGATGATCGATCCGGCGGCCCACGGCGGCCACGGCGAGACCGACCTGGCGATGCTCGCGCTGTTCGGGTGCCCCTTCCTGGACGAGATCGTCGCCGGCTACCAGGACGTCCATCCGCTCCCGGCGGGCCGCGACGACCGGGTTCCCGTGCACCAGCTGCATCCGCTCGCCGTGCATGCGGTCGGGCACGGCCGGGCGTACGGCGCCGCTCTGGCGGATGCCGCGCTGCGCACGCTCGCCCTCGCCTGACGGCCTCCGCCTCGACGCCCGACGGCGCGGCGGCTACGCGCGCGGGCGGGTCGCGCGGGACAGCACGGTGTCCAGCACCAGTCCGAGCGCGACCGCGACGACGATCGACACCAGGACGGCCACCAGCGGTCCCCCCGGGACGATGCGGGCCACGAGTGCTCCGACCAGGGCCTGGTAGACCGCCCACGCGCACGCGGCGAGTCCGGCGACGGCGAGGTGCCGCGGCGCCGGCAGACGCGTCGCCCCGGCGGTGATGTTCACCGCGAGGCGGGCGAACGGGATGAAGCGGGCCGTGAACAGCACCGCGCCGAGCCGCTGATCCATGCGGGTGCGCGCCCACGCGAACGCGCGCTGCACGCGTCGTGTGCGCATCCAGCGCCAGCGGTGCAGCCCGACGGTGCGTCCGATCAGATAGCAGGCGGCATCGCCGGTGAACGCCGCAGCGGCGGCGACGGCGATCACCGCCGCCAGCGGCGGGTGCCCGATCGTGACGGCCAGGGCGCCGAAGGCGGTCACGGCCGCCTCTCCCGGCACGACGACGAGGAACGCGTCGCCGAGCACCAGGACATAGAGCAGCGGAAGCGCCCACGGCCCGTTCGCGAGCTGTGCCAGGGCCTCGTCGATCACGCGATTCTTGTACCAGGCGTGGATGAACGGCGACGGAACGGCACCCGACCGGTGACCGTTCCGGGTGCATCCGGTGAACACTCGGCGACGGCGCGGCGATCGGTCATCCGGCGTGTCGGGGAGCCGTCAACCTGGTGTCGTGAGAGTCGCGGTGCTTGCTGAATCCTTCCTCCCGCACATGAACGGCGTGACCGGGTCGGTGCTCCACGTCCTGCGTCACCTGGCCGATGCCGGCCACGAGACGCTCGTCATCGCCCCCAAGGCCGGCGACATCGAGGCCGACCTGCACGGCGCCCAGACGGCGCTGCTGCGCTCGGTCCCGCTGCCGAGCTATCCCGAGGTGCGGGTCGTGTTCGCCCGCGCCGCCCACCTCACCGAGATCCTGCGCTCGTTCGCGCCCGACGTCGTGCACCTGGCCTCGCCGTTCGTGCTCGGGTGGCAGGGTCTCGCGGCCGCCGACGCGCTGCGGATCCCCACCGTCGCGGTCTACCAGACGGATGTGATCGCGTACGCCGAGAAGTACGGGATGCCGCGCGCCACGGCGCTGGTGTCCTCGCACATCGCGCGCCTGCACCGGCGCGCGACCGTCACGCTCGCTCCCAGCGCCGCCTCCATGCGGCAGCTTTCGGACCTCGGCGTGGACCGTCTGCGGCTGTGGGGGCGCGGCGTGGACGCCGAGCGCTTCTCGCCGCTGCGCCGCAGCGAGACCTGGCGCGAGCAGATCGCGGACGGGCGCACGGTCATCGGCTACGTCGGCCGTCTCGCGCCCGAGAAGCAGGTCGCCGACCTCGCAGCGCTCGCCGGCATCCCCGGCACCCGGCTCGTCATCGTCGGCGACGGGCCGTCCCGGGCCGGGCTCGAGGCGTCGATCCCCGATGCGGCCTTCCTCGGTCATCTCACCGGCGCGGCGCTCGCCGAGGCGATGGCCGGGTTCGACGTGTTCGTCCACCCCGGCGAGAGTGAGACGTTCGGACAGACGATCCAGGAGGCGCTCGCCAGCGGCGTGCCGGTCGTCGCCACCGGCGTGGGCGGGCCGGTGGACCTCGTCCGGTCGAGCATCGACGGCTGGCTCTACCGCCCCGGCGACCTCGACGACATGCGCCGCCGCGTCGAGGATCTCGTGGGCGACCCGGCCAAGCGGATCGCGTTCGGCGCCGCCGCGCGCGACGCGATGACGGACCGCTCATGGGCGCGCACCGTCGATCGCCTCACCGGGCACTACCGGCAGGCGATCCGGCTGCGCGCGATGGACGACAGCCTGCTCGTGCGGGGCACGCAGCGCCCGGACCCTGCCGAGCACGTCGAGCCGCCCCAGTCGTGGCGGCGCTTCGTCGCCCTCGGCGACTCGCTCACCGAAGGCCTGTGCGACTCGTCGCGCATGAACGCGGGCGAGTACCGCGGATGGGCCGATCGCCTCGCGCAGCTCCTCGCGCACGGGCAGAACGGGCCGTTCCGCTACGCCAATCTCGCGGTGCGCAGCCGAAGGGTCGCCGATCTGGTCGAGCAGCAGGTTCCGGCGGCGCTCGCGCTGCGCCCCGACCTCGTGTCGATCCTCATCGGCGCGAACGACCTCGTAGGCACCGCGGTGGACCCGGCCGCACTCGCGGCACGCGTCGAGGGCGCGGTGCGGCGGCTGCGTGAGGCCGGCGCGGACGTCTTGCTTGTGACGACCTTCCTCCCGCCGCGGCGTGCGGCGAAGCTCTTCGCCCGTCGCTTCGGCGAGTACAACGTGCACCTGCGCCGGATCGCGGACCAGACCGGAGCGCGCCTGGTCGACATCGAACCGCAGCCGGCCATGCGCGAGTCGGCGATGTGGGCCGACGATCGCGTGCACCTCCGGTCCGGAGGACACCGGTTCCTGGCCTATCGCGCCGCGGCGGCGCTGGGGGTGCCGGATGCGGTCGAGCTGGCCGACCTCGACGCGGTCCTGCACTCCGAGGAGGACGAGCCGGCCAACCCGAGCGGGTGGTTCACGCGGGACGCCCTGCCGTGGGTGTGGCGGCGGCTGCGGGGCCGCACGGCCGGCGACGGACTGTCGGCCAAGCACGACGGGTACGTCGTGATCGGGCGCGGCGAGGTTCGCACCGAGACCCGCACCGGCTGAACCCGGCGCGCGTCGTCACTCGGAGGGGTCGAGGTCGCCGGCTTCGATCGCCGACTCGCGCTCCTCGCTCTCGAGGTCGTCCTCGTCCTCCTCGACCCGCTCGCCGGCGTCGAGGGTCGGCGGAGGAAGTTCGAGTTCGACGTCGTCGTCCAGCGGCACCTCCCGCTCGTCGTCGAGGTTGCGCTCGCGGAAGTCGCTCATCGCTCAGCCGCTCTTCCGCCGGAACTCGCGTTTGGTCATCGCCGCGTGCGTGTGGTGGATGGCGGAATCGCCGTCGAGGTGGGCCTCGCCCTCGCGATGGTGGGCGTTCTTCGCCTCGAGTGCTTCCTTGAACTTGCGCTTGACGTCCTCGGATGCCGCGCCCGGGGCCTTTCCGTCGGTGCTCATGTCGCCACGATAGGACGGGACCGACCGCTTGACCAGACGGGCGGCCGTGTTCGGGTGTCACGGAATATGGGCTGATCAGGGCCCCGCTGATAGGATCGGTGAGGTTGCCCACGGGCATCCGCTCAATTCAACATGAGCTCACGGAGCAGGCCGGCAGGAAGCTGGTCCCCTGTGGTGGGTTCCCGGGCGCCCGGCATGGTCGTGCGGTGATCTTCTACTGGTGGCCAGCGATGGCGGTACACGCGGCCCTCGGCCGCGCGCTGAGATCTGCCTGTTCCTGCTCCTTCGCATGCTCGCGCGGTCACACGGACCCCGCGAGCCTAAACAAAGAAGGAGGGACCTCTTGGAAGGTCCGGAAATCACCGCCGCCGAAGCCGTCCTCGACAACGGACGATTCGGCACCCGCACGATCCGCTTCGAGACGGGTCGTCTGGCGCAGCAGGCGCAGGGCGCCGTCGCCGCCTACCTCGACGAGGAGACCATGCTCCTGTCGGCCACCAGCGCCGGCAAGCACCCTCGTGAGGGCTTCGACTTCTTCCCGCTGACCGTCGACGTCGAGGAGCGCTCGTACGCCGCCGGCAAGATCCCCGGCTCGTTCTTCCGGCGCGAGGGTCGCCCCTCGACGGACGCGATCCTGGTGTGCCGTCTGATCGACCGCCCGCTGCGCCCGTCGTTCGTCGACGGCCTGCGCAACGAGGTCCAGATCGTCGTCACCGTCCTCTCGATCGCGCCCGGCGAGTTCTATGACGCCCTCGCGATCAACGCGGCATCCGCGTCGACGCAGATCTCGGGTCTGCCCTTCTCGGGTCCGATCGCGGGCGTCCGACTCGCGCTCGTCCCCGGTCACGGCGACCACGAGGACCAGTGGGTCGCGTTCCCGAACACCAAGGTGCTCGAGGAGGCCGTGTTCGACCTGATGGTCGCCGGCCGCGTGCTGCCCGACGGCGACGTCGCGATCATGATGGTCGAGGCCGAGGCCACCGAGCACAGCTGGAACCTCATCAAGGGCGGCGCCACCAAGCCGAGCGAAGAGGTCGTGGCCTCGGGTCTCGAGGCTGCCAAGCCGTTCCTCAAGCAACTCGTCGAGGCCCAGGCCCAGATGGCGGCGACCTCGTCGAAGGAGCCGGGCGTGTACCCGGTGTTCCCGCCCTACTCGCCGGCGACCTACGACTTCGTCGCCGAGCGTGCCTACGGCGAGCTGGTGAACGTCTACCAGATCGCCGACAAGGTCGAGCGACAGAACGCCGACGACGCGATCAAGGACCGTGTCAAGGGCGAGCTCGCCGCCGCCGTCGAGGCGGGTCAGCTGCCCGAGTCGGCACTGGGCGAGTTCGGCGGCGCGTACAAGTCGGTCACCAAGAAGATCGTGCGCGGCCGCATCCTCAGCGAGGGCGTCCGCATCGACGGCCGCGGCCTCGCCGACATCCGTCCGCTCGACGCCGAGGTGCAGGTCATCCCGCGCGTCCACGGCTCGGCGATCTTCCAGCGCGGCGAGACCCAGATCATGGGTGTCACGACGCTGAACATGCTCAAGATGGAGCAGCAGATCGACTCGCTGTCGCCCACGACGAGCAAGCGCTACATGCACCACTACAACTTCCCGCCCTACTCGACCGGTGAGACCGGCCGCGTGGGCAGCCCCAAGCGTCGCGAGATCGGCCACGGCTTCCTCGCGGAGCGTGCGCTGGTCCCGGTGCTGCCGGGCCGCGAGGAGTTCCCGTACGCGATCCGTCAGGTCTCCGAGGCACTCGGCTCCAACGGCTCGACGTCGATGGGCTCGGTGTGCGCCTCGACTCTGTCGCTGCTGAACGCGGGTGTGCCGCTGCGCGCCCCCGTCGCCGGCATCGCGATGGGCCTGGTCTCGGACGAGGTCGACGGCCAGACGCGCTACGCCGCGCTGACCGACATCCTCGGCGCCGAGGACGCCCTCGGCGACATGGACTTCAAGGTCGCCGGCACGAGCGACTTCGTCACCGCGATCCAGCTCGACACGAAGCTCGACGGCATCCCGTCGTCGGTGCTGACCGCCGCGCTGACGCAGGCCAAGGAGGCCCGCCTGACGATCCTCGGCGTGCTGAACGCCGCGATCGACACGCCCGACGAGATGGCGCCGACGGCGCCGCGCGTCATCAGCGTGCAGATCCCCGTCGACAAGATCGGCGAGCTGATCGGCCCCAAGGGCAAGACGATCAACGGCATCCAGGACGAGACCGGCGCCGACATCTCCATCGAGGAGGACGGCACCGTCTACATCGGCGCGACCGACGGCCCGTCGGCCGAGGCCGCCCGCGCCCAGGTCAACGCGATCGCCAACCCCACCAACCCGGAGGTCGGCGAGCAGTTCCTCGGCACGGTCGTGAAGATCGCGACGTTCGGCGCGTTCATCTCGCTCCTGCCCGGCAAGGACGGCCTGCTGCACGTCAGCGAGGTCCGCAAGCTCGCCGGCGGCAAGCGCGTCGAGAACGTCGACGACGTCGTGTCGGTCGGCCAGAAGCTGCTGGTCCGCATCACCAAGGTCGACGACCGCGGCAAGCTGTCGCTGGAGCCGGTGCTCGACGAGGCCGCCTCCGCGGAGGCGCCCGCCGAGGCCTGATCGGCGAAACACGGAGGATGCCCGCCCCACGCGACACGCGAGG
Organism: Microbacterium thalassium; assembly: GCF_014208045.1. Lineage (NCBI taxonomy): Bacteria > Bacillati > Actinomycetota > Actinomycetes > Micrococcales > Microbacteriaceae > Microbacterium > Microbacterium thalassium. Next base: position 1,986,370 of record NZ_JACHML010000001.1, read on the forward strand.
GGCGGGCATCCGTCGTTCGCGCGGAATGTCCCCCGAACGGGGGACGATTCCGCGCATATCGAGCGTGTCGTGACCAAAGCGTTACAGGGATTTCACCGAACCGTCGTCTCAATCGCCAGGCCGCGCCCAGCGGGGGCCTAACCTCTTAGTACGTGCCGGGGGGCGCGGGTACGAAGGTACGCGAACCGACCGCAAGGACGGATCGTGGGGGGTGAATCATGGGACCGATCGAGATCGGAGCAGACGCGACGCCGGAGTCGGCGACGCCGTCCACACGCGCGACGCATCCGTCCGCGCCCATCCCCGTCCAGGGCGCGCCGCTGGGCAGCGCTCTGCGGGTCGCTCTGGGTGACGGCGGGGCCGAGATCTTCCCCCTCATCCTCGGGGGAGCGGAGTTCGGCTGGAACGTCGACCTCGAGTCCAGCCACGCGATCCTCGACGCGTACGCCGAGCTGGGCGGCAACGCCGTGCACACCGCCGACAGCTTCTCGGCCGGCCGCAGCGAGCACATCATCGGGCAGTGGCTGCGCTCGCGGGGGACCCGCGACGAGACGGTGCTGATGAACCGCATCGGCGGTCACCCCGACAACCCCGGCCTCGGGCCGGTCAACCTCGTGCGCGCCGTCGAAGCCTCGCTCACGCGGCTGGGCACCGACCGCATCGATGTGCTGTACCTCGACGCCACCGTCGACGACGTCACGGCGATGGAGGACACCCTCGCGACGGCCGAATGGCTCGTCGAGGCGGGCAAGGTCCGCGCCGTCGGCGCGACCGGCTACACCGCCGCGCAGCTCGTCGAGGCGCGCATCCTCGTCTCGGCGGGGCTCCCGCGCCTGACGGTGCTCGACGTCCCGTTCAACGTGCTGCGGCGCCACGAATTCGACGCGGACCTGCGTCTGGTCGCCGAGGCGCAGGGCATCGCCGTCACGCCGTCGCACGCTCTCGAGCACGGCTTCCTCGCGGGTCGCTACCGCTCGCGCGCCCGCGGACCGCTGTCGTATCGCGCGGCCCAGCTCGCCGCGAACCTCAACCGCCGCGGCAGCCGGACGCTGCGGGCGCTCGACGCCATCGGCACCCAGCTCGGGGTCCCCGACGCCGCCGTCGCGGTCGGGTGGCTGCTCGCGCAGAAGAGCGTGACCGCGCCGATCATCAACGCGTTCGCACCCGAGCACGTCGAGGAGCTCGTGCAGGGCGTCGGTGTGCGGCTCAGCCGTGCTCAGCTCGCCGACATCGCACGCGTCGCCGAGTAGCTTCTCCACATGTCGCCCCGGGCGGGCGGGTCCCGTCGCGTAGGGTGGAGACGCGCCCCCGCGCGTGTTTCTCCCCCGAAGAAGTGAGCTGAGTTCGTGACGCACTACATCTACCTTGTGCGGCATGGCGAGCATCAGGATGCCCAGCACGGCCTGGTGGATGGCCCCCTGTCCGCCCGCGGCCGGCGTCAGGCACAGCTGCTGGCCGGCCGCCTGTCGTCGGTGGCCTTCGACAGCGTCCGCCACTCGCCCCTGGAGCGGGCGAGCCAGACGGCAGCGGCCGTCGCCGAGCGGATGCCGTCGGTCACGCCGCAGCCGTCCGCGCTGCTGTTCGACTGCGTGCCGACGGGCATGACCCCCGAGACCCCGGCCGTGTTCGAGCCGTTCTTCGGGGGCGTCACCGAGGCCGAGATCGACGCCGGGCGCGCGCAGATGTCGGATGCCGTGAGCGAGTTCCTGGTCCGCCGGGCGGGCGACGTGCACGACCTGGTCATCACGCACAACTTCGTCATCGCGTGGTTCATCCGCGAGGTGCTTCAGGCGCCCGAGTGGCGATGGATGACGCTCAATCAGGCGCACTGCGGGCTGTCGGTGATCGCGCAGAAGCCGGGGCGGCCGTGGACGCTCGTGTCGCACAACGACATGGCCCACCTGCCGCCCGAACTGCGCACGGGCCTGCCGGACGACTACCCCGTCTGAGCGTCGTTCTCGTCGGCTGCCGCCGACGGGATCGGCTTCTTCGGCAGCTTGCGCACCTTGGCGCGGCGCCGACGGCGCTCGGGGATCATCGAGCGCATCTCCTCGAGCTTGCCGAAGCACAGCAGACGGTCCTCGGCCTCGAGGACGGTGCTGCGGCGCGGGTTGGGGATGACCGTCGTGCCGCGGTGCAGTGTGAGCACCGTGATGTCGCGCTCGCCGAGCCCGGAGTCGCCGAGCGTCGTTCCCACCAGGTCGGCGGCGCCGTGGACGACCAGCTCCGCCACGCCGTAGCCGGTCGAGACGCTCAGCCGCTGACGCACGTCGATCTCGGGGAAGGCGACCTGGTTCGCGATGTGGTCGATGATGGCGCCGGCGACGTCGAGGCGCGTCGCCGTCTCGATGCCCTCCAGCCCGGGGGACGAGTTGACCTCCATCACGAGGGGGCCGTCGTTGCCGACGAGCATGTCGACGCCGGCGACCTTGAGCCCCATGATCTGCGCCGAGCGCACCGCCGCCTGCTCGTACTCCGGCGTCAGCTCGACGGGCTCGACCGTACCGCCGCGGTGCACGTTCGATCGGAACTCGTCGCCCGAGGCGCTGCGGCGCATGGCCGCGACGACGCGGTCGCCGACGACCAGGGCGCGGATGTCTCGTCCGCGGCTCTCCTCGACGAAACGCTGGATCAGAACGTTCTGCTTCGTCGACTGCAGGGTCTCGATGATGGCCTCGGCCACCTTCACCTCGGGGGCGAGGATGACCCCGATGCCCTGCGTGCCCTCGAGCAGCTTGATGACGACCGGCGCTCCGCCGACGCGCTCGATGGCGGGGCGGACGTCGGCGCGGTTGCGCACGAAGGCCGTCGCCGGCATCCCGATGCTGTGCCGCGACAGGATCTGCGTCGCCCGCAGCTTGTCACGCGAATTGGTGATGCCGTTGGCCGTGTTCGGCGTGTAGACGTCCATCTGCTCGAACTGGCGGACGACGGCGGTGCCGAAGTAGGTGATCGAGTTGCCGATGCGGGGGAGGATCGCGTCGTAATCGCTCAGCGGCCGGCCGCGGTACTGCAGATCGGGCTCATTCCCCGACAGGTCGATGCCGAATCGCAGGGTGTCGAGCACCTTCACGATGTGGCCGCGCTGCAGCGCTGCGGCCCTGAGTCGTTGGGTCGAGTACGCCTTGGGCGCACGAGAGAGGATGGCCAGCTTCATGGATGGTTCCTGCGATGATGGGGGAGTGAGGCAACCTGTCCATTCAAACACCATCGCGGGGTGGCGGGAGTGGGTTGCTCTGCCGCAGGCCGACATCGACTGGATCAAGGCCAAGCTCGACACCGGAGCCCGCTCGTCGGCGCTCCACGCGTTCGGTGTGCGCGAGTTCGAGCGCGACGGCGAGGCCTGGGTGCGCTTCGGCGTGCACCCGTGGCAGCGCACCGGTGCCGACGAGGTGATCATGGAGCTGCCGGTGCACGATCGGCGCTCGATCCGGAGTTCGAGCGGGCACACGCAGCGCCGCTATGTCGTGCTGATGACGATCCGCCTGCTGGGCCACGACATCACTGCCGAAGTCACCCTGACCAACCGCGACGAGATGGGCTTCCGCATGCTCATCGGCCGCCAGGCGCTGCGCCAGGGCTCCATCGTCGTGGACTCCGGGGCGTCGTTCCTGGGCGGTCGCGCCCCGAAGCCCGTGCGGCGCCGCAACCGCGGCCGCGACGTCGAAGCCTGAGCCGCGTCAGCCCGCGCGGAGCTGCTTGCCGTACCAGCGGGTGGCGTTGGGGTTGTCGTTGTAGGGCTCGATGGCGGTGAAGCCGGAGCGGCTGTAGAGGGCGGCCGCGGCCTCGAGGGAATGGTGCGTGTCGAGCACGAGCTCGGCCGCGCCGAAGGCACGGGCACGGCGTTCGAGATCGTCCATCAGCAGTGCGCCCCAGCCGCGCCCGCGGGTCTCAGGGCGCAGGAAGAGGTGCTTGACCTCGTATCGCGGGCCCAGCGGGCCGTCGGGGATGCTGCGGATGCCGCCGCATCCGACCGGGGCGCCCTCGTCGTCGTCGACGATGACGAAGACGCCGCGGGGCGGAGTGAAGGCGGCGGTGTCGGGGAACGTGGTCGTATATGCGATCGACTGGTGCGCGAACCCGAGCTCGCGCGACTGGAAGTACTCGGTGAGCAGCGCCCGGGCATCGGGGGCGTCGGCGGGGGATTCGCGCAGCTGGACCACGTGTCCAGCGTAGGCGTCACGTCCTCGGGCGCGGATCCATGCCGCGCATAGGATGGAGGCCATGACAACGCGCGTGGCCATCGTGGGCGGCACCGGCAAGCTGGGGAGCGTCATCCGCGACGTGGTGGAGGCGCATCCGGACTACGAGGTCCACGCGGTCCTCGGATCCGACTCGTCGCTGGACGAGCTCGACGGCGCCGGCCTCGTGGTCGACGCCACGACCCCCGCGGTGTCGGGCGACGTCGTGCAGGCGGCCATCGACCGTGGCATCAACGTCCTCGTCGGCACGAGCGGCTGGTCGGCCGAGCGGATCGCGCTCGTGAAGCCGCGCGTCGCCGAGGCCGAGATCGGCGCGGTGTTCATCCCCAACTTCTCGCTCGGCTCGGTGGTGGGCTCGGCGCTGGCTGCGGCGGCATCCGTCCTCTTCCCGTCGGTCGAGATCGTCGAGGCGCACCGCGACACGAAGGTCGACTCGCCCAGCGGCACCGCCGTCCGCACGGCCGAGCTCATCGCGGCGGCCCGCGGCGACATCGGCCCGGTGGCGGCGCCGCACGTCGACCAGCGGGCGCGCGGGCAGCAGGTGGCGAGCGTGCCGATCCACTCGCTCCGCCGACCCGGCGTGATCGCGCGTCAGGAGACGATCCTGTCGGGACCGGGGGAGGCCCTGACGATCGTGCACGACACCGTCGAGCCCGCCGAAGCGTATGCGCCCGGCATCCGCCTCGCCCTCGACGCGGCTCGCGACGCGACGGGCATCGTGATCGGCCTCGACAGCCTCATCGACGTCGGCGTCCACCCGCGCCACACCCACGCCGGCCCGAAGACCAGCCCGCAGGGCGGCGGGGGCCAGGTCGCGCGCGCGACCGGAGCATGAGCGCGCGCATCGGCGTCGCCGTCATGGCGGTGCTCCTCGTGCTGTACATCGCGCTCGTGGGGCAGCGCGCGTGGCTGCTGCTGATCTCGGGAGACACCGTCGGCGTGCTCATGGGCGCCGCGCTCGTCGTGCTGCCGCTCGTGGCGCTGTGGGGTCTCGGGCGCGAACTGTGGTTCGGCGTTCGCGCCGACCAGCTCGGCCGGCGCCTCGAGGCCGAGGGCGGGCTCCCCGCCGAGGTCGTGTCGCTGCGCCCCAGCGGGAGGGTCGTGCGTGAGGACGCCGACGCGCTGTTCGGCTCGTACCGCGACGCCGTCGAACAGCATCCGGACGACTGGGCGTCCTGGTATCGCCTGGGTCTGGTCTACGACGCCGCCGGCGACCGCCGTCGAGCCCGCGAGGCGGTGCGCAAGGCGATCCGCCTGGAGTCCGCCTCGAGCTGATCGGCCGCGCGACGCGACCTGCGGCTGCGGGCGGGTCGCATGCGATCGTGCCCGGCAAGCCGCCTCCCTCCGCGGTTCATCGTGTGATCTGCTGGGCACATGCCTGGAGCCATCACGGGAGCCATCGAGGTCTTCGGCACCACGCTGGGGTGGTCCGACCTGATCACTGCGGCGATCATCGCCGTGATCGCGATCGTGGTGGCCATCGTGTTGCGGCGGGCGATCGTGCGCTACTCGAGGCGCGAAGACACCGCGCACACCTCGACCTGGTACACGCTGTCGCGACTGGTCACCTACATCGTCCTGACGATCGGCTTCTTCCTCGTGATCGGCGAGCTCGGCGTGCCGCTCAGCCGCTTCACGCTTCTCGCGGGGGCGCTCGGCGTGGGCCTCGGCTTCGGCCTGCAGCCGCTCGTGGCGAACTTCGTCGCGGGAATCGTGCTGTTGCTGGACAAGTCGCTCAAGGTGGGTGATTTTGTCGAACTCGAGTCCGGCGCGACCGGACAGGTGCGGGATATCCGGATGCGTGCCACCACGATCGTCACCAACGACAACATCGATGTCATCGTGCCGAACTCGGAGTTCGTCACCGGCCGGGTCGTGAACTGGACGCACCGCGACGTGCGCCGTCGCGTGCGCATCCCCTTCGGCGTCGCCTACGGGACAGACAAGGAGCTGGTGAAGACGGCCGCGCTCGAAGCGGCCGAGGCGGTGCCGTTCACCCTCGACCTGGACGGGCCGCTGCGGCCGCAGGTCTGGCTGAGCGAGTTCGGCGACAGCGCCCTGGGGTTCGAACTGGTCGTCTGGCTCAATCCCGAAGCGACCAGGAAGCCGATCGCGGTCGCCGCCGCCTACAACTGGGCGCTGCACAGCGCCCTGAGCCGGCACGGCATCGAGATCCCGTTCCCGCAGCGCGATGTGCACGTGCGCTCCCTGTTCGGGCTGGCGAAGGAAGACGCGCGCGCCGCACTGAAGCTGGAGGATCACGACGGCGAGCCGGACGCTCCCGTCACCCCGACCGCACGTGTCACGGCCGACAACGACGCGCTCGCCGATGTCAGCGGTGAAGCCGGATACGCCCCGGACCGCGTCGACCGCACCGACGAAAGCGAGAAGCGCTGACGGCGTCCGCCTCGGCAGCGGCGCCGCCTTCGTCCGGCCTGGGGCGAACGCTGCGGGTCAGCGTGCTTCCCGGCGTCCGGCCCGGTCTGCTCATAGTCTCGCGCCGGGTCCTTATGAGAAACCGACGAGGCCGATCGGCGGGCCGGGGCGCTGTCCGATCGATTCTGTGCCGGTCAGCGCGCGGGAACAGCGGCTGCCACGGCCTCCTCGACCGTCGCGTGTGTGAATGCGAAGCCGGATGCCTCGAGCGCGGCGGGAACGATGTGCGCGTCGGCGGTGAGCAGCGACTCGGTGGCATCCTTCCCGAGGACGAGCTTGAGGCCCCACTCGGGGGCCCGAAGCAGGTACGGGCGGTTCATGCGCCGGGCGAGCGCGAACCCGAGGTCGTTCGCCGTCGCCCGCTCCGGCCCGCTGAGGTTCACGGGCCCCTCGACATCCGTGCCGAGGACATGGTGGATCGCCCGCACCTCGTCCTCGAGGGAGATCCACCCCCACGCCTGCGTGCCGCGTCCCACCGGCCCGCTGACACCCAGCGCCGTGAGGAGCAGAAGCGGCTTGAGGACTCCCTCGGGATGGATCAGCGGCGCCGTGCGCAGGTGCACGACGCGGGCGTCGCCCGAGTGCCGCGCCGCGCCCTCCCATTCTCCGCAGATGTCGGCGAGGAACGTCTCGCCCCGCGGCGCCGACTCGTCGAGCGGCACCCCTGGGGCCGACCCGTAGTAGCCCACCGCGGACGCCGACGCGAACGCCGGAGCGTCGGCCCCGAGTTCGCGCAGGGCGCTCGCGATCGCCCGCGTCGGGACGACACGCGACCACAGCAGCGTGTGCCGATAGGAGGGCGTCCAGGGGAACCGCCCGATCGAGGCGCCGTTGAGGCACACGACGGCATCCGCCCCGTCGAGCACCGCCGGATCGAGCCGGTCGTCGTCGGAGAGCCACTCGACCTCGTCGGCCGTCGCCGCGGGGCGCCGCACGAGGTGCGTCACCTCGACGCCGTCGGAGCGAAGGCGCTCGGTGAGGGTCGTGCCGATGAGGCCGGACGCGCCGGCGATGACGACGCGCCGCAGCGCCGGAGGGGCGTCAGGCAAGCGTCGCCTCGAGCGTGATCTCCACGCCGGCGAGCGCCTGCGAGACCGGGCAGCCGGCCTTCGCGGCCTGCGCGATGCTTTCGAAGTCCTCCGGCGAGATGCCGGGCACGACGGCGTTGACGTTGAGGTGGCTGCCGGTGATGCCGGTGCCGGGGACGAAGGTGACCGATGCCGTGGTGTCGATCGACTCCGGGGGAGTGCCGTTCTCGGCGAGCATGTTCGAGAAGGCCATGCAGAAGCAGGACGAGTGCGCCGCCGCGATGAGCTCCTCGGGCGTCGTGACCGACGTCGAGCCCTCGCTGCGCGCCTTCCAGTTCACCGCGAAGGTGCCCATTCCGGAGGACATCAGCGTGACCTCGCCGGATCCCTCGAACAGGTTGCCCTTCCAGGCGGTGGTGGCTTCGCTCGTCACGGACATCGGGACCTCCTGGATCGCGGGCCCGAGTCTCGGGCGCTCGCGGTCAGCCTAACGATGCCGGTCGCTGGATGCGACGGGTTGACACCCGACCATGCGGATGCCGAGAGGCGGATCAGGCGGCGGCCGGACGCTCGCGGCCGACGATGCCCGCGCGCTGCAGCAGCAGGTACAGCTGGCAGCCCAGGCAGAGCCCGAACGCGGCGTTGAGGAACGAGGCGACGAACGCCATCGCGGCGGCGATGGGAAGCGCCCACGGGACGCCCGCGAGCTGGAGCACCAGGCCGATCGCGGTGACGAACAGACCGACACCCTGCGCGAAGCGCGGCGGACGCGGGTCCTCGAACTCCGTCGGCGGGGTCAGTCGCGGCTGAACCGCCACGCGGTAGAGCGCGCCCCAGGGAGCCGTGCGCGGCGAGGCCACACCCCACACGAACAGCAGCGCGAGAGCGAGCAGCAGCAGGAATGCCGGATCCAGCACGCGGTCGGCGAAGGAGGCGGCCGGAAGCGCCCAGCCGCCGGCGGGAACGCGCGCGGTCGACAGACCGGTCAGCCCGAGGAACACATCGACGAGGAGCAGCAGCGACGTGATCCCCGCCGTGAAGCGCGGGCCGCGCGGATCGATGCCGCGATGGCCGCCGGTGGCCTCAGACATGCGCGGGGACTCCCGTCAGGCGGGTGAGCTCGAGCTCGAGCACGTCACGCGAGGGAGCTCCGCCGATGCGGGTCTGGACGGCGCCGTCGCGGTCGAGCACGAGTGTGGTGGGGGTCTGCAGGATGTGGAAGTGCTTGGCGATGTCGGGGCGGTGCGTCACGTCGATGTCGAGGTGGCGAACGCCCTCGCGGTCCGCGGCGACGTCGGCGAGCAGGCGGTGCACGCCGGGGCACTTGGCGCACATCTCGGTGCTGAACTGGAGCAGCGTCGCCGTGGTCCCCAGGGAGTCCGCCCCGAGGCGGGTCGGCTGGACGACCTCGTGCGGGATGTCGCGCTGCGGGCGGCCCTGGCGCGCCTTCATGACGACGCCGACGACGACCGTCGCCGCCAGAAGCGCGGCGAGGCCGATGAGTGCTGTCAACAGATCCACATCCTCCACCGTAGATGCATTCGGCTGAACGGATCCCGGACGGCCTCACTGTGACGACTTGTGACACGCGCCGCGGCCCGCCCCAGGGCGGCCGGGCGCGAGTATCGTGTCAGCCGTGACGACGACGGCGATCCCGACACCCTATGAGGACCTCCTGCGGGACGTCTTCGAGCATGGAACGCACAAGGACGACCGCACCGGAACCGGCACCACGAGCGTGTTCGGCCGACAGATGCGCTTCGACCTCTCGCAGGGGTTCCCGCTCATCACGACCAAGCGCGTGCACTTCAAGTCGATCGCGTACGAGCTGCTGTGGTTCCTGCGCGGCGAGTCGAACGTGCGGTGGCTGCAGGAGCGCGGCGTGACGATCTGGGATGAGTGGGCGGATGCCGACGGCGAGCTCGGACCGGTGTACGGCGTGCAGTGGCGCTCGTGGCCGGCGCCGGGTGGCGGTCACATCGACCAGGTCGCCCAGGTGATCGAGCAGATCCGCTCGAACCCGGACTCGCGCCGCATCATCGTGTCGGCCTGGAACCCCGCTGACATCCCGCAGATGGCGCTGGCGCCGTGCCACGCCTTCTTCCAGTTCTACGTCGCCGACGGAAAGCTGTCGTGCCAGCTCTATCAGCGCAGCGCCGACATGTTCCTCGGCGTGCCCTTCAACATCGCCTCGTACGCGCTGCTGACGCTCATGATCGCCCAGCAGACCGGCCTCGAGCCCGGCGACTTCGTGTGGACCGGCGGCGACTGCCACATCTACGACAACCACCGCGAGCAGGTCGCCGAGCAGCTCTCCCGCGAGCCCTACCCGTACCCCACTCTGACGATCGGGCGGACGCCGCCGTCGATCTTCGACTACGAGTACGAGGACTTCCGCGTAGAGGACTACCAGCACCACCCGGCGATCCGCGGCGCGGTCGCGGTATGAGGCGGCTCGGGCTCATCTGGGCCGAGGCGGCCGACCGCGTCATCGGCGCGGCCGGAGGCATGCCGTGGCACGTGCCCGAGGACCTCGCCCGCTTCAAGGAGATCACCGACGGCCATCCGGTCGTCATGGGCCGGCGCACGTGGGACTCTCTGCCGCCGCGCTTCCGCCCGCTGCCGGGGCGCCGCAACATCGTGGTCACGCGCAACGCGCAGTGGGCGGCGGACGGTGCCGAGCGCGCGGGATCGATGTCCGATGCTCTCGCCGCCGCGGCGGCCTCGGATGCCGAGTGGGTCTGGCTCATCGGCGGCGGCGAGCTGTTCCGCGAGGCCATCGACGGTGCCGATCGGCTCGAGGTCACCGAGCTGGATCTCGCCGTCGCGGGCGATACGACCGCGCCCGAGCGCGACTCGTGGCAGACCGTCCGCACGGACCCGCCTGCCGGATGGCACACCTCGCGCACCGGCATCCGCTACCGGTACGTGACCCAGGAACGCCCCGAGTAGGCCGGCGCGCATGGCCACGGCACTCATCACGGGCGCGAGCTCGGGCATCGGCGCGGAGTACGCGCGGCAGCTGGCGGCGCGGGGAGCGGACCTGGTGCTCGTCGCGCGGGATCGCGCCGCCCTGGACGAGCTCGCGGCGCGGCTCGCCGACGAGCACCGCGTCGCGACCGAGGTGCTCGTCGCCGATCTGCTCGACGCCGACGATCTCGCCACGGTCGAGGCGCGACTCGCCGACACACGCCGGCCCGTGGAGATGCTCGTGAACAACGCCGGGTTCGCGCTGGGGTTCGCGTTCGAGCGCAACGACATCGACGACGAGGTGCGCCACCTGAGGCTCCACGTCGAAGCGCCCATGCGCCTCATGCACGCCGTCATCGGGCCGATGCTCGAGCGGGGGCACGGCCGCATCCTGAACGTCGCGTCGGTCTCGGGCTGGATGCCGCGCTCGACCTATGGTGCCGCGAAGGGGTGGCTGATCAGCTTCAGCCGCTGGGCCAACGGCGCCTACGCCGCGCGCGGTGTCGTCGTCACGGCCGTCGCCCCGGGGTTCACGCACACGAACTTCCATGAGCGCGCGGGCCTGCCGAAAGGCGAGGAGGGCATCGCCGACTGGATGTGGCTGGATGCCTCGACCGTCGTCGCGACGTCGCTGCGCGACTCCGCCCGCGGCAAGGCGGTGTCGATCCCGTCGCTGAAGTACAAGGTGCTCGTGGCCGCCGCGCGTCTCGCGCCGCCGCGGCTGGTGGCGCGCGCGGCGACCCGCGGGCGCTGACCCGGATCATCGCGCGGCATCCGTCGTGTCGGCATCCGCCCTACCGATAGCCTGAGAGCATGACGCACACGGGCAATCCCTTCGGACAGGTGCTCGTCGCGCTGGTCACTCCGATGGCGGCCGACGGCGAGGTCGACTGGCCCGCCGTCGAGAAGCACATCGACGACGTCATCACCGCGGGAGCGGACGGCATCGTCGTCACGGGCACGACCGGCGAGACCTCGACGCTGACGGATGCCGAGAAGCTCAAGCTCGTCGAGGTCGGCAAGGACGTCTCGGCCGGCCGGGCCAAGATCATCACCGGCGGCGGCTCGAACGAGACCGCCCACGCCATCGAGCTCTACCAGGCCAGCGAGAAGGCCGGCGCCGACGGCATCATGATCGTCACGCCGTACTACAACAAGCCGACGCAGGCGGGCATCCTGACCCACTTCCGGCTCGTGGCCGACGCCACCGACCTGCCGGTGATCCTCTACGACATCCCCGGCCGCACCGGCGTGCCCATCAAGTACGAGACGATCCTGCGCCTCGCGAAGCACCCGAACATCCTCGCGATCAAGGACGCCAAGGGCGACTTCAGCGAGGTCAGCCGCGTGCTGAACCAGACCGACCTCATGTACTTCTCGGGCGACGACGCCAACGTCCTGCCGCACCTGTCGATCGGTGCGACAGGGCTCATCGGTGTGACCGCCAACATCGCCGCGCAGCCCTACCGAGAGATCGTCAACGCGGTCAACGCGGGCGACCTGCGCTCCGCCACCGCGGCGCACATGAAGCTCGAGCCGCTCGTGCGCGCGGTGATGACCCACGTCCCGGGAACGGTCGCGGCGAAGTACATCCTGCACGGGCTCGGCCGCATCTCGAGCCCGCGCGTGCGTCTGCCGCTCGTCGGTCCGGAGGAGTGGGAGGCCGCCGTGATCGAGGATGAGCTCGCCCTCGTGACGGACGTCCCCGGCGTCGACTTCTCCAACTTCCGCCCCGACCGCAACGCGGCCGCCGGCGGTGCGCTGCCGAAGGTGTCGGGCACCACCAGATGACCTGCCCGGGAGCCTGTCGCTCCCGGATGATGAAGCACGGATGCCGCGGCATCCCGAGGAGGCTGACATGCCCATGAATCCGTACGATCCGCCCGCCCTCGAATCCGGAACCCTGCGCGTCACGCCGCTGGGCGGACTCGGCGAGGTCGGTCGGAACATGACCGTCTTCGAATTCGACGGCAAGCTCCTGATCGTCGACTGCGGCGTGCTGTTCCCCGAGGAGCACCAGCCGGGGGTGGACCTGATCCTCCCGGACTTCGAGCCCATCAAGGACCGGCTCGACGACATCGTCGGGGTCGTCCTCACGCACGGTCACGAGGACCACATCGGCGCCGTGCCGTACCTGCTGCGCATGAAGCGGGACATCCCGCTGCTCGGCTCCGGCCTGACGCTGGCGCTGACCGAGGCGAAGCTCAAGGAGCACCGCATCAAGCCGTACACGCTGACCGTCGCCGAGGGGCAGCACGAGCAGCTGGGCGACTTCGGCCTCGAGTTCGTCGCGGTCAACCACTCGATCCCCGACGCGCTGGCCGTCATGATCCGCACGCCCGCCGGCACGGTGCTGGCCACCGGCGACTTCAAGATGGACCAGCTGCCGCTCGACGGCCGCCTCACCGATCTGCGCTCGTTCGCGCGCCTCGGCGAGGAGGGCGTCGACCTCTTCCTGGTCGACTCGACGAACGCCGACGTCCCGGGGTTCACGCCGACGGAGCGCTCGATCGGGCCGGTGCTGGACCAGGTGATCGCGAAGGCCCCGCGCCGCGTCATCGTCGCGAGCTTCTCGAGCCACGTGCACCGCGTGCAGCAGGTCATCGACGCCGCCGCCGCCCACGGGCGCCGCGTGGCGTTCCTCGGTCGCAGCATGGTCCGCAACATGACGATCGCCGAGGACCTCGGCTACCTCACGGTTCCCGAGGGCCTCCTCATCGACTACAAGAAGGCGCGCGACCTCCCCGAGGACCGCATCGTCTACATGTCGACCGGATCGCAGGGCGAGCCCATGGCCGTGCTCAGCCGCATGGCCAACCTCGACCACGAGATCGAGCCGGGCGAGGGCGACACCGTGATCCTCGCGTCGAGCCTCATCCCGGGCAACGAGAACGCGGTGTACCGCGTGATCGACGGGCTGACCAAGCTCGGCGCGAACGTCGTGCACAAGGCGAACGCGCGCGTGCACGTCTCGGGTCACGCCGCGGCGGGGGAGCTGCTGTACTGCTACAACATCCTCGGCCCCAAGAACGTGCTGCCGATCCACGGCGAGTTCCGCCACCTCATGGCCAACGCCAAGCTCGCCCAGGACACCGGCATCCCCGCCGAGCGGACCATCCTCGGCGAGAACGGCACCGTCGTCGATCTCAAGGACGGGATCGCCCAGGTGGTGGGTCAGCTCGACCTCGGCTTCGTCTACGTCGACGGCTCGACCGTGGGCGAGATCACCGACGCCGACCTCAAGGACCGCCGCATCCTCGGCGAGGAGGGCTTCGTGTCGGTCATCGTCGTGGTGGATGCGGCCACCGGCCGCATCATCAACGGGCCCGACATCCACGCGCGCGGCGTCGCCGAGGACGATGCGGTGTTCGAGGACGTCAAGCCGAAGATCGCGGCGGCGCTGACCGACGCCGCCCACTCGGGCGTGCGCGATCCGTACGCGCTGTCTCAGGTGGTGCGCCGGACGATCGGCCGCTGGGTCAACCAGAAGCTGCGACGCCGGCCGATGATCGTGCCGCTCGTCATCGAGGCGTAGGCGGCGCAGGCGAAGGGCGCATTGTCAGTACAATCGCGTCATGCCCGCGTCGTTCGTCGTCCGTCCCGCCACGCAGGCCGACGGCGCGTTCCTCGGTGAGATGGTCGTCGAGGCGGCCAACTGGAAGCCGGGGAGCGACCGGCTCAAGCACGAGGTGCTGACCGACCCCGACCACCGCCGCTACGTGTCCGGATGGATGCGTCCCGGGGACGCGGGCTTCGTCGCGCTCGCCGGCACCGGCGAGGCGATCGGCGCCGCCTGGTACCGCATGTTCCCGCGCACCGATCCGGGCTTCGGGTACGTGGCGACCGGCGTGCCCGAGATGATCATCGGCGTACGCCCCATCTGGCGCGCCCACGGCGTCGGACGCGCCCTCGTGCAGGCCCTGTGCGAGCACGCGAAGGCGAGCGGATTCGGCCGCCTGAGCCTGAGCGTGGAGCGGGGCAACTTCGCCACCACGCTGTACCGCAGCGAGGGATTCGCCGTCACCACCGCGGGGCACGGGCGGAACACCATGGTCAAGCGGCTCGGCTGAGCGACACGCCGCGAGAGTCCGCGAACCCCGCGTGGGGACCGCCGAATGTCGCCGGATCCGCCTACCGTGGAGGACATGCCACGCAGCTCCAGCGCGCCCGCGAAGGGGAAGACGCCCGCCAAGGGAGCACCGTCGCGCGCCCGCAAGCCCGAGCCCGCACCGAAGTCGTACGTCGGCGAGCCCGATCGGCCGCCGGTGATCGTGCGTGCGTGGCTCGGCCTCGCGCACGCGACCGGGGCGCTGTTCCGCGCCTTCGGGCCCGAGAATCTCGAGAAGGATCAGCGCCGCGACGGCTTCCCGTTCCTGCTCGTGCTGCTCGCGGTCGCCGGCGCCGTCGTCGAGTGGTTCTTCATCGGCACCGAGACCGCGGCCCTCATCAGCGCGTACAGCGTGGGCGGCCTGCTCGGGCGCGAGGCGTTCGTCCTCCCGGTGCTGCTGACCGTCCTGGCCGGGTGGATGTTCCGGCATCCGTCCTCGGTCCACGACAACGGACGCATCGGGATCGGGTTCGGCATGTTCATGCTGATGATCGCCGGGTTCTGCCATGTCGCCGGCGGCCGCCCCCAGCCCGCCGAGGGCCTGCCGGCGCTGAGCGAGGCCGGCGGGCTGTTCGGGTGGATGATCGGCGAGCCCCTCGCCCTGCTCCTGACCGACATCGGCGCCTACATCGTCCTCGGCCTGTTCACGGCGCTGAGCGTCCTGATCCTCACCAAGACGCCGCCGAACCGCATCGGCCGCCGCCTCGGCGAACTGTACGACTGGATGTTCGGCACCGAGCCGCGCCCCGAGAAGGCCGAGGCCGAGCCCGCGCCCGCGTCCGACGACGACGCGCTGCCCTGGTGGCGCCGCAACAAGTCGCGCCGCGAGACCGACTCCGGCGACGGTCTCGGATCCTCCGACCTGACCGAGCTGCTTCCGCCGGGAACGTCTCAGGGCGGCTTCGAGAAGGCCGTCGTGCCGCCTGCGGCCCCCGTGCCCGCTGCGGCGCCGCCGGAGACCGACGCGGTCACCGAGGTGCTCGATCCCGCGATGCTCGCCGCCGGGGCGAAGGGCGCCGGCAAGAGCGGCACCGGTCTGCGCGACGACTCCGCGCAGGACGCGGCCGACGACGGCATGCTCCCCGGCCTGTCTGGGCTGGGCTCCGCGGGGCCGCACGACCACCCCGCGGCGCCCTACCGGCTGCCGTCGGTGACGTCGCTGGCCTCCGGTCCGCCGCACCTCGCGCGTTCGCAGGCCAATGACGACACGGTCCGTGCGATCACCGGCGTGCTCGAGCAGTTCTCGGTGGACGCGCGCGTCACCGGGTTCTCGCGCGGGCCGACCGTCACGCAGTACGAGATCGCCCTCGGGCCCGGCGTCAAGGTCGAGCGGATCACCGCGCTGACGAACAACATCGCCTACGCGGTCGCCTCGAACGAGGTGCGCATCCTCGCGCCGATCCCCGGCAAGAGCGCCATCGGCGTCGAGATCCCCAACTCCGACCGCGAGATCGTGACGCTCGGCGACGTGCTGCGATCCGATACGGCCCAGCACTCGACGCACCCTATGACGATCGGCGTCGGCAAGGACGTCGGGGGCGGCTTCGTGGTCGCCAACCTCGCCAAGATGCCGCACCTGCTCGTCGCCGGCTCCACCGGCTCGGGCAAGTCGAGCTTCGTGAACTCGATGATCACGAGCCTGCTGATGCGGGCCAAGCCCGCCGACGTGCGCATGGTGCTGATCGACCCCAAGCGGGTCGAGCTGACCAGCTACGCCGGTGTCCCGCACCTGATCACGCCCATCATCACGAACCCCAAGAAGGCCGCCGAGGCGCTGCAGTGGGTCGTGAAGGAGATGGACATGCGGTACGACGACCTCGCGTCGTTCGGCTTCCGTCACATCGACGACTTCAACAAGGCCGTCGTCGCCGGCGACGTCAAGCTGCCCGAGGGTAGCGAGCGCGTGCTCAAGCCGTACCCGTACCTGCTGGTCGTCGTCGACGAGCTCGCCGACCTCATGATGGTCGCCCCGCGCGACGTCGAGGACTCGATCGTGCGCATCACACAGCTCGCGCGCGCGTCGGGCATCCACCTCGTCCTGGCCACCCAGCGGCCCAGCGTCGACGTCGTCACGGGGCTCATCAAGGCGAACGTGCCGTCGCGCCTCGCCTTCGCCGTGACGAGCGTGACCGATTCGCGCGTCATCCTGGACCAGCCCGGCGCCGACCGGCTCATCGGGCAGGGCGACGGACTATTCCTGCCGATGGGCGCGTCCAAGCCGCTGCGCGTGCAGGGCGCGTGGGTGAGCGAGCCCGAGATCGAGAAGGTCGTCGCGCACGTGACCGCGCAGGCGCGTCCCGAGTACCGCGCCGACGTGGCCGCAGCCGCCGAGAAGAAGGAGATCGACGCAGACATCGGCGACGACCTCGAGCTGCTCCTCGCGGCGGCCGAGCTCGTGGTGTCGACGCAGTTCGGGTCGACCTCGATGCTGCAGCGCAAGCTCCGCGTCGGGTTCGCCAAAGCCGGCCGGCTCATGGACCTGCTCGAGTCGCGCGAGATCGTCGGACCGTCCGAGGGCTCGAAGGCTCGCGACGTGCTCGTCAGCCCCGAGCAGCTGCCGGGCGTGCTGGCGCGTCTGCGCGGCGACGACGTCCCCGACGCCGCGCCCGCGGCCTCGTCCGATCCGGCCGACCCGTACGCGGCGGACCCCGTCGAGCAGCAGTTCGAGGGCCGCGAAGTGGTCGACGCCGACGGCGACGAAGACGCGTGGGGGCTCACCGGGCGCGACTGAGCCCGCGCGGGCTGTCGTCGCCTCCCCGGTCGCCCGGATAGGCTCGGACCATGGCGATCCCGAGGCAGCTGCCCAACGCGATCACGATCGTCCGGATCCTGTTCGCGCCGGTCTTCCTGTGGATGCTGCTGGCGGACGCCGGCGCCGACGGGGCGCTGCGGTGGTGGGCGGCGGTCCTGTTCATCGTGGCGATCGCGACCGACTGGGTCGACGGCTACCTCGCCCGCAAGTACGAGATCGTCACGGATCTCGGAAAGCTCCTCGACCCGATCGCCGACAAGGCGCTCACCGGCATCGCCTTCGTCGGACTCTCGATCCTCGGCGAGCTGCCCTGGTGGGTCACGATCATCGTGCTGGTGCGCGAGATCGGCATCACGATCTATCGACTCGTGGTCGTGAGCGATCACGTGCTGGCGGCCGCCTGGATGGGCAAGCTCAAGACGTTCGCGCAGGCCATCGCTCTCTCGCTCGCCCTGCTGCCGCTGTGGACGCTGGTCGGCGAGTGGATCTGGTGGGTCAACGGCGTGGCGATGGCGATCGCGGTCGTCCTCACCATCGCGAGCGGGATCGACTACATCGTCGCCGAGGTCCGCGCGGCCCGCAGCAAGAAGGGCGCGGCGTGACGGATGCCGCGGCGACGCTCCTGGCGCGGCTGGCGGCCCGGGGGTGGTCGATCGGCGTCGCCGAGTCCTTGACGGGAGGCCTCGTCGCAGCGCGCATCACGAGCGTCCCCGGCGCCAGCGAGCACATGCGCGGGGGAGTGGTCGCCTACGCAACCGACCTCAAGCGCGACGTCCTGGACGTTCCCGCCGCGCTGCTGGCCGAGCGCGGCGCCGTCGATCCCGACGTCGCGCAGGCCATGGCAGACGGCATCCGCCGCGTCGCGGGTGCGGACGTGGGCGTGTCGACCACGGGTGTCGCCGGCCCCGATCCTCAGGACGGCAAGCCCGTGGGCACCGTGTACATCGCCGTCTCCACGCCCGTCGGCGGTGCCGTCGAAGCCCTCGCGCTGTCGGGCACACGTGCGCACATCCGCGACGCGACGGTGGACGCCGCGCTGTCGCTGTGCGCTGCGGCGATCTCGGTCGACGCGTGACCCACAGGGAACACATCGTGTTTCCGTGTGGTTAAGTTCCGCGATTCCCACCCATTGTCCAGCGCACGGGATTAGATTGACATCAGGTGGTGTTGTACCGTTATCCACCCAGAGGACAGGGAATCGGCAGTGAGGAGGGGACCCATGATCCTGGTACGGCAAGAGATCGGCGAGGTGCTTCGTGACTTCCGCCAGCAGAAGGGTCGCACCCTCCGTCAGGTTGCGAGCAAGGCGAGCGTCGCCCTCGGTTACCTGAGCGAGGTCGAGCGTGGCCAGAAGGAAGCCTCGAGCGAGATCCTCGCGTCGGTGGCCGATGCCCTGGACGTCCCCATCTCGACCATCATGCGCGAGGTCGGCGACCGCCTCTCGGTGCTCGAGGGTCTGCAGACCTTCCCCGACGTGGTTCCCGACGACCT
This sequence comes from Microbacterium thalassium, assembly GCF_014208045.1. Taxonomy (NCBI): domain Bacteria; kingdom Bacillati; phylum Actinomycetota; class Actinomycetes; order Micrococcales; family Microbacteriaceae; genus Microbacterium; species Microbacterium thalassium. The sequence goes on from NZ_JACHML010000001.1 coordinate 2,005,357, forward strand.
GGTGGCCTCGGTCGACGCCGAGCTGTCGCTGCGCTGACCGGCTGCGAGCGTCTGGCGGTCCATGCGACGCAGTGAGTTCGAGCGCGCCGTCGCCGACGAGTTCGGTGCGAGCGCATCCTCTCTGGTCGTCGATCTGGCGCTTCCGGGCATCGGCAGCCTGACCGCGGCCGAGGGTCTTGCGGCGGGCATTCCGCCGCGCGAGGTCTGGCTGGCGCTGTGCGCCGAGACCGATGTCCCCCCGGCCCGCCGCTACGGCGTGGGCCGTCTCGAACCGCGTCGCTGAACCGCGTCTTCGACGCGGCGTGTCGTCGAAGATCCGTTCGATCTTCGCCTAGGCTCCTGCACAGCGGATGTCCCCGGACTCTCCGTCCACAGTTCGACGGTTCCGCCGACCGATGTCGGAGGCCCTTCGTACTGTGAGCGGTGTCGGAAGACATCCCACGCCTTGTCGCAGCATCCGCTCCATTCCGGGGCAGAGCGCGACAGCCTACAGGCGACGGAATCGATGAAGTGCAGGAGGAGCACGCCATGCCATCACCCGCTGACCGCGACAAAGCCCTCGATTCGGCTCTCGCTCAGATCGATCGTCAGTTCGGCAAGGGAACGGTCATGCGACTGGGCAGCGACGAGCGCGCCCCGGTCGAGATCATCCCCACCGGCTCGATCGCCCTCGACGTCGCGCTCGGCGTCGGCGGACTCCCGCGAGGCCGCATCATCGAGATCTACGGACCCGAGTCCTCGGGTAAGACGACGCTGACGCTGCACGCGATCGCCAACGTGCAGAAGGCCGGCGGCATCGCCGCCTTCATCGACGCCGAGCACGCGCTCGACCCCGACTACGCGCAGAAGCTCGGCGTCGACATCGACGCGCTGCTCGTGTCGCAGCCCGACACCGGTGAGCAGGCGCTCGAGATCGCCGACATGCTGATCCGGTCCGGCGCGATCGACCTGGTCGTGATCGACTCGGTCGCCGCGCTCGTGCCGAAGGCCGAGATCGACGGCGAGATGGGCGACTCGCACGTGGGTCTGCAGGCGCGACTGATGTCGCAGGCGCTGCGCAAGCTGACCGGTGGCCTGAACCAGACCAAGACGACCGCGATCTTCATCAACCAGCTGCGTGAGAAGATCGGCGTCTTCTTCGGTTCGCCCGAGACGACCGCGGGTGGAAAGGCGCTGAAGTTCTACGCGTCGGTCCGCCTCGACATCCGTCGCATCGAGACGCTGAAGGACGGTTCGGACGCCGTCGGAAACCGTACGCGCGTCAAGGTCGTCAAGAACAAGATGGCGCCGCCGTTCAAGCAGGCGGAGTTCGACATCCTCTACGGCGTGGGCATCTCGCGCGAAGGCAGCCTCATCGACTTCGGCGTCGAGCACGCGATCGTGAAGAAGTCGGGTGCCTGGTACACCTACGACGGAGAGCAGCTGGGCCAGGGCAAGGAGAACGCCCGCAACTTCCTGCTGAAGAACCCCGATGTGGCTGCGGAAATCGAATCGAAGATCCTCGCAAAGCTCGGCGTCGGGCAGCCGAAGCAGTCCGACGCTGCTCCCGCGAAGGACGAGCTGGCGGCACGTCGCCCGGCCTGATGGTCCACTTCGTCGAAGACGGGGGCGAGTCCGACCGGCTCGCCCCCGTCATCCCCCTCTTCCCGGGCAGTGGCGAGCGCGCGCCTGCCCGGCCCGGCGGCCGGCGGGTCATGTTCGAGGAGATGCCCGAGCCGGAGCGCCCAGGTTCGAGCGACACGTCGCCCGAACCTGCCGACCCGGCCACGATCGCAGCCGGGGCCGAGAAGGCGCTCGTGCGCAAGCTCGCCGCGCGTGAGCTGTCGGTCGTCGAAGCGCGGACGTTCCTCGTCGAGCGAGAGGTCGCGGAGGACGAGGTCGAGCGGATCCTGGGCGACTTCGTCGACCGCCGCTATCTGGATGACGCCCGGCTGGCCGAGCAGATCGTCCGCATCGGCACCGAGCGCAAGGGACAGGGCCGGCAGGTCATCGCGATGACACTCTCGTCGCGCGGCGTCCCGCGCGACGTCGCCGATGCCGCCCTCGATGCCATGCCCGACGACGAGGCCGAACGCGCGCTCGCGTTCGCCCGCGATCGCGCGCGGCGCCTCGATGGCGTCGACGAGACGGCGGCGCTCCGGCGGCTGCTCGGCCAGCTCGCGCGACGCGGGTACGGCGGGTCGGCTGCGACCGAGGCCGCGCGCCAGGCACTCGCCGAGCGTCGCGGGTCGTCATCGGGCGTGCGCTTCGACTGAGGCCGCCGAGCGACCGACGCGCTGCGCCTCGCGTGCCGTGCGGCCGGCGTCGAAGCCGCGCCGGACGCGGGACTTTGGTCCGTGCGGGCGGACGGCACCGCCGGTAGCGTTGCCGCTGACCGCAGGGGAGGGGCGATGGCGGCACTGTCCGTCCAGGTGGACCATCTCACCAAGTCGTACCGCGACACCGTCGCGGTGGACGACATCTCGTTCACCGTTCCCGAGGGCAGCGTCTTCGCGTTCGTCGGCACCAACGGCGCCGGCAAATCCACGACGATCGGCTGCCTCACCACGATCCTCCCGTTCGACGCCGGCGAGGTCCGGGTCGAGGGGCACGATGTGCGCGGGGACGCCGATCGCGTCCGCGGCACGATCGGCGTCGTGTTCCAGGAATCGCTTCAGGATCCGATCCTCACGACGCGGGAGAACCTTCGGCTGCGGGCGCGCCTGTCGGGCGTGGCGCCCGGGCGAGTGGACACGCGCATCGGCGAACTGGCCGAGCTCATCGGTCTGGGCGACTTCCTCGACCGCCGGTACGGCAAGCTGTCCGGCGGTCAGCGGCGCCGCGCGGACATCGCGCGCGCCCTCGTTCACGAACCTTCGCTGCTCTTCCTGGACGAACCGACGGCGGGGCTCGACCCGGGCAGCCGCGCCGTGGTCTGGAACACCCTGCACGAGCTGCGCGGAGACGGCCGCTTCACGATCTTCCTCACGACGCACTACATGGAGGAGACCGAGGAGGCCGACCGCGTGTGCATCATCGACGAGGGCCGGATCATCGCCGAGGACACGCCGACACGGCTCCGCGCCGCGCACAGTCGCAGCCTGCTCACGGTGACCAGCGACGACGTCGAGGGCCTTCACGCCCTCGCCCGCGCGGCGGGAGCCGATCCCGCCGTCGACGGCGGGCGCGTCCAGATCGCGGTTCCGCACGCCGGCCTCGCCCGCGACCTGCTCGCCCGCCACGGCGCCCACGTGCTCGACTTCGAGTTCCGCCACGGCCGAATGGACGATGTGTTCCTCGCCCTGACCGGCCGCGCGGCCACGGGGGAGGACTCGTGAGCGTCGTCTGGGCGCTGGCCGTGCGCAATCTGCGGCTGTTCTTCCGCGACCGGCTGAACGTGTTCTTCTCGCTGCTGGGCGCGATCATCCTGTTCGGGCTGTACACGATGTTTCTCAGCAACCTGCAGACGGCCGATCTCGCCGCGAACCTCCCGGGCGCGACCGCCGACGAGGTGCAGGTCTTCGTCGACAGCTGGATGTTCGCCGGGATCGTCCTGATCACGACGGTCACGACCGGGCTCGGCGGGTTCTCGACGCTCGTGGACGACGGTCAGACCGGCCGGTTCCGCGACTTCCTGGTCGCCCCGCTGCGCCGCGGCCAGCTCGTCCTCGGCTACCTCATCGCGGCGATCATCATCTCCCTGGTGATGTCCCTGATCGTCTTCGCCGTCGCGCTGCTCTACCTCGGCATCCTCCGCGACGCGTGGATGCCGGTGGACGCGATCCTGCGCAGCCTCGGCATCGTGGTGCTCTCGTGCGTGTCGTTCACCTCGCTCGCCGCGCTGCTGGCCAGCTTCGTGCGCACCAGCGGCGCCTTCTCGGGCCTCGCGACCATCGTCGGAACCGTGCTCGGATTCATCGCTGCCGCCTACCTTCCCATGGGTCTTCTGCCGGGCGGCGTGGCGTCCGGCCTCTCCGCCCTGCCGTTCGCGCAGGCGGGCATGCTGCTGCGCCGGGAATTCGCCGCCGACAACCTGTCGGTGATCGTCGCCGACGCGCCGGGCGCCGAGGAGACCCTCCGCACGTTCTTCGGTCTCGACCTCACGATCGGCGACTGGGCGGTGCCGGACTGGTTCGTCGTGGTCGTCCTCCTGGTCGTCGCGGTCGTGTGCGCCGTCCTGTCGGCGCTGCGGATCCGCGCGCGCATGCGCTGAGGGCCCGCTCCGCCGTACTCAGCCGTCCTTCCGGCATCCGCTCGTAGAATGGCATCCATCATGTCGACCCCCTCCAGCTCACCGACGCTCATCGCGCCCTCCGAGGCCGCGACCGACGTCGACGGCCGCGCGCGCACGTACGAGGTGCGCACGTTCGGCTGCCAGATGAACGTCCACGACTCCGAGCGGCTGTCCGGTTCGCTCGAGAGCGCCGGCTACGTCCGCGTCGACGCGGGCGAAGAGGCCGACGTCGTCGTCATCAACACCTGCGCCGTGCGCGACAACGCCGCCGGCAAGCTCTACGGCACGCTCGGACACCTGAAGTCCCGCAAGGACAAGCACGACGGCATGCAGATCGCCGTCGGCGGCTGCCTCGCGCAGATGGACAAAGAGGTCGTCCAGCAGAAGGCGCCGTGGGTTGACGTCGTCTTCGGCACGCACAACATGGGGTCCCTCCCGAGCCTGCTCGAGCGTGCCCGTCACAACGACGAGGCCGAGCTCGAGATCCTCGAGTCGCTCGAGGTGTTCCCCTCGACGCTGCCCACCAAGCGCGACAGCGTCTACAGCGGCTGGGTGTCGATCTCGGTCGGCTGCAACAACACGTGCACGTTCTGCATCGTCCCGAGCCTGCGGGGCAAGGAGAAGGACCGCCGACCCGGCGACATCCTGAACGAGATCCGTCTGCTCGTCGACGACGGCGCCATGGAGGTCACGCTCCTCGGCCAGAACGTCAACTCCTACGGGGTCGAGTTCGGCGACCGCCAGGCGTTCGGCAAGCTCCTGCGCGCCGCCGGCGAGATCGAGGGCCTCGAGCGCATCCGTTTCACGAGCCCTCACCCGGCCGCGTTCACCGACGACGTCATCGATGCGATGGCCGAGACCCCCGCGGTCATGCCGCAGCTGCACATGCCGCTGCAGTCCGGCAGCGACCGCATCCTCAAGGCGATGCGCCGCTCCTACCGCAGCGAGCGGTTCCTCGGCATCCTCGACCGCGTGCGCGCCAAGATCCCGCACGCGGCCATCTCGACCGACATCATCGTCGGCTTCCCCGGTGAGACCGACGAGGACTTCGAGGACACGATGCGCGTCGTCGAGCAGGCCCGCTTCGCGAGCGCGTTCACGTTCCAGTACTCCATCCGCGAGGGCACGCCCGCCGCGACGATGGAGGACCAGGTGCCGAAGGCCGTCGTGCAGGAGCGCTACGAGCGTCTCGTGGCGCTGCAGGAGCGAATCTCGCTGGAGGAGAACCAGAAGCAGCTCGGCCGCGAGCTGCAGGTGCTCGTGTCGACGGGCGAGGGCAAGAAGGACGCCGAGACGCACCGCCTCACCGGGCGCGCCGAGGACAACCGCCTCGTGCACTTCGAGGCGCCGGAAGGCTCCGACGTGCCGCGCCCCGGAGACATCGTCTCGGTCGTCGTGACCCACGCCGCGCCGTTCCACCTGCTCGCGGACGCGCCGAGCGGAGCGCCGCTGCGCATCCGCCGCACGCGGTCGGGCGATGCATGGGACCGCTCGCAGGCGGAGTCCTGCGGCGTTCCCGCGCCGATGCCCGTCGGCGAGGACGGCCGCCGCATGGTGGGCCTGGGCATCCCGACGCTGCGCATCGGTTCGTGACCTCGCTTCCGCACACCGTGATGGCAGGTGTCCGCGGCATCCGCGCCATCGATCGGTGCCGCGGATGCCGGATCCTGCCGCCGTCGTGTGAGCGGGGCACGTCGTGACCACGACTCCGCGCCTGTGGGCGGTCGTCGGCGCCACGGGCACGGGCAAGACCGCGCTGTCGCTCGACCTCGCCGAGGCACTCGCCGCGCGCGGCCGGCCGGCCGAGATCGTCAACGCCGACGCCATGCAGCTGTACCGCGGCATGGACATCGGGACGGCGAAGCTGCCGGTCGACGAGCGCCGCGGCATCCCGCACCATCTGTTCGACGTGCTGGACGTGACCGACGACGCCGCGGTCGCCTGGTACCAGGCCACTGCCCGCCGCGCGATCGACGAGATCCACGCGCGCGGCGCGGATGCGATCCTCGTCGGCGGCTCGGGGCTGTACGTGTCGAGCGTGCTGTTCGACTTCCGCTTCCCGCCGCGGGACGAAGGCGTCCGCGCGCGCCTGGAGGCCGAGCTCGAGGCGGAGGGGCCCGGCGTGATGTTCGCGCGGCTGCGCGAGGCCGACCCGGTGACCGCCGAGCGCGTGGACCCTCGCAACGGGCGGCGCATCGTGCGCGCGCTGGAGGTGCTCGAGCTCGGCGAGCGCACGCACGGCGCCGCGCTTCCCGATGAGCCCGTGCTGTGGCGCGAGCCGACGACGATCATCGGCGTCGCGGTTCCGCGTGAGGAGCTCGTGGCGCGCCTGGATGCGCGGGTCGAGGGGATGTGGCGCGACGGGCTCCTGAACGAGGTGGAGCGGCTCCGCGAGTCCGGTCTCGAGGACGGCGTGACCGCGCGTCGTGCGATCGGCTACGCGCAGGCGCTGGCCGAGCTCGCGGGCGAGCAGACCGAGGCCGAGGCGATCGCCGAGACCCAGGCGCTGACGCGTCGCTACGCCCGCCGCCAGGTGTCGTGGTTCAAGCGGTATCCCGAGATCACGTGGATTGACCCTGGGACGGATGCCTCCGCCCTGGCAGACTCAGCGGCATGACCGTCGACATCCGCACCTTCCAGATCGCCGACACCGAGGCCGTCATCGCGCTGTGGCAGGCCACCGGGCTGACCCGTCCGTGGAACAACCCGCACCAGGACATCCGGCGCAAGCTCGCCGTGCACCCCGAGCTGTTCCTCGTCGCCGTCGACGCCGGCGAAGTCGTCGGCTCGGTGATGGCCGGCTACGACGGGCACCGCGGCTGGATCTACTACCTCGCCAGCGACCCCGCTCGCCGGGGGCAGGGGATCGCCCGTGCTCTCGTCGAAGAGGCCGAGGAGCGGCTGCTCGACATGGGCTGCCCCAAGGTGAACCTGATGGTGCGTCCCGAGAACGGCGTCGCACAGGGGTTCTACGAGTCGCTCGGCTACGAGCACTTCGAGACGTGGGCGACCGGCAAGCGCCTCATCGCCGACTGAAGCCGGCCCGGAGGGCGGCGTTCACGCCCGCCGGCGCACCGTAGGCTGGACGGCATGGCGCGCACCGTCCCCTTCACCAAAGGCCACGGCACCGGGAACGACTTCGTGATCGTCCCCGACACGGACGGGGAGCTGGACCTCACCGCCGACCACGTCGCGATCCTGTGCGACCGGCGCTTCGGCATCGGCGGTGACGGCATCCTGCGGGTCGTCCGCTCGCGCGACATCGACGCCGGAGCTGCGGCGGCCGCGGCCGGCGCCGAGTGGTTCATGGACTACCGCAACGCCGACGGCTCGATCGCCGAGATGTGCGGCAACGGCGTGCGCGTCTTCGCGCGCTACCTCGTCGACGCGGGACTCGCGCAGTTCGGCGACGAGCCGCTGAAGATCGGCACGCGCGCGGGCGTCAAGACGGTGACCCCCAGCGACCTCGGGTTCGAGGTCGACCTCGGCGCTTGGCGCATCGACCCGGGCGATGTGCTCGTGCGCGCCCGCGGGATCGGCGCTCCGCGCCCGGGCATGTCGATCGACCTCGGCAACCCGCACGTCGTCGTGGCGCTGCCCGACGAGCGGGAGCTCGAGACGCTCGACCTCACGGCCCTGCCGCAGCTGCACCCCGAGCCCGAACACGGCGCGAACGTGGAATTCGTGGTGCCGGCCGATCCGCTCGTGCGCGACGGCGTCGGCTCGATCCGCATGCGGGTCTTCGAGCGCGGCGTGGGCGAGACGCTCTCGTGCGGCACCGGGGTCGCGGCAGCCGCCCTCGCCGTTCGCGAGTGGGCGGGGCCGGCTGCGCCCACGCACTGGCGCGTCGACGTCCCCGGCGGAACGCTGGGCGTGCGCATGGTGGAGGTCGACGGCGAGCAGCACGTGCTGCTGTCGGGGCCGGCGACCCTCGTCTACTCGGGGCAGGTCACGCTCGCCTGAGCGAACTCAGGGCAGGACGATCGGCCTCGTCGGGGGAGACCCGTGGCGGCGGATCTTCAGCACGCGGAAGCCGCGCCCGGTGGCCGCGCGATAGACGCTGTAGCCGTCGTCGAACGTCGCCGTCAGCCACCGCTGCAGCGAGTCCGAGCCGAGGTTGCGGGCCACGACGAGCCACGCGTCGGAGCGCTCGTCCAGTCGCGGGATCCAGGTCTCGAGCAGCTCGTGCAGCATGTCCTTGCCGACGCGGATCGGCGGGTTCGAGCGGATCGTGCGGAACGACACATGCTCGGGGACCTCGTCGGGCGTGACGGCGTTGATGTTGTCGAGGCCGAGGTCGGCGGCGTTGCGGCGCACCAGGTCGAGCGCCCGCTCGTTGACGTCGACGGCCCAGATCGTCGCGTGCGGGGAGTCCATCGCGAGGCTCAGCGAAATGGGACCCCAGCCGCAGCCGAGGTCGAGGAAGTGGCCGCCGGCCGGCGGGGGAGGCGTGTGCGCCAGGAGCACGGCGGTTCCGGTGTCGAGGTGGTCGGGACTGAACACGCCCGCGGCGGTCGTCACCTCGACGTCACGACCGGCCAGTGACACCCGGATGCGGCGGAGGTTCTCGGCGCTGGCGGGCGACGCGCTGAAATAGTGGTCGCTCCCCATGGCTGACGAGCGTAGCGGAGGTCACCCCACGTGCGGGAGCGTAGAATCGACGGATGCCCGCGTGTGCGGCATCCGCGCCGCACGCACGTCGTCGAAAGGACTTCATGACCGACACCACCTCCACCCCGAGCACCGACGAGACGCCGGTCGACCCGGTGGATCCGGTGGATCGCGTGCTGTCGCACGCGGAGGCGCGGTCGGGGGTGCGCGTGTTCGGGTCGGCGCAGGCGCTGCAGGATGTGACCACGGCACGCGGCGGCGACACCGACGGCGATCAGTGGGATCGCGAGGAGCGCGCGGCGCTGCGGCGCGTGCCGGGGCTGTCGACCGAGCTCGAGGACGTCACCGAGGTCGAGTACCGCCAGCTGCGCCTGGAGAACGTCGTCCTGGTGGGCGTGCATCCGCAGGGCGAACAGGAGGATGCCGAGAACTCGCTGCGCGAGCTCGCCGCCCTCGCCGAGACCGCGGGCGCGGTCGTGCTCGACGGTGTGCTGCAGCGACGTCCGCACCCGGACCCCGCGACGTACGTCGGCCGCGGCAAGGCCGAGGAGCTGCGCGACGTGGTCGCCGCCGTCGGCGCCGACACCGTCATCGCCGACACCGAACTCGCCCCGAGCCAGCGACGCGCGCTCGAGGACGTCGTCAAGGTCAAGGTCATCGACCGCACGACGGTGATCCTCGACATCTTCAGCCAGCACGCCAAGAGCCGCGAGGGCAAGGCGCAGGTCGAGCTCGCGCAGCTGGAGTATCTCCTCCCGCGCCTGCGCGGCTGGGGCGACTCGATGTCGCGTCAGGCCGGCGGCCAGGTGGGCGCCGGCGGCGCCGGCATGGGCTCGCGCGGACCCGGTGAGACGAAGATCGAGCTGGACCGGCGTCGCATCCGCACCCGCATGGCGCAGCTGCGTCGGCAGATCAAGGACTTCGGGCCGGCGCGCGAGGCCAAGCGCGCCGAGCGCAAGCGCAACACGATCCCGTCGGTCGCGATCGCCGGCTACACCAACGCCGGCAAGTCGAGTCTGCTCAACCGCCTCACCAGCGCCGGCGTCCTCGTCGAGAACGCGCTGTTCGCGACGCTCGACGCGACCGTGCGCCGCAGCCAGACCGAGGACGGACGGGTCTACACGCTCACCGACACCGTCGGGTTCGTCCGCAATCTCCCGCACCAGCTCGTCGAGGCGTTCCGCTCGACGCTGGAGGAGGTGGCGGATGCCGACGTGATCGTCCACGTGGTGGACGGCTCGCACCCCGACCCCGCCGCGCAGCTGTCGACCGTGCGCGACGTGATCGGCGATGTGGGCGCGCGCGACATCCCCGAGATCGTGGTCTTCAACAAGGCCGATCTGATCGACCCCGACACGCGGCTCGTGCTGCGCGGGCTCGAGCCCGACGCGGTGTTCGTCTCCTCCCGGACCGGTGAGGGCGTGGTCGACCTGCGCGCCGTGGTCGAGGACCGCCTGCCGCTGCCGGCGGTCGAGGTGCGCGCGCTCATCCCGTACCACCGCGGCGACCTGGTGTCGGCGATCCACGAGCAGGGCATCATCGTCACCCAGGCGCATGAGGAGGGCGGCACCGCGGTGCACGCCCACGTGTCGGCGTACCTGGCCGCCAAGCTCGCCGACTACCTGGTCTGAGCCCGGCTCACTCCAGCGTCAGAGCCGGCACCTCCGCGGGCTCGAACCCGAGGATCTGGCCGAAGAACGACAGCTCGGCCTCGAGTGTCGCCACGACCGTCTCGGCGCGCCGGAAGCCGTGCCCCTCGCCCTCGAACGCCAGGTAGGCGTGCGGGATGCCGGCGGCGGCGAGGGCGTCGCGCACGCGCTCGGACTGCGACGGCGGCACCACCGCGTCCTCGAGTCCCTGCTCGATCAGCAGCGGGGTGGACAGCCGCTTGAGGCGGTTCAGCGGCGACCGCTCGATGTAGACATGGGCGGATGCGGGCATCGGCCCGACCATGCTGTCGAGGTACCGCGACTCGAAGTCATGGGTGTCCTCCAGCAGCGAGCGCAGATCCGCGACGCCGTAGCGGCTCACGCCCGCGGCGAAGACGTCCGACGCGACGAGCGAGCACAGCACCGTCCAACCGCCCGCCGAGCCGCCCGCGATCGCGATGCGGGCCGGGTCGGCGTGACCGGCCGCGGCGAGTCCCCGGGCGGCGGCGATGACGTCCTCGACGTCCACGACGCCCCACTCGCCGAGCAGCCGCTCGCGGTAGTCGCGTCCGTACCCGGTCGACCCGCCGTAGTTGACGTCGAGCACGCCGATGCCGCGGCTGGTGAGGTACGCGATCTTGGCGCTGGCCGCGCCGCCGACGTGCGTGGTCGGGCCGCCGTGGACGAACACCACGTACGGGGGCAGCTCACCCTCGGGGGCCTGTGCCTCGGGATTCGTGGGCGGATAGCGGAACGCGTGCACCGGTCCGCGCGGGCCCGAGTAGGTGACGGCCTCGGGCCGTGCCATCCACTCGGCGCCCCACGGGCTCTCGCCCCCGCGCACGGGCGTCGTGGCCGGATCGGCGTCGACGTCGACGAGCCACAGCCCGCCGGGGCGGTCGAGGCCGGCGCCGGTGACGAGCGCCCTGGTGCCCTGGACGTCCTCGACGTTCAGCCCCGCCGACAGCGGCGTGTCGATCGTGCGCTCGCCGTCGGTCGACGGGTCGAGGACGACGAGCCGGTCGGCTCCGTTCGTGCGGACGGCGAGGATCCTGCCGTCGGCCAGGCGCGCGTACCACCGCAGCCCCAGCACCCACAGGGGGCCGCCGGTGTCGGCGTCGGCGGCGGCGACCGCATGACGGTCGAGTCCCGCCGACAGGCGGACGCTCCACACGTTCCACCGTCCGGTCGGGTCGTCCAGGTAGACGAGCTCGTCGGGGCCGAGCCATGTCGGCTGCAGCGGCGCCGTCTCGCCGCCGGCGATGGCGGTCCACTCGGCGACGGTCCCGTCCACGATGCGTCCGATGCGCAGCTCGGTGCGGTCCCACGGCATCGCGGGGTGGTCCCACGCGATCCACGCGAGGTGCGTGCCGCCGGGGGAGAGCGCCGGCTGGGCGAGGAAGTCGCTGTCCGAGACCAGGTGCTCGGCTCCCGTGCCGTCGAAGGCGATCGTCACGATGTCTCGCGCCGGGACGCGGGCGTCGCCGTGCTGCTCGCGCACCGCGAGCAGCGTGCCGTGCTGGTATGTCAGCCCGCCGTAGCGCGTGTCGCCGGCTTCGGGCGTGAGGGGCCAGGGTGCGCCGCCGGGCTCGAGCGCCCACACGCGCTGATCGGCCTTCTCGACGAACACCAGCGTGCCGTCCGCGGTCGTGGTCCACGCCCCGCCGCCGTACTCGTGGACGCCCGAGCGCGCGTTCCAGGGAGCGGGGAGGACGTCCTCGATGCCGCCGGATGCGGTCAGGCGGCGCACCGCCGTCCGCCCGCCCTCGTCGGGGACGGTCTCGCCCCACCACACCTCGTCACCGACGAAGCGCGCTCCCTCGACACGGCCCGACGCGACGGCGACGTCGGCGGCGGAGAGAGGGGACGGCCAGGATCCGAACGGCAGCACCTGCGACATGCCTCCACGCTACGCCTCGCACGGTGCTCGACGTGTCGCGCGGCATCGGCCTGGTGCCGGCCGAGCGCGTGGCGGCCTATGGTGCGTCGACGGTCGCCGGCTCCTCCTCAGCGGGGGTCGGTGTCTCGGCGGCCTCGATCCCGTCGTCGGGATGCTTCTGCAGCAGGACGGCGGCGAGCCACACGACCAGCGCCAGGATGACGGTCAGGACGATGTCGCCGATCGACAGCGGACGAAGGGCGAACAGCAGCACGATCGCGAGGACGAGGATCACGACCCGCACGAGTACGCGCTGCGTGTAGAGCCAGTCGCCGAAGGAACCGGTGTTCATGCCGCGGGTGCGCAGCGACCGGCGCGCGCTGGTCGTGAGCGAGTCGGAGAATCCCCGAGCGCGCCGGGCGGATGCCGATCGCCCACCCAGCCACGCGGCGACGATGATGACGATGCCGAGGAACGTGAAGACCACGGCCGTGTCGCGCATGGCCCCGACGACCGTGTAGTAGATGGCGTCGAGCGTCCGCGTGGGGACGCCGAGCGCGGGTGCATTGAGCCCGAGGACGGCGCCGGCGGCGGTGAGGGCGATCGCCAGCGTCGCCGCGCCGATGGTGAGCGCGATCCCGACGCCGAGCGTCGCGGTCGCCCGCCGGCGCGCGACGAGGATGCCGACCGCGATGAGGCCGAGCGCGATGAACGGCAGCCACCACCCGACGGTGTCGGCGATGCTGTACACGGCGCCGACCAGCAGGAGCGCGTCGGACTGCACGATGACGATGGTCGTGTCGATCGTCGGGATCATGCTCGCGATCCCGATCCCCTGATCCACCAGCCGCGTCTTGAGCTCGTCGATGATCGGCCCCAGCTGGATGCCGAGGGTTCCGGTGTCGTCGATGGTCACGGCGCCGGTGTCGTCTGCCGTCGCGGTGGCGACGAGCGCGCGGTGGCTCGCGACCAGAGCAGTCCGCCAGACCGTGGGGAAGACCTCGGATTCGACGATCCGGGTGACCCCGGCGTCGATGAGACTCTCCACCCCTGCGGCGGCCGGTGCGCGCAGCAGCCCCAGCGCCGTGATGGCGGCAGGAGGCAGATCGAGGCTCTGGAGGCCGTCGAACAGGTCGTCCGTGACGCCCTCGATGTCGAGCGAGTCGTTGATGGCGGTCGTGGCCTGGTCGATCACGAGCGCCTGCACATCCGGATCGTCGGCCAGCGGAGCGAACGTCGCGACGAACGCGTCCTCGCTGACCAGCTGCGCTCGCGCCCACGTGCCCACGATCGAGACCGGGACGAGGATCCCCACCAGGACGATGCACACCGCCGAGATGAGGGCGCGCCACCAGCCGCTGCGCCGTGGCGCCTGTTCGGCCGCAGCGTGCTCGGGCGGTGGCGGGGTGGTCTCGCGGAGTCGGGCGTTCTCTTCGCGCAGCGCCTGCAGTTCGGCGCGCAGCTCATCGACCTCGGACGCCATCGGTCTCCCCTTCCGATCGTTGACGTCAGACTAGCGGCGGGGCGGTGCGGCGCGCGGGCCCAACGTCCCGATTGTCCGAGCGGCCGTCAGACCGCGCGCAGCAGCGCCACGACCTTCCCGAGCACGACGGCCTCGTCGCCGAGGATGGGCTCGAACGCGGAATTGCGCGGCAGCAGCCACGTGTGACCGTCGCGCTGGCGGAAGGTCTTGACCGTGGCCTCGCCGTCGAGCATCGCGGCGACGATGTCGCCGTTCTCGGCCGTCGGCTGCGATCGCACGACGACCCAGTCCCCGTCGCAGATCGCGGCGTCGATCATGGACTCGCCCGAGACCTTGAGCATGAACAGCTCGCCCTTGCCCACGAGCTGGCGGGGGAGCGGGAAGATCTCCTCGACCTGCTGGTCCGCCGTGATGGGGACGCCCGCGGCGATGCGGCCGACCAGCGGCACGAGGGCGGCATCGCCGAGCGCGGGGGCGGTGTCGGCGGGGTTCTCGGCTGCGGCCCCCGGCAGGTCGATCAGGACCTCCATCGCGCGCGTCTTGCCGGGGTCGCGGCGCAGGTAGCCGCTCAGCTCGAGCTGGTTCAGCTGGTGCGTGACGCTCGAGAGCGACTTGAGTCCGACCGCGTCGCCGATCTCGCGCATGCTCGGCGGGTAGCCGTGCCGGGAGATCGAGCGCTGGATGACCTCGAGGATCGCCAGCTGCTTGTCGCTCAGGCTCTTGCGGCGCCGCGTCTGCGGCTTGTCTGCCGGCGCCTTCTCGCGTCCGCTCGCCTCGCTCATGTCGGCTCCTGTCTCGCTCCGTCTTCGGCAGCGGTCTTCGAATGTCGGAGGCCCGTGGTGGGCTGTCGCTATCGAAACCGTATCCGGTTCCTCGGGCATCCGCCCGGAGTGCGGCCCGCGTGTCGCTTCGAGAGAACGGAACGGGATCGACCGCTTGACACCCATGAACATCGAAGATAACTTCGGAAGAGAGGTTCGCATCCGCCGTTCCCGGCCGATCGGCGGATGCGAACTCTTCCCCACCTGCACAGGAGGAGAAATGACCGCGATCAGCTTCCCCACTCCCGTCGCACGTCGTCGCGCCCGGTTCGCGCCGCAGTTCGCGGAGTCGCCGCGCACCCGTCTGCGACTGACGCCGCGCGGCCGTCGTGTGCTGGCGGCCATCGCGGCGCTTCCGGCCGCCGTCGCGCTCTCGATCGCCGTGATCGGCGGCGGCGCGGCGCTCGCGAGTCGCGATGACGGCGCCGTCGCGGGAACCTTCGAGACGGTCACCGTCGATCCGGGCGAGTCCCTGTGGTCGATCGCGCAAGAGGTCGCGCCGATGGCCGACCCGCGCGACGTCGTCGATGCGATCTCGCGCCTCAACGCGCTCGACGGCGGCGTGCTGCGCGCGGGTCAGACGCTGGCGATCCCGCTGGAGTACTCGGCGGATCAGTGAGCGCGACGCATCGTCACCTGACGGTCCGTGCGCATCGCGCGGTCGTACGATGACGGGATGACCGTTCGACTCGACGATCTGCCCCTCCGCGACGATCTTCGCGGCCGCAAGCCCTACGGAGCGCCGCAGGCGCCGCTGCCGGTCGCGCTCAACGTCAACGAGAACACCCATCCTGTTCCCGAAGAGGTCGCCGACGACATCCTCGACGCGATCGCGCTCGCGCTGCGCGAGGTGAACCGGTACCCGGATCGCGAGTTCACGGGCCTGCGCGAGGCCTTCGCGGGCTACCTCGGCCACGGGCTGACGCGGGATCAGATCTGGGCGGCGAACGGGTCCAACGAAGTGCTCCAGCACATCCTGCAGGCCTTCGCAGGGCCTGGGCGCACCGCGTTCGGCTTCTCGCCGACGTACTCGATGTACCCGCTGCTCACGCGGGGGACCGGGGCCGAGTGGCGAGAAGGCGAGCGCGAAGCCGATTTCTCGGTCAGCGCCGTCAGCGCCGCCGAGCAGGTGGGCGAAGCACGGCCGGACGTCGTCTTCCTGTGCTCCCCGAACAACCCCACCGGCACCCCGATGACGCTCGACGTCATCGAGGCCGTGTACGACGCGACCGACGGCATCGTGATCGTCGACGAGGCGTATCACGAGTTCGCGCCGCACGACGTCCCGTCGGCGCTGACGCTGCTGCCGGGCCGCGAGCGGCTGGTGGTCTCGCGCACGATGAGCAAGGCGTTCGCCTTCGCCGGCGCCCGGGTGGGCTACCTCGCCGCCGACCCCGCGTTCATCGACGCGCTGCGACTGGTCCGGCTGCCGTACCACCTGAGCGCCCTGACGCAGGCGGCGGCGACCGCGGCCCTCGGGCACGCCGACACGATGCTCGCGATGGTCGACGACATCGTCGTCCAGCGCGACCGCATCTCCGCGACCCTCGAGGCGCTGGGCTACGAGCCGTACGAGTCGTGGTCCAACTTCGTGCTGTTCGGCGGGGTGGACGAGCCCGCGCGGGTGTGGGAGCGCCTGTACGAGCGCGGCGTCCTCATCCGCGACATCGGCATCCCGCACCACCTGCGCGTGTCGGCCGGCACCGAGGAGGAGACGACCGCGTTCCTGGACGCGCTCGCGTCGATAGACTCGGCCTCATGAACGAAGGGTCCCGCACCGCGTCGCTCCGGCGCGCGACGAGCGAGTCGACCGTCGAGCTCGAGCTCGACCTCGACGGCACCGGCCGCAGCCGCATCGACACCACCGTGCCGTTCTTCGACCACATGCTGACCGCGTTTGCGAAGCACTCGCTCACCGATCTGACCGTGCGCGCCTCGGGCGACACCGACATCGACGCCCACCACACCGTGGAGGACATCTCCATCGTGCTCGGTCAGGCGATCCGGCAGGCGCTCGGCGACAAGGCGGGCATCTCGCGCTACGGCGACGCTCTCGTCCCGCTCGACGAGGCGCTCGCGCAGGCCGTCGTCGACATCAGCGGACGCCCGTATCTCGTCCACGAGGGCGAGCCGGCGGGCTTCGAGCACCACCTCATCGGCGGTCACTTCACGGGCAGCCTCGTGCGCCACACCTTCGAGGCGATCGCCTTCAACGCCGCGCTCACCGTGCACGTGCGCGTGATCTCGGGGCGCGACCCGCACCACATCGCCGAAGCCGAGTACAAGGCGTTCGCGCGGGCGTTCCGGCAGGCCAAGGCGCTGGATCCGCTCGTCGAGGGCATCCCGAGCACGAAGGGCGCTCTGTGAGCTCTCGGCCCGTCGTCGCCGTGCTCGACTACGGCTCGGGCAACGTCCACTCGGCCGTGAAGGCGCTCGACGCCGCCGGAGCCGACGCGCGCCTCACGAGCGACCGCGATCTCGTCCTGAAGGCCGACGGACTCGTCGTCCCGGGCGTCGGCGCCTTCCGCGCCGTCATGGACGCGCTCCGCGCCAGCCGCGGGCACGAGCTCATCGATCGCCGCCTCGCCGGCGGACGCCCGGTGCTCGGGATCTGCGTCGGCATGCAGATCCTCTTCGAGCACGGCGTCGAGCGCGGCGTCGACACCGAGGGGATGGGCGAGTGGCCCGGCGCCGTGACGGAGCTCGATGCGCCGGTCCTGCCGCACATGGGGTGGAATACGGTCGATGCCGGCGAGGGGTCGCGGCTGTTCGCCGGGATCGAGGACGAGCGGTTCTACTTCGTCCACTCGTACGGCGCGCAGCACTGGTCGCTCGATGTCATCCACCCGTTCACGCCGCCCGTGCTGACGTGGTGCACGTACGGCGCGCCGTTCCTGGCCGCCGTCGAGAACGGACCCCTCAGCGCGACGCAGTTCCACCCGGAGAAATCGGGGGAGGCGGGCATCCGCCTGCTCGCCAATTGGATCGAGGGCCTCGACGGGGCTACTCTCTGAATTCGTGCCCACCGCGGAGCGGCCCGAGCCCGCGAACTTCCTGCACGAGGAGCCATGAACGATTTCGCGTCAACGCCCATGCTGACCCTGCTGCCGGCGGTCGACGTCGCCGACGGGAAGGCCGTCCGGCTCACGCAGGGTGCCGCCGGCACCGAGACCAGCTACGGCGATCCGGTCGACGCGGCGCTCGGGTGGGCGCGACAGGGTGCCGACTGGATCCACCTGGTCGACCTGGACGCCGCCTTCGGCCGCGGATCGAACGCGCCGCTGCTGCGCAAGGTCATCAAGCAGGTCAAGGGCGTGCAGGTCGAGCTGTCGGGCGGCATCCGCGACGACGCGACGCTCGAGGCCGCGCTCGAGTCGGGGGCCGCGCGCATCAACCTCGGCACCGCCGCGCTCGAGAACCCCGAGTGGGCCGCCGACGTCATCGGGCGCTACGGCGATGTGATCGCGGTGGGGCTGGACGTTCGCGGCACGACGCTCGCCGCGCGCGGCTGGACCCGCGAGGGCGGCGATCTGTGGACGGTGCTGGAGCGCCTCGAGGCCGCCGGCTGCAGCCGCTACGTCGTCACCGACGTCACCAAGGACGGCACGCTGCGCGGCCCGAACCTCGACCTGCTGCGCCAGATCACGGCGCGCACCCCCAAGCCCGTCGTGGCCTCGGGCGGCATCTCGAGCCTCGACGACATCGCGGCGCTGCGCGAGCTCGTGCCGCTGGGCGTCGAGGGCGCGATCATGGGCAAGGCACTGTACGCGGGCAAGTTCACGCTCGCCGAGGCCCTGGATGTCGCCGGATACTGACGGCTGCGACCACTCGGCCGACTCGGCCGGCGTGCCGTGGGAGGGGCGTGGCTTCCGCCCCAATCCGCATGCGGCCGACGACGGCTCTGCCGACCCCGCGCTGGTGGCGGCGCTCGCCGTGTTCCGCGCGGGGGAGGGCTCGCAGGAGGCCGTCGTGGAGGCCTACCGCCGTGCGCGGCTGCTGATCCCCCTGGTCGCCGAGAAGGGCGACGAGGGCGTGGGTCCCACGGGCCTGCCCGTCGACAAGACCCAGGAGCTCTCGATCGTCACGGTCGCCGCTCCCGACGGCCGCAAGGTCCTGCCGGTGTTCAGTTCGGTGGCGGCGATGGCGGTGTGGGATGCTGCGGCGCGGCCGATCCCCGCGGACGGCGTGCGCACGGCGGTCGCCGCAGCGTCCGACGACACGGATCTGATCGTGCTCGACCCCGGGAGCGAGACGGAGTTCGTCATCCGGCGCCCCGCGGTGTGGGCTATCGCCCGCGGCGAGCGGTGGGAGCCGAGCTTCGTGTCGCCGGAGGTGTTCACCGGGCTCCAGGAGAGCGTGGGCGGTGAGCTGGCGGTGCTGGACCTCTCGGTCGAGTCCGGCGACCCCACCGCCCGTCTGCGCGGGCCGGAGCTCGTCGTGCGCCTGCGCCTCATGGAGGGCCTCGACAAGGACGAGCTCGACGCCGTCCTCGCCCGCCTCGCGCGGCGCTGGGCGGCCGACGACCGCGTTGCGGTGCTCGTCGATTCGCTGAGCGTCAAGCTGCTGCGCGCCGGCTGACCGGGCCGCACGTCGCGGGGTGGCCCTTGCGGGCGCGGGCGCCGCGGCGGAAGGATCGGCTGGCGGAGGTGCCCGATGACCGACGACCCCTACCGCCGCGCGCTCGATGCCGCCCACGGCCACGCGATGCGGTGGCTCGAGACGCTGCCCGAGCGGCCGATCCGCCCTGCTCTCGACGTCGACGGCGTGCTGGCCCGGCTCGATCCCGACCTGCCCGAGTCGGGACGCGACCCCGCTGACGTGATCGACGAGCTGGCGGATGCCGCCGAGCCGGGGCTCATCGCGATGGGTTCGCCGCGGTTCTACGGCTTCGTCATCGGCGGCGCGTACCCGTCGGCCATGGCGGCCGACTGGCTGGTGTCGGCGTGGGATCAGAACACGGGATCGCGGCAGCCGACACCCGCGACCGCCGCGTTCGAGGAGACGGCGGGGCGCTGGCTGCTCGACCTGCTCCACCTTCCGGCCGATTCCGGTCTCGGGTTCGCCACCGGCGCGACGAGTGCGAATCTCGCGTGCCTGGTCGCGGCGCGGGATGCCGTCATCCGCCGCGACGGCGGGGATCCGGCATCCGGCCTCTCGGCGTCGCGACCGGTGCGGTTCCTCGCCGGCGGCGCCGTGCACATCTCGGCCGTGCTCGCCGGACGCATGGCGGGCCTGGGAGCACCCGAGACCGTCGGCAGCGACGACCAGGGGAGGATCGACGTCGCGGGCCTCCGTTGTGCGCTCGCTGCGGGCGAGGGACCGGCCGTGGTGTCGCTGCAGGCCGGCGACGTGCACTCGGGCGCCTTCGACGACTTCACCGCCGCGATCGACGTCGCCCACGAGGCCGGGGCGTGGGTGCACGTGGACGGCGCGTTCGGGCTGTGGGCGTGCGCGGTGCCGCGGCTCCAGGGGCTGGTCGCGGGAATCGAACGCGCCGACTCGTGGGCGACCGACGCCCACAAGACCCTCAACGTCCCCTACGACTGCGGACTCGCGATCGTGCGCGACGCTGCCGCGATGACCGCGGCCCTCGGCCCGCAGGCGGCGTACCTGCCCGATGCGGGAGGCGTCGCCGATCCTTGGGACCGTGTGGTGGAGATGTCCCGTCGCGGGCGCGGCGTGCCGGTGTGGGCGGTGCTGCGAGAGCTCGGCCGCTCGGGCGTCGTCGACCTCGTCGATCGGCTGGCGCGGTCGGCGGCCGAGCTTGCCGAGGGCTTCGCCGCGATCGACGGCGTCGAGATCCTCAACGACGTCGTGTTCACGCAGGTGTGCCTCGCGACGGCTGACGACGCCGCGACCGAGGCGCTGGGGGAGTGGCTGCGCGACGAGGGCACCGTATGGGCGTCGTCGTCGCGCTGGCAGGGGCGCGCGGTGGTCCGCTTCTCGGTGTCCAACCACGCGACCTCGGCGAACGACGTCGAGCGGACGATCGACGCGGTCCACCGCGGCGCCGCGGCGATCGGCATCCGCTCCTAGGCGACCGCTCTCAGGTGACCGGGCCGGTCCACTTCTCGCCCGGGCCCTTGCCGATCGGGTCGGGGATGACGGATGCCTCGCGGAACGCCAGCTGGAGCGAGCGCAGTCCGTCGCGCAGGGAACGGGCGTGCATGTCGCTGATCTCGGGCGCGCCGGCGGTGATGAGACCGGCCAGCGCGTTGATGAGCTTGCGCGCCTCGTCGAGGTCCAGCTGGTTCTCGGGGTCGTCCGCGAGACCGGTCTTGACCGCGGCGGCGCTCATGAGGTGGACGGCGGTGGTGGTGATCACCTCGACCGCGGGGACGTCGGCGATGTCGCGCGTCGCCGAGGCGGCCGCCTGCTCCTGCTCCTCCCAGCGCGCCTCGCGCTGAGGGTCGCGATGGCCTGCTGCATCGCCGGCGAGGTCGCCGGCATCCCGAATCGTCGTCACGTGTCGCTCTCTGCTAGACTTGTGCGGGCTCCGGTGCGTTCTGCTCCGGACTGAAAGAGGATTTATCCCACCCGCGCTTGCCGCTCCAGGCTACCGGGTCCACGCACTCCGCCCCGACGCACGGCGTCCGGGGCAGTCAGGGTGCACCGGCGCTGACGCGTCATGCCGGGTGGAATGACTCCTCTTCTGCCCGCGACGCACCCCGTGTCGCGGTGGCCGACACCCCGCACGAAGAGGAGTTCCGCATCAGCGATCCCCGCACCAACGAGCGCATCCGCGTGCCAGAGGTCCGCCTTGTCGGACCGAACGGCGAGCAGGTCGGCGTCGTCCGCATCGAGGTTGCGCAGCGTCTGGCACAGGAGGCGGATCTCGACCTGGTCGAGGTCGCGCCCAACTCGAAGCCTCCCGTCGTCAAGATCATGGACTACGGGAAGTTCAAGTACGAGGCCGCTCAGAAGGCCAAGGAAGCACGCCGCAACCAGGCGAACACGGTCCTCAAGGAGGTCCGCTTCCGGCTGAAGATCGAGGCGCACGACTACATCACCAAGCTCAAGCGCGCCGAGGGCTTCCTGAAGTCCGGCGACAAGGTGAAGGCGATGATCCTCTTCCGCGGTCGCGAGCAGTCGCGTCCCGAGCAGGGCGTGCGGCTCCTGCGCAAGTTCGCCGAGGATGTCGCAGAGCTCGGCGTCGTGGAGTCGAACCCCACGATCGACGGCCGCAACATGACGATGGTGATCGCTCCGATCAAGAACAAGTCCGAGGCGAAGGCCGAGCAGAACGCTCAGCGCGCCGCGAACAAGGAGGCGGCGCGCCACGCGCGCAGCGGATCGGACTCCGAGGGCGAGCCGGCGGACGCCGAGTAGCCCTCCCCACAGACTCCCGCCCAGGCGGGACCCCCTTCCCGCCCGAGCGGGAAACAACACGAAGGAAGAAACATGCCGAAGCAGAAGACCCACTCGGGCTCCAAGAAGCGCTTCAAGGTCACCGGTAGCGGCAAGCTCAAGAAGCAGCAGGCCGGTATGCGCCACAACCTCGAGGGCAAGTCGAGCCGCCGCACCCGTCGCCTGAACCAGGACCAGGTGCTGTCGAAGGCCGACACCAAGGTCGCCAAGAAGCTCCTCGGC
Source organism: Microbacterium thalassium (assembly GCF_014208045.1). Lineage (NCBI taxonomy): Bacteria > Bacillati > Actinomycetota > Actinomycetes > Micrococcales > Microbacteriaceae > Microbacterium > Microbacterium thalassium. Next base: position 2,027,603 of record NZ_JACHML010000001.1, read on the forward strand.
CGCTGACGCGCGCCGAAGCACGAATAGGAACGAAACGAAATGGCTAGAGTCAAGCGGGCCGTCAACGCCCACAAGAAGCGTCGCGTCATCCTCGAGCGCGCCTCGGGTTACCGGGGTCAGCGTTCGCGCCTGTACCGCAAGGCGAAGGAGCAGGTCACCCACTCGCTCGTCTACGCGTACCGCGACCGTCGCAAGCGCAAGGGCGACTTCCGTCGTCTGTGGATCCAGCGCATCAACGCCGCCAGCCGCCAGAACGGCCTCACCTACAACCGCTTCATGCAGGGCCTCGGCCTCGCGGGCGTGCAGGTCGACCGCCGCATGCTGGCCGAGCTCGCCGTGAACGAGCCGAAGGCCTTCGCCTCGCTCGTCGAGACGGCCAAGAAGGCGCTGCCCGAGAACGTCAACGCTCCCAAGAGCGCCTGACACCGGCACACACGCTCTGAAGGGCGCCCTCCGATGCGGAGGGCGCCCTTCGTCGTTCCCTAGACTGGTCGCGTGCTCGAGAACCCCCGCTCGCCGCGCGTGCGCGCCGTCGCGAAGCTCACCAAGCGCAGTGCCCGCCAGGAGACCGGTCTGTTCCTCCTCGAGGGCCCGCAGGCGGCGCGCGAGGCGCTGACCTACCGCCCCGACACCGTCGTCGAGATGTTCGCGACGCCCACCGCGGTCGACAAGCATCAGGACGTCCGCGCGGCGGCCGCCGATGCCGGCATCGAGGTGCAGTTCGCCTCGGAGGCGGTCATCGACGCGATGGCCGACACCGTCACGCCCCAGGGGATCATCGCGGTGGCGCGCCAGACGCCGACCTCGGTGCGCGACGTCTTCGCGGCGAACCCGCGCCTCGTCGCCATCTGCGAAGAGGTGCGCGACCCCGGGAACCTCGGCACGATCATCCGCGCAGCCGACGCCGCCGGCGCCGACGCCGTGGTGCTCACGGGCCGCACCGTCGACCCGTACAACCCCAAGGTCGTGCGCGCCACGACCGGATCGCTCTTCCACATCCCCGTCGCGCTCGGCATCGACCTCGCGACCGCCGTTGAACGCGCGCACGCCGCGGGTGTGCGCGTCATCGCCGCGGATGTGGGCGGCGGCGATTTCCTCGCGGGACGCCATCTGCTGGCCGAGCCCACGGCGTGGCTGTTCGGGAACGAGGCGCGCGGACTGGAGGAGACCGCCCTCACGCTTGCCGACATGTCGCTGCGCCTGCCGATCTACGGGGACGCCGAATCGCTGAATCTCGCCACCGCCGCCAGTGTGTGCCTCTATGAGACCGCGTTCGCGCAGCGGGCCGCCGCGAACGCGTGATGCATTCCCTTCCTGTTACAGATCGGTAAAGAGGCGCGTCACCCCCTGCCGCGGCTCGCGCCTGGCTCATAGGGTGAGCCCATGGCGACACCAGATCAAGCGACGCCCGCACCGCGCACGTCGAACATCAACGTGAAGCGCGGGGAGCCCCTCGTCGTCGTCGAGCATGTCGACAAGCATTTCGGCGACCTCCACGTCCTCCGCGACATCAACACCGTGGTCAACCGCGGCGAGGTCGTCGTCGTCATCGGGCCCTCGGGCTCGGGCAAGTCGACGCTGTGTCGCGCCATCAACCGCCTGGAGACGATCGACTCCGGCACGATCACGATCGACGGCGTGCCGCTGCCCGAAGAAGGGCGCGGCCTCGCCAAGCTGCGTGCGGACGTGGGAATGGTGTTCCAGTCGTTCAACCTGTTCGCCCACAAGACCGTGCTCGAGAACGTCACCCTCGGGCCCATCCGCGTGCGCGGCCTGAAGAAGAAGGACGCCGAAGAGCAGGCGATGAAGCTGCTCGACCGCGTCGGGGTCGCCAATCAGGCCTCGAAGATGCCGAGCCAGCTCTCGGGCGGCCAGCAGCAGCGCGTCGCCATCGCCCGGTCGCTCGCGATGAACCCCAAGCTCATCCTCATGGACGAGCCCACGAGCGCCCTCGACCCCGAGATGATCAACGAGGTCCTCGACGTCATGATCGGACTGGCAGGCGAGGGCATGACGATGATCGTCGTCACGCACGAGATGGGATTCGCGCGCAAGGCGGCCGACCGCGTGCTGTTCATGGCCGACGGGGCGATCGTCGAGGAGGACACCCCCGAGGAGTTCTTCACGAACCCGAAGAGCGACCGGGCGAAGGACTTCCTGTCGAAGATCCTGGAGCACTGAGACCCACCGCCCGCGTGGCGGGAACCGAGAGGAGGACCGCCTCGGCGGTCCTCGCACAGCAAAGGACGAAGAGATGAAGCGAGCGAGAATTCCCCTGATCGCGCTGGCTGCGGCCGGCGCCCTCGCCCTGTCGGCGTGTTCCGGCTCGACCGATTCCGGAGACACCGGCGACACCGGAGACACCGAGGAGATGATGTTCGAGGAGGGCACCACGATGGCCGCCCTCAGCGAGGCGGGCACGATCACGATCGGCACGAAGTTCGACCAGCCGCTGTTCGGCCTCGTCGGGCCGTCCGGCGACCCCGAGGGCTTCGACGTCGAGATCGGCAAGATCATCGCCGGCAAGCTCGGCATCGACGAGGGCAGCATCGAGTGGGTCGAGACCGTCTCGGCCAACCGCGAGCCGTTCATCGAGAACGGCCAGGTCGACATCGTCGTGGCCACCTACACGATCAACGACGACCGCAAGGAAGTCGTGTCGTTCGCCGGCCCGTACTACATGGCTGGACAGTCGATCCTCGTCCTCGCCGACAACGAGGACATCATGAGCGAGGAGGACCTCGTCGGGCAGCCGGTCTGCTCGGTCACCGGGTCGACCCCCGCCGCGATGCTCGAGGAGATCGGGGCCGACCCCGTGCTCACCGACACGTACTCGAACTGCCTCGAGCCGCTCCGCAGCGGAGCCGTCGTCGCCGTCTCGACCGACAACGTCATCCTCGCGGGTCTCGCGGCCCAGAACGAGGGTGAGTTCAAGGTCGTCGGCGAGCCCTTCACGGACGAGCCCTACGGCATCGGCCTGGCGCTGGACGACACCGACTTCCGCATGTGGATCAACGACGTGCTGGAGGAGAGCTACGCGGACGGCAGCTACGAAGAGGCGTGGAACGCGACGGCAGGCACGATCCTGCCGTACGTCGAGCCGCCGACACCCGACCGCTACTGATCCACGGATTCCCCGGCCCGGGCCGCGCCCGGGCCGGGGAATCCTGAACCCGCACCGCATCCGCGTCGAAAGGAGGAGGCATGGCGCAGCTCTGGTCGCTCATGCCGCAGTTCTGGGAGGGCTTCCGCGTCACGCTGCTGCTGCTGGTCGTCTCGGGTGTCCTGGCACTGGTCCTCGGCACACTCATCGCCGCGATGCGCATCTCGCCGGTCCCCGTGCTGCGCACGTTCGCGGCGGTGTGGACCGAGGTCGCTCGCAACACACCGCTGACGCTGGTGTTCTTCTTCACGATGTTCGTGATGCCCATGCTCGGCATCCGGCTGCCGTTCATCCTGCTGGCGTTCGTCGCACTCACGTACTACACGTCGCCCTTCGTCGCCGAGGCCCTGCGCTCGGGTATCAACGGCGTCCCGGTCGGCCAGGCCGAGGCGGCACGCAGCGTCGGGCTCGGATTCGGGCAGACGGTGTCGCTGGTCGTGCTGCCGCAGGCGTTCCGCATGACCGTGCCGCCGCTGATCAACGTCTTCATCGCCCTGACGAAGAACACCTCGGTTGCGGGAGGGTTCTTCGTCGTCGAGCTCTTCGCCGAGACGCGACAGCTCGCCAACGACAACGGGAACATCGTCATCCCGATCCTGCTCGTCGCCGCCGCGCTGTACCTGGTGATCACGGTGCCGCTCGGCTTCGCCGCGAGCCAGCTCGAGAAGCGATGGGTGGTGGCACGATGAGCACGAGCGTCCTCTTCGACGCGCCCGGGCCGCGGGCCCGGCGGACGTCGATGATCGCGTCGATCGTCTCGATCGTCCTGATCATCGCCGGCGCCGTGTGGATCTACCTGCTGCTCGCGGCGCCGCGCGAATCGGGCGGCATCACCCTTCCCGGCATGTTCGACGTGTCGCGCTGGGACGTCTTCGCCGACCCAGAGGTGTGGGGCTTCATCGGCCAGGGCGTCGTCGCGACGCTCCAGGCGGCCGCGGTCGCGGCGGTGGGCGCCATCGCGCTCGGCGTCGTGTTCTCCCTCCTACGCAGCTCGCTGATCCCGTGGGTGCGCATCCCCACCGCGTGGCTGCTCGAGTTCTTCCGCGGCATGCCCGTGCTGCTGATGATGCTGTTCATCCTGCTCGTGGCCTCGACCGGGGCGTTCTGGGCGGTCGTGATCGCGCTCATCATCTACAACGGCACGCTCATCGGCGAGGCGCTCCGCGCCGGCCTCGCGGCGCTGCCCCGCGGCCAGCGCGAGGCGGCGCTGAGCGTCGGAATGCGCGAGTTCCAGTCCAAGATGCTCGTGGAGTTCCCGCAGGCGTTCCGGCAGATGCTGCCGATCATCGTGGCGCAGCTCGTCGTGCTGCTGAAGGACACGTCGCTCGGCTACATCGTCGGCTACAGCGAGATCATCCGCACGAACATGAACAACCTGGGCGCCTTCTTCGGCAACCGGTACCTGTTCTCGCTGTTCGTCGTAACGCTCGTGATCTACCTGGCGATCAACCTGACGCTGTCGTGGTTCGCGCGGTGGCTCGCGAAGCGGACGGCGAGCTCCGGCGGCAAGGGCGGCAAGGCGAAGAACGGCAAGGCGACGCCGGGCGTCGCGGATCCCACGTCGGCGATCCGGCTCGCGCAGGCCAACGCGTCGGCGAGACAGTCCGAGGGTCGCTGAGCGCAGCCGCCGGACGCGCCGCAGCGGGGCGCTAGGCCGGACCGGGGCCCTCGGCCGCGAGGGTCTCGCCGCCCGCGGCATAGGCGAGCGCGTCGCCCTCGATCTCGGGGCGCACGCGCGAGCCGACCGGAGTGAGTGCGGGCGACGCGACGCGGGCCCGGAGCAGAGTGCCGTTGTCGAGCGCCACCTCGACCAGCGCGCTGTGGCCCGTGAATCGCACGCGCCGAACCGTGGCGCCGCCCTGAGCGTCGGGCGTCAGCGTCACCTGCTCGGGCCGCACCATCGCGCGCACCGCGGCGCCGACCGCGGGCGCGGCGGAGTCTTCGAGCGGCGATCGCTCGGCCCAGTGGGCCGGGATGCGGCCGACCGCGGTCTCGACGACCGAGTCGTGCCATGTGGCTTCGAGGAAGACCGCGTCGCCCACGAATCCCGCCACCCACGCCGAGGCTGGCCTGCCGAAGACGACCTCGGGAGCGTCCTGCTGCAGCACACGACCGCCGCGCAGGACGGCGACCCGGTCGGCGAGCGACAGGGCCTCCTCCTGGTCGTGGGTCACCAGCACGGCGGTCGCCCCCTCGGTCCGCAGCCACCGGGGCACCGCCTCGCGCAGCTCGTGCCGCAGCAGCGGGTCGAGCGCCGCGAAGGGCTCGTCGAGGAGCACCAGCGTCGGCCGGGCTGCCAGTGCGCGCGCGAGCGACACGCGCTGCGCCTGACCGCCCGAGAGCTGGCTCGGCATTCGATCCGCGAGCCCGTCGAGTCCGACGAGCGACAGGAGCCGGGCGATCTCGGGGTCGTCCGCGCGTCCCCGGCGCAACCGGCCACGCGCCCCTCGCGGCGCCCCGAACGCGATGTTCTGGGCGACCGTCAGGTGCGGGAACAGCGTCGCGTCCTGCGGCACCCAGCCGATGCCGCGGCGCTCCGGGCGCAGATGCAGCCCATGCGTGGCGACCATGCGCGTCCCCAGCCGGATCTCGCCCGACTGCGCGCGCACGAGGCCGGCGATCGTGCGCAGCAGCGTGGTCTTGCCGCATCCGCTCGGTCCGACCACCGCGAGCAGCTCGCCGTGGTCGGCGGCGACGTCGACGGCGTGGAGGACCTCCCGTCCGCCGAGGCGCACGGTGAGGTCGTTCACCTGAAGCGATGTCATGTCACACATCCTCCGGGTCTCGGTGGCGCGAGAGCAGGAACGCGGGGATCGTCGCGACGACGAGCAGCGCGAGGGCGTACGGCGCGGCGGCGCCGTACGCGGCGACGTCGGTCCGCGACCACAACTCGGTGGCGAGCGTGTCGGTGCCCGTCGGGCGCAGCAGCAGCGTCGCGGGCAGCTCCTTCATCGCGGTGACCGCGACCAGCAGCGCCGCGGCGAGGATGCCGGGCCGGGCCAGGCGTGCCGTGACCTGCCACCACGTCTGGAGGCCCGTACGCCCGAGGGTGCGCGAGACGTCTTCGAGCGCCGGCGGCACGAGCCCGATCGAGCTGCGCACGCCGCCGACCGCCTTCGGCAGGAACATCACGCCGTAGGCGAAGGCGAGGATGAGCGCGGTCTGGTACCACCACGGCACGACCGTCAGCGAGAACGCGACGAGCGAGAGACCGACCACGATGCCGGGCAGGCCCAGGGGTATCACGGCGGCGGTCTCGACGATCCGCACGCGGCGCCCGCGGTAGCGCGCCGCCAGGGCCCCGATCGGGAGCGCCAGGACGATCGCGATGACGGCGCCGCCCACGGCGAACGCGAGCGTGCCGGCGAGCGCCTCGGCGAACTCGGCGAGGTCGAAGGCGCGCAGTGCTGCGGCGTCGAGAGCACGCGCGACGAGGATGGCCGTGGGAACGCCGGCGGCGAGCAGCGACGGCGTCGCGAGCAGGATCAGGGCCGCAGGAAGTGCCGCGCCGAGTCGGAAGCGCGCCGCGCGCGGCCCATGCGGTGCGCGAGCGGGAGCGCGGCGGCGCAGCACCTGCTCGGCGAGGACCACGGCGAGGGCGATGACAACGAGCACCCCTGCGAGGATGAGCGCGTAGTCGCGGTCGAAGCTCGCGCCGAAGGCCTGGTGCACCGCGGTGGTGAGGACCGGGAGCCGGAACAGGGCCACGCCGCCGAAGTCGCTCAGCGTGTAGAGGAATGCGAGCAGCGCGCCCGCCGAGACCGCCGGCGCGATCTGCGGCCACGTGCCGCTGAAGAACGCCGCGACCGGCCCGCGTCCGAGCGTGCGCGCCAGATCGTCGAAACCCGTGGTCGACAGTCGCAGCGCGGCCGCCGTCGGCAGGGTCACATACGGCAGACAGACGCTCGTGAGGACGAACCACGCCGCCCAGAACCCCTGCATCCCGGGCACGGCGGCGAGCCAGCCGTACGCTGCGAGGTACGAGGGCACCGCCAGCGGCAGGGCGGCCAGCGCCGCCCACAGTCCGCGCGCGGGCAGCGCAGCGCGCGCAAGCAGGAAGGCCGACGGCACGCCGATCGCGATCGTGGCCACGGTCACCGAAGCCGACAACAGCAGCGACGTGCCGATCAGCTCCGGAACCCGCGGACGCGACAGGGCCTCGGCGATCTGCTCGGGCCCCGCTCCCGCGACCCGCGCGATGAGATAGACGAGCGGGACGCTCGCGAGGGCGCACGCCACAAGCGCCGCGACCCAGAGGGTACGTGGTGGGCGTCGTGACGAGGGCATCGGCGGATGAAACGTCGGGCGTGGGGCGCGCCCTCTCAGAGGAGGCCGACGCGCACGAGCATCTCCTGGGTCTCGGCCACCGAATCGAGGTCGCTGAGATCGAGACCGGGGTTGACGAGCGTCTCGAGCGCGGGCAGACCCGAGGGTGCCTCGACACCGGGGAGCAGCGGGTACTCGAAGGTCTGCTCGACGAAGTACTGCTGGCCGGCCGGCGAGACGAGGTACTCGACGAGCGCGAGCGCGTCGGGGTCGCCCGCTCCTCCGGTCAGGATCGCCGCGCCCGTGACGTTGACGATGCCGCCGGGGTCGCCCGGCAGGAACGCCAGCTGGGCCCGCATCGCATCCTCGCCGAGCTCGGCGGCGCGCTGGTACCAGTAGTAGTGGTTGATGAGTGCGAGATCGAGTTCGCCCGCATTGACCAGGTCGAGTGTCGCCCCGTTGCTCTCGGTGAGCACGGGATCGTTGGCCGCCATGTCGGCAGCCCAGTCCTCGGCGGCCTGCTCGCCCTCGAGGACGCGAAGCGCCGTCACGAACGACTGGAAGCTGGCGTTGCCCGGGGGGAAGCCGACGCGTCCGGCCCACTCGGGGTCGACCAGATCGAGAACCGAGGTCGGCACCTGGTCGGCCTCGAGCACGTCGCCGTCGTACGCGATGACGCGCGCGCGACCGGTCACGCCGATCCAGCTGTCGTCCTGCGAGGTCAAGCCCGCGGGGATGGTCTCCGCCAGCTCCGCAGGGATCGGCGATGTCAGTCCGGCATCCGCGATGGCGCCGAGCGCACCGGCGTCCTGCGACAGGAACACGTCGGCGGGGGAACGGTCGCCCTCTTCGAGCAGGAGTGCCGTCAGCTCGCTCGTGCCCGCATAGCGGACCTCCACCTCGATGCCCGTCTCGTCGGTGAACTGCTCGATGAGGGGCGCGATCAGCGCCTCGTCTCTTCCGGCATAGAGGGTGACTTCGCCGTCGGATGCCGGGGCGTCGGCCGAATCTTCCGAGGCCGGGTCTCCGGCGCAGCCGGTCAGCAGGAGGCCGCTCGCGACGGCGGCGGGAACCAGGATGCGAAGTGCGCGCACGACGGTGTCTCCGTGAGATGTGGGAACTCAGCCGAGAGTGAACTGAGGTGAGGCGAACCTAACCTGCCGCGCGCGCGAATGCAAAGGCAACGCAAAGGTGCGACATAGCAGAGGTCACTGCGCCGTTGCGCCTCCGCGCCCGCCGGTAGACTCGTCTCTCGTGTCTGACGCGCACGAGAACACAGCCCCCACCGACGCCGGCATCACGCCCGAAGCGGTCGAGACCGCGGTTGCGGACGCCCTCGCGGCGATCGCCGCCGCGGGCGACACCGCCGAGCTGAAGGCCGCCCGCTCCGCCCACACCGCCGAGGGCTCGCCGCTGGCGAAGCTCAACGCGCGCATGCGTGAGGTGCCCAAGGACAAGAAGGCCGAATTCGGCAAGCTCGTCGGGCAGGCTCGCGCGAGCGTGAACCAGGCCCTCGCCGCCCGTGAGGTCGAGCTGGCCGAAGCCGAGCTCGCCGCCAAACTCGAGGCCGAGCGCGTGGACATGACCGCGCTCGCGCAGCGGGCCCGCGTGGGCGCGCGGCATCCGATCTCGCTCCTGCAGGAGGAGATCAGCGACATCTTCGTCGGCATGGGGTGGGAGATCGCCGAAGGCCCCGAGCTCGAGCACGAGTGGTACAACTTCGACGCGCTGAACTTCGACGCCGATCACCCGGCGCGTCAGATGCAGGACACGTTCTTCGTGGACCCCGTCGAGCGCCACCTCGTCATGCGCACGCACACGAGCCCCGTCCAGGTGCGCTCGATGCTCGAGCGCGATCTGCCGATCTACGTGCTGTGCCCCGGCCGCGTCTACCGCACCGACGAGTTCGACGCGACGCACCTGCCGGTCTTCACGCAGTTCGAAGGACTCGTGATCGACAAGGGCATCACGATGGCGCACCTCAAAGGCACGCTGGACCACGCCGCCAAGGTGCTGTTCGGGCCCGAGGCCAAGACGCGCTTCCGCGCGAACTACTTCCCCTTCACCGAGCCGAGCGCCGAGCTCGACCTGTGGCACCCGACCTTCAAGGGCGGCGCGCGCTGGATCGAGTGGGGCGGATGCGGCATGGTCAACCCCAACGTGCTGCGCGCGGCCGGCATCGACCCCGAGGAGTACTCGGGCTTCGCGTTCGGGATGGGGATCGAGCGGACCCTCATGTTCCGCTCGGATGTGCAGGACATGCGCGACATGGCCGAGGGCGATGTCCGCTTCAGCGAGCAGTTCGGAATGGTGGTCTGATGCGCGTCCCGCTGTCATGGCTTCGTGAGTACGTCGACGTCCCGCAGGATGCCTCGCCCGAGGACGTCCTCGCGGCGCTCGTCTCGGTCGGCTTCGAAGAGGAGGACGTGCACGGCTTCGAGCTGACCGGCCCCATCGTCGTCGGCCAGGTCGTCGAGTTCGTCGAGGAGCCGCAGTCCAACGGCAAGACCATCCGCTGGTGCCAGGTCGACGTCGGCGAGGAGCAGGGCGGAGTCCGCGGCATCGTGTGCGGCGCGCGCAACTTCTTCGAGGGCGACAAGGTCGTGGTGACGCTCCCGGGCGCGGTGCTGCCGGGTCCGTTCCCGATCGCGGCGCGCAAGACGTACGGGCATGTCTCGGACGGCATGATCGCCTCGGCGAAGGAACTGGGGCTCGGCGACGAGCACAGCGGCATCCTGCGTCTGGTCGAGCTCGGGATCGACGCACCCGCCGGCACCGACGCGATCGCGCTCCTCGGCCTCGACGACGTCGCCGTCGACATCAACGTCACGCCCGACCGCGGCTACGCGCTGTCGATCCGGGGCGTCGCGCGCGAGTACTCGCACGCCACCGGCGCGGACTTCCGCGACCCGGGCGTCCGCCATGCGGACGAGGTCGCGCCGGGCGTCGGCTTCTCGGTCGCCGTCGAGGACGCCGCCCCCATCCGCGGACGCGTGGGCGCGACGGAGTTCGTCGCGCGGGTCGTGCGCGACGTCGACCCCACCAAGCCCACGCCGGCGTGGATGGTCGCGCGGCTGACGCTCGCCGGCATCCGGTCGCTGGGCATCCTCATCGACATCACCAACTACGTCATGGTCGAGCTCGGCCAGCCGATCCACGGCTACGACCTCGACAAGCTCACCGGCGGCATCACGGTGCGTCGCGCGCAGGCGGGGGAGAAGCTCGAGACCCTCGACGGTCAGGTGCGCACCCTCGACGCCGAGGACCTGCTGATCACCGACGAGTCGGGCCCGATCGGCCTCGCCGGCGTCATGGGCGGCGGCACGACCGAGATGAGCGGCACGACGCGCAACGTCCTCATCGAGGCGGCGACCTTCGACACCGTCTCGATCGCGCGCACGGCGCGCCGGCACAAGCTGCCGAGCGAGGCCTCCCGCCGCTTCGAGCGCGGCGTCGACCCGGCGATCCCGCTGGTGGCCGCGCGACGCGTGGCCGACCTCATGGTCGAGTTCGCCGGGGGCACGATCGACGCCGACTACGGCACGGCGCTGTTCGCCGAGATCTCGGCGATCGAGATCCGGCTTCCCGCCGGCTTCGTCGCCGGTCTCATCGGCGTCGACTACACCGCTGACGAGATCGTCACGGCGCTCGAGCTCATCGGCTGCGCCGTGGCGCCGGCCGAAGACGGCTGGACCGTCACGCCGCCGTCGTGGCGCTCGGATCTCACCGACAAGTGGACGCTGGCCGAGGAGGTCGCGCGCATCGAGGGCTACGACCGCATCCCGTCGGTGCTGCCCCTGCCGCCGTCGGGTCGCGGGCTCACCCCGGCCCAGCGCGGTCGCCGTCGCGTCGCCAACGCGCTGGCCGCCGCGGGCTTCGTCGAGACCCCCTCGTTCCCCTTCACGACCGAGGAGCAGAACGATCTGCACGGCTCGCCCACGGGAGAGCACCTGCCGAGCGTCAAGATCGCCAATCCGCTCGACGGCCAGGCGGCGTTCCTGCGCCGCTCGCTGCTCCCGGGGCTGCTGCAGGTCGCGCACCGCAACGTGTCGCGCGGCTTCACCGACCTGGCGCTGTTCGAGACCGGCACGGTGTTCCTCCCCAAGCCCGGTGTGCAGTACGGCACGTCGTACGTGCCGCCGCTCGCGGTGCGTCCGTCGGCCGCAGCCCTCGCCGAGCTCGACGAGTCGATTCCGCCGCAGCAGCGCTTCGTCTCGCTGCTGCTGACCGGCAACCGCATCGCGAAGCAGCCGGGCCAGCCGCCGGTCCCCGTCGACATCGCCGACGGACTCGACGCCGTGCGCGTCATCGCGTCCGCCGCCGGCGTGACGCTCGACGTCTTCCAGGCGCAGGGGAAGCCCCTGCATCCCGGCCGCACGGCCGTGCTGTTCGTCGGCGAGACCGAGGTCGGCTACGTCGGCGAGCTGCACCCGGACGTCGTGGCGGACGCAGACCTCACCGGTCGCGTCGTCGTGGCCGAGCTGTTCCTCGACCGACTGCTCGACATCGCCGGCGAACGCGTCGTCGCGGCGTCGCTGTCGGGGTTCCCGGCGGCGACGCAGGACGTGTCGCTGGTCGTGCCGGCCGACGTCCCGGCGGGCCAGGTCCGCGCGGCCCTGACCGAGGGCGCGGGGGAGCTGCTGGAGTCCCTGCGCCTCGTCGACGACTACCGCGGCCAGGGGCTGCCCGACGGCAGCAAGAGCCTCACGTTCGCGCTGCGGTTCCGCGCCCCGGACCGCACGCTGACGGCGGCCGAGGCGACCGAGGCGAAGCTCGCCGGCGTCGCCGTGGCCACCGAGCGATTCGGCGCCGCGATCCGCGACTGACCTTGGTCCCTGGCCGGTTCGCCCCCGCTGAGTAGGGTGGGATCCACCGGCCAGGGAGGCGAGAGATGGTGCCCGAACGCGCGGCGGCGCCCGCGTCGGGGTGGTGCGCGCGCGACGTGCCGACGGTGTGCGCCGAACTGGGCGCGAGCGTCGGGGGACTCAGTCCCGAGGACGCCGCCGATCGGCTGGCGCGATGGGGCCCGAACGCGCTCCCGGCGCCGCCGCCGACGCCCTGGTGGGTGGTGCTGGCGCGCCAGTTCATCAGCCCGCTGATCGCGATCCTGATCGTCGCCGGCATCGTGACCTCGATCCAGCGCCACTGGGTCGACGCCGGCGCGATCTTCCTCGTGCTGGCGCTGAACGCCGCCCTCGGCTTCTGGCAGGAGCGCAAGGCGGCGCGCGACGTGCGCGCGCTCCAGGAGCTGGCCACGACGTCCGCGCGCGTGCGGCGCGGCGGCGTCGTCGAGGTGATCCCGGCGGAGGACGTCGTCCCCGGCGACCTCGTGCTCGTCGAGAGCGGCGACCGCGTTCCCGCCGACGCCCGGCTGGTTGAGGTCAACGCGCTGCTGGCCGACGAATCGCTGCTCACCGGGGAGTCGCTCGCCGTCCTGAAGGGCACCGCCCCGGTCGCAGCCGACACCGCGGTCGCGGACCAGACCGACATGCTGTTCACCGGGACCCTCGTCTCGAGCGGCCGCGGCGCGGGCATCGTCGTGGCCACCGGTGCGCGCACGCAGCTCGGCGAGATCAGCGCCCTCGTGCGCCGCAAGCCGCCCCGCACGCCGCTGCAGAAGCTCACGCACAGCCTCGAGCGCCGCATCGGCGTGGTGGTGCTGATCTCGGTCGTGTTCGTGTTCGCCGCGGGACTGGTCAGCGGGTATTCCGTCTCGGACATGTTCCGCGTGGCGGTGGCGCTCGCCGTCGCCGCGATCCCGGAGTCGCTGCCGATCATCTTCACGGTCGCCATGAGCGTCGGCGTCTCGCGCATGGCGCGGCGCGGGGCGATCGTGCGCACGCTCCCGGCGGTCGAGACGCTCGGCTCCACCACGGTGATCGCGTCGGACAAGACGGGGACCCTCACCGAGAACCGTCTGACCGTCGAGCGGCTGTGGACGATGGACGGCGACATCGTGCCCGGTGAGGCGACCGATCAGCTGACCATGCGCCTACTGCGCGCCGGCGCGCTGACGAACGAGGCGGGCGAGTCCGCGCGCGGAGACCTCGCGGGCGACGCCGTCGATGTCGCCATGGCCTCGGTCGCGCTGACCGCCGGCGCCGTCTCGGCCGTGGAGCGCGCCCGGCCGCCCGAGCACCACGTGCCGTACGAGCCGGCCCGGCGGTATTCGCTGACCGTCGTCCGCGAACCCGACGGGGCGCGGATGCAGTACGTCAAGGGTGCGCCCGAGGTCGTCGGCGCCCTGTGCGAGAGCCTGGCGGTGCCCGGCGGCACCGTCCCGTACGACGTCGAGCTGGTGATGATCGAGAACGCCCGGCTGTCGCGCGACGGACTGCGCGTCATCGCGGTCGCCGAGCGCGTGCTGCCGCCGGACGCCGCGGTGGACGCGCCGCCGAGCGGCATGACGCTGCTCGGACTCGAGGGCATGGACGACCCGCCGCGCGCGGGCGTCGCCGACGCCGTCGCGGAGTGCCGCAGCGCCGGCATCGCGGTGAAGATGATCACCGGCGACCACCCCGAGACCGCGCAGGCGATCGCTCGGCGGCTGGGGATCGCCACGGACCGCCCGCCGGTCACCGGAGCCGAGATGGCCGAGCTCGACGACCGGGTCCTGACCGCGCGGCTCGAGGAGGCGGGCGTCGCCGCGCGCGTCGCGCCGGGGGACAAGCTGCGCATCGTCGAGGTGCTCCAGCGCGGCGGCGAGACGGTCGCGGCCACCGGCGACGGCGTGAACGACGCCCCGGCCCTGCGCGCGGCATCGGTCGGCGTCGCGATGGGTCGCGGCGGAACGGATGTCGCACGCGACGCGGCCGACCTCGTGCTCACCGACGACGACTTCACGACCATCGTCGAGGCGGTCGAGCAGGGGCGCGTGACGTTCGGCGCCATCCGCAAGGCGACGTTCTTCCTGCTCTCCACGGCGCTCGCGGCCGTGTTCGCGCTGTCGGCGAACGTGCTGATCGATCAGCCGCTGCTGTTCCTGCCGGTCCAGATGATCTGGATCAACCTCGTCACCACCGGCATCCAGGACATAGCTCTCGCCCTCGAACCGGGCGAGGGCGATGAGCTGGCCCGTCCGCCCCGCGGCCGCCGCGAGGGAGTGCTCTCACGCGTGCTGTGGGCCCGCACGGCGGTGACGGGCGTGTGGATGGGCCTGGTCGTGCTCGCGGTGTTCGCCTGGTCGCTGAACACCGGCGCCGACGTCGATCACGCGCGCACCCTCGCGATGGCCACGTTCGTGCTGCTGAACTTCTATCAGGTGGGCAATGCCCGCGCCGAGCGGACGTCGCTCGTGCGGCTGAGCCCGCTGCGCAACAAGGCGCTCGTCGTCACCGCAGCCCTCGCGGTCGGCGTGATGTGGGCGGTGACCGTGTGGGAGCCGGCGGCGGCGCTGCTCGAGGTCACGCCGCTGAGCCTGCTCGAGTGGGCGGGATGCGCCGCGGTCGCGGCATCCGTCCTCGTCCTCGTCGAAGCCGAGAAGTTCGCGCGGTGGCTTCTGCTGCGGCGGCGGCGCCTCGTCGACGAGATGCAAGACTGACCGTGGCCGCCCCGGCGAGAGGAACGACATGACCGGCACGATCACCCTCACCGCCGACGGTGACACCTTCGGCGTGCACCTCGCGCGCCCGACCGGATCGCCGCGCGGCGCCCTCGTGGTCATCCACGAGATCTGGGGACTGGTGCCCCACATCGTCGCGGTCGCCGATCGTCTCGCGGCGGAGGGGTACGTCGTGGCGGCACCCGACATCCTGTCGCACGCCGGCGTCGCGCCGGCGCTCGGCGAGGAGCTGTTCGAGATCATGACCGGCGGCGACGAGGAGCGACGGATCGCCGCCCAGCCGATGATGCGCGAGGCGATGTCGGGGATGCGCGCGCCGGACTACGCGGGATGGGCGGTATCGGCTCTGCGCGCCACCGTGGACCTGCTCGAGGCCGAGCCCGGCGTCGACGGCCGCATCGGCGTGACGGGCTTCTGCTTCGGCGGCACCTACACGTTCCTGCTCGCAGCCTCCGACGACCGCATCCGCGCGGCGGCGCCGTTCTACGGCACCGCGCCCGCGCCGGAGCGGATGGCGACGATCTCGGCGCCGGTCCTCGCCCTCTACGGCGCCCACGACCCGGCTCTCATCGACGCCCTGCCGCAGGTGCGCGCCGACATGGCCGCCGCCGGCGTCGAGTTCGAGGCGGTGGTCTACCCGGACGCGGCGCACGCGTTCTTCAACGACACCGGGCGGCGCTACGACGCGGCTGCCGCCGCCGACGCGTGGCGGCGGGTCACCGGCTTCTTCGCGGAGCGTCTGGCGTGACCGACGTCCTCGTCCTCGGCGGCACGGGATGGCTGAGCGGCCGGGTCGCCCGCGAGTGGCTGGCGCGCGGCGCGCGTGTCACGTGCCTCGCGCGGGGCGGCCGCCCGGCTCCCGACGGCGCCGCGCTCGTCGTCGGCGACCGCGAGACGCGGGATGCCTACGCCGCGGTCGCCGCGCACGAGTGGGACGAGGTCGTCGACGTGTCGTCGATGCCGTCACACGTCGCGCAGGCGGCCGGAGCGCTCGGCGAACGCGCGCGGCACTGGACGTACGTGTCGTCGCTGTCGGTGTACGCCGCCGACGACGTCGCGGGCGCCGACGAGTCGGCGGCTCTCGCCGAGCCCGCGCTGCCGGGAGACGCGTACGACTACGCGCGTGCGAAGTCCGCCGCCGAGGCATCCGTGCGCGCCGCGTGCGGCGATCGCGCCGCCGTCGTCCGGCCAGGCCTCATCGTCGGCGACGGCGACCCGACCGACCGGTTCGGCTACTGGGTGGGGCGCTTCGCGCTCGCCGCGGACGGGCCCGTCCTCGTCCCGGGGGACGAGCGGCGCTCGCAGGTGATCGACGTCGACGACCTCGCGCGCTTCCTCGTCGACCGGGGAGAGAAGCGGTGGCACGGCGTCGCGAACGCCACGGGCCCGTCGGCCCCGCTTTCCGATGTGCTGCGCGCGGCGCGCGCGGTCGCCGGGCACACCGGGACGGTCGTCGCGGCATCCGACGCCGACCTGCTCGCGCACGATGTCGCGTACTGGATGGGTCCGCGCTCGCTGCCGCTGTGGCTCCCGGCGGACATGCCGGGCTTCGCGACGCGCTCCATCGAGACGTACCTGCGCGAGGGCGGGCAGCACGCACCCCTCACCGAGACGCTCGAGCGGGCCCTGGCGCACGAGCGGGCGCTCGGACTCGAGCGTGAGCGCCGGGCGGGCCTGACGCGGCCCGACGAACTGTCGATCATCGACGCGCTCGGCGCCTGAGTTGCGGATGCCGCGCGCAGGCCGCTATCGTCGGCGCATGCCTTCGGCGGTCACGGGTCTCGCAGCGCTCCTTCCGAGCGCCGTTCCCGCGCGCCGACGTCTGGGCGGACGCCGACTCTAGGCGACCCCGCGCGCTCCCCGCTCCGGCGGGTCGAGGCGCACGGAGTCGCCGCCGCCGATGTTTCCGCCCCTGTCGCGCGACGCGGAAGGGGCCTGCCCAGACTCTAAGGTGGAATCCATGACCTATTCGGTCGCCGTCTCCGGCGCCTCCGGCTATGCGGGAGGCGAGATCCTCCGGATCCTCGCCTCTCATCCCGACGTCGATATCCGCACCGTCACGGCGCATTCGAACGCGGGCCAGCCGCTGATCCAGCACCAGCCGCATCTGCGGTCGCTGTCGCACCTGACCCTGCAGGAGACGACCCCCGAGATCCTCGCCGGGCACGACATCGTCTTCCTCGCCCTGCCGCACGGGCAGTCGGGGCAGTACACCGATGCGCTCGGCGCCGCGCCGCTCGTCATCGACGCCGGCGCCGACCACCGCCTCGAGTCGCAGGACGCGTGGGACGCGTTCTACGGCGGCGCCTTCCACGAGCCGTGGACCTACGGCGTGCCCGAGCTCCCGGTCGGCGACGGGAAGCAGCGCGAGCGCCTCGCCGGTGCGACCCGCATCGCGGCACCGGGCTGCAACGCCTCGACGGTGAGCCTGAGCCTCGCGCCCGGCGTGGCGGCGGGCGTCATCGACCCGTCCGACATCGTCACGGTGCTCGCGGTCGGTCCGTCGGGCGCCGGCAAGAGCCTGAAGACGAACCTGCTCGCCAGCGAGATCCTCGGCACCGCGAATCCGTACGCCGTCGGCGGCACGCACCGCCACATCCCCGAGATCCGCCAGGCGCTCGCGCACGCGCGGGCGGCCGGCGCATCGTCGGAGAACTCGGCCACCGCCGGAGGATCTGGCTCAGATGCTCCGACGAAGCGCGGATTCTCCGACGCGGCCGGCGACGACGGCATCCGCATCTCGTTCACGCCCGTGCTCGTGCCGATGGCCCGCGGCATCCTCGCGACCTCCACGGCGCCGATCGCACCGGGAGGGACGGATGCCGACATCCGCGGCGCGTGGGAGGCCGCCTACGGCGACGAGACGTTCGTGCAGCTGCTGCCCGAGGGACACTTCCCGCGCACCGCCGACGTGGTCGGCGCGAACACGGCGCTGATGGGGCTCGCGATCGACCGGGCCGCGAACCGCGTCACGGTCGTCACCGCCGTCGACAACCTCGTCAAGGGCACCGCGGGCGCGGCCGTGCAGTCCATGAACATCGCGCTGGGCCTTCCCGAAGGCACCGGCCTGACCGTGAACGGAGTCGCGCCGTGAGCGTCACCGCACCGCAGGGATTCGAGGCGGCCGGCGTCGTCGCGCAGCTGAAGTCCACCGGCAAGCCGGACGTCGCCGTCGTCGTCAACCGCGGCCCGCTCCACGCGGGGGCGGCCGTGTTCACGAGCAATCGCGCCAAGGCGAACCCGATCCTGTGGTCGGAGCAGGTGGTGCAGGACGGCGTCGTCGAGGCGATCGTGCTCAACTCCGGCGGGGCGAACTGCTTCACCGGCGCCTTCGGCTTCCAGACGACGCACGCCACCGCCGAGAAGGCCGCGGAGCTGCTCGGGATCAGCCCGGGCGACGTCGTGGTGTGCTCGACGGGCCTCATCGGCACCGGCGACGAGGTGTTCCGTCAGAAGGTGCTCACCGGCACGGCGGACGCCATCGCGAACCTGTCGGCCGACGGCGGTCAGGATGCCGCCGAGGCGATCATGACGACCGACTCGGTGTCGAAGACCAGCGTCTACCGCGGTGACGGCTGGACGATCGGCGGAATGGCCAAGGGCGCCGGCATGCTCGCGCCGGGTCTGGCGACGATGCTCGTGGTGATCACGACGGATGCCGAGCTCACGTCCGCCGAGACCGACGCGCACCTGCGCGCCGCGACCCGGGTGAGCTTCGACCGTCTCGACTCCGACGGCTGCATGTCGACCAACGACCAGGTGACCCTCATGGCCAGCGGCGCCTCCGGCGCCGCACCCGATCCGGACGAGTTCCGCTTCGGGCTCATCGAGGTGTGCACCGACCTCGCCGCCCAGCTCCAGCGGGATGCCGAGGGCGCCAGCCACGACATCACGATCCAGGTCGTGGGCGCCGCGACCGAGGACGACGCGGTCGAGGTCGGCCGCTCCGTCGCCCGCAACAACCTGTTCAAGGCGGCGATCTTCGGCAACGACCCGAACTGGGGCCGCGTGCTCGCCGCGATCGGCACCACCCAGGCGGAGTTCGACCCGTACGCGGTCGACGTCGAGATCAACGGCGTGCGCGTGTGCTCGGCCGGCGGTCCGGACCGGCCCCGCGAAGAGGTCGACCTCGCCCCGCGCGCGGTCTCGCTCGTGATCGACCTCAAGGTCGGCACGGCATCCGCGGTCATCCTCACCAACGACCTCACCCACGACTACGTCCACGAGAACAGCGCGTATTCCTCATGACAGACCTCCAAGACACCGACCCGGCTCTCGCCAGCGCGAAGGCGGCCACCCTCATCGAGTCGCTGCCCTGGCTGCGCCGCTTCCGCGACCAGGTGATCGTCGTCAAGTACGGCGGCAACGCCATGGTCAGCGAGGAGCTGCAGGACGCCTTCGCCGCCGACATGGCCTACCTCCGCTACGTGGGCGTCAAGCCCGTCGTCGTGCACGGCGGGGGCCCGCAGATCTCGTCGATGCTCGACCGGCTCGCCATCCCGAGCGAGTTCAAAGGCGGCTACCGCGTCACCTCGACCGAGGCGATCTCGGTCGTGCGCATGGTGCTCACCGGCCAGATCAATCCGCAGCTGGTCGGCAAGATCAACACCCACGGACCTCTCGCGACGGGGCTGAGCGGCGAGGACGCGGGGCTGTTCGGCGGACGCCGCCGGGGCGTGACGGTCGACGGCATCGAGCACGACCTGGGCCGCGTCGGCCATGTGGTGGAGGTCGATCCGCAGCCGGTGCTCGACCAGCTGGCGGCCGGCCGCATCCCCGTCGTCTCGTCGATCGCGCCCGATCTCGACCACCCCGGCCACTCGCTGAACGTCAATGCGGATGCCGCGGCGGCGGCGCTCGCCGTGGCGCTGAAGGCGTCGAAGCTCGTCGTCCTCACCGACGTGCCCGGGCTCTACGCGGACTGGCCCAACCGGGACTCTCTGGTGTCGCACCTGACCTCGACCGAGCTGCGCGCGATGCTGCCGTCGCTCGAGTCGGGGATGATCCCGAAGATGACCGCGTGCCTGGACGCGGTCGAGGGCGGCGTCGACACGGCGGCCATCATCGACGGACGGGTGCCGCACTCGGTGCTCGTCGAGATCTTCACGAGCAAGGGAATCGGAACAGAGGTGGTGCAGGGATGACGACTTGGCTGGATGACGCGCGGCGCGACCTCGTGCGCAGCTTCGGCGACCGGATGGCGATGTTCGTCCGCGGCGAGGGCGCGCACCTGTGGGATGCCGACGGCAAGCGCTACCTCGACTTCCTCGCGGGCATCGCGGTGAATTCGCTGGGGCACGCCCACCCGGTCTTCGTCGACGCGATCTCGCGTCAGGCGGCGACCCTCGCGCACGTGTCCAACTACTTCGCCACGCCGCCGCAGCTCGCGCTCGCGGCCCGGCTCAAGCGCATCGCCGGCACCGGCGACGAGGGACGCGTGTACTTCGGCAACTCCGGCGCCGAGGCCAACGAAGCCGCGTTCAAGCTCGCCCGCCTGCACGGCGGCGCCGACCGGCCCCGCATCCTCTCGCTCAAGGACGCCTTCCACGGGCGCACCATGGGCACGCTGGCCCTCACCGGCAAGCCGTGGATGCAGGAGCCGTTCCTGCCGATGATCGGCGGTGTGGAGTTCATCGATTCCACCGTCGAGGCGCTCGAGGAGGCGCTCGACGACCGCGTCGCCGCCCTGTTCGTCGAGCCCATCAAGGGCGAGGCGGGCGTCATCGATCTGCCCGACGGATACCTGCGGGCCGCGCGCGAGCTCACCGAGAAGCACGGGGCGCTGCTGATCATCGACGAGATCCAGACCGGCGCGGGGCGCACGGGCGAGTGGTTCGCGTTCCAGCACTCCGGCATCACCCCCGACGCGATCACGGTCGCGAAGGGCATCGGCGGCGGCTTCCCCATCGGCGCCCTCATCACCTACGGCTCCGCCAGCGACCTGTTCTACCCCGGGACCCACGGGTCGACCTTCGGCGGCAACGCCCTGGGCACCGCGGTCGCCGACGCCGTCCTGGACGAGATCGAGACCGCGGGGCTGGTGGCGAACGCCGCCGAGCAGGGCGACCGGCTGCGCGAGGCGATCCTCGGGATCGGCTCGCCGCTGGTGGCCGGATGCCGCGGACGGGGACTCCTCGTGGGCATCGCCCTGACGCACCCGGTCGCCAAGGCCGTCGTCGCCGCCGCGCAGGAGCACGGACTGGTCATCAACGCCGCGAACGACGAGACCATCCGCCTCGCACCGGCGCTGACGATCGGCGACGTGGAGATCGACGAGTTCATCGAGCTGTTCACCGCCGCCCTTCGCACCGTCCAGGACGCGCTCGTGCTCGACGGATCCACGGAGGTCTCCGCATGACCCGCCATCTGCTGCGCGACGACGACCTGAGCGCCGCCGAGCAGGCCGAGATCCTGGATCTCGCCGTCGACCTCAAGCAGGACCGATTCAAGCTCAAGGCCCTCGAGGGGCCCCAGACCGTCGCGGTCATCTTCGACAAGTCCTCGACGCGCACGCGCGTGTCGTTCGCGGTCGGCATCGCCGACCTCGGCGGATCGCCGCTGATCATCTCGACCGCCAACAGCCAGCTCGGCGGCAAGGAGACCCCGTCCGACACCGCGCGCGTGCTCGAGCGACAGGTCGCCGCGATCGTGTGGCGCACCTACGCGCAGGCCGGGCTCGAGGAGATGGCGCGGGGCACCCGTGTGCCGGTCGTCAACGCCCTCAGCGACGACTTCCACCCGTGCCAGCTGCTCGCCGACCTGCTCACCATCAAGGAGCACAAGGGCGAGCTCGCCGGCCTCACCCTCGCCTTCTTCGGCGACGGCATGTCGAACATGGCCCACTCCTATGTCCTGGCCGGCGTCACCGCCGGCATGCACGTGCGCGTCGCCTCTCCCGAGGACTACGCGCCGCGCGAGGACGTCATCGCCGACGCGGATGCCCGCGCGGCCGAGACGGGCGGATCGGTGACCCTGTACACCGATCCCAACGAGGCCGCCGCCGGAGCCGACGTCATCGTCACGGACACGTGGGTGTCGATGGGCAAGGAGGAGGAGAAGCTCGCGCGCCTGCGCGACCTCGGCGGATACAAGGTCACCCAGGAGCTGATGACCCTCGCCCAGGACGACGCCATCTTCATCCACTGCCTGCCCGCCGACCGCGGCTACGAGGTGGACTCCGAGGTCATCGACGGTCCGCAGAGCGTCGTGTGGGACGAAGCGGAGAACCGCCTGCACGCCCAGAAGGCGCTGCTGGTGTGGCTGCTGCGCCAGGGCTGACCGCCCGGGGGTGACATGTCCCGGACGGCGGGCCAGCAGAGCGAGACGGGGCGTCCGCGCAGCCTGCGCGCGCACTGGGACCACCTGAACGCGCCGCCGCGGGTGGCGGGTGTCGACTTCGCGCGCGGGCTCGCGGTGATCGGCATGTTCGCCGCGCACCTCCTCGTGATCGACGGCACCTTCGACTGGGCCGACCCGAGCACGTGGGACGCCGTCGTGAACGGCAACTCGTCGATCCTCTTCGCCACCCTCGCGGGTGTGTCGATCGGGCTGTACACCGGTGGCCGGCTGCCGGTCGAGGGCCCTGCGCGCCGCACGCTGCAGGGGAGGCTCCTGGTGCGCGCCGCGGCGCTGTGGGCGATCGGCCTGTTCCTGACGCTGCTCGCGACTCCCGTCTACGTGATCCTGCCCGCGTACGGTGTGATGTTCGCCCTCGCCATACCGCTCGTGGGTGCGTCGGCGCGGACCCTGTTCCTCGCCGCGGGGGCGGTGGCCGTGGTCATGCCGTTCGTGCACGCGTGGCTCGCGGGGTTCGGCTTCTGGAGCACCGCCCTCGGCCGCGAGGCATCGGCCGTGCTCGGGTGGCACTATCCGTTCGAGGTGTGGTTCGCGTTCGTGCTGGCGGGCCTGGGGCTCGCCCGCGCCGGTCTCACGCGCCTGCGAACGCTCCTGATCGCGGTGGTGTCGGGTGCCGCGCTCGTCGTCGTCGGCGACGCGATCGGCGACGCGATGGCGCCGGCGGACGCGGCATCCGCCTCGACGTATCTCGCCCGGGTGTGGAGCGCCGAGCCGCACTCGAGCGGGCTGCCCGAGATCATCGGCTCGGGCGGTCTGGCCATCGCCGTGATCGCCGCGTGCGTGCTGCTGTGCCGTCCGTGGGGTAGGGCGGATGCCGGGACGGGCCCGATCGGCTACGCCCTGCTGCCGCTGCGGGCCGTCGGCGCGATGCCGCTGACCGCGTACGTCGTGCAGCTGCTCGTCATCGCCCTCATCCAGGCCTTCGCGCTCGGCGGTGTCACGGGGATCGGGGACATCCGCGCGGTCGATCCGTTCTGGCCGCTGACCATCGGCATCATCGTCTGCTGCACCGCATGGGCGCTCCTTCTGGGGCGCGGTCCGCTGGAGCGCGTGCTCGACACCGCGGGACGCTGGCTCGTGCCGCCTCGGTAGGCTGGTGCGGTGAGCGAAGACAAGCACGACGGCACCAACGAGGGCGCACTGTGGGGCGCCCGGTTCGCGACGGGACCGTCGCCGGAGCTGGCGGAGCTGAGCCGTTCCACCCACTTCGACTGGGACCTGGCGCTCTACGATCTGGCCGGATCCCACGCCCACGCGAAGGCGCTCGCCGCGGCGGGCTATCTCACCGCCGACGAGGAGGCGGCGATGCACGCCGGCCTCGACGCGCTCGCCGACGGCATCCGCGACGGCTCCCTCCGCCCGTCGCCCGGCGACGAGGACGTGCACGGCGCCCTCGAGCAGGCGCTCATCGCCGAGGTCGGGCCCGAGCTCGGCGGCAAGCTGCGCGCCGGCCGCAGCCGCAACGACCAGATCGCGACCCTCGTGCGCATGTACATGCTCGACCACGCGCGCACGATCGCGCGCGAGATCCTGCGCCTCGTCGACGCGCTCGTCGCGCAGGCCGAGGCGCACCCCGAGGCGATCATGCCGGGACGCACGCATCTGCAGCACGCCCAGCCGGTGCTGCTGGCCCACCACCTGCAGGCCCATGCGTGGCCGCTCGTGCGCGACCTCGAGCGCCTGCGCGACTGGTCGGCGCGCGCATCCGTCTCGCCGTACGGCGGGGGAGCGCTCGCCGGCTCCACGCTGGGCCTCGACCCGCAGCTGGTCGCCGAGAGCCTGGGGCTCGCCCGCCCGGCCGAGAACTCGCTCGACGGCACGGCGGCGCGCGACGTCGTGGCGGAGTTCGCGTTCATCGCCGCCATGATCGGCGTCGACGTTTCGCGCCTGGCCGAGGAGATCATCCTCTGGAACACGCGCGAGTTCGGCTTCGTCACGCTCGACGACGGCTATTCGACGGGGTCGAGCATCATGCCCCAGAAGAAGAACCCCGACATCGCCGAGCTCGCGCGCGGCAAGTCGGGGCGACTCATCGGCAACCTCACGGGCCTCCTGGCCACGCTCAAGGCCCTCCCGCTGGCGTACAACCGCGATCTGCAGGAGGACAAGGAGCCGGTCTTCGACTCGGTGCGCACGCTCGAGGTCGTCCTGCCCGCGTTCGCCGGGATGATCGCGACGCTGCGCTTCCACACCGACCGCATGGCCGAGCTCGCGCCGCAGGGCTTCTCGCTCGCGACGGATGTGGCGGAGTGGCTGGTCAAGCGCGGTGTTCCGTTCCGCGACGCGCACGAGATCTCGGGCCACATGGTCCGCGTGTGCGAAGAGCGCGGGATCGAGCTGCACGAGGTCGACGACGCGTCGCTCGCCGAGATCTCGCCGCACCTGTCGCCCGAGGTCCGCGAGGTGCTCACGATCGAAGGCTCCGTCGCCTCGCGAACGGGCGTCGGCGGGACCGCCGGGGTACGCGTCGAGGAGCAGCGGGCCGAGTTGATCGCGCGTGTGCAGCATGCGGCGCACGCCCTCGGGCTCTGAGATCGGGTAAAGATAAGCAAAGGGCTTATCTTTCACGTTCATAAGCCGTATCATGACGGCATGACCGTCGCCGTGATCGCCGACATCATCGGCTCGCGACGCCTCGCCGACCGGGCGGGCGCGCAAGCCGCGATCGACGCCGCGATCGCGCGCGTCGAGGACGATCGCCCCGCGGCCGTAGAGCGACTGCGCGCGACCGCCGGCGACGAGTTCCAGGGCGTGTACCCCGATCTGCCGTCGGCGCTGCGCGCGGTGCTGCTCCTGCAGCTCGCGCTCCCCGATGGCATCGAGCTCCGCTTCGGGCTCGGCGTCGGCCCCGTCGAGACGATCATGTCGGCGGCGGGGGAGATCCCCGAGGGCCCCGGGTGGTGGGTCGCCCGCGACGCCGTCGAGTCGGTCGAGGCCAAGCAGCGTCGCGCCGCGCCGAGCGCCCGCACGTGGATCGTCGGCGCCCCCGAGGAGGATGCCGGTATGCAGGCCACCATCGACATGGCGAACGCGTACGCGCTCGCCCGCGACGAGCTCGTCGGCGCCATGAGCGAGCGGGCTCGCCGGCTCACGTACGGGCGATGCATCGGCCGGACCCAGGCGGACCTCGCTCGCGAAGAGGGGATCACGCAGCCGGCCGTCTCGCAGGTTCTCGCCGGTGCGGGCTCCTCGGCCCTCGTCGAGGGGTTCGCCGCGCTCGAGACGGGGGTGACGGTGTGATCCTCGCGGGACTCATCCTTCTCGGCGTCGGCGGCGCCGACCTCGTGCGCGCGTTCGTGCCGCGCCGCTGGCTGGGCTACCTCGTCGTGGGTCTGGTGATCCTCGCGATCGGCGTCTCGGCCGCCGCCCTGCTCGAGGCGATCGTGGCCGTCGTCGTCGCGGCCGGGTGGGTGTGGGCGGTGCCCACCCATCGTCCCGTGCGCGCGGCGTTCTGGCCCGCCTTGGCGCTGGGCGTGCTGTGCGCCCTCGCGGTCATGAGCATCCCGCCTCGCGCGTCGGCGGGAGTGATCGCCGAGGTCTGGGCGTTCCCGACGCCCGGCGGCGAGCTCTCATTCGACGCGGCGGTCCTCGCCGTGGGCGCCGTGGTCTTCCTGTTCGAGTCGGCGAACGTCGTGGTGCGGCTCGCGCTCAACTCGGTCGGCTCGGGGGCCACGAGTCCGAGTGAGGCGGCATCCGCCCCCGACGCCGAGACCGTCGACGACGATGCCCTCGCCGAGGAGGTCGCCGTCGAGGGGACGGCGCCCGCCGCGCCGCAGCCGCTCGCGCACGAGCCGAGTCTCAAGGGCGGTCGTCTGATCGGGCCGCTCGAGCGAGTCCTGGTGTTCTCGCTCACGCTGCTGGGCGCCTACACGCTCGTCGCGGCGTTCATCGCGGCGAAGGGGATCGTGCGATTCCCCGAGATCTCGCGCGACAGCGATCGGGGCAACAGCGCCGAGTACTTCCTCATCGGCAGCATGGTCAGCTGGGTCACGGCGCTGTCGGCGGCGGCCCTGGTGTGGTGGTCGCTGTCGATCGCGTGACGGCGACGAAGCGGAGGCGCGCCCGCTGATAGCCTGAAGCGCGTGTCTGAAACCGTCGTGAGCGCGACCGCGCCCGCCAACGACCCGGCGTTCGAGAACGTCTGGGACGAGATCGTGTGGCGTGGACTCGTGCATGTGTCCACCGATCAGGAGGCGCTGCGCGCCCTTCTCGGCGGGGACCCGATCACGTATTACTGCGGCTTCGACCCCACCGCGCCGAGCCTGCACCTGGGCAACCTCGTGCAGCTGCTGACGATGCGCCGGCTCCAGCTCGCCGGCCACAAGCCGCTCGGACTCGTCGGCGGCTCGACGGGCCTCATCGGCGACCCCCGGCCCTCGGCGGAGCGCGTCCTGAACACGAAGGACACCGTGGCCGAGTGGGTCGGGTACCTGCGCGCCCAGGTCGAGCGCTTCCTGAGCTTCGAGGGGGACAACGCCGCGCGCATCGTCAACAACCTCGACTGGACCGCGCCGATGAGCGCGATCGACTTCCTGCGCGAGATCGGCAAGCACTACCGCGTCGGGACGATGCTGAAGAAGGACGCCGTCGCGGCGCGCCTGAGCTCCGAGGCCGGCATCAGCTACACCGAGTTCAGCTACCAGATCCTGCAGGGCATGGACTACCTGGAGCTGTACCGCCAGCACGGCTGCGTGCTGCAGACGGGCGGCAGCGACCAGTGGGGCAACCTCACCAGCGGGACGGACCTCATCCACCGCGTCGAGGGACGCTCGGTCCACGCGATCGGCACGCCGCTGATCACCAACAGCGACGGCACGAAGTTCGGCAAGAGCGAGGGCAACGCCATCTGGCTCGACGCCCACATGTGCAGCCCGTACCGCATGTACCAGTTCTGGCTGAACACCGACGACGCCGACGTGATCGCGCGCCTGAAGATCTTCACGTTCCTCACGCGCGCCGAGATCGAGGAGTACGAGCAGCTCGTCGAGACCGAGCCGTTCCGGCGCGCCGCGCAGAAGCGTCTCGCCCTCGAGGTGACGACGTTCGTTCACGGTGCCGAGGCCACGGCCGCCGTGATGGCGGCCTCCGAGGCGCTGTTCGGCAAGGGAGACCTCACGGGCCTGGATGCGGCAACCCTGCGGCACGCTCTCGAGGAGCTGCCGAACGCCGAGCTCGCGGCGGGGACGCCGGTCGTGCACGCGCTCGTCGAGACCGGGCTGGTCGCCAGCCTCTCCGAAGCCCGCCGCGCCATCGGGCAGGGCGGGGTGTCGCTGGACGGTGTCAAGGTCGCGGACGATACCGCGACGATCGACGGAGAGCTGCCGGGCGGGGTCTCGGTGCTCCGACGCGGCAAGAAGACCCTCGCCGGCGTGTTCGTGACCCGCTGAGCCGCGGGTGCCGTTCACACCGAGTCACGCGGTCGTCGCACTGCCGTTCGTGCGCACGCCGCTGATCCCGGCGGCGATCGCAGTCGGCGCGATGGCCCCCGACCTGCCGCTGTTCACGCGCAATCTGCCGGTGCACTACGTCCGCACCCACGATCTCGCGTGGCTCCCGGTCACCGTGATCCTCGCGCTCGCGCTGCTGCTCGTATGGCGGTCGGTGGTGCGCCCGGCCGTCCGCGAACTCTCACCGCGATGGCTCGCGGCACGGCTGCCCGAGGCGTGGGACGCGTCGGCCGCGCAATCCGCTCGTGAGACCCTCGCGGTCGTGCGGTCGGACCGATCGCGGTGGCGGGTGTCGTGGCCGGCCCTGCTGATGGTCCTCCTGTCGCTGGCGCTCGGCATCCTCAGTCACGTGCTGTGGGACCTCTTCACGCACGAGGGGCGCGCCGGGGTCGACGCGATCCCCGCTCTCGATGAGCGGTGGGGTCCGCTCGACGGCTACAAGTGGCTCCAGCACGGATCGAGCCTCGTGGGCCTCGCGATCATCGCGATCTGGATGCTCGTGTGGCTGTCGAAGCGCGACGCGGCGGCATCCGTCCCTCGTCTCGTGCCGACGTGGGTGCGCTGGGCGTGGTGGCTGTCTCTGCCCGCCGCTCTCGTCGTCGCATGGCTCGCGGGACTCGCCGTGCACGGTCCCCTGGATGCCGAGTTCACCGTCGCACACCTGGCGTATCGCGTGCTTCCCCTCGCGTGCGGGCTGTGGGGCGTCGCGACCCTCGCACTGTGCGTCGGGGTCCAGATGCGCCGCGCGCGGCACGCGCGCCGGGTTCAGTCGCCCGACCACCTCGCTTCGTCCTGACCCCACGGGCGAGGCGCTCGGAAGGCCGGCGGTTCGCCGTCTCGCGTGAGCGTGAGCGCCGGCGCCGCCGTCTGGAGCGCGATGCCGCCGACGTCGAAGGTCTGCAGGTGGGCGGAGGCATCCGCGATGGACCTCGCCGGCTCGGGGTCGGCGGTGCGCGGCATCCCGAGCAGTTCCGCCGCGACGCGCCGCAGCGACGTCTCGACCAGCCACGAACCGCCCTCGCGGGCCCGGCGCTCCAGCAGCGCGAGCACGCCGGCGGCGAGGAGGTAGCCCGCGCTGTGGTCCAGCGCCTGCGCGGGAAGGGTGCCGGGGCGCTCGCCGTCGGGCGACTCCACCCACGCGATGCCGGATGCGGCCTGCACGAGGCTGTCGAATCCGCGACGCTCGGGATCGCCCCACGCGGAGTGCCGCGCCACGATGAGACCGGGGCGCCGCGCGGCCAGGTCGGCGGGGGAGAGGCCGAGCCGATCCAGAGCTGCCGGACGGTAGCCGAGCGCGACGACATCCGCCGTCTCGAGCAGTCCATCGAACCGTGAGCGTCCCGCCGCCGTGGCGAGGTCCAGAAGCGCCGATCGCTTGCCGTGGCCCGTGTCGAGATGCTGCCATGCGATCTCGGGGATGCGGGGCGGATCCAGGCGCAGCACCTCCGCTCCGAGCAGCGCGAGCGTGCGCGTGCCGACCGGGCCGGCGATGACGCGCGTGAGATCGAGGACGCGGATGCCGCGCAGCGGTGGTGCTGTGGGATCCGGATCGGGCAGCGGCGCAGCGGGCGCCGCACCGAGCGCGGACACGTGCAGGAGGGGCTCGGTGCGCAAGCGGGCGTCGACCCGAGGGTCCTCCCGATCGACGCTGACGCAGAGCCCGCCCGCTGCCGACACCTCGCTCGAAACCGCTCGGGCGTCGCGATGCAGGAGCGCGGCGGCGACGGAGTCGCGGTCGGCGTCGGCCGGCAGGTCGAGAACGCGCCGCATCGCGTCGGCGTGATGCGGATAGTTGCCGTGCGTGCGCACCCACCCGTCGGCGGTCCGGAAGAAGCCCGAGAGCGGTGCGAAGGCCGTCGGCTTCGCTCCGTCGACGCGCACCCAGCGCTCGCTCGAGTAGGCGACGGCGATGCGGTCGGGGTAGAGCGCGACGGCAGGCGCGCCGGTCAGCTGCGCGGCGGCCGAGGCGGCGGCGCCGACGCTCGCGGCGGCGAGGCCCGCCACGTCGAGACGCGACGCGAGCGGCGGCGGCCCGGCGAGCTCGACGCGGACCTCGTGGGGGAGGGAGAGCTCTGAGCGGACGCGGGCCGGCAGGCCGGCGGCGCCGCTGATGTCCATGGGCCCAGGGTAGGCAGGCGCCCCGCGCCGCGCGACGGGTGCCGCGTCAGGACTCGGGGTCTGCCCCCATCGGGATCCACGGGGGGCCGAGCGGCAGGATGCGCCGGCCCATGGTGCGCCAGTAGAACTTCTCGATGAGCATGTAGGCGGCCAGCGACGCGGCGAGCAGCAGGACGGCGGCGCCGACGGTCTCGAGGACCGGGATGACCGCGAGATACGAGACCGACTGCAGGCCCAGTCCCACCGACACACTGATGAGCGTCACGGGGAGCACCGAGTTGTGCACGGCGGCCGCGGGAACGAACATGAGCGCGACCACCGCGAAGGCGGCGACGAAGAACCCGGTCGCGACGTCGCTGACGTCGACGCCGAGCTGCTCGCTCAGCAGGAACCCGGGCACAACGATCCAGTACCACCCGAAGGCGTTGTAGACCACGAAGTGGAAGTCGTCGCGGTCGAAGTACGACAGCATGCCGGCGGTCACCTGCACGATGCCGCCGAACACGGCGCCGACCCAGAAGACGGGGCTCTCCTCCTGCACGCCGAGGTGGGCCAGCTGCGCCGTGACGGTCGCCAGGACGAACCCGAGCAGCCCGATGAGACCGGGGTCGGCAGTGGCGTTGCGGCGGACGCGGACCGGGATGGTGGACGTCGCCGGGGACGGCGACGGGGAAGGGATAGAGACCATGCGAAACCTCCTGCCGGATGGGCCCAGGATGGCAGGCGCCCGGTGCGACACGCCCGGGATGCGGGGCCGATTCGCCAGAGTGGTGGGGGCCACGTAAAGTATTACTTGTTCGCCCCAAAGGGAGAGCGGAGCGGCCGGAAGGCCCCGCCCCCTCAAGCAGCGAACGAATCCCACCCAAAGACTGGCGGACACGCGTCCTCCGGATCTAAGATGGGATGTCCTCTCCGAAGACCGCGGTCATCGGCCTGAGCAGGGATCTGAAGATCCGAGCTCGCCGGTTTGACAGACGGAACGGATGGGATAAGATAGTGAAGTTGCCCCGCGGGGCTGATCTCCTCCTGGTGAGGGGGTCAGTGGTGGGAGCATCCGATCCTTGAGAACTCAACAGCGTGCACTTGTCAAATGCCAAATAATCCTCGTCCAGCTTCGGCTGGTTGAGAATTCCTTTTGGATCAAAGACCAGCCCCCTTGTGGGGTTGGCAATGGATAGTCAGCAATGACATCCCTTTGGTCAGATCAAACTCGCTGCGCGACCGTTTTTCCCGGTTGTGTATGCAAATTTTCTTTACGGAGAGTTTGATCCTGGCTCAGGATGAACGCTGGCGGCGTGCTTAACACATGCAAGTCGAACGGTGAAGCAGAGCTTGCTCTGTGGATCAGTGGCGAACGGGTGAGTAACACGTGAGCAACCTGCCCCGGACTCTGGGATAAGCGCTGGAAACGGCGTCTAATACTGGATACGAGACGTGATCGCATGGTCAACGTTTGGAAAGATTTTTCGGTCTGGGATGGGCTCGCGGCCTATCAGCTTGTTGGTGAGGTAATGGCTCACCAAGGCGTCGACGGGTAGCCGGCCTGAGAGGGTGACCGGCCACACTGGGACTGAGACACGGCCCAGACTCCTACGGGAGGCAGCAGTGGGGAATATTGCACAATGGGCGGAAGCCTGATGCAGCAACGCCGCGTGAGGGACGACGGCCTTCGGGTTGTAAACCTCTTTTAGCAGGGAAGAAGCGAAAGTGACGGTACCTGCAGAAAAAGCGCCGGCTAACTACGTGCCAGCAGCCGCGGTAATACGTAGGGCGCAAGCGTTATCCGGAATTATTGGGCGTAAAGAGCTCGTAGGCGGTCTGTCGCGTCTGCTGTGAAAACCCGAGGCTCAACCTCGGGCCTGCAGTGGGTACGGGCAGACTAGAGTGCGGTAGGGGAGATTGGAATTCCTGGTGTAGCGGTGGAATGCGCAGATATCAGGAGGAACACCGATGGCGAAGGCAGATCTCTGGGCCGTAACTGACGCTGAGGAGCGAAAGGGTGGGGAGCAAACAGGCTTAGATACCCTGGTAGTCCACCCCGTAAACGTTGGGAACTAGTTGTGGGGTCCTTTCCACGGATTCCGTGACGCAGCTAACGCATTAAGTTCCCCGCCTGGGGAGTACGGCCGCAAGGCTAAAACTCAAAGGAATTGACGGGGACCCGCACAAGCGGCGGAGCATGCGGATTAATTCGATGCAACGCGAAGAACCTTACCAAGGCTTGACATACACGAGAACGCTGCAGAAATGTAGAACTCTTTGGACACTCGTGAACAGGTGGTGCATGGTTGTCGTCAGCTCGTGTCGTGAGATGTTGGGTTAAGTCCCGCAACGAGCGCAACCCTCGTTCTATGTTGCCAGCACGTAATGGTGGGAACTCATGGGATACTGCCGGGGTCAACTCGGAGGAAGGTGGGGATGACGTCAAATCATCATGCCCCTTATGTCTTGGGCTTCACGCATGCTACAATGGCCGGTACAAAGGGCTGCAATACCGTGAGGTGGAGCGAATCCCAAAAAGCCGGTCCCAGTTCGGATTGAGGTCTGCAACTCGACCTCATGAAGTCGGAGTCGCTAGTAATCGCAGATCAGCAACGCTGCGGTGAATACGTTCCCGGGTCTTGTACACACCGCCCGTCAAGTCATGAAAGTCGGTAACACCTGAAGCCGGTGGCCTAACCCTTGTGGAGGGAGCTGTCGAAGGTGGGATCGGTAATTAGGACTAAGTCGTAACAAGGTAGCCGTACCGGAAGGTGCGGCTGGATCACCTCCTTTCTAAGGAGCACTGCACTCTTCGGAGTGACAGAGCCGGATTCGAGACGAATGTTCTCGACCGGAGCTCATGGGTGGAACATTTGACAAGGCGCTCATCGTCTCTCGATGGCCTCAGTACGCCGCTTGCGGTTGGAACGGGTTGTCGGACAGAGGGTGGGCGCTGCACGCTGTTGGGTCCTGAGGGACCGGATGCGTCGTGGTCTTCGGATCAGGGCGCGACTGAATCCTCAGGGCCCGTCTTTGGTGCCGGCGGTTGTCGGCAGCGGGATGGGTACCGCCCGTACTTTGAGAACTACACAGTGGACGCGAGCATCTTCGAACCGGACTTCGGTCTGGTTCGTTATAGATGATCTTAAAGATCATTAGTCAATTTCTGATCCAGGCCTTTCGGGGTCTGGGTTCGATTCTTGATGAAACTCATGTGATTTCAAGTCTTTAAGAGCAAACGGTGGATGCCTTGGCATCTGGAGCCGAAGAAGGACGTAGCAATCTGCGATAAGCCTCGGGGAACTGATAAGCAAGTTTTGATCCGAGGGTGTCCGAATGGGGAAACCCCGCCAGGCGGCGTGCCGACCTGGTGACTCCCGCCTGAATATATAGGGCGGGTAGAGGGAACGCGGGGAAGTGAAACATCTCAGTACCCGCAGGAAGAGAAAACAACAGTGATTCCGTCAGTAGTGGCGAGCGAACGCGGATCAGGCTAAACCTCATGCGTGTGATACCCGGCAGGGGTTGCGTGTGGGGGGTTGTGGGACGTTCCTGGTTGTTCTGCCGAGCAGCCGGCGTGACAGAAGCGTGTAGACGAACCGTCTTGAAAGGCGGGCCATAGTGGGTGCCAGCCCCGTAGTCGAAATGCGTGTTCTGGCGTGGAGCGTATCCCAAGTAGCACGGGGCCCGAGAAATCCCGTGTGAATCTGTCAGGACCACCTGATAAGCCTAAATACTCCCAGATGACCGATAGCGGACAAGTACCGTGAGGGAAAGGTGAAAAGTACCCCGGGAGGGGAGTGAAATAGTACCTGAAACCGTTTGCTTACAAACCGTTGGAGCACCCCTGGTAGGTGTGACAGCGTGCCTTTTGAAGAATGAGCCTGCGAGTTAGCGATACGTGGCGAGGTTAACCCGTGTGGGGTAGCCGTAGCGAAAGCGAGTCTGAATAGGGCGATTCAGTCGCGTGTCCTAGACCCGAAGCGAAGTGATCTATCCATGGCCAGGCTGAAGCGACGGTAAGACGTCGTGGAGGGCCGAACCCACTTAGGTTGAAAACTGAGGGGATGAGCTGTGGATAGGGGTGAAAGGCCAATCAAACTTCGTGATAGCTGGTTCTCTCCGAAATGCATTTAGGTGCAGCGTTGCGTGTTTCTTGCCGGAGGTAGAGCTACTGGATGGCCGATGGGCCCCACCAGGTTACTGACGTCAGCCAAACTCCGAATGCCGGTAAGTGAGAGCGCAGCAGTGAGACTGTGGGGGATAAGCTTCATAGTCGAGAGGGAAACAACCCAGACCACCATCTAAGGTCCCTAAGCGCGTGCTAAGTG
Source organism: Microbacterium thalassium (assembly GCF_014208045.1). Classification (NCBI taxonomy): domain Bacteria; kingdom Bacillati; phylum Actinomycetota; class Actinomycetes; order Micrococcales; family Microbacteriaceae; genus Microbacterium; species Microbacterium thalassium. The sequence continues at coordinate 2,061,827 of NZ_JACHML010000001.1, forward strand.
GGAAAGGATGTGGAGTTGCTTAGACAACCAGGAGGTTGGCTTAGAAGCAGCCACCCTTGAAAGAGTGCGTAATAGCTCACTGGTCAAGTGATTCCGCGCCGACAATGTAACGGGGCTCAAGCACGCCACCGAAGTTGTGGCATTGACATTATTGGTAGGCCTTCGTGGTCCAGCCGTGTTGATGGGTAGGAGAGCGTCGTGTGGCCAGCGAAGCGGCGGTGTGAACCAGCCGTGGAGGCCACACGAGTGAGAATGCAGGCATGAGTAGCGAAAGACGTGTGAGAAACACGTCCTCCGAAAGACCAAGGGTTCCAGGGTCAAGCTAATCTTCCCTGGGTAAGTCGGGACCTAAGGCGAGGCCGACAGGCGTAGTCGATGGACAACGGGTTGATATTCCCGTACCGGCGAAGAACCGCCCAAGCTAATCCAGTGGTGCTAAGAGTCCTAACTCAGGATGTACGGATCCCTTCGGGGTGAAGACGCTTGAGCGAACGCTCGACCCCATGCTGGTGCGGCTAGCGTATTAACAGGTGTGACGCAGGAAGGTAGCCCATCCCGGGCGATGGTTGTCCCGGGGCAAGTGCGTAGGCCGAGTCATAGGCAAATCCGTGACTCATACAGGCTGAGACACGATGCGGATGAAAAGTGGGTGATCCTATGCTGCCGAGAAAAGCATCGACGCGAGGTTCTAGCCGCCCGTACCCCAAACCGACTCAGGTGGTCAGGTAGAGAATACCGAGGAGATCGAGAGAATCGTGGTTAAGGAACTCGGCAAAATGCCCCCGTAACTTCGGGAGAAGGGGGGCCTTCGACGTATTAGGACTTGCTCCGAAAGCGTTTGGAGGCCGCAGAGACTAGTGGGTAGCGACTGTTTACTAAAAACACAGGTCCGTGCCAAGTCGCAAGACGATGTATACGGACTGACGCCTGCCCGGTGCTGGAAGGTTAAGAGGACGGGTCAGCCGCAAGGCGAAGCTCAGAATTTAAGCCCCAGTAAACGGCGGTGGTAACTATAACCATCCTAAGGTAGCGAAATTCCTTGTCGGGTAAGTTCCGACCTGCACGAATGGCGTAACGACTTCCCAACTGTCTCAACCGCGAACTCGGCGAAATTGCATTACGAGTAAAGATGCTCGTTACGCGCAGCAGGACGGAAAGACCCCGTGACCTTTACTACAGCTTGGTATTGGTGTTCGGTGTGGCTTGTGTAGGATAGGTGGGAGACTTTGAAGCGGACACGCCAGTGTTCGTGGAGTCGTTGTTGAAATACCACTCTGGTCACTCTGGATGTCTAACTTCGAACCGTGATCCGGTTCAGGGACAGTGCCTGGTGGGTAGTTTAACTGGGGCGGTTGCCTCCCAAAAAGTAACGGAGGCGCCCAAAGGTTCCCTCAACCTGGTTGGCAATCAGGTGGCGAGTGTAAGTGCACAAGGGAGCTTGACTGTGAGACTGACAGGTCGAGCAGGGACGAAAGTCGGGACTAGTGATCCGGCAGTGGCTTGTGGAAGCGCTGTCGCTCAACGGATAAAAGGTACCTCGGGGATAACAGGCTGATCTTGCCCAAGAGTCCATATCGACGGCATGGTTTGGCACCTCGATGTCGGCTCGTCGCATCCTGGGGCTGGAGTAGGTCCCAAGGGTTGGGCTGTTCGCCCATTAAAGCGGTACGCGAGCTGGGTTTAGAACGTCGTGAGACAGTTCGGTCCCTATCCGCTGCGCGCGTAGGAAGTTTGAGAGGATCTGACCCTAGTACGAGAGGACCGGGTTGGACGAACCTCTGGTGTGTCAGTTGTTCCGCCAGGAGCACCGCTGATTAGCTACGTTCGGGATGGATAACCGCTGAAAGCATCTAAGCGGGAAGCCGGCCTCAAGATGAGACTTCCATACCCTTCGGGGTGAGAGGCTCCCAGCCAGACTACTGGGTTGATAGGCCAGATGTGGAAGCGCAGCAATGCGTGCAGCTGACTGGTACTAATAAGCCGATGACTTGATAACACACCGTTCTATGGTGCTTGCGTCCACTGAGTGGTTCCCGATGTACGGTCGGGAATCAGCAAACGAACCATGTTCGTTATGCGACCGATACGAAAACATCAATAGTGTTTCGGCGGCCATAGCGAGAGGGAAACGCCCGGTCACATTCCGAACCCGGAAGCTAAGCCTCTCAGCGCCGATGGTACTGCAGGGGGGACCCTGTGGGAGAGTAGGACACCGCCGGACTTCCATTAAACCGAATGGCCACCCAACGCAGGGTGGCCATTCGGCGTTAACGCGATGGTTGTCGCCGAGAGAACTCCGGGGGAGGATCGAAGTCATGTCAGAACAGCAGCCTCGAGAAGAGGATGCCTCCGCGCGCTCTCCTCGCCGGGACTCGAACACCGACCGTCGCAGCACGACGTCGAAGCGCGACGGCGATCGCAAGCCCCCTCACAAGAGCGGCGGTACGCGCAAGCCGTACGAGAAGCGCGACGGCAAGCCGTACGAGAAGCGCGACGGTGACCGTCCCTACGCGAAGCGTGACGGTGACCGCAAGCCGCATCAGAAGCGCGACGGCAAGCCGTACGAGAAGCGTGACGGCAAGCCGTACGAGAAGCGTGACGGCAAGCCGTACGAGAAGCGTGACGGCAAGCCGTACGAGAAGCGTGACGGCAAGCCGTACGAGAAGCGTGACGGCAAGCCGTACGAGAAGCGTGACGGCAAGCCGTACGAGAAGCGTGACGGCAAGCCGTACGAGAAGCGCGATGGAGATCGGAAGCCGTACCAGAAGCGTGACGGAGACCGTCCTTACGCGAAGCGTGATGGTGATCGGAAGCCGTATGAGAAGCGCGACGGTGACCGCAAGCCGTACCAGAAGCGCGACGGCAAGCCGTACGAGAAGCGTGACGGCAAGCCGTACGAGAAGCGTGACGGCAAGCCGTACGAGAAGCGCGACGCGGACCGCAAGCCGTATCAGAAACGCGACGGCGACCGTCCGTATGAGAAGCGCGACGGCGACCGCAAGCCGTACGCGCGCGACGCCGCCGGCGGCTCGCGCGCCGGCCGCCCGACGCGCGGCGGCGCCGGGCGCCCCGATCGGGCTGCTCTGCCCGGACAGGCGCGCCCCGAGCGCGAACGCCACAATGACCCGCAGCTGCCGGACGAGATCACCGCGAAGGATCTGCACCCGAGCGCACGCAACGAACTGAAGACCCTGAGCAAGGAGAACGCCGACCACGTCGCGCGTCACCTCGCGATGGCCTCGCGACTGATCGACGAGAACCCGGCGCTCGCACACGAGCACGCGCTGGCGGCGTCCCGTCGCGCCGGCCGCATCGCCGTCGTGCGCGAGACGCTCGCCATCACGGCCTACGCCACCGGTGACTTCGCACTCGCGCTGCGCGAGCTGCGCACCTACCGCCGGATCTCGGGCAACGACGATCAGATCGCTCTGATGGTCGACAGCGAGCGCGGCGTCGGCCGGCCCGAGCGCGCTCTCGAGCTCGGTCGTTCCGTCGACCGCTCGACGCTGTCCACCCCGGTGCGCGTCGAGCTCGCGATCGCGATGTCGGGCGCACGGCTGGACATGGGCGAGCCCGAGCGCGCCCTGAACGAGCTGGATATTCCGGAGCTCGATCCGGATCGCGCCTTCGAGTGGAGCCCGGCTCTCTTCGCTGCGCGTGCGACCGTCCTCGACGAGCTCGGCCGCTCCGACGAGAGCGCGCTGTGGCAGAAGCGAGCCGAAGTCGCGGCTGACGCGATCGACGAGGCCACTGGTCTCGGCGACCACGAGACGATCGCCGTCGACGAGATCGACGAGATCGACGAGATCGACGATGTCGACGAAGCCGAGGAGTTCGCCGAGATCGGCGATCCGGACGCCGAAGCCGAGCCCGCGCGCCGGGACGACGCCTGATGGGCTTGTTCTCGCGCCGCACTCCCGAGAAGAGCCCGCTCGACGGTGTCGACGTCGTCCTCGCCGACCTCGACGGCGTCGTCTACGCCGGCGCAGGGGCCGTCCCTCACGCCGTCGAGAACCTCACGACGGCGCGAGACGGCGGTCGACGCCTGGGGTACATCACCAACAACGCCTCCCGCACGGACGCCTCGGTCGCGGAGCACCTGTCGGGTCTGGGCCTGCCGACGGCCCCGGACGAGGTCGTCACCAGCCCCCAGGCGGCGATGCGTCTGCTGACCGCGAGCGTTCCCGTCGGGTCGACGATCCTCGTCGTCGGCGGCGAAGGCCTCGTCGTCGAAGTCGAGAAGGCCGGCTTCCGCGTCACGCGCAGCGCCGAGGACTCTCCGGCTGCCGTCGTGCAGGGATTCGCGCCCGATGTCGGGTGGTCGCAGCTCGCCGAAGCCGCGTTCGCTCTGGCGACGCCCGAGGACGAGGGCGGCATTCCCTGGATCGCCACGAACACCGACTGGACGATTCCGCAGGCCCGGGGCATCGCGCCGGGCAACGGCACGCTGGTCTCGGCCGTGCACACGGCGGTCGGGCGTTTCGCGACGGTGGCCGGCAAGCCGGAGGTCCCGATCTTCGACGAGGCCGTGGCGCGCTTCGGTGCCGCCAAGCCCCTGTTCCTCGGCGATCGCCTGGACACCGACATCCTCGGGGCGAATCGCGCGGGCATCCCGTCGGCGCTGATCCTCACCGGGGTCGACCGGCCGAAGCACGCGCTCGCGGCACCCGCCGGGTCGCAGCCGACGTTCATCCTGAGCGACCTGCGCGAGCTGCACGAGCCGTACCCGGCCACCGTGGTCTCGGACGGAGTCACCTCCGTGCGGGGCGCGGCGGTGCGCATCGACGGCCCCGACATCACGATCGTGTCGGAGGGGGAGCGGCAGATCGATCTGCTGCGCGCCGCGGCCGCCGCGATCTGGCAGACCGGCCGCGCGATCTTCGGCTTCCGCGTTCCCGAGAAGCTGTACGCGGACCCGTTCCACCGGCCCTGACACCCGTGTTTCGCCGGAGCGTCCACGTACCATGGGGCACATGGACGACACGTCGCGCAGCGACCCCGACCGGACGGACCTCGTGAGCGAGCTCGAGGTCATCGAGTCCCAGCCGATCGCGCGGCGCGCCGAGGGCTACGAAGCGCTGCACGACGCACTGGCCAGGCGCCTCGAGTCGGGGCCCGCCGGGGCATGAGCGAGCGGCTCGACGCCGCTCTGGCCGCGCGCGGACTGGCCCGCTCGCGCACGCACGCCGCGGCGCTGATCGCGGGGGGGCTGGTGACCGTCGACGGGCGGGGCGTCGTCAAGGCCTCCGCGAAGGTCGGGCCGGATGCCGTGCTCGACGTCGCGGGCGCAGATCACTACGTCAGCCGCGCCGCGCACAAGCTCATCGCCGGGCTCGACGCGTTCGGCGTCGCCGTGGAGCGCCGCGTCGCACTCGACATGGGGGCGTCCACGGGAGGATTCACCCAGGTGCTGCGCGAGCGCGGCGCCGACCCGGTCATCGCGGTCGACGTCGGGCACGGGCAGCTGGCTCCCGCGATCGCCGCCGACCCGGGGGTCATCGCGATCGAGGGGTTCAATGTCCGCTACATGACGCCGGAGTCCCTCGCCGCCGCGAGCGGCGTCGAGACGCCGCCATCGGTGATCACCGGCGACCTGTCGTTCATCTCCCTCACGCACGTGCTGCCGGCGGCGCGCGCGGTCGCGGCATCCGACGCCGACCTCGTCCTCCTCGTCAAGCCGCAGTTCGAAGTGGGCCGCACCGCCGTCAAGGGAGGCCTCGTCACCGACCCGGCGACGCGGTCGGATGCCGTCATGGGCGTGCTGTGGGCGGCATGGGACGGCGGGCTCGGCACCTGCGGCGTGATCTCCTCCCCGATCCTGGGAACGCACGGCAACGCCGAGTACATCGCCCACCTCGCGCCGGGGCGGGGGAGCAATCCGACAGAATGGTCGGGCACCGTGAACGAACTGACGGGGAGCACATGACCCACCACGACCGCAGCATCCTCGTCGTCGCCCATGCCGGGCGCGACGAGACCGTGCGCGCGGCCGAACGCGTGATCGCCGCCCTGCGGGCGGCCGGGGCGCGCCCGGTCCTGGCGCCCGACGACCACCGAGAACTCGCCGCCCAGGTCCCGGGCGTCGACGGGATCGCCGTGCTCGGCATCCACGTCGCCGTCGAGGACGTCGAGCTCGCGATCGTGCTCGGCGGCGACGGCACGATCCTGCGCGCGGCCGAGTTGGTGCGAGAGGGCACGGCGCCCGTCCTGGGGATCAACATGGGTCACGTCGGCTTCCTCGCCGAGATCGAGCGCGACGACATGGACGACGCGGTCAGACGCGCCATCGAGCGCGACTACACCGTCGAGGAGCGCCTCGCGCTGAACGTACGCGTGAAGGATTCGGCGGATGCGGTCGTCTACGAGACTTGGGCGCTGAACGAGGCCGCCGTCGAGAAGGCCAGCCGGGAGCGCATGCTCGAGGTCGTCATCGAGGTCGACGGTCGTCCGCTGTCGTCCTTCGGGGCGGACGGGGTCGTGGTGTCGTCGCCGACCGGTTCGACCGCCTACAACTTCTCCGCCGGCGGCCCCGTGATCTGGCCCACCGTGGAGGCCATCGTCGTCGTGCCGCTGTCGGCGCACGCGCTGTTCGCCAAGCCCCTCGTCGTCGGCCCCGAGCACACCGTCGCGATCGAGCTGCTCGACCGCAACCCCGGCTACGGCGTGCTGTGGTGCGACGGACGGCGCTCGCACGATCTGCCGCCGGGCGCGCGCGTGGTCGTGCGGCGCTCGGAGCGGCCGGTGCGGCTCGCGCGGCTGCATCCGGCCCAGTTCACCGACCGGCTCGTGCGCAAGTTCCGCCTGCCCGTCGAAGGATGGCGCGGGCCCACCGCCGACAACGGGGCCGGCTGGAGCGAGGAGACGTCGTGATCGAGGAGATGCGCCTGCGCGACCTCGGCGTCATCGCCGAGGCGACGCTCCCGATCGGCCCAGGCTTCACCGCGATCACGGGCGAGACCGGCGCGGGCAAGACGATGGTCGTCACCGGACTCGGACTGCTGCTTGGGCAGCGGGCAGACTCGGGCGCGGTGCGGGCCGGGGCTCGCGCGGCGTCGGTCGACGGCGTGTGGAACGTTCCCGAGTCCGGCGTCGTCGCCGATCGGGTGCGCGACGCCGGGGGAGAGCTCGAGAGTCTCGGTGAGGGACGCGCCGAGCTCCTGGTCGGCCGCTCCGTCGCACGCGAGGGACGCGGGCGCGCCTCCGTGGGCGGACGACCCGCCCCCGCGGCGGTGCTGTCGGATCTCGCCGACGCGCTCGTGGTGGTCCACGGCCAGTCCGACCAGCTGCGGCTGCGCTCGGGCGCCGCGCAGCGCGACGCCCTCGACCGCTTCGGCGGCACCGCGCTCGCCGCGGAGCTCGCGGCGTACCGCGACGCGTACGAGCACTTCCGCACCGTCGACCGGGAGCTCGCCGAGCTGACGCGCGATCGCGACACCCGTGCGGCCGAGGCTGCCGATCTGCGCTCGCAGATCGCCGAGATCGAGGCCGCCGATCCGCAGCCGGGGGAAGACGCCGATCTCGCGGTCCGCGCCGACCGCCTCGCCGACATCGAGGGCCTGCGCGCCGCCGCCGCAGCGGCGCACGACGCCCTGTCGGGGGAGTCCGAGGCGCCCGACGCCGTGTCGCTGGTGGCCGATGCGCGCCGCGAGCTCGAGCGGGCGGCACATGACCCGGTGCTCGAGGAATACGCCGTTCAGGCCGCAGACCTCGGCTACCGCGCCACCGACCTGGCCGCGAGCCTCGCCGGCTACCTCGCCGACCTCGACGAAACCGGTCCGCAGGAGCTCGCGGCCGTCGAGGAGCGCCGCGCCGTGCTGTCGGCGCTGGTCCGTGCCCACGGTTCGCTCGAGCAGGCCATCGACATGCTCGCCACCGGCTCGGCCCGCCTGGTCGAGCTCGACGACGACGGCGAGCGATTCGAGCGCCTGACCTCGGCGCGCGACGCCGCGGCATCCGCCCTCGACGACGCCGCGGCCCGCCTCACGGCCGCCCGCGAGGCCGCGGCCGCCGATCTCGGCCGCCTCGTGACCGCCGAGCTGACGCAGCTGGCGATGCCCGACGCGCACCTCGAGGTCGCGGTGACCCCGGGGACGCCGACGGCGTCGGGCCGCGACGACGTCGCATTCCTGCTCGCGCCGCACCCCGGCGCCCAGCCGCGTCCCGTGGCCAGGAGTGCCTCCGGCGGCGAGCTGAGCCGCGTCATGCTCGCGATCGAGGTCGTGATCGCGGGCGTCGACCCGGTCCCCACCTTCGTGTTCGACGAAGTGGATGCCGGCATCGGCGGAGCCGTGGCGATCGAGGTCGGCCGGCGTCTGGCTCGCCTGGCCGAGACGTCCCAGGTGATCGCGGTGACGCACCTCGCGCAGGTCGCCGCCTTCGCCGGCAACCACCTCACCGTCGTCAAGGCCAGCGACGGGTCCGTGACGGCGTCCGACGTGCGCCGTCTCGAGGGCGAGGAGCGCGAGGCCGAGATGGCCCGGCTGCTGTCGGGCATGCCCGACTCGGACGTCGCGCTCAGCCACGCTCGGGAGCTCCTGGCCCTCGCGCGATGATCGCGTCGGGCGGCATGATGGCAGGAACACGCGCACATCCGCTCCCCAGGCTGGGAGCGGGTCTACTGATAGGATAAAAGCCCGTGATGCAGACTTCTGGAACTGACGCGGGACCGACGAACGACACCACTCGGCACATCTTCGTGACCGGAGGTGTCGTTTCCTCGTTGGGCAAGGGACTGACGGCCGCGAGCCTCGGCAACCTCCTCACCGCCCGTGGTCTGCGCGTGGTCATGCAGAAGCTCGACCCGTACCTGAACGTCGACCCCGGCACCATGAATCCGTTCCAGCACGGCGAGGTCTTCGTCACCGACGACGGCGCCGAGACCGACCTCGACATCGGGCACTACGAGCGCTTCCTCGACATCGAGCTGAGCCAGGCCGCGAACGTCACCACGGGGCAGATCTACTCGCAGGTCATCGCCAAGGAGCGCCGCGGCGAGTACCTCGGCGACACCGTGCAGGTCATCCCGCACATCACCGACGAGATCAAGCGCCGCATGCGGCTGCAGGCCGGCGAGACGCCCAAGCCCGACGTCATCATCACCGAGATCGGCGGAACGGTCGGCGACATCGAGTCGCAGCCGTTCATCGAGTCGGCCCGCCAGATCCGCCACGAGCTCGGCCGCGGCAACGTCTTCTTCGTCCACGTCTCGCTCGTGCCGTTCATGGGCGCGTCCGGCGAGCAGAAGACCAAGCCGACGCAGCACTCCGTCGCGGCGCTCCGCTCGATCGGCATCCAGCCCGACGCGCTCGTGCTGCGCAGCGACCGCCCCGTCACCGACGCGAACAAGCGCAAGATCGCGCTCATGTGCGACGTCGACGAGGACGCCGTCGTGAACGCGGTCGACGTGCCGAGCATCTACGACATCCCGTCGATGATCCACGACCAGGGTCTGGACAACTACATCGTGCACTCGCTGGGGCTGTCCAAGGCGAGAGACGTCGACTGGTCGCGCTGGCAGAAGGTGCTGGGCGCCGTCCACAACCCGAAGCACGACGTCACCATCGGCCTCGTCGGCAAGTACATCGACCTGCCCGACGCCTACCTGTCGGTCACCGAGGCGCTCAAGGCGGGCGGCTTCGCGCACGAGACGCACGTGAACATCCGCTGGATCCCCTCGGACGAGTGCGAGACGCCCGAGGGCGCCGCCCGGGTGCTCGGCGAGCTGGACGGCATCGTCGTTCCCGGAGGCTTCGGCATCCGCGGCATCGAGGGCAAGCTCGGTGCGCTGCGGTTCGCCCGCGAGCAGGGCATCCCGACGCTGGGACTGTGCCTGGGTCTGCAGTGCATGGTCATCGAGTACGCGCGGCACGTCGCCGGCATCGAGGGGGCATCGTCGAGCGAGTTCGACCCCGACACGCCCGCCCCCGTGATCGCGACGATGGCCGAGCAGGTCGACATCCTCGACCACGGCGACCTCGGCGGGACGATGCGCCTGGGCATGTACCCGGCGAAGCTGGCCGAGGGCTCGATCGCCGCCGAGGTGTACGGCGAGGTCCACATCCACGAGCGCCACCGCCACCGCTACGAGGTGAACAACCACTACCGCGCGCAGATCGCGGACGCCGGGATGGTGTTCTCGGGCCTGAACCCCGAGCTCGACCTGGTCGAGTTCGTCGAGCTGCCGCGCGACGTCCACCCGTACTACATCGCCACCCAGGCCCACCCCGAGCTGCGCTCGCGCCCGACCGAGCCCCACCCGCTGTTCCGGGGCCTGGTGGGAGCCGCGCTCGACCGCCACCGCTCCAGCGAGCTGTTCGACGTCGACAATGGCTGACCCGCGGTCTCTTCGGGACGAGCCCGTCCACGCAGAGGTGCTCGACAGCGAACTGGTGTACGCCGGCCGCGTGTGGGACGTCCGCAGCGACACCGTCCGCTACGGCGAGCACGACATCGTCCGCCAGTACGTCGATCATCCGGGCGCGTCCGCCGTGGTCGCCCTCGACGCGCAGGAGCGCGTGCTGCTCATCCAGCAGTACCGGCATCCGATCCGCCATCGCGACTGGGAGATCCCCGCCGGGCTGCTCGACGTCGACGGCGAGTCGCCGCGCGAGACGGCGCTGCGCGAGCTCACCGAGGAGGTCGACCTCGTCGCCGAGGAGTGCGAGCCGCTGCTGAGCATTTTCACCACCCCCGGCGGCAACGACGAGGTCGTGCACATCTTCCTCGCCCGGGGACTGACCCCGGCCGAGCGCGTGCACGAGCGCGAGGACGAGGAGGCCGACATCCGCATCGAGTGGATCCCCCTCGCCGACGCCGTCGAGGCAGTGCTCGCGGGACGCCTGCGCAACGGCATCCTCGCGGCAGGGGTGCTCGCCACCGCCGAGCGGCTGCGCCGAGGACGGCCCGCGGGGGAGTGAATGCGGCTCGACCGGGCGCTGGACCGCTACCTGCGGCACGTGTCGGTCGAGCGCGGGCTGTCCGAGCACACGGTCTCGGCCTACCGGCGGGATCTGGCGGGCTATCTGGACTGGCTGCGAGAGCAGGGCGTCGGCGACACCGGTGACGTGACCCCCGCGCTGGTCGAGGGCTTCGTCGCCGAGCGCGCGGCGGCCGACCCCGCCCCGGCTGCGTCCAGCCTCGCCCGGCTGCAGTCGTCGGTGCGCGGATGGCACCGGTTCCTCGTGCGCGAGGGCATCGACGAGGCCGACCCCGCCGGGCGCCTGCGGCCGCCGAAGCAGCCGCGGCGGCTGCCGAAGGCCCTCACGGTCGACCAGGTGGAGCGACTGCTGGATGCCGCGGGCCCCGCGCCCGCGCCGGATGACCGCGAGGCGGCGGCCGCCGCCGGCGCCGACAGCATCGTGCCGCTGCGCGACCGCGCCCTGCTCGAGCTGCTGTACGCCACCGGCGCGCGCGTGTCCGAGGCGGTGCAGCTCGACGTCGACGACGTCACCCATGGTGACGTGGTCCGCGTCCGCGGCAAGGGCGGCAAGGAGCGCATCGTGCCGGTGGGGTCGTACGCGCGCGCGGCCCTCGAGGCCTACCTGACGCGCTCGCGGCCCGAGCTGTCGCGGCGGGGCCGGGCGACGCCGCGGCTGTTCCTGGGCGCGCGCGGAGCGCCGCTGTCACGGCAGAGCGCCTGGACGGTGATCCAGCGGGCGGCCGAGCGGGCGCAGCTGACCGCGCACGTCTCGCCGCACACGCTGCGGCACTCGTTCGCGACCCACCTGCTGCAGGGCGGCGCCGACGTCCGCGTCGTGCAGGAGCTCCTCGGGCACGCGTCGGTGGCGACCACGCAGATCTACACCCACGTGAGCGTGGACGCTCTGCGCGACGTGTACGCGACGTCGCACCCGCGGGCCCGCTGACCGGCCGGTCGCGTTTGATTCGACACCCGCCGCGATCGGAGGCCATACTGGCTCCGCCGACGTCGGCACATCGCCGTCGAGACGCCGACCCGATGGTGCTCGGCCCCGAACCCCGAGGGGAATCGCATGAACTCCAGCGCGCGCCGCGCCGCCGCCCTGATGGCCGTCCTGGGAACGCTGTCGCTGGCCGGCTGCTCCTTCGCCGTGACGACGGACCCGGTCCGCGACGATGAGACCGGCGAGATCGTCGAGGGCAACGCGAGCGCCGACGTGTTCGCGCTCCAGGTCGGCGACTGCCTGGAGCTGATCGAGGGCGACGGCGAGCTCACCTCGGTTCCCGTCGTGCCCTGCAGCGACCCGCACGCCGACGAGGTCTACTTCGCGTACTACTACGAGGACGGCGACTACCCGGGCGAGGACGCGGCCTTCGAGGAGGCGGCGGGTGTCTGCGTCGACGAGTTCGATGCGTTCGTGGGGCTCGCGTACGCGGAGTCCACGCTCGACGTCTACCCGATCTACCCCACCGTCGAGTCGTGGGCCGGGGGCGACCGCGAGGCGCTGTGCCTCATCTACGACCCCTCCGGGGATGTGACCGGCTCGCTGGCAGGGGCCGCCCGATAGAGTAGCCTGTGTGGTATGACCACAGCTGAGCGCTCGCGAGCGAGCGCACTTCGGCCCCCTGTCGCCCTCGCGGTCTTCTGGATCGTCGCCGCAGCCGCGGCCTGGGTGGTGTCGTTCCTGCTGTACCTCGAGTACATCGGGCAGCTCACCGAGCAGGATCCGCTGATCACCTGCGCGTTCAGCGTCGTGCTCACGTGCGGGCCGAACCTGCTCTCGCCGGCGGGGAACCTGCTCGGGTTCACCAACTCGATCATCGGCGTGACGCTCTTCCTCGGACCGGTGTTCGCAGGCGTGAGCGCGCTGGCGGCGCCCGGCGGTCTGCGGCGGTGGTACTGGCGGGTGTACGGGGTGTTCCTGCTCGGAGGATTCGCGCTCGTACACGTGTTCGCGTGGCGGAGCGTCTTCGAGTTCGGGTCGCTGTGCCCGTGGTGCATGGTGGTGTGGCTCATGACGATCCCGCTGTTCTGGTTCACCGCCGGCTGGATGCTGCGCGACGGCGTGTTCGGGCCGCCCACGACGTTCGGCGCGGTGCTCTTCACGTGGGCGCCCCTGATCACCGTCGTGGACTACGCGGCGATCGCCATCGCCGCCCAGGTGCGACTGGACGTCCTCGGCTCGCTGTTCTGATTCCCGCCCGGTCCGCGCCGTTTCGCTGTGCCTCCCTGGCGATCGGCCGGCCGGACACTAGAATCGAGCGAACGCAGGCGAAGTCAGGAGAGTCGGTGGCGGGCAGCAAGCGGGGCGCGACGGCGGTGAGCGAAGAAGAGACCCTGATCGGTCCGACCGGTCGTCCGTACCACGGCTTCCCCACGCCGCCGAAGCTCGACAGCCACGGCCCCGCCCGCATCATCGCGCTGTGCAACCAGAAGGGCGGCGTCGGCAAGACGACGACCACGATCAACCTGGCCGCCGCGCTGGCCGACTACGGCCGCAGGGTGCTCGCGGTCGACTTCGACCCGCAGGGTGCGCTGTCGGCGGGTCTGGGCATCCCGACCCACGAGATCCCCACGGTGTACGACCTGCTGCTGGACGGCAAGCGCGACCCCCACGAGATCGTCGTCTCCACCGCCGTGGAGAACCTCGATCTCATCCCGGCGAACATCGACCTCTCCGCCGCCGAGGTCCATCTGGTCAATGAGGTGGCGCGCGAGCAGACGCTCGCGCGCGCGCTGCGCCGGCTCGCCGGCGAATACGACGTCATCCTGATCGACTGCCAGCCCTCGCTCGGCCTCCTCACCGTCAACGCCCTGACGGCGAGCCACGGCGTGGTCATCCCGCTCGAGTGCGAGTACTTCGCCCTGCGCGGGGTCGCCCTGCTCATCGAGACGATCGAGAAGGTCCGCGACCGCCTGAACCCGTCGATCACGCTGGACGGCGTGCTGGCGACGATGTACGACCCGCGCACGCTGCACTCGCGCGAAGTGCTCGAGCGCGTCGTGGAGGCGTTCGGCGACGACGTCCTCGAGACCGTCATCGGGCGGACCGTGAAGTTCCCCGATGCGTCGGTGTCGGGCATGCCCATCACCGAGTTCGCGCCGGAGCACGCGGCCGCCCAGGCCTACCTGCGCCTCGCGCGGGAGCTGGTCGCCCGTGGCGCCGTCGCCTGAGCCGGACGCCCCGGACCTCGGTGCGCCCGATGTGGGCTCCATTCCGAGCGAGTCCGGTGGGCCGGTCCTCGGCGACGGCGGGGACGAAGGATTCCGCGTCTCTCTGGCGAACTTCGACGGGCCGTTCGACCTGCTGCTGAACCTCATCTCCAAGCACGAGATGGACATCACCGAGGTCTCGCTGTCGAAGGTGACCGACGAGTTCATCGCCTACCTGCGGAGCCTGAGCCCCGAGGAGCTGGACGAGGCGTCGGAGTTCCTCGTCGTGGCCGCGACGCTGCTGGACATGAAGGTCGCCGGCCTCCTTCCGCAGGGAGAGCTGGTGGATGCCGAGTCCGTCGCGCTTCTCGAGGCGCGCGACCTGCTCTTCGCGCGCCTGCTGCAGTACCGGGCGTTCAAGGAGGTCTCGGCGTGGTTCTCGCGCTGCCTGATCCGCGAGGAGAACCGTCACGTGCGGCAGGTCCGGCTCGAGCAGAAATACCGGGACGCCGTCCCCGAGCTGAAGTGGACGCTCAGCGCGGAGGACTTCGCGGCCCTGGCGGTCCTGGCGTTCTCGCCCAAGGAGATCCCGCATGTCGGCCTGGATCACCTGCACGCGCCGCTGATCAGCATCCGCGAGCAGGCCGCCATCGTCGTCACGCTGCTGCGGGATGCGGGGACGATGTCGTTCCGCGAACTGGTGTCGGGGGTGGCGCAGTCCGGCGTGGTCGTGGCACGGTTCCTCTCGGTGCTCGAGCTGTACCGCCACTCGGCCATCGGCTTCGAGCAGCTGGAGCCGCTGGGGGAGCTGACGCTGCGCTGGACCGCCGAACGGTGGTCCGATGAGAACCTCGCGAGCTTGGGAGCCGACTATGACCGATGACATCCTCAGCGACGTCGCCCGGCGGCTCGAGGCGATCCTGCTGGTCGTCGACGAGCCGCAGAGCCTGGTGAGCCTCGCGACGGCCGTGGGCGCGCCGGTCCCGGCCGTGCGTCAGGCGATCGAGGGGCTCGTCGCCGACTACGACGGACTGGCCGGCGGCCCCCGCCGGGGCTTCGAGCTGCGCGAGGTCGGCGGAGGCTGGCGGCTCTACGTCCGCGAGGAGCTCGACGGCGTCGTGAAGGACTTCGTCGGGGCGCAGGCGCCGTCCCGCCTGTCGCAGGCGGCGCTGGAGACCCTCGCGGTCATCGCGTACAAGCAGCCCGTCACGCGCGGCCAGGTCGCCGCGATCCGCGCCGTCAACGTCGATTCGGTCGTACGCACCCTGATGTCGCGCGGGCTCATCGAGGAGAGGTTCGCCGACCCCGAGACCGGTGCGATCCACTACGGCACCTCCGACGCCCTGCTGGTGCACCTGGGCATCAACTCCCTCGACGAGCTGCCCCACATCTCGCCGCTGCTCGACGACGGCGCCCGCGGATTCGACGAGGAGGTCGCGCGATGAGCGAGACCGGCGTGCGCCTGCAGAAGGTGCTCGCGAACGCCGGCGTGGCCTCGCGCCGCGTCGCGGAGCAGCTGATCGTCGAAGGTCGCGTGCGCGTGGACGGACAGGTCGTCACCGAGCTCGGAACCCGCGTCGATCCCGAGACGGCCGTGATCGACGTGGACGGCACCGCCGTCCAGCTCGACCAGACGAAGCGCTACATCATGCTCAACAAGCCCACCGGCGTCGTCAGCTCCATGAAGGACGACCGCGGTCGTCCCGATCTGCGGCGGTTCACGAAGGAGTGGACGGAGCGGCTCTACAACGTCGGCCGCCTCGATGCCGAGACCAGCGGGCTGCTCGTCCTCACCAACGACGGTGAGCTGGCGCACATCCTCGCCCACCCCTCGTTCGGCGTGACGAAGGTGTACATCGCCAAGGTCGAGGGCCGCGTGACCCCGCAGACGATCGCACGCCTGACGAAGGGCGTGGAGCTCGAGGACGGCCCGATCGCCGCCGACAAGGCGCGCCTGCTGACCGCTTCCGCCGAAGGCGGCGGCTCGCTCGTCGAGCTGACCCTGCATTCCGGCCGCAACCGCATCGTGCGGCGCATGATGGCGGCCGTCGGCCACCCGGTCGTCGAGCTCGTGCGCCGGCAGTTCGGTCCCCTCCACCTGGGAACTCTTCCAGCCGGGCGCACTCGCGAGTTGACTAAAGTGGAGCGGGGTGCGCTGCTGACATTGGCGCGCCAGGCGACGAGCGACGTCCCGCCGAACGCGGCGGAGGACGACCCACGGTCGCGACCTGATCAGGAGACCACGTGACCGACACTTCGGCAGCACACGCGCGCGCCGCCGCGCGCGTGCACGGCACCGTGCGCATCGTCGGCGCGGGCCTGCTCGGATCGAGCATCGGCCACGCGCTGTCGGGTCTCGGCGTCGACGTCGCGCTGGCCGATTCGTCGCCCGCGCAGCTTCGGCTCGCCGTCGACTACGGTGCGGGGCGCGTCGCGCGCGAGGACGACAGCCCGTCGCTCGTGGTCGTGGCGGTTCCGCCCGATGTCACCGCCGACGTGATCGAGCGCGAGCTCGCCGCCCACCCGGACGCCGTCGTCACCGACGTCGCGAGCGTCAAGCTCGAGCCCCTGCGCACGCTGCGCGAGCGCGGTGTCGACATCGCCCGCTACATCGGCTCCCATCCCCTCGCGGGTCGCGAGCGGGGCGGGGCGATCGCCGCACGGGCAGACATCTTCGTCGGCCGTCCCTGGGTCGTGTGCCGCGACGGCGAGACGTCGGCGGCGGACCTCGCCCTGGTCGAGGGTCTCGCCCTCGACCTCGGCGCCATGCCGCTGGAGATGACGCCCGAGGACCACGACCGCTCGGTCGCCCTGATCTCCCATGTCCCGCAGCTGGTGGCGAGCCTGCTGGCCGGCCGGTTCGTGGACGCCCCCGACGGATCCCTGCGGCTCGCCGGGCAGGGCGTGCGCGACACGACGCGCATCGCGGCATCCGCCCCCGAACTGTGGGTGCAGATCCTCGGCGCCAACGCCGCCCCGGTCGTCGACGTGCTCGATGCACTCGCCGGCGATCTGTCGGACGTCGCCGACGCGCTGCGCGAGCCCGACGCGCCCGGTGCGCGGCGCGCGGTCGCCGACACGATCCGCCGCGGCAACCAGGGCGTGGAGCGGCTTCCCGGCAAGCACGGGCAGAACAGACGTTTCGAGCCGGTCGTCGTCATGGTCGACGACCGTCCCGGTCAGCTGGGGCGCCTGTTCGGCGACCTCGGCGCACTCGACGTCAACGTCGAGGATTTCCGCATGGAGCACTCGCCCGGAGCGCTGTTCGGCCTCGCCGAGATCAGCGTGGTCCCGGGTGCGGTGCAGCGTGCGATCGACGGGCTCACCGCCCGCGGATGGAAGATTGCGAGTACCAATGACTGACAGCGTTCCGATGATCGTCGCGATCGACGGGCCCGCCGGCAGCGGCAAGTCGAGCGTGTCGAGGGAGGTGGCCCGCCGCCTGGGCTTCGGCTACCTCGACACCGGCGCCGCCTACCGCGCCTTCGCGTGGCACGCCCTCGAGCACGGCGTGGACACGTCCGACGCGATGAGCGTCCTCGAGGTGACGGGCGACTTCGAGTTCGGCATCGCGCTCGACCCCGACGCGTACCGCGTCGAGGTGGGCGACACCGACGTGACCGAGGCGATCCGCGAGCCGCGCGTGAGCGACGCCGTCAGCGGCGTGGCGCGCGTGCCCGCCGTGCGCGAGTCCGCCAACGGTCTGTTCCGCTCGCTCGTGGCGGCATCCGGCCGCGAGGGAGTCGTCGTCGAGGGACGCGACATCACCACGGTCGTCGCCCCGGACGCGCCCGTGCGCATCCTGCTCACCGCGTCGCCCGAGGTCCGCGCCGCGCGCCGCAGCGCCGAGCTGACCAACCACGACGCCGTCCAGGTCGCGAACGCCATGGCGCAGCGCGACGCGGCGGACTCCAAGGTCGTGGACTTCCTCACCGCCGCCCCCGGCGTCACGGTGGTGGATTCGACCGAGCTCGACTTCGAGCAGACCGTGACCGCGGTGCTCGACGTCGTGGCCTCCGCACTCGCGCCGACGACGGGAGCCGCCGATGGCCGCTGACGACACCGAATTCGACGACTACGAGGGCGAGGATCACCTCGCCGAGACCCTCGCCGGCCTCGATGACGCGCTCATCGAGCAACGCGCGGCGTCGCTGCGTGCGGGCCTCGACGACTACGAGCTCGACGACGAGGATGCCGCGATCCTCGCGGGCATCACCGCGGGTGACGAGGGCGTGGAGCTGCATCCGGCCCTGCCCGTCGTCGCGATCGTCGGGCGACCCAACGTCGGCAAGTCCGCGCTCGTGAACCGCATCCTCGGCCGCCGCGAGGCGGTCGTCGAGGACACGCCGGGCGTGACCCGCGACCGCGTGTCGTACAAGGCCGAGTGGCTGGACCGGCGGTTCACGCTGGTCGACACCGGCGGGTGGGAGCCCGACGCGAAGGGGATCGACCGGTCGGTGGCCGCGCAGGCCGAGATCGCGATCGACCTGTCGGACGTCGTCCTGTTCGTCGTGGATGCCATGGTGGGCGCGACCAGCACCGACGAGCACGTCGTGAAGCTGCTGCGCCGCAGCGGCAAGCCGGTGTTCCTCGTCGCCAACAAGATCGACGACTCCCGCCAGGAGCCCGAGGCCGCGGCGCTGTGGAACCTGGGCCTGGGGGAGCCGCAGCCGGTCTCGGCCATCCACGGCCGCGGCGTCGCCGACCTCCTCGACGAGGTCATGAAGGTGCTGCCCGACGTCTCGGCGGTGGCCAAGGCCGAGGTCGGCGGGCCGCGCCGCGTCGCGATCCTCGGCCGGCCGAACGTCGGCAAGTCGTCGCTGCTGAACAAGGCGGCCGGCGAAGAGCGGGTCGTCGTCAACGACCTCGCCGGCACCACCCGGGACCCGGTGGACGAGATCGTGGAGCTCGGCGGCAAGATGTGGCGGTTCGTCGACACCGCCGGCATCCGTCGTCGCGTGCACCTGCAGCAGGGCGCCGACTTCTACGCGTCGCTGCGCACGTCCGCCGCGCTCGAGAAGGCCGAGGTTGCCGTCGTCGTGCTCGACGTGTCGCAGCCGATCAGCGTCCAGGACCTCAACATCATCGACCTCGTGCTCGAGTCTGGCCGCGCGCTCGTGCTCGCGTTCAACAAGTGGGACCGCCTGAACGACGACGACATGGAGAACATGGACCGTCGCCGCTACCTCGAGCGCGAGATCGAGCAGGACCTCGCGCACGTCGCCTGGGCGCCCCGCGTGAACATCTCGGCGCGCACCGGGCGCCACCTCGACAAGCTCGTGCCGGCGCTCGAGACGGCGCTGGCCTCGTGGGATCAGCGCATCCCGACCGGCAAGTTCAACGCGTTCCTGTCGGAGCTCGTCGCCGAGCACCCGCATCCGCTCCGCGGCGGCAAGCAGCCGCGCATCCTGTTCGGCACGCAGGCGAGCACGCGCCCGCCGACCTTCGTGCTGTTCACGACCGGGTTCCTCGACCCCGGCTACCGCCGCTTCGTGCAACGCCGCCTGCGCGAGCTGTACGGCTTCGAGGGCACGCCGATCGTGACGAACATGCGCGTGCGCGAGCGCCGCAAGCGCTGACCCCTCCCACCCCCCAGTTCCCTCCCTCTTCGCAGATCTGACGTGACGGCGCGATAGCACCCGTTCGGGCCCGGATCGGGTGCTATCGCGCGGTGACCGCTGGGGAGTGCCCGGAGTGGGCCGAGGCGGATGCTGTATGCGGTGACGTCGTCAGCGCAGGTGAGGAGCGGCGCGGCGCACCATCGCGGTGGCGTCCGGCGCGGTGAATCCGAACTCGGCGTACAGGTCGTGGGCGTCGCCGGTGAACAGGGTCCAGCGGAAGTCGCGGCCGGGACCCTCGTCGATCATGCGCGCGACGATGCGACGGCCCAGGCCCCGCCCGCGGTGGCCGGCGGCCACGAACACGTCGGCGAGGTACGCGAACGCGACGCCGTCCGAGATCGCCCGGGCGAAGCCGACGAGCTCGCCGGTGTCGCCGCGATAGGCGCCCACCACGCGCCATGCGCTGTCGAGCTGGGCCTCGAGATCGGCCCGGCTGCGCCAGCGCGCCCAGTACGCCTCGGTGGACAGGAACGCCCACACCGCGTCGCGCTGCACGCGATCGGGCGAGTCGTCGAGCTCGTACTCCATGCGCCGATTCTGCCCGGACTGGCGCGCGGCGCACGCCCCGCGGTCCGGTCCGCTCCACACCGTGTGGCCCCCGCGACACGGCCGACGCCCTGCCCGCGCCCGTCGACCGCTTCGCGAGACCCACGTCTTTCGCCGAGACCCACGTCTTTCGCCGAGACCCACGTCTTTCGCCGAGACCGCGCTCCCCGCGGAAGCGTCTCGCCGAGAACCCCGGGGCTCGCCGACAATCCAGAGTCTCGCGGCGAGCGGTTCAGCGCACGGTGAGGTGCGCGAAGCGGTCGGACGGGAGACCGTCCAGGGCGAGGCGTGCACCGGCGTCGGGCGCCTCGACGCGGGGCAGCGGGGCGCGCGCGCCGGTGCTGCGGGCGCGCTGGACGGCCCACGATGACACGCCGCGGCCGGCGAGGTCGTCGCCCAGGCGGCACAGCTCCTCGTCATCGGTCGCCGCGGGGTGGGCGGTCGTGCGGACCTCGTAGTCGAGCGGATGCCGCGTCCCGCGCCGCAGGTCGGCGCTCGCGAGCACGAGCTCGAGCGAACGCCACGCGAGCTCACCGCTGCGCGCGCGCCCGGTCACGGTCGCGTACTCGTCTGCCGTCGCCTTGATGTCGAGACCCACCCAGTCCACGAACGGCAGGATGCGAGCCAGCAGCAGGGGGAAGGCGCCGGCGGTGTGCAGACCCACGGCGAAGCCGCGGCGCCGCAGCTCCTGGATGGCCGGCAGCGTCGCGCGCTGCATCGTCGGCTCGCCGCCCGAGAGCACGACGCCGTCGATCAGGCCGCGACGCGACTCCAGGTCGGCGACGGCGTCGTCCCACGACACGCTTCCGCGGGCGCGGGGATCGATCAGGGCGGGGTTGTGGCAGTAGAAGCAGTCCCACGGACACCCCTGCAGGAACAGGGTTGCCGCGAGCCGGTCGGGCCAGTCCACCGTGGAGAAGAGGGTGATCCCCGCGATGCGCAGGTCCTCGGGGCGCGCCGGGCGGCGGCCCGCGGCATCCGACCGCTCAGACATGCGCCGGCTCCGGCTCACGGTCCAGCAGCTTGTCGGCCGAGAAGTACACGCGCTCGGCGGCCTCGCCGCGCTTGCCGATGTTGAACGACGAGACGGGGCGGAAGTAGCCCATGACGCGCGTCCACACCTCGCACTCCCGTCCGCACGCCGGGCAGGCGGCGTGGTCGCCCGAGACGTAGCCGTGCACGGGGCAGATCGAGAACGTCGGCGTGATCGTCAGGTACGGGATGCGGAAGCGCTCGAGCGACCGCCGCACGAGCGCCTTGCACGCCGCGCCCGACGGTGCGGCCTCGCCCAGGTACAAGTGCATGACGGTGCCGCCGGTGTACTTCTGCTGGAGCGACTCCTGCAGCGTCAGCGCCTCGAACGGGTCGTCGGTGAAGCCGACCGGCAGCTGCGACGAGTTCGTGTAGTACGGGTTCTCGGGGGTCCCGGCGTGGATGATCGCGTCGCCGAACCGGGCGATGTCGGTCTTGGCGAACCGGTAGGTCGCGCTCTCGGCGGGCGTCGCCTCGAGGTTGTACATGTGCCCGGAGTGCTCCTGGTACTCCACGAGCAGCTCGCGCAGGCGATCGAGCAGCCGGGTCGCGAGCGCGATTCCCTCGGGGGTCGAGACGTCGGCGCGATCGGCGGTGAAGTTCCGGACGAACTCGTTGACGCCGTTGACGCCGATCGTGGAGAAGTGGTTCTCGAGGGTTCCGAGGTACCGGCGCGTGTACGGGAACAGCCCGCCCTCGATGTGGTGCGAGATGATGGCGCGCTTGGCCTCGAGCGTGTCGCGCGCGAGGTCGGCGAGTTCCTCGAGCCGCGCCAGCGCGCCGTCCAGATCGCCCGCGTGGAGGTATCCGAGCCGTGCGCAGTTGATCGTGACGACCCCGACCGATCCGGTCTGCTCGGCCGAGCCGAACAGGCCGTTGCCGCGCTTGAGCAGCTCGGTCAGGTCGAGCTGCAGCCGGCAGCACATGGAGCGGATCATGTGCGGATCCAGCTCGGAGTTGAGGAAGTTCTGGAAGTAGGGGAGTCCGTACCGGGCCGTCATGTCGAACAGCGCATCGGCCTCGGGAGAGTCCCAGTCGAAGTCGGGCGTGATGTTGTAGGTCGGGATCGGGAAGGTGAACGCGCGCCCGTCCACGTCGCCCGCGCTCATCACGTCGATGAACGCACGGTTGATCATCCGCATCTCCTCGGCGAGGTCGCCGTACGCGAAGACGCACACGCGGCCGCCGACGAGCGGGTGCTCCTCGGCGAGGTCATCGGGGCACGTCCAGTCGAACGTGAGGTTCGTGAACGGGGTCTGCGTACCCCAGCGCGAGGGCACGTTCAGATCGAAGACGAACTGCTGCATGATCTGGCGAACCTGCTCGTATTCCAGCCCGTCCACCCGCACGTACGGGGCGAGGTAGGTGTCGACGGAGCTGAACGCCTGGGCGCCGGCCCATTCGTTCTGGAGCGTGCCCAGGAAGTTGACCATCTGCCCGGTGGCGGTCGACAGGTGCCGGGGAGGTCCGGACGAGATGCGGCCGGGGATGCCGTTGAATCCCTGCTCGAGCAGGGCCCGCAGCGACCACCCGGCGCAGTAGCCGGCGAAGACGTCGAGATCATGGATGTGGATGTCGCCCTCGCGGTGGGCGGGGCTCGCCGCCGGCGGGTAGATCTCGTCGAGCCAGTAGTTGGCGACGAGCTTGCCGGCGGTGTTCAGGATCATCCCGCCCAGCGAGTAGCCCTGGTTGGCGTTGGCGTTGACGCGCCAATCGCTCTGGGCGAGGTACTCGTCGATCGTCGCGGCCACCGGGATGCTGCGCGGTGCGGTCGCGGTGGGGACGGTGGTGTCCATGGGCGCTCCTCTTCGACGGAAATCGGGACTCCGCGCCGTCGCGGAGCGCCAGCACACCGTACTCCCGCGATGGAGCGACCCGCACGGACTATGTGGTCAGGCCACATGTTCGGGCCGTGTGATGAGGGTGCGCGTTGTGGGTGCCGACAGGCGTCCGCGTGGCGCGCACCGGAGGTGCCGGCTCGGGTGTATCGACGCTGGACGCTCACTCTCCGAGTGTGGTCATACCACACTGTCATCGGGACCAAGGGCCTTCCGCGGCGATACCCCAGACCGTATGTTCGACACGTGACGTTGTGGTCCGGCCACCGCGGCCGGCACCGGAGAAGGAGTCAGCCATGAAGCTCGTCGTCGTCGGAGGAGTCGCGGGAGGCGCATCGGTCGCCGCTCGTGCGCGACGCCTGGATGAGGCCGCTGAGATCATCGTGTTCGAGCGGGGCGGCTACGTCTCGTTCGCCAACTGCGGTCTGCCGTACCACATCGGCGGTGTGATCACCGATCGCAGCCGCCTGCTGCTGCAGACCCCCGAGAGCCTCAACGAGTCGCTCGGCATCGACGTGCGCGTCTCGACCGAGGTCACGGCGATCGACCCGAAGAAGAAGACCGTCACCGTCCGCGAGGTCGGCACCGGCAAGGAGTACACCGAGTCCTACGACAAGCTGGCGCTGTGCCAGGGAGCGGACCCGCTGCACCTGCCGCTGCCGGGCATCGATCTGCCCGGCATCCATGTCCTCCGCAACATCACCGACATGGACGAGATCAAGCAGCATCTGGATGCCGCGCTCGCGTCCGCGCAGGGGACGAACAAGCCCGTGCGCACGGTCGTCATCGGCGCCGGGTACATCGGCCTCGAGATGGCCGAGAACCTCCGCCACCGCGGCGCCGAGGTCACGGTCGTCGAGCTCAGCGACCAGATCATGCCGCCGCTGGACAAGGAGGTCTCGATCCCCGTCGAGCAGCACATCCGCGGACGCGGTGTCGAACTGATCCTCAGCACGGCCGCCGCCGCCTTCCAGAAGCGGCCGGACGGGAGCCTGCGCGTCGAGCTGAACAACGGCAAGACGCTCGACGCCGATCTGGTGATCATGTCCGCCGGCGTCCGCCCCAACACGGGCCTCGCCGTCGAGGCGGGCCTGGCGATGGGCGAGCGGGGCGGCATCGTCGTCGACACCCACATGAAGACCTCCGACCCGAACATCTGGGCCGCGGGCGACGCGGTCGAGACCGATCACACGGTGCTGCCGGGCAAGTGGATCACTCCGCTGGCGGGGCCCGCGAACCGCGAGGCGCGCGTCGCCGCCGAGAACATCTGCGGCCGCGACACCGAGTACCTCTCGACGCAGGGCACCTCGATCGTGAAGGTGTTCGAGATGACCGCGGGCGGCACCGGGGCCACCGAGCGTCAGCTCGAGCGCGCCGGCGTGCCGTACCGCACGGTGCACGTGCATCCGTCGGGTCACGCCGGGTACTACCCGGGCACAGCGATGATGCACATCAAGCTGCTGTTCTCGCCCGAGGACGGCAAGGTCCTCGGCGCTCAGATCGCCGGCTTCGACGGTGTCGACAAGCGCCTGGACGTCTTCGCCACCGCGATCCGCCTGGGCGCGAAGGTCCACGACCTCGAGACCCTCGAGCTGGCGTACGCGCCGCCGTTCGGCTCGGCCAAGGACCCGGTCAACATGGCCGGCTTCGTGGCGACGAACGTCTTCAGGGGCGACCTGAACCTCTGGTACGCGAAGGACTTCCCCGAGACCGTCGAGGGGGCGCGCATCATCGACGTGCGCACACCCGAGGAGTACGACATCTGGCACATCCCGGGCGCCGAGAGCGTGCCGCTGGGGACGATGCGCGCCGTCGTCGAGTCGTGGGACAAGAGCGTGCCGATCCGGCTGTACTGCGCCGTCGGCTTCCGCAGCTACCTCGCCTACCGTCTGCTCGTGCAGCGCGGATTCGAGGACGTGAAGACGCTGTCGGGCGGATCCCACACGTTCCGCTTCTGGCACGACCTCGAGCCGGTCGGCGAGGCCGTCAAGGCGCCCGAGATCGCGTACGCCGAGGCGGTCGACCTGATCAAGTCGGCACAGGGCACCGGTGCCATCGTCGAGCTGGACTGCACGGGCCTGGCGTGCCCCGGTCCGATCATGAAGCTCGCGAAGAAGATGGACGAGGTCCAGCCCGGCGACGACGTCGTCGTGCACGTGTCGGACCCGGGCTTCGCCGCCGACGGCCCGGCGTGGGCGTCGACGAAGGGCCACGAGCTGCTCGCCATGACTCCTGAAGGACCCGGCTATGTCGCGACGTTCCGCAAGGGCGGCGGGGCCCCGGCGGGCGGGGTGGCCCGGCAGAGCCTCGACCAGGTCTCGTTCGTGGTGTTCTCCGGCGACATGGACAAGGTCCTCGCGGCCTTCATCATCGCCAACGGCGCGCTGGCGATGGGCCAGAAGGTGTCGATGTTCTTCACCTTCTGGGGCCTGAACGCGCTGCGCCGGCAGGATCCGCCCAAGCGCGATCGCAAGGTGCTCGACAAGATGTTCGGCATGATGATGCCCTCCGGGCCCGAGAAGCTGCCGCTGTCGACCATGAACATGGCCGGCATGGGCCCGGCGATGATCAAGAAGGTCATGGAGGACCACTCGGTGCAGACGCTGCCCGAGCTCATGCAGTCGGCGCGCGAGGACGGGGCGCGGCTCATCGGCTGCACCATGACGATGGACCTCCTCGGGATCGCCGAGTCCGACCTGCTCGAGGGCATCGAGCTGGGCGGCGTGGCGACGTTCCTCGGCGAGGCGCAGAAGTCGGGCACGACCCTCTTCATCTGAACATCATCAGAACTCGGATGCGGGCGCGCCGGGGTGCCTCGACGGTGTGACAGGCTGGCTGGGTGACCGCCCAGCAGCCGACACCGGGACCGCCCCGGCGCCCGTTGGGTGCCCGCAACCCGGGCGACGCCTGGGTCGTCGCCCCCACGGGCGAGCGGTACTGGGGCCGGTTCGGCGCTGCCGGCCTGCTCGCGGTCGACCCGACCCGCGGCGTGCTGCTGCAGCACCGCGTGTCGTGGAGCCACTTCGGCGGCACGTGGGCGCTTCCGGGAGGTGCGCGTCACGAGGGGGAGTCGGCGCACGACGCGGCGGTCCGCGAGGCGAAGGAGGAGGCCGGCGTGCCGCATCGGGACATCCGCACCCGATTCATGAGCGTCCTCGACCTCGGCTACTGGAGCTACGCGACGGTCGTCGCAGACGTCACACGTTCCTTCGAGCCCGTCATCAGCGACCCCGAGAGCGTCGAGTTGAAGTGGGTGCCGGTCGACGATGTCGCGGCGTACCCGCTCCATCCCGGCTTCGAGAAGGCGTGGGGGCGGCTGCGGTCGCTGGTGGATGTGCGCCCCGCGGTCGTCGTCGACGCCGCGAACGTCGTCGGGTCGGTCCCCGACGGGTGGTGGCGTGACCGGGCGGGCGCGGCGTCGCGTCTCGTCCGCCGGATCGACAGGCTCGCGTCGGCGGGCATCGCGGCATCCGCCCTCGACATGGCCGAGGACCGCTGGTTCCCCGAGTGGTCCGTCGTCCTCGAGGGTGAGGCCAGGGGAGCGGATGCCGCCCCGGACGGCATCGGGGTCGTGCGCGCATCGGCGGGCGGCGACGACGCGATCGCCGCGGAGGCTCACCGCCTGGTCGCGTCGGGGCACGCCGTCGACGTCGTGACCGGCGATCGAGAGCTCGCCGCGCGCGTGACCGAAGCCGGGGCACGCGTCCGCGGTGCGCGATGGCTGACCGACCTGCTCGCGGACTGAGCGGCATTCGGCGCGCTCCCATGCTCGTCCACTCGGGTCGAAACGCCTGACCTCACTCCATGGGACTAAAGTCCCTATGTGGTCTGACCACAGGAGTACCCTGAGTGTCAGGCAAGGGCGCGGGTGAGGTGCCCGGGCCGCCGGTTGGAGGAGAGATGTCCACCGAGATCGACGCACTCGTCGCCAGGGCGCAGGAGGCGCTCGCCGAGTACGCATTCTTCACCCAGGAGCAGGTCGACCACATCGTCCGCAAGGCGTCCGTCGCCGCGCTCCACAACCACGGCGAGCTCGCCGTCCAGGCCGTCGAGGAGACCGGCCGCGGACTGTTCGAGGACAAGGCCGTGAAGAACATGTTCGCGTGCGAGCACGTCACGCACTCGATCATCAAGCAGCGCACGGTCGGGGTCATCTCCACCGACGAGATCTCGGGCATCACCGAGATCGCCGACCCCGTGGGCGTCGTCGCCGGCATCACGCCGGTGACGAACCCTACCTCGACCACCATCTTCAAGTCGCTCATCGCGCTGAAGACCCGCAACCCGATCATCTTCGGGTTCCACCCTTCGGCCCAGAACTGCTCCGTCGACGCCGCCACCATCGTGCGCGACGCCGCGATCGCCGCCGGCGCCCCCGCCAACTGCATCCAGTGGGTCGAGCACCCGTCGCTCGAGGCATCCGGGGCCCTCATGAACCACCCGGATGTCGCGCTCATCCTCGCCACCGGCGGCAACGCCATGGTGCGCGCGGCGTACTCGTGCGGCAAGCCCGCCCTCGGCGTCGGGGCCGGCAACGTGCCGGCGTTCATCGAGCGCACCGCGAAGGTCGGCCGAGCCGTCAACGACATCGTGCTGTCGAAGTCGTTCGACAACGGCATGGTGTGCGCGTCCGAGCAGGCCGTCATCCTCGACGAGCCGATCGCGGCCGAGGCCCTCGCCGAGTTCGAGCGCCTGCACGCCTACACGGTGACGCCGGCCGAGAAGGCGATGCTCGAGGAGTTCATCTTCGGTGTCGAGGCGTGCGCCGAGAACTGCGGCGAGGCCAAGCTCAACGCCAAGGTCGTGGGCCAGTCGCCGGTGTGGATCGCCGAGCAGGCCGGCTTCACGGTTCCCGAGGACACGTCGGTGCTGCTGGCGGAGGTGTCGGGCGTCGGCCCGCACGAGCCCCTCACACGCGAGAAGCTCGCCCCGGTCCTCGCGGTGCTGCGCGCCGCGAACGCGGAGGAGGGCATCCACCTGTCGGAGCAGATGGTCAACTTCGACGGTCTCGGCCACTCCGGCGCCGTGCACAGCAACGACCCCGCCGTCATCAAGGACTTCGCGCTGCGCGTCAAGGCGGTCCGCATCATCGAGAACGCGCCCTCGGCCCTCGGCGGCATCGGCGACATCTACAACGCGTTCATGCCGTCGCTGACCCTGGGCTGCGGCTCGTACGGACACAACTCGGTCTCGAACAACGTCTCGGCGGTGAACCTGTTGAACATCAAGCGCGTCGGCCGGCGCAACAATAACCTGCAGTGGTTCAAGGTTCCGGCCAAGACCTACTTCGAGCCGAACGCCATCCGCTACCTGATCGACATGAAGGGCGTCGAGCGCGTCACGATCGTCACCGACGGCGGAATGACCAAGCTCGGCTTCGTCGACAAGGTCATCGACGTCCTGAACCGGCGCCGCAACCGCGTGCACCTGCAGATCATCGACACCGTGCAGCCCGAACCGAAGCTGTCTTCGGTCCAGGCGGGCGCTGCGCAGATGCGCCAATTCAAGCCCGACACGATCATCGCCCTCGGCGGCGGCTCGCCGATGGACGCCGCGAAGGTCATGTGGCTGCTGTACGAGAACCCAGACGTGCAGTTCTCGGACATGCGCGAGAAGTTCTTCGACGTCCGCAAGCGCGCCTTCAAGTTCCCGGACCTGGGCAAGGAGGCCAAGCTCGTCTGCATCCCGACGACCTCGGGCACCGGCAGCGAGATGACGCCGTTCGCGGTCATCACCGACGACGAGACGGGCATGAAGTACCCGCTCGCCGACTACGCGCTGACCCCGTCGGTCGCGATCGTCGACCCGCTGCTGACCTCGGCCCTGCCGGCGTTCCTCGTGGCGGATGCCGGATTCGACGCGCTGACGCACTCCACCGAGGCGTACGTGTCGGTCTACGCGAACGACTACACCGACGGCCTGGCGCTGCACGCCATCAAGCTGATCTTCGAGAACATCGAGCGCAGCGCAAAGGCGGTGCCCGGCTCGACCGACCCGGCCGACATCCGTGCTCGCGAGAAGATGCACAACGCGGCATCCCTATCGGGTATGGCGTTCGGCAACGCGTTCCTCGGGATCGTCCACGCGATGGCGCACGTGACCGGCTCGAAGTTCCACCTCGTGCACGGCCGCACCAACGCGGTGTACCTGCCGCACGTGATCCGCTACAACGGCCGTGTGCCGTCGAAGCTCACGAGCTGGCCGAAGTACGAGCGCTACATCGCCCCGGAGCGCTTCCAGGAGATCGCGCAGCACCTGGGTCTGCCGGCGGCCACTCCCGAAGAGGGCGTGGAGTCGTACGCGGCGGCGGTGGAGAAACTGCGGGATGCCGTCGGCATCGAGCGGTCGTTCCAGGCGCAGGGCGTCGCCGAGGAGGCCTTCATCGGCCGTCTCGACGAGCTGGCCATGGCCGCCTACGAGGACCAGTGCGCGCCCGCGAACCCGCGGATGCCGATGCTGGCCGACATGAAGACCCTCATGGAGGCGGCCTACTACGGCACGTCGTTCGATGAGGTCCGTTCGCACCGCGGTGAGGTGGCCGCGGCACTCGACGCGACAGGGGAGGTCCGCGCCTCGGATTCGGCCGAGCAGCGCGCCTGACGCGAACGAGCGACGCCCCGCCCCGGATGCTCCGGGCGGGGCGTCGGCGTGCGCGGCCGGCTCAGTCGCGGCCGCGGAGCCGGTCGATCTCGCGCCGCTCGCGCTTGGTCGGACGTCCCGCGCCGCGGTCGCGGATGGGGACGAAAGGCATCTCCTCCCGCGGCGGCGGGGGAGGCGTGCGGTCGTCGACGGCGTCCGCGGCCATCGCCGCGCCGACGCGCTTGGAGATCGGGGACTTGACGACGAGGATGCGGTCGAAGCCGCTGATGCGCACGCGCAGCTCGTCGCCGGGCTTCACCTTCTGCGCGGCCTTCGCGCGCTCGCCGTTGACGCGCACGTGGCCGGCGCGGCACGCCGTCGTGGCGAGCGAACGCGTCTTGTAGACGCGCACGGCCCAGAGCCACGCGTCGACGCGGGCGGAGGCATCCGTCATCGGGCCATGATCTCAGACCTGCGAGGGTTCGCTCCGCGGGCGTCGCGCCGCGAGACCGCTGAGCAGGAGGCCGACGGCGATGAGGCCCTGCCCGCTGCAGTAGGTGAGCATGACGAGCGCGTCGGCGATCTCGGGCATGAGCTCGGGGGTGAACAGCAGGAAAGCCAGGATCGTGTCGGACGCCAGGAACAGCGCTCCACCCACGGCGGTGAGGACGTGACCGCGCGCCGAGGTGACCGCGGTGCCCGCGAGCACCAGTCCGTATGCGGCCACGGCCACCGCGAGGGCGCCGAGCCGCGGCCACAGCACGGCGACGAGGACGATCCACCACACCGCGTAGACGAGGGTCCACCAGGGGGTGCGCCGGACGGCTCCGTAGCGCGTGAACAGCCAGATGTACCCGACGTGCGCGAGGCCGAAGCACAGCAGCATGACGGGCAGGGTCGGAGCGAACGGGAAGAACGAGGCTGCGCCGTCGCCGAGCCACGACAGCGCGATCGCGCTGAGCAGGAGCAGCTGGGGGACACCCCAGCGGCGGTCGCGCTCGGCCCACACGATCGCCGCGGCGAGGGCGGGCATGAGGAGGAGCTTCGACGGCGCGGCGACGGAGTCGTCGCCGATCGCGAGCGCGCCGATGTGGACGACGGCGATGAACACGTACAGGACGAAGCCCCACCACCAGCCGGCCGCGAGGGGCTTGACGGCGGGCAGCGGATGCGGGGGCGAAGCGGGTAGCGCGTGCACGGCACTCCTTCGTGTCGAGCCGGGTGGAGCTGCGGCGGGCAGGGTGACCCGCACGTACATCGTACGGCCGCGAAGCGGGCGGGCGTGCGCGGCCTCAGCTCAGCTCGAGCGACATGACGGCGCGATGCGGCTTGTCGCGGCCGACCTCGGTGAATCCGGCGTCGAGGAACGCCGACACCACGCCGGTGAACAGCTGGTTCGAGCCGACCCGTCGCCCGGCGTGCGGGTCGATCGGGTAGCCCTCGAGCACGCGTGCGCCGCCGTCGCGGGCGAACGCGATCGCGGCGTCGAGGAGACATGCCATGAGGCCGGTGTCGCGGTGCTCCCGCCGTACGACGAAGCACGTCACCGCCCACACGTCGGCGTCGTCCCACGGCTCGACCGAGATCGCGGTGAACGCCTTCGTGCGGGCCAGGCGCGGCTGTGCCGCGCGCGGGCCGACGCGCACCCATCCGGCGGCCTCGCCGTCGACGTAGGCGATGAGCGCGGGAGGAGGACCGGTCTCGATCTCGTCGCGCATGAGCGCGCGTCGCTCGTCGGCGCTCGCCGCGTTGAACTGCGCGTTCGTGAGCGTCCACCACTGGCACTGACAGCTGCGGCCGTCGCCGCCGCCCGTGAGCGCGTGCTGGGCGTCGTCCCACCGGTCGGCGGTGGCCGGTTCGATCGTGACCGTCGTCATGCGGTGACGGTATCGGCGGCAGCCGACATCGACAAGGAGCCCGGGCCGCAGCGGTCGCGGATGGCGGGCTCCACGTGATGAATGGCGGGGATGCGGGGAGACTCGCCGTGCGCCGGGGGCTGCCGGCGGCGTGTCGGCGAAGATCCCCGCCACTCGTCACGCCACGACGCGCGCGGGAGCGGGCCGCGGTTCGCGAGCACGGTCCGGACCGGGTAGGATAGGGGAGTTGTCTTCACTCCGGCGAGGACATCGGGATGTGGCGCAGCTTGGTAGCGCACCTGACTGGGGGTCAGGGGGTCGCAGGTTCAAATCCTGTCATCCCGACGCAATGAGAAGAGGGTCGGCCGAAAGGCCGGCC
This sequence comes from Microbacterium thalassium, assembly GCF_014208045.1. Taxonomy (NCBI): domain Bacteria; kingdom Bacillati; phylum Actinomycetota; class Actinomycetes; order Micrococcales; family Microbacteriaceae; genus Microbacterium; species Microbacterium thalassium. The sequence goes on from NZ_JACHML010000001.1 coordinate 2,093,749, forward strand.
CTCTTCTCATTTCTCGCGAGGAGGAAGGGGGATCCGTGTCGCCGGAGGCTCCGCGCGCGGCGCAGCCGCGTGTGGAGGGGCGGCATGGCGCATCCCGACGCAATGAGAAGAGGGCCGGCCCTCTGCTTGATTCTCGCGACGTTCGGCAGCGGATCTGGTGCCGCCGGACGTCCGGTGGGGCGGGTGCGTGGAGCCCCTCGTCGGAGCCCCCTCCTAGCGTCGATGCATGTCCGCTCAACGGAAGTACAGCGACAGTCAACTCGTGAGCGCAGTTGCCTCGGCGCGATCGTGGCGAGGCGTGCTGCGCCAACTCGGTCTCTTGTCGACCTCTGCCGGTGCGATGCGGTCGGTTCGCGCCCATGCCGACCGGCTTGGAATCAGCTACGAGCACTTCACCGGACGACGTCGATGGGTGGACGAAGAACTGCGTCAGTCCATCGCCGAGGCGTCCGATTGGCACGAGGCCGCCCGGTCCCTGGACGGTGCCGGAGAGGCAGCGATCGCCGCGCTCCAGGGCCACGCGGCGCGTCTCGGTGTGGACTCGGGCCACTTGGCACCGCGCGAGGCAGCTTCGGCGGATGCGGAACTTCGACCGGACACCTCGCGACTTGACCGCGCGGGTTCGCTCCTCGCGGCGGCTTGGTACACGATGTGCGGGTGCGATGTGAGTTGGCCGCTCGAGCCGAGTCGGTACGACCTCGTCATTTCGTCTGGTGGAGAGATGCGACGCGTGCAGGTGAAGACAACGACTACTCGTGCGGCAGGGACGTGGAAGGCGTATCTATCTACGTCGCGAAGTGCGCGACGCCCGTACTCGCCTGATGAGATCGATGAGTTCTTCGTCATTGATGGCGACCTCGCCCACTACGTGATTCCGCTCGCCGCCGTCGGCGGTCTTCATGCGATACATCTGAGCGCCTACGCTCGCTTCCGGGTTGCAGGGTTGCCCGTTGGAGGCCGCTGATGGATTGGACCGCATCCCGATCTCATGCCCAGCGATAGCCGCAGGCCCGCGGCGCCCAGGAGGCCGAGACGTGCGGCCGTCATCGTCGTAGGATCGCGGCACGGGCCCGAGGAGGTAACGATGACGTTCGATCAGGTCGCGCACGGTGGGCAGGAGGACTTCGATGCGACGCGCGTCGAGCGAGGCGGATTCGTGTTCGCCAAGCACGTGGTGACGCCGAAGGAGGGGTCGCAGCTGCACGTGTCGTTCATGGAGATCGCGCCCGGCAAGTCGGCGTTCCCGTATCACTGGCATGCGGGCATCACCGAGGCGTACGTGATCCTCGCCGGCACCGGGCGCGTGCGCACTCCCGGCGGCGAGTTCGATGTCGTTCCCGGTCAGGTGGTGGTCTTCCCGCCCGGGCCGGCCGGCGCTCATCGCATGACGAACACGGGCGCCGAGCCCCTGCGGTACGTCGACCTCGACACGACGGCGGACCCCGACGTCCTCGGCTACCCCGACAGCGGCAAGACCATGGCGTACACGTCGACGCGCACCACCACGATCTTCCGCGACACCGATCGCGTCGACTACTACGACGGCGAACCCGACGCGGAGTAGGAGCCTCCCCGGGGGAAAGGTCCGCGGGCGTCAGAACACGACGACCGGCTTGATCACCTCGCCCGACTCCGAGGCGTCGAAGGCCGCGTTGAGCTCAGTGAAGGGGTACGTCTTCACGAGCCTGTCGAACGGGAAGTCGCCCGCTCGGTGCATGGCGATGAGCTCGGGGATGAACAGCTGCGGGATCGCGTCGCCCTCCACGATCCAGGTGATGCGGATGCCGCGCCCGAGCGCCGACGGCAGATCGACGATCCCTTCGCTGCCCGCCGCGGAGGCTCCGAGCGCTCCGGCGTGCCCGGCGACGCCGAGGGAGTCGATCATCTGCCGGAACACACGCGCGTTTCCGGTGGTGTCGAGCGCCGTCTGGACTCCGCCGCCGGTGACCTCGATGATCCGGGCCACGGGATCCTCCTCCGCGGCGTTGACGACGTGTGTGGCGCCCAGTTCGGTCGCCAGCGCCAGCCGGTCGGCGTTGAGGTCCACGGCGATGACGGTCCCCACGCGGCGCGCCACCGCGGCGAGCAGCGCCGAGAGCCCCACGGCTCCCGCACCGAACACGACGAAGCTGCCCCCGGGATCGGGCCGCAGCACATTGAGCACCGAACCGGCGCCGGTCTGGATGCCGCATCCGAGGGGCCCGGCGAGTTCGAGCGGGAAGTCCTCCGGGATCTTCACGACGCTGCGAACCGCCGCGTTCACGCGCTCGGCGAAGCTCGACTGGCCGAAGAAGTGCGACCCGACCGGGGTTCCGCCCGCGTCGGAGAAAGAGGTCGTGCCGTCGGGGCGGGTGCCCGCGAAGTTACGCACGTACGAGTCGAGGCATGCGGTCGGGTGGCCGGCGAGGCACGACCGGCACGTGCCGCAGCTGTTGACGCTGAGCACGACATGGTCGCCCGGGGCGAGGTGGGTCACGGCCGACCCGACGCGCTCGACGATGCCCGCGCCCTCGTGCCCGAGGACGACCGGCGTCTGCGCCGGCAGGAGCCCGTCCCGGACGACGGCATCCGTGTGGCACACGCCGGTGGCGACGACGCGCACCAGGACCTCATCCACGCGCAGCTCGTCGAGTTCCAGCTCGTGGAACCCCAGCGGCTGGCCCGTCTCCTCGAGTACGGCGGCTGTGACCTTCATGTGCGGCGATGTCCTTTCGGGCCGGGGTGCGCGGGGCTGATGCTCTGCCCGCTCCTGTCTCTGCGTACCATCGCGTCCGCGCACGCCGACACCGTCTTCCCGCCTGACGGGTGCATAGCCCTCTCATACCGGCCGCTGGGTCGGCGCCCAGCGCCGCTCCCTACTCTCGGCACGTCGTCTGCGAGAGGAATCATGTGGCGAAGCACCGAGTGGACCGGGCGCTTGTGAAGGGCATGACCAAGCGCGAGCGGCAGGCGTTCGTGCGCGAGGCGCGCCGGGCCGAGCGGGAGCGCCTGGCGCGGCTGAAGCGACGGCGACGCATCGCCGGCTGGAGCTCGGGGGCGGCCGCCGTCGTTGCGATCGGAGCCGTCGTCGCGGTCTCGGCGGTCGGCAGCGCACAGGCTGCGGCGGCGGCGGCGGCCGCCGGCCCGGCGAACATGATCACCGACGGGCTGCTCGTGGAGAGTTCCGGCGACGGGTCGACGACCTCGGTCGTCACGACCGCCGCCCTCGCCGCGGACGAGACGCCGTCGACCAACCTCTCGACCGTCGCGACGACCGGCGTGCTGGATGTGCAGGTCTACCTCGATATGACGGATGCGGATGCCGCGGCCTTCTGGACGGCGAACGGCGCCGCGCTCGAGAGCGCAGCCGCCGCCGGCGGCCTCACGCTCGAGCTCCATCCCGTCGCACTCGACACGGCCGATGCGCGGGACGTCGCCGCAGTCGCCGCCTTCGCATGCATCGGCGACCAGAACCCGGATTCGGCGCCGGCGTTCTGGGACGCCGTGCTCGCGGCCGAGAGCGCCGACGAGGGCACCGTGTACACCACGCAGAAGCTCGCGACGCTCGCGAGCGGCGTCGGTGTCACCGACGGGGACACGACGTCGTGCATCGCCGACGGCGGGTTCACCGACTGGGCGACCAGCGCCAGCTCGCGTGCCGCGGCATCCGTTCCGTACACCTCGGACCCCGTGGACGTGAGCGCGGGTCCTGTGCTGGTGGCGGCGGGCACGGCGTACACGGGTGCGCTCGACGACGTCGACGCCCTCCTGGCGTTCCTGAGCGACGTCTACACCGAGGCGACGGCCGACGCGACCGGCTGAGGCGGCCGAGGGCGCTCAGGAGGCCTTCCTCGCCAGCGCCGCGTCGAGATCGGCGAGGATGCGGGCGCACATCTCGACGTCCTCGGGCGTGCCCGACAGCTCGAACTCGAACAGGACCGGACGACCGGATGCGGCGGCCAACTCGCGCGCGGCCGCCTGGTAGAAGACGCCGAAGTTGCGGTTCCCCGAGCCGATGATCCCGACCATGTGGCGGCGGTTGACCGGCGAGCGCAGGAACACCGTCACGGCCGTCGGGAGGGTCGCCTGGTCGTCGTTCCCGGCCTTGTAGGACGGCGTGAGGAGGACCCACGGCCCGTCGACCTCGGTACGGCGTACATCGGCATCCGCCAGGTTGAACACGGCCCGCCCGTCGCGCTCGGCCAGATGGTGGGCGAACCGCCGCGTCAGCCCCGAGGTGGACGAGTAGTAGTAGACGGGAACACCATGCACGGGACCAGTCTCGCCACCGACGTCGCACGTCGGGCGGGTCGTACGTCCCACGCGTCGGCCGCGGGCGCCGCGGTCAGATGCGCTCGACGATGGCTCGCACGTCCACGCCGTCCGGGAGCGCCCCGTACAGCGCCCCGCCGAACCGCCGGTCGCCCAGGCGCGACGCGACGAAGGCGTCGGCGACGGGCGGGGGAGCGGTCCGCAGCAGCAGCGACGCCTGCAGCGCGACCGCGAGCGCCGAGACGAGGCCGCGGGCCTGGTGACCGGGTGCGGCATCCGCCCTCACCTCGGCCACCAGCCGGCGCACATCGCCGAGGTGCGCGTCGAATCGTGCGTCGACGCCGCTCGCCAGAGCCAGCTCGGCGTCGAATGCCTCCCACGTCTCGGGCTCGCGCGACAGCGCACGCAGCACGTCGAGCGCGATGACGTTGCCCGAGCCCTCCCACACGGCCAGCACCGGCTGCTCGCGGTAGCGCATCGCGAGCGGGAAGTCCTCGGTGTAGCCGTTTCCGCCCAGGCACTCCAGCGCCTCGTACGCGTGGCCCGGCCCCCGCTTGCACACCCAGTACTTCGTCACCGCCGTCGCCAGGCGGCGGAATGCGATCTCGCCGGCATCCGCGTCGGCGTCGTGGGCGCGCGCGAGCCGCAGCGAGACCGCGGTGGCGGCCTCGGTCTCGAGCTGCAGATCGGCGAGCACGCCCTGCATGGCCGGCTGGTCCACCAGCAGACGGCCGAACGCGGAGCGGTGCCGCGCGTGCCAGGCGGCCTCGGCGGTGGCCTGACGCATCCCGGCGGTGGAGCCGTAGGTGCAGTCCAGGCGCGTGCGGGCGACCATCTCGATGATGGTGCGCACACCGCGTCCCTCCTCGCCGACGAGGGTCCCGACGGCCCCGTCGTACTCCACCTCGCTCGAGGCGTTCGCGCGGTTGCCGAGCTTGTCCTTCAGACGCATGATGCGGATGCCGTTGCGCTCGCCGTCCTCGAGCAGACGGGGGACGAGGAAGCAGCTGAGACCGCCCGGCGCCTGGGCGAGCACGAGGAACGCATCCGACATCGGGGCGCTGCAGAACCACTTGTGCCCGTCGAGCACATACCGGCCGTCGCCGATCGGGCGGGCCGAGGTCATGTTCGCGCGCACGTCCGACCCGCCCTGCTTCTCGGTCATCGCCATGCCGAAGACGGCTCCGGGCTTGCCGGGGCGCAGGTGGCCGTCGTAGGTGCGGCTGAACACGCGATCCAGCCATGGCGCGCCGACGCCCGGGTGGGCCTGCAGCACCGGCACGACCGAGTGCGTCATCGAGACCGGGCACGCGTGCCCCGGCTCGACCTGCGCGTAGAGCATGAAGGCCGCGGCGCGCGCGACGTTCGCACCGGGTCGCGGGTCCGCCCATGCCGAGGTGTGGGCGCCGTCGCCGATGGCCGCGGAGATGATGCGGTGGTAGCTGTCGTCGTACTCCACCTCGTCGATGCGGTGGCCGTAGCGATCGTGCGTGCGCAGGGTCGGTTCGCGCCGGTTCGCCGTCGCGGCATCCGCGATGAAGGATGCCGTCCCGACGCGCTGCCCGGTGAGGTGCAGGTGGTGATGCGCCCACGCGGCGTCGTAGCGCTCGACGCCCTCGACCAGAGCTGCGTTGGTGCCGTACTCGTCGACGTCGACGCGCGGCGGAGGCTGGTTCACGACGGTGTGAGTGTCCACGCGGCCGATTGAATCAGGCGGATGCCGTCGGGGCAACGGTCTGCGCCGACCGGCCCCGGCGGGTCCTTCGACCCGGTCGCGTGGACCCTCGAGCGCCTAGGATGGCTCGCGTCGAGGAGGTCGAGGTGAGCTCAGCGGGAACCGTCGTGGCGTGCCCGAGCTGCGGTGCGAAGAACCGTGTGCCGTCGGCGCGGCCGGGCAAGGTGCGGTGCGCGAAGTGCCACGCCGATCTGCCCTGGCTCGTCACCGCGGACGACGCCTCGTTCGACGAGGTCGTCGGAAAGGCGACGCTCCCGGTGCTCATCGACGTGTGGGCACCGTGGTGCGGCCCGTGCCGTCAGATCTCGCCGGTCGTCGAGCAGCTCTCGCGCGAGTTCGCGGGCCGGCTGAAGGTCGTCAAGGTCAACTCCGACGAGTCGCCCGGCATCTCACGCCGCCACGGCATCACCGGCATCCCGACCCTCCTGATGTACCGGAACGGCGCCGAGGCCGACCGTGTCGTGGGCGCCGTGCCCGCCGGGCAGCTGCGGCAGTGGGCGGGGCGCTTCGCCGCCGCCTGACGCGGCCCGATCAAGGCGCGCCGGTCACTCCTGCTCGTCGGGAGTGAGCGCGGTCGCGGGGCGGCGCAGCATCCGCGCGTACACGAACTCGCCCAGGACGAACGCGGCCTCGAACAGGTGCACGAGGAGCGCGGTCGTGTACAGGGCCTCGGCCTGGTCGGGGAACACGCCGATGATCGTCAGCACGAGCGGCAGCTGGATCGCGACTTCGAGCACGCCCCAGAACACGGCGGCCAGTGCCGGGCGCGAGCGCGCCTGGGCTCGCGCGGCGGCGCGGTTCTCGCGCAGCCGCAGCGCGAGGGCGATAACGGCCCACACGAGCACGAGGAACACCGCCGCGCTGACCCGCCAGACGACCGCGTCCGCGAGCCCGTAGGCCGACAGCCCGACGGGGACGAGCGCGGCCACGATGACGACGAGCCCGATCGTGACGACCGCGCGCACCTGCGCCAGCTGCGCCGACGTGATCTCGTCGCGCCCGGTCGCGCTGATGAGGGCGGCGAAGCCGACGAAGACGCCCGCGATCTCGGCGATCGCGACGAACAGGGCGGGATCGGCCGTCATCGTTCCCGATCCCGCGCTCGGTCCGACCCCCGCATGGGTGGCACGGTATCGCGCGCCCGGAACCGGGCACAAGGACACCGGTGGCGGTTCAGTCGATGCGGCGCACGGACTCGCCCTCGAGCAGGCGGCCGCGGATCCACACCTGCTCGATCGCACGCGACGGGTTGCGCATGGTCGCCAGCAGGACTCGGGCCGCGGACTGCGCGATCTCGCTCAGCGGCTGGGCCAGCGTCGTGATGCGCGGAACGTAGTACTTCGCCAGGTCCATGCCGTCGAAGCCCACGAGCGAGCAGTCCTCCGGCACCCGCTTGCCCGCCTCGGACAGCGCCCGGGCCGTGCCGAGGGCCGCGGCGTCGCACACCGCCATCAGCGCCGTGACGTCGGTCGGCGCATCCGGCAGCCAGCGCTTCGTCGACTCGTAGCCGTTGACGATCGAGTAGATATGGTGCTCCTCGGCCGACGGCACCACGAGGCGCTCGTCGAACGGGATGCTGGCCGCCGCGAGCGCCGACCGGTAGCCGGCCAGGCGGAGCGCCCACGCGTGCTCGCGATCGCGCTCGCTGCCGGCCCCGACGAAGGCGATCCGGCGGTGCCCCGCCTCGATGAGGTGGGATACGAGCTCGAACGCCCCGGACTGGTCATCGACCGAGATCGACGAGTGCAGCGAGTCCGCGCCGGAGTAGTCGGGCGTCGTGCAGAACACCATCGGCACGTCGATCTCAGCGAGGCGCCGGATGAGCTGGGCCGACAGGTCGCGGTCGGAGCTGCCGTAGCGGCCCAGGAACACGACCCCGCCGTACTTGCCCTCGCGCACGAGCCGCTCGACGGTGCCGGCGTGCGCGTGCTCCTCGGACACGTGCTGGAGCGTGGTGTCGTACCCCGACTCGGCGAACGCCTCCTCCAGGTGCGACAGCACCTCGATGACGAGCTGCCCGAGTTCGCCCTGCACGATCACCGAGATCGTCTGCGTCGTGCTGATCTTCAGCCGGCGCGCACTGGCGTTGGGAATGTATCCGTAGCGGCGCGCCGCCGCCCGGACACGTTCCCGCGTCTCGGGACTCACATCGGACCGGTCGTTCATCGCGCGCGACACCGTCGAGACGGCGACGCCGCAGATGTCCGCCAGTTCGCGGATGGTCATCTCTGCCACAAGGTGCTCTTCTCATCGGCCCGCAGTCGCGGGCCGCCGGGGGTGGTGTCTGTCAGCCCTTGACGGCGCCGGCGACGACGCCGCGGATGATCTGCTTCTGGCTGAACAGGTAGAAGACGATGACCGGGATCATCGCGAGCACCAGAACGCCCATCATGGCGCCGATGTCGATCGATCCGTAGCCGCCGCGGAGATACTGCACCGCGATCGGGATGGTCTTGTAGCTCTTCAGATCCAGCGTGAGGTACGGCAGCAGATAGTCGTTCCACAGCCACATGACCTCGAGGATCGCGACCGTCACGACAGCGGGCTTCATGATCGGCATGACGACCAGGAAGAACGTGCGGACCGGGCCGCAGCCGTCGATCGTGGCCGCCTCCTCGATCTCATACGGGATTCCCTTCACGAAGCCGGTGAAGATGAAGACCGCGAGTCCGGCGCCGAACCCGAGATAGATGACCCACAGCCCCCACGGGGTGGTGAGCCCCAGGTAGTCCGCGAGCCACGACAGCGTGAACATCACCATCTGGAACGGCACGACCAGGTTGAAGATGAACGTCACGTACAGGCTCTTGGCGTACCGGTTGTCCATGCGGACGATCCACCACGCCGCCATCGACGTGAACAGCAGGATGACGAAGGCCGACCCGAGCGTGATGACCAGCGACCACACGAACGACCACAGGAAGTCCGTGAGCTCGATGCCTCGGATGTAGTTCTCCCAGCCGACGAACGTCTCGGCGTTGGGCAACGAGAACGGCTCGGACGAGATGAAGACCTTGCCCTTGAAGGAGTTGATGACGACCAGGTAGATCGGGTACAGATACGCGACCGCGATGATCGCGAAGACCGTGGTCCACAGCCACGGACGGCGAGGCGTGTCGTTCATGCTGCCGTCTCCTTAGAACGGGCGTACCAGTTCTGGAAGAGCGCGATGCCGGCGACGATGATCAGGAAGACGACCGCCTTGGCCTGGCCGACGCCCTCGAAACCGGGCCGGCCATAGAACGTGTTGAAGATGTTCAGCGCGAGCAGTTCGGAGAGCCTCGACGGTGCACCGTTGGTCAGGGCCAGGTTCTGGTCGAACATCTTGAACCCGTTGGTGATGGTCAGGAACGTGCACACGGTGATCGCCGGCATCACGAGCGGGATCGTGACGCTGAAGAGCGTCCGTCGCTTGTTGGCGCCGTCGACCTCGGCGGCCTCGAGCAGCTCGGTGGGAACCGACTGGAGTCCGGCGATGTAGATCACCATCATGTAGCCGATCTGCTGCCAGCACATGAGGATGACCATGCCCCAGAAGCCGTAGGACTCGTCGTACGTGATCGACCGGGCCCAGAAGCCGAGGATGCCGTTCAGCAGCAGCAGCCAGATGTAGCCGAGGACGATGCCGCCGATGAGATTCGGCATGAAGAACACCGAACGGAAGATGTTCTTGCCGCGGAAGGTCTTCACCAGCAGGTACGCGACGATGAAGGCCAGGACGTTGATGAGGATGGTCGTCACGATCGCGAAGGCGGCCGTGTACCAGAGGGAGTGCAGGAAGACGTCGTCCCCCCACATCTTGATGTAGTTGTCGAACCCGACCCATTCCGCCTTGGTGACGGTGCGGAACTCGGTGAACGAGAGATACACGCCGAGCACGAACGGGACGATGAACCCGATCATGAACGCGGCGAGCACGGGGCCGGTGAACAGCCAGCCCCAGCGGCGCAGAGACTTCTTCATTGCTTCATCGCTCCTCAGAAGGGGAGGGCGCGGGCGGGGTACCGCCCGCGCCCTCCGGATGCGGAAGCGTCAGCTCCCGCGATGGGATGATCAGCCGTTGGCCAGCTCGTACTCGGTGGCCCAGCCGTCGACGAACGCGGTCTCCACGTCGTCCCAGCTGCCGGTCTCCTGCGCGTACTGCAGCAGTGCCTGTCCAAGGTTGTTCTTCCACTCCTCCGACGGCATGACGGTGAAGTTCCACGTGACGGCGGTCTTGCCGGCGGCGGTGTACTCCGCGTCCGCGAGGACGAAGGGGTTGTCCGGCAGGTAGTCGTCCATCGTGTCGAACGGCGTCACGAAGCCCATCGTGTTCGCGAGGGTGTCGCGGCCGGTGTCGCTCGTGATGACCCAGTCGAGGAAGTCATCGGTGGCCTGCTGGTCTGCCTCGGAGGCGTCACCGTTGATGACCCAGTAGTTCTCCGAGCCGGTCGCCAGGCCCGAGTCCTCTTCGCCTTCCGCGCCGATGTAGATCGGCATCATGCCCAGGTCCTCGTCGGCGACGGCGTTGCCGCTGACGTCGCCGTAGGCCCACGTGCCGTTCTGGTAGAACACGGCCTGGCCGAGGGCGAACTCCGACGTCGAGTCCTCCATCGTCTTGCCCGACAGGAGCGTGCGCTCGGTCGTCGAGTTGTTGATGTAGAGGTCGAAGATGTCCTGGTACCCGTCGAGGTACTCGTTGGTCACCGTCGCGGGCTGACCGGTCACGCCGTCGGCCTTGAACTGCCAGTACAGCGGGATGTTGGCCAGGTGCGTCTTGAAGCGCCAGTCGCTCGAGGCGTCGAAGCCGGCCGACGAGAAGGCGCCGTCGACGCCGAGCTCGTCCTTGTTGGCCTGGATGCCTTCGGCGACGGACTTCAGCGCGTCGAAGTTGTTCAGCTCGTCGATCGAGGTGATCTCGGCGTCCGGAAGGGCGAAGTAGTCCTCCAGCAGCGCCTTGTTGTAGATGATCCCGTAGGTCTCCTGCACGTAGGGGACCGCGAGGACCGCGCCGTCGTCGCCCGTGAGCGCGACCGACTGGTCCTTCAGGTGCGAGTAGATCGACGAGTCGCTGATGTCGGCGGCGTATGCCTCCCAGTTCGCCAGGCCGACGGGGCCGTTGACCTGGAAGAGCGTCGGTGCGTCGCTCTTGGCCATCTCGGACTTGAGCGTGGTCTCGTACGTGCCCGATGCTGCGGTCTGCACGTCGACCTGGACGCCCGTCTCTGCGGTGTACTCCGCAGCGAGCTCCACCCACTGCTCAGCCACCTCGGGCTTGAAGTTGAGGAAGTAGACCTTCCCCTCCGCGCCATCCCCGCCGTCGTCGCTGCCGCCGGAGCTGCATCCGGCGAGACCCGCCGTGAGGGCGGTAACGGCAATGCCGGCGGCGACGACCGTCGCCATCCTGCGCTTGATCATGGTCCTGGGCCTTCCTTCTTTGGATTGAGGACACTCACGCTCCGTTGCGGCCCGCATCGGAGCGGGGGATCGGAAACGATTCCGATGTTCCGTCCGCAACAGTACGCCCACGACCCCCCGGATGCAACCGTCGTTACCGGACGGTGATCCGGAACAGGTCAGGCGCCGGTGTCGGCGCCGCCGGCGTCGGCCGCCTCGGCCGCCTCGTCGTCCTCGGCGGGGATGAGGGGCGCGAGCGCTCGCTCGATGAGCGGTGTGGAGCCGAAGACGGCCAGCGGGTACCCGAGCAGGAGCAGGAAGAACAGCGCCCACGGCAGCTGCATCCAGGTGAGGGCGACCAGCGCGATCATCACGATGTGGATGATCAGCGCGCCGCCGGAGTAGGGCAGTCGCGCGACCGCCATCACGACGGCGTTGAGCAGGGTTCGCCAGACGGTGTTCTCGAAACGCGCCTGCATCGCCCACACGAAGGGGAAGACCAGCAGATATACCAGGCTGATCAAGGTTTTCAGCACTGCGAGCTCGGGCGCGACGACGAACAGCCACAGGGCTGCGATGCCGAGTCCGACCGGCCCGACGATCGCCCACAGAGCGCCGGCCTTCGCGAAGTTCGACCGGAACGAGCGCAGGAACGTGCGAGCCGCGCCGGTGTCGGTGCCGTCGAGGATGCGTCGCGCGCTGTCGTAGAGGGCGGTGAGCCCCGCGCCCGCGGTGACGACCGGGATGACCGTGAGGATCGTCAGCAGATTGAGGACGATCATGTCGGCGATCGTGCCCATGGTCCGCCAGAACGGTCCGGACGGGTCCATCAATCGTGCGAACACGGCCACCTCCCCGGCCAGCCTATCGCCGGTGCCCCCGGTGCGCCGGATCGCCCCGCTGAGGTATGGTTCCACCGGATACGTTTCCGGAGATCGCCGCCCAGGTGGTCCCCGAAGCAGCGGAGCGACGCGTGGGGATGCGCGCCGCAGAGGAGGCACACGCCATGAGCGACCGGGTGTTCGACGTCGACCCGTACGCCATCACGACGACACGGCTCGCGGACGACCGGATGCGGCTGATCGAGTCGATGACCTCGACCGGCAACGCCCACATGGGCATGCGCGGCAACTTCGAAGAGGGCTACTCGGGCGACACCCACCGCGGCACCTACATCGCCGGCGTCTGGTTCCCCGACAAGACGCGGGTCGGATGGTGGAAGAACGGCTACCCGGAGTACTTCGGCAAGGTCATCAACGCGACCAACATCATCGCCGTCGACATCGAGATCGACGGTGAGAAGGTCGACCTGTTCACCGGAACCCACGATGATTTCCGGCTGCGGCTGGATCTGCGAAACGGCCTGCTCGAGCGCTCGTTCGTGTACGCGACGGCATCCGCCCGCGTCCACCTGGAGTTCGCGCGGTTCCTGTCGATCGAGACGCCCGAGCTGCTCCTGCAGCGCGTGCGGGTCACGGTGCTCGACGGCGCGCCGCACGTGCGGCTCACGCCGCGCCTGGACGGCGACGTGCACAACCTCGACGCCAACTACGGCGAGCAGTTCTGGAGCGAGGCCTCGCGGGGCATGGCTCCCGTGCCGCACCTGTCGCTGAGGACCATTCCGAACCCGTTCGGGACGCCCCAGTTCACCGTCACCGCCGGCATGACCGCCGCAGCCGCGGGGCTCGAGCCCGGCCGGGCGATCGATGCGCCGCTGCAGGTCGGCGAGGTGTTCGCGGGGGCGCTCGCGGCGGGCGGCGCGGCCGAGCTCGTCAAGACGACCGCCGTCGTCACCACGCGCGACATCCATCAGGCGCAGCACGTCGAAGCCGTCGCGCGGCTGCTCACGGCATCCGCCTCCCGCTCGTTCGAGGAGCACCTCGCCGCCCACACCGCCCTGTGGGAGCAGCGGTGGGCCCGTGCCCAGGTCGTCATCGAGGGCGACGACGAGGCGCAGCAGGGGATCCAGTTCAACCTGTTCCAGCTGTTCTCGACCTACTACGGCGAGGACGAGCGGCTCAACATCGGGCCGAAGGGCTTCACCGGCGAGAAGTACGGCGGCGCGACCTACTGGGACACCGAGGCGTACCTGGTTCCGCTGTACCTCGCGCTGGCCTCGCCCGACGTGACGCACGCGCTGCTGAGGTATCGCCACCGCCAGCTGCCGCAGGCCGGGCACAACGCTCGTCAGCAGGGACTGGCCGGCGCCCTCTACCCGATGGTGACCTTCAACGGCATCGAATGCCACAACGAGTGGGAGATCACCTTCGAGGAGATCCACCGCAACGGCGCGATGGCCCACGCGATCTACCTCTACACGCGCTACACCGGCGACCGGTCGTACCTCGAGGGGGACGGACTGGAGGTGCTCGTCGAGATCAGCCGGTTCTGGGCCGACCGGGTCCACTTCTCGCGGCGCGCCGGCGCGTACATGATCCACGGCGTGACGGGGCCGAACGAGTACGAGAACAACGTCAACAACAACTGGTACACGAACTACCTCGCCGCGTGGGTGCTCGCCTACACCTCCGACACGCTCGACGACCTGCCGGCCGAGCGCGCGGCCGAACTCGGCGTCAGCGACGACGAGCGCACGCAGTGGCGCGCGATCACCGAGAACATGTACCTGCCCGTCGACGAGGCGATGCGCGTCAACGTGCAGCACGACACGTTCCTCGACAAGGACCTGCGCAGCGTCGACACCATCCCCGCAGACCAGCGCCCGCTCAACCAGAACTGGTCGTGGGACCGCATCCTGCGCTCGTGCTTCATCAAGCAGGCGGACGTGCTGCAGGGCATGTACCTGTTCGAGGAGGACTTCAGCACCGACGAGCTGCGCCGCAACTTCGAGTTCTACGAGCCCATGACGGTGCACGAGTCGTCGCTGTCGGCGTCGATCCACGCGATCGTCGCGGCCGCCATCGGCAAGCAGGACAAGGCGATCGAGCTCTACCGCCGCACGGCGCGCCTCGACCTCGACAACTACAACAACGACACCGAGGACGGTCTGCACATCACCTCGATGAGCGGAGCGTGGCTGTCGATCGTGCAGGGCTTCGCGGGGATGCGCGCGACGGATGCCGGGCTCGCGTTCGCTCCGTTCTGCCCCGCCGACTGGACCGCCTATTCGTTCACGGTGGGCTACCGCGACCGCGTGCTGGCCGTGCGGGTCGCTGCCGATCGCGTCGAGTTCACCCTCGCCGGCGGCGAACCGCTCCCGATCACGGTCTTCGGCGAGCCGCGGACGGTCGACGGCACCCTCAGCGTGGAGATCCCCGCGGCGGGCTGACGACTCTCAGCGGGCGGCGACGGCGAGGGCGTTCGGCTCGCGTTCGAGGAACTCCACGATGTCGTCCCGCCACGCGGCGAGGAACTCCGGGTACTCGTCGGCGAACCGCTCGAGCGTGCGTGCGCCCTCACGGCTCGTCGCCGTCAGGTCGTAGGTGACGGTGACCGTGCAGCCGGTCACGCGCTCGGCGAGCGTCACGTGGACCGTGCCGCTCGTGAGCGAATCCGCGACGCGCGCGTAGCGGATCTCCAGCGGCGGGTGGGCGTCGACGACGACCCACGTGGTCGCGCGGCCGGCCGCATCCCGTGTCTGGAAGACCGTGCCGACGGAGGTGTCGTCCGCGCCGTCGGCGAAGAAGGCCGGCTGCCATCCGCTCACCCACAGCCGCTCACCGCGCGCGGTGAACAGCCGGAACGCGAGAGCGCACCCCAGCGGCAGGTCGAACGAGTCGGTCAGGACCTCACGGAACCCGATGGCAGCGTCCACGGCACCACCCCCTCGCGTGCACGCTACTGGCATGCGAGGGGGTGCACAACGCCGGGACGGGCCGTTGGTCCCGCCGTGTCCCGATCAGCCCACCGGGCCTTCGATGAGGGTGACGGATGCCGACCGGCTCGTCCCGTCCGAGCCGGTCCAGGTGAGGGTGACGGTGTCGCCCGGCTCATACGCGTCGAGGGCTTCGGAGAGGGCGCTCCCGTCGGCGATCGCGGTCCCGTCGACGGCGGTGACCACATCTCCGGCCTGGAGCCCGGCTTCGGCTGCGGGGGTGCCCTCGAACACGCCGCCGATGAGGGCACCGGTCACCGTCTGCACGGTGCTCCCGCCCGGGCCGGGGCGGTTCGTCGTCCCCTGCGAGACGGCGACGCCGAGGAAGGCCGGGTAGCCGAGCGTCACGCTGCCGGACTCGTCGCCGGCGAGCATCTGGTCGACCAGGGCGAGGGCGTCCTCGATCGGGATCGCGTACGCGGTGATGGTGATCGAACCCGAGGAGGCCGCGGTGGTCATGCCGATCACCTCGCCGTCGGCATCCAGGACCGCGCCGCCCGAGTCGCCCGAGACGACGTCGGCCGAGATCTCGATCATGCCGTCGAGGCTCTCGCCCGAGTCCGACCCCTGGGAGGCGGTGGTGACGGTCGACTCGAGGTCGGTGATCGTGCCGTCGGCGGCCATCAGCACGCCGCCGCCCTCGGCGTTGCCGACGGCGGTGATCTCGTCGCCGATCGCCTCGGTGTCGTCCTGGTCGAGCTCGATCGTCGTCAGCCCGCTCGCGCCCTCGAGCTGAAGCAGCGCGACGTCCTCTTCCGCGTCGGTGCCCACGAGCGTGGCGGTGTAGCTCTCGCCGGTGGTGGCGATCGTCACGGTGATCTCGGTCGCGTCCTCGACGACGTGGTTGTTGGTCAGCACGAGGCCGTCGGCGGTGAGCACCATGCCGGTGCCGGCGGCGGAGCCGTCGTCGTAGGCCATGACGGTGTCGATGAGCACGACGCCGGCGGATTCGTCGTCGCTCGCGGTCGCCGCCGCCTCCTGCGCCGACGCCGCGGCGCCGTTCGCCGTGTCGGAGCCGGTGTACGGCCCGGACGGCCCCCGCCCGGAGTCCGACGGCCCGCTGGGGGCGGCCGCGTCCGCATCGGGGGTCACGGGTGCGACGGCCACCGCCGACGACGAGGACTCGGCGGCGCCGGCGGCGGTCGCCATCGGGATGCCGAACGCCAGGGTGCCCACGGCGACGAGGCACGCCGCGACGCCGACGAGGGGGAGCGGCCGGCGGTACCACGAGCGTCGGGGCGCCGCGCCGGTCGCTGTCGTGACGGGCGCGGCATCCGCGTTCTGCGTGTCGTGGGTCCGATCGCTGTCCATGGTCATGGGGTCCACCTCCGAGTCGATGAGACCCATGCCACCAGCGGCGCCCATGCGGGACCGTTCCCGGGGATATGGGTTCGCTATGAGCGGGTGCGCGGGCGCGCGCCCACCATCTGGCCGCGGCAGCCGTGCGGGGCTATCGTGAGGCCCGGAGGCCCTGTCGATGACTGCGAGACTCACGTTCCACGGCGCCGTGGACACCGTCACCGGCTCCCGATACCTGATCGAGGCAGCCGGGCGCCGCGTCCTCGTCGACTGCGGGCTGTTCCAGGGGTTCAAGGCCCTGCGCCTGCGCAACCGGGAGCCGTTCCCCGTCGACCCGCGCACCATCGACGCGGTCGTGATCACCCACGCGCACCTCGACCACACCGGATACCTGCCGGCGCTGGTGAAGCAGGGTTTCGCCGGCGAGATCCACTCGACGGTGGGCACCGCCGAGCTGTCGGGCCTGATCCTTCCCGACAGCGGATACCTCATGGAGGAGGAGGCGGCCTACCATCGCAGGCGCGGCAGCTCGAAGCACGCCGATCCGCAGCCGCTGTACACGCGGGACGACGCCGAGGCGGCGGTCGGCCGGTTCGTCACGCACGGGTTCGACGACCCCGTGGACCTCGACGGCGTCCGCGTGACCTTCGTGCCCGCCGGGCACATCCTGGGCGCCGCGCAGCTGCAGATCCAGGCCGACGGTCGCCGCCTGCACTTCACCGGCGACCTGGGTCGCGCGGACGACGCCCTGATGCGTCCGCCGCGGCCGCTCGAGGCCACCGACCTGCTGGTGTGCGAGTCGACCTACGGCGACCGCGACCATTCGACGGACGATCCGGGCGACGAGCTGGCCGCGGTGATCCACCGCATCTGCACGCACGGCGGCGTGGTCCTCATCCCGGCGTTCGCGGTGGGTCGCGCCGAGTCGCTGCTGCTGCAGCTGTCGCGACTGCGGGCGGCCGGCCGCATCCCCGATGTGCCGGTGTTCCTGAACAGTCCGATGGCGGTCAACGCCGCCGAGATCTACGAGCGCCACCGCGAGGAGCACCGCATCGCCGACGACGAGTTCCGGCGCATGTACGACCTGCCGACGTTCGTGCGCACCGTCGACGAGTCGAAGCTGCTGAACCTGCGGGGCGGCCCGATGATCATCATCTCGGCGAGCGGCATGCTCGAGGGCGGCCGAGTGCTGCATCACCTCATGGCGTACGGCGGCGACCGGCACAACGCCATCATCCTCACCGGCTTCCAGGCCGGCGGAACGCGCGGCGCGACGCTGCAGCGCGGTGAGCGCGTGCTGCGGATGTTCGGCGAGAACGTTCCGATCCGCGCGGAGGTCCACGACATCGGGTCGCTCTCGGCGCACGCCGACCGTCGTCAGATCCTGGAGTGGATGCAGACCGCGCCGGAGCCGCCGGGCCGCGTCTTCCTCACGCACGGCGAGCCGGCCGCGGCCGACGCCCTCCGTCAGCAGATCGCGTGGGGTCTCGGATGGGATGCCCGCGTGCCGCGGCTGGGCGAGACCGTGGAGGTGTGAGCGCGCGTCGACCGTGATGACCGCGGTCGTCGCGATCGCTCAGTGCCCGAACGCGGTCTTGTGATCCGGGGGAAGGGAGAGCTGCCGCACGACGCGAGCCGGATTGCCGGCGACCACGACCTCGTCGGGCACATCGCCGGTGACGACGCTTCCGGCTCCCACGATGGATCGTCGGCCCACCGTCACCCCCGGGAGGATGATCGCGTTCGCGGCGATCCACGACCCATCGCCGATCCGCACCGGCAGCGTACGCACCGGGGCGTCGCCGACCGGATGCTGATCGCTGTCGAGGATCACCGCTCCGAAGCCGATCAGAACGTGGGATCCGATGGTGACCTCCTGCCTGCACACGATCCGCACGCCGCTGTTGAGGTACACGTCATCGCCGAAGCGGAGCCGCCCGCCTCCCTTGATCACGGTCGTCGCCCCCAGGCTGTGCACGCGGAACGCGTCTCCCGCGACGGCATCGGTCGCGGTGATCAGCGGCGTGCCCAGGCACTCGGTCCAGCGCCCGACCGTCATCGGCCGCAGCCGCCGAACGTACCGGTGCTGACGAAGTCGGGTCATCAGAGTCACGCCATCAGTGTAGGAGCGGTCGACAACGCGGTCCCGACCGGTAACCGGGCGGAAACAGCCGGGTGTTAGCGTCCCGCTGTGCGCCCGAACCCGAGGGCGCCGGCGGGAGGCGAGAATGTCCGCATCGGAGAAGTACACCGTCACCGTGTTCTGCGGCTCGGCGCCGGGATTCGACTCGGTCTACGTCGAACAGGCCGCGGCCGTCGGCACCGCGATCGGCGAGCGCGGCATCCATCTGGTCTACGGCGGCGGCCACGTGGGACTGATGGGGACCACGGCGAACGCGGCCCTGACCGCGGGAGGCACCGTGACCGGCGTCATCCCGCATGCGCTGCAGCAGCGCGAGGCGATGCACCATCACCTGAGCGAGCTGATCGTCGTCGACACCATGCACGAGCGCAAGACGATCATGGCGGAGCGGGCGGATGCCTTCATCGCGCTGCCCGGCGGACCGGGAACGCTCGAGGAGCTCACCGAGCAGTGGACGTGGGCGCAGCTCGGCATCCACGAGAAGCCGTGCGGCATCCTCAACATCGACGGCTACTACGACCCCTTCATGGAGTTCGTGGCCAACATGCGCGACCGCGGGTTCACGCACCGCCGCTACACCGACATGCTCATCGTCTCGGACGACATCGACGTGCTGATCGATCGCCTGCAGGCGTACGTGCCGCCCGAGAAGGTCTACCAGTCCCCGGGGGCCGAGATGTCGGGCTCCGCGCTGCCGGTCATCAAGCCCTGACGACCGCGGCGACGCGTCGGATCAGCCTGCGCGCGGCTGCGGTCGGGCGCGCGCGACGCGCGCCGACGGGATGAGCAGCGAGCACACCACGGCCAGGCCCGTGATGACAGCGACGAGCAGGAACGCGGCGCCGAACGCCTCGGCATCGGGCGCGCGCTCGTCGACGCTGAGCACGGTGGCGATGCCGGCGGCGCCCACGGCGCCGCCGATCTGGCGCGCGACGACGTTGAAGGCGATGGCGCTGGCGACGTGCTCGTCGTCGGCGACGTCGACCAGCACGTTCGAGAGCCCCGCGGTGCCGATCGCGATGCCGGCGCCGAGCAGCACGGTGCCGAGGAGCACCGTGATGAGACTGCGCGTGGCGAGCACCAGCAGGAGGGAGCCGGCGGTCGCGATCACCGCCCCGATCACGACGGGCGCGCGTGTGCCGAGCCAGCGCCGCACGACGCCGGCGAGGGGTCCGACCGCGAGCATGGCGACGGTCGCCGGCAGCAGCAGGAGCCCCGCGGCGGTGACGGTCACCGAGAGCCCCTCATGCCACCAGGGCGCCTCGGCGAAGACCGGCACGAGTACGAACGAGCCGAGCAGCGCCGCGCCGAGCAGCGCCGCGGTCAGGTGCGAGGCCCACACCGAGCGACGCCGCAGCGCGTGCGCTCCGACGAGCGGATCGGGACTCAGCCGCTCGCGGCGGAGCCAGAACACCACGCTCGCTACGGCCGCCGCGCCGCACAGGGTGATCCACAGCGGGGCGATCGGCCAGCGGGGCGCCTCGGTCAGCGCGAGCAGGACGGCGACGACGCCGATCGACAGGGCGAGGGCGGCCGGCACGTCGATGTGCACGCCCTTCCGGCGCGGGATGTGGGGGAGGGTCACCGCGACGATGAGTCCGCCCGTGGCGATGATCGCGAACGGCACCCACGACAGGGCGCGGATGCCGATGGAGTCGACGAGCAGGCCCGACACGAGCACACCGAAGCCGATCGCGAACGCGAGCATGGTCGTGAGCAGACCCACGACGGCGGCGCGGCGGCGCTCGCTGACGACGTGCGGGGCGATCGCGACGGCGAGCGGGAACACTCCGCCGCCCAGCCCTTGCAGCACGCGGCCGGCGATCAGCCAGCCGATCGTCGGCGAGAACGCGGCAACCGCGAGCCCCGCGCCCACGATCGGCAGCAGCATCAGCAGCACGCGTCGCGCGCCGAAGCGGTCGCCGAGGCGCCCGATGACGGGCGTGGTCGCGACGGCGATCACGAGCACGACGGTGAGCGCCCAGCTCGCGTCAGCCGCCGTGGTGTCGTAGGCGTCCGCCGTCAGGCTGATCACGGGAGCCGTCATCGACTGGGGGAGGGTCGCCCCGAGGGTCGCCAGCACGAGCCCCGTGACCACGGCCACGCCCCGTGCGCCGGTGCGCTCGCGCGGCGGGGAAGCGGCCATGGTTCCACGGTACCGAGGCCGTCTGCGCCCCGGTGGACCATCGGTCCGGTCGTGGGCTGCCCGAACTCCTAGCCGAGCATGGCGCCGGCGGCGCCGGCGATGTACGGCACGAGCCAGATCGCCCACACAAGGATGCTGAAGCGGTGGAAGCAGTGCTTCTCGTTCTCCCGGCCGCGGAGGAGCACCACGACCGCCCATGCGAGGTGGATCGCCATGAGCAGGATGGCGATCACGCCGCTGACGCCCATGAACGAGTTCAGCCAGCTCACCGTCGCGCCGTCGGCGCGGCGTTCCGCGGCGATCTGGGTCATCAGGTAGGTGCCGGTCGCGTCGGCGGCGAGACCGAGCGCGAAGAAGGCCACATGCCACCAGTGCAGGGTCCGCTGCACCCGCTCGCTCCAGACGCCGATCGAGTAGAAGACGAGGGCGAGCGTGATGATGATGATCGCGGCGGGCAGCATCGGCGTCGTTCCTTCGGGGCGGGTCGGCTCGGAGTCGCGTGTCCGGTCAGTCAACCATCTCCGGGCAGGTGCCGGCGACGCGGCGGTTCCCGTTCAACCGCGTTCGGGCCGTGAGACCGGCGCGAACCCCTTCGTGTCCAGCGCGAGCGCGGGGCTGAGCAGGCGCGCGAGGATCGGGAGATCGGCCGCACGCATCGAGAGGTTCCGCAGTGCAACGCGTGCTTTCGTGCGGGGCACGAACCACTTGACGGTGCGGCGGCCGCCGGCCTGCTTCTCTTCGACGACGGGCCGCACGCGCTCCTCGAACGCCGCCAGTGCGGCGTCGATCCCGTCGCCGTCCGCCAGTGCGGCGTCGGCGACGAGCGCCTCGCCGAGCGCGACTCCGCCGGCGAGCGCCAGCGAGGCGCCCTGGCCCGCGACGAGTGAGACCGCGTACGCGGCGTCCCCGATGAGGATCACGCGCCCGGATCGCCACGTGGGCATCACGACCTGAGCGACGAGGTCGTAGTAGACCTCGTCGACGGGCTCAGCCGCCAGCACCGGGCGCACGATGCCGCTCATGTCGCCGTAGCGTCGGCGGATCGCCCCGAGCGGATCCGCGGGCGCATGCGTCGTCGTCTCGGTGAACGCCAGGAACGTCGCGACGCGATCGCCGCCGACGCCGTAGACGCCCGCCATCTTGCCCGGCGCGCTCTCGATCACGAACCTCTCGCTGAGGGCGGTCGCCGCGGGCGGGCTGTCGGCGAACCAGGCCGCCGTGTGCAGCCCCAGCGGACGCAGGAAGCGCTCCTCGGGCCCGAAGACCTGGGCGCGGATGCCGGAGTGGATGCCGTCGGCGCCGACGAGCAGGTCGGCCTCGACGCGCTCGCCGCCGAGGTCGACGGTGACGCCGTCCGCCCGCGGGTGCGCCCCGGTCACCGTGGTCGAGAACCGCAGGTCGACGCCGGAGGGGAGCGCCTCGAACAGCGTCCGCTCGACGTCACCGCGCAGCAGCGAGATCAGCTTGCCGCCGGCGGCATCCCGCATGCGGTCGTAGTGCAGTCGCGCGCGGACGTGCCCATCGGGGTCGGCCCAGTCGATGACGTCGACGCTGTGCGAACGGGCGCGGAGCGTGTCGAGGATGCCGATGCGCTCGGCCGCGTCGAATCCGGGGCCGAAGAAATCGATCATGTAGCCGCCGTCGCGCAGTCGCGGTGCGTGCTCGAGCACGGTGACCTGCCAGCCGGAGCGATGCAGCGCGATGGCTGCGGCGAGCCCGGCGATGCCTGCTCCGCAGATGACGGCGCGCATGGGCGCTCCTCTCGACGCGCCCAGTCAAGCACCGGAGCCTTGGCGGGTGAAGGCTCCGCCGGCGTCAGCGCAGGATGCCGAAGGCGACCGCCGCGACGGCGGCGCCCAGCGCGACGACGTTGACGACGACGGTGCCCCAGAACGGGCGGCGGAATGACCGCTTGCGCGTCTTGTGGCGGAACAGCTGCTGCGCCGCGAGCGCCCCCGGCCAGCCGCACAGCAGACCGAGCGTGAGCAGCGTGCTCTCGGAGACGCGGTTCCAGCCCTTCGTCGCCGCCAGCTTGTCGAATCCGTACACGCCGAACGCGACGACGCTCATCGCGCCGTACATGGCAGGCACCCACCATGCGAGCGGGACGAGCGCCCAGGCGACCGCGAGTGCGGCGGTGAAGAGCGCGAGGACCGACCAGCTCAGGGCGGCCGGAAGCGGCCGCGAGAGGTCGCGTTCCTTCGTCGCGCCGGTGCGGGGTCGTGCGGAGGATGCGGGCATGGGCCCGATCCTAGGGTGTCGTCAGCGGTGCGACGCGGCCGCGACCTCGGGGGTCTGCGGCGCCGGCTCGAGCGTGCCGGTGTGCACGGTGGGACGGCCCCCGGCGAACCAGTACGCGAGCCCGATGAGCAGTCCGCCACCGACGAGGTTGCCCAGTCCCACCCACAGCATGTTCGAGCCGAAGGCCGCCGCCGTCGCCCCCTCGGCGCCGGTGAAGAAGCCGATCGCGAACGTGGTCATGTTGGCGACGACGTGCTCGAACCCCGAGGTGATGAACGCGAGGATCGCGGCGAAGATGAGCGCGATCTTCACGCCGTCCGAGGTGACGCGCGCCGACATCCAGATCGCGAGGCACACCAGGAAGTTGCACAGGATGCCGCGGACGAACAGCTCTGCGGGGCTCTCGGCCGCCTTCGCGAGCAGCATCCCGTCGAGCATCTCGCCGCCGGCCGCGTTCGCGTGCAGCACGCCCGACAGGGCGACCAGGCCGCCGAAGACGAAGGCGCCGATCATGTTCGCGGTGAACGAGAACAGCATGGTGCCCGCTCCCTGCCACCACCGGATGCTGCGCATCGCGACGCCCTGCGTGAGGGTCATCATGTTCGAGGTCACGAGTTCGCCCCCGCCGAAGACGACGAACGTCAGGGCGACGCCGAACACGAGCCCCGAGACGAGCTTGGCCATCCCATCGCCGGCGGCGACGAGGGGGCCGGCGGCGCTCACCATCAGCACCACGCCGACGCCGATGTAGGCGCCGGCGAGCATCGCCTGGACGGTGTAGCGGAGCGGATGGCGAGCGCTGTCGACCTTGTGCTCGGCTGCATCCGCCTGGAACTGCAGGGTGTGCTCGATCGTCTTCACCGCGCCAGGGTACCAATGTGGTCTGACCACAAACTGGGACCAAGGTCCCAGCACCTGCTCGCGCCGCCGCGCCGGGGACGTTCAGGCGCACCGTGCCGCCCTTACGCCGCGAGGTAGTCGAACCTGCGTCTCCCTCCGAGTCGTGGTCTTCGACCGGGATCGACGTGGCGTGGTGGGATGAACCACACCGTCCCCGCGATCGTGCCGCCGTCGATGCGGATCTCCCACCCGTTGTCGTGGATGTGGTGGTGGCACGACTCGCAGA
This sequence comes from Microbacterium thalassium, assembly GCF_014208045.1. Taxonomy (NCBI): domain Bacteria; kingdom Bacillati; phylum Actinomycetota; class Actinomycetes; order Micrococcales; family Microbacteriaceae; genus Microbacterium; species Microbacterium thalassium. The sequence continues at coordinate 2,117,901 of NZ_JACHML010000001.1, forward strand.
GCAGCACGCCGTTCGACAAGTCGGTGGGTCCGGCATGCTTCGTCCACCAGCGGATGTGGTGGGCGCGCGTGAGGCCTGGCGGAGCGCCGCACTTGGCGCATCCGCCGTCGCGTTCGACGAGCGCGAGGCGCTGTGCCTTGGTGAACAGGCGCTTCTCGCGTCCCCAGTCGAGGATCTCGCCGTGGGCGTCGAAGACGCAGGGGATGACGCGGCCGCCTGCCGCGAGCCGGCGCGCGGCCGAGATGCTGACCGGCTGATCGATGCCGTCGATGAGGGCGTGGCCCGTGCCGTTCTCGAGGTCCTCGAGGGTCATGCGCACGACGACCGTGGCTCCGGCGATCGGCTGGTCGTTGTGCTCGCATCCGAGCAGGTGTCGTGCGAGCTGGGTCATCGCATCCGCCTGACGCTGGGGGAGCGAGCGCAGGTCTTCGTCGCGACCCGAGCCGGGGTGCTCGCCCGCGGGTGCGCCTCCGCCGGCGTTGGCGCGACGGAAGTCCGCGGTCACGACGGCCTCGATCGCGGTCTTGACGATCGCGCCGTCCGCGGCGTCGAACTGGCCGGTGACGTGGATCATGCCCCCGCGTTGGTAGACACGCAGGCTGCGCTCGCCGCGGGCGTCGCGCTCGCGCGGCTCGAGCCCGTCGGGGTCGAGGTGCGCCTCGGCGCGAGCGATGAGCTTGGACAGGTGATCGAGCGAGAGGTTCTCGGCCTGCTCGACGAGGATCCGTTCGGCGTCTTCGAGCGCGGTGCGGTCGGCGCGCAGCGCGGCCCGGTCGAGCATCGTGATGATCATCCCGGCGGCGCGTGTGCTGATCGCGCCGGACGTCGTGCCGGTGGCGACGTGCGGATGCTTCGGCGGTGCGGCCTCGCCCGTCAGGGTCGTCCGCGGTGCCGTCGCCTCGCCGACCTTCACGAGCTGCACGGCCTCGCCCGGCGTCGTGCCGAGGGTCGTGGCGATGAGCGTCGTCGGGTTGCGGAATCCCTGCTTGCGCGCGAGGCCCTCGGGCCCGAGTTCGGGACGGGACTCGCGCGCGATCTCGGCCGCCACGGCCGAGTGGAGCCCGTCCGCCGCGCGACGCACGGCGCCGAGGGCGCGGTTGACCTCGATTAGCCGATCGCCCAGCCCGGCGACGGGCGCGCAGTCGTCGGCATCCGCCCCCGCCCATGCCTGACGCAGGCGTGCGTATGCCTCGTCGAGGGTGGCGAGGGGATCGTTCATATGTTCGATAGTAGGGATGGGTTCCGACATCGAGGGCGCCAGGGCCGGCGCTGTGGATGGCGCGAGAATATCCCGGCTGTGTAGGAGAACCTTTGGTCCCGATCGGGGCGTCCCGGGTCGCCGAGACGAACGCGTGAAGCCCGGCGTGTGCGCGTGAGCACCTCGCGTCAGTGCACCGCCGCCGCCGCGTGCGCGGCCTCGATGAGCAGAGCGTCGAGCGCCGGTCCGGACGCGTCGTGCCCGGCATCCGCGATCTCGACGAACCGGGCGTCCGGCATCCGCTCCACGATCTCGAGCGCGGCCTCACGTGGACTGCGTGTGTCGTCGACGCCGCGCGCGACCAGCGTGGGCGTCGCGATGGAGCCCAGGGCTCCGCTCAGATCGAGCATCATGACATCGAGCAGTGCGCGCGTGGTGTCCCTGCGCCAGTGGTCGACGAGCTCGCGACTGAGGTTCCGGCGTCGCGGCGGCGTCTCGGGGGTGTACACCGAGGCGAGGAAGTCGTCGACCCACTCCTCGACCGGATGCGTCAGCGTGAACTGCGTGGCTTCGACACGGCGCGCGAACTCGTCGGCATCCAGCGATCCGCGCCATCCCGCGTACGCCCCGACCAGCACGAGTCCGCCGACGGATTCCGGGTGGTCACGGGCCAGCAGCAGTGCGAGCGTCGAGCCGAACGAGAATCCGGCGACGGCGGGGTGCTCGAGCCCGAGGGCGTCGATGAAGGATGCCGCGGTCCGCGACCAGTCCGCGGCGCGCCATCCGTCCGGAACGTCGTCGGATGCCCCGCAGCCGGGGGCGTCCCACGCGATGACGTCGACATGCTCCTGGAGCCGCTCGATGTCGTCCATCCACAGCCGGGAGTCCTCGAAGCCGCCGTGCAGGAGCAGGAGCGGGTCGCCCGCCCCCGCTCGGCGGTAAGCGATCCGGAGGCCGTCGACCTCGACCGCGTCCATGTCTTCGACGCTACGCCGGTGGGGCGGATGCCGCTACCGGCGCGGTGGTCGGCGTGGCGATCCGTGCGCGCCGCCGCATCCGTTCCCGGTCGATGAGCGAGTCGTCGCCACGGCGCGCCCGGCCGCCTACCCCGTGTCGCCGGGCGCGAGTACCGTTGCGCCCATGTTCGAGCTCACGCAGGAAGTCGAGGTGGCCGCACCGCTCGACGCCGTCTGGCATGACTGGACCGATCCGGCGTCGCTCGAGGAGTGGTTCTGGCCGGCGTCACTCGAGCCCGCCGCCCACGTCGTTCCCGAGCCCGCGGGCTCGTGGCTGGTGCGCTCCGTGCCCGCGTCGATGGCGGTCGTGGCCACCGTCGTGTCGCTCGACGCACCCCACGTGATGCGCCTGCAGTGGAGCTGGGAGGGCGAGGAGGACCATGTCACCGAGGTGCAGGTGAGCCTCGACACCGTCGACGGCGGCGGCACGCGCGTGCGGGTCGTGCATTCGGGGCTGCTCACGGAGGACGAGGTCGCGAGCCACGAGCAGGGGTGGGCGGATTGCCTCGACCGGCTGGTGGCGCGGCGCAGAGGGGTGGAATCGTGATCGTCGAGTTCACCGCCGAGGTGTTCCGGTGGGATGCGCGCGACGATGCGTCCTGGTTCTTCGTCGCGGTGCCGCCCGAGCTCAGCGAGGACATCCGTGAGATCCCACGGCCGCAGCGCGGATTCGGCTCGGTCAAGGTGAGAGCCATGATCGGCGGGTCCGCGTGGGCGACGTCGATCTTCCCGGACAAGAGCATGGGGGCGTACGTGCTGCCGTTGAAGAAGGCGGTTCGCGATGCCGAGGCGCTGGCCGAGGGGGAGCGGGCGACGGTCCGGCTCGACGTCCTCGACTGAATCGCGGCGGCCACGACGGGTCTGACCGCGGCTCGCTCGAGTCATTGGGCAGAAACGCGCAAATCATCGAGAAACCTTGAGCGAACGCCGCGGGTGCGCGGGGTAGCCTGGCGGCCGATGATTGAGCAGATGAGCAAGCTGGGGCTGCTCACGGGGGGCAGAATGCCGCACCATCCGTCGCGATGGTTGTCTGCATGCGCCGTCGTGGGGTCGGCCGCAGGTCGGAGTCGTGCGGCCGGTCGAGAAGGCATGACCTTCTCGGCCGACCGGGCAACTTCGCCCGTGCAATACAAGGAGAGCAATGCAGAACATCACGAAGAGCATCCTCGGTCTCGCCGCTGCGGGCGCGCTCGCGTTCGGGACGGCGGCTCCGGCCATGGCCGCGCAGTCGGTCACGGTCAACCCGGGCCAGTCCAAGAAGGAGACCGGCTACGTCACCGGCCACTACACCTCGTACTACGCCGAGGACGGCAACGGGGGCTGGTACTGGGACCTCGGTGACGGCCGCATTCAGGGCAATGTCGCCAGCCCGGGGGACCTGGATCAGCAGAGCCTGCTCGAGTGCGACTACGTGAACAATTACCGCGCCGACTTCGGTGACGACCCGTTCATGGACACCGGGTGGATCATCAACAACATCAACTGCTCGGACGGCACCCATTACAAGTACCTGATCGTCCACGAGGACGACCCGCGTTACGAGGGCGACCCCGAGAACGCGATCTGGGGCACCTGGGAGTACCACGTCCTCTCGCAGAGCGGCGAGGGCAACATCGCCAACCTTTTCAAGCCCGTCGTCAGTAACGACTGACTCGTGCGGCTGTTCCTGAAGGTCGAGCTTTCAGGGATGGTCGGGCGGGTCAGCCCCCGGAGAGCAGAGGCTGAGTAGCGGGGCGATGACCGCCCGGACTGGCGAAAACCATGAGAAACCCTGAGGCATCCGACTCGCGCGGCGCGCTACCCTGGCCATCGGTCCATGTATCGCCTGGGGGGATGATGCCCGATACACCGTCGTCCGCGTCTCCGGCACCCGGCTGGTATGCCGAATCGCAGGCCGGCCCGCGCCTGCGCTGGTGGAACGGAAGCGCCTGGACCGACCACTACCGCCTCGTCGACGAGGCTCCGTCGTCGAACGGAGGACCGCACCGGTCGGACGAGGCGTCAGAGCCCGTGTCGCGAGCGGCCCGCCGCGCCGCGGAGCGCGAAGCTTCGATCGAGGCAGACGGGCTCGGCTCAGCCGCCGCACCCGCGGCCCCGAACCCCGTGACGTGGCGTGCCGTCGTGGATCCGCCCGCCGACGAACCGGCGGCGACACAGCCGGTGAGCGCGGTGGACATCTCGCCGACGATCGGCATGCCGGCCGCCCCCTCGCGCGAGGCGGACGATGGCGCCCTCACCGCCGGGTTCGGAGCAGCCGGCCAGGTCGGTCCGATTCCCGACAACGTCGTGCCCCCGGGCGGGCGCAAGGTCGACCGCATCCCCCCGCCGGTCGTGGTGTACCAGCCCCGACAGGCGAGTGGCCCGTCGACCGGTGATCGGCTGCCCATCTCAGTGGTTCCGTCGCGGCGGAACGGACTCGTGCGCGCGTCGCTGCTCGTCACGCTGATCGCGGTCATCGGCGGTGCTGCGGCGATCTGGTGGCTGCGGGTCGAAGATCGCGCGCTGGCGGGCATGGTCAGCGCGCTCGTGGTCGCCCTGCTGCTGCTGTCGACAGCGTTGGCGATCGGCGGCATCGCGACCGCGGTCCGTCGCTCGATCACGTGGATCACGCCCGTCCTCGCGCTCATCGCCGCGCTCGGCGCCCTCGCCTGCGCGGTGACCGTCGCGGCGAGTCTCGTCATCGGATTCGAGCTGCCGGCCGTCTTCTCGGACGTCGCCGAGTGGGTCGAGGGCGTGATCCCCCGGTGATCGTCGAGTTGGTGGGCCCCAAGATTTCGATTGTGTGAACGGTCCTTCACAGCGGCGTTCGATGGCCTAGTATCGCGGACAGGGGTTTCTTGAGGAAGTCTTTACCCGAGCGCAAGCAAGCAGCATTGACTCGGCGACGAGCGACATCAAGGATCGTCTTGGGGTGATGGCACGTACCCGATTCGTGTCGGATCCTGCTCTGGGAAGCTGGGAATGCTGGGAACTCGGGGTCACTGAGGACCCACGCACGCCCTGTGGACGTCGGAGCCGACACATCCATCAAGTAGGGGAGTACTCCGCACATGCGTGCATTCATCCAGAACTACCTCGAGGCGGAAAAGGCCCGCCGCGAGGAGAACGGCGAGAAGGGCTTCTCGCTCATCGAGCTCATCGTCGTCGTCGTCATCCTGGGCGTTCTGGTCGCGATTGCGATCCCGGTCTTCGGCAGCATCCAGGCCACTGCTGAGGAGAACGCCACCAAGGCGGTGGCAGCCTCCGCTGCGACGCAGTGGACTGCGCAGCTCGCGAACAACGAGACCGTCACCGCGTACAAGACGGGTGACGCGAAGATCACGCTCCAGGGCCAGCCGGCGACCGGCGCCGCGATCAACTCCGTGTGTGCGGAGGCGACGTACGACCGCGCGACCGACTACGTGGCCAAGTCTGGCCCCGGCTGCTAGTCCGAAGTCGCTTCCTGGAGGCGGGATTCCCCTCCAGGAAGCGACTTTGGTGTCCGCAAACCATCGACCCGAGTGAAATGCAACCAATGCAGAGTGATCGAGGACTGGGGCTTGTCGAGGTCATCGTTGCGATGCTCTTGCTGGGAGCCATTGCGGTGGCAATCCTTCCCGCTCTCTGGCAGGGAATCATCCTGTCGTCGGAGCAGTCATCGACGGCAACCGCCACCCGATTCCTCAACTCGCTCGTGGAGGAGGCGCGTGGCCTCGAGAACTGCACGACGATCCCTGACGTGATCGGGCGGACCGAATCCGACGGTTCGGGCAACGAACTGGTGAGCTCCGGATCGCTTGCCGGCTGTGCATCGGGCAGCGCGGCCACGCTCACTCTGCAGGTGAGTACGGGTGGAGAAGTGTTGGCGTCAACAACGGCGCTCATCTATATCCCATGACAACAGTGCGCACTCACGACGATGGTGGGCTCGGTCTGATCGAACTCATAGTCGCGGTCGTGGTATCTGGAGTCCTTCTGGTCGCGATCGCGTCGATCTTCTTCAACTCGTGGAAGGCGCAGGAAGAAGTGACGAGCGTCACCCAGGCGACCAACCGCGGTCAAGTCGTCGGTTCTGCGATCGAGCGCGCGGTGAGGAACGGGGTGTACTACGAGGTGTCGGGTTCAGGCACGATCCTGCGCGTGAGCACGTCGCTCGGTGGTGATCTGAAGTGCCAAGGCTTCCGATTGACTGCGGACGGCACGGCGCAGTTCGCCACAGGATCGTCGTCACTCCCGGCGAACGCCACATCATGGGCGGACTGGCAGGATGGCATCCGGTCGCAGGGCTCGACGCCTTACTTCGACGACTCGGTCCCGGGGGTCATCGCATATGCCTTCGAGATCGACACCGACTCGACGCCCGTGCGCTTCGCCGGGAAGGTGTCACCCCGCTCCGTTCAAGAGGGAGACAGTGACTCATGCTGGTAGCGGATTGGATTCGCCGCCGCGCGGACCGCGATGAGCGCGGGGCCGTGCTGGTGACCGTGGTCGTCGTCATGTTCGTCGGTTTCATCATCGCGAGCATCATCGCGGCCGCGGTGATGTTCACGATTCGGGCGAACGACGACAACCGCGACAACCTCGACGCATTCGTCGCGGCGGAGTCGGGTCGTGACGCTGCGCTTGCGGCGGTGGCGACGAGCTGCTCGATCACCGGAGCAGTCACCGGCACGTCGCCCGAGTACAGCGCGACCGTATATACGACCGCGTCGACGACGGTGCCGACATCGCACGACGACGCCACGCTCGACGCAGATACGTGCCCGACCGAGGCGACCGAGTTCATCCTGATCAATTCCGTCGGAACCGGCCCGGACGGATCAACAGCGGAGATCGATTCCGTCTACCGCTGGGTCAAGACACTTGAAGAAACCCCCGGAGGCACGCTCGCCTACTTCGCCGGCAACGTGGGCGGCCAGAAGTCGATCTACGACGGCGACCTCGTGGTCCGCAAGGGCGACTACACATGTCCGAACGAGGCTGTGATCAACGGCGATCTCTATGTTGTGAACGGCACCGTCTCGCTCAGTACTTCTTGCCATGTGACCGGGTCGATCTACTCCTACGGCGAAGTGGCTTCCAACAGCCAACTCGTCCGCGTAGACGGTGACATCGTTACCGAGGTCGGTGATGTCGATCTGTCGAACAACGGTGTCGTCATCACCGGCGACATTCACGCCGGTGCCAACGTCGATCTGCACGGCAGTGGTGGCACGAATGGCCAGGCGCTCGGCGACGTCCGTGCCGCGGGGACGATCGACATCAGCGATGGTTGGGACGAGGTCCCGCCTGAACGGACATTCGAGGGCGCCGGCGCTCCGGACTTCAACCCCACGCTCGAGGATGTCTACAGCATGACCGCGTGGATCGACTTCGGGAAGGACAGCTGGGGAGCCGACGACGAGATCACGTCAGGCTGCCTGAAGAACCCGACAGCGTCGCAGCTCCGCGGAACAGGACGACTGCTGATCGACTACACCCAGTGCTCGGGGAACTCCGTGACGATCACGATTCCGACCCTCGAGGTGAATCGCGACGTGGTGTTCGTCGTACCCGCGCAGAAGACGATGAAGGTCAAGTTCGACGGCAACGTCACACGTGCCAGCGGCGTGGCCCTCGAAGCTGCTCCGCAGCTTGTCTTCGTCCACGAGGACCGGAACCTGTCGTATGTCGATGGCGAGCCTGCCCCCACCTGCGAGAGCACAGGTCCGGACGACCTGACAACGGCGAACGGCGTGACGTCCATGGGTGCTCGGGTCATGATCTACTCGCCCTGCACGATCGGCGGTACCGTCCGCGTCGACTATGCCGGGCAGTTCTATACCGCCGGCAATTCGGTGAACTTCAACAACGGCGCCAGCATCAACTGCAAGCCGATGAGCTGGACGCCCGTCTTCGAGGAGATCAGCTGCCGCATCGAGACAGACGAAGACTCCGTCCCGACGACGGTGGTGCAGAGCCTGGGCGACCGTCTCTTTCAGACGGAGCGCTAGCCCGTGACGCCCCTAGCCACCTACAGCATCGTCGTCGCAGGACTATTCGGGTTGCTCATCGGATCGTTCCTCAACGTTGTCGCGTATCGCGTCCCTGCCGGGATCTCGCTGCTGCGCGAGAGCCGATGCCCCCATTGCGACGCCCCGGTCAAGCCGTGGCAGAATGTGCCCGTGCTGTCCTGGCTCTTCTTGCGGGGGCGGTGCGCGTCGTGTGGCGAGGCGATCTCGATGCGATATCCGATCGTCGAGGCGATCACCGGGCTCGCCTTCGCAGGAACGACATGGTGGCTGCTGAGCACGACGGAGTCGGGGGCCAGGTGGGGGCTCGCCGTCCTCGTAGCCGCGTACCTCTACTTCGTGAGCATCAGCGTCGTGCTGACGCTCATCGACCTGGACACGCACCGGTTGCCGAACGTGATCGTCATCCCGAGCTACATAGTTGCAGCCGCGTTGCTGACCGTCGGAAGCGCATTGACCGCCGACTGGATAGCGCTCATTCGTGCCGGGATCGGCATGGCGGTGCTGTACGTGTTCTACTTTCTTCTACGGCTTGCCCGCCCGGACGGAATGGGTGGAGGAGACGTCAAGCTCGCCGGTGTCGTCGGTCTCTATCTCGGCTACATCGGGTGGGGGGCACTCGCCGTGGGAGCATTCGCCGCTTTCGTGCTGGGTGGTGTGTACGGCGTCGTGCTCATGCTGACGCGGCGCGCGGGGCGAAAGACCGCGATTCCGTTCGGGCCGTGGATGATCCTCGGTGCATGGTTCGGAGTCTTGACCGGCGAGCAGATCGCGCGCTGGTATGTAGGGATGTTCGTCACCGCGTGATGGGAGCGGCTTCGGCCGCCGCGGGACGCAACAAGGGGAAGGAAGGAAGAGACCATGGCGAAGACGCTCGTGGGCCTCGAAATCACCGAGGAGAGTGTGCGCGGCGTCGAAGTGACGACCGGGCGCTCTCCAGCATTGATCGCTGCCGGGGAAGTTCCGCTCCCGCGTGAGACGGCGCGCGACTCCGAAGTCCTCGATCAGGACGCCGTCGCCGTCGCGCTGCGTACTCTGTGGATGGGCGCCGGCTTCAAGGGACGCCGAGTCACACTGGGCGTGGGCAGTCGTCGCATTCTGGTGCGCGAGTACACCACCCAGGCTATGGCCCCGCAACTCCTGCGACAGGCATTGCCATACCAGGTCCAGGATCTTCTTCCCGTGCCGGTGTCTCAGGCTGTGCTCGACTTCTACCCCCTGGGGCAGGTGGGCGACCAGGTGACAGGGCTGCTCGTCGCGGCAGTCTCCGACAACATCGAGCAGATGATCGCCACCCTCAAGAAGGCGAAGCTGAGCGTCGAGGCTGTGGACCTCGTGCCCTTCGGGCTCGCCCGCGTCGCGAAGCGAGTCGCTCAGCCCGGCGACACCGTTGCGATGATCCACCTCGGCGATCACACGTCGTACGTGACGGTCGCCACGGATGGGATCCCGAACTTCGTGCGCATCATCCCGGTCGAGATCGCGACCACCGCGTCGCAGCGGGAGCCGACGATGATGCCCATGGCCGAAGCCGAGATCGAAGAGGTCCTGGAGCCGGTCGGAGCCAGCGGCATTCTCCCGCGTCGGTCGGGTACCCGCGCTTCTCTGCGGGGCAGTGCGCCGGCAACGTCCGGTGTGACCGATGTCGTAGCCCGCTTGCGCAGCACGCTCTCGTTTTTCCAGGGGCGCGAGGGCGCGCCGCGCGTTGTTCAGGTGTTCGTCAGCGGAGCGGGCTACGTCGCACCGGGCGTCGCGGACGCGATCGAGCGCTCATTCGACGTCCCCGTGGTGCCGATTCGTCTCGAGCAGTTCGTGAACGCACGTAATCGATCGCTGACCGACGACCTCGCGTTCAACGCGGTCGCGACGGCTGGCGTGCTGTTCGGGGAGGGAGCCAAGTGACCGCCGCGATTCCCGCTGTGCCGTTCGGGGGAGTGCCCCGTGTGAACCTCATTCCCCGGTCCGAGATTGAGCGCCGTCAGCGTGACGCTACTCTTCGAGGTTGGGTCTGGGGCATCGGAGGTGCCGTCCTCGCAGCCGTTCTGGTCATCGCAGGGGCCCTGGCGCTCAACTGGTTCGCAGATCAGCGGCTTGCCGCAGAACAGGCTCGCACCAATGATCTGTTGGTCGAATTGGCGACCCTCTCCGACGTGAGTACAGCGCTGAGCACGGAGCGGGACCTGACGTCTTTCCGTGCCGAGTCGATGGGGTCGGACTTCGCGTGGTCACCTGTGATCGACTCCCTCGAAAGCACCATGCCTGGTGAGGTGAGCCTGATCGGCTTCAACCTGATCGCAGGCGGCGTTCCACAGGGGGAGGACCCCGCACTTGAGCCCGGTCTCATCGGCACGCTGACCCTCAGCAGCCCGAATGTGATCGACATCGCGCAGACGGTGAGGTCCATGCGGAGCATCGACGGGGTGATCGACGCCGATGGGAGCCTCGTCGCGACGAGCTCGTCTACCGTCGGTCAGTACACGTACGAACTCTCAATCACCTTCGACCAGTCGATCTACTCTGGCCGCTACCTCGAGACCGAAGGCGGCGAGTGATGCCCAGAACCCTCATCAACCTCGTCGGTGTCATCATCACGATCGCCATCATTGGGCTGGCCATCGCCCTATTCGCCCTCCCCATCTACCTCCAGTCGCTGACGACGAGTGCTCAGACCGCGCAAGTGGGACAGACGAACTCGTTGTACCAGGCACAAGTCGATGGCCTGCGGGCTGAATCCGAGCGAATGGACGAGATCGACGCCTCGGTGGCCGACTTGCGCAGTCAGATCCCTGCGACCAACGAGCTCGACGACGTGTTCGAGGTGATCGCTCGTGCGGCGTCGTCGGCCGACGTCGATGTGCAGAGCATCGCCGCCGGCGACAACGCTGCGTTCATCGTTCGAACCGAACCGCTCGCGGCGGGCGAGGAACCCGAGGCGCCCGCCGACACGACGCAGGCGCCTTCAGACGACGCGACGGGCGATGCCGCAGCGGAGGCGTCCGCGTCAGCACCGGCGACTGCGGGAACCGCTCTCGCCGATGGCCGCCAGCAGGTCGACTTCACGATCGCTGTCACAACGAACGACCTCGGCAACGCCGTTCGGTTCCTCGACAATCTGCGCCGAGGCCCGAGACTGTTGAGCAGCATCGAGTCGGTCGTGACGCCTACGGGCACCGGCTATGACGTGAACATCTCCGCCATCACCTTCGTCCTTCCGGAGGCCTGACATGACCGCGATGCTCCTCGACAGCATGCTGGAGACAGCCGCACGCCTTCGTGCGTCGGATGTGCATCTCACTGCTGATGCGCGCCCACTCATGCGCGTCGACGGCGACCTCACACCGATACCGGGATACGACGACCCTGTGCCGTCGTCGTGGCTCGAGGCGGCAGCCTTCGAGCTGATGGCTCCCGGCCAGCATGAGGAGTTCACGAAGCACCATGAGGTCGACCTCGCACACGCGACCGAAGGACTCGGCCGCTTCCGCGTCAACGTGTACCGCCAACTCGGCGCTATCGCTGTCGCTCTGCGATTCATCCCCAGCCGAGTGTTCAGCCTGGAAGAGCTCGGTGCACCGGAGATCTGCCGCGACCTCGCACTCAAACCGCGCGGTCTCGTCCTGCTCACGGGCCCCACCGGGTCGGGCAAGTCGACGACTCTCACCGCGATGGTCGACATCGTCAACCACACCCTGCCTGCACATGTGATCACGATCGAGGACCCGATTGAGTTCCATCACGAGAGCAAGAAGGCGCTCATACATCAGCGCGAGATCGGTGCCGATACCGGCTCGTTCGCCGAGGCCCTGCGCCGGGTCCTGCGCCAGGACCCCGACGTCATTCTGATCGGCGAGCTCCGAGATCCTGAGTCGATCCGCGCGGCCCTCTCGGCTGCCGAAACGGGCCACCTGGTGCTGTCGACGCTCCACACGCAGGGGGCAGCGAAGAGCATCAACCGAATCATCGACGTATTCCCGGCCGATCAGCAGCACCAGATCCGTGCTCAGCTCGGAGATACGCTGCAAGGGGTCATCAGTCAGACCCTCATGCCCCTGTCTCAGACCGAGGGACGCACGATCGCGACCGAAGTCCTTCTCAACACGCCCGCGGTGGCGAATCTCATTCGTGAGGGACAGGTTGCGCAACTCTACTCGGCCATGCAGGCCGGGCAGGGTGTCGGCATGCACACCCTCGACCAGGACCTCAAACGACTGGTCAGTGAGGGCGTCATCTCCCGGAACGTCGCCAAATCGTACGCCGTCGATCCCTCGTCGCTCGACGATGTCTACGTTCAGGCGCGCGATCTCGACGCAGAGGAATGGAGCCACCGGGCGGGCGAGTGGCACCACGAGGACGCGGGAGTCTGACATGGCCGTGGTGCAGGAATTTCGCTATCGCGCGGTCGACCCGCACGGGGGTGCGGTAGTCAAGGGCACGATCGAGGCGGCGAGCGAATCTGCCGTGGGCGCGAAGCTGAGGGCCCAGGGCCTGACACCTCTTGACGTCGTCGCCGTGTCGAAGTCCGGTCTCAACATGGAGATCAGAATCCCCGGCTTCACCAAGCACGTATCGTCAAAGAACTTGGCGATCTTCGCGAAGCAGATGTCCGGTCTCATCAACGCCGGATTGCCCCTCATGCGCACGCTCTCGATTCTCATCGAACAGACCGAAGACAAGCGTCTTCAGCCGGCACTCGTCGGAGTGCATGCTGACGTTGAAGCAGGGTCGTCGCTGTCAGCAGCGATGGCGCGACATCCCGAGGTGTTCCCGCCGCTCATGCTGAGCATCGTGCGGGTCGGAGAGACCGGCGGTTTCCTCGGTTCCGCTCTTGCATCGATCGCCGAGAACTACCGCAAGGAGGCAGAGCTCCAGAACAAGATCCGCGCGGCTGTGACATACCCGACGATCGTGCTGATCATCGCCATGCTCGGGGTGCTCGCGATGATCACGTTCATCGTGCCGGTCTTCGAGAGCATGTTCTCGAGTCTCGGCTCGCAGCTTCCGCTCCCGACGCAGATCCTCGTCGTCCTGTCGAAAAACATGGTCTGGATCCTCCCGCTGTTGCTCATCGTGGTGTCGGCCGTGTGGATCTGGTGGATGAGGAACCGCCACACGGAACGCGTGCGCAAGGTCGTCGACCCGATCCGGCTCAAGATGCCGATCTTCGGTCCCGTCGCCACGAAGATGGCGGTCGCCCGCTTCAGCCGCAACCTCTCGATGATGCTCGATGCGGGCGTGCCGATCATTCAGGCGCTGTCGATCGTCGGCCAGGCGTCGAACAACTGGAAGGTCGAGCAAGCCGTCCACGATGTGCAGGAGTCGATCCGCGCCGGCAAGTCTTTCGCGGTACCGCTGGCGAAGGCGGAAGTCTTTCCGGCGATGGTGCCACAGATGGTGTCGGTCGGAGAGGAGTCGGGAACGCTGGTCGAGATGCTTTCGAGCATCGCTGACTTCTACGAAGATGAGGTCGAGACTGCCACGTCTCAGCTCTCTGCGACCATCGAGCCGGTCCTCATCGTCGGCCTCGGCGTGGTCATCGGCGGCATGGTGATCTCGCTCTACCTGCCGATCTTCTCGCTGTACAGCGAATTGAGTAAGCAGTAGCGAAACTCTGGGGCAGCGCATCCCATCGCGCGCCGCAGAACAGCCGCCCCGGGTGCTAGGTCGATGCGCTCGGGGCGACGCCATGTCTCGCTACAGCGAGACGCGCAGCACTTCCTCGATCGTGGTCAAACCCTGCGCAACTTTCGCCCATCCGTCGTCGCGCAGCGACACCATGCCCTGCTGAATCGCGAGTTGGCGCATCTCGGTGCCGGTTGCGCGCGTCACGATCAGGTGCTCCATCTCGTCGCTCATCGTCATGACCTCATGGAGGGCGATGCGGCCGCGATAGCCGGTGCCGGAGCACGACTCGCATCCATTCGCCTTGTACAGCTCCGGCACGTCGTTCGGGTCATGCGGGAACCCGAAGGACGACAGCACCTCGGTGCTCTCGGTGAACGGGATGCGACACTTGCCACAGAGCTTCCGCGCGAGGCGCTGAGCGACCACGGCAGACAACGCCGTCGCGACGAGGAAAGGCTCTGTCCCGATTTCGGTGAGTCGTGTCAGCGCGGACGGCGCGTCGTTCGTGTGCAGGGTCGACAGCACGAGGTGGCCGGTCAGCGCGGCCTCCACGGAGATGACCGCCGTCTCCTTGTCGCGGATCTCGCCGACCAGCACGACATCAGGGTCGGAACGGAGAATCGATCGCAGCGCCGACGCGAAGGTGAGGCCCGCGCGGTTGTTGACCTGCACCTGGTTGATGCCGCCGATCCGGTACTCGACCGGGTCCTCCACCGTGATCACATTGATCTTCGGATTCGCAACGGCGCGCAACGCCGTGTAGAGCGTGGTCGACTTTCCGGAGCCTGTGGGACCGGTCGCGAGCACCATCCCGTGCGGTCGTGAGATCGCGTCCCGGAACCGCTGCTCATTGATGCTCGAGAAGAGCAGATCGCGCATCGACATCGTCTGACCGGTGTTGTCGAGGATTCGCATGACGATCTTCTCGCCCCACACGGTGGGGAGCGTCGCGACACGGAGGTCGACCGTGCGTCCGTCGTGCGACACCGAGAGCCGGCCGTCCTGCGGCCGCCGCTTCTCGGCGATGTCGATCGACGACATGATCTTCAGGCGCGAGATGATGCCGTCCTGGATCGCGCGGTCTGCCTTCTGCATCTCGTGCAGCACGCCGTCGATGCGGAACCGCACGGTGAGCTGACGCTCGCCCGGCTCGACGTGGATATCGCTGGCACGGTCGTTGATCGCCTGCGCGATCAGCAGGTTGACGAATCGGACGACAGGCGCGTCGCTGTCGCCGTCCTGAATCTCCTCGGTGAAGGCGGTGCTCGGCCCGGACGACGTCTCCTCGATCGACGCCTGCAGTTCGCTCAGTTCCTCATCGGAACGCAGGAACCGCTCGAACATCTGCCCCAGAGCGTCCTTGGCCACGACCACAGGCTCGACGAAGAGATCGGTGACGCTCGCCACGTCGTCGAGCGCGACGATGTCGGTCGGGTCGAGGATGCCGACGATCAGGCGATCGCCGCGACGATCGATCGGGATGAGCGCATACTTGCGGCACACGGCGCTGGGCACCAGCGCGATGATGTTCGGGTCGAGTGCCAGGCTCGTGAGGTCGACGTACCGGTGCCCCGAGTTCAGCGCGATGGCTTCCGCGATCTGCCCGTGCGTGATCAGCTGCTGGCCGGCGAGGTACTCGACCATCTCGTCGGTGTCGCCGTACTGCGCCAGCGCGGCCGACATGTCCGCAGCGCGAACCGCCCCGGTGAGTACGAGCGTCTGTGCGAGTCCCCTCACGGCATTCCCCAATCCCAGCCCCTCGTCACATCCTATGGCCGTCTTGTGAACGCCTCGGACGCGATTGTCCAGCCCCGGATGCCGGATTCCGCGGATCGGTATCGTGGCCCCCATGCGGGGGTTGATCGAGTGGGGAAAGGGCGTCTACGACGCCGTCATGGGGCTGGTCAAGAAGATCATCGCGTGGGTGCTGACCCTCAAGATCGTGCGCGCGTTCCTGCTCTACACCGAGAAGCGCGGGCCGATGCTGTCCGACAGCGTCACGTACCGCGCGCTGTTCAGCATCTTCGCCGGCGTCCTGCTCGGCTTCTCGTTCGCGGCGCTGTGGCTCTCGGGCAATCCCGACGTGATCGAGGCGATCATCGAGGCGCTGGACGCGGTGATCCCCGGACTCGTCGGTCCGGGCGGCATCATCGACCCCGAGAACATCGGTGCGCCGAGCGGTCTCACCCTCACCGGCATCATCTCCGGGGTTGGACTCATCCTGGCCGCGATCGGAGCGATCACCTCGCTGCGCATGGCCATGCGCATGATCGCCTCGACGGCGTACGACGACATCGCCTACGTCTGGAAGCTGCTGCGAAACCTGCTGCTTGCGATCGGCACGGCGCTGGCGCTCGTCGCATCCGCCGTCGTCACGTACATGGGAACGTACAGCGTCGAGTTCGTGCTCGACTGGCTCGGACGCCCCGACGGGGGAGTGCTGGACCGAGTCCTCACCACCGGCGTCACGGTCGGCGTCGTCTACGCACTCGACGTGGGCGCCATCATCGCGCTCTTCCTCGTGCTGTCGGGAGTCAAGCCGCCGGCACGTGCGCTGTGGGCCGGTGCCCTGCTGGGCGGGTTGGGTCTGACGGTGCTGCAGCAGCTTTCGAGCCTGTTCGTCGGCGGGGCCACCTCGAACCCGTTGCTGGCATCGTTCGCGTCGCTCATCGCCCTGTTGCTGTGGGTGAACCTGTCGGCGCAGGTCATCCTCATCGCGTCGGCGTACATCGTCGTGGGCGCCCGCGAGGCCGAGGACCGCGTACGCCACAAGTACGGTGCGGCGACCTTCGCGCAGCGCAAGGTCAAGCAGGCCGAGCTGAACGTCGAGGCAGCGGTCGACGCGCTGCGCATCGCGCGCGAGGCCGAAGAGAAGGAGCGTGCGGGCTCGTGATCGAGGTGCCCGCGTACGCCGCCGAGCAGGTCCGCGCCGCCGAGGAGCCGCTTCTCGACGCGGGCGAGCCGCTCATGGCGCGCGCCGCGGCCGCCCTGGCCGGCGTCGCGAGCGGGATGACGGATGCCGCCCGGGCCCGCATCCTGATCCTCGCCGGCTCCGGCAACAACGGCGGCGACGCCCTGTTCGCCGCGGCGCACCTGGCCGAGACGCGTTCGGTCGACCTGCTCATCGTCGGCACCCGCGTGCACGAAGAGGGACTCGCGGCCGCGGTCGCGGCCGGTGCCCGCCGCGTTGAGCTCCCCGACGTGCGGGACGCCGCCGCGGGCTACGACCTGGTCCTCGACGGCATCCTCGGGATCGGCTCGACGAAGGACCCGGCGCTGCGGGGCACGGCCCGCGAGGCCGTCGAAGCGCTGCTCCCCGCCGTCCGCGCCGGGCGAACCCACGTCGTCGCCGTCGACCTGCCCAGCGGCCTGCATCCGAACACGGGGGAGTGCGACGACGCCGTGCTGCCGGCATCCGTCACCGTCACGTTCGGGGGAGTGAAGACGGGCCTCGTCCGCGGACGCGGCCCCGAGATGACCGGCGACATCGTGCTGGTCGACATCGGACTGCGAGAACAGCTGGACGCTGTCGAGCCCGCCGGAACCGCGCAGGTGTCGCGGATCGTGGACGCGGCGGGCTGAGCAGCCGGACGCCGGCGTGGCAGGAGGGGAGCGCCGGCCGAGGGGTCAGTACCGCGCGTACCGCTCGACGAACGCGCGCAGGATCTGCGACGGATGCGAGACCGCGATGCGCCGCACGGCCGACAGCGTCAGCTCGAGCTCGTGCGAGGCGAAGTATCCGTAGTCGGCGTAGGCGTGGATGCGGGTGGTGATGCCCTCGACGTCGAGCTCGGGGTGGAACTGCGTCGCGTACACGTTGCTGCCGACGCGGAACATCTGCACGGGGCACGTCGGCGACGACGCCAGCAGCGTCGCCTGCGGCGGCAGCAGCGAGATGGCCTCTTTGTGACCGACGAACGCGCCGAAGGTCGGCGGCATGCCGGCCAGCAGCGGATCGGCGGCGCCGGCATCCGTCATCGACACCTCGACGACGCTGACCGCCTCGGCGTAGGTGCCGTCGATCGTGGCTCCCAGATACGAGCCGACCGTGCCGACGCCGTAGCAGGCGCCGAGGAACGGGAAGTCGCGGGCCACGACCCGCTCGAGCAGAGCCTGGAACTCCGCCTCGACCCGGCGCTGGACGGGCGACTTCCTGTCCCACGGGTCCGAGGCGTTGAACGGGCCGCCGCCGACGATGAACCCCGAGAGTTCGTCGAGGTCGAAGTGAGGCATCGGCTCGGACTCGAGCCGCACGCGGATGAGGTCGCGCTCGGTCAGACCGCCGTAGCGCAGGAAGAGCTCGTACTCCTCGTCGGCGGGGACATCTTCGGCGCGCGTCGCGAGCAGGACGAACGGTTTCATGGCCACACCAGCGTACGGCCTGAACGGGTTGGGGCTGGACCGCGGCCGATGCGGCTCGGGGCCGACGGGGCGCCGCACGTGCGCTGAGGCCCGGCGATTGCGCCGAGACCTGGCGATTGCGCTGAGACCGCGCTCATCTGCGAGGGGTCTCGTCGCGAAACGCGGGTCTCACGTGCGGCGCTCGCCAGCGCGTTCATACCGCCTCCAGGGGACCTTCGTCCCGCGGGCAAGCCGGCGACACGAGTGTTTCGGAACCGGGCGAATCGTCGCGGGACTATGCTCGGCACATGGCAATCGCTCGACTGCACGGAGGCCCGCTCGACGGGCAGGTGCTGCCCCTGGAGTCCCCGAAGCTCGACGAGATGATCGTCCCCTACGGTGAGGGACAGATCGTCTACGAGCGACGCGGAAAGCTCGAGCACACCGGTACCGACGACGGCCCCACCGAGGCGGAGTTCTGGTTCGTCGAAGCCACCGAGGACATCGGCCCGAGTGACGACTGAGCAGGCGCCCGGGGCGCACGACGGCCCGTCGCACTCGGTCGAGATCGAGCTCAAGTTCGACGTCGACGAGGACACTGCGATGCCCGACTGGAGCGCCCTCCCGGGTGTGGCCTCGGTCGGGGAGGCCGAGGTGCGCGAACTCGACGCGCAGTACTTCGACACGACCGAGTACGCGCTCGCCCACGCGGGCTTCGCGCTGCGCCGACGCAGCGGCGGGCCCGACGCCGGCTGGCACATCAAAGGTCCGCGCCAAGGCCTCGGCCGATCCGAGACGCACTGGCCGCTCACCGACGACGACACGGTTCCCGGGGCCCTGCGCGACGCGATTGCGCGGGTGACCGACCAGGAGCTGCATCCGCTCGCCCGCATCCGCAACACCCGGACGGCCTACGCGCTGCGCAACGCCGCAGGCGAGCTGGTCGCCGAGTACGACGACGATCGTGTGCGCACGCGCGACGAGCGTTCGGGCATCGAACGCGCGTGGCGCGAGTGGGAGATCGAACTGGGCCCCGCGGCGCCGACCGGCGAGGCCGAGCGGCGCGACCTGCTCCTGGCGATCGCGCAGGCGGCGCACGCAGCGGGTGCGCGAAATGCGGCATCCGCCTCGAAGCTCGGGCGGGCGCTGGGCGCCTGATCCCTCACACGAACGACCGAGCCCCCCGGAACCGACGTCCCGGGGGGCTCTGCTCTCGAACGCGTCGCGTCAGAGGTTGATCATGTGGCCGACGAGGCCGTGGAAGGCCTCCTGAACGGCCTCCGACAGCGTCGGGTGCGTGTGGACGTTGCGCGCCGCCTCGAGGGCGGTGAGGTCCCACTTCTGCGCGAGCGTGAGCTCGGGCAGCAGCTCCGACACGTCCGGGCCGACCATGTGGCCGCCGAGGAGCTCCAGGTGCTCGCCGTCGGCGACGAGCTTGACGAAGCCCACGGCCTCGCCGAGGCCGTTCGCCTTGCCGTTGGCCGAGAAGGGGAACTTCGCGACCTTGACGTCGTAGCCCGCCTCGCGCGCCTGCGCCTCGGTGAGGCCGAACGACGCGACCTGCGGCGAGCAGAACGTGGCGCGCGGCATCATGCGGTAGTCGCCCAGCGCCATGGTCTCGGCACCGGCGATGGTCTCGGAGGCGACGACGCCCTGAGCCTCGGCCACGTGGGCGAGCTGCAGCTTGGCGGTGACGTCGCCGATCGCGTAGATGTGCGGGACCGACGTGTGCATGAAGTCGTCGATCTCGATCGCGCCGCGCTCGGTGAGCTTGACGCCGGTGTTCTCGAGGCCGAAGGCCTCGACGTTCGGGGCGAAGCCGATCGACATCAGCACCTTGTCGGCCTCGATCGAGCCCTGCGCGCCGGACTTGTTGTCGCTGTAGGTGACGGTGACCTTGTCGCCGGCGTCGACGACGGTCTCGACCTTGGTGCCGGTGAGGATGTCGACGCCGTACTTCTTGTAGTGGCGCGCGATCTCCTTCGACACGTCCTCGTCCTCGTTGGGGAGGGCGCGGTCGAGGAACTCGATGATCGTGACCTTGACGCCGTAGTTCGTCATCACGAAGGCGAACTCCATGCCGATGGCGCCGGCGCCGACGATGACGATCGATTTCGGCAGCTCGCGCTCCATGATCTGCTCTTCGTACGTCACGACGTTCTCGCTGAGCGTCACGCCCGGCAGCAGGCGCACCTTCGAGCCGGTCGCGATGATGCAGTTGTCGAAGGTCACGCGCTCGCTCGAGCCGTCGGCCTTCGCGACGTCGATCGTATTCGCGTCCACGAAGGCGCCGCGGCCCTCGTACTCGGTGACCTTGTTCTTCTTCATCAGGTAGTGGATGCCGCCCACGTGGGTGTTCGACACCTTGCGGCTGCGGTCCCACGCGGCACCGAAGTCGAACGACACGTCGCCCGTGATGCCGAACAGATCGGCCTTGTGGTTGAACGTGTGCGCGAGGTCGGCGTTCTTCAGCAGAGCCTTCGAGGGGATGCAGCCGACGTTGAGGCAGACACCGCCCCAGTACTTCTCTTCGATGATCGCGACCGAGAGGCCGAGCTGTGCGGCGCGCACGGCCGCGACGTACCCGCCGGGCCCGGCGCCGAGGATGGCGACGTCGTAGTGAGGCATGGTCCCCAGCCTATCGCCCGGCCGGACCCTCCGATGCGCCGTCCGAGCCCTCTTCGGCGGCGGCCGCGCGACGCGGGCGCGACGCGATCAGGTACACCACGCCGGCGGCGAGGCCCGCCGCGATCACGATGCCGATGATCCACGGCCACGGGCTCGAGCCGGACGCCTCCACGGGCACCGGCGTCTCGGACGCGGTGGGGGAGGCGGATGCCGTCGGCTCGGGGGTCGGCGTGATCGTGACGGTCACCGTCGGCACCGGCGTCGGCTGCGCCTCCTCGACCGTGAACGCGAACTCGCCCGAGATCGGGTGCCCGTCGCTCGAGACGACCTTCCACAGCACCGTCACCTGTCCCGACGGGGTGCCGGTCAGCGGCTGGGTGAGGATGTTGTCGCGCACCGTCAGCGTGCCGTCGGTGAGATCGGCGCCGTCGGCGTCGGTCACCTCCACGACGTTGGCGCCCTCGTCGTCGGCGATTTCGGCGCTGAAGGTGAGGGTGAGCTCGGCGGGCAGTTCCGCGACCGTGCTGTCCGCGACCGGATCCGACGCGACGAGGTCGTCGTGCGCGAGGGCCGGCGGTGCGGTGGCGATGGCGCCGACGAGCGCGAGGGCCGCCGCGATGCCGGCGAGGATCAGGGTCTGCAGTCGGGAGGACATTCGGTCGGTCAGCACGTGACCGAGGCTACCGGGGTCTACCGCGCGACGGACAGCAGGCCTACCCTGTCCCCAGGCGGGCTGACCTGCCCGCTGATCACGAGGAAGTGAGGCGGGGCGATGGACGCCATGATGATGGGCGCCATGTCGAAGGACATGATGTCGATGCCCGGCATGGACACGATGGACATGACCGTGATGCAGGCCTGTATGGACGCCTGCTCGGCGTGCGAGCAGGCGTGCGTGGTGTGCTCGGCGCACATGGACGACTGCGCGGAGGCGTGCATGAACTGCGCCGACATGTGCAACACCATGATGCGATCGATGATGCGGATGCAGGGCATGACCCCGGCATCCATGATGGCGATGCTCGACGCGTGCATGGCCATGTGCCAGACCTGCATGGACGAGTGCAACTCGTGCGGCGCCGACGACGCCGTGTGCAGCATGTGCGCTCAGGCGTGCAAGGCCTGCATGGACAGCTGCATGGCCGTCAAGGACATGATGATGGCGGCGGCCTGAGCCGCACCCCACCGATTCGAGCGTCAGTTCAGCGGCGCGACGTTGTAGCGCGCCGTGCCGACGGCCAGCACGTCGTAGCGGCCGTGCAGCGCGACCGGCGTGCCGGCGGCGAGGGCGGATGCCGCACCCGCTCCGCTCCACACCGTCCGGGTGCGGTCCTCGACGAGAGCGGCCACCACGATCTCGCCGGTGGCGGCATCCGCCGACACGACGATCCCGTCGATCCACTCGGCCGGCGTCGCAGACGACAGTCGCGCCTGGATCAGGTGCAGCGCGTGGCCGGGTGCGTAGGAGGAGCAGCGGCCGCCGTCCACGCACATGCACGCCGAACGCTCCCGCGCCGGAACGGGCGGAATGTGGTGGCGTGGACTCGACACGATGGGCTCCTGGTGAGTAGGTTCGATGCTCAGTCAGGTTAGGACGCGCGATTCCCCGGGGGCCACCCGAACCGCAACGCGGGGAAACAAAGAAACCGCGCGTCGCGGACGTCGTGGGGAACGTCCGGCGAATCTGATCGGATAGGCTTGCACAGCAAGAGGAGGTCCACCGTGGAGGACAATCGCCGACCCGGAGCGGATGACATCCGCCGGGGTAATGGCACCGGGGGCGGAGCCCGAGACTCCGACACCACGCAGACCTTCGGGCACGACTCGGATCTGTCGTTCGTGCCCTTCGGCAGCGAGCTGGCCGAAGCCGAGCTCGACGCGATCGAGGCGCTCCCGTCCGGTGCGGCGCTGCTGCTGGTGCGCTCGGGTCCGACGGCCGGCGCACGGTACCTGCTCGACGCCGATGTGACCACGGTCGGGCGGCACCCCGAGGCCGACATCTTCTTCGACGACGTCACCGTCTCGCGCCGCCACGCCGAGATCACCCGCACCGGAACCGCGTTCGAGCTGGTCGACCAGCGCTCGCTGAACGGAACCTACGTCAACGGGGAGCGCGTCGATCGAGCCGCACTCACCAACGGCTCCGAAGTGCGGATCGGCAAGTTCCGGCTGAACTTCTTCGTCTCGCCCGCCGACCTCCTGCAGAGCCCGGTCGAGTGATGTCGTCCGCACACGCCCGCGAACGCTCAGCGTCCGCGGGCCTGCTGAGCATCGGCCAGGTCCTCGCTCGGCTGACGCCGGAGTTCCCCACGCTGACCAGCAGCAAGCTGCGCTTCCTCGAAGTGCAGGGCATCGTCGCGCCGGTGCGGACGGACTCCGGGTACCGCAAGTTCTCGCAGGCGGATCTGGATCGCCTGCGCCTCGCGCTCACGCTGCAGCGCGACCACTACCTGCCGCTGAACGTCATCCGCGAGTACCTCGAGGACGTCGACGCGGGGCGCGACCCGGCCCCGCCGGCATCCGTTCCGCCGCCCTCGATCGTGCCCGCCGCGCGCCGCTACCAGCGCGCCGAGCTGCTGAGCGCGGCCGGGGCCGCACCGCAGCTGCTCAACGACGCCATCAGCACCGGCATCCTTGTCGGCGCCGAGTCGTACACCGAGCAGCACGTGACGCTGCTGCGTGCGCTCGTCGCCCTCGACCGCCACGGCATCGAGCCGCGGCACATCCGCACCATGCGGCAGAACGCCGAGCGGGACGTCGCGCTGATCGAGTCGGCGATCGCGCCGATGCTGCGCCGCACCGACTCCAATTCGCGCGGCCGGGCGGGTGAGGTCGGCGGTGAACTCGCCAAGCGGCTCGACGAAGTGCGGGCGATCTTCGTGCGGACGGCGCTGGACCGCCTGCTGTCCTGAGTCGCATCCGCGACACGCCGAAGGCCGACGAGCGGATGTCGTTGCCCGAGGCCCCGTGCTCATCTAGCGTTGTAATGTCCGCACTCGGAGGGGGGAGCGTATGACAGCTCACGCGGAGGGTCAGCCGTTCGCCGACGACCTCCTCTTCACCGACGGTCTTCCGCAGATGGATGACGAGGTCGGCTACCGCGGTGCCCAGGCGGCGCGTGCCGCCGGCATCACCTATCGCCAGCTGGACTACTGGGCGCGCACCGAACTCGTCGAGCCCACGGTGCGCAGCGCGAACGGCTCGGGATCGCAGCGCCTCTACGGGTTCCGCGACATCCTCGTGCTCAAGCTCGTCAAGCGCCTGCTCGACACCGGAATCTCGCTGCAGCAGATCCGCATCGCGGTCGAGCAGCTGCGGGCATCCGGCATCCGCGACCTCGCGGGCACGACGCTGATGAGCGACGGCGCCTCGGTGTACCTGTGCACGTCGAACGACGAGGTCATCGACCTGGTCTCGCGCGGTCAGGGCGTGTTCGGCATCGCGGTCGGCAAGGTGCTGCACGAGGTCGAGTCCACGCTCGTCGAGTTCGACGCGCTGACGCCCGACGCCGTCGACGAGCTCGCCGCCCGTCGCGCGCGTCGCACGGCGTAGTCCCAACGGGCTCCGGAGCGTCGGAGAATCCGCGCTTCGTCGGACGATTCCGTCGCGGATGCTCCGGCGGAGCGGCGCATCTCCGACGCTCGAGCGTCGGGGCGGTCCACGCCAGGACTGGCTAGGCCTGGGCCGCGCCCGGCTGCGGGATGCGGCCGGTGCGCACGATGCGGTCCAGCAGCGAGTCGAAGTCCGCGGCGAGCTCCTGCGCGGAGTCGCCGGGCCAGATGTGAAGGGGCTTGGCGGCGCCCTGCGCCTGCTGCAGCGACGTGCGCTCCGGCAGCTGAGGCGACAGCACGAGCGGCCCGAACATGTCGCGCAGCTCCTTGATGCGGAACTGGTGCTCGATCGACTGCGGGCGCACGCGGTTGACCACGATGCCGAGCGGCTGAAGGCGGGGGGAGAGGCCGCGGCGGATCTCCTCGATGGCGCGCAGCGCGCGGTCGGCCGCGGCGACCGAGAACAGGCCCGGCTCGGTGACGACGATGACACGATCGGATGCCGCCCACGCGGTGCGCGTGAGCGCGTTCAGCGACGGCGCGCAGTCGATGAGGACGAGGTCGTACTCGGACTCGATCGTCGCGAGGGCCTCTTCGAGCTTCCACACGTCGCGCACGCTCGGGTGCGGACCGTCGAAGTTGATCGCCGAGGGGCTGCCGATCATGACGTCGATCGTGCCCGGGTGCACCTTCGTCCAGCCGGACGTGGTGATCGCCTGGCGGACCGTTTTCTCCTTCGGATTCTCGAGCACGTCGGAGACATTGAGGCGTCCGGCGACGCCGATGTCCATTCCGGTCGAGACATCTGACTGCGGGTCGAGATCGACCACGAGAGTCCGGACGCCGCGGGCGAACGCCGCGGAGGCGAGACCCAGCGTCACGGTCGTCTTGCCGACGCCGCCTTTGAGGGAGCTGACCGAGAGCACGTGCACAAGCCTCAACGTTACCTTCCCCTAGGCTGAGAGCGCACTCAGCCCGCCCCCAACGCAGTCCGCGAGGTGAGCATGTTCCGAAAGATCCTTGTCGCGAACCGTGGAGAGATCGCGATCCGCGCCTTCCGAGCCGCCTACGAGCTCGGCGCGCGCACGGTCGCGGTCTATCCCTACGAAGACCGGTACTCCCTGCACCGCCTGAAGGCGGACGAGGCCTACCAGATCGGCGAAGTGGGCCATCCGGTCCGCGCCTACCTCGACGTGGACGAGATCATCCGCGTCGCGATCGAGAGCGGGGCGGATGCCATCTACCCGGGGTACGGATTCCTCTCCGAGAATCCCGACCTCGCCGCCAAGGCCGCCGCGCACGGCATCGCCTTCATCGGCCCGGCCTCGAGCGTCCTCGAGATGGCGGGCAACAAGGTCACCGCGAAGCAGCACGCGATCGCCGCCGGGGTCCCGGTGCTGCGGTCGACGGAGGCCTCCGACGACGTCGACGCCCTCGTGGCGCAGGCGGGCGAGATCGGCTTCCCGATCTTCGTCAAGGCGGTCGCCGGCGGCGGCGGCCGCGGCATGCGGCGCGTCGAGCTCGAAGCCGAGCTCCCGCCGGCGCTGGCAGAGGCCATGCGCGAGGCCGGAAGCGCCTTCGGCGACTCGCGCGTCTTCCTCGAGCAGGCCGTGCAGCGGCCTCGTCACGTCGAGGTGCAGGTGCTCGCCGACAAGACCGGCGCCACGGTGCACCTCTTCGAGCGCGACTGCTCGGTGCAGCGGCGGCACCAGAAGGTCATCGAGATCGCGCCGGCGCAGAACCTCGCCGACGACGTCCGCGAGGACCTGCACCGCTATGCCATCGCGTTCGCGAAGTCGATCGGCTACGAGAACGCCGGAACCGTCGAGTTCCTGCTCGAGACGGCCGGGCCCCGCACCGGCGAGGTCGTCTTCATCGAGATGAACCCGCGCATCCAGGTCGAGCACACCGTGACCGAGGAGGTCACCGACGTCGACCTCGTGCAGTCGCAGATGCGCATCGCGGCAGGCCAGACGCTCGAGGAGCTCGGTCTCGCGCAGGACCGGATCCGGCTGCGTGGCGCCGCCCTGCAGTGCCGCATCACGACCGAGGACCCGACCCAGGGCTTCCGCCCCGACACCGGTAAGATCACGACCTATCGTTCGCCCGGAGGCGCCGGAATCCGCCTCGACGGCGGCACGACCGCGGCCGGCTCGGCGATCAGCCCGCACTTCGACTCGATGCTCGCCAAGCTCACGTGCCGCGGCCGGGACTTCCACGCCGCGGTGCTCCGCGCGCGCCGCGCGCTGGCGGAGTTCCGCATCCGCGGCGTCTCCACGAACATCCCGTTCCTGCAGGCGGTGCTCGACGACGACGCGTTCGTCGCCGGTGACATCAGCACGTCCTTCATCGACGAGCGCCCCGAGCTGCTCGCCGGGCGCGAGTCGAAGGACCGCGGCACGAAGATCCTGAACTGGCTGGTCGATGCGACCGTCAACAAGCCGCACGGCGAGAACCCGGTCACGATCGATCCGCGCGAGAAGCTGCCGAAGATCGACCTGCTGACCGAGCCGCCGGCCGGCTCGCGGCAGAAGCTGCTCGAGCTCGGCCCCGCCGGCTTCGCCAAGAGCCTGCGCGAGCAGACCGCGCTCGCCGTCACCGAGACGACGTTCCGCGACGCGCACCAGTCGCTGCTGGCCACGCGCGTGCGCACGAGGGATCTCGTCGCCGTCGCGCCGTACGTGGCGCGCATGACACCCCAGCTGCTGTCGATCGAGGCGTGGGGCGGAGCGACCTACGACGTCGCGCTGCGGTTCCTCGGCGAGGACCCGTGGGAGCGGCTCGACAAGCTGCGCGAGGCCCTCCCGAATGTCGCGATCCAGATGCTGCTGCGCGGCCGCAACACGGTCGGCTACACGCCGTACCCGACCGAGGTGACGGATGCCTTCGTGCACGAGGCCGCCGCGGCCGGGGTCGACATCTTCCGCATCTTCGACGCCCTCAACGACGTGTCGCAGATGCGTCCCGCGGTCGACGCGGTGCTCGAGACGGGCACAGCGGTGGCCGAGGTCGCCGTCTGCTACACCGGCGACCTGCTGAGCCCCGGCGAGGACCTCTACACGCTGGACTACTACCTGCGCCTGGCCGATCAGATCGTCGAGGCCGGCGCGCACGTGCTCGCGATCAAGGACATGGCGGGGCTGCTGCGGCCCGCTGCCGCGGCCAAGCTCGTCTCGGCGCTGCGCGAGCGGTTCGACCTTCCGGTGCACGTGCACACGCACGACACCGCCGGCGGCCAGCTCGCCACGCTGCTCGCGGCGTCCGCGGCCGGCGCCGACGCCGTGGACGCGGCATCCGCCCCCATGTCGGGGACGACGAGCCAGCCCTCGCTGTCGGCGCTGGTCGCGGCGCTGTCGAACACCGAGCGCGACACCGGGCTCGACCTCGACGCCGTGTCGGACCTCGAGCCGTACTGGGAGGCCGTGCGGCACATGTACCGGCCGTTCGAGTCGGGTCTTCCCGGCCCCACCGGGCGCGTGTACCACCACGAGATCCCGGGCGGCCAGCTGTCGAACCTGCGCCAGCAGGCGATCGCGCTCGGGCTCGCGGAGGACTTCGAGCTCATCGAGGACATGTACGCCGCGGCCAACCGCATCCTCGGCCGCGTGCCGAAGGTGACGCCGTCGTCGAAGGTGGTCGGCGACCTCGCGCTGCACCTGGCGGCGGTCAAGGCCGACCCGGCCGACTTCGAGGAGAACCCGCACAAGTACGACGTGCCGGACTCGGTCGTGGGCTTCATGGCCGGGGAGCTCGGCGACCTGCCCGGCGGGTGGCCGGAGCCGTTCCGCTCGAAGGTGCTCCAGGGCCGCACCCCCGACATCGAGATCACACCGATCACGGATGCCGAGAGCGCCGCGCTCGAGGGCGACTCGGCGTCGCGCCGCGACATGCTCAACCGCCTGCTGTTCCCGGCCCCGACGAAGGCGTTCCAGCAGGCGCGCGAAGCGTACGGCGATCTCAGTGTCCTCGACACCGTCGACTACCTGTACGGCCTGGGAGTGGGGTCCGAGCACGTCGTCGAGATCGAGCGCGGCGTTCAGCTGTTCGTGGGGCTCGAGGCGATCGGCGAGGCCGACGAGAAGGGCATGCGCACGGTCATGACGACGCTCAACGGGCAGCTCCGCCCGGTGTTCGTGCGAGACCGCAGCATCAAGGTCGAGGTCCACCAGGCCGAGAAGGCCGACACCACGGTGCCGGGTCAGGTTCCCGCGCCGTTCTCGGGTGTCGTGACGCTCAAGACGGACGTGGGGGACACCGTGACGGCGGGCCAGCCGGTCGCGTCGATCGAGGCGATGAAGATGGAGGCGGCCATCACCGCGCCC
Source organism: Microbacterium thalassium (assembly GCF_014208045.1). NCBI lineage: Bacteria > Bacillati > Actinomycetota > Actinomycetes > Micrococcales > Microbacteriaceae > Microbacterium > Microbacterium thalassium. The sequence continues at coordinate 2,146,569 of NZ_JACHML010000001.1, forward strand.
GTCGACGGAGTCATCGAACGCGTCGCGATCGGAGGCACGCAGCAGGTCGAGGCCGGCGACCTTTTGGTCGTCATCCGCCCTGCGCAGTAGCCTGGACGGCGGCCTCCACCTCGTGGACCGCGCCCGCACACCCTTTGGAGACTTCCGCTTTGACGCCTGATCATCCCGACAACCAGCCCGACGACGACCTCGAGCACGGCGTGCTCGGCGACACCGCGGGCGTCGACACGACGTCGATCGGGTTCCTCGCCGGCGGTGCCGGGGGGCTCAGCGTGTCCATCCCCGGCGAGGCCGACCACGACCTCGAGGACGATGAGGACGTGATCGGCGACGAGGTCCCGTACGTCGAGGAGGAGGTCGTCGCGGCGCCGGAGGACGAGGCGGCGGAGGCGGATGCCGAGTTCGCCGAGGCATCCGACCACGAGCCTGCGACGGGCGACGCCGGCGGCCCCTTCGAGGGGCACGTCGAGGAGTCGGTGGCCGTCGAGCCGGAGCCGGTTGACCAGGCCGAGCCGGCTGCGGAGCCGGAGGACGAGTTCGAGCCGGAGCCGGCGGAGGAGCCTGAGCCCGAGCCCGAGCCGACCGCCGAGCCCGACCCGGTCCACGAGGCCGAGCCGACCCCCGAGCCCGAGCCCGTGCACGAGGCCGAGTCGTTCGAGGAAGCCGAGCCGGTGCACGAAGCCGAACCGGTCGTCGAGCCCGAGCCGGCGGCGGACGAGGTGCTCGACGTCCACGTGCTCGCGCAGCGCTGGCTGCAGGGCGGATCGACCTGGGCGGCCGAGGCCGAGGCCGAGGCCGAGATCGTCGAGCCGACGGGGGAGATCCCGGTGGCAGAGGATGCCCCGGCACCGTACGCTGACGAAGACATCACGGATGCGGTGGAAGTCGTCGACACGGGGGCGCACGACGCGATGCCCGCGGTCGAGACGACGACCGACTCCGCCGACACGGACGCGGATGCTGAGCCGCGCGACGCCGAGGAGACCGAAGTGACCGAAGAGCCCACGCCGACGGCGCCCGAGCCCGCGGCACCTCGTGCGACCTCGCGCCGCGAGGCGCACACCGGTGCGATGGCCACCACGCAGCCCCGCTCGGTCGAGCGCGTCGTGGCTCCGCGGCCCGAGGTGTCGCTGACCTCGAAGCGGCTGGGCGAGTTCGATGCCGATCGCGAGACCGCCGACCTGCTGACCGCCGACCGACTCCTCGACCCCGCGCACTCCGCGCGGCCGGAGCCCGAGGGCACCTGGCAGCACTTCGTGTACCGGCTGTCCGGGCACCGCATCAACCTCGGCGACAGCAAGCGCGCCCGCGCCCGCAAGGAGATGGATCGCCGGATCGCCGGTCCGCTCACCGGCGGCGCCCGCTTCGTCCCCGTGCTCTCGCGCAAGGGCGGCGTCGGCAAGACCACGGTCACGACGCTGCTGGGCATGGCGCTGGCCGACGCCCGCGACGACCGCGTGATCGCGATCGACGCGAACCCCGACCGCGGCACGCTCGCCGAGCGCATCACCCGTGCCAGCGGCAAGACCGTGCGCGACCTCGCGAAGGTCCGCGGCGAAGTCGTGGGGTACAACGACCTGTCGTCGATCGTCGCGCGCGACGAGACCCGTCTGGACGTCATCGCGTCGGACGCCGACCCCCGTGTGGCCGAGGCATTCAGCGACGACGACTACGACGGCGTCGCCTCGCTCGCCGCCCACTACTACTCGCTCGTGCTCACCGACACGGGCACCGGCATCGTGCACTCCGTCATGGAGGCGACGCTCGCCCGCGCCGACCAGCTGGTCATCGTCGCCGGCCTCAGCGTCGACGAGGCGCGCCTGGCGTCCGAGACCCTCACCTGGCTCGAGACGAACGGCTACTCCGAGCTCGCCCGCAGCTCGGTCGTCGTGCTGAACAACTCCCGGCCCGGGCAGACGATGGTGCGGCTGGAGGAGCTCGAGGGGCACTTCCGCAGCCGCGTGCGCGGAGTGGTGCGGATGCCGTACGACGCGCACATCGCGGCGGGCAGTGCCATCACGTTCCGCGACCTGTCGCCGGCGACGCGCGAGGCCGCGCGGGAACTCGCCGCCGCCGTGGTCGAGGGTCTGCGCCTCACGGCTGCGGCCGCATAGGACGGTCATGGCTGTACGCTCCATCCGCCTCTTCGGCGACCCGGTTCTGCGCGCCCCGAGCGCGCCGATCGACGAGATCGACGACGGCATCCGCGCCCTCGTCCAGGACCTGCTCGACACGGTCGAGCTCCCCGGCCGCGCCGGTGTCGCAGCACCCCAGATCGGCGTCAACCTGCGCGCCTTCAGCTACAACATCGACGGGGACATCGGCTACGTCCTGAACCCCGTCGTGGTCGAGGTGCGCGGTGAGCCCGAGCCGACCGGCGAAGGCTGCCTGTCGGTGCCGGGCCTGTGGCACGACGCGCTGCGTCACCCGTGGGCGAAGGTCGTCGGCATCGACCTCGACGGCAACGAGGTGGTGCTCGAAGGCGAAGGGCTGATGGCCCAGGCGCTCCAGCACGAGACCGACCACCTCGACGGCATGCTCTACCTCAGTCGCCTGAGCCCCGATGACCGCCGGGCCGCGATGAAGGAAGTCCGCGAGAGCGACTGGTTCTGACGCGGCACCGACGGACGAAGCCCCCGAGCCCTGACGGGCCCGGGGGCTTCGTGCATCCGCTCCCTTACGGGATCGAGACGTTCGTCGTGCTCACCGGAGCGTCGTAGATCTCGTCGATCTCGGCGGAGAAGTCCGCGAGGATCACGTTCCGCTTGATGCTCATCTTCGGGGTCAGGTGCCCGCTCGCCTCGGTCCACTCCGTGGGGAGGATCGTGAACTTGCGGATCGACTCGGCGCGCGAGACGTGCTTGTTGGCCCGATCGATGGCGTGCTGGACCTCGGCGAGGACCGCCGGGTGCTTGGCGGCCTCGTCCAGCGGCATGTCCGCCGACAGGTGCTGATTCGCCAGCCACGTCGGCAGCATCTCGGAGTCGAGCGTGACCAGAGCCGAGATGAACGGCTTCTGGTCGCCCACGACGACGACCTGGCTGATGATCGGATCGGCGCGGATCGGGTCCTCGAGGGCGGCCGGCGCGACGTTCTTGCCGCCGGCGGTCACGATGATCTCCTTCTTTCGGCCGGTGATCTTCAGGAACCCGTCATCGTCGAAGGCGCCGATGTCGCCGGTCTTGAACCAGCCGTCGTCGAACGCCGCGGCCGTGGCCTCGGGGTTGCGCCAGTACTCGCGGAACACGTTGATGCCGCGCACCTGGATCTCGCCGTCGTCGTCGAGGCGGATGCTGACGCCGGGGAGCGCCGGGCCGACCGTGCCGATCTTCGACTTGTGGGCCAGGTTGACCGTCGCCGGCGCCGTCGTCTCGGTGAGGCCGTAGCCCTCGAGGATCGTCACGCCGAGGCTGTGGAAGAAGTGGCCGAGGCGCTCCCCGAGCGGCGCCGAGCCCGACACCGCGTACTTCACGCGGCCGCCCATGGCCTCGCGGAGCTTGCTGAAGACGAGCCTGTCGAACAGCGCGAACTTCACCTTCGTGACGAACGGCACCTTCTTGCCGGCCTCCTGCAGCGCCGAGACCTCGATCGCGGTGTGCGCGGCGGCGCGGAAGATCTTGCCCTTGCCCCCGGACTCGGCCTTCTGCTCGGCCGAGTTGTAGACCTTCTCGAACACGCGCGGGACGGCGAGCAGGAACGTCGGCTTGAAGGATCCGAGCGCGGGCAGCAACTGCTTCGTGTCGGGCTGGTGGCCGGTCTTGACGCCGGAGTGGATCGACAGGATCGAGATGAAGCGCGCGAAGATGTGCGCGGTCGTGATGAACAGCAGCGTCGACGCGCCCGGCATCTCGACGACCTCGGCCAGAGCCTTCGCCGAGTTGCGCGACAGCTCGACGAAGTTGCCGTGGGTCAGCACGCACCCCTTGGGACGGCCGGTGGACCCGGAGGTGTAGATCAGGGTCGCGATGTCGTCCGAATTCGCCAGCCCGCGACGGCGCTCGATCTCGTCGTCTTCGACGGCCGCGCCCTGCTCGGTGAGCTTGTCGAGGTCGCCGGCGTGCATCTCCCACACGCTGCCGATGAGGGGCAGCTCATCGCGCACCTCGGCGAGGCGCTCGGAGTGGTCGTGCGTCTCGGTGATGCACGCGACGGCGCCCGAGTCCGACAGGATCCACTGGATCTGCGCGGGGGAGCTCGTCTCGTAGATCGGGACCATGACGGCGCCGGCATAGAACAGCGCGAAGTCGACCAGCGTCCAGTCGTAGGTCGTGCGCGCGATGAAGCCGATCTTGTCGCCGGGGTTCACGCCACCGGCGACGAAGCCCTTGGCGAGGGCGATGACCTGCTTCTGGAACTCGGCGGCGGTGATGTCGCGCCAGCCTTCGCCCTCGGGAACGGCGAACAGGGCCAGGTCCGGGGTTTTGCGGACCCGCTCCACGAGCAGGTCGGCGACGTTCGCCTCCGCATCTGCGGGGACGATGGCGGGGACTTCGAATTGGACCACGGCAGCTCCTTCGGTACCGATCATGGCGGGGTGCAACTCATCCCATCCTAGTCCAGGCGCGCGCCGATCAGCCGTCGGGTTCGGAGACATGCAGTGTCATGGACGGCGATATCGAGTCTCACCAGGGGGCGAGCGGGCCGGGCCCGGGACAGCACGGCCCCTCGGACGCGGCCGGTCCGCCACTAGACTTCATGGCGGCCTTCGCGAACGCGGCGGCCGGAAGGAGTGCCGTGCTGAAGGTCGGAATCGACATCGGCGGAACGAAGATCGCGGGCGGGGTCGTCGACGACACCGGTCGCATCATCGAGAAGCTCCGGGTCGACACGCCCGTCGACACCGGCTCGCTGGCGGATGCCGTCGTCGACATGATCCGCCATCTGCGCGAACGGCACCACATCGTGGCGGCGGGCGTCGCGGCGGCCGGCTTCATCGACCGGGACCGGTCGGTCGTCATCCACGCACCCAACATCGCGTGGCGCAACGAGCCCCTGAAGCAGATCTTCGAAGACCGCCTCGAGATGCCGGTCGCGATCGAGAACGACGCCAACGCCGCGGGCTGGGCCGAGTTCCGCTTCGGCGCCGGCCAGCACGTCGACCACATGATCATGCTCACGATGGGCACGGGCGTCGGCGGAGCCGTCGTCCTCGACGGCAAGCTCTACCGCGGCGGCCACGGCATCGCCGGCGAGCTCGGCCACGTCCGCTTCATCCGCGGCGGGCTGCTGTGCGGGTGCGGACAGAACGGATGCCTCGAGCAGTATGCATCCGGTCGCGCCCTGCAGCGCGAGGCGAACGACCTCGCCGACGCCGGCGGCATCGGCGAGGGACTCGCGCAGCTGCGTGCCGAGAAGGGCTCGATCTCGGGCCCCGCGGTGTCCCGCCTGGTCCTGGCCGGAGACCCGGGCGCCGTCGAGGCGCTGCGCCGCGTCGCGACGGCCCTCGGCGAGGCGTGCGGCGGATTCCAGGCGGCGTTCGACCCCGAGCTGTTCGTCATCGGCGGGGGAGTGGCCCAGCTCGGCGAGGACCTGCTCGCGCCGATGCGCATCGCGTACGAGACCTCGCTTCCCGGCTACGGCGACCGTCCCGTGGCGGACTTCGCCATCGCCCGCCTCGGCAACGACGCAGGACTCATCGGCGCGGCGGATCTGGCGGGCTCGGAGGACTGACGATGTTCTACTGGCTGATGAAGTACGTGGTCATCGGACCCCTCGTGAAGGGGATCTTCCGTCCGTGGATCGTCGGCCGCCGCAACGTCCCGATGGCCGGGGGAGCCATCCTCGCGAGCAACCACCTGTCGTTCGTCGACTCCATCATCCTGCCCCTGCTCATCGACCGGCCCATGTCCTTCCTCGCCAAGAGCGACTACTTCACGGGGCGCGGCCTCCGCGGCTGGGCCACGCGCATGTTCTTCAAGGGCACCGGCCAGATCCCCATCGACCGCTCCGGCGGCAAGGCATCCGAGGCATCCCTCAACACGGGCCTGCAGGTGCTCGGCCGCGGCGACCTGCTGGGCATCTACCCCGAGGGGACCCGCAGCCCCGACGGCAAGCTGTACCGCGGCCGCACCGGGATCGCGCGCATGGCGCTCGAGGCGCACGTGCCGGTCGTGCCCGTCGTCATGGTCGACACCGACACGATGATGCCCATCGGCCGGCGCATCCCGAGCATCGTGCGCGTGGGCGTCGTGATCGGGGAGCCGCTGGACTTCTCGCGCTTCGCCGGCATGGAGTCCGACCGCTACATCCTGCGATCGATCACCGACGAGATCATGGTCGCCCTGCAGCGGCTCGGCGAGCAGGAGTACGAGGACGTCTACGCCTCGACCGTCAAGGACCGGCTGAAGACCAGGACCGCGGCGTAGCGGACGCTGTCATGCGGCGTCGGGTCCGTGTTCGGCGCGGCTAGACTGATCGGATGCAACAGCCGCTCGACGCGCTCGACCACTGGCGGACCCTGCCCATCAAGCAGCAGCCCGAGTGGCCCGACCCGGAGGCCGTGGCCGCGGCATCCGCCGAGATCTCCACTCTTCCCCCTCTCGTCTTCGCCGGTGAAGTCGACAACCTCCGCGACCGCCTCGCGCGGGCGGCCTCGGGCCGGGCGTTCCTGCTTCAGGGCGGCGACTGCGCCGAGACGTTCGCCGGCGCGACCGCCGAGAAGATCCGGAACCGCATCAAGACGGTCCTGCAGATGGCCGTCGTCCTCACCTACGGCGCATCGATGCCCGTGGTGAAGATGGGGCGCATGGCCGGGCAGTTCGCCAAGCCGCGCTCGAGCAACACCGAGACGCGCGGTGACGTGACCCTTCCGGCGTACCGCGGCGACATCGTCAACGGCTACGACTTCACCGAGGGCTCGCGCACGGCCGACCCGACGCGGCTGCTCAAGGCGTACCACACGTCCGCGTCGACGCTGAACCTCATCCGCGCGTTCACGCAGGGCGGCTTCGCCGACCTGCGCGAGGTGCACTCGTGGAACAAAGGCTTCGCCCAGAACCCCGCCAACCAGCGCTACGAGCGCCTCGCGACCGAGATCGACCGCGCCATCAAGTTCATGGAGGCGGCCGGAGCCGATTTCGACGAGCTGCGCGGCGTCGAGTTCTACACCGGCCACGAGGGCCTTCTCATGGACTACGAGCGGCCCATGACGCGCATCGACTCGCGCACCGGCACGCCGTACAACACGTCCGGCCACTTCCTGTGGATCGGCGAGCGCACGCGCGACCTGGACGGCGCCCACGTCGACTACTTCTCGAAGATCCGCAACCCCATCGGGGTCAAGCTCGGGCCCACCACGACGCCCGAGACGGCGCTGGAGCTCATCGACAAGCTCGACCCGGAGCGCGAGCCCGGCCGACTCACCTTCATCACGCGCATGGGCTCGTCGAAGATCCGCGACGCCCTGCCCCCGCTGCTGCAGGCGGTCAAGGACTCGGGTGCGACGCCGCTGTGGGTCACCGACCCGATGCACGGCAACGGCATCACGTCGCAGACCGGCTACAAGACGCGTCGCTTCGACGACGTGATCGACGAGGTCCGCGGCTTCTTCGAGGCCCATCGCGCGGTCGGGACGTTCCCCGGCGGCATCCACGTGGAGCTGACGGGCGACGACGTCACCGAGTGCCTGGGCGGCTCCGAGATGATCGACGAAGAGGGCCTCGCGACCCGCTACGAGTCCCTGTGCGACCCGCGCCTGAACCACATGCAGTCCCTGGAGCTGGCGTTCCTGGTGGCCGAGGAGCTCGAGAAGCGCTGACCTCCCGCGGTCACGCCCTCCCCGCGCCCCCGCATCCCCTCCTCCTCAGCCCCGTCGTCAGGGCGCGGGGGAGAAGGAAAGGAGAGTGGGAAGGCGGGGTCAGGACAGCTCGAAGCCGGTGATCGAGACCTGCGAGCCGGGGGCGAGGTACGTGCCCGGAGCGGGATCGATGGCCGTCACGTCGTAGAGACCCCAGAACAGCTGGAGGGGGAGAGCGTCGGTGTTGACGCTGAAGCCGGCTCCGCGCAGCTCGTCGATGGCGTCGGTGATGCTGTCGCCCCGGACGTCGGGGACCTCGATGGGCGCCGGGCCCTTCGACACCACGAGGCTCGCGGTGTCGCCGGGCCGCCACCATCCGGCGCTCGAACGCGGGGCCATGCTGATCACCGAGCCCGCCTCGATGTCGCTCGAGTACTCCTCGGACTGCGAGGTGACCTCGATGCCGAGGTCGTCCAGCGTCTTGACGGCCTCGTCGGCGGTCATCCCCACGACATCGGTCAGCGGGCCGAGAGAGACGCCGAGCGTCGCCGAATCGCCCTCGCGGACCGTGCAGCCGTCGCCGCACTCGACGTCGTCCGCGCCCGAAGCCGGGTGGATGACGACGTAGACGACCTCGCCCGACTCGCCGTCGGTGTAGTACGTCAGCGTCTCGTCGACATCGATGCTCTTCTCGGCGAGGAGCGCCGTGACGTCGTCCTCGCTCTGGCCGTTGAGTGCCGCGAACTGGACGTCCGCCGGCCCGAGCGACACGAACACCGTGACGGTGGCATCCTTCTCGACGCGGTCGCCCGCCGCGGGCTGCGTCTCGATGGCGAGGCCCTCGTCGACCTCGAGGCTGTTGCGTCCCGCCTGCACGGCCACGAGGCCGTCCTCCTCGAGGGCGGCCGCCGCCTCCTCATAGGACTCGCCCGCGACATCGGGCACCGCGATGAGGGACCCGGGCCCGGAGCCGAACCACCAGCCGACACCGGCGGCGACCGCCGCCAGCATGAGCACGAACGCGACGATCCAGCCGCCGCGTCCGGAGCGGCGGCGCGTTGCTCGGCGGAGGAGCCCGGCGTTGTCGTTCTCCTGCTCCATGACGATCGGACCGGTGGGCGTCGGCGGGATGACCGCGGTCAGATCGTCGGTGGCGATGCCCTCGGTCACGACGCCGATCGGCCCCGTGCGTGCGATCTGCGGGGTGATGCCGAGCTCGCTCTCGATGTCCCGCAGGCGCCGCAGCATCTCGCGCGCGTCTGCCGGACGGTCCTCGGGCTGCTTCTCGGTCGCCCACAGGACGAGCTCGTCGACCGGCTCGGGAACCGACGGGTTCTTCACGCTCGGACGAGGCACCGAATCGGTGGCGTGCTGATAGGCGATCTGCATCGGCTGCTCGCCCTTGTAGGGCTGCTCGCCGACGAGCATCTCGTACAGCATGATGCCGAGCGCGTAGATGTCGCTGCGCGCGTCGGCGGTGCCGCGCGTGACGAGCTCGGGGGCGAGGTAGGCGATCGTGCCGAGCAGCTGCGCGCCGGTGGCGGTGTTCGCGCTCGTGGCGCGCGCGAGTCCGAAGTCGCCGATCTTGACGCGGCCGTCCTCGGCGAGCAGCACGTTCTCGGGCTTGACGTCGCGGTGGACGATCCCGGAGCGGTGCGCCGCCGCGAGACCCGAGACGACCGCATCCATGATCGAGATCGCCTGCGGCACGGTCAGGCGCTTCTGCTCGCGCAGGAGTTCGCGCAGCGTGATGCCGGGCAGGTACTCCATCACGAGGTAGGCGACCTCGCCGTCCTGACCCTGGTCGAAGACGTTGACGACGTTCGGGTCGGCCAGTCGCGCGGCGGCGCGGGCCTCCTGGATGAAGCGGCTCTGGAACACGGTGTCGTCGCTGAGATGGCCGTGCATGACCTTGAGCGCGACACGCCGCTCGAGTCGCAGATCGGTGGCGACGTAGACGGTCGCCATGCCGCCGCGGGCGATGCGAGCGCGCACCCGGTACCGCCCGTCGACCAGGCGGCCGATCAGCGGGTCGGTCTGCTGGCTCGTGCTCACGCTCCGAGTTTACGGATGTCGGGGCCCGAGCCCGCCCAACGCCTCACCGGGCCGGCCGGATCAGCCGAGAGCCGCGAGCCACGCGTACGCCTGCTTCTCCCAGCGCGCGTACCGGTCGGGATGCGCCGAGATCTGCACGGCCTGGGCGGCCTGCGTGAAGGACATGTCCTGCCAGCCGGGGACGTCGAGCAGGCCCCGCGTGTCGGACCCGTTGGGGTCGGTCGGTCCGCCGTAGAAGGCGCGGATGGAGCGCTCGCGATTGCGGATCTGCTCCGCGGTGCCCCACCCCGTGCTGGGGCGCTGCTGGAACAGTCCCAGGGAGTCGCGGTCGCCCCAGTCGAGGTTGCGGATCCACGACTCCTGCATCGCGGTGCCCAGCGCGATCGCGATGCCCTTGTCGGGCACGCCCAGGTCGCGGCCGATGCGGACGATCAGCCGAGCGTTGTCGATCTGCTCCGCGTCCAGGCCAGCCAGTGCGGCGCTCGGGATGGCGATCGTCTGTCCCGGGTAGATGATCGAGGACCATCCGAGTCCGTTGGCCGTCAGGACGCTCGCCGCCGACACGCCGTGCTTCGCGGCGATGCCGCTGATGGTGTCGCCGCTGCGCACGGTGTACGACCCGCCGCCGGTCGAGGCCGAGGCGCCGGATGCGGTGGACGTCGAGGTCGTCGATCCGGTCGATCCCGTCGACGACGCGCCGGGGATCGCGAGCTTCTGGCCGGGGTAGATGATCGACGACCACGACAGCTTGTTGGCCTTCAGGACGCCGGCGATCGAGACCTTGTGCTTCGCGGCGATGGCGCTGATGGTGTCGCCGCTGCGCACCGTGTAGGACGTGCTGCTCGTCGAGGCCTTCGTCGTCGCGGAACCCGTCGATCCGGAGGACCCGGCGAGCTTCAGCACCTGCCCGGGGTAGATGGTGGACCGCCACGACAGCCCGTTGAGGGCGAGCACGTCTGCGGTGCGGAGTCCGAACCGTGCGGCGATCGCACTCACGGTGTCGCCGGCACGGACCGTGTACGAGGCGGGGACGGACGAGACCGCCCGGACGGCGGCCGTGGCAGCCGGCGTCCCGAGTCCGCTCGGAAGCGCACGCAGGGCGCGCTCGGCCGCGCCCGGGTCCGCGGCCTGGGCTGCGGGGGCCGAGGCCAGCGTCAGGGCGATGGTTCCCGCGATGGCGGCGGGCACGGTCGTGAGCGCCGAGGCGGTGCGGCTTCGATGAGTGCGGTTGTCGCGTCGCAAGAGATCCCCCCTCTTTGGACTGCGAGTACCGTGTCACGGATGTTGACTCCTGTCAACCTGTGATAAAGATGCGCCGGATGTTACTGGTGTGACGAATGAGATCGCGCACGGCGCCGGCATCCACGACGCGCGGCGAGAAGTGCGATAGTGGCAGGGTGACCGCTGACTCCGCGCCGCGCACCGAGACCGAATGGCTGACGATTCCGCAGGTCGCCGAGATCCTCGGCGAATCTCTGGGGCGTGTTCATCGCCTGATCGACGAGAACCAGCTCGTCGCCTCCCGCCGGGACGGGGCCTGGAAGATCCCCGCGCTCTTCCTCAAGGAGGACCGGCCGCTGTCCTCGCTCAGGGGCACCGTGATCGTGCTGCACGACGCCGGCTTCAGCGACGACGAGGCGATCGACTGGCTGCTGACCGCCGAGGACACCATCGGACTGGCGCCGATCGAGGCCCTGCGGGCGGGACGCAAGAGCGAGGTCCGCCGCGTCGCCCGGACGCTCGCCTGACGCGCCGGCCGCGTCAGGTGACCCGCTCGGTGGCCGCGCGCAGGAGATCGCGCAGCTCGCCGACGGAGGCGTTGTCCAGTCGTGCGCCCGCGAGGGCCCGGTTCGCCTCGCGGGCGTAGTCCGAGATCAGCCCCTCGACGCGGTCGAGGGCGCCGCTGTCGATGATCGTGCGCTGCAGGGACGCGACCTGCTCGGAGCCGAGGGTCGCGTCGCCCAGCAGCTCGTCGAGGATGCGCCGGGCAGGGACGCTCAAAGCCTCGCGCGTGTAGGCGATGAGGACCGTGCGCTTGCCTTCGCGCAGGTCGTCGCCGGCTGGCTTGCCGGTGCGCGCCTCGTCGCCGAAGACGCCGAGGACGTCGTCGCGCAGCTGGAAGGCCATGCCGAGCGGATGCCCGAAGCGCGCCAGCGCGTCCCGCTGCGCCGCGTCGGCGCCCGCGAGCGCGGCCCCGATCGCAAGCGGCTGCTGCACGCTGTAGCGGGCGGACTTGAACGAGGCGACGCGCAGGGCACGGTCGGCGTGCCGCTCGTCGGGCTCGGTCGCGTAGGCGGATTCCTCGGCGATGTCGAGGAACTGTCCGACGGTGACCTCGCGCCGCATCGTGGCGTATTCGGTCCGTGCGGCGGAGGTCGTCCCGCCGGCGGCGGTCAGACCCTCCTCGAACAGGTCGTCGCTCCACGCCACGAGGAGGTCGCCCAGGAGGATCGCGGCCGACCGGCCGAAGGCGGCGGCATCGCCCGTCCACCCCGCGTCGCGGTGCGCGGACTCGAGGGCGCGGTGCGCGGCCGGGCGTCCGCGCCGCGTGTCGGAGTTGTCGATGAGGTCGTCGTGGACGAGCGCCGCGGCGTGGAAGATCTCGAGCGCCGCAGCCGCCGAGAGCACCTCGTCCGGGATGTCCCGCGAGCCGGTGACGGCGCGCCATCCGGTCATGCAGAACCGACCGCGCAGACGCTTGCCGCCGCTGACGGCGACCGTGGCGGCGTCCAGGATCAGACCGGCCTCGGGGCCCATTTCGGCCGTCAGCCGCCGCTGATCGCGACCGAAGGTGTCTACTCGCTGGGAAATCGCCTCGATCGGGTCAGGGGAGAAGGGCACAGGCCTAGCCTAGTGAGGAAGCGCACGCGTAGAATCGTGCGATATCCGAGCCTTTGAGGGGGACGCATGCCACTCTCCGAACAGGAGCAGCGCTTGCTCGACGAGATGGAACGCCATCTCATGCGCAACGACGCAGACGTCGTCAGCGCGCCCCGAGACGGACGCAGTCTGAGCTACCGCAACATCGTGTACGGCACCCTGCTGGTGCTGCTCGGTCTCGGCGGGCTCCTCGTCGGCGTCTCGATTCCGCTGATCATCGTCGGGGTGATCGGGTTCGTCGTCATGCTCGGCGGCGTGATCCTCGCCGTCACCCCCTCGCGAAACAGTGTGCGAGCCGTACCCGCCGATCGTCCCGGCGCGGCGAAGCCCGCTGCCCGCTCCTCGTTCATGGATCGCATGAACGACAGATGGGACCGCCGGCAGGAGGAGCGCTGAGCGCCTGACCGACTGACGCAGTCCTGAGCACCGACCTTCGGGTCGGTGCTTTTTTTGTGCCCGCCGGGCACCCGCCCCGCCGTGCTCCGACGTCGAAAGGGAGGCCCAGGGGAGCGGGTTTGCATTCTGGGGTGACGAAGTGGAGGAAAGTGGAGTAAAGTGGCGAATGTCCATCGGGGGGTGGGCTGGAGGGGGTGATCGCACCGATGCTTCTCGGCACGCACACTCCCAAGCTCGACGACAAGGGCCGGGTCATCCTCCCCGCGAAATTCCGCGACGACCTCGGTGCCGGGGTCGTCATCACCCGCGGTCAAGACCGCTGCCTTTACGTCTTCAGCACCGAGGAGTTCGAGCGCGTGCACGACCGGATCCGCGAGGCGCCGCTGGCCAACAAGCAGGCCCGCGACTTCCTGCGCATGTTCCTGTCGGGAGCCAGCGCCGAGAAGCCCGACAGTCAGAACCGCATCACCATCCCGCCGCCGCTGCGCGCCTACGCGGGACTCGAGAAGGAGCTCATCGTCACCGGTGTCGGCGCCCACGCCGAGATCTGGAACGCCGAGTCCTGGAACGCCTACGCCGAAGCGAACGAAGAGAGCTACGCCGAGTTGGAGCAGGAGGTGATCCCGGGGCTCTTCTGAGCCCCTCGGTCCTGACTCCCAGCCGCTCCCGCCCTGACGCACTTCCCCGGCGCCAGGTCAGAGCGGATGGGGATCAGGACCGAGGGACACAGCACCCGATGACGATGGACATCCGCGACATCCACACTCCGGTCATGCTCGAGCGCTGCATCGAGCTCCTCGCCCCCGCGCTCGAGAGCGAGGGAGCGGTGTTCGTCGACGCCACCCTCGGCATGGGCGGCCACTCCGAGGCGTTCCTCACGCGCTTCCCCGGGCTGCGCCTGATCGGGCTCGACCGCGACCAGGACGCGCTGCGGATCGCCGGAGAGCGGCTGGCGCCCTTCGGCGACCGCGTGACGCTCGTGCACACCGTGTACGACGGCATCGCCGAGGCGGTGCGCGGCGCCGGCGTCGACCGCGTCGACGGCATCCTGTTCGATCTGGGCGTCTCCTCGCTCCAGCTGGACGTCGCCGACCGCGGGTTCGCCTATTCGCAGGACGCTCCGCTGGACATGCGCATGGACCAGACCACCGGCCCGACGGCCGCCGACGTGCTGGCCACGTACGGCGAGGGCGATCTGCGGCGGATCTTCGAACGCTACGGCGAGGAGAAGCTCGCGGGCCGCTACGCCCGCGCCATCATCGCCGCGCGCGCCGAGGAGCCGGTCGATCGCTCGGGGCGCCTGGTCGAGATCCTCATCGCCGCGACGCCGTACAGTGCGCAGCGCAGCGGTCACCCCGCCAAGCGCGTGTTCCAGGCTCTGCGCATCGAGGTCAACCGCGAGCTGTCGGTGCTCGAGCACGCGATCCCCGCGGCCCTGGGCACGCTCCGGGTCGGCGGCCGCATCGTCGTGCTGGCCTATCAGTCGCTCGAGGACCGTCTGGTCAAGCGCGAGTTCGCGCAGGCATCCGCGTCGACCGCGCCGAAGGGGCTGCCGGTTGAGCTGCCCGAGCATGCACCCCGCTTCCGCCTGCTCGTCAAGGGCGCGGAGCTCGCGACCGACGAAGAGCGCGAACGCAATCCGCGCGCCACGCCCGTGCGGCTGCGGGCCGCCGAACGACTGCGGGAGGAGAACGCATGAGCACGCCCCTGGCCCGTGCGATCGCCCCGCTGCGGGGTGTGCGGCCCGAGCGCTCCGAGCGTCGGCTGCGCGCCGTCGACGCGCCTCGCCGCCGTCGTCGCCCGAAGCTGCTCTACGGCATCGTCGCGCTCCTCGGCGCGGCCGCGATCGCCGCGGCGCAGATGTCGCTGTCGATCATGACGACGCAGACCTCGTACGAGATGTCGAAGCTCAACCAGCAGCAGAGCGAGCTGGACTGGCAGGCGCAGATCCTCTACGACGACATCGCCGGGCTGAGCTCCCCTCAGTACCTCGCCGCGAACGCCACCGCCCTCGGCATGGTGATCGAGGAGTCGCCGACCTACATGCGCCTGAGCGACGGCGAGATCCTGGGAACGAGCGGCATCGCGCTGGGGTCGTCGGCCATCAACGCCCTCGGCCGCGGCACCGTCGCCAACTCGCTCATCACCGACACCCCGCTGGTCACCGAGCCGGACGCGACCATCGCCGGCCTGCCGGCCCAGACCGTCGTCGGAGAGGACGGGGTCGTCGACACACCGCCGCCGCTGACCGACGGACTGCCGACGCCCAGCACACACTGAACGTATGACAGCCCGCAGCGTCCGCAGCGCCCGCAGTCCGCGTCGCCGGACCGTCGTGGCGCTGGCCGTCGTGCTCGCCGTCCTCGCCGGGTTCATCGTGCGGCTGGTGGACATCCAGGTCGTCAACGCCGATGACCACATCGCGGACTCGGTCGCGAACGCCCTCGGCTCCTCGCGCACGCTGTACGGCACGCGCGGGTCGATCGTGGACGAGGAGGGCGAGACGCTCGCCGGCAGCATCCTGCTGTACGACGGCGTCCTCGACCCGCTCAACATCTCGGGATACGAGGAGGACGGCGGGTTCCTGCGCGACGACGGCGGCGACGAGCCCGTGCGGGTGTCGTGGGAGCAGGCCTCCGCCGAGATGGCCGAGATCACCGGGCAGGACCCCGCCGACATCCGGCAGGCGGTCGCAGACGCCCTGGCGGACGACCCGGAATCGCAGTTCGCGTACCTCGAGCGACGCCTCACGACGGAGCAGTACCGGGACCTCGTCGCGATCGGCGCCCCGTACCTGACGTTCGACCAGCATCCGTCGCGCACGTATCCGGACGGCGCGGTCGGCGGCAACCTCGTCGGGTTCATGGGCTCCGAGGGCGCGCTGGCGGGGCTCGAGCTCACCGAGGACGCGTGCCTGTCGGCGACCGACGGCACGGTGAGCTATCAGCGCGGCAAGGACGGCGTCGTGATCCCCGGAACCGAGGTCACGCAGCCGGCCGAGGACGGCGGAACGCTCCAGCTGACGATCAACCGCGACCTGCAGTGGTACATGCAGCAGCTCATCGCCGAGCAGACCCAGGCGATGCGCGCCGACAGCGGCGCCATCATGGTCGTCGAGGTGGCGACGGGCAAGATCCGCGCGGCTGCCGAGTATCCCACCGTCGATCCGAACGACGTCACCGCGTCGGAGCCCGAGGATCGTGCGAGCCGGATATTCACGAACTGGTTCGAGCCGGGCTCGACCTTCAAGCCGCTCACGGCGGCGACGCTCATCGACGCCGCCGGGCAGAAGCCCACCTCGACCGTGACGGTCTCGAGCACCGAGACGTTCGCCAACGGCGCGCGCGTGCGCGATGCGTTCTCGCACCCGGCTTACGAGTACACGCTCACCGGCGTCCTCATCGACTCGTCCAACGCGGGCATCGCGAAGTTCAGCGAACGCGCCAGCGCGCAGACGCGCTACGAATACCTCAAGGAGTTCGGCATCGGCGACGGCAGCGCCGTGGGCTTCCTCGGCGAGCAGTCCGGCCTGATCTACCCGGCCGACCAGTGGGACGCCCAGACGACCTACAACACCGCGTTCGGACAGGGTCTGACGACGACCATGCCGGAGCTCGCGGGCGCCTACACCGCGATCGCGAACGACGGCGTGCGCGTGCCGCTGTCGCTCGTGGAGTCGTGCACGAGCGCCGACGGCACCGTCACCACGCCGGAGCTGCCCGAGCCCACGCGGGTGATCAGCGAGAAGACCTCGAAGCAGGTGCGCGCGATGCTCGAGAACGTGTTCCTGCAGGCCAACTACGCCGATGCCGTCGAGATCCCCGGATACCGGGTCGCCGGCAAGACGGGAACGGGCGAGAAGTCCAACGGCAACGGCGGCTACAAGGTCGGCGCCTACTACACGACCATGCTCGGATTCGCGCCCGCCGACGACCCCGAGTACCTCGTCATCGTCACGCTCGACGAGCCCACGAAGGTAAAGTCGTCTGCGGCCAATGCGACCGCGTTCCAGCGGGCCATGACCCAGGTGCTGAAGACCTACCGCGTCATGCCCGCCACGACGGCGCCGGAGGAGCTCCCCAAATTCGGGTGAGGACTCCGATCAGGCCGGAGAGAACATGATCGCCCTCACCATCGCTGACCTCGCCGCCGCCGTCTCCGGCGACGTGCATCTGGCCGCCCCCGACACGCCCGACACGGTCGTCTCGGGCGCGGTCGACACCGATTCGCGTCTCATCGGCCGCGGCGATGTCTTCGTCGCCAAGCCCGGCGAGACCACCGACGGCCACGTCTTCGTCGGCGCGGCCGTCGAGGCCGGCGCCGCGCTCGCGATCGTCGAGCACGTCGTCGACGTCGAGGTGTCGCAGATCGTCGTGGCGGATGCCGTGGCCGCCCTCGCCGACCTCGCCCGCGAGGTGGTCCGCCGCGTGCGGGCCGACGGCGACCTGCGTGTCGTCGGGATCACCGGCTCCAACGGCAAGACGACGACGAAGAACCTTCTCGCCCGCATCCTCGAGGGCGAAGGCGAGACGGTGTCGCCCCGGGCATCGTTCAACAACGAGGTCGGCGCGCCGCTGACCATGCTGCGCGTGACCGAGGGCACGCGCTTCCTCGTGAGCGAGTTCGGCGCCAGCGCTCCGGGAGAGATCGCACGCCTCGCGGGCCTGGTGGACCCGGACGTCGGGATCGTCCTGATGGTCGGCATGGCCCACGCCGGCGGCTTCGGCGGCATCGAGGCGACCTTCGCGGCCAAGTCCGAGCTCGTCCGCGCCGTTCGCCCGGGCGGCCTCGCGGTGCTCAACGCCGACGACGCCCGTGTGGCGGCGATGGCCCCGATCGCCGACGAGCGGGGGGTCGGCGTGCGCTGGTTCGGCCGCGGCGCGGATGCCGAGGTCCGTGCCGACGACGTCGCCGTGACCGCGGACGGGACGACATGCACCGTCGTGGTCGACGGCGAGGCCCATCCGCTCCGCCTGCGCGTGCTCGGCGAGCACCACGTCATGAACGCGCTGGCCGCCATCGCCGCCGCCACCGCTCTGGGCGTGTCCGCGGCCGACTGCATCGCGCGCCTCGAGACCGTCGAGATCGCCGAGCGGTGGCGCATGCAGCCGCTGGGCTCGGACAGCATCCGCATCATCAACGACGCGTACAACGCCAGCCCCGACTCCATGTCGGCGGCGCTGCGCACGCTCGCGCAGATCACCGAGCCGTCTCAGCGCACGGTGGCGGTGCTCGGCGCGATGAGCGAGCTCGGCGAGTACGCCGAAGAGGAGCACGACCGGGTGGGCCTGCTGGCGGTGCGCCTGGGCATCCAGCGCATCGTCGTGGTCGGCGCGGACGCGCGCCGCATGTTCCTCGAAGCCGTCGCGCAGGGCTCGTGGGACGGCGAGGCGGTGTGGTTCGCGACGCCGGATGAGGCGTACGAGTACCTAGTCGGCGAGCTGCGCGCGGGCGATCGGGTGCTGGTGAAATCGTCCAACTCCGCCGGGCTCCGGTTCCTCGGCGATCGTCTGGGAGAATCCTTCTCGTGAGATCACTACTGACGGCAGCGGCGATCTCGATGGCGTTCACGCTGTTCCTGACGCCGGTCTTCCTGCGCCTGTTCCGGCACTGGGGCTGGGGCCAGGTGATCCGCACGCCGGAGCACGGCAACAACCCGGCGCACGGCGCCAAGCGCGGCACGCCGACCATGGGCGGCACGATCTTCATCGCCGGCACGATCATCGGCTATCTGATCGGCACGTTCACCGGCAACAACCCGCCCACGATCTCGGGAATGCTCGTGCTGTGGATGATGGTCGGCTTCGGAGCGGTCGGCTTCATCGACGACATGATGAAGGTGCGCTCCCAGCGCAGCCTCGGGCTGTCGGGCTGGCGCAAGGTCGCCGGCCAGATCATCGTCGCGATCCCGTTCGCGATCGTGGCGCTGAACTTCCCGAACGCGTTCGACCAGACGCCGGCGTCGCCGTACATCTCGATCTTCCGCGACGTGCCGATGCTGTCGTTCATGGCGCTCGGGCCGATCATCGGATGGATCCTCTACATGACGTGGATCTCGTTCGTCGGCGTCGCCTCGTCGAACTCGGTCAACGTCAGCGACGGACTCGACGGACTCGCCGCCGGTTCGGGCATCTTCGTGATCGGCGCGTACAGCCTCATCTCGTTCTGGCAGTTCAACCAGGCGTGCGGCGGCGACGTGCCGCTCGCGGCGGCCACGCAGTCGGCCTGCTACAGCGTGCGCGATCCCATGGATCTGACCATCGTCTCGGCCTCGTTCGTCGGCGCGCTCGTCGGCTTCCTGTGGTGGAACGCGCCCAAGGCCAAGGTGTTCATGGGCGACGTCGGCTCGATGGCGATCGGCGGCGTGCTGGCGTCCATGGCGATCCTCACCCGCACCGAGCTGCTGATGATCCTCGTGGCGGGCGTGTACGTCATCGCCTCGGGCTCGGTCATCCTGCAGCGTCTGTACTTCAAGCTCACGCGCGGCAAGCGCCTGTTCCTCATGAGCCCGCTGCATCACCACCTCGAGATGCGCGGCTGGCCCGAGATCACCATCGTGGTGCGCATGTGGATCATCGCGGGCCTGCTCGCCGTCTCGGGCGTCGGCTTCTTCTACGTCGAGTGGCTCATCGCCACATGAGCGGGACACGACTGGACTCCCTGACGAGCTGGCACGCGGACTGGAAGGGCCTGCGCGTCGCGGTGCTCGGGCTGAGCGTGACGGGCTTCTCGGTCGCCGACACGCTCACCGAGCTCGGCGCCGACGTGCTGGTGGTGACCGAGAAGGCGGACGAGGAGTACGCGCGGCTGATCCCCGTCATCGGCGCGCGGCTGTGGACCGGACCGCTGTCGACGGTGCCCGAGGAGCTCGTCGCGTTCGACCCCGAGGTCGTGATCGCCTCGCCTGGCTTCGCTCCGGCGCACCCGGTCGTCCGATGGGCGCAGGAATCGGATGCCGCCCTGTGGGGCGACGTCGAGCTGGCCTGGCGCGTGCGCGACAAGGTGCTGCGCCCGGACGGCGAGCCCGCTCCGTGGGTCCTCATCACCGGCACCAACGGCAAGACCACCACGACGCGCCTGACCGCGACGATGCTCGTCGCGGGGGGCCTGCGCGCGGCTCCCGTGGGCAACATCGGCACCCCGGTCCTCGACGCGGTCCGCGACCCCGAGGGCTTCGACGCGCTCGTCGTCGAGCTCTCCAGCCACCAGCTGTGGTACCTGGGTCTGCAGTCGGGCCCCGAGCCGCTGTCGCCGCACGCGGCGGTGTGCCTGAACCTGGCCGGCGACCACCTGGAGTGGCACGGCTCGTTCGATGGGTACCGCGACGCCAAGGCGCACGTGTACGACAACACCCGCGTCGCGTGCGTGTACAACAAGGCGGATGCCGCCACGCGCGCGATGGTGGAGGAGGCCGACGTCGTCGAGGGCGCGCGGGCGATCGGGTTCGACCTCGGCGTGCCGGGGCCGAGCGATCTCGGCATCGTCGACGGCATCCTCGTCGACCGCGCGTTCCTCGAGGACCGCCGCACCAGTGCTCTCGAGCTGACGACGCTCGATGCGCTCGCGGATGCGGGCCTGGCCGCCCCGCACGTCGTGGCGAACATCCTCGCGGCGGCAGCGCTCGCGCGGAGCCTCGACGTTCCGCCCGCCGCCATCCGCGACGCGCTCCGGGGCTTCCGTCTCGACCCGCATCGCATCGAGGTGGTCGCCCGTCACCGCGGCGTCACCTGGGTCGACGACTCGAAGGCCACCAATCCGCACGCCGCGGAGTCCTCGCTCGCCGCCTACCCCGGCGCCGTGTGGGTGGTCGGCGGCCAGCTGAAGGGCGTGGACATCTCGGACCTCGTGCGCGGCCGCGGCTCGGGGGCGAAGGCCGCCGTCGTGATCGGCTCCGACCGCACCGCGGTGGTCGCCGCGTTCGCACGACACGCGCCGGCGGTCCCGCTGATCGAGGTCGACGACGTCGAGACTGAGGACGTCATGGCGCGGGTCGCGGAGATCGCGGCCGGAATCGCCGCCGACGGGGATGTGGTGCTCCTGGCACCCGCCGCGGCGTCGTTCGACCAGTTCTCGTCCTACGCCGACCGGGGGAGGCGCTTCGCCGCCGCCGTGGAGGAGCTGATCGGACGGGAGACCGGTGGCACGCACGACGCAGACGCCGACCCGGCCGACGACGACGGCCGCTGATCCCGGCGGCTCCGGCCGCGGGCTGGCGGCGCGCATCTCGCTGGGGCGCGTCTTCGCACCGGTGCCGAGCGAGTTCCTGCTGATCCTGTCGACCGCGCTGCTGCTGACCGCCTTCGGCCTCGTGATGGTCCTCTCGGCCACGAGCGCCGTGGCGACGGCCGCGGGGGAGCCCGCGTGGGACGCCATGCTCAAGCAGGGGATCTTCGCGGCCATCGGCATCCCGCTCATGCTCATCACGAGCCGCCTGCCGGTGCTGTTCTTCAAGCGGATCGCGTGGGCCGCTCTGATCCTCGCCACGGCGTTCCAGATGCTGGTGTTCACGCCGCTCGGGTACGAGATCGCCGGAAACCGCAACTGGATCGAGATCGGCGGGCTCACCGCCCAGCCTTCGGAGTTCCTCAAGCTCGCCCTGGCGCTGTGGCTCGGCTACGTGCTCTACCGCAAGCAGTCGCTGCTGACCAAGTGGCAGCACGTGTTCATCCCCGTGGTCCCGGTCGCAGGCCTCGTCATCGCGACGGTGCTGGCCGGACACGACCTCGGCACGGCGATGATCCTGTTCCTGCTGGTGCTGGGCGCGCTGTTCTTCTCGGGCGTGCGCCTCCGGCTGTTCGTGCTCCCCGCGATCCTGGCCGCGGGGGCCGTCGCGATCCTGGCCGCGACGAGCCCCAACCGCGTGAACCGCATCCTGAGCTTCCTCAACGAGGACTGCCTGGCCGACTACTACAACACGTGCTATCAGCCGCTGCACGGGATCTGGGGGCTCGCCAACGGCGGCGTCTTCGGCCTGGGGCTGGGCAACTCCAAGGAGAAGTACGACTGGCTGCCGGCCGCCGCGAACGACTACATCTTCGCGATCGTGGGCGAGGAGCTGGGCCTGATCGGATGCGTCGTCGTGCTCGCCCTGTTCGCGCTGTTCGCCGTCGGCGCCTTCCACGTCATCCGGCGCACCGACGATCCCTTCGTGCGCATCGTCTCGGGCGCCATCACGGTCTGGATCGTCGGTCAGGCGCTCATCAACATCGGCGTCGTGCTGCGGGTCTTCCCCGTCCTGGGCGTGCCGCTGCCGTTCATGTCGCAGGGCGGCACGTCGCTGCTGTCGGTGCTGCTGGCCAGCGGCGTGCTGCTCGCCTTCGCGCGCACGCTTCCGGAGCGGCGGGCGGCGGCTCCGGCGCAGGAGCGGCGTGCACGGCCGGCGCGCGCGAGCCGGTAATCTCGCCTGAGTGACGACGTACCTGCTCGCCGGAGGCGGCACCGCCGGACATGTGAACCCGCTTCTCGCCGTGGCCGACGCTCTGCGGGCTCGTGAGCCCGAAGCCGAGGTGCTCGTGCTCGGGACGGCCGAGGGGCTGGAGGCCCGGCTCGTTCCCGCGCGCGGCTACGAGCTGCTGATCGTCGACAAGGTCCCGTTCCCGCGTCGCCCCGACCGCGCCGCCGCGGCGTTCCCCGGCCGGTTCCGCCGCGCGGTAGCGCAGGTGCGCGGTCACATCGAGCGGCACGGCGTGGACGTCGTCGTCGGCTTCGGCGGCTACGCGTCGGCGCCCGCGTACGTCGCGGCCCGTCGAGCGCGTGTTCCGATCATCGTGCACGAGGCCAATGCGCGTCCGGGCCTGGCCAACGTCCTCGGTGCGCGCGTGGCGGCCGGCGTCGGGGTCGCGTTCCCCGGGACGCCCCTCCGGCGCTCGCACGTGGTGGGGATGCCGCTGCGACGGGAGATCGTGGAGCTCGATCGTGACGCGCTGCGCTCCGAGGCCGCCGAGCACTTCGGACTCGACCCCGATCGCCCGACGCTGCTGGTGTTCGGCGGCTCGCTGGGGGCGCAGCGGCTCAACGAGGCGTTCGGCGAGGGACACGACGCGGCGTGGCGCGACGTGGTGGACGCCGGCTGGCAGCTGCTTCACGTCACCGGCGAGCGCTCGACGCTCGAAGACCCGGGAGCGGACGGCTACGCCGTGCGCCGCTACGTCGACCGCATGGACCTCGCCTTCTCGCTCGCCGACTTCATCGTGTCGCGGTCGGGGGCGGCGACGGTGTCCGAGATCAGCGCGCTGGGCATCCCCGCCGTGTACGTCCCCTACGCCGTGGGAAACGGCGAGCAGGCGCTCAACGCCGCCTCGTCGGTGGAGGCCGGCGCGGCGATCCTGATCGCGGACGGCGAGTTCACCGGCGACCGCGTGCGCACCGAGGTCGTGCCGCTGCTGGCCGACTCCGAGCGCCGTGACGCCATGCACGCGGCCGCCGCGCATGTGGGGACGCGGTCGGGCTCCGAGAACCTCATCGCCATGATCGACCACGTCGTCGCCGAGCGCGCGTGACCGCCGGCGCTTCCCAGCGCGCCGGAATCTTCGGCCGGGCGGGCCGATCTAGGATTGACGGGCAATGATCAGACCCGACCTCTCCCTCCCCATCCCCGAGGACATCCGCGCCGCCCACTTCATCGGCATCGGCGGCTCGGGCATGTCGGGACTCGCCCGCATGTTCCTCGACCGCGGCATCCGCGTCTCGGGCTCCGATCGCGCCGACAGCACGGCGCTGCGCGACCTCGCCGCCCGCGGCGCGACCGTGCACGTCGGACACGACGCCGCGAACCTCCCCGAAGACGCCGACACCGTCGTGCACACCGGCGCCATCTGGCCCGAGAACCCCGAGTTCGTGCTGGCGAAGCAGCGCGGGCTGCACGTCATCCACCGCTCGCAGGCGCTGCACTGGCTCATCGGCGGACGCCGGCTGGTGTCGGTCGCCGGCGCGCACGGCAAGACCACGTCGACGGGCATGATCGTGACCGCGCTCCGCGCCCTGGGCGACGACCCGACGTTCGTCAACGGCGGCGTGATCGCCGACCTGGGCGCCTCCAGCGGCACCGGCTCGGACGAGCTGTTCGTCATCGAGGCGGACGAGTCGGACGGCACGTTCCTGCTGTACGACACGTCGATCGCGCTCATCACGAACGTCGACCCCGACCACCTCGATCACTGGGGCACCCGCGACGCCTTCTACGATGCGTTCGCGACCTTCGGCAACGAGGCGCGCGAGGCCGTCGTCATCTCGTCCGACGACGCGGGCGCGCGGCGCGTGGCGGCGCGGCTGACGCACGGGCTCGTGGTGAGCTTCGGCGAGGCGGCGGATGCCGACGTGCGCGTGACCGACATCGTCACGGACGGCCCGGTGTCGTTCACCGTGTCGCACGCGGGCGAGTCGGTCGATGCGCGACTGTCGGTCCCCGGGCATCACAACGCCGTCAACGCGGCCGGCGCCGTGGCCGTGCTGCTCACGCTCGGGCACGGCCTCGAGGACTCCGTGCGCGCCGTCGAGGGGTTCACGGGCACGGTGCGCCGGTTCGAGCTGCACGGCGTCGAGCGCGGTGTGAGCGTCTACGACGACTACGCGCACCACCCGACCGAGGTCGCGGCCGCGCTGGCCGCTGCCCGCACCGTCATCGGCGACGGTCGCATCATCGCCATCCAGCAGCCCCACACGTACTCGCGCACCCAGGAGATGTACCGCGAGTTCGCCGAGGTGCTCGAGCACAACGCCGACCACACCGTCATGCTCGACGTCTACGGGGCCCGCGAGGACCCGGTTCCGGGCGTGACGGGCGAGCTGGTCAGCGGTGCGTTCGCGGATCCGGCGAACGTCCACTTCGTGGCCGACTGGCAGCAGGCCGCGGACTACACGGCATCGGTCGCGCGCGCCGGCGACTACGTCATCACGCTCGGGTGCGGCAACGTGTACCTGATCATCCCGCAGGTCCTCGAGGCCCTGGCCGGCACGGACCAGGGCGCGGGGGAGTAGGACCGCATGCGCCGGCCCTCGCCGCTGCCACCGCCCGGCGGCGAGCCCGCCGCGCCCGCGCGGGGCGGCTCGGAGAGGTCGGCGGGCTCGCCCGACCGGTCCGGCGAGGCGGACGCCGCTCGCGACGAGGACGACCTCGCGCCCGTCATCCCGATGGCTGCGCCGACGCCCCTGCCAGGCGCCGACGGGGACCGCGTCGACGAGGGCGGCTCGGCGGAGCGCTCTCGGGAGGATGTGCGCTGGCGCGACGTCTGGCGCGCGGCGCGAGCACGGCGCAAGGCGCTGCGCGGCGAGGTCAAGCGCTTCACCGTGCGGCAGCGCCGGCGGCGCATGCTGTGGCTCGGCGCGGCGGCATCCGTCGTGCTCGTCGCCGCCGGCACGACCGGCGCCGCCTACAGCCCGCTGTTCGCCGTCGAGACGATCACCGTGGTCGGCGCCGACGAGCTGGACGCGGACGTGGTCGCGGACGCCCTGTCGAGCCAGCTGGGCACGCCGCTGCCACTGGTCGACGAGAGCGCCGTGAAGGCGGCGCTGATCACGTTCCCGCTGGTGGAGTCGTACGCTCTCGAGGCCCGGCCGCCGCACGATCTGGTGGTGCGCATCGTCGAGCGCACGCCGATCGGCCTCATCCGCTCGGCCGCCGGGTACACGCTGGTCGACGCCGCCGGTGTCGCGCTGTCGACGACCGAGCGGGCGGTGTCGGGGGTGCCGGTGATCACCGTGACCGGCGGCACCGGGTCGACGGCGTTCGAGGCGATCGGCCAGGTGATGCGGTCGCTGCCCGACGACATCCTCGACCGCGTGACGGCCGTGTCGGCGTCGACGCCGGACGACGTCACGCTGACCCTCGGCGGCACGAACACCGACGTCGTGTGGGGCAGCGCCGAGGACTCGGCGATGAAGGCGCTCGTGCTCGCCACGGCGATGGAGGCGCGCCCGCCGAAGTCGGTGAGCGTCTACGACGTGTCGTCGCCGGACGCCATCGTCATCCAGTGACCTCCGCACCGGTTTGTCGCGACACGCCCACGACGCTCCGGGGAGCGGGGGCGCATCCACGTACCTTCGACTCAGGAATTGCATACCGGGCAATTCTTTATACCTCTACTAGAGGTTGAAGGTTTCGGGTTCAGGAGACGGAGGCCGGCATGAGCCAGAACCAGAACTACCTCGCCGTGATCAAGGTGGTCGGCGTCGGTGGCGGCGGAGTCAACGCCGTCAACCGCATGATCGAGCTCGGCCTTCGCGGCGTCGAGTTCATCGCCATCAACACCGACGCGCAGGCTCTGCTCATGAGCGACGCCGACGTCAAGCTCGACGTCGGCCGCGAGCTCACGCGCGGACTCGGCGCGGGCGCCGACCCCGAGGTCGGCAGGCGCGCAGCCGAGGACCACGCCGAGGAGATCGAAGAGGCCCTGCGCGGCGCCGACATGGTCTTCGTCACCGCCGGCGAGGGAGGTGGCACCGGCACGGGCGGCGCACCCGTCGTGGCCAAGATCGCCAAGTCGATCGGCGCACTGACCATAGGAGTCGTCACCAAGCCGTTCTCGTTCGAGGGACGCCGCCGGCAGAGCCAGGCCGAGGCGGGCGTCGCGACGCTGAAGGAAGAGGTCGACACCCTCATCGTCGTGCCCAACGACCGGCTGCTCGAGATCAGCGATCGCGGCATCTCGATGATCGAGGCGTTCGCCACCGCCGACCAGGTGCTCCTGGCCGGTGTGCAGGGCATCACCGACCTGATCACCACGCCCGGACTGATCAACCTCGACTTCGCCGACGTGAAGTCGGTGATGCAGGGAGCGGGGTCGGCCCTCATGGGCATCGGCTCGGCCCGCGGCGCCGATCGGGCCATCAAGGCGGCCGAACTCGCGGTGGAGTCCCCGCTGCTGGAAGCCTCGATCGAGGGTGCGCACGGTGTGCTGCTGTCGATCCAGGGCGGGTCGAACCTCGGCATCTTCGAGATCAACGACGCCGCGCAGCTGGTCAAGGAGGCCGCGCACCCCGAGGCGAACATCATCTTCGGAACGGTCATCGACGACACGCTGGGCGACGAGGTCCGTGTGACGGTCATCGCCGCGGGCTTCGACGGCGGTGAGCCGCAGGCGCGCATCGAGCCCATGGCCGCCGCCCGCGTCGTCACGCCGCCGGCCGTGCCGGCCGCGCCCGCCGAGGAGGCCGCCGCCGCGAAGGAGATCACCGCCGACGCCGAGCCGGTCGCCGTCAGCGTCGCCGCCGCAGCCGAGTCCGCCTACGACTCGTCCTTCAGCGACGACGACCTCGACATCCCCGACTTCCTCAAGTAATCACGGAAGAGCACCGCCCGCGTGGACGCCGATCTCGCCGCCCGTCTCCTCGAGGTCGACGCGTCCATCGCGGATGCGGCGCGCGCCGCGGGGCGTGACCCCGCGGCGCTCACGCGCATCGTGATCACGAAGTTCCACCCGACGAGCCTCGTCCGCGAGCTCTACGGGCTGGGCGTGCGCGACGTCGGAGAGAACCGGCAGCAGGAGTTCACCGAGAAGGCGGCGCAGCTGACCGACCTGGACGGGCTCCGCTGGCACTTCGTCGGGCAGCTGCAGACGAAGAAGGCGCGTGCGGTGAGGCAGGCCGCATCCGCCGTCCACTCGCTCGATCGCGAACGCCTCGCCGACGCGCTCGACCGCGCCGGCACGGAGGGGGAGCCCCCGCTCGACGTCCTCATCCAGGTCAACCTGACCGACGATCCCGGTCGCGGGGGCGTGGAGCCGTCGGGGATCGAGGGGCTCGCCGAGCACGTCGCCGGGTGTTCCACGCTGCGCCTGCGGGGGATCATGTCGGTCGCGCCGCTGGGCGAGCCGGCCGCCCCCGCGTTCGAGCGCCTCGCCGGCTACGCCGAGCGGCTGCGCACGGTCGTCCCGGACGCGGACTGGATGTCCGCCGGGATGTCCGCCGACTTCGCCGCGGCGATCGCCGCCGGCGCGACACACCTGCGGATCGGGTCGGCAATCACCGGCCCTCGGCCCGAGCGCCGTTAGCCTCGGAACAGATGAGCACGACGGAGGATGCCATGTCCAACCCCTTGAAGAAGACGATGGTCTACCTGGGTCTCGCCGACGAAGAGGAGATCTACGACGAGCCGGCGCCGCAGTCGGCCGCGCGGAAGGAGAAGTCCGTGGACAAGCCCGCGCCCGTGACGCCGCTGCACCGCCCCGCCGTCGTGCGTCAGCCCGCCCCGACCGCGATCAGCGAGATCCTCACGGTGCACCCCAAGCAGTACCGCGACGCGCAGGTCATCGCGGAGAACTTCCGTGACGGCATCCCCGTCATCATCAACCTGTCGCAGATGAGCGATGCCGACGCGCGTCGCCTGATCGACTTCGCGAGCGGACTCTCGCTCGGACTGTACGGCCGCATCGAGCGCGTCACGAGCAAGGTCTTCCTGCTCTCGCCCGAGAATGTCGCGGTCTCCGGAGACGGCGCTGTGGCGCAGGCGGACCCGGAAGCGGTTCCCTTCCCTCAGACTTGATACGTGGACGTCCTCCGGCTTATCGCGGCGATCCTGAATTTCGCCCTCCTCATCTATGTGTTCGTGCTGTTCGCTCGGCTGGTGCTCGAATGGGTGCCGTTCTTCAATCGCGAATGGCGCCCGCGCGGCGCGGGTCTGGTCGCCGCAGAGATCGTGTACACGGTGACCGATCCTCCGATCAAGCTGTTCCGGCGCTTCATCCCGCCGCTGCGGGTCGGCCCGATCGCGATCGACTTCGGCTTCGCGCTGACGATGCTGGCGGTGTTCATCCTGCTCAGCATCACGCGCGCTCTCGCGTCATGACGCTGTGCGCGAACAGCCGTGCGGTGCCCGTGTGCCGACCCTTCGACAGTCCCGGCGCGCCGCGACTATGATTTCTAGGAACGACCCGGCGCATCGAGCGCCCGGGACCCGACATCGGCCAGCGACCTGAGCGCTCGAAAGAGGTATGACCATGGCATTGACCCCCGATGACGTCGTAACGAAGCAGTTCCAGCACGTCCGCTTCAAGGAGGGATTCGATCCCGACGAGGTCGACGACTTCCTGGATGAGATCGTCGTCGAGTGGCGCAAGACCATCGCCGAGAACGACGAGCTCAAGGCGAAGCTGGCCGAGTACGAGGCCGGCGGCGCGCCCGCGGCCGCTCCGGCTCCGGCGCCCGCCCCCGCGGCCGCCGCGCCCTCCATGGGCGCCATGACCGGTGACGCGCCCGTCGCGAGCGCCGGCATCATCGAGCTCGCCCAGCGCCTCCACGACGAGCACGTGGCCGAGGGCCGTGCCAAGCACGACCAGCTCATCGCCGAGGCGCAGACGCAGGCGTCGGCGATCATCTCCGAGGCCGAGACGCGTCACCGCGAAGAGGTGAGCAAGCTCGAGCGCGAGCGCGCCGGCCTGGAGTCCCGCATCACGGAGCTGCGCAACTTCGAGCGCGACTACCGCTCGCAGCTGCGCAGCTACATCGAGGGCAAGCTCCGCGACCTCGAGACCACGGGCACGTCGTCGGGTGCCACGCCGGTCTCGGCCATCGGCCTCTAGGACAGGATTCTTGGCAGGCCGAGTCCCCTTGAGTCGGGCGGCGGCCAGCATCATCATCGCGGTCCTCGCGGTGACGGTGCTGGCCGCCGACCAGTTCACGAAGTACCTCGCGATCGAGAACCTCCCGCCCGAAGAGGCGGTGCATGTCCTCGGCGATTTCCTCGTCTTCTACCTCGTCCGCAACCCCGGCGCGGCTTTCTCGCTCGGTGAGGGCGTGACCTGGCTGTTCACGCTCGCGCTGGCCGCGGTCGCCGTGATCATCGTCGTCCTCGCCGTCACGCGCATCCGGTCGCGGCTGTGGGCCGTGGCGCTCGGCCTGCTGCTGGGCGGCGCGCTGGGCAACCTGACCGATCGCGTGTTCCGCGACCCCGGCTTCCCCATCGGGCATGTCGTGGACTTCATCCACACGCCGTGGATGATGCCGGCGATCTACAACGTCGCCGACATCTTCATCGTGTCGATGATGATCGGCGTCGCCCTGCTGGTGCTGATCGGCATCGGATTCGACGGGTCGCGTGAGACGCGCGTCGCCGACGAGACCGCCGACGCGGAGGCCGCCGAGCCCGAGGCCTCGGAGGCGGATGCCGCCGAGCCCGCCCTCGAGTCGGAGTCCGCCGCATCCGGCGACGCCGACGCCCACGTGGCGGATGCCGCCGGCGACGGCGCCGGGGACGACCCCGCGGAGCGGGACTGACGCCCATGGAGTCACGCAGCCTCCCCGTCCCGGACGGGCTCGACGGCGCGCGCGTGGATGCCGCGCTGGCCAAGATGCTCGGCTTCTCGCGAACGTTCGCGGCCGAAGTCGCCGACGCCGGCGGCATCCGCATGGACGGTCGCGGGCTCGCCAAGTCCGACCGCCTGCGCAGCGGTGCGTGGCTCGAGGTGGAGTGGCAGCCCAAGGAGGAGCCGACGATCGTCCCGGTCGCGGTGCCCGATCTCGGGATCGTCCATGACGACGACGACATCGTCGTCATCGACAAGCCCGCCGGGGTCGCCGCGCACCCGTCGCTCGGCTGGGAGGGCCCGACCGTGCTGGGCGCCCTCGCCGCGGCCGGCTACCGCATCGCCACCACCGGCGCCGCCGAGCGGCAGGGCATCGTGCACCGTCTCGACGTCGGCACGAGCGGACTGATGGTCGTGGCCAAGTCCGAGCGAGCGTACACGGCGCTCAAGCACGCCTTCAAGGAGCGCGAGGTCGACAAGGTCTACCACGCGGTCGTCCAGGGTCATCCCGATCCGCTGGCGGGCACGATCGACGCGCCGATCGGCCGGCATCCGTCCCACCCGTGGAAGTTCGCCGTCACGCCCGCGGGCAAGGACTCGGTGACCCACTACGAGACGCTCGAGGCGTTCCCGGGAGCGTCGCTGCTCGAGATCCACCTCGAGACCGGCCGCACCCACCAGATCCGCGTGCACATGGCCGCCCACCGCCACCCGTGCGTGGGAGACCCGCTGTACGGCGCCGACCCCACGATGTCGGCGAAGCTGGGGCTGACGCGGCAGTGGCTGCACGCGCACGAGCTCTCGTTCGCGCACCCCGCGAACCGCGAGTGGGTCACGTTCACGTCGGAGTACCCCGCCGACCTCGCCCACGCCCTCGCCGTGCTGCGCGGCGAGGCCTGAGGCGACCAGACGTGAACCGCATCGGCGCCGACGCGCAATACCTGATGTGAGCACCGACAGCGCGATCATCCGGCGGTCCGTCGACGACCCGCGCGCCTTCGCGGAGATCTTCGACCGGCACGCCCGCGTCGTCGGCGCCTTCGCCGCGCGGCGGGTGGGTTCGGATGCCGCCGAGGACGTGCTGAGCGAGACGTTCCTCGTCGCCTTCCGCCGCCGCGGGGACTTCGACCACCGGTGGGAGTCGGCGCGGCCCTGGCTGCTGGGCATCGCGACGCGGCTGGTGCGCAGCCATCGCGCCCACGAGGCAGGTCACTGGCGTGCGCTCGGAGCCGCCGCCGGCGAGCCGGGTAGCGATGAGGGCGGCCTCGAGGCCGCGTCGGAGCGTCTCGACGCGACGGCGCGCGTCCGCGAGCTCGTTCCCGGGATCGCCGCGGTCTCGGCGCGGGATCGCGACACGCTGCTGCTGTACGCGTGGGGCGATCTGACCTACGAAGAGGTCGCCGTCGCCCTGGGGGTTCCGGTGGGAACCGTCCGCTCGCGACTGAACCGGGTCCGCCGGCGCTTGGGCGCCACGGCGGTCGCGCGTGCGGGATCACCCGTGCGCCGAGGAGAGGAGGCCCTCGATGGATGAGTGGGGCGGCGTGCGCGAACTGGGTGCGGACGCGCGGGTCACCGACGGGCAGTTGCGCGTCGCACGCGCGGCGCTGGAGCGCGAGATCGACGGAGCCGTGCCGGGCGCGGTGACGTCCGGGGGCGCGCACAGGGCACAGCGCGGCGCAGGGACTCCGCCGCGCGCCCCTCGTCGGCGACGCGCACCGCTGATCGCGGGGGCCGTCGCGGTGGCGGCCGTGGCGGGCCTGGTCGTCGGGGCGGTCGAGCTCGCGCAGCTCTCGCGCGGCCCCGAGGTCGTCGGCGCGACGCCGTCGCCCGCACTGGACACGGAGCAGCCGCTGCTGGAGCAGGTGGGCGAGGGACAGTACCTGCTCATCGAGTACGTGACGACGGAGGCCTACACCGGCATCATCGACCCGTACTTCTCGCCGGGGCCCGAGCTCGCCGAGAGCTACCTGTGGGTGCGCGAGGTCGCCGCCTCCTACGTTCCGGAGGCATCGGGCCCGTGGACGGTGGCGGACCCGCAGGACGACCCCGAGATCGTCGGCGAGGTGGGCCCGCACGCGCCGGACCTGCGTGAGCGATGGGGCGGGCGCACGCCGCGCACGGTCGTCACGACGGAGCCGCCCGCCGTGGACGCGGCGTGGATCGATGCCCTCGGGGATGACCCGGACGCCATCGCGGAGGCGTTCGCGGATCGGCTGCTGCCGAACGAGTGGGCCCTGCCGTACCTGGAGGAGAGCGCCTTCGAGGTGCAGCTCGCCCTCGGCATCCTGCAGGACCCGGCGTGGTTCATCGCCGCACCGGCACAGCGGGCGACGCTGCTCGAGGCCGTGCAGTCGCTCGACGGGGTGTCGGCGGTTCCCTCGGACGCGGACCCCGCGGTGATCCGCGTCGTGGGCGACTCCGACCCGCTCTCGTTCGAGGTCGACGTCGACAGCGCGTCGCTGCTGCCGGTGGCGGGCGCGGTCAACGACCACGAGATCCTGCTCGGCGGCGACGAGGACGCGCCCGAGACCACGTGGCGCGTGTCGGTCGACGTCGTCGACGATGTCCCCGACGTGACCGGCTGACCGCTCACGCCGGCGCCGCGCCGCCCTCGAAGCGGGCGGCATCGCCGGGCACCAGTGCTGCGCCGATGCGCGCGCGCATCTCGTCGCCCACCTCGCCCAGGTCGGCGAGCGGGTACCAGCCGACCTCCGTCATCTCGCCGTCGGCGGGATACGGGTCGCCGTCGATCCACGTGCAGCGGAAGGTCAGGTCGAGATAGTCGCTCTGGTCGCCGTTGGCGTAGGTGACGCGCGGGATCTGGTGCACCCAGCACAGGCGGTCGGCGCGGATGCGGACGCCGGCCTCTTCGAGCGCCTCGCGCACCGCGGCATCCGCCGGCTCTTCGCCGGGGTCGACGATGCCGGTGATCGGCGTGAGCGCGCCGTTGTCGGAGCGCCGGCCGAGGAGGACCTCGTCGCCGCGGACGACGACGGCGGTCACACCGGCCAGCGGCAGCGGCATCGTTCCGATGTGGCGGCGCAGTTCGAGGACGAAGTCGGGGGTCGGCACGGGTCCACTCTAGGGTCGCGGTTCCCGCCGTCGGAGATTCTCGCGATCGTCGGAGGCATCACCGCCGGATCGTCCTGCGGAGCGCGGATTCTCCGACGACGGCGCCCGCGAGGCGAGGGGAAGGGAGGCGAGGGGAGGGCGGATGTCGGATGGCGGGGGCACAGTGGTGGCATGAGCATCGAGGTGCGGGCGGCGACCGTGTTCGACGACGTCGCCGCGGTGGTGGGCCCGCGCAGCCCGACCGCGACGGTGTGCTTCTGCCTGAGCTACCGCATCGGGTCGCGCGAGAGCCGCGCGCTGCGAGGTCCCGCGCGCGCCGAGCGCGTGCGAGAGCTGTGCGCCCAGGACCCGCC
Source organism: Microbacterium thalassium (assembly GCF_014208045.1). Lineage (NCBI taxonomy): Bacteria > Bacillati > Actinomycetota > Actinomycetes > Micrococcales > Microbacteriaceae > Microbacterium > Microbacterium thalassium. The sequence goes on from NZ_JACHML010000001.1 coordinate 2,180,297, forward strand.
GCCGGGCGTGCTCGCCTACGACGACGGCGTGCCCGTCGGCTGGGCCGCGCTGCATCCGCGGGCAGGCACCGCGTTCGCGCGCAGCCGGACGATCCCGCACGTCGACGACGAGGACGCCTGGTCGCTGTGGTGCCTCCGCGTGCGGCCCGGCCATCGGGGGCGGGGAATCATGCACGCACTCGTCGACGGCGCGGTCGCCTATGCGCGCGAGCGCGGCGCCCCGGTCGTCGAGGCGTACCCGGTCGACAACGACGGCGCGCGGGTCGAGTCGACGATGGCGTACGTCGGCACCAGAGCCCTGTTCGAGCGGGCGGGGTTCGTGAAGGTCTCCGACACGACCTCGGTGCTCGACGGCTTCCCGCGCATCCTGATGCGGCTCGACCTGCGGTAGCGATGACGCTCCATCGCCGCCGGCGCCGCAATACGGTGGTGCCGTGAACGAGATCCTGCGCCGCCGCTTCGCCCGCGCGAACACCCTGTACCTCGACCTCGTCGACGCGCTCACCGCCGAGCAGCTCGGCTCGCGCCTCCCGGGACTGCCGTCGGACACCGCCGGGCACCAGCTGTGGTGCGCGCTGGGCGCGCGGGAGAGCTATGTGCGGGCGGCCCGCGCGGGGGAGTGGCGCGGGTTCACCAGTCCGGTCACCGCGTCCGAGACGACGGACGCCGCCGCCCTGCGGGCCGCGTTCGAGACCACCGCCGCGGGCGTCGACGCGTGGCTCGCCGAGCTCGCGCCCGACGACGAGGAGTCGGCGACCTACGCGCTCGCGCTGCTCGAGCACGAGACGCAGCACCACGGCCAGCTGATCCGCTACCTGTACGGCCTCGGCATCGACCGGCCGGCGTCGTGGCAGCGGCAGTACGCGCTCGACGAGGACTTCTGAGCGCCGCCGGGACGCGATCCTTCACCTTCAGCTCGAGGGTGAGACGACCTCGCGGTCGGGTCCGCGCGAACCGCGCCGACTGCGGGCGTCGTGGGGGAGGTGCTTCGTAGACTCGATCCGTGGCATCCGACTCCTTCGTTCATCTGCACGTGCACAGCGAGTACTCGATGCTCGACGGCGCCGCCAAGATCGGCGCGATGACCCAGGCGGCGGCCGACTACGGCATGCCGGCGATCGCGGTGACCGACCACGGCAACACGTTCGCGGCGTTCGAGTTCTACAACGCCGCCAAGGCCTCCGGCGTCAAGCCCATCGTCGGACTCGAGGCGTACGTCACACCCGGCACGCACCGCAGCGACAAGTCGCGCGTCGCGTGGGGCACGCCCGAGCAGAAGAGCGACGATGTGTCGGGCGCCGGCGCCTACACCCACATGACGATGTGGAGCCAGAGCACCGAGGGCATGCACAACCTCTTCCGGCTCAGCTCGCTGTCGAGCATCGAGGGCTACTACTTCAAGCCCCGCATGGACCGAGAGCTGCTCGAGACCTACGGCAAGGGACTGATCGCGACGACCGGCTGCCCGTCCGGCGAGGTGCAGACGCGCCTTCGCCTCGGTCAGTACGACGCCGCGCGTGCGGCGGCCGCGGAGTTCCAGGACATCTTCGGCAAGGAGAACTACTTCGCCGAGATCATGGACCACGGCCTGTCGATCGAGCGACGGGTCATGACCGACCTGCTGCGCCTGGCGAAGGACCTCGACATCCCGCTGGTGGCGACCAACGACTCCCACTACACGCACCAGCACGAGGCGGACGCCCACGCCGCGCTCCTGTGCGTGCAGTCCGGGTCGACGCTCGACGACCCCAACCGCTTCAAGTTCGACGGCGACGGCTACTACATCAAGACCGCGCAGGAGATGCGGCAGATCTTCCGCGACCACCCCGAGGCGTGCGACAACACGCTGCTGATCGCCGAGCGGTGCGAGGTCGAGTTCAACACCGCCGCGAACTACATGCCGCGGTTCCCGGTGCCCGACGGCGAGACCGAGGACAGCTGGCTCATCAAGGAGGTCGAGCAGGGCCTGCACTACCGGTACCCGGCCGGCATCCCCGACCGGGTCCGCAAGCAGGCCGAGTACGAGACCGGGATCATCCTCCAGATGGGCTTCCCCGGATACTTCCTCGTCGTCGCCGACTTCATCAACTGGGCGAAGGACAACGGCATCCGCGTCGGTCCCGGCCGCGGGTCGGGCGCCGGGTCGATGGTGGCGTACGCCATGCGGATCACGGACCTCGATCCGCTCGAGCACGGCCTCATCTTCGAGCGCTTCCTCAACCCGGACCGCGTCTCGATGCCCGACTTCGACGTCGACTTCGACGACCGCCGCCGCGGCGAGGTCATCGACTACGTGACCGACAAGTACGGCTCCGAGCGCGTCGCCCAGATCGTCACGTACGGCACGATCAAGTCGAAGCAGGCGCTGAAGGACGCCGGGCGCGTGCTCGGCTTCCCGTTCAGCATGGGGGAGCGCCTCACGAAGGCGATGCCGCCGGCTGTCATGGGCAAGGACATGCCGCTCAGCGGCATGTACGACAAGGAGCACCCGCGGTTCAAGGAGGCCAGCGAGTTCCGCGCCCTCATCGACACCGACCCCGAGGCCAAGACGGTCTTCGACCGCGCACTCGGGCTCGAGGGCCTCAAGCGCCAGTGGGGCGTGCACGCGGCGGGCGTCATCATGTCCAGCGAGCCGCTGCTGGACGTCATCCCGATCATGCGCCGCGAGCAGGACGGCCAGATCGTCACGCAGTTCGACTACCCGTCGTGCGAGACGCTGGGCCTCATCAAGATGGACTTCCTGGGGCTGCGCAACCTCACGATCATCTCGGACGCCCTCGACAACATCCGCATGAACCGGGGCGAGGAGCTCGATCTCGAGCACCTCGAGCTCGACGACCGCGCCGCCTACGACCTGCTGACCCGCGGCGACACGCTCGGCGTGTTCCAGCTCGACGGCGGCCCCATGCGCTCGCTCCTGCGCCTGATGAAGCCCGACAACTTCGAAGACGTCTCGGCCGTCATCGCGCTCTACCGCCCGGGGCCCATGGGCGCGAACTCGCACATCAACTACGCGCTGCGCAAGAACGGCCAGCAGGATGTCACGCCGATCCACCCGGAGCTCGAGGAGCCGCTCAAGGAGATCCTCGACATCAGCTACGGCCTGATCATCTATCAGGAGCAGGTGATGGCGATCGCGCAGAAGGTGGCCGGCTTCTCCCTCGGTCAAGCCGACATCCTGCGCCGCGCCATGGGCAAGAAGAAGAAGTCCGAGCTCGACAAGCAGTACGAGGGCTTCGCCGGCGGCATGAAGGAGCGCGGCTTCGGCGACGGCGCCGTCAAGGCGCTGTGGGACATCCTGCTGCCGTTCTCGGACTACGCGTTCAACAAGGCGCACTCGGCCGCGTACGGCCTCGTGTCGTACTGGACGGCCTACCTGAAGGCGCACTACCCGGCCGAGTACATGGCGGCGCTGCTGACGAGCGTGGGCGACTCGAAGGACAAGATGGCGGTCTATCTCAACGAGTGCCGCCGCATGGGCATCAAGGTCCTGCCGCCCGACGTGGGGGAGTCGATCCGGTACTTCGCGGCCGTCGGCGACGACATCCGCTTCGGTCTGGGCGCGGTGCGCAACGTCGGGTCGAACGTCGTGGACGGCATCGTCGCCTCCCGCAAGAAGGAGCCCTTCACGGCGTTCCACGACTTCCTCGCCAAGGTCCCGCTGCACGTGGCGAACAAGCGGACCGTCGAATCGCTCATCAAGGCCGGCGCCTTCGATTCGATGGGCAACACGCGGCGCGCACTGCTCGAGATCCACGAGGGCGCTGTCGAGGCCGCCGTCGACGTCAAGAGGAACGAGGCCTCGGGCGCGATCGGCTTCGACTTCGACAGCCTCTACGAAGCCGACGAGGTCCTGCCGCCCCAGGTTCCCGAGCGCCCCGAGTGGACCAAGAAGGACAAGCTCGCCTTCGAGCGCGAGATGCTGGGGCTCTACGTATCGGACCACCCGCTCGCCGGCCTCGAGATCCCGCTCGCGAAGCACGCGTCGACGAGCATCCACGACCTGCTCGCGTCCGAGGACGTCGAGGACGGCTCCCAGGTGACGATCGCCGGGCTGGTCACGAGCGTGCAGCATCGCGTCGCCAAGTCCAGCGGAAACCCGTACGGCATGATCACCGTCGAGGACTTCGACGGCGAGATCACCGTCATGTTCATGGGCAAGACGTACACCGAGTTCTCGTCGATGCTGCAGGCGGACTCCATCCTCGTGGTGCGCGGCCGTGTGTCGCGGCGCGACGACGGCATGAACCTGCACGCGCAGTCGGCGTTCTCACCCGACCTCGGCACGCTCGAGGCGTCGGGCCCGCTCTCGCTCACCGTTCCCGAGAGCCGCGCGACCGAGCGCGTGGTCACCGAGCTCGCCGAGGTTCTCACGCGGCACCGGGGCGAGACCGAAGTCACGCTGCGGCTCCACCGCGGCTCCACCGTCAAGCTGTTCGAGGTGCCGCTTCCGGTCACCGTGACGGCGGACCTGTACGGCGAACTGAAGGGGCTGCTGGGGCCGCAGTGCCTCGGCTGATCTCATCTTCATCTCATGACGCGTGGGTATCATCGTCCAGCGGGCCGCGAGCGTGCGGCCGGGAAGGAAAACTGTGAGCGACGACCAGCTTGACCAGACCCCCGAGACCGTCGAGGCGCCGGTCGCCGAGCCCGAGACGCAGGCTCCCGCCGGCGAGCCCGAAGAGGCGCGACAGTACGGTGTGGGTCCCTTCTCGATCCGCGAGGTCGTGCTCGGCGGCATCTGGCTGGTCGCCTTCGTGGTGTCGTTCTTCCCCGTCGTCGGCGTCGTCGGCGCCGGCCCGTCGGTGTGGGGCAACGGCATCGACTGGGTGCTCACGATCGGCGTGCCCACGGCCGCGGTGTTCCTCATCGGGCTGCGGCGCCTGTCGCCCGACGGCATCCGCCGCGTCGGCTCGCTCGGGATCGACCAGTTCGCGTCGGTCGCCTTCTCGGTCTCCACCATCGTGTGGCTGACGACCATCTGGAGCTCCTTCATCACGCTCGCCTCGAGCCGCGTGTTCCTGGCGACCTGGGTCGTCTGGGTGGAGCTCTTCCTCATGCTCGCCGGAACGCTGCTGACCGTGTTCGGGCCCTTCATCGCCCCGTTCGACCAGGACTTCGTCGGCCGTCCCGAGACGCCCGCGCACCGCAACGCGCGTCCGGTGCGTGCGATCTCGCCGCGCCCGGCTCCGGTCGCCGCCCCGGTCCCGGCCGAGCCGGCAGCAGAGGCCCCTGCGGCCGCCGACGAGGAGGCTGCGGCGCCGGTCTACGCCGTCCCGGCGACGGAAGCCGCCGCGACCGAGGTCGACGAAGTCGGCGCGGCAGACGAGGCCCCCGCGGCCGAGGCCGCCACCGAAGCCGACGAGACGGTCGAGGCCCAGCCCGTCCGTCACCAGGCCTTCTGGGCTCTCGTGCCCGAAGAGCGCGAGATCGTCGACGAGGTCGGCCTCACGCTCTTCCGCATCGGCCCGACCGCGTGGGCGCTGGTGATCGAGGATCGCGGCGAGTCGTTCGTCGTGCGCCACGAGGACGGCCGCATCGGGTACCTGCACGATGTCTCGGATGTCACTCGCGGCTGAGTCCGATCGCGCCGCGCTACGGTAGTCGGATGCTTCGCACCATCGATCTGCGCGGCCGTGCGCTGACACCGGCCGAGCTGCTGGCCACGGTGCCGCGCGCGACCGCGGCGCGCGCCGACGCACTCGCGAAGGCGGCCGAGATCGTCGCCGACGTCGCCGCACACGGCGAGCTCGCCCTGCGCGAGCAGGCCGACCGCTTCGACGGCGTGCGCGACCACGCCCTGCGCGTTCCCGCGGAGCACCTCGACGAGGCGCTCGCGGCGCTCGAGCCGGAGGTCCGGTCCGCGCTCGAAGAGGCGATCGTGCGCGTGCGCGCGGCCTCCGCCGCGCAGGTCCCGCCGCCGGCGGTGACCGACCTCGGGCCCGGAGCGCGCGTCATCCAGCGCTGGCAGCCCGTCCGCCGCGTCGGACTCTACGTTCCCGGCGGCAAGGCGGTGTACCCGTCCAGCGTCGTGATGAACGTCGTGCCCGCTCAGGTGGCGGGCGTCGACGAGGTCGCGCTGGCCTCGCCGCCGCAGCGCGAGCACGACGGTCGGGTGCACCCGGTGATCCTCGCCGCCGCGCGCCTGCTGGGCGTCGACGAGGTCTACGCGATGGGCGGCGCGGGCGCGATCGGAGCGTTCGCACACGGCGTCCCCGACCTCGGACTCGATCCGGTCGACGTCGTCACCGGCCCCGGGAACAACTTCGTCGCGGCGGCCAAGCGCGCCGTGGCGGGTCTGGTGGGAACGGATGCCGAAGCCGGCGCCACCGAGATCCTCATCGTCGCCGACGACAGCGCCGAGGCGAAGCTGGTCGCCGCCGACCTCATCAGCCAGGCCGAGCACGACGAGCAGGCGTCTTCGGTGCTCGTCACCACGTCGCCCTCGCTCGCCGAGGAGGTCGAGCGCGAGCTCGTGGCGCGGGTTCCGCTCACGCGCCACGCGGAGCGCGTGACGACGGCGCTGTCGGGCCCGCAGTCCGCGACGGTGCTCGTGGACGATCTCGCCGCGGCGACGGCGTTCAGCAACGCGTACGCGCCCGAGCACCTCGAACTGCACCTGACCGACCCGCGGCCCGAGGACTTCGTCCACGCCGGGGCGGTCTTCGTCGGCCCCGACTCGCCCGTGAGCCTCGGCGACTACCTCGCCGGCAGCAACCACGTGCTGCCCACGGGCGGCCAAGCGCGGTACGCGGCGGGCTTGTCGGCATCCACGTTCCTGCGCCCCCAGCAGGTCATCGAGTACGACCACGCCGCCCTGGCCGAGGTCCGTTCCGCCATCGTCACGCTGGCCCAGGCCGAGGCGCTCCCCGCGCACGGCGAGGCCGTCGAGGCGCGCTTCGACGTGTAGTCTGTCGGTCCCATGCACTGCCCGTTCTGCCGTCATCCCGATTCGCGCGTCATCGATTCGCGCACCAGCGACGACGGTCTCAGCATCCGCCGCCGTCGTCAGTGCCCGGAGTGCGGCGGCCGGTTCTCGACCATCGAGACGGCGAGCCTCAACGTCATCAAGAACTCGGGCGTCGTCGAGCCGTTCAGCCGCGAGAAGGTCATGGCGGGAGTCCGCAAGGCGTGCCAGGGCCGCCCGGTCACCGAGGCCGACCTCGCGCTGCTCGCCCAGACGGTCGAGGAGACCGTCCGGCAGACCGGGGCGTCGCAGATCGAGACGAACGAGATCGGGCTGGCGATCCTGGGCCCGCTGCGCGAGCTCGACGAGGTCGCCTACCTGCGCTTCGCCAGCGTCTACCAGGCCTTCGACTCGGTCGAGGACTTCGAGGCGTCGATCGCGCAGCTGCGCGTCGATCACCCGGACCGCCGGTCTCGGAGCCCGCGCGGCGAGGACTAGCCTGGAGGGGATGTATCCCTTCCTCTTCCGTCATGTGCTCTCGCACATGGATCCCGAGGTCGCGCATCACGCGGCCATGCTGGTCATCCGCATCCTCGGCATCCCGCCGTTCTCGATCGCGGCCCGAGCGTTCACCCGCCCCGATCCGTCGCTGCGAACGCACGCCATGGGCCTCGAGTTCGACTCGCCCTTCGGCGTCGCCGCGGGCTTCGACAAGGATGCCGTGGGCGTCGCGGGGCTGTACGCCCTCGGCTTCGGCCACGTCGAGGTGGGCACGCTCACCGCGATCCCGCAGGAGGGCAATCCGAAGCCGCGCCTGTTCCGGCTGATCCCCGACCGTGCGGTCGTCAACCGCATGGGGTTCAACAACCGCGGCGCCGAGGCAGCCGTGACGCGCCTGACGAAACTGCGGCGCCGGAGCAAGCGCACGGTCATCGGCGTCAACATCGGCAAGAGCCGTGTGGTCGACGTCTCGGAGGCCACCGCCGACTACGTTCGCAGCGCCACGCTGCTGGCGCCGCTGGCGGACTTCCTCGTCGTCAACGTGTCATCACCCAACACGCCGGGTCTGCGGGGGCTCCAGGCCGTCGAGACGCTGCGTCCGCTGCTCGAGGCCGTTCGCGATGCCGCCGGCACGACGCCGCTGCTGGTCAAGATCGCGCCGGACCTCGCCGACGACGAGATCGACGCGATCGCGCGCCTGGCGGTCGACCTCGGCCTCGCGGGACTCGTCGCCACCAACACGACCATCTCCCGCGAGGGCCTGACGACGGACCCCGAGGTCGTCGAGGCCGCCGGAGCGGGCGGACTGTCGGGGGCACCCCTGAAGGAGCGGGCGATCGAGGTCCTGCGTCGCGTGCGCGCGGTGGTCCCCGACGACTTCTGCATCATCGCCGCGGGCGGGATCGAGACCGCCGACGACGTGCGCGAGCGCCTGGATGCCGGCGCGGACCTCACCCAGGGCTACACGGGCTTCCTCTACCGCGGCCCGCTGTGGGCGCGGCAGATCAGCCGCGGGCTCAGGCGGGGCGCTGGCCGCGCTTGACCTGAGGCTTCGGCAGGCGCAGGAAGCGCATCTGGATGGTGCGCATCGCCGCGTACCAGCCCAGACCCTTCTCCACGCGCTCGGCGCCGAACTTCGCCTTCGCGGCGCGCTTGACGCTGATCGAGGTGATGATCATGTCGCCGATGACGAAGAAGATGAACGCCCACAGCGCGACGAACGAGTAGAACTGCACCTCGGGGACCGGGACGAACGTCGCGAGGATCACCAGGATCATCGCGGGCATGACGGCCTCGCCGAGGTGCCAGCCCGAGTCGACCCAGTCGCGCACGAACTTGCGCTGCGGGCCCTGGTCGCGGGCGGGAAGGTAGCGCTGGTCGCCGGCGGCCATGCCGACGCGCGCCTTCTCGCGCTGAGCGGCGAGGTCGGCGCGGGCGCGCGCCTTCGCCTCCTTGGTGTCGGCGACGAGGGGACGCTTGTTCGCTGCCTCCCGCTCGGCGCGGGAAGGGGTCGGCCGTCCCTTGCCCGACGGGTTCTGAACGGCGTCGGCGTCGTTCGGCGCGGGGGTGGAAGGGGTCTTGGACACGGGAGAACCTCGCAGAGTGCGGCAATTTCGGAGGACTTAAGATTACCCGCATGACTTCTGAGCACTCCCGACAGTCCGCTGTGCGCGAATCGGCGGCTGCCGGCATCCCCGCAGCCCTCGCCGATCTGGGATCGCTGGTGCGCATCCCCTCGGTGGCCTTCCCCGGCTTCGATCCCGCCCATGTCGAGCGCAGCGCCGAGGCGGTGGCGGAGCTCGTGCGGGGCACCGAGCTGTTCGACACCGTCGAGATCCGCCGGGCCGGAATCCCGGGCACCGACGAGACCGGCATGCCCGCCGTCATCGCGCGCCGCGCGCCGCGGAACGGCCGCCCGACGATCCTGCTCTACGCCCACCACGACGTTCAGCCGGTGGGCGACGAGGGCCTGTGGGAGACGCCGCCGTGGGAGCCGACGGTCCGCGACGGCCGTCTCTACGGGCGCGGCGCGGCCGACGACAAGGCCGGCGTGATGGTGCACCTCGGCGCCCTGCGCGCGCTGAAGGAGGCTCTCGGCGCGGACTTCGACCTCGGCGTCGCGCTGTTCATCGAGGGCGAGGAGGAGGCGGGATCGCGCTCGTTCGCGCAGTTCCTGACCGAGAACGCCGAGGTGCTGGCAGCCGACGTCATCGTCGTCGCCGACTCGGGCAACTGGGATTCCCGCACGCCCGCGCTCACCGTCTCGCTGCGCGGCAACACGCGCTTCACGCTGCGCGTGCGCACGCTCGAGCACGCGTCGCACTCGGGGATGTTCGGCGGCGCGGTGCCCGACGCCATGATGGCGACGGTGAAGATGCTCTCCACGCTGTGGGACGCCGAGGGAGCCGTGGCCGTGGCCGGCATGACCGAGAGGGATGCCGAAACGCCCGACTACGACGAGGCGACCCTCCGCGACGAGGCCGGCCTGCCCGCCGGCGTCAGCCCCATCGGCACGGGCACGATTCTCAGCCGCGTGTGGAACAAGCCGACCGTGACCGTCACGGGGATCGACGCGCCCAGCGTCGCGAACGCGTCGAACACGCTGTCGCCCGAGGTGACCGTCGTCATCAGCGCCCGCGTCGCGCCCGGTCAGGACGCGCGGGACGCCTACGCGGCAATCGAAGCCCATCTGCGCGCGAACGCGCCGTTCGGGGCCGAGCTGGAGTTCTTCGACCAGGACTTCGGCAACCCGTTCCTCGTCGACACGAGCGGCTGGGCCGTCGCCGACGCCCGCGGCGCGCTCGCGTCGGCGTACGGCGTCGAGCCGGTGGACATGGGCGTCGGCGGATCGATCCCGTTCATCGCGGACCTCGTCCGGGAGTTCCCCGGTGCGCAGATCCTGGTGACCGGCGTCGAGGACCCCCACTCGCGCGCGCACAGCCCCAACGAGTCGCTGCACCTGGACACGTTCCGCAACGCGCTGGTGGCCGAGGCGCTGCTGCTGGAGAAGCTCGACGGACGCGTTCTCGGGGACTGATCAGCCCGTCTCGGAGCCGTCACGGATGCCGCGGGCGTACAATCGTGCGAAGCGCCGCGCCCGCGGCCCATCCGGAGGAGTGCCATGACAGACACCGCCACGACGACCGACACGTCCGTCCGCGAGCACGGCGTCGTCCTGACCGACGCCGCAGCGCTCAAGGTCAAGAGCCTGCTGGAGCAGGAGGGACGCGACGATCTGCGACTGCGCGTGGCCGTGCAGCCCGGCGGCTGCAGCGGCCTGATCTACCAGCTCTACTTCGACGAGCGCTATCTCGACGGTGACAAGACCGCCGACTTCGACGGCGTCGAGGTGATCGTCGACGACATGAGCGTGCCGTACCTCGACGGCGCGAGCATCGACTTCAAGGACACGATCTCGGAGCAGGGCTTCACGATCGACAACCCGAACGCGGCCGGCAGCTGCGCCTGCGGCGACAGCTTCCACTGAGCCGAATCGTCTTCAGCGGCCCGGACTGCGCAAACTGCGCGGTCCGGGCCGCTTTCTCGTGCATGTCGCCGCGCCCGAACCTGGGGGGTTGGCCTGAATAGCGTGGGAGGTTGCCCTAGACTGACGGAAGTCACATTTCGAAACTGGAAAGGTGCGCCCGTGCCCTCGAAACGCCTTCTCCGCTGGGGTCTGGTCCCCGTCGGGATCTCCGCGGCTCTCGTCCTCGCCGGCTGCACGTCGACCGAGTTGAACGGGTACCTGCCCGGCTTCGAGGAAGGCGCCGCCCCCACGACCAACCGCACCGAGATGGTGTCGGGTCTGTGGACGAACTCCTGGATCGTGCTCCTCGTCGTCGGCGTCGTCACGTGGGGCCTCATGGGCTGGGCCGCGATCGCCTACCGCCGCCGCAAGGGCCAGAGCGGCCTGCCGGTGCAGCTGCGCTACAACATGCCGATCGAGATCTTCTACACGATCGTGCCGCTGATCCTCGTCGTCGGCTTCTTCGCCTTCACGGCGCGCGACCAGGTCATCCTCGAGACGCAGTACGACGACCCGGACGTGTCGATCACCGCGATCGGCAAGCAGTGGTCGTGGGACTTCCAGTACAACGGCGACAGCGACGCCGACACGGTCTACGAGATGGGCGTCCAGGCCCAGACCGACGCCGAGGGCAACATCATCTCGGACCTGCCGACGCTCTACCTGCCGGTCGACAAGACGGTGCAGATCAAGCTTCAGTCGCGTGACGTGATCCACTCGTTCTGGATCGTCGACTTCCTGTACAAGAAGGACATGTACATCGGCAAGGACAACTACTGGTCCTTCACGCCCACCCGCGAGGGCGAGTACGCCGGCAAGTGCGCCGAGCTCTGCGGCCAGTACCACTCGATGATGCTCTTCGACGTCAAGGTCGTGAGCGAGGCCGAGTACGAGGCCCACCTCGCCGACCTCGCCGCCGCCGGCCAGACCGGCACGGTGGACGCCGAATACGATCGTCTTCAGAACCTGCCCGGCACGGGTTCCGCCGACTCCGAGGGAGAGAACTGATCATGGCGACGACGCTTCCGCTGCAGGAGGGATCCTCCGGCCGCCCGACGACGCTCCCGCCGCGTCAGGCTGCGCTGCTCAGCTCCTCGCGTGTCGAGCAGAAGGGCAACATCGTCGTCAAGTGGATGACCTCCACCGACCACAAGACGATCGGGTACATGTACCTGATCGCCTCGGTGCTGTTCTTCATGATCGGCGGCGTGATGGCGCTCATCATCCGCGCCGAGCTGTTCGAGCCGGGCATGCAGGTCATCCCGACCAAGGAGCAGTACAACCAGCTGTTCACCATGCACGGCACGATCATGCTGCTGATGTTCGCGACGCCGCTGTTCGCGGGCTTCGCCAACGCGATCCTGCCGCTGCAGATCGGCGCGCCGGACGTCGCGTTCCCGCGTCTGAACGCCTTCGCCTTCTGGCTGTTCCTGTTCGGCTCGACCATCGCCGTCGCCGGCTTCCTCACCCCGCAGGGCGCCGCGGCCTTCGGCTGGTTCGCGTATCAGCCATTGGCGAATGCGTCGTTCTCACCGGGCGTGGGCGGAAACCTGTGGATGCTCGGGCTCGGCATGAGCGGTTTCGGAACGATCCTCGGCGCGGTGAACTTCATCACGACGATCATCACGATGCGCGCACCGGGCATGACGATGTGGCGGATGCCGATCTTCTCGTGGAACACGCTGGTCACGAGCATCCTGATCCTCATGGCCTTCCCGGTGCTCGCCGCCGCGATCCTGGCCGCCGCCGCCGACCGCGTGCTCGGCGCCCACATCTACGACCCGGCCAACGGCGGCGTGCTGCTGTGGCAGCACCTGTTCTGGTTCTTCGGCCATCCCGAGGTGTACATCATCGCGCTGCCGTTCTTCGGCATCATCTCGGAGGTCATGCCGGTCTTCAGCCGCAAGCCGATCTTCGGCTACAAGACCCTGGTGTACGCGACGATCGCGATCGCCGCGCTGTCGGTCGCGGTGTGGGCGCACCACATGTACGTGACCGGTGCGGTGCTGCTGCCGTACTTCGCGCTCATGACGATGCTGATCGCGGTCCCGACGGGCGTGAAGATCTTCAACTGGATCGGAACGATGTGGCGAGGGTCGGTGACCTTCGAGACCCCGATGGTGTTCTCGCTCGGCTTCCTGGTGTCGTTCGTCTTCGGTGGCCTCACCGGCGTGATCCTGGCGTCGCCGCCGCTGACCTTCCACACGTCGGACTCCTACTTCGTCGTCGCCCACTTCCATTACGTGATCTTCGGAACCGTGGTCTTCGCGATGTTCGCGGGCTTCTACTTCTGGTGGCCCAAGTGGACCGGCCGCATGCTCAACGAGCGCATCGGCATGGTGCACTTCTGGATGCTGTTCATCGGCTTCCACATGACGTTCCTCATCCAGCACTGGCTGGGCGTCGACGGCATGGTCCGCCGCTACGCGGACTACTCGGCCGCGGACGGCTGGACGTGGCAGAACCAGCTGTCGACGATCGGCGCGATCATCCTGGGCGCCTCGATGATCCCGTTCCTGTTCAACGTCTGGATCACGTCGCGCAGCGCCGCGAAGGTCACCGTCAACGACCCGTGGGGCTACGGCGCATCGCTCGAGTGGGCGACCTCGTGCCCGCCGCCGCGCCACAACTTCACGTCGATCCCGCGCATCCGCAGCGAGCGGCCCGCGTTCGACCTCAACCACCCGGAGGCGGCCCCCGAGGCCGTGCCCGCGATGGCTGTCGCGGACGGAAAGGACAAGTAAGTGCGCACCAACACGGGTCTCTGGTGGCTCCTCGCGGGCTTCTTCTTCCTCGTCTTCGTCATCTACACCGTCTGGAACCTCGTCACGCACTGGGACGCGGTCGCCGAACCGGGCATGAGCTGGTGGGAGGTCTTCACCCTCTCCGTCGAGTGGGTCGGTTCGATCGCCCTCCTGTTCACGGCTCTGATGGGCGCCCTCATCGCGTTCTACGTCGGCCGTGTGCACCAGGCGCAGGGCGGCGAACTGCCGGAGGACGTGCTCACCGCCGACATCGACGACGGTGACCCCGAGCTCGGCGAGTTCAGCCCGTGGTCGTGGTGGCCCCTCGTGCTCGCCTTCTCGGCAGCGCTCGGCATCATCGGCCTCGCGGTCGGCGTGTGGATGTTCCCGATCGGTCTCGCGGTCTTCATCGTCGCGATCGTCGGCTGGGTGTACGAGTACTACCGCGGATACTTCGCGCGCTGATCCACCGGATCCCGCGCACAGCGCCGGCGCAGCCCCTCGGGGCCTGCGCCGGCGCTTCTTCGTGTGCGCGGAATCCACGGGTGCGGGTCGCGTGCGCTGTATGCGCCCAGGACCGCTCGGGAGTCCCCGGAGAGCTTCAGGGACGTCGCCGGCGCCTTCTGCCGCTCAGAGCGCGCTCAGCGGCATCCAGCACCAACCGGGCCCGAACGCCATCAGCCCAGCTCGGGCTGCTCAGCCGGCGGGCTGCGCGGCCCGCACGACCATCACCTGCGGGTCGAAGACGCGGGGGAGGGGACCGGAGTCGTTCTCGGTCGGCTGGCCCTCGCGCACCCAGTACTCGTAGCCGCCGATCATGAGCTTGACCGCGTAGCCCAGCTTCGCGAACTCGACGGCTCCCTTGTCGCCGGCGTTGCAGCCGGGGCTCCAGCAGTACACGACGATCGGCACGGCCGGATCGAGCTCGCGCGGCGCACGCTCTGCGATCTCGCGATAGGGCATGTGCAGGGCTCCGACGATGCGTCCCTGCGCCCATGCGTCCTCGCCGCGAGTGTCGACCAGGACGAACGTCTCACCGGCCTTCTGCGCGGCGTACACGTCCGAGGCGTCGGTCTCGTGCTCGAGCTTGGCGGAGAAGTGCGAGAGGGCGTCTGTCATGCCGCCACGGTACGGCAAAGCGCCTGGCGTCCTCGTGTCGAGGAGCGCCAGGCGCCGTGCGATTCCTGCCGATTCGCGGGGGGAGCGGACTACTGGCCCTTGTCCTTCTCGCGGTTCTTCGGGGCCTTGGTGCCGGGCTCGGGCTCGGGCACGATCACGTTCGAGGGGCGGTTCGCCGTCTCGGAGTTGTGACCGTCGTCGATCGGCACGTGCGGAGCGTCGGGGACGCCGGCGCGCTCGTGCGCGGCCTGGATCTCGGCTTCCTCTTCCTCGGCGAGGTGCTCGAGCGCGTGCGCCTGGTGTGCGCGGGCTTCCTCGATCTCGGCCTGCGTGACCGGCGAGAGACGGTCCTCGAAGAACCAGCGCGAGATGGACGCGCGAAGGTTCTCGTGCCACGCGATGCGGCCACGCGCGTTCGGGCGCACCACCAGCGGAGCGTACGTCTCGATGTCGACGAGCTTGTAGAGCTCGTACTCGTCGACCGGCTGGTGCACCTCGATGTACTCGCCGCCGGGGAGGCGGACGATGCGTCCCGATTCGTAGCCGTGCAGGGCGATCTCGCGGTCCTTCTTCTGGAGGGCGAGAGCGATCCGCTTGGTGACGAAGTAGGCGATGATCGGGCCGAGGAACAGCAGCGCCTGCAGCGTGTGGATCACGCCCTCCATCGTCAGCCAGAAATGGGTCGCGATGATGTCGGAGGACGCCGCCGCCCACAGGACCGCGTAGAACGTGACGCCGGCCGCGCCGATGGCGGTGCGGGTCGCCGCGTTGCGCGGGCGCTGGGCGATGTGGTGCTCGCGCTTGTCGCCGGTGATCCACGCCTCGATGAAGGGGTAGAGGAGCACCAGGACGATGAACAGTCCGAGCCCGACGAGCGGGACGAGGATGTTGAACGACCACGTGCGGTCGAGGAACACGAACTCCCAGTGCGGCGGGACCAGACGCAGCGCGCCGTCGGCGAAGCCGATGTACCAGTCCGGCTGGGTACCGGCCGACACCGGCGACGGGTCGTACGGGCCGTAGTTCCAGATCGGGTTGATCGTGAACAGCGACGCGATCAGCACGATCACGCCGAAGGTGATGAAGAAGAACCCACCCATCTTCGACATGTAGACCGGCATCATCGGGTAGCCGACGACGTTGCTGTTGGTGCGCGCGGGGCCGGCGAACTGCGTGTGCTTGTTGATCACCATCAGCATGAGGTGCAGCAGCAGGAGCCCGACGAGGATCGCCGGGAGCAGCAGGATGTGCAGCGCGTACAGGCGGCCCACGATCTCGGTGCCGGGGAACTCGCCGCCGAACAGCAGGAACGAGGTCCACGTGCCGATCAGGGGGATGCCCTTGATCATGCCGTCGATGATGCGCAGGCCGTTGCCCGAGAGGACGTCGTCCGGCAGCGAGTAGCCGGTGAAGCCCTCGCCCATCGCCAGGATGAACAGCACGAAGCCGATGACCCAGTTGAGCTCGCGGGGCTTGCGGAACGCACCCGTGAAGAACACGCGGAGCATGTGGACGCCGATGCCGGCGACGAACACCAGCGCGGCCCAGTGGTGCATCTGGCGGACCAGCAGGCCGCCGCGGATGTCGAACGAGATCTCGAGGGTCGACGCCATCGCGGCCGACATCTCGATGCCTCGCATCGGCAGGAAGGCGCCCTCGTAGTGCGTCTCGGTCATCGATGCGTCGAAGAAGAACGTCAGGAACGTGCCCGACAGCAGCACGACCACGAAGCTCCACAGGGCGATCTCGCCCAGCATGAACGACCAGTGGTCGGGGAAGATCTTGCGACCCAGCTCCTTGATCATGCCGGAGAGGCTGGTGCGCTCGTCGATGTAGTTCGACGCCCAGCCGACGAACCGGCCGCCCAGGGGCTTGTCGCGGTCAGCCGACGGTGTCGTCGGCCCCTCGGGGACAGTGGCGGTACTCAATGACGCTCCCAGAAGCTCGGGCCGACGGGTTCGGTGAAGTCGCTCTGCGCGACGAGGTAGCCCTCGTCATCCACCGCGATGGGCAGCTGCGGCAGCGGACGAGCGGCCGGTCCGAAGATGACCTTCGCCTCGTCGGTGACGTCGAACTGCGACTGGTGGCAGGGGCACAGCAGGTGGTGGGTCTGCTGCTCGTACAGGGCCACGGGGCATCCGACGTGGGTGCAGACCTTCGAGTAGGCGACGATGCCGTTGTACGACCAGTCCTTGCGCTCGTCGGACTCGATCAGCTGCTCGGGCAGGAGACGCACCAGGAGCACGAGGGCCTTGGCCTTCTCCTCGAGGTATCCCTCGCTGTGCGAGACCTCGGCGAGCGGCTCGGGGATGACGTGCACGGCAGAGCCCAGCGTCAGGTCCGCGGCGCGGATCGGCTCACCCGACGGGTCGTGCGCCAGTCGCATGCCCGGCTCCCACATCGTGTGGCTCAGGAGCGCGACCGGGTCGCCCGCGATGGGGTTCGCCGGGGTGTTGAACGGCGCGAGACCGCGGAACAGCACGATTCCCGGCGCGACCGAGGCGACGAGGGCCGCGATGAGCGAGTTGCGCACCATGGCGCGGCGGCCGAAGCCGGACTCCTCGTTCGCCTCGGCGAACGCCTGGATCGCAGCCTCGCGGGTCGTGTCGCGGCCACGCGTGGCGTGACGGGGCTCGACGAACTCCTTGTCGGACATGATCGCCTTCGACCAGTGGATCGCGCCGATGCCGATCGCCAGCAGCGCGAGAGCGATGCCGAGGCCGATGAACAGGTTGTTGTAGCGGATGTCGACGATCGCGCCGCTCTCGATGGGGAAGAGCATGTAGGCCGCGATGGCCCAGATGCTCGCCGCCACCGAGATGTAGAACAGCGTGTAGACCGTGCGGACGGCTCGCTTCATCGCGGCGGGGTCCTGGTCGGTCATCCGCTCGCGGTGAGGTGGAAGCCCCGGGTTGTGCACGGGGTCGGTGACCGCTACCGCGAGCCCGGTGGAGGGCTGCCAAGAAGCCCTCTCGTGCTCGAGCGGATCTTCCTCGTGTGCCATTGTGCTCCTCGTTACTTCTGCTGCGTGTGTGGTTCGTCGCTCAGTTGGATTTCGCCGTGATCCACACGGTGATGGCGATCAGCGAGCCGATGCCGAAGATCCAGATGAACAGGCCCTCGGACACCGGGCCGAGCGAGCCGAGACTGAAGCCGCCGGCCGACTCGTTCTCCTGCAGGAACAGGAGGTACGAGACGATGTCGCGCTTCTCTTCGGTCGTCAGCGTCATGTCGTTGAAAACGGGCATGTTCTGCGGGCCGGTCACCATCGCCGCGTACATGTTCAGCGGCGTGGTGGTGTGAAGGGCGGGGGCGTACTTGCCCTCGGTGAGCGCACCGCCGGCGCCGGCCACGTTGTGGCACATCGCGCAGTTGATGCGGAAGAGCTCGCCTCCCTCGGCGACGTCGCCGCCGCCGTCGAGGACTTCCTCGTCGGGGTAGCTCGGGCCCGGTGCGACCTCCTGCACGTAGGCGCCCATCGCCTCGATCTGCTCCTCGGTGAACTGGACCGGCTTCTGCGGAGCCTGCGGCGCCTGCGCCTGCAGCGGCATGCGCCCGGTGCTCACCTGGAAGTGCACCGCCAGCTCGCCCACGCCGTACAGCGAGGGGCCGTCGGCCGTGCCCTCGAGATCGAGCCCGTGGCAGGTGGCGCAGTTGGCCTGGAACAGCTTCTCGCCGTCCTCGGCGGTCAGCGCGGTGGTCACCGTCGCGGGCTCGCTCGTGGCGGCCACGGCGGCGGACGCGCCAGCGTAGGCGCCTCCGGTGATCAGCAGTCCGACGCCGATCAGAGCCGCGGCGGCCCAGGGGCTGCGGCGTCCGTGGGAGCGGCGCTTCGTTGCTCGTGCCATGTGGGGTTTCAGCTCCGCTCTCATTTGAGGAAGTAGATGACGAGGAACAGGGCGATCCAGACGACGTCGACGAAGTGCCAGTAGTAGGACACCACGATCGAGGACGTCATCTCCTTGCGCCCGAAGTTCTTGACGGCGTAGGCGCGCCCGATCACCAGCAGGAAGGCGATGAGGCCGCCGGTGACGTGCAGCGCGTGGAAGCCGGTCGTGAGGTAGAACGCCGACGCGTACGAGTCCGCGCTGATGGGCATGCCCTCGGCGACGAGCTGGGCGTACTCCCACACCTGGCCCGAGACGAAGATCGCGCCCAGCGCGAACGTCAGCCAGAACCACTCGACCATGCCCCATCCGAGCCAGCCGCGCTTCTTCGTCGAGTACGGCTGGAATCGCTCGGCGGCGAACACGCCCATCTGGCACGTCACCGAGGACAGCACCAGGATGATCGTGTTGACCGTGGCGTAGGGGATGTTCAGCAGCGCGGTGCGGCTCTCCCACAGTTCAGGGGAGGTGCTGCGAAGAGTGAAGTAGATCGCGAAGAGACCCGCGAAGAACATCACCTCGCTGCCAAGCCACACGATGGTCCCGACGGCGACCGGATCCGGTCGCTTGACGGACCGCATCGCCTGGGAATAGGTCGCAGTGGAGGTCGTCACGTCCCCCATTATGGCCGAACTCGGCGGGTGATTCTCGCATCGGAGACCACTGTTCTGCCTCGGTGCGGTCTGAGCACAGGCTCCGAGTAGTCTGCGAGTCCGCCAAGAACGCCCCGAAACCACGCTGAAAGCGCAGGTGTCACAGGCGGCATCCGCGGCGCCGGGCGCGGCTAGGCTTCTGACCCATGGCGGAGCAGCACACCTGGCCCAATCTCCTCACAGCCCTTCTCGACGGGCGCGATCTGAGCGTCGCCGAGTCCACGTGGGCGATGCGCGAAGTCATGTCGGGGCGGGCGACCCCGGCCCAGCTCGCCGGCTTCCTGATCGCTCTTCGCGCCAAGGGCGAGACGATCGACGAGGTCGTGGGCTTCCGCGACGCGATCCTCGAAGCGGCGCTTCCGCTGCCGGTGGATGCAGCCGTGCTCGACATCGTCGGCACCGGCGGCGACCGGTTCGGGACCGTCAACGTGTCGACCATGTCGGCCGTCGTGGCCGCGGCATCCGGCGTTCCCGTCGTCAAGCACGGCAACAAGGCGGCCAGTTCGAAGTCCGGATCGTCCGACGTCCTGGCGGCGCTCGGGATCGACCTGTCGCTGTCGCCGGAGGCGGTCGCCGAGACCCTGTCGCGGGTGGGCATGACGTTCGCGTTCGCGGCGGCCTTCCACCCGGGCTTCCGTCACGCGGGGCCCGTGCGCGCCGAACTCGGCGTGCCGACCGTGTTCAACTTCCTCGGGCCGCTCTGCAACCCGGCGCGCGCCGAGGCCAACGCCGTCGGCGTGGCGCAGCTCGCGCGCGTCCCCCTGATCACGGGCGTCTTCCGCACCCGCGGTGCGACCGCTCTGGTGTTCCGCGGCGACGACGGACTCGACGAACTCACCACGACCGGCCACAGCCGCCTGTGGGAGGTGACCCGCGGAGACGTCCACGAGCACGACCTCGATCCGCGCGACCTCGGCATCCCGCTGGCGCGGATCGACGACCTGCTCGGCGGCGACCCGCAGCACAACGCCGCGGTTGTCCACCGCGTCTTCGCGGGCGAGTCCGGAGCGGTGCGCGACATCGTGCTGCTGAACGCCGCCGCGGGCATCGTGGCGTACCGCCTCTCGCAGGACGTCTCGCAGGTCCAGCGACCGATCGTGGAGCGTCTGGCGGAGGCGAAGGAGGCCGCCGCCGAGGCGATCGACAGCGGCGCCGCGGCGACCAGGCTCGCGGCCTGGGCGGAGGCCACGCGCGAACTGGCGGGGTGAAACCCCCTGGGGTTTCCGGGGGTGTGCTCGGTGCCACTAGCGTGATCTCGATCAGACGCTCACCGACGCGAGGAGAACTCTCATGTCAGACAGCACCACCCCCGACGGAACAGAAGAACCCGGCGGCCCGGCGGCCGTCGAGGCCCCGGCGCGCAGCCTCGGCGGCGTGAAGGTGGTCGGCATCCTGGGGATCATCGCCGGAATCGCCCTCATCGTGGCCGGCATCGCGGTCTGGATCGTGGTGTCCACCCAGCTGCAGGCCGAGAAGATCGTGATTCCCGAGGACGCGATCGCGTTCCAGGGTGCGACGGTGGCGGGACCGTTCACCGCGTACGTTCAGGCCGACATCATCCAGACCCACTCGCTCGCGATCTCCGACGGCCAGACCTACGCTCAACTGGACCAAGACGATCCCGTGCGCGCGACGCTGATGAACGCGTCGTTCCTGCGCGCCTCGCTGTTCACGTCGGTCGTCTCGTTCGGCGTGGCGGCGTTCGCGATGGGCATCGGCATCCTCTCGATCATGTTCGGCTGGGCGCTCCATCGCCTGGCGAGCGCTCCCGTCGTCGTCAAGCGGGCGAGCGCGGCGTGACCGCACTCGACGAGCGCGGCGTGCGGTGATGGACCCGCACGCCGCGCTCGTCGAGATCGCGACCCTCCTCGAACGCGAGCGGTCGTCGCGGTACAAGTCGAAGGCGTTCCGGGCAGCGGCCGACGCGATCGCGGGACTCGGCGAGGCTGAGCTGCGGGATGCCGCATCACTGCGCCGCCGTAAGGGAATCGGCGATTCGTCCTTCGCCGTCATCCAGGAGGCGCTCGCGGGCTCTGTTCCGACGTATCTCGCGGACCTGCGGGAACGCGCCGGCGTCCAGATCAGCTCCGGACTGCGCGCTCGCCTGCGCGGCGACCTCCACAGCCACAGCGACTGGTCGGATGGACTCACCTCCATCGACCTCATGGCGGATGCGGCGCGAGCGCTCGGGCATGAGTATCTCGCCCTCACCGACCACTCTCCGAGGCTCCGCGTGGCGAACGGGCTGTCGCCCGAGCGACTGCGGAGGCAGCTCGAGATCCTGCCCGGGTTCAGCGGCGACGGCTTCACGCTGCTGTCGGGCATCGAGGTCGACATCCTCGACGACGGCGGTCTCGACCAGGAGGACGCCCTGCTCGACGAGCTCGACGTCGTCGTGGCATCCGTCCATTCGAAGCTGCGGATGGACCGCGGGCCGATGACCCGCCGGCTCGTGGCCGCCGCGTCGAATCCGAGGGTGGACGTCCTCGGTCACGTCACCGGCCGCCTCGTGCAGGGCGAGCGCGGCACGCGTCCGCCGTCGCAGTTCGATCCGCGCGCCGTGTTCGACGCGTGCGCGGCGCACGGCGTCGCGGTCGAGATCAACTCGCGGCCCGAGCGTCAGGATCCGCCCGACGAGCTCATCGCGATCGCGCTCGATGCCGGATGCCTGTTCTCGATCGACTCGGACGCGCACGCTCCCGGGCAGCTGTCGCTACTGGACCACGGGGCGGCGCGCGCCGAGGCGGCGGGCGTCCCGGCCGAGCGGATCGTGACGACGTGGGAGCTGACGGCGCTGCGCGCGTGGACGGGGCGACCGCGCTGAGGCGGTAGTTTCGAGAGGTGGACTCCACCTGCACCGGTCTCGTGACACTCCGTCTCGCGGTGTGCCGGCCGGCGGCCGACGGGTGCGAGCCGCGCCGGTGACGGATGCGTCGCGCCGCGCGGCGCTGCCGTGGCTCGTCGTCGCCGGCGTGCTGCTGGCCGCGCTGAGTCTGCGCGGGCCGATCCTGGCGGTCACCCCCGTCCTGCGCGACATCGAGTCCGATCTCGGGATCGGGTCGGCCGCGGCCGGGCTCATGACGACCGCGCCGGTGCTCATGTTCGCGTTGCTGACGCCCCTCGCGGCGCTGGTGATCCGCCGCGCCGGCGCCGAGTCCGCGCTCCTGGCGTCGCTGATCGGCGTGCTGCTCGGGACGATGATCCGCGGGCTCCCGGGCTTCGCCTGGATGGTGGCGGGCATGCTCGTGATCGGCGCGGCGGTCACGATCGGGAACGTCGTGATCCCGGTGATCATCCGCCGCGACGTGCCGCCTGCGCACGTCGGCATGGTCACGGCCGGCTATGCCGCCACGCTCAACGTCGGGTCGCTCCTGACGGCGCTGCTGACGGCGCCGCTCGCCGAGGTGATCGGCTGGTCCTGGGCGCTGCTCGCGTGGTCGGTGATCACGGTGGCGGGGATCCTGCTGTGGTCCGCGCACATGCGGCGCTCGGGCCGCGAGGACCGGTACTCGGGGATGCCGGTGCGGCGCTCCGAGGCTGGGGCGCCCGGGATGGACCTCGACCCGCAGACCATCACCGGCCCGGTCCCGACCGTCATCGGGCGGCGTCCGTCGTGGCTCCGGCGCCCCGTCACCTGGCTGCTGGTGGGCGCGTTCGCCGGGCAGACCACGATCTACTACGGCCTGTCGACGTGGCTGCCCACGTTCGCGGCGGAGGAGCTCGGACTCGCCCCCGCGGCCGCCGGCGCCGTGTCGTCGGTGTACCAGGGCGTCGGGATCGTGGGCGCGTTCGTCGTGCCGCTGCTGACACGATTCGCGCCGCGCGGCGTCGCGCCGGCGGCGATCTGCGCGTCCTGGCTCGTGCTGGCTGTGGGGCTGCTCGTCGCGCCCCAGCTGCTGTGGGTGTGGCTGGCGGTCGGCGCGATCGGCCACTCCGGAGGCTTCGTCGTCATCTTCGGCGCGCTCGTCGGCGTCGCGCGCAGCGACGGCGAGGCGGCGGGCATGTCGGCGCTCGTCCAGGGTGGCGGCTACGCGATGGCGGCGCTGGCCGGGCCGGGCTTCGGGGCCATGTTCGAGCTGACCGGCGGGTGGACGGCGCCCCTGACGACCGTGCTGGTGGTGTCGATCGCCTACTGCATCCTGCTGGCGCTGGCGTTCGTCGCCGCCGTGCGGGCCTCCCCGGGCAGCTGAGCGGTCAGGCCGGCGCGTTCCAGGGAAGGCGTGCGCGGACGACCGTGCCGGTCTGCAGCGCCGGGGCGATCTCGAGGGTTCCGCCCAGGACCTCCGTGCGCAGGCGCATGCCCCGCACGCCCGCGCGCTCGAGGATCTCGCGCGGGATGCCGACGCCGTCGTCCGAGATGGTGACCACGAGGTCTCCGTGCTCGCCCGCGTCGCGCGCGAGCGAGACCGTCGCCGTCGCCGCGGCCGAGTGGCGCACGATGTTCGCGAGCGCCTCCTGCACGATGCGGTAGGCGGAGGTCTGGACGGCGCTGGCGGGGAGATCCCCGCGCAGCGCGTCGTCGAGCGTGACCGAGAGTCCGAGGGTGCTCCGCCCGGAGATGAGCGAGGGCAGCTGGGCCAGCTGCGGCAGCGGCACGAGCGGTGCCGTGGCCGGGGCGCCGGCCTCTTCGCCGCGCAGGAACGAGAGCACGCCGCGCACCTCGTCCAGGCCGGCGGCGCTGAGGGACCGGATCGACGTCAGCGCCTCGCGGGAGCGTTCCGGGTCGTCGTCGAACCGCGCGAGTCCGACGCGCGACTCGGCCGAGATCCGGCTGAGCGAGTCGGCGAGCGCGTCGTGCATGTCGCGCGCCATGCGGTCCTGCTCGTCGAGCTCGGCCGCGCGGCGGCGCTGCGACGCGTGCACACGTCGCTCCTCGTCGAGCCGTCGTCGGGATCGCAGACCCTCGCCGATCGCGAAGCACGTCCCGATCGCCAGGGTCGCGACCGCGACGACGACGGGATGCCACTCGATTCCCGCGAGCGATCCGCCGATGAGCGCGAGCATCCATCCGACGCCGACCGAGATCCATGCCCAGAGCCGGGCCCCGCCGACCAGTGCGGCCACGATCGCGAAGCCGAGCGCCACGAACGGCGCCGGGCCGATCGCCGGGACGAGCAGTCCGAGCGCGGTGAGCGCCGTGACGACCGCGACGGTGGGCCCCGGCCATCGCCGGGTTGCGAGGAGCGCGAGAGCGGATGCCGCGGCGAGCGCGATCGAGGCCAGCACGTACCGCGGCCCGGTCGTCCACAGCGCGAAGGCGGTCGCGGCAGCAAGCTGCACCACCAGCGAGATGACGACGGGCAGAAGGACGGCGACGGCGGGCCGCGGGGTGGTGCGCGGTCCGGGCTCGTCCCAAGGAGAACCCGACATGGATAGATGTTAGGTCCGCGCTCGCTGTGAGACGTCTGACCGCGCGGGCGCAGTCCCGGCGGGTGGGAGTGGCGGCCGGTCGTCAGCGCCCGGAGAGCGCGGCGACGGCTCGGTCGAGGGAGCCGCCGAGGTTCCAGGCGTCGCCGAGATCCTTCGCGCGAGCGAGCGCGGCGTCGTCGAGCGACGGCAGGGGACGGACAAGCGGATCGAGCGCGAGGTCGCGCACGACGCGCACCACGGTGGGCGCGACCTCGAGGTAGGGGAGTGCCGCCAGGATCTTGTTGCGCACACCGGCCGTCATGCCCGTGCCGGCCTCGGCGGCGGCGATGACGCCGGCCAGGTCCCCGTGCTCGGCGAGCAGCTTCGCGGCGGTCTTCTCCCCGACGCCGGCGACGCCCGGCAGGCCGTCCGAGGCGTCGCCGCGGAGCGTCGCGAAGTCGGCGTACTGCGACGGGTGCACGCCGTACTTGGCGAGGACGGCGTCGTCGGTGAGGACCTCGAGATTGCTCATGCCGCGGCCCGTGTAGATGACGCGGACGCCTCGGGCGTCGTCGACGAGCTGGAACAGATCCCGGTCGCCGGTGACCACGTCGACAGGGACGTCCGAGATCGTGGCGAGCGTGCCGATGACGTCGTCGGCCTCGTGCTCGGGGGCGCCGACGATCGGGATACCGAGCGCGTCGAGCACCGCCCGGATGACGGGGACCTGCGCCTCGAGCGGATCGGGCACCTCTTCGATGTCCGGACCGGACTCGACGACCTCGACCACGCGATGCGTCTTGTAGGTGGGGATGAGATCCACGCGCCACTGCGGACGCCAGTCGTCGTCCCAGCACGCGACGAGCCGCGTGGGCTCATACGTCTGGACGAGCTTCGCGATGATGTCGAGGAACCCGCGGACGGCGTTGACCGACGTGCCGTCGGGCGCCCGCACCGTGTCGGGGACGCCGAAGAAGGCGCGGAAGTACAGCGAGGCGCTGTCGAGAAGCATGAGGCGGTCGGTCACGAGATCAGTCTGTCAGTGCCGCACGACTCGAGCATCACAGCGCGACGCGGCGGCCCTCGCCCATGTCGGCACCCGTGTCGCTGACCCGGGCGTAGGTGCCTTCGGGGACGCCGCGGAGGTTCGCGATGTCACGCGCGACGTCGATCAGCACGTCTTCGGGGGCTCCCCAGACGAAGAACAGATACTCACCGCCCAGCTCCTCGCCATCGTCGTACATCTCCCCGCGATCGCCATCCTCGAGATCGAAGAGGAAGGTCTCGATCGTCTCGATCCACGGGAACGGGTAGTCGTCTTCGCCGACCCCCTCGGCGGGGATGAGCGGGACGTGGATCTCCACGAGCAGGTCTGCCATGCTGCGCCTTTCATGTCGGCAACCCGCCGACTCTACGCACCCGTCGTTCCGAGGGGCGATGGTTCTCCACAGCGAGGCTCGGCCACGAGGTACATGGCGCGAGAGGGCGCGAGCCGCGAAGGCATCCGTTCACCGACGCGTCGCCGACCGGACAACTGCGCGTTGGCGTCGCGTTCACACAGGTCGGTGATCGTAGGCGCACACGCACACCGGCGCGCATTCGTGCACGACCGGCGCGAACGATACGGAGGCTCCATGCATCGCGACGAGGTGATCGCCTGGGTGGAGTCGCCCCTCCAGCTGGTCGGCGCCGCGGAGTGGGCGCACCGGGCGCGACGTTCCGTGCCGATCGCGGGCCGACTGACCGCGCAGATGGGCCCCACCGCCGACGAGCTGATCGCGCGCGGTGCGCTGTTCGCCGACTGCGTGCCGTTCGTCGGGATCCCGTGGGGGCTGCTCTCCACCCACCGGCACTGGCTCGTCGGAGACGGATTCTCGGGCCAGTTCCGCCTCGCCGCAGCCGTGCTGCGGCCCCGGAGGATCACGTTCCTCGACGACGGTGCGAACGTCGTTCCCTTCGCCGACACGATCCTGGGCGATCGGGAGTACGCCCGCCCCGGCATCGCCGAGGGGAGGGCCTCGGCCCTGACGGCGCCCTTCGCGCACGAGCGCGTGTCGAGGCTGGCATCTCGGGGAGCCGTCGACTTCTTCACCGCCTTCGACTTCGGCGACGCCCGGTGCACGCGCCTGCGGGACCGCGGGGTGAGCGTGGCGGAGCACCGCTTCGAATGGACCCGCGCGACGGCCCCGGGAGCCGCCGTCGCGACCCCGCGCGTCATCCTCGGCTCGGCACGGCCCGTGGACGGGCGCATGCCCCTGGGCGATTACCTCGACTGGGTGTCGCGCGTCGTCGCGCGGGGGAGCGCGACCTACCTTCCGCACCGCCGCGAGCCCGATGCGCAGCTCGACGCGGTCGCCGGCATCCGCGGGATCGACGTCGTCGACACAGGTCTGCCCGCCGAACTGATGCTGGCGGGCACCCAGCGGCCGCTCGAGCTGTTCACGCAGCCGTCGAGCACCACCACGACGCTGCGGCACGTGCTCGAGGGCACCGGCTCGCTCATCCACGAAGGCGAGCGCACCGCGTGGACCGCCCGGCGCACTCCGGCAGGTGGGGCATGAGCGAGAACGTCGCGATCATTCCGGCGCGGGGCGGCTCGAAGGGGGTCCCGCGCAAGAATCTGCGCCGCGTGGGCGGCATCCCGCTCGTCGCACGCGCGGTCGTCGCGGCGGCGCGCGCCGAGAGCGTCGATCGCGTCGTCGTGACCACCGACGACGCCGACATCGCCGCCGTCGCCGCGGAGTGGGGCGCCGAGATCGTCGAGCGGCCCGCCGAGATCTCCGGCGACACGGCCTCGAGCGAGAGCGCTCTGCTGCATGCGCTCGACGTGCTCGCCGACCGCGGCGTGGATGTCAAGGTCGTGGCGTTCCTGCAGGCGACCTCGCCGTTCATCGACCCGGATGCCCTCGACGAGGCCGTGCGCGTCGTGCGCTCGCGACGCCGGGACAGCGTGTTCTCGGCCGTGGAGACCTACGGATTCCTGTGGGCCAAGGGCGCCGGAGACGCCGCGGCGGCGGTCAACCACGACGCGTCGCACCGTCCACGCCGCCAGGACCGCGAACCGCACTATCTGGAGACCGGCGCGTTCTACGTCATGCGTGCGGCGGGATTCCGCGCGCACGAGCATCGGTTCTTCGGAAGCGTCGGCATCATCGAGGTCCCCGAGCGCACCGCGGTGGAGATCGACACAGAGGGAGAGCTCGAGCTCGCGCGGGCCCTGGCGCCCCTCGTCGACCGGACAGACCCGATCGACGTCGACGCCGTCGTGACCGACTTCGACGGCGTCCACACCGACGACACCGCCGTCGTGGACCAGAACGGCCGCGAGTCCGTCGTCGTCAGCCGGTCGGACGGGTGGGGCGTGGGGGCGCTCCGCCGCGCCGGCATCCCCGTGGCGATCCTGTCGACCGAGACCAACCCCGTGGTCTCCGCCCGCGCGGCGAAGCTCGGGGTGGACGCGCGCCAGGGTCTCGGCGACAAGCTGAGCGCTCTGCGCGAGTGGGCGGCCGACTGCGGCATCCCGCTGTCGCGCATCGCGTACCTCGGCAACGACGTCAACGACCTCGCGTGCCTCGAGCAGGTCGGCTGGCCCATCGCGGTCGCCGACGCCCACCCGAGCGTCATCGCGTCCGCGCGCGTCGTCCTCGACCGCCGCGGCGGCCACGGCGCCGTGCGCGAGCTGGCCGACCGCGTCCTCGCGACCCGGCAATCGGCATCCTCTTCCCCCACCCCCCAGGAGCGATCATGACCGTCACCATCGGAACCCACGTGATCGGAGGCGGCCGCCCGGCCTACGTGATCGCCGAGATCGGGCTGAACCACAACGGCGACGTCGAGCTCGCGAAGCAGCTCATCGACGTCGCGGCCGACGCCGGCGTGCAGGCGGTCAAGTTCCAGAAGCGCACGCCCGAGATCTGCACGCCCGAGCACATGCGCGACACGCCGCGGGACACCCCGTGGGGCACCATGACCTACCTCGAGTACCGCCACCGGGTCGAGTTCGACCACGCCCAGTACGTCGAGGTCGGCGACCACGCCGCGCTGCGCGGGCTGGACTGGTTCGCATCGCCGTGGGATGTCCCGAGCGTCGAGTTCCTCGAGCGGCTCAACGTCGTCGCCCACAAGGTGGCATCGGCGTCGGTCACCGACATCGAGCTGCTCGAGGCGCTGCGCGACACCGGCAAGCCGATCATCCTGTCCACCGGCATGTCGACGGTCGAGCAGATCGACCGTGCACTGCAGGTGCTCGGCACCGACCGCGTCGTGCTCATGCACGCGACGTCGACCTACCCGATGGAGCCGGAGGAGTCGAACCTGCGGGTGATCTCGGTGCTGCGCGACCGGTACCCGGGTGTTCCCGTGGGGTACTCGGGTCACGAGCGCGGGCTGCAGATCTCGCTCGCCGCCGTCGCGCTCGGCGCCGTCGCCGTGGAGCGTCACATCACGCTCGACCGCACCATGTGGGGATCGGACCACGCCGCGTCTCTCGAGCCGGGCGGCCTGAACCACCTCGTCCGCGACATCCGCATCATCGAGACGGCGCTCGGCGACGGCGTCAAGCGCGTGTTCCCGGGCGAGCTCGCGCCGATGGCGAAGCTCCGCAGGGTCACGGCGTGAGGGCGCCGCAGAGCCAGCACGACACCGTCCGGATCGGCGCGACGCGGCTGCGCATCGTCGCGCTGGCCGACAGCGACTCGTACGTCAAATGGACCGCGGCCCTGCTGGGGACGGCGAAGGACGCCGACATCGCCCTCGTGCTCGTGACGACGCCGCTGACGGTCAGCGCCACCCAGGAGCGCACGGCGCTGGCCGGGAGCGGGCTGGACGCGTCGCACGTGCACCGCGTGTCGTACGACGACCTGCCGGCGTGGCTCACGGATTTCGCACCGGATGCCGTGGTCATCGGCGCGCGCGGACCGCTGGTGCGCGTGCTGGCGAAGGTCGCGGCCGAGGTGTCGCCCCGCCCCGTGATCGTGACGGGGCTGCCGGGGATCTCGATTCCCGCGCGCCGCGCCGCCGTGATGTACCGGGCGCAGTGCGATCTGTTCATCGTCCACTCGCAGCGCGAGATCGAGGCGTTCAGCGAACTCGCGGGCCGACTCGGCGTGCACCAGCGGTTCGCGCTGACGCGGCTGCCCTTCGCCGAGCACGGCATCGGCGTGGCCTCGACGGCGGGGACGGATCTGGTGTTCGCGGCGCAGGCGATCGTCCCGCGCGAGAAGTCGGAGCGGCTCGCCGTGGCGAAGCTGCTCATCGACGCCGCCGAGTCCGGCCCGAGGCGACGGGTCGTGCTGAAGCTGCGCTCGGCCGGAGGGGAGCGCGAGACGCACTACGAGCGGCACACGTACCCCGAGCTCATCGAGCAGCTCGGCGGCGCACCCGCCAACCTCGTCGTCTCGTACGAGCCGATGGCGCGCGCCCTCGACACGGCCGAGGGGCTCGTCACCATCAGCTCGACGTCCGCCATCGAAGCGATCGCGCGCGGCGTGCCGGTCATCGCACTCGACATGTTCGGCGTGTCGGACGCGCTGCTGAATCGCGTGTTCGAGGGGAGCGGGATGCTCGCCGGGCCCGAGGACGTGATCGCGCGCTGGTTCCGGCATCCGGATCCCGCATGGCTGCGGGAGAACTACTTCCACGAAGAGGTCTTCGACGACTGGATCCAGGTGCTCGCCGAGCTCGTGGACGAGCGGCGCCGCGGCACGCTGACCCCCAAGTCGCCGCGCCGCAGTGCCGGCGGCCGGCTTCGCGAGGCGTGGGATCGCAAGAGCGTGCTCGGGAGCGAGGACCGCAGCTTCGCGGGCTACGCCGCTCTGGCCGTCGGGTATCCGGTGCGCCAGGCCGTGATCTGGTCGCGCCCCTTGCGCGGTGTGGCGCGCGAACGCGCCGTCCGGCAGGCCGAGGGCTCAGGTGCCCCCGCGGATGGAGCATCCGAGCTGATCCCGAGCTGAGTCGAGGTCAGCCGAGGTCAGCAGCCGGGGCCCGCCGGGTCCTCGACGCAGGTGCGGTCCACCAGCGCGGTGCGCACGTCGACCACGCGCAGATCGTACGATCCGCCGGGCGCCGTGACGTAGCCGGGGACGACGCGCCAGGCGCCGGAGCCGAAGTCCACGGCGGCGGTGTACTGCACCTCGACGCCGACCGTGAACTCGCCACGGTCACGGTAGACATGCGTCGTCGGCGTGGGGGTGAACTGTGCGACGCCGAGCGATTCCCACGTCGCGCCGCCGGTCGGGGTGCGGGCCGACGTGCCGTCGCCGTGGTCGAAGAGGTACCAGGCGGGCGTGAAGCGCACCGTGACGTCCCAGTCGAACAGCGTGCCGGCGATGTCCTGGATCGAGGCGGTCGCGACGAGATTCGTCGGCATCCCGACGATGCCGAAGCCCGCGGGCTCGCCGGTCAGTGCGGGCTCCGCCGGGCGGAACGACGCGAGATCCTCGATCGTCACGTCCGGCAGTGTGCCGACCTCGTACAGCGGACGGCAGCCCAGCGGTCCGCATAGCTCACCCGGGCTGATGGTGATCTCGGGTTCGGTAGTGGGTGTTGAGTATGGCGGGGTGTCTTGCGTGCTGGGTGAGCTTGAATCGGTCTGCGTCGCGCTGATGTCGATCTGCGTGCCGTCGCTTTGAACCTCGCAGCTAGTCCAGAGCGATGAGCCCTCGCAGGTTGAGGGACTAGCTACGGGTTGCACAAACCCGAGCACGGTGATCAGTGCTAGCCCGACTACCCGCATCTGTCCTCTTGGATCGCATTGCTCGATGCGATGAAGAGACCGGTTGGCGACTCGCGGCTGTAGGTCATCTCCAGTTGAAGGGCGTAGTGGTCCGCGCGTTCGCTGTCTACGACGCTGTCCCCGGTTGCGTCGACCACAGCGACGGAGCCGACACTTGTGCACGCGACAGTCACGGTGGTGGAGTCATCCGAGGCCGTTCCCTCGACCCAAACAACGACGGTCTCGCCCGACACTGTCCATCCATTCGCGTGCATCCCCGAGAGCGACTCGCGTTCGTTGGCGTTCGCTTCCCCCGTCGTCCAGGCATACACGTCCTCGAATGTCGCCGGATCGCTCAGGTCGACGCGATTGAGGGCATCCACATACGCCCGGTAGGTGGCCTCGGCCGCGGCGAACGCCTCTTCTTCCGTCGCGAAGGCGGGGGTCGGCTCGACGGGCTCCGGGTCGGTGGCGCAGCCCGCGAGCAGGCCCGCGGCGAGCGCCAGGGGCAGGAGCGCGGAGGCGAGGCGTGCGGTCACACGGCCACCGTAGCCACGCGGAACGAGCGCGATCCGGAGTTATCCACACCCTCGGATGCGCGTCTTCCCGAGGCTGGGAGACTCGCGAAACGCCGATGGGGCGGCATCCGCCTCTCAGCCTCACACCTACCCTCGAACCACGGAGGCGAGCATGAGAGCAGGGTTCCCGCAGGTCGGCGAGGACCAGCCCTGCCCGTGCGGCAGCGGCGCGGTGTTCGGCGCGTGCTGCGGGCCGATCCTCGGCGGCGTGCTCGCCGAGACGGCGCTCGAGCTCATGCGCTCCCGCTACACGGCCTTCGTCGTGGGCGACGCCTCCCACCTGCGCGAGACGTGGCATCCCGGCACCGTGCCGGACGACGTCCGCCTCGACCCGGGCACGCGCTGGACGGGTCTCGAGATCGTCGACACCGTCGACGGCCGGCCCGGCGACAAGCGGGGCATCGTCGAGTTCCGCGCCCACTGGCGGGAGCGCGGCGGCACGGGCGAGCTGCACGAGCGCAGCCGCTTCGTGTGGCAGAGCGGCCGGTGGTGGTACCTCGACGGGCGCGTGTCCTGACCCGGCATCCTCAGGTGTCGTGCTCGATGGGAGCGACGTCCTCGCGGTGGTCGTCGGTGCCTCCCGGCGGGTACTCCTTCGGCTCGGGGTGGCGCCGCAGGTAGAGGGCGCTCCCGACGAGCCCGCCCCACACCACGAGCATCGCGAAGATCAGGAACACGATGGCGACGGGGCTCATGGCGATCCCTCCTTCCCCGTGACCGTGCCGGTTCTGCGTCCGGCACCGGCCCGGAAGTCAGGCCAGGCGACGAAGTCGTCCGGCGGTCTGCGCCAGGCGATGAGCGACATCGCGATCGCCGCCACCACGAGGAACGCGATCGTCCCCCATCCGAACACGAGCAGGTACCACGGCGGCATGCCGCCGTAGCCCTCGACCAGCAGCGTGACGACGCGGGCGATCAGCATGTAGCCCAGGACGATCGGCGCGAGAACCCCGACCAGCAGCACCCACACGCGCCCCACCTGGAAGGTCGAGACCGCGTTGAGGTGCAGACGGAGTTCTCCGCCCTTGCGGAAGACCCAGATCACGAGCACGGTCGTCAGCACCGCCGACAGGACGATGCCGACGTTGTTGGCCCAGTTGTCGGTGACGTCGAGCGCCAGTATCCCGCTCGTGGTCGAGAAGAAGAAGATCGACAGCACCGCCGCGACGACGCCGAGCCCCACGGCTGCGGCGCGCGGCGACAAGGAGAACTTCTCCTGGATGGCCGCCGACACCACCTGCAGCACCGAGATCAGCGACGTGAACCCGGCCATCGTCAGCGAGCCGAAGAACAGCACCCCGAAGATCGGACCGCCGGGCATCTGCGCGACGATCGCCGGGAAGGTCACGAACGACAGGCCGACGCCCGCGATCCCCTCGAGGTCGGCGACGGCGATGCCCTGCGCGCCGGCGAGGAAGCCCAGCGTGGCGAACACGCCGATGCCCGCGAGGATCTCGAAGGAGGAGTTCGAGAACGCCACGACCAGCCCCGGGCCGGTGAGGTTCGACCGCCGGCGCCGGTACGACGCGTAGGTGATCATGATGCCGAACGCGATCGACAGCGAGAAGAAGATCTGACTGTACGCGGCGATCCACACATTCGGATCGGCCAGCGCCGCCCAGTCGGGCGTGAACAGCGCGTTGAGGCCGTCGGCGGCTCCGTCGAGGAACAGCGACCGCACGACCAGGATCGCGAACGCCACGACCAGCAGCGGGAGGAAGACGACGTTGACCCGCTGCAGGCCGCGCGCGACGCCGAAGCCGAGCACGATGATCGCCGCCAGCCACACGACCGCGAGGGGGATGAGGACCCCGGGCACGAAGTCGAGGCTGATGACCGGATCCCCGGTCTGCAGGTAGTCGCCGAAGAAGAAGCCCGCGGGGTCGTCGCCCCACCGCAGATCGAACGAGAAGACGAAGTAGCTGAGCGCCCACGCGATGACCGCCGTGTAGTACAGGCCGATGACGAATGCGATCGCGACCTGGAACCAGCCCAGCGACTCCAGCCAACGGCCGGTGCGGCCGCCCAGGCGGCGGAAGGCCGTCGGCGCGGCGCCGCGGAAGCGGTGGCCGATGGCGTAGTCGAGGAAGAGGATCGGGATGCCGGCGGTGACGAGCGCGATGAGGTACGGGATCAGGAACGCGCCGCCGCCGTTCTCGTAGGCGACGCCGGGGAACCTCCAGATGTTCCCCAGACCCACCGCGGATCCGACCGCGGAGAGGATGAAGCCGATCTGTCCAGACCACTCCTCGCGCGGCTTGGCGGCGGGTGCGGCCGAGCGGTTGTCGGTCATCGCGAGCCTCCTCAGAGTGCCTCCGGTGGTGGGCACGCTACCAGCGGCGCGGCCTCGGGACCAGGATGTTCACGCGGACGATCGGAGCCGCGCGCGACTAGGACGACGAGGGCTCGTCCGGGTCTCCCGGCGAGCCGGGGGAGTCGTCGCCCTCGTCTCCGTCGAGCAGGCGCTCGAACTCGACGTCGAGGGCGGTCTCGCCGTCCGCGGCGGTGAGCGTCGGCTCCGCCGCCTCGGTCAGCTCGATCAGTGTGGTCAGCAGCTCGCGGACCGTCTGCGAGCGCAGGAGCCGCAACTGGTCGATGGGGCCGAGCGGCGCGATGCCGGCGAGCTGCCAGCTGGCCTCGACCGGGTCGTCCGACAGAGCGATGTCGGGATCCCACGACGTGTCGGCGAACTCCGCCGAGCGCGACAGCACGCGCCGCACCACGCGTTCCGCATCCGCGCGGAGGTCGTCGAGATCGTCGGTCCAGTCCAGCTCGGGCAGGAACCGCACCTCTCCCTTCGGATGCGGGTCGTCCTCGAGCCAGCGGGTGACCTCGAAGCGGCGCCCGCCCACGGCGATCAGGTGCACGTCGTCGGAGCGCGGGATCACACGGGTGATCCGCGCGAGCGTGCCGATGCCGAAACGCTGGTCGTGTCCGCCGGCCTCGTCCCCGCGCTCGATCAGCACGACGCCGAACTCGGGATGCTCGTCGTCGAGCAGTCGGCCGAGCATCACGAGATACCGCGATTCGAAGATGCGCAACGGCAGGGGCATGTGCGGCAGCAGCACCGTCCCGAGCGGGAACATCGCGATCGCCGTCATGCCCCCAGTCAAGCAGGGAGGTCCGGGATGCGACACCGGGCGGCGCCCGTGCGGCCCCGGGTGCGTGAGACGGCCGTATCGTGAAGTCATGCGGCATCCGTCCCCCGATCCGGTCGGCCCCGGGCAGGAGTCCGTGTGGGACTTCCCGAGGCCGCCGCGAGCAGAGCAGGTCGACGCGCGCGTGACGATCGACTTCGGCGGCGAGCGCATCGTCGACACGGCCGACGTCGTGCGGGTGCTCGAGACGAGTCATCCGCCGACCTACTACCTGCCGATGGACGCGTTCGCGCCGGGTGCGCTGCGCCCCGCGGCCGGCACGTCCTTCTGCGAGTTCAAGGGAGCCGCCCGCTACTTCGACGTCGTGGCGGGCGATGCCGTCGCGCCGCGCGCGGCGTGGACGTATCCGGATCCCACCCCGGGATTCGAGGTGCTCGACGGCCGCGTGGCGGTCTATCCGAGGCCCATGGACCGCTGCACCGTGGACGGCGAGATCGTGCAGCCCCAGCCCGGCGGCTTCTACGGCGGCTGGGTCACGTCGGCCGTCGCCGGCCCGTTCAAGGGCATGCCGGGATCGATGGGCTGGTGACGGGCCCGCCGCCGCTCCTCTCGGCGCGACACCCGGCGGGGTGAATCCGCGCCGAGCCGCGTGGCAATGGCGCCAAGTCACAGCCGCGTGCGGTACAAGGGAAGTGGCTTTTCCGGGGGGAATGCCGTCCGAAAACGACTTGAAGGGACCCCCGCGCGCCATGAAGCTCCTCAAACGCATCATCATCGGACTTGTGATCGCCTTCGCGGTCTTCTATCTCGTGACCCGTCCCGAGGATGCCGCCAACGCCGTTCAGGGTGCCCTCGACGCCGTCTGGGGCGCCGGGGTGGCCATCGCCGACTTCTTCGTCGCACTCGCCAACTGAGCCCATGGGCCTGCTCGATCCGGCGATCGACAAGCACCTGATCTCGGACCAGGGCGAAGTGGTGATCGACGAGGTGCGCAAGCACTGGGCCGCGATCGGCTGGGCGGTCGTCGAGGCCTTCGGCGGCTTCATCGTGCTGATGATCACCTTCATCGTCCCGGTGCAGGTCTGGTGGCTGCCGGCGCTGATCGGGATCGGGATCATGGTCCACGCGTCGGTGCGGATCGTCGAGCAGCGGGTCGACCGCTTCGTCATCACCAACATGCGGGTCTTCCGCGTGCACGGCATCCTCTCTCGGAACATCGCCACCATGCCCCTCGCGCGAATCCTCGACATCTCGGTGCACAAGCCGATCGTGGGGCGCATCTTCGGGTACGGGCACTTCGTCTTCGAGTCCGCCGCGCAGGAGCAGGGGCTCCGCGAGATCCGGTTCGTCGGTCGGCCCGACGAGCGCGGCCTGACCATCCAGCGCGTCATCGCCCAGGCGGGTCTGCGCGGCTATGCCGGTCGCCAGGCGATGGAGCAGGGGATGATGCCGCCGGAACCGCGCGACGAGCGCGAGCGGGTCGCGACGCCTCCGGTTCCCCGGACGGCGGCCGCGGAGGCCGCGTCGTCCTACGACCGGTCGTCGTCGCGCGGCTGGGACTGGCTCGCCCACGCGCAGCAGCGCGAAGAGGAGCGGCTGGCCGAGCTGCGACGGGAGCAGACCACCGGCCTGTTCACGTCGTCGGATGCCGATCGCACCGACACCGCGCCCATCGAGCTGCCGCGCCCCGACCGCGACCGGTGACGCCGGGCCGTCATCGCGCGGCGCGCACCTGCTCGGCATCCCGCTCGAGCACCTCCCGCAGCATCGCCTGGAGCTGGTCGACCTTGTCCTCGAGCTGGTGGATGTGCCCCGCCGTCGCCGCCGCCTGCTCGGCATCCGCATCCGACACCTTCTCGACGATCCACGACGCGATCGACCCGGTGACCACACCGAGGAGTGCGATCCCGCCGAGCATCAGCACGACGGCGATGATCTGCCCGGTCGCGGTGACGGGGGAGTAGTCGCCGTACCCGACGGTGGTCATCGTGACGAACGCCCACCACAGCGCCTCGCCGAAGGTGCGGATGCTGGCGGCGGGATCGGTCCGCTCGGCGTCGAGGACCGCGAGCGCGCCGACCACGATGAGCAGCACCGAGGCGCCGCCCATGTAGATCGCGAGGCTGCCGCGGACCGCGCGGCCGGCGACCCGGTCCAGGACACGCAGCAGGGTGAGCAGGCGCAGCAGGCGCAGCGCGCGGAGCATCGGCAGCGCGACCACGGCCAGGTCGATGAGGTGCGTGTAGAACCAGCGCCACCGCTTGTCGGATTCGACGAGCACCAGGTTGGCGACGTAGTCGATGACGAACAGGCCCCACGTCGCCCACAGCACGATGTCGGCGAGCGACTCGGCCGCGCCCGAGGGCTGGTCGAGCACGTCCCACGCGTACGCCGCGAGGAAGAGGAGCGAAGCGATGAAGAGCGGCCAGTCGGCGAAGTTCTGCCAGCGTTCCTGTCGGGTCATCCTCCGACCCTACGAAACCGCGCGGTACGGCCCGAACCCGGCGTGGCGATCACTCGGCGACGTCGCGCGCCGATGCGACGTGCACCGCGGCCGCCTCCGTGCGGTTGGAGACCCCGAGCTTGGCCAGGATCGCCGAGACGTGGACGGATGCCGTCTTTGGCGAGATGAACAGTCGCTCGCCGATCTGGCCGTTGCTGAGACCCTGTGCCACCAGGTCGAGCACCTGCTGTTCGCGGCGGGTGAGTCGCGCCGCGTCGCCGCGTCCGTTCGACGACACCGGGCCCGCGCCCGCGCGATCGCCGAGAGCGGATGCCCAGGCGGCGACGACCGAGGCGCCGACCGCCGCCGCGGAGCCGATGACCACCTCCAGAGACGCTGCGGCCGCCGCACGATCGCCGTGCGCGAGCTGTGCGATCGCGAGGCGGTGGTCCGCATACACCCGGAGCACGCCGGGGCAGTTCTCACCCCCGCAGGCGACCGAGGCATCGGTCCACGCGGCGACGGCGGCGGCGTCGCCGGTGTCGGCCGACGCGAGCTCGGCGCGCGCGACGGCGGTGAAGGCGGGCGGCATGACGTCCGCGTACCGGCGCATGTCGTATTCGACGGTCGACCTCAGCGCGTCGACGAGGTCCGATGCGAGCCCATCGCCCGCCGCCGCCCGCACGATCCATGCGCACAGCGGCGTGTGCTGGACGCGAAGACCCGGCACCTCGCGGGCACGGCGCTCGGTGACCACCTGCATGAGATCGACCGCGCGTGCGATGAGCATCCGCCGGTCGACGTCTCCGGCGGATTCCGCGGCGATCAGGGCGGTGGTGGCGTGATAGGCCGCCCAGCCGAGGAGCTCCTCGCGCTCCTCGGTGTTGGCCCGCTCGGCGCCGGGCTCGCCCCGGACGAGCCGATCGGCGTCGTCCTGGCGCCCGGCCCACGTGTATGCCAGCGCGAGGGTGCGCACGACGCGCGAGTGAGCCGGCGTCATGCGCGGCACGATGGCGAAGGCGCGATCCCACTGGGCGAATGCCGCATCCGGAGCGCCGAGGGCGTACCGGGCATCGCCGAGGCTGATGCGCAGCATCGAGCCCTCGGCCCGCTCGATGCCGAGCCGCACGGCCTCCTCGACGCCGGCTTCGGCGAGCTCGGCGGCTTCGCGATAGCGACCCTGCCTCCGCAGGACGGTCGCCAGAGCCCGCACCGCCGAAATGCGTGAGGACCCCGGGGGAGAGAGCGCGCGAGCGCGCTCGAACAGAAGGATCGCCTCGTCCAGGCGTCCGGTCACCGTCGCGAGAAAGCCCTGGTTCCACAGGACGGATGCCTGCATGAGGGCGTCTCCGGATCGCTCGGCGATCTCGAGCGCGCGTGCCGTCAGTTCCGGGCGCAGGGCGGGATCGATGATCGGCGAGTTGGCGTGAACGGACACGGCTCCCGCGAGGATTCCGAGTTCTGCGCGGTCGTCCGTCTGCGCGAGCAGCTCCTCGACCGCGACCGCGTGCCGCAGCTGGTCCGGGTAGTCGCTCGTCTCGTATCCCATGGTCGCCAGGATGTAGTGCAGCGTCGCGCGCTGCCGCGTCGTCGCGCGGGGGTCTGTCAGCGACTGCTCCAGCGCGTCGCGGCTCTCGGCGCAGCGGCCGACCTCGCCCAGCATCGTGCCCAGCTCGACGCTGACGGCGGTGCGCGTCGTCGCGGACACGGCGTCGGCGTCCGGGACGCGCGGCCACAGATCGAACAGGCGCCGGGCGAAGCCCGCCGCGGTCTCGAGCCCGTCGTGGGCTGTGGCGGCCCGATAGGCGACGAGGGTCGCCCGGAACGCCCGATCGGCATCGCCGGCGGCCAGCCAGTGCTCGGCGGCGCCTGCCGCCCACGCGGCGTCGCCGCGATCGACGCGCAGCTGCAGGGCGGCCGCGAAGCGGCGGTGTCCCTCGATCCGCTCGCCGGCGAGCAGCCGCGCGTACAGCGCCTCGCGGATCAGCGCATGGCGGAAGGCATAGCCGTCGCCGTCACCCCGGAGGACTCCCGTGTCGACGGCCTCGCGCAGCAGTGCGCTCCGTCGCTGCGCCGGCCCTGCTTCGGCGTCGGTCAGGAGGTCGTCTGCGACCCGCACGCCGCCCACGGCGAGAAGGCGGATGAGCTGCCGGGCGTCGTCGCTGAGGCGATCGAACCGGGCCAGCAGCAGATCGCTGAGGGTTTCGGGCATCTCGCCGTCGCCGAGGGAGAGGACCTCCTCCACCAGAAACGGGACCCCGTCCGTGCGGCGCGATACGTCGGCGGACTCGTCCGCCCGCGCCGGCCTTCCGAGGATCGCGGCGATCTGGGAGGAGACCAGTTCGGGCGTGAGCCGCTGGAGCTCGAGTCCCGGCACGTGGTTGCGCTCGAGCTCCGCGAGGACCGGGCTCAGCGGGTGGTCCGCGTCGACGTCGTCCGAGCGGTATGTGAGGATCAGCGTCAGATGACGGCCGCGCAGCGTCGCGGCGAGGATGCGCAGCAGCCCGAGGGTGGAGGCGTCCGCCCAATGCAGATCCTCGATCACGAGCACCACATGTCGCTCCGCGGACAGTGACTCGATGACCCGCTCGACCGCTTCCGCGATGCGGTCGGCGTCGGCACGCGAGCCGGCGGCGGGGGACTCCGGATCGAGCTCGGGAACGAGCGTCGCCAGAGCGGCCGTCGCGGCGGGGAAGCGGGCCGCCTGCGCGACCGCCTCGATGCCGACCCCGGCCACGAGGTCGCCCATCAGCCGGCGCAACGGCAGGAAGGGCGCACCGATGGGGCCGAGATCGACGCACTGCCCGAACGCGGTGACGACGGGCACGGCACCCGCCGGCCTGTCGCCGATGCGGGCGAGGAACTCCTCGACCAGCCGGGACTTGCCGATGCCGGCCTCGCCGCGCACCACGACAGCGCCGGGGTGGCCGTCCTGGCCGGTGGAGAACGCCCCCAGCAGCGTCTCGAGTTCTGCCCGCCTCCCCACCATGACGGGCGCAGAAGCCGCCGCGGGCATGGCCCCATGATGACAGAGACGCGACGGCGCCGTCCGGCTCCCCGCCTGGAAAGCGGCCGAGCCATCGTGGTAGCCTTGAATGTCACTCGTGTGACCGATCAGTCACGCCTGCGCTCGGATCTGCATCCGGCTCTCTGGTGACATCGCAAGAAAAATCCGCTTCGCCCCGGGTCGGGACGCATTCGCGCGTCTCGGGACCAGGGCCCGACACATCAACCCAACAAGGACAACCCACTACATGACTACCGCAACGACCGCCCCGGCCACCAAGCAGGTCGCGATCAACGACATCGGATCTGCTGAGGACTTCCTGGCCGCGGTCGAACTGACCATCAAGTCCTTCAACGACGGCGACCTCATCGAGGGCACCGTGGTGAAGGTCGACCGCGACGAGGTCCTCCTCGACGTCGGCTTCAAGACCGAGGGCGTCATCCCCTCCCGCGAACTCTCCATCAAGCACGACGTCGACCCCAACGAGATCGTCAAGGTCGGCGACGACGTCGAGGCCCTGGTTCTCCAGAAGGAGGACAAGGAAGGCCGTCTGATCCTCTCCAAGAAGCGCGCCCAGTACGAGCGCGCCTGGGGCGACGTCGAGAAGATCAAGGAGAACGACGGTGTGGTCACCGGTCAGGTGATCGAGGTCGTCAAGGGCGGCCTGATCGTCGACATCGGCCTCCGTGGCTTCCTCCCCGCTTCGCTCATCGAGCTGCGTCGCGTCCGCGACCTCACGCCGTACCTCGGCCAGGAGATCGAGGCGAAGATCCTCGAGCTCGACAAGAACCGCAACAACGTCGTGCTCTCGCGCCGCGCCCTGCTCGAGCAGACGCAGTCCGAGTCGCGCTCCAACTTCCTCAACAACCTGCACAAGGGCCAGGTCCGCAAGGGCACGGTCTCGTCGCTGGTCAACTTCGGTGCGTTCGTCGACCTCGGCGGCGTGGACGGTCTGGTCCACGTCTCGGAGCTGTCGTGGAAGCACATCGAGCACGCGTCCGAGGTCGTCGAGGTCGGCCAGGAGGTCACCGTCGAGATCCTCGAGGTGGACCTGGACCGCGAGCGCGTCTCGCTGTCGCTGAAGGCCACCCAGGAGGACCCGTGGCAGGTCTTCGCCCGCACCCACGCGATCGGCCAGATCGCCCCGGGCAAGGTCACCAAGCTGGTTCCGTTCGGTGCGTTCGTCCGCGTCGCCGACGGCATCGAGGGCCTCGTGCACATCTCGGAGCTGTCGGGCAAGCACGTCGAGCTCGCCGAGCAGGTCGTGTCGGTCGGCGAAGAGGTCTTCGTCAAGATCATCGACATCGACCTCGAGCGTCGCCGCATCTCGCTCTCGCTCAAGCAGGCGAACGAGTCGGTCGACCCCTACGGCGCCGAGTTCGACCCGGCCCTCTACGGCATGGTCACCGAGTACGACGAGCACGGGGAGTACAAGTACCCCGAGGGCTTCGACCCGGAGACCAACCAGTGGAAGGAAGGCTTCGACGAGCAGCGCGAGAAGTGGGAGCAGGAGTACGCCGCTGCCCAGGCTCGCTGGGAGGCCCACAAGGCCGCCGTGCTCAAGGCCATGGAGGCCGAGGCCGAGGCGGGCGAGACCGCTTCGCCGTCGTCGTCCTTCGTCTCCGACAGCGGCTCCGGCGGAACGCTCGCCGACGACGAGGCTCTCGCGGCTCTGCGCGAGAAGCTCTCGGGTCGCTGATCGCAGCATCCTCATTCGAGAGGGCCGTCACCTTCGGGTGGCGGCCCTCTCGCCGTCCGCGGGACGTGTCGGGGGCCGCGCATAGAGTGTGCCCGTGATCGAGGATCGGCGCTGCCTGGCGGCAGGCGACGGATGCCGCGGCGACGTGCCGCCGGATGCTCCCGTGACGCTGTGCGCCGGACACCTGGCGGCCGTGGCCGAGTGGACGGAGGGGGAGTGGGGCACGAGTGACGTGCTGCCGGCGCCCTGCCGGGTGTGCGGATGCCGATGGGGCGTGCGCTACCCGTCGGCGTGGCTGTGCGGCGTGTGCGAGTGGCGGCAGGGCGACGTCGTCGACGACGAGCTCCCGCCGCCGCGCGTCGAGGTCGTCTACTACCTGCGCTACGCCGATCGCGTGAAGATCGGCACGACCGCCCGTCCGCGGGCCCGACTCGCCGCGATCCGGCACGACGAGCTCCTCGCCTTCGAACGCGGCGGGCGCATGCGCGAGCGACAGCGGCACGAGCAGTTCGCCGACGCCCGACTGGGCACGACGGAGTGGTTCGCCCTGACCGACGGCCTGCGCGCCCACATCGTCGCCGTCGCGACCGGCGACGGCGACCCCTGGCAGCGCCACGCCCGATGGGTCAGCGAGGCTTTGGCGCTGCGTGGCTGAGTCGACCCGATGCGCGTCGGTGCGCGGCATCGGTTAGCGTCGCTCTATGGCACTGCTGGCGCGCGAGGACCCGAGCGTCCCGGGGGGAACGCGGACCGCGCGGATCCGGGCGGCCCGCGCGGCATGGCTGCGCGAGGACGTCGAGGATCGAACGCGCGGCAGATCCGCGATCCTGAACCAGCTCCTGCTGCTGACGGTCGTCTTCGTCCTGGGAGCCTTCATCGTCCTGGGCCCCTTCGAGGGGGACCGGGTGCTCTTCTTCTCGGGCGTCGTGGCGGTCTTCGCGCTCACCGGCCTGACGTTCGTCATCCCCTGGAGCCGCATCCCGTTCGGCTGGGTGGCCCTGATCCCGGCGCTCGACGGTCTCGCGATCTACCTGCTGGTCACATCGCAGAGCGAGGTCGGCCTCGGGCTGCTGTGGATCTTCCCCACGATCTGGCTCTCGACCGGATTCGGGCTGCTGGGCGTGTACGGCGTGATCACGGCGATCGCGGTGCTCGCGCCGCTGACCTCGCTCAGCAGAGGTCTGACTGCCGGCTACGTGACGATCCTTGTGCCGATCGTGCTGGTGGCACTGGCGATCACCAGCCACCTCACGTCGCGCCGGTACGACGCGCAGCAGGTGCTGCTGGGCAAGCAGGGCGAGCTGCTGCGCACCGTGCTGGAGCGCACCCGGCGGCAGGAGCAGGAGGTCACCGAGGTCCTCGACGCCGTCGACTTCGGAGTGATCCGCATCGCCGCCGACGGGGCCGTATCGGTCTCGAACGACGCCCACGCGCGGCTGCAGCGGGCCGTGTCCTCCGACGGAGACGATGAGACGCCCGCCTACCGCGACGACGGCGTCACGCCCCTGCCGCGCACCGAGCTCCCCTTCGAGCGGGCACGGCGGGGCGAGGCCTTCGCCGGCCAGGTCGTCTGGTTCGGCGCGGCGGACGGTCCGCGCCAGGCGCTGAGCGTGACGGCGCGCCGGCTGGTCGACTCCGAGGGAACGGATGCGGGTGCCGTGGTCGTGTCGCGGGACGTCACGTCCGAGCTGACGGCGCTGAGGGCCCGCGACGAGCTCGTCGCGAGCGTG
Source organism: Microbacterium thalassium (assembly GCF_014208045.1). NCBI lineage: Bacteria > Bacillati > Actinomycetota > Actinomycetes > Micrococcales > Microbacteriaceae > Microbacterium > Microbacterium thalassium. Next base: position 2,224,250 of record NZ_JACHML010000001.1, read on the forward strand.
TCGCACGAGCTCCGCACGCCGCTGACGTCGATCCTCGGGTTCCTCGACCTCGCGATCGAAGACGACGAGGTCCCCGAACGCGTGCGTCGCAACCTCGAGGTCGCCGGGCGCAACGCCGAACGGCTGCTCGGCATCGTCGGCGACATCCTCGCCGCGTCGAGCTCGTCGTCGGCGGCCGTCGAGGCCTCGCTCGCGCCGCGCGCGCTCGACGTGTCCGACATCGTGCACGCCGCCGCCGAGGCGCTCGAACCGCGGGCCGCCGAGCGGGCCATCACCCTCGATGTCGACGGCATCGAGGAGGCGACGGTGTGGGCCGACCCGCTGCGGCTCCGGCAGGTCGTCGACAACCTGCTCTCCAACGGCATCGCGTACAACCGCGACGGCGGGACTGTGTATCTGGGCACGACGACCGACGGCGACCACACGTGGATCCTCGTCCGCGACACGGGGCGCGGGATCACCGAGGCCGACCGCACGCGCCTCTTCCAGCGCTACTTCCGCGGCGGCGAGGAGCGGCCCGGCGGCACCGGCCTCGGGCTCGCGATCACGCGCGACATCGTGCGCGCCCACGGGGGCGAGATCGCGCTGCGCAGCACCGTCGGGGTCGGCTCGACGTTCATCGTCAAACTCCCCTCCCGCGCCCCCGGGACGACGCCCGACGAAAGGATCACCGGATGAACCTCGATGTCGCGAGCGTGCTCACCGTCAGCGCCCTCGTGGTGAACCTGTCGGGAGCCCTGTTCATCCTCGAGACGCTCCTGCGACGCGACGAGGGCGCCGGCCGCGTGTGGTCGGTGGGCTTCCTCGCGGCGATGCTCATGTCGCTCGCGTACGTGCTGTGGACGCAGACGCACGACTCGTGGTGGGCGATCTCGGTCGGCAACTCCGCACTCGTGGCGTTCGTCGGCTGCCTGTGGCTCGGGATGCGGATGTTCAACGGGAACCCGATGATGCTGCCCACGATCATCACCGCGGTCGCGACCCTGGCCGCGGGCTCCGCCGTCATGATGGTCGGTCCCGGGGGCGGCAACTGGGCGGCCGCCGAGTGGATGTTCGTCGCGATCGTGGGTCTGGCCGGAGCGGGGGCCGTGGAGTGTCTGCGCGGCGACCTGCTCGAGTCCCGGTCGGCGTGGGTTCTGGCGCTGGCGAGCGCCAGCTTCGCCCTCTACTACGTGTCGCGGACGACCGCGTTCGTCACCTCGGGGCCCGACAGCGCACTGTTCGAGAGCGGGTTCGGCGCCGTCCCGACGAGCCTGGTCACGATCGCCTACGTCCTGGTGGCCGTCGTGGTGCTGTCGGTCGTGCGGACGACGCGCGCTTCGATGCGCGGGGCGGTGCGGTCGTCCGAGGGCGGCGGTGATCTGGACGGGATCCTGGTCGACGACGAGTTCGAGCAGGTCCTGGCGGGGCTGTGCGAGCGCGCGTCGCGGCGCGGTGAGCTCGTCGGCGTGATCTCGGTGCGCATCGACGACCTCGAGCAGATCTCGACGGCGTTCGGCAGCGAATCGGCTCGCGCCGTGGGCGCGGCCTGGCGCCGCGGGGTTCGCCGCCACGCGCCGTCGGCGGCGTTCGTCGGCGAAGACGGGGCCGGGGGCCTCGCGGTGGGCGTCCTCGCCGCGTCGCCCGCGGCGGCGCGTCGCCAGGCGGCCGTCATCTACCGCGGCGTGTTCGACGACATGGGCGCCGTCGGTCACGGGGTGATCCCGGTGCTGGGCGTCGGGGTCGGGCTGAGCGAGTCGGCGGGCTACGACGCCGAGGAACTCATCCACGTGGCGCGGGATGCCGCGACGCGCGCATCGCTCAGCATCGAGACCTCGGTGCTGATCGGCGACGAGGGAGCGACGCCGGTCACGGAGCCGTGAGCCGGTAGCCCACGCCGCGCACGGTCTCGATCCACCGCGGCTGGGTCGGCGACTCGCCGAGCTTGCGCCGCAGGTTGGCGATGTGGACCTCGATGGCGCGGGCGTCGCTGTCGCTGACGAACTCCGCACCGGTGTACTGCTCGCCGCGCAGCATCAGCGCGAGGTCCGCCTTGGTGCGCACCCTGCGCCCGGCGGCCATCAGATCGGCGAGGATGTCGAACTCGCTGCGCGTCAGCTCGAGGTCGTTGCCCTCGAGCACCGCGATGCGCATGTCGCGGCTGAGGCGGACGCCGTTGTGCTCGATCCATTCCGCGCCGGCGGTCGGGAGCTCGACGGGGGCGGTGGGTGCTGCGCCGGGTCCGTCGGCGAAATGCCGTGGGCGACGCAGCATCGCGTCGATGCGAGCCCGCAGCTCGCGCGGGCGGAACGGCTTGGCCACGTAGTCGTCGGCGCCCGCCTCGAGGCCCTGCAGCGCATCGATCTCCTCGGTGCGCGCGCTGAGCATCACGATGTAGGTCGAGCTGACCGCGCGGATTCGCTTGGCGGTCTCGAAGCCGTCCATGCCCGGCATGTTGATGTCCAGCGTCGTCACCAGCGGCCCATGCTCGCTGACCAGCGCGACACCCTCGGCGCCGTCTGCGGCCGCGTGGACGGTGAAGCCGGCCTGCTCCAGGACGGCGGCCAGCAGGGCTCTGATGTCGGCTTCGTCTTCGATGACGACGGCGATCCGCTCGTCCGGCACGTTCTCACTCCCGGTGGTCCCGGCGGCAGGACCTTCCGGCGGCCGGACCTCGGTCAGGATATCCGAGAAGCGCTCACGGAACGGTCCGTGCACCGGTCACCGGCCCGCTGCTCGGGGGAAAAGCGACGGGGCGGCGGTGCGGACGCCCCCACGTCCGCCACCGCTCGCCCCGCCGTCGCAGGCAATGGGGCGTGGATCGTGCGACTCGCCTGAGCGGTCTTCCATCGCCCCTCCCCCCGGAATGCCTGCGTGGTGTGTTCTCCCCTTGCCGGCCCTCGGATCACCGAGGACGTGACCATGACGCTACCGACGTCGCCTCAAGCGCGGCTCAGGTCCACCCCAGGACGCGCTGAAGGTTCACCCGTGCGGGTGCTGGTCGCGTCGATGCGAGACTGGGGGCATGCCCCTCATCGCGCTCACCGGAGGCATCGCGTCCGGCAAGTCCACGATCGCGCGGCGCCTGGCCGAGCACGGCGCCGTCGTCGTGGACGCCGACGGGATCGTGCGGGATGTGCAGCAGCCGGGTTCTCCGGTCCTGCAGGCGATCGCGGACGCGTTCGGCGAGCGGATGCTGCGCGACGACGGGTCGCTGGACCGCGCCGCTCTCGGGTCGGCGGTGTTCGGCGACGCCGACGCCGTCGCTCGGCTGAACGCCATCGTCCACCCGGCGGTGCGCGCGGAGTCCGCGCGGCGCTTCGCCGAGGCCTTCGCCGCCGATGCCGCCGCCGTCGTCGTGTACGACGTGCCGCTGCTCGTCGAGGCGCGGGTCGACGATCCGTGGGACCTCGTCGTGGTCGCCCACGCCCCTGCCGAGGACCGCGCCCGGCGTCTGGTGGAGCTGCGCGGGCTCTCGGCCGACGAGGCGGACGCGCGTCTGGCATCGCAGGTGTCGGACGACGCCCGGCTGGCGGTGGCGGATGTCGTCATCGACACGTCGACGACGCTCGAGGACACGCGACGGCAGGTCGACGACCTGTGGGAGCGGCTGCCGCAGCTGGTGGCGGAGGCCGGCACGGCCCGTTCCTGAGTCAGGCCGACGCGGATGCCTGTTCGCGCGCCCGGCGGCGGCGGCGCAGCACGACGGCGACGGTGACGGCGGCCGCGATGATGAGCAGGACGGCGAGCACCGGCAGCACGATCGCGAGCACGGCGAGCACGAACGAGGACACGTCCTCGACGGTGCTGAGGACCGGCGCGGCCACTCCGGCGGTCGCGACATTGGCTGCGGGGCGGACGGCGGCCTTGACGCCGTGCACGGCGAGCGCGATGACGACGCCGATCAGGATCGGCACCCACGCGGTGTCGGTGAAGAACGCCGTCGGGTCCTCGACGTTCACCGTCTGGGCGCTCGAACCGGCGCCGAACACGACGCCGCCGGCGGCGGGCCGCACGAACGTCTGGATCGCGTCGTTGACCGAGTCGACGGCGGGGATCTTGTCGGCGATGACCTCGACCACCAGGAGCGCCCCCATGATCCACAGGGCGACGTCGCTCGAGAGCCAGGCCCAGCCCGCGGGAAGCTCGACGGCGGGGAGGAAGCGGTCGGCCAGCCCCAGCACGAGCAGGGGCATCCAGGCGTTGAGCCCGGCCGCTGTCGCAAGGCCCGTGCCGACGAAGAACTCCACCACCCGTCAAGCGTAACGGCGCCGGTGTCGGACGCCCCGCCTACGCTGGAGGGGTGCAGACCACACGCTCCGTCCGGCCGTTCGAGGTCGTCAGCGAGTACCAGCCCAGCGGCGACCAGCCGCAGGCGATCGCCGAGCTCGCCGGGCGCATCAACGCCGGCGAGACCGATGTCGTGCTGCTCGGCGCGACGGGCACGGGCAAGTCGGCCACCACGGCCTGGCTCATCGAGGCGGTCCAGCGCCCGACGCTCGTCCTCGCCCACAACAAGACCCTGGCCGCCCAGCTGGCGAACGAGTTCCGCGAGCTCATGCCCCACAACGCCGTCGAGTACTTCGTCTCGTACTACGACTACTACCAGCCCGAGGCCTACGTCCCGCAGACGGACACCTTCATCGAGAAGGACTCCTCGATCAACGCCGAGGTCGAGCGGCTGCGCCACTCCACCACGAACTCGCTGCTGTCGCGGCGCGACGTCGTGGTCGTCTCGACGGTGTCCTGCATCTACGGACTGGGCGCCCCCGAGGAGTACCTGCGCGCCATGGTCGCGCTGCAGGTGGGCGAGATCTACGACCGAGATGCGCTGATCCGCAAGTTCATCGCGATGCAGTACAACCGCAACGACGTCGACTTCTCGCGCGGCAACTTCCGCGTTCGCGGCGACACGATCGAGATCATCCCGGTGTACGAGGAGTATGCGATTCGCATCGAGCTGTTCGGCGACGAGATCGAGGCGCTGTACATGCTGCATCCGCTGACGGGCGATGTCGTGCAGCGGCTCGACTCCGTGCCGATCTTCCCGGCGTCGCACTACGTCGCCGGCACCGAGACGGTGCAGCGCGCGATCGGCACCATCGAGGACGAGCTGGGGGAGCGGCTGCGCGAACTCGAGTCGCAGAACAAGCTGCTCGAGGCGCAGCGGCTGCGCATGCGCACGACGTTCGACCTCGAGATGCTGCAGCAGCTGGGGTTCTGCTCCGGCATCGAGAACTACTCGCGCCACCTCGACGGACGTTCGCCCGGCGAGCCTCCTCACACGCTGCTGGACTTCTTCCCCGACGACTTCCTGATGGTCATCGACGAGTCGCACGTCACGGTGCCGCAGATCGGCGCGATGTACGAAGGCGACGCGTCGCGCAAGCGCACGCTGGTCGACCACGGCTTCCGCCTGCCGAGCGCGCTCGACAACCGCCCGCTGCGGTGGGACGAGTTCAAGGACCGCGTCGGGCAGACGGTGTACCTGTCGGCGACGCCGGGGCGGTACGAGATGAGCGTCGCCGACGGCGTTGTCGAGCAGATCATCCGTCCGACGGGGCTCGTCGACCCCGAGATCGTGGTGAAGCCCTCGAAGGGCCAGATCGACGACCTGCTCGAAGAGATCCGCGTGCGCGTCGAGCGCGACGAGCGGGTGCTCGTGACGACGCTGACGAAGAAGATGGCCGAGGAGCTCACCGACTTCCTCGGCGAGCACGGCGTGCGCGTGCGGTATCTGCACTCGGACGTCGACACGCTGCGACGCGTCGAGCTGCTCACCGAGCTGCGCGCGGGCGTCTACGACGTCCTCGTCGGCATCAACCTGCTGCGCGAGGGGCTGGATCTTCCCGAGGTCTCGCTCGTGTCCATTCTCGACGCCGACAAGGAGGGCTTCCTGCGGTCGGGCACGTCGCTCATCCAGACGATCGGACGCGCGGCGCGCAACGTGTCGGGTCAGGTGCACATGTACGCCGACACGATCACCGACTCGATGCGAAACGCCATCGACGAGACCGAGCGGCGCCGCGAGAAGCAGATCGCGTACAACACCGAGAACGGCATCGACCCGCAGCCTTTGCGCAAGCGCATCGCCGACATCACCGAGGTGCTGGCGCGAGAGGCCTCCGATACCGACGCGATGATGTCGAAGAAGAGCGCCGCGAAGACCAAGAGCGGCAAGGGCAAATCGCCGACGCCCCAGCTCAAGCGCGAGGGCATCGCGGCCGAGGGTGCGACCCAGCTGGAGTCCACGATCGCCGATCTGTCGCAGCAGATGCTCGCCGCGGCCGAGGAGCTCAAGTTCGAGCTCGCCGCTCGCCTGCGCGACGAGGTGCAGGATCTCAAGCGCGAGCTGCGTGCGATGGAGAAGGCCGGGCACGCCTGACACGACGTGTCCCGCAGGTGGATTCTCCCCTTCAGGGGTTCCGCCCGCGTCGGCGCTCACGGGAGCTGTCGGTTCCCGACGAGCGACCATGGATGGTCTTGGGCCGGAGGCCGGTTCACGGGGGACCGGCGCGCGTCGGCGCCGGCGGTGAGTACCTCGCGGTCCTCTGCTCGGCGGGCCGACCGCACCGACTCCCGCAGGTGGAGTGTCGGAGGTATGTTCTAGCGTCAGGGTATGGACATCGATGACGGCCGGCGGCGCGTGCCTCCCGGCGACGAGGGAGCAGAGGGCGAGCCGTCGCGCATCGAGGGCGCCGGCGCCGGCCCCGGCTGGCCGTGTGAGGGCGGTTCATTGGACGACGACGGCCACCCCGAGTGGTCCGAGGATGCCGACTACCCGGACTGGTCGCCCGAGCCTCCCGACGCGGTCGGCAGGGTCGTCGAAGCCGCCACGGTGATGGCGAGCTTCGCCGTCGACCGGCTGATGGGGATCGACCGCGTGCGCCAGGAGGCCTTCTCGCTCGCTGCGCAGCGCGGCGGGCGCTTCAGTTCCGAGATCGTCCTCCGCTCGGTGCGATTGGAGCTCGCGGCGGCGCTGCGGATCACCGAGTACGCGGCCGGCCAGCTCATCGCGCACGCCGAGGCGCTCGTCCACCGATATCGGCCGGTGCTGACCGCCCTCGGGCGCGCCGAGATCACCGAGCGCCATGCCGAGGTCTTCGTCGACGCGCTCGATGCCGTCGAGCCCGAGCATCGCGCCACGATCGCTCCGCGAGCGCTCGAGATCGCGAAGGTCGAGCCCGTGGGCGTGTTCCGGCGGGCGCTGCGAGCGCTCATCGACGACGTGAGAGCCACGACGCTGGCCGAGCGCCACGATGCCGCGCTTCAGCGCCGACGAGTGGTGGTCGAACCCGCCGACGACGGCATGGCGTGGCTGATGGCGCTGATACCGGCCGTCGAGGCGCACGCCGCCCACGACCGGCTCACGCGCATGGCCAAGGCCATCAGGCGCATCGACGGCGAGAGCCGCTCTCTCGATCAGATTCGGGCCGATGCCCTGGGCGACCTGCTCGTCGCCGGAGACACCGGTGCGCTCCCCGAAGGTGCTCGCGGCATCCGCGCCAGTGTCGTCATCACGGTGCCGGCACTCACCCTTCTCGGAGCGGGAGAGGGAGGGGACGCCGGCTTCGGCGACGGAGCGGGACATGGACAGGGACCGGGACCGAGACCGGGTGCGGGATGGGGCGCGGGACCCGGTTTCGGAGGGGGAGCGCGCTCCGGGGACGGGCGCGGACGATCCGGCATGCCCGTCGTCGAAGGAGTCGGCCCGATTCCGGTCGAGCGCGCACGGGAGCTGTGCGGCGGCGATGGTGCGTGGATGCGCGTGCTGACGCACCCCGAGACCGGGGCGGTGCTCTCGGTCGGCCGTGACCGCTACGACCCACCGTCGACGCTTCGGAAGCTCACGAGATGGCGGGCCGACCGCTGCATGGCGCCCGGCTGCGGCATGCCGGCGGCACGGTGCGAGGTCGACCACACGCTGGCCTGGGAGCACGGGGGTCAGACGTCGCTCGAGAACCTCGCGCCGATCTGCAAGGGTCACCACACGGTCAAGCACCACGGCGGGTGGCATGTCGAGCAGGTCGGCGGAGGGGGAGCCCTCCAGTGGACGTCGCCGTCGGGGCGGCGGTATCGGGTCGAACCCGAGCGACGGGTTCCCGTCTTCCGATCCGCCGACGCGTCGGACGCGCCGTTCTGACCTCCCCGAGCCCGTGTCGGAGGCCGCGCCTAGACTTGTCGGGTGCCCATCGTCCCCGTCTCGTCGCATGCCCACACCAGCGGAAAGCTGAGCGTTCAGGGCGCGCGCGTCCACAACCTGAAGAACGTCGACCTCGAGATCCCGCGCGATTCGCTCGTCGTCTTCACGGGGCTGTCGGGGTCGGGCAAGTCGAGCCTCGCGTTCGACACGATCTTCGCCGAGGGGCAGCGCCGGTACGTCGAGTCCCTCAGCGCGTACGCGCGCCAGTTCCTCGGGCAGGTCGACCGGCCCGACGTCGACTTCATCGAGGGTCTGAGCCCGGCGGTGTCGATCGATCAGAAGTCGACGAACCGCAACCCGCGGTCGACGGTCGGCACGATCACCGAGATCCACGACTACATGCGTCTGCTGTGGGCGCGCATCGGCGTTCCGCACTGCCCCGAGTGCGATGCCGTGATCCAGCGCCAGACGGTGCAGCAGATCGCCGACCAGCTCATGGAGCTGCCCGAGCGGACCCGCTATCAGATCGTCGCGCCGGTCGTCACGCAGAAGAAGGGCGAATTCGTCGACCTCTTCAAGGAGCTGAGCGCGAAGGGCTATGCGCGCGCGGTCGTCGACGGAGAGCTCATCCAGCTCGCCGAGCCGCCGGCCCTCAAGAAGAGCTACAAGCACGACATCGCCGTCGTCGTCGACCGGCTCGTCGCCGCGTCCGGCATCCTGGGGCGCGTCACCGACTCCGTCGAGACCGCCCTGGGGCTCGCCGGCGGGGTGATGCAGGTGAACTTCGTCGACGAGGAGGGCGACGCCGCGTGGCAGTCGTTCTCCGAGAAGCTCGCCTGCCCCAACGGCCACCCGCTGCAGCTCACCGAGATCGAGCCGCGTACCTTCTCGTTCAACGCGCCCTTCGGCGCGTGCCCGGCCTGCTCGGGCCTGGGCACGCGGATGTCGGTCGACGTCGACCTCATGCTCGGCGACGACGAGCTGTCGATCCGCGAGGGCGTGCTGCTGCCGTGGACGACCCAGGGCAAGGGGCTCTTCCAGTACTACGAGCGCCTCCTCGAGGGTCTCGCCGCCGACCTGGACTTCTCGCTCGAGACGCCGTGGAACCAGCTGCACTCCGACGTCCGCGAGGCGGTGCTGCGCGGCGACAACTACAAGGTCACCGTCAAGTGGAAGAACCGGTACGGCCGCGAGATGCGGTACTCCTCCGGGTTCGAGGGCGTCGTGCCCTACATCGAGCGGCAGTACATGCAGGCCGAGTCCGACACGCAGCGGCAGCGCTGGGCCGAGTACCTGCGCGAGGTCCCGTGCCCGGTGTGCGACGGTGCGCGCCTCAAGCCCGAGGTGCTCGCGGTGAAGGTGCACGGACACTCGATCGCCGACGCGTCACGCCTGAGCCTCGCCGACGCCCAGCAGTACTTCGCGCAGCTCGAACTGACCGAGCGCGAGGCCAAGATCGCGGCGCAGGTGCTGCGCGAGATCCGCGTGCGCCTCGACTTCCTCATCCAGGTCGGGCTCACGTACCTCAACCTCAGCCGCTCCGCGGGATCCCTGTCGGGTGGCGAGGCGCAGCGCATCCGTCTCGCCACGCAGATCGGCTCGGGGCTGACCGGCGTCCTGTACGTGCTGGACGAGCCGTCGATCGGCCTGCACCAGCGCGACAACCGCCGGCTCATCGAGACGCTGCTGACCCTGCGCGACCTCGGCAACACCCTCATCGTCGTCGAGCACGACGAAGAGACCATCCACGCCGCCGACTGGATCGTCGACATCGGCCCCCGCGCCGGCGTCGACGGGGGAGAGGTGGTCCACTCCGGCCCGCTCGACCAGCTGCTCGCCGACCGCACGTCGGTCACCGGCGACTTCCTGTCGGGCCGTCGCGAGATCGCGATCCCGGACGCCCGCCGCAAGATCGACCGCTCGCGCTCCATCTCGGTCGTCGGCGCGCGCGAGAACAACCTCAAGAACGTCACGGTCGACTTCCCGCTCGGCGTCTTCACCGCCGTCACGGGCGTGAGCGGCTCGGGCAAGTCGACGCTGGTCAACGACATCCTCTACGAAGTCCTCGCCTCGCGCCTCAACGGCGCCCGCACGGTGCCGGGCAAGCACACGCGCGTGACCGGACTCGACAACCTCGACAAGGTCGTCCACGTCGACCAGGCGCCGATCGGCCGCACCCCGCGCTCGAACCCCGCGACCTACACCGGGGTGTTCGACCGGATCCGGACGCTCTTCAGCGAAACCCCCGAGGCGAAGGCGCGCGGCTACCAGCCGGGCCGCTTCAGCTTCAACGTCAAGGGCGGGCGCTGCGAGGCGTGCTCGGGCGACGGCACGATCAAGATCGAGATGAACTTCCTGCCCGACGTGTACGTGGACTGCGAGGTCTGTCACGGCAAGCGGTACAACCGCGACACCCTGTCGGTGCACTACAAGGGCAAGAACATCGCCGAGGTGCTCGAGATGCCCATCGCCGAGGCGGCCGAGTTCTTCGAGCCCATCCAGGCTATCCACCGCTACCTGAAGACGCTCGTCGACGTCGGCCTGGGGTACGTGCGGCTCGGGCAGTCGGCCACCACGCTCTCGGGCGGCGAGGCGCAGCGCGTCAAGCTCGCCACCGAGCTGCAGAAGCGGTCCAACGGACGCAGCATCTACGTCCTCGACGAGCCGACCACCGGTCTGCACTTCGAAGACGTCCAAAGGCTGCTGCAGGTGCTGGGCGGGCTCGTCGACAAGGGGAACACCGTGATCGTCATCGAGCACAACCTCGATGTGGTCAAGTCGGCGGACTGGATCATCGACCTCGGCCCCGAGGGCGGCGCCGGGGGCGGCACGATCGTCGCCACCGGCACCCCCGAGCAGGTCGCGCGCGTGCAGGACAGCCACACCGGCGCGTTCCTCGCCGAGATCTTCGGCTCCCACGCCCCGCGCCGCAAGGCCGGCTGATCGGCGATGGCGGACGAGCTTCCGTACAAGCCGAGACCGGGCGAGATCCCCACCGACCCGGGGGTCTACCGCTTCCACGACGCGCACGGCCGCGTGCTCTACGTCGGCAAGGCGAAGAACCTGCGCGCGCGGCTGTCGAACTACTTCGCGCCGCTGCGCACCCTCCACGAGCGCACACGGCGCATGGTGCTCACCGCCACCGGCGTCGAGTGGACGGTCGTCGCGACCGACGTGGACTCCCTGCAGCTGGAGTACCAGTGGATCAAGGAGTTCGATCCGCCGTTCAACGTCCGCTACCGCGACGACAAGTCGTACCCGTTCATGGCGATCACCCTCGCCGACGAGGCCCCCCGCGTGATGGTGACGCGCAACCACCGCATCCGCGGTGCGAAGTACTTCGGGCCGTACCCGAAGGTGTGGGCCGTGCACGACACCATCGACCTGATGATCAAGGTGTTCCCCATCCGCACCTGCAGCGACTCGTCCTACAAGAAGGCGATGGCCAGCGGCCGGCCCTGCTTCCCCGGCCAGATCGGGCGCTGCGGGGGGCCATGCTCGATGACGGTGTCGATCGAGGAGCACCGCGCGATCGTCGAGGACTTCGTGGCCTTCATGTCCGGTGGCGATCAGCGCTTCACCAAGCAGCTCACCGCGCGCATGCGCGAGGCATCCGCCGCCATGGACTACGAGGCCGCGGCCGGCTACCGCGACAAGCTCGAGGCGATCGACGCCGTGCTGAACAAGAGCGCACTCGTGCTCGCGTCCGACACCGACGCCGACCTGTTCGGCATCGCCGAGGACGAGCTCGCCGCCGCCGTGCAGCACTTCGTCGTGCGCGGCGGACGCGTGCGGGGAGTCCGGGCGACCACCATCGAGAAGGAGCTCGACATCTCGGGCGCCGAACTCGTCGCGCAGGTGCTCGAGCGCACCTACGGGGATGCCGCGCCCGCCGACATCCCGCGGCAGGTGCTCGTCCCCGAGCGACCCGACGACGCCGACGAGCTCGAGCAGTGGCTCGCCGACCGTCGCGGCCGGCGAGTCACCGTCCAGGTGGCTCAGCGCGGCCCCAAGGCCGAGCTGATGAAGACGGCCACGCTCAACGCGCAGCAGGCCCTCATGCTGCACAAGACGCGGCGCACGAGCGACTACGTCGCGCGGACGCAGGCGCTCACCGATCTGCAGGAGGCCCTGGGCCTGGCCGAGGCGCCGCTGCGCATCGAGTGCTACGACGTGTCGCACCTGGGCGGCACGAACGTCGTCGCGTCGATGGTCGTGTTCGAGGACGGCCTGGCCCGCAAGGATCAGTACCGCTCCTTCGGCGTCGCCGAGACGACCGACGACACCGACTCGCTGCACCAGGTGCTCATGCGGCGTCTCGCCTACCTCGACCAGCCGGATGCCGACGAACGCGGCACGGGCGACGAGGCCGTGCTGGATGCCGAGGCGGACGTGGTCACCGAGCGCCGTCGTCCGCGGTTCGCGTACCGGCCGCAGCTGCTGGTGGTCGACGGCGGGCGCCCCCAGGTCGAAGCCGCAGCCCGCGCGCTGCGCGACAGCGGCCACGAGGAGGTCGCGCTGTGCGGGATCGCCAAGCGGCTCGAGGAGGTGTGGCTGCCGGGGGAGGACTACCCGGTCATCCTGCCGCGCACCTCCGAGGCGCTGTACCTGCTCCAGCGTCTGCGCGACGAGGCCCACCGATTCGCCATCACCCACCAGCGCAAACGCCGCAAGCGCGACATCCAGACCGTGCTCGCCGAGGTGCCCGGACTGGGGGAGGCGCGCATCAAAGCGCTGCTGCGCCACTTCGGCTCGGTGACCGCCCTGAAGAAAGCCAGTCCGGCCGAGATCGAGGAGCTCCCCGGCGTCGGACCCAAGCTCGCAGCCGCCGTCCACGCGCACCTGGCGAGCGGCTAGGCTGGGGCGGACGACAGGGGTGGTCATGGCGGGCGCGCAGCGGCAGGATCCGGGAGAGATCCTGATCGTGACGGGGATGTCCGGTGCGGGGCGGTCGACCGCCGCGAACGCGCTGGAGGACCTCGACTGGTACGTCGTGGACAACCTGCCGCCGCAGATGCTGCGGCCGCTGCTGGACCTCAGCGAGATGGCCGGGGACACCCTGCCGCGCATCGCCGTCGTGGTCGATGTGCGCGGCCGCGACCTGTTCAGCGAGCTGCCCGAGGCCGTGCAGGCGCTGCGGGGGCGCTCGCGCCTGCGTGTGCTGTTCCTCGACGCCGCCGATCACGTGCTCGTGCGCCGGTTCGAGGCGGTGCGGCGCCCGCACCCGCTCCAGGACGAGGGCACGATCCTCGACGGCATCCATCGTGAGCGCGCTCGTCTCGCCGTCGTGCGCGAAGACGCCGACCTCATCGTCGACACGTCCCAGTTCAACGTCCACCAGCTCGCGAACCGCATCGTCGAGCTGTTCTCCGACGAGAGTTCGGCGCGCCACACGCTCACCGTGGTCAGCTTCGGCTTCAAGTACGGCCTCCCACCCGACGCGGACCTCGTGGCCGACATGCGGTTCCTCCCGAACCCCTTCTGGAACGACGACCTGCGCTCCCTGACGGGCGAGGACCCGCGCGTGCGCGACTTCGTGCTGTCCCAGGAGGGCGCCGCCGACTTCCTCGAGGCCTACACGCGGGCGCTGGTCCCGGTGCTGGAGGGCTACCAGCGCGAGAACAAGCGGCACTCGGTCGTGGCCGTGGGCTGCACGGGCGGGAAGCACCGCTCCGTGGCGATGACGATCCAGCTGGCCGAGCGACTGGCCGCCGTGCCGGGCGTGGCGGTGCGCGTGAAGCATCGCGACCTCGGGCGAGAATGAGCGCGCGCAGGTAGGCTGGACGATCGTTCCTGAACTCTGAGGAGACCCGTTGTCGCTGACCGCCGACGTCAAGACCGAGCTCATCGCGGTGCGAGACCCGCGCCCGTCTGCTCGAGTCGCCGAGCTCACCGCCCTGCTGCGCTTCTCCGGCGGCCTGCACTCGATCGCCAACCGCGTCGCGGTCGAGGCCGAGCTCGACTCCGAGGTGCTCGCCCGCCGCGTCGCGCGCGAGCTCATGGAGATCTACGGCGTCCGCCCCGAACTGGTCCACGTGCAGGCCTCCAGCGCGCGCACGACCGGCCACTACGCGGTGCGCGTCATCGACGGCGGCGAGACGCTCGCACGGCAGACCGGGCTCCTCGACCAGCGCCGTCGACCCGTGCGGGGTCTGCCCAACAAGCTCACCACCGGCGCCCGCCCGGACCTGGCGGCCGTCTGGCGCGGCGCCTTCCTCGCCGCCGGCACCCTCAGCGAGCCGGGCCGCTCCGCTGCGCTCGAGATCAGCTGCCCGTCGGGCGAGGCCGCCATGGCCCTCGTCGGCGCCGCCCATCGCGCCGGCATCGCCGCGAAGGCGCGCGAGGTGCGCGGCATCCCGCGCGTCGTCGTGCGCGAGGGCGACGCGATCCGCACCGCACTGGCGACGATGGGCGCCCTGCGCGCCGCGGCGGACTGGGAGCAGATGCGCCAGCGCCGCGAGGTGCGCGCCGGCGTGAACCGCCTCGTCAACTTCGACGACGCGAACCTGCGCCGCTCCGCGCAGGCCGCGGTCGCCGCGTGCGCGCGCGTCGAGCGGGCCCTCGAGATCCTCGGAGACACCGTTCCGGACCACCTGCGCGAAGCCGGCGAGCTGCGTCTGGCGCACCGCGACGCGAGCCTGGACGAACTGGGCCAGCACGCCGACCCGCCGCTGACGAAGGACGCCGTGGCGGGCCGCATCCGCCGTCTCCTGGCGATGGCCGACAAGAAGGCGGATGCCGACGGCGTCGCCGGCACCGAGTCGGCCGTACCGGTCGGCGAGGACGGCGAGGACGTCGAGGGCTGAGACTCTTCGCATCCATCTCGAATCCATTCCGTACCCATCGCAACTCCGGGAAGCAACCCCGGCCACGCCGCGTTGGGCGTCAGTAGGATGACAGTCGTCCCCTCGCTGCGCCGAGGCATTCGGTGCGGCGCCGACAGGAAGAAGAGAACATGGCGAAGTACACGCTGCCCGACCTCCCCTACGACTACGCCGCGCTCGAGCCGCACATCAGCGGCAAGATCATGCAGCTGCACCACGACAAGCACCACCAGGCGTATGTGACGGCCGCGAACACCGCGCTCGACCAGCTCGCCGAGGCCCGTGAGACGGGGAACCTGGCGAACGTGAACAAGCTCGAGAAGGACCTCGCGTTCAACCTCGGCGGCCACGTGAACCACTCGATCTTCTGGACGAACCTCTCGCCGGACGGGGGCGGGCAGCCCGAGGGCGAGCTCGCTGCCGCGATCACCGAGTTCTTCGGCTCGTTCGAGAAGTTCCAGGCGCACTTCACCGCCGCCGCCACCGGCATCCAGGGATCGGGCTGGGCCGTCCTCAGCTGGGACCCCGTCGGCGAGCAGCTCATCATCCAGCAGCTGTTCGACCAGCAGGCCAACACGGCGATGGGGACCATCCCGGTCTTCCAGCTCGACATGTGGGAGCACGCCTTCTACCTCGACTACCTCAACGTCAAGGCGGACTACGTCAAGGCCGTGTGGAACATCGCCAACTGGGAGAACGTGGCCCAGCGCTTCTCCACCGCCCGCGAGAAGGCCATCGGGCTGGTCTAGTTCTGCGGTAGTGTCGGACACAGGTGAGGATGCCTCGAATCCTCCCGGATTCGGGTGGATTCCAGGCATCCTCTCTGTGTACAGAGATCGCGTGACAAGGAACGCCGATCGGGCGTCGCCGGCGCGGCGAAAATAACGGGAGACCGGGAGACATCGTGTCTGTCAAGATCGGCATCAACGGCTTCGGCCGCATCGGACGCAACTACCTGCGCGCAGCGCTCGCTCAGGGCGCGGACCTCGACATCGTGGCGGTGAACGACCTCACCGACAACAAGACCCTTGCCCACCTGCTGAAGTACGACTCGATCCTCGGTCGCCTCGACGCGGAGGTCTCGTACACCGAGGACTCGATCACCGTCGGCGACAAGACCATCAAGGTCTTCGAGGAGCGCGACCCCGCCAACCTCCCCTGGGGCGAGCTCGGCGTCGACATCGTCATCGAGTCGACCGGCCGCTTCACCAAGGCCGCCGACGCCGGCAAGCACATCGCGGGCGGCGCGAAGAAGGTCCTGATCTCGGCCCCCGCCTCGGGCGAGGACGCCACGTTCGTCATCGGCGCGAACGAGGAGCTGTACGACCCCGAGAAGCACCACATCATCTCGAACGCGTCGTGCACGACCAACTGCCTCGCGCCGCTGGCCAAGGTCCTGAACGACGAGTTCGGCATCGTGAAGGGCCTCATGACGACGGTCCACGCGTACACCGCCGACCAGAACCTGCAGGACGGCCCGCACAGCGACCTGCGCCGCGCCCGCGCCGCCGCGCTCAACATCGTCCCCACCTCGACCGGTGCGGCCAAGGCCATCGGCCTCGTGCTGCCCGAGCTGAAGGGCAAGCTGGACGGCTTCGCGCTGCGCGTGCCGGTTCCCACCGGCTCGGCCACCGACCTCACGGTCGAGGTGGCCAAGGAGGCGACCGTCGACGAGATCAAGGCCGCCTACAAGGCCGCCGCCGAAGGCCCGCTCGCCGGCATCCTCAAGTACACCGAGGACCCGATCGTCTCCAGCGACATCGTCACCGACCCGCACTCGTCGATCTTCGACGCCGGCCTCATCCGCGTCATCGGCAACCAGGTCAAGGTCGTGTCGTGGTACGACAACGAGTGGGGCTACTCGAACCGCCTCGTCGACCTGACCGAGATCGTCGCCAGCAAGCTCTGACGATCATGGCTCTGCGCACCCTCGATTCGCTGGGTTCGCTCGCAGGCAGGCGCGTCATCGTCCGTGTCGACTTCAACGTCCCCCTGAAGGACGGCGTCATCACGGACGATGGCCGCGTGCGTGCGGCCCTTCCCACGCTGAACCACCTGATCAATCAGGGCGCACGCGTCATCGCGTGCTCGCACCTCGGGCGCCCCGCCGGCGCCCCCGACCCGAAGTACAGCCTCGAGCCGGTCGCGCAGCGACTGTCCGAGCTTCTCGGCAAGCCGGTCGCGTTCGCGCGCGACACCGTCGGCGAGTCCGCCCAGGAGGCCGTTGCGGCCCTCGAGGACGGGGACGTCGCGGTGATCGAGAACCTGCGGTTCAACCCGGGCGAGACCGCGAAGGACGAGGCAGAGCGCCGCGCCTTCGCCGAGCAGCTCGCCGGACTCGGCGACGCGCTCGTCTCGGACGGGTTCGGCGTCGTCCACCGCAAGCAGGCGTCGGTCTACGACCTGGCCGAGATCCTGCCGTCGGCCGCCGGCTACCTGATCGAGAAGGAGGTCGACGTTCTCGACCGCCTGACGGAGAACCCCGAGCGTCCATACACGGTCGTCCTCGGCGGTTCGAAGGTCTCGGACAAGCTCGGCGTCATCGCCCACCTGCTCCCGCGGGTGGAGAAGCTGTGCGTCGGCGGCGGCATGATGTTCACCTTCCTCAAGGCCCAGGGCTACGAGGTCGGCAAGAGCCTCCTCGAAGAGGACCAGCTCGACACCGTCAAGGGGTACATGGCCACGGCCGCCGAGAAGGGCGTCGAGCTGGTGCTCCCCGTCGACGCGGTGGTCGCGGCATCCTTCGCCGCGGACGCCGACCACGTCACGGCGGATGCCGACAAGCTCGAGGACACCCCGTTCGGCGCCGACGGCCTGGGCCTGGACATCGGTCCGAAGACGGCGGAGCTGTTCGCCGACGCGATCCGCGGGTCGAAGACGGTCTTCTGGAACGGCCCCATGGGCGTGTTCGAGATGGATGCCTTCGCGGCCGGCACGAAGGCGGTCGCAGAGGCGCTCACGGATGTCGACGGACTGAGCGTCGTCGGCGGTGGCGACTCGGCCGCCGCCGTGCGCCAGCTCGGCTTCGCGGACGACCAGTTCGGGCACATCTCGACCGGTGGAGGCGCGAGCCTCGAGTTCCTCGAAGGAAAGAAGCTCCCCGGACTGGAGGTCCTCGGATGGCAGTAGAGCGCACCCCGCTGATCGCGGGGAACTGGAAGATGAACCTCGACCACCTGCAGGCGGTGGCGTTCGTGCAGAAGCTGCACTGGACGCTCAAGGACGCCAAGCACGAGGACGGCTCGGTCGAGGTGGCGGTGTTCCCGCCCTTCACCGACATCCGCACGGTGCAGACGCTCCTCGACGCCGACAAGATCCCGTTCTCGCTCGGTGCCCAGGACCTGTCCACGCAGGACTCCGGCGCCTACACGGGCGAGATCTCGGGTGCGTTCCTGTCGAAGCTCGACTGCGGCTACGTCATCATCGGGCACTCCGAGCGACGCCAGTACCACGGCGAGACCGACGAGATCGTGGCGGCCAAGGTCCAGGCGGCTCTCAAGCACGGCCTGACTCCCGTCATCTGCGTCGGCGAGACGCTCGAGCAGCGCGAGGAGTCCGGCCCGACCGCGGTGTCGGTCGCGCAGCTCGAGGTGGCGCTGGCTTCGGTGCCCGCCGATGCGGAGATCGTCGTCGCGTACGAGCCGGTCTGGGCGATCGGCACCGGCCAGGTGGCCTCGCCCGAGCAGGCGCAGGAGGTGTGTGCGGCGCTGCGCGAGGTGATCGCGTCCAAGCTCGGTGACGAGGCGGCCGCCCGCACGCGGGTGCTGTACGGCGGGTCGGTGAAGGCGGCGAACATCGCCAGCTTCATGCGCGAGCCCGACGTCGACGGTGCTCTGGTGGGCGGTGCCAGCCTCGTCGTCGACGAGTTCGCGGCCATCGTCCGGTACCAGAAGCACGTCGGCGTCTGACGACGTCGGGTAGACTCGACCATCGGTGCCCGGAACCGGGCGCCGACGAAAGGCTTCAACGACTGTGCAGATCCTCGAGTTCGTCCTGCAGGTGCTCCTGGGCATCACGAGCCTCCTGCTGACTCTCCTCATCCTCCTTCACAAGGGGCGTGGCGGCGGCCTGTCCGACATGTTCGGCGGCGGCATGACCTCGTCTCTCGGTTCGTCGGGACTCGCCGAGCGCAACCTGAACCGCTTCACCATCGTGCTCGCGCTGGTGTGGTTCGTCGCGATCGTCGCGCTCGGCCTGATCACGAAGTTCCAGGGGCTCTGATGGCAACCGGAGGCAACGCGATCCGAGGCACCCGCGTGGGTGCCGGACCCATGGGCGAGCAGGACCACGGCTTCCACGCCGACCGCATCGCCGTCTCGTACTGGGACGCGATGGGCAACGAGACGGTCCGGTACTTCGCCGCGGGCATCCCCGAGGAGGAGATCCCCGAGGTGATCGACTCGCCGCACACCGGCCTTCCCGCCGGGCGCGACAAGGAGAACCCGCCGGCGGTGGCGAAGACCGAGCCGTACAAGACGCACCTGGCGTACGTGAAGGAGCGTCGCAGCGACGAAGAGGCCGAGGAGCTTCTCGACGACGCGCTCAAGCAGCTGCGCGAGCGTCGCGGTCAGGAGTAGGTCGAGACCTCAGCAACACGAACAGGAAGAGCGGATGCCCGGAGGCATCCGCTCTTCCTGTATCCGGCTCTCGGCTCAGTACTCCTGGTCGATGAGCTCGGGCGGAACCTTGGCGGCGGCGGCCCGGTCGACGAAGAAGACCGTGCGGCGACGGCCTTTCGCGCCGCCCGCGGGCACGCTGAGGTAGCTGGCGCCGGCCAGCGCGAGTCCGAGCGCCGCGGCCTTGTCCTCGCCGGCGAGCACCATCCACACGCGCAGCGAGGAGTTGATGACCGGTCGCGTCATCGTCACCCGCTCGGGCGGAGGCTTGGGGGATTCGCGCACCGGGACGACGGAGCGGTCGACGATCTGGATCTCGGGGCGGTCGGGGAACAGCGACGCGATGTGGGCGTCGGGCCCGACCCCGAGGAAGCACACCACGAACGTCGGCCACGGGTGGTCCGGCGTCCCGAAGGCGGCCAGCTCCCGCGCGTACTGCTCGGCCGCCGTGTCGAGATCGACGCCGTCGTCGCTGCCCGCGGCGGAGTGGATGTTCTCCGCGGGGATGTCGATGTGGTTCAGCAGCGCACCGCGGGCGAGGACATCGTTGCGATCGGCGTGTCCACGCGGCACGAAGCGCTCGTCGCTCCACCAGAAGTGGACGAGCGACCAGTCGATCTCGTGGACACGGGGGTGACGGGCCGCCGCCGCGAGCACCGCGCCGCCCATGCTGCCGCCGGTGAGCGAGATGTGGGCCTGGCGCCCGTTCGCGACGCGCTTGCGGACCCTGGTGAGGAACCGGGAAGCGACGGATTCGGCCAGCGTTCCGGGGTCGGGTGCGATGACGACCCGCTTCTCAGCCCACACTTCCGTCATACTGCTCGTCCTACGCCTCCCGCGTCGTCGGCGGGTCCAGCAGATCCCACCCCTCGGTGATGACTCGACCATACAGGAGGTCGGGATCCAGGCGACGCAGCTCCTCCGCCAGGCACTCGCGCAGCGTGCGGCGCGGGAAGGCGAGCTCGTGGCTGGGCTGGCCGGGCTGCGTGAGGATCGCCAGACCGGGGCTCGGCCGCTCGAGCAGCACCTCGCCGCTCGCGCGCGTCAGGGCCACCGACTTGATGCCGTGCGGCCAGTCGTCGGCGTCGAGGTACTCCCACTCCACCGGCACGTCGAGGGCGACGCGCAGCCACGCCGCGAGCAGCGCCGTCGAGGGCGAATCCGCCGCGCCGCGCACGCGCACCGACGTGACCGTCTCGTACGGCGGCTGATCGAGGATCGCCGCGAGCTGCTCCCGCCAGCGCGTCAGGCGCGTCCACGCCAGGTCGGTGTCGCCGGGCGCGTACGTCTCGCCGAGATGGCTCACCCATGCCGAGGGATCGGTCTTGGTGGCGGCATCCGTGATGCGGCGCTGTGCGATGCGGCCGATCGTGGTCGCGGACGGCTCGGGCGGCGTCTCGTTCGGCCACCACACCACGACGGGCGCATCCGGCAGCAGCAGTCCGGTCACGAGGGACTCGAGGTTCGACCGGGCGGCCTCGCCGCGCACCTGCAGCGTCACGACCTCGCTGGCGCCGGCGTCGCCGCCGACGCGGATCTGCGCGTCCAGACGGGCATCCGGGGCATCGGGCTCGCTGATCATGAGCACGATGACCCGCATGGGGTGCTCGCGCGAGGCGTCGTTGGCGGCCTCGATGGCCTCTTCCATCGCCCCCTGGCGCGTGATGATGATGAGCGTCAGCACGCGCCCGAGCGCGACGGCGCCGCCCTCCTCGCGCACGCTCACGAGAGCCCGCGAGATCTTGCTGACGTTGGTGTCGGGCAGGTCGACGATCACGGGCGCCTCCAAGCGCGTCCGTCGCGGGCGAGCATCTCGTGCGAGGATGCGGGGCCCCACGATCCGGGTGAGTACTGTTCGAGCGGGCCGCCCTGGGACTCCCAGAAGCGCTCGATCGGGTCGAGGATCTTCCACGAGAGCTCGACCTCTTCATGGCGCGGGAACAGCGGCGGATCGCCGAGCAGCACGTCGAGGATGAGGCGCTCGTAGGCCTCGGGGCTCGCCTCGGTGAACGCGTGGCCGTAGCCGAAGTCCATGGTCACATCGCGCACCTGGGCGCTGGCCCCCGGCACCTTCGAGCCGAAGCGGATCGTGACGCCCTCGTCCGGCTGCACGCGGATCACGAGGGCGTTCTGGCCCTGTCCCGAGCGGTCGCTGCGCGAGAACAGCATCTCGGGCGCGCTCTTGAAGACGACGGCGACCTCGGTGACGCGGCGTCCGAGGCGCTTGCCGGTGCGCAGGTAGAAGGGGACGCCGGCCCAGCGGCGCGTGTTGACCTCGAGCGTGATCGCCGCGTAGGTCTCGGTCGTGGACTGCGGGTCCATGCCGTCCTCGTCGAGGAAGCCGCGGACCTTCTCGCCGCCCTGCCACCCGCCGGCGTACTGACCGCGCGACGTGGACTGCGCCAGGTCGCCCGGCAGCGTCACGGCCGCGAGCACCTTCTCCTTCTCGCTGCGCAGGTGCGCGGCGTCGAACGAGATCGGCTCCTCCATCGCCGTCAGGGCCATGAGCTGCAGCAGGTGGTTCTGGATGACGTCGCGCGCCGCGCCGATGCCGTCGTAGTAGCCCGCGCGGCCGCCGACGCCGATGTCCTCGGCCATCGTGATCTGCACGTGGTCGACGTAGTTGCGGTTCCAGATGGGCTCGTACAGCTCGTTGGCGAACCGCAGGGCCAGGATGTTCTGGACCGTCTCCTTGCCGAGGTAGTGGTCGATGCGGAAGATCGAGTCCGCCGGGAACGCCGAGCGCAGCGCATCGTTGAGCGAGCGCGCCGTCTCGAGGTCGCTGCCGAACGGCTTCTCGATGACCACGCGCCGCCACCGCTCCGGCTGATCGGCGGTGTCGTCGACCAGACCGGAGTTCTTCAGCTGCTCGGCGACCAGCGGGAAGTCGCGCGGCGGGATCGAGAGGTAGAACGCGTGATTGCCCATGGTGCCGCGCTCGGTGTCGAGCTTCTCGACCGTCTCGCGCAGGCGCGTGAAGGCGGCCGGGTCGTCGAACTCGCCCGAGACGAAGCGGATGCCCTGGAGGAGCTGCTTCCAGGTCTCCTCGCGGAACTCGGTGCGCGCGTTCTGCTTGACCGCGTCGTGCACGACCTTGGCGAAGTCCTGGTCGTCCCAGTCGCGACGGGCGAAGCCCACGAGCGCGAAGCCCGGGGGCAGCAGGCCGCGGTTGGCGAGGTCGTAGACGGCGGGCATCAGCTTCTTGCGGGACAGATCGCCGGTGACGCCGAAGATCACGAGCGCGCTGGGTCCCGCAATGCGGTTCAGGCGCCGATCCTCGGGGTCACGCAGCGGATTCCGCCCGCGCGAGATCTCGACGGTCATCGGGGGAGGGGCTCCTATTGGGCGGCTTCGAAGAGCGAGAGCACTTCGATCTGGGGGTCGGTCAGGGTCAGTGAGACGACCGGGCGCCCATGCCCGTTCGCGAGGACGTCAGCGTCGCCGGCGGCCTGGGCCTCGATGAGCTGGCTGAACGTGAACGGCCGGCCGGGGATCTCGAGGTCCACGTCGGTGCGCTCGAGGATCTGCAGGAACACGCCGTTCGCGGGCCCGCCCTTGTGGTACTGCCCGGTCGAGTGCAGGAACCGCGGCCCCCATCCGAACGTCGTGGGCGTGCCGGAGTCCGCCGCGACCATCTCGCGCAGGCCCTGCAGCTGCGGCAGCTCGAGGCGGTTGACGTACGCCTGGATCGCCACGTAGCCGCCGTCGGGCACCGAAGCCCACAGCGCGTCGAGGACGCCGGCGACCGTGCCGGATGCCGCGAGAGCCGGATCCGAGACCCGGACCTCGACGCCCTCGGCGACGAACGCGGGCGCGGAGGCCTCGGGCCGTGCCTCGAGCAGGCCGCGCGCGGCGGTCTTCGCCGACTCGACGTCGGGCTGGTCGAACGGGTTGATCCCCAGCATCCGTCCCGCGATGGCGGTGGCGTACTCCCACACCACGAACTGCGCACCCAGCGAGCCGCTGATGAGGACCTCGCCGACGTGCCGCTCGAACAGGTGGAACTCGTCCGCCTCGTCGACGATGCGCACGATCTGCAGGTCGTCCCCGGGCTCGTCGACCTCGGGCGAGACCGGCAGGAGCACGACGGGGAGGATCCCGGTGCCCTCCTTGCCGGTCGACTCCGCCACCAGCTGCTCGATCCAGTCGGGCAGGCCCGCGATGTGCGTGCCGTCGGTGATGAGGCCCATCTTGTCGCGCCGCGGCGAGCCGCCGGCGATGGCGGCCGCGAGGACGAGCGCCGGATTGTCGGGGCTGTCGATCGCGACCTCGAGCAGCGTCGCATCGGCCTCGTCGAGGATCTCCGAGATGTCGGCGCCGGCGAGACCTGCCGGAACCAGTCCGAAGGCCGTCAGGGCCGAGTAGCGGCCGCCCACCGTCGGATCCGCGTTGAAGACGCGGTAGCCGTCGGCGCGGGCCGATTCGTCCAGGGGCGATCCGGGATCGGTCACGACCACGATGCGCTCGGCGGGGTCGATGCCGAGGTCGCGGAACGCGGCCTCGAAGGCGCGCTTGGCCGAGTCGGTCTCGACGGTCGAGCCGGACTTGGACGCCACGACGAGGACCGTCTGCGTCAGCCCGCCCGCCTCGGGGTCGCCGTCGATGGCGGCGAGCACCTGGCCGGGCGAGGTCGAGTCGAGGATCACGAGCGGCACGCCCGAGGTTCGCGTGATGACCTCCGGAGCGAGCGACGAGCCGCCCATGCCGGCGAGCACGACCCGCGTCACGCCGCGGGCGACGAGGTCGGCGCGCAGCGCTTCGATCTCCGCCACGAGCGGGCGCGAAACGCTGACCGCCTGAACCCAGCCGAGCCGCTGCGACGCCTCGGGCTCGGCGTCGGCTCCCCACAGCGAGGCGTCGCCGGCCGTGATGCCGGAGGCGACCAGATCCGCGACGAGGCCCGGAAGGGTCTCGTCCACCACCGACTTCACGTGGCCGGTGACGTGGATCTCGAAGCTCATCTCGCGGACTCCAGAGCGTCCGCGAGCGCGGTCTTGACGGTGTTCTGGAGGTCGTGCCACGAGGCGATGAACTTGTCGACGCCTTCGTCCTCGAGGACCTGGGTGACGTCGGCGAAGTCGACGCCGACGGCGGCGAGGGCGTCGAAGTGCGCGTGCGCGTCGCCGTAGTTCGCCGTGACGGTGTCACCTTCGACCACGCCGTGGTCGAAGGTCGCCTCGAGGGTCTTCTCGGGCATGGTGTTGACGGTGCCCGCGGCGACGAGCTCGGTGACGTAGAGCGTGTCGGGCAGAGACGGGTCCTTCACACCGGTCGACGCCCACAGCGGCCGCTGCGTGTTGGCGCCGGCGACGAGGAGCGCCTTGGCGGCGTCGTCGGCGAACTTCTGCTCGAACAGCTCGTACGCCAGACGTGCGTTGGCGACACCGGCCTTGCTCTTGAGCGCCTCGGCGGCGTCGGTCCCGATCGCGGCGAGGCGCTTGTCGACCTCGGTGTCCACGCGCGAGACGAAGAAGGACGCGACCGACTCGATCGTGGACAGGTCGATGCCCGCGGCCTGCGCCTTCTCGAGCCCGGCGAGGTACGCGTCGATGACCTCGGCGTACCGGTCCAGGCTGAAGATCAGCGTCACGTTGACGCTGATGCCGGCGCCGATGACCTCGGTGATCGCGGGCAGCCCCGCCTTGGTCGCGGGGATCTTGATCAGCGCGTTGGGGCGGTCCACCCGCTCCCACAGCGCCTTCGCCTGCGAGATGGTCTCCTCGGTGTCGTGGGCGAGGTCGGGGGAGACCTCGATCGACACGCGCCCGTCGACGCCGCCGGTGGCGTCGAAGACGGGGCGGAGGATGTCGCACGCGTCACGGACGTCGTCGGTGGTCGCGGCGAAGATCGCCTCGTCGACCGAGGCGCCGGCCTTGGCGAGCTCGGTGATCTGCCCGGCGTAGGCGGCGGCTCCCGAGCCGATCGCGCCCTGGAAGATCGTCGGGTTCGTGGTGACGCCGGAGATGTTGCGGGAGGTGATCAGCCCGGCGAGGTTGCCGGTCACGATCCGGTCGCGCGACAGGTCGTCCAGCCAGATGCTGACGCCCTCGGCGGCGAGCTGTTCGGTGGGAGTGCTCATGGATGTGTCTCCTCGGTGATCACTGAGCCGCCGCGACAGCGGCGAGGGATTCGCGTGCCGCCTCGGCGACCGCTTCGGCGGTGAAGCCGAACTTCTGGAACAGGGTCTTGTAGTCGGCCGACGCGCCGAAGTGGTCGATGGCGACGGAGCGGCCGGCGTCGCCGACGATGCCGCGCCACGACAGCGCGGAGCCGGCCTCGACCGACACACGGGCCTTCACGGATGCCGGCAGCACGCTCTCGCGGTACGCTTCGTCCTGCTCGGCGAACCACTCCAGCGACGGGGCCGACACGACGCGGGCGCCGATGCCGTCGGCGGCGAGGGCCTCGCGTGCCGACACGGCCAGCTGGACCTCCGAGCCCGTGGCGATGAGGATGACGTCCGGTGCGCCGTTCTCGGCGTCGACGAGGACGTACGCGCCCTTCGCGGCGCCGGCGGCGGCGGCGAAGCCGGCCTCGCCGCGCGGGAACACCGGGATGTTCTGCCGCGTCAGCGCGATGCCGGCGGGACCTTCGCTGCGTCGCAGCATCTCGAGCCAGGCCACGGCGGTCTCGTTGGCGTCCGCCGGGCGCACCACCGTGAAGTTCGGGATGGCGCGCAGCGACGCGAGCTGCTCGATCGGCTGGTGGGTGGGGCCGTCCTCGCCGAGCGCCACCGAGTCGTGCGTCCACACGAAGATCGAGGGCACGTTCATGAGGGCGGCCAGACGCACGGCCGGGCGCATGTAGTCGCTGAAGATCAGGAACGTGCCGCCGAAGGCGCGGGTCTTGCCGTGCAGCACGATGCCGTTCACGATCGACCCCATCGCGTGCTCGCGGATGCCGAAGTGCAGGACGCGCCCGTAGGGGTCGCCCGACCACTCGTGCGTGGACCACTCGGTCGGCACGAACGACTTCGCCGACTTGATGGTCGTCAGGTTGGACTCCGCGAGGTCGGCCGAGCCGCCCCACAGTTCGGGCATCACCGCGGCGAGGCCGTTGATGACCTGCCCGGATGCCGCGCGCGTCGAGAGGTCCTTGCCCGACTCGAACGTCGGCAGAGCCGACTCGACGTCGGCGGGCAGCTCGCCCGCTTCGAGACGGTCGAACAGCGCCTTGCGCTCGGGGTTGGCCGCCGCCCAAGCGTCGAATCCCGCCTGCCACGCGGTGCGCGCCGTCGCCGCGCGCTCGGCCAGCGAGCGCGTGTGGGCGATCACGTCGTCGGCGACCACGAAGCTCTGCTCCGGGTCGTAGCCCATGACCTTCTTGGTGGCGGCGAGCTCCTCGGCGCCGAGGGCCGAGCCGTGGATCTTGCCGGTGTTCTGCTTGCCCGGTGCAGGCCAGCCGATGATCGTCTTGAGCACGATCAGCGAGGGCTTGGTGGTCTCGGCCTTGGCCGCCTCGATGGCCGCGTACAGCTCGGCGACGTCCTCGACGTACTCGCCGGTCTTCTTCCAGTCCACGGTCTGGACCTGCCAGCCGTAGGACTCGTAGCGCTTCGCGACGTCCTCGGTGAAGGCGATGTCGGTGTCGTCCTCGATCGAGATCTGGTTGGAGTCGTAGATGGCGATGAGGTTGCCGAGCTCCTGGTGGCCGGCGAGGCTCGAGGCCTCGCTGGTGACGCCCTCCTGCAGGTCGCCGTCGGAGGCGATCACGTAGACGTAGTGGTCGAAGGGGCTCTCGCCGGGGGCCGCCTCGGGGTCGAACAGGCCACGCTCGTAGCGTGCGGCGTAGGCGAAGCCGACCGACGAGGCCAGGCCCTGGCCGAGCGGTCCGGTCGTGATCTCGACGCCGTCGGTGTGCCCGTACTCGGGGTGGCCCGGCGTGAGGGATCCCCACGTGCGCAGCGACTTCAGGTCGTCGAGCTCCAGGCCGAAGCCGCCGAGATACAGCTGCACGTACTGCGTCAGCGAGGAGTGCCCCGCCGACAGGATGAAGCGGTCCCGGCCCACCCAGTGGGTGTCGGCCGGATCGTGGTTCATGACGTGCTGGTACAGCAGGTAGGCCGCCGGTGCCAGGCTCATCGCGGTGCCGGGGTGTCCGTTCCCCACCTTCTCGACCGCGTCCGCGGCCAGCAGGCGGGCCGTGTCCACGGCGCGCGCGTCGATCTCGTTCCAGAGCAAATCCGTCACTCGGTGACCTTTCCTGAGGATGCGCCCGCGGAAAGATCTCTCCGCGGACGCCCGTTTCGAGGGGTCGGGTCAGGAGGAGCTGCGCGAGCGCGAACGTGTTGTTCAGCTTAGCGAAGCGGCATGCCGCAGGGGCGATGCGTCTCGTTGTGTGACATGGATGTTACCGGTAACACGTCGCGAAGGGAACCCTCGGATCTCCGACCCCGTCCGGGCGGTCCAGCCGTGCCCGTCGGTGCGCTGTACAGTCTGGCGCGCCGTTGTGCCTCGGGGGTGTCATGTACGTGTCGCCGCGGTGACCGTCTTCTCACGCGCAGCGCTCGGGGCTGAGAGGCCCGGCGGCGGGGCCGGCCGGCCATGGGCCATGCCCTAGAATGGGGTGGTTTCCTAGGCGGCGATTGCGGGGGCGATGGACATCACGACGACGGCGGGCGCGCGAACGCCCGTTCCGGCACCGCGAACCGCCCGCCATCCCCTCGGACGAACCGTGCGCGCGTACATCGCGCTGACGAAGCCTCGCGTGCTCGAGCTGCTGCTGGTCACGACCGTCCCGGTCATGATCCTCGCGCAGGGCGGATTCCCCTCGCTGTGGCTGGTGCTGGCCACCGTCATCGGCGGCTCGATGAGCGCGGGGTCGGCCGCGGCCTTCAACATGTACCTCGACCGCGACATCGATGCGCACATGCAGCGCACCGAGAACCGGCCGCTCGTGACGGGCGAGGTCTCGCCGCGCGGCGCGCTCGTGTTCGCCTGGACGCTCGCGATCGTCTCGACGGTGTGGCTGTGGGTCACGACCAACTTGCTGGCCGCGGCCCTGTCGGCCGGCGCCATCTTCTTCTACGTCGTGATCTACACGCTGATCCTGAAGCGCCGCACCGAGCAGAACATCGTGTGGGGCGGCATCGCGGGCTGCTTCCCGGTGGTGATCGGCTGGAGCGCCGTGACGGGCTCGCTCTCCTGGCCGCCGGTGATCCTGTTCGTGCTGGTGTTCCTGTGGACGCCGCCGCACTACTGGCCGCTGTCGATGAAGTACAAGGAGCAGTACGACAACGTCGACGTGCCGATGCTCGGCGCGACGCGTCACGGCTCGCAGGTCGGTCTGCACGTCATCCTCTACACGTGGGCGACGGTCGTCAGCTCGCTGCTGCTGATCCCGGTGGCCGGCATGGGCCTGGTGTACACGGCATCCGCTCTGGTGTTCGGCGGCTGGTTCATCTACGAGTCGCACCGCCTGTACAACCGGGCGATCCGCGGGACCGAGCCGCGTCCGATGCGCGTGTTCCACGCGTCGATCACGTACCTGACGCTGCTGTTCGTGGCGATCGCGGTCGACCCGCTGCTGCCGTTCTGACCCGACGGCATCGCCGTGCCGTCGGGCCCGGTCCTGCCGGGGGTCAGTGGATGCTGAGGCCGGCGTCCGGCGTGTAGCCGAGAGCGGGGTCGTACCCGAGGTCCTCGAGGCCGCCGCCCAGCACGGTGAACTGACCGGTGGGGGTGGCGGTGTAAGCGAAGTCCTTCATGTCGATCCCTTTCGTCTGTGTGGTATGACCACAGCCTGTCAGGGTTGGTGTGAGGACGCCTGTGCCTTTGCTATGCGACGGCTGTGAGTGGCGGAGAAGGCTGCTCGGGGCCCGTTCTCGCCGTGCGAAACCAGTCGCGCCGGCCTGCGTCCTTCGGACGGCAGACCGGCGCGGCCGGATCGTCGGGTCAGCGCGTCTCGGCGGGCTCCTTCGAGGCGTCGTCCGCGGTCTCGTCCGCGGCGTCCTTCGCGGTCTCGGCCGGAGCGTCGTCGGCGCCGACCGCCTCGAACTGCGACGTGTAGCCGAGGCCGCGCTCGTAGCCGTGGTCGGGGGCGTCGCCCTCGGCCTCATCGGCGTCGGCGCTCTCGGCCGACCAGTCGATGGGCTCGACCACCACGGCGGGCGCCGCCGGGCGCAGCGACGCGAGCGAGGCGATCGCGAAGGCGAGGAGGATGCCGATGACGCCCGCGCCGATGAGCACGGCGCCGAGGACGGCCATGGACTGGCCCACGTACACCTCGATGCCCGTGGCGGTGCCGTCCGTGAGGGTCGTGGTCATCACGCCGAGCTTGTCGACGAGGATGAGGGCTCCCGCTGCGGCGCTGCCGAGCGAGGCGACGACGAGACCCCAGAAGGGGATGCGGGTGGCGAGACGGGGGCGGGCGGTCATGGGGACTCCTGGAGTGTGCGGCGCGTGGGGGAGCGCCGCCCGGGTCGGCGACGCCGTCCTCACGGTGCCAGGGCAGTTCGTGCGGATCCCCGGAGCCGCCTATGCGTCCGCTGTGCGTGCGTCCGCTGTGCGCGTCTGCGCGGGGGTGAGGCGGAGCAGCAGCACCGTCATGGTCGCCACCAGCAGTGCGGCGAGGACCATGTGGATGCCCACGGCGAGTTCGGGGAGGCCGTTGCGGGCCTGGTAGAGGCCGACCCCGATCTGGACGAGCTCGACGACCAGCAGCGCGATCGTCCAGCCGAGCACGCGCGGGGCGGTGCGGCGGACGCGCCACGCGCCGGCAAGCAGGGCCAGCGTGAGGGCGAACAGCGCATAGGCGGGCCAGGCGTGCACGTGCTCGAGGATCTCGACGTCGAATCCGTTGCGGCCGGCATCCGCGTCTCCCGAGTGGGGGCCCGCGCCGGTCGTGAGCACGCCCACGACGACGGTCACCAGGAGCACGACCGACGTCGTGTGGGCGAGGATGCGGTGCCAGCGGGGCACGACCGGCTCGCGCGGTCCGCCGGGCTCGCCCATGCGCGCGAGGAAGGCGGCGGTGACGCCCACGAGGACGAGCGAGGCGACGTAGTGGAAGCCGACGATGAAGGGGTTCAGGCCCGTGAGGACCGTGATGCCGCCCACGATCGCCTGCGCCACGACCCCGCCGAGCACGATGGCGGCGAGGGTGAACAGGTCGCGACGCTCGCGCCGGATGCGCAGCACCAGCACGAGCACGACGACGGCGAGGATGCCGACCAGCCCGGTGAGGGTGCGGTTGCCGAATTCGATGACGCCGTGGATCCCCATCTCGGGCGTCGGGACCAGGGACTCGGCCGTGCACGTCGGCCACGTGGGACAGCCCAGGCCCGAGCCGGTCAGACGCACGGCGCCGCCGGTGCCGATGATCGTGACCTCGGCGAGGAACGACAGCCAGGCGAAGACGCGGATGCGGGCGTCGACGCGGTCGGGCAGCCACCTCCAGAACGCGTTCCCCGACGGGGACGTGGTGCGGGAAGCGGTGTCTGCGGACATGCGGCGGGTTCTCCTGGGCCGTCGGGTGCACGTGCCCGTGTCGGGGCACATGCGGTTCGCGGATCGTCCGGGGTCGGGACGGAACCTGTAGAATCGATTGGTCGGCTGCGGGCGTGGAATCGCGCCGCGCACCACTGACAGTCTAGGCGCGAGGTCAGCGCCGAAAAGTGAGGGCCCACCAGCGGCATCCCCTCCCGGTAACTCCACCGGGGGAGCAGGAATGCCGGGGCGGATGACACCGTTTGGACCCGGAGGAGAAAATCGACCATGTCTGATGTGCTGATCGACCGGCCGGAGCTCGAGGGCCTCGGCGTCTACGAATTCGGATGGCACGACCCCGACGCCGCCGGCGCGAGCGCGAAGCGCGGTCTGAGCGAGGCGGTCGTCCGCGACATCTCGGCCCTCAAGGCCGAGCCCGAATGGATGCTGAAGACCCGGCTGAAGGCTCTGCAGCTGTTCGGCCGCAAGCCGATGCCGACGTGGGGCGCCGATCTCAGCGCCATCGACTTCGACAACATCAAGTACTTCGTCCGGTCCACCGAGAAGCAGGCGCAGACCTGGGAGGACCTCCCCGAGGACATCCGCAACACCTACGAGCGCCTCGGCATCCCCGAGGCCGAGCGCGCGCGCCTGGTCGCCGGCGTCGCGGCCCAGTACGAGTCCGAGGTCGTCTACCACCAGATCCGCGAGGACCTCGAGGCGCAGGGCGTCATCTTCATGGACACCGACACGGCGCTGCGCGAGCACCCCGAATTCTTCGAGGAGTACTTCGGCACCGTGATCCCCGCCGGTGACAACAAGTTCGCCGCGCTGAACACCGCGGTGTGGTCGGGCGGATCGTTCGTGTACGTGCCCAAGGGCGTGCACGTCGAGATCCCGCTGCAGGCGTACTTCCGCATCAACACCGAGAACATGGGCCAGTTCGAGCGGACGCTGATCATCGCCGACGAGGACAGCTACGTCCACTACATCGAGGGCTGCACGGCTCCGATCTACAAGAGCGACTCGCTGCACTCGGCCGTCGTCGAGATCATCGTGAAGAAGAACGCCCGCGTTCGCTACACGACGATCCAGAACTGGTCGAACAACGTCTACAACCTCGTCACCAAGCGCGCCGTCGCCCACGAGGGCGCGACGATGGAGTGGGTCGACGGCAACATCGGCTCGAAGGTGACGATGAAGTACCCGTCGATCTTCCTGATGGGCGAGCACGCCAAGGGCGAGACGCTCTCGGTCGCCTTCGCCGGTCCCGGCCAGCACCAGGACGCCGGCGCGAAGATGATCCACATGGCGCCGTACACGCAGTCGTCGATCGTGTCGAAGTCGATTGCTCGCGGCGGCGGCCGCGCGGGCTACCGCGGCGAGGTGCGCGTCGACCAGAACGCGCACCACTCCGCCAACACCGTGCGATGCGACGCCCTGCTCGTCGACACGATCTCGCGCTCGGACACGTATCCGGCGATCGACATCCGCGTCGACGACGTGCACCTGGGCCATGAGGCGACGGTGTCGAAGGTCAGCGAGGAGCAGCTGTTCTACCTGCAGTCCCGCGGCCTTCCCGAGGACGAGGCGATGGCGATGATCGTGCGCGGCTTCATCGAGCCGATCGCGCGCGAGCTGCCGATGGAATACGCCATGGAACTGAACAAGCTCATCGAGATGGGCATGGAAGGATCGGTCGGCTAGATGACGACCACGACGCAGGCACCCGCGACGGTGCCGGGATCTCGGCCGCATTCGGACGGGGCGGGAGCATTCGTTCCGGTGCAGACGCGCTCGGAGCGTCCGCACTCGTACGACCCCGCGGACTTCGAGATCCCGACCGGCCGCGAGGTCAACTGGAAGCACGCCCCCGTGGCGCGGCTGGCGCCCCTCTTCGAGGACGTCGCCGCCGATGACCGGCCGGGCGACCCCGCCGTCGAGTACGCGGTGACCGCCCCCGAGGCGGTCGTCGTGGGATCGCTGCGGGCCGGCGAGGCGCCGCGCGGCGATGTCTTCGAACCCGAGGACCGCGTCGCCGCCATCGCGTGGCGCCGCACCGACGAGGCGCTGCACGTGAGGATCCCCCGGGACGTCGAGCTCGAGGCGCCGGTCGTCGTCGAGATGAGCGGCCGCGGGGCGGACCGCCGCGCGAACGCGCACATCGTGATCGAGGCCGAGACCCACGCGCGCGGCACCGTGCTGCTGCGGCACGCCGGATCGGCGCAGTTCGACGAGAACGTCGAGGTCATCGCGCGCGACGGCTCGCACCTCGAGGTCGTCAGCGTGCAGCAGTGGGAGGACGACGCGGTGCACGCGGCATCCCACCAGGCGCGCGTCGACCGGGACGCCACCCTGCGCCACATCGTCGTCAGCTTCGGCGGTGGCGTCGTGCGGGTCAACCCGAGCGTCGAGCTGGCCGGCACCGGCTCGCGCGGAGAGCTGTACGGCCTGAGCTACGCCGACGCCGGGCAGCACCTCGAGAGCCAGGTGTACCTGTTCCACAAGGGCGCCGAGACCAGCGGCGACGTCCTCTACAAGGGCGCGCTGCAGGGCGAGAGCGCGCGCAGCGTGTGGATCGGCGACGTCCTCATCGGGCCGGATGCCGTGGGCACCGACTCCTACGAGGCCAACCGCAACCTGGTGCTCACCGACGGCGCCCGCGCGGATTCGATCCCGAACCTCGAGATCGAGACCGGCGACATCCGCGGCGCGGGCCACGCCAGCGCGACCGGCCGCTTCGACGACGAGCAGCTCTTCTACCTGCAGGCCCGCGGCATCCCCGAGGACGAGGCACGCCGTCTCGTCGTGCTCGGATTCCTCGCCGAGATCGTGCAGAAGATCGGCATCGACGACCTCGAGGCCGAGCTGTTCGACCTCATCGAGGCCGAGCTCGCGCAGGAGGTGTCCCGATGACCGCTCAGCGCGCCTGCGCGCTGAGCGAGCTCGAGCAGGACACCGCCCTGCGCGTCGAGCTGGACGGCGTCGCCATCGCGGTGGTGCTCGACGGCAACGGCGAGGTGCACGCCATCGGCGACACCTGCACCCACGGCGACATCTCGCTCGCCGAGGGCTTCGTCGAGGACGACACCCTGGAGTGCTGGGCCCACGGCTCGGCCTTCTCGCTGCGCACCGGCAAGCCCCTGAACCTCCCCGCCTATGAGCCCGTGCCCGTGTTCGAGGTCACCATCGACGGCGACGATGTGCTCATCGATACGAACGTGAAGAAGGAAGTCTGAAACCTATGTCTGTCCTCGAGATCCGAGACCTGCATGTGACGGTCGAGACCGAAGCCGGCACGACCCCGATCCTCAACGGCGTCACCCTCACCATCCGCACCGGTGAGACCCACGCGATCATGGGCCCGAACGGCTCGGGCAAGTCGACCCTGGCGTACACGATCGCCGGTCACCCGAAGTACACCGTGACGAGCGGCTCGATCACGTTCGACGGCGAGGACGTCCTCGAGATGTCGGTCGACGAGCGCGCCCGCGCGGGCCTGTTCCTGGCCATGCAGTACCCGGTCGAGATCCCCGGCGTCACGGTGACGAACTTCCTCCGCACCGCCAAGACGGCCCTGGACGGCGAGGCCCCCTCGATCCGCACGTGGACGAAGGACGTCAAGGAGTCCATGAAGAACCTGCGCATGGACGCGAAGTTCGCCCAGCGCAACGTGAACGAGGGCTTCTCCGGCGGCGAGAAGAAGCGGCACGAGATCCTGCAGCTCGAGGTTCTGAAGCCGAAGATGGCCGTGCTGGACGAGACCGACTCCGGCCTCGACGTCGACGCGCTCAAGATCGTCTCCGAGGGCGTGAACCGCGCCAAGGAGGCGACCGACCTCGGTGTGCTGCTGATCACGCACTACACGCGCATCCTCCGCTACATCCACCCGGACTACGTCCACGTCATGGTGGGCGGCAGGATCGTGGAGGAGGGCGGCCCCGAGCTCGCGACGCGACTCGAGGACGAGGGCTACGACCGATTCCTGGCGCCGCTCGAGGGCGCTTCGGCCGACGCGGACGCCTAGAATCGTTACATGACCGCAACACTCGCGCCCGAGAAGTACGACGAGGTCATCGAGGCCCTCAAGGACGTCATGGACCCCGAACTGGGGATCAATGTCGTCGACCTGGGCCTGATCTACGATCTCGCGTGGGACGACGACAACGACGCGCTGGTCATCCACATGACGCTCACGTCGGCCGGATGCCCGCTGACCGACGTCCTCGAGGAGCAGACGGCCCAGGCACTGGACGACGTCGTGGAGCGGTTCCGCATCAACTGGGTGTGGATGCCGCCGTGGGGCCCCGAGCGGATCACGGACGACGGGCGCGACATGATGCGCGCGCTCGGTTTCGCCATCTGATGCGCGCAGAGCCGGAGGGCGACCCGATGGCTAGGCTCATGTGGTGAGCGTGACACCCCTCGAAGCCCTGCCGATCGACCAGCTGCGGCTCCGGTCCAGCACGAAGTGGCGGAAGTACCCCGACGACGTGCTGCCGCTGTTCGTCGCCGAGACGGACTTCGCGCTCGCGCCGGGGATCACCGCGGCGCTCGCGCGAGCCGTCGGGCTCGGCGACACCGGCTACACGCCCCCGGATCCCGGCATCCGGGACGCCTTCGCCCGCTTCGCGCAGCGCCGCTTCGGGTGGGACGTCGACCCCGCGCGGGTGCGGTCGACCGGCGACGTCATCATGGGCGTCGTCGAGATCCTGCGGGCCGTGACCGACCCGGGGGACCGGGTCGTGGTGACACCGCCGGTGTACCCGCCGTTCTACGACTGCGTGCCCGAGGCGGGCGGTGTCGTGGAGCGCGTGCCGCTGATCGAGACGGATGCCGCCTGGGAGCTGGATCTGGCCGGCATCGAGGCGGCGCTGGCGGACGGCGCGCGAGCCGTGTTGCTGTGCAACCCGCACAACCCCACCGGCACGGCGCACGCCCGCGAGAGCCTCGCCGCTCTCTCCGACATCGCGGAGCGCCACGGTGCCGTCGTGGTCAGCGACGAGATCCACGCGCCGCTCGTCCAGCCCGGCGTGGCCTTCACGCCGTTCCTCGCCGCGTCGCCGGCGGCAGCCCGCGTCGGGTATGCCGTGACGAGCGCCTCGAAGGCGTTCAATCTCGCCGGCCTCAAGTGCGCGCTCATGGTCACCGCCGATGACGCGACGACGCGGGTCGTGAACGGGCTGCCGGTCGAGGTCGAGTGGCGGACGGGTCTGTTCGGCGCGCTGGCCGGAGTCGCCGCGTTCTCCGAGGAGAGCGACGCATGGCTCGATGCGCTGCTGGCGAGGCTCGACGAGAACCGCCGGCTGCTGGCCGACCTCCTCGCCGAGCATGTGCCCGGCGCCCGGTTCCGCATCCCCGACGCGGGGTTCCTCGCCTGGGTGGATCTGACCGACCTCGGGTGGGGCGACAACCCCGCGGTGAAGATCCTGCGCGACGCGAAGGTCGCGCTGCACTTCGGTCCGCACTTCGGCGTCGAGGGACGCGGCCACGTGCGCATCAACTTCGGCTGCTCGCCCGACGTGCTGCGGGAGGCCGTCGAGCGCATCGGCGCGCTGCTGCACCGGTGAACACGTCCTCCGGCTCGGGCATCTGGTCGTCGCGGACCGTCGGGGTCACCGTCGGCGCGATCGCGCTGATCTTCCTCGCGGCGCTCGAGTCGCTCGCCGTGACGACGGTGATGCCCGTCGTCGCCGCGGAGCTCGACGGCGCGGCGCTGTACGCGGTCGCGTTCTCGGGAACCTTCGCGGCGAGCGTCATCGGCATGGTCGCGTCGGGCGCGTGGTGCGACCGCGCGAGCCCGCTGGGTCCGCTCGCGACCGCGGTCGGCCTGTTCGTGCTGGGTCTGATCGTGGCGGGGATCGCGACGTCGATGCCGGTGCTGGTGATCGGGCGCCTGCTGCAGGGACTGGGCGCAGGCGGCCAGACGGTGGCCCTCTACGTGGTGGTGGCGCGCGTGTATCCGGCCGCGCAGCACGGTCGGGTGTTCGCAGCGTTCGCGGCCGCGTGGGTGATCCCGTCGCTCATCGGACCGGTCCTCGCCGGCGCCGTGGCGGAGTTCCTCCACTGGCGGTGGGTCTTCCTCGGTGTCGCCGTGCTCACCCTCGCGGCCTTCGCGCTGGTGTGGGTGCGCCTGCGCACGATGCAGCTGGCCACCGAGCACCCGGAGCCCGCGCGGGTCGGCGCACGCCTGGTGTGGGCGGTCGTGGTCGCCGTGGCGGCCCTCGCTCTGAGCCTGGCGCACGAGGCGGGCCCCTGGACGCCGGTGGTCGTCGCCGTCGCCGCTGTCGCGATCGCGGTGGCGATCCGCCCGCTGGTGCCCCGCGGAACGCTCGGTGCCGCGCGCGGCCTGCCGAGCGTCGTGCTCATGCGCGGCATGGTCGCGGGCGCGCTGTTCGGCGCCGAGGTGTACCTGCCCTATCTGCTGATCGCCGAGTACGGCCTCTCGCCCGTGTGGGCGGGTGCGGGCCTGACCGCCGCGGCGCTGCTGTGGGCGACGGGCTCGGCCGTGCAGGGCAGATGGGGCGACGCTCTGGGCAGTACGCGGATCGCGATCGTGGGCATCGCTCTGCTGGCGAGCGCCACGGCCATCGCGACGGCGACGGCCGCGTGGCACGGCCTGCCCGCGGTGCTCGTGGCCGGATGGGCGCTGGCGGGGGCGGGCATGGGGCTGATGTACCCGCGCCTGTCGGTCCTGACGCTGTCGTTCTCGTCGCCGCAGAACCAGGGCTTCAACTCGTCGGCGCTGTCGATCTCGGAGGCCGTGGGGGCGGCCTCGGTCACCGCGCTGCTCGGTGTCGCCTTCGCCGCGGTTGGCGGGGGCGCGGCGGCGTTCGCGACCGTCTTCGCTCTGGCGACCGCGGTGGCCGTCGCGGCGCTGGTGCCGGGGCTGCGGCTGGGCATGGTCGCCGACGGGGCTCACCTGCCGCGGTGACGACGTCCGCGGACAGCAGACGAAAGCCCCGGCCGACCGGCCGGGGCTTTCGCACGAGGATGCCGGAGGACCCGGCATCCGCTCACTTCTTGGCGGCGTCCGCGCGGCGCACGAGCGCCCACGCGCCGGGGATGACGGCGGCGGCGATGGCGGCCTTGATGAGCCCGCCGATGATGAACGGGAACAGGCCCGCCTCGAGCAGCTGCCAGAACGACAGCTCCAGGCCCATCACACCGTTGAGGATCAGCGCCATGTACGGGATGCCGAAGAGGAACGGCACGACGCTGGCGGCAGCGAACCCGATGAAGGCGAGCCACGGCTTGCGGTCCCACGCGCGCTCGGCGAACCAGCCGGCGACGAACGCCGCGGCGATGAAGCCGATGATGAAGCCGAAGCTGGGGGCCGCGACGATGGCGACCGAACCGGCGAAGCCGGCGAACACCGGGAGGCCCGCGAGACCGGCGAGCATGTAGACGGCGAGCGAGGTCGCACCGCGGCGGGCGCCGAGCGCGGCGCCGACGATGACGACGCCGAGGGTCTGACCGGTGATCGGGACCGGCCACAGGGGGATGCTCACCTGCGCGAGCACCGCGACGAGGGCGGCGCCGGCGACGACGAGCGTCGCGTCGACGGCGAACGCGCGGGCGCGGGAGGACGGCCGCGCGATGACGTCGGCCAGGACGCGGCGACGGGACGGGGCGGGGGCGGCGAGAGTCATTCGTGGCTCCTTCGGCGGCGGGCGCACGGCGGCGCCTCGGGCATTGCCACTTATACTAGGGGGCTGGCCATCGGCCCACCCTTGTACCCCATCACCGAACGAAACGGACATTCGCTGTGCTCGCCGTGCACGACCTCGAGATCCGCGTGGGAGCCCGCGTGCTCATGTCCGACGTGTCCTTCCGAGTCTCGGACGGGGACAAGATCGGCCTCGTCGGGCGCAACGGCGCCGGCAAGACCACGCTGACCAAGGTGCTCGCGGGCGATGTGCTGCCCGCGGACGGACGGGTCGACCGCTCGGGCGAGCTGGGCTACCTGCCGCAGGATCCCCGCTCGGGCGACCCCGAGATGCTTGCGCGCACCCGCATCCTCGACGCACGTGGCCTCGGCACGCTCGCGATCGGCATGCACGACGCATCGCAGGCCATGGGGTCGGACGATCCGGATGCCGCGGCCAAGGCGATGCGCAAGTACGCCAACCTCACCGAGCGGTTCGAGGCGCTGGGCGGCTACGCCGCCGAGGCCGAGGCTGCCTCGATCGCGCACAACCTGTCGCTGCCCGATCGCATCCTCGACCAGCCGCTGAAGACGCTGTCGGGCGGTCAGCGCCGCCGGATCGAACTCGCCCGCATCCTCTTCTCGGACGCGCAGACGATGATCCTCGACGAGCCGACGAACCACCTCGACGCCGACAGCGTCGTGTGGCTGCGCGAGTTCCTGAAGGGCTACAAGGGCGGCCTCATCGTCATCAGCCACGACGTCGAGCTCGTCGGCGAGACGGTCAACCGCGTCTTCTACCTGGACGCCAACCGCCAGGTCATCGACGTCTACA
This sequence comes from Microbacterium thalassium, assembly GCF_014208045.1. Lineage (NCBI taxonomy): Bacteria > Bacillati > Actinomycetota > Actinomycetes > Micrococcales > Microbacteriaceae > Microbacterium > Microbacterium thalassium. The sequence goes on from NZ_JACHML010000001.1 coordinate 2,263,721, forward strand.
ACATGAACTGGAAGAACTACCTGCGTCAGCGGGTGGCCGACGAGGAGCGCCGCAAGAAGGAGCGCGCCAACATCGAGAAGAAGGCCACCGCGCTGCAGCAGCAGGCCGCGCGCTTCGGCGCGAAGGCGTCGAAGGCCGCCGCGGCCCACCAGATGGTGGCGCGCGCCGAGAAGATGCTGTCGGGCCTCGAGGACGTGCGGCAGGAGGACCGCGTCGCGAAGCTGCGGTTCCCCAAGCCCGCGCCGTGCGGCAAGACGCCGATCACGGCATCCGCCCTGTCGAAGTCATACGGGTCGCTCGAGATCTTCACCGACGTCGACCTCGCGATCGACCGCGGCTCGAAGGTCGTCGTGCTGGGCCTCAACGGCGCCGGCAAGACGACCCTGCTGCGGATCCTCGCCGGCGTCGACCGCGCCGACACCGGCACCGTCGACGCGGGGCACGGACTGAAGATTGGCTACTACGCGCAGGAGCACGAGAACCTCGACATCGGCCGGTCGGTCCTCGACAACATGATGTCGGCCGCGCCCGACCTGAACGCCACCGAGGCCCGCAAGGTGCTCGGGTCGTTCCTGTTCACCGGCGACGACGTCCTCAAGCCGGCGGGAGTCCTGTCGGGCGGCGAGAAGACGCGCCTGTCGCTGGCGACCCTCGTGGTCTCCAGCGCCAACGTGCTGCTGCTGGACGAGCCGACCAACAACCTCGACCCGGCGTCGCGCGAGGAGATCCTCGGCGCGCTCGCGCACTACGAGGGCGCCGTGATCCTCGTCTCGCACGACGAAGGCGCCGTCGAGGCCCTCAATCCGGAGCGCGTGCTGATCCTGCCCGACGGCGTCGAGGACATCTGGGGCCGCGACTACATCGACCTCATCACGCTCGCCTGAGCGGCGGGGCGGCGGCCGCGGGCGCCGTCAGCGCCGGCCGGCGGCATCGAGCAGTGCGTCCTCGTCCTCGGCGTCCCGGTCGCGCCGACGTCGGGGCAGGGGCGCTCGCGTGCGGGGCTCCGCGTGCTCGCCCGCGTCGTCGCAGGCGTCCTCGTCCTCGGCGTCCTCCCGCCGGTGGCGGATCTCGGTGCGGATGACGTAGCCGATGAAGACGAATCCCATGATGGCGAACAGGATCCACTGGATCGCGTACGACAGATGCGGGCCGGGATCCTCCGACGGGTCCTCGATCGCGTTCGGCGTGGTCGCCGGCGCCGGGTCCTCGCTCACCAGGATCCCGTACGCGCTGACGATGAGCGCGTCCCCGGATTCCGCCGAGAGCTCGTCCGCCACCAGCGGCAGGTTGATCGTCGGCACCTGGCCCTCGGGGGCCGAACGGCCCGAGCGGGGGAGCGGCTCGCCCGGCTGAAGACGTGCGACGACGGTCACCTCGCCCTCGGGCGGCGCGGGGATCTCGTCGGGGAGCGGGCTCTGCGAGCCCGGCAGGAGCCATCCGCGGTCCACGAGGAAGACGCGTCCGTCGTCGAGGGCGAACGGCACGAGCACCTCGAACGCGGACGTGCCGCCGTGCGCACGATTGCGGACGAGCAGCTCCTCGTCGGCGAGGTACCGGCCGGTGAGGACCACGGGCTGCCATTCGTCGGCGGGGTCGAACTCGCCGCCGGAGGGGATCGCCTCCGTCAGGGGTACCGGCGTGGCGTCGTAGTTGCTCTCGACGAGGGCGATCTGCCCCGAACGCTCCTCGTTGCGTGCGAACTGCCAGTTCGACAGGAACGCGCACGCGATCGCGAACACGACCGCGAGGGCGATGTAGATCGCCCACCGCCCCGCCTTGGGGAGGTTCTGCATGCTCATGCCGCCGCTCATCGCGCCGCCGGGCTCTCCGCCGCCAGCGGTGCGACCGACACCGGGAACTGGCGGGCCGCGAGGAACTCCCGGAGGTAGTCGCGGTGCTCGGCGCACGCGACCCACGTCTTGACGCGGTCCGCGGCGTGGATGCGCGGATTGCGCCAGTCGATCCGCCACGTCGGCGCCGCGCGGCAGCCGGCCCGTGAGCACACCGGGCTGTCGAGGTCGCCGATCATGCGGTGGCGTCCGTGTCGTCGCCGCGGTCGTCGGCGCGCGGGTCGCCGGGGGCGCCGGCTGCGCGACCGGGGTCCCCGCCGGGCGACTCCTCGATGCGGATCACCCGGTCGTCGGCGACGGGTGTGGGCGTCGGAGCCGGCGCCGTCCCGAGCGCGCGGGCCTCGGGCGCTTCGGCGCCCGTGGAGCGCACGTCCTGGGCGACGTTCGCGGTGACGACGGCGACGTAGGGCAGGAACACCGCCGCGAGGCCGAACACCCACGTGTACCAGCCGTACGGGGTGATGACGACCATCAGGATGAAGCAGACGATGCGGATGGCCATCATCACGAGGTACTTCCGCGAGCGCGCACTCGCCTCGTCGCGCGGTGCGCGCGGCAGTGACGTGGCCGACTGCGGCCGGTGCGAACTCTTCACGATCCCTCAAGCCTACGCCGCACCCGGGGGATGGGACGCGCCGGGGGTTCGACTCAGCTGTAGGTGTACCCGACCGTGGCGAACAGCGGGATGAGCACGGCGAAGAACAGGATGAGGCCGAGGATGCTGAGGCCCAGACCCACCCAACCGATGATGGTGCCCGCCAGTGCCAGGCCGCGGCCTTCCTCGCCCGTCCGCTTGATCTGACCGAGCGCCATGTGCCCGGTGATCACGCCGACGATCGAGCCGATGAACGGCACGATCACGAACGACGCGATGGAGGCGATGAGCGACACGATCGCGAGCGTGTTGGTCTTGTTCGCCGTGCCGTAGCCCGCGCTGCCATAGGCCGGGGCGGAGCCGTAGGCGGGTGCGGTGCCGTACGCGGGCGGCGTCCCGTAGGCGGGAGGTGCCCCGTAGGCGGGCGCCGCGCCGTACGACGGGTCCGTCGCGCCGGGCTGCGCCGGCGGCGGGTATGCGCCCGCGTCGGGCGCCGGCGGCGCCGATGCGGCGGGCGGCGGGTACGCGGCGGGCGGGGGATAGGCCGAAGGCGACGTCGAGCCGTCCTGGTCGGCGGGTTCGGGTGTCGGTGCGCCGGACGTGTTGTCGCTCATGGGGAGCCTTTCTCGCTGTGTCATCAGCGTCCCAGCGATCCGGCCCGGGTGTCAAACCCCTGCCCGGGTAGGCTGGGGCGGTCCTCGTCACACACCCTCGGGAGCATCACCATGTCCAGTGACCGCGTCGTCCTCGTCACCGGCGGAAACCGCGGCATCGGCCGCGCCATCGCAGAGCGCTTCGTCGCCGAAGGCTTGAAGGTCGCCGTCACGGCACGCTCGGGGGAGGGGCCCGAGGGCACGCTCACGGTGCGCGCCGATGTCACCGACGCCGCCGCGGTGGACGCCGCGTTCACCGAGGTCGAGCAGTCGCTCGGCCCGATCGAGATCGTCGTCGCGAACGCCGGCGTCACCAAGGACACGCTGCTCATGCGCATGACCGAGGACGACTTCGACAGCGTCGTGGCGACGAACCTGGGCGGCACCTTCCGCGTCGTCAAGCGGGCCAGCAAGGGCATGCTCCGCGGGCGCTGGGGACGGGTCATCCTCATCTCGAGCGTCGTGGGGCTGTACGGCTCGGCCGGCCAGGTCAACTACTCGGCGTCCAAGTCCGGGCTCGTGGGCTTCGCCCGTTCGCTCACGCGCGAGCTGGGCGGACGCGGGATCACCGCGAACGTCGTGGCCCCCGGCTTCATCGAGACCGACATGACGGCGGCGCTGCCCGAGGCGACGCAGGCCGAGTACAAGAAGAACATCCCCGCAGGCCGGTTCGCGAGCCCCGACGAGGTCGCCGGTGTCGTCGCGTGGCTGGCGTCGGACGACGCGGCCTACATCTCCGGCGCCGTGATCCCGGTCGACGGCGGCCTCGGAATGGGGCACTGATCCGCAGCGCGCCCGGCCGGCGTCAGCCGAGGGCGTCGACGATCGCCTGACCCACCCGGTCGGGGATCGAGAACTGCGGCCAGTGGCCCGTGGGCTCACCCGCGGGGTGGAGCTGCACGATCGTCAGATCCTCGATCGCCGCCAGCTCGCCCGCCCACGGCTCGTCGCGCATGAAGGCGCGGATCTGCTCGCCGGGAACCGTCGTGGTGATGAGGGTCGCCGGCGTCTTGCGACGTCGCTCGTCACGCAGCCGCAGCGGCGTCGCGGGCACGAGCGGCGGGACGGATGCGGCTCCTGCGCCCGCGCGGACCCGGGTGTCCTCGTCGAGATCGGCGACCTCGCCCTCGTCGAAGAAGTCCCAGCCCGGGAACGGGATCACGCCGTCCACGACGGGGAACTCCCAGATGTCGGAGCCGTCCGGGGGAGGGAAGGTGTCGAGGAAGACGATGCGCGCGACGCGACCGGGGCGGGCGTCGAGCGCGCCGTAGGCGACGTTCCCGCCGCCGCTGTGGCCGACGAGGGCGACGTCCGACCCGCATCGATCGATCTCGGCGACGACGGCCGCCACCCAGTCGTCGATCGCGATGTCGACGACGTCGGGGCCGGGAGCGCCGACACCCGGCATCGTGAGCGGGTGCGGCGTGTGGCCGGCGGCGCGGAGCGAAGGAAGCACCGCGTCCCATGACGCGGCGTCGAGCCACAGGCCCGGAATCAGAATCACGTCCATGCCCCAGACGGTACGCCGGGGTTCTGACACGGGCGGTCGGGCCGATCGCGGCGCCGGAGGCGTCAGGGGAGCAGGGGGAGGACCTCGCGCAGGTCGACGGGGCCGATCACCAGATCGGCCTGAGCCCGCACCGTCGGCTTTGCGTTGAACGCCACCCCGAGGCCGGCGGCCGACATCATCTGCAGGTCGTTCGCGCCGTCGCCGATCGCCACGGTGCGCGACGACGGCACGCCGTGCTCGGCCGCCCACTCGCGCAGCGACGCGGCCTTGACGGCCGCATCCACGATCGTCCCCTCGACGGTCCCGGCGAGCACACCGCCCTCGACGGTGAGGCGGTTGGCGCGCCACATGTCGACGCCGAGCGACGGGGCGACGACGTCGAGGATCTCGTGGAAGCCCCCCGAGACCACGCCGACCAGTCCGCCGCGCTCGTGCACGCCCGAGATCAGGTCCACGACGCCGGGCGTGGGCTCGATGCGCTCGAGGATCCGCGAGAACCGCTCGACCGGCACGCCGGCGAGGGCCTGCACGCGCGAGCGCAGACTGGTGGCGAAGTCGACCTCGCCGCGCATCGCCGCCTCGGTCGCGGCCGCCACTTCGGCCCCGCGCCCCGCCTCGTCGGCGATGAGCTCGATGACCTCGTTGCGGATGAGGGTGGAGTCGGCGTCGAGGACGACGAGGAAGCGCGCGGGCGTCGAAGGCATGGACTCCACGCTAGCGCCGCGCGCGCGGCGGGCAGGACGGCGCCGGGTCAGCGCTCGATGCGCACGCCCTTGCCGACGATCGTGATCCCCGAGTCGGTGACGGTGAACCCGCGGGCGATGTCCCGCTCGCGGTCGACGCCGACGGTCGCGCCGTCCTCGAGCACGACGTTCTTGTCGAGGATGGCCCGGTGGATGCGGGCGCCCGCGCCGATCGTGATGCGGTCGAACAGGACCGAGTCGGTGATCGTCGATCCGCCGCCGGCGAGGGTCCACGGGCCCACGACGCTGCGCTCGAGGTGCGTGCCCGACAGGACCGAGCCGAGCGACACGATGGAGTCGATGGCGTTGCCGATGCGCCCGACCGAGTCGCGCACGAACTTCGCCGGCGGCGAGTTGACCGCCTGCGAGTGGATGGGCCACTCCATGTTGTAGAGGTTGAACACCGGGAGCGTCGAGATGAGATCGCGGTGCGCGTCGAAGAACGAGTCGATCGTCCCGACGTCGCGCCAGTAGGCCCGGTCGCGGTCGGTCGACCCGGGCACCTCGTTGCGCTTCATGTCGTAGACGCCCGCTTCGCCGCGGTCGACGAAATACGGGATGATGTCGCCGCCCATGTCGTGGTTCGAGGTCGGGAGCTCGCCGTCGGCCTCGACCGCCTCGATGAGGGCATCGGTGTCGAAGATGTAGTTGCCCATCGATGCGAGGATCTCGTGGGGGGCGTCGGCGAGGCCCACGGCATCCTGCGGCTTCTCGAGGAACTCGTTGATCTTGGCGGGGTCGTCCTTGTCGACGTCGATGACGCCGAACTGGTTGGCCATCGAGATCGGCTGACGGATGCCGGCCACGGTCGCCCGCGCTCCCGACTCGATGTGGGCCTCGAGCATCTGGCGGAAGTCCATGCGGTACACGTGGTCGGCGCCGATCACGACGACGATGTCGGGCTTCTCGTCGTTGATGAGGTTCATCGACTGCAGGATCGCGTCGGCCGACCCGGTGAACCACCGCTTGCCGAGCCGCTGCTGCGCCGGCACCGACGCGACGTACGCACCGAGCAGCGGCGACATGCGCCAGTTCTGCGACACGTGACGGTCGAGGCTGTGCGACTTGTACTGCGTCAGCACGACGATCTGCCGCAGTTCGGAGTTGATCAGGTTCGAGATCGCGAAGTCGATGAGGCGGTACTGGCCCCCGAAGGGCACCGCCGGCTTCGCGCGATCCGCCGTGAGCGGCATGAGACGCTTGCCCTCGCCCCCGGCGAGGATGATTCCAAAGACCTTCGGCACTGCAGGCATGGCTCCACCCTAGAACCCAACCGACGCTCTACGCACGGGGTTGTGCCCGCGTGTGAAGAACCCGCGTCTGTACTAGCGTTCGAGACATGCGCGTCGACATCGTCACCAAGGAGTACCCGCCGGAGATCTACGGCGGTGCGGGAGTCCACGTCACCGAGCTCGTGAAGGCCCTGCGAGCCGCGATCGAGGTGCAGGTGCGCGCCTTCGGCGGTCCGCGCGACGAGGAGGACACGGCCAACTACGGCGTGCCCGCCGAACTCGCGGCCGCGAACGGCGCGATCCAGACGCTGGGCACCGACCTCGCGATCGTGAGCGATGTCGCCGGCGCCGACGTCGTGCACAGCCACACCTGGTACGCGAACTTCGCCGGCCATCTGTCGTCGCTGCTGCACGGCATCCCGCACGTCATCACGGCGCACAGCCTCGAGCCGCTGCGGCCCTGGAAGGCCGAGCAGCTCGGCGGCGGCTACGCCGTCTCGAGCTACATCGAGAAGACGGCCTACGAGGGTGCGGCGGCGATCGTCGCGGTCAGCAACGGCATGCGCGACGACATCCTGCGCAGCTACCCGGCCCTCGACCCGGCCAAGGTGCGCGTCATCTACAACGGCATCGACACGCAGGCCTGGCATCCGGTCCAGGACGACGCGCTGCTGGCCGAGATGGGCATAGACCCGACGCGCCCGTCGGTGGTCTTCGTCGGCCGCATCACGCGCCAGAAGGGCCTGCCGTATCTGCTCCGCGCGGCCGAGCGCCTGCCTGAGGACGTCCAGCTGGTCCTGTGCGCGGGAGCGCCCGACACTCCGCAGATCCTCGCCGAGGTCGAGGACCTCGTGAAGGGACTGCAGGCGACGCGGGAGGGCGTGGTCTGGATCGACCGGCTGCTGCCCCGTCACGAGCTGTGCGCGATCCTCACCGCCGCGACGACGTTCGTCTGCCCGTCGGTGTACGAGCCCCTGGGCATCGTCAACCTCGAGGCCATGGCGTGCGGCGCGGCCGTGGTCGGCACCGGCACGGGCGGCATCCCCGAGGTCGTCGTCGACGGCGAGACCGGCCGCATCGTGCCGATCGATCAGATGCAGGACGGCACGGGGACGCCCATCGACCCCGAGCGGTTCGTCGCCGACCTGGCCGCGGTGCTGACCGAGGTCGTGTCGGATCCCGAGCGCGCCGCAGCCTACGGCGAGGCGGGGCGCCGCCGCGCATCGGAGGAGTTCAGCTGGCAGCGCATCGCCGAGCAGACCGAGGCGCTGTACGCCGAGGTCGCCGCGCCCGGCCGGTAGGCTCTATGCCATGCCCCAGGTGATCGAGTTCTCCGACGTCGTCGTCCGCCGAAACGCCAAAGACATCGTCGATCACCTCGACTGGCAGGTCGCCGACGACGAGCGCTGGGTCATCCTCGGACCCAACGGAGCGGGCAAGACCACGCTGCTCCAGCTGGCCGCCACGACCATCCACCCGACGTCCGGAAAGGTCGACGTCCTCGGTGAGCGGCTGGGCCGCTCGGACGTGTTCGAGCTTCGCCCGCGCATCGGATTCGCGTCGACCGCGATGGCGCGGCGCATCCCCGCCGACGAGACCGTCCTGAACGTCGTGCTGACCGCCGCCTACTCGGTGCTCGGCCGCTGGCACGAGGACTACGAGGACATCGACGAGCGTCGTGCGCTGCGCGTGCTCGCCGAGTGGCACCTCGACGAGCTCGCCGACCGGACGTTCGGGACGCTGAGCGACGGCGAGCAGAAGCGCGTTCAGATCGCCCGCGCCGTCATGACCGACCCCGAGCTGCTGCTGCTGGACGAGCCGGCCGCGAGCCTCGACCTCGGCGCCCGCGAGGAGCTCGTGGCGCTGCTCAGCGGCTACGCGCAGGCTCCGACGACGCCGGCGATGATCATGGTCACGCACCACGTCGAGGAGATCCCGGTCGGCTTCACGCACGTCCTCCTGATCAACGAGGGGACCGTGGTCGCCGCGGGCCCGATCGCCGAGACGCTGACGGCCGAAGCGCTCACCGAGACGTTCGGGCTGCCGATCACGCTGAACCAGGAGGGCGGCCGGTACGCCGCCCGCGCGACGCTCTGAGCCCCCGAGACGCGATGAGCTCCGCGACGCGCTGATCCCACGCGCGGGCGATTCCGCGTTCCCGGCATCCGGCTGGTAGACTTGCTCTTTGGTGCACTCGCACCGACAGACTTTGTCCGTCCTGGCAAAATCCAGGGCACCACTTCCAAAGGACTCCCATGAAGACTGACATCCACCCCGAGTACCAGGCCGTCGTGTTCCGCGACCTCGGTTCCGGCGAGCTGTTCCTCACCCGCTCCACCGTCACGAGCGACAAGACGGTCGAGGTCGACGGCGTCGAGTACCCCGTCATCGACGTCGAGATCTCGTCGGCTTCGCACCCGTTCTACACGGGCAAGCAGCGCATCATGGACTCGGCCGGTCGCGTCGAGAAGTTCAACAAGCGCTTCAAGAACTTCGGCAAGTAAGCCGCTTCCGAAAGGCCCCGCTTCGGCGGGGCCTTTCGTCGTCTCCGGGGTCGTTGCGCTGCGGCGGGAGCCTGCGCGTCAGCGGATCGGCCAGCGGCCGTCGACGGTGTCGTCGGGGTCGATCCTCCCGATGCGGACGAAGTACTCGGTGAGGCTGTCGGCCTGCGCCCGCGCCCACGACACCTGTCGCGTGTGCAGCTCGGCCGCGGTCGGCGGCAGCGAATCCGCGAACCGCTCCGCGATCGCCTGGGCGACGCGGCCCGCGGCGACGGCGTCGGCCGACGCGTCGTGGGCGCCGTCGAGGCGGACGGCGTAGTGCGCCGCGACGACCTCGAGCGTGCGCTTGCCGCGCCGGTACCGGTCGTACGCCTTGTCGACGACGAGCGGATCGATGACCGGCGACGGATCGATGATCGGGGCGATGCCGTGGCGGACCGCCTCGTGCTTGAGGAGCGAGAAGTCGTACGGCGCGTTGTACGCGACGACCGGAACCCCGGCATCGAGCAGCGCTCGCAGGGCGGCGACGACCTCGGTCACCACCTCGCCGGCGGGTCGGCCCTCTCGCCGGGCCCGCTCGGTCGTGATCCCGTGCACCGCCGTGGCACCGACCGGGATCTCGACGCCGGGATCGGCCAGCCAGTCCTGCGCACGGGTCACGCTGCCGGACGCATCGAGCATCCCGACGTGCGCCGTCACGATGCGGTCGCGCCCGACGTCGATGCCCGTCGTCTCGAGGTCGAAGACGCCGACGGCGCTCGTCCACTCGGGAACGTCGAAGAGGGGGAGCGGCTCGGGCTGCCACGGTTCCATGCCGCCCACGGTATGCCCGGCATCCGACATCGCGTGCGAAGCGCACGGCGAGCCTTCAGCACGACGGCTCGTAGACTCGACGGGTGCCGACCGCGAACCCCTACGCCGCGCGTCTCGCGGACGTCCCGGTCCGTCGAGACGAGGTCGACGTGCTGGGCGGGACGACGGCGTACTGGACCTACGGTCCCCACGACGCCCCGGTCACGGTCCTCGCCGTGCACGGGTTCCGCGGCGAGCATCACGGCCTCGAGCCGGTCGTCGCGCACCTTCCCGGCATCCGCGTCGTCATGCCCGACCTTCCCGGGTTCGGCGAGACGGCGCCGCTTCCGGGGCGCGCGCACGACGTCGCGGCATACGCCGAGTGGCTGACCGCGTTCCACGCCGCGGCGGCGCCGGACGCCGTCGTGCTCGGGCACTCCTTCGGCTCGATCGTGTCGGCCGCGGCCGTCGCGGGCGGACTCGACACGCGTGCGCTCATCCTGGTGAATCCCATCGGCGCGCCCGCTCTCGAGGGGCCTCGCGGCATCATGACGCGTCTCGCGATCCTGTACTACGCGCTCGGCGCCCGCCTGCCCGAGAGCCTCGGCACCGCTCTGCTGCGCAACGGCCTGATCGTGCGGGTGATGAGCGAGACGATGGCGAAGACGCGCGACAAGGGCATCCGCGCGTTCGTGCACGACCAGCACGACACCTACTTCTCGCGCTTCACCGACCGCGACGTGCTGCGCGAGGCGTTCGTCACGAGCGTGTCGCACGACGTGCGCGAATTCGCGGGCCGCATCGATGTGCCGACGCTGCTGGTCGCCGCCGAGCGCGACGACATCACGCCGATCGAGAAGGAGCGCGAGCTGCACGCCCTCTTCGCCGACTCGCGTCTCGTCGAGATCCCCGACGTGGGCCACCTCATCCACTACGAGACGCCGGCCGAAGCGGCATCCGCCATCGAGGACTTCCTGGGCGAGGTCAGTCCCCGCTGACCGCCTCGCGGGCCTTGCGGCGGCGATACGCGTTGACGTTCATGCGGTTGCCGCAGTTGCCGGTGTCGCAGTAGCGCTTCGACCGGTTCTTCGAATAGTCGATGTAGACGCTCAGGCAGTCGTCGGCCGCGCACACGCGGACCCGCTCGTACTCGTCGGCGCGGATGATGTCGACGAACGCCATCGCCGCCTCGACGAGGATGCGGGTGGCCAGCGGCGCGTGCGGGGGAGTGGCGTGGATGTGCCAGTCGTACTCGTCGTGGATCGCGAGCTGCGGCATGGCCTCGCCGTCGCGCAGCATGGCGGTGACCAGCGGCACCGCGCCCTCGCGATCGACCAGCCACAGTTCGCGCAGGCGCGGGCGGATGGCGCGCACGGAGGCGAGTTCGTCGAGGTCGCGGTCGATGTGCCCCGAGTACGGGTGGACGGCGAGATAGCGGTCGAGCGCCGCGACGTCGCCGAGCGTGTCCAGGCGCTCGGTGTCGGTCGCCGGCAGGGTGTTCACGAGGTCGACAGCGGCCGCCAGGGCATCCCGCGTGTCACGACCGAAAACCATGTTGACTCCTGACAATCATCGGCAGTACTGTCACCAGTGTAAGCACGTTTCACTCCTGACACCCCGGACGGCCCCATGAGCACGTCGACCGCGCCGATCGCGATCGTCCCCGCCCTTCCCGTATCCCGCGGCCTCACATCGGGTCTGGTCATGGCCCTCGGCTCGGCGCTGGCGTTCTCGTCCAGCGGACCCCTGGTCAAGCCGCTGTTCGAGGCGGGATGGTCGCTCACGTCGGTGCTCGCCGTGCGCATGGGCGTGGCGGGGCTCGTCCTCGCGCCCGCCCTCGTGCGCGTCCTCATCCGGCAGCGCGGGTTCGTCCGCCGGCACGGCGTGTTGCTGGTCGGCTTCGCGCTGACCGGCGTCATGGGCTGCCAGCTGTTCTACTTCTCGGCCATGCAGCGGATGCCGGTGGCCGTGGCGCTGCTGATCCAGTACATCGCGCCGGTGCTCGTGGTGGTGTGGGTCTGGCTGCGAACGCGGCGGCGGCCCTCGAACCTCGTGATCGGCGGGTCGGCGGTCGCGATGGCCGGCCTCGTGCTGGTCATCGACCTCGCCGGCGCCCGCTTCGACGCCCTCGGCACGCTGTTCGCCCTCGGTGCGGCGGTGTGCGCGGCGGCGTACTTCGTGATCTCGGAGCGCACGGGCGACGATCTGCCGCCGCTCGCCCTCGCGGCCGGCGGCCTGCTGATCGGGGCGGCGGTGACGATCCTCCTCGGCGTCACCGGCATCATCCCGTTCGCCGCGCCGGCCGTGAGCGTTGTCGTCGCCGGCATGGAGGTGCCGTGGTTCGTGCCGCTGCTGTGGGTGGCGACCGCGTCGACCGCTGTCGGCTACGCGTTCGGCGTCATGGCGGTGCCGCGCATCGGCTCGCGTCTGGCCTCGTTCGTCGGGCTCGGCGAGGTGCTGTTCGCCCTCGGCTTCGCGTGGCTGCTGCTGGGGGAGACCCCCGCGCCGATCCAGTTCCTCGGCGGCGCGCTGGTCCTGCTCGGCGTCGTCGCTGTGCGCATGGATGCCGACAGCGCGGGCACGCCGCAGGGCCCGGCGGCGGTGGTGCCGGCGCCCTAGGCGCCTATTCGGTGGGAAACGTGCAGGTCTCGCGGTATTCGCCGACCGGGGAGAGATGGGTGTCCCACTCGGCCTGGGTCAGGTTGCGGCCGGCGATGCGGCATACCTGCTCGAACCAGACGTCGGGGTCCAGGCTCCACCGCACGACGCCCGCAGGCATGCTCACGAGCATGGAATCACCGGACGGATCGAGGTCGACCACGACGCCCGTGAGGGAATGGATGGCGGGGATCGGGTCGCCGAGCAGCCGGCCCGCCTCGAGGTCGTAGACGGCGACGGCCGGGTCTCGCGTCCCCGCGACCATGATCGAGTCGTCCGCCGACAGTGCGAGCTGGTAGAGCTCGCCCGCGGGGGCGGGGAGGACCTCCAGGGGCTCCAAGCGCTCATCCATGACGACGAGGGACCCGTACCCGCCGACGATGACACGCGCGTCCGAGGTCATGGCGATCGCCGCCGCGTCGGGCGGGGAGGACTCGGCCAGCTGCTCGCCCGTGGATGCATCGAAGACCCCGACCCAGCTGCCGGAGACGGCATCGGGATCGTCGTTCGACGACAGGAACGCGACGCGCGATCCGTCCTCGTTCGTGGCGGCGTCGTATCCGGGCCCGGCGATCTGGAAGCTCACGTCGATCGGCTCGTGAGAGGACGGATCCATCGCTTCGACCTCGCCCGAGCAGCACGCCATGTCGTAGAAGACCGTGCCGTCGCGGCTGGTCCTCGGCTCCGCCCACGTGTACGGCTCGGAGCGCTGATGGTCATGGAGGTCGGCGGGGACCTCGGTCCCGGCAGCGACGTCGATGTAGTAGTTCTCCCGGTCGCCTGTCACGGTCCGGATGATGCCCGAGCCCACCCAGTAGGCGACGCTCGCGGTGAACTCGTGCACCGTCTCGTTCGTGAGGGCGTCACGCACCTCGTATCGGATGTCGGGGAGAGGCGCCCCTTCCGGCTCGATGAGCAGATACTGCCCGCTCGGGTCGAAGCCGGTCACGGAGTAGCCGGGCACCTCGACTTCTGTCACCGAGCGCGGCGTCCCCGACAGCTGCCAGCGTCCGATGCTCGGCGACACCGCGCTCATGATGAGCAGCTCGTCGTCGTCGGTGACCGTGAGCTCGCCGGTTGCGCCGAGCTGATAGTCGAGCCGCAGGCCCGTGCGCTCTCCGGTCTCGAGATCGCGCTCCTCGATGAGTCCGTCCACATCACCGCAGTACAAGCGTCCCGTGTCCTCCGCGACCGCCGGATAGATGCAGGGGATCCCGTAGACCTCGTCCTGCTGCCACACGATCCCGCCCTCGGCGTCGAGCCTGACGATCCCCAGGTGGCCGACGGCGACGAACCCACCGTCGTCGAGCGGCAGGAGCCTCGTGCTGATGTACATGCCGGGTGCCGGCCTGCTGTCGACGATGTCGAGAGTGTTCGGGTCCAGCGTGATCAGCCGGTCGTCGATCATGCCCGCGACCATCATGCCGTCCACGAAGGCGATCGACCCCTGCCAATCACCGGTGCCGTTCCACCCCGGGGCCACCGACTCGCGCGTTCGCACTTCTCCATTGCGGAGATCGATGACGACGAGATCGCCTTCGAAGTCGTCGATGTACGCCGCATAGTTGCCCGCGGGGCTCAGCGCGTAGTTGCCCAGGGACCGTTCGAGGGTGAGCGGTGCGAAGGGCATCGATCCCGATTCGAGGTCGATGACCGAGAGAACGCTCCCGTACTCGCCCTCCGCGGAGATCTCGGCGTCGTCCGTGATGACGGCCGTCTTCCCGTCGGGCGTGACGGTCACGAAAGGTCGTCGCGGGCTCCCGCTGGGGGGCAGTGCGATATCCAGCGAGCGGATGAGTCCACCGGTGCGCACATCCCTGACGTCGACATACTGCTCGTCCCGGACGATGAGGGCCGTCTCGTTGCCGGGAAGGATCGCGCCGCCGACGCGCTGCTCGGTGTCCGGTATGAAGACGCTCTCCACGGCGCCGGCATCGGAGCCGAGAAGGCCGAGCAGCATCCCCCGGGCCCGAGCGTCATCCGGCCAACGCCGGTACGCCTCGGCCGCGAGCAGCGCCGCGACCGTTCGGTCGGTGTCGCGGAGCGCACGCGTCTCGTTCGCGAGGGCGTCGATGCGGGCGCTCTCGGCAGCGGCGGCCTCTCCGACGGCGCTGCGGACGGCGAGCCCGCCCGTGACGATGGCGACGACCGCGACGACCGCGACCCCCGCGATCGCGAGCCGCAGGCGCCGATTCTGGCGGCGCTCGGCAGCGGCCGCCTCGGCGAGCGCTCGCTTCTCGTCCTTCTCATGCGCGGCCGACGCCTCGACGAACGCGACCTCGGTCGGTGTCAGGCTCGGGTCGATCCGCTCGCGAAGGTCGAGCATCGCCTGCAGTCGAACGCCGCGCGCGAGGTCGTCGTCGTGGCGGCCGCCTTCGTCCCACGCCTGTGCTCCGGTTTCGAGGTGGCCGAGGACGGTGAGATCCTCCGCGCCGTCCTGCACCCAGGTGCGGAAGCGCGGCCACGCGCGGGTGAGGGACTCGTGGGCGAGGACGACCGAGTCGCCCTCGACGCTCAGCAGCCGCGCGTGGGCGAGCTGCCCGAACAGCCGAGCATGGGCGGGGTCGTCTCGCAGCGGCGCCGTGAGCAGTCGTCGTCGAACCGGAAGACCGTCCGGAGCGAGGGCGACGAGCCGGAGGAGCGTGGAGCGGCACAGCTCCTGGTCCGCGGTGTCCAGTCCTGCGTACAGGCGGTCGGCCGACTGCGCGATGGCGCCGTCGATGCCGCCGGTGGCCTCGTATCCGGCGACCGTGAGAACGCGCCCTTCACGGCGAACCCAGGTCTCGGCGAGCGCGTGCGAGAGATGGGGAAGGACACCCGTTGCGCCGGCGGCATCCCGCAACATCAATTCGACCAGTCCGGGCTCGAGGCGCAGCCCGGCTCGCGCGGCGGGCTCCTCGACGACTCGCCTCAGGTCGTCGTCGCCCAAGGGCGAGACGACGAGCACGCTCTCCGACATGAGCGGGCCGAGTGACGGGTCGGCGGCGCAGCGGTCGAGGAAGTCCGAGCGCACCGTGACGATCGCCTTGCCCCCGTCGCGGACGAACGCCGCGAGCATGGCGGCGACCTGGGCGCCGACGGCGGCGCCGCCCTCGAGCACCTCTTCGAACTGATCGACGACGACGGCGTCCGTCGAGGTCCGGGCTTCGATCGCGCTGCGCAGGGTCTCGGCGATCGCGGGATCGGGACCGAGGACGAGGACGCGCCGCCCGCGTCGCCGCAGCGAGGGCACGACACCCGCGCGCACGAGGGAGGACTTGCCCGAGCCGGATGCTCCCGTGACGATCAGCAGCCCCGTGGCGTCGAGCCTGCGGGCAGCGGTCGCGATCTCGTCCTCGCGGCCGAAATAGTCGCCGGCGTCGCCTTCCTGGTAGGTCCCGAGCCCGCGGTACGGGCAGTCGGCACGCGTCGGGGTCGCCGACGGTCCCGTGTCGAGGGAGTCGTCCTGCTGCAGGATGGCGGCTTCGAGCTGCCGGAGCTCGTGGCCCGCGTCGACGCCGAGTTCGTCGGCGAGTCGTTCGCGCGCGGATCGGAGGACGGCGAGGGCGTCGGCCTGGCGTCCGGCGCGGTAGCAGGAGAGTGCGAGGAGGGTCCAGCGCGACTCGCGCAGCGGCTCGTCGCGGACGAGGCGTTCGGCATCCGGGATGACGCCGGCCGCGTCGCCGGCGTCGAGGCGGGCGCGGAGCATCGCCTCGGTCGCCTCGACGCGCACGTGTTCGAGGTCGGATGCCGCGGCCGCCGCCTCCGGCCACGCCGAGATCTCTTCATAGGGCCGTCCTCGCCACAGCTCCAGCGCCTTGCCGAACGCGGCCGCCGCGCGATCGGGCTCGTCCGCGCGGTGCAGGTCGCGCGCCCGCGACACGAGCGATTCGAAGCGGCGGGCGTCGATCTCCTCCGGGTCGATGTCGAGGTGGTATCCCACGGCGGTCGTGACGATGCGTCCCGCGCCGAGCGTCTTGCGGAGCCGTGCGATCGCGGCCTGGACCTGCTTGTTCCAGGTGGCGGGAGGTTCGGTGTCGGGCCACACGACCTCGGCGAGCTCCTGCGCGGTGATGGGCTGCCCGTCGCGCACGACGAGCGCGGCGAGCACGGCCAGCTCTCGCGGATACAGCCGCGCCGTCTCGACGCGCATCGGCCCCAGAACGTCGATGGACATGGCGGCCATGTTCGTCCCGGTATAGGTCGGGGTCAACAACACCCGTCGAGGCCGCATACCGGACGCATACTGCTCGGATCCCCACGGATGCACACCCGTATGAGCGTGGGAAGCCGAGTACCTCGACCGCCGACCGCCGACCGCCGCATGCCGCGAGCGGCTCACTCGGGGCTCGATTCACGATGTGATGAGCCTGGGCGGCTCCGTAGTGCGCTACTCCTCGGGGAATCGGCAGGTATCGCGATAGTCGCCGAGATCCGACATGTGCGTGTCCCACTCGAGGGCGGTGAAGTTCCTTCCGGCCACCTTGCACACCTGGTCGAGCCACGTCGCGGGATCCAGAGACCAGCGGACGACGCCTGCGCTGGTGTTCGCGAGCAGCCAGCCCCCGGACGGATCGAGCGTGGCGGCGAACTCCCGGTTCTGCGCCGTCGGCAGAGGTTCGCCGAGCATCACGCCCGCGGCGAGGTCGTAGACGGCGACCCGGTCCCCAGTCATCGCGACGAGTGTGCGGTCGTCTGTGGACACCTCCAGGTCGCGGAGCGTCCCGGACGGCAGTGCGGGGAGCTCCGACACCGGTTCGAGCTCGAGGTCGAGCACGACCAGGCGCGTGTTGAATCCGGCGATGATCCGCTCGTCCGCGGTCATGACGCTCGCGGCGTAGTCAGCATCGTGTGCATCTGCGAGGACCTCGCCTGTCGCGGCGTCGTGCACGGACAGCTGCCAGTCGCCGTTCTCGTCGTCGTAGCCCGAGAAGACGACGGTGTCGCCGTCGACGGTGGTGCTCGCGAACAGCGCCGGGCCGCGTCGGGTGAACTCGATCCCCAAGGATTCGCCGGTGCGCGGGTCGAGCGCAGTGACGACTCCCACACAGCAGTCCAAGTCGTACGTCACGTCACCTGCGCGGCTCGTTCCGACCTCGGCGGAGGTGAACTCCTCGGCGGTTCGCTCATAATCGTGAACCGGTGCGGGCCACGAGTCGCCGGTGGCGACGTCGTAGTAGTAGTTCTCGCGCTCCTCGGTCACCGTGCGTACGATCCCGCTTCCCGCCCAGTACGCTCGGGTGCCCGAGAGCCGCAGGGCGATCGTGCCGTCCGCGGGCCGCCACACGACGAACTCCCGGCTCTCTCCCCAAGGGACGCCGGCTTCCTCCAAGAGCGCCCATTCGCCGCTCGGATCGAAGCCCGCGTTCACGGCGAGATCCGGTGCGACGAGCTCTCCAGATCCCAGCGCCCCGTCGAGCCGCCAGCGGCCGATGCTCGGTGACACCGCACTGAAGAAGAGAAGCTCGTTCCCATCGCTGCGCACCCAGATCTCGCCTGGATCCCCGATCTGATAGTCGAGGGTTCGACCGGTCGGTGCGCCCGTGTCCAGCCGACGCTCGGTGATCCCGACCGCGAAGTCGTTGATGTAGACGGTGTCCGTGTCCGGCGAGGCGGCGATCTGCCTGCATCCCTCCGGAAACTCCTGCTTCCACAGCAGCGTGCCTCGCGCATCCACGCGGACCGCGCCGACCGCACCGCATGCGATCACGCTGCCGTCCGCCAAGCCGGTGACCTCGAGGTCCGCGGTCCCCTCGGGAATGGCGACGGCGCGTGTGACCTCGAATGTGTCGGGGTCCACCGACAGGAGCTCGCCCGACGCCGTTCCGACCAGCATGGTGTCGTCTGCGGCGAAGCCGACGGCTCCGGCGAACTCGATGGCGGGTTCGTCTTCGACGGCGATCTCCGGTTCGAAGCGCACGGCGGCATTCGGAACATCCACGATCACGAGTCCGCCGTCCGCGGGGACGTAGGCCGCGTAGCGACCGGAGGGGCTGAGGGAGTAGGCGTTCACCCATCGCTCGAGGAGTGTGGGCTCGTCTCCGATCATCCGCCCGGACGTCAGATCGATCACCGTGAACCAGGACCCGAACGCTTCCAGCGTCGACAGGTCCTCGGCATCCGGCTTCAGGTGGTCGGTCATGACGGTGGCGATGGATCCGTCGGCGCTGACCTTGACGAACGGACGGCGGACGCTGAAGGGCTTTGGAAGCTGGATGTCGAACGTGCGAACCAGTTCCCCGGTGTCGACGTTCCGGATCTCCGGGTACCGCCGATCGCGAAGCACCAGCGCCGTGTCGGTACCGGGGATCATCGCGGAGCCTATCCGTTCGGTGGTCCCCGGCACGAACATGTTCTCGACGCCGTCCGCCGACGCGAGCACGGCAAGCAGCTGGCCGCGTGTGCGCGGATCCTCAGGCCATCGCTGGTAGGCCTCGGCGGCGATCAGGGCAGAAGCGATCCTGTTCGAGCCCTGAAGCGCCGAGGACTCGTTCGTCATCGCATCGATGCGGGCGTCCTCGGCCGTTGCGGCCTCGCTCGAGGCGCTGCGCAGCGCGAGGCCGCCCGCGACCAGCGCGATCACGAGCATGCCCACGACTCCGCCTATGGCGAACCGCAGTCGACGGTTCTGTCGGCGCTCGGCCGCTGCCGCCTCGGCGAGCGCTCGCTTCTCGTCCTGTTCGTGCGCGGCGGATGCGTCGACGAACGCGGCCTCGACCGACGTGAGGCTGGGATCGACCCGTTCGCGCAGCTCGAGCATCGCCTGGAGTCGTGCTCCCCGCGCGAGGTCCTCGTCCGCGCGCCCGTCGGCATCCCATTCTTCGGCGCCGGACTGGATGCTGCCCAGCACGGCGAGGTCCTCGGCGCCTTCGCGCACCCAGCCGCGGAACCGCGGCCACGCTCGTGTGAGCGACTCGTGTGCGAGGGCGACCGAGTCGCCCTCGACGCTCAGCAGGCGTGCGTGGGTGAGCTGCTCGAAGAGCCGCGCCCGCGAAGGGTCTTCGCGCAGTGGGGCTGCGGTGATGCGGCGCCGGACGGGAAGTCCGTCGGGGGCGAGGGCGACCAGGCGCAGCAGCGTCGTTCGGCACAGCTCCTGATCGACGGCGTCCAGTTCCGAGAACAGGCGATCGGCCGACTGCGCGATGGCGCCGCCGATGCCGCCCGTCGCCTCGTAGCCGGCAACGGTGAGCACCGGACCTTCCCGGCGCACCCACGTCTCGGCCAGCGCATGCGAGAGGTGGGGCAGCACGCCGGGCGAGTCGGCGGCATCACGGAGCATGAGCTCGACCAGGCCCGGCTCAAGCTTGAGCCCTGCGCGCGCGGCAGGCTCCTCGATGACGCGACGCAGATCGTCCGTGCTCATGGGGGAGACCACGACCACGCTCTCGGACATCAGCGGTCCCAGCGACGCGTCGGCCGCGGTCTGGTCGAGGAAGTCCGAGCGCACCGTGAGGATCGACTTGCCGCCGTCGCGGACGAAGGCGGCGAGCAGTGCGGCGACATCCGCTCCGACGCCATCGCCCGACTCGAGGACCTCTTCGAACTGGTCGACGACGATCACATCGGACGGTTGACCCGGGCCGGTCGCGTCCCGCAATGCATCGACGAGCGCGGGCCCGGGTCCGAGGACCAGGATCCGCCGACCCCGGCGCCGCAGCGAGGGCACAAGACCCGCCCGCACCAGGGAGGACTTCCCCGATCCGGATGCGCCGGTGACGACGAGGAAGCCGGTGTCGTCGAGCCGTCGCGCGGCGGCGGCGACCTCGTCCTCTCGACCGAAGAAATCGGCGGCGTCGTTCTCCTGATAGGTGCCGAGGCCGCGATACGGGCAGTCCGTGCGCGTCTGCGTCACCGAGAGTGTGTCGTCGAGAGCACCGTCGTGCTGGAGGATCGCCGTCTCGAGGTCGGTGATCTCCCTGCTCGCATCGACACCGAGTTCATCGGCAAGGCGCTCGCGGGCGGATCGGAGCACCGCGAGAGCGTCTGCCTGCCGGCCGGCGCGGTACAGGGCCAACGCGAGCAGCGACCACCGGGACTCCCGCAGCGGCTCGTCCCGCACGAGTCGCTCGGCTTCGGGGACCACGCCGATCGCGTCCCCGGCGTCGAGTCGTGCTCGCAGGAGGCCCTCCGCCGCTTCCACGCGCAGATGCTGGAGATCGGATGCCGCGGCTGCCGCCTCGGGCCACGATCCGAGCTCGTCGTAGGGTGTGCCGCGCCACAGCGCGAGTGCGCGACGGTATCCGTCCACGGCCCGCGCCGGCTCGCGGTCGAGGTGGTGTTCACGAGCGCGCACCACGAGCGCCTGGAATCGCTTGGCGTCGATCTCCTCCGGATCGACGTCGAGGTGATATCCGGACGTCGTCGTGACGATGCGCTCCGCGCCGAGCGCCTTGCGGAGACGGGCGACCGCCTGCTGGATCTGCTTGTTCCAGGTTGCGGGCCGATCCGCGTCCGTCCAGATCGCCTCGGCGAGGTCCTCGGCGGCGATCGGATTGCCGTCGCGCACGACCAGCGCGACCAATACCGACCGCTCCCGCGGGTGCAGCGAAGCGGCTCCGACGTTCACCGGCCCCAGCACGTCGATGGCCATGGCGCTCATGTTCGTCGCGCTCTCGCCCCGCGTCAACGCCCCCGGCATTCGATGAATACCCGACGAATACCGCTCGCGACCGGACGAATACCCCCCGGTACGAGCGTGGGAGCCACGACGCCGCGCTGACCCGCAGCCGGCGCCAGGTGAAGGGAGCGGATCATGGACTACACGACATCGGTCGGATACGGACTGTCGCAGCACCGGGCGGCCGACCTCGCACGCGACGCGGAGCGGCGGCGGAGCATGGCCCGGCGAGCCGAGAGCGCCACACAGGGGCACACGAGCAGCGGTGCCCGCCGGCGGTCACGTGTGCCGCTGCGGTCGCCGCGCTTCGTGCTGCCCGTCGTCGGGATCGCCCTGATGGGCGGCCTGCTCGGGTTCGCGGCGCTGCCGTCGGACGGGCCGGTCGTGCCGGCGCAGCCGGCGACCGTCGTCTCCGACCCGGGATCGGGCGGCGTGATCGCCGCCGGACTCCACTTCAAGGTGCGGTAGAGGTCGCCGGAGGGCCCCGGCCACGGCGGGGGCTCTCCGGACCGCTACTGGTCGTCGTCGGCGAGCTCGAGCAGGGGACGCACGCGGTACGGGATGACCTCGCCCATCACCAGCGACGTCTCGGTGCGCTCGACGCCCTCGATCGCGAGGATGCGCGCATCGGTGTCGAACAGGTGCTGCGTGTCGCGGCACGCCACGTGCACGAGCAGGTCGATCTGACCGCTCAGCCCGTACGCCTGCACGATCTCGGGCACACGCTCGAGCGCCTCGGCGATGCGGGGCAGGTCGGCCTGGCGCACGGTGACGCTCAGCACGGCCTCGAGCGGGAAGCCCAGGGCGCTCGACGAGATGGCACGCTCGTACGAGAGGAAGACGCCCGCCTTGTCCAGGCGCGTCATGCGGGCCTGGACGGTGTTGCGCGAGAGGCCGAGGCGATCGGCGAGGGCCACGACCGTGGCCCGCGGGTCGTCGGCCAGGGCGGCCAGGAGCTCCAGGTCGACGTGATCGAGTGCGCTCATAGTGCGAAACGATAGCACGGTCGTCGACCGCTTCTCTTGGCAACATGCTCAAGGCATCCCGCGATGCTTGAGCCAGTTGCGTCTCGGACGTATCGTCGGCCTTGTCGGCGACGATGCCGGCGCACCGCGACGGTCTCCCTCACGAGGGGAGCACCCGAGACGAGGAGTGATGGCGATGACGCACACCCTGACACCGACCGCCGAACCCGCGACCGATATCGACGACGTCGCCCGCCTGGTGACCCCCGACGGCGAACGCGTGGCCGACCCCGAACTCGACCGCTGGGTCGAGGATGTGGACGCCGCGCAGCTGCGGGCGCTGTACCGCGACATGACGATCGCGCGGCGCATCGACTCCGAAGGCGTCGCGCTGCAGCGCCAGGGGCAGATCGCGCTGTGGGCGCCCTACCTGGGCCAGGAGGCCGTTCAGATCGGCACCGTCCACGCCCTGCGCGGGGACGACTTCGTGTTCCCCAGCTACCGCGAGCTGGGTCTGGTCCACGCGCGCGGCGCCGAGCCCGCCGATCTCGTGCGCGCGTGGCGCGGCGAGGAGCACGCCACCTACGACCCGTACGACATCGGCGTGGCGAACCCGCAGATCATCATCGGCGCGCAGGCTCTGCACGCCGTCGGCTACGCGATGGGCATCCAGCGCGACGGCACCGATCAGGTGTCGGCGGCGTACTTCGGCGATGGTGCGTCGAGCCAGGGCGATGTGAACGAGGCGATGGTTTTCGCGTCGTCGTATCGTGCGCCGGTCGTGTTCGTGTGCACCAACAACCAGTGGGCGATCTCGGAGCCGGTCACCGTGCAGGCGAAGTTCCCGATCGCCGGACGCGCCCCGGGCTTCGGCATCCCCAGCATGCGCGTCGACGGCAACGACGCCCTCGCGTGCCTCGCCGCCATGCGCTGGGCGCTCGACAACGCACGCCGCGGCGAGGGCCCGGCCTACATCGAGGCCGTCACGTATCGCATGGGTCCGCACACGACCTCCGACGACCCCACGCGCTACCGCGAGCAGGAGGAGCTCGAGCGCTGGCGCGAGCGCGACCCGATCGCGCGCATGGAGGCTCTGCTGCGCGCCGAGGGCGCCTTCGACGCCGGATTCGCCGGCGAGGTCGCCGCCGAGGCCGACCGTGTCGCCGCGGCCATGCGCCAGGCGGCGATCGGCGCGGTGTCCCGTCCGCCGCTCGCCGTGTTCGACCACGTCTTCGCCGAGCCGCACGCCGGTCTCGACGAGGAGCGCCGCTGGTACGCCGCCTACCTCGACGGCTTCGCCGACGAGCCCGCCGAGGGGGTGTCGCGATGACGCAGCTCACGATGGCGAAGTCGATCAACGCCGGGCTCCGCCGGGCCATGGCGGACGATCCGAAGGTGCTCGTGATGGGTGAGGACGTCGGCAGGCTCGGCGGCGTCTTCCGCGTCACCGACGGACTGCTCGACGAGTTCGGCGCATCCCGGGTGATCGACACGCCGCTGGCGGAGTCCGGCATCATGGGCACCGCCGTCGGACTCGCGTTCCGCGGGTACCGCCCGGTGGTGGAGATCCAGTTCGACGGCTTCGTCTACCCCGCGTTCGATCAGATCGTCAGCCAGGTCGCGAAGCTCCACTACCGCACCAACGGGAACGTGCGGATGCCGATCACCATCCGCATCCCGTGGGCCGGGGGAGTGGGCGCGGTCGAGCACCACTCGGAGTCGCCCGAGGCATACTTCGTCCACACCGCAGGGCTCCGCGTCGTCGCGGTGTCCAACCCGCAGGACGCGTACGTGTGCCTGCGACAGGCGATCGCGTCCGACGACCCGGTGCTGTTCTTCGAGCCGAAGCGGCTCTATCACACCAAGGGCGAGGTCGACGTCGATCTCGACCTGGCGGACGCCCCGCCGATGGGACTCGCCCGCGTGGCGCGTCCCGGGACCGACGTGACGCTGCTGACGTACGGCGCTCAGGTGACCACGGCGCTCGATGCGGCCCTGGCCGCCGAGGACGAGGGCATCTCGATCGAGGTGATCGACCTGCGCTCGCTGTCGCCGGTGGACTACCGCACCGTGACGGCGTCCGTGCGCAAGACCGGCCGTGTGGTCGTGACGCACGAGGCCTCGCGTGAGGCGGGCGTCGCCGCCGAAGTGATCGCGAGCGTGACCGAGCGCTGCTTCAACCACCTCGAGTCCGCGCCGGTGCGCGTCACCGGGCACGACATCCCGTACCCCCCGTCGAAGTTCGAGAAGCACCATCTGCCCGATCTCGACCGGATCCTCGATGCGGTCGACCGCGTCCTGGACCGACCGAACAGCCTGACGGGGGTGGACCTGTGACCGAGGACTTCCGTCTGCCCGACCTGGGCGAAGGCCTCCCCGAGGCCGAGCTCGTGCAGTGGCTCGTCGCCGAGGGCGACCGCGTCGACCTCAACCAGACCATCGCCGAGGTCGAGACCGCCAAGGCGGTCGTCGAGCTGCCGTCGCCGTTCGCCGGCACCGTGACCGCCCTCCATGCGGCCGCGGGCGACGTCATCGAGGTCGGATCGGTGCTGATCTCGTTCGACGTCGGGGGAGCGGATGCCGCGACGCCGGATCCCGGCGCCGACGTGGCAGCCGCGGCGGCTCAGACGGCGCGGACGCGCCCCGCCGCCGACGCGGAGGCGCCTCGCGCGAGCACCGAGGCGCCCGTCGAGGAGACGGCCGCGACGCCGAATCTCGTGGGGTACGGCGCCGCTCCGCGCAGCTCGGCTCGTCCGCGACGGCGCGCGCGATCGGTCTCCGGGGTCTCCGCCCCGACCGACACCGCCGTGCTCGAGGCGGCCCCCCACGACGCCGTCACCCTGACCGAGCCCGACGACGTGACACTGGAGCGACCGCGCTCCACCCCGCCGGTGCGGGCCCTCGCGAAGAAGCTCGGCGTCGACATCGCCCTCGTGCCGGGAACCGGCCCCACCGGCCTCATCACGCGCGACGACGTCGAGGCGTATGCCGTGCACGTCGACGCGCCGGAGGCGATCGAGCGCGCGGCGCCGGCGTCGGCGCCGGCGAGCACCGGGGCCGGCGCGGCGGCGCAGCCCGACGACCGCGTCGTGCGTACGCCGATCCGGGGCGTTCGGCGCCACACCGCCGAGGCGATGGTGCGCAGTGCGTTCACGGCACCGCACGCGACGACGTTCCTCACCGTGGACGTCACCGAGACGACCGAGCTGATCGCATCGCTGCGGGCGGACCGGGGGCTGGCAGACCACCGGATCGGGATCCTCGCCGTCGCCGCGCGCGCCGTGTGCATCGCCCTCGGGCGCATCCCGTCGCTGAACTCGCGCTGGGACGACGCGGCGGGCGAGATCGTCGAGCACCGCTACGTGAACCTCGGGATCGCCGCGGCGACCGCGCGCGGACTCGTCGTCCCCAACATCAGGGATGCGCAGGACATGGGGCTCGTCGAACTCGCGGATGCCGTGCGAGAGCTCGCCGACACCGCCCGCGCCGGCCGCACGGCACCGGGCGACATGACCGGCGGCACGTTCTCGATCACCAACGTCGGCGTGTTCGGCGTCGACACCGGCACACCCATCCTGAACCCGGGGGAGGCGGGCATCCTCGCGCTGGGCGCCGTGCGCCGGCAGCCGTGGGAGCACCGGGGCGAGATCGCGCTGCGGGACGTCATGACGCTGGCGCTGTCGTTCGATCACCGTCTGGTCGACGGCGAGCAGGGCGCCCGCTTCCTGGCGGAGGTCGGCGCGATCCTCCGCGAACCGGGGCGTGGCCTGCTCTACCGGTGAGCGATGCCGAGCGGGAGCCGGGGGGCTCCCGCTCAGCTGCGCAGCGCCGCGAGGGCCATCGACTCCAGGATGGCGCGCGTGTGATCGGGGCTGCCGCCGCGGCCCGAGTGGGGCGTGGAGTTCATCAGGCCGAAGCAGGCGTGGGCGCGCACGCGCAGGTCGTCGGCGGTGCGGTCGGGGTGGAGCTCGCCGAGCACGCGGATCCAGATCTCGACGTACTCCCGCTGCAGACGCCGCACGGCGCGCAGATCGTCGTCGCTGAGGCTGGCGAGGTCGCGGTCCTGAACGCGGATGACGTCGGCGTCCGCGAGCGCGAAGTCCACATGGAACGCGATGAGACCCTGCAGGCGGGTGAGCGGGTCGGATTCGAGGTCGGTCACCGTCCGTCCGCCATCGCGCAGCCGTTCGCTGACGCCCACCAGGAGCGCGCCCAGCAGCGCCTGCTTCCCGCTGAAGTGCCGGTAGAGCGCCGGCCCGCTGATCCCGACTGCAGCGCCGAGCTCCTCCAGGCTCACGCCGCTGAAGCCGCGCTCCGCGAACAGGCGCGCCGACTCGCGCAGGATCGCGGCATGCCGATCGGCCTTCGCGCGGTCACGGTGGGTCGTCGCCCTTGCCATCTCAGTTAATCCTCGCTAACCTGAAGTTCCCAGTTAGTGAACACTAACCAATTTCGCCGCGGGGCGACAAGCCCCGCCGGCTCCGCGACGTCGATGGAGATGACATGAGCGCGCTGCGCACCGCCGTCGAGGCCGACGACCGCTTCGCGCGCAACCGCGACGCGCAGGCCGCTCTCGCGGACGACCTGCGCGACCGCCTCGCGCGCGCAGCGCAGGGCGGACCGGCGGCCTCCCGCGAGCGCCATGTCGCCCGCGGCAAGATGCTCCCGCGCGACCGCGTCGACCGGCTGCTGGACGAGGGCAGTCCCTTCCTCGAGCTGGCGCCCCTCGCCGCCGACGGGCTCTACGACGGCGAGGCGCCGGCAGCGGGCGTCATCGCCGGCATCGGCCTCGTGCACGGCCGCCACGTCATGGTCATCTGCAACGACGCGACCGTCAAGGGCGGCACGTACTTCCCGCTGACCGTGAAAAAGCACCTGCGCGCACAGGAGGTCGCCCTCGAGAACCGCCTGCCGTGCATCAGCCTCGTCGATTCGGGCGGGGCGTACCTGCCGATGCAGGACGAGGTCTTCCCGGATCGCGACCACTTCGGGCGGATCTTCTACAACCAGGCGCGCATGTCGGCGGCGGGCGTTCCGCAGATCGCGGCGGTCCTCGGCTCGTGCACCGCCGGCGGCGCGTACGTGCCGGCGATGAGCGACGAGACGGTGATCGTGCGCGGCCAGGGCACCATCTTCCTCGGCGGGCCGCCGCTGGTGAAGGCCGCGATCGGCGAGGTCGTCACGGCCGAGGAGCTCGGCGGCGGGGAGCTGCACGCGCGCCGCTCGGGCGTCGTGGACCACCTGGCCGACGACGACGAGCACGCGCTCGAGATCGTCCGCGACATCGTCGCCACGCTGCCGGCGCCCCCGGCTCCCGCGTGGGACATTACCGATCCGGTCCCGCCCGCGGTCGACCCCGACGCCCTCTACGGCGTGGTGCCCGTGGACGTCAACCAGCCCTACGACGTGCGCGAGGTGATCGCGCGCCTGGTGGACGGCAGCGAGCTGCACGAGTTCAAGAAGGAGTACGGCGACACGCTCGTGACCGGCTTCGCCCGCATCCACGGACACCCGGTCGGCATCGTCGCCAACAACGGGGTGCTGTTCTCGGAGTCGGCCCTCAAGGGCGCCCACTTCATCGAGCTGTGCGACCAGCGGGGCATCCCGCTGCTGTTCCTGCAGAACATCTCGGGGTTCATGGTCGGCCGGGACGCCGAGGCGGGGGGCATCGCCAAGGACGGCGCGAAGATGGTGACCGCCGTGGCGACCACGCGCGTCCCGAAGCTCACGGTCGTGATCGGCGGGTCGTTCGGCGCCGGCAACTACTCGATGTGCGGACGCGCCTACTCGCCCCGGTTCCTGTGGAGCTGGCCCGCGAGCCGCATCTCGGTGATGGGCGGGCCGCAGGCCGCATCCGTCCTGTCGACGGTCAAGCGCGATCAGCTCGAAGCCCGGGGCGAGTCGTGGGATGCCGCGGCGCAGGCCGCGTTCGAGGAGCCGATCCGCGAGAGGTACGACGAGCAGGGCAGTCCGTACTACGCCACCGCCCGGCTGTGGGACGACGGCGTGATCGACCCGCGCGACACGCGCGACGTGGTCGGGCTCGCGCTCGACGTCGTCTCGCGCGTGCCGCTGCCCGAGCCGCGCTTCGGCGTCTTCCGGATGTGATCCCATGACCTCCTCCCGACTCGACCGCTTCGACACGGTGCTCGTCGCCAACCGCGGCGAGATCGCGCGGCGCGTGATCCGCACGCTCCGCCGCCTGGGCATCCGTTCGATCGCGGTGTACAGCGACGCCGACGCCGGCGCGCCCCACGTGCGCGAAGCGGATGCCGCCGTGCGCATCGGTCCGGCGCCCGCCGCGCAGTCGTACCTCTCGATCGACGCCGTCGTCCGGGCGGCGGTCTCGGCGGGGGCGCAGGCGGTCCACCCTGGCTACGGCTTCCTGTCCGAGAACGCCGCGTTCGCCCGCGCGTGCGCCGACGCAGGAATCGTCTTCGTCGGTCCCGGCGTCGAGGCGCTCGAGGTCATGGGCGACAAGATCCGCGCGAAGACCCACGTGGCCGCCCACGGCGTGCCCACGGTCCCCGGGTTCAGCGCCGCGGGCATGACGGATGCCGACATCGCGCGCGCGGCCGACGAGGCCGGCTACCCGCTGCTCGTGAAGCCCTCGGCGGGCGGCGGTGGCAAGGGCATGCAGATCGTGCGCGAGCCGGGCGGGCTCGCCGACGCGCTCGGCGCCGCGCGCCGGATCGCGGCGGCGTCGTTCGGCGACGACACACTGCTGCTGGAGCGGCTGATCGAACGGCCGCGGCACATCGAGGTGCAGGTGCTGGCCGATGACCACGGTGCGGTCGTCCACCTCGGCGAGCGCGAGTGCACACTGCAGCGCCGACACCAGAAGGTCATCGAGGAGGCGCCGTCGCCCGCCGTCGACGCCGCGACGCGCGAGCGGCTGGGAGTCGCGGCATGCGCGGCCGCGGCCAGCGTCGACTACCGCGGCGCGGGGACGGTGGAGTTCCTCGTCTCGGCCGATCGCCCGGACGACTTCTTCTTCATCGAGATGAACACGCGCCTCCAGGTCGAGCATCCTGTCACCGAGGAGGTCACCGGCGTCGACCTCGTCGAGCAGCAGCTGCGCGTGGCGGCGGGGGAGCGTCTCGGGTTCGCGCAGGACGACGTCGTCCTGACCGGGCACGCCGTGGAGGCGCGCGTCTACGCCGAGAGCCCCGAGCGCGGCTTCCTGCCGGCGACGGGGGAGATCGCGCTGTTCCGCGCGGCGGCCGGCGTGCGAACCGACGCCGCGATCGCCGGCGGCAGCACGGTCACGGCCGACTACGACCCCATGATCGCGAAGGTGATCGCCGCCGGAGCCGACCGCCGCGCCGCCCTCGAGGCTCTCGACCGCGCGCTCGCCGACACGGTCGTGCTCGGCGTCGACACCAACATCGCGTTCCTCCGCGACCTCGTGGCCGACCCCGCCGTCGCCGCGGGCGACATGGACACCGGCCTGATCGACCGCCTGCCGCCCGCGCGTCCGGCGGAGCCGGTCGCGGCCGCTCTGGGCGCCGCCGCGGCGGTCGCCGCGGACGGGACCGCCGCACAGCCGATGCGCGCCGGCGCCGTGTGGCGGGAGCTGCCCGGGTGGCGTCTCGGCGGACCGCCCGCGCCGAAGACGGCACGCCTGGTCGACGACGCCGACGTCGTGCACACGATCGCGACCGATGACGCGGTTCCCGGCGCAGCCGGCGCGGCGGTGGCGCGCGGCGCCGACGGCGCGCTGTGGGTCCATGTGGACGGCGGGACGTGGCGGCTGCGGCCCGTGTCGCGTCGCGAGGCCATGGCCCACCGGCACCGCGCCCGGGAGCGTGCGCAGCTGGCCGCCGACCCCGACGTGCGCGCGCCGATGCCGGGCGCCGTCGTCGCCGTGCACGTCGCCCCCGGCGCGCGCGTGGCCGCCGGCGAGCGCATCGCGACCATCGAGGCGATGAAGATGGAGCACCCCGTCGTCGCCGCGCACGACGGCATCGTGTCCGTCGACGTCGCCGTCGGCGATCAGGTCCGCCGCGACCAGGTCGTCGCGCGCGTCGCCGCGGAGGACGCCAGCGAAGACGACGGCGACGGCACGGACAGCGGCGAGCGCAGCGTCGCGGCATCCGTCGTCGCACCCTGACACCCGAGGAGCACACATGTACCCGTACGACATCAGCGACGACGAACGCGAACTCGCCGGACTCGTGCGCGCGTTCGCGGAGGAGGTCGTCGCGCCCCGGTCGTACGAGGCCGACCGCACGCACACCCTGCCCCTGGACGTCGTGGCGCAGATGGGGGAGCTGGGCCTGTTCGGGCTGCCGTTCCCCGAGGAGCACGGCGGGCAGGGCGGCGACTACTTCGCGCTGTGCCTCGCGATCGAGGGGCTCGCCCGCGTCGATCAGTCGATCGCGATCACGCTCGAGGCGGGCGTGAGCCTGGGCGCGATGCCCGTGTTCCGCTTCGGCACCGACGCGCAGAAGCAGGAGCACCTTCCCGATCTCCTGGCCGGCACCGCTCTGGCCGGCTTCGGACTCACCGAACCCGAGGCGGGGTCGGATGCCGGCGCCACGCGCACGACCGCGCGCCTCGACGGCGACGAATGGGTCATCGACGGCTCCAAGCAGTTCATCACCAACTCGGGAACCGACATCACGCGCTTCGTCACCGTCACCGCGGTCACCGGCGAGACCGACGGGCGCAAGGAGATCTCGACGATCATCGTCCCCAACGGAACCCCCGGCTTCACGGTCGAGCCCGCGTACGACAAGGTCGGCTGGAACGCCTCCGACACGCATCCGCTCACGTTCCAGGGCGCGCGCGTGCCGCAGGCGAATCTGCTCGGCGAGCGCGGCCGCGGGTTCGCGAACTTCCTGCACATCCTCGACGAGGGGCGCATCGCCATCGCGGCGCTGGCCACCGGCGCCGCCGAGGGGTGCCTCGAGGCCGCCGTCGAGTACGCCGGCGCGCGCACCGTGTTCGGCGACCGACTGTCGGCGCGACAGGGCATCCAGTTCATGCTCGCCCGCATGCGGGCGCGCGTCCACACCGCCCGCCTCGCGTGGCACCATGCGGCTCGGCTGCGCGATGCCGGCAGGCCGTTCAAGAGCGAGGCCGCGATCGCGAAGCTGACCGCGAGCGACGCCGCCATGGACAACGCCCGCGACGCCACGCAGATCTTCGGCGGGAACGGGTTCATGAACGAGTTCCCCGTCGCCCGCCACTACCGCGACTCGAAGATCCTCGAGGTCGGCGAGGGCACCTCCGAGGTGCAGCTGCTCGTGATCGCACGCGCGCTCGGGGTAGCGTGACCAGGACACGCGGAGGAGGAGCGGTGACCGACATCGTCCAGCGGGGGCTCTACTACGACGAGCTCGAGATCGGGGATCGCTACGTCCATCGCCCCGGTCGCACGGCGACCGAGGCGGACAACGTGATGTTCTCGTCGCTGACGATGAACACGCAGGCGCTGCACCTGGACGCGGCCTTCTCGGCGTCGCAGCCGTTCGGGCAGCGCCTCATGAACAGCATGTGGACCCTCGCGACGATGGTCGGCGCCTCCGTCTCGCAGCTCACCCAGGGCACGCTCGTCGCGCAGCTGGGCCTGAGCGACATCTCGTTCCCCGCTCCGCTGTTCCACGGCGACACGCTGTACACCGAGACCGAGATCCTCGCCAAGCGCCTGTCGGCGTCGCGCGACGGGCAGGGCATCGTCACGATGCGCCACACCGGCCGCAATCAGGACGGCACGGTCGTCGCCCTCGCGACGCGGGTCGCCCTGATGTGGTGCCGGGATGCGGCGGAGGAGGCGCGATGAGCTTCGACCTCGGACCCGCACTGCTGTTCTGCCCGGGCGACCGGCCGGAACGCTACGCGAAGGCGGCTCGCGCCGCCGATGCCGTCATCCTCGACCTCGAGGACGCCGTGTCGCCCGACGCGAAGGTGGCCGCGCGCGGGGCGCTCATCGAGTCGGAGCTGGACCCGCAGCGCACGATCGTCCGGGTCAATCCGGTCGACTCCGACCAGTTCGAGTCCGACATGTCGACGCTGTCGCAGACCGACTATCGCCTGATCATGGTGGCCAAGGCCGAGTCCGCCAAGCGCATCGGCCGCATCGACCGGCGGTTCCAGGTCGTCGCGCTGTGCGAGACGGCGAAGGGGGTCGCACGCGCGGACCGCATCGCCGAGCTCGACAACGTCGTCGCCCTCATGTGGGGGGCGGAGGACCTCGTCGCGTCGCTCGGCGGAACGTCCAGCCGCAAGCCCAACGGCCGGTACCGCGACATCGCGCGCCACGCCCGTTCGCATGTGCTGCTGTCGGCGGGCGCACGCGGCAAAGCCGCGATCGATGCCGTCCATCTCGACATCGACGATGCGAAGGGGCTGGCCCGCGAGGCGCGCGACGCCGCCGCGTCCGGCTTCGCCGCGACCGCCTGCATCCACCCGCAGCAGGCGGGCGTGATCCGCGACGCCTATCGCCCCGACCCGGCGACGGTCGTCTGGGCGAAGCGCGTGCTCGACGCGGCCGAGGGCGAACGTGGGGTGTTCTCTGTCGACGGGCGGATGGTCGACGAGCCGGTGCTGCGCCTCGCGCGGACCGTGCTGCGCCGCGCGGGCGAGGCCTGAGGCCGGCGCCGCTCAGGCGGCGATGGGCGCGTACGAGACCAGGCGCAGCCGGTCGCGCTCGTACAGCACCTCGTGGATCGATCCGTTCGCCAGGCGCTCGCCCTCGAGCGGGAGCTCCCCGCCGGACGCGTGACCGATGACCTCGCGCAGGAGCGCTCCGTGCGACACGATCACGAGCGAGGCCGGAGCGGGCGCCGTGAGCCGTCGCAGGTCGCCCACGACGTCGTCGAGCGCGCCGATCGCCCGCACCCGCAGGTCGGCGGGCTCCTCGGCACCCGGGACGCCGCCGCGGTGGCTGGCGCCGAACCGGCTGTGGAACTCCGCGATCTGCATGCCCTCGGCCTCGCCGTACGCGCGCTCGCGGAGCTGCGGGTAGACGGTCGGGGCGGCCAGGCCCAGCTCGCCGGCGATGATCGCGGCCGTCTCACGGGCGCGCGACAGGTCGCTCGAGACGACGCCGACCGGCCGTCGT
Source organism: Microbacterium thalassium (assembly GCF_014208045.1). Lineage (NCBI taxonomy): Bacteria > Bacillati > Actinomycetota > Actinomycetes > Micrococcales > Microbacteriaceae > Microbacterium > Microbacterium thalassium. The sequence continues at coordinate 2,296,884 of NZ_JACHML010000001.1, forward strand.
GTGTCGAGGCGCCCGGTCAGCTCGGCGGCGGCGGCCCGCGCCTGCTCGCGGCCGGTGTCGTTGAGGGGGATGTCCGTCGCGCCCTGAATGCGGCGATCGCGGTTCCAGTCGGTCTCGCCGTGGCGGATGAGGAAGAGGGTCGTCACGGGTCGAGACTAGCCCGCGCCGAACGCGCGATCCTGGGCGATCACCGAGCGGGGAGGGCGTCGGCGAGCATTCCGAGCACCTCGCTCGTGCCCGCGTCGATCTTCACGGTGGCCCGCGCGTCGGCGCGTGTCTCACCGCGGTTGATGATCACCACGGGCAGCCGTCGACGGCGCGCGCGCTCGAGAAGGCGGATGCCGGAGTTGACGACCAGCGACGAGCCGGCCACGATGAGCGCCTCGCTGGAGTGGACGAGCTGCTCGGCCTCGCGGAACTTCTCGACCGGGATGTACTCGCCGAAGAAGACGACGTCGGGCTTGAGCATGCCTTCGCACACGCTGCACGCCGGCACGCGGAAGCCGTCGGTGCTCTCGGGGAGCACGTCGCCGTCGGGGCCGAGCTTGATGTTCTCGGGGGCGGTCATCCACGGGTTGTCGGCCTCGACGCGCTCGGCGAGGTCGCGGCGGTCGAACACCTGTCCGCAACGCGTGCAGAACACGCGCCGCATCGTGCCGTGGAGCTCGACGACGCGGCGGCTTCCGGCCTTGACGTGGAGCCCGTCGACGTTCTGCGTGATGAGGCCCGAGGCGATGCCGCGTTCCTCGAGCGTCGCGAGCGCGACGTGTCCGGCGTTGGGGCTGGCCGCGGCGAACGCGTTCCAGCCCAGGTGGCTGCCGACCCAGTAGCGGCGGCGGGCCGCGTCGCTGCCGAGGAACTGGTCGACGGTCATGGGCCGCCGCACCGGCGCGCCCTGGCCGCGGTAGTCCGGGATGCCGGAGTCTGTCGACACGCCCGCGCCGGTGAGCACCGCGATGCTTCGGCCCGCCAGGGCCTCGACAGCGCGCGCGACCGACTCGGTCAGCGTGTCGTCTCGATCCGTCACCATGGTCACCCGAAGGCCCCCTCCCGACGGACCGAGTCTAGAACGCCGCGTTTTCCGGGATGTTACGGCGAGGTGGGGGACCTGTGAGACTTGGGGCGGAGGTGGCGATGACGATCTCGCGCATCGGCGACGCGGCGGACCCGCGGCTGGCGGACTACCGCGACCTGACGGACGTGGCCCTGCGGCGTGTCCAGGAGCCGGCCGGCGGGCTCTACATCGCCGAGTCGGCGAAGGTCCTCTCGCGCGCGCTCTCCGCGGGGCACCGGCCGCGGTCGGTGCTCGTGCAGGAGAAGTGGCTCGACGACACCGTGGCGCTCCTCGCCGGTCACGAGGACGTGCCCGTGTACGTCGTTCCGCCCGAGATCGCCGAGGGCGTGACCGGCTACGCCGTGCACCGGGGACTGCTGGCGGCGATGCACCGGCCGCGGCTTCCCGAGCCCGCGGACGTGCTCCGCGACGCGCGGATGGTGCTCGTGCTCGAGGACATCGTCGACCACACGAACGTCGGCGCGGCCTTCCGGGGCGCCGCGGCGCTCGGCGCGGACGCGGTCCTGATCACCCCGCGCTGCGCGGACCCGCTCTACCGCCGGAGCGTCCGGGTCAGCATGGGGACGGTCTTCCAGGTGCCGTGGACGCGCCTGCCGGAATGGGCGGATGCACGGGACGTGCTGCACGCGGCGGGCTTCGACATCGCAGCCCTCGCCCTCGCCGACGACGCGGTCACGCTGGACGCCTACGCGGCGCGGCGTCCCGAGCGCGTCGCCCTCGTGCTCGGGGCCGAGGGGCACGGCCTGTCGCGCGCGGCGCTCGGCGCCGCCGACACCGTGGTGACGATCCCGATGGCCGGCGGCGTCGACTCGCTCAACGTCGCCGCGGCCGGCGCCGTCGCACTGTGGGAGCTGCGACCCGCGCGGTGAGTCAGGCCTGCGGTTCGTCGGGCGTCTCGTCCGCGGGCGCCGGAGCGGGGATCGTGACCGGCAGGGGCTCGGGCCGCTTGGCGGTGACCTCGTCGCCCGAGGACTGATGGCGCAGCCGTCGCAGCACCCACGGCACGAGGTGCGTGCGCGCCCACACCAGGTCGCCGCCGCGCGCGGCGCGCCACGTGCGCGCGGGGATCGGGTCGGGCTGCATCGGCTGCAGGTCGTTCGGCACGTTCAGCACGCGCAGCACCATGCGGGCGACCTCGTGGTGCCCGAGCGCGTTCAGGTGCAGGCGGTCGTCGTCGAAGAACCGCATGTCCTGGATCTCCTTGAGCGCCCACTGGTCGGCGACGATCGCGTCGTAGCGGTCGGCGATGGCGCGGATGTTCTCGTTGTAGATCGCGACCTTGCCGCGGATGCCGCGGAACACCGGGGTGAAGTTGGTGTCGATGCCGGTGAACACGACCACGGCGGCGCCGCCGCTGGAAAGGCGCACGACGGCGTCCTCGAAGACCTCGGCGACCTTGTCCGGGTCGCTGCCCGGACGGATGACGTCGTTGCCGCCCGCCGAGAAGGTCACGAGATCGGGCGCCAGCGCGAGCGCGGGCTCGACCTGCTCGTCGACGATCTGCTGGATCAGCCGGCCGCGGATCGCGAGGTTTCCGTACGCGAAGTCCTCCACCTGGGAGCCGAGCACCTCGGCGACGCGGTCGGCCCAGCCTCGGTACCCGTTCGGCAGGGACGGCTCGGGGTCGCCCACGCCTTCGGTGAACGAGTCGCCGACGGCCACGTAGCGCCGCCACGGGTGGGGCGACGTGTTCGGGACGTAGGGTGTGCGATTCGGCTCCGGTGCGGGATCGTTGCGCGCCATGGTGCCTCCTGACCTGGTTCGTGACCGGACCTCAGACTATCCGGCGCGAGGTCGGCGGGGCGGCAGGCCACGTCGGCCCGCCGTGGCGCCGATGTCGCCGGAGTCGCCTATGGTGGAGTCTCGCTGTCGCGAGCGAGGGGGAGGACGCCGGTGCACGAGGAGTCGACGATCGAACACGACGCCGGCACCCCCGCGACCAGCCACATCGGCTCCTTCGCCGCAGAGCACCTGTCGCCGACGTGGCCCCAGCGCGCACCGTGGGGGACGGCGCAGCGCCTGCGGGCGTGGCAGGCCGAGGCGCTGGACCTCTACTTCGGGCTGGACGGGCCGGACGGGCCCGGCTCGGGCCCCCGCGACTTCCTCGCCGCCGCCACCCCGGGCGCCGGCAAGACCACCTTCGCGCTGCGCCTGGCCAGCGAGCTGCTGCGCCGGCGGGTCGTCGACCGCATCGTGGTGGTAGCGCCCACCGAGCACCTCAAGACGCAGTGGGCCGATGCCGCCGCCCGCGTCTCGATCCGGCTCGATCCGGCGTTCTCGAACCGCCACGCGGCGCCCGCGCGGCACTACCACGGGGTCGCGGTGACCTACGCGCAGGTGGCGGTGAAGGCATCCGTCCACCAGCGGCTCGCGATGGACGCGCGCACGCTCGTGATCCTCGACGAGGTCCACCACGGCGGCGACGCGCTCAGCTGGGGCGACGCGCTGCGCGAGGCGTACAGCCGGGCGACGCGCCGTCTCCTGCTGTCGGGAACGCCTTTCCGCAGCGACACCGCTCCGATCCCGTTCGTGGAGTACCACCCCGACGCCCACGGCATCCGCCTCTCGCGCACCGACTACGCCTACGGCTACCGCCGCGCGCTCGAGGACGGCGTGGTCCGCCCCGTGATCTTCCTGGTGTACGCCGGCCACATGCGGTGGCGCACGAAGACGGGCGACGAGATGGAGGCACATCTCGGGCAGGACAACACCAAGGACATCACCGCGCAGGCGTGGCGCACCGCGCTCGACCCCGAGGGCGACTGGATCCCGGCGGTGCTGCGCTCGGCCGACAAGCGCCTGAGCGAGGTGCGGGAGTCGGTGCCGGATGCCGGCGGCCTGGTGATCGCGACCGACCAGACCGCGGCGCGCGCGTATGCGGCGATCCTCGAGCAGGTGTCGGGCGAGAAGGCGACCGTCGTCCTGTCGGACGAGGCCGAGGCGTCCGCCCGCATCGAGGAGTTCTCGCAGGGCACGAGCCGGTGGATGGTCGCGGTGCGGATGGTCTCCGAAGGCGTCGACGTCCCGCGCCTCGCGGTCGGCGTGTACGCCACGAGCGCGTCGACGCCGCTGTTCTTCGCGCAGGCGATCGGCCGGTTCGTGCGCGCGCGCCGCCGCGGCGAGACCGCGAGCGTGTTCCTGCCGAACGTCCCGCAGCTGCTCGCCCTCGCGGGCGAGCTCGAGCGTCAGCGCGATCACGCGCTCGATCGCGAGAGCGACGGCGACGACTGGAACGCCGAAGAGGACCTCATGGACGCCGCCGAGCGCGAGGACAAGGCGTCCGGCGCGCTCACCGAGGAGTTCTCGTATCAGGCGCTCGGATCCCTCGCGCACTTCGACAGGGTGCTCTTCGACGGGCGCGAGTTCGGCCAGCTGGCGGTGCCCGGAACGCCCGAGGAGGAGGAGTTCCTGGGCATCCCGGGCCTGCTGGAGCCCGAGCACGTGCACGACCTGCTCATGCAGCGCCAGGCGCGGCAGGGACGCCACCGCCACGCGCGCGAGGCGCGCGAGAAGGACGCGGGCCCGGATGCCGCCTCCGCCGCGATGCCGCCGGCGCTGCACCGCACGCTGAAGGAGCAGCGGCAGCTCCTCAACAGCCTCGTCGGGCTGTACGCGCGCCAATCGGGAGAGCAGCACGGAGCCGTCCACGCCGAGCTGCGACGGGTGTGCGGCGGCCCGGCGGTGTCTCACGCCACCGTCGCGCAGCTGCAGGCGCGCATCGACGTCCTGCGCCGACGCGTTCGCTCCTGACGCCGCCGGCGGACGTTCGGAGCCCCGAAATGCTGACAATCCCGCCGTTCGGTGGGGGTGAGGCCCCCTCGCGCGGCTAATCTCGTGCAGTCCCGACGACCTCAGGAGCCTGCATGAACGCCCCCGTCGCGCCGACCGACCGCGAACGTCGCCGCTGGGCCCAGTACCTCGTGAACGAGCGCGCGGAAGCGCGCGTATACCGCGAGCTCGCGGCCCGGCGGGACGGTGAGGAGCGCGAGATCCTCACGGCCCTCGCCGATGCGGAGGGCCGCCACGAGGCGCATTGGCTGGCGCTGCTCGGCGGCGAGCCCGACCACCTCCCGCGCGCGTCGGCCCAGACCCGCACGCTCGGCTGGATGGCGCGCCGGTTCGGCTCGATCTTCGTGCTCGCGCTCGCGCAGAACGCCGAGGCCCGGTCGCCCTACGACGTCGATCCGCACGCGACGCCGGCGATGCGCGCCGACGAGAAGATCCACCACGAGGTCGTGCGCGGTCTCGCCGCGCGGGGGCGGCGGCGCCTGTCGGGAACCTTCCGCGCCGCCGTGTTCGGCGCCAACGACGGGCTCGTGTCGAATCTGGCGCTGGTGATGGGGATCGGGGCGACGGGCGTCTCGTCGTCGTTCGTGCTGTTCAGCGGCCTCGCGGGTCTGCTCGCCGGGGCGCTGTCGATGGGCGCGGGCGAGTTCGTGTCGGTGCGGTCGCAGCGCGAGCTGCTCGACGCGACCGAGCCGAACAACTTCGCCGACGACGTGCTGCCCGACCTCGACCTCGACGCCAACGAGCTCGCGCTGGTGTACCGGACGCGGGGGATGGCCGCCGCGGAGGCCATGGCGCGCGCCCGCCTCGTCGTCGAGACCGCGCACACGTCGGATCGCTCGCACCCGTACGCGCGGCCGATCGACGCCGCCGACGATCACGAGGTCGTCGGCGGTGCGTGGGGGGCCGCCCTGTCGAGCTTTCTGTTCTTCGCGTCGGGAGCGATCATCCCGGTGCTGCCGTGGATCTTCGGCCTGTCGGGACTGGCGGCCGTGATCACCGCGCTCGCGCTCGTGGGCCTGGCCCTGCTGTCCACCGGCGCGATGGTGGGGCTGCTGTCGGGCGGGCCGCCGCTTCGCCGGGGGCTGCGCCAGCTCGCGATCGGGTTCGGAGCCGCCGCCGTCACCTACGGCCTCGGTCTGCTCTTCGGCGTGACCCTGGGCTGAGCCCGGGCCTGGTCGCACCAGACCGGGGACGAGAAACGGCCCCCGCCTGGATTTCCCAGGTCAGGGGCCGTTTCTCTTCTGTGCGCGAGGGGGGACTTGAACCCCCACGCCCTAATACGGGCACTAGCACCTCAAGCTAGCGCGTCTACCTATTCCGCCACCCGCGCAGGTGGTTTCTGGTTTCGCAACCGAGGAACGACATTACCACGCTCCGAGCCATCTGCCGAATCGAGCCGTGTCGAGCGCGTCGGGTCGTCGGCGGCGCGAGGCGCCTGGTGCGGCGGGGTAGGTTTGTCGGCATGCCCACCCCCGACGCGTCCCTGCCCGAGGTCGCCCGGATCGCCCGAGACCTCATCCGCTTCGACACCACCAATCACGGCGGAGGCCGGGCCAACGGCGAGCGCGAGGCCGCGGAGTACGTGGGGGAGTACCTGCGGAGCCTCGGCCTCGAACCGGAGTTCTACGAGCCGATCCCCCGCCGCACGAACGTCTGCGCGCGCATCCCGGGCCGTGATCGCGACAAGCCCGCTCTGATCCTCCACGGCCACCTCGACGTCGTCCCCGCCGTCGCAGACGACTGGAGCGTCGACCCGTTCGCCGGCGAGATCCGGGACGGGATGCTCTGGGGGCGCGGCGCGGTCGACATGAAGGACATGGACGCCATGATCCTGACCTCGGTCGCCGACATCCTGCGCGCGGGGGAGCGACCGGAGCGCGATCTCGTCCTGGCGTTCTTCGCCGACGAGGAGAACGGCGGTGTCGAGGGGTCCGCGCTCGTCGTCGAGAACCGGCCGGAGTGGTTCGCCGGGGCGACGGAGGCGATCAGCGAGGTCGGCGGGTACTCGATCGCCGCCGGGTCCGACCGCGCATATCTGCTCCAGGTGGGCGAGAAGGCACTGCTGTGGATCCGTCTCGTCGCGCGGGGCCGGGCGGCGCACGGTTCGAGCCTGAACGCCGACAACGCGATCACCACGCTCGCCGAGGCGGTCGCCCGCCTCGGGCGCACCGCGTGGCCCGTCCGGCTCACCGACACGACCGCGGCCATGGTCGACGCGCTCGCGCGCCTGACCGGCACCGACCCGGCGGATCCCGACGCGGTCGCGGCGTCGGTCGGCGCGGCCGCCGGCTTCGTCGGCGCGACGCTGCGGACGACGACGAATCCCACAGGCCTGACCGCCGGCTACAAGCACAACGTCATCCCCGACCGGGCCGAGGCCCTCGTGGACGTGCGCGTGCTGCCCGGCACCGAGGAGCAGGCGCTGGCGGACATCCGTCGCATCGTGGATCCGGGCGTCGAGGTCGAGACGGTGCACGCCGACATCGGGCTCGAGGTGCCCTTCGCGGGCGATCTCGTCGACGCCATGGTCGCCTCGCTGGGTCGCCACGACCCCGGCGTCCCCGTCATTCCGTACCTGATGGGCGGCGGCACCGACAACAAGGCGCTGGCGGCCCTGGGCATCCGAGGCTACGGCTTCGCGCCGCTGCGGCTGCCCGCCGACCTCGACTTCACCGGCATGTTCCACGGCGTGGACGAGCGCGTCCCGATCGACGCGCTCGTGTTCGGCCAGGCTGTGCTCACCGACCTGCTCCGCACCTACTGACGGCCCCGGATGCCCCGACGCGGCATCCTGCATCGAAAGGCGCTCCGCCCATGCTGCTCGAGGCGATCATCCTCGGCCTGGTCCAGGGACTCACCGAATTCCTGCCCGTGTCCTCCAGCGCCCACCTGCGGATCCTGGGGGAGTTCCTGCCCACCGCGCAGGACCCGGGCGCCGCATTCACCGCGATCACCCAGATCGGCACCGAGGCCGCCGTCGTGGTCTTCTTCTGGCGCGACATCGTGCGCATCGTCTCGCACTGGTTCCAGGCGCTCCTCGGCCGCATCCCCCGCAACGACCCCGACGCTCGCATGGGCTGGCTGATCATCATCGGCTCGATCCCGATCGTCGTGCTGGGACTGCTGTTCCAGGACCAGATCGAGACGACGCTTCGGTCGCTGTGGCTCGTGGCGGGCATGCTGATCTTCTTCGGCGTGCTGCTGGGCATCGCCGACCTCGTGGGCGCCAAGCGACGCAAGCTGAACGACCTCACCGTCGGGCACGGCGTCATCTACGGATTCGCGCAGTCCCTCGCGCTCATCCCCGGCGTCTCGCGGTCGGGCGGCACGATCACCGCCGGGCTGTTCATGGGCTACGAGCGCGCCGCCGCCGCGCGCTACGCGTTCCTGCTGGCGATCCCCGCCGTGTTCGGCTCGGGCTTCTACCAGCTGATCAAGAGCTGGGACGAGCCGGGCGTGTTCACGCTCGGCGAGACCGCTGTGGCGACGCTGGTGGCGTTCGTGGTGGCCCTCGGCGTGATCGCGTTCTTCATGAGCTGGATCTCCAAGCGGAGCTTCCTGCCGTTCGTGATCTATCGCGTCGCGCTCGGTTCGACGCTGCTGGTGCTGCTGAGCATGGGCGTCATCGAGGCGTACTGATCCGGCGCGGGCCGCGCCGCGTCAGCGCTGCGGGTCGTCGCGGCCCGGCTTGTGCGGGCCCTCGCCGCCGCCGCGGCGGAGGTAGCGCTCGAACTCCTGGGCGATGGCGTCGCCCGACGCCTCGGGGGAGTCCCACGTGTCGCGGGTGTGCTCGAGCTGGCGGATGTACTCCGTCATCTCCTCGTCGTCGGCGGCCGCGGCGTCGATGGACGCCTCCCAGGCGGCCGCGTCGGTGGCGAGGCTCCCGCGCTTGATCGGCGCGCCGGTGATGTCCTCGAGGCGGTCCAGCAGCGCCAGGGTCGCCTTGGGCGACGGCGTGTGGCCCGCGACGTAGTGCGGCACGCTCGCCCACAGGCTCGCGGTGGCGATGCCCGCCGCGTCGGCGGCGTGGCCGAGCACGCTCAGGATGCCGACCGGCCCCTCGTACGTGCTTCGCTCCAGATCGAGCGTCGCGCGGACGTGCTCGTTGTCGCTGCCCGCGAACACCGAGATGGGTCGCGTGTGCGGAACGTCCGACATCATCGACCCCATCGACACGAAGCCGGAGACGTCCTCGCGCAGCGCGACGTCGATGAACTCGGCCGCGAAGGCCTGCCACGCACGCGCCGGCTCGACGCCCGTCAGCAGCCACAGCTGGGTGCCGCGCCCGGGGCGCGTGGGCTTGAGGATCGTCGCCTCGGGCCACTTCAGCATGCGCTGACCCGTCGTGCCGTCGGTCGAGATGTGAGGCCGCGTGTACTGGTAGTCGAAGTACAGCTCGGGGTCCACGGAGAAGACCGGTTCGTACGCCCCCGATTCGCGCAGCTGCGAGATGGCGGACGACGCAGCCTCGCCGGCGTCGTTCCATCCGTCGAAAGCGGCGACCAGCACGCGTCGACCCAGTGCGTTCACGCGACCTCCTCTGCCCTGCGGCGGTATCCACCCAGGATAGGCGTCGCGCGCCGGGCGTGGGCCGGGCCGACGGCGAGTCCGGCATGGGCGCGCGCCCGGGTCGCAGGGGTCGCGGACGCTCGGTCGGTAGCATGGTGCGGTGAATTCGCCTGCAGCGCCCGCGGCCGTCCTGTGGGACATGGACGGCACCCTGGTGGACACCGAGCCGTACTGGATGGCCTCGGAGACCCCTCTCGTCGAGAGCTTCGGCGGCACGTGGACCCATGAGCAGGCGCTGGCGCTGGTCGGGCTCGGACTCGAGGACGCGGCGCGGATCCTGCAGTCGGCGGGCGTGCGCATGGCCGAGCACGCCATCGTCGACCACCTCACCGCCGAGGTCATGCGGCAGCTGCGGGACGAGGGCGTGCCGTTCCGTCCGGGGGCGCGCGAGATGCTGCTGGCCCTCCGGCAGGCCGGCATCCGCACCGCGCTCGTGACGATGTCGCTGCGGCGGATGGCCGAGTCGGTCGTCGAGCTGATCGACTTCGAGGCGTTCGACGTCATCATCGCCGGCGACGACGCCACCCGGCCCAAGCCCTATCCCGATCCCTACCTGCAGGCGTGCGAGGCGCTGGGCGTCGCGCCGGAGTCCGCGGTGGCGTTCGAGGACTCGCCCAACGGCATCCGATCGGCCGTCGCCTCGGGCGCCGCCGTCGTGGGCATCCCGCTGATGGTCTCGGTCGCGGGCGCCGGCGCCCACGCCACATGGCCGACGCTCGAGGGGCGCACCGTCGACGACGTCGCCGCGTTCCACACCGCACACCGCACCACGAGGGGGCACGCACGATGACCGAGCGACCGAGCGGACCGTTCCGGGTCGGCGACCGCGTCCAGCTGACCGGCCCCAAGGGGCGCCTGCACACCATCACGCTGCGCGAGGACGGCGAGCTCCACACCCACCACGGCGTGCTGCGCCACACCGAGCTGATCGGTCAGCCCGACGGGTCCGTCGTCGCCAATTCGGGCGGCCACGAGTATCTGGCGCTGCGCCCGCTGCTGCGCGACTTCGTGATGTCGATGCCGCGCGGCGCTGCGATCGTCTACCCGAAGGACGCCGCGCAGATCCTCGCCGAGGCGGATGTCTTCCCCGGCGCCACGGTCGTCGAGGCCGGTGTCGGCTCGGGGGCGCTGTCGCTGTGGCTGCTGCGCGCGGTCGGCGCCGGAGGACGACTGGTGTCGTTCGAGCGGCGCGAGGAGTTCGCCGAGGTCGCGCGCGCCAACGTCGAGACGTTCACCGGCTCCGTCCCCGAGAACTGGGACGTCGTGCTGGGCGATCTGGGCGAGGCGCTGCCGACGGCCGTCGAGCCGGGAAGCGTCGACCGCGTCGTGCTCGACATGCTCGCGCCGTGGGAGTGCATCGACGTCGTCGCGGACGCCCTCACGCCGGGCGGCGTCGTGGTCTGCTACGTCGCCACCGCGACGCAGCTCAGCCGCGTCGCCGAGTACATCCGCGGGACCGGCCGGTTCACCGAGCCCGACGCCAACGAGACGATGGTCCGCGGCTGGCACGTCGAGGGCCTCGCCGTGCGCCCGGACCACCGGATGGTGGCGCACACCGGATTCCTGCTGTGGGCGCGACGCCTCGCGCCGGGCGCCGTCCCCCCGGAGGTGAAGCGGCGCGCGTCGAAGTCGTCCTACGGCGACGAGGACGTGGAGCTGTGGACCCCCGGAGCCGTCGGCGACCGCCAGATCACCGACAAGAACCTGCGCAAGCGCGTGCGCGAGGCGCAGCGCGCGGCGGAGGCGGTTCGCGCGGCCGGTTCGCCCGAGGACGAATCCGACTGACGCGCGCCCATAGACTGTTGCGGTGCGCAAGATCCCCGCTGCCCTCGCCCTGACCGCTCTGACCGCTGTCGGCCTCACCGGCTGCTCGCTGCCGGCGGGCACGGAGGCCTGCCCGCGCCCCGCCGTCTCGGATGCGGACGTGATGGATCTCATCTCCGTCTCGGGATCGACCAGTTCGGTCGCGACCGTCGACGTCTACGCGCCGTTCAGCACGTCGGCCACGCAGTACGAGGACGTCCGCACCGGCTCCGGCCCGGCGCTGACCACCGACACGCAGCTGGCCGTCATCGACGTCACGCTCGTGGCGGGCGACAGCGGCGAGTTCATCGGGTCCACCCCGTACGACGGCGACCTGAGCGCGACCGTGGCGATGTCGCAGGTCTACGCGCTGTACCCGGGTCTCGAAGAGGGGCTCACGTGCGCCACCGAGGGGTCGCGCGTGGCGATCGCCCTCGCTCCCGACGGGGTCGAGCCGACGAACGCCGAGCGTCTCGGGCTGGCCGCCGACGAGTCCGCGGTCGCGGTCGTCGACCTGCGGAAGGTCTACCTGCCCCACGCAGAGGGCACGCTGCAGTTCAACTCCGGCTACGGCCTGCCGTCCGTGGTGCGCGCCGAGGACGGACGCCCCGGCATCATCGTCCCCGACGGTGAGGCTCCCGAGGAGCTCGTCGTGCAGACGCTCATCAAGGGCGACGGCGAGGAGGTCACCGGTGAGCAGGCCGTGCGCGTGCACTACACCGGCGTGACGTGGGCCGACAAGGAGGTCTTCGACTCCTCGTGGGACGGCGAGCCGAGCTCGATGTCGCTGGACTCGGTGGTTCCCGGATTCGCCCAGGCGCTCGAAGGGCAGACGGTCGGCTCGCAGGTGATGGTCGTGATCCCGCCGGAGCTCGGCTACGGCGACCAGACGCAGGGCTCGATCCCGGCCGGCTCGACGCTCGTGTTCGTCATCGACATCCTGGGTCTGGACGAGCCGGCGTCCTGACCGTCGCTCGCGGGCCGGCGCCGGCTCCGACCATAGGATGAGGGGGTGCCCGCCCACGTGTCCGCGAAGATCCCGCCCGAGGAGCGCCTGGTCAACCTGGTCGTGGCCCTCATGGCCACCGAGCAGGGGCTGACGAAGGACACCATCCTCGCGTCCGTCTCGGGCTATCGCGAGCAGTCGTCGTCCGGCTCGTCGAAGGACGCGCTCGAGAAGATGTTCGAGCGCGACAAGGAGAACCTCCGCAGTCTCGGCGTGCCGATCGAGACCATCGGCGACCGCGCCGACCCCGACGACCTGCGCGAAGCGCGATACCGGGTGCCCTCCGCGGAATACGAGCTGCCGGAGGACATCGAGTTCACCCCGGCCGAGCTCGCGCTGCTGAACCTCGCCGGCGGCGTGTGGAGCGAGGGCTCGCTGTCGGCCGAGGCGCGCACGGGACTGCGCAAGATCCGGGCCCTCGGGATCCCGGTCGAGGATCCCATCATCGGCTTCTCACCGCGCATCAGCGTCCGGGAGCCGTCGTTCGCCCCGCTTCAGCAGGCGATCGAGCAGTCGCGCGTCGTGACGTTCCCGTACTTCCGCCCCGGCGGCAGCCACCCGCGCGTGCGCCGCATCCAGCCGCTCGCCCTCGTGGAATACGAAGCCCGATGGCACGTCTTCGGCAACGATCTCGGCATCGGCGCGGAGCGCACGTTCCTGCTCCAGCGCATCGTCGGCCCCGTCGAGATCACGCGGGCACGCTTCGACCCCGCCCTGCGCGACGGCGCGGGCGAGCACGCTCTGGCGGGTCTGGCCGAGGTCGCCGCCCGCAGCGGCGCCCTCCTCGAGGTCAACCCCGGCACCGAGGCCGCCCTGCGCCTGGCGCGGCGCGCGGAGGCCGCGCCGCAGGGAATCCGCGTGCCGTACGTCGACCTGCAGATCTTCGCCGACGAGCTGGCGTCGTACGGGCCCGAAGTGCGCGTCGTCGAGCCGGCCGAGCTGCGCGAAGCCGTGATCGAGCGCCTGACGGCGACGGCCGCCGTCAACGGAGGCGCCTCGTGAGCGCGCGCCGGCCGCTGGTCGCGGCGGACCGCGCCGCGCTGCTGCTGCAGCTCGTGCCCTACCTGATCGGCAAGGGCGAGGTGTCGCTCGTCGAAGCGGCCGACGAGTTCGACGTCGGCGTCGATCAGATGCGCGAGATGGTCGAGAAGCTGACCGTCATCGGGCTCCCCGGCGAGGCCGGGTACTGGCAGATGGCGAACGACCTGTTCGACATCGACTGGGAGCTGCTCGACCGCGACGACCTGATCGTGATCACGAACTCCGTCGGACTCGAGCGCTCGCCCAAGCTGACGGCGCGCGAGGCCGCCGCGCTCCTGGCAGGGCTCCAGCTGGCGAGCTCGATCCCCGGCGTGGGAGACACGCAGCTGTTCGCCGGCCTCCTGGCCAAACTGGCCCGCGGGGCCTCGAGCGTTCCCGCCGACGTCATCGTCGCCCCCGAGCCGGTCGACGCGGTGCGCGCCGCCGTGTCCGACGCGCTGCGCCGCGGCGTGGCGGTCTCGTTCTCGTACAAGGCTCCGAACGCGGCGGCCACCACGCGCACGGTCGATCCCATCAAGGTGCAGATCGCGGACGGCCAGTGGTACCTGCAGGGGTGGTGCCACCTGCGGCGGGCGATGCGGACCTTCCACCTCGACCGCGTCAGCGATCTCGCCCTGACCGACATCCCGACCACGCACGCCGAGGAGCCGGTTCCCGGCTGGTTCGAGTCCGGCCGGGACGATGTCGTCGCCCGCATCCGCTATCGCACCGACCTCGCCCCGCTGCTGGGCGAATACCTCAGCCGCGCCGTCATCGAGTCCGACGGCGAGCACTCGATCGCGACCATGCGCGTGGCCGACGAGGCGAGCCTCCGCCGGCTCGCGGCGCAGCGGGGCGGCGAGGTGGAGATCCTCGAGCCGGAGGGCGCCCGGCGCGCCGCCGCCGCGTGGGCGGCCGACGGACTCGCCCAGTACCTCTGACGTTCAGCGGACGTTGACCTGTCGCGGTGACGACGCATCGACGGCGGGGGTTACACTGGGGACACCCTTCGAAAGGAACTCCATGGGTATTCAAGGCTGGCAGTGGCTGCTCATCCTGGCCGTGATCCTGCTCCTGTTCGGCGCGGCGAAGCTGCCTGCGCTCGCGAAGAGCATGGGTCAGTCCGCCCGCGTGTTCAAGGGCGAGATGAAGGCCATGAAGGACGAGGACGCGACCGCCAAGGACGACGCCGCGACCGAAGAGACCACCGTCGCAACCTCGGAGGCGGCCAAGCCCGCTCGACCTGAAGCGGGCGGCTCCAGCAGCGCGAGCAGCTGAGCGGCGTGGTGACGGCGGGACCGCCGCGCGTGGAGGATCCCGACTCACCGCGGCGTGACAAGCGCATGTCGCTCGGCGCCCACCTCGTCGAGCTCAAGAAGCGCGCCATCATCTCGGCGATCGCGCTCGTGGTGGGCATGATCGTCGCCTTCGTGATCACCGACCCGGTGATCACCCTGATCACCGAGCCGATCCGGCTCGTCGCCGAAGAGCGCGGCGACCAGTCGCAGGTCGAGCTGATGTTCAGCACGGTCTCCTCCGGGTTCGACCTGAGGCTGCGCATGTCGATCGCGATCGGGCTTCTGCTGTCCGCCCCGATCTGGATCTGGCAGGCCTGGGCGTTCATCGTCCCCGGTCTGACCCGCAAGGAGATCAGGTACACGATCGGCTTCGTCGCGGCCGCGGTGCCGCTGTTCTTCCTGGGAGCCGCGACCGGCCTGTTCGTCATGCCGAACATCGTCAAGCTCATGGCGGGCTTCGTCCCCGAGGGCGCGGCCGCCTTCTACGACGCGTCGTACTACTACGACTTCGTCTTCAAGCTGCTGCTGTTCGTCGGCGTCGCCTACGTGCTGCCGGTCTTCCTGGTGGCGCTCAATCTCGCGGGGATCATGTCCGGCAAGGCCATCCTCAAGGGCTGGCGCGTCGCGATCATCGTGTCGGTGGTGTTCGCCGCCATCGCGACGCCTCCGGCCGACGTCGCGACCACGTTCCTGCTCGCGGCCATCATGATGGTGCTGTTCTTCAGCGCGGCGGGCATCTCGATGCTGTTCGACCGCCGGCGCCGCAAGCGCGACGCCAAGCTCCTGCCGCCCGAGCCGAGCGCATGAGCGAGCCCGGCCCGGGCGAGCGCTACGCGCGGGCCCGGGCGCGCGCCGCCGGCGACCGGGAGCACCCGGTGACGGCGGACTTCGCACGGTCCCAGCGGTTCGAGCTGGACGAGTTCCAGATCGCCGGATGCCGCGCGCTCGAGTCCGGACACAGCGTGCTCGTCGCCGCGCCCACGGGAGCCGGCAAGACGATCGTGGGCGAGTTCGCGATCCACCTGGCCATGCTCGAGCCGGGCGACAAGGCGTTCTACACGACGCCGATGAAGGCGCTGTCGAATCAGAAGTTCCGCGAGCTCCAGGCCGTCTACGGCGCCGACCAGGTGGGCCTGCTCACCGGCGACACCAACATCAACGGGTCGGCCCGCATCGTCGTGATGACCACCGAGGTGCTGCGGAACATGCTGTACGCCGACTCGCCGGCGCTGCGGGGGCTGCGGTACGTCGTGATGGACGAGGTCCACTATCTCGCCGACCGCTTCCGCGGCGCGGTGTGGGAAGAGGTCATCATCCACCTGCCCCGCTCGGTTCGGCTGATCGCGCTGTCGGCGACCGTCTCCAACGCGGAGGAGTTCGGCGACTGGCTCGACACCGTCCGCGGCGACACCGAGGTGATCGTCTCCGAGGTCCGTCCCGTCCCGCTCGAACAGCACGTGCTGGTGCGCGACGATCTGCTGCCGCTCTTCGACGACCGTGCGGGGGTGGCGACCGCGCAGGTCAACCAGGAGCTCATGCGCATCCGCTCCTTCAAGGGGGCGAACTTCGAGCGGAACCGCAGCACGCAGGCCGCCCGCAGCAGCGGTCACCGCGACGGGTACGGCTCGCGCCGCCCCGGCCGCGGCGGTCGTCGCCCCGTGCGCGCCGCGAACGTCAGCCGAATCGAGCGGATGGACCGCCCCGACGTCATCCAGCTGCTCGGGCGGTCGAACCTGCTTCCGGCGATCTTCTTCATCTTCAGCCGTGCCGGGTGCGACGCAGCCGTGCAGCAGGTGCGGCGCAGCGGCGTGCGGCTGACGTCGCCCGAGGAGCGCCGCGAGATCCGCGAGACCGCCGAGGTGCGGATGCGGACGCTGCCGGACGAGGATCTCGCCGTCCTGGGGTACTGGGAGTGGCTCGACAACCTCGAGCGCGGCGTCGCCGCCCACCACGCGGGGCTTCTGCCGGCGTTCAAGGAGGTGGTCGAGGAGCTGTTCCAGCGCAAGCTCCTCAAGGCGGTCTTCGCCACCGAGACGCTCGCCCTCGGCATCAACATGCCCGCGCGCACGGTCGTGCTCGAGAAGCTCGAGAAGTTCAACGGCGAGGCGCGCGTCGCGATCACGTCGGGAGAGTACACGCAGCTGACCGGCCGGGCCGGGCGCCGCGGCATCGATGTCGAGGGCCATGCCGTCATCCAGTGGACCGAGGGCCTCGACCCGCAGGCGGTGGCGGCGCTCGCATCGCGGAGAACCTATCCGCTGAACTCCAGCTTCCGCCCGACGTACAACATGGCGGTCAACCTCATCGACCGGTTCGGGCGGGAGCGAGCCCGCGAGGTGCTGGAGTCGTCCTTCGCGCAGTTCCAGGCCGACCGATCGGTCGTCGGTCTCGCGCGCGAGGTGAAGGAGAAGGAGGAGTCGCTCGCCGGGTACCAGGAGGCGATGTCGTGCGACCGCGGCGACTTCGTCGCGTACGCCTCGATCCGCCGGGAACTGAGTGATCTGGAGAAGATCAACCGCAAGGATGCGAGCGCGTCGCGCGCCACGCGCGAGAAGCGGCAGCAGCAGATCGCGAGCCTGCGCAAGCGCATGCAGCGGCATCCGTCCCACCAGTGTCCCGATCGCGAGAATCACGCCCGGTGGGCCGAGCGCTACTGGCGCCTGCGCCGAGACGTCGAGCGCACGCGTCGGCAGATCCAGAACCGCACCGGCACCGTCGCCCGGGTCTTCGACCGCGTGGTCGACGTGCTCACCGAAGTGGACTACGTGCGCGTGGACGAGGATGGCCGGACGATCCTCACCGACGCCGGCCGCACCATGCGCCGCATCTACGGCGAGCGCGATCTGCTCGTCGCGGAGTGCCTGCGGCAGGGGCTGTGGCGGACGCTGGACGCCCCGTCGCTCGCGGCTTTGGCGTGCTGCCTCGTCTACGAGCCGCGCCGCGACGAGGCGGGGGAGCGGGCGCTCCCGCGCGGGGCGTTCCGCATCGCGCTGACGGCGACGCAGGACCAGTGGCAGCGCCTCGACGACCTCGAGCGCGACCACCATCTGCCCGGCTCCGAGCCGGTCGCGGCCGGCCTCGCCCAGGCGATGCACTCGTGGGCGCGCGGCGCGGCGCTGGACCGCGTCCTCATCGAGGCCGACATGGCCGCCGGCGACTTCGTGCGCTGGGCGAAGCAGACCATCGACCTGCTCGACCAGCTCTCGCTCGTCGCGGCGCCCGAGGTCGCCACGACGGCGCGACAGGCGCTCGACCAGGTGCGCCGCGGCATCGTCGCGTACACGTCGGTGTAGTGGCGTCCTCGACCGGCGCGCGGGCACGTAGGCTCGAACGCATGCCTGCTCCGTCCCACCCGCGACCGGTGCTGCCGCTGTGGGCCGCGCTCATCGCGTCGGTGGTCGGCGGCATCGCGCTGGACCTGTCGTTCCCTGATGTCGGATGGTGGCCGTTCGCGCTCGTCGGCGTCGGCCTGTCGCTGGTCGGGCTCATCGGGCGCGGTCTGTGGTCCTCGGTCCTCGTGGGCTTCGTCTTCGGCGCGACCTTCTACTTCACCCACATCGTGTGGATCACCCGCTACCTGGGGATGATCCCGTGGTTCGCGCTCGCGGGCATCGAGACGGTGTTCCTGGCGGCGGGGTCGATCCTCATCACGCTCGCGTACCGGTGGATGCCGCGCGTGCTCACGTCGCTGTGGGCGCGGCTCATCCTGCTGCCGGCGCTCGTGGCGGGGCTGTGGACGGCGCGCGAGCAATTCATGGGCTCGTGGCCGTACACCGGCTTCCCGTGGGGCCGGATCGGCATGAGCCAGTCCGAGAGCCCCCTCGCGCACCTGGCCTCGTGGGTGGGCGTATCGGGGCTGACGTTCCTGATGGTGTTCTTCACGGCGGCCGTCATCGAGTGGATCCGCGTCGGCCGCCTCCGCGACATCCGGACCGCGCTGCCCGCGGCGGGCCTGGCCGTCGTGCTCCTGGCCGTGCCGGCGTTCCCCACGACGCCCGCGGGGACCCTGCGGGTCGGTGCGGTGCAGGGGAACGGCCCCAGCGGCTACTTCGACGAGCGCTCCCGCAACGCGGTGCTCGACGCGCAGCTCGAGGCGACGGTGCCGCTCATCGGCGAGGACGTCGACGTGCTGCTGTGGCCCGAGGGCGGCATCGACTCGGATCCGCTCGCGAACGACACGACCGGATCCGTGCTCGACGCCGTGTCGGAGCGGCTCGACGCGCCGCTCGTCGTCAACGCGGCCACGACGCGCGGCGACGACACCTTCAACACCTCGATCCTGTGGGTCGCGGGGGAGGGCGCCGTGGCGATCCACGACAAGCGCAACCCGGTCCCGATGGGGGAGTACGTTCCCGACCGCTGGTTCTACGAGATGCTCGTGCCCGACCTCATCGGGCTCATCCAGCGCGAGTACACACCGGGGACGAATCCGCCGTTCTTCGACGTCGACGGGGTCGGCGTCGGACTCGCGATCTGCTTCGACGTCATCTACGACGCGGTCATCTGGGAGGGCGCGGCCGACGGCGCCGAGGTCTACATGTTCCAGACCAACAACGCCGACTTCCGCGACACCGACGAGAACCTCCAGCAGCTCGCCTTCGCCCGCATGCGGGCCATCGAGACCGGGCGCTCCGTCGTGAACATCTCCACGGTCGGCACGAGCCAGGTGATCGCGCCCGACGGGTCGACGATCGATGCGCTGGATGCCGGCGAGTCCGGTCACATGCTCACGGATGTGCCGCTGCGCACCGGGATGACTCCGGCCGTGCTCATCGGCCCCGGTGTGAAGGCCGTCCTCGGGTGGGGGAGCGTGCTGTGGCTCGTCGCGCTGGGCGTCCTGCTGCGATTCCGCCGGTGGAATGCGAAGACGCCGGCCCCCGAGGGGACCGGCGTCGAGCTGGACGGCTGAGCGTCAGGCGCTGATCTTGTCGGCCTCGGTCGCCTTGCCGGCGCCGCGGCGCTCGCGCAGGAGAGCGAGGCGCTCCTCCAGGAGCTCCTCGAGCTCCGGGATGGTGCGGCGCTCGAGCAGCATGTCCCAGTGGCTGCGGGGCGTCTTGTCGCCCGAGTGGTCGACCGTGGCGGTCTCATCGCCGATGCGCAGCAGCGCCTCGGCGCCGCACGTGCGGCACTCCCATGCCTCGGGGACCTCTGCGTCTGCCGCGAAGGTCAGGGTGGTGTCTCGTCCGCAGGACGAGCACGCGTAGATGTGCTGTGCGCGCTCATGGAAAACGACGCCCTCTTCGCTCTGTAGGCTCTGGGCGCCGAGTCGGATGCCGCGCAGACTGCGGTCTGCCATTGTGTGGTCCTCTCGTCGCTGATCAGGTATAACGAATCGACCTGAGCGGATCATCCGAACGACACCGTTCAGGGGCGGTTTCACAGCCGATCCCCAGCGGTTCACGCTCGGGCGCTAGCTGTACTGACCTCGACCGTTGTTGACTCGGTCGATGGGGATGCCTCTGATGCCGAGGTGGGTTCTGTCTAGGTTGTAGTAGTCGAGCCAGGCGGGCAAGGCTGCGGTGCGGTCGGCGTTCGAGGTCCAGGGCTGCGAGTACGCCCATTCGGTCGCGAGGGTGCGGTTCAGGCGCTCCACCTTCCCGTTCGTCCAGGGGCAGTGCGGCTTGATGAACTTCTGTGTGATGCCGTGGGTGTCGATCACGGCTCGGAACACGTTCGAGTGCCGGTAGGCGAACGCGTTGTCGCTGATGACCCGTTCGACGCTCACGCCGAGGGTCGCGTAGAACGCGATCGCACGTTCCAGGAATCCCGCCGCGGTTGCGCCCTTCTCGTCGTCATGAACTTCGGCGTAGGCGACGCGGGAGTGGTCATCGATCGCGGTGTGGACGTAGTCGTAGCCCAGACCTCGGTGGCGGTTCGGGCGTTCCCCGCGGCCGTGGAGCCGCCATCCGCCGCCCTCAGGGATGCGGCCGAGCTTCTTCACGTCGACGTGGATCAGCGACCCGGGATGGTCGTGCTCATACCTCTCAGCGGACCGGCGGGTCGCGCGGATGATCGTCCCGGTCACCGGGTCCAGCTCCCGCAGCAACGGGGTTCGGTGACGGCGCAGCACCCGTCCGACCGTGGAAGCATGCATGCCGAGCCTGCCGGCGATGAACACCGGCCCGCGACGTGTGAGGTGCCGCATGATCCGCACCCGCGTCTCCGCACACGGAGCAGTCCGGAGCGGATGGGTGTGAGCGATGCTGGAACGGTCGACCAGACCCGTAGGTCCGTACTCCCGGTATCGGCGCCACCACCGCCACGCGGTCGTGCGGGAGACACCCATCTCCGCCGCTACGTGCGCGACCGCGCGCCCCGACTGGATGCGCTGAACAAGGATCAACCTGCCGGCAGGCGCCAGCCGGGCATTACCGTGGGACACGAGAGGCCTCCGTGTGAACGAGCAGGGGAACTAGACAGCTCCAACTCGACCCCGGAGGCCTCTCCTACGTCAACAACGATCCGGGTCAGTACAGCTAGCGGCCGCCGGAATCCGGCCGGCCGACGACGCCGAGCGCCACGTCGGCGCGGTCGGTGACGATGCCGTCGACCCCGCTGTCGAGCAGGCGCCGCATGTCCTCCGCGGCGTTCACGGTCCACACGTGGACCTCGACCCCGCAGGAGTGCGCGAGGTCGATCAGACGCGGGCTGAGGACGCGGATGCGGCCCTGACGCTCGGGGATCTGCAGCGCGTCCACACCCGCCAGCACGCGGGACGCCAGCGACCGCGACCGCAGCGTCACCGCGGCCAGGAGGCGCGTGATCGTGGCGGATCCGGCGGAGGTCGCCGGCCGGGCGCCGCCCACGCGCGCCGCGGCCGCGAGCGCCGCGTGCCGGCGAGCGTCCGAGAAGCTCGTGAGGAGCACGCGGTCGGCGTGCGCGGCCACGAGGCGGCCGACGCTGTCGGCGGCATCCGGCGCCTTCACATCGAGGTTGAACCGGGACGCGGGGAACGACTCCAGCGCCTGGGTGAGCGTGATGAGACCGCCGCGGTCGGCCATGAGCTCGTCCAGTTCGCGTGCCGTGACCTCGGCGACCCTGCGGGGATCGCCGGCGACGCGCGCGAGGTCGTCGTCGTGGAACAGCACGACCTCCCCGTCGACGGTCAGGTGGCAGTCCGACTCGATGTATTCGACACCGGCCGCGTGCGCGGCGGCGACGGCGAGGAAAGAGTTCTCGGCCACGCCGTTCGCGGCGTCCTCGTCCGACACGAAGCCGCGGTGCGCGAGCACACGGGGGTGGTCGCCGCCGAAGTACGGATGCCGCTGCGCCCCGCGACCGTCAGCTGCGGGCATCGGGCGGCGCCGCGGCCCCGGGGGTCGCGTTGCGGGCCTCGGTCGCGATGTCGTCGGCGGCGGAGGCCGCCTGCATCGCCGCCGCCACGGCCTCTTCGGCACCCGCGGAGGTGACCGGGGCGGTGCCGCGCTCGGGACGCGGGGCCGTCGGCTTCGCCTGCCCGGCGAATGCGTCGCCGATGCCCTTGAGCGCCTCGGTGAACTCGCTGGGGATGATCCACATCTTGCTCGACGCGCTCTCGGCGATCTTCGGCAGCGTCTGCAGGTACTGGTACGCGAGCAGCTTGTCGTCGGGGTCGCCGGCGTGGATGGCGTTGAAGACCATCTGGATCGCCTCGGACTCACCCGCCGCCCGCAGCACCGCGGCCTGCTTGTCGCCCTCGGCGCGCAGGATCTCGGCCTGGCGACGGCCCTCGGCCTCGAGGATCTGCGACTGCTTCGAGCCCTCGGCGGTGAGGATCGCGGCGCGCCGGTCGCGTTCGGCGCGCATCTGCTTCTCCATGGAGTCCTGGATCGACAGCGGCGGGTCGATCGCCTTGAGCTCGACGCGAGAGACGCGCAGGCCCCACTTGCCCGTGGCCTCGTCGAGGACGAGGCGCAGCTGGCCGTTGATGTTGTCGCGGCTCGTGAGGGCCTCTTCGAGGTTCAGGCCGCCGACCACGTTGCGCAGCGTCGTCGTGGTCAGCTGCTCGACGGCGCTGAGGTAGTTGGCGATCTCGTACGTCGCGGCCCGCGCGTCGGTGACCTGGAAGTAGACGACGGTGTCGATCGAGACGACGAGGTTGTCCTCGGTGATCACCGGCTGCGGCGGGAACGACACGACCTGCTCGCGCATGTCGACCAGCGGCCGCAGGCGGTCGATGAAGGGCACCAGCAGGTTCAGCCCGGGCTTGAGGGTGCGCTGATAGCGCCCCAGCCGCTCGACGACGCCGGCGTAGGCCTGCGGGATGATGCGGATCGAGCGGAAGATCACCACCACGACGAAGATCGCGATGACGACCAGCAGGATGATGATGAAGATCTGGCCGATGAAGCCTCCGATGTCAACCATCGTCGTCCGTCCTTTCGTAGGCGGCGGGGCGGGCGCCCGCCGGCGAGACCTCCACGGTCGCGCCGTGAACGGCCGTCACCACGGCGCGGTCGCCGACGCCGAGCGCGGCATCGGGAGTCCCCTGGGCCAGACGTGCGGTCCACGTCTCGCCGTTGTCGAGCTTGACCGAGCCGGCTCCGTCCGAGAACGGTGCGAGCACCTTCGCGCCCATGCCGTAGATCGCGTCGACGTTGGTGACCTCGTGCGTCGAGTTGCGCCGCAGCGCGTGCAGCAGCAGGGGCCGGATCGTGAACAGCAGCAGCGCCGACAGCACGGCGGCGACGCCGATCTGGAGCCACCACGGGCCCCCCAGGAGATTCACGCCCAGCCCGCCGATGAGGCTGCCCGCCGCGAGCATCAGGAAGGTGAACTCGAGGGTGACGAGCTCGATGATGACGAAGAGGAACGCCAGGGCGAGCCAGAGGATCCACATCCACTGCGTCAGATCCGGAAGCATCGCGGTCCTTTCGAGGCCCTTGCGATGACACTACCAACCGCAGGGGCGGCGGGGCCGGTTGATAGTGTCGTTTCGGCCCGCCGTCGCCGTGCGGGCGCCGCACCGACCCAGGAGCACCCCATGACCCAGCCTCTCGCCCCGGCCACGCTCGCCGGACGCACCGCCCTCGTGACCGGCTCGTCGCGCGGGATCGGCGCCGACACGGTCCGCTACCTCGCTCAGGCGGGGGCCGACGTCGTCATCAACTACCGCAACAAGGCTCCGCGCGCCGAGAAGCTCGCCACCGAGCTGCGCGGACTGGGCGTCGAGGCTCTCGTCGTAGGCGCCGACCTCACCGACCCCGCGTCGGTGCAGGCGATGTTCGACGCCGTCGGAGAGGCGTTCGGCACGCTGGACATCCTGGTCCTCAATGCCTCGGGCGGCATGGAGGCCGGCATGGCCGAGGACTACGCCCTGAAGCTGAACCGCGACGCGCAGGTGAACGTGCTCGAGACCGCGCTGCCGCTCATGGCCGAAGGCTCGCGCGTCGTGTTCGTCACGAGCCACCAGGCGCACTTCATCCGCAGCACGCCGACGATGCCCGAGTACGAGCCCGTCGCGCTGTCCAAGCGCGCCGGCGAGGACGCCCTCCGCGAGCGGATCCCCGCCCTCGCCGACAAGGGCGTCGAGTTCGTCGTCGTCTCGGGCGACATGATCGAGGGCACCATCACCGCGACGCTGCTCGAGCGTGCGAACCCGGGCGCCATCGCGTCGCGCCGCGAGTCGGCCGGCAAGCTCTACAACGTCTCGGAGTTCGCCGCCGAGGTCGCGATGGCCGCGGTGGACCCGGTCCCCGCCGACAACACGCGCCTCGTCGGCGACACCGGCTCGTTCGCCGGGGAGTGACGGTGCGGGCGCACGACATCGAGACCCTCGTCGGCGTCGGCCGCCCCGTCATCGCCCCCGACGGATCGTTCGCGGTCTTCGCGACCTCGCGGCCCGACATCGTCGCGGACAGCGCCGTCGGTCAGCTGTGGCGCATCGACCTGCCGGACGGCGCGGCGCGCCGCCTCACGCGCGGCAAGAAGGACTCCGCGCCGCGGTTGTCGCCCGACGGCACGCGCATCGCCTTCCTGCGGGCCGACGCCAAGGGCCGCGCCCAGATCTTCGTCGTGGACGCCGGGGGAGGGGAGCCGGTCCAGGCCACCGATGCCCCGCTCGGCGCCGGTGCGCCCGAGTGGTCGCCGGACGGCTCGCTCCTGGCCTTCACCGCCCGCGTCCCCGAGACGGGGCGGTACGGCAGCGTCGAGGGCCTCGAGGCGGTCGCCGAGGCGCCCCGGCGCATCACCGGCATCCGCTGGCACGCGAACGGACTCGGCTACACCGCCGATCGTCCCGCGCACGTCTTCGTCGTCGACGCGCCCGATCCCGGCGCCGAGCCCGCCTACGAGCCCGCGCCGGTCGTCGTCCCCGAGGGGGAGGATGCCCCCACGCTGCGCGTGGTGCCCGCGGAGGCGCGCCGGCTCACCGACGGCGACGCGTCGCACTCCGGCGCGGTTTTCTCGGCCGACGGCTCCGAGGTCCTGACGGTCCCCGACGAGACGGAGGGCCGCCAGCGCGACCTGCGCTCCCGCGTGCTCGCCCTCAGGACCGACGGCTCCGGCAGCCGCGTCGTGCTCGATCGCGACGCGAACCTGTCCGTCGACGCCATGGCGGTCGCCCCCGACGGCACCGTGGCGCTCATCGCCGGGGACGTGGGGGAGCGGGGTGTCGACTTCGTCGCCGTCGCCGTGTCGCTGTACGTGCTCGACGCGGGCGCACCGCGACTCGTCGTCGACGGCGCATCGATCGACCTCGGCGAGAGCGACGTCGTGGCCGTGGACGAGGATTTCCTGGTCCGCGAGCGGACCCGCGGGCGCCTGCGCCTGCTCCGCGTGTCGCGCGAGGGGGTCGTCACCGCGCTGCTCGGAGGCGACGTCGAGGTCTCGGGCCAGGACGCCGCCGGCGCGCGGGTCGTGGCATCCGCGTCGTCGCCGACCTCGTTCGGCGAGCTCGTGCTGATCGACGCCGGCGAGGCGTCCGTCCTCACCGACTTCGGCGCAGCCGCCCGCGTCACGGGCGTCGTCGTGCCCGAAGAGATCACCGTGACCGGCCGCGACGGCTACCCCGTGCACGGCTGGGTCGCCAAGCCCGCAGGAGGCGGCCCGTTCCCGGTCATCCTGCAGATCCACGGCGGTCCGTACGCCGCGTACGGCGTCCACCTGTTCGACGAGACGCAGGTGCTCGTGGACGCCGGCTACGCGGTCGTGTACTGCAACCCGCGCGGCTCGGCCGGCTACGGGCTCGAGCACGGACGCTGCATCCGCCAGGCGATGGGCACCGTCGACTTCGCCGACGTCATCGACTTCCTCGAGGGCGCGGTGTCGGGCGACGATGCGCTGGTCGGCGATCGGGTCGGGATCATGGGCGGCTCCTACGGCGGCTACCTGACCGCGTGGACGATCGCGCACGACCACCGGTTCGCGGGCGCCATCGTCGAACGCGGTTTCCTGGATCCGGTGAGCTTCCAGGGCACCGCCGACATCGGCTCCTTCTTCGGTGACGAATACGTCGGCGTCGATCCGGCGATCATCGCGTCCCAGAGCCCGATGGCGGTGGTCGGCGACGTGCGGACGCCGACGCTCGTGATGCATTCCGAACTCGACTTCCGCTGTCCCCTCGAGCAGGCGACGCGCTACTACTCGGCGCTCAAGCGCGGGGGAGTGGAGACCGAGATGCTGGTGTTCCCCGGCGAAGACCATGAGCTCACGCGCGCCGGGCGTCCGCGTCACCGCGTTCAGCGCTTCGAGGCCGTGCTCGACTGGTGGAGCAGGCATCTGCCGGTCACGTCGCAGCAGTGACACGACGAAGCCCCGGGGGTCGGGGGGGCGAGTTCTAGCGATCCCCGCAACACCCTGGATTTCAGGGAGTTGCGGGGATCGTGGATTTCGGGGAGTTGAAGGAGCGCTTCTTCGAGGCGTTGGATCGTGAGCTGGGCAATATCACGGAGGCCGCGCGAGCGGTCGGGGTGAACCGGAACACCGCGTATGGCTGGGCGCGGACGGCGGGGATTCGCGGGCGTGGCAAGCCCGGCAGGTTGGGGCATCCAGGGCGGGCGGTGTACGAGCAGCTCCGCGCCAACGGGGTGCGACGGCGCGATGCCGCCGCCCGGGTCGGGGTGCATGAGCGGACCGCGGAGGACTGGGACAAAGGGATCCGGAGCATCAACCACACGCGCCTCTACCCTGATGGGCGGCGCATCGACTACAAGACGGGTGTGACCAGTTTCAACACATCCGGTTCGATGCCCTCGCTGGCTGCGGTGGAGGCGGAGTTGCACCCGCGGTTCCTGACGATCGTGGAGCGGGAGACGATCGCGGATCTACACCGGCAGCACCTGTCGTTGCGAGCGATCGGCAGGCAGCTGGGCCGGCCGGCGTCGACGATCAAACGGGAGCTCGACGCCTACTCGGTGGGCGGCGTCTACCGACCGCACGCCGCGCACCGGACCTGGGTCAAGCGTCGCGGTCGCCCCAAGCGCTCCAAGCTCGCCGCACCCGGTCCGCTGCGCGAGTACGTCTCCGGCAAGCTCGGAGTGCACTGGTCGCCGGAGCAAATCTGCCACGCTCTGGTCAAGGAGTTCCCCGACGACGAGAGCATGCGCGTGAGCACCGAGACGATCTACCAGGCGATCTACGTCCAAGCCCGAGGCGGTCTGCGCCGCGAGATCGCCGACGCGCTGCGCACCGGCCGCACCCGCCGCAAACCACACCGTCACCCGGAGCAGCGCACGCCGCGGTTCACGGACCCGATGGTGATGATCTCCGACCGTCCCGCCGAGGTCGAAGACCGCGCCGTTCCCGGACACTGGGAAGGAGACCTGATCGTCGGCACCGGATCGCAATCCGCGATCGTGACCCTCGTCGAACGCACCACGAGATACGTCCTGCTCGGCCACCTGCCCGCCGGTCACACCGCCGAACAAGTCCGAGACGTGCTCGTCCCGCTGATCGGCACCCTGCCCCCTCATCTGCGGGGGTCGCTGACCTGGGATCAGGGCAGCGAGATGGCCGCGCACAAGCAGTTCACCGTCGCGACCGATGTCCCGGTCTACTTCTGCGACCCGCACTCGCCCTGGCAGCGCGGATCGAACGAGAACACCAACGGCCTGCTGCGGCAGTACTTCCCCAAGGGCACCGACCTGACCGTCTACGGACCCGAAGACCTCGAACACGTCGCCCAGGAACTCAACGGCCGGCCACGCAAAACGCTCGGCTGGGATACCCCAGCCGAGCGTCTGCGTGATCTACTGACAACCACATAGGCCATCAGGTGTTGCGAGGACTCCTAGAATCCGCCTCGACCCCCGGGGCTTCGTCGTTCGTCAGGCGTTCTTGCCGAACGTGAACGCGCGGACGATCTGGATGATGCCGAGGATGATCAGCGAGATGCCCAGCAGCCACCACAGCACGACCGCGCCCCAGATCGGCGAGAACAGCAGCACGATGCCGGCGACGATGCTGAGGATCGCGAAGAAGATCGTCCAGCCCTTCGACGACGCGTCGCCGAGGGTCGACAGTGCGACCACGCCCTCGATGATCCACATGATGCCGACGAGGATGCCGAGGAAGATCGCGAGCCACGCGGTGGTCTGGCTGAGGTTCAGGAACGCGACGACGCCGGCGATGATGAACAGCACGCCGAGGGCGATGTGGCCGACGCGCGACCATCCCCCCTTCGTCTTCGAGAAGATGCCGAGCCCGGCGTAGACCAGGCCGGCCGCGATGGCATAGATCGCGATGATCGCCGTGACGACCATGGCGGTCTTGCCGGGCCACACGAGAATCAGGATGCCGATGATGGCGGCGAGCACACCGCCGATGCCGAGAGCGGTCCGGACTGCGTTGACTGCGGACTTCTCAGCCGAAGCTTCGGTGGACATGGAGGTCCTTTCTGTGAGTTCCCTGGGAATGGGGACACCTGGATTCTAGTGGTGGGCGGCAGGGGAGCGGGGGAACAAAGTCCCGTGTTGCGCGGGGTGCGTCTGCGTCGGGACAGGGCTCGGTGTGGAGCGGTCTCAGCCCAGGAGCAGCGTCAGCGCGAGGATCACCGGCACGCAGCCGATCGTCGTGAGGAAGACGGTGTCGCGTGCGATCGTCTCGCCGACGTCGTAGCGCTGCGAGTAGTTGAAGACGTTCTGCGCGGTCGGCAGCGCCGCCAGCACTGTGACGACCAGGACCTCGTGCGGTGACATGCCGAAGACGAACTCGGCGACCGCCCACGCCACCAGAGGCATCCCGATGAGCTTCAGCGCCGTGGCCAGCATGATGTCGCGGCGACGGCCGCTCGGCCCGAGCACGCGCTGGCCGTAGAGCGACATGCCGTAGCTGATGAGCAGCACGGGCACACAGGCGTCGGCGACCAGGCGCAGCGGCTCGATCACGATCGGCGCGAGTTCGATGCCGCTGATCGAGACGACCGTGCCGAGCGCCGAGCCGATGACGATCGGGTTCGTGAGGGTCCGCCGGACGGTGCGCCCGAACGACGAGCGGCCGAACGCGACCGCGTCGAGCACGGCCATCGTGATGGGGGTGAACACGAGCAGCTGCATCAGGATCACCGGCGCCGGGTAGGCCGCGCTGCCGAGCAGGTAGAGCGAGAGCGGGATGCCGATGTTGTTCGAGTTCACCTGACCGGCGCTGAGCGTGCCGATGACCACGTCGCCGAGGGGGCGACGCCACACGAAGCGCGCGAACAGGACGTACACGACGAACACCGCGACGGCTGCGATGAACGAGACCGGCAGCAGCGCCGAGAAGAGAGTGCGCACGTCGGCCTCTGCGAGGACCACGAACAGCAGGAAGGGCGACAGGACGAAGAACGTCAGCCGCGCCAGGACGGGACGTGCGTGCTCGCCGAGCAGATCGATGCGGCCGAGGACATAGCCCACGAGGATCGCCAGGCCCACCACGACGAAGCCGGTGAGCGAAGCGAGCATGAGTCGAGCCTAGAAGCCCGCGGTCGGGCATCTGCGCCGTGCGTCGTACGGACGTCGCATCGGCGATGTGAGCGCGGGTGCTCATGAAGCGGATGCCGCCGGTCGGGGCCTGGTCGCCGGGTGGGATATGAATTGCCGATAATGCACATTATGTCAACTCACGTTGAGCGCACGCGCGATGCGCCCTCGCAGAGGGGCGCCGTGCGCTCCCCTCCTGCACGGTGATCGGATGCGTGGCGGAGGACGTCTACCGGAGGTACTCGGCGACGAGTTCTCTCAGACGCTCGCCGCTGAAGCTCTCGCCGTGGCCCGGGTGCACGATGTCGACGTCGAGTCCCGCGAGCCGGCGCATGCTCGCGCGATACTGCCCGACGTCGCTGCCGCCGAGGTCGTCGAGCAGGTCCTCGATCGGCTCGTAGACGACGTCGCCGGTGAAGAGGATCCGGCTCCCCTCGTCGTGGAGGCCGATACTCCCGGGAGTATGACCCGGAAGGTGCAGCACCGTCAGGGTCCGCTCCCCCAGATCGATCCGGTCGCCATCCCGCAGGCGCCGTGTCGGGCGCACAGGGCGCAGTTCGTATCCGTCGATGTCGTAGCCCTCATGCGGAAGCGCCGTCAGCATGACCTCGGCAGGCCCGTCCTCGCCGATCGCTTCGGTGCCGAGGATCTGCAGCAGCCGACTGCCGGAAAGCGTTCCCCGACCGGTTTCCTCGGTCGGTTCCCGCTCGTGCGCCCAGCATTCGGCGAACTCGTGGGCGGACCCCATGTGGTCGAGGTGGGCGTGAGACAGGATCGCCACGGGTTCCCGCCCGAACCGCGACACCAGCTCGTCGCGCAGCGACTGCACTCCCAGGCCGGTGTCGAACACGACATCGAATTCGCTTCCGCGCACATGCCAGCTGTTCGCCGAGACCCACGGGTCGGCGCACGGCTCCTCGATGCGCGTGATCGTGCCGTCGATCGGCGTGACGCGGAACCACGGCGAGGCGACGGGGAGATCGGTCATCGTTCCGCCTTCGAGGAGGGTGACGGCGAACGTGCGCCGCCTGGCGCCACCATATCCCGCTGGCGATGCACGCGCGCCGGGCTCCTTATCCGACGGCCCGGTCAGGCGGACTCGCGCTCGATGTGGCTGCGCGCGTGCGCGATCGCGTCGGGGAGCGTCGCGAACAGGTGCTTGTGGTGGCGTAGCGCGTCGAGGACTCCGACGGTGCGGAAGAGCTCCTCATGGCCTTCGCGGACGCCCTTGATCAGCACGGTGACGCCGTCGCGCTCGAGACGCTGCACGATCTCGGTGAGGATGCGGGCGCCGGTGGCGTCGACGAGTTCGAGCTGAGACATCCGCAGGATCACGACCGACACTCCCCCGAGCGAGGTGACCTCGTCGGCGACACGGTCGGCCGCCGCGAAGAACAGTGGTCCGTCCAGGCGCACGATGGCGATCCGCTCGTCGCCGGGATGCGGCTCCCCGGCGATCGGCTCGCGGTGCACGCCGGTCGCCCCCGCGAGATTCCGGATCGCGAAGACACCGGCGACCGCGATGCCGATCACGACGGCGACGATCAGGTCGACCGAGACGGTGACGATCGCGGTGATCACGAAGGCCGCGGCATCCGCCTTCGTCGACCGCAGGATCGACGACACCGTCGCCACATGAACCATGCGAACGGCGGTCACCATGAGGACCGCCGACAGCGCCGCGAGCGGGATCATTCCCACCGGCTGCGCGACCGCGAGCACCACGACGAGCAGCACGACCGCATGCGTGACGGCGGCGATGCGCGTCCGGCCGCCTGCCCGGACGTTCACCGCGGTGCGGGCTATCGCGCCGGTCGCGGGCATGCCGCCGAACAGCCCCGCCGCGACCGAGGCGAGGCCCTGCCCCACGAGCTCCCGATCGGGGTTGTAGGGGCCGGTGTCGGCGAGGGACGCCGCGACCCGCGCCGAGAGCAGGGATTCGATCGCCGCCAGCGCCGCGACCGTGACGGCCGGCAGCGCCAGGGCGGAGAGGGTCGAGAGGTCCCACGCGGGAACCGCGGGTGCGGGCAGGCTGTGCGGCAGATCGCCGATCACGCGCAGCGGCGACGGAAGGATCAGTGACACCAGCGTCACGACGACGATGCCCACCAGCGACCCCGGGATCGCCGGGTGCAGCTTCGGCAGCAGGAGCATGCACGCCGCCACGATCGCGACGGCGCCGAGCGACCACAGCAGATACGTCGGGTCGGCGCCGATCAGGGACTCCCCCGCCTCGACCGCGACGTTCGTGTGCGACGCGCCGTGCACCCCGGGGCTCGTGAGGGCGGGGACCTGCTGCAGGAAGATGATGACGGCGATGCCGAGGGTGAACCCTTCGATCACCGGCCACGGGATGAACGACACCGCGCGGCCCAGCCGCGTCGCGCCCGCCGCGAGGACGAGGATGCCGGCCATGACGCTCACGAGCGCGACCGCGCCCAGGCCGTGGGTAGCGACGATGGGCGCGAGCACGACCACCATGGCGCCGGTCGGTCCCGAGACCTGTACGTTCGAGCCCCCGAAGACGGCGGCGACGACCCCCGCGACGATCGCCGTGATGAGGCCCGCCTCGGCTCCGGCGCCCGACGAGATCCCGAACCCGAGAGCGAGCGGAAGGGCCACGATCCCGACCGTGAGCCCCGCGATCAGATCGCGGCGCCATGTCCGCTTCGCGGAGCGGTAGTCATCCGCGGAAGGCAGCAGGCTGCGCAGATGCGTCGCCATCCTGCGGACGGCCGACGGTGCGGTGGTGTCCGTCACCGTGCCGAACCCGCGCCGACGGGGATCTCCGGGAGTGAAGCCGCGTCCGCGAGCAGCCCCGTGTCGCTCTGCAGCAGGTCGATCAGAAGCCTGCGGGCGACCGCCAGGAGCGCGGCGACGTCCCGGTTCGCGAGCCGGTAGTAGACGTGGCTCCCCCGCCGCTCCGACATGACCAGTCGGTGACGCCGCAGAACCGCCAGGTGCTGCGACAGGTGCGAGGCCTCGAGACCGGTCTCGAGCTGCAGGTCTGCGACACTCACCTCGGCCGCGGCGGAGAGGAGCTCCAGGATGCGGATGCGGAAGGGATGCGCGAGCCCCTTGAAGAGGTTCGCCTTGACTTCGTAGAGCGGCCGCTGTGCGTTGCTGAATGGCATGATGAAGTCATCATATCGACGGACGTCGTCGCCCGGTGGCCCGCGCGGTCGGCCGACGTCCGTCCGATGGCTCAGCGCGACCGGGGCGTCCACCCGGGCGGCAGCGGTGCGTCGATCGCGGCCCGCTCGCGGTCGGCTGCCGCAGACCAGCCCTGTGCGGCATCCGTGGTGTCGAACCCGCCGCGCGCGAGCCGCAGGCCGACGTCCTCGTGGTGCATGCGCGGAGCGCCGCCGCGGCGCGTCGACGCCCGGACGCTCCACGCGTCGTCGGCGAACCCGCCCCCGCGGAAGACGCGGTACTCGTCGTAGCGGGCCGGGTCGAGGAGATCCCAGCACCACTCCCACACGTTGCCGAGCATGTCGAAGGCGCCGTTGAGGTTCGGCATCCTGCCGCCGACCGGCTGCGGCGACGTGACGCCGTCGGCCGCGGTCCAGGCGACCTCGGTAAGCGGCCCGTAGTGCGGCCCGGTGGAGCCGGCGCGGCACGCGAACTCCCACTCGGCCTCGGTCGGCAGGCGGAAGCCGTCGGCGTCGACGTGCCACGTGACCTCCTCGCCCTCGAACCCGTACGCGGGGTCGAGCCCCTCCCACTCCGACGCCGCGTTGCAGAAGTGGACGGCGCGCAGCCAGCTGACGTCGGTCGCCGGTCGGTCCGGATGCCGCGCGGCGACGCCCAGGACCTCGGCGACCTGCTCTTCGGTGACCGGGTAGACGCCGATCTCGAACGGCTCGAGCCGCACGACGCGTCGCGTGCGGCGGCGGGCGTCGTGCAGCGTCACCTCTCCCCCGGCGATGCGCGTCATCTCGAAGTCGACCACGCGGGAACTCTAGTCGCGTCCGGGCGGACGAGAGGGGCGGGACCGGTTCATCGACCGGTCCCGCCCCGTGGAGGGTCTCGTGTGGCTCAGAGGCCGGCGGTGTCGTCCGTGGTGCTGGTGGACTGGCGCGTGACGCGCTCGTTGCTCGCCGGGTCGACCTGGGTGCGCGTGACGGTCTCGCTCTGGCGGCGGCGGACCATCAGGACGATCCCGATGAGGAAGACGATGACACCGGCGCCCATCAGGATGTACCCGATCAGGTCGAGGTTGATCCACTCGAGGTCGACGTTCACGGCGAACGCGAGGATGGCTCCGATGACGAACAGGACGATTCCGGTTCCGATGCTCATGCGAGGTTCCTTTCCGGGGCTGCGGGTGTGCTCCCCTGGGCTGGGGCGCTCGTGTGCGCCGCACAGCAGGATGCCAGCCGGTCGGGAGATCACCGCCGGGGGTTGACAACGCGGGCGCGCCTGTGATCCGGCAGGGTTCGTGCCGACGGATGCGGTTGCGGCAGGATGCACTCATGAGCAGCGTCCATGTCGCCGACGAGGTGCGGGCGGCGGTCGCCGACGGCATCCCCGTCCTCGCCCTCGAATCCACGATCTTCACGCACGGGCTCCCCCGTCCGCGGAACCTGGAGGTGGCCCTCGACGCGGACCGCCGCGTGCGGGAGGCGGGAGTCGTGCCGGCGACGATCGGCGTCGTCGACGGACGCCCGACGGTGGGCCTGAGCGTCGACGAGATCGAGCGGATGTCGACCGACGACGCGGTCGTGAAGGCGAGCGTGCGCGACCTGCCGGTCACGGTCGCGAAGGGATTGAGCGCGGGCACGACGGTCGCCGCCACGGCGCACCTCGCGCACCTCGCCGGCATCCGCGTGTTCTCCACCGGAGGTCTCGGCGGTGTCCACCGGGACGCTCCCGACACGTTCGACGAGTCCGCCGACCTCCCGTCGCTCGCCGCCCTGCCGCTTGTCGTGGTGAGCGCCGGCGTGAAGTCGATCCTCGACATCCCGCTGACGCTCGAGCGTCTCGAGACCCTCGGCCTCGTCGTCGTCGGGTACCGGACGACCGACTATCCCGGCTTCTACATCGCCGATTCCGGCTACGACATCGAGTACGCGGTCGACTCCCCCGCCGAGATCGCCCGCATGGTCGCGGCCCGCGACGAACTGGCGATCGGGTCGTCGATCCTGGTTGCGAATCCCGTGGACGAGGCCGAGCAGCTGTCGCCCGCCCTGCACGATCGGGTGCTCGCGCAGGCCCTCGCCGCCGCCGCCGAGGCGGGCGTGACCGGGCACGACATGACACCCTTCCTGCTCGACTTCATGCAGCGTGAGACCGGCGGCCGCAGCCTCGACGTGAACGTTGCCGTCTACCGCGGCAACGTCGATCTCGGGGCGCAGATCGCCCGCGCCGTCGCGGAGTCGCGCGGGTGATCGTCGTCCTCGGGGACCTCATCGCGGATGTCGTGGCGCTCGGCGTCGGAGAGCTCGAGAGCGGAACCGACAACACGGCGCAGGTCGCGCTGACGCGCGGTGGAAGCGCCGCCAACGTCGCGGCCGCCGTCGCCGCAGACGGCGTTCCCGCGCGCTTCATCGGCCGTGTGGGCGACGACGTGCTCGGACGCACCCTGACCGAGGAGCTCGCGCGCACGGGCGTCGACGTGCGGGTGCAGCGGGCCGGACGCACCGGCGCCATCGTCATCGTGGTGGATGAGCAGGGCGAGCGAACCATGATCACCGACCGCGGTGCGGCGGCCGAGCTCGAGGACGTCGACCCTGTGTGGCTCGACGGTGCGCGCTGGCTGCACGTGCCTCTGTACGGCATGTCGACGCCGGTGTCGTGGCGGGCGATCGCCGCCGCGGTGGCCGCTCTTCCCGACGGCGTGCCGGTGAGCGTCGACCTTTCCAGCGTCACGACGCTGCGCGCGCTCGGACCGTCGAGAGTCGCCGAGGCGCTGAAGGCCCTGCGGCCGGCCGCCGTCTTCGCCAACGCGGACGAAGCATCGTGGGTCGAGGTGGAGGGTCTCCGGGTCGACGGGACGTTCGTGGTCAAGCGCGGCGCCGACCCGGTACTGGTCCATTCGAAGGGGCGCGTCGAAGCTGTGCCCGTTCCGCCCGTAGCGGGCATCGTCGACACGACGGGGGCGGGAGACGCCTTCGCGGCGGGGTACATCGCGGCCGCAGCGGACAGCGCCGGTCCACCGGAGGCGGCGCGAGCCGGGGCGGAACGCGCCCGCTCAGCGCTTGTCCGCGCCGGCGCCCTCTGACACCGTCGGCGCCCGCGCGTACGGTGGGGCCATGGACGCATCCCGCCCGCGCGTGATCTTCAACACCGCGACGACCCTCAACGGCTTCCTCGCCGATGACACGGATTCGCTGGAGTGGCTGTTCGCCGTTCCGGGAGCGGATGCTGCCGAGAGCGGCTTCGCGGACTTCCTCGCAGGCGTCGGCACCTTCGTGATGGGCTCGACGACGTACGAGTGGGTGGTCGCCCACGAGCGCCTGCTGGAGCGTCCGCAGCTGTGGCACGAGATGTACGGCGACCGGCCGTCGTTCGTGCTGTCGACCCGCGAGCAGGATGTCCCCGCGGGCACCGACATCCGGGTCCGCTCGGGCGCCGTCGAGGACACGTGGCCCGAGATCGCCGCGGCGGCGGGCGACAGGGCGGTGTGGCTGGTCGGCGGCGGAGACCTCGTGGGTCAGTTCGCCGACGCCGGACTGCTCGACGAGATCCGCGTGAGCGTCGCGCCCGTGACCCTGGTCGCAGGCAGGCCGCTCCTCCCCCGCCGGCTCGAGTCCGATCGGCTGCGGCTGGCCGAGGTGCATCAGGCAGGCCAGTTCGCCGAGCTGGTCTACGAGGTGCGCACGCCCGGCGCGACCTGATGCCACTGGCCGTACTTCGGCTCGCGCCCGTCCCCGGATGATGTGCCCGTCAGGCGTCGCCGCACCCACGGCCCGACGTGGTCGCGATAGTACGACGCGGTGCGCACCGCCCGGGCATCGAGCTCCGGCAGCGTCCACCACTCGGTCGGCGGCTCGAAGCCCACTGCCGTCAGCACCCTCGCGGCGACGCGGTGGTGCCCACGCAGGTTCATGTGCAGGCGGTCCTCCGACCAGTACGGGGGCGTCGACAGCTCGCGGTCGGGCCAGTTGAAGGCCCGGATGACGTCCGGGCGGTCACGGAGCACCTCTTCGACGGCTGCCGAGAGCTGGTCGCCGCGTCGCTGGATCACGCGGCTGAGCGGAAGCTGCGGCGACGGGTTGGCGCCCGACAGCACGATCAGCTGAACGCCCTCGTCGTCGCAGCGCTTGAGGACGCGTTCGAAGGCGGTGGTGACCTTCGCGATGCTCGTCCGCGGGCGAAGCATGTCGTTGCCGCCGCCGTTGAACGACAGATGTGTCGGCTTCAGCGCCAGCGCGGGCTCGAGCTGCTGATCGACGATCGGCCACACGAGCTTGCCGCGGATCGCGAGATTCGCGTAGTCGACCGGCTCGCCCGTGGCGTCGGCCCATCCCTGGGCCACCAGATCCGCCCACCCGCGCACACGGCCGTCGGGAAGATTGTCGCCCACGCCTTCCGTGAAGGAGTCTCCGATGGCCACATAGCGGATGCTGCTCACTCCCCCACCCTACGTGGAGCTCCCGGCCCGCTCACGGGACCTTGGCGCCCCGGGACCGCCCCCGCATCAAGCACCACCGCCTCCATGGTCGATGCCGGATCTCAGCGCGACGAGCACGCCCCGATCGACGGCGGTATACTCCGGGTATGACTACGACCATCAAGGTCAGCGACGAACTCCGCGACCGGCTCAAGGCGCAAGCCGCGCGTGACGGCCTCACGCTCGGCGCGCACCTTGCGCAGCTCGCGGATGCCGAGGACCGACGGTGGCGCCTCCACCTGCTGAAGTCCGCGATCAGCGCTTCAGCCGGTTCGGACGCCGAGTCGCATGCAGAGGAGACTGCCGACTGGGAGCGCACCGAACTGACTGACGCGTCGTGACCGCGCCGGACCTCGCTCCGGGTGTTGTCGCCTGGGCGGCACTCGAGCCGGTCCGCGGTCGTGAGCAGGGCGGCCATCGCCCGGTGCTGGTCGTCTCGTCAGCGGGCTACCTGGACGCGGTGACGACTCTCGTCATCGCGTTGCCGATCACCACGACCGACCGCGGCTGGCCGAACCACGTCCCGGTGGATGGCCGGAGCGGGCTGGATCGGCCGTCGTGGATCATGACCGAACAGCCTCGCACGCTCGCTCGTGACAGGGTCACCGGGATCGCGGGTGAGGTGTCGACCGAGTGCCTCACAGCGGTCCGGACCTGGCTCGGCGACTTCCTCGATCTCTGAGCCCCCACCGGTGCCTGTGACAGCCCGGCTTGCGCGCGCCGACCCGCTCCCATCCATGCAGCACCACTAGAGTGCGGGCATGCCGTTGCTCCGAGGTGTCGTCCTGCCGGGGCTCGGCGCCATCGCCGTCCTCGCCGCTGCGGGGCGGGCGATACGGCTCCTCGGCGGCGACGACCCACGCGAGGACCGGGCCGTGCGCGCGCTCCAGGGCGCGTTCGGCCACCGGCCGGTCGACGGCGATACCGCCGTCGCGACCCGCGCCGCTGATTCGACGGGGCCACGCGACCCGATCGACCGCGTCACCGAGCCGCTTTCGTGGTACTCCGGTGTGCCGCAGACCATCGTGAACGGGGCGATCTGGTGCGGCGTCACCTGGATGCTGACGCGCGACCGGCGCTCAGCGGTCGCCCCCGCATCGGCGCTCGCCCTCGAGACAGCGTGCTTCGTGGCATCCGCAGCGCTCGTGGGACGGCCGCGACCCGAGCGAGTGTGGCGCCCGGAGCAGCCGCACGCGACGTCGTCGTTCCCCTCCGGGCACACGGCGGCGGCCTTCGCGCTCCACGGTGCCCTCGCCGACCTGCTCGAGCACCACGGCGTCCGTGGCGCGCGGGTTCTCGGGCCCCTCCTCCGGTACGGGATTCCCGGAGCGATCGCGTTCTCGCGGGTCTACCGGGGCCAGCACCACATCTCGGACACCGTCGCGGGCGCCATCCTCGGACGGTGGAGCGCCGCTGCGGTGCGGCGGGAGCTGCTCTCGTCGTAGGCGGACGGGACGCCCCCGTCCGACGCCCGCGCGGGTCTTGCAGGTCGCCCGCCAACCGATCGAGCCGGAAGGGAACCATGTGCATGGACTGCCGGTGTTGCCCCCGTCGTGCTCGCGAGGGTCAGCCCGCGCATTCGATGAGCCCGTACGCGGACATTCGCTGAGTGACATCCGCAAACGGGTCCGCGCCGCTGCCGATCTCGCTGGGGTCGGCACCGGCGAGATCGTCGAGTATCGCGGTGGTGTCATCGAAGATCGCTGCCAGTGCCTCCTCGTCACCCGCCGGATAGCCGAGGTCTCTGATGTCCGCGACCATCTGTCGGATCCGCGGCAGGACTTCGTCGAGGTAGAGCTGCTTGTTCTCATCTGTGTCCGCGTCGCTCGTCTGCCATTCCAGCGCCTCGATCGCAGCGTTGGCATCGGCGCAGATCGCGTCGGCATCCTCGATGAACTGCTCCTGCGTGATCGATGGCCCGGCCGCGCAGCCTGACACGCCTGCTGCGATCGTCGCCCCGAGCAGACTCGTGGCCAGAAGTCGCCGTGCTGGGATCATGATGGGCCTCCAGACCTGTGATCGTGTGGTTCGAGGACAAAGACCTCCACCGCGTTGTCCCGTCCGACCAGGCGGAGGACCGTTCCTGTCGCGTGCTGCTCGTCGAATAGGTCTCGGAGGTGGTCTGTGACGACCAGGTCGAAGGTGGGCGCCCGGTCGCCGGCGGTGCATACGTCCAGGGAGAGCCCCGTCAGGCGTGCGTGCCCGGTCAAGAGGCATGTCCGGCCATGCTCTGCGGTCGCGGTCCAGACCATGAGCACGTCGTAGAGCATCTCGTGCGCCTGCATCGACTCGACGGCCACGTCGCGGTTGCTCAAGTACATCTCCCATGTCGGGTCCGGCATGACATCGGTCTCGGCGAGGATGATGGCGGGGCGGGGCGCAGCCGCTGCGGGAAGCCCGAGCCCGGCGATGAGTCCGACCGCCAGCCCGAGCAGCAAAGTCGAGACGACTCTGGCTCGGTGCTTGGGCGCCATGTCAGAGCGTTGCCGTCGCCCCGACCGCTCGTGCGGGTGCGGCGCGCCGGTGCGGGCGAGTGCCGTCGCCGTTGCGGCCGGTGGATCGATGGTCTGGGGCGCAGGGAAGTCTGCCGCATTGTCTTCGCCGTCGCCGCCACCGGGGGCGTGGCCCCGCTGTTCTCGCACGATCGCCTCAAGGGCGGCGAGGCGCGCTCGCCCGACTTGATCCAGGGGCCCATCAACGTCGACTCCAGGACCGTACGCACGTCGGCGGAGATCGGCGAGTTCGCGCGCGTGCCCGGATCCTCCGCGGCGGTCGGCGGGAGCTTCGCGCTTCAGTGAGCCGACGTAGGTCATGGCGACCCCCTCTGCGCTCTCTCGGTTGGGAACCGGATTCAACGCCCTGTTTCCAGGTTCGTCCCTACGGGCATGTGTCTAGCGCGGCTGGGTATGCGGATTGCATGTGCCCGGTTCGGAGGGGGTTGACCGGCCATGTGCCGAGGTCGAACATGGCGCCATGGCTATCGACGTCCTGGGGGCGACGCGCGTCGAGGGTGCGGCGCTGCATCCCAGGGAGTTGGCGGTGATTGCGGCGCTCGTCGTACGAAGCGGGCGGCCCCTCTCGACGCAGGATCTCGCGGAGATCGTCTGGCCCGAGTCGGAGCGGCCCGCAACATGGAACAAGCAGATCCATGCGTCGATCGCGAGGGTGCGCAGAGCGGTCGGGCCGCGACGCATTGTGACGACTGCTTCGGGCTACCATCTCGATATCGATCCGGACGAGGTCGACGCGCGCCTCTTCGAGTCGCTCGTGTCGCGCGCCCGCAAGCAGCACACGATGGGCGAGCCCGACCGGGCGGTCGCGACGTACCGGCGGGCTCTCGATCTCTGGCGCGGCCGTCCCTACGAGGAGCTGGTGGCGTGGCCAGAGGCGATGGCGGCAGCGATCGATCTCGAGAATCTCCAGATCGAGGCAAGCGAGGAGATCCTCCACGCGCGACTCGACGCCGGCGATTCCGTCGGCGTCATCTCAGAGGCGGAGAGCCTTCTGCGGGATGAACCGCTGCGTGAGTCACGCTGGGCTCTTCTCGCGCTCGCCTCCTACCGGGCGGGAAGGCAGGCCGACGCGCTGTCCGTCCTCCGATCGGCACGCGAGCGGCTCGCGGAGGAGCTCGGCATCGACCCGGGCCCGGCGATCGGCGACCTAGAGTCCGCGATCCTCCGGCATGACAAGA
The DNA here is from genome assembly GCF_014208045.1 of Microbacterium thalassium. Lineage (NCBI taxonomy): Bacteria > Bacillati > Actinomycetota > Actinomycetes > Micrococcales > Microbacteriaceae > Microbacterium > Microbacterium thalassium. Next base: position 2,337,626 of record NZ_JACHML010000001.1, read on the forward strand.
GACTCGAGACGGAACCCGGGGCACTCCCCGCACGCGCCGATTGCCCGTACCGTGGACTCGCGGCATACCAGCCGGCTGACGCCGATGACTTCTTCGGACGGGAGGCCGAGATCGCCGCAGCGGTCCGCCGACTCGACGCAGCCGGATTCCTGGTGGTGACCGGCGCCTCCGGGTCGGGCAAGTCATCCCTTGCGCGTGCGGGCGTCGTGCCGTCATTGCGGCGCCGCGGTCGCCGGGTCCTGGTCGTCGCACCGGGATCCGCGCTCGCGGAAGCGTTGCGGGACGTGAACGACAGCGGCAGGCAAGTGGACACCGTCGTCGTGGATCAGTTCGAAGAGGTCCTCGAGGCCGGGGACGGTTCGGGCGCCCAAGTCTCGGCGCTGCTCGCCCGCTTCGCAGGGTCCGGCGGACAGGTCGTCCTCACCGTTCGGTCTGACTTCCTGGATCGCTGCGCTGCCGACCGCGCACTGGGTCCGCTCATGACGGAGAGCGTCATGGTGGTGTCCCCGATGACGGATCCCGACCTCAGGCGCGTGATCGAGGAACCGGCGCTCCGTGCCGGCCTCCGGCTCGAGCCGGGGCTCGTCGAACTCATGATGCGAGACGCCGCCGGAGCGCCGGGCGTCCTCCCGCATCTTTCGCACGCGCTCGCAGAGACGTGGGTGCACCGCGAGGGACCCGTCCTCACCGTCGCCGGCTACAAGGCGACCGGCGGCATCGACGGTGCGATCGCACAGACCGCCGAACGGTTCTACGCCACCCTGGACCCCACCGACCGCGAACTCTGCCGATCGACTCTCCTGCGCCTGGTCACCGTCTCCCCGGACGGACTCGCCATCCGTCGACGTCTCAGCGCACACCCGCTGCGCGACGATCCCGCTCTCGGACAGCTCTTCGACCAGCTCATCCGCGCACGTCTCGTGACCATCGAGGGCGACTCCGCAGTACTCGTCCACGAAGCGGTCACGAGCGCGTGGGACCGATTCCGCACGTGGCTCGAAGACAGCGCCGAAGACCTCGGAATCCTCGCCCACATCGAGGCCGGCGCCGCGGCATGGGACGCGGGGGGACGCGCCGACGACGACCTCGCTCGCGGCGTGCGTCTCCACGCCATGCTCGATCTCCGCGAGCGCTCCGATCCCGCGCTCGCCGAGACCGAGGCCGCGTTCATCGACGCATCCGCCGCTCACGAGGCGGACGAGAGCCGGATGCTCGCCGCTGCTGCCGCCGCGGAACGGCATCGGAACCGGCGACTCCGGCTGCTCGTCGTCGCCGTCGCCGTCATCGCGGTGATCGCGCTCGTCACCGGGGCCGTCGCCATTCGCAGCGCCATGGCCGAAGCCGAAGCGGCCGAGAGCGCCAGGATCGGCGAAGTGATCCGCACCTCGTCGGCACTGCGCGATACGGACTCGGTCGTCGCCGCACTGCTGGCCGCCGAGTCGTACCGCCGCTGGCCGGACGATGCCCGTACGCTCGGCGCGATGCTCGCAGTCCTCATGTCGCCCGCCGGCGAGGTCAGCAACGCCTACATCCCGCGAACCCAGCGGCTCATGGGTGCGGCGATGATCCCCGGGACCGAGACCGCCCTGGTCATACGAGACGACATCCACGCCGAGATCCGGAACGTCGCGACCGGTGACCTCGTGCGCCGGCTCGACGTCGAACTGCGCCAGTCGTCGCGGGCACGTCAGCCGCTCGTGCACGTGAGCGCCGACGGGCGCATCGCGACCGTGAGCGTCTCAGTCGTCAGACCACAGGCGGACGACCCACCCGCCCCGGAGGACATCGGCAGCTGGCTTTCCATCATCGACCTGCGCAGCGGCGAACTCCTCGGCCAGCCCAGGCTGCTGGACCGGGAGATCGAATCCTTCGCACTCAGTCCCGACGGGCTCCACGCCGCCTACGTGCACCAGAGCGGCACTCTTGTCCTCGTCGACACCCTCGGTGGATCGGTCCGCGAGCTCACCGCTCTCGCGGGCACGGAACCCGTGTCCTGGGACCGCGGCGCCGTGGGCTTCACGGCCGACTCACGCACCATGGTCGTCGGCACCGGGACCGGCGCACTGGTCCATGTCGATGTGGAGTCCGGCGAAGCGAGCCGGCGGGTCTCCATCCCGCAGCAGACCGCGAACTCGCGCGTATTGCCGCTCGCAGACGGATCGGTCATCGCGAGCGGCGACGCGGGCACAGTCTCGATCTCCTCGACGGGAGAGACGCAGTGGTACAAGGAGGCGGCGACCCCGCGCGAGTGCGGATACCTGGCCCTCTCCCCGTCGACGGGCACGATGTTCTGCGGCGACCCCGACGGCCACGTCGTCGAGCGACGCATCGATACCGGAGAACTCACCGGTCGGGCACTGACATACCAGGCGGGCGCATCAGGAGAGATGTGGGTCGACACGGATGGATCTCGAGTGGTGATGATGACCGCAGGCGGATACAGCATCGGCACATGGCACCTGGCCGGCGCCGTCGGGTCGTCACCGCTCATCGTGTCCGGCCTCGGGCTTGCGCGGGCGCCCAGCCCCACTGGCCGCTACCTGCTCGCCGGCGAGAGACCCGTCGACCTCACCGGGGACGGGCCGTCGACCGTGGACTCCCAGACCTTCACCGTCTGGGACATGGAGGCCGGGAGAGCCACGTACGAGGTCTTCGGCCTCGATGCGAACTGGGCAGGTGCCGGTGTCCTGCGGACGGTCTCGCCTGAGCGCGAGGTGCACTACGTCGACCTGGAGAGTCAGACGGTCACGCCGGCCCCTGAACACGACCGCGACCTCTACGCCGGAACAGAATGGTGGGCACAATTCGCGACGAACGCCACCGGCGAGGTGCTGTTCGAGATGCGCGCGGGCCTGCCGATCGTACGTCAACTGGATCCGACCACGGGTGAACCCATCGGACCCGACCTCGACACAGGCGGTCCCGCCTCCCAAGCGGTCTCGGTGGCATCCACAGCCGATGGCGCCCAGGTGGTGACCGGCAACTTCCGAGACGAAGGCCCACAGCTCACGGTCTTCGACGCCTCTACCGGCGAGGTGCTCGCCCAGCGCACCGGGCCCAACAGCGTCATCGCGACAATCACCTCCGACCAGGAGATCATCGCCGGCGGCTACGACCGGATCGTCAGACTCGACATGGATCTCGACCAGGTCGGTGCGTTGCCGACTCCGCCCTCGGGGAGGATCTCGACTCTCCAGAGCAGCCACGACGGGCGAACGCTCCTCGTCACCACATGGTCGAACGACATCGCGCTATACGACCTCGAGTCCTCAACTCTGCTCGGCATCCCGGTGAGCGCACCTGCGACCGCCGGTCTCGCCGCCGCACTGGCGGCTGATGGGACGGCGCTGTTCGTCTCTACAGAGCGCGGCATCGTGCGCTGGAGCCTCGCCGGCGAAGACCTGCTGGCACAGGTGTGCCGTGTCGCCGGACGGAACCTCAGCGCCGAGGAATGGCACACCTACCTCGCCGGCATCGGCGAACGGCGGGAGACCTGCGGCTTCGCCACGGAATGACCCGATGGTTCGACCGGATCGAGGCGTGGGGTGCCGATTCCGCGCCAGGGCGCCTTGCACTAGCCGAGCAGCGCCACGCCGAACCCGGCGACGACAGTTCGGACTTCCGCGAGGTAGCGCTCCGCCTGCTCGGTGAGGGGGATCGAGGCGTGACCGATCCAGCCGATCTCGATGCGCTCGTCGACCTCGAGCGGGATGGCGACGATCTCGGGGTCGAGCTCTTCGCTGATGATGCCCGTCGAGATCGTGTAGCCGCCGAGCCCGATCATGAGGTTGAAGATCGTCGCGCGGTCGGACACTCGGATCTCCTGCTTGCTCGACTGGGTCGAGAGGATCTCCTCGGCGAAGTAGAACGAGTTGTTCGCACCCTGGTCGAAGGTGAGCCGCGGCACATCGGCGAGATCGGCGAGAGTCGCGCGATCCCGAGAGGCGAGCGGGTTGCTCCGGGCGATGAAGATGTGCGGCTCGGCGAGGAACAGCGGGTGGAATGCCAGCCCCGAGTCTCGGAGCAGCTTGTCGATGACCTTCCGGTTGAAGTCGTTCCGGTAGAGGATGCCGATCTCGCTGCGGAGCGTCCGGACATCCTCGATGATGTCCCACGTGCGGGTCTCCCGCAGCGCGAACTCGTACTCGGCCGCATCCGCAGCCTTGACCATCCGAACGAACGCATCCACCGCGAACGAGTAGTGCTGCGCCGAGACTCCGAGCAGGCGCCGGGACGGCGGCGTGCCGAGGTAGCGCTGCTCGAGGAGCTCCACCTGCTCGACCACCTGTCTCGCGTAGCCGAGGAACTCCGCGCCGTCGGCGGTGAGGGTGACTCCACGGGCCGAGCGGACCAGCAGCGCGCGGCCCACCCGCGCCTCGAGGTCCTTCATCGCCGCGGACATGGTCGGCTGTGCGACGTAGAGCACGTCGGCGGCCGCGGAGATCGACCCCTCCGCGGCGACTTCGATGAAGTAGCGCAGCTGCTGCAGCGTCAGCCCGCTCGACCCCTGAGACATAGCCAAATCCTATATGAACGCATAGAAGAGCCGAGTTACCCGATATCAGCCGACCGCTTGCACCATGGATGCAGCCCCTTTCAACGGCCGATCCCGGCCTAGACCCACCGGATTGGCCACTATGGACGCGTTCACGTTCAGCATCACCACCACCCTCTTCGACGAGGACTACTCGCCGTCGGAGAGCTCCCGCATCACGACGAACTTCGCCAACCTCGCAAGGGGCGAGCACCGTCGGCAGAACCTGCGCAACGCCCTGACGATGATCAACCGTCGCTTCAACGATCTCGCGCATTGGGACAACCCGACCCGGGACCGCTACGCCGTCGAACTCGACATCGTCTCCGTGCAGCTGGAGTTCACGGCCGAGGGCACGGATCAGCAGTTCCCGCTGCTCGAAGTCCTCGACACGCAGATCGTCGACCGGCGGACCGGCATCCGCCACCGCGGGATCGTGGGGAACAACTTCTCGTCCTATGTACGCGACTTCGACTTCAGCGTGCTGCTGCCTGCGGCAGGCGGCGGCGCCGGCAAGCCCGTCGTCCCCCAGGACTTCGGCGTTCTGCACGGCAAGCTGTTCCAGCACTTCCTCGACTCCGCGGCATACCGGGAGCACTTCCCGAAGCAGCCCGTGATCTGCATCAGCGTGTCGACGAGCAAGACGTACCACCGGACCGGGAACCACCACCCCGTCCTCGGCGTCGAGTACCAGCAGGAGGAGTTCTCGCTGACCGACGAGTACTTCGCGAAGATGGGCCTGCAGGTCCGCTACTTCATGCCCAGCGGCGCCGTGGCGCCGCTCGCGTTCTACTTCCGCGGCGACCTGCTCAACGACTACTCGAACCTGCAGCTCATCAGCACGGTCAGCACCATGGAGACGTTCCAGAAGATCTACCGCCCCGAGATCTACAACGCGAACTCCGCCGCCGCAGACGTGTACCGGCCGAGCCTGGAGGCGCAGGACTACTCGCGCACCCAGGTCGACTACGACCGCGTCGAGCGCAGTCAGCTCGCGGTCCAGCAGGGCAAGTACACCCAGGAGCACTTCATCGAGCCGCACAAGGACGTGCTCGAGCAGTGGGCCGCCGGCTACCCCGCCCGCGTCGCATGACCGCCGCGGAATCGTCCACCGCGCCCGCGCTCCTGCCGACCTCGATCGTCGGCAGCCTGCCGAAGCCTTCGTGGCTCGCGCAGCCGGAAGTCCTCTGGTCCCCCTGGAAGCTCGAGGACGCTGCGCTGGTCGAGGGCAAGCAGGATGCGCTGCGTGTCGCCGTGCAGGAGCAGACCCGACGCGGCATCGACATCGTGAGCGACGGGGAGCAGACCCGCCAGCACTTCGTCACGACGTTCATCGAGCACCTCAGCGGGGTCGATTTCGAGCAGCGCGAGACCGTGCGGATCCGAGATCGCTACGACGCGAGCGTGCCGACCGTCGTCGGATCGGTCAGTCGCGAGCGGCCCGTGTTCGTCGACGACGCGACGTTCCTGCGCGCGTCCACCGATCGCCCGATCAAGTGGGCGCTCCCCGGTCCGATGACGATGGTCGACACGCTCTACGACGCCCACTACAAGAGCCGCGAGAAGCTGGCGTGGGAGTTCGCGACGATCCTCAACCAGGAGGCGAAGGAACTCGAGGCGGCGGGCGTGGACATCATCCAGTTCGACGAGCCCTCGTTCAACGTCTTCTTCGACGAGGTCCAAGACTGGGGGGTCGCCGCGCTGGAACGAGCGGCAGAAGGATTGAAGGCGGAGACCGCCGTGCACATCTGCTACGGCTACGGGATCAAGGCGAACACCGACTGGAAGGCGACCCTCGGGTCGCAGTGGCGGCAGTACGAGGAGTCGTTCCCCCTGCTCCAGCAGTCCACCATCGACATCGTCTCGCTGGAGTGCCACCACTCCCATGTCCCGATGGACCTCATCGAGCTCGTCCGCGGCAAGAAGGTGATGCTCGGGGCCATCGACGTGGCGAACCAGGCGATCGAGACCCCCGAAGAGGTCGCCGACACCCTGCGGAAGGCGCTCACCTTCGTCGATGCGGAAAATCTCATCCCCAGCACGAATTGCGGAATGGCTCCGTTCCCTCGCGACGTTGCACTGAAGAAGCTGAGCGCACTCAGCGCGGGAACCGACATCATTCGTGAGGAGCTGGCCGTTGAGCAGACCTGACTCGCAGGCATCCGCCGCCACCCCGCTCGAGGCACCGGAGCACGTCTTCTCGTCCTCGCTGTCGCCCGACGAGTTCAAGGCCCTGTTCCGCGGGCACCCCGGGGGTGTCGCTGTCATCACGGCGGATGCCGGTGATGGGCCCGTCGCGCTGACGGCGACGTCGGTCTCATCGGTGAGCGCCGAGCCGCCGCTGCTGATTTTCTCGATCTCGGCGCTGTCGTCGGCATCCGACGTGCTCTCGCGCGCCGATACCGTGGTCGTGCACCTGCTCGACGCGCACGACCTCGACGTCGCGAAGCTCGGCGCGACCCGCGGCATCGACCGCTTCACCCAGACGCACCGCTGGTCGCGGTTGGCCACCGGTGAGCCGGTCTACCGCGATGTCCGCGCCTGGGTGCGCTGCGCCGTCATCAATCGCATGGATGCCGGGACCTCCACGGTCATCGCCGCCCACGCACTGCAATCCCACATCGAGCGCGACGTCCACCCCGGCGGACCCGGCGACGCCCTGGTCTACCACAACCGCACGTGGCACCGTCTGGGCGAGCACTCCCGCATCGAGGATTGACGGGGCGCGGTGCTTCCTCCTGCCCGCTCACGGATCAGGTCTGCACCGCGCGGCGACGTGTCCCGCGCGTCGCCGCCGCACTGATCGCCACTGACCATCCGCCCAGGGAAGCTCCCGCTGCCGTCCCGGCGATCCGAAAGATCGGGCTGAGCGCATGCGGCCAGGTGGCGTGCCCCGGGGCGAGAACGAGGACGAGGACGACCGCGGCACCGATTGCGACACCCGTTCGAGCCAGACGGAGGCGGGCATCCACACAACAGCGCCGGCCAGGGCGAACGCGCCCGCCAACCCGACCAGCACGCCGACCGCAGACCCGACGGACATGTCCCACTGACTGATCGGACCGCTGACCGCCAGGGTCCCGACCAGAGGAGCCGCACCCCAGACCGGGATGCCCCAGGCGAACTCGCGCCTGCGCATGACGCGAGTGTGGCATGAGCGAAGCGCGAGGAACGTGAATCTCCGGTGAACGTCAACCCGGCCAGTGCCCCTCCTCCCAAGACGGCGGCGCGCTATGCCCAGCGCCGCAGGTGCACCCCTTTCCCGCGTGCGCGTCGGCGAGGAGGATGGAGTCGTCATCATCCAGCGACAAAGGGGTTGAGATGAGCGTCTACCGAGTGATCGATGTCGTCGGCACGAGTGCAACGTCCTGGGAGGAGGCGGCGCGGGAGGCGATCACCACCGCCGGTGGATCGCTGCACGACCTGCGCGTCGCCGAGGTGGCGAAGCAGGACATCGCCATCGCCGACGACGGGACCCTGCTGTTCCGGTCCCGGATCCAGCTCTCGTTCAAGTACGCGCCCGAGTAGGCCGATATCCGGCTGCTCCGCCCCGGTCGACCCGTCCCCACGAGGATGGGTCGTGCCGGGAACGGAGCTCGCACACGCGCACGCGGGTCGGATGCGGGAGCCTTAGGTTGGGTGTGTGAGCCCAGCACCGTTCCTCGACAAGCCGACTCTCGAGGGCGAGCGTGCGCTCCTCCGCCCGTTCACTCCGCGCGACATCGCGGCGATGGGGCCCGTCCTGGCTGACGCCGAGGTGCTGAAGCTCACCGGGAGCGTCCACACGACGGCGGAGACGCTCGCGCAGTCCGACGAGCTCGATGCCCGCACGCAGCAGTGGTACGAGACGCGAGAGGCGCAGCCCGACCGGCTCGACCTCGCCATCGTCGACCGCGCCACGGGGGTCTGCGTCGGCGAGGCCGTGCTCAACGAATGGAGCGAGCCCGACGCCTCGTGCAACTTCCGCATCCTCATCGGCGCGGCCGGGCGCGGTAAGGGCCTGGGTCTCGAGGCGACGCGGATGCTGCTGGACCATGCGTTCCGGTCGACCGATCTCAACCGCATCGAGCTCGAGGTGTACGACTTCAACCCCCGCGCGCGGCACGTGTACCGGCGGGCGGGGTTCGTCGAGGAGGGGCGGCGCCGGCAGGCGTTCACGTTCGACGGCATCCGCATCGACGCGATCGTCATGTCGATGCTCCGCGACGACTGGATCGACCGTCAGCGCACGAGCGGTGACTGACGGGCCGACCACTGAGTGCTCGTCGAGCGCTCCGTCCAGCGCCTCTCGCGCGACACCCGTCCGTCGGTGATCCCGATCGACGCCGACATCCGGCAAGGCCGCCGGAACGGGTTAGGGTCGGGTGGTGTCCGACAACGTCCTCGCCACCGCGCCGCCGTGGGCCGTCGCCGTGGTCATCCTCGGCGCGGTGCTCGTCGCCCTCGTCTTCTCGGGGATCGCACGTCTGCTTCTGCGCGGGCGCGCGCGTCTGCGCACGTCTACGGCCATCCTGCTCTCCCTCCTCGGGATCGTCGTGGGGCTCCTCGTCGCGCAGCTGATCGATCCCGAACCCCGCCTGGGAAGCCCGCTGGTACTGGTGACCACGCTCGGGATGGCGGTCCTGTCCATCGGCGTCTACGGCGCGGTCGCCGCCCACCTGCAGCGCCCCACCCGGGCGAGCATCGTCCAGCTGATGCGCGCCGGCGAGTCCGACCAGGTCGAGTTCAAGTCGACCGCGCGCATCAACCTGCACACGGGCAAGAAGGACGACCGCATGGAGCAGGTCATCGCCAAGACGGTCGCGGCGTTCCTGAACGCGGACGGCGGCGCACTGCTCATCGGCGTCGACGACTCCGGTGCCGCCCTCGGCCTGGACGCCGATCTCGCGACCCTGCGCACGCCCGACCTCGATCGCTACGAACTGTGGCTGCGAGATCTCATGACGACCTCGCTCGGCACCGCGGCGGCATCTCTCGTGCGCGTGGACTTCGCCGACGTGCCGGCGGACGAGGGACACCGCACCGTGTGCCGCGTGGAGATGTCCGCGTCACCGCGGCCGGTCTACCTGCGAGCGGGCAAGTCGGCCGACCCGGAGCTGTGGGTGCGCGCGGGCAACTCCACGCGCAAGCTCGCCGTCGACGAAGCTGCCGCGTACATCATCCACCGGTGGCCCCTCGGCGTGGGGTCCAACGTCGCCGCGCAGTTCCGGGCTGCAGTGCGATTCTCCGAGGACCGCTGACAGGCGCACCGCCCGCTTGCGGCACACCCCTCGTGGGCGTGGCGCCCGCGGCGTAGCGTGGCGATATGGCGCTGTTCGCCGATCGAGGGGCGGCCGGGGACGACCTCGCCTCGGCTCTGGAGGCCTGGCGCGGTTCGGATGCCGTCGTCTTCGGCATCCCCCGCGGCGGGGTGGTGGTGGCGGCTCGCGTCGCCCGGGCACTCGAGCTGCCGCTCGACGTCGCCGTCGTGCGCAAGATCGGCACGCCGGCGCACGAGGAGTACGCGGTCGGCGCGATCGCCGAAGGCGTGCGGGTCCTGGACGAGAGCGCGGCCGGCGGCGTCAGCGACGAAGACCTTGAGGCCGTGGAAGAGACCGAACGGCGGGAACTCGCCCGCCGAACGAGGGTATTCCCTCGCCGCGTGACCGATCTCTCGGGCCGCGCGGCGCTCGTCGTCGACGACGGCGTCGCCACCGGCGCCACCGCGACGGCGGCCTGCCTCGCCCTGCGCGCCGAGGGCGCGGCGCGGATCGTGCTGGCGTCTCCGGTCGCCCCGGCCTCCTGGCATCCGTCCGCCGACGCCGTGGACGAGTACGTGTGCCTGCACCCGGCAGCGGACTTCTGGGCCGTCGGGCAGTACTACGACGACTTCACCCAGACGAGCGACGAGGAGGTCATCGGACTGCTGTCCGACGACCTCCCCGCGTGATCACGTCTCGCGCCGCGGCTGCTCAGCCGACCAGCGCGGTGCGCAGCGTGTCGAGGCCGACGCTGCCGATGTTCAGCGCCCGCTTGTGGAACGCCTTGATCGAGAAGTCGTCGCCCTCGCGCTCGGCGACCTCGTCGCGCAGCTGCTCCCAGATGCGCTGCCCCACCTTGTAGCTGGGGGCCTGGCCCGGCCAGCCGAGGTAGCGGTTCACCTCGAACCGGACGAAGGCGTCGGGCATGTTGACGTTGGCGCGCATGAACTCCAGCGCGTAGTCGGCATCCCACGTCCCCTGTCCGTCGGGGCGCGGCTTGCCCAGGTGCACACCGATGTCGAGGACCACGCGCGCGGCGCGCATGCGCTGACCGTCGAGCATCCCCAGGCGATCGGCCGGGTCGTCGAGGTAGCCGAGCTGCTCCATGAGGCGCTCGGCGTACAGGGCCCACCCCTCGGCGTGCCCGCTGGTGCCGGCCAGCAGTCGACGCCACGAGTTCAGCTCGGCACGGTTGTAGACCTGCTGGGCGATCTGCAGGTGATGCCCGGGGACGCCCTCGTGGTAGACGGTGGTCAGCTCGCGCCACGTGTCGAACTCGGTGACCCCCTCGGGCACCGACCACCACATGCGCCCGGGGCGCGAGAAGTCGTCGGTGGGACCGGTGTAGTAGATCCCGCCCTCCTGCGTCGGCGCGATCATGCACTCGAGCGCGCGGATGGGCTCGGGGATGTCGAAGTGGGTGCGGCCGAGCTCCTCGATCGCACGATCCGAGGTCTCCTGCATCCACTTCTGGAGGGCGTCGGTGCCGTGCAGCTTGTGCGAGGCGTCGGCCTCGAGGAACGCGACGGCCTCTTCGACGGTGGCGCCGGGCTTGATCTCGTTCGCGATCGACTCCTGCTCGGCGACCATGCGCGCGAGTTCCTCGACACCCCACTCGTACGTCTCGTCGAGGTCGACGGCGGCGCCGAGGAAGCGGCGCGAGTGAAGCGCGTAGAGGTCGCGGCCGACGGCGTCCTCCTCGCTCGCGGCCGGAGCGAGCTCGGTGCGCAGGATGTCGGCGAGCCGGTCGTATGCGACGCGCACCGCGTTGGCGTTGTCGGCGAGGTCGCGGGCGAGGGCGGCCGGCAGCTGGCCCTCCTTCGGCGCGGCGTTGCCGGCGAATTCGGCGAAGAAGCCGGACGGCGCCGTGTAGCGCTCGATCTGGGCGACGACCTCGAGGACCTGGCGGCGTGCGGGGACGACATCCCCGGCGATCCCCGCGCGCAGCGTCTCGACGTAGCCGTCGAGGGCGGCCGGAAGCGCGCGCAGGCGCTTCGAGACGACCTCCCAGTCGTCGGCGGTGTCGGTCGGCATCAGGTCGAACACGCCGCGCAGGTTCTGTGCGGGGCTCGCGATGACGTTCACATCGCGAAGATCCCACTGCGCGTGGTGCAGCTCGAGCGAGAGCTCGAGGTCGCGCACGAGGTCGGTCTTGGTCACCTCGTCGATCGCGTCGACGGGCGTCGCCTCGCGCACGGCGCCGAGCGTGCGGCGGATCTCCTCCGCGACGCGCTCGTGTCCGGCCGGCGAGAGGTCCTCGAGGCGCTCGTTGTGCTCGGAGCGACCGATGTAGGTGGCGGTCGAGGGCGACAGATCGGCGACGGTGTCGACCCAGGCCTCGGCGATCGCGTCGATCTGCGACGGAGTACGGGAAGGGTTGGTCATCCTTCGAGCCTAGCCGCCGCGGGACGCGGTCCCGTCACCGGCCGGACTCAGTGCGCGGCCTCGTCCCAGTCCTCGCCGCGGCCGATCTGCACATCCAGTGGCACCGTCAGTTCGGCGGCATCGCCCATGCGATCGCGCACGATCCGCTCGGCCGCGTCCCACTCCCCCGGCGCGACCTCGACCACGAGCTCGTCGTGGATCTGCAGCAGGACGCGGGAGCGCATGTCGGCGTCGAGGAACTCGCGGTGGATCCGGAACAGCGCGATCTTCATGATGTCGGCGGCGCTGCCCTGGATGGGGGCGTTGAGCGCCGCGCGCTCGGCGTTCTCGCGCAGCACGCGGTTGGGGCTGCCGAGGTCGGGGAACGGCCGGCGTCGGCCGAAGATCGTCTCGGTGTAGCCGTCGATGCGCGCCTGCTCGACCGACGAGCGCAGATAGTCGCGCACGGCGCCGAAGCGCGCGAAGTACTCCAGCATGAGCTGCTTGGCCTCGGACTGCTCGATGCGCAGCTGCTTGGACAGTCCGAACGCCGACAGGCCGTAGACCAGGCCGTACGACATCGCCTTGACCTTGGTGCGCATCGCCGGTGTGACGTCCTCGGGCTCCACGCCGAACACGCGTGCGCCGACGAAACGGTGCAGATCCTCGCCGGAGTTGAACGCCTCGATGAGGCCCGGATCCTCGGACAGATGCGCCATGATCCGCATCTCGATCTGCGAGTAGTCCGCCGTCAGCAGGGTCTCGTATCCCTCGCCCACCTCGAACGCGGCGCGGATGCGGCGGCTCTCGACCGTGCGCACGGGGATGTTCTGAAGATTCGGGTCGGTGCTGCTCAGGCGGCCGGTCTGGCTGCCGGTCTGCACGTAGGTGGTGTGGATGCGTGCGTCGGCGGCGATCGAGCCGTCGAGCGACTCGATGATCTGGCGCAGCTTGGTCGCTTCGCGGTGCTGGAGCAGCAGGTCCAGGAACGGGTGCGGGCTCTTCTCCTGCAGATCGGCGAGCACGGCGGCGTCCGTGGAGTAGCCGGTCTTGGTCTTGCGGGTCTTCGGCAGCCCGAGATCCTCGAAGAGCACCTCCTGCAGCTGCTTCGGCGAGCCGAGGTTGACCTCGCGGCCGATCGTGGCGAAAGCCTCCTGGGCGATGCCGTCGGCCCGCCGGCCGAGCTCGCCCGAGAACTCCGAGAGCTTGTCGTGCGAGACCGCGACGCCCGCCAGCTCCATGTCGGCGAGGGCCTGGAGCGTGGGCAGCTCGATGTCGGTGAGGACGGATGCCACCGCGGCCGGCATCTCGGCGCGCAGTGCGTCGGCGACGCGCAGCGCGAACCACGCCAGCTGGCCCGGCGTGGCGCCTTCGGTCTCGGGCACGAGCTGGGTGGGGTCCGCCTCGGGGAGCTTCTCGTCCAGGTACCGCTCCACCAGGTCGGCGAGGGTCTTGTCGGGGAAGCTCGGCCGCACGAGCCATCCCGCGATGATCGGATCGAACGCCAGAGCGTCGAAGCGGATGCCGGCACGGCGCAGCGCCTTCACCTGAGGCTTCGCATCGCTCATGACCTTCGCCGCGGCCGAGGCCAGCCAGGGCCCGATGGCGGCGGCGAGCTCGTCGCTCCAGGTCGCCTCGGCCGCGGCGTCCGCCGTCGCGACGCCGATGCGCACGGGCAGACCGCCCTCGGTCACGACGGTGACGCCGACCTCGCCGGTCGCCCCCTCGACGAAGGCCAGCAGACCGGCGGCGTCGGGTTCGGCCGGCGCGGGCATCGACGCCGCGGGAGCCTGCTGGACCGGCGCCATCGCCTCGTCGACGCCGGCCGCCTCGAACACGCGCGGCAGCAGCGTGCGGAACTCCAGCCGGGCGAAGATGTCGCGCACGGCCTGGGCGTCGAGGGGGCGGACCGCCAGCTCGTCCACCGTCACCGGGAGCTCGACGTCGCGCAGCAGGCTGTTGAGCGCCCGGTTGCGGCGGACGTCGTCGAGGTGCTCGCGCAGGTTGCCGCCCACGACGCCCTTGATCTCGCCGGAGCGCTCGAGCAGTTCGTCGAGCGTGCCGAACTGGGTCAGCCACTTCACGGCGGTCTTCTCCCCCACCTTGGGCACGCCCGGGAGGTTGTCGCTGGTCTCGCCGACGAGGGCCGCGATGTCGGGGTACTGGGCGGGCGGCAGACCGTACTTCTCGACCACGGCAGCCGGGTCGTAGCGCTTGAGCTGCGACACGCCCTGCACGTTCGGGTAGAGGAGCGTGATGTCGTCGTTCACGAGCTGGATCGTGTCGCGGTCGCCCGAGCACACCAGGACCTCGTACCCGCGCTCGGCGCCCTGCGTGGCGAGCGTGGCGAGGATGTCGTCGGCCTCGATGTCCTCCTTCTGCAGGACCGTGATGCCCATCGCGTCCAGACAGTCCTGCAGGAGCGGGATCTGCCCCTTGAACTCCGCGGGCGTCTCGGAGCGGTTCGCCTTGTACTCGGCGTACTCGCGCGTGCGGAACGACTGACGGGACGTGTCGAAGGCGACCGCCATGTGCGTCGGGCGCTCGGCCTTGATGAGGTTGACCAGCATCGCCAGGAACCCGTAGATGCCGTTGGTGTGCTGGCCGTCCTTGGTCGAGAAGTTGTCGATCGGAAGGGCGTAGAACGCCCGATACGCCAGCGAGTGGCCGTCGACGACCAGGAGGGTAGGCTTTGCGGAGTCCGTCACCCCGACAGCCTAGTCCGGGCCCCGGACGCCCCGTCCGCCCCTCCCCGAAGGTGACCATGACCGAGCACGCCCCCGCGAACGTCAACGGACTCGAGTGGGCCGCCCGGCGCGGGCTCGGCGCGCTCGCGGACAAGATGGGCATGCGGTTCACGGAGTTCACCGTCGACCGTGCGGTCGCCACGATGCCGGTCGAGGGCAACACGCAGCCGGTCGGGCTCATGCACGGCGGCGCATACGTCGTGCTGGGCGAGTCGCTCGGTTCGATGTCGGCGAACCTGTACGCGGGTCCCGGGCGCCTCGCGGTCGGCGTCGACATCAACGCCACGCACACGCGGTCGGCGACGTCCGGCCTCGTGACGGCGGTGTGCACGCCGGTCCACCTCGGACGGTCGCTGACGGTGCACGAGATCGTCGTCACCGACGATCAGGGACGCCGCTGCTCCACCATCCGCATCACGAACATGATCAAGGACGTCGAGAGCGCGACGTCCCCGGCACCCACGGCGTAGACGGCGTCGCCGACGGGCGCGGTCCGACCGCGCTCCGCGGAGGACCTTCGGCCTTGCGCGACCGCCGGCGGCGAGGTCGAATCCAGGCATGGGGTCGAGCGAGGTCGTCTACGCGGTGAGCGCTCTGGCGTTCCAGACCGTTCTCGTCGTCCACTTCGCCGTGCGCCTGATCAGCCTCGACATCGCCGTCCGCCTCGGGTGGATCGTGTACGCCCTGTCGATCCCGGCCGCCGGCGTCGGTATCGCGCTGCTCGTCGCGGGAGCCGACTGGTCGTTCGCACTCGCCGGGCTCCTCTTCCTGGTCTGGGCGACATTCGGATTCGTCGTGGAGTACGTCCTGCGCATCTCCTGGCGGTCGCCGATCAGGTGGGGTGTGTTCGTCCCCTACGTCGTGCTGTATCTGGCGACGGCGATGTTCTACTGGTGGCCGCTCGCGTCCATCAGCCGCGCGCTGTGGTTCACGGCCGGCGGCCTGTTCGTGGTCGCGACCGCGCTCAACGTCGCATCCCACCGACGCGTGCGCCGCTGAGCGGGCGCCGCGTCAGGCCTTCTTGGGCGCCAGCTGCTCGATGATCGCCTTCGCGACGTCCTGCATGGTGAGGCGACGGTCCATCGACGCCTTCTGGATCCAGCGGAACGCCTCGGGCTCGCTCAGGCCCATCTTCTCGTTGAGCAGACCCTTCGCGCGGTCCACGAGCTTGCGGGTCTCGAAGCGCTCGACCATGTCGGCGACCTCGGCCTCGAGCGTGATGATCTGCTCGTAGCGGGCCAGCGCGATCTCGATCGCCGGCAGCAGGTCGTTCGGGGTGAACGGCTTCACGACGTACGCGAGGGCGCCGGCCTCGCTCGCGCGCTCGACGAGCTCCTTCTGGCTGAAGGCGGTGAGGAGCACGACGGGGGCGATGTGGCTCTTGCTGAGCTTCTCGGCCGCCGAGATGCCGTCCAGCTGCGGCATCTTGACGTCCATGATCACGAGGTCGGGACGCAGCTCGGTCGCGAGCGCGACCGCGGTCTCTCCATCGCCGGCCTCGCCGACCACGTCGAAGCCGTTGTCACGCAGGATCTCGACGATGTCGAGGCGGATCAGCGACTCGTCCTCCGCCACGACGACGCGACGGGGGGTCGAACTGGCTGCGGGGGCGTTCTGCTCTTGCTCGGTCACCTTTGAATCCTACGGTATGGTCATTCGCGGACGTGCCCGCCGGTGTGGCGGAATGGCAGACGCGACCGACTCAAAATCGGTTGCCCGAAAGGGCGTGTGGGTTCGACCCCCACCACCGGCACGTGAGCGGGCGGTCGTGACAGCACGACCGCCCGCATCCACTGCTCACGCTCCGAAGTACTGGTTGCCCAGCGCCTTGCTCTTGAGCGCGTCGAACTCCCCCTGGCTGATGGCGCCGGAGTCGAGCAGCGCCTTGGCGCGCGCGATGTCCTCGGACGGACTCGCCGAGGCCGCGGGCCGGTAGTCGTCCTCCTCGGGCACGGCGGCGCGACGGCCCTGTGTGCGGGCGGCCATGCCCCTGCCCCGCGCGATGATGTACACCAGTCCGGTCAGGAACGGCACGAACACGAGGAAGACGATCCACACCGCCTTCAACCAGCCGTTGAGCTCCTCGTCGCGGAACAGGTCCATGATGACGAGCACCACGATGTAGATGTACGCCATGAAGTAGAAGCTCCACAGCAGGATCCAGAAGAAATCCCCCAGCAGACCCATCGGCATCCTCCTCGATACAAGCGACGACGGTCGCTCTCACGATAGTGGAGCGACCGTCGTCGTCGGAGTATCGCCGTGGGCTACTCGCGGTACACCGGAGCCTTTCCGTGCACGGCGTCGCCGACACGGTGGATGCGGATGTCGTTGGTCGAGCCGATGATGCCGGGAGGCGAGCCGGAGATCACCACGACCTTGTCGCCGACCGTGGCGAGATCGTTCGACAGCAGGTAGTCGTCCACCTGGATGAACATGCGGTCGGTGTGGGACACCGGCTGCACGAGGGTCGAGCGCACGCCCCACGTGATCGCCATGCGGCGGCGGATCGCGGGGTCGGTCGCGAAGCCGATCGTCGGGATGCCGGGGCGCAGGCGCGACATGCGCCGCGCGGTGTCGCCGGACTCCGTGAAGATGCACAGGTACTTGGCGTCGACGAACTCGGCCACCTCCATCGCGGCGAGCGTGATGGCGCCGCCCTGCGTGCGGGGCTTGTTCTGGAGCTTCGCGATGCGCTCGAGCCCGTGCTCCTCGGTGGCCTCGATGATGCGGGCCATGGTCTCGACGACGATCGTCGGATACTCGCCGACGCTCGTCTCGCCCGAGAGCATGACGGCATCCGCACCGTCGAGCACGGCGTTGGCGACGTCGCTCGTCTCGGCGCGCGTGGGAACCGGGCTGTGGATCATCGACTCGAGCATCTGGGTCGCCACGATGACGGGCTTCGCCATGCGGCGGCACAGCTCGACGGCGCGCTTCTGCACGATCGGCACGGCCTCGAGCGGCAGCTCGACGCCCAGGTCGCCGCGGGCGACCATGATGCCGTCGAACGCGTCGATGATCTCCTCGAGGTTGTCCACCGCCTGCGGCTTCTCGATCTTGGCGATGACGGGGATGCGGTACCCCTCCTCGGCCATGATCGTGTGCACGCGCTGGACGTCCTTGGCGTTGCGCACGAACGACAGCGCGATGAAGTCCGCGCGGGCTTTGAGAGCCCATCGCAGGTCGGCTTCGTCCTTCTCGCTGAGCGCGGGGACGTTGACGGCGACGCCGGGCAGGTTGATGCCCTTGTTGTCCGAGACCGGGCCGCCGACGACGACCTTCGTGGTGACGACGGTGCCGTCGGTCTCGACGACCTCGACGCGGACCTTGCCGTCGTCGATCAGGAGCATGTCGCCGGCCTCGACGTCCTGGGGCAGCCCCTTGAACGTCGTTCCGCAGATCTCCTTGGTGCCGGCGATGTCCTCGATCGTGATCTTGAAGATGTCGCCCTCGGCGAGGTCGTGGGGGCCGGCGGCGAACTTGCCGAGGCGGATCTTGGGCCCCTGCAGGTCGACGAGCGCCGCGACCGAGCGCCCGGCGTCGTCGGCCGCCTTGCGCACATTGGCGAAGTTGTTCTCGTGGACCGAGTAGTCCCCGTGGCTCAGGTTGAATCGAGCGACGTCGACTCCGGCGTCGATGATGGCTCGCACCATCTCGTACGACGAAGTCGCAGGTCCCAGCGTGGCGACGATCTTGGCGCGTCTCATTCCGTGCTTTCTGTGTGAGTCCCAGGTGGCCTGGAGGCCGTCGCCAGCCTACGCGTGCGCCAGACCGATCGCGACATCCGTGGGGTGAACGGGAGCGGGCAGCTCGGTCTCGCCCATGAGGTACTCGTCGATGCGCGCGGCGGCCGCGCGGCCCTCGGCGATCGCCCAGACGATGAGCGACTGCCCGCGTCCGGCGTCGCCGGCGGCGAAGACGCCCGGCGTGACGGTCTGGTAGTCGTCCTCGCGCTGGACGTTGCCACGGCCCGTGAACTGCGTGCCGAGCTGCTCGCTCAGGTGGGCCTGCTCCGGACCGGTGAAGCCCATCGCGATGAGCACGAGGTCCGCGGGGATCTCGCGCTCGGTTCCGCTCTTGGGGACGCGGCGGCCGTCGACGAACTCGGTCTCGGCCACGCGCAGCGCCCGCACCTCGCCCGCGTCGTTGCCGAGGAACTCGACCGTCGAGGCGAGGTACGCCCGCTCGCCGCCCTCTTCGTGTGCCGACTGGACCTCGAAGACGCGCGGCGACATGGGCCACGGCTCGTGCTCGGGACGATCCTCGGGCGGCCGCTTGCCGATCGCGAGGTTGGTGACGCTGAGCGCCCCGTGACGGTGCGCCGTGCCGATGCAGTCCGCACCGGTGTCGCCGCCGCCGATGACGATGACGTGCTTGCCCTCGGCGGTGATCTGGTTGGGCACCGCGTCGCCGCCCGTGGCGCGGTTGGACTCCACGAGGTACTCCATGGCGAAGTGGACGCCGGCGAGGTCCCGGCCCGGCAGCGGCAGCTCGCGGGGAACCGTGGCGCCGGTCGCGATCAGGACCGCGTCGTAGCGGGTGCGCAGGTCGTCCCACGTGATGTCGCGACCGATCTCGACGCCGGCGCGGAACCGTGTGCCCTCGTCGCGCATCTGCCGCAGCCGCGTCTCGAGATGACGCTTCTCCATCTTGAAGTCGGGGATGCCGTAGCGCAGCAGCCCGCCGATGCGGTCGTCGCGCTCGAAGACCGCGACGGTGTGGCCCGCGCGGGTGAGCTGCTGGGCGGCGGCGAGGCCGGCGGGGCCGGAGCCCACCACGGCGACGGTCTTGCCCGTCAGGCGCCCCGGAGGCTCGGGCTCGACCCAGCCGTTGGCGAACGCCTCGTCGATCGTCGAGACCTCGATCTGCTTGATCGTCACGGCGGGCTGGTTGATGCCGAGCACGCACGCGCTCTCGCACGGCGCGGGGCAGAGCCGCCCGGTGAACTCGGGGAAGTTGTTCGTGGCGTGCAGGCGCTCGATCGCCGCGCGGCCCTCGCCGCGCCACGTCAGGTCGTTCCACTCCGGGATCAGGTTGCCCAGCGGGCAGCCCTGGTGGCAGAACGGGATGCCGCAGTCCATGCAGCGCCCGGCCTGGCGCCGCAGGACCCCCGCGTCGCCGTGCTCGTACACCTCTTTCCAGTCCATGATGCGGACGGGAACCGGTCGCCGCGCGGGGAGCTCCCGCTCGGTGACCTTCAGAAAGCCCTTCGGGTCAGCCACCCGTCACCTCCAGGATCCGGCCCCAGACGACCTCGCCGTCGGGGTCCAGCCCCTCGGCGACCGCGGCCTGGCGCGTCTGCAGCACGGCCGCGTAGTCGCGCGGGAGCACCCGCACGAACCGGCCGATCACGTTGTCGAAGTCGTCCAGCATGGACTGCGCGAGCTCGGAGCCGGTCTCGGCCACGTGACGCTCGAGCAGATCGTGCAGGATCTCGGCGTCGCCCGAGCCGAGGGGCGAGAGTTCGAGCTCGCGCCCGGCCAGCGCCTCGCGGTTGACCAGCTCGGGGTCCAGGTCGTGCACGTAGGCCGTGCCGCCGGACATGCCGGCGCCGAGGTTGCGGCCGGTCGCGCCGAGGATCACGGCGAGACCGCCGGTCATGTACTCCAGCGCGTGGTCGCCCACGCCCTCGACGACCGCCGTGGCGCCGGAGTTGCGCACGAAGAACCGCTCCCCCACGACACCGCGCAGGAACATCGTCCCCTGCGTCGCGCCGTAGCCGATGACGTTTCCGGCGATCACGTTCTTGGACGCGTCGAAGGTCGCACCGCGCGGCGGGCGCACCACGATCTGTCCGCCCGAGAGCCCCTTGCCGACGTAGTCGTTCGAGTCGCCCTCCAGGCGCAGCGTGATGCCGGCCGGCAGGAAGGCGCCGAAGGACTGTCCGGCCGAGCCTGTCAGGGTGATCTCGATCGAACCGGACGGCAGGCCGTTCTCGCCATGCGCGCGCGTGACGTGGTGGCCGAGCATCGTCCCCACCGCGCGCGCGGTGTTGCGGATGGGCAGATCCAGCTCGAGGTGACCGCCGTGCGCGACGACGTCCTGCGCGTGCTCCAGGAGCGACACGTCGAAGTGCTGCTCGAGCTCGTGGTCCTGCTCGCGCGTGTTGCGTCGCGCCTCGTCGTCCGCGAACACGGGTCCGTTCAGCACAGGCGCGAGGTCGAGGCCGTTCGCCTTCCAGTGGTGGATCGCGCCGTCGACGTCGAGGAGCTCGGCGTGGCCGATCACCTCGTCGAGCGAGCGGAAGCCGAGTTCGGCGAGGTACTCGCGCACCTCCTGCGCGATGAACTCCATGAAGTTCACGACGAACTCGGGCTTGCCGGTGAAGCGCGAGCGCAGCACGGGGTTCTGCGTCGCCACGCCGACCGGACACGTGTCGAGGTGGCACACGCGCATCATGATGCATCCGGACACCACGAGCGGAGCGGTCGCGAAGCCGAACTCCTCGGCGCCGAGCAGCGCGCCGATGATGACGTCGCGGCCGGACTTCATCTGCCCGTCGACCTGCACCACGACGCGGTCGCGGAGACCGTTGAGCATGAGCGTCTGCTGCGTCTCGGCCAGACCCAGCTCCCACGGGGTGCCGGCGTGCTTGAGCGAGTTCAGCGGGCTCGCGCCGGTGCCGCCGTCGTGGCCCGACACGAGGATGACGTCGGCGAGCGCCTTCGCGGTCCCCGCGGCGACCGCGCCGATGCCCGACTGGCTCACGAGCTTGACGTGCACGCGCGCCGTCGGGTTCGCCCGCTTCAGGTCGAAGATGAGCTGCTTGAGGTCCTCGATCGAGTAGATGTCGTGGTGCGGCGGCGGCGAGATGAGGCCGACGCCCGCGGTCGCATGACGCGTGCGAGCGACCCACGGGTACACCTTCGTCGGGGGCAGCTGACCGCCCTCGCCGGGCTTGGCGCCCTGGGCGAGCTTGATCTGGATGTCGTCGGCCTGCGTCAGGTACATGCTCGTGACGCCGAAGCGACCCGATGCGACCTGCTTGATGGCGCTGCGGCGCTCGGGGTCGAGCAGCCGGTCGACGTCCTCGCCGCCCTCGCCGGTGTTGGACTTGCCGCCGATGCGGTTCATCGCGATGGCGAGGGTCTCGTGCGCCTCGCGCGAGATCGAGCCGTAGCTCATGGCACCCGTCGAGAACCGCTTGACGATCGCCGAGACGGGCTCCACCTCGTCGATCGGCACCGGTGTGCGGCCCTCGGTCTTCAGGCGGAACAGCCCGCGCAGGGTCTTCAGCTCGCTCGCCTGGTCGTCGATCATCTTCGTGTACTCGCGGAAGATGTCGTACCGGCGGGTGCGCGTGGAGTGCTGCAGGCGGAAGACCGTCTCGGGATTGAACAGGTGCGGAGAGCCGTCGCGGCGCCACTGGTACTCGCCGCCCGTCCACAGGCGCTCGTGCGCGCGCACGGCGGCGTCCTCGGGGTACGCGTAGCGGTGACGTTCGGCGTTCTCCGCCGCGATGACGCTGAGTCCCACGCCGCCGAGCTTGGACTCGGTGCCCGTGAAGTAGGCGTCGATGAACTCCTGCGACAGGCCGACGGCCTCGAAGACCTGGGCGCCGGCGTAGGACGACACCGTCGAGATGCCCATCTTGGACATGATCTTCAGAACGCCCTTGCCGAGCGCCTTGATGAGGTTCGCGACCGCCTTCTCGGGAGTGACCCCCGTGATGAAGCCGGCGCGCACGAGGTACTCCACCGTCTCCATGGCCAGGTACGGGTTGACGGCCGACGCGCCGAAGCCGATGAGGGTCGCGACGTGGTGCACTTCGCGCACGTCGCCCGCTTCGACGACGAGACCGACCTTCATGCGGGTCTGGTTGCGGATGAGGTGGTGGTGCACGGCGGCGAGCATGAGCAGCGACGGGATCGGCGCGAGGTCCTTGTTGGAGTCGCGGTCGCTGAGCACGAGGAACTCGGCGCCGTCCTCGATCGCCTGGTCCGCCTCGGCGCACATCTGCGCGAGACGCTTCTGCATGCCCTTGTGGCCGGCCTCGACGCGGTACAGACCGCGGATCGTGACCGAGCTGCGCCCGGGCAGGGCCGTGTCGATGTGCTGGATCTTCGCCAGTTCGTCGTTGTCGATCACGGGGAAGTCGAGCGTGACGGTCCGGGTGTGGCCGGGGCCCCACGCGAGGAGGTTGCGCTCGGGTCCGAGCCCGAGCGACAGCGAGGTCACGACCTCTTCGCGGATGGAGTCCAGCGGCGGGTTCGTCACCTGCGCGAACTGCTGCGTGAAGTAGTCGAACAGCAGGCGCGGACGGTCGCTGAGCACGGCGACGGGTGTGTCGCTGCCCATCGCGCCGAGCGGCTCGGCGCCGTTCTGGCCCATCGGCGTGAGGAGGATCTTGACCTCTTCCTCGGTGTAGCCGAACGTGCGCTGGCGGCGCGTGATCGAGGCGATCGGATGCACGATGTGCTCGCGCTCGGGGAGGTCCGCGAGCTTGACGCGTCCCGCATCCAGCCATTCCTGCCACGGGTGCATCGTCGCGAGGTCGCGCTTGATCTCGTCGTCCTCGATGACGCGGCCCTGGGCGGTGTCGACGAGGAACATGCGGCCGGGACGCAGGCGCCCGCGGCGCTTGATGCGCTCGGGCTCGATGTCGAGCACGCCGGTCTCGCTGCCGATGACGATGAGACCGTCCGTGGTCTCGGTCCAGCGACCGGGACGCAGGCCGTTGCGGTCGAGGGTCGAGCCCACGAGCGTGCCGTCGGTGAAGATGAGCGCGGCCGGGCCGTCCCACGGCTCCATCTGGCCGGAGTGGTACTCGTAGAACGCTCGCAGGTCCGGGTCGATCGTCGCCTGCTTCTCGTAGGCCTCGGGGACCATCATCATGATGGCGTGCGGGAGGCTCCGTCCCGTCAGCGTGAGCAGCTCCAGCACCTCGTCGAACGAGGCTGAGTCGCTCGCGCCCTCGGTGCAGATCGGCAGCATCGGGGCGATGTCGCCGATCAGCTCGGACTCGAGCTGAGACTGGCGCGCGCGCATCCAGTTGCGGTTGCCGTTGACGGTGTTGATCTCGCCGTTGTGCGCGAGCATGCGCAGCGGCTGGGCCAGCGGCCACGACGGGAAGGTGTTCGTCGAGTAGCGCGAGTGGACGACGGCGAGCTCCGAGGCGAAGCGCTCGTCCTGGAGGTCGGGGTAGAACGGCTCGAGCTGCAGCGTCGTGACCATGCCCTTGTAGCCGATGGTGCGCGACGAGAGCGTGACGAAGTAGGCGCCGAGCTCGGTGCGCGAGCGCTTGCGGAGGCGATAGGTGCGGCGGTCCAGCGCGATGCCCGACAGCGCCGGGGCGTCGCCGACGGCGGGCCGGGACACGAAGAGCTGCTCGAACGCGGGGCGCGCGTCGAACGCCAGCTTGCCGAGGTTCTCGCCCTCGGTGGGGACCTCGCGCCAGCCGAGCACGACGAGGTTCTCGCTCTCGGCGATCCGCTCGATGCCCGCCTTCTGCGCGGCGCGCGCCTCGTCGTCGCGCGGCAGGAAGATCAGACCGGCCGCGTACTCCCCCATCGGCGGCAGGTCGAAGTCCACGACCGCGCGGAAGAAGTCGTCGGGCATCTGCGTGAGGATGCCCGCTCCGTCGCCCGTGCCCGCATCCGACCCGATCGCGCCCCGGTGCTCGAGGTTGCGCAGCGCGGTCAGCGCCAGGTCGATGATGTCGTGACCGGCGCGTCCGCGCAGCGTCGCCACCATGGCGAGGCCGCACGCGTCCTTCTCGAAGTCGGGGTTGTACATCCCCTGCTTCTCGGGGAACGAGTCCAGCCGGTGCTGCGGGGTGGTCGCCTCGGCAGAGGCACTGCGACGGGGGCTCGAAGCCATACCTACCGTCCTCACGTTGATGCTCAAGATGGGACGCCGTCGGCCCAGGGGGGTGATGCTTGTGGAGCGTGCGTAACTACTTCGTGGCGACAGTGCTTGTGGCGTTCGCCGGCACTTCCTCGATCGCCGGCGGTTCGCTGACGTCGACGAAGTCGTCGGTGTCCTGAGATTGTACAGGTCCGTCAGGATGCCATTCGCGGCCCGGCACATACGGCGAGGCCTCGAGACCGGGGTGCCGGCGGCGCTGCACGATGAGGATCGCGAATCCGATGAGGACGCCGAAGATCGCGGCCCAGACGTTGGTGCGCAGGCCCAGGATGATCTCGCTCGGATCGATGCGGATGGACTCCCACACGATGCGGCCGGCGCTGTACCAGATGAGGTAGAGGGCGAAGAGCTTCCCCCACTGGAGCTTGAGGGCGCGACCGGCCCACAGCAGGACGAGGACGCCGAGCGTGTTCCAGACGACCTCGTAGAGGAACGTCGGGTGGAACAGGGTCCCCTCCGCGAGTCCCGGGGGGAACGCAGGGTTGCTGCTGTCGATCTCGAGCCCCCACGGCAGATCGGTGGGCAGCCCGAACAGCTCCTGGTTGAACCAGTTGCCGAAGCGGCCGATGGCCTGCGCGAGCAGGAGTCCGGGCGCGAGCGCATCGGCGAAGGACCAGAAGCGGATGCCGGTCCAGCGGCATCCCAGCCACGCGCCGATCCCGCCGCCGATCAGGGCGCCGTAGATCGCGATGCCGCCTTCCCAGATGTACAGGGCCGACAGCGGGTTCGCCCCCTCGCCGAAGTAGAAGCTCCAGTGCGTGACGACGTGGTAGATGCGGGCGACCACGATCGCGAGCGGCACCGCGATGAGGGCGATGTCGATGACGACCCAGGGCTCGGCTCCGCGCTTCGTGAGGCGGTGGTTGGTCATCAGGACCGCGATGATGATCCCCGTGATGATGCACAGCGCATAGAAGTGGATGGTCAGCCCGAAGATCTGGAAGTTGCTGACGGGCGGGCTGGGGATGCTGGCGACGAGGGTGTTCGCGAAGCTGTGCGCGGCATGGATCATGTGCGATCGGGTCCTTGCTGGTGGGTGTGCCGGAAGTGCCGACGTGTGAAGTCTAAAGCGATCGGGGCTTCGTGCCACCGGCGATGGCCTGCGCGGTGGCGGCGAGGCCGTCGAGGCCGCCGTCGCGCAGCGCGCGCACGAGGGCCGTGCCGACGATGGCGCCGTCGGCGTATTCGAGGACGCCCGCGACCTGCTCGGCGTTGGAGATGCCGATCCCGACGCACGCGTGGGCGGCGCCGTGCTCGCGCAATCTCGCGACGAGCGTGCGAGCCGCGGCGTCGAGCTGAGCCCGCTCGCCCGTGATCCCCATCGTCGAGACGGTGTAGACGAAGCCCGTCGACTCGCGCACGATCATCTCGAGCCGGTCGTCGGTCGAGGTCGGAGCGGCCAGGAAGACGCGGTCGAGCCCGGTGCGCGTGCTCGCCGCGACCCACTCCCCCGCAGCATCCGGCGTGATGTCCGGCGTGATCAGGCCGGCGCCGCCGGCGGCGGCGAGGTCGTCGGCGAAGCGGTCGACGCCGTACTGGAGCACGGGGTTCCAGTACGTCATCACGAGGACCGGGACGTCGACGCGGCTGGTGATCTCGCGGACGGCGGTGAAGGTGTCGCGAAGCTTGAAGCCGGCGGCGAGGGCCGCCGTCGTCGCCTCCTGGATCACGGGCCCGTCCATCACCGGGTCGGAGTAGGGCGGGCCGAGCTCGAGGATGTCGGCGCCGTTCTCGGCGAGCGTGACGGCCGCCTCGATGCTGGTCTGCAGGTCGGGGTAGCCGATCGGCAGATAGCCGACGAACGCGCCGCGGCCCTCCGCGCGCGCGGCGTCGATGGCGGCGGACACGCGCGAGGTCATGCCTGGGCTCCTTCGTCGTACAGCCCGAAGTAGCGGGCGGCGGTGTCCATGTCCTTGTCGCCGCGGCCCGACAGCGACACGGCGAGAACCGCCTCCGGTCCGAGCTCGCGTCCGATGCGCAGGGCGCCGGCGAGGGCGTGGGCCGACTCGATCGCCGGGATGATCCCCTCGGTCCGCGAGAGCAGGCGCAGGGCCTGCATGGCCTCGTCGTCGGTGGCGGGGATGTAGGTCGCGCGCCCGATCGAGGCGAGCCACGCGTGCTCGGGGCCGACGCCCGGGTAGTCCAGCCCCGCCGAGATCGAGTGGGACTCGACCGTCTGACCGTCCTCGTCCTGCAGCACGAAGGTCTTGGCGCCGTGGAGGACGCCGGGGCGGCCGCGCTCGATGGACGCGGCATGCCGCGGCGTGTCCACGCCGTCGCCGGCGGCTTCGACGCCGTACAGCGCCACGCCGTCGTCGTCGAGGAAGGCGTCGAACATGCCGATCGCGTTCGAGCCGCCTCCCACGCACGCCAGCACGGCGTCGGGCAGGCGCCCGATCTCGGCGAGCAGCTGCTCGCGCGCCTCTTCGCCGATGATCTTCTGGAAGTCGCGCACCATCGCGGGGAACGGATGCGGCCCGGCCGCGGTTCCGAAGATGTAGTTCGTCGTCTCGACGCTGGCCACCCAGTCGCGGTACGCCTCGTTGATGGCGTCCTTGAGCGTGCGGGAGCCGGTGGTCACGGGCACGACCTCGGCGCCGAGCAGGCGCATGCGGGCGACGTTGAGCGCCTGGCGCTCGGTGTCGACCTCGCCCATGTAGATGGTGCACTCGAAGCCGAACAGCGCCGCCGCGGTCGCCGTGGCGACGCCGTGCTGACCGGCGCCGGTCTCGGCGATCACGCGCGTCTTGCCCAGACGCTGGGTCAGCAGCGCCTGGCCGATGACGTTGTTGATCTTGTGCGAGCCGGTGTGGTTCAGGTCCTCCCGCTTGAGGAAGACGCGTGCGCCGCCCGCGTGCTCGGCGAAGCGCGGCACCTCGGTCAGCGCCGACGGACGGCCGGCGTACGAGCCGAGCAGGCGCACGAACTCCGCCTGGAACTCCGGGTCGGCCTTGGCCGATTCGTACACCTCGGTCAGCTCGTCGATCGCCGCGATCAGCGATTCGGGCATGTACCGGCCGCCGAACTCGCCGAAGAACGGTCCGGTCACTTCGCGAAGACTCATGCGCCTGCCTCCAAGAACGCGTTCAGGGTGGCGACGGGATCGCCGGTGACAAGCGCCTCGCCGATGAGGACGACGTCGGCTCCCGCCGAACGGTAGTGGGCCACATCCGCGGGGGCGAGCACCGCCGACTCGGCGATCTTGACGGCATCCGCCGGGATGCGCTCCGCGAGACGGCCGAACAGGTCGCGGTCGAGCTCGAAGGTCGACAGGTTGCGCGCGTTCACGCCCACCAGCTTCGCCCCGACGTCGGCGGCGCGGTCGACCTCGTCCGCCGAGTGCGTCTCGACCAGCGGCGTCATGCCGAGCTCGAGCGTGAGCGCGTGCAGCCGGGCCAGCACGGGCTGGTCGAGGGCCGCGACGATCAGCAGCGCGAGGTCGGCACCCGAGGCGCGCGCCTCGAGCAGCTGGTACTCGGTGGCGATGAAGTCCTTGCGCAGCACCGGCAACGACACGCGGGCCTTCACGGCCTCGAGGTCGGCGAGGCTGCCCTTGAAGCGGCGCCCCTCGGTCAGCACCGAGATCGCCGAAGCGCCGCCCTGCTCGTACAGCGAGGCCTGAAGCGCCGGATCCGGGATCGCCGCGAGGTCGCCGCGCGAGGGGCTCGCGCGCTTGACCTCGGCGATGATCTTCACCCGGTCAGCCGGCGCCAGGGCACTCAGCGCGTCCCGCGCGGGAGTCTGAGCGGCCGCCGCGGCCTCGACGACCGAGAGAGGCCGCTCGAGAGCGCGAGCCTCGGCATCCTGTACCGCGCCGGCCGTGAGGTCGGCGAGCATGATCAGTGCGCTTTCGGCGCGTACTTCGGGCCGTTCACGCCGTACCCGGCCTTGGCCATCGCCCAGCCGACGACGGCTCCGACGAGCACGAACGCCGCCGAGACCCACACGAGCCAGGCCATCTCGAGGAAGAAGGCGACCGTGCCGACCGTGATGGCCAGCAGCATGATCACGACAGCGGTCCAGGCGGCGGGCGAGTGTCCGTGGCCGGGATCGCCGATGGGGTTGCTCATGGATCTCCTCCGGAAGTGCGTGGGCCTGGTCAGTCTAGCGGTTCACTCGGTCGGGTCCTCGCCCCGTGACAGCTCGTCCCACGAATCGATGGCGTCGTGCGGCCGGGATGCGGCGCCGCCCGCGGGAGCGGCGGGCGCCGCGTCGGTGCGGTAGCGGCGGTCGCCGATTCCCCACCGTCGCGCGGTCGCGAGGACGAACACGCCGGCCGCGGCCAGCACGACCCATGCCGCGAGGGCGACGGCGGGCCACGGCGTCGCGGTGATCGACACCACGAGGTCGGCGATCGCGGCCGCCCCGGTGATGCCGGTCGCCGCCGTGACCGCCGACGTGACGGCGTCGACGGGCTGGTCTGCGGCCACGCGCCACGTGAGCACCAGCAGCGTCGCGGCGATCGCGAGCGTGATCACCCCGAACGCGTATCGCAGCACGAGCCCGACGACGCTCAGCGCCGCCCCGAGCGCGAGGGCTGCCAGACTCAGCGGGGTCAGCACGGCGACGGCGTCCGCGCCCGAGACCGTGAGCGGCTCGGAGGCGCCGTCGGCGAGGACGACGTCGAGCCACACCTGCGTGGACGACATCACCCCGACCGCTCCCGCCGCGAGGATCGCCAGGACGCTCAGCAGGCGTGCGCGGCGGATCACGAGCCGACCGCGGGGGCCAGGTCGTCCGCGTCGAAGCACGTGCGCGTGCCGGTGTGGCAGGCGGGCCCCACCTGATCGACGGTGATGAGCACCGCGTCGCCGTCGCAGTCCAGGCGCGCGCCGCGCACCAGCTGGATGTTGCCGGAGGTGTCGCCCTTGCGCCAGTACTCCTGACGCGAGCGGGACCAGAACGTCACGCGCCCCTCGGTCAGCGTGCGGCGCAGCGCCTCAGCGTCCATCCACCCGAGCATCAGGACCTCCTGGGAGTCCCACTGCTGGATGATCGCCGCGACGAGGCCGTCGGCGTTGAAGGCCACCCGCGCGATGCGCTCGGAAACGGTGTCGGTCATACGTGCACCTCGCGAACGTCGATGCCGTCGGCGATCATCGCGGCCTTGACGTCGCCGACGGTGAGCTGACCGGAGTGGAAGACGGATGCGGCGAGCACGGCATCCGCTCCGGCCTCGATGGCGGGGCCGAAGTCCTCGGCCTTGCCGGCGCCGCCGGAGGCGATGACGGGCACGCTCGAGATCTCGCGCATGAGGGCCGTGAGCTCCAGGTCGAAGCCCTGCTTGGTGCCGTCGGCGTCGATGGAGTTGACCAGCAGCTCGCCGGCGCCGCGTTCGATCGCCTCGCGCGCCCAGGCGAGGGCGTCCAGCGTCGTCTCGGTGCGGCCGCCGTGCGTGGTCACGACGAATCCCGACTCGGTGGCGGGCGAGCGCTTGACGTCGAGAGAGAGCACGAGCACCTGGGCGCCGAAGCGGTCGGCGATCTCGTCGAGCAGGTCGGGGCGCTTGATCGCGGCCGAGTTGACGCCGATCTTGTCGGCGCCGACCGACAGCAGGCGCGCGACGTCCTCGACCGAGCGCACCCCTCCCCCGACGGTGAGCGGGATGAAGACCTCTTCGGCGGTGCGCTGGACGACCTCGTACGTCGTCGCCCGGTCGTCGACCGTGGCGGTGACGTCCAGGAACGTCAGCTCGTCGGCGCCCTGGCGGAAGTACTCGCGGGCGAGCTCGACCGGGTCGCCCATGTCGCGCAGGTTCTCGAAGTTCACGCCCTTCACCACGCGCCCGGCGGCGACGTCCAGGCACGGGATGACGCGGCAGACGAGGCTCATCACAGCCTCGCGTTGTGGATCGCGGTGACCAGGATCGCGCGTGCGCCGAGGGCGTACAGCTCGTCCATGACCTTGTTGACCGTCGTGCGCGCCACCATGACCCGCACGGCGACCCACGAGGGGTCGCGCAGCGGCGAGATCGTCGGCGACTCGACGCCGCCGGCGATGGCCACGGCCTGATCGACGAGGTCGGCGGGCAGGTCGTAGTCGACCATGACGTAGCGGCGCGCGACCATGACGCCGCGCAGGCGCCGCAGCAGCGTCTGGGTGCCGGCGGCGTCCTCGGGGCCGGCGATCAGGACGGCTTCGGACTGGAGCAGCGGCGGGCCGAACACCTCGAGCCCCGCCTGGCGGAGGGTCGTGCCCGTCTCGACGACATCGGCCACGGCGTCGGCCACCCCGAGCCGCACGGCCGATTCGACCGCGCCGTCCAGCGGCACGAGGTCGACCGCGACGCCGTGCTCGTCGAGGAACGAGTCGACGAGTCCGGGATACGACGTGGCGATCCGCACACCGTCGAGGTCGGCCAGCTCGGCGAAGGTCCCGGGAGGGGCGGCGAAGCGGAACGTGGAGCGCCCGAAGCCGAGCGCCTCGATCTCGCGGGCTCCCGGCATCCGCGCGTCCTTGAGCAGGTCGCGGCCGGTGATCCCGACGTCGAGGGCGCCCGAGCCGACGTATGTGGCGATGTCCTTCGGGCGCAGGTAGAAGAATTCGACGTCGTTGGCGGCGTCGACGATGTGGAGGTCCTTGGAGTCGCGGCGGCCGGTGTATCCGGCCTCGCGCAGCATGTCAGAGGCGGTCTCGCTGAGCGAGCCCTTGTTCGGCACGGCGATGCGCAGCATGGGATGTCTTTCTGAGGGTCGCGGGAGGGGCTGGGGCGGCTCAGAGATGTCGGTAGACGTCCTCGAGCGTCAGCCCCTTCGCGAGCATGAGCACCTGCAGGTGGTACAGCAGCTGCGAGATCTCCTCGGCGGCCGCGGCGTCGGACTCGTACTCGGCCGCCATCCACACCTCGGCGGCCTCTTCGACGATCTTCTTGCCGATGGCGTGCACGCCGGCGTCGAGCTGGGCGACCGTCCCCGAGCCCTCGGGGCGCGAGGCCGCCTTGGCGGCGAGTTCCGCGTACAGACCGTCGAACGTCTTCACCCTGCAAGGTTAGCGTCCGGGCGGCGGCCGGACGTCCGCGTGACGATCGGGCCGGTCAGTGCACGTGCGTGTGCGCGGCGGCCGCGGCGCGGAGCCCGGCGATCGCTGCGGCCGGGTCGCCGGCGCCGAACACCGCCGACCCCGCGACGAACGTGTCGGCGCCCGCCTCGGCCGCCTGGTCGATCGTCGCGGCGGAGATGCCGCCGTCGACCTGGAGCCAGACCGACGAACCGCGCCGGCGGGCCTCGTCGGCCAGTCGGCGCAGCTTCGGCATCGTCTCGGGCATGAACGACTGACCGCCGAAGCCGGGCTCGACGGTCATCACGAGGATCTGGTCGAAGTCGTCGAGCAGGTCGAACAGCCCCTCGACGGCCGTGGCGGGCTTGACGGCGACGCCCGCTCGGCTGCCGATGTCGCGCAGCCGCCGCGCGAGGGCCACCGGCTCGGTCGCCGCCTCGAGGTGGAACGTCACCGACGCGGCGCCGAGCTCGGCGTAGCCGGGCGCCCACCGGTCGGGGTCGTCGATCATGAGGTGCACGTCCAGCGGGACGGGACTCGTCGCCTGGATGCGCTCGACCATCTGCGGCCCGAACGTCAGATTCGGCACGAAGTGGTTGTCCATGACGTCGACGTGCACGAAGTCCGCCGCGGCGATGCGCGCGAGCTCCGCCTGCATGTTGACGAAGTCGGCCGCCAGAATGCTGGGATTGATGCGGATGCCGGGGTCCGGGGCGTCGCGGTGCTGCACGAGACCCATTATGGCGGGCAGGCGGTGCCGGACCGGGTCACACCCGGCGCAGGAGCGAGATCGACATCGCGTCGGTGCCGTGGCGGTGCGGCCACAGCTGCGCGCGCCCGGACCCGTCGGACTGCGGGGCCAGCTGGGGGTCGACCGCGCTGACGGACGTCACGGCATCCCGCGCCGAGAGCTCCTCGACCGCCTCGCCCCACTCGCGCTTGACCTCGGCGACGACGCCCGCCGTCTCGGCCAGGTGCGGCGAGCACGTGACATAGGCGACGACCCCGCCGGGCTTGAGCGCGCCGAGCGCCGAGCTGAGGAGCTCGGTCTGCAGGGCGCTGAGCTCGGGGATGTCGGCGGGCGACTTGCGCCAGCGCGCCTCGGGCCGGCGTCGCAGGGCGCCGAGCCCCGTGCACGGGGCGTCGACGAGGATGCGGTCGTAGAGGCCGGGGCTCTCGGCCGCGCGCACGCGCCCGTCCTCCTCGCTGACCGGGACGTCGGCGGGGACGCCCTCGACGGCGCGGCGGACGAGTCCGGCGCGTGCGTGCGAAATCTCGTTCGCCTCGAGGTGCGCGCCGTGTGCGAGCGCCTCGGCGGCGAGCACCGCCGTCTTGCCTCCGGGACCCGCGCACAGGTCCAGCCAGCGCTCGCCGTCGCGCACGGGCGCGTACCGCGTGAGTGCGAGCGCCGCCAGCTGCGAGCCCTCGTCCTGCACCCGCACGCGTCCGTCCGAGCCGGTCACGATGCTCTCGGGGTCGCCGCCGCCCAGGCGGAAGCCGAGCGGCGAGTACGACGTGTGCGAGGCGTCCTCGGGAACCTCGGCGAGGCCCGGAAGCGCCGCGAGCGTCACCTGCGGCGAGGCGTTGTCGGCCGTCAGCAGGTCCTCGAGCTCGTCGGCGCGCCCCTCTGCGGCGAGGGCGCGACGGAGGGCGCGGACGACCCACACCGGGTGCGAGTAGGTGAGCCCGAGACGCTCGTCGTCGGAGCGGGCCGATTCGGCCACGCGGGTCATCCACTCCCCCGGCACATCGCGCGACACGCGGCGCAGCACGGCGTTGGCGAAGCCGGCGGGACCCCGACCGCCGGCGGACCGCGCGAGTTCGACGGACTCGTTCACCGCGGCGTGGCTCGCCACGCGGGTGGAGAGCAGCTGGTGCACGCCGAGACGCAGGGCATCGAGCACGGCGGGGTCGATCTTGTGGATGCCGCGGTCGGCGGCGATCGCGATGACGGCGTCGTACGTGCCCTGCCGGCGGAGCGTGCCGTAGGCGAGTTCCGTGGCCAGCGCCGCGTCGGCCGCGCTGAGCCCGGCGCGCTCGATCGCCTTCGGCATCAGGAGGTTGGCGTACGCGTCGGACTCGTGGACGGCGCGCAGGACCTCGAAGGCGACCTGTCTGGCGGGTGTGACGCGGCTCATGATCCGGCCACCGGATCCGTCTCGCGAAGCCCTCGCCACCAGTCGGCGGCGCGCATGGGACCCTTGCCCGCGGGCTGGACGGTGTCGAGCCGCACCGGGTCGGTCGACGTGCCCACGATCACGTCGCGCCCGTGCAGAGCCATGCGCCCCGGCGCCAGTCGCGGCGCGTCGTCGGACGCCGCGCCCGCGGCGGCGATCTTCAGGCGCAGGCCCGTCACGGAAGTGTGCGCTCCCGGCTCGGGCGTCACGCCGCGCACCCGGTTCAGCACGGCGTCGCGAGGCGCCTCCCAATCGATGCGGCCGTCCTCGAGCGTCAGCTTCGGTGCGTACGTCGGCTCGCCTTCCTGAGGCGCGGCGACCGCCGAGCCGTCGGCGATCGCATCGACGACGCCGACGAGCTGCCGGGCGCCGGACTCCGCGAGCTGCGAGAGCAGCTCGCCGGCCGTCGCGTGCGGCGGCATCGGCCGCGCGTCTTCGGCGAACACATCCCCCGCATCCAGTCCCGGGACGAGCTGGAAGACGCTCGAGCCCGTCTCGGCATCGCCGGCGATGACGGCGCGCTGGACGGGCGCCGCTCCGCGCCAGCGGGGCAGCAGCGAGAAGTGCAGGTTGATCCAGCCGTGGGCCGGCGCCGACAGCACCGGTTCGCGGACGAGGCCGCCGTACGCCACGATCACCCCGAGATCGGGCTCGTGCGCGACGATGCGGGCGGTCGCGTCGGCATCGAGCCGGTCGGTCTTGATGATCGGCAGCCCCAGTTCCGCGGCCGCCGCCGCGACCGGGGACGGCGTGAGCACGCGCTTGCGGCCGAGCGGGGCGTCGGTGCGCGTTATGACGGCCGCGACCTCGTGGGTCGAGGCCGCGAGCAGTCGCAGGGAGGGGACGGCCGGTTCGGGCGTCCCCGCGAAGACGAGTCGCATCAGGCTCCTCACACGTCGAGGTCGGGCAGGTCGACCCGCACTCTGAGTGTATTCCGGGGTGAATTGCGGGCACCGGGGCGACCTGAGCCCCGGCGTGAGGACAGCGCGGCCTGGACCATCGCGGCGCGGAGCGCTCCGGTCACGCGCGCTCCCGCGGCGTAGTCGAAGCGCAGCAGCGCCCGCACCGCGTCGTCCGCGGCGGGGACGGGTCCCAGCACGGAGGCGGCGTCGAGCTCGGGGATGTCGGCGCGGAGCCCGCGCAGCGCCTCGTCGACGACGGCGCGCGGCCCCTGCAGAGCCGCCACCCGCACCGCCGGCGGCATGCGCAGCTCGGCGCGGTCCGCCAGCTCGGCGGCGGCGTACGCCGGCTGCGTCCACGTCGCCAGCGCGCGTGCGATCGAGCCCGTCACGCCCACCAGATGCACGGGGGCGCCGGGAGCGGCGAGGGCTGCGGCGTTGGACCACCAGCGCAGGCACGACTCGCCGATGCGCAGGTCCTCGGCCAGCAGCATCCGCTCCCCGTCCAGCAGGATGACGGCGCGGTAGCCGCCGGCGGCGATCGGCTCGGCACCGCGGGTGGCGACCACGAGCGCCGGACCGTCGCCCACGTGCGCGACCGGGTGGTCGCCGTCGGCCACGATGACGCGGATGCCGGGGAACGCGCGGCCGAGCTCATCGGCCGTGCGCTCGCTGCCGGACGAGGCCATCCGAACGCGCGTCGACGAGCAGTGCGGACACGTCCAGCCGCCGGCGCCGCGCCCGCACCACGCACACGTCGGCACGGCTCCCTGACGCGCCGCATGCAGAGGGCCGCCGCAGTGCGAGCACCGCGTCGGCCGGCGGCACTCGGCGCACACGAGCACGGGCGCGTAGCCGGGCCGCGCGACCTGCACCAGCACGGGCCCGGCGGCCAGGGCATCGCGCGCGGCGGCGAAGGCGCTCGAGGGGATGCGCACCGCGCGCGTCTCGCCTTCGCGCATGGCGCTGAGGACCACGCGGGGCGTGTGGCGCCGCGCGGCGGGGATCTCGGCGACCCAGTCGATGGAGACCAGGCGCTGCACGTCGGTGGTGCGCGTGTGCCCGGCCAGGAGCAGGGCGGACCCCTCGAGGCCCTGCCGCACCAGCGCGGCGTCGCGCGCGTGCACGCCGGGGCTCAGCGGTTCGGCCAGCAGCGGATCGCCGTCATCCCAGATCGCGACGAGGCCGCAGCGGTGGGCGGGCGCGTAGACGGTCGATCGGTTGCCGATCACGATGCACGGCTGCTCGGCGAGGATGCGCAGGTACGCGGCGTAGCGCGCGGGCCCGCTCTGGGCCGCATCGTCGCGGATCACCGCGTCCTCGGGTGCGCGCGCGGCCAGCGCAGCCTCGAGCTGAGCGAGATCGCGGTGGTCGGGCACCGCGATGACGGCGCTGCGCCCGCGAGCGAGCGTGTCGACGGCCGCCGCCGCCAGGACCTCGGCCCAGGCCCCGATGTCCCGGCCGTCCCACGCGCGTGCCGGCCGCGGCGGCGCGTCGATCGCGATGCGGCGTCCGGCGCCGAGCGCATCGGCGAGTCCGGGGAACTCCGCGAGCGTGCGGCCCGCCCACTCCGCCGCGGCGGGATCCACCTCGGGCGCGGCCGGCGCGTCGGCGGCGAGCCACGTCTTCTCGGCGCGCACCATGCGCTTGGGGATCGCCAGTCGCAGGATGTCGCTCGCCGATCCGGCGGCGCGATCGGCGACGCGGCGGGCGAGCGCGTGGAGACGCTCGGGCAGCACTTCGACCGGCGAGACGACGCTGTCGAGGTCCGACAGCGGCCGCGGGACGGGCTCCTCGTCCCCGGTCTCGGCGATCCACCCCTCGACGACGCGGCCGGCGGTCCGCAGCGGGACCTTCACGCGCACGCCGGGCACGGCGACCTCGCGGAGCTCGTCGGGGATGGCGTAGTCGAACAGGCGATCCAGCTGCGGGAGCGGGGAATCGATCAGAACCCGCGCGACGCGCCGCGCGGGCACGTCAGAGCCCGGCTGCGGCGCGGAGATCGTCGACGCGGTCGGTGCGCTCCCACGTGAAGTCGGGCAGCTCGCGCCCGAAGTGGCCGTACGCGGCCGTCTGACGGTAGATCGGGCGGAGCAGATCGAGCTCCTGGATGATCGCCTTCGGGCGCAGATCGAAGACGTCGCGGATCGCGCGGGTGATCGCCTCGTCCGAGACGTGACCGGAGCCGAACGTCTCGACATA
This sequence comes from Microbacterium thalassium, assembly GCF_014208045.1. Lineage (NCBI taxonomy): Bacteria > Bacillati > Actinomycetota > Actinomycetes > Micrococcales > Microbacteriaceae > Microbacterium > Microbacterium thalassium. The sequence goes on from NZ_JACHML010000001.1 coordinate 2,374,655, forward strand.
CAGGCCCACGGGGTGGGCCTGGCCGATCGCATAGGCGACCTGCAGCTCGAGGCGGTCGGCGAGGCCGGCCGCGACGGCGTTCTTGGCCACCCATCGCATGGCGTAGGCGCCCGAGCGATCGACCTTGGACGGGTCCTTGCCGCTGAACGCGCCGCCGCCGTGGCGTGCGGCGCCGCCGTACGTGTCGATGATGATCTTGCGGCCCGTCAGTCCGGCATCGCCCTTGGGACCCCCGATGATGAAGTCGCCCGCGGGGTTGATGATCGCGTCGACATCGGAGAGGTCGAGCCCCGTCTCGGCGATGACCGGATCGATGACCTCGGCGCGCACGGCGGCGCTGAGCGCGGCGTGCGTGATCCCCGGGTTGTGCTGCGTGGACAGCACCACGGTCTCGATCGTGCGGGGCGTGGTGCCCTCGTAGCCGACCGTGACCTGCGTCTTGCCGTCGGGGCGCAGGAACGGCAGCGCGTTCGTGCGGCGGGCGTGGGACAGACGCTCGGCGATGCGGTGCGCCGTCCAGATCGCGATCGGCATGAGCTGCGGCGTCTCGTTCGTGGCGTAGCCGAACATGATGCCCTGGTCGCCGGCGCCGAGCTGGTCCATGGGATCGGTCGACCCGCCCTCGCGCACCTCGCGCGAGGTCTCGACGCCGCCGGAGATGTCGCTGGACTGCTCGCCGATCGAGACGCTCACACCGCACGAGTCGCCGTCGAAGCCGTGCTCGCTCGAGGTGTAGCCGATCTCGTTGACGACGCGCCGCACGGTGCCGGGGATGTCGACGTAGCCTTCGGTGCGCACCTCGCCCGCGACGTGCACGAGACCCGTCGTGACGAGGGTCTCGACGGCGACACGGCTGTTCGGGTCGACGGTCAGCAGCGCGTCGAGGATGCTGTCGGAGATCTGGTCGCAGATCTTGTCGGGGTGTCCTTCGGTGACGGACTCCGAAGTGAACAGACGCAGCTCGGTCATCGAGTCTCCTGAGGCGAGGCGAAGCGGTAGCGGGTGGGCACCAGTATGCCCATGACATGCGACACCGCCGGGGCCGCGCGCCTCACGGCGTCACGGTTCCGGCGGTGTCTGGGATCACTCGGCTGCGGCGCTGCGCAGGCGCAGCTTGTCCTCGTGGATCTCGTGCATCGCGATCGTCAGCGGCTTGTCCTCGACGGTCGAGTCCACGAGCGGACCGACGTTGTCGAACAGGTTGCCCTCGTGCAGGTCGGAGTAGTAGTCGTTGATCTGCCGCGCGCGCTTGGCCGCGTAGATCACGAGCTGGTACTTCGAGTCGACCTTCTCGAGCAGGCTGTCGATGGGGGGCTCGATGATGCCCTGGTTCGTTCCGGCCATGGCGAAACCTCCTGGTTGTCGGCTCCCGCGGGAAGCGGGAGCCTGTGGGACGGCGGCGGCGTGATTCAGACGCGCGAAAGCGGACGCGCGGGCGCCTGCACCAATTCTACGACCTCTTCGGCCGCCGACGCGACGTTCTCGTTCACGACGCGGTAGTCGAACTCGCTCTGGGCGGCCAATTCGACCTTCGCCGTGCGCAGGCGCCGGGCCCGCTCGTCGGCCTCCTCGGTGCCGCGCCCGACGAGGCGCTGCACCAGCTCGTCCCAGCTCGGCGGCAGCAGGAACACCAGCGTCGCGGACGGCTCCGCCGCACGGACCTGGCGGGCCCCCTGCAGGTCGATCTCGAGCAGCACCGTGCGCCCCTCGGCCAGCGCCTGCTCGATGGGGCCTCGCGGGGTGCCGTAGCGATGGGCGTTGTGCACCGTCGCCCACTCGAGCAGCTCGCCGTCTGCGACGAGCCGGTCGAACTCGGCGTCGTCGACGAAGAAGTAGTGCTCGCCGTCGACTTCGCCCGGGCGGGGTGCGCGCGTGGTCGCCGACACCGACAGCCGGATCTCGGGGTGGTGCTCCTTGATGTACGCGGCGACGGTGCCCTTCCCGACCGCGGTCGGGCCGGCGAGCACGACCAGCCGGCTGCGTCCGCTGCGGGGCCCGGTCTCGGGCCACCGCTCGTCCAGGAAGCGCTCGAGCGCGACGCGCTGGCGCGAGCCCAGCCCGCCGAGCCGCTTGACCGGCGAGATGCGCAGCTCCTCGAGGATGCGATCGCGCTTGCCCTCGCCGATGGCGGGGATGCTGGTGAGGAATTCGCTGATGCGCATCGCCCCGGCGGGAGCCGCCGGGTCCGCGGTGGCGCGGCGCAGCAGCTCCTGCGGGGTGATGACGCGCATCGCGACGTCCTTCTTCAGGGCGGCACGCTCGCGGCGGGCGGCGACGGCGCGGCGGGATGCCGAGGCGCGGTCGACCTCGGGAGGGGTTCGGGAGTCACTCATGGGAACCTTCACGGTACATCGCCGCACGCTCGTCGATGCGCACCGCGATGAGGTCTGGGCCGGCGGAGAGGATGCTGCGGCTCTCGCTCGCGATCACCTGCGATGCCGCGCCGCCGAAGAGCGCTGGCAGGTCCTCCGGCAGCGCCCCCTGCGCGCCGAACCCGGGCGCGAGGACGGGCGCGCCGCGGAGGAGCTCGTCGGTGAGGCCGAAGGCGTCGCGATCGATCGTGGCGCCGACGACGAGGCCGACGGGGCCGAGGCCCCCGCCGAACGCCGCCGAGGAGTTGACCCACTGGATGTCGCGCGCGACGCGCTCGGCCACGGTCTGCCCGTCGGTCGCGGCGACATCGACCGTCTGGGCCGTCTGCACCGCCGCGGCCTCGGGGTTGCTCGTCGCGGCGAGGACGAACACGCCCTTGTCGTGGCGGATGGCCGTGGTGAAGGTGCCGCGCAGCGACTCGGGCCCGAGGTAGGGGCTCACGGTCAGGGCGTCGGCCTCCAGCGGCGCGCCGGGCGCGAGCCAGGCCGCGGCGTAGCCGTCCATCGTGGTGCCGATGTCGCCGCGCTTGGCGTCGGCGATCACGAGCAGACCCGCCGCACGCGCGGCGGCCATGACCTCCTCCAGGGCCGCGAATCCGGCCGCGCCCCAGCGCTCGAAGAACGACACCTGCGGCTTGACCACGCCGACCCGATCGGCGGCCGCCTCGACCGTGCGCAGGCCGAACGCGCGCACGCCCGCCGCCGAGGCGGGAAGGCCCCACGCCTCGAGCAGGTGCTCGTGGGGGTCGATCCCCACGCACAGCGGTCCGTGCGCGTCGAGCGCCGTCCTCAGCCTCTCGCCGAACCCGGTCACGCGTGCCCGGCCCGGTCGGCGGCGTACTCCTGCAGGCTCCTGACCTCGAACCCCTCGCGCAGCACGGGCAGCGCGCTCACGGCGGCGCCGAGCACCGCCATCGTCGTGAACAGGGCCTTGTCGCCCGCGACGGCGGCCGCGCGGATCTCGTACCCGTCGGCGCGTGCGCTGCCCCCCGAAGGAGTGTTGACGATGATGTCGATCTCGCCGGCGTTGATGAGGTCGACGATGTTGGTCTCCCCCGTCTCCTGGGTCGCCGAGTACTTGTTGACGACGGTGACGTCGATGCCGTTGCGGGCCAGGATCTCGGCCGTTCCCTCGGTGGCGACCAGGTCGAACCCGAGTTCGCGCAGACGATGCGCGGGCAGGATGACGGCGCGCTTGTCGGCATCCGCCACCGAGATGAACACGGTGCCCGACTGCGGCATGCCGCCGTACGCGGCGTCCTGCGACTTCGCGAACGCGGTCGGGAAGTCCCGGTCGATGCCCATGACCTCGCCGGTCGAGCGCATCTCGGGGCCGAGCACGGAGTCGACGGTCTGGCCGTCGGCGGTCCGGAAGCGCTTGAACGGCAGCACGGCCTCCTTGACGGCCACGGGGGCGTCCAGCGGCACGCGCGAGCCGTCGGCCTCGGGCAGCAGCCCTTCGGCCTTGAGCTCGGCGATCGTGGCGCCCGCCATGATGCGGCTGGCGGCCTTGGCGAGCGGGATGCCGAGGGCCTTCGACACGAAGGGCACGGTGCGGCTGGCGCGGGGGTTCGCCTCGATGACGTAGAGGACGCCGGCCGAGATCGCGAACTGCACGTTCAGCAGACCGCGCACGCCCACGCCCTCGGCGATGGCGCGCGTGGCCTCGCGGACGCGGTCCACGTCGGTGCGCCCGAGACTCACCGGGGGCAGCGTGCACGACGAGTCGCCGGAGTGGATGCCGGCCTCCTCGAGGTGCTCCATGACGCCGCCGATGTACAGCTCCTCGCCGTCGTAGAGGGCGTCCACGTCGAGCTCGATCGCATCGTCGAGGAAGCGGTCGACCAGCAGCGGCAGGCCCGGCCCGATGATCGCCTCGCCGGCGACCCGCACGAAGTAGTCGCGCAGCGCCTCGGTCGAGTAGACAATCTCCATGCCGCGGCCGCCGAGGACGAAGCTCGGCCGCACGAGGACCGGGTAGCCGATCTCCTCGGCCACCGCGACGGCCCCCTCGACGTCGATCGCCGTGCCGTTGCGCGGGGCGACGAGACCGGCGTCATCGAGCAGGCGCGCGAACAGCTCGCGCTCCTCGGCGAGGTCGATCGCGGCGGGCTTGGTGCCGAGGATGTTGTAGCCGGCCGCCTCGATGCCCTTGGCCAGGCCGAGCGGCGTCTGGCCGCCGAGCTGGCAGATGACGCCGAGGATCGTGCCGGAAGCGCTCTCGGCGTGCAGCACCTCGAGGACGTCCTCGAGGGTCAGCGGCTCGAAGTAGAGGCGATCGGAGGTGTCGTAGTCGGTCGAGACCGTCTCGGGGTTGCAGTTGACCATGACGGTCTCGAAGCCGGCGTCCGACAGGGCGAACGAGGCGTGCACGCAGGAGTAGTCGAACTCGACGCCCTGGCCGATGCGGTTCGGGCCCGAGCCGATGATGACGACCTTGCTGCGCTCGGACGGCGTCACCTCGGTCTCGCTGTCGTAGCTGGAGTAGTGGTACGGCGTGAGCGCGGGGAACTCGCCCGCGCACGTGTCGACCGTCTTGTAGACGGGGCGCACGCCCAGTCCGTGACGGACGCCGCGCACCTCGGCCTCGGTGTCGTCGCGGAGCTCGGCGATCTGGGCGTCGCTGAAGCCGTGCTCCTTGGCGACGCGCAGCACGTCGGTCGAGAGCTCGCCGGCCGTGCGGATGTACTCGGCGACCTCGTTGATGAGGGCGATCTGGTCGAGGAACCACGGGTCGATCTTGGTGGCTTCGAACGCCTGCTCGATCGTGGCGCCCTTGCGCATGGCCTGCTGCAGGACGACGATGCGGCCGTCCGTCGGCGTCTTCGCGATCTCGAGCAGCTCCTCCACCGACCGCTCCTCGTCGCCCCAGTGGAAGCTGGAGCCCCGCTTCTCGAGCGAGCGCAGCGCCTTCTGCAGCGCCGTGGCGTAGTTGCGGCCGATCGCCATGGCCTCGCCGACGGACTTCATGGTCGTGGTGAGCGTGGTGTCGGCCGCGGGGAACTTCTCGAAGTTGAACCGCGGCACCTTCACGACGACGTAGTCGAGCGTCGGCTCGAAGCTCGCCGGCGTCGCCTGCGTGATGTCGTTGGGGACCTCGTCGAGGCGGTAGCCGATCGCGAGCTTCGCGGCGAGCTTCGCGATCGGGAAGCCGGTGGCCTTCGATGCGAGGGCGGACGAGCGAGACACGCGCGGGTTCATCTCGATGACGATGATGCGCCCGTCATCGGGATTCACGGCGAACTGGATGTTGCAGCCGCCGGTGTCCACGCCGACGGCGCGGATGATGTCGATGCCGATGTCGCGCAGCTTCTGGTACTCGCGGTCGGTGAGCGTCAGCGACGGCGCGACCGTGATCGAGTCGCCGGTGTGGACGCCGACCGGGTCGACGTTCTCGATGGAGCAGACGACGACGGTGTTGTCGGCCGTGTCGCGCATGAGCTCGAGCTCGTACTCCTTCCACCCGAGGATCGACTCCTCCAGGAGCACCTCGTGGGTGGGCGAGTCGTGCAGGCCCGCACCGCCGATGCGGCGCAGGTCCGCCTCGTCGAAGGCGAAGCCGGATCCGAGTCCGCCCATCGTGAACGAGGGGCGCACCACGAGCGGGTAGCCGAGCTTCTCGGCCCCCGCCAGCAGCTCGTCCATCGAGTGGCAGATGACGGACGAGGCCACATCGGCGCCGGCCTCGATGACCAGCTCCTTGAAGATCTGGCGGTCCTCGCCCTTGCGGATGGCGTCGACCTTCGCGCCGATCAGCTCCACGTCGTACTTGTCGAGGATGCCCTGGTCGTGGAGCGCCATGGCGGCGTTCAGCGCCGTCTGGCCGCCCAGCGTCGGCAGGATCGCGTCGGGCTTCTCCTTGGCGATGATCGTCTCGATGACCGCCGGGGTGATCGGCTCGATGTACGTCGCGTCGGCGAAGTCGGGGTCGGTCATGATCGTGGCCGGGTTCGAGTTGACGAGGATGACGCGCACGCCCTCCTCGCGCAGCACACGGCAGGCCTGCGTGCCCGAGTAGTCGAACTCGCACGCCTGACCGATGACGATCGGCCCCGAGCCGATGACGAGGACGCTCTTGATGTCGTCGCGCTTAGGCATTCTTCTGGGTCTCCTGGGTCGCGACGACCAGGTCGCGGAAGCGGTCGAACAGGTAGTTGGCGTCGTGGGGGCCGGCGGCCGCCTCGGGGTGGTACTGCACCGAGAACGCGGGGATGTCGAGGGCGCGCAGCCCCTCGACGCAGTCGTCGTTGAGGCCGACGTGGCTCACCTCGACGCGACCGTAGCCGTGCGGGCTGTCGATGACGCCGTCGGTGGGGGCGTCCACGGCGAAGCCGTGGTTGTGGGCCGTGATCTCCACGCGTCCCGTCGCCTTGTCGCGCACCGGCTGGTTGATGCCGCGGTGGCCGAAGGGCAGCTTGTAGGTGCCGAACCCGAGGGCCCGGCCCAGCAGCTGGTTGCCGAAGCAGATGCCGAAGAACGGCAGCCGGTGATCGAGCACCGAGCGCAGCAGCTCCACGTGGGCGTCCGAGGCCGCCGGGTCGCCGGGACCGTTCGAGTAGAAGACGGCGACCGGGTCGATCGCGAGGATCTCGTCGATCGTCGACGTCTGCGGCATGACGTGCACGTCGAAGCCGCGGGCGGCGAGGTTGTCGACCGTGGCCTGCTTGACGCCGAGGTCGAGCACGGCGAGGCTGCCGATCCGCTCGGCCGTCGCGGGCGTCACCTCGGCGGCTTCGACCGAGACGGCGCCGGACAGGTTCTGGCCGGCCATCTCGGGAGCCTCGCGCACGAGGCGCAGCTGCTCGTCCTCGGACAGGGCCGCGGCCTCGCCCGAGAAGACCGCGCCGCGCATGCTGCCCTCGGAGCGGATGCGGCGGGTCACGGCGCGCGTGTCGATGCCTGAGATCCCCACGATGCCGTCGCGCTCGAGCGCCGCGTCGAGGGACTCGTCCGCGCGCCAGTTGGAGACGACGCGCGAGGGGTCGCGCACGATGTAGCCGGCGACCCAGATGCGGCGCGACTCGGGGTCCTCGTCGTTGACGCCGGTGTTGCCGATGTGCGGTGCGGTCTGCAGCACGATCTGGCCCGCGTACGACGGATCGGTGAGGGTCTCCTGGTAGCCGGTCATGCCGGTGGCGAAGACCACCTCGCCGAGCGTCGTGCCGCGGGCGCCGTACGCGCGCCCGTGGTAGCGCGTGCCGTCTTCGAGGACGAGCACGGCGGGGTCGGACTGGAACTGGGATGTCATGCGTCGCTTCCCGTCGGGATGGGGAGGATGCCGCGCAGGGCGTCCGCGAGAGCGCGCGCCGAGGCATCCTGCGGTCGGAAGTAGGAGTCGACGAGGGTCTCGTCGTCGATGCGCCACGTGACGCGGACGAGGCCGTCGCGCTCGACCACGCGGTCGATGGCGACCGTGGCCTGCGCGATGTCGTCGAGGCGCGCCGCGGCGAAGAACAGCCGCGGCTCGCCGGTGAGGTCGAGGGCGAAGCCCGCGTCGGTGACCGTCAGCGCGGCGCGCGAACGGAAGGCCAGGCCGCCGATCGCCAGGCGCTCGAGCGGCTCGCCGTGGCGCGTCGTGGCCACGTACAGCGTCTCGAACAGCGCCGTCTCGCGGGCGTCCGCGGGGATCTCCCCCACGGGAGCCGACCACACAGCGTCGCGGCGGGTGCGGCGCCACCACGCCCAGGCGAGGACGGCGAGAAGGAGGACGGTGACGGCGACGACGACCAGGAGCGCGCCTTCGCGGGTCATGCGCGCACCCCGGGGGCGTCCAGCAGCGCGCCGTCGGCGACGGTCGGCACGCCGGCGTGCAGCGTCCAGCGCACCTCGCCCGGCAGCTCCCGCCCGAGATAGGGCGAGTTCGCGCTGCGGCCGCGCAGATCGTCCTGTCCGAAGGCGCGGACGGGGCGGGGGTCGTAGAACGTCAGCGACGCCGGCTGGCCCGCGGTGATGGGCGTGCCGTGGTCGGCGAGCCGGCCGATGCGCGCGGGCTCGCGCGACATGACGCGCGCCACGTCGCCCCACGTGATGAGGCCCGTGTCGACCATCGTCGCGTGGACGACGCGCAGCGCGCTCTCGAGGCCCACCATGCCGTTGGCGGCCGCCTGCCACTCGCAGGCCTTGGCCTCGGCGGGGTGCGGTGCGTGGTCGGTGGCGACGATGTCGATCGTGCCGTCGGCGAGGCCCTCGCGGACCGCCATGACGTCCTCTTCGCTGCGCAGCGGAGGGTTCACCTTGAAGCGGGGGTCGTAGCCGCGCACGAGCTCGTCGGTCAGCAGGAGGTGGTGGGGCGTGACCTCGGCGGTGACGTCGATGCCGCGCTTCTTGGCCCAGCGGATGATGTCCACCGACCCGGCGGTCGACAGGTGGCACACGTGCAGACGCGAGCCGACGTGCTCGGCCAGCAGCACGTCGCGGGCGATGATGGACTCCTCGGCGACGGCGGGCCACCCGGCCAGCCCGAGCTCGGCCGAGACGGATCCCTCGTTCATCTGGGCGCCCTCGGTCAGGCGCGGGTCCTGCGCGTGCTGGGCGATGACGCCGTCGAAGGCCTTCACGTACTCCAGCGCGCGGCGCATGATGAGCGGATCCCACACGCAGAAGCCGTCGTCGCTGAAGACGCGCACGTTCGCCCGCGACTCGGCCATGGCGCCGAGCTCCGCGAGGCGCTCGCCCTTCTGGCCCACGGTGACGGCGCCGATGGGCTGGACGGTGGCGAAGCCGGCCGCCTCGCCGAGGGCGAGCTCCTGCTCGACGACGCCCGCCGTGTCGGCGACCGGGGAGGTGTTGGGCATGGCGAACACGGCGGTGTAGCCGCCGGCCGCCGCCGCGCGGGTGCCGGTGAGGACGGTCTCGGACGCCTCGTATCCGGGCTCGCGCAGGTGCGTGTGCAGATCGACCAGCCCGGGCAGGACCAGCAGCCCGTCGACATCGACGACGGTGGCGCCGGCGCGGCTCGCGTCCGGGCCGACGGCGGCGATCCGCCCGTCCTCGACCAGGATGTCGGCGGCGCCGGACCCTTCGATCTGGGCGCCTCGGAACAAGAGGACCTCGGTCATCGTGCGTCCCCCTTCTCATCGCGCGGGTCGGAGCCCGCCAGCAGCAGATACAGCACCGCCATCCGCACCGAGACGCCGTTCGCCACCTGCTCGAGGACCGTCGAGCGAGGCGAATCGGCAGCGTCGGCGGAGATCTCCAGGCCGCGGTTCATCGGGCCGGGGTGCATGACAATGCTATCCGGGCCGAGGGTGTGAAGTCGCCCGGCGTCGAGTCCCCAGCGCCGGGAATACTCCCGTTCAGTCGGGAAATACGCGGCGTTCATGCGCTCCAGCTGGATGCGCAGCATCATGAGCACGTCGGGGCCGGCCGCGATCGCCTCGTCGAGGTCGTACACGACGGTGACCGGCCACGCCGAGACGTCCTGCGGAACGAGCGTCGCCGGGGCGACGAGCGTCACCTCGGCGCCGAGGGTCGTCAGCAGCCACACGTTCGAGCGCGCGACGCGCGAGTGCAGGATGTCGCCCACGATCGTCACGCGGACGCCCGCGAGATCGCGTCCGCGGCTGTCGGACCCGAACCGGCGCTTGCGCATCGTGAAGGCGTCCAGAAGCGCCTGGGTGGGGTGCTCGTGGGTGCCGTCCCCGGCGTTGACCACGCCGGCGGTGATCCAGCCGCTCGTGGCGAGGGTGCGCGGGGCGCCCGACGCGCCGTGGCGGATGACGACGGCATCCGCGCCCATCGCCTGGAGGGTCTGCGCCGTGTCCTGCAGGGACTCGCCCTTCGAGACGCTCGAGCCCTTCGCGGAGAAGTTGATGACGTCGGCCGACAGGCGCTTGGCGGCGGCCTCGAACGAGATGCGCGTGCGCGTGGAGTCCTCGAAGAACAGGTTCACGACGGTCTTGCCGCGCAGCGTCGGCAGCTTCTTGACCTCGCGCCGCTGCGTGTCGGCCATGTCCTCGGCGACGTCGAGGATCCCGATCGCGTCCTCGCGCGAGAGCGTGCGGGTGTCGAGCAGGTTCCTCATGACTCGATCGTCACCTCCTCGATGCCGTCGACCTCGGCGAGGCGCACGTTGACGCGTTCGTCGCGGGCGCTCGGCAGGTTCTTGCCGACGAAGTCGGGGCGGATCGGCAGATCGCGGTGGCCGCGGTCGATGAGCGACGCCAGGCGCACGGCGCGGGGCCGGCCGATGTCCTTGATCGCATCGAGCGCCGCGCGGATGGTGCGGCCCGAGAACAGCACGTCGTCGACGAGCACCACGACCTTGTCGTCGATGCCCTCCCCCGGGATCTGCGTCGGTCGGGGCGTGCGCGTGGGATTTCGGTGCAGATCGTCGCGGTACATCGTCACGTCGAGCGCGCCGACCGCGACCGGCCGGCCGCCGAATCGGGTCACCAGCTCGGCGATGCGGGTCGCGAGTTCGACCCCGCGCGTCGGGATCCCGAGGATCACCAGGTCGTCGGGGCCCTTGTTGGACTCGAGGATCTCGTGTGCGATCCGAGTCAGGGCACGGGCGATGTCGGCCTCATGCAGCACGGTGCGCGTGCTCATCCGCCGCTCCCTTCTCCGCCTCACGGGACGGGGTTAAAGGTTGCTGTGGTGTCGCTCCAGTCTACGTCAGACCGCGGCGATTCTCAGGCGGCCGGCGATGCCGCGTCCTCGTGCCGCGCGTGGGCCGCCTGGTGCGAGCGGATCTCGTGTCCCTGCGACGTCAGGCACTTGCCGCTTTCGAGGTCCCACTTCCAGTCGTGGAGGCTGCACGTGAGCACGCCGTCCTCGATCTTGCCGGTCTTGCTGAGATCGGCGCGCAGGTGCGGGCAGCGTCGCTGGACGACCCACTCCTCGAGCTGCACGTCCTCGGTCTGGTCGGTCTGCTCCGCGTACCAGTTCTCGACGTACTCGATGCGGTCCCGCGACAGGCACTTCAGGAACGTCGTCAGGAACTCGTTGAACTTGCCGCTGCGCCCGACCTCGAACTGCATCGACAGGAAGATCGAGTTCGACCAGTCGATCTCGTGATCGCGGATGTTGGTCGAGACGAGGTCCGCGGGGATCGTGTACCAGTACACGCACTCCTCGCCGGCGTACTCGCGCACCTTCGCCTTGGGGAAGTCGACCACCATGTCCAGGTCCCCGATGCGGAACCGGACGTTGCCGCCCACGCCGTTCCGGATCGTGCGCGCGCGGCGCAGCAGCGGCTCCCACCACGCCTTGATCGCCGCGAGGATCTCGGCAGGCGGCAGCACCTCCGCGCGCGTGGCCTCCTCGGCGGTGATCTCGTCCTGACGGCTGTCGCGCTGCTCGGCCAGGTAGCTCCACTTGTCGCGGTAGACGCGCTCGATGTCGGCATCCGAGTAGAGCGTCTGCATGACGGTGAGCTCGCCGGCGTTCATGTCCACGACGGTGCCGGGGATGAACAGGTGACCCGCCTGCTCGGGGCGCTGCTGATTCATGTGCTCGAGGAACTGAACCGAGTCGGTGAAGATCGAGTCGTCCTCGAGCCCGTAGCCGTTGTAGCGGAACAGCTCCTCGCGCAGGAACATCGGCGGACCCGCCATCGGGAACACGTGCGCGGCATCGACCTTCTCGATGTAGTACATCGCGCGCTTGTTCTGCGCGTCGCGCTTGAGCTTCGCGAAGTTCTGCTTGGCGTCGTGGGGCAGGTCGTAGACCATCGGCCACCAGATCGCGCCCGACGTCTGCGTGAAGTAGGCCTCGGGCTTCGAGAACGCCAGCAGCTTCTCGAGGTCGAGGGGGTGGGAGTCGTTCTGGTTCAGGATCGACGCCGTGCCGTCGTCGACCGACAGCGAGGAATCGCCGATGGGGCCGTCCGAGGGCGCCCTCAGGGGCGTGACCATGATCTTCAGGTCGCCGTATTCGAGCGGGACGCCGGCCTGCGTGTAGACGATGTTCTCGTACCCGAGCGCGCGGATGTCCTGCTCGAGGTCGTCGGTCGGGTACTCCGGCAGCAGGACCTTGACGTCCTTGGAGACGTAGGTCTCGAGGAACCACGGGTCGAAGTGGTCGCGGTGGCGGTGCGAGATGTACAGGAAGTCGGCCTTGCCGAAGCGCTCCCAGTCGAGGGCGCGGTTGTCGGGGAAGACGAACCACGAACCGAAGAACGAGGGCTTCACGACCGGGTCGCACAGGATGCTGCCCCCTGCCGTCTCGATGAACATCCCGGCGTGCCCGAGGCCCGTGATCCGCATGAAATCCTCCTGTGTCGAACCGCGATCGAGTCTACTTGGCGCCGCGTGGGACCCGCGGTGCGCGCTGGCGCGCCGCAGGCGTCAGGGCGAGAGCAGATCGCGGACGTCGTCGGCCGTGAGCGACCGCGCGAACAGGTCGTCGTCGTCCATGACGGCATGGATCAGGCGTGCCTTGCGCTGCTGCAGGGCCAGGACCTTCTCCTCGATCGTGCCCGCCGCCACGAGGCGATAGACCATCACGGGCGCGTCCTGGCCGATGCGGTGGGTGCGGTCGATCGCCTGCGCCTCCGCGGCGGGATTCCACCACGGGTCGAGCAGGAACACGTAGTCCGCCTCGGTGAGGGTCAGGCCCACGCCTCCGGCCTTGAGGCTGACCAGGAACACCGGCGCGTCGCCGCGGCGGAATCCGTCCACGACATCGTCGCGGCGCCTCGTCGAGCCGTCGAGCCGGGCGGACGCGATCCCGTCGGCGTCGAGGCGTCGCTGGACGATGTCGAGGAACGACGTGAACTGACTGAACACGAGCGCTCGATGTCCTTCGGCGGCGAGTTCGTCCAGCTGGGCGACGAGCGCGTCGAGCTTGGCGGATCGGATGCGGCCGTCCCCCGCGTCGACCAGTTCGGGAGCGAGGCTGAGCATGCGCAGCAGCGTGATCGACCGGAACACGATGAACCGGTTGCGGTCGAGATCGGGCAGCAGCCCCAGCACCTTCTGTCGCTCGCGCTGCAGGATCGTGTCGTAGACGGCGCGGTGCGCGGCGCTGAGCTCCACGTGCAGCACCTGCTCCTGCTTGGGCGGCAGCTCGGCGGCCACCCGCTCCTTGGTCCGCCGCAGGACGAACGGGCGGATGCGACGCCGCAGGCGGTCCAGCCGCGCCGCACGGTACGGCCCGCCCTCGGCGTTCTCGGGGACCTTGCCGTCCTCGATGGGCCCGATGTAATCGCGGCGGAATCTCGGAGCGGACGGGAACAGCCCGGGCGAGGTGAGCGCCAGCAGCGCCCACAGGTCGGCGAGGCCGTTCTCGACGGGCGTGCCGGTGAGGGCGAAGATCGCGTCGGCGCGCAGGGCGAGGGCCGCCCGGTGCACGCGCGTGGCCGGGTTCTTCACCGCCTGCGCCTCGTCGAGGATCGCGGCGGCCCAGTCGACGTCGGCGAACGCGGACTCGTCGAGGCGCAGGATCGCGTACGAGGTCACGACGATGTCGGACGCGCGCGCGGCGTCGGCGAGCGCGACGTCGGCGCGTGCCCGTGTCGCGTCGGCGACGTGCACCCGCAGGCCCGGCGCGAAGCGGGCGGCCTCGTCGCGCCACGTGCCGAGGACGCTCGTGGGCGCGACGACGAGGACCGGTCGCTCCTCGCCGGACTCGCGCATGTGGGCGATCAGTCCGAGCGCCTGAAGGGTCTTGCCCAGACCCATGTCGTCGGCGAGGATCCCGCCGAGCCGGCTGCGCCACAGGAACGTCAGCCAGTCGTAGCCGTGCTTCTGGTACGGGCGCAGCTCGGCTCGGACCCCCGCCGGCACCGGCGTCGCGGGGACCGCCTCGAGATCCCGCAGGCCCTCGACGGTGCGCCGCCACGACACCGCGGGCTGGGCCTGGTCGGCCAGATCCTCGAAGTCCGCCCACACCGCCAGCTGATACCGGCTGACGCGCGCGCCGGGCTCCCACTCGACGACGTCCGCGGCGTCGTCGATGAGGTCGCGCAGGCGGTCCAGGGCGGGGTGGGCCAGCGAGAAGTGCGCCCCGTCGGACAGCATCATGCGCTTGCGCCGCATCGCGAGCGCGGTGAACAGGTCTCCGAACGGGATGCGGCGGCCGTCGATGGTCACGACGATCCCGAGGTCGAACCAGTCGGGGTCCGAGCTCTCGACAGCGGTCACCGAGATCTCGGGAACGCCGTCGAGCTCGTGGTAGCGGGGCGCGGTTCCGCGGGTGACGACGTCCACGCGGTCGACCCCGCGCAGCGCCGGGAGCACGCGCTCGCAGAACTCGGCGGCGTCGGCGTCCCGCAGGGTCAGGGCGTCGGTCGGGCCGTCGTCCCACACGTGCTGCCAGAGGGGCGCGAGCTCGTCGAGCAGGGCCCGCTCGGCCGCGTGCTCGCGATCGGGCTCCCCCGGTTCCGCGCGCAAGCCCCGTCGCCCGAGCCCCGCGTACTCCCACGACAGCTCCACGAGCACGTCGCCCGGCGCGCGGTGGGTCACCGAGATCGCGAGCGCCGGGGGCGCGGGGTCGGGCACCGTCACGCCGTCGCCCGCGGCGACCCGCTCGCGTCGCGCGAGACGCGCGGCGTGCCCGGCGAGGAACTCCGCCGCGTCTGCGCGCGGCACCGCGACCGGCCCGGGGGACGCGAGCAGTCGCCGCGCTGTCTGCCCGAGCTCGGCGTGCGCCAGCACGAGGTCGAGCTCCGCGCCCGAGAAGCGGTGGACGTGGATGCCGGTCGCGCCGATGGCGCGTGCGCGCGCGGCATCCGCGTCGTCGCCGTCGATGCGCACGCGCGGGGTGAGGGTGTAGCCGCCGTCGGCGCCGCGGTCGATGAGGACGCTCACGTCCGCGTCGCGGGCGAGACGCACACGGGTGCGCGGTCGGGCTCCCACGATCGCGACGCCGTTCTCCCGGGCCCGGGCGAGATGCGGCCAGAGCAGGTCGGAGTCGACCGTGTCGAGTACGAGCCAGTCCGCGAGGTCCGAGTAGGTGGACAGGGTCCGCAGCTCGCGCGCGATGCTGTGCAGCTGTGCGAACCATCGGGCCGGTCGCTCGGCGAAGCGGTCGCCGGGACGCCGGACGGCATCCCATGACACGTCGCCCTTGACCCACGAGCCGGCCGCGGAGCCCGGCATGAGCGGGCGGACTCCGAGGACGATGTCGTCGGGGAGGGTCCGGGCGGTGCGCGCCGTCGCCGGGGTGAGGCGCTTGGGCGCCCACGGCGAGCCGTCGCGCGAACGCACGAGCAGATCGACCCCGAGCGCGAGGGGAGTCCCCTCGTCCGGGACGTCGCGCGGGGTGACGACACTCCGCCACGCGGCGGTCGCGGAGTCATCGGAGCGCATGCGCTCCATCCTGACAGTCGGCTCGGACGTCAGGACGCGCGAGCGACGCGGGCGAGGACCCCGTGGACGAACGCCCCGGACTCCTCGGTCGAGAACTCCTTGGCCAGCTCCACGGCCTCGTCGATCGCGACCGCGGTGGGCACGTCGTCGTTGTGGAGGACCTCCCACACGCCGATGCGCAGCAGCGCGCGGTCGACGGCGGGCATGCGGGCGAGCGACCAGTCCTTGGCGAAGGTCGTGATCTGCTCGTCGATGGCGTCGCGGTTGTCGATGATGCCGTCGATGATCTCGCGGGCGTACAGCCACGAGGCCTCGCGGGCGGGCTCGCCGGCGGCGCGCTTGGCCTCGGCGGCGAGGATCGCGGGAAGCTCCTCGCCGCGGACGTCTGCCTGGAAGAGGATGTCGAGCGCGCGCTTGCGCGCCTTCGTACGGGCACTCATGGAATGGGCGCCGTCGCGATCAGTTCACACGGCCGAGGTAGTCGCCCGTGCGGGTGTCGACCTTGACCTTCGTGCCGGTCTCGAGGAACAGCGGGACCTGGATCTCGTAGCCGGTCTCGACGGTCGCGGCCTTGGTGCCCGCCGACGAGCGGTCGCCCTGGAGACCCGGCTCGGTGTACGTGATCTCGAGCACGACCGAGGCCGGCAGGTCGAGGTACAGGGGGTTCCCGTCGTGCAGCGCGATCGTGACGTTCTGGTTCTCGAGCATGAAGTTCGCCGCGTCGCCGACGACGGTGGCGGGCACGTTGATCTGGTCGTAGTCGTCCAGGTCCATGAACACGAAGCTCTCGCCGTCGTTGTACAGGTACTGGTAGTCGCGGCGGTCGACGTTCTGGATGTCGACCTTGGCGCCGGCGTTGTAGGTCTTGTCGACGACCTTGCCGCTGATGACGTTCTTCAGCTTCGTGCGCACGAAGGCGCCGCCCTTGCCGGGCTTGACGTGCTGGAACTCCACGACGTTCCAGAGCTGTCCGTCGATGCTGAGGACGACGCCGTTCTTGATGTCTGCGGTGGAAGCCATGTGGGATGAAGATCCGTTCCGTGTGGGAGAAGTCTGCGCGCGGGCGGCACGAGGCACGCCCGACGTTCGATTCTACGCGATTCGGCCGCCGGCCCCGGGTCAGCCCTCGGCGGAGCCGGCGATGACCTCGATCAGGCGAGTCGTCGCGGTCGCGTACCCGGGCACTCCCTCGCCGATGACGTGCACGACGGCGACATCCTTCACGTACGAGTGATGGCGGAACTCCTCGCGGTCGTAGACGTTGGAGATGTGCACCTCCGCGACGGGGAGGCCGACGCCCGAGAGGGCGTCGCGCAGCACGATCGAGGTGTGCGTGAGCCCGCCGGGGTTGATGACGATGCCCGCGCAGTCCTCGCGGGCGGCGTGGATGGCGTCGATCAGCACGCCCTCGTGGTTGCTCTGCACCGCCCGCACGTCGAAGCCGCGCGCGGCGGCCGCCTCGGACACGAGGCGCTCGACGTCGGCGAGGGTCGCCGAGCCGTAGATCGCCGGCTCGCGGGTGCCGAGCAGGTTGAGGTTCGGGCCGTTGACCAGCAGGAGCCTGCGCGGCGCGCTCATGCCGCCACCTCCTGGTACGCCGCGAACAGCAGCGATTCGTCGGGCGCCTGCAGGACGGTGGGCCTGGCGATGTCGTCGAGCACGATGAAGCGGAGCATCCCCCCGCGGCTCTTCTTGTCGCGCTGCATCGTCGCCAGCAGCTGCGGCCACGCGCCGGCGCGGTAGGTCGTCGGCAGCCCCAGGCGGTCGAGGATGTCGCGGTGACGCCCGGCGGCGTCGTCGGTGAGCCGCCCGGCGAGACGCGACAGCTCGGCGGCGAACACCATGCCCACCGAGATCGCCGCGCCGTGGCGCCAGCGGTAGCGCTCGGCGTGCTCGATCGCGTGTCCGAGCGTGTGACCGTAGTTGAGGATCTCGCGCAGGCCGGCCTCGCGCAGGTCCTGCCCGACCACGCGTGCCTTCATGCCGATCGCGAGCTCGATCGTGCGCCGGAACGCGTCGCTGCGCGGATCGGTCGCGGTGTCGGGATCTGCCTCGACGAGGTCGAGGATCTCGGGCTCGGCGATGAAGCCGGCCTTGACCACCTCGGCGTACCCGGCGACGCGCTCGTTCCGCGACAGCGTGTCGAGCAGGTCGAGGTCGCACAGCACGGCGCGCGGCGCCCAGAACGCCCCGACGAGGTTCTTGCCCTCGGCGGTGTTGATGCCGGTCTTGCCGCCGACGGCCGCATCGACCATGCCGAGGACCGTCGTCGGCACCTGCACCACGTCGACGCCGCGCAGCCAGGTCGCCGCGACGAAGCCGGCGAGGTCCGTGACCGCTCCCCCGCCGAAGCCGACGACGGCATCGGTGCGGGTGAAGTCCGCCTTGCCCATGACCTGCCAGCAGAAGGCGGCGACCTCGATGCGCTTCCCGGCCTCGGCGTCCGGGATCTCGGCGAGGAGCACCTCGCGGTCGCCGAGCAGGTTCGTGCGCAGCGCGTCGGCCTGCGCCGCGAGCGTCGGCGGATGGATCACGAGGACCTTGCGCGCCGCCGGCGGGAGCTGCTCGTCCAGGCGCGCGATGAGGCCGCGTCCCACGGTGATGTCGTACCCGGCGTCGCCGGTGACGCTGATCGTCGTCTGATCGGTCATCCTGCCTCCTCGGTCCGCCGCGCCCACGCGACGATGTCCTCCACCACGTGCTGCAGCGGACCGCTCGACGTGTCGAAGACGACGTCGGCCAGCTCTTCGTAGATCGGCCGGCGCTGAGCGTAGATCTGGTTCCAGCGCTCCATCGGATCCTCGCCGTCCGCGAGGAGCGGCCGGGCCGACCCGCGCACGCGCGATGCGACGATGCGCGGCTGGATCGTCAGCAGCACCACGCGGTGCCGCGACAGATCCGAGCGCGTGTCGGGGTCGAGCACTGCTCCCCCGCCGAGCGAGACGACGCCGCCCGAAGCGAGGGCGCGCTGCACGGCCTCGCGTTCGATGCGGCGGAACTCCGCCTCGCCCTGCGCGCGGAAGATGTCCTCGATGGGGCCGTGCTCGCGCACCACGACGGAGTCGGAGTCGGTGAAGCCGACGCCGAGCGCCTTCGCGACCCGCCGTCCGACACTGGTCTTCCCGGCGCCCATCGGGCCGATCAGGACGAGCGCGTTCTCGTCGCTCATGCCCCGAGGGTCGCGTCGCTGGCAGCGGCGGTGCGCAAGCTCTCGGGGATCGCGTCGAGGTACCCGCGGATGTTGCGGGCGGTCTCGCCGACGCTGTCGCCGCCGAACTTCTCGAGCACGGCCTCGGCCAGCACGATCGCGACCATCGCCTCGGCCACGACACCCGCGGCGGGCACCGCGCACACGTCGGAGCGCTGGTGGTGCGCCGAGGCGGTGTCGCCGGTGGCGATGTCGACCGTGCGCAGGGCTCGCGGCACGGTGGCGATCGGCTTCATGCCGGCGCGCACGCGCAGGACCGTGCCCGTGGACATGCCGCCCTCGGTGCCGCCCGCCTTGTCGCTGGATCGCGAGATGCCGCCTTCTGTCGCGAACAGCTCGTCGTGCGCGGCGGATCCGCGGCGTCGGGTCGTCTCGAAGCCGTCGCCGACCTCGACGCCCTTGATGGCCTGGATGCTCATGAGCGCCTGCGCGAGCCTGCCGTCCAGGCGCCGGTCCCAGTGGACGTGCGAGCCGAGCCCCGGCGGCAGGCCGTAGGCGAGGACCTCGACGATGCCGCCGAGCGTGTCGCCGTCCTTGCGGGCGTCATCGACCTCGGCGACCATGCGCTCGGACGTCTCGGCGTGGAAGCACCGCAGCGGATCGGCATCCAGCGCGTCGACGTCCTCGGGCGCCGGCAGCGGAGCGTCCTCCGGGGCGCGGACCGGGCCGATCGAGAGCGTGTGGCTGACCAGCCGGATGCCGAGTTCGCCCAGGAACGCGCGGGCGATGGCGCCGAGGGCGACGCGGGCGGCCGTCTCGCGGGCGCTCGCACGCTCGAGGATCGGCCGCGACTCGTCGAAGTCGTACTTCTGCATGCCGACGAGGTCGGCGTGTCCGGGGCGCGGCCGCGTGAGCGCCGCGCCGCGGCCGCGCGAGCGGTCCGTGAGCTCCGTCGGCTCGGGGCTCATGACCTCGACCCACTTGGGCCACTCCGTGTTGCCGATGCGCAGGGCGATCGGGCTGCCGAGCGTGAGGCCGTGGCGGACACCGCCCGAGATCGTCAGCTCGTCCTCTTCGAACTTCATGCGCGAGCCGCGGCCGTAGCCCAGCTTGCGCCGGGCGAGGTCGGCCTGGATGGCGGCGCGGGAGACGGGCACGCCCGAGGGCAGGCCCTCCATGATGGCGACGAGTTCGGGGCCGTGCGATTCGCCGGCCGTCAGCACGCGGAGCATTCGTCTAGTCTCCCACGAGCGCCGCGCGCATGACGGCGACGACCGCCCCTTCGTCGGGCAGGGCCGCGTCGACGTCTCCGCCGGCGAAGATCCGGATCTGCAGCACGGCCTGGTGCAGCAGCATGCCGAGCCCCGATCCGGCCGGCGCCGCCGCGCGATCCCACGCGCGCGACAGGGCCGTCGGCCAGTGCCCGTAGACGACGTCCAGGAGTCGGCCGCCGCGGGCCGCGAGCCGGTCGGCGGCGGCGTCGGGCAGCGGCGCGTCGCCCGGGAGGGTCGCGACGGTCAGCGCGACGTCCCGCGCGGGCGCATCGTCGAACCGGGTGTGGGTGACGCGGATGCCGATCCGGTCGCCGAGGCGGGCCAGGTCGGCGACGGGCTCGGGTCGACGGGCCACCACGTCGACCTCGCGGGCGCCCAGCTCCGACAGCGCGACCAGCGCCGATGTCGCGGTCGCGCCCGCGCCGACGATGCGCGCCGATGCGATCTCGTGGACGCCGACGTCGGCGAGGGCGCGGACGATGCCTCCCACGTCGGTGTTGAAGCCGGCCGGGCCGTCGCCGGTCAGGAGGAGCGTGTTGACGGCGCCCGTGAGCTCGGCTCGGCGGTCGCGCCGGGCGGCGGCCCGCCACGCCGCGCCCTTCAGCGGCATCGTGAGGGACAGTCCCCGCCACGTCATGTCGAGTCCCGCGAGGGCGCCGCCGAACTCGTGCTCGGCCACGCGCCGCCTGTCGTACGTCCAGTCGAGGCCGAGGAGCCGGTACGCCGCGAGATGCAGCTGGGGCGACCGACTGTGCTCGATCGGGTCTCCCCATACCGCCAGGCGGGTCGCTGCCGGGCTCAGCACCCCGAGTCCGGGTTCGCCGCGCACCAGTCCTGCCACTGCGCCACCGCTCGGTTGTGATCGGCGAGGTTCGAGGTGAAGACGGTCTCGCCGGTGTTGAGGTTCACCGTGACGAAGTACAGCCAGTCGCCGTCGGCCGGGTGCATCGCGGCGTCGATCGCGACATCGCCGGGGTTCGCGATGGGTCCCTTGGGCAGCCCCACGACGACGTACGTGTTCCACGGGTTGTCGTCCGCGAGCGCTTCGGCCGAGGAGCTCACCGTGCCGTCGTGCATCTCGCCGTATCCGTACTGGGCGGTGGAGTCCATCTGCAGCAGACCGAAGGTCTCCTGGTTGTCCGTGTCGAGACGGTTCTCGATGACGCGGGAGACCTTGTAGAAGTCCTCCTCGTAGCGCGCCTCGCGCTGGATGATCGAGGCGATCGTGAGGATGCGCTGTCGGTCGGCCTCGGGAACGCCCGCGGCGTCGAGCGACTCGACGGTGCGGTCGACGAGCGTCTGGATGACGCCGGTCGCGTCGATGCCCGGGTCGAACGTGTACATCGCCGGGAAGAGCCACCCCTCCAGGCTGTCGGCCGAGACGCCGAACTGCGACGGATCCTCGGCGGCGGCGGTGAAGTCCTCGAGCGGGAGCCCCAGCCCCTCGGCCAGGATCGGAAGGGTCTGCTCGACGGTGAGGCCCTCGCGCAGCAGCGCGGAGTTCTCGAGCTTGTTGGCGGGGTCCTGGAGCATGTCGAGCGCCGCAGCCGCCGTCATCTTCTGCTGCAGCTGGTACACGCCCGGGTAGAACGTCGGATTCTGCCCCGTGTCGATGAGCATGTCGTAGAAGGCCTCGGGGGTCTTGGTGACTCCGGCGTCGTACAGCGACTGCGAGATGTTCGAGGGCACGTCCCCGGAGCTGATCGTGATCAGCGCCTCGCCGGTGGCCAGGCCCGGTTCGTAGTCCTTCGGCTCCTCCCAGCCCATGACGGAGCGGATCTGATCCTCGTAGGTGTTCCACACCCACAGGCCGCCGGCGCCGATGCCGCCGAGGATGATCAGGACGACGCCGAGGGCGATCCACCCTCCGATGCGGCGCTTGCGCTTGCTGGGCTTCGCCGGGACGGCGCCCAGATCGTCGGTGGAGCTGGTGCCCGCGAACAGGTCCTCCAGACTCGGCTCCGCCAACGCCTGAGCGGTCGCGGCGGGGCGCTCGGACGCCTCGGCGGTGGGCGTCGGGCCCGTCGTGCCGGTGCGGCTGTACGGCAGCGCCGGAGTCGTGGCCGCATGCGCGGTGCCGATGAATCCGGCCCATGCGTCGTCTTCGTCGGGCACCTGGTCGGTGTCGTCGTCGGACGCGTCCTGGACGACGGTCGTGCGGCGAGGCGTCGCCAGCAGCGCGGTGTCGTCGGCGGATTCGGCCGCGGGCTCGGTGTGCCAGGCCGTCCGCGGGTGCGGCGCCTGCGCGGTGCTGTGCCGCACGGGCTCGGACGGCGCCGCCTCACGGACGGATGGCCAGGCGGGCGCGGACTCGGATGCGACGGGTGCGGGGGCGACCGGTGCGGCGGGCTGTTCGGGGGCGCGGTGCGCGGGCTCCTGGCCGGCAGCCGGCGCGGGCGACGGCGATGACGGTGCGGGCTGCTGGGCCGCCGCGGCGGCGCGCGCTGCGGCCTCGCGCGCCTCGCGGCGCGTCATCGGCGCGGCCGGCGGGGTGCTCGCCTCGTCGGCGGCCGCCGAGCGCCGGGTCGGCGGCGTCGTCGGCTCGGACCGCTCGGAACGGCGCGCCGCGGCGGCGGGCGTCTTGCCGAACAGATCCGCGAACGGGTCGTCGAACGTCTCGGGTGTCATCAGGCGGGCTCCTGGGGGATGGAGGGTCCGGCCGGCTTTCCCGAGCGCTTCTCGATGTCGATTGCCTGCTGCAGGAGGACGACGGCCGCGACCTGATCGACAATGCTACGTGAACGACGCTGGCTTCGCCCGGCATCCCGCAGTGCGGCGTGGGCCGACACCGTGCTCAGCCGCTCGTCGACCAGCCGCACGGGGCGCCCCGAGACACGTGCGACCGCGTCCGCGAACTCGCGCGCATCGGTCGTGGACGGCGTGTCTTCGCCGCGCATGTTCACCGGGAGCCCGACGAGGATCTCCATCGCGTCGTGCTCGGCGGCCAGAGCGGCCACCCGGGCGACGGATTCGTCGGTGCGCGCCACCGTCTCGACGGGGGTCGCCAGGAGCCCGTCGGGGTCGCAGCGGGCGACGCCCACGCGGGCCTTCCCGACGTCGACACCCAGACGCACCCCCCGGCGGAACCCGCTCACGCGGCCAGAGCCTCCGAGATCGCCGTCAGCGCCGCGGGCATGGCCGACACGTCGGTGCCGCCGCCCTGAGCGACGTCATCGCGTCCGCCGCCGCCGCCGCCGAGGACGCCCGCGGCGATCTTCACGAGAGCACCCGCCTTCGCGCCCGCGGAGCGCGCCGCCTCGTTCGTGGCGACCACGACGATGGCACGACCGCCGACGTCGGCGCCGAGGGCGACCACCGCCGGGTCCGAGCCGAGCCGATCGCGCACCTGCAGGGCGACCGTCCGCACGTCGTCCGCCGACGCGGCGGAGCCGAGCGACTCCGCGACCAGTCGGTGCGGGCCGGCGGCCTTCGCCGCGTCCGCGAGGGCGGGCACCCGGTCGGCGAGCGCGCGCGCTTCGAAGGCCGCGATCTTCTTCTCGGCCGCCTTCAGGCTCGCCGTGAGCTCGGCGATGCGCGCAGGCAGCTGCTCGCGCGGCGTCTTGAGCGACGTCGTCAGCTGCGACACGAGCGCACGCTCGGCGGCGAGGGAGCGGAAGGCCTCGAGGCCCACGAGCGCCTCGACGCGACGGTTGGTCGCGCCGACGCTCGACTCGCCCACGAGGTTGATGAGGCCCACCTCGGCGCTGGTGGCCACATGCGTGCCGGCGCACAGCTCGCGCGACCACGGGCCGCCGATGTCGACCATGCGCACGGTCTCGCCGTACTTCTCGCCGAACAGGGCCATCGCCCCGGCCGCCTTGGCGTCGTCGAGCGAGAGCACGCGGGTGGAGACCTCGAGGTTCTCGCGAACGGCGTTGTTGGCGATCTCCTCGATCTCGCTGCGCGTGGACTCCGACAGCGCCTGCGACCAGGCGAAGTCGAAGCGCAGGTAACCGGCGCGGTTGAGCGATCCCGCCTGCGTCGCGGTCCTGCCCAGGGTGTCGCGCAGGGCAGCGTGCACGAGGTGCGTGGCGGAGTGTGCCTGGCGCGCGGCGCGGCGGTTCGCGGCGTCCACGACCGAGCGGGCGGGCTGCCCGAGTCCGACCTCGCCGACGGTGACCTCGACCGTGTGGCTGACCAGGCCCGGCAGCGGCTTCTGGACGTCGAGCACCTCGAGTTCGAAGCCCGGCCCGACGATGACGCCCTTGTCGGCGACCTGGCCGCCCGACTCGGCGTACAGCGCGGTCTCGGCCAGGATCACCTCGACGATCTCGCCCTGGGCGGCGCGGTCGACGGCGCGGCCGTCGGCGAGCAGCCCGAGCACGCTCGACTCCGTCTCGAGGTCGGTGTAGCCGGTGAAGACCGTTTCGCCCAGCGCGCGGAACTCGCGGTAGACCCCGGGATCGGCGAGGGCCCGCTTGCGCGACTTGGCGTCGGCCTTGGCACGCGCCCGCTGCTCCTGCATGAGCGTGTCGAACGCGGCGCGGTCGACGCTGAGCCCGGCCTCTTCGGCGATCTCGAGCGTCAGATCGATGGGGAACCCGTAGGTGTCGTGCAGCAGGAAGGCCTCGTCGCCGGCGATCGAGGTGCCGCCGGCATCCTTGGTCTTCTCCACGGCGAGGTCGAGGATCGTCGACCCCGACGCCAGCGTGCGCAGGAACGTCTCCTCCTCGGCGAAGGCCGAGCGCGAGATGCGGTCCCAGTCCTCCGTCACGACGGGGTAGGCGGTGCTCATCGCGTCGCGAGACGCGCTGAACAGCTCGGGGAACGTCGCCACGTCGACGCCGAGGAGCCGCATCGAGCGGATGGTGCGGCGCATGAGGCGGCGCAGGATGTAGCCGCGGCCCTCGTTCGAGGGCGTCACGCCGTCGGAGAGCAGCATCAGCGACGAGCGCACGTGATCGGCGATGACGCGGAAGCGCACGTCGTCCTCGTGGTTCGCTCCGTAGCGGCGGCCGGAGAGATCGACGGCACGGTCGAGCACGGGGCGCACCTGGTCGGTCTCGTACATGTTCTCGACGCCCTGCTTGATGAAGGCCACGCGCTCGAGGCCCATGCCGGTGTCGATGTTCTTCTTCGGCAGCTCGCCGACGACGTCGAACTCCGTCTTGGAGCGCACGTTCGTGATCTCGTACTGCATGAACACGAGGTTCCAGATCTCGGTGAACCGGTCGTCGTCGACCGCCGGCCCGCCGTCGCGGCCGTACTTCGGCCCGCGGTCGAAGTAGATCTCGGAGCAGGGGCCGGCGGGACCGGGCTGACCGGTGGACCAGTAGTTGTCCGCAGCGCCGAACCGCTG